>NZ_QKZV01000001.1:0-216053 GCF_003254115.1 Hydrotalea sandarakina
GGTTAAACTCTCTAAAAAGTTCGAACTGTTGGTAGGCAAGCCGACAAACGCATATATTTAAAAAGCAATCTTGCAAAAGGTTGCTTTTTTTTGCAAACTGTTATATACAAATTTGCTAAAAGGTTAAACTTGTATTAATGAAGACAAATTAATTCAATAGGCTTAGATAAATTTTTACATCATTAATACTTTTTTTATTTATTAAGTGTGCAGGCAATTGTGACTGTAGTTGCAACATTTTAAAACGTTGTTGTGTACAAACTTTTTTATTAATAAAACAGTTTTAATAGTAATACACCAATAGCATAAATTACGGTTACAACAAAAATGCCTTTAGCTGTTTTATCTTTTCTTGTATTGATGTATAGCGTAAATACAATAGCATTGGCCAATAAAGCAAAGCTTAACATGGCAGTAATTAAATGTTTTTCAATGCCTAAATATTGAATAAATTCTGTAATGGTTAAACGTTGAAACCGCCATAAATAAAAGCCAAATATGCCGGCTAATGGCGCTAACAAGCCTAATATTATACCCAGTTTTGTATTATCTTTTTGTAAAAACATTATAAGTCCCAGTTGGTTTCTAATTCTTTTTTTAAAGCATAATCAGTTAAATCGAAGGTTACGGGAACCAAGCTTACATAATGATTGTTCAGTGCCCACACATCGGTATCTTTTCCTTTGTCAAAGTTCAAAAAATCGCCGGTAAGCCAATAATATTTTCTGCCATGTGGGTCTGTACGTTCAATAAAATCTTCCTCATACTTAGCATAAGCTTGTCTGCAAACTTTAATCCCTTTAATTAAGCCTGCATCTAATGCAGGAATATTTACATTAAATAGTAAGTGTTTGGGTAGCTTTCTTTTTAGTAGTTGTTCTGTAATTTTTCTAACATATATTTTGGCTGCTGTAAAATCAGCTTCCATGCTATAGTCTAATAACGAAAAACCGGCAGAAGGAATGCTTTCAATAGCTGCTTCCATAGCGGCACTCATAGTACCACTATAAATTACATTAATACTATGGTTTGCGCCATGGTTAATGCCACTTAAACAAATATCGGGTTTACGGTGTAAAATTTTGTCAACAGCCAGTTTCACGCAATCAACGGGAGTTCCATTACAGGTGTATGCTTCAACGCCATCAATAAATGCCACTTTTTGTAACCGAAGTGGGTGGCCTATGGTTATGGCATGTCCCATTCCGCTTTGCGGCTTATCGGGTGCTACTACTACAATTCTTCCTAAGTCCATTACTGCTTCAACCAATGCTTTTATTCCCGGTGCGCCAATGCTATCATCGTTGGTAACCAATATAATCGGTTCTTCTTTTTTTTGTTTCGATTGTTTCACTTTTTTTGCCATAGGTGCAATATACTTATGAATACTTTTGGTTGTTTATTTTTTTGCTATCTGTATGTTAATATCTGTATGTAATAAAAAGAAAAACCGCCCCAATATAATGTGAGGCGGTTGTGTTCTTAGTTGAGTGGCTAATTATTTAGAGGCCTAAAAATCCTCCTTTATTCAAGGTTTTTTGGGCTTCACCAATTTTAAATCCGTTGTTGTATATTTCAATTTTATAATTACCACCGGTGAATTTGCTTCCGGGTTTCCAATTAAAACTTACGGGTAAGGTTTTGCCTTGTTCATAATTTACTTCAACTGCATTTGAATAAGCTTTATCACTGCCATCACGTAATTTAAATGTACCTTCTGTGCCTGATGGGGTTCCATCGGGATTGGTTACACATACATACAAGGTTTTTTTACCGCTTGGTGTAATTCTGTTCTCATCAATATTGCAGGTAATAACAAACATATCTGCACGTTTTGCATTGTTGGTGCTAACTTCTTTACCGCTTTTTTTCACAATAACAGCTTTTACCTGAATGTTGGAAGCATGTAAAGTAGAAGCAATGTCCTCTATATTCGCTTTTTCTGTTTGTGTTTTGGTAAGGTTGCTTTGTAACTCGGTGTTTTGATTGGTTAATTGTGTTTTTTCAGTAGTTAACTGTTGATTGGCAGCAGTTAATTGTTGATTTTCTCCTTTTAACTGTTGTATTTCAGCAAACAGGCTGTCAATTTTTGCATTTAATTCAGCAATCATGGCTTTGGCCTGTTTTAACTCTTCTTCTGTGGCATTCTTTTTATTTAAAATGCTTCTGATGTTTGACTTTAGCTTTAGAATTTCATTGTTTTTTTCAGCTAAAGCACCTTGTAATTTTACATTACTTCCGGTTAATGAATCTGCTTTTGCAGAGGCATCATTAAATAAAACCTGTAATGAATCTTTGGCAGTTAATGCCGTTGTAATTTGGGTGTCTTTTTGTGTAATAATTTCTTTTGTTTTGCTTTTATCGTAAATAATATAACCCCAGGTTAATACCAATGCGGCTATTAATATGCCATAAAAAGTTTTACGATTGTCTCTTCCTGATGAAGATTGTTTTTGCGGGTTTTCTGTTGGTGTTGTATAACTCATAGTTGTATGTTTTACAGTACTAAAATAATCTTTGTTTGTGTATTATTATAATATAAAAAATATTAATTTTTAAAAATACTTATTTATTGATGTTTTTTGGGAATTTTTAGCCGAATATGCCGCTTTTTTTAAGTAATATGGATCCTTGCCCAATTTTGTACCCATTTTGATAAACAATAATGGTATAATCACCGGGTTCATAATTGCCGTTGTTACGCCAGTTAATGTTTACCGAAGCTGTTTTACCTTGTTCATATTGTACGGTTACTTTGGTTGTATAAGGTATTGTACCATCTAATCGGGTAGTTATGGTATTGCCCGAAGTTATAATTTTACCATCAGGGCTTACAATGCAAATAAACAGTTCTTTTTCACCGCTGGGTGCAATTCGGTTAGCATCTAAATCAAAACTTATGCGTAATAAATCTGTTTTTTTGGCTACCGTAATCATTTTTTCTTTGCCATTATTATGCACTTTTAATGCTTCTATGCTAAAGTTTGAAGCATGCAGTGTTGAAGCCTCATTGGTAACATATTGATTGTATGCTACAGTTTTATTCAATGTGTCTTGTAATTGTAATTTTTCATTATTTAACTGCTCATTAGCTAATGTTAATGCTTGATTTTTATTTTGCAGCAAAGCCAGTTCATTATACAAATCATTCACTTTGCCATTCAATTCATCAATCATTTTTCTGGCTTCTAATAATTGTGTGGCTGTAATATTTTGTTTTTGCAGCAGTCCGGCAATTGTATTTTTTAAATGTTGAATGGTTTTGTTTTTATCGGCCAGTTTATCAATTAACTGAATATGCTTGCCGGTTAATGAGTCTAATCGGGCCGAAGTGGCATTAAATTCCAACTTTAGCTCTGCCCTTGAACTGTCAATGGCATTTATTTGGGTTTGCAATTGTTCTTTTGAGTGGGTGGTAACACTTTTATCATAAATAATATATGCCCAAGTACCTAATAACAACACCACAAATAGGCTGTAAACTAAGTTGCGTTTATCTTTTTTCTGCTTGGGTTGATGGTCTAATGGTTCGTTCAACATAACTTTAAGGTGCTATTTATTTAAAATTAAATTCATGCAAATTAGTAATTTATTGGTATTGGATATTGAAACCGTTCCACAGTATGCCGACTTTCATCAGCTTTCGGAAAGGGTTCAGTCGTTATGGTGGAATAAAATTTCTAAAACCGTGCCAGAAAATATTTCACCGGAAGAAAGTTATCGTTTAAGGGGCGGAATATTGGCTGAATTTG
Source organism: Hydrotalea sandarakina (assembly GCF_003254115.1). GTDB lineage: Bacteria > Bacteroidota > Bacteroidia > Chitinophagales > Chitinophagaceae > Hydrotalea > Hydrotalea sandarakina. Next base: position 3,753 of record NZ_QKZV01000001.1, read on the forward strand.
GTAAAATTATTTGCATTTCAACCGCTTTTTTTTATGAAAATGAGGCCAGGGAAATTTGTTTAAAAGTAAAAAGTATATATGGGCATAATGAAACAGAAATATTAAAAACTTTTTCTGCTTTATGTACTAAAATGAGCCAAATTCATCATGGGTTTACCTTTGCCGGACATAATATTAAGGAATTTGATATACCCTACATTTGCCGACGTTTAATTATTAATGGTTTGCCTTTACCGGAATGTTTGCAATTGCATGATAGAAAACCTTGGGAAGTACGAATGATGGATACTTTAAATTGGTGGAAATTTGGGGATAACAAAAATTATGTTTCATTAGATTTATTGGCTGAAGTATTACAAATTCCTACCTCTAAAACAGATATTGATGGCAGTATGGTGCAGGATGTTTATTATAAAGACAATGACTTGCCCCGCATAGTGCACTATTGTGAACGCGATGTAGTGGTAACTGCTAACATTATTCTAAAATTTTTAAACCTGCCTGCTTTACCTGAAAGTAGGGTTGTGGTTGTGAATTAAAAGTGGTGAGAAAGTTGTTGTTTTTAACATTTTCAGCATTGTATGCCAATACACTAATCACTACTTATTTTTGCCGGTATGAGTTATGAAAAAATTTTGGCCGACTGGCAAAAGAAAGTTTTTAAACCTATTTATTGGCTGGAAGGGGAGGAAACTTATTACATTGACCATTTAATGCAATATGCTGAAAGCAACTTGCTTTCCGAAACAGAAAAGGAATTTAATTTAACCATACTCTACGGGCGTGATACAGATTGGGCTCAATTAATTAATGCCTGCAGGCGTTATCCCATGTTTGCCGATAAACAAGTAGTGTTGTTGAAAGAAGCCCAACAAATGAAGGATATTGAAAAATTGGAAGCCTATATTGAAAATCCATCTAACACTACCATTTTAATAATTGGATATAAAGAAAAAAAATTAGATGGCCGCTTGAAACTGGCCAAACTGTTAAAACAAAAACACGAATTACTAACTACCCGTCGGCTATATGAAAATGAATTGCCTGCATGGGTAAAGCAAACGGCCCAATCATTAGGTTACTCTATTCAACCCAAAGCCTTGGGTTTATTGGTTGATGCTATTGGTAATGATTTAAGTCGCTTATACAACGAAATTGAAAAATTAACCCTAAACTTAAAAGGGAAAAAAGAAATTACGGATGATGATGTTGAAACCTATGTAGGAATAAGTAAGGAGTTTAATGTATTTGAATTGCAAAGTGCCATTGCACATAAAAACATGGCTAAAGCCATAAAAATAATTCAATACTTTGATGCCAACCCCAAGGCTGGTCCGTTACAATTAGTTTTACCTGCCATTCATAATTTCTTTTGCCGTGTATTAATGCTGCATGCAGAAGGCAGCAGTAAAAATCCGGTAACCATTATTGGCAGTAATCATCCCACTGCCATTGCCGACCATATGGCTGCAGTTAAAAATTATTCGCATCAAAAAACACAACAAATACTATTGTTGCTGCATGAATACAATTTAAAAAGTATTGGTATTAACGATGCCGGCAGTTCCGCTGCCGATTTATTAAAGGAATTAACTGCTAAAATTATTTTTTAATGCATGATTTGTATTAAACCAATTGGCTTAATACGGCTTGTTTATCTAATGCTAATTGTTGTTGCAAAGCTTGTAAACTAGTTAATGGCATATCCCCACGAATAAACGCTTTTAGCGTAACCTGCATCGTACATTCGTAAATATCTTCATTAAAATCAAAAATATTTACTTCAATTACTCTGCGTTTTCCATTTACAACGGGTCGACTTCCAATGTACATCATCCCTTTTAATGAGGAATAAGCAGATAAATTATTTTTACCGGCATTTACCGAACAATACACCGCGTAAACCCCATCGCCGGGTACTAATTTGTCGGTGTTATTGAGTTGAATATTGGCCGTGGGGTAGCCAATGGTTCTTCCAATTTTATCGCCGGAAATAATGGTTCCTGAAAAAAAATAATCATAACCCAATAAATGGCTGGCTGTAGCAATATCATTTTGTAACAATGCTTTCCGAATGCGGGTTGAACTGATGGCTGCTGTTTCAATTACTTGAACAGGAATTTCTTTTACTAAAAATCCCATGGCTTTACCATACGTTTCCAATAAACTAAAATTGCCGGTGCGATCGTGGCCAAAATGATGATCGTACCCGATAATGATGGTATGCGGCCTAAATTTTGCTACTAAAAAATTTTTAATATATGCATCGGCACTTAGTTGCGAAAATGCTTCATTAAATGGCACTACTACTAAATGGTCAATATCTTGCTTTTCAATTAATGAAATTTTTTCATCTAAAGTGGTTAATATTTTAATATCCGGAACATCGCCCACAATTTTTCGAGGATGCGGATGAAAGGTAATAACAACTGTTTCGCCGGTTACTGCTGCTGCTTCTTCTTTTAGTTGTTGCAAAATGGTAGTATGCCCAATATGTACGCCATCAAAAGTGCCGATGGTAATTACGCAATTTTTAAAATGGGGCAATGCATCAATATTATAATGTACCTGCATGGTTCTTTGTATTGTTTGCAAAAGCCAAAAAAATTGAATGATTTTATTGGCTTAACAGCAAATGTACAGTAAAGCATAACTATAAAAACAGCCAATTGCTGTTGTATGGATGCTTTGTTTAACTTTGCCCGAAACAACACATTAATTTTTTTTCATGTCATTATATGCGCAGCGCGGCGTTTCAGCCCAAAAAGAAGAAATACATGAGGCCATTAAGCATTTAAACCAGGGATTATTTGCACATGCATTTTGTAAAATATATCCTGACTTTTTAGGTGGTGATGAGCAAATGATTAATGTTAGCCATGCCGATGGTGCCGGAACAAAATCTATTTTAGCTTACTTGTATTGGAAAGAAACCGGCGATGTTAATATTTGGAAAGGCATTGCTCAGGATGCAGTTGCTATGAATATAGATGACCTGCTTTGTGTTGGTATTTATAATAACATGGTTTTTGCATCAACCATTGATAGAAACAAGCATTTAATTAATGGTGCAGTAATTGAGCAAATTATTAATGGTACACAAGCATTTTTCAATCAACTTGCTGCGCATGGTGTTCATATTCATTACTTAGGTGGCGAAACTGCCGATGTAGGCGATGTGGTTCGTACCATTGCAGTAAATGGAACCATTACAGCACGCTGGCCTAAGCAAAAGTTAATTACCAATCATAAAATCAGTGCCGGTAATGTAATTGTTGGTTTTGCCAGTAGTGGTAAAGCTACATACGAAACAACCTATAACAGTGGATTGGGAAGCAATGGTTTAACCAGTGCTCGCCACGATGTGTTAAGCAAGCATTATGCTCAACTATATCCTGAAACTTACGAAACCGGCTTGCCGTCAAATGTGGTGTATATTGGCAATAAAAAATTAACTGATGAATGGGTTGTCAATAATGAAACTTATACCATTGGTCAATTATTATTATCACCCACCCGAACCTATGCTCCGTTGGTAAAGCAATTATTGGAAGAACAGTTCAATGATATTTACGGAATGATACATTGCAGCGGCGGTGGACAAACCAAATGCATGAAATATTTACCACAAACTTTAAAAGTGGTGAAGAATAATTTATTACCGATTCCACCTATATTCCAGTTGATACAACAAAATTCCGGTGCTGATTATAAAGAAATGTTTCAGGTATTTAATATGGGGCATAGACTTGAGATTTTTACCAATGAAAAAGCAGCTCAAAAAATGATTGATATTGCTAAACAATTCAATATTGATGCAGCTATAATTGGTCATACAGAAGCTGCCAATAAAAATAATTTGGTGATTGAAGGCAACTTCGGCAGCATAGAATACACATATTAACAATTTTGCTTGCTCAATTTTACTTAATTTTAAACGTTGTTATAAAAAATTAATTTTTTATGGAATCGGTTGTAACGCTTACAAACGCAAATATTTATCAGGGTTCGGCACTTATTTTACAACAAGTAAATTTTACAATAGAAAAGGGAGAGTTTGTTTACTTGGTAGGTAAAACCGGATCGGGTAAAAGTAGCTTACTAAAAACTTTGTATGGCGAATTACCTTTGAAAGAAGGGCAGGGTAACGTAGTGGGCTTTAATCTTAGAGAAATGAATTGGAAAAAAGTTCCATATTTAAGACGAAACCTGGGAGTAGTCTTTCAAGATTTTCAGTTATTAACCGATAGAAATATTTATGAAAACTTGCGTTTTGTTTTAAAAGCTACCGGTTGGAAAGATGAACATTTAATGAATGAAAAAATAAATGATGTGTTAGATAAGGTTGGCTTGAAGAGCAAAGGCTTTAAAATGGCTTATGAAATTAGCGGTGGCGAGCAACAAAGGGTTGATATTGCTCGTGCTTTATTAAACTCGCCCAAACTTATTTTAGCCGATGAACCTACCGGTAACCTTGATCCTGAAACAAGTGATGAAATTATGCAGTTGCTGTTTCAAATTACAAAAGATTATGGTACCAGCATTATAATGGCAACGCACGATTTTATTGTTATCAATCGTTATCCTTCGCGTATGCTTAAAACCGAAAATGGGCAAGTAACCGATATTCCTTTATCTGCCAATGCCACTTTTGCCGGATAATTAAATGAGTTGTTTCTTCAATAATTTTGCTGTTGATTGTCCCCATGCTTTCGCATTTAATGATAAAAAAAGTTACTGCTGATGAAATACCATTATTGGTAGAAATTAGTCAATCTACTTTTTACCATACCTACCAAGCATTTAATACCGAACAGGATATGCAGCTTTATTTAAATAAACACATGAATGAAGCAGCTATACGCAATGAATGGAATAGCCCCAACAATGAATTTTATTTTGCCTGGCTCAATGAAAATCTTGCAGGTTATTGTAAACTATCTTACCATACACAACCGGATAGTTTACATTTTTCAAATGGTTTGGAAATTGCCAGGCTTTATGTTAATGAGCCTTTTAAAAAGTTAGGAATTGGTAAACAGTTTATTGCATTTGCCAAAAATTTGGCTCAACAACAAAATTTAGAACAACTTTGGTTAATTGCCTGGCAGCAGAATAAATCGGCAATTACATTTTACCAAAAAATGGGGTTTGAAATTGTAGGTGAACAACAATTTATTTTAGGTAATGATGTACAAAACGACTGGGTTTTGCGGAAATGGCTAAATGCAAAATAGTTGGTTACGTTAATAGTGAAAACACTAATGTGGCAATTTTTCCCGCACAGCACCATATACCCAAGTACCAACCATTGCGCTTAGCAGTACAACAGCAATAACGGTTATACCCGACCCGATTAAAGCGTACAATGGCCCCGGGCAAGCGCCAGTCATAGCCCAACCTAAACCAAAAATAAGCCCACCATAAATCTGTCCTTTATTAAATTGTTTTTTTACAAATTGAACAGGCTCGCCATGTATGGTTTTTAATTTCCATTTTTTTATGCACCAAACACACAATGCACCGGTAACTACGGCAGAACCTATTACCCCATACATATGAAAACTTTGCAGGTGAAACATTTCCTGAATGCGGAACCAGGAAATAACTTCCGCTTTAATTAAAATAATGCCAAATAAAATACCTGCTGCCAAATATTTTAAATTATACCACCACGGATGTTTTAATTGACTATCATTAGTACACATGGCATCAAGACTCCTTACCTCAAAATCGGTATTATTGAGTGTATTGGTATGGTGAATAATATTAGTTGAGGATTGCTCAGTAATATTTTGCATATCACTTAAAGTTTTAAAATGAAGGGTAAAATAAGATTAGCCATAATAAATCCGCCGACCATGAAGCAAATAGTGGCAATTAGCGAGGGTAATTGTAAATTACTTAATCCGTTTATGGAATGGCCTGAAGTACAACCACCGGCATAACGGGTACCAAATCCCACTAAAAATCCGCCAATCACCATCATGATAAATCCGCGAAGGGTGAAGAGTCCTTCCCAACTAAAAATTGCCGTTGGCACCCAGCTATTGCTTTCCTGTATTTGATAGGTTTGTAGCTGTTCCGTTAAATTAGGATTGACATTTAAGGGCATACCATTGGTTAGGTAGGAACTTGCCAACCATCCCCCTATGATAATGCCGCCAACAAAGAACAGATTCCATTGCTCTGCCTTCCAATTGTATTGAAAAAAAGGAATTTTTGCCGGCAAACAGGCCGCACACACATGCCTTAATGAGGATGAAATGCCAAAAACTTTATTGCCTAATAATAACAATAACGGAACCATTAAGCCAATTAATGGTCCGGAAACATACCAAGGCCAAGGGGCCTGCAACCAATGAAGCATATTTTTAATTTCCTACAAAAATAGTAGATTAATGTGAAAGTGCATTCTCAACTATTTCCTCCATAGCAATGGCGAAATGGCTTTCATGATAAACACATTGACCATTTTTAATGAGTAAAATTTGAGGAGATTCATGCTTTACCTTAAAAACTTCGGCCACTTTTGCCGACAGCGAACGATATTGTATTAAGTCTAAATAATAGAAATCAATATCCGCTGGTGCCTCAGCTCGTTCCAAACGATGCAAAGCAGTACTACTAATACTACAGCGAGTACTATGTTTAAAAATAACCTGTGGCTTCAGAAAGGAGGCTTCTTGTATTTGCGCTAATTGTTCTTCTGATGTAAGTGATATCCAGTTCATTATTGCTTTTTTATGCAAAGCAACAAAAAAAAGCCCATTAAGGTTTAAAGTAGTTTTTATTGGTGGTTGGGCAGCCTCTTCCCCGTGATGAAACACAGGAGCTGACAGTAAAAGCTACCATAACCAAAAGCACTAAGGCAATTAACATTTTTTTCATAAAATAGCTATTTGTTCAAGCTGCGGTTTTACCGCAAAAATCAAAGATAAGAATTCGTTACAAAATGTTGCTTTTATGCAAATTTTTTAATTATCTATGCACATTAACGAAAAAGTAGAGAATAAATTTTATGCCAAATATTCATTTTATTGCCATTGGCGGCAATGTTATGCATCAGTTAGCTATTACTTTAGCGCAGAAAGGGTACCATGTAACAGGTTCGGATGATGAAATTTTTGAACCCGCTTATTCCAACTTAAAAAACGCCGGATTACTACCTAATGAATTGGGATGGTTTCCCATAAAAATTACTAATAATTTAGATGCAATTGTAGTGGGTATGCATGCAAGGGATGATAATCCCGAATTAATGCAGGCTAAACAATTGGGTATTCCCACTTATTCTTTCCCCGAATTTATTTTTAATGAAAGCAAAAATAAAATTCGGGTAGTAATAGGGGGTAGCCATGGTAAAACTACCACAACTGCCATGGTTATGCACGTTTTAAAACAAGCCAATCTTGATTTTGATTATTTGGTGGGTGCCCAATTGAATGGTTTTCCACAATCTGTGCAACTTACCAATGCGCCTGTAATTGTGTGCGAAGGCGATGAATACCCGGCCAGCGCCTTAGATAAAAGGCCTAAATTCCACTTTCTGTTTCCCAATGTTGCCGTAATAACCGGTATAGCTTGGGATCACATTAATGTATTTCCTACGTTTGATATCTATTTGCAACAGTTTTCCATTTTCATTGAAAAAATTGAACCCGGGGGTACCTTAATTTATAATGCAGAAGATGCTACTTTAAAACAATTAGTATTACAGCAAACCCGAAAAGATATTCAATACATTCCCTACACTTTACCAACCCATAAAGTGGATGCTGGTATCACTTACATAACCATGGAAGACACTACGGTGCCCTTGAAAGTTTTTGGTAATCATAACTTGTACAATTTACATGCTGCCTATTGGGTATGCAGAAAACTGGGGGTAACTACTGAAGTATTTTTAAAAGCTATACAAAGCTTCACAGGTGCCAGTAAACGATTAGAAGTAATATTGGCAAATGATTCCATTACCATTTTCCGCGATTTTGCCCATGCTCCCAGCAAAGTAAAAGCAACCATTGAAGCGGTAAAAACACAATACCCGCAAAGACATTTAACCGCAGTTTTTGAATTGCATACCTATAGTAGTTTAAATGCCAACTTTTTTAAAGAATACAATGGTGTATTTGAAAAAGCCGATTCCTGTGCTGTATTTTATGCCGAACATGCATTGGCCATAAAAAAAATGCCGCCCATTGATGAAACACTTTTACGAGCAGGATTTAATCAATCTAATTTAGCCATTTTTCATAACAAGGAGGCCTTGTTAAGCTGGTTACAACAACAGCCTAAAATCAATAGCAATCTTTTATTAATGAGTAGTGGTAATTTCGATGGGTTAGATTTGGAAGCATTAAAAAGCAATTATATCCCTAACTAAATTTTTATTAACAACAAACTGCTTTATTTTCGTTTTCCATAAATCCTTTATTTATATTTGAAAATGCACAATATGAAAATTCAGCTTAGCAAACCTGTTGCTACCATTGATTTAGAAACTACCGGTGTAAATATTGGTGCTGATAAAATAGTAGAGATTGCTATTGTAAAAATTTTACCCGATGGAACCCGCCAGGTAAAAAGAAAATTAATTAATCCTGAAATGCCCATTCCAAAAGCTGCTTCCGATGTGCATGGTATTACCAATGAAATGGTAAAAGATGCGCCCACTTTTAAGCAAGTAGCCAATGAAATAAAACAATTTATTGGAAATGCAGATTTGTGTGGTTATAATAGCAATAGGTTTGATATCCCTATGTTAATTGAAGAATTTGCCAGAGCGGGGCAGGAATTTTCTACCGAAGGCCGCAAGTTTATTGATGTGCAAAAAATATTTCATTTAAAAGAACAACGTACTTTAAGTGCAGCATATAAATTTTATTGCAACAAAAATTTAGATGGGGCACACAGTGCAGAAGCAGATGCTGTTGCCACTTGGGAAATTTTAGAAGCACAAGTAGAAAGGTACGGCGACATTGGAACAACTACAGAAGAGTTGGCTAAATTTTCGGGTGAAGATGATATGGTTGATTTTGCTCGCAGGTTCATAAAGGTTAATGGTGTGGAAGTGTTTAATTTCGGCAAGCATAAAGGCAAGCCGGTGGTTCAGGTTTTGAAAGAAGAACCGCAATATTACGATTGGATGATGAAAGGCGATTTCCCAATGAATACCAAGCAAAAGTTCACCGAAATATTGAATAGAACCTATTTGAAAAAAGATAAAAATTAAAAATCGCTGAAGATTTGTAAATTTTAGTAAACCATTTAGCAGCTGTTTAGAAAGAACTTCGTACTTTCAGTTTTAAGATATTTATACGTTGGAAAAATTAGTTATCATACCTACCTACAATGAAGTTGAAAATATTGTTTCAATAGTAGATACTGTATTTGCATTGAATCAAAATTACCATGTATTGGTAATTGATGATGGCTCGCCCGATGGTACTGCTTTGGCCGTAAAAAATTTAATGACCAAATACAAAGGATGTTTGTTTTTAGAAGAAAGAGAAGGGAAATTGGGGCTAGGTACAGCTTATATTCATGGCTTTAGGTGGGCATTGGCTAACGGATATCAATATATATTCGAAATGGATGCCGACTTTTCCCATAATCCTAACGATTTAGAACGTTTATACGAAGCTTGTAAATACAATGGTGCAGATGTGGCTATTGGCAGCCGTTATGTGCGCGGCGGCAAAATTGAAAATTGGCCATTAGACCGTCATTTATATTCAAAAGGAGGGGCCATCTATACACGCATTATTACATTCATGCCCATCAACGACCCCACCGCAGGCTTTATTTGCTATACCCGAAAAGTATTGCAAACAATTAATTTTGATGCCATTACTTTCGTAGGTTATGCCTTTCAAATTGAAATGAAATTTGCGGCTTGGAAATTGGGTTTTAAAATTAAAGAAGTCCCCATCACTTTCATTGATAGAAAAATTGGCGTGAGTAAAATGAGTAAAGGCATTTTAAAAGAAGGTGTATTTGGTGTTATTAAAATTCAATGGCTGAGTATGTTTAAAAACTATCGAAAAAAGGTTGCAGCCATTTCTACTCCTGAAATTGTTCAACAAGTAACTGACGTACAGTAATTTTTTCTTCATTTCCTTTTCATGAAGCAATCGCTTATACAACTCCACATTTCTGTTTTGTTGGCAGGATTTACCGGAATTTTAGGCGTCTTCATTCAATTAAATGAATTGCCGCTTGTTTGGTATAGAATGGGAATAACCGCCATTACTTTATTGATCATATTACTTTGGCGAAAACAGACATTCGCCATTACACCTCGGAATATATTTTTGTTTTTGAGTATTGGAGTGCTTATTGCTTTGCATTGGGTATTTTTTTATGCAAGCATTAAATTGGCTAATGTATCAATAGGGTTGGTATGCTTTGCAGCAACCTCATTCTTCACGGCTGTATTGGAGCCATTGTTCAATCGAAAAAAAGCCCATGCAGTAGAAGTTGGTTTGGGCTTATTGAGTTTACTGGGCATCTATATTATTTTTCACTTCGATGTAAAATTTAGAACAGGTATTTTATTTGGATTAGGTTCGGCATTAATTGCTGCTTTATTTTCCATATTCAATAAAAAAAATATTCATAAGGAAGCACCGCAAACCATTATGTTGATTGAAATGACAGGCGGGTTTTTACTTTTAACCATTTTGTTGCCTTTTTATTTACAGCAAAATCCTACAGCAAAGTGGATTCCAACGATGCCCGACTTGTTTTGGTTACTGATACTTGCCTGGCTGTGTACTGTTTTAGCCATGGAATTAATGTTGAAAGCATTGCGGAATATTTCTGCATTTACTCAAAATCTAACATTAAATCTTGAACCGGTTTACGGTATATTATTGGCTTTTGTTTTATTTCATGAAAATAAATACTTGAACAGCAGTTTTTATTGGGGTATTTTTTGCATTGCATTATCGGTCATCATTCAAATGCGTAGGGTAACCAAACTTTATCATACCTAATTCCGGAACAAACAGCCGGCAAGTAAGTTACACAAGCCATTTGTGTTAATTGAGGAACATAAAATTTCTTCACATCCGTTTATCAATAGTTTTTTATGGCATTTCCTGCATTTAATTATCTTAGTAGGTCTACAAAAAATGCATATGAGAAAATTTTTATTTTTAATTGCTGCTTTAGTTGCAACATCATCTCTGCTAGCACAAAAAAAAGTATTAGATCATTCCGTTTATGATAGTTGGCAAAGTATTGGAGAAAAGCAAATAAGTAACAATGGAGAAATAGTTACATACACCATTGTACCACAAGAGGGGGATGGCTGTTTGTGGATTAGAAAATATAATACCCAAAAACAGCAGTGGGATACCGTTGATAGCGTTCCCAGGGGTTATCAAGCCAAAATAACAAATGATGCAGCATTTGTTGTATGTAAAATAAAACCTTTGTATCAACAAATTCGTGAGGCAAAAATTAAAAAGCTGAAGCCGGAAAATATGCCGAAAGACAGTATGGCTATCATTAATATACAAACCGGCTCTATTACAAAAGTTGCCGCGGTTCAAAGCTTTTTATTGCCCGAAAAAGGGAATAACCTATTGATTTGCTTAAAAGAGAATATGATTGCTCACACACCTGCAAAAAATGATTCTGCAAGTTTAGTTCAGCAACTTAAAAAGCAACTTTCCGGTACACAACATTTAGAAGACAGTTTAAAAAAGCAATTACAGTTATTGCAAGAAAAGGGTTTCGCCAACTTTAATGCTTCCATAAAAAAAGGGAGTGATACTCTTTCAAAAAATACAGAATCACCAGTTAAAACTGATTTATATATTTATCGTTTACCCAATACCGAACCCGAAATTATACATAAAGTGCAACAGGCTATTGTGTCTAAGTGGGGTACTGCAGTGTTATTGAGTGAATGGATAGGGCCTGAAAATTTTTCTGTAAAGTATTATCAACTGAGCCAAAACAAACCCATTACTGTAGCAAATGGCCTGCATGAGGTAAGTGCTCTAACTTTTGATGAATCCGGAAAACAATTATCATTTGTTGCAGAAAAAGACAGCAGCAGTAAAGCATTGCAAAAGTTTTATGGTTTGTATTACTATACAGCTGGTGCAGATAGTGCTACATTAATTGTAAACCGTAATACCAAAGGCATGCCCTTAAATTGGAGTGTAAGTGCCTTTAGCAATACACATTTTAGTGAATCAGGCAAAAGATTATTTTTTGGAACAGCACCTGTTTTACCACCAAAAGATACTACTGTACCAGCCTTTGAACAAGCCGGTCTAGATATTTGGCATTATAATGATGATGATATAATGCCGGCTCAATTAAAAAATTTAGAAAGGAATTTGAAAAAGAATTATTTAGCTCGTTATGATTTTACTACACATACAATGGTGCAATTGGCTAATAACGTATTTGAAAATGTAGTAGAAACCAACAAAGGCGATGGTAAGTATTTTTATACCTATACCGATACCGGCAGAAGGGTTCAAAAGCAGTGGCAAGGATATACGTTTAAAGATGTGTATGCAATAAACCCCGAAAATGGCGACAAGCAAAAAATAGCTGCTAACGTAAAAGTACGCATATATGCTTCCAGTACGGGAAAATACCTGGTATTGTATAATGAAGTGTTGAGAAAGTATTATTGTTACAATGCCGATATCAATAAATTGTATGCCATAGCTAATGATATTACTACGCCTTTATACGATGAGACTAATGATGTTCCCGATGATCCTTCAAATTATGGCATAGCAGGATTTACAGGTAATGATAGTTATGTGTGGATATATGACCGATTTGATATTTGGCAGGTAGATCCGTCGGCAAAATTAGCATCACATAAAATTACCAATGGCCGAACTACTAAAATGCAATACCGTTATATTAATGTGAAAGATGAAACATTTATCCCTGCAAATGCGGATGTATGGTTGCATTTGTTTAATGAACAAAACAAGTTTAGTGGAATTGCCTTATCAATGCCTGCTAATAATCAACAACAGCCCTGGCTGCGTAAAAACGAAACACTTTTAAATGTTCCTAAATTTATCAGTGGAACTGAGCTTGATAAAAATGCAACAGAATTAATATTTACAATGGAAGACTATCAAAATAGCCCCAATGTATTTGTTTTGAATAAACCGGCAACTACCATTAATCAACCACAACAATTAACAGCTATTAATCCGCAACAGCAGCAATACAATTGGGGAACAGCTACCTTATTTACCTGGCGTGCCTACAATGGGAAAATGGCTGAAGGTATTTTGTATAAACCTGAAAATTTTGTGCCTACGCAAAAATATCCGATGATTGTTTACTTTTATGAAAGAAACAATCAAACACTTTACAACTACATTCCACCTACACCAACGCCATCACGTTTAAATATTTCATTTTATGTTAGTAGGGGGTACGTTGTTTTTGTTCCGGACATTTGGTATACCAAGGGGCATCCGGGGCAAAGTGCCTATGATTATATTGTAAGTGGAACAAGAGCTGTGGTAAAATTAGGATTTGTAGATAGCACCAAATTAGGCATTCAGGGACAAAGTTGGGGTGGTTACCAAACTGCATATGTAATTACCAGAACCAATTTGTATAAAGCTGCATGGGCAGGTGCACCGGTGGTAAATATGTTTAGTGCTTATGGAGGTATAAGATGGGAAAGTGGTGTGAATAGGCAGTTTCAATATGAAAAAACACAAAGCCGCATTGGTGCCGATATTTGGCAAAGACCCGATTTATATATTGAGAATTCCCCTTTGTTTCATTTAAAAAATGTAAAAACACCGCTCGTAATTATGAGTAATGATGCAGATGGTGCTGTGCCATGGTATCAGGGCATTGAATTTTATACTGCTTTGCGCCGTTTACATAAACCGGTTTGGCTATTGGTTTATAATGGTGAAGCACACAATTTAGTTGAACGTAGAAACAGAAAAGATATTCAAATTAGAGAGCAACAATTTTTCGACTGGCTTTTAAAGGGTGCAAAACCTGCAAAATGGATAACGGAGGGCGTTCCTGCCATTTTAAAAGGAAGAGATTGGGGCTTGGAAACAGTTAACTAATTCAGAAGAATTATTCAATAAAAAAGCGGCTGAGGATTATGTATCCAAGCCGCTTTTCTGTGTTTAACTATTTTTATTAATCAATGTAATGTTCCTGAACTACCAATTTTAATTCGCGGTTTACATCCCATGCTTCAAATTCTTTGGCAACTTCGTGTAAAAAGCTGGCACCGATGCTACCATCAATAATTCTGTGATCATAGCTCATGGATAAATACATCATGTGTCTAATGCCAATATAATCGCCTTTATCTGTTTCAATAACAACAGGACGTTTTTTGATGGCACCTACTGCTAAAATAGCAACTTGTGGTTGGTTAATAATGGGGGTTCCCATTAAACTGCCAAAAGTTCCCACATTGGTTAAAGTAAAGGTACCACCTTGGGTATCATCCGGCTTTAATTTATTATTTCTGGCATTGTCAGCAAGGCTATTCACAGCCTTGGTTAAACCCACCAGGCTTAAATTTTCTGCATTTTTAATAACCGGCACAATTAGGTTACCGTTAGGTAAGGCAGTGGCCATGCCTATATTCAAATTTTTCTTGATGATGATTTTATCGCCATCAACAGAACTGTTTACAATAGGGAAGCGCTTTAAAACTTTTACAATACACTCAATAAACATGGGTGTGAATGTAATTTTAGTGCCTTCAACTTTTTCGAAGTTGTCTTTTACTTTGTTGCGCCATAGTACCATATTGGTAACATCGGCTTCAGTAAAACTGGTTACATGTGGACTGGTATGCTTACTATCAACCATGTGTTTGGCAATTAGTTTGCGCATACGGTCCATTTCAATAATTTCCACATTTTGTTGAGGAATGGTAATGGGTGCCGGTGATTCCGGAACTGCTTTTATTTCTTCTTCAATAATATGGGGTACATTAACAACAGGATTAGCAGGTTGAGGCGCAGGTGCAACAGCAGGTTTTACTTTTCCTGCTTTTTTATCGGATAAATATTGTAAAATATCTTTTTTAGATACCCTGCCTTCTGCACCCGTACCGGGTATATTTTCCAGTTCGGCCATGCTAATCCCTTCACTATTGGCAATATTTAAAACTAATGGTGAGTAAAAGCGGTTGTTGCCTGAAGTATTGTTATTAATCTGTGCTGCATTAGGTGCAAATGGAACAGCAACAGGTTCATCATGTATTGCAGGTTCCAAGGTTTTAAATTGTCCGTTGGCATTAACCTGCATGCTTCTGGTTTCGGGTTTGGCAGCAGCGGGAATTGGTGTTGGCGCAGGAGATGAATTTCCTGCAGTATCAGCCACTTCAATTTTTGCTAATACGGCACCCACCGGAACCACATCATTAACATTATATAAAATTTCTTTAATAGTTCCCGCAACAGTACTGGGTACTTCGCTATCTACTTTATCAGTTGCAATATCAAGCACGGTCTCGTCTTGTTTTACAACATCGCCAACTTTTTTGTGCCAGCGCAAAATAGTAGCTTCCATAATACTTTCACCCATTTTGGGCATCACTAAATCTGCTAAAGCCATAAAATACAATTTTGGTGATAATATACTGTTGAAGTATTACTTTAGTAATGTTGGCAGCAATCGTTTAATAGCCTATTCAACAGTAAAATTCAGGGTCAAAAATAGTGTTTTAGCATGGTACCTGCACACGATTTTTGCCAATAAGCAATAATTTAATGTAAATGTTAATTTTTGTCATTCATTAGTTGAATAAGAAGCAATAGCGCATTAGCTGCAGTTAATTGAATATTGCGTTGTCTATTGAAACGGAAATGCATTTTTTTAGTAATAATTTTATGATTTCCCGATACGGCCATCCAAACAGTACCTACGGGTTTATCGGGTGTAGCACCGCCGGGTCCCATAATACCGCTAACTGCAATAGCATAATCGGTATGTAGCATTTCTTGTGCATTCTGCACCATTTCACGCACTACTTCTTCACTCACTGCACCATATTTTTCAAGTGTTTGCTTATTTACGTGTAACACTTTTTCTTTTATATCATAAGAATAACTAATAATACTTCCTTCATAATACGAGGATGAGCCCGGAATGGAAGTAATTAAATGAGATATGTAACCGCCTGTACAACTTTCAGCAGTGCCAATGGTTTTCTTTTGTTCCAATAAAATTCTGCCTACTACGGCTTCAAGTGGTTCATCTTTATCGGTTATCATTACATCGGCCACCAATGCTTTCAAGTTTTCAAAATAAGTATTAATGGTTGCATTTACTTCCGTAGCATTTTCCCCGTTTAGTGTTAGGCGTAAACGAACCATGCCATAATTGGGTAAGTAGGCTAGCGATAAATTCTTTGGTAATGATTTTTCAAATTCTACTAATCGTTCTGCCAACATTGATTCGCCTATACCGGCAGTTAACAAAGTTCTATGTTCAATACTACCTAAAGTAAACCGTTGTTGTAATAAGGGAATAATTTCATTTTGCATTAATCCCTGCATTTCATGCGGAACACCCGGTAATGAAAAAAATAAACACCCATTTTTTTCAAACAACATTCCCGGTGCAGTACCCAATTCGTTTTTTATAATAGTACAATTATCGGGTACTTCTGCTTGTTTTATATTTCTTTCAGACAATGGAAGTCCTCGCTTAAAAACATGTTCAAATAAATATTCAACATGTTGTAAGGTGGGTTGATGCAACACTAATTTTCCACCAAAATATTTACACAGTAGGGGCTTGGTTATATCATCTGAAGTAGGGCCTAATCCGCCCGTAATGAAGATAAGGGTTGATAAAGCACTCTCTTGGTCAAGCGCTTGCCAAATTTCATCCCATTTATCGCCAACAGCTATTCTTCTATGTATCGGAATGCCAATTTTATTCAATGCCTGAGCCATCCAGGCGCTATTGGTATCAATAACTTGTCCTATCAGTAGTTCATCGCCTATCGTAATAATAGAGGCAGAAATGGTATTCATATCACTAAAATTGCCTGCAAAAGTAAAGTAGTTAATATTTTAAAACCCAATTATATTTTTAAACGGCATTTTGTGTATTGTAACATGCGTTTGCGCCTGTTATTTAAAGTAAACGGCCAATTTTTCGTATAAATGTTGGGGCATATTTGTTTTTTCCTTTGTTT
Organism: Hydrotalea sandarakina; assembly: GCF_003254115.1. Lineage (GTDB taxonomy): Bacteria > Bacteroidota > Bacteroidia > Chitinophagales > Chitinophagaceae > Hydrotalea > Hydrotalea sandarakina. The sequence continues at coordinate 20,950 of NZ_QKZV01000001.1, forward strand.
TTGCATTAATAAAATACAAAACCACCCTGCCTACGGTTATTAATTTGTGTTGCTCATTAAAAATTTCCTGGTGAAACTCAATTTTATGATCGGTTGGTAAGTTTTTTAAAGTAGTGGTAATAGTTAATAAATCATCATAATGCGCCGGGCGTAAATATTTTGTGTGTATTTCAACAATGGGCATTATAATACCCATAGCTTCCATATCCTTGTAAGTAAAACCCAATTGGCGAATACTTTCTGTTCGTCCAACTTCAAAATATTGAACATAATTGCCATGATAAACCACATTCATTTGGTCCGTTTCTGCATATCTAACTCTAATCTGTGTGCTACTTTGATACATTTTTTTTAAAAATTTGTTGGTAAAGGTATTAAGCTTTACTGTTTATCCACAAAATGTGGAATGGTATTTGGTTACAAAGTGAGGGTATTAACTTTAAACTTATTTTGCGTTTATTTAAGATTCCGTTCATAATCTTTGTTCATAATACACGTTTCAATTATATGCAGATAAAACATTTTTTTTTATATGTATTGTTTAGTGCTAGCATGTATACCGGTTATGCACAGGCTACAAAAATAAATAATGACCCCGCCGCATTGTTTAAGCAGGCTAAAGAGTATTTTCAAAACAATGAATATAGTTTAGCTTATCCTGTTTTTAAAAATTTGCAAAATCCGCAATACGGTGCTACACTTAATGATGCCACCATACGTGAGGAAATAAAATTTTACACCATTGCCTGTGAACTGTATTTAAAAAATGCCGCTGCAGCTTCACAAGCTGCTGAATTCATTAGCCTTGAAACCACTACACCGTTGGTGCAAATGATGAGTTTTTATTTGGCTGAATATTTATTTGAACAAAAAAATTATACGGACGCACTTACTTATTATCAAAAAGCAGGTATTGATAATTTAAGTAATAGCCAAATTTCTACTTTGAAATTTCATATGGCTTATGCCTATTTTACTTTACAAAAATTTAATGATGCCAAACCATTGTTTGATGTTATCAGGCAAATAAAAACCGACCCAAATTATATTGATGCGAATTATTATTATGGCTTTATTTGTTTTTACGAAAAAAACTATGCAGCTGCATTGCAGGCATTTACTATAATTGAAAAAGACAAGACGTACAAAAACATTGTTCCTTTCTATATTGCAGAGATTTACTATTTCCAAGGGAATTACGATAAAGCCCTATTGTATGCCGAAGCTGCTTTATTAGCTGGCAATCAGTATTATGAGTTACCATTAAAACAGTTAATTGGTCATTTGTATTTTGATAAAAAAGATTATGCCCGTGCTAAATCATATTTAGAAGCATACATTAATGCTACGCCAACCCCTAACCGTGAAGATGTGTATGAATTAGCCTATTGTTATTATGCTACCGGCAATTATCAGCAAAGTATTACAGGATTTAAAGAGTTGGGCGGGAAACAAGATTCATTAGCCCAAAATAGTATGTATTTGTTAGCGGATGCTTACTTAAAAACAGGCCAAAAAGCCAACGCAAGAAATGCTTTTTTGTTTTGTGCAACCAATAATGCTAACCCAACTCAAAAACAAGTATCCATTTTTAACTATGCAAAATTAAGTTACGAATTAGGATACTTTGATATTGCTCAACGTGAGTTGGAAAATTTCATCAACAATTATCCCTCATCGCCTTATATTCAAGAAGCCAAAGAAATTCAAGTAAGCGTATTGGCTAACACAAGCAATTATAAAGATGCATTAATGTTGTTTGAAAGCTTACCGTCTCAAAGTGAAAACGTTAAGAAAGTATATCCGCGAATTTTATATGGTAGGGCTGTTGAATTGCTGAACGATCAGCGTGTAAATGAGGCTAATGCTTTATTAGTTCGTTTATTACAAGTGCCTTATAATGAATCGCAATTACCATACGCTTATTTCTGGTTAGGTGAAATTGCATACAGAAACGGTAATGTTGATGCTGCCATACAATATGATAATGCTTATTTAAAAAATCCTGTTGTTTTGGGCGAAGTAAATCCGATTAATGCACATTATAATTTGGGATATGCTTTATTAAAAAAGGAAATGTATAGCGAGGCACTCAGTAATTTTCAACAAGTTGCCAAAACCATTTCTTTCAATCCAACTCCCGTGCAGTTAGATGCGTATATACGTTCAGGTGATTGTTATTTCATGAATAGAAATTATAAGCCGGCATTAACCATTTATGATAAAGTAATTGATATGAATGCCAAAGGTGCCGATTATGCTTTGTACCAAAAAGCTATTATTGCAGGTGCCTATAATAAAAATTCCGAAAAAATTAATTTACTACAATCACTTATTAAGCAGTACCCCAATTCTGAGTTTGCCAGTGAAGCCAATTTTGAAATTGCCAACACCTATATGGCTGCTGAAAATTTTAATGCTGCAATTCCTTATTTGCAAAATATTTTAAAAAATAATGATGCCGCCGCTTTATGGCCGAAAGTTTACTTGAAGTTGGGTGTGTGTACATTCAACCTAAACCAAAACAACCAATCGCTGCAAAACTTTACACAGTTGGTGTCTCACTATCCCAATTCACCGGAAAGTGATGAAGCCATAGAGTATATTCGGAATATATTTTTAGAAAATCATCAGCCTGATGCATTCGTAGCCTTTATGAAGGAAAACGGCAAGCCGGTATCGTATAGTGAAGAAGATTCTTTAACATTCCGTTCTGCACAACTGGCATATGATGCGGCCAATTTTAATGCTGCTCAAAAAGGTTATGCAAATTATTTGGCGAAATTTCCTGATGGTAAATATAATATTGAGGCTAACTATTTTATGGCGGAAATTTATTTAATGAATAAAGATCCTCAGAATGCCTTTACTTATTATGCTGCTGTTGCTGCTAAAGCACCTAATATTTACGCAGAAAGAAGTGTATTGCAATGTGCCAGAATTGCTTACTTTGATAAAAAAGATTACACTACTGCCGAAACTTACTATGAACAATTAAAACAAATTGCCACACAGCAAGAAAATAAATTAGAAGCCATGCGTGGTTTATTACGTTGTCAGTACAAATTACAACAATGGAAAGATGCAGTGGCGAATGCACAAGATATTCTAAATGAAAAAGGTGCAGCTGAAGATGACCGAATGATGGCTAATATGATTGTGGCTAAAAATTTTCAATCAGACAGTGCTTTAACCAATGCTGCAAATGCTTATCAACAGGTAATTAAGTTAGGTAAATCTGAATACAGCGCCGAAGCGCAATACCGTATTGCTCAAATTTTGTATTTGCAAAATCAACTTCCTGCCGCTGAAAAAGCAGCTTTTGAAGTAATAAAAAAATACGGCTCATATGAGTATTGGGTAACGGATAGTTATTTATTGTTGGGTGATATTTATTTTAAAGAGAACGATTTGTTTAATGCGGAAGCAACCTATAAAAGTGTGGCAGAAAATGCTACTATTGAAGCATTGAAAAAAGAAGCAGCAGATAAACTGGCTATGGTACAAGCCGCAAAGAATAAACAACCAAAAACCAATTAACAATATATTTAATTAGTTTAAGCATGCTAAAGCAATATCAACTTCATATATTTTTAGTTTCTTTTGCACTTTGTGCTTTTTTGCCCAATGTAAGGGCTGAAAAACATCATCCACAGCAAAAAAAGCATAAATCAAAGCAACATACTGCTGTTCATAAAAAAGAAACAACTACCCATAAATCTACTGCAGTTCAAGCAAAAACAACTGCAACTGTTGTGGCACCCAAAAGCATTTCTGTAAACGATTTACGTGACACGGTAAGCCCTAAAGTAGTGGTAGTTACCTCTGTATTTAAGCCTTCTTTACGCAGTGCTGCTAAAATTAATTTTACTGCAGCCACTGCACCTACCGATGTTTCCATTATACCTTTAATTTATAGTATTCCTTCGCAAAATCTAACTTTTTCTTATCGCCCGGTTTCTATAAAACCATTGGCATTAGTACAGGATACCTCTTTGCATTGGGAAAAGAATAAATACATAAAAGTTGGTTACGGTAATTATGCAACACCTTATGCTGAGGCCGGGGTAGCATTGGGCGATGGACAAAAATCGGCCATTATGTTGCATGGAAAATATACTGCTTCAAAAGGAAATTTACCCTTCCAAAACTTTTCGTTGGGCGGCATTGATGCGAATGGCGTTTTCGCATTACCGCATCAACAACAGTTTACCGGTAAAATTTATTATAATAACAGCAATCAATATTTGTACGGGTTTACCGGCAATAACAATTTTACCAAAGAACAATTGCAGCAGCAATTTAATACCATAGGTGCAAACTTTGGCCTGCAAACCACCCAACCTAACGATTATGGCATTGCGTACCATCCCGAGGTAGGGATTTCTTCTTTTTTTGATAATCGGCAGGGTAGTGAATTAAATGCGGTTATTAAAGCACCGATTAGTAAAACCCTAGGAAAATTATTAACTTTTCAGGTAACGGGTTTAGCCGACATAACGCATTTACAAACCCCAACCAATACCATTAATAATAACTTATTTTATGTAGCGCCGGCTTTGCTTTTTAAAGTTCCTAATATTCAAATTAAAGCAGGGGTGCAACCTTCATGGGATAATCAGCAATTTTCACTTTTACCCGATGTGCATGTGCAGGCCAATATAGCCGAAACCCAATTGATTGTTTTAGCCGGTTGGCAAGGGTATTACCAAAAAAATTCTTACCAAAGTTTAGCGGCCATCAATCCATTTATTGCACAACCTACAGCATTGTTCAACACAAAATTTACTGAACAATATGCAGGAATAAAAGGCAATGCCGGGAAGCATTTTACTTGGTTAGGTAAAATTTCATTTTTGCAAATCAGCAATCAGCCCTTATTTGTGAATGATACTGCTGCAGGCAAATCGCAGTCGTTTGTTGTTTTGAATGAAACAGGATTGCAAGCTTTAAAATTACATGGTGAAGTTACTTATACCGATCAGGAAAAATTTTCATTTATTGCCGGAATGGATTACACACAATATACCAAACAACAGGTTTATGATAAACCATGGGGATTATTGCCTTTGGATGTTACCGGTACGCTACGTTATAAGTTAACGAAAGATTTTTCCATAAAATCTGATTTGTTTTTATGGGATGGGTCTCAATACCGCGATCCGGTTTCTTTGGCTTCGCGTAAATTACCCGCTGCTATTGACATGAATGCCGGTGCCGAATTTTCAATTAGTAAAAGCTTGAATATCTGGCTTCAATTCAATAATATATTCAATAATAAGTATGAACGTTGGAACCAATACCAGGTTTTAGGTTTTAATGTTCTGGGAGGAATCGTATATTCGTTTCATTAATGCACACACATGAAAGAGTTGTTGTTGCCCTATTTATTGGTAAATGAACGTTTGGGAATACCCGGCTTAGGTTTGTTTCAATTAATTAAGGATAAGCCAAGCGTAAATTGGGCCCAAAAATCAGTTTCCGCTCCGGCTACTCAAATTAGTTTTTCAACTGAAACTGTTGAAGCCGACCATCAGTTTTATAAATCAATTGCAGCACAACTCAATATAACAGAGGTTGCAGCTATTCAACTTTTTACAGATTACACATACGAACTTAAAATACAATTACAACAAGGTGGTGTATTATTACCGGGAATTGGAACCTTATTGCTAAATCCTGATGGTGAAGTTTTATTCAGGCCTTTGCAAAACAATATGGCATTGCAGCAAACATTATCTTTTCAACAAATTAAAATTGTATCGGCAAAAGCTGCAGAAAATATACCTTCTCGGCAATCTATTTTAGCCAATATTCCTGCTGTTGAAACCAATTCAAGTGTTGAAGAAGTTTCCGATGAAATGATACAAAAAGATAGATGGTGGATTTACGCCATTATATTAACCATTATTGGCATTGCAGCACTGGTTATTGCGTTAATGTAATTTTTTAAAACAGCATGAATCAACCATCTATACAATACTCAAATTGTCCTATTTGCAATAGTAGCAATATTTCGCTTTCCTTATCGGCTATTGATTACACTGTTTCGCAACAAACATTTGAAGTGTGGGAATGCGCTGAATGTACTGCGCGATTTACACAAAAAATTCCCGATGCACAGCATATAGGGCCTTACTATCAATCAGAAAATTATATTTCTCATTCCGATACACATAAGGGGCTCATCAATGCTTTGTATCATTATGTTCGCAGCATAACCTTGCAACAGAAGAGAAAATTTATTGAAAAAATAACCAAGGGAGAAACTAAAACATTATTAGATGTGGGCGCCGGTACCGGAGCATTTGCTAATACTATGCATTTGGCCGGATGGCAGGTTACCGGTGTTGAAGTGGATGAAGGCGCAAGAAATATTGCAAAGAACAAATATCAAATTGATTTACATAATGTAGAACAATTGCAGCAATTGCAACCTGCTTCTTACCAGGTTATTACCATGTGGCATGTGTTAGAACATGTGCATGACTTGCATGGGTATATGCAAAATTTTTACAAAGCTTTAAAACCGGGTGGAAAGCTGATTATTGCTGTACCTAACTATACTTCGTACGATGCACAATATTATCAGCAATATTGGGCAGCTTATGATGTTCCTCGCCATCTATATCATTTTTCGCCTAAAAGTATGTTGTGGTTAGCGCAGCATCATCAATTTACCATACAGCAGTACAAAGCAATGCCCTTCGATAGTTTTTATGTAGCAATGCTCAGTGAAAAATATAAACAGGGCAAAAACAATTTGTTGAAGGCGTTTTGGGTGGGCTTGCTTTCAACTCTGCATACATTACAATCGGTTAAAAAATGTAGTTCTGTTATTTATGTATTGCAGAAAAGCCGGTAAGTATCAATAGCCTTCTTTGTTGTAGTTTACAGTTTATTTATCGGTATTTTTGCTAAAAATTTAGAATAATTAAAGCCTTAGAACAATGAATGTAGCGTTTAATAAATATGCCGATGGATTGGTGCCCGCCATTATACAAGATTACAACACATCAAAAGTGCTGATGTTGGGATTTATGAATGAGGAAGCCTATAAACAAACCGAGCAAACAGGAAAAGTTACTTTTTATAGTCGTTCTAAACAAAGGTTGTGGACTAAAGGTGAAGAAAGTGGCCATTTTTTAGAACTGAAAAGTATTAGTGTTGATTGTGATAATGACACTTTACTCATAAAAGCAATACCGCATGGCCCGGTTTGCCATACAGGGGCCGATACTTGTTGGAGTGAAAAAAATCATGCCGATAATTTTTTATTGTATTTAGAAGAAGTGATTCGTTTACGCAGCAAGGCATCGCCCGATGAATCATACGTTGCAAGGTTAATGCAAAAAGGTATTAACAAAGTGGCACAAAAAGTGGGTGAAGAAGCTGTAGAAGTAGTAATTGAAGCTAAAGATGATAATGAAACCTTATTTTTGAATGAGTCTGCCGATTTGCTGTTTCATTTTCTGGTATTATTAGCTGCAAAAAATTATACTTTGAATGATGTGGTAAATGTTTTAAAAAGCAGGCATTCAAAATAAATTGAAAATTCAAATAAAACCTATCAAAGGTAAATTGTATAGTATGAAAAATTTAGTTGTATTGTTGTTGTTACCCTTAAGTGTTTTTGCCCAAAAGGGGTTTGTGATAAAGGGCGATGTGAAAGGAATAAAGGATAGCACACTGGTATTTTTAGTAAGTGGCGCTACCGGAAAGTCTGTAGCTGAAGACTATGTGAAGAATGGTAAATTTACCTTGAAAGGACATTTGGAAAATGCCGATATCTATCAATTAAATTTCATTGGTTATCTGGCAACCCCGGAAGTTTTCATGCAAAACGATGAAGTATTTGTTAATGGTGATGTGAACCATTTACAAGATTTGGTTTTTTCCGGATCGCCTTTACAGAATGATTATGTAGATTATTTAAAAGGCTTTAATCCTTTAAAAGAAAAGCTAGGTAAGTTGGTATCTGAAATTAACGCTGAAAAACCCGGCATGAAGCGCGATTCATTAATTACTTCTTTCGGTGTTTACAAAAACATGGTTATTAGTCAGGTAGATGCATTTATTAAGCAAAAGCCTACATCACAAGTTAGTGCATTTGTAGTTTATGCAGTTAATCCGTTGTTTTCAGGTGTAGATGAATTAGAAGCTAAATACAATCGTTTAGGTGAGCCGGCTAAAGAAGGATTTTATGGGAAATTGATTCAACAAACCATAGCGGCTGCAAAAGTTGGTGCAGTAGGTACAAAGGCAATTGATTTTACACAAAATGATACTGCTAACCGTCCGGTTAGTTTATCTTCTTATAAAGGAAAATATGTTTTGGTTGATTTTTGGGCCAGTTGGTGCCGTCCTTGCAGAATGGAAAACCCCAATGTAGTGGCCGTGTACAACCAATTTAAAAATAAAAATTTTGCTATCATCGGTGTTTCACTCGATCAACAAAAAGATAATTGGCTGAAAGCTATTCACGATGATGGGTTAACGTGGACACATGTAAGCGACTTGCAATTTTGGAATAATGCAGTAGCACGTTTGTATCATATTGAATCTATTCCCGATAATATGTTAATTGACCCCAATGGTGTTATTATTGCCCGTGGCCTTCGCAGTGAACAACTAAAAGAGAAATTAGCAGAGGTATTACAATAATTGGCTTGGCTATGTACCTTAATAGTTTGTTTAAAAAAATGAACTATTTGAAAACGGTGTTATAAAGTGCTTCATTAAAACCAATGGCCACAACGGTGGTGCCTTTAACAATTACAGGACGCTTAATAATACTCACCATTTCTTGCATTAATTGAATGGCTTTTGTTTCGGTGGTAATGCTTTGCTGTGTGTTGGCATCTAACTTACGCCAGGTAGTTCCTTGTTTATTTAATAGGTTTTGCCAACCACCTGCTTGTTGGCACCAGTTTTTTAAAGTAGTTGCTTCAATTCCTTCTTTTTTAAAATTGTGAAAAGTAAAAGGAATATTATGTTGTGAAAGCCAGTCTAAAGCCTTTTTAACTGTATTGCAATTCGGGATACCGTAAACCTGATACATTATGAATGAGAAGTTTCAGTTTTAAAATATCGTTTACCTAACCAACTTTTTCCTGCAGGAATCATCCAATTTTCCAATAACTCTTGTTTAGTATAAACCAAGTTATTGAAGTAGATGGTTTCTTCGCTAATAAAGCCCTTTTCAATGGCATATTCAATTTGAGAAAGAGGCAATAATTCTACTTTTTCTTTTATGAAGAAAGCCAACATTTGTCGGTCGAACAATTGAATGTTGAATTGCTTTTCTATTTGTTTAATAAAGTGTACACTGTAATCGGTGCTGCATCCACTCACTTCAGCCTGAGATTCATCGGCCATAATAACAATGAATTGCCCAAATATTAAGTTGGCATAACCTTTTACAGGGGTACCATGGCTTTTCCAATTTTGCACAAAATCGGCAAAAAGTTGTTCTAACGTAAGTGCTTCTTGCATGGAAAGTAAACGGCTACTTTGATAAATCCAAACCCGTGAACGATTGGAAAAGTCAGCCGGAAGTATTTTTTCTAAAGAAATGTTCATAGTGCAAAATTATTACAATAATTGCATTATGACATGGTCAATTTTTTAGGGTTTGTTTTGTTTGTAAAATTGAATGATGCGAGCATAAAAATACCCGCCAATAACAGCAGCAATGGCTTTAAAAATTAAGTTTTCGGTTGAAAACAGGGTGGTCGTATTCCACTCGTTCATGGCATAATCATAAATGCCATCTAGTATTAACAACGCGGGAAATAGCAAGAACGAACCAATAATAAAATGTTTCAATGAAAAATGTATTTTCATAATATATTGTTCAAGCTATTGGCATTATTTTATTTATTCACCCACCATTGATTGTTCAATCAATTCAGCAATGTCAAGCACATGTACTTCGGCTTCCTTTTCTTTGTTTTTCACACCATCAGTCATCATGGTGTTACAAAATGGACAAGCTGCTGCAATAATATTCGCATTAGTGGCTAAAGCCTCTTCTGTTCTTTCAATATTAATGCGTTTATTGCCGGGTTCGTCTTCTTTAAACATTTGTGCACCGCCGGCACCGCAGCAAAGTCCTTTACTTTTACAACGTTTCATTTCAACTAATTCGGCCGATAAAGCTTCTAAAACCTCTCTGGGTGCTTCATAAATGCCATTGGCACGGCCTAAGTAACAACTATCGTGGTAAGTTATTTTTTTGCCGGAGTAGGGGCTGTTCTCTTTTATAACAATTTTTCCTTCTTTTATTAATTGCTGTAAAAAAACAGTGTGGTGTATTACTTCATAATTGCCGCCTAATTCCGGGTATTCATTTTTTAAAATATTAAAACAGTGTGGACATGTAGTAACAATTTTTTTGATGCCATATCCATTTAATATTTGAATGTTATTGTACGCCATCATTTGAAATAAAAACTCATTTCCTGCACGCCTTGCCGGGTCGCCGGTACAAGCTTCTTCTTTGCCCAATATGGCATACGATATATTTAGTTTGTTTAAAATGCTTGCAAATGCTCGGGTAATTTTTTGGGCTCTTACATCAAAACTTCCTGAGCAACCTACCCAAAATAAAACTTCGGGTGTATTGCCGTTGGCTGCCATTTCGGCCATTACTGGTACATTCATAACAATAACCTTTGTACGAATGTAGGGTAAATTTATTTTAGGTGAATATTTTGAATAAAGATGTTATTTTCACCTATTCATAAAATTTTATTTTCTTGTTGAATGGATTTACTGATTGTACTTTTAGTTGGATGGCTGGTTAGTTTTTTGGGGCAACTGCCGTTGGGCACCATGAGCATTACCGCAACACATATAGCTGTTTTAGAAGGTTTTAATAATGCCTGGCGTTATGCTTTAGGCGTTGCTTTAATTGAAATTATTTATTTACGTTTAGTTTTAGTTGGTGTGCAATGGATGCTGGCACATCATTTATTATTTACCATTATTGGTTGGCTTACGGTTCTTTTTTTTCTGGTTTTTGCTGTGATTAGCTTTGTGATGATTGCGCAGAAAAAATCGAATGAAAAAAATATTTTATTGAAAAATAATTTACACCGATTTGTTTTAGGGGTAAGTATGAGTGCTTTGAATCCTGCACAAATTCCTTTTTGGTTTATATGGAGTAGTTACTTGATGAATGCCAATGTTTTATTAAACCAAACAGCCAGCTTAAATTTATTTACCATTGGTTGCGGATTGGGCACAATAAGTGGTTTAGCTTTTTATATGTACGGCGGCAATTGGTTAATTAAGAAACTGAAAGCCGAAACAAAAGTGTTAAATATAATTATGGGAATTGTTTTTTTAATTGCTGCATTTGCACAATTATACCGAATGCTGTACAGTAAAATGTTTTAACTATTTACCCATTGATCTCTTTCTTCCGGTGAAAATTTCCAGGGTGCAAAATTGTTTTCAATGTTACTAAAAGTGCTGTTCCATTCTTGTGGTGCATTGCTTTCTTCCATAATTAAATAGCGGCGAAGCTGTAAAATAATGTCAAGCGGTGAAATACTTACCGGACATTCTTCTACACAAGCATTACAAGTTGTGCAGGCTCTCAGTTCTTCAGTAGTTATATAATTGTGAAGCAGCGATTTTTCATCACTTTGCCAATTTTCAACCTGTTTTTCTCTTCTTTTACCTAATTCTTCCATACGGTCGCGGGTTTTCATCATAATTAAACGCGGACTTAATTTTTTGCCGGTTAAATTAGCCGGACAAGCCGCTGTGCAACGGCCGCATTCCGTACATGAATAGGCATCTAATAAATTTTTCCAGCTTAAATCTGCCACATCTTTTGCCCCAAATTTGTGTGTGGTTTCATTTGCAGCATCTGCCGGAATTAATTCCGGCTGCATGGCGTATAACACCTCTTTTTGAATTTCAGGCATATTGTGCATTTTGCCTTTGGGTTCTAAATTGGCGTAGTACGCATTGGGAAATGCCAATAAAATATGTAAGTGCTTGGAGTAAGGTAAGTAATTCAAAAATGCCAAAATACCTGCAATGTGTAACCACCAGGCCATCCGCTCAACTACTTCTATTTGCGGTGATGAAAGATGATTAAATATGAATTGTAAATGTTCGGAAAATAAAAAATTACCGGTAATGTGCTGAGCGTAATGACCATAATTTCTGCCTTGTAAAATAGTATCAGTGGCATTCATGGTTAAGAATAAGCACATTAAAATAATTTCCGATATTAAAATATAATTGGCATCACTTCTGGGCCAACCGTTTAAATCGTTGCTTAAAAAGCGTTTAATGTGCAATACATTTCTTCGTATTAAGAAAATAATGCAAACAATAATTACACCAACTGCAAAACATTCAAATACATTAATTAAAAAATTGTACACTATTCCCAATGGCTGTGCAAATAACCGGTGTGTACCAAAAATACCGTCTAAAATTATTTCCAGAACTTCAATATTGATAATGATAAATCCGGCATATATTACAAAATGTAATACGGCTACTAAAGGGTTTTTAAACATTTTTTTTTGTCCAAAAGCCAACAACAGCACATTGCGCCATCTTAATGGTTTATTGTCGTTTATTATTTCATCACGGCCCATTAAAATATTTGCTTTAATGAAACCAACTTTTTTTGCAAATAAATAAATGCCTACTGCCAGTAATACTATAAAAATAATTTGAGGAATAAAGTGCATAACCAAGTTGTTATGGTGCTAAGTTAATAGTTATGAGTATATAAAATGCAACAAATCAACAGGTTTGCAAGTAGTAATTATTAAATATTAAACAAATGGGTGGCATAAATGCCGGCAAACAAAAAATACTTACAAAATGCCTAAGCAGTTCATTCATTTCAATTTTTACCGTTAAATTGCTTTGCATAAAGGCACTAAGGCTTTTAAAGCTTGTTGGAAAAAAATGAGTACAATGCAAAAAGAAATATTATCGCAAAAAATTATACAATATAAGTTAGAGCGTTTGGCGTTAGAAGTGGTTGAAAATTTAGCCAATGCCGAAAACGAAATTATTTTGCTCGGCATTAAAAAGAATGGGTATGTAATTGCGCAAAAAGTGGCTGCATTGATGCAACCTTATTTTAAGCAATCTATTGTTGTTTCAGGTATATCATTAAATAAGCAACACCCTGATGATGTGCAAATAGATAATCCTGTAACATTAAACGATAAACATATAGTAGTGGTTGATGATGTTGCCAATACCGGCCGTACGTTAATGTATGCGCTAAAACCTTTATTACAGCAATATCCTAAAAGTATTCAAACCATGGTATTAATTGATAGAATGCACAAGTTATTTCCTGTTAAGCCCGATTATGTAGGCTTATCAGTGGCTACTACACTGCAAGAACATATTTCAGTTGAAATGAATAAGGAACAAATTGTTGGCGCCTATTTATTGTAATACATTTGTTACCTTAGTATTTTACGAATTTCATGAAAGTATTTTTAATTAAAGCATATGGATAACGCAATATTAGAAAAAGCCCGCAGTTGGGTAAACGGAAATTATGATGCAGCAACCAAACAAGCCGTTCAGGATTTAATTGATCATAATCCTAACGAGTTAATGGAAGCATTTTATAAAAATTTAGAATTTGGAACAGGGGGCTTAAGAGGTATAATGGGCGTAGGTACCAATCGTATGAACAAATATACTGTTGGTATGGCTACTCAGGGGTTTGCCAATTATTTAAAGAAAACCTATCCAAACCAAACCATTAAAGTTGCTATAGCTCACGATAGCCGAAACAATAGCCGCTTTTTTGCAGAAACCACTGCACAGGTTTTTGCAGCGAATGGCATAAAAGTGTTTTTGTTTGAAGATTTGCGCCCTACACCGGAATTAAGTTTTGCTATAAGAACGTTGCAATGTAACGGAGGTGTTGTTTGTACTGCATCACATAACCCCAAAGAATATAATGGTTATAAAGCCTATTGGAATGACGGAGGACAATTAGTACCACCGCACGATAAAAATGTAATAAAGGAAGTTGAAGCTATTCAAACTATTGATGATGTTAAATGGAGTGGAGGCGATGCTAACATTACATTAATAGGTGCAGAAATAGATAAGCAATACTTAAGCATGGTGAAAAGTTTAAGTGTTAATCCGGAGGTAATTCAACAACAAAAAGATTTAAAGATTGTGTATACCCCTATACATGGCAGTGGTATTAAATTAGTACCTGCAGCCTTAGCTGAGTTTGGTTTCACCAATGTACACATTGTACAAGAACAGGCAACACCCGACGGGAATTTTCCCACAGTAGCTTATCCTAATCCCGAAGAAAGTGAAACCATGCGTATTGGGTTAGAAAAAGCAAAAGCCTTAGATGCCGATATTTTACTTGGTACCGATCCGGATGCAGATAGGGTTGGGGTAGGCGTTAAAAATCATAAAGGTGAATGGGTTTTAATGAATGGTAATCAAACAGCTGTTTTGGCGTTTGCTTATTTAATTGAAGCACGTCGAAAAAAAGGTATTGCACAGCCCAATGATATGGTGATTACCACTATTGTTACAACTGAAATGATTAATGAAGTAGCCAGACAAAACCATGTTGCCTGCTATAATGTATTAACCGGCTTTAAGTGGATTGCAGAATTAATTAAAGAGAAAGAGGGTAAAGAAAATTATATTATTGGCGGTGAAGAAAGTTTTGGTTTGATGATTGGCAGCCAAATTCGCGATAAAGATTCGGTTAGTGCTGTGGCATTATTGTGCGAAATGGCAGCTTATGAAAAACAACAGGGTAAAACCTTGTTTGATAAACTTATTGAGTTATATATGCAATATGGTTTTTACTATGAGCATTTAATTAGTATTACCAAAAAAGGCATGAACGGGCAGAAAGAAATTGCCGCTATGATGGAATCCTATCGTTCAAATCCACCTCAATTAATCAATAACAGCAAAGTAGTTACTTTACTTGATTACGAATTACAAACAGGCACCAATTTACTAACCGGAGAGAAATGGAAAATAAACTTACCAAAGAGTAATGTTTTACAATTTATTACGGAAGACGGTAGTAAAATTTCTGCTCGCCCCTCTGGTACGGAACCTAAAATTAAATTCTATTTTAGTGTACATACCCATTTAAGCAATAAAAGCGAATTTGATGCGAAGTTGGATGAATTAAAACAGCGCATTAATGGTATTATACAATCAATGCAATTAGCTTAAATTTTGAAATAGATTTACTATTAGCACTTGTGCTAAATTTTTAAAATGCTGTGTAAAAAAATTGCACAGCATTTTTATTTCCCCAAGTATTAATTTTATTAGCAAATATTTGTGGCTAACTTTAGTTTTGTGTGGTTTATGAGAAATTTAGAAGATACTTACCGGCACAAAGGCTTACGCAATCAGTTAGTGCAGCAACTGAAACAGAAAGGTATTACGAATGAAGCTGTATTAAATGCTATACAACAAATACCTCGCCACTTTTTTTTAGACTCTGCTTTTGATAAAATAGCTTATGAAGACCGGGCATTTCCCATAGGCGAAGGTCAAACTATTTCGCAACCTTATACCGTAGCTTATCAAACCCAGCTTTTGCAGGTTGCAAAATCTGATAAGGTATTAGAGATAGGTACAGGTAGTATGTATCAGGCTTGCGTATTGGCCGAGTTAGGGGCTTGGGTTTATACAATTGAGCGCCAGAAAAAAATTTTTGATACCAATAAAACTTTTGCATTTAAAAATAAATATCCAAATATTAAATGCTTTTTTGGCGATGGATATGAAGGGTTACCCACATTTGCTCCCTTCGACAAAATATTAATTACCGCCGCTGCACCTTTTATTCCACCAAAATTAGTGGAACAGTTAAAAATTGGCGGATTAATGGTTATTCCAATCAATGAAGGAAATTCACAGCGAATGTTGCGTATTACTAAAGTTTCGGCTGATGCTTGCAAAGAAGAATCATTCGATTTGTTTTCCTTTGTACCCATGTTAACCGGAAAAAAATTGTAATTTATTGGTGAATATTCCCTCCTACTTTTTTAGGTAAAATAGCTTTAGGTGTGGGCGTTGGAGTTGTACCGTTTTTGGGTGTATTATTATTTTTCTTAGGTGAAAAAGCCGGCAGTTTATTGGTGTCAATTTGAGATTCAGGCGCTAAATCTTCCGGTTTAATATCAGCAGGTACATAGTCTTGTGAAGTACCATTACCCATTAGTTGTTGATCGCCTTCTACCCCCATTGGCACATTTGGATTGGGGTTACTGTAATCAATCTCAATATCGTTGGTCATTCCCTCAGGTTTAGAAAAATCAACATTAGCATCAATACCCAATGTGTTGGCATTTTGCAATACTTTTTCATAGAAGTATCCCCAAATAGGCATGGCAGCCCTGGCGCCTTGTCCATTATAGCTGTTGCTGCTTATATGAATAAATCTGTCATCGCAGCCTACCCAAACACCGGCAAGTAGTTGTGGGGTGTAGCCCATAAACCAAGCATCGCTGTTATCGTTGGTAGTACCCGTTTTGCCGGCAATATTCCCACGTACATCAAACTGCATTTTTAAACCACGGGCAGTACCAAAGTCAACAACCCCTTCCATCATTTTAATTACTGAATAGGCAGTAATATCGCTCATGACTTCTTTACGAAGTGGTGCAAAGTTTTCCAATACGTTCCCATTTCTATCTTCAATACGCGTTATGTATAAAGGTTTCACATTAAAACCACGTCCGGGAAACATACTATAAGCTTGCATCATTTCATAGAGCGATATTTCACAGGCACCAATGGCAATGGATGGGTGTGGTTCTATATTGGTTTGCAAACCACATTTATTTTTCAAAAAATCAACAAAACGAATAGCTGCATTATTGCCTTTGGGGTCAAGTTGTTTCATAATATAAGCAGTGGCACAGTTTCGTGAAAAGGCCAATGCCTGAGCCATTGGAATAGATGCACCGGTGCAGGAAGTAGAAGTTGCAGGCACCATTCCATAAGCACCAAAACTTTGTTGTACATCTTGTACAATTGTATTGGGGGTAAAACCCGCATCTTCAATTGCTAAACTGTACAATAATGGTTTTATGGTTGAACCTACCTGGCGTTTGGTGTTATAGTTTACATGGTCGAATTTAAATGTTTTAAAATCAATACCACCTACCCATGCCCGTACTTCACCACTTAAGGGATCTAATGCCATAAAGCCTGCTTGCATCATTTGGCGGCAATATTTGATTGAATCCATGGGAGTCATAATGGTATCCTTCTCCCTATTGTTATTCCAAGCAAAAATGCGCATGGAGGTAGGTACAAAAAATGTTTTCTTAATGTCATCATCATTAAGGCCGTCTTTCTTCAAATTTCTCCAGCGATCACTTTGTTTCATGGCAGCATCCAATACATTTTGATGTCCATCCCAAACGGTACCTTTCTTAATATTGGCTTGCTGATTTAAAATTTGTTGCATGTAGCTCATGTGTTTGGCTACTGCCTCTTCCGCATAAATTTGCATCCGAGGGTTAATGGTGGTATAAATTCTTAATCCATCAGTGTATAAATTGTATTCCTCCCCATTGCTTTTTTTGTGTGTTTTACACCATTGTTTCATGTATTCGCCTAAAACCATTCTAAAATAAGGTGCTAAACCTGTCGTTTCATCTAATTTCTTATAATTCAGTTCAATAGGCTCTAGCTTAATTTTAGCTCCTTCCTGTGGTGTTAAGTAGCCATTGGTAACCATTCTGTTAAGTACCAAATTTCGGCGTTCTAAAGCTTGTTTGGGGTTACGGCGGGGGTTATATAACGTAGGGGCATTTATCATTCCTACCAAAACAGCCGCTTCATTTACATTTACGCGGTCGGGTTCTTTTTGAAAAAATGTTTTGGCTGCATTTCTTATTCCAAAAACATTATCACCAAAGGCAACTGTATTCAAATACAGGTTAATAATTTCATTTTTGGTAAAGTTTCTTTCTAACTTAACCGCAATAATTGACTCTTTTACTTTTTGAATGGCGCGTAATAAAAAGTTGCGGGTAGACCAGTTTTCCGTAAACAGATTTTTAGCCGTTTGCATGGTTATGGTACTGGCCCCTCCATCTCTTCCAAACCCTTTAATGGCTCTGAGTAATGAAATAAAATCAATACCGCTATGGTCATAAAAACGTTGGTCTTCTGTAGCCACCAGTGCATGCACTATATTGGGGCTAATGTCTTTAAAATCAACATTCACACGGTCTTCCAAATAATATTTACCCATTAGGGTACCATCTTGTGCATATACCTGGCTGGAAAGAGAGGCTGAAGGATTTTGTATATCGGATATGGAAGGCATTTTTCCAAATACACCCCAGTTACAAAGCAGTAGAAATAATATAAAGGCTGCCACTGCTATAAAAAAAGCTTTCCAAAATATTTTAACTGAACGCGACATAAATGTTTACATGGTTAGATTTGTAAAACTAAGTATCTAAACCCTTTGGTTATTTTGATACCTAGTTAAAATTTTTCGGGCAAATTACGTTTCAAAAACTGAATATACTCGTCAATATTGTTTTTATTGTATAAAAGCTGCAAATTAGCAGGGCTTATCATACTAAAAATATATTTTTCCGGTTTTAGCCAGGGTATAATTCGGGCGGTGGCCATGGGTTTGGTTTTATCTAAATAATCAACCGCATCACCGGCATTAGCAAATGGTCCAATTAATACCAATGATGTGGAGTCGTTTAATTTTTGTTGATTCACTTTTAGTCGAAGATTATAGAATTTTTCTAAGTTAAAGCGATAAAAGGCATTGCGTGCCTCACTGGCAAAAACAGGATCAACTTTATTGAGCACTACTGCAATGTATTGTGAATCGGACGGGTTAAATGCATAGTTGTTTACACTTTGTATAACGGGTGCACTTACCGGTATTTGTACAGTTGCTGTTGAATCTAAATGTTTAATTACAGGGGCTGCCACACTATCTACTCTTCTTCTTACCGGTGTATTAACCAATGTAGCAGGATGCAGGTCAATATTAGCCACTACATTGTCTTCATTTTTTTCAATTACCAAGTTGGTTAAATAGTTTTCAATTTCTTTTCTACGTTTCAACACATCAATCATGGTATTGGCCATATCAACCATTGGCGATTGTGGAAACTGGTGTATCATTGCTTGCAAGGTTTGTATAGCGGAACTGTCATTTTTCTGTTTCACATCATACACTGCTTGAATGTACATGAGTTGTGGGGTCCAATAAGTTTTGCCGTATGTTTTGTCCGCTTCAGCTTTTTCGGCTAATGCTTGTTTAAAGTTGCCTTCAATAAATAAATTGTAAATATGTTCATATTGTTCGGTGGCTTTATCTTGCAGGGTAGGCTTTCCTATATTTTTAATTTTTTGCGCATAAGTGCCATTGGGAAATGCAAACATCAGTTTCTTCCTAACGGAATCGGATTTTTGTAGTAAGCCCAATTGTTTATAACAGTATATTAAATTAAATAAAACTGCTTCTTCATATTGATTTTCCGGGTATAACTTCATGAGTGTTTCATATGAATCAACCGCATCGGCATATTTTTCCAAATTATTTTGAAATGTTTGCGCATTTGAATACAAATCATTAATAATGGTATTGTGTGCATCGCCTATTTGTTTTTCGGTAAGTGGTATGTTATCCAACATTCCTTTCAACGTTAAGGCATTGGCGTTATTTGTTTTTGCCGTTTCAGTGGTAGTAGTAGCAGCCGTTACATTATTATTGTTTAATTGCAAGCTGTTGTTAATTGCCGATTGTCGCTGCCAATTATCTACATTGGGCCTATTGCCCCATTTTTGTTTGAATTCCTTATAGCCTTGCAATTTAAGTGTAGCATTAGCGAAGTAAAAGTCGTTTGCGTTATTTGAAGATGTTGAACTTCCAAATAGCCCGCTGGCGGCAACATTAGCAGTAGTATTGGTGCTGCCAAAATCAATGTCTTCTTTCTCTTCTGCCAGTCCTTGTTCTTTTCTAAGCCTGCGGTATAATTTTTTTACGGCAGCTAATCTATCCGCTTCATTCAACTTAGCTAATTGCAGTAAACTATCTTGTAAATGCAATGAGGTTAGGTTACCGGTAATAATTTTCAATGCTTTTTTTCGGGCAATTACTTCATTTTTTAAGGTAGAATCTAGTTGGTTCGTTTGAATACTATCATAATACAATGAGGCTAGGGGGTACTGACGAATATTATAGGCAGTTGAAGCTAATAATAACATGCTTTTTTGTTTTTGCTCAGGGTTATTGACACTATAAGCAATACTCTTTTGCAAATTTTGAATGCCGGCTTCATAATGTTGTTGTTTAATTTCTAAAGCTGCAGCAGCATAGTAAATAATATCGCGGTAATCGGCATACTTATCTCTATGTGCCAATTGATACATTTGTCTTAGGTTATTTTGAAGGGCTTTGGTACTACTTCCGGTATCGGATAGTGCCACAATATTTAAACGTGCATATACTTCTAAATAAGGATCAATTGTATGTGTAATAGCAGTTTCAAATGCTTTGATGGCCGGTTTGTTTTGATGCGCTAATTGATACAATTGTCCGGTTAAGAATTCCCATCTGGCTTGCTGCTGTTTATTGTCTGCTTCCGAAATTGATTTGCTTAAATAAGTAGCGGCGCTATCATACTGGTTCTGTTTATAAAAAAGATAGGCTTGTTGCAGCCATAAATCTTTTTGTAATCGTTTTGGAAACAACGGGTCAGCTTTTAACAAAGCAATTAAGCCCGATGCTTTATCTAACTGATTACTCTCAATATAATTGCGAATTTGCCAAATAAAGCTATCATTACGAGTGGTAGGTTTGGTGGTTATTTTTTTTAACAGGCTTCTATTTTCGTTAGTAGATACCGTGAAAATGCCCTGGTTATTACTGACATTACTACCTATTGGAATATCATAACCGTCATCTTTGGGGGCATATATGTAATTAATATATTGAAATACCATGGCTGCCGAATCGAAATTCTTGCGCAATAAATAGGCTTTCCCTAACAATAAATAAAAATCATCTACCCAATCGCTTCTTAAATCGTGCAATAAAATTCCGGCATAACATTTATAAATAATGGAGTCTAAGTCGCGTTTATCTAATGCAGTTACCGACAAACTATAATCATAAAATGGCAATAGTTTGCTGTAATCGTCAGTATGCATTTTTTGTGCCTGTTCAATAATAAAGTTTAATTTATTATTGGCATTAAAAAAATAGTTGTAGTGGCTTACCATATCTTGATAAGTGCGCGATAGAAACCCCAATTTTTTGTCACCTGTTTTTTCGGCAGGTAACAGCCTATCCTGGTATTGTGCCGGTTTTTCCTTGTCTAAATTTATGGTTGTATTGGGCTGCCCCCATACTTTGGGTTGAAAAAACAAAGCAGGTATAAGAAACAAACACAGAAAAAAATACTTTTGCATCATAGGCAAATTACAACACAAGTCAAAACTGTTTAAAAGTACAGTTATTTTTTAACAATTTCGGCAAAACAGGGGTGGTTATGTACCTTTAACCTTATTTTACAGCATGGCAAAACAAATTTTTGAAACCAACACTTTTAAACGGCTTCGCAACCAATACCGTTTGGTAATTATTAACGATGACACTTATGAGGAACTGGTAACCTTTAAATTATCTCGTTTAAGTGTTTATGTTGCCTTTAGCACCGCATTTGTATTATTGGTTACATTAACGGTAGCATTAATTGTATTTACGCCGCTAAAATATTATATTCCCGGATATGGGTCAAAAGAAAGTAGAACCGAGTTGCAGTTACTTCAAATGAAAACGGATTCCTTAGAACGTTCTATTCAATACAAAGATCAATATCTGGAAAGTTTAAAAAAGGTACTTTCCGGTAGCATGCCGGTGCAAAAAGATACTACTTCACTAACAATACCCAAAACTGACATTATTAAGGAATGAAAACTCCTCAAAAAAATAAAAATTTGTTGTATGAGTATGCTGCATTTGGTAGTGAACTTATTATAACGCTGGCTATTGCTGTTTATGTAGGGTGGTGGATAGACAATAGATTGCATGTTAAAATACCCTTGTTGGTTTGGATATTGCCTTTATTGGTTATTATTGCATTAATTGTGAAAGTTATTAAAGACACCAGCAAAAAGTAAATATGCAACAAAAATCGGTATCGTTTTTAAAAAATATTGTCCCCCTGCTTATTGTATTTGTTGTAGTAAACATTTTATTGTTATTCCTGCATCATTTCATGAATACACATCAAATTAATGCTTGGGTAGTTTTTACTGCAAACGATTTATTGTTTATTGTTAGTTTATTGAGCCTTTTTTTACATATACAAGCCACTCAAAAAAAATCGGCCATGCGTTCAGTTAATAATGTTATGTTGGCTTCGGTTATAAAATTATTGGTTTTAGGGGGCGCTGCTATTTTGTATTTAATAGCTGCAGGCAGTAACCGAAGTATTTATGCCATTTTAGTAGGGTTGGTGTTGTATATTGTTTACACAGCTATTGAAGTGTCAATTGCAACAAAAATAAATGGCAAAAAGTAGAAAGTAATTATGGCTGCAACGCAACATCCCATGCAGGCTTTAGCCGCTTTTTTACCTGATGGTTGTTTTGAATCCGTAGTAGAGTATTTAAATCATTATAAAGTTCATTTAACCATTACTAAAAAAAGAAAATCGGTTTTGGGTGATTATAGGCATGCTTCTATGCATAGCCATCATGCAATAACCGTAAATGGCAATTTGAACAAATTTGAATTTTTAATTACGTTGTTACACGAACTGGCGCATTTATTAACCTTTGAAGCGTATGGCAACAGGGTAGAAGCGCATGGTAAAGAGTGGAAGATGTTTTACAGTAAGTTGTTATTGCATTTTACTGAAAAGAATATATTTCCGCCTGATATTTTACTAGCCTTACAAAAAAGTATTCGTAACCCTTCGGCAACGGCAAATGGTGAAACAGAATTATTGATGGTATTACGCAAATACAATACAGTTACCCGAACTGATATTTTATTGTTGGCCCAAGTTCCTGAAGGTGTAATTTTTAAAACAGAAAATGGTCGATTGTTTAAAAAGGGACCTAAGCGCAGAAAGCGATATGAGTGTATTGAAATTCATTCAGGTTTAAAATATGCTTTTAGTCCCATTTGCGAGGTTAAAATTCATAAACAATAAAAAAGCTGATTAGCATTTTACTAACCAGCTTTTCAATATATAAGTTGTTGTAAAATTTATGCTACCGCTTTTTTCACTAAATCAGCCGCTTCACTTAATTCAATAGCTGATTGAACTTTTAAGCCGCTTTCATCAATTAATTTTTTAGCTTCAGCAGCATTGGTTCCTTGTAAGCGAACAATAATGGGGATATTAATATTTCCTAGTTTATTGTAAGCTTCAATCACTCCGGCGGCAACCCTGTCGCAACGTACAATTCCACCAAAAATGTTAATGAGAATGGCTTTTACGTTAGGGTCTTTCATAATAATTTTAAAACCGGCTTCAACGGTTTGTGCATTTGCAGTACCACCTACGTCTAAGAAGTTAGCAGGTTCACCACCACTTAATTTAATCATATCCATGGTGGCCATGGCTAAACCAGCTCCATTCACCATACAGCCAACATTACCGTCTAATTTTACAAAGTTTAGGTTATACTGACCGGCTTCCACTTCTGTAGGATCTTCTTCTGTAATGTCGCGTAAAGCAGCTAAATCTGAATGGCGCATTAAAGCATTGTCATCCAAATTCATTTTACAATCTACCGCAATAATTTTATCGTCACTGGTTTTGAATAAGGGATTAATTTCCAACATTGAGCATTCAAGACCTAAGTACGCATTGTATAAATTGGTTACAAATTTTACGCAGTTTTTAAATGCCTCACCGGTTAAGCCGAAATTAAAAGCAATTTTTCTGGCTTGGAAGGGTAATAAACCGCCAGATGGGTGTACCCATTCTTTAAATATTTTTTCCGGTGTTTTATGGGCTACTTCTTCAATATCAACGCCACCTTCGGTGCTGTACATAATTACATTTTGGCCCTTTGCTCTATCTAATAAAATGGATAAATAAAATTCTTTAACGGGGTTGGGGCCCGGATAATAAACATCTTGCGCTACAAAAATTTTATTTACTTTTTTTCCGGCAGGTCCGGTTTGAACAGTTACTAAAGTACCACCCAAAATATTTTTAGCAATATTAGCAGCATCTTCAGCATTTTTTGCAACGGCAACACCTCTTTGTTCGGTGCCTACAATTTTACCTTTACCACGGCCACCGGCATGTATTTGGGCTTTAATAACCGCAAAATTATTATTGGTTTGAGTTTTAATTTGTCTGTAAGCTTCTTCTGCTGCCATAACATTGTCAACAGCAATACCGTCTTGTACGGGAACATTGTATTTTTTCAACAATTCTTTCGCCTGAAATTCATGTAAATTCATACGTAACTATTTAGATTGCGAAGATAAGGTTTTTGTATGGGTAGATAAGGGCTTCGTAGTATTAAAAAAAGCTTTACTGTAAGTATTTTTCCTGCAATACTTTTTTGTGGTGCAATAAATGACCAAATAGCATAAAGCCCATAGCGTTTACAGTTACTTTATAGTTATTGGCGGTGCCTGAAAGAGATAGCATATCTTCAGTTAATGACATTAAAAACTGATTGCTTGATGCACGTAATGCTACCCATTCATCTTGTAAGCTTTTTAAAGTTCTATTACCGGCATTGGCTCTTTTGGCATACCATTCTTCATCAAAACCCGGTAGGCTTTTATTATCAGAACGAGCGAAGGTTAACATTCTATAAACCATTATTCGTTCTGTATCAATAACATGTTGAAGAATATCTTTGGGTGTCCACTTCCCGGGTGCATAACTAAAATTTTCCTTATCAACCGGAAGGCTGGTATAAAACTCCTGTAATGAATTGCTGAAATTTTGCACCAATTCATGCATGTTATTACTGCCACCGGTTAATTGAATGTAATTTTCATAATAGGCAGGGTAATCGCCAACTAAAGGTCTGCTCATATTGTTCCATTATTTTGGTTAATTATTTTTTTTGTTTGAACGATTCTTTTCTGCCGCCCATTCCTTTTCCATGTTTTCAGCCATTTTTACTGCATTGGCTGCATTGATGATACCACCTGTTTTTGATAACGCATTAAATGCAATGGCTTGTTGGGTTCCCGGTTTAAAATCGGCTAAAGTACTGTCGGGGTGCATGACTGATTGTAGTATAATTTGCTTTACTTGTAATGCTGTTAAATTTGGAAAGTAGGAACGTAATAAGGCCGCCACACCGGTAACTATTGGTGCAGCCATACTGGTACCTTGTAAATTTCCATACTCGTTTTTGGTAGGTAAGGTTGAATAAATTTTTACCCCGGGTGCAAACACATCTACCTCTTTTGAACCATAATTACTGAAGTCGGCCGCTAAGCCTTGCCCCATAGATGGGTCATTACTGGCACCAACAGTAATAACATTGTTTGCGGTTCCATTTTGAAACAAGTAATGCGGATTTGGATAATTTTCCTTTGTGTCAATATTGGCTGATTCATTACCTGCAGCATGAATAATTAATACATCTTTTTGCTCGGCATAGCGCATAGCACTATCAACCCAATATTTCTGTGGGGAATATGATTTGCCAAAACTCATGTTAATAACTTTCGCCCCATTATTCACAGCATAAAAAATGCCCAAAGCAACATCTTTATCGTATTCATCCCCATCTGGTACTACTCTTACCATCATTACTTTTACATTGTCGGCAATGCCATCCATACCAATGCCATTATTACGCTGTGCAGCAATTATACCGGTAACGTGTGTGCCATGCATGGGGTCGGGACCCATTACATCGGGGTTACCATAATATTTGTCGTTAATATCGTTATAATTGTCCTTAATAATTTTGCTTCTGTAATTTATGGGCGGGGTATTTTTTTCATTCAAAGCATCTTGTTTCCCCTCAATATATTCCTTTAATTCATTAATTACGGTTGTATTTTTTTCTTCAGGATCAATGCCTACCATTTTCATTAAAGTTAAATAACCATACTTTGCTTTTTTCCCTTCGGGTGAAGAAGGCTCAAAACTTTCAAGTTGGGTGCAATTGAAGACATTTTTACCCATTTCTTGTTGAAGAATTGAGTCATTTTTTTTGATGGAATTTAGGGTGATATTTAAAAAGTTAATTTCCATTTGGTCGTCGCCTGATTTATTCATTTCATCGGCTGCCATTTTCCAAATGCGGTATTCATATTTTTGTTTGGCAGAAAGTACAGTAGTATCTACTTTCTTCCCATCAAATTCATCTTTAAATTGATAATATACTCTTGAGCGTTCATCGCCCGCCTTTTTAATATTTTCTCCATCTTTGTTTCCTAAAAAATTCCACCCGTAAACATCATCTACATAACCATTATGGTCATCATCAATGCCGTTGCCTGGAATTTCTTTCGGATTATGCCATAAAATACCTTTCAGGTCTTCATGTGTAGTATCTACGCCGGAATCTAAAACAGCTACAATTACCGGTTTCGATTGAATGTGGTGGTCTTTTAAATATTGGTAGGCTTCATTTAAACTAATGCCATAATATTTGTCTTTTGTTGCATCTAATAAATGCCAACCTTTGGGTACTGCACTTTTTTGGGCATTTGCACTAAGGCTAAACAGCAACACAATCGTTAGCAGTCGAAAATAAAGTTTAGTCATGTATATGTTTTTTACAGCAGATGAAAAGTTGCATAAAATTGCAACTTTCGCAAAGTTCTTATTAAAGTAGGAAATTGTATGAATTCCTAAACTGTTTTAGCTTATTGTTAAGCTAAATATTGTATTATAGCGCTTTATAGTCTTCCCGTTCGGGATAAAAAACATCTAATAAACTACAATTTGTAATAGCCAATCCCTCATGCGGAACATTGGGTGGAATAACCATTACCTGCCCGGGCTGTAAGGTATAGGCAATGCCATCTACCGTTAATTGAAATGTTCCCTCCAATACATGTGCAATTTGTTGGTGGGGGTGATGGTGTAAACCTAAATGGCTACCCGCCTTAACTTGCAAATAGGAAAAAGTGTTTGTGCCGGTGTGAATAAAACGAGCTTTATATCCCGGCACAATTTCTTTTTCAGGTAAATGGTTTAATTCTATTAATGGCATAGTGGCTAATTATAATTCAAATGTTATACCCTGTGCTAAAGGAAGTTGTGTACCCCAATTAATGGTATTAGTTTGGCGACGCATGTAAGCTTTCCAGGCATCACTACCACTTTCACGCCCACCGCCGGTTTCTTTTTCACCTCCAAAAGCGCCACCAATTTCGGCACCACTGGTTCCAATATTTACATTGGCTATTCCACAATCACTGCCTGCATGTGATAAGAAAGCTTCTGCTTCACGAAGGTTTAAAGTCATAATGGCTGAGGATAAGCCTTGTGGTACTTGATTTTGTATTTCAATGGCTTCATCCAAAGTTTTGTAAGGCATTATGTAAAGGATAGGGGCAAATGTTTCGTGATGCACAATAGGCATATTCGGTTGTACCTCAGCTATACAAGGTTTTACATAACAACCACTTTCAAAGCCAGTGCCTTCCATAACGCCACCCGGAACAATAAACTTGCCACCTTGTTGTTGACATTGTTCAATGGCATGTAAATATAGTTGAACAGCAGTTTTATCAATTAATGGTCCTACATGGTTTTCCGGTTGTAATGGGTTACCAATTTTTAATTGTTGGTAAGCTTTCACCAACTTGTTTTTAAACGTTTCATAAACTGATTCGTGAATAATTAAGCGGCGAGTGGTGGTGCATCTTTGCCCTGCTGTTCCTACGGCACCGAATAAGCAACCCAATAAGGCCATGTCTAAGTCGGCGTGTTGAGAAATAATAATAGCATTATTTCCACCCAATTCTAAAATACATTTACCTAAACGAGCAGCAACAGCTGTATTTAGGGCTTTGCCCATTCTTGTTGAACCGGTTGCACTAATTAAGGGAATTCGGGTATCATGGCTTAACCATTCGCCCACGGTTTTATCGCCTTGAACCAAACAACTTACCCCTTCAGGTACATGGTTTTTAGCAAAAACATCAGCTACAATTTTTTGAACGGCAATACTGCACAATGGGGTTTTTTCACTGGGTTTCCAAATACATACATTACCACAAACCCAAGCTATGGCCGTATTCCAACTCCAAACTGCAACGGGGAAGTTAAATGAAGAAATAATGCCCACGATGCCTAATGGGTGCCATTGCTCATACATTCGATGATTAGGCCTTTCGCTATGCATGGTTAGGCCGTATAGTTGGCGCGATAATCCAACGGCAAAGTCGCATATGTCAATCATTTCCTGTACTTCACCCATTCCTTCCTGCAGGCTTTTTCCCATTTCAAAACTTACCAGTTTACCCAGGTTTTCTTTATTGGCTCGCAGCGACTCACCCAATTGGCGAACAATTTCGCCACGCTTTGGGGCAGGCCAATTACGCCAAATTTTAAATGCCGAAGCAGCTTTGTGAACAACGGCCTCATAAGCCTCTTTGTCAGTGGCAGTAACAGTAGCTATTAAAGAACCATTTACGGGTGTAAAACTTTGTATTTCGCTTCCATAACTGGTTAGCCATTCATTTCCGGTTGAAGTACCCATATTGGTGGGTTCAATGTGCAGCAATCTGATGAAATCCATAACTGATTATTTTGGGTATGCAAGGTAAGTTAAAATATAGGTATCAAAAAAGGTATTGCCCAGATTGCGATCAATCAGCAATACCTTTTATTAAATGTAACCCTGCATGAAAATAAAACAGTTTGAAACTGATGTAAAGTTGAGAACAATGGTTGAACAATAAATATTTGATAGGTGAAAACGGGAAAATTACCGATGAATTTTAGTTGTGTTGTTTGCTTAGAAGCAAATCGTACACATCGGAATAACTACTGCCGATAGGTATTTCTTTTCCTGCTACATAAATTTTGTTCTTATTAAATTTTTCAACTTTACTAATGGGAATTATGTAGGAACGATGTACCCGTACAAACTCCTTTTCAGGCAATTTTTCTTGCATATTTTTCAATGTCATTAAAGTTAAAACAGGGTAGGGTTTAATGTGAATTTTAATGTAGTCATCCAATGCTTCAATTAACTCAATATCCTTTAAATTTATTTTCATCATTTCATAGTTCACTTTCACATAAATAGAATTCAACTGTAATTCTTGTGAACTTAGAAACTCTTGGTACTCATTGGCTTTGTAGGCAGCTTTTAAAAAACGATTATAATCAAATGGCTTTAATAAATAATCAATGGCATCTACATTAAATCCCTCAACTGCAAAATCTTTAAAAGCCGTTGTAAAAATTACCAACGGTTTATTGGTTAAGTTTTTATACAGTTGAAGTCCATTTATATCGGGCATTTGAATATCTAAAAACAATAAATCAATTTTATTTTCTTGTAAATAGGTAATGGCTTCTTTTGGGTTTGTGAAGGTTTTTTCTAATTGTAAAAAGGGAATTTTGGCGCAATACTGTGCTATAATTTGTAAGGCTAAAGGTTCATCATCTATGGCTATACATTTCATAATGCTTCATTTTTCGGTTAATTAAATATTCGGTTAGATAGCAACAAGACTATTATACTATTTTCAAAAGTGTTAATGTAACCCTAAATGTATTTTTTTCTTTTTCAATGGTAAGTTTATGCATGTCGGGATACAATAGCGCTAATCTTCTTTCTACATTTTTTATTCCTATTCCTGTGGTTTCGGTAAGCGTATTTCCCGCATTTGCAGCAATAGAATTTTCTACTGAAAATACTATTGAATTTTCTTTAATATTTAAATTAATATGAATAAATGAATTTTCAACAGTACTTACCCCATATTTAAACGCATTTTCAACAAATGGAATAAACAGTAATGGTGCTACTTTTTGATTGGTAATGGTTCCGTTAATATTAACGTTTAATGCTACATTATCTGTAAGCCTAACTTTTTGCAGCTCAATATAATCGTTTAAAAAATCAATTTCGCTTTGAATGGGTACCCAGTCGTATTTTGTTTCCGTTAAAATGTACCGCATAATGGCCGACAGTTTTAAGATGGCTGAGGCCGTTTTATCGCTACCGGTAATGGCAAGCGAATAAATGTTATTGAGTGTATTAAAAAAGAAATGTGGATTGATTTGTGTTTTTAAAAATGATAATTCTGTTCGAAGCATTTCTTTTTCAATTTCTTCTTTTGTTTGTTCAACTTTTAGCCATTGTTGTAATAAAGAAATGCTTAAGCCTACTGCCAAAACCAATAAAAATATGGCTTCACGCCCCGGAAAATAACGGTTGTTTCGGCGTTTGTTCATATTATCGGACCGCATTGGGGGTGGATATTGTTTACGCCATTCAGCATTATTTGGGGTGTCATTTTTTGAATAATTGGCTGTGTCAAATCGCCTATACTCAGGTCTAAACTCGCTTCTTATTTTTGTCTCTGTTGTGTTGTTGAGCCAAAGCGATATCTGTCTTGGAACATTTGTAAAACCATACATGCAAATGCCTACTATAATTACATAAATAATCCACCTTTTTTTAAACAATAATTTAGGAATAAGCAATAGGGTGTTAAAATAATAAAATATTAATAAATATAAGTTTATTACAATGTAGAGGGTTAAAATATATTTACTAACCTGTTCAGGAATATCTTTGGGTTGCGGTGAGAAAATATAGGGTAATAGGAAAAATGAGGCCCAGGCAACAATATGAAGTAATACAATGATGATTTTTTTTGAGCTTTTCGCCATATGAAAAAATTGCTTTGGCTAAAGCTAAATTAATAGTGTAAGATACACGAAATTTTTTCGGGTGAAATAATTAAACTGTCGGTAAATGTTAGTATGATTCATTGTCGTTGGGAAAGTCGTTCGATTTTACATCGGCTATGTATTGTTTTACTGCTGCCGTAATTTGTTCGTGTAGATTTAAATATTGCCTTAAAAAGCGCGGTTTAAATTCGGTATTAATACCCAGCATATCGTGCATAACCAAAACTTGCCCATCACAATGGGGACCTGCACCAATGCCAATAGTTGGTATATGTACAGATTCAGTTACTTTTTTGGCCAACTGGGCCGGAATTTTTTCTAATACAACAGCAAAGCAACCGGCTTTTTGTAATAATTGTACATCGTTTTGTAATTTTTGTGCTTCTTCATTTTGCGTGGCACGCACTGCATAAGTGCCAAACTGATAAATACTTTGTGGTGTTAAGCCCAAATGCCCCATTACAGGAATACCCGCTTTTACAATTCGTTCAATACTTTCCAATACCTCTTCGCCACCTTCTAATTTAATAGCATGTGCACCGGTTTCTTTCATAATTCTTATGGCAGATGCAAGCGCTATTTCACTGTTGGATTGATAAGTGCCAAAGGGTAAATCAACCACCACCAATGATCTTTTTACTGCACGAATTACAGAGGCGGCATGATAAATCATTTGATCGAGGGTTATGGGCAAAGTTGTTTCATGACCAGCCATTACATTACTGGCACTGTCGCCCACTAAAATAACATCCATGCCTGCAGCATCGAAAATGCCCGCAAATGAATAATCATAGGCAGTGAGCATAGATATTTTTTCGCCGCTTGCCTTCATTTTTTGCAAAGTATGTGTAGTAATTTTTTTTATTTCTTTTTGAACAGACATAATTTTTTTGTTTAGTGAGTGAACAGCTTCAGCCTTATTTTCCTGCTAAGGTAAGTTCTTCATACAAGCTTTGAATTAAACCATCGGCTAAACCAATTTTGGGAACATAAATTTCATTAATACCACCCCACCGCATTACATTGGTATAAATTTGTAAAGCCGGTACAATTACATCGGCTCTGTCTTCACGTAACTTGTACATTCTAATTCTTTCTTCTAAACTTACGTTCGATAATTCTTTGTAATAATCTTTCAATAATTCCAACGAAAGTGGTTTCCCTTCTTTCTTTTTACTTAACGAAAATACTTTATTTATATTACCACCACTACCAATGGCAGTTATAGGTAACGATGATTTGGTATTCGATTTTAAATGTTCTTTCAGTTCCAACCAGGTGTTATCTGCCACCAATCCTTTTAATAATCGAATGGTGCCAATATTAAATGACTCTTTATACTTTAGCTTGCCTTCGGCAAAAAAAGTTAATTCGGTGCTTCCACCACCTACATCAATATACAAGTAGGCGTGTTGTTTATCAAGATTTTCAGCAATGTGATTTTCAAAAATCATGGTTGCCTCTTCATCACCCGAAAGAATTTTAATTTCAATGCCTGTTTCTAATTTTACTTTTCTAATAATGTCGGCGCTGTTTTTTGCATCGCGCATGGCACTTGTAGCACATGCTTTTACATGCTGCACTTCATAAACATTCATTAAATGGTTATATGCCTTCATGGTTTGCAATATCATGCCACGCTTGTGTTTTGAAATTTCAGCATTTTCAAATACATCAAAGCCAAGCCGTAATGGAACACGAATAAGATTAACTTTATTAAATTGAGGTGTTCCCTTGTATTCCAAAACGTCGGCTATTAAAAGGCGGGCTGCATTACTGCCTATGTCAATTGCTGCTAATCTCAATTTGTTGCTGTGTTTTTTTGTGCAAGTAAAAATAGGTTTCTATTTGAGAACGAATTAATTTTTTTCCGGTATGTGGTACATATTCGTTTAATAGTTCACTGTCTAAAATGCGTGCTTTTACATTATCGGAAAGTTGAATATTAATAATGTCAATAATTTCTTGCTTTAAATGCTCATCCAATACCGGAATGGCAGCTTCAACTCGGTGGTCTAAGTTGCGTACCATCCAATCAGCAGATGACAGATATATTTTGGGTTTATTTTCATTTTCAAATATCATTACTCGGGCATGTTCCAGGTATTCATCAACAATACTTATTGCTTTTGCATATTTACTCATTTTACCAAAATCCATTTTTGCACAAAAAATGCCTCGTACTATTAATTGAATTTTTACGCCGGCTGCGGCTGCATCATAAAGTTTTTCAATTAATAAAACATCACTTAAAGAGTTGAGCTTTAAAGTAATACCTGCTTTTTTACCTGCTTTGGCATTCTTAATTTCTTTGTTTATAAGTGCATTAATTTCATTCCGCATATTGGTAGGACAAACCAGTAGCGATTTACAAGCTTTTAAAGGTGTTGTACCCAATTTCCAATTTTCTAAATACCGGAAAATACGGTTAATATCAGCCATTACATTGCGATTAGCCGTAAATAAACACATATCGCCGTAAACTTTTGCTGTGTCTTCATTCAAATTACCTGTACTTACGAAACCATATTGTATAATTTTATTTTTTATTCGCTTTTTTATGATGCATAGTTTGGCATGAATTTTCATTCGGGGTACACCCAATAATACTTTAATACCCTCTTCCTCTTCTAAAACTTTTTTCCATTCTAAATTTGCTTCTTCATCAAAACGGGCTTTTAATTCCAACATTACCACTACTTCTTTGCCGTTGCGGGCAGCATTAATGAGTGCATTGATAATTTTGGATTTTGGTGCTAAACGATATGCCGTTATTTTAATGGAACGAACATCGGGATCAATAGCAGCCTCTCTTAAAAAATCAATTACGGTGTTAAACGAGTGGTAGGGAAAATTTAGAATAATATCTTGTTTTACAATAACATCTGTAACGCGTAAACTATTTGCTAAAGCTGGATGCGTAAAGGGTTTGCGTTTTTCAGTATTGTGGCTAAACACATCCGGAAAATCCATAAAATGCCTGAAATTATGAATTCTGCCGCCCGGAATAATGTTACTTTTTCTATTTAAGTTTAATCTGCGAATTAAGTATTCTAACAGGCCTGCATCCATCTCTTTATCGTAAACAAAACGAACGGGCTTGCCTTTGCGTCGGTTTTTCAAGCCCTTCTCAATTTTTTCTACAAATGTGGTTGATACATCATTGTCAATATCAATTTCTGCATCTTTGGTTACTTTAAAAACATGGGCACTGAAGTAGTCGTATTCAAATAAAGAAAAAATGTTGGGAAGATTAACCCTAATAACATCTTCCAACAACATGATATTCTTTTCATTGTTTTTTGAAGGTAGTAACACAAAACGCCCTACTGCTTTAGCCGGCACTTCAATTAAAGCATATTTTTGTTGATAGGCTGAATTTTTTTTACGCATCACCACACCCAGGTAAATACTCTTATCGCGCAGATAAGGCATTTGAGGTAAACTTTCAATCATTAACGGAATGACGTTTACCCGAACCGTATCATCGAAATATTTTTTTACGAATGCCAGTTGCTCATCATTTAAATGTGACTCATCAACTAAAAAAATTTTTTCTTGTTTAAGTTCTTCCAAAATACCTTCCCAAATTCTGTTAAATTCATTTTGTTGTTGCAAAACAATGGTATGAATTTCATCCAGTACTTTTTGTGGGTGTTCTTCCATATGCATATTTAATGCCTTTCGCTTGGCACTATATTCTACCATGCGTTTTAGGGTCGCAACCCTTACTCTAAAAAATTCATCGGTATTGTTTGAAAATATTCCCAAAAAACGAATCCGTTGTTTAAGAGAAACAGAGGGGTCATTCGCCTCTTGTAATACACGTGCATTAAAACTAAGCCAGCTTATATCTCTTTGAATAAATTTTTTTTTCGACATGAATGCTTGAATTCTTTCTTCAAAGATACAGAACCCATTTACTATTATTGGAATGGGAATAATGTTTATGGTAATTTAAAACGCGTGGTTAAGCAGTAACAGCCGCTTTATTTTTTCTTTCGATAATTGTAAATGTTATTGGCTTTTTGCATAAGTGTTAATAATTCCTGTTCCGATATATTGGAATTATTGATAGATGATTGCGCCAGGTTTATGGCATCTTGAAAACCATAGTTTTTAATAAACTTGGATTGGCGTAACAATGAACCAAACATTATGATTGATGTAGCTAATTTTATTTGTTTAGGGGCATTGTTAAAATTAATAGGATTAAAAGGTATTTGAAAGTTTTGTGTAATTTGTTGGGGATGTTTGGGTAAATGAAAGGAAAGGTTAAGCTGTGCAATATTGGGGTCTTTTAAATTTATTTTTTCATTTGATACAGGAATAATTTCAAAAACAGCCATCATATTATGCCCGCTTCCCACTTCACCGCCTTCTAATAAACTTGTTGTATCAATAATGGCGGCTCTTTTATTATCAAATCCAATTAATCGATATTTTTTTACTATTTCTGCATTAAATTCAACATTGGCATATGCATCAACGGCAACTGCATACATGGTTTTGGTAAATTCTTTGATTAAAGTTTTTTCTGCTTCATGAATGTTATCAATGTAAGCAAAATTGCCATTCCCTTTTTTAGCCAAAATTTCCAGTTTGCTATCTTTATAATTGCCCATACCAACACCCAAACAGGTTAAAAATATGCCTGATTGTTTTTGATAACTCACTAATTGTTCTAATTCCTGCTCAGTGGTTTTACCTACATTAAAATCGCCATCAGTAGCTAAAATAATGCGGTTGTTGCCATTAGGAATAAAGTTGTTTTTAGCTATATCGTATGCTGTTTTAATGGCACTTTCACCGGGTGTATCACCATCGGCATATAAAGAATCAATAATATTATTAATTTTTAGTTTTTCATTGCCGGGTGTAGCATTTAAGGCAACATGTACACCACCGCCATAAGTAACTATTGACACTTTATCTTCCGGTCTTAAATTTTCAACTAATAATTTGAATGCAGATTGTAAAAGAGGCAGTTTACTGGGGTGGTCCATTGAACCCGAGATGTCAATTAAAAGCACCAAATTATTGGGTGGTATATTGTCTAAATTAATTTTAGGGGCTTGCAATTGTATAAACAGCAACAAGTTATTTTCATTCCACGGGCAAGAAGTTAGGGTAGAAGCCATACAAAAACCGGCACTGTCTTTTGGTTTGGGGAATTGTGGGCCTCTTAAATCGAAATAGTTCAACATTTCTTCAATTCGCACAGCATTAGAAGGTACATACATGCCGTTATTAATGAACCTGCGAATATTGCTATAAGATGCTTTGTCAATGTTAATTGAGAAACCGGTTTCGGGGTAGTTTTTGGCATTTACAAATTGGTTTTCAATTAAGGAACTGTAACTTTCGCCTAAAGTTGCAAAATATGATTCTCCGTTATCTTCTAGGTTAGTGGTTCTGGAGCTTAGTTTATTGGCATACAAGCTGGCTGTTTCGGGCAACATCTTCAATACAATTTCATTAAATACTTTAGTATTGACCGGTTTTTTATACACTTCATACCCATCGTAAAAAACGGTAATAGTATCTTGTGGATATGGGCACAATATGCCAAATGCACCAAAATTGCCACTGTAAAAAGGAGTATTACCTTTAGAGGCCAAATAAATTTTGGCTCTTTCCAGTTGCCGCCCTTTTTCATCTCTAATTTCGCCACGTAAAAAATACTGGCTAATGCAGGGAATGGCAGAGCAACATAATATACATACCAGCAGGTATTGTTTCATGGGTTGTTAGGTGAATAGGTATCTTAAAGATAGTAGATTCCTTTCACTTTTAATAAAATTACCTAGTATTCGCTAAGTTTTGAAATAATTATTCGGCTAATTGATAAATAGCTGATAGATTTCTTCCAAATCCATCATAATCTAAACCATAACCAACTACAAATTTATTCGGGATGGTAAAACAGCAGTAATCAATCGGCACTTCATATGTGGTTGCTTCAGGTTTGTGCAATAAAACAGCTATTGCTACCGAGGCAGGTTGTTGATTGTGTATTTGAGGCAAAAAGCTGTGCAACGTTTTACCGGTATCAATAATGTCTTCAATTACAATTACGTGTCTATTGGTTAGTGAAACATCTAAACCAATGGAAGTAATTACATTACCGGTTGATTTAGTGCCTTTGTATGAAGCCAATTTAATAAAACAAATTTCAGCATCAATGGGTAATGCCTTGAACACATCGGAAGCAAACATAAATGCCCCGTTTAAAATGCAAAGAAATAAGGGCTTTTTATTTTGGTAGTCAGCCGCTAGTTGGTTGGCTAATTCTTGAACTTTGGTTTGAATAGTAGATGCATCCAAAAAAGGAACAAAATGTTTATCAAGTACCTGAATTGTTTGGCTCATGTGCTGCAAATATTTTAACGCGATGTTGTTGTATAATTTTCCGCAGCAATAGTAGTGTATTTTGGGGTAGTTGGAGCCGGGAAGCGCAAATAAATTTTTTCGCCGGGTAATGGTTGCATTGTTTTTTCCAACTTGTTATATTGTAATATGTTTTCTAAACGAACCCCTTCTACTTGACAAATTGTATATAAATCTTCATTGTTTTTTACGGTATGAAAATCTTTGCTGCCTTTTTTCAACTTCTTTTCCAAAAATATAAGCTGGCTTTTTTGAAGAATATCCTCATTTTCCAAATCATTGTATTCTAATAAACGGCTAAGGTTAATTTGGTATTGGTTGGCTATGGAAAGCAGCGCAGTACCTTTTGTTGCGTAAATTACTTTTAAATGATTGATGGTAAAAATACCTTCCGGATAGGATGCTTTTTCTGAAACAGTTGTTTCAATTGCAGGTTGCTTTTGCCATTCATTTACTTTAACTATAGATTGATTATTGTCGCTTTCGAAGGCATTCTCAATGTTTTCGTTGTTGGGTAAGGGTTTGTTCAAAGTGTTGTTTTCTTTTTCAACTGCAGAAGCTTGAACAATATTTTGTTGTTGTTTTTCTTTATTCAAGGCAATTACTGTATAATCATTCAGGTGATACCTTTGAATTAGTTCAATTAGCCTTTGCGCATAATCTTTTTCTGTTGCATACCCGGCTTTTTTTAATCCATAAGCCCAGCCTTCATAATCAGTAGGGTCAAGTTGGAATAAACTTTGATAATAGGGTCTGTTTTTTAAGAAGTTAGAGTGATCTTGGAAAGATGCCGCAGCATTTGGGTAACTTCTAAAGCATTCATGTTTTAGGTCATCATCATGAAATACCCTATCGCCTGTCCAATCGTTTTTACATTTTATACCAAAATGGTTGTTTGATTTTTTGCACAAATCACTTTGTCCGCAGGAAGATTCTAAAATGCCTTGCGCCAAGGTAATAGATGCCGGAACACCGGTTCGAATCATTTCCTGTATAGCAATGTCTTTATACTCGTTAATGTAAGCAATTGTTTTGTCTGTTTGGGCCATAGCAGTTTGCAATCCCATGAAAAAAAAGAATAAGAAACCAAACAATTTCATTGTTATAATTTTTGAATCAACAATAATCCATCACGAACAGTTAGTAATACTTGTTGTGTTTTTGCATCATTGGCTACCCACTCATTAAATGCATGAATAGCTTTTGCATTTTTACCTTTTAACGGTTGTTCTACTACCTGTGCATGAAACAGCACATTATCAGCAATAATTACACCATTTTTTTTAACCTTGGGTAAAACCAACTCATAATATTGTGTATAGCTGGTTTTATCGGCATCTATAAATACTAAATCCCATTCGTAAGGTAAACTTGGAATAATGTCTAAAGCATTTCCGATGTGCAAATGTATCTGTTTTGCCCATTTGCTGTTGCTAAAATTTTGTTGAGCTGTTTTAGCATCTGCTTCCCTTAATTCTATAGTGTGTAGTTGTCCGTCATTTTTTAAGCCACTGGCCAAACAGAGTGCACTATAACCGGTAAAAGTTCCAATTTCTAAAACGTAGGTAGGTTGAATGATGTTACTTAAAAAACTTAAAAACTGACCCTGCACTTTGCTACTCATCATATGCGCATGGGGATGTAACCGGTTGGTAGCATCAAAAACGGGTTGAAGCCAGTCAGGTTGCGCTGAAGTGAATTTTTCAGCATATTGTTCAATAGCGTTATTGACTATTTCCATTTTTGATGATGTTGGTTTTATTAAAATTTGCAATTAACCATAAACCAAAGTAAGTTAAAATACCATTCAACAGCAATAGCTCAATGCCAATTTGAAAACCATTGGTAATTGCAGGAATCCATTTTTCTATAAAGAAACTTAGAATGGGCGCAACAATACAAACAAAAGTAATGGCATAGGTTTCCGGAACAGTCTTCTTACTAAAAATTCCAAATGAAAATAAACCTAATAATGGGCCATAAGTGTAACCGGCTAAATCGAGTATGATGTTAATGATGGATTTACTATTGATGATTTTAAAAACAAAAATGCAGATTAAAAAAATGATGGCTAAGGCAAGGTGTACCCGTTGCCTTATTCTTTTTTGTTGTTGTTCAGTTAGGTTTTTCCTTCTTATGCCCAAAATATCTATACAAAATGATGACGTTAGTGCAGTTAAGGCCCCATCAGCACTTGGGAATAGTGCAGAAATGAGTCCAATAATAAATATCATGCTAACAGCTTTAGGTAAATAATTAAGGGCAATGGAAGGGAATAAATCATCGCCGGAAAATTTTAATTGGCTTTGTGCTGCAAATAGGTATAATAAGCCCCCTAATAACAAGAATAAAAAGTTTACAATTACAATGATAAAACTGAAAGTAACCATGTTGGTTTGCGCACCTTTTAAGGTTTTTACACTAATGTTTTTTTGCATCATTTCCTGATCTAAGCCCGTCATAGCAATGGTAATAAAAGCACCACCAATCATTTGTTTTAAAAAGAAGCCCTTGCTGTTTACATCTGTATTAAAAAAATGGGTGTAGTTATTTTTATTTAATGCGGCAATCGTTCCACTGAAAGAAAGTTGTAAATGGTGCATAATATAAATAATGCAAACAACCAGCCCAATTAACATGAAACTGGTTTGTAAAGTATCGGTAAAAACAATTGTTTTTACACCACCTTCAAAAGTGTACAACAAAATCATTAAAAGTATTATTGTGCTGGTTAACCAAAAGGGAACCCCTAAAGCATCTAAAATAAAAATTTGTAATACGTTAATTACCAAATATAAACGGGCTGTAGCGCCAACTGTTCGGGAAATGATGAAAAATAAAGCACCTGTTTTATAGGCTATGAATCCAAAACGGTTTTGCAAGTAATTGTAAATAGATGTTAAGTTAAGTTTGTAATAAAGTGGCATTAAAACAAACGCAACTACGAAATAACCCAACAAATAGCCAATTACAACCTGCATGTAGTAAAAGCCGTTACTGCTAACTGTTCCGGGTACGCTAACAAAAGTTACACCGCTTAATGAGGTACCAATCATGCCAAATGCTACCAACATCCAATTACTGTTGCGATTGCCAATAAAAAACGAGTCATTGGTGCTATTTTTACCTGTGTACCAAGCTACAATTAACAGTATTGCAAAGTAGGCTAACACAAAGCTTAATAATATGAAAGGCGACATAAGCGGTTCAATTACGGTATTGAGTACGGTTTAAAATTAAATAACAGGTTTTTGCCAATAAAAGCAGAAAGCCCTTTAATATTGTGCTTAAATTTTTTTAAAGATGCAATATAAAAATATAGCGGTGTTTTGCGGAAGTAAAAATGGGAATAATTCCATTTTTGCGGAACATGCCCAACAATTAGGACATTTATTAGCAGAACATAATTTGGGATTGGTTTATGGGGGTGGAAATGTAGGATTAATGGGTATAATTGCCAACGCCGTGTTAGAAAAGGGTGGGAAAGTTACCGGTGTTATTCCTAAAATTTTGGTAGAGCAAGAACGTCAGCACATGCAACTAACGGAATTAAAGGTGGTAGAAGATATGCACACCCGCAAAAAAATGATGTATGAATTATGCGATGCGGCTATTGTTTTACCCGGCGGAAATGGTACTATGGATGAACTATTTGAAATGCTAACGTGGAACAATTTGCGTATTCACAATAAAAAAATAATCCTGCTGAATTCAGCAGGATATTATCATGCATTAATAGCTCATTTACAAAATATGCAACACTTTGGCTTTTTATATGAAAATTGGGATAGTAGTCTACAATACTTTTCTACTCCTGCCGAAATTATTGCTTTTTTGGATGCAAATAAAAGTTAAATCCTGCTCGTATAATGGGCAACGCTGTGCTGGTAACGCCATTATAACTGCGGTAGGGTGAATAAGGACTGGTTAAAACATCTACCATAATCAGTGTATAAAAAGTACTTTGCCCTATAATGCGTTGTGCATAACCAACACCGGTTAAAAAGCTGGCCGCATTGGTATTAAAACTGGTTGCTTGGTTATTGGTCATGTTTAAATAATTGTACTTAATCCAATTTTCCTCAAACTGCCCTTGTATAAATAGTTGTCTAATCGGGAAAATACGAACAAAAGGTCCGCCACCATAATTAAAGCTACGTTGGCGAATATCATTATTGTAATAAGGATCGGCTTTAATAGATTGATAATTGAGGTTTAATGAAACACCGGCATCTAACCATTGATTAAATGAATATCCAATTTCGGGTGTACCGCCAATATTAAAACTGTAAGTGCCAAAGCCCAAGGAAAGCCCACCGCCAATAAACATGTTTTGTTTTTGAAAGCCGGTTGCATCGGGGTTGTAAGTGCTGTTACTGTAAGGTGAATTGGAATAGGTGGGTGGAACTTGTTTTTGTTGTGCAAGAATGGTATTGCCATACAAAAGGGCTGTGGCAGCTACGGAAATTACTAAAAAAAATTTCTTCATGTGTTTAATTTTAATACAACGAAAACGGAATAATTTACATTGAAAATACAAACCTAAGCGGTTATTGCATATCAAAAATTTTTCCGGCATTTAAAATATTGTTAGGATCGAATGCTTTTTTAATAGAGCGCATAATTTGCAAATTCGCTTCCTGCATTACCAAAGGCATATATTTTTTTTGAATAAGTCCAATACCATGTTCGCCGCTAATGGTGCCGCCCAATTGTTTTACCAATTTAAACAATTCGCCCAAAGCTTGTTGCATATGCGGAGCATTATAACTAGTAGTTGTTCGTGGGTCTTTTATACGTATGTGTAAATTTCCATCGCCGGCATGCCCATAACAAACGGCTTCAAAACCATGTTGCCGAGCTAACTCTTTTACACCTTTAATTAGCTCGGGCAAATAAGCTCGTGGTACTACAGTATCTTCTTCAATGGTATAACCGGCTAATTTTACTGCTTCTGCAACTCTGCGGCGCAATTTCCAAAGTTCATTTTTTTGTGCTTCATCTTCAGCAAAATATAAATCACCCACTTCAAAATTCTCCAATAAACCAGCAATGGCTTCCATTTCTTGCATCAATAAATCTTTATTGTTACCGTCTAATTCAATAATTAAGTGTGCAGCAGTGTTTTCATGAATAGGAATGGCATGGCTGTCGAGCATGTTACTTACAATTTTAAGCGCATCAATTTCTACCAATTCTAATGCACTGGGTGTATAACCGGCTCTAAAAATGGCACTCACCGCTTCACTGGCTTTTTGCAAATTATTGAATGAAGCCAACATAAGTACATCATACTTAGGTAATGGAATCAGTTTTAAAGTAATTTTGGTAACAATACCTAAAGTGCCTTCACTGCCAACAATTAATTGCGTTAAATTATAACCTGTTGAATTTTTTAATACGCTGGCGCCTGTTTCAATAATGGTACCATTAGGAAGTACCACTTCTAAATTCAGTACATAATCTTTTACAACCCCGTATTTTACTGCTTTGGGACCACCACTGTTTTCGGCAATATTTCCTCCAATAAAACAACTGCCTTTGCTGCTGGGATCCGGCGGGTAAAAAAGTCCTTTTTCTTTAACTGCATTTTGAAGCACTTCGGTAATAACACCCGGCTCAGTTATTACTTGTAAATTTTTTTCATCAATGGCAATAATTTTATTCAATTTCTCCATGCTTATAACAACCCCACCTTTGTGGGGAATAGCACCGCCACTTAAACCTGTGCCTGCACCACGTGGTGTTACCGGAATTTGGTGTTGATGGCAAATGGCCATAATATTGGCTATTTGTTGAGCCGACCCGGGTTTTAATACCAATTCGGGGTTGTATTGAATGGTTTCTGTTTCATCATGTCCATAATGGAATATTTCATCCTTTTGCGTAAGGGTATTATTCTTTCCTACAATTTGTTCAAAGCTGGCAATTAATTCTTCGTTCAACATAAAATAATGGTCATAAGTTGATGGTTGCTAAATGTAAAATCAAATACTCAATTTTTAGGGTTAATTCCTAAAAACAATTTTAGTTTGGTTAAAATAGTACACAAAAATGCAAAAAATTACTAGTTAAATAATTTCAAAACGATTTAAAAAGATGTAGAATTTATTATCGATTTCGCAATTTTTGTGATAAACATTTGATGTGAAATAGTGACATGTAGTAAAATTTGAAAAATTTTAAAAGTGTATAGATTACACTATGCTTGTTTAACTAAGCATGGCGATTATATCTTTGTAAACTAACAAATGATAGTTCGTATGATTGCTACGCTCATTCAACCACAACAAGTAAGTGACCATTTGCGTTCACTTGGTTTTTCAAATAATTTAGATATACAATACCAGCTTTCACCGGAAATTTTAACGGAGCAAGCTTTAC
Source organism: Hydrotalea sandarakina (assembly GCF_003254115.1). Classification (GTDB taxonomy): domain Bacteria; phylum Bacteroidota; class Bacteroidia; order Chitinophagales; family Chitinophagaceae; genus Hydrotalea; species Hydrotalea sandarakina. The sequence goes on from NZ_QKZV01000001.1 coordinate 64,617, forward strand.
TTACTGGCGAAGGTGTTTTGAATGATACAGGTGCTTTATGTGTTAATACCGGCAAGTTTACCGGAAGAAGTCCACAAGATAAATTCATTGTAAAAGATGCCATAACCGAACACACTATTGAATGGAACAACTTTAATATACCTTTTGAAGCGGCAAAATTCAAAGCTTTAAAAGAAGAGTTAATTCAATACTGTAACTCAAAAGGTAAGCTTTGGGTTCGCGATGCTTATGCTTGTGCCAATAACGATTACCGCATTGGTGTAAGGGTAATTAATGAAAATTCGTGGAGTAATTTATTTGCTTATAACATGTTTATTAGGCCTACCGAACAGGAATTGGCCAGTTTTGAACCGGAATGGTTAATTATTCAGGCACCGAGTTTTTCAGCGAACCCTGAAAAACATGGTACACGTCAAGAAAATTTTGCCATTATTTCTTTTACCGATAAAACCATTATTATTGGTGGTACTGCCTACACAGGAGAAATGAAGAAAGGTATTTTTACCGTTCTGAATTTTTTAATGCCACAACAGCACAATGTATTAAGCATGCATTGCAGTGCAAATGTTGGCGCTAATAATGATGTGGCCTTATTTTTTGGCTTAAGTGGTACCGGTAAAACTACTTTGAGTGCCGATGCCAACAGAAAATTAATAGGTGATGATGAACATGGATGGAATGACACAGGTGTATTTAATTTTGAAGGTGGTTGTTATGCAAAATGTATTGATTTAGATGAGAAGAAAGAACCGGAAATATTTCATGCTATTAAACCCGGTGCTTTGGTAGAGAATGTAGTTTTTTATCCAAATACAAAAGCCATTAATTTTTCAGACAAATCAATTACTGAAAATACCAGAGTAAGCTATCCCTTGCATTTTATTAGTAACGCACTTATACCTTCAGTAGCCGGTATTCCACAAAATATCTTCTTTTTAACATGTGATGCATATGGTATTTTGCCCCCTATCAGCAAATTAACTACCGAGCAAGCCATGTATCAATTTATAAGTGGTTATACTGCGAAAGTGGCAGGTACGGAAGCCGGAGTTACCGAACCAAAAGCTACTTTTAGTACTTGTTTTGGTGCACCTTTCATGCCTTTACATCCGGGGAAATATGCTGCTTTGTTAGGCGAGAAAATAAAAAAACACCAAGTACAGGTGTGGATGGTTAATACAGGGTGGACCGGTGGTCCGTATGGAATTGGTAAACGTATTAGCCTAGCTTATACACGAGCCATGGTTTGTGCTGCATTAAATGGTAAATTAGCTGAAGTTGAATTTGAGAAACATAGTATATTCGGTATGCTAATTCCTAAAAATTGTCCGGGTGTACCGGTTAACATTTTACATCCGCGTTACACATGGAGTGATAGAACTGCTTATGATAAAGCCGCGTTAGAGTTAGCAAACTTGTTTAATAAAAATTTTGAGAAGTACAAACAAGGTGTTTCCGCTGATATTTTAATGGCCGCACCTAAAACCACTGCATGAGAAAATTAACATTATGCCTCTTCGATTGCTCTGACAAATGAAAAAATCCCGCTATTCCGCGGGATTTTGTTTTAGGTATTGTGTTGTAAATAGGAATTAAAATAACCCAAATAAAGTAGCGTCAATTTTGCTAATAATTTCGCCAAAGTGTTCACTGTTGTAAGCAAATTTGTTTTTATCGCAATCAACTACCAAAATGGGGCCTTCTTTATAGTTATCGGCAAACATTTGGTAATAATCATTTAATTTTTTTAAGTAATCAAGACGAATATTATCTTCATATTCCCGCCCACGTTTTTGAATTTGAGCTACCAATGTTGGAACAGATGCTTTTAAATAAATAAGTAAGTCCGGGGGTTGAATCATACTTTTTAAGGTTTGAAAAAAAGTATAATAGTTCTCAAAATCACGCTTAGGCATTAAACCCATATCATGCAGGTTGGGCGCAAAAATGGTAGCATCTTCATAAATGGTTCTGTCTTGTATAACTGTTTGTGTTCCCCTTTGAATTTCCAACAGTTGATTCAACCGTTTATTCAAAAAATAAATTTGAAGATTAAAGCTCCATCGTGGCATATCTTCATAAAAATCCATTAAGTATGGATTATGTTCTACGTCTTCAAATTGCGGAATCCATTTGTAATGTTTACTCAACATTTCAGTAAGGGTGGTTTTTCCTGCGCCAATATTACCTGCAATAGCAATATGTTTTGGTTTCTTTATCTTGGCCATTTATATTAAAATATTTTAATTTAAAAAATTCCTTACCTGAGTGAATTTAAACAATAATGATAAAGTAGAGCAATATAGGTTTAATAAATCATTCTTATTGCTTTTCTAACTTCTTGTAAAGTAGCACTTGCACTTGCTCTGGCTTTATCAGCACCCTGTTTAATTATTTTGTGTATCAGTTCTTTATTATTTTGTATATCCGCTGCTTTTTCTCTTATGGGCTTTATAAAAGCTACCATATCTTCAGCTAACTGTTTCTTAAAATCGCCATATCGAATGGTACATTGGTTGTACTGTTCATCAAATCTATAATAAACTTCTTCAGTACTTGCAATTTTCATTAACGTAAATAAATTTTCAATATAATCGGGTTTTATTGAGTTAGGGGTTGTTGGACCACTGTCGGTTTTGGCTTTCATAATTTTTTTTCGAATAGCATCGTCATCATCGGCTAAATACAGAGTAGCCATTTGATTTTCACTTTTACTCATTTTGCCATTTCCATCAAGACTCATAATTTTTATAAGGTTTTCACCGAAATTAAAGGCATGTGGTTCCGGGAAAATGTGGCCGTATCTAAAATTAAATCTTTCCGCAAAATTGCGTGCCATTTCAAGATGTTGTTCCTGATCTTTCCCCACCGGCACTTTTACTGCACGATGAATTAATATATCGGCAGCCATTAAAACCGGATAGGTTAATAGGCCGGCATTTATATTATCTGGTTGAGTTTTCGCTTTTTCTTTAAAGGTGGTTGTTTTTTCCAATTCACCTTTATAAGCTAACATGTTTAAGTACAAATATAATTCTGCAATTTCAGGCACATCACTTTGTACATACAAAGCAACCTTTTCAGGGTCAAGTCCTGAAGCTACATTCTCGGCTATTACTCTGTAAACACTTTCTTGCAATGCTTTGGTATCGGGGTGTGTAGTAAGGCTATGCCAATTCGCAACAAAAAAATAGCAATTATAATCTTCCTGCATCTTAACGTAATTACGCATAGCACCAAAATAATTACCCAAGTGCAAATAACCGGTAGGCCTAATTCCGCTTAATACTGTTTCTTTATTCATGTGGGCGAAGATAGTAGATGTAAACAATTACCGTACCACAAAAACTACTTTTTTGTATGGATTATGTATAAAAATTTATTGGTGTTGTGATAAAAAAAGCCACAACGATACAACTATGCCGCTAATAATTAAAATGCCGAAACTAATGGCAATTTTAAGTCTTATTGCTTTGCTGCTTAATGTAATTGCATATGCCATTTTTAAAATATTATTACTAATAATCGCATTTAATACAGATAGAACTATTACACCAGTTACTAATGCCATTTTGCTTTGAAATAAGTTTAAAATAAAGGGATCAATATCAGTAACACCAACCACCAATGCCAAAATATTCAAACCCGTATTTCCGAATGTTTTAAAGACGTATTGTGTTATAATAGTAAACAATACAAATAAACCTGCAAAAATTAGTGCAGTTTTGAATTCCAAAGGATTATTGTGACTTTTAATTATTGTAGTGCCTTTTGGTATAGCTTGCTTTTTAGTAGAAAGTATTAAAAAAAATATAATTAGTCCACATACAATAACAAAAAAAATAAAGAAGGGTAGAAGTGCCTGGGCAATTGCTGCGTTAAATATGTATGCTATTATTATAAGTCGTACATACATCATTAAAGTAGCTATTAACATACCCGGTAATACAAGCATATCAGAAGGGTTTTCTTTATTTTTTTCTGCTAAAATAACAGTAGTTGCGGTACTGCTATATAGGCCCCCTAAAATGGCTGTTACTATAATGCCAGCATTTGGGAACAGGAATTTTTTTATTAAATAGCTTGCATATGAAATGGTAGAAATTACTACAACCGCCAACCAAATTTGATAAGGTGAAATAGGAATTTCTGTTGAAATAGCTTTGTTGGGTAACAGCGGAAGAATTACACCCACTAAAAGCATAAATTTTGCTAATATAATAAATTCATCTTCATCTAATAATTTTGAAATGGCGAATAGACTTTGTTTTGCTTCTGTTATTACTAAAATTAGAATTACAATGCTAAATGGAAGCCACAATGGTTGTGTATAAATAAGTGGTGCCAACGCATAAGTTACCAAAGCAATTAATATAGTTGTAAGTCCATATTTTTTCTCTGAGGAAATTTTATGAAAATAATATATGGATAGCAAGAATGTAATACAGCAGGCGCCTATAATAAACACATATAGTTGCTGAGGGTTGATAATGTAAAAAATATAACCTGCAATGCCTAGTAAGGTAAAGGTTCTATCGGTACCGAATAAATTTTCAAATGGTTCGTTTATGTGATGTCTTCTTTGTTCTAACCCAATTAACAATGCAAGCACCACTACTAAAATAAAATTTTGCAAATGTGTGGGTATGTATTGTAATAATGTATGAAACATGAAAATGCGTATTGAAAATATTGGCTATTGAAAGTTAATAAAAATCCGGGTATAATTCACATTTCATCAAAGGCTATGTTATAAAATACCCCGCTAAGGCGGGGTAAAATACATGCAATAGTTTATTTATAAATAATTTTTTATTTAAATAATGTTCTTTGTAGGTAAAAATGATGGTATATACTTTGGAACGACTCTTTTTTTAGAAGCTTGTTCAAATGCATAAGCTATAGCTAATAATTGAGGTTCAGAGTAGGCGCTACCCATAAAAGAAAGACCTACCGGCAAATGTAAATAGGTGCCCATTGGTACAGTAATATGTGGATATCCTGCCATTGCTGCCGGGGGACAAAAATAAAATCCGGTATCGTAATCTCCATTAATTAAATCAATGCAACAAGCTGGCCCGATGCTGGTACCGGCAATTGCATCTAAGTTATGTTCATGCATTAAGTTATCGATAATTGCCCGAGCTGAGGTTGATTTGGCCAGCGCTTCTTTATAGGTGGATTCTTGCAAGCTGCCTCTTGCTTCACTTTGTTCTAGAAGCTCCTGTTTAAAGTAAGGCATAACGGTACTGGCATTGGCATTATTAAAAGCTATTAATTCTTTTAAAGAATGGACTTTTCCTTTGGCAGTTGCCAGGTATTTATTAATGCCATCTTTAAATTCATATTGTAAAACAATATTTTCCGCCCTACCTAGAGGATTGGTTTCTTTTAGCAGATTCACTTCTACAATAGTAGCACCTTGTTGTTTTAAAATTTCAATGGCATTTTTGTACAAGGCAACAACTGCCTCATGTCCATGTAAGAAAGATTGTTCTATGCCAATACGTTTTCCTTTTAGAGCATTGACATCTAAAAATTGGGTATAACTGTTAGGTACTTTTCCTTTACTATTTAAAGTAACCGGATCAGCCTCGTCAATACCCGTCATTGCACCCAATAAAATGGCAGCATCTTTTACAGTTCTGGCCATGGGGCCGGCTGTATCTTGTGTAGCAGAAATAGGTATGATACCACTTCTACTAAGTAAACCTACTGTTGGTTTAATACCAACAATACCATTAAATGAAGAAGGGGCAATTACAGAGCCATCTGTTTCGGTGCCTACAGCCACAGCACAAAGATTAGCGGAAACAGCTGCGCCTGACCCTGAACTTGAACCACAAGGGCCTCTATCTAGCATATTAGGATTTTTGGTTTGTCCGCCCCGGCTACTCCAACCGCTGGTAGAACGTGTTGACCGCCAATTAGCCCATTCACTTAAATTCGTTTTTCCCAAAATAACGGCCCCCGCCTTGCGTAATTGTGCAACTATATGGGCATCATTGGCCGCGTAATTACCTACTAAAGCCAATGAACCTGCTGTGGTCATCATTTTATCACCGGTATTAATGTTATCCTTTATCAGAATGGGTATGCCATGCATGGGGCCTCTTACTTTTCCGGCTTTGCGCTCTTTATCTAAATTTTCGGCAATGCTTATTGCATCGGGATTTAATTCAATTACCGCATTTATTGAGGGACCATTTTTATCAATATCTTTAATTCTTTGTAAGTATATCTTAACCAATTGTACTGAGGTTAATTTTCCATCCTGCATGGCTTTTTGTAATGCATCAATGGAAGTTTCTTCAATTGGGAAAGAATCATTTACCTTATTCTTATCCGAAAATGTAAGTGATTGTTTGGCAATGGGTGTTAAAGAAAGACCGGCCAATGAACCGTTTTTAATAAAATTTCTTCTATCCATAAAAAAGGTTTTGTGCATTTTGCATTAAAAATAGTGTAATTTCTCAATAACTATGCGTACAGTTTTGTATGCCCATTGTTACGCAGTAAATTTGTTTTTTGTGTTGAATTAATTGGATAAAAAAACGTGCAAACAACAAACATACTACAAACACCTATTGAATATTTAAAAGGCGTTGGCCCAATTAAGGCCGATTTGCTGAAAAAAGAATTAGGCATTTTTGTATATGAAGATTTGCTCAATCATTTTCCTTATCGCCATATTGATAAAACCGTTATTACACCCATTTCCTCTTTAAATTATCAAATGGAATATGTTCAGGTAACCGGTAAGATTATTGACGTTGATGTATTAGGTGATAAAAGAGCCAAACGAATGGTTGCTGAACTTGCAGATAATTCCGGCGCCACCATTGAATTAACTTGGTTTCAAGGTATTAGTTGGATACAAAAAAACATTCATGTAGGCAATTCATATTTAGTATTTGGACGATTAAATTTTTTTAATGGGAAACCTCAAATTGTACACCCGGAAATAGAAGTTGTCAATCAATTAAATGTATCTCCTAAAAATTATTTAGAGCCTGTTTACCCTACTACAGAAAAACTAAAAGCCCGTGGTTTAAGTGGCAGACAATTGGGACTATTAACCCAACAGTTGCTATCAATTATTAAGTCAGAAGATATTGTTGAAAATATTCCACTTTCTCTGTTACAACAATTAAAGTTGTTACCACGGTATGAAGCATATCGTGCCATTCATTTTCCTGAAACGTTGGCTCAATATGAAACAGCCCTGCGTCGTTTAAAATTTGAAGAGTTATTTATAGCCCAGGTTCGGTTGAACTTAATTAAATTAAGAAGACACAAGTCAAGCCGAGGTGTTGTGTTTTCAAAAGTTGGGGAATATTTTAATACTTTCTACAACGAATATTTACCCTTTCAATTAACCAATGCACAGAAAAGGGTGATTAAAGAAATTAGAAAAGATACTGCTCAAGGGCATCAAATGAACAGGCTTTTGCAGGGTGATGTTGGAAGCGGAAAAACAATTGTGGCTCTGTTGGCCATGTTATTGGCAGCCGATAACGGTTTTCAAAGTTGCATAATGGCACCCACCGAAATATTGGCACAACAACATTTTGAAAGCCTTAGCACATTATTAAAAAATATGCCGGTTGAAATTGCTTTGCTTACCGGTAGCACCAAAACTGCAGAACGTAAAAGAATTTTAAAAGGATTACAAGAAGATACCATTCATTTTATTGTTGGAACCCATGCCATTATTGAGGATGCAGTACAATTTAAAAATTTAGGTTTGGCTATTATAGATGAGCAGCATCGTTTCGGTGTTGAACAAAGAGCTCGGCTTTGGAAAAAAGCAACAGTGCCACCGCATATTTTGGTTATGACGGCTACACCCATTCCACGCACTTTGGCTATGACTGCCTATGGCGATTTAGATTATAGCATTATGGATGAGTTACCACCGGGACGTCAACCCGTTATTACCGTTCATAGAAATGAAATGCAAAGAGCCGGTGTAATGGATTTTGTAAAGAAGGAAATTGATAAAGGGCGCCAAGCTTATTTTATTTATCCGTTGATTGAGGAAAGTGAAAAATTAAGTTATGAAGATTTAATGCAAGGATATGAGCAAGTAAAAAGTTTTTTCCCTGAACCTAAATATCAAATAAGCATGGTACACGGCAAACAACCCCCTGAACAAAAAGAGCTAAACATGCAACGTTTTGTTAACCATGATACCCAAATTATGGTTAGTACTACAGTTATTGAAGTTGGAGTTAATGTACCGAATGCAACTATTATGGTTATAGAAAGCTCAGAGAAATTTGGTTTATCACAGCTGCACCAGTTAAGAGGAAGGGTTGGGCGAGGAAGTGAGCAAAGTTTTTGCATCCTTTTAACAGGTAGTAAAAGAAGCGCCGAGGCCAAAGAGCGTATCAAAATAATGTGTGAAACCAATAATGGTTTTGTGATTGCAGAAAAAGATTTGGAATTAAGAGGGCCCGGAGAAATTGAAGGAACCAGACAAAGTGGGGCTTTGAATTTTAAATTGGCCAGCATTGTTAATGATAAGCAGATGTTAGAAGTGGCGCGCAAAGCTGCAGAAACTTTAGTTGAAAGTGATATTGAATTGGTATTGCCGGAAAACCAAAATTTGAAATGGTTTTTGCAACAATCAAAATCAAAAACAGGCTGGGGCAAAATTTCATAAAATCTTTTGCTAAATCTCTCTGTTTATCTAACAAAACAGCAAATATTTTGTATTTTACTAAGTAAGTGCTTGCTTAATTTTTCGGGCGGTAAAAAATATTTTTTTGTATGATGAGATTTCGCTTTTTATTGCTTCTTGTTTTCATATTTTTTTTACTGCCAACGGTTCATTCGCAGTCAAACCTGCAGTTTGTAGAAAATAAAGGACAATGGAATAGCGATATTGCTTTTAGAGGTAATTTATCTATTGGATCCTTTGCTATTCAAAAAGATGGAGGCTTTAGAATGCTATTGTATAGCCCCACGGATTATGCCGCTTTATCTCCTCATCAACAATTTTCTAAACCACAAGTAAAATATGTTCAACAAATTAATGCCAATGGCCAAACTTCCACTGTTGTGGCACCGCCCTTGGCAGATGTTAATACCGCCAGCAAGGTATTGCATGGACATATTTATCAGGTTAAATTTTTAAACGCTAATCCCAATCCGCAAATCATTCCCGACAAGCCTTTAGCAACAGCTAACAATTATTTAATAGGTAATGACCCCAAAAAATGGGGACAAAACTGCAGAGTTTACCAAGCAGTAACTTGTAAAAATATTTATCCCAATATTGATGTTCGTTATTATACTACAAATGGTGCATTGAAGTATGATATTATCGTAAATCCCGGTGGCAATGTCAATAACATTGCTTTGTATTATGATGGTGTTGATGCATTAAAACAAAAAAATGGCGAATTAATTATTCAAACCTCTGTACAAAATTTAAAAGAAGCAAAACCTTACAGTTATGCTGTAAATCTTTCCGGTAAAACAATCATTCCATGCAATTACATAATCAAAGGAAACATTGTACGGTTTACTGCTGAAAAAACAGATCCTTCTTCCACATTAGTCATTGACCCTCAGTTTGTATTTTCAAGCTTTTCAGGTAGTACTGCAGAAAATTGGGGCTACACTGCTACTTTCGATAATTCCGGTAATTTTTATGCCGGTGGAATTGTTTTTGCCGGAAATAATCAATCATTTCCTGTAAGTAATGGCGCTTTTCAAACTACTTTTCAGGGTGGTGTACGTGAAGGAGAATTAACAGCATATGATGTTGCTTTAATGAAATTTGATGCTACGGGTAGAAATAGGGTTTATGCAACCTACTTGGGTGGAAATGGAAATGAGCAACCTCACAGCTTAATTACCGATAATGCAGGTAATTTAATTATTGCCGGCAGAACCAGTTCTTCTAATTTCCCGGTAACCAACAAAGTAGGGCCGGGTGGTGGTTTCGATATTTTTATTACCAAATTGAATGCTAACGGTACCGGCATTGTGGGTTCATTGGTAATTGGTGGAACCGGAGATGATGGTGTGAATATACGAGGGAAATACACCGGTGCACCGGGTTATCAATCTACCCGATTGAACTATGGTGATGATGCCCGTAGTGAAGTAATTATTGATGGTGCAGGAAATATTTATTTAGCAGGATGTACTCAATCTACCAATTTTCCTGTAACAGCCAATGCATTCCAAAAAAACAATGGCGGTGCAAATAGTACAGGCTTTTTTCAAGATGCTGTAGTTATTAAAGCTACATCCGATTTAAGTAATGTATTGTTTAGTTCTTATTTAGGTGGGAATGATAACGATGCCGCCTTTGTGTTATCTATTAATCCACTTACCAATAACATATATGTTGCAGGGGGAACAGCCAGCACAAATTTTCCCGGCACCGGAGGTAATGTGAAATTTCCAACCTATCAAGGCGGAATTTGTGATGGTTTTGTTTCAATTATTTCTAACGATGGCTCACAATTAATCAGCAGCAGTTATTTTGGAACCAGTGGCGCTGATATGCTATTTGGTGTACAATTTGACAAATTAGGTTTTCCCTATATTATGGGTACTACCAATGGAACATGGCAGGTAGTTAATTCGCCTTTTAACCAAACACAAGGACAAACCGATGGTAAGCAGTTTATATGCAAGTTAAAGCCCGATTTGTCTGATTTTATTTATTCAGCAACATTTGGCGCACCCGGTAGTGCCCAGCCTAATATTTCGCCAACCGCTTTTTTGGTCGATCGTTGTGAAAATGTTTACGTTTCCGGTTGGGGTGGCGGTATTGATATTGGTGATGGTTATTTAAATAGCGGTGTTCGAAATATGTCAACACCTAACTATTTACAAAACACTACTGATGGTGCTGATTTTTATTTCTTCGTATTGGAAAAGAATGCACAAAGTCAATTATTTGGCAGCTACTTTGGTCAGAATGGTGCATTAGGCGATCATGTAGATGGCGGTACCAGCCGATTCGATAAAAATGGCATTATTTATCAAACCATTTGTTCCTGCAAAGAAGGTCCTACACCGGCAAATCCACCACTAACCGGCAGCCCTCCTTATGTCTTTAGTCCTACTAACAATGGCCCCGATTGTAACATGATGGCCTTGAAAATTGCCTTTAATTTAGCAGGTATATCATCGGGCATTCAGGCGGCGGCCAATGGTATTCCACGCGATACAACAGGGTGCGTACCATTATTGGTTGATTTTGCCGACACTGTTGCACAGGGCAAAACCTACATTTGGGATTTTAATGATGGTTCTCCATTAGTTACAACCACACAACCTAAAACTGCACATACTTTTCAAAATGTTGGATTTTACAAAGTAATGCTGGTTTCAAGTGATCCCAATAGTTGTAATGTTACCGATACATCATATGTTACCATTAGGGTTAGAAATGATGCTGCGGCGTTGGGTTTAAATGCTGAAAAAGTGGGTGGTTGTCAGTCACTGACATTTCAATTTAATAATACTTCTACTGCACCTGCTAATAAACCATTCAATGGTCAATCATTTAAACTAAATTTTGGTGATGGAACTTCGGTTATTACAGGTAATCAGGTGCAAACACATACTTATCCGGCTGAAGGAATTTACAATGTTAGTTTGGTTTTACAAGATACAAGCTATTGTAATTATAATGATAGCGTTGTATTACAAATTCGCATTGCAGCAAATGTAAAAGCGGCTTTTGAAACACCGCCTATAGGTTGTGTTCCATATACAGCCATATTTAATAATACCAGCAACGGTGGAACACAGTTTAAATGGAATTTCGGTGATGGAACAACTTCAACTGATATTAATCCTACGCACCAATATAATGACACCGGTAGTTATACTGTAAAATTGGTTGCTTATGATCCCAATACTTGTAACCAATATGATTCTATTTCGCAAGTCATACAAATGAAAATTAAATCTATTGCTAATTTTAGTGTAGCACCACAACCTCCCATAACCAATACTCCTATTCAGTTTACCAACTTGTCACAACCGGCCAGTTCTTATAAATGGTTGTTTGGCGATGGGGACTCAACTATTACTTATAGCATATCCACCCCCGTTAGTCATATTTACGATTCCACTAAAACATATACTGCCTGTTTACAAACAACGAATGAATCAGGTTGTATTGATGAAAAATGTTTGCCTGTAAATGCATTAATATCACCATTGTTCGATGTGCCTAAAGCATTTTCACCCAATGGTGATGGAATTAATGATATAATCTATGTACAAGGGTACGGTATTACTAAAATGAAATGGAATATTTACAATCGTTGGGGTAAGTTGGTATATCAAGGTTTTACTAAATCAGGTGGATGGGATGGAACTTATAATGGTGTATTACAACCGCAAGATGTATATCATTATGTTTTGTTAATTGAAACTTCTGATGGGAAAAAATTTACAAAAACTGGCGACATTACGCTTTTAAGATAATATGATGAAGCATTGTGCTTATATAAAAAAAATAGTCATGTTGCAGATGTTTGTCTTGATAACATCTGGCGGGTATTTAATGGCGCAAGACCTTCATTTTTCCCAATATTTTAATGCTCCTTTATTAGTGAACCCTGCTAATACTGGCTTTAATCCTGAGTCAGACTATCGGTTAGGTATTAATTACAGAAATCAATGGGCCAATATTGGAAGCCCCTACAAAACCATGAGTATGTGGGGCGATGCTCAATTATTCAATAATCGATTTGAGAATGGATGGGTAGGGGTAGGCGGTATGTTGTTTACCGATGCCGCAGGTGATGGTTCCTTAACTGCAACAAAAGGTTATGCATCAATCGCTTATCACCAGGTGTTAGGTTATGATGGTTTATTAAGTGTAGGTTTTGGTGTTGGGGGTGTAAATAAAAGGGTAGATGCAAGTAAACTAACTTTTAATGATCAGTGGAACGGACAATTTTTTGATATCAATATCCCATCAAATGAGCCTTTTTATTATACTTCAGTTTATTATATGGATTTGAGTGCAGGTATTAATTATGCATACTTTGCTACCGATCACATTTATATTAATGCAGGTGCAAGCATACAGCACTTTAATCGGCCAAAAGAAAGTTTTTTTGCGCCTTCTGTAAGCAACAATACAGTTGAACCCCGCTATAACTTTTTTTTGAATTCTAATATTAAAATTCAAAACTTGTGGATACTTAATCCTAATATGTATTACAGTAAAATGGGTAATGCCACAGAAACAGTTATAGGTATGAATGCCAATCGTAATTTAAGTGGTGATGGGAATAGCCAACTTATTTTGGGCTTTTATTATCGGTTAGGTGATGCTGCAATTCCCATGATAGGATACCAGGTAAATAATATAAAATTAACTTTTAACTATGATGCCACTACTTCATCATTAGCTGGTTACAATGGCTCTCAAGGTGCATTTGAACTGTCTTTGGTTAAAACGGGAATTTATGGTGGCAATGATAATACCAAAAAACTGAAGTGCCCTAAAGTAGTACGCTTTTAATTAAAACAGTGTTTGAATGCCATGTGTTATTTTAAATTCATATTGCAATAACCATTTTTTGCGCCATAAGCCACCCGAGTAACCGGTTAAACTCTTGTCACTGCCAATAACACGATGGCAAGGAACAATAATGGCAATTTTATTTTTACCATTTGTAGTTGCAGCAGCACGAATGCATTTCGGATCACCCATTTTTTTGGCCAAGTCAAGATAGCTGATTGTTTTTCCATAGGGGATGCTTAATAATTCATTCCAAACCTTTTCCTGAAAAGGAGTTCCTTCCTGATGAATAGGTAAGTCAAAAGTTTTTCGTCTTCCCTGAAAATATTCAATTAACTCTTCTGTGCATTGGTGTAATAAATCACTAACACCGGGTATTCCATGTTCAATTTGTTGACTGTTATCAATAAAACTAATTTCTGTAATATATTGTTCAGTTCCTCCAATTTTAATTAAACCTATTGGACTTTCATAATATGTATAGTAATTTTCGTTCATTCCATTACTACTAATGTAGCTTAAGTAAAATTAAGGAATGAAAGCTAAGCATTGAAATTGTAATGAATAATTTGAAATGAAGTCGCTAATCAGTTTTTAATGACAACTTACATGAATAATTGGTTTAAATGAAATGGTATAGCCTAACTATCCAATAAATTGCATAAAGCCAATAACTCAGCTTGTTTGTATTGGTTTGATGGTAATGTAAAACATTTAGCTACTTCCTGAAGCAATACTTGTATAATTTGCTGATTACTCATTGGTTTGAAATAAGATGCAACAGGGGGTACAGAAATTTTTTTAAAATAATTTTCAATATCGGCATGCGAATAAGCTTGACCGGTTAAACTATCTACATAAAAATGAATTTTTTCTTGCGGATGGCCTTTATATGAATTCGCATCATAATCTGAATGAAAGAAAGCAATAACCATTTGCCGAGGAATATTAATGATTTTAGCATTAATTTCTAATTGTGTACACAATACTTGATAAATGATGCTGTTTGTAATGGTATTGCCTTTTTTTGATTCGATTACCTTGTGTAAAAAAAAGTCATCGGGGTGATTATAACTTATTTCAATGCCTTTTAAATTATAATAATTATAAATAATGCTTGATAATACGTTGGCTTGTTCCAATGGTGTTAAATAACTGTTTAGCTCAAGCCATACATTTCTTCTTATTTTTTCAATGTCCTGTAAAACAGGTGTAGTATGTAAATCGGGGTATTGAAATTTAGCTACTAATAAGGCACCTAACAATAAGTCGTGATAAGGGTTTTTATTCCATTCAATAAAATCGTTGGTTAAGTCATTGTAATGCAAGCGATGAATGAGCATTTCAATTTTTTCTTGTACTTCCGCATTGGGTGTGTTTTCCCATAAGTTTTCCAGATTAGGAATAATTCCCTTTCCAAAAGAAACAATTTTTTCAGCGATGGTTTGGTAAACCTCATCATCGGGATCATCAATTAACGAAAACAATGCATTTATTTCTTTTGTTTGTTGCATAGCCAAATAAGTAGAGTTAGTTGATGGGTTAATTATTCAATTTCACTACCAAACTAAGCGCTTTTTTTCTTTTTATAAAGTAGAAGTTATTTACAGTTGTGGAAATGTTTTTTATTCACTTACACAATGATTTTGTAATTGTTACGTTCAAACTTAGTTTTTTCAATTACTTAAAAGAAAACATATTGCCTAATTGCAGGTAAAAAAATGAGGAGTTTAAGCCTCCTCATTTATCCATGTCTTTTTCTATTTTTTGCTTTTTACTTTTGAAGTAGAAGCTTTTTTTGCTGCTGCTTTTACTTTTTTGGCAAATGCATTCGGTACTTGTTCTTCAATCATTGCTTTTACTTCTTCTAAAGAAATACTTGATAGTTCAGCAGCATCATACTTAGTGCCATCTGCTTTTTTACCCACTTTTAGCATCTTCTTTTGAAAGCGAATGAATGGTCCCCATCTTCCATTCTCAATGGCAATTTTTTCATCCGGCCATTGTTGAATGTAGCGATTGGCTTCTTTTTCTAATTTGCTATTAATTAACTCTTGAATATCGTTTTGCGAAAGTGCGTCGAAATTGTATTTCTTGGGTACATTAATAAAAATGTCGTTCCATTTTATAAACGGACCAAATCTTCCTTTCCCTTTAGTTACGGGCATGTTTTGATACATGCCTATCGGGGCATCTGCTTCGTTTTTTTGTTGAATAAATTTGATGGCTTCTTCAAGCTCAATTTCAGAAAGGTCAGTGCCTTTAGGTAGGGAAATAAATTGTTCACCCCATTTTATATAAGGACCAAAGCGTCCCACATTCACGGCAACTTCTGCGTTTTCATAGGTACCTAAAGTTCTGGGCAGCTTGAATAAGTTTAATGCTTCTTCTAAACTAATGGTTTCAATACTTTGGTTGGCATTAAGCTTAGCAAATCTCGGCTTTTCCTCATCGTCGGTACTTCCAATTTGTACCATAGCACCATAACGTCCCATTCTTGCCACTACTTTTTTGCCACTTTCCGGGTCAATACCTAATTCTCTTTCTCCTTTTGCGCGTTCTGCATTTTCAAGGGTATGTTCAATATTTTCATGAAACGGTTCATAAAAATTTCGAATCATTTTATTCCACTGAATTTTACCTTCTGCAATCTCATCAAAGTTTTCTTCAATTTTTGCGGTGAAACCATAGTCCATAATTTTTTGAAAATGTTGTTTCAAAAAATCGGTTACCAGAATTCCCAAATCGGTAGGGAATAATTTGCCTTTGTCTGCACCGGTAATTTCCGACAAAATATTTTTTTCTATATGGTTATGGCTATTTAATTTAAATTGTGTTAGTTGTCGTTGAGTACCTTCTTTGTCTTTTTTTTCAACGTAATTACGTTTTATAATTGTGGTAATAGTTGGTGCATAGGTTGAAGGTCTTCCAATGCCCAGTTCTTCCAATTTTTTTACTAATGAAGCTTCTGTATAACGTGCAGGTGGACGACTGTATTTTTCTGTTGCCGTCATTTCCCGGAAGGTTAATATTTGTCCTTCTGAAAGTGGTGGAAGATTTTTTTCACTGTCTTCATCTTCTTCATCATCTTTTCCTTCCAAATAAACTTTTAAAAATCCTTCAAATTTTAAAACTTCACCACTGGCAGTTAGTGTTTCGTGGTTGGTAGAAATATCTATTTGTGCAACTGTTTTTTCAAAAACAGCATCACTCATTTGTGAGGCAATGGTTCTTTTCCAAATTAACTCGTATAATTTTTTTGTATCGGGTTCGTCAATGGTATGCCGACTCATGTATGTTGGCCTTATTGCTTCATGGGCCTCTTGAGCACTTTCATTTTTGTTTTTAAACTTCCTCGGCTGGTGGTATTCCTTACCATAATATTCGGTAATCTCTTGTTTTATGTCGTTTAAAGCTGTGTCAGAAAGTTGAATGCTATCGGTACGCATGTAGGTGATATAACCACTTTCATATAGCTTTTGTGCCAGCAACATGGTTTTACTAACGCCATAACCTAATTTACGTGAAGCTTCCTGTTGCAATGTAGAGGTAGTAAATGGTGCGGCAGGAGTACGTTTAGCAGGTTTAATTTCAACCTGTTGAACCTTATAAGTAGCTCCTATACATTGTTGTAAAAATTTTTCTGCGGCTTCATGTGTACTAATTTTAGCCGGTGCTTCGGCTTTAAATGTAACGGATTTGCCATTTACGTCGGGTGCTGCGAATAAGGCTTCAACCTTAAAACTTTTTTCGGGTATAAATTGGTTTATTTCTCTTTCACGTTCAACAATTAATCTTACAGCTACACTTTGAACTCTGCCTGCACTTAAACTACGTTGCATGCCAATTTTGCGCCATAAAACCGGACTTAATTCAAAACCCACTAAGCGATCTAATACCCTTCTGGCTTGTTGTGCATTTACTAAGTTCATATCAATGCGGCGGGGATTTTCAACCGCTTTTTTTATTGCCGGTGCCGTTATTTCATGAAAAACAATTCTTTTGGTTTGGTTAGGATCTAAACCCAGTACTTCAGCTAAGTGCCAACTAATACTTTCACCTTCGCGGTCCTCATCTGATGCTAACCATACCTCAGCAGCTTTGGCAGCTAATTGTTTTAATTCTTTAACAACTTTTTGTTTTTCATCGGGCACAATATAATGGGGTTCAAAGTTTTTATTAACATCAATGCCCATATCATCCTTTTCCAGGTCTCTAATATGGCCGTAGCAACTTTTCACCTCAAAATCTTTACCTAAAATTTTAGCTATTGTTTTTGCTTTTGCCGGTGATTCTACAATTAATAAATTCTTTGCCATTCTTTAAATATATATTGTGAACAATACCGGTTAATGCCTAAATTGAACTATTTTTTTGCAATTTTCCGGTAAAAATACCCTGCAATATTAGTTGAAAGCTCCAAATCACAAAAAATGTTGTTCATTTACACTGAAGGCTATGATAGTATTTTTTACTGATTTGCTTTTATAAACGTTGCTGTGCCCAAGCCCTTTTGTGAAATAAAATTCAACATTGGGCAATTTTTTTTCCATAATAGGAATTACATCTTTAAATGGACAAATTTTATCTAATTCATCATGAATCCATAAAACAGGGGCATGTATGTGTTTAATTGCCCTGCTTAATGAAAAGTATTGAATGCTGTGGTGCGATAAACTTTTAATATGATTGATAAATGCAATTTTAGTATTGGTACTTAATTTTAAAAATTTTGTAAAGGCATAAATGGCCGTTGTTGTTTCTATGGCCGGTGCTATTAAAATAATTTTTGCATTTTCATGTAACTTTTCGGCTGCTAAAGCTAACGCCATACCGCCTAATGAATGACCCATAAAAACCTCAAATGGCCCAAATTTTTTTATAATGGCTACTATGGCATTTCTGTATTCTAAAACATTGGTAGTTTTGCCATCACTTAACCCATGTGCCGGTGCATCAAAAGCTATTACGGTAAAGCCTTGTTGTAAAAAGGGTTGTATGTAATGTGCGAATCGATAACTGCAACTGTCAAACCCGTGTGCAATAAGTACTTTTTTACCATTATTTACTTCCGGTTGGGGTGTCCATTGCCAGCCATACAACATTTTTCCTTCAAAAAGTAAATGCAGGGTAGTGGCAAAAGCAAATTCGGCAGGAGCCTCACGTTTAGGCTTTCCGGAATAGGGAGTTGTAAATAATTGGAACGCCTTTAATGCAGCTGCTTTTGGACTGAATATTGAAATAATTTTTAAGATAAAAATATAATAAATTACTTTTATATTGTTCTTTGTTCTATTACTCATACTAACTCAAATATATGAAAATTGTAATTTTGGGTGCCGGTAACATAGCCACTCTATTTGCCAAGCGATTGTTTGAAAAAAATCATACTATTTTACAAATTGTAGGTAAAACTGAAACCAACGCCGCTTTATTAGCTAAACAAGTTAACGCTACTTACACCACCAATATTGAATGGATAAACAATAATGCCGATATTTATTTATTTGCTACGCCTGATAATGTCATTGTTGAAGTTGCATCCAATCCAATTTTTAAAAACAAATTTTTAATACACACTTCCGGCAGTATTGATGCTATGGCATTGAAACCCTTCACCATGCATTTTGGTGTAATTTGGCCGGTGCAGAGTTTAAGTGTATCAGTAAAAAGCATTCCACCCTTTCCCATAGTAATTACTGCTTCCGATAATAAAGTAGCATCTGTTTTGGAAATGCTGGCTGCTGATATTACCACCGACCAAGTTATTACACTTGCGGATGAGCAAAAAAAGAAATTACATTTAGCAGCAGTTATGGCTTCTAATTTTACCAACTATTTATATCAAGTTGCTTATAACCTTTGCCAAGAACATCAATTGCCTTTTAGTTTATTAGTTCCACTTATACATTATACTGCTGCAAATGTTACTAATGATAATGCACCAATTAATAAACAAACAGGCCCGGCTTTTAGAAATGATACAAATACTTTACAAACACATGAAACCATCTTACAACAGAACCAAGATTATTTGCAGTTGTATAAATTGCTTTCGCAGCTAATAATTGCCGAAAAACAAAAAAATAAATCCCTCAGCGGTAAACCGTGAGGGATTTGTTTGGCAAGCAATTGAACGTAAACGTAAGCACAATATAAATTTTTTTATTTAAAACCAAATTTTTATTTATGCCAATTTGTTAATTTCAAAAAAGTGCACGTACAAAATGAAAACGATGCAACTTTTGTTGATTGTGCTATTAAAAAATTTACGATGTTCTTATTTAAATAAACAAATAACATGGTTTAAGTCATTGCAGCATTTATTTTTGTTGCTGCAAACCGTAAATTGCTTCATTTCTAAATAAGTGATATTGAAAATTATCAAGTCTTTTCTCACTTTAATTCGTTGGCCGAACTTGCTTTTTGTTCTTTTAACGCAGGTTATGTTTGAATATTTTATCGTTAAACCATTGTTTCATGAAGCGCATTTAAACAATGTATTGAATAATTTTTCCTTCTTTTTATTAACTATTAGTATCATTTTTATAGGTGCTGCAGGGTATGCCATTAATGATTATTTTGATTTGAATATTGACCTGATCAATAAGCCCAATAAATTGGTAGTTGATAAAACAATTAGCAGACGCTGGGTTATACTTTGGCATTTAATATTTAGTTTTTTAGGAGTAGCTATTGGCTTTTATATTGACTTTACAACAAAAACCATGTTTATTGGACTGTTCAATGCCGTTTGTGTTTTTTTGTTGTTTATTTATTCTGCATCGCTTAAAAAAAAGTTTTTAATAGGTAATATACTCGTTTCATTAATAACCGCCTGGACAATATTAATTTTATGGTGGGCTGAGCAGTATTATTTTCTTACTTATCAAAACTATGCAGGTTTAAATGTGCATAAATTATTTCGCTTTAGTTTTTTGTATGCAGGTTTTGCATTTATAATTTCCCTTATTCGTGAAGTAATTAAGGATATGGAAGATGTGGAAGGCGATAGGCGCTACGGTTGTAAAACCATGCCCATTGTTTGGGGATTAAATAGTACGAAAATTTTTACGCTTGTGTGGATTGTAGTACTTGCCGCAGTTTTATTACTGCTGCAAGTTTATGTGCTTTTTATTGGATGGTGGATTACCGCTCTGTACGGATTTTTCTTTATTACTTTGCCTTTATTACAAGTATTTCGGAAACTTTTAGTAGCCCGAACAAGTAACGATTTTCATGCACTTAGTACATTGGTAAAAATTATTATGTTTACGGGAATTGTTTCAATGATATTTTTTTGGAAGCCCATATAAACTAATAATCTATTACAAAAAATAAAACTGATTTATGCAAGCAGATGAAATAATTTTAGCTTCTCACTCACCTCGCAGAAAAGAGTTATTAGAGAAAGTAGGTATACCTTTTGTTGTGGTAACCAAACCCATTGATGAAAGCTTTCCAAGTACATTAACTAAACCCGAAGTTGCTATACATATTGCACGTAATAAAGCATTGGCTATTAAAGAAAAAATTACTGCAGAATTTCACGGCGAATTGATGAATAAAACAATTTTGGCTGCAGATACTATTGTAGTAATTGAAGATAAAGTGTTAGGTAAACCTGCTAACAGATCCGAAGCCATGCAAATGATTCTAAGTCTTTCAGGCAAGATGCATGAAGTTATAACCGGTGTTGTTTTATTGTATAAAGATGGCACCGAGCAGACTTTTGCTGAAATTACTAAAGTGTATTTTAATACCATAAGCTCTGACGAGGCAAGTTACTATGTTGATAAATGCGAACCATATGATAAAGCAGGGAGTTATGCCATTCAAGAATGGATTGGATTTATTGGCGTAAAAGCTATTGAAGGTGATTATTATAATGTTATGGGTTTGCCTATCAATAAAATATATCAATTGTTGTGTAAGTAAAATAATTTGTATATATTGAAGTTTTATCGGTATAACCTATGCTTGAACTTCAATATCTGAATGAACGATTGTTGCATTTTATATGGCAATTTCAATACTATAATAAGTCTTTATTAAAAACTGACACAGGCGAATTACTAAAAATAGTAAAGCCCGGTACGTATAATACCCATCAAGGTCCTGATTTTGCAGAAGCTGTTATACAAATTGACGGTTTAACGTTGGTAGGCAATATTGAAGTACATAAAAATGCTTCTGATTGGCAGGAGCATGAGCACCAAAGTGATCCTCATTTTAAAAATGTAATTCTGCACGTAGTATGGAACAACAATCAGCCCGTATACGACATCAACGGTAAGCTATTGCCCACACTTAGCTTAAGCAATAGAATACCTAAAGTATTGCTTGAGCGGTATGCGTTATTGCTTCAAAATATGCAGAAAATTCCTTGTGCTTCTTTCTTACCCACAATTGGGCATGTTAATTGGGTTAACTGGAAAGAACGTTTGGCGATAGAAATTTTATTGAATCGCACCAACAAAATCATTCAAAAATTACAGGCAACGCAAGGGCATTGGGAAGCCGTTTTTTGGCATGTTTTGGCATATAATTTCGGCCTTACACAAAATGCGCAATTATTTCAACAAATGGCTGAAAACACACCCATACAAATTTTAGCTAAACACAAAAACAATATACATCAACTTGAGGCCATGCTGTTAGGCCAGGCTAATTTTTTTCATCATCAAACTTTTGATGATAAATATGTTCAAATGTTGCAAAAAGAATATTTCTTTTTACAAAAAAAATATGCTTTAAAACCGGCTGCTATTTTACCTGTTTTTTTAAGAATGCGACCTGCCAACTTTCCTACACTTCGGTTAGCTCAATTAGCTATGCTCATTCATCAATCTTTTCATTTATTCGATGCAATAAAAGAAGCAGAAACTATTCAACAAGTAATGCAATTATTTCAGGTTACGGCTAATGATTACTGGCACTATCATTATAGTTTAACCGATGAACCATCGGAAAGGCTTCCCAAAAAATTAGGTAAGCAAATGTTACAAACTTTAATGATTAATACTGTTTGCCCTATGTTATTTGCTTATGGACATTATCACAACAATCAACGGTTTAAAAACAAAGCGTTACATTGGTTAAGCCTTTTGCCGGCAGAAAAAAATGTAATTACGCAACAATGGGAAAAATATCAAGTTGCCAATCAAAATGCCCTCGACTCGCAAGCACTTATTCAATTAACCCGTTGTTATTGTAACGAAAAAAAATGTTTATCGTGTGCAATTGGGCATCAAATATTAAAACAAAATATTTAATGTTTACAACCAGGTAATTTGTAAATCAGTTTCTAAATCCGGATGCAAACTTTTAGCAACAGGGCAGGTACGTGCTGTGTTTTCTAAAATTTGTTTTTGCTTATCATCTAAATGTTGTAGGGTGGAAGGAAAGGTTAAATGAACAATTATTTTGCCTATTCTTCTGGGGTCACTTTTCATAATTTTTGTTATTTCAGCTTTCGTTCCTGTTAAATCAATATCCATGGTATTCGCTTTTATGCCCATGGTAGTAATCATACAACTACCCAACGCTGTTGCGACCAAATCCGTGGGAGAAAAACGTTCGCCTTTTCCATGATTATCGGTAGGAGCATCATTTTCAATAACAGTGCCACTTTGCAAATGTGTTAATTCTGTTCTTAAATTTCCTTTATACAGCACAATTGAAGTCATAAGGTTAAATTTTTATCTAAATTAGCATTAAAATTATTCTTGTGAAGCAATTTATTGTATTAACCTTAGCCTTGGTACCGTTTTCTTTATTTGCACAAACAACAAATGCACCTACCAGTCGGCAACAAAAAGCAGCCGAACGTAGAGAGAGAATAAATAACCTGATAAAACAAGAAGAGGAAGGCGCATTAATTTATCAGAAGCAAGGCGCTTTTGGAGTTAAATTAAATACGGATGGTTATGGTATTTTTTATGAACATGGTAAATATAAAACCATTACTAAAACCAATATTTGGTGGATGGAATTGGGAGAACATAAGGATAAGCATGAAGAAAAAACTTCAGTACCCTTAGTTGGCGGCGGATTTGTTTTTTTAGGCAACCCATACATTTATGGAAAAGAAAATAATTTTTACAATTTTAAAATTGGCTTAGGTCAACAACGTTTAATTGGTGGTAAAGGGAATAAAAATGGGGTAGCTGTTTCGGCCATTTACGGAGGTGGATTTAGTTTGGGGATGTTAAAGCCTTACTATTTACAAGTGCAAGACCCTAATAATGCCAATCAGGTAAATGATATTAAGTATTCTGATAATCCTACCGCCTTTTTAGATTATACCTTAATACAAGGTTCATCTGGTTTTACAAAAGGGTTAAATGAAATAAAATATGTACCCGGGGCACAAGTTCGTGGCGCATTAAGATTTGATTATGGTCGTTATAACGAATTGCTTTCTGCATTAGAACTTGGTGTAAATGTTGAATATTATACCCAAAATATGCCCATTATGGTGAACAGCCCCGACCGTAAATTATTTTTCAACGCATATGTGGCCATTGTGTTTGGAAGAAGAAAGTAACCTAATTTTGCTGCAAGTTTTTGTTGTTTGTAGTGGACGGAATTGAGCTATTTTCTATCTGCTATTATTTAGATTTCCTTTTTGTATTGTGAAAACACGGAGGCATACAACAAAGCCATTCAATCATTTTTAAAAAAATTATTGTGGAAACTTCAACAGTTACAAATTCTTCAAATAATTCAACCAGAATAAAAAAACCTGATTGGTTGCGGGTGAAATTGCCCATTGGTGAAAGTTATAAACATGTTAGAGGATTAGTTGACACCCATAAACTGCACACTATTTGTGAAAGCGGTAATTGCCCTAATATGGGCGAATGTTGGGGCGAAGGAACTGCTACATTCATGATTTTAGGTAATATTTGTACGCGCAGTTGTGGTTTTTGTGCTGTTGCTACAGGAAGACCTTTGCCGGTTGATTGGGATGAACCCCAACGTGTGGCCGAGGCTATTTATTTAATGAAAGTTAAGCATGCGGTTATAACCAGTGTAGACCGTGATGAGCTTAAAGATGGTGGCTCAATTATTTGGTACAATACCATTAAAGCGGTAAAAGCACTTAATCCCAATACAACATTAGAAACCTTAATTCCGGATTTTAGAGGTATTACTGAGCAAATTCAACGCATTATTGATGCCGCACCTGAGGTAGTTAGCCATAACATGGAAACTGTTGAAAATCTTACAAAAAAAGTAAGGGTTCAGGCGAAATACAAAAGGAGTTTGGAAGTTTTGGCTACGCTTAAAAAGGGGGGCATGCGTACAAAAACCGGTTTAATGTTAGGTATAGGCGAAACCAAAGAAGAAGTAATTGCTACTATGCAACATTTAAGAGAAGTTGATTGCGATGTATTAACCTTGGGACAGTACTTACAACCAACTCCCAAACACTTACCGGTACAGCGATTTGTACATCCTTCTGAATTTGCCGAACTAAAAGAAATAGGTTACGAATTAGGATTTGATTATGTAGAAAGTGGGCCCTTGGTTCGTTCCTCTTATCACAGCGAAAAACATGTATTAAAAGGGTATGGCAGAAAGCAATGGCAATTGGAAAAAGCAGTTCAATAAATTGTGTAGCATATAAATTGAATTTTCTCAATAACTTTCCGTATTATTTGGAACAGTTATTGTTTATAATTGCATAATTTCAATATATTTGAAGCGAATTCAAAAAAAGTATAAGCCAATATACTGCAACTGTAAACTACTAACTCATTTTAATGCATTATAAAGTAGCCATTCGCACCTCATTGTTAATAGCCATTCTGGCTTTTCAATTGTCTGCCATTGCGCAACCTTTTCGGGCATTTGGCGGGCTGGGTGTTAGTGCTTATTTGGGCGATTTAATTCAAGGTTCCCCTGCATTTAAACAAGTTTCACCCGACGTTATGGGTGGCCTCAGTTACGATTTTGCCGAAAAGTTTCGGTATCGGTTAGGTTTATCTTTATTAGGAGTAAGGGGTAATGATGCACTGTCGCCTAGAGTTGATTTAAGGGAACGTAACTTAAACTTTAAAAGCTTTGTTTGGGAAGTTTCCAACATGGTTGAATATGACATTTTAGATAGGCGCGTTTATAACATTGTTCCCTATGTATTTGGCGGATTTGGTATTTTCCATTTCAACCCTACCACTTACGATCGTAATGGGAACAAAGTTTATTTGCATGATATTGGTACTGAAGGACAATATTTGAATCAGCCCGGGTATCCCAAACCTTATCATCGTTTACAAATCAATATTCCTTTTGGTGCCGGTGTTCGATATGAAGTATCAGAAGATTTAGCGGTAGGCTTTGAATTTAATTATCGAGTTTTATTTACTGATTACTTAGATGATGTAAGCACCCCAAAATATGCTACTAATGCTTTATTGGCTGCAGGTCAGTTAGAGGCTGCATCATTATCTTTTAGAGGCGATGAGTTGGATCCAACTGCAAAACCACCATTGTATCGCCCACGAGGTAATCCGCATAATAAAGATTCTTATTACTCATTTCAAGTAACCTTCTCTGTTCGTTTAAACAATTTTTATTTGTTTGGCAAAGATTATATCAGCCCGGCTGGTGGTCCTTTTATTCCCCGCATGAAAAATTATTAGAAGAAAATTTAGGATTAGGGTTAAGGCATAAGCTTTAAGCTAACTATTGTAAGGTAATTTATAGGCTATTAGCAGTAATCATTACTTTCAAAAATGGTTAGAATACATTTACTACTTTTTTATAATTCTATTTTTTTGATTGAAAATCAGCATCCCATTTTCTAAAAGTAGAGCATTGTTTTTCCAATTGTTTTAAGCCAATTGATGATAATAATAAAAAGAAAAAGGGCTTCTGTGTGATAGAAGCCCTTTTTTCAACCCTAAACCCTTAAAAAACCACTTTAAGAGTAGAAAAAATCGTGCCAGTTTTTGTTAAGACTAAAATCTTTCCAACTTCGAGAAAAAGAAATCACTTTCAACCAAAGCATTTTCATCGCTATCGCTGCCATGAACTGCATTTTCTCCAACGGAGGATGCATATTTTTTACGAATGGTACCTTCATCAGCTTTAGCAGGATCCGTAGCACCAATTAATTTTCTAAAATCATTTACGGCATTATTTTTTTCTAAAATGGCGGCAACAATAGGGCCACTGCTCATAAACTCAATTAATTCACCAAAAAAAGGCCTTTCTTTATGTATGGCATAAAACTCAGCAGCCTGATCAATGGTTAATTTAGTCCATTTCATGGCTTTAATCGTAAAACCTGCTTTGATAATGTCATTTAAAATAGCACCGGTGTAACCTTTTCCGGTTGCATCGGGTTTAATCATTGTAAATGTTCTGTTACTCATAAAACTTAAAATTCAAATTTGATTGGCAAAATTAATGATTTAGGCTTCTTAGGTTTCATCAATACGCTTAAATAATTGCTTATATTTTAAAAAAGCAATGAAAGGCTTCAGGAATTACTCTATTTTTGCCACCCAGTTATGGAGATAATTAATGCTTTATATCCGCTTCTACGGTCACCAAAGAAAATTGTTATTACAACTCATCAAAAACCAGATGGTGATGCAATGGGTTCATCGTTAGGTTTGTATCATTTTTTGGTGAAAATGAATCATGATGTTACCGTGGTTTCACCTACCAATTGGGCAGATTTTTTGAGTTGGTTACCGGGCGTTGAAGCTGTTATTGATTTTGAAGCGAAACAAAATACTGCAATAGAAAAACTAAATCAGGCTGATATTATTTTTTGTTTAGATTTTAATATTTTCTACAGAACAAAAAATGTTGAAAAATATTTAGCTGCTTCAAATGCTGTTAAAGTACTTATTGATCATCATGAGCAACCACAAGTAAGCGCTTTTCAATATGGCATAAGCGACATTAACAAAAGCTCAACCTGCGAAATGGTATATGATTTTATTATTCAATCTGAAAATCCTGAATTATTAGATTTGAATATTGCCACTTGTTTATATACGGGGACTATGACCGATACCGGTTCATTTCGTTTCCCTGCAACATCAGCTTCTGTGCATAGAATGGTAGCACATTTTAAAGATATGGGTTTGCAACATACACCCATTCATGAACAAGTTTATGACAGCTTTTTAGAAAACAGATTACGTTTTATTGGGCATGCATTATTAAATCGCATGGATGTGTTGTATGAATATAACACAGCTGTTATGGCTATTTCAAGAGATGATATTATAAAATACGATATTAAAACCGGCGATACTGAAGGTTTAGTGAATTATTTGCTAACCATAAAAGGTATTAAGTTCGGCGCAATTGTAATAGACAGAAATGAAGAAAGAAAATGGAGTTTTAGAAGTAAAGGCGACTTTGATGTAAATGAATTTGCACGAAATCATTTTGAGGGTGGTGGTCATAAAAACGCAGCAGGTGGAAGAAGTAGTCAACATTTAGAAAAAACTTTGGCTCATTTTTATGAGGTATTGCCAAAATATAAAAATGAATTAGAATAAAGCATTTTTTTCAACAAATCAGTAAACAATAACAATCAATAAACCAATGAAAATTACATTCAGAATTTTAGTATTTGCATTGCTGTTGGCCGGTTGCCACCAGTACGAAAAAACCAAAACCGGATTGGTGTATAAAATAATTCACGGTAACAGTAAAGTACTTTTAAAACAAGGCGATATTGTTAAATTCAATATTGAATACAAAATGAAGGTGCATGGCAAAGACTCCATATTGCAATCAACTTTCGGCCATATACCTGCTTATGTAAAAATTGATACCGCACAATTTGGTAAACATAGCTTTACTGAAGTATTAATGCAGTGTGCACCCGGCGATAAAATTGATTTCGTAATGAGCATAGATACCTTGAAAAATTTAGGTATGATTCCTGAATACAATGATTTGTTCAAAAAGGGGGGTACCATTGATGGCAGGGTAGATATATTAAAAGTATTTCCTAATGATGCTGCTGTTAATGCCGATTACGAAAATGAAATGAATGAGGAGAAAAACAGAGAAATAAAGGACTTACAAGCTTATGCAGCCAAGAATAATATTAAAACGGTACAATCACCTAATGGTGTTTTAGTTGAGGTACAAAAAGAAGGTGAAGGCCCAAAAGCTGATTCCGGCATGCAAGTTTCTGTTTACTATAAAGGCTATACTGAAAATGGTAAAGAATTTGACGGTAATATGGACAGTGCAGCTAAAAAACCTGCTTTTACTTTTGTAGTAGGCAAACGCAATGTTATTCCCGGTTGGGATGATGGCTTACGTTATTTTGCAAAAGGCGGAAAAGGCCGTTTGTTAATTCCTGCCATGTTAGGTTATGGGCCTCAAGGAAGCCCTCCAGTAATACCGCCTTATACAAACTTGGTGTTTGATATTGAAGTGAGTGATGTAACCACACCAGCTCCTCCTAAAAACCCAACTCCATTAATGCCTCCAGGTGCCGTAAAACCGGCGAAGTAAAATGATAAAACATATTTTAAAAGGCTATCCGTTAATTGGGTAGCCTTTTTTATTTATTATGTTGACGTGAATAAGTCGGAACTTCAATAGTAAAAATTAAGCTGCGCTATAGGCCTCAAAAAGGGTAATACATTCTTTAGCTGCGGCAACATCATGTACTCTTAAAATATTTGCACCATTTAATAAACCTAACATGTGCATAGCTGAAGTTGCATTCAATGCATGGTTTGCATTAGGCAGTTGTAAGGTTTTATATAAGAAGGATTTTCTGGAAATACCCAATAAAATAGGCATTTGTAAAATTTTAAATGCGCTTAATTGTTTAATTAAGGAAAAGTTTTGCTGAATGGTTTTACTAAAGCCAATTCCGGGATCAATTATCACATCAACAATCCCGGCTTTTTGGGCTTCTGTAGTTGTTTTTATAAAATAATCAGTAAGCTCAGTAATTAAATGATTGTATTGGGTAAATTGCTGCATGGTTTGTGGCGTGCCTTGCATGTGCATACAAATGTAAGGTACCTGTAATGCTGCAACTGTTTTAAACATATTGCTATCTAACTGCCCACCGCTAACATCATTTACCATATCGGCACCTGCCTCAATTGCAGCTTTGGCAACTGAAGCGTAGAATGTGTCGATTGAAATAAATACATTGGGTAACGTGTTTCGAATTTGTGTAATAATTGGAATAACTCTTTCTAATTCTGTTTCAGCTGTTTGTAATGTACTGGATGGATTCGTGCTTTGTCCACCAATATCAATAATGGTTGCACCATCTGCTACCATTTTTTTTGCTTCTTCAACAGCTGAATCTACAAATGGATGTCTGCTATGTGCATAAAACGAATCGGGTGTAGCATTCAAAATGCCCATAATAATGGGCTTATCTATGATTAATAATCTTCCTTTGCAATTAAGGGTGTACATTCTTTTCTTTCATTTATATTGCGACAAATTTAGTATTAAACCATACTGTTTGTTGTAATTGAAAATTATTGATATTTTCATGCTCATTATAACATCGGACAAATAAAAACACCTTTTCAACTTAAATAAATGTTATGGATATAACCAGTCAGCAATACGATGCCGTAATTGAACAGTGTAAAAAAATTTTTATACAAAAAGCTGCCGATTATGGAACTGCATGGCGGGTTCTGCGTATTATTTCTGTAGTAGACCAACTTTTTATAAAAGCTTTACGTATTCGTACTATTCAAGATAAAAAAGTGCAATTGGTTGCCGATGATATAGCTTCTGAATTTAAAGGTATTGTCAATTATGCAGTAATTGGTCTTATTCAGTTAGAAATTAATCAGCCTAAAGTAGAGGAGTTACCACTGAATCAAGTTTCAGAATGGTATGAAAAAGAAGTGAGTATTGCTAAACAAGTTATGCAAAATAAAAATCATGATTACGGTGAAGCTTGGCGTGAAATGAGCCAGGAAAGTTTTGCAGATTTAATTTTAATGAAGCTAATGCGTATAAAGCAGATTTTAGCCAATGATGGAAAAACCTTAGTAAGTGAAGGTATTGACGCAAACTTTATTGACATTATAAATTATGCCGTGTTTGCTTTAATTCTTATGCCTAAATAACAAAACAATATTGTATTTGTATCAATAAATATTGCCTAACAAATAAAATCTCACCCCAAAAATGAATCTATGAAATATATTGTTGGTATAGTTAGGTGGTTGGTAGGATTGCTGTTTATTTTTTCTGGATTAGTAAAAGCCAATGACCCTTTGGGTTTAAGCTATAAGATGCAAGAGTTTTTTGAAGCTTGGCATTGGTCATTCTTCGATAATTTTTCTCTTTACATGGCCTTTGGTATGAATATTTTAGAAATATTGGCCGGGCTCGCTATTATTATTGGTTGGCAATCAAAGTTTTTCAGTCGCTTATTATTAATACTGATTATATTTTTCACGTTTTTAACCAGTTATGTATTGTTTAGTGGTAAAATTAAAACTTGCGGTTGCTTTGGCGACTGTATTCCACTCACACCAATTCAAACATTTACTAAAGATGTCATTTTATTGGTGTTAATTATCTTCTTAACCCTTACTTATAAGTATATTAAACCCATTTTTGCATCAACTTCATCATTATTTATTTTAATTATTGTAGTTGGGTTGATTTGTATTATGCAATGGTATGTTTTGCGGCATTTACCATTTGTAGATTGTTTGCCATACAAAGTGGGTAATAATTTAATTGAGGAAATGAAAACACCCCCTAATGCAGTTCCTGATACTTATAGTTATACTTTTGAATATGAAAAAAATGGAAAAAAGTTTCATTTTTCCGAAGATAATTTGCCGGATGATTTAGACAGTACCTATGAATTCATTGGTCGAAAAGCCACATTAGTTAAGAAAGGGAATGGGTTAACTGCCGCAATAACAGATTTCACCTTACAAACACCTACCGGAACAGATACAACACAAGCTATTCTGCAAACACCCGGAAAGTACATTTTATTTTTTGCAAAAGATTTTGATAACATTGATAGATGGAAATCGATGTTTGAAGCCATATATGATGAAGCGAAAAGCAAACAAATTCCCTTGTTTTTAGTAACTGCTCAAATGCATGCTGCAGAAAAATTTTTTCCAACGGTGCCCCTTTTACAATGTGATGCTACTGTTATGAAAACGGCAGCAAGGGTTAATCCTACTTACATTATTATGCAAGGGCCGGTAGTTTTACAAAAAATTAGTTTTGCCGATGCTTTCAAAGTAATGGCGTTTCTAAAAAAATAGTTTTTTGAAATGTTAAAAAAAATACTATATGGACTTGTTGTTTTGCTTGGAGTAATTACGGTAGTATTTATTTTGTTTCAAGGTTTGGGTGATCCTGCACAATTAATCACCGGCCAAAATGCTGATAAAACTACCATTCAAAATATTCGCAAAGAGTTGTCGTTAGATGAACCCAAATGGAAACAATTTTTATTTTATGTAAATGATGTATCACCTGTATCAATTTACACGGCTAATGCAATACAGCAGAAACAAATAAAGGGCCTATTTGTGGGGAATCATCTTAAAGTTGGTGTTAAGTGGCCTTATTTAGGTCGTTCATATCAAACTAAAAAGCAAGTTACAGCCATATTAATGCAAGCTTTACCTAACACTGTTGTGTTAACAATTGCAGCTATGTTATTGGCAGCTGTAATAGGCATTGGATTAGGTATTTTAGCAGCAGTGTACAAAGGTACATGGTTTGATACTTCAACTTTGTTTACAAGTATTTTAGGCATATCTGTTCCTTCATTTTTTACCGGTATTGTTATTGCATATGTATTTGGCTTTGTTTTATCAAAATACACCGGATTGCATATGCTTGGAAGTTTATATGAAGTAACACCTTTTAATGGTAAAACTTTGGCGCTTAAAAATTTAATATTACCGGCGCTTACATTAGGTATTCGCCCATTGGCCATATTTGCACAGTTAACCCGAAGCAGTATGTTAAATGAGTTGCAGCAAGATTATATACGAACTGCCTATGCAAAAGGACTTAGTCGTACCAAAGTATTATTTTCACATGCCTTAAAAAATGCATTTAATCCCATTCTTACTGCTATTACCGGATGGTTTGCTGAATTATTGGCCGGAGCTTTTTTTGTTGAATTTATTTTTGGATGGAATGGTATTGGCAAAGTTACTGTTGATGCATTAGAACAACTTGATTTCCCGGTGGTTATGGGTAGTGTTTTGTTAACATCTTGTTTTTTTATAGTCGTTAATATTTTATCAGATTCATTGTATGCTTACCTTGATCCAAGGTTGCAACATTAAATCCGTTATTAACTGATTTTTATCATTTTTTGCTAACACTGTTTTGCTACTTTTACATTGCAATTCTGCAATCACCTTCCATCAGGCAAGTTCAATAAATCCTATATGTATGTATTTAATTAAAAATACAACATTGTTATAATTTATTGCATTGTCTGAAAGAAATAAAATGTACAATTATGAAAAATGTAAAAGAGTTATTGGCCACCCAATCTGCTAAGTTTAATTTTATTAGCAGTAAAGCTACCGTATTAGAAGCTTTGGTATTAATGAAAGTAGCCAATGTTAGTTACATAATTGTTAGGGATGATGATCAATACAAAGGAATTGTATGCGAGAAAGATTGTTTGCATAAAATTACATTGAATGGGCTAAAACCGGAAAAAACATTGGTGAAAGATATTTTAATTAAAGACTTTCCTATTGTTTCGCCGGATGATAGTACTGAGCACTGCCTTGAGCTAATGAATAGCTTTCAGGTATTGTATCTGCCTGTATTCAATGGCCATCAATTTTTAGGTGTTATTAGCGTTTATGATATTTTAAAAGAAACTGCAGAAGAACAGCACATTAAGCATAAACATGATTATACTTATGCTTAATAGGTAGTTTTAACGAATAACTACTTCTTGTATTAAAGGTTCTTGTAGTTTTTCATTAAGGCGTTCAATAATTTGTGCCTTTTGGAATTGAAGCTCATTTTTTAATGGGCCTACAGGAGTATATATAAATAATGTATTATTAATAATCTCTATTTTTTCTGTATATTTTGCAATGGTTTTACCCATTACTTCTTCCCAAATTTGCGTAATTTGTACAGCTCGTATACCATTACGCAAATTACTTTTATTCATAAACTGATGCAATGCATCGCCAATACTATATTCTCCCATGGTGTAAAGATACTAATGTTATAGGTTGATAATTTGGAAACTTATCCGCATTTTAGATAAGTACTCATTTAGTCGATTGTAATGG
This sequence comes from Hydrotalea sandarakina, assembly GCF_003254115.1. Taxonomy (GTDB): domain Bacteria; phylum Bacteroidota; class Bacteroidia; order Chitinophagales; family Chitinophagaceae; genus Hydrotalea; species Hydrotalea sandarakina. The sequence goes on from NZ_QKZV01000001.1 coordinate 98,427, forward strand.
GTATCTGTAATAAATACTTGGCATTGTTCGGATACACAAACCTTATAAAACAGTTTTTCCATTCTTTGTTCATCTAACTTCTCAAAAATGTCATCTAACAATAAAATAGGGGCAACTGCTTTTTCTTTTTTTAAAATTGAAAATTCTGCAAGTTTTAAAGCAAGCAGTAACGTTTTTCTTTGGCCCTGTGAAGCCCTTGTTTTAAAAGCAGTATCGTGCATGTAAAAAGTTAAGTCATCTTTATGTACCCCCATTTGGGTGCGTTGTAAAATTAAATCTTTATCAACCGATGATTTAAGCAATGATTCAAAATCATTATCGTGCAAATGACTTTCGTATTGCAGCTTTAAGCCATCATTGTTATTAGCAATTTCTGTGTAGTACTGAATGACCATTGGGGTAAATTCCTGCATAAATAACTGCCTTTGCTTGTAAATTATTTCCCCAAAATGTACCAATTGCAGATTTATAGCATCTAACAAATCTTTATCATACACTTTGTGTTCAGCTATTTGCTTTAACCAACTATTACGTTGTTGCAGCAGTTTATTGTATTGTATTAAAGCTTCTAAATAGCTTTGGTTGTATTGCGAAATTATAGTATCAATAAATCGGCGGCGTTCTTCACTTAATCCTGTAATGATAGAAATATCATCAGGGGCAATCATCACACAAGGAATTCGACCAATATGTTCAGAAAATTTTTTATATGGTTCGGTATTCAACAAAAATTCTTTCTTATTATTCTCACGCAAAATGCCAACTACTTCCATTAATCCGGTATTGTTTAAAAAACTTCCTTCAATACGCATTCCCTGTTTACCTTGCTGCACATTGTTAGCATCTTGCCTATTAAAATAGCCTTTGGTAAAACATAAAAAATAAATGGCATCTAATAAATTCGTTTTCCCAACACCATTTGGTCCGCAAATGCCAATAACCGGCTCAGTAAACTGCCAATGGTTATGAGTGTAGTTTTTAAATTGGAATAATGATATTTTGTTTAAATAAAGCATGGTAGATTTGCAAAGTAAGCACGATAAACGGAAACACGTATTTTTATAAAAATTTAAGTACGATTGAAAACAATACTTAATCAGCAACAGTTACAAATTATGGTGCAGCGGTTGGCTTACCAAATTCGCGAAGACCATCCCGACATGCATAATACCGTATTAATTGGTTTGCAGCCACGCGGTGTATTTTTTAGTGACAAAATTGTGGGTGTTTTGCAACAACTTATTCCCAATCATACTTTTCATTATGGCAAATTAGATATTACTTTTTATAGAGATGACATAAGAAAAGCGTTACACATTGCCAATAAAACCGACATGTTATTTTCTATTGAAAACAAAAATGTTATTTTAATTGATGATGTGTTGTACACCGGCCGCACTATACGGGCTGCCTTAGATGCATTAATTGATTTTGGAAGGCCGGCAAAAGTAGCCTTATGTGTTTTAATTGATAGAAGATTCAGTCGCGAATTTCCAATACAACCCGATTATGTGGGCCGCGCTATTGATACCATTGTTTCCCAAAAAGTAAAAGTGCATTGGCAGGAGGCTGACGGAAATGAATATGTAGAATTATTAGACAGTTAATTATTGAAAACATTATCTTCGCTTTTTAATGGCACTATCTACCAAACATCTCCTTGGTATTAAGGATCTTCAAAAAGAAGATATAGAACTTATTTTACAAACAGCCGTTCAGTTCAAAGAAGTTTTACAACGGCCTGTTAAAAAAGTTCCTTCATTACGCGATGTAACTGTGGTTAATTTATTTTATGAAAATTCTACCCGAACGCGTATTTCTTTTGAGTTAGCAGAGAAAAGACTCAGTGCCGATACCATTAATTTTACTGCGAGCGGTTCTTCGGCAGCGAAAGGTGAAACACTTTTAGATACCGTGAATAATATTCTAAGTATGAAAGTGGATATGGTGGTAATGCGCCACAGTGCCAGCGGTGCCCCTCATTTTTTGTCAAAACATATTCCTGCTGCTATTATTAATGCCGGTGATGGAATTAATGAACATCCAACTCAGGCTTTGTTAGATGCCTTTTCCATGCAGGAAAAATTCGGCAGCCTAAAAGGTTTAAAAGTGGCTATTATTGGCGATATTATGCACAGCAGGGTAGCTTTAAGCAATATTTATTTGCTGCATAAAATGGGAGCAGAGGTAATGGTGGCCGGTCCGCCTACTTTAATTCCACCTTATATTCAGCAAGCCTTTGGCGTAAAAGTTACTTACCAGGTAAAAGAAGCTTTACAATGGTGCGATGTGGCAAATGTGCTTCGTATTCAGTTAGAACGCCAAAATCAACCTTTATTCTCCTCACTTCGTGAGTATAACTTAAGTTTTGGTATTCGCAGGGAAGTGTTGGAAAATTTAGGAAAGGAGATTGTAATTATGCATCCCGGCCCAATTAACAGAGGTGTGGAATTAGATAGTGATGTGGCTGATGGCCCTTTTTCTATTATTTTACATCAGGTGGAAAATGGAGTAGCTGTTCGTATGGCAGCATTATATTTATTATCGCCTCATAATCACTAATGCTGAACAAACATTTACTGTTTGCTTGGTTTAAAACAAATAACGATGAATAGAATTTGTTTGTTCCCCGGTACATTCGATCCTGTAACATTAGGACATGTAGATATAATTAACCGAGCCCTTCCTTTATTTGATAAAATTTATGTAGGTATTGGTATTAATGCGGCTAAAAATCCCATGTTTTCAGCAGCACAACGCATGGATTGGTTCAAAGCCATATTTCGTAATGAACCTAAAGTTGAAAGTGTTTGCTATGAAGGATTAACGATTGATTTTTGCGAAAAAATCGGTGCTCGCTTTATTTTAAGGGGTATACGATTTGTTAGCGATTTTGAATACGAAAAATCAATAGCCGACGCCAATAGGACCATGAACAGAAATATTGAAACCATTTTTTTAACCGGCGAACCTAAATATACTTCAGTGGCATCTACCATTGTTCGCGATATTCTAAAAAATGGCGGAAACGCCGATGCATTTTTGCCGAAAGAAGTAGTTGCTACCCTTCAACAAAGAAAAATATGAGCGCAATTTGGCGGAAGCAGCATATTGAATTGAATGAATTAAATGAGCTGAATAAAAATACCTTGGGTGAAGCTTTAGGTATTCAGTTTACAGAAATTGGGAACAATTACTTGGTGGCAACCATGCCTGTAACCCATGTAACGAAACAACCTTACGGATATTTACATGGGGGTGCATCAGCTGCATTAGCTGAAACCATTGGCAGTGTTGCTTCAGCATTAATTATAAATCCGGAAAAACAACTTTGCATGGGCTTAGAAATTAATGCCAATCATGTTAAGGCTGTACAACAAGGCATAGTAACGGCCAGGTGTGAGCCATTGCACATTGGTGCTACTACGCATGTGTGGGATATACGGATTGCTAATGAAAAGCACCAATTAATTTGTATAAGCCGATTAACTGTTGCTATTATCAAAAAGCATTAGGCGTTTGTATAACCGGCCTTTTTTAATACCTCAATAATAGATGGGTAGGTATGTTGAAGGTATTGATGTAAATCACTTGGTTTTACCCAAATTACTTCACTAATATCTTCAATAGCTTGCGGTATTAGTTTTTCTGCTTTATTCGCTTTCATTAAAAACCAATGGGTATGTTTTTCAATTTCATTACCTGAGTAGGTATCTACATATTCATGCACGGTAACGGCAATTTCGTTACCTAATGTTAACTGGTGCAAACCTGTTTCCTCTTCAACTTCACGCATTACACAGGTTTGTATGGTTTCATCTTCTTCCTTTTTACCCTTAGGCAAATCCCATATACCCCTGCGAAAAATCATTAATATTTCTCCATCTTCATTCGTAATTAATCCACCGCCGGCAATAACAATCTTTTTCATTTTGGTAATATTAATAGAATGTGAATAATAATATTGCAAGTTACAGCATTCAACCCTGCCTTGCAGCTTAATTTAGCGTGAAATTTTGAAATATTAAAGAAGAAGCAAACTGTTTTTTATGCAAGCCAATGCTCAAGCCGTTGCCGAAAAGCTATTACAAATTAAAGCAATTCAACTTAATCCTTCGCAACCATTTACCTGGGCTAGCGGATGGAAAAGCCCTATTTATTGTGATAATAGGAAAGTGTTGTCATTTCCCTATGAACGCGATTTTATAAAAAGTGAACTATGCAATGTGTTGTTTACCGAATATGAAAATGCCGATGCAATTGCCGGTGTAGCAACGGCAGGAATTGCTTGGGGTGCAATGGCAGCCGATCAGCTAAAGCTTCCTTTCCTATATGTGCGTCCTAAACCTAAAGAACATGGTTTAGGTAATCAAATTGAAGGAAATGTATTTCCCGGCAAGAAAGTGGTAGTGGTTGAAGATTTAATATCAACCGGGAAAAGCAGTTTAGCAGTAGTAAAAGTATTACAGCAAGCCGGTATGGAAGTAATTGGTTTGGTTGCACTTTTTACGTATGGCTTTGATGTTGCAGAGCAATTGTTTAAAGACGCCGGAATTCCGTTTAAGGCGTTAACCAATTATAGTGTTTTAATAAATTTAGCTGTCCAAAAACAAATTGTAGATGCTTCAACTGAGGAATTATTATTAAATTGGCGTAAGGCTCCCGATAAATGGGGACAACAATAAGTACTAGAATTTTGCACTTAAATGTCGTTTTATGATGAAAAAATGGATAATAATACTTGTGTTGGCATTTGCTGCACAATATGCTCAAAGCCAAGTAATGTCGGCCAGACCGCAGTGGGTAACCATTAAATCAGATAATTTAAGGTGTTGGGAGTGTAAAGAACGGTTGGAAAAATACTTGATTATTGAAAATAATGCCAATATGCAGAAGGGGATGGTACAATGGAAAATTAACTTGTTGGCAGGCGAAATTCGCGTTCAATATGTACCTGACCGTGTTTCAGTTGATGAAATTAAAACTGCCCTTAATAATGCCGGTTTTGATGCAGATGATGAAAAAGCAGAACCCGATGCTTATAAAAAATTGCCCCCCATTTGTAAAAGAGCTGAAGATGGTGGCGGTCCACAAAAGGGTAAACCTTGCCATATTCCACCCATGCAATAAGCCTTCAATAAGCTAAATATTTTGTATCCATTCGGTTATAAAGGCAAATGTTGTTGTCCTTTATAATCGAAGGGTACATGTATAAAGATTCCCGATTTGCCCACTTTACAATAACCCTTTACTTGTAACTCAACCGACTTTTGAAATAGGCTGTTCAACGCATTTTTGTACAATACCGACTTGGAAATTCGTAAAGCAGTCGGTATTGTAAAGTCTGACTTTTTGTCAATTTTCATTAAAGTATCCAAATGATATTCGCCCACCCAATCTCCATTTAATAAAATCGTTCCCACCACTTTTTTCAAATTCACCGCAAATCCGTTTGGATTAGAAAATGCCAAATCAACCTTAACATTCACGGAATCCTTCGACAAAGGTTGTATTTCTATTTGGTCAATACTTTTAAAAACAAATGCTTGTGGTTTTTTACAAGCTACCAATATTCCTATCAAGGCGAATAGGGGGAAAGCTTTTTTAAACACCATTCTTTTTTTCTGAAAAGTAATTAAAAATTCCGGCTTGCAAAAAGCTGGCAGAAATTACCGTAAATTTGATGCTAAACAATTTAGGTTTTTCATGAAATATTTTCACTTCATTTAAAGCGAAAATATTTAGCTTAAATTAATTTTCATAATTTATTGGTTATAAATAATTTATGGAATTTTATTAAAAATTATAAGCTGAAAAATTGCAGCAGTTTCGAACGAATTTTTAACTTTTGAAAGAAATATTTTAAAATGGATAATTTAAAAACATTAATTATTGATAATCAATATTTTATAAGTGTTGAATTACTTAAAACTTTAGTTGAATTTTCAAATGTTAAAATTGAGCAATGCGATACCTGGCAAAAAATGAGTTTTCGCAATCGTTGCATGGTGGTTGGGGCCAATGGTGTTATGGGATTAACCGTACCCATTCAAAAAGGACGTGATCAAAAAGCTTTTTTTCGAGACATAAAAATTGATTATTCCAGTGGATGGCAACTTACCCATTGGCGAACCCTGGTTACCAATTATAACCGTTCGCCTTTCTTTGAGTATTATGCTCCTTCTTTAAAAGAAATAATTTTTACCCCTTATTCCTCCCTGTTTGAATTGAACTTGGCTACCCTGCAATGGGTTTTAAAATGTTTGAAGCTTACTGTCAATTTGTCGTTTACTGAAACATTTTTACCTCAATACCCTAATTTTGTACAAGATGACCGGAACAGGTATAACCCTAAAAACTTTCAGCAAATACAAAATCCTGTTCGTTATACCCAAGTTTTTGAAACCAAAATTGGCTTTCAAAAAAATTTAAGTTGTATTGATTTATTGTGTTGTGAGGGTCCTAATGCATTACATATTTTGCTGCAAAAACTATAAAGGGTTGGTAGCATTTTTAAGCTTGGAATAACACAACGCTTTCAATTTTTATTGAGGCAATTGTAAAAGCATTGCTTCATGGGTTTGGTATTTTTTTAATTCTAAATGGCTTTTTATGCAACCTTTTTTACAGAAAATGATTGGTGAAAACAAGGTTTTAGACTATGTAATTGTATTGGGATGGATGTTATTGGTATGGGTAATGCTTAAATTGTTTAAAAAATACCTTATTCGTTATTTGCAGCATTTAACCGGCAAAACCAACAACCAGTTTGATGACCAATTAGTGATAGCAGCCGAAAAATTCGTGATTCCATACCTGTATTTGTTTATCAATTATTCCATTATCACTACCCTTAATTTCTCTCAAAAGATACAGCATGTTTTATCTGCTGCGCTTTCTGTAATTACCATTTACTATGCTGTTCGCTTAATTAATTATTTAATGCACAGCTTGGTATTGTTGTATATGCACCTTAAAAATGAACCTCCCATTCGCATTAAACAATTAAATGGCTTACTCGTGTTGGTGAAAGTATTGATTTGGGGGGCAGGTTTTATCATGTTACTCGACAATCTTGGTTATAATGTCACTACTATTATTGCCGGATTAGGGGTGGGAGGTATAGCTATTGCACTGGCTGCTCAAAATATTTTGAGTGATTTATTCAGCTATTTAGTGATATTTTTTGATAAACCTTTTGAAGTAGGCGATTTTATAGTTGTAGGAACCACGAGTGGTGTTATTGAAAGGATTGGTATTAAAACTTCCCATTTGCGAAGTTTGGATGGCCAACAGTTGGTAATGCCTAATGCGGAATTGGTAAAATCTACCATTCATAATTTTAAACGAATGGAACGTAGGCGTGTAGTGAATAGTATTGGAGTTACCTATCAAACATCAAAGCAACATTTAGAAGCTATTCCCGGCCTGTTAAAGGATATTATTACTGCTGCAGGTGCCACTTTTGATAGAGCGCACCTTAAATCGTTCGGTGATTTTGCTATTTTGTTTGAATATGTTTTTTATATAGAAAGTCCCGATTATGTTTTGTACATGAATACTGTTCAAGCCATTAATCTTTCCCTTTTTGAAGCGTTTGAACAAAGAGGTATTGAGTTCGCATACCCATCGCAAACCATTTATTTGGCGGGAAATGCAAATGCTAAGTTGAATTTACCGGTAAATTAAATAGGGCTATTCTGTACTTACTGCTTTTTGGTTCTGAAAACTTTGTTCAATTTTTTTGCAAAGTTCAGTTTCAATCATTTTTTCGGCAACATCAATCATGTTGGCAAAGGCTTTTGCATTGCTAATGCCATGGCCAATAATAACAGGTTTAGCTACCCCTAATACGGGCGTTCCACCATAATTTTCATAATGAAAACGTTGTATATAACTGTCATTGTGAAAATTTCGTTGATGAGCTATATCATAAAAGCTTTCGGCTAATTTTAAAACTACATTACCGGTAAAGCCATCGCAAACAATTACATCGGCTTTATCATTAAATAAATCGCGGCCTTCTACATTGCCATTAAAATGAATTTGTGTATTGCTTTTTAATAACGGGAAAGTAGATTGAGCCAAAATATTCCCTTTTCCTTCTTCTTCACCCACATTTAAAAGCCCCACTTTGGGATTGGATATGTGCAAAATATGTTGTGCATATAAACTGCCTAAAACGGCAAATTGTTCTAAATGCTCAGGTTTACAATCAGCGTTTAAACCTACATCTAACAATAATCCGGTATTGCCATTTAATTTGGGTAATATAGTTGCAATGGTAGGCCGAATTACGCCTTCAATGGCTTTAATGCTAAATAAAGCTCCAACCAACATGGCACCGGTGTTGCCTGCACTGATAAAAGCATCAATTTTTTGAGTAGCTAATAAATGAAAGCCAATAGAAATGGAACTTTTGGGTTTTTCTTTTAAAGCTTTGGTAGGATGTTCATTATAACCAATTACATCTTCGGCATGTACAATAGGAATATGGGTTAATTGGTATTCTTTCAACAAGCTTTCAATGGCTGATTGGTTGCCTATAGCTGTAATTGTAACTTGTTTACTATTGGGGAAATGGTTAGATGTTAAATATTCATGAATACCTTTTATGGCTTCTAAGGGTGCAAAATCGCCGCCCATTACATCTATTCCTATGTTCATGTTTTTTTTGTTTAATAGCTCAACAATGCTGTTTTAATTGAATGTGTTTTACCATTTTCCATTGTAAAAATAGGGGGGAAAACAAGTAAAATACATGCTACCCAAAACTTATTTACTAATTATACTTGCAGGCAAATCAATACCACTTGGTAAAGGTATTGATAAAAACAAAAAAAGCTGCTATTCGTTAGAAAACAAATAGCAGTGTGAAAAATATAAAAACGAAAATTAGGCCTTTAAAGGTGCTTTTTCAGCTACTAATTTTCCTTTGTAATACAATTTACCTTCACTTACATGTGCACGATGGCGTACATGTGTTTCACCTGTTGTACTGTCTTTACTTAATGTAACAGTTTCAGCCAAGTAATGGGTTCTTCTTTTAGCACTGCGTTGCTGTGAATGTCTGCGTTTCGGATTAGGCATAACCTTAAATTTATACTTTCAAAAAAATTTATTCTAAACCTTTTAATTTATCCAATCCTTTCCACAAGGGGTTAGGATTTTGATTGGTTTGTTCTTCCATTTTCTTCAACTGTTCTAAAACAGCTTTGTTGCAAAGTGGCCCACCATATTCATCGGGGTTACACATATTTTGCATGGGTAAACATAAGTTAATGAATTCATATATCCAATCGGCTATCTGAATATGGCTTTCATTTTTTCCTATGTAAAACACATCCGGATCATCTTCTTGTTCATTCATTGTGTCGGGTTCCTCTACTATTTTAATTACCATGTTAAACTCGTCCCAGAGTATTTTGGTAAGAGGATTGCCACATCTGTCACACTGAATTTCAACTGTTCCGTCAATATCAAACTTTAGTTGCATAAAGCCATTTTTTTTATCAAGGCTTAGTTTAATATCGGCATTACACTTTGAAAATTCCTGATGTCCGTAAGCTGCAAAGAACTTATCTTCCACCTTAAATTCAAACACATGAACCCCGGGCTTTAACCCTACAAAAGCTATCTCAAATTCTCTGTTATGGCTCATGGTTTTATTTTAGGGTGGGCAAAGGTACAGTTTTGAATTGAAAGAGCAAAGGAATTTATTCCTGCACTTTTATTCAACAAGGTTTACAATATGAAATTAAACATAAAATTTAACCAAAAAAGACAAATTTGGGTTTGGCTTACCTTATTGTTGTTAGTTGGGTTAATTCAATTAATTACTTTATTTCCGCCATTCATTGAGCGGTTTTACAGTTGTGCCTTTTATAAGTTTTATGCACAAAAATTAAGGGCTTTGTTGGGTTGGATTCCCTTTAGTGCAGGTGATATATTGTATTTTATTGTGGGGGTTTGGGGTTTGGTATGGATAATTAAACTACTGAAATACATTTTTACCCGGAATTGGAAGCTATTAACTAAACGCATCATCCTTTTTGTCAAAATTGTGCTAGTTATATATATATGGTTTATGTTAGGGTGGGGCTTGAACTATCACAGGCAGGGTATTGCTGAACAGTTAAACTTGCAGGTTCAGCCTTATAGTACAGAAGAATTATGCACATTGCGCGATAGTTTGGCTGTTCAATTAAATTATTGGCGCAAACAAGTTTCTTCTGATACAACATTACCAACACCTGCTTTGAAGTATTTGTACCATGAAGCTGCTGCCGATTATCTGCAAAGTGCTCAACAGTACTCTTTTCTTAAATATGCTTTTCCCAGCATAAAAAGCAGTTTATTTTCACCTTGGGCAAAATACTTTGGTTGGGGTGGTTATTATAATCCATTTACCGGGGAAGCACAGGTGCGGAATAATCTTCCCCGCATTTTAATACCCTTTACGGTTTTGCATGAAATTGCACACCAAATTGGTTATGCCGGGGAAGAAGAGGCCAATTTTGTGGGTTTTATTGTGGGAAAGACATCTACCCATCCATACGTGGTTTATTCTTGTTACAGTGAGTTGTATAAATATGTTTTTAGTGAACTGTTACAGCGAAACACTTTTCCTGATAAAAGTCCGGCATTAGATACTTTGGTGAAATATGATTTTAAACAAATCAATTTATTTTTTAGACGTGAGGACAATAATATTGCCCCTCAAATCATGAATTTGTACGATATTTATTTAAGAGTAAATCAACAAACCAATGGCATTGATAGTTATAATCAGGTAGTTGGCCTATTAATTGCTTATCAAAAAAAGTATGGAAAAATTTAATGGATTAAAATTATTGGTATCGGTTATTGTTATTTTAGCCTTGGGTTCTGCCGGTGGTTTAGTAACCGCTCCACAAATTAAAACCTGGTATGTTTTATTGCAAAAGCCGGTATTTAATCCTCCTAATTATTTGTTTGCACCGGTATGGACTTTTCTATATCTATCCATGGGCGTATCATTCTATTTATTGTGGAATAGCAAAAAATCTAACTATAAACAATATGCTATATCCGCCTTTGTTATTCAATTTATATTAAATATTGCCTGGTCGTTTATATTTTTTTATTTACACCAAGTAGGGTGGGCTTTAGCCGAAATTTTAATGATGTGGTTATTTATTTTGCTCACTATTGTGTATGCATTTAAAGTAAAGAAATGGGCGGCTTGGTTACTCATACCTTATTTGGCATGGGTAAGTTTTGCTACCATTTTAAATGCTGCCATATATATTTTAAATTAAAACTGGTTTTTCCACATCATACTTTCAATAGGCTTGTTGGGTTGATGGCTATATTTCGCATTGGCTTTTTGATTGTATTTAATCGCAATATCACCTTCTACCGGAAAATAAATAAGTTGGCCAATAGGCATACCCTTATAAATTTTTACAGGCTGCTTTACCGATATTTCCAACGTCCAATTACCACAAAAACCAACATCACCTTTACCTGCTGTGGCATGAATGTCAATACCCAAACGTCCGGTTGATGATTTGCCCTCTAAAAATGGCACATGTGCATGTGTTTCTGTATATTCAGCGGTAACCCCCAAATAAAAAATATGTGGGTATAAAACAAAACCCTCATCGGGTATTTCAAAATACTCTATGGTGTTGTGTTGCTTTGCATCTAAAATATGATTTTTGTAAGTAGCTAAAGTGCTTCCCAAATGCACATCGTAGCTGTTACTTCCTAAGCAATTGCGCGAAAAGGGCGAAATTTTTATAGTGCCTTTCTCCATTTCTTCTAAAATGCGTATGTCAGATAAAATCATGGCCTAATAAATAGTTAAGTAGGTTAGTTAAACATATTTCATTGCTTACACATGGCATAATGTTACCTTTGTACCATGCGCACTGCAATATAATTCGGAATTGTGCAAAATGTAGCATTCTAAAATATATGCCACTGTTTTATCAACAAAATATTAACCAAAACACTCGTTTAGCCATTTGGCATATTACAGAACCCTTATTATTTTTTTTAACTAAAGTACCCATTCAAAAAACCATAACTCATCCGCATAAGCAGTTGCAACATGCTGCCGGTCGTTATTTGTTGCCTTATTTGTTTGAAGATTTCCCATACGATGAAATTTTAATTGCCAGTACCCGTAAACCTTATTTGCCCGATGAGCAATACCATTTTTCCATTTCGCATTGTGGCGATTACGTTGCCGCAATTGTTAGTAAAAATGAACGGGTTGGCATTGATATTGAGAAACCGCAGCAAAAAATTGTGAATATCAGTACCAAGTTTTTGCATAAAGAAGAATATCAGTTTTTGCGTTATGGTGGCGATTTAATGGCTACTACCACATTATTATGGAATGCCAAAGAAGCTATGTTTAAGTGGTGGGGATTAGGAAAAATTGATTTTAAAACCATGCTTCGAATTGAACAAATGGATGCTGCTTCGCAAACTTTAAAAGGATGTTTTAGAAAAAATGGTATTCAGCAACCTTTGGAATTGCATTATGAATTATTGCCCGACTTGTGTTTAGTATGGGTAAATACCCCTACGTTAGTGTAATTTACCGGGCGTTGCCTGCTTAGGAATTAAGGATAAACTTTTTCGCAAGTTTTGTTTTAGTTGCGTCTTTACTATTTGGCCCATTGTATTGGCTTTTAAGAATACCGATTGATGAAAGTGATTACTCAATTCTTGTTTTAATTGTAAAACCTTCTCCGGTTTCGAAATTTCATCGTTACACATAATATCTAACAATTCTTTTATTCGATATTTGGCAGATGATAATCTGAATGCCATTAATGTTTTTTCTTCTGCTTGATACTGTGCTATGGATTCTTGATTCAAATATTTGCTTACCAATGCTACAAAAGGATTGTTCTCTTTAAAAAATTGAGGCAGATATAAGTTTTTTCTTCCTTCATATGATTGCTGATCAAAGTCAATAGCACGAATACGATATTGGTAGCCTTCAATATCGGGCGTAATGTTTACCACAAAGTTATAGCTGCGCATATCGCCTAATAAGTGCGTAAAACAACGCTCATTGAATTTTACAAACTCTTTTGCAAGCCTTACTGCATTTAAATCGGGTGCGTGTAAATATTGGTCAATGAATTTATCGCCGGGTATGCCGGGAATATGTTCTTCAATTAAGGTGTTTTTAGAAGTGAAATAAGTAATTCGGTTGGGTGATAATAAGTGTTCTAATTCTAAACCATATACTCGGCTGGCATCTGCTTGTTTAATATAGTATTGATCTTGATTGTCGTTAAATTTATTGATAATTTTAATTCTAAACGGTTGGCTATTGCCGAAATAACAAAAGTCGATGCCGGCTACATCTAAATGATTAATGAAACTAAAATCGCCTTTGGTTTTTAATATGGCATAATTTTTTACTAAGTTTTCTTTTAAAAATTCCAAATCGCGCATATCATAAATAGCACTTTCCCAAAATGTATCATGGTTATTGGCATCTTTAATTGGAACGGTATAAATAAACCTTGTTAAATCGCTATATAACGTGGGCAATTGTAATTCACGCCCAAAGCGTATTAAGTAATGCCTTAATTCAGCATTAATGGGATAAATAGGCTTTTTACGGCTTGGTTTATAAACATTAAACGATGTAGTAGAATCGGTTAACATAAAGGGTAGGGATTAATCAGGTAAAAACAGGTTTGATTCATCATGCATTAAATTCAAATTTACGGTATCACTACCTGCAATGCCTTCAACGGAACCTTTGATATGTGCGGCATTTAGCAATACTTTTTCCAGTTGTTTTTCCCTTGCTTTCCACAGTTTTTCCATGGCAATTCTTTCCTGTTGAATAGATAGTTTTAATTGCATGAATCCTTCGCTAATGGCATTCCATTGTTCTTTAAATTCTGCACCGGTAAGGTAATCATACAACATGGTCATTTTTTCACCCTTATTTTCCTGGCTTTTTTTGGCTTCTGAAATTTTAATAAGTGCATTGCGTAAAAGTGCTGCTACACTTCTAACTTCTGAAAATGAACAAATGTAAACGCCATCTTTTTCGCCAAAGTGTTCCATTTCTTTGGGCATTGCCTGAGTAACCAACACAGCTACATCAGCACCAAGATGACGCATATCAACTTTTATTTTTTCAATCCATTCTTTGTTAAAGTCTTTTGTGCGTTTACTTTCATAAATAATAGTACCACAGGTTTGTGCAAGTGCATTGCGAACAGTTTGTATGCAATCTGCACCTTTTATTCCTTTTCCAACTTCGCTAACAATATCAAAAGGGAAGGTGCTGCGTAATAATTCTTCCAACAATAATTCCTGTACTTCGCCTTGTAGTTGCATGGAGCCTTGTTCGGCCTTACGTTTCATTTCATCTACCAGTTTTTTTTGATCTTCAATTTGTTTCTCAAGTTCCTTCATTCGCAATTGGTATTGTTCCTCCTTCAACGTCATTTTTTCTTGTTCCACTTGCATTACTTCTTGCTTTAGCTTTTCTCTTTCTGTTAATAACTTGCGTTGTAAGGTTAATTCCAATTCAGCTTCTTTTTGTTGTAACAATTGTTCTTTTTGTAAAAACTGCAATTCTTTTTCTTGAGCAATTTTTAATTTCTCTCTAAAATCAGCTTCATTCTTTTGCAGTATTTGCAATTTGGCTTCAAAGTCGGCAGTAATGCGCTGCTGAATTTGTTTTTCCAGTTCGGTTTGCAGCTTTTGTTTTTCAAGCAGTAACTTGTTATTAAATTCTGCTTCTTTATTTTCCAGTTGTTTTAGCAGTTGCCCTTCTTTTAATTTATATTCTTCATCCTTGCCTTTTTGCCATTCAACCATTTTTTTTCTTAATTCATTTTGAATTTCTTCTCTAATGCTATCGCCCGGCTCAAATTGATGATTACACTTAGGACATGTTATAATAAATGAGGACATACAACTAATATTTTTATTTTAAACAAATGTACTATAAATGAATGGGGTAGCGCAATGGTAGCATTATTGCATAAAAAAACCATTGTTCATAAAACAATGGTTTGCTGAGTGCGGAAGAGGAGATTCGAACTCCCACGCCCGTTAAGGCGCTACCACCTCAAAGTAGTGCGTCTACCAATTTCGCCACCTCCGCAGGCATTCTTTCAACAAAAATAAATAAATACCCTTTTGTAACAAGTTCTATTTTTTATTTATTTAATTGTTTTTACATTCGTTCGGGTACCTGAATTCCTAATAAATTCATGGAAGTTTTAATTACATAAGCCGTTAAAGTAGCCAGCTGAATTCTAAATTGTTGTTGAACGCTATTAGATTCGTGCAAAATAGAATGATCAACATAAAACGAATTAAAAGTTTTGGCCAGGTTAAATACATAAATAGCCAATATAGATGGATTTAACGTATTGGCTGCATCTGATATAAAACCGGGAAATTGTTCCAATGCTTTTACCAGTTCAGTTTCTAATTCACTAAGTTGCAAGGCTGCAGTATTTTTAATTTCAACGGCAGGTTGTTCCTTTATTTTGCGCAAAATACTTTTAATACGGGCATAGGTATATTGAATAAAGGGACCGGTAAATCCATGAAAGTCAATGCTTTCTTCCGGGTTAAAAATCATTTTCTTTTTAGGATCAACCCTTAGTAAAAAGAATTTTAAAGCTCCTAAGCCAAGGGTATGATACAATTGTTCTAATTCGGCAGCAGTGAAATCATTTACTTTTCCTAATTCCTCGGTTTTTTCACGTGCTATTGCAATCATTTCTTTTACAATATCATCGGCATCTACTACAGTACCTTCTCGGCTTTTCATTTTACCATGTGGAAGTTCCACCATGCCATAGCTTAAGTGATAAATTTGTTTGGCAGAGGGTAATCCTAATTTTTCGCAGATTAGTTTTAGTACTTTGAAGTGATAGTTTTGTTCATCGCCTACCACATATATGGTTTTGGATGGATGAAATTCTTGTTCGCGTTGTTCGGCTAAACCAATATCTTGGGTTATGTAAACAGAGGTTCCATCTTTTCGTTGTACAATTTTTTCGTCTAATCCATCGGCGGTTAAATCAATCCATACACTGCCATCTTCTTTTTTGTAAAATACCTTTTTGGCTAAACCTTCTTCCACCAACTTTTTCCCCAACAAATAGGTTTCACTTTCATAATAAACCTTATGAAAATCGCTGCCTATTTTTTTATAGGTTTCCTCAAAGCCTTGATAAACCCATTCATTCATTTGTTTCCATAATGCCAATACTTCCGGTTTACCGGCTTCCCAGTCAACCAGCATTTGCTGCGCTTCCTGCATTATTGGGGCCTGTTTTTCAGCATCTTCTTTTGAGTAACCTTTTTCAATAAGTTGTTCAACTTCAGCTTTGTACAGGTCATTAAACAATACATAATAATCGCCTACAAAATGGTCGCCCTTTGTATGGGTGCTTTCAGGGGTAGCACCTTTTCCCAGTTTAAGCCATGCTACCATGCTTTTGCAAATATGTATGCCCCGATCGTTTACAATGCAGGTTTTTATTACATCGTATCCATTTGCCTCTAAAATGGCAGCAATACCCCAACCTAAAAAATTGTTACGCAAATGCCCCAAATGCAAGGGTTTATTGGTGTTAGGGGATGAGTATTCTACTAAAATTTTTTCTTGTTTTTTGGGTGATAAGCCAAAATGTTCATTTTGCCAGTTATTGTTTAAAAACTGTTGCCAATAGCCTGCTTGAATACTTAAGTTTAAAAATCCATTAATAATATTGCATCCTTCAAAAACTTCTGCATGGTTTTGAATAAAATATTGCCCTATTTTTTCACCAATTTGGTTGGGCGATTGCTGTAAACTTTTGCTGTAACTAAATAAAACAATGGTGTAGTCACCTTCAAATTCTGGCTTAGTTTCATTCACCAAAACTTGATTATATGGGATTTGAAATTGAAATAATTGTTGAAGCGCGTTAGAGGTATAGGTTTTAATGGTATCTACTATATGCATATTAACAATTTGGGTTTGCAAATCTAACGTATTTATGTGCTACCTTCGCAGCCGTTTATGCGGTCTGTTCATAATTTTATACGTAGCACCATATTACAAATAATTGACTGGTTTTACCCCTGGTTTAAAAAAATAATGCCCAAGCAAACCTTTCGTTATGCAGCGTGCGGTGGGTTTAATACATTAACAGATATTACTTTATTTTTCGTTGCCTACAATTTTATTTTTCACAAAAAGCCCATTCAAACACCTGTTATACTTATTTCAGCACCCATAGCTTCGTTTTTTTTTAGCTTTTTGGTTACTTTTCCGGTAGGTTTTTACTTAAGCCGCTATGTGGTTTTTCAGCAAACAGAAGCAAAGAAAACAGTACAGTTGCGCAAATACTTTATGGTTGTAATGGGCTGTTTATTTTTGAATTATATCTTCCTCAAGTTATTTATTGAAGTGTTTCATTGGTATCCTACTCCCTCTAAAATAGTTACCACCTTCTTCGTGATTATTTTCAGCTATCTATCACAAAAGCATTACACCTTCAAGGCAGTTTCATCGGTTGATTGACAGTCATTCCGGTACTTTTAAGCTGATGGGCTGACAATTTTGCATTTTTTCTGTCAATGGCATAATCGTTGCCAAGATTAAACGAATTAAAACTGAAATCGTAATCAGCAATAAAATTTATTTATTATGGGAAAAATTATAGGAATTGACTTAGGAACCACCAACAGTTGTGTGGCTGTTATGGAAGGTAACGAGCCCGTTGTAATTGCCAATGATGAAGGACGTAGAACTACCCCTTCTGTAGTGGCTTTTTTGAAAAATGGAGAGCGGAAAGTTGGTGATCCTGCAAAACGTCAGGCTATTACCAATCCTCATAATACCATTGCCAGCGTTAAGCGCTTTATGGGTAGAAGGTTTGATGAGGTAACGGAAGAAATTAGCCACTGGAGTTATAAAGTAGTAAAAGGGGATAACAATACCGTAAGAATTGATATTGATGGACGTTTATATACTCCACAAGAAATTTCTGCCATGATTCTTCAAAAAATGAAGAAAACTGCAGAAGATTATTTAGGTCAGGAAGTAACAGAAGCTGTTATTACAGTTCCTGCTTATTTCAACGATGCACAACGTCAGGCAACCAAAGAAGCGGGTGAAATAGCCGGTTTAAATGTACGCCGTATTGTAAATGAACCTACTGCTGCCGCTTTGGCATATGGTTTAGACAAAAAACATGACATGAAAATTGCCGTGTTTGACTTAGGTGGCGGTACATTCGATATTTCTATTTTGGACTTAGGCGATGGTGTATTTGAAGTAAAATCAACCAATGGCGATACACACCTGGGAGGTGATGACTTTGATAAGGTAATTATGGATTGGTTGGCAGATGAATTTAAAAAAGATGAAGCCATTGATTTGAGAAAAGACCCCATGGCTTTACAGCGTTTAAAAGATGCAGCCGAAAAAGCGAAAATTGAACTAAGTTCATCTTCTGAAACCGAAATTAATTTACCCTACATTACTGCCGTAGATGGTGTGCCTAAACATTTGGTAAAAAAATTAAGCCGAGCCAAATTTGAGCAATTATCAGATAGTTTGTTTGAGCGTTGTTTAAAACCTTGTGAAGCCGCTTTGAAAGACGCTGGTTATACAGCTTCTCAAATTAATGAGGTTATTTTGGTAGGAGGTTCTACTCGTATACCTAAAGTGCAAGAAATTGTAGAGAAGTTTTTTGGTAAAAAACCCAATAAAGGCGTAAATCCTGATGAAGTGGTAGCTGTTGGTGCTGCTATTCAAGGTGCCGTATTAACCGGTGAAGTAAAAGATGTGTTGTTATTAGACGTAACTCCACTTACTTTAGGTATTGAAACCATGGGTGGTGTGTTAACACCAATGATTCCGGCCAATACAACAATACCAACTAAAAAGTCAGAAATATTTTCAACTGCAAGCGATAATCAGCCCGGTGTACAAATTCATGTACTGCAAGGTGAACGCCCACTGGCAAAAGATAATAAGAGCTTAGGTATGTTTAACTTAGACGGCATACCACCGGCACCAAGAGGTGTTCCACAAATTGAAGTAACTTTTGATATTGATGCCAATGGTATGTTGCATGTTAGTGCAAAAGACAAAGGCACCGGAAAAGAACAAAAAATTCGTATTGAAGCAGGTAGTGGATTAAGTAAAGAAGAAGTAGAAAGAATGAAAGCAGAAGCTAAAGCGCATGAAGCTGAAGATAAAGCTGCTAAAGAAAAAATTGAAAAATTAAACCAAGCCGACAGTTTGATTTTCCAAACAGAAAAACAACTGAAAGAATTTGGGGATAAAGTACCTGCCGATAAAAAAGCACCTATTGAAGACGCTTTGAATAAGTTGAAAGAAGCCCACAAAAATCAAGATATGAATAACCTTGATAGTGCAATGGCTGCTTTAAATACTGCATGGACAGCTGCCAGCGAAGAAATTTATAAAGCTCAAGCTGCAGCAGGTGCACAAGCCGGTACTGACGGTAACGCAACCAATAATACTTCTGCCGGTCAACAAAATGCCGGAGGTGACACCGTAGAAGATGCACAGTTTGAAGAAGTAAAATAAAATTACATTATACCCCTTTAATAAAAGCCCCTGCAACAACGTAGGGGCTTTTGTGTTATTATACAATATCAATTATAATCTATGTCTTTATTGTTTCAGCCCATTACCATTAAAAATGTTTCTTTTAAGAATCGTATTGTTGTTTCCCCTATGTGTCAATATTCAGCAAACGATGGCTTTGCAAACGACTGGCATTTGGTACATTTAGGCAGTAGGGCAGTAGGTGGTGCCGGACTGGTATTTACCGAAGCGGCTGCTGTTAGTGCTGAAGGCAGAATTAGTCCCGCTGATATAGGAATTTGGAAAGATGAGCATATACCCATGTTGCAACGTATTGCCGCATTTATAGAACAGCAAGGCGCAGTACCGGGTATTCAGTTGGCACATGCAGGAAGAAAAGCCAGTTGCCGAGCACCTTGGGAAGGAGGTATGCAAGTACCCATTGCAGAAGGAGGTTGGCCTGTATTGGCACCCAGTGCTATTCCATTTAAAGAAACAACTTTACCTGTTGAAGCCCTTACAATTTTACAAATAAAAGAAGTGCTGCAACAATTCAAAATAGCAGCTAAGCGTGCATTAACTGCAGGGTTTAAAGTGGTTGAAATTCATGCGGCACATGGTTATTTAATTCATCAGTTTTTATCGCCAATCAGTAATCACCGTACAGATGAGTATGGCGGAAGTTTTGAAAATAGAATAAGGTTTTTATTGGAAGTAGTGCAATCAGTTCAAGAGGAATGGCCATCTGATTTGCCCTTATTTGTTCGAATTTCAGCAACAGATTGGCATGAACAAGGTTGGCAATTGGAAAATTCTGTTGCATTGGCCCACCACTTAAAACGGATAGGTGTTGATGTAATTGATTGCTCTTCGGGTGGCAATATTCCACATGCTCAAATTCCTGTTGCACCGGGTTATCAGGTGCCATTTGCCTCTACCATTAAAAAGGAAACAGGTATTTTAACCGGAGCAGTTGGGTTAATTACCATGGCTGCACAGGCCAATGAAATTTTGGAACAACAATTTGCAGACTTTATTTTCATGGCTCGTGAGTTTTTACGTAACCCTTATTTCCCAATGCATGCGGCCAAAGTGCTAAATGAAGAAATGCCTTGGCCCAAGCAATATGAAAGAGCAAAATAAATAAGGAATATCGTACATAAGTATTATTAACAAAGCTTTTATCCATGGAAATAATTGTTATTATAAAAACATTTCGTACATTTGCACCCGCATTTGAGTATATAGCTGTACCTCTACTTACGGATTAACAACTTGCCATTGTTTTTCTTCTCTAACGATTATTGATTTTTTCCGCAAGCATGCCCATGCTAATTTTTATTTTAAAAAATTAATAATAATGTTATGGAAAACAAGCAAAAAGGATCATTAGTGCAAATTGAAAAAGAACAATTGAATCAATTGGTTTCTGAAGTAAAAGAAACAGTTGCAGTTAATTTAAATGATTATGTCCCTGCAAAATCTAAAAACATCAGTGCAGCAACTGTATGGCACATTCAAAATCAAAAAAAACGTGCATTAAGACAAAAGCTTACTAATCGTTGGGGATTATAATTTTTTTTCGGTTTTTAAATTACAGTGTTCAGCCCGGATTTTTTTCCGGGTTTTTATTTTAAGCAATATTTCAACTAAAATAATTGCTCATTCTGTGCTTAATGGTTATTTTTAATCAACAAATCTTTGAGCCATGAATGAAAACAAAAGAAAAATGAAGGTTTTATTGGCCCTTGCTTCCATTTTAGTTATTGGGATTTTATCATTTACCCTGCCAAATCAACCCAAACCCAGAAATTTAAAAGTATTGCCTCAGAATATCAGTCATGATAGTTTGGAGCATGTTATGGATGGCTTTAAAGCTGCATTGGGCGTAAAATGTTCTTTTTGCCATGCCCCCTCAAAAACTCAACCCGGCAGAATGGATCCTGCAAGTGATGAGAATCCCAAAAAAGATATTGCACGTGAAATGATGCGTATGACCATGGAAATTAATTCCAAATACATTAGCCAAATTCAAATGGGCGATACCGCTAAAATACAAATGGTAACTTGTGCTACTTGTCATAGAGGTAAACCCAAACCCGAATTGCAGTAAAATGCTTTTAAACACATTACAACCGGTTATATTATTAACCGGTTTTTTTATACTGTTTTGTTTATAAATCGGGTATAAAATGTTTTGTTGGTATAAATTAATGTGTTTAATTTACACATTAATTGTTTAACTTGGCACTATAAAACTTAGGAAAATTGGCAAAAAAACTAACGATTTCTGACCCCGGTTCCAATGAGCCAGCAAAGAAAACCACTGCAAAAAAAAGTAGCGAAGAAAAATCTATTAAAAAAGAAATAAATGCAACTGCAAAGGCTACTTCAAGTTTAAAAGCCGGCAAGGATTCCAAACCCAAGAAGTCTGCAGGCCTTAAAAAAAAGGAACCCGCTACCAATAAAAAATTGGATGCAGTAGTAGAAGATATTTCGAACAAAAAAACGGCAAAGAAGAAGACCGCTGAACCCGGGGAAAAGAAAACCAAGAAAACCGGATTTGAAAACATTGAAATTACTTTTTATTTAAAATTTTCCACACACTTTGGGCAAAACTTATTCATTTCCGGCAATCATAATTCGTTAGGTAATGGTATTGTTGAGCATGCCTTACCTATGCAATATTTCAATAACAATTATTGGAAAGCAGAATTAACTTTAAACTTGAAAGAAATTCCCGAAGAAGGCATTACCTATCATTATATCTTAAAAAATGAAGATGGTACGATAAGTTATGACTGGGGTAACGATAAAAAAATTTTACCGGCCTTTTGCAAAAAAGAGGCTATAATTATTGAAGATGCCTGGAATTTTGCAGGTTATTACGAAAACGCTTTTTATACCGAACCTTTTCAACAAATTTTATTACCTAAACACAATACCGTTGTTCAAGCTTTAAAATTAAATACCACAACCACTCATTTAATTAAAGTTAAAGCACCATTATTAAATGAAAATGAAACATTATGCATTTGTGGCGAGGGAACAATTTTTAATAACTGGAATGTTGAAAAACCTTTACTGCTAAAGCGTTTGCCTAATGAACCTGTTTTTTATGTTCAAATAAAAATGCCGTCAACTGTAAATACTTTGCAGTATAAATTCGGTATTTATAATAATGCAACAAAACAATTTGTTCGTTATGAAAACGGCAACAACCGAGTTTTAAAAAATTGGGCTAAAAAAGAGAAACAAAATTTAGCCATTGTAAACGAAGGGTTTGCCGTACTACCCAATAATACATGGCGTGGTGCCGGAGTGGCCATTCCTGTTTTTAGTTTAAGAAGTGAACAGAGTGCCGGTGTTGGCGAATTTTCCGATTTAAAATTATTGGTTGATTGGGCTAAGCAAACCGGTTTAAAATTAATTCAAATATTACCGGTAAATGACACTACCGCTACCCATACATGGACAGATTCTTATCCATATGCAGCCATTTCCGCTTTTGCATTACATCCATTATATATTCATTTAAAAGCAGCAACAAATGCAGAAAACTTACATTTGTTGCAGGCTATAGAAGATAAATGCAAACAATTAAATGAATTGCCTGCTGTTGATTATGAAGAAGTAATGCAATTAAAATTAGCCTACTTACAGCAAATTTATCCATTGCAATGGCAGCAATTGTCACAGAGTAGCGACTATAAAAACTTTTTTCAAAATAATCAACACTGGTTAGTGCCTTATGCTGTATTTTGCTATTTGCGTGATACTTACGGTACTTCTAATTTTAGCCAATGGCCTGAACATAGCACCTATAACGAAGCAGTTGTAAATGAAATGGCACAACCTAGTTCTGAACACTATAAGGCTATTGCATTTCATTTCTTTGTTCAATTTCATTTACACCAACAATTATTGGAAGCTACAAATTATGCACACCAGCATGGTATTATTTTAAAAGGCGACATCGCTATTGGTGTATATAGAAATGGGGCAGACACCTGGCAAGAGCCACATTTGTTTCATTTAGACAGACAAGCCGGTGCCCCACCTGATGATTTTGCCATAAAAGGTCAAAATTGGGGATTCCCAACCTATAATTGGCAGCAAATGATGAAAGATGGATTTGCTTGGTGGAAAAAACGCTTCGAACAAATGAGATATTATTTCGATGCGTTTAGAATTGATCATATTTTAGGCTTTTTTAGAATTTGGAGTATTCCATACCATGCTGTTGAAGGTATTATGGGACGTTTTGTTCCCGCCATTCCGGTGCATGTAAATGAATTATTTGGCAGAAATATTTGGTTTGATTATCACCGCTTTACGCATCCATTCATTAATGATGATGTGTTGAATGAATTGTTTGGTAACGATGCCGAATTTGCGAAGAATAATTTTTTAGAGTATAATGGATTTGGAAATTATACTTTAAAAGAGGCTTACAATACACAACGAAAAGTTGAGCAATACCTTGCACATTGGAATGATGATGATTTTACGCATAAAATAAAGCAAGGCTTATTTAACTTAATCAGCAATGTTATTTTATTTGAAGAAGAGGGAAGTAATGGTCAACAGTTTCATTTTCGGTTTGGCATGGAAAGTACTACTTCATTCCGTTTTTTAGATGGCCATTCACAACAACAATTGCGCGATTTATATATTGATTATTTCTTCCGCAGACAAGATGATTTTTGGAAAAACGAAGCTTTACAAAAATTGCCTGCATTAAAAAAGGTAACCAATATGCTTATTTGTGGGGAAGATTTGGGACTTGTTCCGGCATGTGTTCCTGATGTAATGCGGCAATTAGGTTTGTTGAGTCTTGAAATACAACGAATGCCTAAAAATCCGCAACAAACCTTTTTCCATCCTAACGATGCACCTTATTTAAGTGTAGTTACACCTTCTACTCATGATATGAGTACTATAAGAGGTTGGTGGGAAGAAGATAAACAAAAAATTCAGCAATTTTATAATAATGAATTAGGGCAATGGGGTGCCGCACCTTTTTATTGTGAAGCATGGATTAATAAGGCCATTGTTGTACAACATTTGTATTCACCGGCCATGTGGAGCATTTTTCAATTACAAGATTTATTAGGTATGGATGAAAACATTCGTAGAAATGATCCCAATGATGAACGTATTAATGTTCCGGCAAATCCTAAACATTATTGGCGCTACCGCATGCACTTAACTTTAGAACAATTGAATAATAGTAATGAATTTAATCATCTGTTGCAGCAGTTAGTGCATGATAGTGGAAGATGATGTTTATTCCATAAAAAATGAATAAACCGGTTTTATGCCGGTTTATTTTTTTTTAGGCATATTGATATTGCTTTTCTTTGCTTTTATTTTTTACAATCCATGAAATTATTTTATAAGCCCATAGCATTACCATTTGAATATCCATTCACCATTTCAGGGGGAAGAACAAAGACACATCAACCGGCTTTATTAGTTGCCTTACAGTTAGGTAATTATATAGGTTATGGCGAAGCCCCTGCTATTCAATATTACAATGTAACTGTTGAAGAAATGGTAGCAGTGCTTGAGCAAAAAAGAAACTTTGTTGAAAAGTTTGCACTTACCGAACCGGAAAGATATTGGCATTATTTGCATCATTTACTTCCCAATCATCCATTTTTGGTTGCTGCATTAGATATGGCAGCTTGGGATTTATTTGGCAAAATGGAACAACAACCAATTTATAAAATTTGGGGTTTAACTTGGGAAAATACACCACTTACCGATTACACAATTGGCATTGATAGTGAAGAAAAAATGATACAAAAAATGCTTGCCAAGCCATGGCCTATTTATAAAATTAAATTGGGCTTTGAAAATGATGTTGCATTAGTTGCTGCATTGCGCAATAAAACCAATGCTGTAATTAGGGTAGATGCGAATGCCGGTTGGACTTTAGAAGAAGCTTTAATAAAAATTCCTGAGTTAAAAAAATTAGGGGTTGAGTTTATTGAACAGCCGCTGGCAAAAGAAAACTGGGAAGGAATGAAAGTATTGTTTCAACAATCACCCTTACCTCTTATTGCAGATGAAAGTTGTGTAAGTGAACATGATGTGGCCAAATGCAAAGATCATTTTCATGGCATCAACATTAAACTTACAAAATGTAGTGGATTAACTCCGGCTAAGCGAATGATTCATGAAGCTCGAAATTTAGGATTAAAAGTCATGATGGGAAGCATGAATGAATCAACAGTAGGTTCAGCAGCCATAGCGCAATTTTTACCTTTATTGGATTATGTTGATATGGATGGCCCCTTATTATTAAAAGAAGACATAGCAACAGGTTTAGAATTTAATGAAGGTAAGGTTCAAATAAAAGGAAATACCGGCTTAGGTATTGCGTTAAAACAATAATTAGTTAAATCATATTAATAATTTATGACACCCGAACGTAGCCAAAAACTGTGGAATGTGTTGAATAAACGTCAACCCAATTTAACAGTGGTAATGGAAAATGTACAAGACCCGCATAACATATCTGCAGTAATGCGTAGTTGTGATGCAGTGGGCATTCAGGACATATATATCATTACAACAAAAGTACCTCGCCATCGCAAATTTGGGGCAAAGAGTAGCAGCAGCGCCGCAAAATGGTTAACGATTCATGCGTTTGATAGTGTTGAATTATGTTATGAAGCCTTGCGAAAACAATATAATAAAATTTATACTACTCATTTAGCTTCTAATGCGGAATCTCTTTATTCAATTGATTTTGCTGTCAATAGTGTGGCTTTGGTATTTGGCAATGAACATGAAGGTGTTAGTGAATTGGCAAGAGAATTGGCCGATGGAAATTTTATTATTCCACAAGTGGGTATTATTCAAAGCCTGAATATTTCTGTGGCTTGTGCGGTTAGTATTTATGAAGCATTTAGGCAAAAGCAAGTAGCCGGACACTACAATCAACCCGCATTAAATGCTGCGCATATGCAAACGGTTATGGAACAATGGGGGCTTATTGAAAATGAAGAAGTATAATAAAATTCATTGTATGAAGATTTCAATGTTGGTAATTGCGCTTTTCTTTTCAGTTTGTATTGTACAAGCACAAAATATAAGAAAAGTAAAAATTAAGGAGGTGTTGCATTATATCGACACTACTCAAAAACCCGTTGTTATTAATTTTTGGGCCACCTGGTGTGCACCGTGTGTACATGAACTGGCCTATTTTGAAAAAGAAATACAAAAAGCTGCCGGCGATAAAGTTCAAATATTGTTGGTAAGTGTTGATTATGCAGATGACTATCCAAAAACAATTGAAAAATTTATACAGGAACATGGTTACACATCAACCGTATGGTGGTTAAACGAAACCAATGCCGCCGATTTTTGTCCTAAAATTGATAAAACTTGGAATGGAAATATTCCTGCTACATTGATGTATAATCCGTCAACTCATTACCGTAAGTTTTATAACAGGCAATTAACTGCGCCCCAAATTCCTGAAGCTGTAGAGCAATTGTTAAGCACTGCCAATTAATTTTGGAACTCTTCTTTACGAATATTCTTTTTCTTTTGTTCTTGGCCCTGCTGCGCTTGTTGTTGCAGTACCGTAATACTAACATTTAATTCAAAACCAATTAAAAGAATTAAGGAGTTTAAGTAAATAAGTAACATAATAATTAACACCGTGCCGATTGAGCCATATACTTTGTTGTAACTACTGAAGTGATTAACCCAAAATGAAAAGCCAATGGTTGTAAGTAACATTAAAGTTGTTGCTAAAATAGAACCGGGGGAAATTAGTGGCCATTTTTTTTGAATGGCAGGAGCAAAACGGTAAATAAAAGCAATGCCAAAAAATATAAACAATACAATAATGCCCCACCTTACGGTGTTCCACCAAGGATAAAATGTTTTCTTTTTAAAATGAAAAAACTCACGCAATAAACCTGCTAATTCGCCTTGGCCAATCAATACCAAAAGTGAAGCAAGAACTAATAAGATTAATAAAGTGGTTAAGCGAATAGCGCGCCATCTTCTATGCAGGAAATAAGCTTTTTTTTCAGAAATAGATTTATCAAAAGTTCTAATAATACCCATGGTTGCATTCGATGCATAAAATAGCACCAAAATAAAACCGAACGAAAAGATACCCACATGTTTTTTCAGTAAATCGTTTATAAGGGTATTAATTAATTTATAGGTATTTGAGTTGGGAGTTAAATCTTTAAATAAGTTCAGCATTTGCCCTTTAAAGTCGAATGAGTCGGGTAAATAAGGAATGATGGAAAAAATGAATAAAAACGCAGCAGGTAAAGCCATTATTAAATTGAATGAAATAGCTGAAGCACGATCAATAATGCCAATTTTATTGATTTGCTGAAAAAAAAATCGAATAACATAAAATAATGGAATGCCTTTGAAACCCGGAATAACAATTTGCTTGCTTTTTTTAATAGCAAAAGCAATAGGTGGAAAGGTAATAAGTTTAAGCTCCAACTTTGTCACGCTTACTTTTGTTTTTGTTTTTTTGCCATTTCAGCATCAAGTGCTTGTTGGTATTGTTTTGCATAAAAGCTATGCTCAGCAAAATTACTGCTAAAGTGGCTGTAGCCGCTAAAATCGCTTTTCGCTACAAAGTATAGATAGTTGGTTTTGGGTGCATTTAAAACTATGTCAATACATTTTGCAGAAGGCGTACAAATGGGTCCAGGCGGTAAACCCTTGTTTCGATAGGTGTTGTAGGGTGAAGGGGTAAACAAATATTTTTCATAAATACGCGTTAGAGCAAAATCCTTCATGGCATATTTGATGGTAGGGCAAGCTTGTAAAGCCATATTTTGATTTAATCGATTAATATAAACACTTGCAATTTTACCTCTTTCCTCATCTATATTTGATTCTTCCTCAACAATAGAAGCTAAAATGTAAACCTGTTTGGGTGATAATCCAAGGGCTTTTGCTTTTTCTAATCGATCATTTTTGCTCCAAAAAATAGAATCTGCAACCGATAAACGATTAAAGATTTTTCTTAAAGAAGTATTCCAATAAAAAGTATAGGTGTCCGGAATAATGATGGTGAAAACGGTGCTTGTATCAACTTTATAAGGCAATAAAGAATCATTGCTATTCATAAAATTCATTACCTGACTTGAGTCAATAGCAAAATTTTTGGCAATGAGTTTAGCCAAATCCTCTTTTAATCTTAGTTTATTAATTACCAGGTTAACGGCAGCCTGCTGATTATTTTTCAGCATCCGCACAATGGATAAAGCACTAGCGTTTTTATTGACTTCATATTTGCCGGGCTTTACGTGCTTGGCAATATTTAATTCTTTCAAAACAAATTGAAACGGCCAGCCCCGTTTAATAATGTGTTGTTTTAGCAAAGCTTGTGTTATTAAACTGGCTGATAAACTATCTTCCGACAAAGTGAAATACTGCTTTTTTTCCGAGAAAGCTGTTGCAGGGCTTTTTAAATAAATAAAAAATGCAATAGCTAAACCTGCTATAATAAGCACAGCTAAACCAATTACCTTTCGCATAGAGGTTCAATATAATAAAAAACCCTGTCTGTTACAAACAGACAGGGCAAAAATATTTTTTACTGTTTACTTAGTGGCTGGGGGAGTATTTAAAGGAATACTGTTGGCCGGAGTTGTATTTTGGTTAGTGTTTACTTTTTGAATAATGGAAGTATCAGGGCCTTTTGTTGAGCCTCTGAAAATTAGGGTAGAGAATAAAGCAAGTACACCTATTATAGCTGCAAATAACCATGTTCCTTTTTCTAAAACATCAGTTGTTTGTTTAACACCCATAATTTGATTGCCAAAACTACCTACATTGCCTGCTAAACCACCACCTTTGGGGTTTTGAATTAAAACAATAAACCCTAATGCTACACAAGCAATTACAATTAAAATAATAAAAACTACAGTCATGCTATATTTCTTTTAGTTGTTCAATTTTTTTTGCAAAATAAGCGGATTTATCAGGATCTAAAAAACTTAATTTAATATAAACCTGCACAGCTTTATCTATTTTGCCTTGTTTTACCAAAACTTCAGCCATGGTTTCCGTAATAATTTCTTTGGTTTGATTGGAAGTTTGGGCAATACCCGGTATAATACTATCAATTTCAGTTTGATGATGGGCTTGCATTTCAGGGGTTTGCTGGTTTTTGACAATTTTTAACCAGTCGGTAAATTTTAATAACTGTTTACTTAGTTTGTCTTGTGGTTCTCTGGTTAAATCGGCTGTAATACCCAATGAACCAAAATAATCAATGGTATGAAAATGAACCGGTTCATAAGTTAATTCCTCTTCCGACTCAACCGGCTGTTGAAAACTGGCCCATTGAGCTGCAATAGTTTCGGTTAATTTTTCATTTTCTTCAACTAATTCGGTACTATTATTGTCAGTTAACGGCTGCTCAATGCTTTCTTCTTCTGTATGAGAGTTGCTTTCTAACTCAACATCCTTCAATTGCCGTATTTGCTCGGCAATATCCATATTGTTGGTTGGCTCAACTATTTTATTGTCAACTTCCTCATTTGAATTGGATATTGTTAAAACAGATTTGTCTTGTTCAATATCTTCAACAACTTCATGCCCAAGTGTATGTTCTTGTTCAATTGGGGAAGATTCATGCTGCGCATCAGAATCATCAACTTCCTTTAAATTTACGTCAGTTGGTAAATTTGCTTCAGTTGGTAAATTTGCTTCAGTTGGTTCGTGCTGCGAAAGTTGATGCTGTTCATTTTCATTTAGTACTTCATTATTCGTATTAATTTCAGCTGTAGCTTCTATTGGTAATGCTTCAATTTTTTCATTCTCTTCAACAGAATGGGCCGGCATTTCCTCAATTGTATGCTCAATATCATTTGTGCTACTATGCAAAGCCGGTACTTCATCTACCAAATCAGCATTGTCATTCTGTATTGTAATTTGGTCAGTGGCTTGTGTTACTTGTAAAGGGGCTGCCTCTTTTTCGTTTACGGTTGCAAGTAAATACTGCATCCAGTTTATATTGCCTGATGACGCCCAAATAAAAGCCATTGTAGGATTTGAAATAGCTTGATGATTGAGCTGTAGTTTCGCTGCCAGTAAAACTTGTGCGGGTGTAAAGAATGGGTATTCTGTACAAATTTGCTGCAAATTTTCAATCGCAACTTCTTGTAAAGGTTGTTGCAATAGGGCATAAGCAGTTTGATTGATTACAGCATTCATGTTGTGAAAATACAATATTTATTTACCAGTTCGAAAAAATATGGTTAAAAATATCATCTGTAATATTGCTTACAATAGTTGAAAGTAATTGCCCCTCTGCTTGTTGTAAGGATAGGTTAGAAGAAAAGTCGTAATTACGGCTTACATCAAATTCGTCGGTTTTATTATCAACATTGTTTTTTACGGTAATATGGGCAGCAACAGTTAATCGGTTTGCTGTAGCTTGCTGTGAGGAAATGGCAGCCGTGGAAACGGAATAATCTGAAATGTAACCGCTAACTACCAAATTAGCATCATCGCTATTAGTGCGAATTAATTTGGTTTGACTGGCAATTTTTAATTGCAGTTTATCCGTTAATTGTGGGCTTAATTGTGGGTTAACATAACTGGCTCTATTTTCAATAAATCCAATTTTGATGGTTTTGATTTTTGAATAATCTATTGACACATCTTTAAATGAATAAATTTTACAAGCATTCAATAATGCAAAGCCTAAAAATAAAAGTATTTGCAATGCATAGTTTCTGGAAAAGCTTTTGTGCCCAAGTTTTATTTGGATGAATGATAGTTTATTCTTCAATGTCATATTCTTTCAATTTACGGTAAAGGGTACGCTCACTAATGCCCAAATCAGAAGCGGCATCTTTTCGTTTGCCTTTGTGTTTTTTAAGTGCTTTAATAATCAGTTCTTTTTCTTTATCCATAATATTCAACGATTCTTCAACAACCTCATGATGGTGTAAATCGTCGTGATTAATTAATAAGGGTTGATTGCCTGTACCAATTACAGGAGTTGTTATCGGGCTTGCCGGTGAGGGTATGGTACCCGGAAACACCGGATGTAAACCATCTTCATGATGGGCAGCATCATGAATTAATGATTCCTTTGTAAACTGTGCGGCAGTTCCTGCTAAAGAAGGATTCTTTAAAATTTCCAGGAACATTTTTTTCAACTCTGTTACATCTTTTTTCATATCGAAAAAAAGTTTGTAAAGAATTTCGCGTTCATTCGCAAATTCAGGATGAGCTGAATCAGTTGTATGTGCTAATACCGGTAAATTATTGTTTTGATGTCTTTCGGGTAAAAATCTTCTTAATTCTTGCGCTGATAAAATTTGTTCGCTGCTTAGAACGGATATCTGCTCAGCCAAGTTTTTTAATTCGCGAACATTTCCCGGAAAGGGATATTGCATTAAAATCATTTTGGCTTCTTCACTTAATTGAACCGGATTGGTTTTATAACGTTCAGCAAAATCAACCACAAATTTTCTAAATAATAAGGGAATATCTTCTTTTCTGTCGCGTAATGCAGGTACGCGAATTGGAACTGTACTTAAACGATAGTATAAATCTTGCCGAAAGCGGCCTTTTTCTGCAAATTCAATTAATTCACGGTTGGTAGCTGCTATAACCCTAACATCGGTTTTTTGCACTTTAGATGAGCCTACGCGAATGAATTCACCTGTTTCTAAAACTCTTAATAAACGAGCTTGCGTACCCATTGGCATTTCACCAATTTCATCTAAAAAAATGGTACCCCCGTTTACTGTTTCAAAATAGCCCTTTCTACTATCTACCGCACCGGTAAAAGCACCCTTTTCGTGGCCAAACAATTCTGAGTCAATGGTTCCTTCCGGAATGGCACCGCAGTTTACAGCAATGAATGGATTATGTTTACGTGCAGAAAGTGCATGAATGATTTGTGAAAATACTTCTTTACCAACACCACTTTCGCCTACAATTAAAACAGTTAAATCGGTAGCTGCAACCTGTACGGCAGTATCTAATGCAAAGTTTAGGGCAGGTGAGTTGCCTATAATGCCAAATCGGTTTTTTATGCTTTGTAAATCCATACGCATTCATGTTAATTCATTCAGTTACTGAATTCTTATATTAAGCAACAATTTGTCCTATTAAAGTAGCCTGTGTTGCGCTTTCTACCTGCACATTTACATAGTCGCCCGGTTTAAAGTTGTAGTGAGCTTTTGGAAATACCAGCATTTTGTTTTGAGAGTTTCTGCCTTTCCAAAATGTGGCATCTTTTTTACTTTCACCTTCAATTAAAACTTCAAAAGTTTTACCAATATCTTTTTCATTACTTTTTTTCGATAGTTCATTCTGAAGATTGATGATTTCTTGTAATCTGCGTTTTTTTACTTCCTCAGGCACATCATCGGTAAATCTTCTGGCAGCTAATGTTCCCGGTCTTTCGCTGTAAAAGAACATATAAGCATAATCATATTGTGCATATTCCATTGCACTTAAAGTATCATTATGTTCTTCTTCAGTTTCAGTACAAAAGCCTGATATAATATCGGTACTAATAGCGCAATCGGGAATAATTTCTTTAATTCTATCTACTTTGGCTAAATACCATTCGCGGCTGTAAGTACGATTCATAAGTTGCAAAATACGTGTGTTGCCACTTTGAATGGGTAAGTGAATGTATTTGCAAATGTTTTTATATTTCGCCATGGTGTAAAGCACTTCATCCGTAATGTCTTTAGGATGTGAGGTACTGAAACGTACCCTTAATAAGGGATGAAGAAGTGCTACTTTTTCTAATAATTGGGCAAAATTTACAGTAGTGTTTGTTGATTCATCGAACCAATAATAGCTGTCAACATTTTGACCCAGAAGGGTAACTTCGCGAAAACCTTTTTCCACCAAATCTTTAATTTCTTCTATAATAGAATTGGCACTTCTGCTACGTTCACGACCGCGGGTAAAGGGTACAACACAAAAACTGCACATATTATTGCAACCGCGCATAATAGATACAAATGCAGTAACGCCATTGCTATCTAAACGTACCGGTGAAATATCAGCATAGGTTTCTTCTCGGCTTAATAAAACATTTACTGCTTTTTGTCCGGTTTCAGCTTCGGTAATTAAAGCGGGTAAACTGCGGTAGGCATCGGGTCCAACAACTATATCAACCAGTTTTTCTTCTTCTAACAATTTGGTTTTTAAACGTTCTGCCATACACCCCAAAACGCCAATTAACAAGTCAGGTTTTTGTTCTTTTATTTTTCTGAACTCGGTTAAACGTTTGCGTATGGTTTGTTCTGCCTTTTCGCGAATGGAACAGGTGTTTAAAAGAATTAACGAGGCTTCTTCAAATTGTCTTGTAGCCCCAAAACCTTCCTGGTGTAATATGGAAGCTACAATTTCGCTGTCACTAAAATTCATTTGACAGCCATAGCTTTCAATATAAAATTTTTTATGAAACAGGGCAGACTCTTGACCAACAGGTGCATAAGCTTCACCTTGCCGCTTTTCATCGTGTAATTTGGTAGGTATTTCAAATACGTTCATTGCACATTTTCATTTTGGAGTGCAAAAATACACTTTTAAAGCAAGCGGTGACACTTTGTCAGCAGTACATTGGTTAATTTTAAGGAAATGCCTTTACTTTTGTAAAAATTTGAGCAAGCCTATTTCATTGTTTTTACACTTTTTTTGCCCTGCTGGTGTTCTTATTGGAAATTAGCAGGGGTTTACTTGTATAAATGGCCATACTTAACATGAAATTACATAGAATTTTATTGCTTTTTTTCGCGTTTAGTTATGTAAGCGTAAATGCACAAGATATTTTAGTGAATACTCTTAAAAACGAAATTTATCGCCCGATAAAAAAAGACAAGGATAAAGATTCCATTAACTGGCTATGGAAGCGAGGAGGCTTGTTTAATTTCAGTTTATCGCAAGGCTCATTAAGCAATTGGGCTGCAGGTGGTGATAATTTTTCACTGGCACTAAGTTCGTACTTTAACTATTTTGTTTATTACAAGAAGGATAGGCATACTTGGGACAATAATCTGGATGTTAATTTAGGTTATATTCAAACCACAAGTTTGGGTGGACGTAAAAATGATGACCGAATTGATTATGTAAGTAAGTATGGCTATAAAGTTGATACATCAGGAAAATGGTATTTATCAGGATTATTCAATTTTCGGTCTCAGTTTTTTGATGGTTACACCTATTCAAGTGGCGTTCCGGTGTTTGCTTCCAGCTTTTTATCACCCGCATTTGTAATATTGGCTGCCGGTTTTGATTATAAGCCCACTTCTAAATTTTCTTTATTTCTTTCACCCATTACATCAAGATGGGTAATTGTTACGAATCAATATTTGGCTGATCAAAAAGCTTATGGGGTTGATTCGGGAAGGCATGTATTAAACGAGTTTGGTGCTTTTGCAACCATTAATTATAACACTACCATTTTAAAGAATGTTGATTACAGGGGTAGGGTTGATTTATTTTCGAACTATTTAAATCAGCCACAAAACATTAACTTTTTCATGACCAATCAATTTAATTTTAAAATCAACAAATATTTAACGGCTTCGTATAGTTTAGATATGATATATGATGATAATGTGAAAATATTTGGTCCCAATGGTGATTCGCCGGCATTGCAGGTAAAAAGCATGATAGGACTAGGGTTTAATATGCCTTTGAAGAAACGACACAAACCCGTTCCCGTTAACACGGCACCACCTTCCATTCCAACAATTATTGATCCTCGAATTAATTTAAACACATCAGGCGATCACCTTAATTAATTGTTTTATTTTATGTGCCTGATAAATTAGTTCGCTATCATCTTTGGCCATTAAAGTAACGTGGCCCATTTTGCGTCCGGGTTTGGTGGTTTGTTTCCCATATAAGTGCACAAAGGCTTGTTCAACTTTCAGTACCTCATTCAGGCCTTCATAAATGGGTGTGCCGGTATAGCCAGGTTCGCCCAATAAATTTATCATTGCTGAAGGGTTAATTAATTTAGTGTTTCCTAAAGGATAGCCTAATATAATGCGCCAAAGCATATCATATTGGCTGCAATAACTGGCTTCAATGGTATGATGTCCGCTATTGTGTACTCGGGGTGCGGTTTCATTTACCCAAATTTCCTGGTCTTTATCAATTAAAAATTCAATTGCAAACAAACCGGCGGTATTCAGTTCCTGAACTACTTTTATGGCAATGGCTTCGGCTTTCCATAATAATTCGCGACTAATTCGGGCCGGGGCAATTTGGTATTCTAAAATATTTAATACAGGGTCAAAAACCATTTCAGCAGGTGGGTAAATGGCAGTTTCGCCTTTTTTATTGCGGGCCACTATTATGGCAATTTCTTTATGAATGTTAATCATTTTTTCTAAAACAGATGGGTGGTCAAAACCTAAGGCAACTTCCTCTTTATTTTTAATTATTTGTACACCTCTGCCATCATAACCACCTTCGCCTATCTTATGTACCGCAGGAAAAAGATGGGTATGCTGCATCACCTCATTCAAAGTTTCAGTTATAACAAAAGGCGCAGTAGGTATTTGGTGCT
The DNA here is from genome assembly GCF_003254115.1 of Hydrotalea sandarakina. Lineage (GTDB taxonomy): Bacteria > Bacteroidota > Bacteroidia > Chitinophagales > Chitinophagaceae > Hydrotalea > Hydrotalea sandarakina. The sequence goes on from NZ_QKZV01000001.1 coordinate 134,594, forward strand.
CATGGTAAAATTGTTTTTGGTGTATTTTGTTTTTTATGGTTTTAATAGCAGAAGGTGAAGGATAAATGGCTAAACCTTCTGCTTCCAATTGCTCTAATGCAGCAATATTTACTGCTTCAATTTCTATGGTTAACGCATCTACCATTTTACCGAAGCGGTAAACCGTTTCATAATCGGTTATACTGCCCTGTACAAAATGATGGCATAAATGTGCAGATGGGCAGTTTATGTCATTTTCTAAAACATAGGTTTCTACCGTGTAATTGGCTGCAGCCTGTAATAACATTCTACCCAATTGTCCACCCCCTAATATGCCTACTTTCATATAAAGATTATTAAGTTTTAAGAAATTTATTTCCCCCTTACAAGTATACCTAAAGACTATTATGCCTATTTGAATTGCGAAGATAAATGCGAGGTAAATTGAAAATGAGTTTTTTAAAGAAATGTTTTAATTTTGAAATATGCTTCCTGATTATCCGCATAAAGTATTTAATGACCGCAGAGCCAACTATTGTTTGTTAATGCTGGCATTGGCTATGGACTCGGCCATCCAATTGTAATTGCATACCCTTAGCTATTCAATCGTTTTCTCATTTATTTAATTAATAATTTTTCAATATGTCTTTGCAAGTAAAAGAAGCAATTGGCATGCAAAATGCCGCCAATACTGATTTCCTACCTTTAGAAGGTACTGATTATGTAGAATTTTATGTTGGAAATGCCAAACAAGCAGCACACTATTATAAAACCGCCTTTGGTTTTCAAAGTGTAGCTTACTCCGGTCCCGAAACCGGCAATCACGCAACTGCCAGTTATGTAGTTAGGCAAAATAAATTAACATTTGTGTTTACTACACCTTTAAGGTCAACAAATCCCATTGCCGAGCATATATTTAAACATGGTGATGGCGTAAAAGCATTATCATTACGTGTACAAGATGCAACTGATGCATGGCATCAAACCACAAAACGTGGGGCTAAAAGTTATCTGGAACCCACTCATTTAAAAGATGAACACGGCGAAGTGGTAATGAGTGGTATTCATACTTATGGAGATACTGTTCACTTATTTATTGAAAGAAAAAATTATAAAGGTGCTTTTATGCCCGGTTATGTTGAGTGGAAAACCAATTATAATCCTTCCGAAACCGGTTTGCTGTATGTTGACCATTGTGTTGGGAATGTTGGATGGAACCAAATGAATAAGTGGGTGGCTTTTTATGAAAATGTAATGGGTTTCAAAAATATATTAACCTTTGATGACAATGATATTTCAACAGAATATTCAGCCTTAATGAGTAAGGTAATGAGTAACGGAAACGGGTTTGTGAAGTTTCCGATTAATGAACCGGCTGAGGGTAAAAAGAAATCGCAGGTTGAAGAATATTTGGAATTTTATGATGGTGAAGGTGTACAGCACGTTGCTTTAGCCACTAACAATATTATTGAAACAGTAACCGCTTTACAAAACCGTGGTGTTGAATTTTTAAAAGTGCCTGCCTCATATTATGAAACTGTTTTAGAAAGGGTAGGACACATTCAGGAAGATTTGGCCGCTTTACGGGAGCTGGGAATTTTAATTGATAGAGATGATGAAGGCTATTTGCTGCAAATATTTACCAAACCGGTAGAAGATAGGCCTACCTTATTTTTTGAGATTATTCAGCGCCATGGTGCCAAAAGTTTTGGTAAAGGAAATTTTAAGGCTTTGTTTGAAGCTATTGAACGTGAACAAGCCTTAAGAGGCAACTTATAAACATGCCTGCATAAATTTTACATTTTCTATTAGTAAGGATTCTGTATTTTCAATTTTAATTACTGATTTTTGTTCCTCAATCATTATGGTATTGAGGAACATTTTGTATGTTAAAATTTGAAAGCATTATGCGTTTGTTTGTTTTGTGTTGCTTTGTGTTGTTGTTTAGTGGGGGTGTATGGGCTCAAAATTCATTTGTTGATTTTCAAAAGTCGAATGTTAGGGTAGCCAATGCATTTAAATTAAAAGAAGATACCCTGGCTAAACAGTTTAAAAAAGAGGGTTTAAGTTGGCCGCCCAAGCAACTTTATATTCGTAGTTTTAAGTATGATAGTCAGTTGGAAGTTTGGGCACGTAATAATAGCGCCGAACCATTTAAATTAATAAAGACCTATAAAATTTGTGCTTTAAGTGGTGGTTTAGGTCCTAAGCGAATTGAAGGTGATTATCAGGTGCCGGAAGGTTTCTATTACATTAATATGTTCAATCCCAAAAGCACCTATTACTTATCATTAGGCCTCAATTATCCAAATGTTTCCGATCAACTTTTATCCGATTCAGTAAAGCCCGGCAGTGATATTTTTATTCATGGCACTTGTGTAACCGTTGGATGTATTCCTATTATGGATAACCAAATTGATGAGTTATATTTACTGGCTTCATATGCCAAGAGCAATGGTGAAGATTTTATTCCTGTACATATTTTCCCCGTTCGTTTCAATAATCCCAAAAGCATGGCTTTTTTGGAAAAAGTTACCAAAGATGATAAAGTTTATGGTGATTTTACCCAAAGCTTAGAGAAAGTTTACAATTATTTTGAAAAACACAAAACCCTTCCCGTTATTACAGTTAATAATAAAGGTAACTATGTAATATATTAGGTATTACGTTATTGCTTTTGTAACTTTAATATTTGCAAAGTTATTGGGGTTTGTTGCCGCAAAACCACGTTTTCTTCTGCATTCATTGCATTCAAAATGGCAGCGGTATAATGTCTTACAGTAAATAGCTGTAAGTTTTTTTGCACCTGCACATCAAATTTTTCTGCGGCAAGCATTGCCAGTTCATTTATTTTTTCAGCTTTATCGTCTAAACAAATTTGTACACTAATAGCACCAAACTGAATTAGGTTGGGAATTAATTTCAAAGCGTTCAAAAATGCATAAATATTTTGAATTGACTGTCCACCTATAAAAGAGAAATCGAGGCTTTGAAAGGTAATTAGTACCTGTTTATCTTTTAAAATTTGAATGGGCGGAAAATGTAAGTGCTTTGCATTATGTATAATGGTGCCCGGTAACGAAGGATTCAAAAAGCATTTCACCAATAAAGGAATATGCTTATTTTGTAAAGGTTTAATGGTTTTGGGATGAATAACTTGTGCACCATAATAAGCCATTTCAATTACTTCATTGTAATTCAATTCGGGAATATAAACCGCTTCTTTAAACATTTTAGGGTCTGCACTCATAACGCCTTCAACATCCTTCCAAATGCTTACACTTTTTGCCTCTAAAACATTGCCTAATATGGCAGCGGTAAAATCGCTTCCTTCACGGCCTAAGGTTGTACTTTCATTATCGGTAGTTGCGCCAATAAATCCCTGAGTAATGTAAATTGAGTGTGCAGTATTTAAAAATACTTGTTGTGCTTTTTGAGCAGTTATATCCCATATTATGCCGGCATCTCTAAAATTATTATCCGTCAATAACACATCTCTAATGTCAATCCATTGAGTATTCAATCCATTTTCTTTGCAAAAGAAATGAATAATGGTAGAGCTAAGTAATTCACCACAACAAACAATTTGATCGTAATAGTAATCATAAGCTCTAACCGGCTTATCGTGTAAAAGCCATTCAACTTCCGTAAAAATATCAATCATTCTGGCATAGCAGGTGTTGTATTCTTTTACCAGCAAATATTTGGCAACGGTAAGGTGTTGCTGTTTAATAACTTCAAACAGTTGCAATGCTTCCGTAGCTTTTTGTTGAAAAAATGCATCTACAACTTTTTCTAAAGCATTGGTAGTTTTACCCATAGCTGAAATTACCAATACTGCCTTTTCACCTGCTTCAATGTTTTCAATAATTTGAATAACTTGTTGAATGCGTTCAATATTACTGATGCTGGCACCGCCGAACTTATAAACAATCATGCTATTTAACAAATGATTAAGTGGAAGATTGGCAAAGCTACAGTAATTATGCTTTGTAAAATGCAAAGCAATTTTTATTGGTACAATTCTTGAATTCAACAGAAAAAAAATTATGCAACTGACAATTTTTTTAAATTTTTTTAAACTATCAATGGTTGTAACCGCTTTAATAGCAAATGGTTGTAAACCCGGCAGCAATTTGCACGATGCGCCTGTAGCAAAATATGCTAAAATGGAAAGGGATGTGTTGTATTACATTAATGATTACAGAACTTCAAAAGGATTACAGCCGTTGCAATGGAGCAATGCCATTTATCCTTTGGCCTCTGAACATAGTGTTGATATGGCTGAACATAAGGTAGCATTTGGTCATGATGGTTTTGATGCCAGATTTAATGCAATAAAAAATAAATTAGGTTATCTGCGCGGTGCCGCCGAAAATGTAGCGCTTGGACATTTAGATGCTAAAGCTGTTGTAAAAGGTTGGTTGAATAGTCCCGGCCATAAAAAAAATATTGAAGGCAATTACAATTTAACGGCTATTGGCATTGCACAAGGTAATGATGGTAATTTATACTTCACTCAAATTTTCATTAATAAGCCATCTAACTAAGCTATTGTAATGTGTATGGCGAACACGATTGCATAAAAAAATATTGTATGTATTGTCCGTGCCCTTTATCTTTATCAAAAAACATACAATACTATGATGGTGAATAGAAAAATTTTGACATTAGATGAATTTACCATTCAACAATTACGCCAATTTCCAACAGCAACAGGTGAGTTAAGTAGTTTATTACGCGATATGGGCTTGGCTGCCAAGCGGGTAAATGTTGAAGTGAATAAAGCTGGTTTAGTTGATATTTTAGGAGATGCAGGTTCTATTAATATTCAGGGGGAAGATGTAAAGAAGTTAGATGTATATGCCAATAATCAATTTATGGGCGCATTAAAGCATGGCATAAGCTGTGCAGGTATTGGTAGCGAGGAATTGGATGATTTTGTGATTTTTGATGATGAAGTGAGTAATAACAGTAAATACGTGGTATTATTCGATCCTTTGGATGGGAGCGGAAATATAGATGTGAACATTTCAATTGGTACAATATTTAGCGTTTATCGTAGAGTTAGCCCTAAAGGTTCACCTTGTACTCGCGAAGATTTTCTTCAGCCTGGAAATAGGCAAGTGGCTGCCGGTTATATTATTTACGGCAGTTCAACCATGTTGGTGTATGCTACAAAACGGGGAGTAAATGGGTTTACTTTAGACCCATCTATTGGGGAGTTTTGTTTAAGTCACCCCAATATTCAATGCCCCGAAAGCGGCAATTTTTATTCCGTGAATCATGGTTATTTCTTTCAATATCAAAAAGGTGTACAGCAATACATTACCGCCTGTCAGAAAAAAACGAAGTCGGAGGGTGGACCTTATACACAGCGATATATTGGAAGTATGGTAGCCGATGTGCATAGAAATTTATTAAAGGGAGGTATTTTCATGTACCCGGGAACCGATAGCAAACCCAATGGTAAGTTGCGTTTGTTGTACGAATGTAATCCGCTTGCTTTTATTATTGAAGTAGCAGGCGGGAAAGCAACAAATGGCGAACAACGCATATTGGATATTCAACCTCAACAATTGCATCAACGGTCACCTTTATTCATTGGTAGTAAATTAATGATGGAAGAATTAGAGAATTATTTAATGCAAAATAAAGAAGCGCATGTATAAATTTCTTGTGTTGGGAATATTTTTTTTATGTTGTCAGCAGGTAAGTAAAGCACAGCAATTAATATTGCCACATCAGTTAAATTATTTTATCAATCCTAAGCCGAATACCTTATTGTACAATGACACTTTGTATAGAGGTGCACGTGAGTTTAAAGGCTTGTTTTACAAAACGGGTAATCTGCAGTTAATTCAATACTATCAAAAACATCAGCAAAACAAAATTTGGGGAAATGTTTTAGGAATTTTGGGAGCAGGTATGATGGGTGCCGGAGTTGGATTGGCCAGTAATCACCATTCAGGACTTGGGTGGACATTTATAGGGGGTGGATTTTGCACTACTGTAGTTGGAGGATATTTAATAGCTTCGGGGCAGAAAAACTTAATATTAGCTGTAGATTTGTTTAATAAATTGTCGCACCAACAATTACCCAAAGTACAGGCTGGTATAGGTTTTTCGGGAAGTAGTGCAGGATTAGTTATAAATTTTTAGACATGCAAAAAAAAATAATTGAAGTAAAAAATCTTACTAAAAACTACGGTTCAGTTCAAGCAGTTAAAGGGATTAGTTTTGATGTATATGAAGGAGAGATATTTGGTTTATTAGGCCCCAATGGCGCAGGTAAATCAACCACCTTAGAAATTATAGAAACACTAAAAGATAAAACCAGCGGTGAAGTTTGGGTGGACGGGTATAGCTTAGATAAAAACCCTAATGAAATAAAACAAATTATTGGGGTGCAATTGCAATTAAGCGGTTATTATCCCGGATTAACATTGGCAGAACTTTTAGATTTGTTTGCAGGGTTATACAACAAAAAAATTGATAAGAAAAAGATTTTAGAAGAAGTAAAACTGGCCGATAAAGCAAAAGCAAAGTATAAAGAATTAAGTGGTGGTCAACAACAGCGTTTTTCATTAGCCACTACACTTATTAATAATCCCAAAATTATTTTTTTAGATGAACCTACTACAGGATTAGATCCACAAGCTAGAAGAAATCTTTGGGATTTAATTAAACAAATTCGATTAAGCGGAACTACTGTCATTATTACTACGCATTATATGGATGAAGCGGAAGAACTTTGTGATAGAGTAGCCATTATTGATAGCGGTAAAATTCAATCCGTAGCTACCCCTGACGAATTAATTGACAATTTAGTAGCAACCGGTTTTGAAAGAACAAAAGAAGTGAAGAAAGCAACTTTGGAAGATGTTTTCATTCATTTAACCGGCAAATCATTACGCGAAGATTAATTTTATTTTATGCATACAGACGAACGTTACCCCATTGGTAAATATGAGCCGAAGCCGTTTTCAGAGGAACAAAAGCAAGAGTGGCTAAAGGCAATTGCACAATTACCGGAAGAATTAGAAATAGAGGTTCAGCATTTAGATGCAGCGCAATTGAATACACCCTATAGGGAAGGAGGATGGACAGTGCAACAACTCATTCATCATATGGCCGATAGCCATATGAATGCTTATATCCGATTTAAATTGGGGTTAACGGAAAACAAACCTACCATAAAACCATACAATGAAAAAGCATGGGCGCTATTACCCGACAATGATACTGTTCCCATTAATGTATCATTAACACTGCTGCATGCTTTGCACAAACGTTGGCATGCCACCATGAAGGATTTATCGCAGGCTGATTTTGAAAAAACAGTTATTCATCCTGAACAAGGACGCGAATTAAGTTTATGGTTATTATTAGGCTTATATGCATGGCATGGTAAACACCATAAGGCACACATACAGGCTTTGAAAGATAAAATGAATTGGTAATGCAAAGAGATTTAACGTGGACTACTTTAGCCAGTAGTTATTTATTGAAAGATACTTGGGCTACTATACGAAAAGATACCTGCCTATTGCCCAATGGAAAAGTAATTGATCCATTTTATGTGTATGAATTTCCCGATTGGGTTACAGCATTTGCCATTACTAAAGATGGGAAAGTATTATTAGAACGACAATATCGGCATGCTTTAGGCCGAACAGATATTGAAACGCCGGGAGGATGTATGGATCATAGTGATGCATCGCCTGAAGCTGCATTGCAAAGAGAATTATTGGAAGAAACCGGCTACCGTTTTACTGAATTTCAAAAATTAGGAATTACTTCAGCCAATCCTTCTACCAATAACAATATTATGCATATGTTTTTGGCAACGGGCGGTGAAAAAGTGGCTGAGCAAAATTTTGATCCCGGTGAAGATTTGGAAATTTTATTGGCCAGTATTGATGAGGTAAAGCAATTTGTTCGTGAAAATAAAATTATACAAAGTATGCATGTTACTTGCATTTTGTTGGCATTGGAAAAATTAGGTGAATTGCATTTTTAATGAATGGGTTCTATTTCTGCAATTAAAAAAACGCTACCGCAAACAACAATTAAATCATCATTTAAAGCCATTTGCATAGCCGCTTTTAAAGCAGCATTTACATCATCATACGTGTTGCCTATTAAACAATAATCCTTCGCTATTTCGGTTAATTCAGTGGCATTCAATGCCCTTGGAATATTTGCTTGCGTAAAATAATATTGGGCATTAGTAGGTAATAATGATAAAACCAATTGTGGGTCTTTATCTTTTACCATTCCAAATACTATGTGTAATTGCCGGTATTTGCAAAGTTTAATTTGATGTAATAATTGGGTTATTCCTGCTTCATTATGGGCAACATCTGCAATAACGGTGGGGGATTGGTGTAATAATTCCCAGCGTCCATGTAATCCTGTTAGACTTTTAGCATTTGCTAACCCTTCAATTATTGCATTGTCGGATAATTGCCATCCTTGCTGTTTTAATTGGTTTACTGCCGTTAAAATTGTAATTAAATTATTGAGTTGATAAATACCTGGTAAATCAAGCTGATAAGCATGTATTTCGCCATTTTTATTATTTAGCAATTTTACCATTAGGGTAGTAAAGGTTTGTTGATATTCTAATACTGAAAAAGCTTGTTGTGCATAATAGATAGGAGCATTTTTTTGTGATGCGGCATTTTCAAAAACAGGTTTTGTTTCATCAATCACTTCGCCTATTACAACAGGAATATGCTGTTTAATAATTCCTGCTTTTTCACCGGCTATGGCTTCCAAAGTATTACCCAGCAAATTCATATGGTCCCACCCAATGTTAGTGATAATAGATAGTTCCGGCGTAATAATGTTGGTACTATCTAAACGGCCACCCAAACCTGTTTCAATAACAGCTACATCCACATGCGCTTCTGCAAAATAGCTAAAAGCCATTGCCACCGTAATCTCAAAAAAAGAAGGTTGAATTTCTGCAATGGCAGGTTTCATTTTTTCAACAAAATCAATAATAAAATCTTCCGTACATAATTCCCCGTTTATTTTAATGCGTTCTCTGAAATCTTTTAAATGCGGTGATGTATATAATCCGGTTTTATAGCCGGCTTTTTGTAAAATTGCCGCAAGCATATGGCTGGTACTTCCTTTACCATTGGTGCCGGCAATATGAATAGATTTAAATTGTTGCTGTGGGTTTCCTAATTTATTGCAGAGTAAAAGGGTATTGGTTAAATCTTTTTTATAGGCTGATGCACCTTGCCTGCTAAACATGGGCAAATGTTCATACAGATAAGTTAATGTTTCCGAATAGTTCATGAGTTAAAAAATTAGCCATTCAGTTTAAAACTAAATACAATAGTACCGGTTTGGTTATCTACATCACCCGCATTTAGTTTTAATAATTTGGCTTTCCGTAAAGCAATATTTCTAATGTTTTGATTGGTAGTAGTGGTACCTCGTGGATTTATACTGGCCTGAATAACTTCGCCTAATTTATTCACAGTAATATCAACGGCAACTTTTGCAGGCTCATTAAAATCATCTTCAAAGCTGGGCAGCTTAGTAAAAAGCCTGCCTGTTAAGCCATTTCTTATACTTACACCACTGGTTCCTGTTCCGCCATTACCTGTATAGCTGTCGCTATTAGGGTTGCCATTGGGTTTGCCCTGATCGCCTTTTCCTCCCGCAATTCCCTGATTAAAAACTCCGTTGTATGAATCTGCCCCATTACCGCTTGATGTAGTTGAAGTTCCACCTTGAAATAATGCCTTGGGCTTAGGTGGAGCAGGGGTAGGTTTTATTACATTATTGTCATTGGTTTTTGGATGAATTACCGTTGGATTATGGTTTAAAGGTTTTTTGGGGTTCACTTTTTTTTCTAATGTGCCTACAGCTTCATCATTTTCGCCCGTTACTTCGTTGGCTAAAACATCGGGGGTAGATTGTATTTGTTTTGAAGGGGGCGGCGTTGCGAGTTTAGTGTCTTGTTCTACAGACGGATTACCTTGCATTTGCGGTGCAACATCACCCAAACCGGTTTCACTGTTGCCTAAATTTACTTCAATACCTGTGTCGGTGGCAGGTTGTGGTATTTGTGGCAGCGACCATTTTAAAAAAAAGAATACCAAAAATATGCCTGCACAAATTATAACAGTATATAAGGCTGCTTTTTTGTTTTTTTCTAATTCAAAGTTTTGATACACCATTTCAGCATTATTCATACAAAGTTATCTTATTTTTTAAGCGATGACCGCATGTTGAAAATTACTGTTGGAACGTTTTATTTAGCACATGTATTGTGTTAAAGGTTCTTGAATTATTCGGGTTCCAATGATTTACTTGAATTATAAGGATAAAATAATGTTGCAATTCAATAAAAGCAATTAATTTACACAGTAATACTAACTAAACATTAACAATTAAAATTTTTTGTTTATGATGCGAAAATTACTTGGCTTACTGCCTTTATTTTATTTACTGTTACTTCCAGCCATTACACAAGCAGCCAGTTTACCCATGTTACCCGGAAAAAATGCTGCTGATTCTGCTGGCAAAGGAGGTGCAACTTTGAATTCTGCTGTTTTAAAAAATGCGTTAGCAGAGTTCAAAAGCTTATCACGAAAAGAAAAAAAATTTCGTATTAAAGAATCAAAAGCGTTATTGAAAGAATATAAGGCTCAAAAAAAAGCCGGCACTTCAACTGATACCAATACATTGTTATTAGTTATTTTGGCTATATTATTGCCACCCTTGGCTGTTTATTTGCATGAAAATGCCATTAATACTAAGTTTTGGATTGACTTATTACTGACACTTCTGTTTTTCTTGCCCGGTATTATATATGCCTTAATTGTTATATTAGGGGGTTAGTTGAAAGATACACTTGCAATGAAAACTTTATGTTATTGTTTCAATTGTTAGCAATAGTTTTTGGGAGCAGTAGAATCTTCTTTGCATTCATGCCATTTTAATGCATAAAAATTTACTTAACCGAAAAAATAGGGCTGATGGTAAAATTTTTGTGAATTGGGTAATATCTTCCTTTAATTTTGCACCTTATTATTATTTTTTCATTCCTTAAAACCAAGGTTCTTCAATGAACAATACCTATACCTCGCTGGTTGAGCAAACATTTCATTTTCCCCAGGAAGGATTTAATTTGAATGATGACGGATACTTAAGTTTTAACGGACTAAATTTAAAAGCCTTAATTGACAAATATGGTACGCCAATGAAGCTTACCTATTTACCCAAAATAGGTATGCAAATTAATAAGGCAAAATCTATGTTTCATTCCGCTTTTAAGAAGCATAAGTATGAGGGGGAATATTTTTACTGTTATTGCACTAAAAGCTCACATTTTTCATTCATTGTTGAAGAGGCCTTAAAGCACAATATTAACCTTGAAACTTCATATGCCTACGATATTGAAATTATCAATCAACTGTATAAACGTAGGAAAATTAATAAAGATATATTTATTATTTGTAATGGTTATAAACAGAAAGCTTACACCAGTAGAATTGCTAAGCTGATCAATTCCGGATTTAAAAATGTAATTCCGGTATTGGATAATAAAGAAGAATTGCAAGCTTATAAAAGAAGTGTAAAAGAACCATTTAAACTAGGAATTAGGGTAGCGGCAGAAGAAGAACCTTCATTTCCGTTTTATACATCGCGCTTGGGGATGCGTGCAAAGGATATTTTAGAGTTTTATGTTGATGAAATTGAAGGATTTGAAGATAAGTTTCAACTGAAAATGCTTCATATTTTTTTAAATAAAGGCATTAAAGATGACATTTATTATTGGAGTGAGTTGAACAAAATTATTAACCTGTACTGTCAATTAAAGAAAATTTGTCCGGAATTAGATTCTATAAATATTGGTGGCGGATTCCCCATAAAACATTCATTAGGATTTGAATATGATTATCAATTCATGATTAATGAAATTGTTGCCAACATAAAAAAAGCTTGCAAAAAAGCCAAAGTTCCAATGCCTAATATTTATACGGAATTTGGAAGTTTTACCGTAGGTGAAAGCATGGCACATATTTATAGTGTTACCGGTCAAAAAATTCAAAATGATCGTGAGTGTTGGTACATGATTGATTCTTCTTTTATTACAACATTACCTGATACCTGGGGAATAGGTGAAAAGTTTTTAATGTTACCCATTAATAAATGGGAAAATGAATACCATAGGGTAGTGTTGGGCGGTATTACTTGCGATAGCCATGATTATTATGATAGTGAAGAGCATATTAATGAGGTGTTTTTACCCAAATTAACATCGCCCGATAAGGAAAATGAGCAAAGCAATAAGGAGCCTTTGTATGTTGGATTTTTTCACACAGGTGCATATCAAGATCAAATTAGCGGATATGGCGGTATTAAGCATTGTTTAATTCCTTCGCCAAAGCATGTTATTGTTGAATATGATAAGAACGGGAAATTAATTGATTGGTTGTATGCCAAAGAACAATCTGCACAAAGCATGTTGAAGATATTAGGTTATTTACGTTAGTATATACCCCCATGCAAAAACCAAAACAACAGGCCGTCTGAACCAACAGGCGGCTTTAGTTTATTACTCCAAATCAGAAAATACAGCATATTTATTTTTGGGTCTTAAATTATCCTGCCATTTAAAGCCTCTAACTTTCAAGCTTTCCGGATTGGCTTGTTTCATTGGGCTCATTACCCCTTTCAAATCGTTAATAAATAATACTTTTTGTATTTCTCCATCTTTAAAGTAAGCATCAATTACACTGCAGGTTGATTGATTTACGCCTATGAATTTGTGATTTTCATCTTCTACAAAATAAATATTATCGGCCGGGGTACCTCGGGTATGTATATAATTTATTTTACCATCATTAAAAAATGCATGAGTACTATTACCACGCACCTGATTGTAATAATTATTACCGGCTTTACTTATGGTAAGTGCATTTTCAAATACAGATAATTCTTTGGGTTTTTTATTAGCTAAGAACAAATAAATGGTATCACCTGAAATTTGATTTTCGTTTGACCAAACAATAGGATGGGTAAATAGTCGGAAGGCAGAATCAAATTGTGTATAAAACAAACTGTCACCAACAGCTTGCAATGAGTCTGAAAATATTTTTACATGATGATATGCTTCAATAAAACGATTATTGCTGGTATCTTTTGCAATTTGTGCACTATCAATTAATAATCTTTCCGCAGCACCCAATGAGTCTCTGATAACCGGAACCGGCCTGGTTTTAATTAATGTAGAAAGTTTGCCCGAACGCAAAGTGTCGGCGCCAACATAAATGCTGTCTTTTTCTTGCTTTATTAATAAAATAGGTTGCTCGGTAGCTAAAAATGCATCTTCTTTGCGGTTGGTTTTTATTTTATTGGCAATTATGTCGTAACCACCGGTTGAATCTTTGCTTCTATAAACTGCATTGCCCTGAAATTCACCAATTCCTGTACTGTCATTAAAAGCCATGTAATCTGCCGTAAAAGTGTAAGTGCTATCGTCAATAAATGGGCGCTTGGAAAAATTAGCTACTTTGTTTTTTAAATCATAGTAACCATCGGTTACCAATATGGTACGGTTGCCGTTAATAATTTTAGAAGGGGAAATAAAAGTAGTAATGTTGGTATTAATGTTATATAAAAGAGTGTCGGTATAAATTTTATATTCCGGGTCAATTAATACTACATTTTTTTTGAATATAACATCGCGGGTATCACCATAATAGGTACCTTCTTTACTGGTTAACACTGATTGGCCATTTACCAATTTGCCACCATTAACGTATTTTCCTATTTTAATTTGTGTATCGTATTCCAAATCGTTGGTGGTTAATACCCCTTTTCCATCGGTAAGTTTTACTTTGTTTTTGAGAAATGCCTTTTTTTCTTTGCCCAAATATTTTAAATATTGTGAATAAGTTTGAACGCTGTCAGCATCATTAATATGAACGTTGCCAAAGGCTTCCAAAATATTGAGCTTTTGGTTTAAAACAATACTATCTGCATAAAAAAGCGTTCGGTTTTGTTGTACCTCAGCATGCCCCACTAATGCAATGAATTGTCCGGCAGTATCTTTATTTTGAAAGTTGTAAGTATCTGCATGAATTATGGTAATGGTTTTTTTACCCGTTGTATCGTTAGTATTATTGGCTTGTGACCATAATTTTCCGGATAACAATAAACCAAGCAATAATGCACAAATTTTAATACAATGCATGTTGTTATTTGTGTTGTTGAGCACTGGTATCATTTAGAGGTGCCATTAGCGGACCGGATTTATCTTTTCGGCCAAAAACAGAGATGTTTACATAACGTTTAGGGTGCGTTCTTAAATCATCCAATAATATGTTTGCACTTCTTACTGTATTATTCAAATTATTGTATAATTTTTTATCATTTAACAGTAGCCCCAACGAACCATCGCCAGAATTTATTTTGGCTAATACATTATTCAGGTTAGTAACGGTAGTTTTTAATTCTGTAATGGTTCCTTTCATATCTGCATCGGCCAGTTGGCGGGTAGTTGCTTCTACATTGCTGAGGGATTGTGAAATTTTATTGTTGTTATCACTTAAATTTTTAGTGAAACTGTTTACATTATTCATGGTTTGCACAATAGCCCCATTTTGCTGGTCTAACATTTTTTGGAGAGAGGCGGATGATGCTACCAAACTGGCTGTTGTTTCATTAATGTTGGCAATAACTTGCTGCAAATTATGTTTTGTATGGGGGTCGAAAATGCTGTTTACATTTTTCAATACACTATCTAATGAATGAAGGGTAGTATTCAGTTGTGCGCTAATAGGTTCAATTTTATTGCTTAATTGTCCCAACAATCCGGGATTGGAATTGGTGAGCAAAGTGTCGCCAGATTTTAAATAATTGGTACTGTTGCCCAGCTGTATATCAATACTGGGTGTGCCCAAAAAACCTTCTCTTATGTAGGCTACTGAGTTAGAAGGAATATTATAGTTACTTTTCAGTTTAATAGCAATAACAATGTTTTTTAAATTTTTATCGGCATTCTCAATGTCAAACACACTGCCAATTTGATATCCATTGATATATACAGGATTGGATACCATTATGCCTTTAGCATTAGGGTATTTGGCATATAAAAAATTACCTGTTTTAAAAACACTTCTTCCCTTCAAATAATTAAATCCTAATATTAACAAGGTAATGGCAATGGCCGTTAATGCTCCTACTTTTGTTTCGTTGGAAATCTTCATAAACGCAAATCTAAGGGTTATTGAGCAAGCTAAATATAATAAAAAATAATATTATTTTTTATTTTGCGTATTACCGTTTGCCTGCATCTTATTTTCTAAAGAATATTTGTATCGTTTTACGGCTCGGGTAATGGCTTCGGCAATTTCCTGCTGACCTTTTTCACTGTTTAAATAATCTTCTTCTTCCGGGTTTGAAATAAATCCGGTTTCTACCAATATAGCCGGCATTGCTACCGCCTGTAATACCCAAATGCCTTTACCACGTTGTTTTGCTTCCCTACTTACACGTCCCATTTTTGTAAATTCATCTTCTACGGTTAAAGCCAAGCTTTGGCTTCTTTCGGCATATTGTTGTGTTTTTAATGAATATAGCACAATTTTAGCAGGGTCATTAGGATCAAAATCTTTCATTTCATTGGCTAAAGTGCTATCCATGTATAATGATTCATTTTCGCGGAGTGCCTTTTCTTTATCATCATTTTTATCAACACCCCATATATATGTTTCAGTACCCTTTGCCGGATTGGGTGTAGTATACGTACGATATTGTTTTACTTTTCGGGTATATTTTTTTCCTTTTTTGTGGTAAGTTTCCGTTTTATAGCCAATAAATTCACTGTGTCTAATGGGATCAACGTAATTGCAGTGAATGGAGATAAATAAATCGCCTTTAGCTTGATTAGCTTTTGCTGCTTTTACCTTTACGTTATCATAAACATCAGTGGTACGGGTCATATAAACATCAACGTCAGGCATTTGACGATGAATTTCTTTTTCAAGTTTTAAAGCAATGGCCAACGCAACATCTTTTTCATGCGAATATCTTCCGGAAGCACCATAATCAACACCACCATGCCCGGCATCAATTACAATTCGTTTTAAAGCCGGTTTGGGACCCGGTTGTTGCGGATTAGTTTGACTAGGATTGGTAAATGATGCTAAAAAAACCAAACACCAAATATTCAATAAACTGACAACTGCAACTTTTTTTATCATTCGTTTAAACGTTAAAGGCATTATGCTAATTAAACTATTTAATGTGAAGCACCTATTTTTGCTCCCGTTATTATGAGATTACGCGGTAAAATTAACGTAAAAACCCTTGCGGGAAGTATAGCAATTGGCATTATACTCCTGATTTCAATGAATTTGAAGGCTTTTAACACGTCGCAAATTATTTTTTTCAATTCATTAACAGGGTTTTCTGATACTATCCCCAATAATGATACTTTACCGCTTGCAACTGATACTGTAATAGTAAAGAGTAGGAAAGATTCGAGTTTATTGGCAAAGGATACCGGAAAATTAGCCAAAAATGATACGCTAAATTTATCAAAAGATTCACTCGATGCACCGGTGAGCTATGCTGCTGCAGATTCAGGTGTTTTGTTAATCCCTTCCAAACAATTTATTTTATATGGCAAGGCCGATGCCAAATACAAGGATATTGAGCTACAGGCAGCTATTATTAACTATAATCAACAATCGCAATTGGTAAGAGCGTATGGGTTAAGCGATACTTCTACCGATTTAAATGCAAAGCCTAAATTAACCCAGGGTGATTCTAAATCAATAAGTGATTCTATTCTTTTTAACCTAAAAACAATGAAAGGTAGAACCACCAATAGTTTTTTTAATGAAGGAGAGTTATTTGTGCATGCCGATGTATTGAAAAAAGAAGGGAAAGATATTTTTTATGGTTACCGCGGCAGATTTACTACTTGTAATTTAGATACACCTCATTTTGCTTTTAGAACCCGAAAATTGAAAATGATTGCCAATAAATTGGCGGTAAGTGGGCCTGCTTCGCCTGAGTTTGAGGGAGTTCCCATTCCCATTGGCATTCCTTTTGGAATTTATCCTTTAACCACAGGGCGCCACTCCGGTATTTTGCCACCACAGTTTATTGTTAGTCAGGATTATGGATTGGGTTTAGAAAATTTGGGTTATTACAAAGTGTTGAGCGATAATTTTGATATCACTACCCGTGCCAACATTTATTCCTATGGTGGATATTCGTTTAATATTAACCCTAAATATTATGTTCGTTATCATTATCAGGGTGCATTGAACTTCAGTTTCCAAAGTATTAAAGCGCTGAATCAAAATTATTTAACACCTCAGGAGTATAATACTTCAAAATCATTCATGCTTAACTGGACGCACACACGTGATAATAAAGCACGTCCAGGAACAACGTTCAGTGCTAACGTCAACTTTGGTAGTACCAAGTATAATCAATACGTGTTGAACAATCCTTTTGTAAATTTTCAAAACCAGTTAAGTTCATCAATTAGTTATAGTAAAGATTTTGGTGGAAAGTCAAATATATCTGTCAACTTAAATCACAACCAAAACAGTAACACCGGATTGGTTAATTTAAATTTACCTACAATTAGTTACAATGTCAATACCTTTTATCCATTCCAAAAAAAGGAACAGGTAGGTGCGCCAAAGTGGTGGGAGAGTATTGGTATTGGATATACCGGCAATTTTACCAATCAACTTTCATTTTACGATTCGGCATTTAGTTTTAAAAGATTGTTAGATACAGCCCAATACGGCTTTACACATAATATACCCATTACTTTAACCCTACCGCAATTGGGTCCCGTTACTTTAAGCCCATCTGTTTCCTATCAGGAAAGATGGTATGGACAAAAAATATTTCGTAATTGGGACAGCATCAACAATCGTTTAGATACCAGCATAAGAAAAGGATTTTTTGCTGCCCGGCAAATGACTTATGGCATTAGTGCCAGTACCCGAATTTTCGGAACCTATCAGTTCAAACATTCCAGTGGCATACAAGCCATTCGCCATGAAATAAGGCCCACTATTGCCTTGAACTATTCGCCCAACATGAATGGCAAATTTTATTATTCAATGAAGGTAGATACATTTGGCCACGTAATTCGATTTTCTCAATTTGATGGGGTAATACCGGGGGCTTTTCCCGAAGGCGCTTTTGGTGGAATAAGTTTTGGGGTTGATAATTTGCTGGAAATGAAAGTAAAAAGCAAAACAGATACTACCAATAATGGCATAAAAAAAGTGAAATTATTAGATGGCTTTGGCTTTAACTCATCATACAACTTATTGGCCGACAGTTTTGCTTTAGCACCTTTTAATTTGTATGCACGAAGTACATTGTTTGAAAAAATAAATATTACTGCCAGTGCCATTCTCGATCCTTATCAGGTTGACCAGTTTGGGTTTAGAAAAAATGTATTTACCTGGAACAGCAGTCACCCTACGTTAGGACGTTTAACTGGTGCCAATATTGCCATTTCAACACAGTTTAAAAGTAAAACCAAAGATGGAAAAACTGCAAATAGCCAAATACCGGTTGATCCGTTTATGACACCTGAAGAGCAACAAATGCAATTACAATATATACGAAATAACCCTGCTGAGTACACCGATTTTAATATACCTTGGACCTTATCGCTTTCTTATTCTTTAAACTACACCAAACAACTGCATGTTGATTCATTGAGTAGATATTCGTTTGCGAGTATATTCACCTCAAATTTAAACTTTCAAGGCGATTTTAGTTTAACCACTAAGTGGAAAGTAGGTGCCACAGGCTTCCTAGACTTTAATGCAGGAAGGTTACAACAATTAAGTATGTATTTAACCCGTGAAATGCACTGTTGGCAAATGTCTATTAATGTAACACCTATTGGATTATGGCGTTCATTCAGCATAACTTTAAATCCAAAATCAGGTATCCTTCGCGATTTAAGAATAAACCGAACCCGTATGTTTTCAAATTATTGATAGGTTGGTTTTTCCTGAGGATTGTTTTCGTATTTTAAATAATGATTTTTCATAATTTCAAAAACCTTATCTCGCAATTCCTTTGATTTTAAATTATCAACTTCTACAGGGGGTAAAAAATGCATGTATAATTTATGCGGCCAGAAATAAAAGGTTTTATCAATGGGCATTGCTTTTCGGGTGTTGAAAATAAGTGCTGGTATAATGGGGTTCTTTGTTACTTCAGCTAATTTAAAAGCCCCATCGTAAAATTGTTTAAGTGGTTCTTTAGTTCTATTACGCGTTCCTTCGGGGAATATGCACATATTCATGCCTGCTTTTAAAACTTTTTTCATTTCATCAAAACTATGCAAGCGACTGCGTTCATTTTTTCTGTCCACTAAAACTGAACCTTTTTTATAATACCAGCCAAATAAGGGAATTTTTGCGAAAGAATTCTTCGCTATTGTCTTATTGGGGCCCGGGGTATAAGGAGCTGAAATTGGAACATCGAGAAATGCATTGTGGTTGCATGTAACAATGTAAGCTGTATTTTTTTTGAAATTTTCATAGCCATAAACCTTTAAAGGACAGCCCACCAATGGCAACCAAATGTTCATCCAGTAGCGTGATAAATCAATGAAAAGTTTTTGTCCCTTATTGCCTGGAATAACATAACAAAGCATGGAAGGAATAAAAAAAATTAAAAATGTAACAATAAATGTAACTAAGCCCCAGAATGCCCAAATACGGGCTAAAATATTTTTTAATGTTTGCATGAGCAGTTTAAGTTTATAATTTCCAGTCAATTGGTGTTTTCCCCTGTTTTATCAATAGTTCATTGGTTTTACTAAAATGTTTGCAACCCAAAAAACCATTATGTGCACTTAATGGTGAGGGATGTGCTGCTTTTAAAATAAAATGTTTGGTTGCATCAATAAATTGTTGTTTTTCTTGTGCAAAACGGCCCCAAAGTAAAAAAACAATGCCCGATTTTTCTTCTGATATTTTTTTGATGGCGGCATCGGTAAAATTCATCCACCCAATTTTTGAATGACTGGCGGCTTCATTAGCCCTAACCGTTAAAATGGCATTCAAAAGTAAAACGCCTTGTTTAGCCCAAGGGGTAAGATTGCCTGTTGAGGGTATTGGCATACCAATATCAGTATGTAATTCTTTAAAAATGTTTTGTAAAGAAGGTGGTGGCGCAATTCCATTGGGTACGCTAAAACATAAACCCATGGCTTGCCCCGGGCCATGGTAGGGGTCTTGTCCTAAAATAACCACTTTCACTTCATTAAATGGGGTGGTGTTAAATGCATTGAAAATAAGGCTACCGGGTGGATAAATTGTTGCTCCGGTTGCTTTTTCCGTTTTTAAATGGGTTACTATTTGTAAAAAATAGGGCTTGGTAAACTCTTTTTGCAATTGTTCTTTCCAACTATTTTCAATTTTTACATCCATTTTTTGAAATGTGTTTGGATGCAAACTAATTAAAATTTAGTTTTGCGCCCTAATCATTTGGTTCGGTAGCTCAGCTGGATAGAGCAACTGCCTTCTAAGCAGTAGGTCATTGGTTCGAATCCAATCCGAATCACTTCAGTTTAAACCTTAGCATAAATTGCTAAGGTTTTTTTGTATGAACTATTATTTAAATGGATTTTTAGGCAAGTATTTTTCTAGGGTAGGATGAACCACTTTACCCATGCCTGCTTTTTTAAATGCCGGAACAAAGGCAGTAACTGAAATAATACCTGCAATTCCTTCAATAAGTAATGTAAATGGTGCACTGGTTTTGTGGGCAAGGTAACCCACTAACAAACTACCCAATGGTTGCATACCCATAAAAGCCATAACGTAATAACTAATTACCCTTCCTCGCATATTTTCTGCAACATTGGTTTGAATGTATGTATTGGTAGATGCTATTAATGCCAATAATCCGCTTTCACCCAACATTATGATTGCTAAGGCCAGCCAAAAGTTTTGCATATATGAAAACAAAATAATGCAAGAAGAAATAAGTAAGTTGGCTAATGTAATTATTTTTAAAAAGTCCTTATCAGGCCTAAGTGTGGCAACATAAATGGCCCCCATTAAGGCACCTAGTCCGGCAATACTGTTTAACCAACTAAAGGTGGTTACGTTACCTTTAAAAATTTGTTGAGCATACACGGGGAATAAAGTATTATACGGCATTACAAAAAAGCTTATCAAAGCCATTAATAATATGGCCGACCGAATGCCTTTACTGTTTTGTAAATACTCATATCCTTCCTTTAAATTTTGCCAAATTGGCTCATCAATGGTTTTGGCCGGTGGGGTTTTTAGTTTCATTAATAGCAGTGAAACAATTACTGCAATAAAACTTAAAAAATTCATGAAAAAACAAACACCTTCTCCAAAACTACTTAATAAAATACCGGCAACAGCCGGGCCTGCCAAACGTGCCAAGGTAACCATGCTTGAGTTTAAGGCAATGGCATTGGGCAAGTCTGCTTTTTTTTCAACCATCAATATCATAAACGATTGACGGGCAGGCGTATCGAATGCATTGATAATGCCCAACATAATACTTAAAATAATTATGGTAATAACAGTATGAGTTCCCGTTATAACCAATGCTGCTAAAATTCCTGCCTGCACCATTGATGCAATTTGCGTAATAAGTAAAGTTTTATATCGGCTGTGTCTATCAACATAAGCACCTGCATAAGGCGATAAAAGCATTGTAGGAATTTGTCCTGCAAATGCAACCAAACCAAGCATGAAAGAAGAATGGGTTAATGTATATACCAGCCAACTCACGGCTATTCTTTGCATCCAGGTACCAATTAACGAAATAGCCTGTCCCCCAAAGTAAAGCCTGAAATTTTTATATTGCAAAGCCCGCATGGAATTGGGTAACTGCATGCTTCAAATTTTTTCTAACCTCTTAATTGAATATCAACAAATATACATTGCAAAAAATTGAAGAACGATTAATCTTTGCTGTTGGTGGGTTTAAAAATTGCAAAAGCCTTGATGTGTGCATTTTGCCGACCCTATCTTTACATTACTTTTACAACATAATTACGCCATATGAAATTGCCTTTATTTACTGTAAATACTGATTGGATTTTGCTTTCATCTGTTGCAGCTACTATTCACCAGGCTTTTGAACTTGCAGTTGATGAAAAGTCTCAACAAAATGTAAAGCAATGCCGTGCTTTTTTAAATAATAAAATGCAGCAACAAAATGCTTTGTTTTACGGTATTAATACAGGGTTTGGTTATTTGCAAAATGTGCAAATAGACAATTCTCAAATTGAACAATTACAGCATAACTTATTAATGTCACATGCCTGTGGAATGGGTAATGAAGTACCCGATGCTATAGTAAAGTTAATGTTGCTCTTAAAAATAAAATCGTTGGTGTATGGGCATAGTGGGGTACAGTGGGTAACGGTACAGCGTTTGGTTGACTTGTATAACAATAATGTTTTACCCGTTGTTTATACGCAAGGTTCATTGGGAGCTTCCGGCGATTTGGCACCGTTAAGCCATTTAAGCTTGCCTTTAATTGGATTAGGAAAGGTTAAGTACAATAATACTGTTATGCCTACGCAACAGGCTTTGCAAATGTTGAACTGGCAACCTGTAGCATTGCAAAGTAAAGAAGGACTTGCTTTAATTAACGGTACCCAATTTATGAGTGCTTATGGCGTTTACTGTATTGCAAAAGCCAAAAATTTGTTGAAATGGGCCAACTTAATTGCTGCTATTTCGTTTGATGCATTTTATTGTACTACCGAGCCTTTGAACAAACTTATACATGAAATAAGAGCCCATAAAGGGCAGGTATATTGCGCTAAAGTACTTCGAGAATATTTAGCCGACAGCAACATTGCTCAGAAAAAAAAGCAACAAGTGCAAGACCCTTATTCTTTCAGATGCATTCCGCAGGTGCATGGTGCAACTGCCGATACTTTACATTTTGTGGAAGAAACCTTTACAAGAGAAATTAACTCTGTAACAGATAATCCAAATATTTTTCCCGATGAAGATGCCATATTAAGCGGTGGGAATTTTCACGGACAGCCATTGGCGTTAGCATTGGATTTTTTATCCATTGCCATGAGCGAATTAGCCAACATAAGTGAACGAAGAACCTATCAGTTAATAAGCGGGCAACGGGGATTGCCTTTGTTTTTGGTGAAGGATCCCGGATTAAATAGTGGATTCATGATACCACAATATACTGCAGCCGGTATTGTTAGTGAAAATAAACAATTATGCACACCGGCAAGTGTTGATAGTATTTCCTCTTCTAACAATCAGGAAGACCACGTTAGTATGGGGGCCAATGCAGCTACCAAATGCTATCAATTAATAAATAATGTGGAAAAAGTATTGGCCATTGAATTACTTACAGCAAGCCAAGCACTACACTTTAGAAGACCGGAAACAAGTTCTGCTGTGATTGAAAAAATTGTTACTGAGTTTGGAAAATTGGTGCCTTTTAATGAAAAAGATAGGGTATTGCATGATGATATGATGTTAGCGGTTCAATTTATACAAACCCACGTGTTACCTGATTAATACTGTAGTGCCTTTTAATGAAAATTTTTCACCCGTTTGGCTATCGGTATAACTAAGGGTCCATACGTACGTGCCGGCGGACTGGGCTAATCCGTTAACAGTTCCATCCCATTTTTGCGTCCAATTGGTCGTATAAAAAATAACTTGTCCATACCTGTTATAAACGGTAAATCGAAGATTAATGGCTTTGTATGCATTCAGTGGATATAAATAATCATTCAACCCATCACCATTTGGCGTAAATGCTGAGGGTACTGCTATATAACAATTGGTAACTGCTTTTAATATTTTAGTATAATTAGCCGTACAACCTGCTGTATCGGTTACTAATAATTGTATTAGGTAATTAGTTGATATATTGGTATTGGGATAATTTTGTAATGGTGGTGTTTGTAAATCACTGGTTTGTCCGTTGCCAAAATCCCAATGCCATTTTGTTAGTAAGCCCGTACTTGAATCAGTAAAAGTAACAGCTTCATTGGGGCATATATAATCGGGCGCTGAGAAGTAGGCTTTGGGTGGATAATTGTCTAATATAAAATTTTTAATAATTGTATCGGAGCATACACTGTTACTGGCAATTAATTGAGTTGTTTTTTGTCCTAAAGTGGAATAAATAATGCCCGGATTTTCCATTGTACTGGTAGTTGCACTATCAAAAGTCCATAACCAGTTGGTAGCATTTTGCGCTTTTAAAAAATAATCAACCGTATCATTTACACATCCCCAGTGAATGGTGTAATCAAAATCAGCCTTTACCAATTGTTGCGAAGTAATGGTAAAGGATGCTTGTGTGCCCAACGGTACCGCATTTTGGCAGTTGTCTAATAATGTGTTTCCATCAGTGCCCATTAATTGTTGCACTGTGTACACATTGGGCGATAAAGGATTATTCAATTGCACAATAATAGAATCGGTATCAAAATTATTCACACATCCAACTCCATAAGCCGATTGTATGGAAGCATTGGGGGTAATGGAAAAGTCGCTGCCATCTGCTGCAATAGAACTACACAAAACAGTTTTATTCATTTTAATGGCAATTTCTTTACCACCACAAATGCCTGAAGCATTGGTATAAGTTGGCAAATTAGGATCGGTAATGCTGGCAGTACCACCGGTAAAATTCAAGGTATAACCACTTTGGCTATCGGTATAATGGCTCACCAATAATAAGTAGGTATGTCCCTGAATAAGGGTTGGCGGTTTGCTAAACGGTGAAACTCCGCCCTGCGCATAAGTTGGGGCTGAGGCACATTGGTTGGCAGCACTGGCAGTGTCGGCAGTACCGGTTAATCCGCCTACACCCGACCAGTTGCAGCATACAAACAAGCTAGGGTCGGTAAAAACATTATTCGGATTAACACCCGTTATATCAAATATTTGCCAATCATAATCATCTGAAATTGTGTTGGGTGTAATAACGAAAACAAGGGTGCCTGTTTGGTAGCAGGTAAATTTATACCAATAAGGATTTTTATTGGTTGCAATAAAACTGTTAGGACCGGTGGCACACACCGGAACAGGTATGCTGTTAGTACCGCAAATGCTCACCGACCCTTGTGAAAAGCTTTTAACTCCGCAAACCGGAAAAGCAGTAGTGGGGGTTTGGCCTTTTAAAGTACAAATAGGTTGAGCATGCAGGTTTAAAGTGGCTATACAACAAGTAATGATGGATAGAAAGAATATATATCTAAAAAAAGTTATCAAAATTCAGGCAGTTTTACTATTTAATGAATGGCAAATTAGGCATTCTGCTGCTTTGTCTGAATGTTTTAACAAATTCAAAGCTATTTTAATAACTAAAATAAACGTAGTTCACGGTACTCTGTTTATCTGTATGTTTTATTTAGGCGTATAGCGTACATTTGTCACCCATAACAATATTTTTTGCGGTATGAGTGATGAAAAAAGTTTAAATTTTTTAGAAGAAATTATTGAAGCCGATTTGGCAGCCGGAAAATATCAACAAATAATTACTCGTTTTCCGCCCGAACCCAATGGCTATTTGCACATGGGACATGCTACCAGTATTTGTTTAAATTTTGGACTTACCAAAAAATACGGTGGTTATACAAATTTGCGATTCGATGATACCAATCCTGTTACAGAAGATACAGAATATGTAGAAAGTATTAAGGCCGATATAAAATGGTTGGGTTTTGAATGGAAACATGAATTATATGCCAGCGATTACTTTGAAACATTATATGAATTCGCTGTTCAGTTAATTAAAAAAGGATTGGCCTATGTTGATGACAGTACCAGTGAAGAAATTGCTGAACAAAAAGGTACACCTACACAGCCGGGAACCAATAGCCCATATCGTAATAGATCGATAGAAGAAAACTTATTACTTTTTGCCGACATGCGTGCAGGAAAATATAAGGATGGTGAAAAAGTATTGCGTGCCAAAATTGACATGGCACACCCTAATATGTTAATGCGCGATCCATTAATGTATCGTATTAAACATGCGCACCATCATCGTACCGGTAATAAATGGTGTATATATCCTATGTACGATTTTGCACATGGTCAAAGCGATAGCATTGAAAAAATTACCCATTCTATTTGTACACTTGAATTTGTTCCACACCGAGAGTTGTATGATTGGTTTATAGAAAAATTAGAAATTTATCCTTCACATCAGTATGAGTTTGCCCGTCGCAATCTTTCTTATACGGTAATGAGTAAAAGGAAACTTTTACAATTGGTAAATGAAAAATATGTAGCAGGATGGGATGATCCCCGAATGCCTACCATTAGTGCTATGCGTAGGCGCGGATATTTGCCGGAAAGTATTCGTGATTTTTGTGATGGAATTGGCGTTGCTAAACGTGAAAACTTAGTTGATATTGGGCTGCTTGAATTTTATGTTCGTGAACGTTTAAATAAAGTGGCATTGCGGAGAATGGTTGTGTTTGATCCCTTAAAAATTACCATTACCAACTATCCGGATACTGTTGAATGGCTAGAATCTGAAAATAATCCTGAAGATGCTTCAGCCGGTTCGCGTACCATTCCATTTAGTAAAGAAATATATATAGAGAAGGAAGACTTCATGGAGCAACCACCGAAAAAATATTTCAGGCTGGCACCGGGGCAAATGGTTCGTTTAAAAAGTGCTTATATTATTCAGTGTAATGAAGTAATAAAAGATAGTGAAGGTAATGTTGTAGAGTTAAAATGTACTTATATTCCCGAAAGCAAAAGTGGTAATGATACCAGTGGTATTCATGTAAAAGGAACTTTGCATTGGGTAAGTATTCAACATGCTATTCCTATTGAAGTACGTTTATATGATCGTTTGTTTAATGTTGAGAATGTAGATGCAGCTGAAGGCGATTTTAAAGATTACTATAATCCCAATTCATTAGAAGTTATTCCTAAAGTATTTGCTGAACCTTCATTGCAGAATGCAACTTTAAATGAACGCTTTCAGTTTATACGTAAAGGATATTTTTGTTTAGATATTGATGCTCAAAATGGTTCTCTGATTTTTAATAGAACTGTTGGGCTGAAAGATACTTGGGCAAAAGAAATGAAAAAGGCATAAACTCATTTCTCCTACATCTTTTTGTTGCAATCTGTATATATGAATTTATTTGAAGCATTTCAATTGCAATGGAAACAAAAGTTTTCCTACTTACACCCTCATAACTGTACCTTATTGGTGGCAGTAAGCGGTGGGGTAGATAGTATGGTACTGTTACATTGCTTACACAAAATACAATTCCATATAGCAGTTGCACATGTAAATTTTCAGTTGAGGGGGGAAGAAAGTATTCGTGATGCAGTTTTTGTACAGCAAACCTGTGAAAAGTATAATATTCCTTTTTATTTAAAAACAGTAAACACACAAGCTTTTGCTGACGAAGAAAAAATTTCAATTCAAGTAGCAGCAAGGCGGCTTCGTTATGAGTGGTTCGAACAACTATTACAACAACCCTACTTTAAAACAACGCCCAATGCTTT
This sequence comes from Hydrotalea sandarakina, assembly GCF_003254115.1. Taxonomy (GTDB): domain Bacteria; phylum Bacteroidota; class Bacteroidia; order Chitinophagales; family Chitinophagaceae; genus Hydrotalea; species Hydrotalea sandarakina. Next base: position 162,139 of record NZ_QKZV01000001.1, read on the forward strand.
TATTGTAACAGCTCACCATGCCAATGATAATATTGAAACACTATTGCATCATTTATTCAGGGGTACCGGAATAGCAGGATTACAAGGTATTCCTTCAAAAAATAATCAGATTATCCGTCCATTATTATTTGCTTATAAGCAAGATATTATTGCATACGCAGAGCAAAACAAGTTACAATGGGTTGATGATTCATCCAATAAAAAACACGATTATACGCGTAATTTTATTCGGTTACAAATTTTGCCGCAGTTACAACAACATTTTCCCAATATCGATGCTATATTGACGGAGAATATTGAAAGATTTCAAGAAGCAAACTTATTATACCAGCAAGCTTTACAAAACCATTTTAAAAAACTAATACAACAAAACGAATTCGGCTATCAAATTCCTATAGAATTATTAAAGAAAACACAACCCTTCACAACAGTTTTATGGGAAATTGCCAAACAATTTGGTTGCCAGTCTGCACAGTTAATTTCCATAGAAAAATTATTAGATGCAAAAAACGGAAGTGTGGTGGAAACATCCACTCATCGATTTGTCAAAAACAGGAAATGGTTATTGATACAATTGCGCAGTAATCCCATCAACGACTTTGTAACGATTCAAAAATGGTGTAATCAAATTCAATATGCCGCGGGTAAATTATTGTTGAATAAAGTGCCGGTTCCCGAAAAATTTGAAGCCAATAATCATACTATTTATATTGATGAAGCTGCATTGCAATTTCCTTTAATTATACGTAAGCTAAAAACGGGAGATTATTTTTATCCCTTTGGGATGAAACACAAAAAAAAGATTAGTCGTTTTTTAATTGATTTGAAACTATCGCTTCCCCAAAAAGAAAATGTATGGGTGTTAGAAATGAATAAAAAAATAATTTGGGTAATTGGTTATCGGGCCGATAATCGTTTTAAAGTAAATGCCAATGCTAAGCAATGCATTAAAATTGATTATTTAAAATAGTTACTTACTTCGTTAATAAAATGCCCTACCGGGTTAAATGGGCTTAAAAAGTGTGCCGTAATAATTAAAAAAACTATGCCATATATTGCCCCCCAAAAATGTGCTGAATGATTGATTCTGCTATTGCCTTTTCTTGATAAATACGCCGAAATTACCAAGTAAACTATGCCGAATAAGAAGGCGGGAAATTCAATAGGAATAAATAGTAAACTTAAAGGTTGGGTAGGGGCTAAAAATACAAACGCAAATACAACTGCCGAAACCGCCCCCGATGCACCTAAGCTTTTATATGCATAGTTGGTAGCATTTTTAAAATAAGTGGGTAATAAACAAACAATTAATGCGGTAACGTATAATATCAGAAAAAGTGGCTTACCTCTTTCGCCATAAATGGTAACAAAGAAATTTTCAATAGCATCACCAAACATATAAAAGGCATACATATTAAACGCTAAATGCATTAAATCGGCATGAATAAATCCACAAGTAACGAAACGATACCATTGATGTTGATAGGTAATTGCGGGTGGATAAAAAATTAAATCGTCTATTAGCCTTTCATTCGAAAAAGCAAGAAAAGATATGATGCTGGTAATGGCGATTATTATGATGGTAATTGAAGGCATATTTATGATTGCTGCAAATTATATATGATGATATTTTTCATTGTTCAGAATGGTACATGCCCTATATATTTGTTCTGCCAAAATTAGTCGGACCAACATATGCGGAAATACCAATTTTGATAAGCTCCAAGTAAAATCAGCACGTTTTAAAATTACTTCATCTACGCCAAATGCGCCGCCAATTAAAAAGATCATTTTTCTATTTCCTGCATTAATTTTTTGTTGTATAAAATTAGCCAGTTCAATAGATGTTAGTTGTTTACCTTTTTCATCCAGCACTATCAAATAATCTTCCTTTTGTAAACTGTTTAGTATTAAACCGGCTTCTGCCTTTTTTAATTCAGCTGCACTAAGCGTAGCAGCATTTTTTAGTGGCTTTATGATGAACCATTCAACCGGAAAATAATTTTTAATTCGTTTAGTAAATTCCTCTATAGCTTCACTCACCATAGGCTCATGCTGCTTGCCGATTGAAATAAATTGTATTTTCATAACAGCTAATGATATGTATCGGCAATGAATAATAAGGTTTCCAAGATGTTTATATTTTAATGATTTCGTACCCAATTATTAAAATATATATGAATATAAGTAGCACCACAAAAATGATGATGAATACGGGTATTAAACTTAGCAGCATATATACCTTGCTTTTAAATAAGTTGCTGTAAGTAAAATTGTCGCTTATTTGTAACATTCCCTCATTGTGTGCCTTTAAAAATTTTGCCAAATAATATTGATATTGTTGAAATGACGGTTTTAATACGTTGCTAATTACAGTTTTTATGGAATCTGTATTTCCGGGCAGATGGCTGTAGTAATAGGTAATTAAGGTATTATACTTTTTTCTAGATGTTTTTAAACTGTCTAAAATAAGGCTATCGGTAGGGTGTAGCAGATTTAATATTGAGATGCTATCGAAACGTTTATTGTTTTGAACAATTACTTGTTCCCAGTTATTTATTCTGATTGCTTTTTGATTATTACAAGCATACTCCAGGAATGTTGCCCAATTTGCATAAGATGTTTGTAAAATTTGTTGGCTTATGGCATTGAAATGGGCTTCTTTGTTGATTAGTTTACTATACTCTCTGTCAATTTTTCTGGCAAAGAAGTTGTAAAAAATAAACGTAACAACAATTGTAAAAATTAATAATACAATAATTCCCTTTTTTGAAAAGAATAGTGAACCCATATTTTCATTTCTGTGAGAACGAATATAGGTAAGAATTTTTAGTAAAATTTATTAGCTTTCATTTATTTTAAGCTTTCATAGGTAGCTGAAGTAATTTTTCGCTTATTAATTCTAATGTTGTTTTAAATGCCATTAATTCCTTGTTTTGTTGATTAATGAATGAATTATCTGCCAGTTTACCCATTACAGCCTCCATTTCAGCATCTGAATCGTAAACCATTTTCCGATAAGGATTGATATAATCTTTTTCCCTGGAAAGGAAAATTTGTTCGGTGATCCAGCTTTTTGTTTCTATTACTTCTTTAAACAATTTTTGAATAAAGTTTGCATTAATTGTTTCCCAGTTAATTTGATATAACTCTGTTAATGCAGCTAAAGCGTGTTTTGTTTTTTCAGTATTGTAAAGATTTCCCTGCTTTTCATAAAAATGATGAACTTGCTCCCAACTATTAATATTGTTGTTTTTAATTTGCAGAAGCAGTTTATCAACAGTGTCTTTTTCCATTAGCTGCCCACCAACATTTATCCATTGTTTTCTTTCAAAGTTGGGCAACGATTTTTTTAAGTCGGAAACACTAGTAATAGAATTAGTGTTTATCCAGTTTAATAAATGATTAATGCCATAATAAGCAATCATTTGTTTGTATAAATGATATGCTTTGAATGCTTTAATAATAATTGTTTTGCGTTTATTATTTTCAGCATTCGGTAAAACAATTTCTAATGAATCAATGAGTTCAGCACCATTTTCCTTGTTCAATAATTCTCGTCCTTTTTCAATACAAGCTTCATTACTATTGCTTAGTTCGTTAGTTTCTTTAGTATAAAAAGCTTTTCCAACACAATATTCAAGCGTACTAATGCCGTCAAACATTTCGTTTACGGTATCTGGTGCAAGAAAATCGTATTCCAGGTATTGAATTTTTTCAGTTCTTTTATCGCGATCAATGTATTTCCAACTGTTGCGAGCAAGCGCGTACATATTGTACATAAACCAATATGCCGGCATTATTACCAGTTGGTTTTTTTCATTATCAATGCTTACCAATGAAAAAGGCAAAGTAATATTAAGCTCTGCAGGATAATCGCCTTTTGCTAAAATAATGTAACTGGCAAATTTAGAGTTGTGCTTTAAACTAACGCATAAGCCGGGCCAAAAACCACGCCCCATAACCATTTCGCCATCCGGACCTCTAGAATTATGGTTTGAACCAATAGTTGCACCTGCAGCAATATTACTTTGTCCCATTAATAAAGCGGCACACAAAAATGAATTATTGTGGTGTTGTTCGTGTGCGGGAAAGATTAATGAGTTTAATACTTCGCAGCATGAAATAGTGGCATTATTACCCAAATAAGAATTAATTAATCGAGCACCATATTTTAATTGAGAATGCGAAGCCATAATAAAACGTACGGCTTTTACACCATAAAATATTCTGCATCCGAAGCCAATAATACCATTCACCAATTCACAACCTTCACCAATTTGTGTTTGTCCTTCTTTTCCTGAATTAATGGTTAAGTTTTTTAATTTATTGGCACCTTTAATATAGGCATCCTCGCCAATCCATACATCTTTTAAAATGGCAGAATTTTTGATAACCGTTCTATTGCCTACTTTTCCATAATAGCCGCGTTTTTGGTTAAACTGTTTTTCGGTGAAATTTTTAAATTGCTGTAACAGTTCTTTGTCAGCTCTATATTTACTCCATAAATAGGCATCACCGGGTAGCATGCCATTGAATGGAATTACACTTCTTCCACCGTTTTCATTGCAAATTTCCAACCAAATACGAATGGCTTCATCTTCACCTTCTTTCACAATACCATTTCCAAACTTTGCGTGGTTTGAAGTAACCATTTCATTAATATTGGCTAAAATACATTCATTACCAATAATGAAGTGTGATAAGTAATTCACATTGTCAATTACCACATTATCGCCAATGTCGCAACTTATAATAATGGAATTGTATAAACCCACGGGTATGGTTAAGTCACTAAAGTTCAGGCATATTGGTTCCAATTTGCCAATTCGAACCAGCCCAAAAAACTTACAGTTTTTTACCAGTTCGGGGTTAAAGGCATCTGATACTAAAATATTATTCCAATCGTCGCTGGTATTCCTGTTTTTTACCAATGCTTCAATTTCGTATGCGGTTAAACGTCGGTATTCAATACCGCTTCTGTTTTGTGCATCTCTTAAATAATATTCATTTTTTCCCTTTGGTAAATATTCCGGCGGAATAAAATGATATCCTAATTGTTGTATAGGTATTTTTTGAATATTATTTTCAGGCATGTTGTTACATTTGGTTCAAAAATTATTCTACTGTAACACTTTTGGCTAAGTTACGAGGTTTGTCAACATCGTATCCTTTTGCAACGCCAACATAATAGCTTAATAATTGTAAAGGTATAACACTTAATAAAGGTGCCAATACTTCATCTGTTTCAGGCACAAATAGTGTATCGTTAGCCATAGGTGGTAAAGTATTATCGCCCTCTGTCGCAATGGCAATAACGATTCCTTTTCTTGCCTTAATTTCTTGCACATTGCTAATTACTTTTTCATAATATTTATCCTTTGTGGCAACAAATACAACCGGAAGTTGATTGTCGACCAATGCAATGGGGCCATGCTTCATTTCTGCTGCGGGGTACCCCTCTGCGTGTATATAAGATATTTCTTTTAGTTTAAGCGCACCTTCTAATGCTACCGGAAAATTGTAGCCACGCCCTAAATATAAAAAGTCATTTGCATCTTTATATTTCTCAGCAATTTGTTGAACACGCTCAGTATTTTTCAATATTTCTCTTACTTTATCAGGAATATCGGCCAGTTCCTGCATAAGTGCTAAATAACGGTCATGCATTAAGGTACCTTTCGCTAAACCAATTTTTAAAGCCATCATAGCCAATACAGCCAATTGTCCGGTAAAAGCTTTTGTACTGGCTACACCAATTTCAGGCCCTGCATGCGTATAGGCCCCTGCATTACTTAAGCGTGCAATGCTGCTGCCTACAACATTTACTACTCCAAAAATAAAAGCACCTTTTTCTTTGGCATTTTCTAATGCTACTAAAGTATCGGCTGTTTCACCGCTTTGTGAAATGGCAATAATTACATCGCCTTTGTGTATAATGGGGTTTCTGTATCTGAACTCACTGGCATATTCTACTTCAACAGGAATACGGCAAAGCTCTTCAATCATGTATTCTGCCACTAATCCGGCATGCCAACTGGTGCCACAGGCAACAATAATCATACGGTGTGCATTTGTTAAAGCTTCTAAGTGGTTTTCAATGCCGCTCATAATAATTTTACCTACTTCCGGAAGTAAACGTCCTCTTAAGCAATCGCGAATGGTTTCAGGTTGTTCATGAATTTCTTTTAGCATAAAATGGTCATAACCACCTTTTTCAATAGCAGCTAAGTCCATATCGAGTTTGGTAATAAAAGGTGTTTGTTTTTCATTACCTAAATTCTTTAAAGTAAGTTCGTCGGCTTTTACAATGGCAATTTCATAATCGTTTACATACACTACTTCTTTGGTGTATTCAATAATGGGTGAGGCATCGCTGGCTAAGAAATGTTCGCCCTTACCAATACCTATCACTAACGGACTCCCTTTTCTGGCAGCAATAATGGTATCAGGGTCATTTTTATCAATTAACAAAATACAATAAGCACCCACAACACGTTTTAAAGCAATGCGCAATGCTTCTTCTAAATTACACTGATTGTTTTTTTGAATGTCTTCAATAAAGTTCAATAAAACCTCAGTATCTGTGTCGCTGGTAAAATGATATCCCTTCTTTAATAATTCGTTTTTTATGCTAACATAGTTTTCAATAATACCATTGTGAATCATGGCTAAGTTACCATTGTTGCTGGTATGTGGGTGGGCATTTCTATCACTTGGTTCACCATGTGTAGCCCAGCGGGTATGGCCTATGCCTATATGTGCATGCACGTTTTTGCCTAAAGCAGCTTCTTCTAAATCAGTAACACGCCCTTTTTTCTTATAAATATTCAATGCGCCGTTGTCAATTAAAGCAATACCGGCACTATCATATCCACGATATTCCAAACGTTTTAAACCTTTAATAATAATAGGGTAGGCTTCTTTTTTACCAATGTATCCAACAATTCCACACATAATATAATGAATTTATGATGAGCCTGCAATATCCTAAATTTTACGCTAAAATTGTGTAAGTTCATGCACAAATACACTATTTGTATGAGTAAGGCATTTCCATTTCATGAAACATTGGTGCTGGAAAATGAACGCGTTATATTGCGTGCATTAACACAAAATGATGTAGCTAATTTGCGTGTTTTTTCTGAACATGAACCGGAATTATGGCAATATTCAATTCAATCTGCTGCAGGTGAAGCAAACCTGCAATTGTATATGGATAAGGCATTGAAAGATAAAAGCGAAGGCAATGCATATCCGTTTATCGTATATGATAAAATAATGCAAGAATACGCAGGTTGTACTCGTTTTTATGATATTCAATCGCAACATGCTTGCTTGCAATTGGGTTATACTTGGTATGGAAAAAAATTTCAGGGTACAGGCTTAAATGTACATTGTAAATATTTAATGCTTTCATTTGTGTTTGATAATTTGGGTTTTGAAAGGGTAGAGGCAAGGGCTGATGTTTTAAATAAAAGAAGTATTGCTGCCATGAAAAAAATTGGTTTTTTGGAAGAAGGCATTTTACGCAACAATGCACTAAGTGCTAATGGCATTAGAAGAGATTCAATGGTGCTTTCAATTTTAAAATCAGAGTGGTATGATGCAATAAAAAAGCAGATCCTTCATTTAATGCAGTATTAATCAATATTATTTTTTTGTAAAATTCAATTGGTTATTCCCACTAATTTTAAATTTTGCTTTTATTGCAAGAATATAATAAGCTTATTCATGCGCCCATTTATTGTTCTTATTGCATTGTTTATTTGTTGTAATCAATTCATTAATGCCCAAACTTGTGAAGAAAATTTTTGGGGTACTAAACAAGTTTATTTTCCACAACAGAAAAATTATACACCACCTCCTAAAGGCTATGAACCAATTTTTATTAATTACATAGGCAGGCATGGTGCAAGGCATTTGACCAAGCCTATGAGCGAAAACAAGGCCTATCAATTAGTAATGAAGGCGGCTAACAAAAATGCATTAACTGAAGTTGGTGCATCATTAAAAAATGCAATTCTTAATTTATCTGCAATTGAAGCCAATGCTGATGGTAATATTTCTGAATTGGGCAAACTTGAGCAAAGCAATATCGCCAAACGTATGGTTAAAAACAATCCGCACGTATTCGGAAAAAAAGTTTTACTTGTTAATACAACCGTTGGAAATAAAATACGCACTTTACAATCTGCTAATGCTTTTTTGGAAGGATTAAAAGAAGCTTGTAATTGTAAAATAATTAACAGGCAATATATTGATGATACTACTACCCGGTTTTATGACCTTTCACCTGCATATGAAAATTATAAAAAAATAGGTAACTGGCAGCATTCATTAGATACTTTGGAAACTCACTTAGCATTATTTGAAAAAGCAAACGATTTAATAGAAAAGGTTTTTACTGCTGAATTTGCCCAAACAATTAAAAGGCAGGATGCTTTAAAGTTTATGCAAGAAGTGTTTGGTTTTTTAACCATTATTCCTTCCTTGAAAAATGAGATAATCAGCAAAGGCATATCCGTTAGTGAAGTTAATTTTTTTCCATTTTTTAATTGCAAAGTATTACAAGCCTTACATAATTATGATAATGCTGAAGCCTATTTTTTAAAAGGTCCGGGAAATAATGTAAATGGAATTCAAGTTAAAATTGCTGCGCCTTTGTTAGCTGATTTTATTTACACGACAGATTCATTCATTGCCAATAAAAAAACACCTTTGCAAATTCGATTTGGGCATGCTGAAACCATTGCCCCTTTTGCTGCTTTCATGGGAATTTCAGGTGCCTCAACACAAATAGAAAATGTTTCTCAAATTTCAACTTTTTGGGAAGATTCGAAAATTATTCCGTTGAGTGCCAATATTCAATGGGTATTATATTATCATCCAAAACTTAAACATTACTTGGTAAAATTTTTATTAAACGAAAAGGAAGTATCCATAAATGGCTTAACTACTCAGCATTTTCCTTTTTACGATTGGCAGGATGTAAAAAAATATTATTCTGAAAAACTTATTCGGTTCAATATTTACCCCAACACTGACCTTTATCAATGGCTATTTTCTTTGCAATAACTAATGAATAATTTTATGCATGTAACACTTTTATAAGTTGGTTGAATATAAGGCAGCGTTTTGATGTTTTGTGGTTTCGCAACTTATCAGTAAGTGTGTTGGTGTAACATAACAAATGCCTTCGGTTTGCCATTTGTTAAAGTTGTTGCCTATGGTAACTCTTGATGCATTTGAATTATTTAAATTATGGCCATTAAAGTTGTTAAAGAACAACAGGAAACTGTTTAGTTTTTTGTCTTCATATCCTATTAATACCAATTGTTTTGTGTCAGCACAATAATCAGCCCCTGTAATTTTTCCCTTACTGTTATAGGTAGTTATGGGTGAAACATTGTAATTGCCCGGGGCTTTAGATAACGTATATAAACGGGTGTTTTCATCACCTCTGTTTTTCGTAAAAAGATATAAGTTACTATCTATACTTACCATTGCTTCACAATCAAAATTGTTTTTTTCATTTTTCATAAACGAATTTTGATCGTTGTATTTAAAATTAATTGCATCAGCATTTAAAGCTACATTCAATTGATGATTGGGAATGCTAGATATAGGAATTTTTAACACTCTAAGATCAGTTCTGATGCCTTTATTGTTACCAAAGTCACCAATATAAATATAGTTTTCATCGGCGGTTATATCTTCCCAATCAATGTTGGGATAGTTGTTTATGTGAATGGTTTGAAGTATGTTTCCCGTAGCGGTATCAATTTGAAATAAGTCGGGTGTATTACCCGAGTCATTAAACGTAAAACATTTTCCGTTTACAAAACATAAACCTGATGAAGAGCTTAAGCGGGTTGGTAAATCGCATTTTTTTGTTATGCTAATAGCGTGTCCGTTACTTACAACACGGCACTCAATAAATTGAGTGCCGGTAGAAAATAATAAGCAAATGAAAAATATGATGCTAAATACAGAATGCATTGTGTAATTTTTTAATGTAAATTACCTGTACCATTAAACTGATAACAACCAATATCTCTACCAGGCATTGAGTAGGTAGTAACACCATATTTAGGGTCAACGGGTACTACAGCCATTGGACTAAATCCGGTATAACCTTTTCCAATACAAGGCGAAGTTGGTTGCAAGTTAAAATTAAAATTGCCAATAGCAGTAATATCTTGTAGGCGATATCCACCTTTAACCGGTAATGGATAGTTTACAAACATGGGGTTACCAACTTGTACAGCTTTACTACCATCATAAGGTTGATTCGGAATGTATTTATAGTTAGCCGGAAGATACGTGAAAGGATTGGGAAAATCAGTGGCTACCGGTTTGGTTACTGAACCTGCAGCTTCAGGGAATATTTCATTGGCAACACTTAAACTATCGGCCCAATAATAATTATAACCATAGTTGTTATTATACATGTAGGCAGTGTCGGGTACGTTGGTATTGAGGCGTAAGCCGAATTTACAGTTTACAATTAGGTTATTGAATACTTTTCCTCTTGCCCCATTTTCGTAATTGATAGAGCCCCCACGACCTGTTTTGGTTTGACGATAACCGGAATTAACAATAGTATTATTATACACATTTACCTCGCAGTTGGCCAAACCCGGTGCAATACCTGAATTAGCAGCTTTTAATGAGTTAGTGGCACCGCCAATAAACATATTATAAGCCATATCGCCAACACCACCTGCTTTTATGTTAAGAATATCGCCGCCGGTTTTACCGCACTTTTCAAATGTGCTTCTCAAAATAGCAATTTTACCTCCCTGTCCTCCAATGCGTAAAGCATCATCTACCGTACCATAAACCCATGAATCTTCTATTACTAAATATCCGTTTCCATTTGAAAAATATACAGCATAACAATTATCGGTAGTTTTTAAACCTGCAATTGCATAAGCACCCGAACCATTTGCACCTGCCAGTGCGCCACAATATTCCAAGTGTGTCCATTTTAAAATCATATATTGACATGTAACGTCACCAATAATACCTTTCCAAATACCATTGAAGGCAGAATCTTTTTGAACAGAATAATTTACTACCGGATTGTCGGTTTTCGTTTGACCTTCTACAGTTAACCAAATTGGGTTGCTTTGTGTACCTAATGAAAATAAATTTCCTTTAACAATTAATCCTGCGTGATTTCTAAAATAAACTTTCACTCCGGGTTGAATCACTAAACTATCGCCCGCATTTACATAAATATCACAGTTTACATAATAAGTTTTACCAGCCAGCATGGTGCCAGAAATGCTTCCGCAAAGGGGCACAGAATCACTAATGGGTTTAGGTGGCGGTGGAACATATTTGTAAATGTCTTGATGTTCTTCGGTAATTTTTTTACAACCTGAAGCTATAAGAGCCAATGATAATGCCGATAAAATAAATAGATAAATATTTTTCATACAATTAATTTTTAAAGTTTAAAGCGTACACCTAATAAATATGATACACCATAGGTATCTCTTTCAACAAAAATTGAATGTGCAGGATCATCCTGACCCGGAATTTTGTTTAATGTATTACCAATTAAATAAGGTTGTTTTAAAAAGAAGCGGGTTTGTGAGTTAGTTAAATTGTTGATCTTTCCATAAATTGAAACACGCTTTACAATTTTCTTTTCAAATGAAAAGTCTAATTGGCTGAAAGGTGATTGCCAAGTGTCTAAATTATAAAATGAATTTACTGAAGTTAATCTTTCACCGGTATAAACATATGCCAATTGCATATCAATTCCGGTTTTAGGATCTTTAAACAGTAAAGATAAGTTACCAATGTGCTTAGCTTGCCCTTGTAACGGACGGCTTTGCATTTTAGAAATAGTTATATTTTTTTGTTGGGTAGCATCATAATACAAGTAAAATTTTTGGGTGGTAGTATTGGAGTGTGTATAGGTATAGTTTGCATTGATACCGAATTTTCCAATGTATTTTGTAAACACAAGTTCAACACCATAATTGGTTACATTGCCGGCATTTAACGGTGTTAAGATGTTAGTACCGGGGGCAGAATTACCACCAAAAACTGAATAATGGCTAAAGCTGGTTTCAATAGGGTTTTGAATGAATTTGGTAAAAGCACCAATTAAAATTTGATCAGCACCCTGAGGGAATAACTCATATCTTAAATCCAGGTTATCAACTTGTGTATGCTTAATAAAAGGATTACCTTGTTGATCATATGCATCATTTTCAGAAGCAGGTACCAATTGTGGAATCAAATCAACAAATGAAGGACGGGCAATGCTTTTGAAATAGGATAATCTTACATTTTGTAATTGATTAATCTTGTACTTTAAGTGCAAACTGGGTAATAGGTCGGTGTAATAAATATGACCATAAACTGCATTTAAATTTAAAGGTAAATTTGTTTGGTAGTTTTGATCAGTATGTTCCACTCTTACACCACCAACCGCATCTAATTTTTCAGACAGTTGATATTTGAATTGGAAATATCCGGCACTAACATTTTCAGTTATGTTGTAAACGCGGCCAATACCTTGGTCACCGGCACCATTATCGCCACCGTTTATTGCAAATGAATATTGTGCATTAGCAATAGTGGTAAACATTTGGTTACCCCCATTTACCGGTGATAAGGAATAATGGTGGTAATAATTGTTCCGCTCTTTGTTTCTGTACATTCCTCCAACACTTAATGTTAAATTTTTATTTAACAAATGGGTGTTATAATTAAGGTTTAAATAACCGGCTAAATCTCTGTCTGAATTGTGTAACCATATTCTATCCATGCCTTTCAATATGCCGGTTTGAACGGGGTATTTCAATGAGCCGTCTTGATTTTGTTTGTTGTCATATTCAAAACTGGCGTAATCGGGCACTAATTGTTTGGCTTTTGAATACACGGCATCCCAGTTTAGGTTAAAGGCTGAATTTATAATGTGCTCACCGTGTAATGTTGAATTATAAATGGTTTGTTGTTGCCAGCGGCTTCTGTAAACATTGGCAATATTCCCTAGGTTCGTATTTACATCAAGGCTTTGAAATACTCTTGCCTCGAATTCGTTTTGCCGAACATACATGTTAAACAACGAAATTTTATTTTTAGCATTAATGGCGTAATCCCATTTATTGTTAATGCCTAACCTTGAAGTTTGGATTGAATAAGTATTATTAATGGCTTTATCAAATTGAGGATAGTTGTTATAAATATTGCCTTGAATGCCGTTAGCATTTGGTAAAACAATAGCACCGGGATATTGAGTATTTAAAATTTGATTAGATCCGGTATAAAAATTTTGGAAGCCTACACCTACAATAAAACCTAACTTTTTATGGAAATATCTATTGCCAAACGTTAAACCTGTTTGAAAGTTAATAGGATCAAGCTGTTTTGAAAAATTTAAGTTCTGTGTTGGAAAATCAGAAGGTTGTGCCAGGTAATTTGAGCCATGTAATTCACTGGGGTCAAGTTTGGAAATAACACTATGGTCAAATCTTTGAAAATCACGATCTCTAAATAAAGTATTTCCTCCACCGGCAACAAAAGCATGAAACATTTTTTTATCCGGGGCATTTTTCATAATCAGGTTCATCACACCACCTGTTGCATCACCTTCCATGCTGGGGGTTAATGCTTTAATTACTTCTAATCTTTCTAATAAGTCTGATGGAAATAAATTCATCGGAACATACCGATATTTATCGTTAGGGCTTGGAATTTTTATGCCATTAACCAAAGTTGTGTTGTAACGTTGGTCCATCCCTCTAATAATTGCATATTTACCTTCACCATTATTACTGCGTTGAATGGTAACACCACTCATGCGTTGTAATACGTTTGCTACTGTTACATCGGGTGATATTTCTATAGCTTTTTCAGATAATATATTTTGTACATAGTCGGCATTTTTTTCTAATGAACGGGTATATTTATCTGAGTATCTGTTGGCACCTGATGTAACCACGATTTCCTTTAATTCGTCTTTCTTCTGGTTCATGTTAAAAGTGAAATTTTGTATTTCTTTCTCATCCTTTACATGAATCTTAACCTCTTTTATGCTTTCATAGCCAACATATTTAATTTTTAATTCGTATTTGCCGGCCGGCATTTTCCTAAATGCAAATGAGCCATCTAAATTGACTGATGTTGTAAATTTTTGTTCACCTTTTTCTAAAGTAACAGTTGCACCAATTAGCGGCTCTCCTGTAATGGCATCGAATACTTTGCCCTTAATTTCAGCAGCAAAAGAATATCCGATAATCAACAATGAAAATGCAAGTAGTAGCAAAATTTTTTTAACTGAAATGGGTTGCATGTAGTTTTGATTTTGCGCAAAACTATTTACCGGAAAATGTCAGTTTGTTCTTATTCAGTAAATTAATAATTTAATTACTTAAGCATAATATAAAATTAATTTTGACATAATAATTTATTAACATGAATGGCTTATAAGTAAAATAAGGACTTGCTCTAATGTCGGTATTCGTAACATTGAAAGCTTTTAAATTTAAACCCGGCATTTTTGTACCTTTGCCCATTCTTTTTTAAAAATTTTAAATACTCGCTAAAAAAGCATGGGTTATCAACAAGAAATTGAACGTAGAAAAACATTTGCCATTATATCGCACCCCGATGCCGGTAAAACTACCTTAACTGAAAAATTGTTGTTGTTTGGCGGTGCCATTCAAACCGCCGGGGCTGTAAAAAGCAATAAAATAAAAAAGCATGCTACCAGCGATTTCATGGAAATTGAAAAGCAAAGAGGCATATCGGTGGCTACCAGTGTAATGACTTTTGAATACAATGGATTTTTAATTAATTTATTAGATACCCCCGGACACAAAGATTTTGCTGAAGATACTTATCGTACCTTAACTGCAGTTGATAGTGTTGTATTGGTGGTTGATAGTGTGAATGGGGTAGAAGAACAAACCAGGCGATTGATGGAAGTGTGCCGTATGCGTGACACACCGGTTATTGTATTTATTAATAAAATGGACCGTGATGGTAAAAATCGTTTTGATTTGTTAGAGGAAATTGAAAAAGAATTGAACATAGCCCTTCACCCCATGACCTGGCCCATCAATAGTGGAAAAGATTTTAAAGGGGTTTATAATTTGGCTGAAAAAAATCTTTTGTTATTTACTGCCGGTACAAAAGCGGATGATGAGGATGCCATTCACTTAAATGATTTGGGTGATGAATTTATTGACATGAAAATTGGTGAGCGAGATGCCAACCAATTGCGCGAAGATGTTGAATTAATAGAAGCTGTGCACGGTAATTTAAATGTATCGGAATATTTAGCAGGAAAAGTTGCTCCTGTTTTTTTTGGTAGTGCTGTAAACAATTTTGGTGTACAGGAAATGCTGAATACTTTTATTCAAATAGCCCCTACACCGAAACAAAGAGAAACTTCTACAGGCGCAGTTTCACCTAACGATGATAAGTTTAGCGGTTTCGTATTTAAAATTCATGCCAACTTAGATCCCCGCCATAGGGATAGAATTGCTTTTTTGCGGGTTTGCAGTGGTAAGTTTGAACGCAATAAATATTATCATCATGTACGATTAGATAAAGATATTCGTTTTAGTAATCCTTACTCATTTTTGGCACGCAGTAAAGATGTAATTGAAGATGCCTATCCCGGTGATGTAGTTGGTTTGTTTGATACCGGCAATTTTAAAATTGGCGATACACTTACTGAAGGGGATAATTTTTATTTTTTAGGTATTCCTACTTTTTCTCCCGAAATATTTAAAGAATTGGTGAACAAAGACCCCATGAAGGCTAAGCAATTGGAAAAAGGTATTCAACAATTAACCGATGAAGGCGTAGCCCAATTGTTTACACAATTTGGTGGTACTAAAAAAATTATTGGTTGTGTAGGCGACTTGCAATTTGAAGTAATACAATACCGCTTGTTACAGGAATATGGTGCCTCGGTTGAGTTTAGACCTTTACCTTTTTACAAAGCTTGTTGGTTAACCAGTAAGGATAGCAAAAAGTTAGAAGATTTTTTGCGCTTTAAACAACAAAATACTGCAGAAGATAAAGATGGTCAGCCGGTGTACTTGGCACAAAGTGAATGGTTCTTAAACACAGAAATTACGAACAATCCTGATATTACTTTTCACTTTACAAGTGAAGTGCATAAATAACGTGGCATACCGTTCGTACAAAATTTAGTTTATGGAGCACAGTGAAATATTTGATGTTATTATAATTGGTGGTGGCCCTATTGGTTTAGCTTGTGCTATTGAGGCTAAAAAGAAACAGTTGAATTATTTAATTTTAGAAAAGGGATGTTTGGTGAATTCATTATACCATTACCCTATGAATATGACCTTCTTTTCCACTTCCGATAGGCTTGAAATTGGTGACATTCCTTTTGTTAGTATTGCTGCGAAACCTACGCGTAATGAGGCTTTAGAATATTACAGGCGTGTTACTTTAAAAGAACAATTACACATTCATTTGTTTGAAGAAGTTACAGCGGTTATTAAAACAACGCAACTGCCTTTGTGTTTTAAAGTTAGTACAATTAAGCAACAATACTATGCTCATAACATTATAGTTGCAACCGGGTTTTACGATATTCCTTTTTTATTGAATGTGCCGGGTGAAGATTTACCCAAGGTTACACATTACTATAAAGATCCTCATTTTTATGCTTTTCAGGATGTTGTGGTAGTAGGTGCTAATAATTCTGCGGTAGATGCGGCATTGGAAACCTGGCGTAAAGGTGCTAACGTTACCATGGTAGTGCGCGAAAGCCAAATTGGTGAACGTGTAAAATATTGGGTACGGCCCGATATTATAAACCGCATTGAGGAAGGTTCCATAAAAGCTTATTTCAATTCTGTTATTACTGCAATTGAGCCCCATCATGTACACATACAAACCCCTGGCGGGAACATTACCATTCCCAACCAATGGGTAATTGCTGCTACCGGCTACCAGCCCAACTTTTCTTTTTTGCGCCATTTAGGAATTGAATTGTCGGATGATGGTGTTCAAAAACCCACTTATGATGAAGCTACCCATGAAACCAATGTTGCCGGCATTTATTTGGCCGGTGTGGTTTGTGGAGGTTATAACACCCATCGTTTATTTATTGAAAACTCAAGAGAGCATGCCGTAAAAATTTTGCAGCATATTGCTGAAAAAAAGGCATTGTAATTTTAAAAAAATCAGCTGCATAAAGTGCTGAACGTACAAGTGTGCGACGCAACAGGCGATGCCCCATGTTATGCAGCTGACTACATAAATACTATTCCGTTATTAATATAATTAATTGAGTTTGGTTAAAGCATTTTTAATGCGTTCCCAGGCTTTTTCAATGTTTTCCATGCTGTTGGCAAATGAAAAGCGGATGCAATTAGGTTCGCCAAAAGCATCGCCCATTACCGATGACACATGTGCTTCGTTTAAAATAAACATGCTTAAATCGCCTGAATTAGCTATGGTTTCGTTACCGAATTTTTTGCCGTAGTAAGCACTAACATCGGGGAAAACGTAAAATGCACCTTGCGGTTCAAAGCATTTAAATCCGGGAATGCTGTTTACCAATTGCATGGTTTTTTCACGGCGACGTGCAAACTCGGCGGTCATGGCACGGCTTGGTGCTAAATCGCCGGTAAGTGCGGCAATGGCTGCACGTTGTGTGATGGAGCAAGTACCGCTGGTGAATTGTCCTTGTAATTTTTCGCAGGCTTTTACAATATCGGTATTGGCTGCCATATAACCCAAACGCCAGCCCGTCATGGCAAAACCTTTACTTAATCCGTTAATTACAACAACTCTATCTTTAATGGAGGGGAATTGTGCAATGCTTTCGTGGTTGCCAATGAAATTAATATATTCATAAATTTCATCAGATAAAATGGTGATGCGCGGGTGCTTTTCAAATACTTTTACCAATGCAGCTAATTCTTCTTTGGTATATACTGCACCCGATGGATTGCAGGGAGAGGAAAAAAGAAAAACACGGGTATTTGAAGTAATGGCGGCCTCTAATTGGGCAGGAGTAATTTTAAAACTTTGCTCAACAGTGGTATTAATTTCAACCACATGGCCACGGGCAATTTTTACCAGTTCGGAATAAGTTACCCAATAAGGTGTGGGAATAATTACTTCATCGCCTTCATCAACCAAAGCCAAAATAGCATTGGCCAATGTTTGTTTGGCACCGGTTGAAACAATAATATTTTCAGGCTTGTAATCTAAATTGTTATCGCGTTTTAATTTGGTGCAAACAGCTTCTTTTAAATCGGGATAGCCGGATACGGGTGTGTAATGGCTCCAATTGTCGTTAATAGCTTTAATTGCAGCCTCTTTAATATGTTGTGGGGTATCAAAATCGGGCTCGCCTAAACTTAAGTCAATAACGTCAATTCCTTTGGCTCTTAATTCGCGGCCTAATTTGGCCATTTTTAAAGTTTCCGGTTCGCTAAAGCGCATTAATAGGGTAGATAAATTGGTGCTCATGATTCAACAGCTTTTTTTAAACGGCATCAAATGTACTTAATTAATGAACAGGTTTATTAGATAATTTTCAGCGGATGCGGAAAAAAATAAATAATTTTTATTGATTTTGGTATTGCAATATAAAATCTGATAAATTGGGCGGATAGGGGCGTTTGCGTTTTAATTCATATTCATAAACTATTTTTCCAATATTTTTCATAAATGGATAACCAATGGTTTCATAATCATAATCGTTGCTATTGAAAATGCCTTTTGAATTGCACAATATGGTGGCGCTTAACATAAATTCAATGTTGTTTTTGGTGTCGATGATGTAAGCCACATCAGTTAAAAATCCGTATGCATCGCCCACCTTATTAAAAATTCTTATGTTAGAAGGAAGGCTGCCTTTTTCCGACCCAAACAATAGAAATTTACAATAAGCATCCCAATAATGAGCAGTATCGTAGTAAGGATAATTACTTTCATGCGGATAGGCACTCATCCAATGCAATAGAAATTGCCTATCGGCCTCAGTTATATCAAATCTTGCAGCGGGTAGTACGGATTGTGGAAATAAAACAGAGCGTAAAATATGGGTAAGATCTTGCAGGTATAAACGATTTTTTTGCGAGAAGTTGAAAGGTGCATTGATGAGTTGATGGTTTTGATAGTATCCTTTACCTAAATATACTTGCAGGTTCGGCAATGGCCCATCGTTGTATTGTGCCGGTTGATGCCATAATAATTGACCGCTGGTATCATAAAAGCTACAGGCATTGGTGAGCCTATTTTGTTCATCTGTTAAATTTACTTCTAAACGATGCCTGATAATTGCATTGGGATAGCCTTTTTGCTGCAACTGTTGTAGAATGGTTTTTTGCCCTAAAAACTCGTACAATCTGTTAAAGGCATCATTGTCGCTCACTAAAAAAATTTGTTTAATGTAGTTGGCAATTGTAGGCCTACTGTCAATGGCTGTAGGTTGCGTAAATACAAAAGTTTGTTGCGGTGCACTGCTATCGGTAATAAGCGTGGTATTAACATTAACTGCAGGTAAGTTAAGCTGATGCAATTTTTCCAGCGCTAAAAATGCTACAGGCATTTTAACAGTACTGGCCGGATAAAAATAGCGGTTTGTATCAACATTAAAGTAATACTCCTGAAAGTGCGGAACATTATTTTTATCGCGATTAATTTGGGTATAAATAATTTGCACATTCCAATTATTCCTGTTTTGTAAAATGCTTTCGAATTCTTGTGAATGCTGTTGCATTAAAGTTTCTAAAAAATTAACCGGAAGGTGGGTTTGCATCATTTTTTTGGGTGTATGGCAGGCAATTAATGCTATTGTTATAAAGAAAACTAAAATTTTTTGAAGCATTATCAAATATAAACATCTTGCAACATTCGTTCCAAGTGGTTCGTAATTTTGTAGTATGAAAAATGAAATGCATGAAGCTATATCGGTATTCGATATATTTAAAATAGGTGTTGGTCCTTCCAGTTCACATACTTTAGGGCCTTGGCGTGCTGCATTGCAATGCTTAAAAGATGTTGAACAGAAGAATGACATTAAGCAAGTAAAAAAAATGCAGGTTTTATTATACGGCTCTTTGGCCAAAACGGGCCATGGACATGGTACTGATATTGCAGTAATGATGGGGCTTTGCGGTGAAGACCCTGAAACGATTGATGTTAATACCATTGTACCTAAAATTGAAACTATTAAAGCCAATAAAACATTGCTGTTGCATGGTAAAAAAGCCATTCCTTTTGAACCAGCCGCAGATATTGTTTTTTTAAAAAATGAAAGTCTGCCCTATCATCCTAATGGCATGACTTTTTTAATTACAATGGAAGATGGTAAAGAAATGGCATCTACTTATTATTCCATTGGCGGTGGTTTTATTGTTCAGGAAGGGGGTGCAGCTGCTGCAAATAACCAACCGGCTGTTGATTTGCCTTTCCCGATTGACACGGCGCAGGATTTACTAAGTTGGTGCATGAAGGGCTTAAGCATTAGTGATGTTGTACTGGAAAATGAATTGGCTTGGCGTAGTGAAGAAGCTACCCGTAAAGGCGTTTTACACATTTGGGAAACAATGCGCGATTGTATCTATCGCGGATGTCATACACAAGGTGAGTTACCCGGTGGGTTAAAAGTAAAACGCAGAGCTTTTGATTTGAATAAGAAGTTGATGAATGGAATGACTGATGCGAATTATGATGATTGGTTACAAAAAATTAGGGCAGGGGGTAATGCATTTCAATACACGTTAGATTGGGTAAGTTGTTTTGCCTTGGCTGTTAATGAAGAAAACGCGGCTTTTGGACGAGTAGTTACTGCCCCCACCAATGGTGCTGCAGGAGTAATACCTGCCGTATTACAATATTTTGTTTGTTTTTGTAATGGAAATGAACCCGATAAGATCATTCGCTTTTTATTAACCGCAGCCGAAATAGGTTCTATATTTAAAAAAGGGGCCACTATATCTGCAGCTATGGGTGGATGCCAGGCTGAAATTGGTGTAAGCAGTGCTATGGCTGCCGGAGCACTTACCGAAAGTTTAGGCGGAAGTCAAAGGCAAGCCTTAATGGCTGCTGAAATAGCTATGGAACATCATTTAGGTTTAACCTGCGACCCCATTGGCGGATTGGTACAAATACCTTGCATAGAACGCAATACCATGGGTGCAATTAAAGCTATTACAGCTTCTCAATTGGCGCTGCAAAGTGCACCTGATTTTGCAAAAGTTAGTCTTGACAAGGTTATTAAAACCATGTGGGATACTGCTTTAGACATGAACAGCAAGTACAAAGAAACCTCCGACGGTGGTTTAGCAGTACATGTGCCATTAAGTCTTAGTGAATGTTAAGATACATGGTTTTTATCTTACCGGCCAATCCATAAATGCGGCTTAATTCAGCAATGGATTGGCCACTATTTCCTCATGGCTTAATGAAGAATAATCTCTAATTACATGGTACAAAGTATCGCGTTCAACCGGTTTGCGGTGTACTTGTTTTATTAAAGTAACTAAATCGGCGGTGCTCATACTTGGGGTTTGTTCTTCACTACCTGCCATTGAATAAATTTTAGTAGAGTCATCAATGGTACCATCAATATCATTTACACCGAATTGCAAAGTAAGTTGAGCATTCTTACGACCTAACATAGGCCAGTAAGCTTTTATGTGCGGAAAATTATCTAAATACAAACGAGCCACTGCATACATTTTTAAATCTTCAACAATGGTTGATTCCGGCACATGGCTCATTTCGTTGTCTTTATTCCTGAATTTTAATGGAATGAAAGTATTAAAGCCTCCTGTTTCATCTTGTAATTGGCGAAGACGTTCCATGTGGTCAATTCTGTGCCAGTATTCTTCTATATGGCCGTATAACATAGTGGCATTGCTGTGCATACCCAATTGGTGTGCAGCCTTATGAATACGTAACCAGCCTTCAGCATCAACTTTATCGGCACAAATTTGTTGGCGTATATCCGGATGAAAAATTTCAGCGCCACCACCGGGTAAAGAATCTAAACCTGCTTCATGTGCAATGCGCATACCTTCTTCTACTGAAACCTTTGCCTTTCTAAACATGTAATCTAACTCAACCGGGGTAAATGCTTTAATATGAAGGTCGGGGCGATGTGCTTTAATGGCTTTTAATAATGTGGTAAAAAAGTTTAAATCCATTTTGGGATGAACACCACCTACAATATGCACTTCTGTAACAGGTTTACCATCGTAGCTTTTAACAATGTTTAGCATTTGCTCAATACTTAATTCCCAGCCTTCTTCACGGTGAGCATATAAGCGTGAGTAAGCACAGAATTTACAACTAAATACACAAACATTAGTGGGTTCAATATGAAAATTTCTATTAAAATAAGTAATGTCGCCATGCATTTGTTCGCGAACATAATTAGCCAACGCGCCTAAAAATGGCAAGCTGCCTTTTTCAAACAATGCAACCCCTTCGTCAAAACTAATGCGTTGCCGATTGATGATTTTTTCTGCAATAGGTTGTAAATCTTTATCGGCTGTTTGAATAAGAACTTGCAATGATTCCGGTGCTATAGTAGTAAACATGATTGCTTCCTTTTTGAGTTGCAAAACTACCATTATAAACGTTAGTATGAATAGATTGTTAAGTAATTGGCAAAAATTACTATCTTCCCTGCTTTATTTTATCGCTAACCTTGCTTGCCTAAATGGCTGCCTTTTAGAAGAGGGTTTTGCTGTTGAAATGCAAGATGAAAAATCAAATGCAATGAATGTTAAGTTGAGATTAATAGTGCTTAGCTTTTTAGAATTCTTTATTTGGGGTTCTTGGTTAATAACTGTGGGTGCTTACTGGTTTCAAAACAAGAGATGGAGTGCGGAAGATTTCGGAAAAATTTTTTCCACCATGGGCATTT
The DNA here is from genome assembly GCF_003254115.1 of Hydrotalea sandarakina. Taxonomy (GTDB): domain Bacteria; phylum Bacteroidota; class Bacteroidia; order Chitinophagales; family Chitinophagaceae; genus Hydrotalea; species Hydrotalea sandarakina. The sequence continues at coordinate 185,045 of NZ_QKZV01000001.1, forward strand.
CTGCCATTTTTATGCCAGCCATCATGGGTATTATTGCCGATAGATGGATTAATGCGGAAAGACTTCTTGGTTTATGTCATTTAATTGGTGCCCTCTTTTTGTTTTATATTCCTGCCATTAATAATCCTGATTCGTTTTTTTGGGTATTGTTATTATACATGATTTTTTATATGCCCACACTGGCATTGGCTAATTCGGTTTCATATACCATTTTAATAAAAAATGGGAAGGATACCATTAAAGATTTTCCGCCCATTCGTGTTTGGGGCACCATTGGGTTTATTGTTGCCATGTGGATAGTTAGTTTACTGCATATTGAAAAATCTGCCGACCAATTTTATGTTGCAGCTGTTGCTTCATTAATATTTGGTGTTTATGCATTTACCTTGCCCAAATGTGTACCTATGGCTAAAGCCGGCGAAAGAAAATCGCTGGGCGAAATGTTGGGACTAAAAGCTTTTAAATTATTTGGCCAGTACAAAATGGCTTTGTTTTTCATATTCGCAATGTTGTTGGGCGCAGCACAGCAATTAACCAACGCCTATGGTGATACCTTTTTACACGATTTTGAGAAAATAGCCGAATATAAAAACACCATTGCTGTTAAGTATCCTGCCATTATCATGTCTATTTCTCAAATTTCTGAAACTTTGTTTATTCTGGCTATCCCGTTCTTCTTAAGAAAATTTGGGATAAAAATTGTAATGCTTCTGAGCATGCTGGCCTGGGTATTTCGGTTTGGGTTATTTGCTTATGGAAATCCGGGTAATGGGTTGTGGATGATTATTCTATCGTGCATTGTTTATGGCATGGCATTCGACTTTTTTAATATAACCGGTTCCTTGTTTGTAGATACACAAATAAAACCTGATATACGTGCCAGTGCACAAGGTATTTTTATGATGATGACCAATGGTATAGGTGCTTTATTAGGCAGTAGAATTAGTGGTTATGCCATTTCCAGATTTTTTACACATACGGATAATAGTTTGGATTGGTATGGCATATGGATATCATTTGCCAGTTATGCCGTTATCATTGCAGTTTTGTTTCTTTTGTTATTCAGGCATCGGCATAGGCCAGAAGAAGTTGCACAATTTCATCATTAACATTATGAAAATGAAAGAGGCCATACTTTAAAAAGATGGCCTCTTGTTTTATTGAAAAAAGTTACAACTATTTGTGTGCTTCAATTTTCTTAACGAAATTGGCTTTAGGTTGTGCACCTACTAATTTATCAACTACTTGACCGTTTTTAATAAAAAGAATAGCAGGAATACTGGTAATGCCATAGTTTAAACTTACTTGTGGATTGTGGTCAACATTTAATTTACCCACTTTTACTACGCCTTCATATTCTTTTGCCAGTTCTTCAACAACAGGTCCAATAGCGCGGCAAGGACCACACCATTCAGCCCAAAAATCAATCATAGTTAATTTATCGCTTGCCAATACTTCTGTAGAGAAGTTTGCATCAGTAAATTCTAAAGCCATTTGTATAAGTTTATGAGGTTTAAAAATTAATTTATGAATCTTGGATGCAAAAATAAATCCAAACCATTTACACCTGTCAAAACAGTTATGCACCCCTGTTAATTATGACTTTGGGATGACTTTAAAAGCGTCATTCAGTCCTAATGAATGAAAATTGAGGCAAATAGTCAGTTTTTATCGGATTAATTTTGCAATTGTACATTCACTTTTACTTCGGGGTGATTTTGTAAGAAAAGAATTAACTCGTCATTCAACAAAATGCCCACCTCGCTATTGTATAAGCTGATTTTTAAATTTTCATCATTATCCACAATATTAAACTTCAGCAGGGTTTTGCCGGGAAAAGCTTTTACATTTTCATTTAAAAATTCTATCCATTCTTTTGTAATGCTGGCGGGTTCTAAATTTAGTTCCAGTACTCTTGTGGTTTTTTCTTTCAAGGTTTCCAACAAATACAGTTGATTAATTTTTAGCTCAAAATTTTCATCACTTCTGAAGCGTTGACGGAAATTACCGGATAAGAATATTTTTCGACCCACTTCCAAATAGTTTTGGAATTTTACATAATCTTCGCTCCATAAGGTAAACTCGGTTTTGCCGGTAAAATCTTCTAAAACAAATGATCCAAAATTTTTCCCGGTTTTGGTAACCCTGTGTTGCACATCTACAATTAAACCGGCTAATCGAACGGTAAAATTTGCTGCTTGTTTAATCAATGCCGTATCATTCTTTATTTCATTGAATTCTGCAATTTCCAATAATTGGTAGTGTTGCAGTTCAAAGCGGTGATGGTCGAGCGGGTGACCACTCATAAACATGCCGGTTACTTCTTTTTCGTAATTTAATTTTTCGGTTAGCGGCCATTCCTCACATTCGGCTAATTTGGGCAAGGGTATTTCCATGGCAGTCGTCATTTCACCAAATAGGGTATTCGCCTGCCCATTTTTGGCTTGTGAACTCGCTGCTCCATAATTAATGATTTTTTCTAAGTTGGTATATTTATCCGCATCGCCTTTGGCAAAAAATTGCGCTCGGTTCATTTGCGGAAAGCAATCGAATGCTCCACTGTAAGCCAGGCTTTCAAGTGACTTTTTATTTACGCTTCGCTGATTTACCCGTTGAATGAAATTAAAAATATGTTTAAACTGTCCATTTTTGTTTCGCTCTTCAATAATGTTTTCAATGGCTGCTTCTCCAACGCCTTTTATGCCACCCAAACCAAAGCGTATTTCCCCTTTTTTATTCACGGTAAACCCTTTCAGCGATTCGTTAATATCAGGCCCCAACACTTTAATCCCCATGCGTTTACATTCTTCCATAAAAAATGTAATTTTTTCAATGCTGCCGGCATGGTTCAAAACTGCAGCCATATATTCAGCAGGGTAATGTGCTTTTAAGTAAGCAGTTTGGTAAGCAACAAAGGCATAGCAAGTACTGTGCGATTTGTTGAATGCGTATTGTGCAAAGGCTTCCCAATCAGTCCACATTTTTTCTAAAGCTTCCAATGCATGGCCACGTGCTTTTCCGCCTTCAATAAATTGTGCTTTCATTTTATCAAGCACACTTTTTTGTTTTTTACCCATGGCTTTTCGCAATACATCTGCATCACCTTTACTAAACCCGGCCAAACTTTGGCTAAGCAGCATTACCTGCTCTTGGTAAACGGTAATCCCATAAGTGTCATCTAAATATTGAGCAGCTTGCGGAATATCGTACACAACTTCTTCGCGGCCTTGTTTCCGGGCTATGTAGCTGGGTATATAGGCAATGGGGCCTGGGCGATATAAAGCATTCATGGCTATTAAATCATCAAACTTATCGGGCTTTAATTCTCGCAAATACTTTTGCATGCCCACACTTTCAAATTGGAAAGTGCCATTGGTTTCGCCGCGTTGATATAGTTGAAAAGTTTTTTCATCATCCAAAGGAATCTTGTCCAAATCAATAGTGATTTGATGATTTTTTTCAATTAATTCCAAAGCAGTTTTTAGTATTGATAAGGTTTTTAAACCCAAAAAGTCCATTTTAATTACTCCGGCTTCTTCAATACTGCTGCCTTCAATTTGGGTAACCCAAAGGTTTGAATCTTTGGCAGTGGCAACCGGAATTAATTCCGTCAAATCTTTAGGGGCAATAATAATACCTGCCGCATGAATGCCCGTGTTTCTGATACTTCCTTCCAGTTTATCGGCTTCCTTTAATACTTGAGCTCTAATGTCATTTCCTGCGTAAATTTCTCTTAGCTTCTTTATGTTTTCAATATCCTCAGGGGTATATCCTTCTTTTTCTTCCAGCGATTTTTCTCCTTCTTTGGCGGTAATGGGTGCATGTAATATGCGTTTTAATTCGGTTCCGGGTTTATCGGGTACCAACTTGGCCAGCATATTGGCTTCTGCCAATGGTAAATCCATTACACGGGCCACATCTTTAATGCTGCTTTTGGCAGCCATGGTGCCATAAGTAATAATTTGTGCTACCTGATTTTTACCGTATTTTTCAACCACGTAATCTATCACTTTTTGTCTGCCATCGTCATCAAAATCGGTATCAATATCAGGCATTGATTTTCGGTCGGGATTTAAAAAGCGCTCAAAGAGCAAGTTGTATTTAATGGGGTCAATATTCGTAATACCTATACAATAGGCCACAACTGAACCCGCCGCTGAACCACGACCCGGGCCCACAAACACACCCAAGTTCCTTCCGGCTTTAATAAAATCACTTACAATTAAAAAGTAACCTGCAAAGCCCATTGTTTTAATGGTAAATAACTCAAAATCAATACGTTCTTGGGTAGCAGCCTCAATTTCGCCATAGCGTTCTTTAGCGCCCTCGTAGGTTAAATGTTTAAGGTATTCCCACTGGTTAAGGTTGTCGTCAGCATGTATTTTAAATGCATGAGGAATAGGGAAGGCCGGTAATAAAATATCTTTTTTTAAATTCAATACCTCCACTTTGTCAACAATGGCATTAGTATTGTCAATGGCATGAGGCACATCGGCAAACAGGGTTGCCATTTCATCGGGTGATTTAAAATAAAATTGGTCGTTAGGAAATTTAAAACGGCGGTTCCTGATTTGTGCATCATCGTTAATAAAGTCATCAAAGCCCGGCGTTGATTGCTTTTCTCCGGTATTAACACATAGCAAAATGTCGTGTGCATTATAATCGTCTCTTTCAGTGTAATGGCTATCATTGGTAGCAATTACAGGAACGCCATATTTTTTTGAAAACTGCAATAAGGTTTGGTTAATAATTTCCTGTTCTTTTATGTTGTGCCTTTGCAGTTCAATATAGTAATCATCGCCAAAAATGTCTAACCACCATTTAAATTCCTGTTCCGCTTTTTCCATATCACCTTTTAAAATGGTTTGCGGCACATAAGCACCTATACAGCAAGTTGTAGCAATTAAGCCCTCATGGTATTGCAGAATCAGTTCTTTATCAATTCTGGGATATTTACTGTACATGCCTTCAATAAAACCCAATGAAGTAAGTTTTATTAAATTTTGATAGCCTTGCTTGTTTTTGGCTAACAATACTTGGTGGTAACGATGATCTTTTTGCTCTTTGGTAAAGTTTTTAATATGTCTGTTTTCAACAACATAAAATTCGCAGCCAACAATAGGTTTAATAACAGGTTCAACAATATCTTTTCCATTGGCATCCTTTCCCACCACTTTCGTATTTTTCCATGCCTGGTTTACAAAATCGAAAACACCAAACATATTGCCGTGGTCGGTTAAAGCCACCGCCGGCATTTGGTGAGCCGCTGCTTTTTTATACAATGATTGAATGGAAGCTGCACCATCTAACAAAGAATATTGAGAGTGTACATGTAAATGCGAAAATTGAGGCATGATTATTGAATTTTACAACCGAAAATTCAAAATTACTGAATAAACCAGGCCCTTGTATGCAAAAAAATTATCCACATTCCATTGTTTATAAATGTTATTGATAAAAAATTGTGCAGGTTTTGGATGCATATAAAAGGGTTATTTATTTTGCAAACTATGTACAGGAAAATAACTGTTTTAAAAGTTGTTGCAGGATTAGTGCTGGTAGTAGGAACCAGTTGTAAAACCTTACGGAAAATTACCGCTCACGATAATTCGTTGGCCAATGCTCAAAAAACCAGCAAAGCAGGTAATCCACAGTTTATAGATGGTATAGAAGTAACTCCCGGAAATGTGGTAAATACCCGGCATAAAACCAATGCTTCTAAAATTAAAAATTTAAATACTGCTAATGAGGATACACGCAATTGGGTGAATATTGAAAAGGCCAATTGGTTACAGGTGAAGTATGCCATTATTTTAGATGCTACTGTTGAAAAATTAACCGATATAGCATTGTTGCAAAAAATTGAAGAATGGTGGGGCACCAATTATTGTTTAGGGGGAAGTACCAAGAATTGTATTGATTGTTCTGCTTTAACTTTTATCATAATGCGTGATGTGTATGGCATTAACTTGCCACGTACAGCTCAGGAACAATATAATGTCAGCACCAAAATTCCCGATGATTCTTTAAAAGAAGGGGATTTGGTTTTCTTTCATACCGGCGGCAGAAGAAGTCGCCAAATTTCACATGTGGGTATATATGTGGCCAATAATAAGTTTGTTAATGCTTCATCCAGTGGTGGTGTTACCATAAGCGATTTAAATGATCCATACTGGAAAAATGCTTACAGAGGAGCCGGAAGGGTTCGCCAAAATATGTAAGGCTTAAAGCTAATACATTAAAACCTATTTCTTTTAAAAATAGCCTAATTTTACCCCTTTTATTGAACTGTACTTTTTTATCATGCAAAAAAATCTACTGTCGCGTTTACAACGTTGGATATTGGTATTAGCCATTACCTTTTTCATTATAATGACCGTTGCCCGTATTTTTACTTTTACATTATTTAATACGGTAGCTTTTTCCTGGAGTTCATTTTTCAAAGTATTATGGCTGGGTTTTCGATTTGATGCTCGTGATGTAGGTATCATGGTTATTCTAATGCTACTTCTTGGTTTAATAAAGCCCCTTCATCCGTTTCGTTCTAAGTTGGGAAAAAAAATTGCTTTTATTATTTGGTTTATTGCAATCATTATATTGACCGTTTTTTACACTTTTGACTATGGCCACTTTGCTTACTTAGATGTTCGCTTAAACGCACAAGCTCTCGATTTTTTACACAATGCCCGCATTTCATTAGGAATGATGTGGCAAACCTATCATGTTATTTGGATTTTATTGGGAATGATTGTTTTTGTAGCCATTACTTTTTGGTGGGTGCGATTTACCTATCAACGAATAGCTTTAACCGATGCACGGCATGAACCTTTTAAATTTAGAAGAACCCTTTTTTCAATTATATACTTCTTGGTTTTTGGTTTTGGCATATTTGGGAAATTTGAGCAATACCCTTTACGTTGGAGTGATGCCTTTTCGTTAAACAGCGATTTTAATGCACAAGCATCCTTAAATCCTTTCCAAAGTTTTTTCAGCACCTTGGCATTTCGTCAATCAACCTACAATGAAGCATTGGCCAGAAAATATTATCCATTAATGGTGGAATATTTGGGCATTACGCAACCCGATTCCGTAAACTTAAATTATGTAAGGCATATTCCTGCCGATACCAGCTTACCCGGCACACACCCCAATATCATTCTCGTTATTTCAGAAAGTTTTAGTGCTTATAAAAGTTCTTTATTTGGTAATCCACTCAACAGTACACCTTTTATTGATCAGTTGGCAGCAAAAAGTATATTTTTTGATCACATGTTTACGCCGGGTTTTGGTACTGCCCGGGGTGTATGGACCACCATTACCGGTTTAACGGATGTTGAGCAAAACAAAACAGCCAGCCGTAATCCGCAAATTGTTGATCAGCAAACCATTATTAATTCTTTTAAAAATTACGGGCATTATTATTTTATTGGGGGAAGTACCAGTTGGGCTAATATAAAAGGCTTGTTGGAAAATAATATTGACAGCCTTCATATTTACGAAGAGAAAGATTATAACTACCCACGATTAGATGTTTGGGGAATTAGTGATCATAATTTGTTTACAGCCGCCAATAAAGTGTTAGCAGAACAAACCCGTCCTTTTTTTGCGGTAATTCAAACAGCAGATAACCATCGGCCTTATTCTATTGCGACAGAAGATTTAAAGCAGTTTAAAAAAATTACCTTACCCAATGATTCATTGTTGAAATATGGGTTCACTTCAAACGATGAATACAATGCTTTTCGCTATTTTGATTATAATGTGCAGCATTTTATTGAAACCATTCAAAAAGAACCTTATTTCAATAATACTATTATTGCCTTTGTTGGCGACCACGGTTTAGTGGGCAATGCAGAGGCTTTATTTCCCAAAGCATATACCAGCCAAGGTTTAACGAAGAATCATGTACCCTTTATAATATATGCGCCCAAATTGGTTAAGCCCGCAAAGCATACCATGTTAGCATCACAGGTTGACGTGCTGCCTATTTTAGCAGGCTTAGCTAATATTCCTTACACCAATACCGGTATGGGCCGTGATTTATTGCATGTAAAAGATACCAGTCAAAATATGGCTTTTATTTTTGAAGGTGAACAGCAGGAGCTGGGCTTATTGCAACACCAATATTTTGTTACACAACCAATTGCAAAACCGGAAAAAATTAAAATATTTTCGATGATTGATAATGCACCGGTTCCTCATAACGCGCAAACTGACTCTTTGCAAAAAAGTATGCAAACATGGATGCAGGCCATATACGAAACCACCCGCTATATTACGCATCACAACAAAAAGAAAGTTAGCGGAAAATAAAAGCACATATAATGCAAAAAATATTATAAGCAATAAAAAAACTCCTGAGTATATCAGGAGTTTTTTTGTGTGGGGGCGGAGAGAGAGGGATTCGAACCCCCGGACCTGTTACAGTCAACGGTTTTCAAGACCGCCGCATTAAACCGCTCTGCCATCTCTCCGGGTGCAAAATAAAGGCGTGACGAATTATCTTCCAAAAAAAATTACTTTTTCAGTGTGTTTAATTTTGTTTATGTGCATTTAAAATTGTATTTTTCATTGAACATTAACCACTATAAAACTGCTTAGGCCATGAAAAAAGTAAAAGACATTTTAAACAGAAAAGGCAACAATATTATTGGTGTGCCTGCTCAAACACTTGTTTTTGATGCACTCAAATTAATGGCCGATAAAAATATTGGCTCTGTAGTTGTTTGGAATGAACATCAACATTACATTGGCCTGCTTACCGAACGCGATTATGCTCGTAAAGTAATATTAATGGGTAAACACTCTGAAGCAACTACTGTTGCTGAAATTATGAGTACCGGGCTTCCACACATTACACCTGAAACTTCTATTGAAAGTTGTATGCATATGATGAGTGATAACAATATTCGTTATTTACCCGTTTTTGATGCAACCGATAAACTTTGCGGCATTGTTTCCATTAACGACGTAATCTATGAAACCATTCACGATCAAAAAGAAACAATTGAGCAATTACACAGCTACATTCAATCTGCTTAGTTCAACAAGCTAATCTTAACACCATTGCCTTTTTGTATCTTTGCCGCTCATGAAACATTTAGCGGTAATTAATAAGTATTTCTGGAAATACAAAACCCGGTTTTTGCTGGGTATTTTGTTCATTGTTTTATCCAACTATTTTCGAATTCTGGCACCACAGGTTTCCGGCTATGTGGTTGACCAGGCCGAACAACTTATTCGCCAACAGACTGCCGCTAATACTGCAACCGAAAACAAAAGAATTGCAAACTACGATTACTTGGTACAGCAATTCATACATGTTATACAAACACATAAAAACAGCATTACCACCAATATTTTAATTAGTGCTGTTATTTTGTTTTTATTGGCATTAATAGGCGGCTTTTTCATGTTTTTAATGCGGCAAACCATTATCGTAATGAGTCGCCACATTGAATACGATCAGAAGAATGAAATATTTACACATTACCAACAGTTAGATGCCGCATTTTACAAAACCCACAGTACCGGCGATTTAATGAACCGAATTACTGAAGATGTTAGCAGGGTGCGTATGTATGTAGGCCCTGCAGTAATGTACTTTATTAACTTGGCTGCAACTATTGGCTTTTGTTTGTTTTTTATGTTTAAAACAAACTGGCATTTAACCTTATATGTTTTATCGCCCTTGCCCATTTTAGCGGTTACCATTTATTACGTTAATACAATCATTAACCGTAAAAGCGAAAAAATTCAAGCATTATTATCCGATTTAACTACTGCTGCGCAGGAATCTTATTCCGGTATTCGAGTTATTAAATCATTTGTGCAGGAAAAATCAATGTTGCAATTTTTTAATGACAATAGTGAAGACTATAAAAAAAATGCCATTGGTTTGGCTAGGGTTGAAGCTATTTACTTTCCTTCAATGACGCTGTTAATCGGTATTAGTACCTTACTAACCATTGCCATTGGCGGATGGTATTTAATTCATCAACAATACAATGTAAGTGCAGGCACTATTTTAGAGTTTGTTATTTATATTAATATGTTAACCTTTCCGGTAAGTGCCATAGGATGGACAGCTAGTATGATACAAAGAGCAGCAGCTTCACAAAAACGAATTAATGAATTTTTGCATACAGAACCGGCTATTAAAGATCATCCCAATGTTAAACCGGGGCATGTTTCGGGCGATATTCATTTTCAAAACGTAAGTTTCACCTATCCTAATACCGGCATTAAAGCATTAAGTCATTTTAATTTATCAATTAAAGCCGGCGAAAAAGTGTTGTTATTGGGAAGAACGGGCAGTGGAAAATCAACCATTGCACAATTAATGTTGCACTTTTATAATCCCGATGAAGGTAATATTACCATTGGCGGGGTGAATGTGCAGGATATTCCTTTAAAAACATTGCGTACCGAAATCAGTTATATTCCGCAAGATGTGTTTTTGTTCAGCGATACCATTGCAAACAATATTGCATTTGGGCAACAAGGCAGCATTGATAGGAATTTAGTAGAAGAAGCTGCCAAAAATGCCAGCGTACATAATGAAATTATGCGGTTTGAAAAACAATATGATACCATGGTGGGTGAACGCGGTGTAACCTTAAGCGGTGGACAAAAACAACGTATTTCAATTGCCCGGGCATTAATTAAACAACCTGAAATTATTGTGTTTGATGATTGTTTAAGCGCTGTTGATGCTAAAACCGAAAATGAAATTGTAACCAATTTATATCGGTTCTTAAAAGATAAAACAGGGATTATTATTACTCACCGTATCTTTTCCACTTTTCGATTTGATAAAATTGTGGTATTGGAAGATGGGGTTATTACTGAAGAAGGTACCCATGAAAGCCTGCTGCAGCACAACGGGTATTACGCAGAACTTTACAGAATACAAGTTTTAGAAAAAATGCAACAAGCTTAATCGTAAAAAGCTTTTAACCATAAATTTTGGTAATTCGTAAACAATACTATATTTGCCTGCACAATTCATTCAGTAACCAAAATCTTTACAACTGTGGCGTACGAGAATAACGAAAAAAAAATGGAAAGCGTTTATAGCAAACGTATTAGAGCCGGAAAAAGAAGAACCTATTTTTTTGATGTAAGAGCCACCAAAGGCAACGATTACTATTTAACCATTACGGAAAGTCGCAAACGTTTTGATGACAATGGTTATGACAGACACAAAATCTTTTTGTACAAAGAAGACTTCAATAAATTTATAAAAGCACTTAACGAAGCCGTTGATTTTGTGAAAACTGATTTAATGCCTGATTTTGACTTCGATGCATTTAATCATGAATATCCTGAAGGTGATGGATATGAGGCAACCGAACAAAGTACTTTTGTCGGTGTAAGTTCAAATGAGCAAGGCAACACCATTGAAATTATTACAAGCGAAACCAATGTTACTTCTTTAAACAATGATAGTGCGGAAGAAGTAGATAAGTGGTAAATTATTCTATTACATAAGTAACCTTACTTTTGGGTAATTAGCCTTAAAGTAAGGTTTTTTTTATGTAAAACAGCCAACAAAAGGGCAAAAAATTACTTTTCCTCATTTTCTTGCCAGTTCTCCACAAAATATAAAAACACATACATTTTTAGATGTTTTTAGCTATGTTCGCAGGTACTAAAAAATTATAGTGCTGTGCGATTAAAGTCATTAGAAATTAAAGGTTTCAAAAGTTTTGCCGACAAAACAGTGGTTAATTTTGATGAAGGTATTACCGGCATCATTGGGCCCAATGGCTGTGGAAAAAGTAATATTATTGATAGTATCCGTTGGGTAATTGGCGAACAAAAAATATCATCGCTGCGAAGCGAAAATTTAGAAGCATTGGTATTTAATGGTTCTAAAACAAGAAGTCCCAGTGGACTTGCTGAAGTTAGCCTAACCTTTGAAAATACCCGCAATTTATTACCTACCGAGTTTAGTACAGTAACCATTACACGCCGTTTTTACAAGAATGGGGATAGTGAATACCGTTTAAATGATGTAGCCTGTCGTTTAAAAGACATTCATAACCTGTTTTTAGATACAGGTGTTAGTACCGATAGTTATGCCATTATTGAATTGGGCATGGTTGACGATATTATTAACGACAAGGAAAATAGCCGTCGCAGAATGTTAGAACAGGCTGCCGGTATTACCATTTACAAAACCAGGAAAAAAGAAGCTAAATCAAAATTAGATGCTACCGAGCAAGATTTAGCCCGTATTGAAGATTTGTTATTTGAAATTCATAACCAGTTAAAATCATTAGAAAGCCAGGCCAAAAAAGCAGAAAAGTTCTATGAAATAAAGAAAGAATATAAACTGATTGCCGTTGAATTGGCTAAAGCTTCATTAGAAGGGTTTAATTTAACCTATAAAGAACTAAACGAGCAACAGGAAATTGAAACCGATAAAAAAATTAGGTTAGAAGCAGAAATTGCGGGCATGGAAGCTGAACTGGAACAGGAAAAAGTTGGTTTTGTTGAGAAAGAAAGGGCCTTGCAAAGCATGCAATATCAGTTTAATGAACTGGTACAAAAACTAAGAACAAAAGAAAGCGATAAAAATCTGGCAGCTCAGAAACTGGTGTTTTTAAAAGAAAAAGAAACCGGTTTAAAACAATTTTTACAAAATGCCGAAGGCCAACTGAAGGGCATTGACGAATCATTGGTGTTTAGCCGCAGCCAAATAAAAGATGAAGAAAATAAGCTGGCCGAAATGCAAGCCGGTTTAACCAATTTAAAATTTGAGGTAGAACAGAAAAGACAGATTTTTGATGAAAAGCGTGCCGGTGTTGATCAATTAAGGCAGCAATATCAACAAATACAACGTTCACAGTTTGATGCAGAGAAAAAAGTTGCTGTTGCCGATACTTCTATTCAAAATTTGCAGCGTTCGCAAATACAATTACAAACGGAGCAACAAAACCGCGAATTGCAATTACAGCAATTAACCGTTGAATTGGCTGAGAAAGAAAATAACTTAGCCAATAAGCGTTTGCAATTGCAGGAAATGCAAGAACAACACGAAAAAACCAAACAGCAAATACTGGAAACCCAACAGGAATTAGAAGTTTTGCGCAATCAGTTGGCAGAGGAAAGCCGTAAGTTAGATGCTCGTAAAAATGAATACAACCTGCTGAAAAGTTTGATTGATTCAATGGAAGGCTACCCGGAAAGTATTAAATTTTTGAGCAAAAATGCTGAATGGAATCATTCGGCACCTATATTATCAGACATTATTTATGTGCAGGAAGAATACAGGGCAGCAGTGGAAAACGTTTTAGAGCCTTACTTAAATTATTTCGTTGTAAACAATTTAGAAGAAGGTTTACAAGCCGTAAACTTATTGCACCGGCATAATAAAGGCAAAGCCAACTTTTTTATGTTAGATAAGTTTCGGAATTTTCAAACCAATGTTGCTCAACCGGCTCAAACCATTGCAGCTATGGATATTATTGAGGTGGATGAGCAATACAAAGCCTTGGCAACCTACTTATTGGGTAATGTGTTTATTGCTGAATCTGAAAATGTATTAGAGCAGGCTTTGAATGCAGAGGCTATTATCTTGGAAAAATCTGGTAAAATAGTGAAAGGGAAATACACCTTAACCGGTGGAAGTGTGGGACTATTTGAAGGTAAAAAAATTGGTCGTGCAAAAAACTTAGAAAAGCTGGAAGAAGAAATTCAAGCACAGGAAGCTGTGGTTAATTTGTTGAAAGCTGATATTCAACATAACCATGAAAAAGTGGTTGGATTTAATCAACAACTGAAAGAACAAACGATACGCAGCACTGAAAATGAAATTAATCAGCTCATTAATCAAGTGTTTGCAACAAAAAATAAAATTGAAAATTTAAACAACTCACAGCAACAAACCACTCAACGTTTAGATGACATTGAGCAACGCATGCAAGATGAGCAAGATAGCATTGCTACAACACGCCAAAACTTAGCAGAATTAAATGAGCAACTAAAGGCTTTAGGCAACGAAATGGCAATTATTGAGCAAGACTACCAGTTAGCTGAACAAGACTATAATGTTGCTACCGCGCAGTTTAACGATTTTAATTTGCAAATAACCCGTCAACAAAGCAAAATAAATGCTATTAAGCAGGAATTGCAGTTTAAAGAAAATCAGTTAAACGATTTGCAAAAACAAATTACCAACAATGCACAACAATTAACTGAAGCCACTGCACAAATTGAAGAAGGCAAGTTGGCGGTTACAAGCATTGAAGAAGAGTTGCTTGAGTTAATGAAACAAAAGGAACAAGAAGAGCGTCAATTAAATGAAGCTGATCAGGCTTATTACAATATACGCAACATACTGCAGGAAAAAGAATCAGTGGTTCGCCAAAAGAATAAACAACGTGAAATGGCCGAACACCTGCTGAATGAAATAAAAGATAAGCTAAACGAATTGAAATTGCAGTTGGCGGGAATGAAGGAACGTTTAAATGTGGAGTTTAAAATTAATTTAGAAGAAATTTTAGAACAACCGCGTACAACCGAGCTAACCTTGGAAGAGTTGCAAACTACCAGTGAAAGAATGCGTAAGCGTTTGGAAAACATTGGTGAAGTAAACCCCACTGCTATTGAAGCTTATCAGGAAATGAAGAAGCGCTACGAATTTATTGTAGAGCAGAAGAATGATTTAGTGCAGGCAAAAGAAAGTTTGTTACAAACTATTCAGGAAGTGGAAACCACTGCCAATCAACAATTTTTGGAAACTTTCAATAGAGTACGCGATAATTTTCAAAAGGTATTTAAATCATTATTTTCCGACGAAGATACCTGCGACATGATTTTGGAAAATCCGGAAAACCTGGCAGAAAGTGGTATTGAAATCATGGCAAAGCCACGTGGTAAACGCCCTTCGTCAATTACACAGTTAAGTGGTGGTGAAAAAACGTTAATTGCCACAGCATTATTATTCGCTATTTATTTAATTAAACCGGCACCTTTCTGTATTATGGATGAGGTGGATGCGCCTTTAGATGATGCGAATGTGACTAAGTTTACGCAAATGATTAAACAGTTTAGTGGCAATTCACAATTCATTTTAATTACCCACAACAAACAAACCATGAGTGCTGTTGATGTAATTTATGGTGTAACCATGCAAGAGCCGGGGGTGAGTAAATTAGTGCCCGTAGACTTTAGAAGTTTAAATTAAAGTATTTAATCATCCATATTGATAAAGCCGCTTTTAACAAATTGCGGCTTTTTTTATTGTTAGGTGGCATGGTATAAATTGTAAATTTGTGATTGCTATTTATTAAATGAATTTGGCCTTATATAAGGCAAGCATGTTTAAAATTTAAATGTAATGAAGTATCAGGTAGGTGATGAAATTATTGTGTTGCATAACCACGAAACAGGAAAAGTGGTAGAAATTATTAACGATAAAATGGTGTTAATTGAGGTACGCGGTGTACAATTTCCTGCTTATACCGACCAAATTGATTTTCCATACTTCTACCGGTTTAGTAAACAATTAAACGAAAAAGAGAAAGCGGCACCAAAGCCGGCACCAAAAATGTATGTTGACCAAATTCCAAAAGAAAAACCCAAGCCCAATCAAGCCAAAGTAGCCAACGGTGTATGGCTTTCTTTATTTCCGGTTTTTTCGTTTGATGAGTTTAACGATGAAATAGTTGATAAATTCAAAATATATCTTTCCAATAGAACCAATACCGCTTATGATTTAGAGTACAGCCACAATTTAGGAGGCGAGCGCATATTAGATTTGAAAATTAATTTATTGCCCTTCCACGATTTTTATTTGCACGATTTAGATTTTGCAGCGGTAAATGATGCGCCGGCTTTTCATTTCACTTTTCAATTACAAAATCCTCAAAAAAACAAAGCCCCATTTTTTGAGGTAACGCACAAAATAAAAGCCAAACAATTATTTTTAAAAGTTGAAGCGTTAAAAGCCAATAATCAACCGGCTATTGAATACTTGTTATTTGATCATTATCCGGATGCCTTACCCGAACCTGAGAAAATTGCCTTAACCGGATTGGCTGCTCAGGGTTATAAAGTGTATGAAGCCAAAAAGATAAGGGAAAATTTACCGTCACCACGGTCAGAGGTAGATTTGCACATGGAAAAATTATTAGACGATTGGAAAAGCATGAGTAACTATGATATTCTAATGTATCAATTAAAAGAATTTGAAAAATGGTACGATTTGGCGGTAGCTCACAGGCAACCTTCTTTAATTGTTATTCACGGCGTAGGCAGTGGCAAGTTGCGTGATGAAATTCACGATCTGCTGAAAGGGCGAAAAGAAGTAAAAACATTCATCAATCAATACCATCCCCGTTATGGGTATGGTGCTACTGAAATATATTTTCAATATTAAAAAAATAGTTATGATTACAGACCATATTATTTTGCCGGTAAGTGATGGAACACAAATGCAAGCATTTATTGCACATGAATCAACTCATCAACCACAGCCTGGTATTTTACTTTTTCAGGAAGCATTTGGTGTGAATCATCATATTCAAGATGTAGCCCAGCGTTTGGCTAAGGCAGGATATGTGGTTATTGCACCTGAATTGTATCATCGTACTGCGCCGGCAGGTTTTGCAACCGGTTATGAAGATTTTAGTGTCATAGCGCCACATTTTCAGGCATTAACTGTTGAACAGTTAACCGCAGATATTTTAGCCGCCTATCATTGGTTACAAAACCAACAAAATGTTCAAATTAAAAAAATAGCCTCTATGGGTTTTTGTTTGGGTGGAAGAGTGGCTTTATTGGCGAATATGGTGGCACCGTTGAGTGCAGGCATTTCCTTTTATGGAGGCGGAATGCAAATGCTTGCTTCGCGTATTGCTGAATTACATGGCCCACAATTATTGTTTTATGGAGGAAAAGATAAACACATTACGCAAGAACATATTCATGAGGTTGAGCAAGCTTTTATTGCTGCCAAAAAAGATTATGCTAAAGTAGTTTTTTCTTATGCCGACCATGGCTTTCATTGCAATGAAAGAAGTAGTTATCATCCTAAAGCGGCAAAAGAAGCCTGGGCTTTAAGTTTAGCCTTCCTTCAAAATAATTTGTAATACCTTTACATTTGGCTACAAACCCGCTTTATCGCCTTGTTTGAATAAACAGGGAGGAAAGTCCGGACAGCACAGAGCAACCCACCGGTGAAAAGCCGGCCACCATTTGGTGAGAGAAAGTGCCACAGAAAATAACTGTCATGCTGAATGTATGATGAGGGTGAAAACGTGAGGTAAGAGCTCACGGCTGTTATTGGTAACAATAGCTGCGGGTAAACCTTGGGTGCTGCAATGCCACGTATAGAGCCGTTTTAAGAGCTGCTCGTTCAAGGCTCAGGGTAGGCAGCAACAGGTAAACAGTAATGTTTATCGCAGATAAATGATAAAGTAGAAACAGAATCCGGCTTATGAGGTTTGTAGCTTTTTTATTGTTTGGGTACAGTAAATAATTGATTGCTGAATGGTGGAGTAGTGGGTATTACAACATCATTAAAATTATAATTAACTGCCCTGTGGCAACTGTTACAAGTTTGCGTTAAAAACACAAATGCATTTTTAAATGCAGGAACATTTTGCGCAGCAATGGTTTTATTTAAACTGTCAATGGCCGGTTGCAGCATTACAACTTTTTTCGATTCAGGCCTGTCTGTGCAATACATTTGTATATCATCTAAGGCTTCCATAATTTCATGAATTTCAAAATCAGCCAACTTCCAATTGCTATTAATGCCTGCAAACCATAGCTTGGCATGGTGTACTTGTATGCCTGACATAAATTCACCCAAACCGGGTTTGTAACTATTGTTCACTTGTTTTTGTAAACTATCAACCTTTGCTTCTAAAGCCTTTGTGTTTGATTGGTTTTGCGAACAAGCACCCAATGTAACAACTGCTATAAATAAAATTGCTACTATAATTTTTTGCATATACTAAGTTTTAATCAGTTAGAAAATGCTGCTTCATTTCTCATTACCAAAACGGGGAAGTAAATAGCCAATAATAAAACTAATGAATTGTGCAGATGATAGCCTATTAAAAATACATAAAACCGTAAAATTATTTATTTTGTTTATACATTCATATGGGCTGCATATTCGCTTACGTGTAACATGCAATAGCGCATTTCCCTATTTTTGTAACCATATGACACAGGAACAATTAAAAGCTATGAGGGACCGTGTTTTGGTTCTGAGGAGGTTTCTTTGACGTTGATAACCGTTTACAAAAATTAGAAACCGATAAACAATTATCCTTATCGCCCGGCTTTTGGGATGATAACCAGCGGGCAACCGCCATCATGAAAACCATTAAAATTCATGAATACTGGTTGAATTTATTTCAACAGGTGAATACTGCTGTTGAAGATTTTGCCGTTTTATTTGAGTTTTGGAAAGCCGGTGATGCTACTGAAGAAGAAACTAAAGCAGCCTACGAACAGGCACTTAAAATAATTGAGGATGCCGAATTTAAAAGTACCCTCAATAAGCCGGAAGATGAATTGCCTGCATTAATGCAAATAAATCCCGGTGCCGGTGGTACTGAAAGTCAGGATTGGGCTGAAATGCTCATGCGCATGTACATCATGTATGGTGAAAAACAAGGGTGGAAGGTAACGGAGGTGGATTTGCAACCTGGTGACGCAGCAGGTATAAAAAGTGTAACCTTGCAATTTGATGGCCCATTTGCGTATGGTTTTTTAAAAGCTGAGAGTGGCGTGCATCGATTGGTACGTATTTCGCCTTTTGATAGTAATGCCAGAAGGCATACCTCTTTTGCTTCGGTATTTGTATATCCTTTAATTGATGATTCTATTGAAATTAATGTGAATCCTGCCGATATTGAATGGGAATTTTATCGAAGCGGTGGTAAGGGGGGGCAAAATGTAAATAAAGTGGAAACGGCTGTTCGCTTAAAACATATTCCTTCGGGAATTATTGTGGAGTGTCAACAAGCCCGTACACAAGGCGAAAATCGTGAAATGGCCATGAAAATGCTGAAAAGTAGGTTGTATGAAGAAGAATTACGCAAACGCCAGGAAGCCATTAATGCAACTAATGCAACAAAAAAGAAAATTGAGTGGGGAAGTCAAATAAGAAGTTATGTTTTTCATCCCTATAAAATGATAAAAGACCACCGCACTAATTTTGAAGTGGGTAATGTTGGCCCGGTTATGGATGGGGAATTAGACGGATTTATTAAAGCTTATTTAATGTTAGCCAAAGAAGAAGCTTAACTTTATTACCTGTTTGGTATAATACCCTCGCTTGTGTTTCATAACTACATCATGCTCAATTGCATGCTATTGTTGTAACAAATAAAATGAAACATATGAAAAGGTTATTGCTTTATCTGTTGCTGGTTAGTACCATTTCGGTAGCAAGTGTTGCACAAACCCCTGTTAGTTCTAATATCAGTGCTGCTAATGCATTGGCAAAAAGGGTAGTGCCTAACTATGCCCCGCATATTCACTTTCAGGAAATTCCCAATTGTTCTACCGACAGTTTTTTTATTTATTGGCAAGATAATAGTTTATATATCAAGGGTAATAATGTCAATGCAATGGCCGTTGGCCTGAATTATTATTTAAAAAATAGTTGTTGGGCAAATGTTTCCTGGTATAGAAACGAAGGAGTGAAAGTGCCTGAAAAAATGCCGGTATTACAACAATCCATAGGTTTAAAAGCGCGTTGTAATGAACGATTCTTTTTAAATTACTGCACTTTTGGTTATACTATGCCTTGGTGGGATTGGAACGATTGGCAGTGGTTTATAGATTGGATGGCTTTAAATGGTATTAATATGCCTTTAGCCATTACCGGCCAGGAAGCCATATGGTATAATGTTTGGAAAAAATTTGGGCTGAATGATGAGCAGATTCGAAGCTTTTTTACCGGGCCTGCTTATTTGCCCTGGCATAGAATGGCAAATATTGATCGATGGGAAGGTCCATTACCCATGCACTGGATGAATACTCAACTTGCACTACAGAAAAAAATTGTAGCACGAGAAAAAGAATTGGGCATGAAACCCATTTTGCCTGCATTTGCAGGGCATGTTCCCCAGGCACTTACAAAATTATTTCCTAAAGCTAAAATTCATTCTTTGGGTGAATGGGGCGATTTTAGTGAACAATATCAAAGTTATTTTTTAGACCCTTTTGATTCCTTATTTAAACCCATTCAAAAAGCCTATTTAGCCGAACAAACCCGCTTATTAGGTACTAGCCATATTTATGGTGCCGATCCTTTCAATGAAGTAACACCGCCCAGTTGGGAACCCCAATACTTGGCATCGGTAGCCAATACCATTTACAAATCAATGCTTCAAACCGATTCCAAAGCCGAATGGTTGCAAATGAGTTGGATTTTTTATTACAATAGAAAACAATGGACCGATGAACGCATTAAAGCATTTTTAACGGCTGTACCTCAAGGAAAAATGACGTTGCTAGATTATTATTGCGACAATACTGAGATTTGGAAATTTACCGATGCTTTTTATGGTCAGCCTTATATATGGTGCTACTTGGGTAATTTCGGAGGCAATACCATGATGCAGGGTAATTTGAAAGAAGTGGAAGAACGCATGGAAAACACTTTCCAAAAAGGTGGCGAAAATATGAAAGGAGTTGGTGCAACTTTAGAAGGATTTGGTGTAAATCCCATTATGTATGAATATGTATTAAACAAAGCTTGGAGCAATGGCCCTGTTAATGTACAAAATTGGGTAAATAATTGGGCTAAAACCCGCTACGGCCAACCCAATGCCGATGTTGAAAAGGCATGGAATATTTTGTTGCAAACTGCTTATGCAGAACGTGCCGGTTTGGGACGTGCAACTTTAACCAATGCTCGCCCGGCATTAACCGGACACAATACCTGGACTACAAACCCAGTAATTAATTACAGTAACAAAGATTTGCTGCAGGCATGGAATTTACTATTACAGGCCCCTGTAAATAATCAAACACCTGCCGTTTATTTATATGATGTTGTGAATACCGGAAGACAGGTTTTAGGTAATTATTTTGCAGTACTACGCGATAAATTTACAGCAGCGTATGAACAACACAATGCCGTTGCCGTTCATGAATATGGTCAACAGATGTTGCAGTTGTTAAGCGATTTGGATACATTACTTGCTACCAATCAAAATTTTTTATTAGGTAGTTGGATTGCCGATGCAGAAAAAATGGCCGCTTCACCCAATGAAAAGCAATATTATGCGGAAGATGCCAAACGCATTTTAACTGTTTGGGGGCAGCCGGGTAAACATTTAACAGATTATGCCAATAGGGCATGGGCAGGTTTAATGCAAACGTATTACCGTCAAAGATGGAAGTTATTTGTAGAAAATATTGAAAAAAGCATGCAGCAGAATCAGGCTTTTAATCAAGAGGCATTTAATCAAACCCTTACCCGGTTCGAGGAAAATTGGGTAAAAAGCAACCAAAAGTTCAATGACAAACCCATGGGTAACACTATCGAAATAAGCAAACAGCTATATGCAAAATATGCGCCCATGATTTTATCAGAAAAATAATTTTTGTTGTTTTCAAAATTCTTTATCATCTTCGCAACGCAATGAAAAAAATAATGAATAACATATGGTGGTGGCATACTAATCTCTATCGGGGATGGTAATGCCATGCACATAGCATTATATATTTACGAGCCCCGACAGAAATGTTGGGGCTTTTTATTTTAACATTCGAACAAAAAATATTGAACAGGCAAAACAGTTATTTAGTTATGAAAAAAATAGGAATAACCACCACTGTTAAACAAATGCTCGCCGATGTATATACCCCGGTGGGTATTTATTTGCGTATTCGCGATAAGTTCAGAGATACCATTTTGTTAGAGAGTACAGACCACCATGTAGCTGAAAACAGTTTTAGTTTTATTTGTATTAATGCAATTGCAGGTATTGAAATCTCATCCAATCAGCAAATTGAATTTAAGCTACCCAATGAGCAGCCTGAAAAAATGAATATTACCCAACAAACATCCATACCCGATGTTGTTTGGAATTTTATGCAGCGTTTTGAAGTTACACCTGCCGAAAATAAAGTAATAAAAAGTGCGCAGGGCTTTTATGGATATACTGCCTATGATGCCATTCCTTTTTTCGATACCATTCAATTTCAAAAAAATGCAACTACCCGGCCCGTCATACCATTAATGCGGTATCGCTTGTATCAGTACATCATCATTATTAATCATTTTAATGATGAATTGTATTTGTGTGAAAATAAAATAGCAGGGCTTGAATCAGAACTGGAACGAATAGAAAGTTTATTATTGAGCAAAGATGTACCGGTATTTCCCTTTGCAACTACGGGTAATGAAACCTCTAATATTGCTGATGCACAATATATTCAAATGGTGCAGTCGGGTATACAGCATTGTAAGCGGGGCGATGTGTTTCAAATCGTATTAAGCAGAAGATTCCAACAAAGTTTTATTGGCGATGAATTTAATGTGTACAGAGCCTTGCGTAGTATTAATCCATCGCCTTACCTGTTTTATTTTGATTACGGCGATTATAAACTAATGGGTTCATCGCCCGAGGCGCAACTTAAAATAAAAGATGGTAAAGCCATTGTACACCCCATAGCAGGAACTTTTAAACGTACCGGCAATGATGCTTTAGATGCCAAGGCTGCAGAGCAATTGTTGTTAGATGCAAAAGAAAATGCAGAACATGTTATGTTGGTTGATTTGGCAAGAAACGATTTAAGCAGAATTTGTACGGAAGTAACGGTAAGCCATTTCCGTGAAATTCATTATTATAGTCATGTTATACATTTAGTAAGCGAAGTAATCGGGAATGTACCCGCTAATACCAATCCATTTTCTTTACTAGCCAAAACTTTTCCGGCCGGAACATTAAGTGGTGCGCCTAAATTTAAGGCCATGCAGTTAATTGATGAATTGGAAACAACACCCCGCAGTTATTACGGTGGAACGCTTGGCTTCATTGGTTTTGATGGTAGTTGCAATCATGCTATTATGATACGAACTTTTTTAAGCAGAAGCAATACACTTTATTATCAAGCCGGTGCAGGGGTAGTGGCAGCAAGTGTTCCTGAAAGTGAATTGCAGGAAGTAAATAATAAACTTGGAGCACTGAAAAAAGCGGTGCAGTATGCAACAACCATTCAATAAAATAAAACATCAGCTATTTATTTAGGCAAACAACAAAACGTATTTCTTGTATGGCAAATAAAAATGAACCGGTAAAATTATTAGTGTTCGACAATTATGATTCATTTACGTATAACCTGGTGCACATGGTTTCCTTTTTATTACAGCAGCCCGTTACCGTTTATCGTAATGATGAAATTAGTATAGAAGCAATTAATGCTTTTGATAAAATAATTTTATCACCGGGCCCGGGTATTCCTGAAGAAGCCGGCTTATTGTTGCCACTGATTCGGCAATATGCATCTACAAAATCAATACTCGGTGTTTGTTTGGGGCATCAAGCTATTGGTGAGGCCTTTGGCGCAAAACTTACCAACTTATCTAAAGTGTTTCATGGTGTTGCTACTGAAATTCATATTAACCAAAAAGTAAAAGCAAAAGCCAATAGTTGGTTTAATAATTTGCCAACAACTATTGAAGTAGGGCGTTATCATAGTTGGATAATTAATAAAGACACTTTACCTAAGGAATTAGAAGTAACAGCCGTGGATGAAGCAGGTAATATTATGGCGGTTCAACATACAACCTATGATGTTCAGGGTGTGCAGTTTCATCCGGAAAGCATTTTAACGCCTTTGGGCGAAGAGATGTTGCGGAACTGGTTATTTCCCGGCAAACAATAACATAAATTATTGATCAATTTTTTGAATGATAAACGTATGAAGAAGATTTTACAATATTTGTTTGAGTATAAAACATTAAGCAGAGAACAAGCTAAAGAAGTACTGATTAATATCAGCAAGGGCCAATATAATGAATATGAAATTGCCTCATTTGTTACCGTATATTTAATGCGAACCATTACCATTCAGGAATTGCAAGGTTTTGGTGATGCATTAATGGAATTATGTGTACAGTTGCCTTTTGAAAGCTATCAAACTTTAGATATAGTAGGTACCGGCGGTGATGGGAAAAATACCTTCAACATCTCAACCATTAGTTGCTTTATTGCAGCAGGGGCAGGTCAAAAAGTAGCCAAACACGGTAACTATGGTGCCACTTCAATTAGTGGTGCATCCAATGTAATGGAGCAATTAGGTTATAAGTTCAAAAATAATGCCGATGCCTTACAGAAAGAATTAGACGAAGTAAATATTTGTTTTTTACATGCACCGCTTTTTCATCCCGCTTTAAAAACGGTTGCCCCTTTGCGTAAAAGTATAGGTGTACGTACTTTTTTTAACATGTTAGGGCCAATGGTTAATCCTGCATCGCCGGCCTATCAACTGGTTGGTGTATATAATTTAGAAATGGCACGCATTTACAATTATCTATTACAGCAAACCAATAAGTCATTTACCATTATTCATGCTTTAGATGGTTACGATGAAATTTCATTAACCGGCGATACAAAAGTCATTACCAATTCAGGTGAACAAATATTAACACCACTTCAATTGGGTAAACGCCTGGTTCAACCACAGGATATTTATGGCGGTCATTCTGTTGAAGAAGCAGCAAAAATATTTTTATCCATTTTAAAAGGTGAAGGTACTTGGGCACAAAATGCGGTAGTATTGGCTAATGCTGCCATGGCACTGTATGCAACCAAAAATTTTACTGATTATGAATCGGCATACGCGGCAGCGGTTGAAAGTTTGGAAAGTGGTAAGGCTTACAACACGCTTCAACAATTAATAGCATTGCAATAACGAATATTTTTAAAGTAGGCATTTGTATGAATATATTAGAAACAATAGTAGCAAAAAAGCAAGTAGAAGTACAACAGGCTAAACAACGTATATCCATTGAACAATTACAACAACAGCCTTTTTTTAGTGCTACAACCTATTCATTGAAGCAGAATTTGTCGCAACAAAATTCAACCGGAATTATAGCTGAATTTAAGCGACGTTCACCTTCCAAAGGATTTATTCATCAATATGCCAATGTAATTACTGTTACACAGGCCTATGCACAATATGCTGCAGGCATTTCAGTGTTAACCGATACCGAATTTTTCGGTGGGTCTTTTCAAGATTTTGCTCAGGCACGCATACAACCCGTTCCCATTTTGCGAAAAGATTTTATGATTGATGCATATCAGTTATATGAGGCAAAAGCCATTGGTGCTGATGTGGTTTTATTAATTGCGGCTTGCTTATCGCCCAAACAAGTGCAACAATTGGCCGTTGAAGCCAAACAATTGGGTTTAGAAGTGTTATTAGAAATACACGATGAAACAGAACTACAACACATTTGCGATGAGGTAGATATGGTTGGTGTTAATAATCGTAATTTAAAAACCTTTGAAGTAAATATTGAAACATCATTACGTTTAATTGAACAGATTCCCCCCACAAAAGTTCCGGTAACGGAAAGTGGTATTTCGGCAGTGGAAACTATTCTTCAATTAAAGAAAGCCGGGTTTAAAGGGTTTTTAATGGGCGAAAATTTTATGAAACATGAACAACCCAATTTGGCATTTCAGCAATTTGTTCAACAACTAAAACAGGCATCATGCGATTAAAAGTTTGTGGCCTTACCGACATGAATCAGGTTCGCCAGTTGAATGACTGGGGAGTGCATTTCTGCGGTTTTATTTTTTATCCTAAAAGCCCAAGGTATGTGTTAAACAATAATACAACTGAGGCTATTAAAAGGGTAAAAGGCACCATCAATAAAGTGGGTGTTTTTGTAAATGAAAAAGAAGACAACATTCTGAAAATGGTAGATGAATGTGGCTTATACCTTATTCAATTGCATGGCGATGAAACACCGCGTACTTGCGAAAACTTATCGAATTATGTAACTACCATTAAGGCTTTTCGTATTAGCGAAAACGACAACATACTTTGGAAAATTAAAGACTATCAAGATGTAGTAGATATTTTTTTATTTGATACAGAGGGCGTTGGATACGGAGGAACCGGAAAAAAATTTAATTGGAATATGTTGAAAGGGCTTTCTATTCGCAAGCCATTTTTATTGAGCGGCGGCATTCAACCGGATGATGTGCCTGAATTACAAAACTTTATGCAGGATAGCGTAGCAAAAGATTTATTTGCTTTTGATATTAACAGCAAATTTGAAATAGCACCGGGTATAAAAAACTTAGCTTTGGTGCACGAATTCTTTAATCAAGTGAATCCATTATAAATCATTATGAGCCAAACAAAAACAAATTCCGTTTCTTACATGCACCCCAATGAGCATGGCTATTTTGGTCAATTTGGTGGTGCCTATATTCCCGAAATGTTGCACAGAAATGTGGAAGAGTTGCGCAGCCGTTATTTAGAAATTATGCATGAGCCTTCGTTTGTGGCTGCATTTCATCAGTTATTGCGCGATTATGTAGGTAGGCCATCACCGCTATTTTTGGCTGAACGCTTAAGTGCTTTGCATAATACCCGTATTTACTTAAAACGAGAAGATTTAAACCATACCGGTGCCCATAAAATTAATAATGCCATTGGTCAGGTGTTATTAGCACAACGTTTAGGCAAAAAAAGAATTATTGCAGAAACCGGTGCCGGTCAACATGGTGTTGCCACAGCCACTGTTTGTGCTTTAATGGGGTTGGAATGTATTGTGTATATGGGTGAGAAAGATATTGAACGTCAGGCCCCTAACGTTGCCCGTATGCAAATGTTGGGTGCTAAAGTTGTGGCAGCAACCAGCGGCAGTAAAACTTTGAAAGATGCTACCAATGAAGCAATTCGCGATTGGATTAATCATCCTAACGATACACATTATGTAATAGGTAGTGTAGTGGGGCCCCATCCTTACCCGGATATGGTAGCTCGCTTTCAAAGCGTAATTAGTGAAGAAACTCGTTGGCAATTAAAAGAAAAAACAGGCAGTGAATTACCTACGCACGTAATAGCTTGTGTAGGCGGGGGCAGTAATGCAGCCGGAGCTTTTTATCATTTTTTAGATGAACCCGCTGTACAATTAATTGCTGTTGAAGCTGCAGGGTTAGGTGTTTATAGTGGAATGAGTGCGGCCACTTCTCAACTTGGTAAGCCCGGCATTTTGCATGGCAGTAAAAGTTTGGTTATGCAAACAGAAGATGGTCAGGTAGTAGAACCGCATAGTATTTCTGCAGGCCTTGATTATCCCGGTATTGGTCCTTTGCATGCACATTTATTCGAATCGGGCAGGGCTACTTTTTTAAGCGCAACCGATGAGGAAGCTTTGCAAGCCGCTTTTGAGGTAACAAAATTAGAAGGTATTATACCTGCTTTAGAAACTGCGCATGCATTTGCAGCATTAAAGCAAATGTCGTTTAAAGCGAATGATGTGGTAGTGCTATGCTTAAGCGGACGTGGTGATAAAGATTTGGCAACTTATATGCATGCCATGCAAAAAAATGATTAGAAAATGCAGAATAATATTGCACTTCCGGAATTAAGTTTAAGACCTTGTACTCCTGCTGACAGCCAATTTTTTTACGAATTGAAAAAATTAGTGCTATTTCATTATGTGCAGGCTATTTGGGGTTGGGATGAACAAGTGCAACAACAATTTCATGCAGACAATTTTCATCCCAATCAAACCCAAATTATTTTGTGGCAAGCACAACCGGTTGGTACTATTGAGTTGCTTGAAGACAATGAAAAAATTTTTATCAGCAGTTTATATATTCATCCGGATTATCAAAACAAAAAAATTGGAAGCTTTTTGGTGCAACAACAAATTCATAAAGCAAAAGCGAGTGGCAAAAAAGTAGCGCTTGAAGTATTGCGCTTGAATACCCGAGCACAAAAACTATATTCGGCTTTAGGTTTTGTTACCATTCCCAACAACGATACCATTAAATTATACATGCAAAATAATTGTACATCATGACAAGAATTGCACAAACATTTTTAAATAAACCCAAACAAGTACTCAATGTTTACTGCACAGCAGGTTATCCCCAGTTGAATAGTACATTAACAGTAATGCAGGCATTGCAGCAATATGGTGCCGATTTAATTGAATTAGGAATGCCTTACAGCGATCCATTGGCTGATGGGCCGGTAATTCAACAAAGCAGTAGTGTTGCTTTACAAAATGGTATGTCCATTAAAGTATTATTTGAACAATTGAAGGATTGCAGGAAAACCATACATATTCCCATTATTTTAATGGGATACATGAATCCCATTCTGCAATATGGATTTGAAGCATTTTGTAAAAAAGCAGCTGAAGTAGGAGTAGATGGTTTAATATTACCCGATTTGCCCGAGTACGAATTTGAAAATATGTATGGTGCTGTTATAAAAAAATACCAACTTGATTTTATATTTTTAATCACACCTGAAACTTCTGAAGAACGTATTCGAAAAATGGATGCATTAAGTTCAGGATTTTTGTATGCGGTAAGTTCATCGGCCACTACCGGAAAAGATAAAAATTTTAATGAGGTGAATACTTATTTACAACGCTTACAGGCCATGCAACTCAAAAACCCCATTATGGTGGGTTTTGGTGTAAAGGATAAAAGTACGTTTACAACAGCGTGCACTTACAGCAATGGTGCCATTATAGGTAGCGCTTACATTCAGGCATTGGGCAGTTCAACCGATATTGCTGCAACTACACAACAATTTTTAGAGAATATTTTAAAGTAAAGCAATAATTTTTTTTCATGAAAGTAGTAATTATAGAATACAACGCCGGCAACATACAAAGTGTACAATATGCCTTACAACGAATTGGCGTTAATGCAATACTTTCAAACGATCATGCTACAATAAAAAGTGCTGATAAAGTTATATTTCCCGGAGTAGGTGAGGCCAGCAGTGCCATGCGAAGTTTGCAACAAAATAACCTGCATTTGTTAATTCCAACTTTGCAACAACCACTGTTAGGCATTTGTGTAGGCATGCAGTTGTTATGTTCTTTTTCCGAAGAAAATAATACCGACTGTTTAGGTGTTTTCAATTTAACTGTGAAAAAATTCAATACACAATCCAACTTAAAAGTGCCCCAAGTAGGCTGGAATAGTATTTATAATTTATCATCGCCCCTTATGCATCAGGTGCCTGAAAACAGTTATTGCTATTTTGTGCATAGTTATTATGTACCTCAAAACAACTTTGCTATTGCTACTACTAATTATGTTGAACCTTATGCATCTGCCATACATCACAACAACTTTTATGGTGTACAATTTCACGCAGAAAAAAGTGCTGCAGTAGGTGAACAAATTTTGAAAAATTTTATGGCTTTATAAAACAACCCTTATGGAAATAATACCCGCTATAGATATTATTGACGGAAAATGTGTTCGGTTAACGGAAGGTGATTATCAACAAAAAAAAATTTACAACGAAAATCCTTTAGAAGTTGCTTTGCAGTTTGAATCTGCCGGTATTAAAAGGTTGCATTTGGTTGACTTAGATGGAGCCAAAGCCGGAAAAGTTACCAATTGGAAAGTGCTAGAAACAATAGCTAATCATACACAATTAGTCATTGATTTTGGAGGAGGCATTAAAACCGCTAATGATGTGAGCACTGTGCTGAATGCAGGGGCAAGGTATGCAACGGTTGGCAGTGTGGCTGCAAAGCAAAAAGACTTATTTATCGAATGGTTACACCGGTTTGGGGTAGATAAATTTTTATTGGGTGCCGA
Source organism: Hydrotalea sandarakina (assembly GCF_003254115.1). GTDB lineage: Bacteria > Bacteroidota > Bacteroidia > Chitinophagales > Chitinophagaceae > Hydrotalea > Hydrotalea sandarakina. The sequence continues at coordinate 214,858 of NZ_QKZV01000001.1, forward strand.
TGTGAAAAACGGTTATATCACCATCAATGGTTGGTTAAACACTACTGAGTTCCCCGTACAACAATTCATGGAAAATTATATGCAGTTGGGCGTGCAACAAATTTTTTGTACTGATGTAAGTAAGGATGGTCGTTTAGAAGGCCCTTCCCTTGAATTGTATCAAAGTTTATTAAATGCATTACCGCACTTACATTTAATTGCCAGTGGTGGCATTAGTAGTGTTGACGATTTGTTACAACTGCAACAAATTGGTTGTAGTGGTGCTATTGTTGGAAAAGCCATTTATGAAAATAAAATATCTTTAAATCAGTTGGTTCAGTTTAACTAATAACAATGGAAACAAAACAAATACAACCGGTATCGGGCTTAACCAAACGCATTATTCCCTGTTTAGATATAAAAGATGGAAGAACGGTAAAGGGCATTCATTTTGAACAAATACGTGATGCAGGCGATCCTGTTGAGTTAGGTGCATTTTATGCCGAACAAGGAGCTGATGAGTTGGTGTTTTTAGATATTACCGCTACTGTTGAAAAACGAAAAACACTGAAAGAATTAGCCAACAGAATTGCAGCGCATATTAATATCCCTTTTACTGTTGGTGGCGGAGTTAGCAGTGTTGAAGATGCATCAGTACTATTACACAATGGAGCTGATAAAGTTTCTATTAATACTGCCGCTTTTAAAAATCCCAATTTAATTACGCAATTAGCCAATGAATTTGGCAGTCAGTTTGTGGTGTTAGCCATCGATATAAAACAAGAAAGTGATGGTAACTGGTATGTTTATTTAAACGGAGGAAGAACAGCTACTAATACCCTTTGTACTACCTGGGCCAAACAGGCCTATGAATTAGGTGCCGGCGAAATTTTATTAACCTCAATGAATCACGATGGTGCCAAGCAAGGATTTGCCTTAGACATTACCCGAACATTAAGTACACAATTACCTATACCGGTAATAGCCAGTGGGGGTGGAGGAACCATGCAACATTTTGAAGCTGTATTTAAGGATGCGCAAGCCGATGCTGCATTAGCAGCCAGTATTTTTCACTTTAAAGAAATAGCTATACCCGATTTAAAACAATATTTACATAAGCATAATATTTCGGTAAGATTGTAAATCAAATGCATGCATACACTGAAAATTCTAAGGTTTATTTTTCAAATTCTTTTTGTTCGATCTTTGAATACAAC
>NZ_QKZV01000001.1:217584-644808 GCF_003254115.1 Hydrotalea sandarakina
TGCAATGCCAATAAGCGTTTTCAAAGAAAATAGAACAAAAAAAATGAAGTTTTTAGGAGGCATACTTGGCTTATTTGCCTCCTTTTTTATTTCTGTGTACCTAAAACAATTCTAACTGCTGTGGAATAGGCTGGCTCGGTGCTTCTTTTTTCCCTTGAAATAGTTCCATCATGCCAAATTGTTTATCGGTAATGGTCATTATACCTACATGTCCTTTTTCCGGCAGGTTCTTTTTTACGCGTTTAATATGTACGGCGGCATTTTCCATACTGGGGCAATGGCGGAGGTAAATGGAAAATTGAAACATGATGAATCCATCAGCCAACATATTTTTTCGGAATTGTTGGGCTGCCCTTCTTTCTGCCTTGGTTTCTGTTGGCAGGTCAAAAAATACCATTACCCACATAATTCTATAGGCATTAAAACGTTCTGCATTTTTTTGTTGCGCCGCCATATTGGCCAATATGCATTGAATGTTTAGTGATTATTAATAAAAACGATTATAAAAAGTGATTTATTTTAAACTGATGGGCTATTTTAATTGAATTGCTTATTGAAGCTCAGGAAAGGATAGTTTTCGTAGTTCACCGGTATAGCATTTGCTCAACGAAAATGCCGTTTTTTGCATAGCAATCATCAATGGGCTGGTTTGATTATCAATAATGGCATCTTGGGTTAATACATTTAACAATTGAATTTTCAATGGTTGGGTTAATGTTGTTACCAATGATGTTTCGTGAATAATTTGACGAACTATTGCATCTACAAATGGGCGATAGGGTTCCATCATGTCATCGGCCAAACAATAGGCATTATATCGGTTGCGATGAAAGATGCCTAAAGTTGGCAATAAACCTGCTCCTGCAATGGCGCGGGCCATGGCAGCCCTTATAATGGCATAGCCATAATTTAATAAATTGTTGGGTGGGGGGCCTTCTCGGTTTCTAAAAAACTGCCAGGATGCAGGAAATAAGTGGCTCCAATAATAAGCAGCCGCTTTTGCCTCGGCATTATCGGTATCGCCGCTTTTAACTTGCTGTTGAGCTGTATTTAAATATCCTGCGGGTACTTGCCATTTTTGTAAAATGGCAGCTTGATTTTTAATTTTTGCTTTTATGGTTTGTTGCCATAATTGCTTTTTTAAAGGTTCACTGGCATTTATTTGTGCTTTAAAGCGCTCGCTTTGCAAGGTATGACTTTCCAACGGTAACAACATACCGCTGGGGTGGTGGTTTGCATTACAGGTAATTACGGCAATATTGTTAGCCACCAGTTTGTCTAATAAAAAATGGGTAATGGTAATTTGAGGATGCTCTATCACCAATACCCCAATGTCCTCAATGGGCACGGTTTTATCTTGCCGGTCTTCCAATCCTTTTATATGGGCATAGCTAATTACCAACTGCTCTAAGTTGAATTTTAAATGACATGGATTTTCTATGCAAAGGGTTCGCTTCAGCATGTGGAAAATTAATTTATGACCAATTTTTATATTGCGATGTATAACATAAAACAGTAAGTTTAATTATGAGGAGTGTAATTGTCATAATTTTTTGCAAATAATCTAAATTTTAGCTAAATATTTCCTGAAAATTATCCATAAGAAATAAAATGATATCATTTTTAAAGTGTATAAATAATTAGTTGTTCTAAATTAATTTTATTTAAGCCGCTTGTGTAATGAAGCATATTTTCAAACAGATTTTTTTATTAATCAATTAATTGTTTTCAAAGTTAATTTTTGATTGGTTAGTTAAAAATTAAATATGTTAAAAAATGCTTTTGTGGCGATTCCTAATACTCACCTACATATACAATTTGCCCAATGTGATTTAATCGAACTTTGATAATCCCTTTTAACTTATTTGGTGTTTGAATTAACTCCCAAGTTACTTTTCTTAATAATTTATTTTCGCTAACAGAAGTTTCCAGGTGATGCCTGAACATATAATTTTTTGTGGAAATTTTTTGTACCCTAAATAAATTCGGACTTATCAATGCGTAGTTATCAGGATTTAACAAATCAATTTCTTTTGGGCTGAACCCATTTTTTTCATTAGGAAAAACAAAGTATTCGTTTTGTTTCATACTGAACAAAAATTGCCAACCTTCTTTTTTATTAAATTCTTTGTCAATTATTGGTAATCCTAGATTGCGGCGTGTAACTGCTTCGTAAAAAGATATTACATTTTCTTGTAAGTTGCCTTCTTTATCTAGAAATATAGCTACATGATGGTTGCTGCCAGTATTTACAAAATCAACAGGGTGTGTCTTGCAATTTTCATCTAAGATTAATTTTCCATTATGATCTTTTTTGGTATGTAGTGCTTGTACATTGTTAATACCCGAAATAGTTACTCTTTTTATTGATTTACCATTTTTGTTTATAATTGGGTTCTCGATAAGGTTGGAAAATGCAGTTTCTAATACTTTTTTTTGTTCTTTCTTTTCAACTCTTTTATTATAATCTTCTATTTCTAGTTTTGTTTTTTTATATCGTTCAATTAATATTTTTCTAATGCCCTTATCAAAAATAAATTCAATAGCCTTGTCATAGGATTTATCAATTTCTCTTTCAGATAGATTGGTAGCTTCACCTAATGCTTTTTCAAAAATATCTTTCTTTTTTGCATCCTTAAATAATTCGGGACAAATTTCTTTACGAATAGTGTATACAGTTTCAAAATTTTTCGTTTTTACTTTTTCGGGAACAGTAAGGGTTTTTGCTTCATCAATATAAATCGGATGTTTTTTAGGTGTATTTTTTGAGCCAAATGCTTTTTTCGGATCATTTTTATTTTCCTGCAAGTGCTTAAGCAAGGCATTTTTGTATACAGGCTTGCATACAGTTTTAATTTTTTCCTCGTCAAAGGTTGTACCAATTTTTTCTAGTTTTACTGTGTATTTTTTTTGGCTCCCGTAAACAGTTTCCAAATGTAATTGCCCACGTGGCGTAAGTTGTACTTTTTTGTTTATGCTGTTTTTTTTCTTTGTAATGTTAATATTTTTGGTAGTAACTTTATTTTTTGCTTTAATAGAAACTAAAGTATTTTCTAAATGTTTTTTTGCTTCTGCTCTAAATTCCTTTATTTCTATAGGTGGTTTGAATAATAACTTTCCTTTATCGTCTCGGTAAAGTTCTTTTTGTTCTATACCATAAATAACTGAATTTTTGTCACTCCGTGCATTCAAGTTGTTTAGATATTGAACATATTGCCGTTTAGTAAAGGCAACAGTAAGTGCATCTAGTGCATGATGTCGATGGTCGTTTCGTTTTGTCCAATCTTTAATTTGCTTCACTATTTTGCCGTCTCTGTTAGTGAACTCTTCGACCAATTGAACTGCTTTGTATTTGTCCCAATTTAATTCTTTCAATACGTCAACTAATTGCCAATCTTCACGTAAACGTTTAGTTATTGAACCTGACGTGCTCACGACATTTTTTACTAAACTTTCTAACATTGTTTTAGCATATTTGGCAATATATCTTGTATCTGATAAATCACGATTAATAAAGTCTTCAGGAATATCTTCACCTGTAATAATTAATTTTTTTAGCTTTCCAGAATAATATTTGTTAATTACCTGTATTTGTTTTTCCGCTTCGGTTAACTTATTCCATTTTTCTCTTGCTTCTTTTTTCATTAATGATTTTTCATACTCTGTTTTATAATAATCAAAGTCTTTTTCATTTTTCTTTCCATAAACAGAAATGATTCTGTTTAAAAAAATATTTAGATTATCATAGCCTTTTCCTTTTACATAATCAAAAGCGGTTTGATTTCCTTTTTCAATATTAATACTTCTAACCTCCAAAGTTTTATTTGAAAATGAATCATCAAATAATCGAGACTGTGGAATGATATGTTCAATATCAAATTCTTTACTAAATAATTTTTCTTGAGGTATATATGTATCGGAATATAGAGTTCTGTAACCGTTATTTTTTAATTCTTCATATAATTTATAACGAATTATATCGTTTTGAGTTACATTAGTTAAACCGAACTCTTTTTGCAATTTAGTTTTAATTTCATCATTCTTTTTTGTTGTATCATCAATTTCTTTAGTCATTTCTTCCCGTTCTTTTGCACTTTTTTTCAGCTCACGAGCTAACTCAATGCGTATTTCATCAGGTTTGCCATAGGTATCAATAATCGTATTGACTACATTAATCATCTGATTTAAAATTTTCTCCACAACAGGATTTCGTAAATGATTTTTCGGCAAAATATCAAGCCGGTTTTTATAAATTTTGTTTTCAATTTCCTCTTTTGTAAGCGAATTTGCCGAATGCTTGTAACCCGCAAGCGCACAAGCCACATCATATTTTTCACCTGTTTTTAAATGAGGCAATATTTTCTTGATTGCTTTTGCACTCAAATTTCCGTAATCACTTTCAAAGACCACTCCTGCAAGAATAACTGCAGCCTTTTTTTCAAAACCATAATCGTTTTTCAATTTATTGATTAGCTTTTCGTTTCCTGTAATTGATTTATCACCCTCAAACGAATAGAGTAAGTGCCAAAATTTGTATAATGTCTCTGTATTTGGGTGCAAAATATCCTCATTGTAATTAAGCGTTTTAAATATTTTTGAAACTTCAATTAAAATTTTTTCAGCAGATTCTTTTAGATTCAGTTCATAGCCCGATAGTTCTATAATTTTTTGATAGGCTTTAAATAATTCAGCCTGTGTTTTATTCCCTTCAATGTTATTGAAATTGATCTCAAAATCTTGTAAATCCAATAAAGCAAGTATTTCGGCCTTTGAAAGTTTTTCTTTTACGCTCAATTCTGAGAATAAAATATTTTTTTCCTTAAGTTCCAATGTTCTAGCATTCGGTTTGGTCTTTTTATTTTTTTCGCTTATAGGAAAAATTTCTATATCATTTAATTTTTGCCAAATTCTAAATTCCTGAAATAATGGTGATGAGCGAGGAATAACATGACTACCGACAATTTTAGTAATCTTTTTTCCATTTTTTTCTATTTCAATTTTTCGGTTTTCAAATTCACAAAAACTAATTAATCCATTTTTACTTTTTAATCTTCTTTGAAAAAAAATAATTACATCACGAATTTCTTTTTTTAGTTCTTGGGTCAGTTCTTCGTGATATTTAGCTTGTTCATCCCAAATAGTATTAAACTCATCTAAATAATCTTGACGATAAAAAACCATATTGCGTAAACTCGCATTTGGATTTTTATCCAATACACTCATTTGATACTGTCCAACAGTTTGTTTGTTGAAATATAACTCTTTACTTCGGTCACTGATTTCCCCTAAATAGCCGCTTGAACTATTGATTTGCGAATTTAGTTTTTGAAAAATAATAGATAAACTTTCCAAATCCATTTTTTCGGAAAGTGCTTTCACACGCCACTCAAAATTTTCTTTTTTTTGTGCATCTCCTTTTGTAGTACGTTTTACACCTATAAGTTTAAGCGGTTCCTGTAAAATTGCCCAGGTTGTTTTTTCGTTTTTATTGTGTAATTTTTCTTTTAGTTCATCCGTTAAAATATCGGGATAAAACTCTTTTTGTTTGTACCATATTTTATCAAACTCTTTTTGCAAATCCGACCTATAAAAATCGGGTAAATACTTTTCCCCATTATTCAATAATTGTAAGCAGAATTGTCCGGGAGTCAAATTTTCATTATACAATTTTTTTGCAATTTCCATTCCATCAATCAATACTCCCTCTTCTGTTCCTTTTGCTTTACGACTACTTTTGTAACCGCGCTTTTTGTTTATCATTAATAAAACTCTGGCAAATTGTTCTAGTGAAATTTTTTCACTTGCCGCTTTTGCCCTTAGTCTGTGTGTCTCAAAAGTACTAAAATTACCATTTTCAGATAAATTAGTTTCTTTCAATATAAACTTGTGTTCTTTTAAAATCTCAATTAGGTTTTCTCTGCGAAGTTTGTAACGTTGTAAATTTCTTCTAATACTCCGTTTGAGCGTTCTGTTGGCATTAGTGGTAATACTTTTTCCTTTTTTAAAATTCTGCTGTTCATCAACTGTTAATGGATTCAAACGCACACCAATTTTAATTATAGATGATTTTTCATTGTCATTCTCAGCTTCATTTACTAAAGCCCAACCTATGCTTGTTGTACCTAAATCAAGTCCTAAAATTTTTTTTCCCATATTTGTTTCTTTAATTAATTAATTTATTATTTTTATGTCATAATTTGAAAGCAAATCACAATAAGGATTATTCCGTTGTGAAAACATTTAAGTCGCCTCACCTTACAATGTGGGGCTTTTTTCTTCCCCAAAATACAAAAATTTTAATATTTGTATAATTCCATCTCAGCTTTTTTTATAAATGGTTCATCGTTGCATGTATTTGTGTTTTACCTTCATCTAAAATTTTCAAACACATGAGAAAAATATTTGGCTTACTGGCTGTGGCTTGCTGTATGGCAGCTTATTTGCCGGCACAACAAAAAACAATTCCTATTCATGAACTGGTTACCGGTAAACCACCTAAAGGTTTTATGCAACCATTGCCTTCTGTTATGGAGTGGCTCAATAATAATGAATTGGTTTTAGCACAACGTGGCGAAAATAGAAGCGATGTTAAACTGTTGCGCTATAACATTGCTTTAAATACAACAACACCTTTTACGCAAAATAAAGAAGCGCAACTGGGTAAACGCGTTACCGTTATGAACAACGATTTGTTTTTATTCATCAATGGTAATCCCACTCAAATTACGCACGATACTGCGCAGGAAAGAAACCCTACTTTTTCACCGGATAGCAATTTTATTGCTTACACCAAAAACAATAATTTATATGCTTACAATATAGCTAATCAAAAAGAAGTGCAATTAACCTTCGATGGCTCTGCCACTATTTTAAATGGTTATGCCAGTTGGGTATATTTAGAAGAAATTTATGGTCGTCCTACACATTATCGGGCATTTTGGTGGAGCCCCGACAGTAAAACCATTGCTTATGCCCGCTTTGATGAAAGCATGGTGCCTATTTTCCCTATTTACAGCAGCCAAGGGAAACATGGTTATTTAGAAGAAACCCGCTATCCACAACCCGGTGATAAAAACCCTGAAGTTAAAATTGGTTTTGTTCATCCAAACGGTGGCAATACCACATGGGCTAATTTCAATGAAAAATACGATCAGTATTTTGGATGGCCTGTTTGGCGCAGCGATAATAATAGTTTGTGGTTACCTTGGATGAATCGGAAACAAGACAGTTTAATTATTTATGAAGTAAATACACAAACGGGTACACGTAAACCGGTATATACCGAAACGCAGAAAACATGGATTGATTTAGAAGATAGGGTAGGTGGGCGCATTAACTTTTTAAAAAATGGCAAAGGTTATATTGCGCAAAGTGATAAAAGCGGATGGAATATGTTGTATCTCTATAACATGGATGGTACTTTGCAACATCCTATTACCAACGGAAAATACACAGTTACCGGCATTGAATATATTGACGAAGCTAATCGCATAATTTATTTTACAGCAAGGGGTATAGAAAATTCTACCAGAATAGATTTGTACAAAATAAGTTTTGATGGCGGAACCCCAAAACGATTAACATTTGGGAATTATACTCATTCCATTAATTTTTCGCCATTCGGTAATTATTTTATTACCACATACAGCAATACACAAACCCCTGCCCGTATGGCATTGGTTGATGTAAATGGTAAAATAGTCAAAGAGTTGGGTAATGCCAAAGGTGCTGAAATGGACCAATATGCTATTGCCAAAACCGAAATTATACGCATTAAAAGTGCAGATGGTTTATTTGAATTACCTGCTTTGGTTACATGGCCTACTCATTACGATAAAAATAAAAAATATCCCATGTTAATCAGTATTTATGGCGGCCCTAATGCCGGTACTGTATGGGATAAATGGAATTGGACTGCGAACAGGGAATTGTTAGCACAAGAAGGATTAATTCAAGTGGCTTTCGATCACAGAGCCAGTGGCCAGTTTGGAAAAGCAGGTGTAAATTATATGTACCATGATTTGGGGTATTGGGAAATGGAAGATTACAGCACTATGGCAAAATGGTTTATTAACAATGCAGGTGCCGATCCTGCCCGTATTTGCATTACCGGATTCAGTTACGGTGGATACATGACGTGTTTAGCATTGACGTATAAGTCTGATGTGTTTACTTATGGCATGGCCGGCGGAAGCGTGGTAGATTGGCAGTTGTACGACAGCCATTATACTGAACGTTACATGGGCACACCGGCAGATAATGAAGAGGGATATAAGAAAAGCAGTGTTTTAAATTATGTAAACAATTATAAAGGCATGTTACAAATTGTGCATGGTACCATGGATGATAATGTGCACATGCAAAACAGCATTCAATTAATTAGTGCATTGGAAGATGCCAAGAAGCCTTTTGAAATGATGTTATACCCGGGCGGCAGACATGGATGGCCTTATTTACCGGCTAAGTGGGATGATTTCCAAAATTTAAAAACCAAATTCATTTATAAATATTTGTTGCGAAAATCTGTTCCGGAAGGACTCATTCACTAAGCCAAAAGCCTCAACTTTAAGTTGGGGCTTTTTTGTAGGGAATATCATCTCGTTTCAGTATTCATTACTTACTATTCAAACTATTGTAAACAAGCTTGCATCATTCTTTCAATGACCCTGCATTAATGTTTGCTAATATTTTAAGTTTTTTATGTTAAAAAATTTAGTATTTCAATTTTTTTTATTAAATTTGCTGTTCTTTCATTTAAAATAGCTGCATGCATATAACTCTACCCAACTTTATTTAATCACCTAAAACCTCGGTAGCATGCAAATGTTATTGTTAGAAACCGCATTACTGATTGGCGGATTCTTTTTATTTATTTATTTGTCAGCAGGAATTGACGCCATTACTTCCGGCATAAAAAATTTAAGAAAACGAAATGTAATACGGATAATTTAAAAAATTATTTCCTTCATTGTAATTGCCGCAGGGGTTTTATTTACTTTCTTTTTAATGGTATTATTCAGCTACAAACCGGAAAAAGATAGTAAAAAATAGTTTTTATGATATAAATGACGCATCAGGTATTTGAAACAGAACTTGGTTAATTGAATTACATGAGGTAATTCTAACATCAATACACTAAAAAAAGCTGATACATTCCTATTAGGTGCACATGTTATTCATCGGCAGCAATAAAGGTTTTATCATGTTTTGATGATTGTCTTGGACATTGAAATAGGTGATTCATCATTTTGAAATGCCTTTATTTTAATTTTCAGAATCAAATTACTTTTACATTTGTTATGCTTTAAAAGCATTTACAACGAATGTATTTTCATGAATATGGCCAACACTATTTTAATAATTGATGATGAAGTGAAGCTTAGAAGCTTATTGGCTAAAATGTTGATGCTGGAAGGCTTTGAAGTACTTCAGGCCGGAGATGGTAAATCGGGATTAAAGAAATTAGAACAACAAAATATTGATATTGTACTTTGCGATGTAAAATTACCCGATGAAAATGGTATTGAATTATCTGCCGCCATCAAGCAAAAGTATCCTACCATTGAAATTATTTTAATGACGGCATACGGCACTATTCCGGATAGTGTGAAGGCCATTAAAAGTGGTGCTTTTGATTATATAACCAAGGGTGATGATAATTTAAAAATAATTCCCTTACTGCATAGGGCAATGGATAAAGTAAAGCTGGCAAAACGCGTACAGCAACTGGAGAAACAGTTAGTTCATAAATATGCGTTTGATAGTATTATCGGAAAATCAACAGTCATTCAACAGGCAATTGATGCAGCTAAAAGGGTGGCACAAACGGATGCAACGGTTTTATTATTGGGAGAAACAGGAACGGGAAAAGAAGTATTTGCACAAGCTATTCATCAGGCAAGCAAGCGTAAACAAAACAATTTTGTCGCAGTGAATTGTTCGGCTTTCAGCAAAGATTTGTTAGAAAATGAATTGTTTGGTCATAAAATGGGAGCATTTACCGGAGCCACGAAAGATGCAAAAGGTATTTTTGAAGAAGCCAATGAAGGAACCATTTTTTTAGATGAGATTGGCGAAATGCCCATTGATTTACAAGCCAAACTGTTGCGTGTTATTGAAACAGGCGAATTTTTAAAACTCGGCGATACCGTGCCTACTAAAGTGAACGTACGGTTAATTGCTGCAACGAATAGAGATTTAAAACAAGAAATTTTAAATGGAAAATTTCGTGAGGACTTGTATTACCGTATTTCTGTTTTTCAAATTCAATTGCCTTCCTTGTGTGAAAGATTAGAGGATATACCTGTTATTGCAGCCTATTTCCTAAAACACTTCTCAGAAAAAATAAACAAGAAAATAGAAAATATTAGTCCCGATTATATTCAACTCTTGCAAAACCATACTTGGAAAGGCAATATTCGAGAATTAAAAAACATTATTGAACGAAGCGTTATTTTAACCGATTCGGATGTTTTGCAGCCCGAAACCTTGCCTATTGATTTTCTGCAAGATTTTAATAGGGATACTATGCATCAATCGGGTATTTTTGATTTAGCCTCTGTTGAAAAAGCACATATTCAAAAAGTACTGCAATATACCGGTGGTAATAAAACGGAAACTGCTCGTTTATTGAATATTGCTTTAACTACTCTTTACAGAAAACTGGAAGAATACAAAATTTCCGTTTCCCCTCAATAAATTTCTATTGTTACCCTTTCAAAACGATAGTCTTACCCTTTCAATTTGAAAGGGTATTTTTTTGCAAATGAATAATGAAAAAATTTCATAATTCAGTCCTGTATTACATTTTATTGATCTTGAAAATTCTTGGTCTTTCATTTGCCACCTATAATGCCAAAATGAATGAGCCATGCCAAAACTGAACACCTCATAATGATGCTTTAAGTTATGTATTTAATTTTCTAGTCAACGAATTATATCACCACCTTATCAATCTTCATGCAAAATGTTTATCGTTTTTATTATAGCAATATTGGTATTCATCTACATGTGTTATGTACTTGTGCATCCTGAAAAATTTTAAAGCAAATTTTATTAAACGTCAGGTAGAAAAGTTTTAAAGTTTAAAAATAATTATAATGCAATCTTATTCGGAATTATATGGTGTAATTGCCATGTTCATAATCGCTGTATTAATTGCCATCCCATTGGGTAGATATATGGGAAAGGTATTTTTAGGAGAAGATACCTGGTTAGATGTTGTGTTGAATCCGGTTGACCGCTTCATTTACCGCTTAATTGGGATAGATGAAAATGTTGAAATGAATTGGAAACAACACATCAAGGTATTGTTGATGATTAATTTTATTTGGTTTGTATTGGCCATGTTGGTATTAACAAATATGGCGCATCTGCCATTCAATCCCGATCATAATCCATCCATGCCACTCGATTTGGCTTTTAATACCGCTATCAGTTTTATTACCAATACTAATATTCAGCACTATGCAGGCGAAACAGCCATGTCGTATTTAGGACAATTGGTATTAATGCTCTTTCAGTTTATTAGCGCAGCCAGTGGTATAGCCATTTCTATTGTTGTTATTAAGGCCATGAAAGAAGGGATTAATTTACCGTTGGGTAACTTTTATTTTTACTTTGTTCGTACATGTACAAGAGTATTATTGCCTATTTGCATTGTACTGGCCATTATTTTTTTATACAACGGTGTGCCCATGACGTTTCAAGGTAAAGACACCATTACAACTTTGCAAGGTGATACTGTACAAGTTAGTAAAGGGCCTGTTGCAGCTTTTGTTGCGATCAAGCAATTGGGTACAAATGGTGGGGGGTTCTTTGGACCCAATTCTGCTCATCCGCTGGAAAATCCGAACTACTTTACCAATATGGTTGAAACAATAGCTATTTATTTATTACCCATTGCTTTAATCTTTACCATGGGCTATATGCTGAATAGAAAAAAATTAGCTTGGATTGTTTTCGGTATTATGACCTTAGGATTCATTCTTTTGGTGGTTCCCACCATTAGCATGGAGGTTAGGGGAAATACAGCCATTGCCAAAATGGGTATTAATAATATTTCTGGAAATATGGAAGGAAAAGAAGTTCGCTTTGGTTCAATGGCTTCAGCCTATTGGGCAATTGCAACAACGGTAACCAGTAATGGTTCTGTAAATGCCATGCATGATAGCTTTATGCCATTATCAGGTATGTGTGCAATGTTGGGAATGATGATTAATGCCTTTTATGGTGGGGTAGGTGTAGGATTTTTAAACTTTTATATTTTCATGATCTTAGCCGTGTTTATCAGTGGTTTAATGGTAGGAAGAACACCTGAGTTATTGGGTAAAAAAATTGAAGCTCGTGAAATGCAAATTGCCATGATTGTTGCTTTGTTGCATCCATTCTTAATTTTAACCGGTACCGCTATTGCTTCCTATTTGTATGCGCATCATCCTGAACAATATGCAGCATGGTTATCTAATCCCGGCTATCATGGCTTCAGCGAAATGTTGTATGAATTTACTTCAGCAAGTGCCAACAACGGTAGCGAGTTTGCGGGGCTAAATGCGAATACGGCCTGGTGGAATATTGCCGATGGAATTGTGATGTTATTGGCCAGATTTATACCAATCATTGGTCCGGTAGCAATTGCCGCATCTTTATCGCAAAAAAAATATATTCCTGCCGGTGCCGGCACTTTACAAATTGATACCCCAACATTTGGCATTATGATTATTGCGGTAATTATCATTATTGCAGCATTATCCTTTTTCCCTGCACTGACACTGGGTCCTGTTGCCGAATATTTTTCTTTCTAAACAAATGTTATATATCAATTATATATTATGACAAACAAAGTAATCAATAAGGCATCAATAGGTGGTGCATTAAAACAATCTTTTTTAAAATTAAATCCTGCCACATTAATATTGAATCCGGTAATGTTTACAGTATGGTTAGGAACTGCGGTAATGGCTTGTGTTTGTATATGGATTGCTTTAGGCGAAACATCGCAGGGCAGTTTAAGCTATAATGTAACCATTACCATTATTTTATTTGTAACATTATTGTTTGCCAATTTTGCGGAAGCAATAGCTGAAGAACGTGGCAAAGCACAGGCGAATAGTTTAAGAAAAACCCGTGAAGATTCACCTGCTAAGTTAGTGTTGCCTGTAGGTGAAATTTATATGAATGAAGTCATTACAATTCCGGCTTCCAAGTTGAAAAAAGGAGATGTATTTATTTGTGAAACCAATGATATTATACCGGCCGATGGTGAAATTATTGAAGGTCTTGCTACCATTGATGAAAGTGCTATTACCGGAGAAAGCGCACCTGTTATAAGAGAAGCGGGTGGTGATAAAAGCAGTGTTACCGGCGGCACTAAAGTATTAAGTGATAAGATAAAAGTTAAAGTTACAAGCGATGCCGGAGAAAGTTTCTTAGATAAAATGATTGAGTTGGTGGAAGGTGCTTCCCGACAAAAATCGCCCAATGAAATTGCGCTTACTATTTTGTTGGCAGGGTTTACATTGGTATTCATTATTGTAACGGTAACACTTAAACCATTTGCCGATTATGCACATACACCCATAACCATTGCGGCTTTCATTGCCTTGTTTGTTTGTTTAATTCCTACAACCATTGGCGGCTTATTGTCTGCCATAGGCATAGCAGGCATGAATAGAGCATTAAAAGCCAATGTGATTACAAAAAGCGGTAAAGCAGTTGAAACAGCTGGTGATGTGGATGTGCTGTTGCTTGATAAAACTGGTACAATTACGATTGGTAATAGAAAAGCTACTCATTTTCATGCATTATCTAATGTTGACAAGGAATATTTTAAACAAATGGCGGTATATAGTTCCTTGGCAGATGAAACCCCTGAAGGAAAATCTATCATTGAGTTAGCTGACATGAATGTATCGGTACAGCAATTAGAAAATCCCAGGTTTATTGCATTTACTGCCGAAACACGTTGTTCGGGAATTGATTGCAATAACTTACGCATAAGAAAAGGGGCGGCTGATGCTATTAAGAGAATTTGCGAAAAAGCAGGCACCATGTTTCCGGAAGAAGCTACCCATATTGTTCAATCTATTTCAATGCAAGGGGGTACACCGTTAGTGGTGGCAGTAAATGAAAATGTGATAGGAGTGGTAGAGCTACAAGATATTATAAAAACAGGTATTAAAGAGCGTTTTGACCGATTACGAAAAATGGGTATAAAAACTGTAATGGTTACAGGAGATAATCCATTAACCGCTAAATACATTGCAGAAAAAGCAGGTGTAGATGATTTTATTGCCGAAGCAAAACCTGAAGATAAAATGAATTACATAAAGGTTGAACAAATGCAAGGCCGCTTATTTGCTATGATGGGCGATGGAACAAATGATGCCCCTGCTTTAGCTCAAGCTGATGTAGGTGTTGCCATGAATAGTGGTACCCAAGCAGC
Organism: Hydrotalea sandarakina; assembly: GCF_003254115.1. Taxonomy (GTDB): domain Bacteria; phylum Bacteroidota; class Bacteroidia; order Chitinophagales; family Chitinophagaceae; genus Hydrotalea; species Hydrotalea sandarakina. The sequence continues at coordinate 232,028 of NZ_QKZV01000001.1, forward strand.
CAAAGAAGCAGGCAATATGGTTGATTTGGATAATGACCCCACTAAACTAATTGAAGTAGTTGAAATTGGAAAGCAATTATTAATGACGCGGGGTACACTTACTACTTTTAGTATTGCCAATGATGTAGCAAAATATTTTGCCATTGTGCCGGCCTTATTCATTACCTACATTCCTGCATTGCAGGGAATTAATATTATGCATTTGCATAGCCCTCAAAGCGCCATTTTATCTGCTGTTATTTTCAATGCAATTATCATTCCTTTATTAATTCCATTGGCTTTAAAAGGTGTTACCTATCGGCCTATTGGTGCAAGTGCTTTATTGCGCCGCAATTTATTCATTTATGGCTTAGGGGGTATTATAGTTCCCTTTGTAGGTATTAAACTCATTGATATGATTGTTACATACTTTTTTTAATATAATTAGATATGAAAACTTATTTATTTCCGGCTATACGATTAACATTTGTTTTTTTGGTTCTATGCAGCATTATTTACACTGCAATTATATGGGGTGTTGCAAAAATTACACCCAACAATGGCGAGCCTGCAATTATAAATGTGCAAGGAAAAAGAATGTATAGCGATGTTGGACAAAAGTTTGATGCTGACCAATATTTTTGGTCGCGTCCTTCTGCTGTAAATTATAATGCGGCCGCTGCAGGTGCCAGTAATAAAGGCCCATATAATACCGATTATTTAAAATCAATACAGGCCAATATTGATTCGTTTGTAATACATCATCCGGATGTGGCTGTGAAAAATATTCCCATTGATATGATTACAGCCAGTGCTAGTGGCTTAGACCCCGATATTACGGTTCAGGCTGCCAACATTCAGGTAAATAGAATTGCTCATGTTCGCAATCTTCAACCCGGTTTACTGCAGTCATTAATTCAACAACATATTCATCATCCATTTTTGGGAATTTTTGGTCCTGCTTATGTAAATGTATTGGAATTGAATGTTGCTTTAAATGATTTGTCTGCAAGTTATCATGCACAATAAAATTTTTTAATTCATTTATGCGAAAAATTACATTTTTATTTTTTTATTTTTCTGCTGTTGCCGTAAATGCGCAAACAGATTCCTCAAAACAAAAATTGAAATTGAGTGCATACCTTGATATGTATGATACCTATGATTTTGCCAATCCCGATAATCATACTCGCCCCACTTTTTTGTACAATTACACCAGAACAAATGAGGTTAATTTAAATTTAGGTTATATAAAAGCTTCGTTAGTAGAAAAAAATGTAAGAGCTAATTTGGCTTTTGCCACCGGTACTTACATGAATGCCAATTATGTCAATGAAGTTGGTGTAATGAAAAATGTTTTTGAGGCTAATTTGGGTGTAAAACTATCATCAAAAAAAGCACTATGGATAGATGCAGGTATTTTCCCGTCACACATTGGTTTTGAAAGCGCCATATCAAATGATTGTTGGACTTTAACTAGAAGTATATTAGCGGAAAACTCACCTTATTATGAAAGTGGTGTGCGGCTATCTTATACTACTTCAAACGAAAAATGGTATTTGTCAATGCTATTGCTGAATGGATGGCAAGTTATTAATAGAGTAGATGGCAATAATGCACTTGCTTTAGGCCATCAGGTTACTTTTCAACCATCGCAGGCCGTTTTGTTCAATAGCAGTTCATTTATTGGTAATGTATATGCAGACAGTATTTCGCGAATGCGCTATTTTCATAACTTTTACACAGTTATTCAATTCAGTTCCAAGTGGGGAATCACAACAGGGTTTGATATTGGGCTTCAACAAAAACACAAGTATAGTAATTCATTGAATAACTGGTATGGCTACGTAGTTATATTACAATGGAAACCTACTGAAAAAAATGCAATTGGATTGCGGGTTGAAAATTACAATGACCCGAATAATATTATTATTCCAAAAGGTTTCAACAATGGGTTTAATACCTTTGGTTACTCACTTAATTATGATCAATCTATTTTACCCAATTTATTGTGGAGAATAGAAGCCAGATATTTATACAATTCCGATAACTATTTTACAAATAATAATATGCCGGTTAATAATAATGTTTCAATTTGTACAGCACTTCAAATGTCGTTTTAATGGCTAATAAAGATATTTCCATACAAGATTTTTATAACCTGATTAAAAAATCTAAGCGCGGTAAATTTAAAATTTACATAGGCATGAGTGCAGGAGTTGGCAAAACTTACCGCATGTTACAAGAAGCGCATGCTTTACTAAAAAATGGGGTAGATGTTAAAATAGGATACATTGAAACACATCAACGAAAAGAAACAGAAGCCTTGTTACAAGGATTACCGGTTATACCTCGACGAAAATTGTTTTATAAAGGTAAAGAGCTGGAAGAGTTAGATGTTGCTGCGGTATTAAACATGAGGCCTGAAGTGGTAATTATTGATGAGTTAGCCCACACCAATATTGAAGGAAGTAAAAATGAAAAACGTTGGCAAGATGTTATGGAAATATTAGAGGCCGGGATAAATGTAATTAGTGCGGTGAATATACAACATATTGAAAGTTTAAACGAAGATGTAAAGTCCATAACAAACATAGAGGTAAAAGAACGTATTCCGGATAGCGTTTTGCGGGAAGCAGATGAAGTGGTGAATATTGATTTAACTGCTGACGAATTAATAGACAGATTAAAAGAGGGGAAAATATATACAGCTGATAAAATTCATGCTGCGTTAAAAAATTTTTTTCAAAAAGAACACATACTACAATTGCGCGAATTAGCATTGAAAGAAGTAGCATCGCAAGTAGAAAGGAAAGTGGAAACTGAAGTAATAAAGAGTAATACATTAAAACCTGAACGTTTTTTAGCTTGTATTAGTTCCAATGATCAAACAGCAAAAACGGTGATAAGAAAAACAGCACGTTTGGCTAACTATTACAATTCAAAATGGTATGTTTTGTACGTACAAACTATGGATGAAAGTCCGGAGAAAATTCCTTTGGATAAACAAAGACATTTAATTAATAATTTTAAAACCGCTACCGAATTAGGTGCTGAAATTATTAAAATGAATAGCAATAATATTGCTAAAACAATTATTGAGCAATGTGAAGAGCGGCAGATTACTACTGTATGCATAGGTAAACCGCATTTTAGTTTATTCAGGTTAATACTTTTCACCAATGTGTTTAATGAACTATTAAAAAAACTTTCATTTAGTAAAGTTGATTTGATTATATTAAGCTGATAATTGTATTTGAATTTGTTATTGAAATAAGTGAACACTGAATTTTATTCAATTTTGAGCATTTTTATATGAAAACAAAATCAAAGCTGTCAATAGGTATTGGTTTGTTGTTTGTAATGATTGTCTTACTCACAACCTTGAGTATATTTTATATTAACAAACTTTCAAACGATTCCAAAAATATTTTAGTTGCCAATTATAATACGATTGATTATTGTAGAAAAATGGAAATTGCTTTGAATGATGGAATTGAGATACCCAACAATAAACAATTGTTCTTAAATAGTTTACAACTACAGCAAAAAAATATTACGGAATTAGGTGAGAAAGAACTTACCGATGAGTTGTGGAATCATTTTCAAGAATTAGTCGTAAAGCCACAAGATACTATTGTAATTAAAGAAGTGCGAAATGATATTTCTGCTATTATGTTGTTGAACATGCAAGCCATTGAACGGAAAAGTAATATTGCGAACATAACTGCTCAAAAATCTGTTTTTTGGATTACCATCTCAGGTACTATTTGTTTTTTGGCTGCTTTCATCATGTTTGTGAATTTACCCGGTAGTATTGCTAATCCCATTCAAGAACTTACAAATAGTATTAAACAAATTGCAGCACAAAATTATTCGCAAAGGGTTCACTTTTCCGGACATGATGAATTTGCTGAATTGGCGGCTTCGTTTAATTCTATGGCCGAGAAGTTAGAAGCTTATCAATTAAGCAATTTGGAAAAGTTAATGATGGAAAAGAAACGCATTGAAACACTTATTGATAATTTACAAGACCCGATTATTGGTTTAGATGAACAAAAAAAGATATTATTCATGAATACCATTGCCTTGCAAATTACAGGGCTTAAGTCAGATGAGGTAAAAGGTAAATTTATACAAGATATTGCGGTAAAGAATGATTTAATTCGAAACTTAATTCAAGAATTGTTTTCAGATACGGGCACAACTTCCCTAAAAAAGCAACCAATAAAAATTTATGCCGAGGGTAAAGAAAGTTATTTTGAAAAAGAAATTATTCCCATTCGTATAATACCAACCGGTGAAACGGTTGAAAAGCTTATTGGTAATGTAATTCTTTTGCAAAATATTACGCCTTATAAAGAGTTAGATTTTGCAAAAACCAATTTCATTGCTACTATTTCTCATGAATTAAAAACACCGCTTTCATCTATTCAACTAAGTACTGCATTGTTGTCGAACAAACAAATTGGTAATTTAAATACTGAGCAACAAGAACTGATTGATAGTATTAAAGAGGATGCCGGGCGATTACTAAAAATTACAGGGGAATTATTAAATCTCTCACAATTGGAAAGTGGTTTAATTCAGCTTTCAGTTGTGGAATGTAATCCTTTAGATTTAGTGCATTATGCTCTCGAAGCTAATCAAAAAATAGCTGAGCAAAAGAAAGTTTCAATAAGAATGCAAATACCTGATGAATTACCTAATGTGAAAGCAGATAAAGATCGCACCTCATGGGTATTATCTAATTTATTATCAAACGCTATTCGGTATTCTTACGAAAATTCCTCTGTTATCATTACTATTCTCAATAAAGGAAATGCATTGCATTTTGCTGTTCAAGATTTTGGTGTGGGGATTCCGCCACAATATTTAAACAAAATTTTCGATCGTTATTTCAGAATTCCCGGAAATAAAAGTGAAGGAACCGGTTTGGGACTTAGCATTTGTAAAGAATTTATGAATGCCCAAGGCAGTGATATAAAAGTGGTCAGCGATTTTGGATCTGGTTCAACTTTTTCATTTGATTTGCCGGTGGTATAAATCAATCTGTTACTAATTCTTTTAAAAAATAAAAAAGCCGCTTCATTGTTGAAGCGGCTTTTTTTGAGGTTTATGTTATAGTCCGTTATTTGTTATCTGCCGTTTCTTTCAACATTTCTTTTACGGCTGCTTCCAATTGATCATCTTTTCCAAACAATACATCATTGTATGGATTATCCACATCAATATCAGGATTAATTTGCAAATTCTCAGTTGGTCTGCCTTCTTTACCAATGGTGGCAATCATGGGAATGCCAAATACAAGGGTAGGATCAATTTGTGTTTCCCACCAAACGGCTGTACCGGTTCCGGGAACAGGTTTGCCAATTAATTTTCCAATATTGTTAGCGCGATAAGCATAAGGGAATAAGAATGCATCACTATAATTACTTTCACTCATTAACACACAACTGGGTTTAGTCCATTTACCTGCGGGTTCACCACCGGCTGCTTTAAATCCATAGGGTGCAAAGCTTAAGTATTGTTTGCCTTTTAAGAAAGTAACTAAATCATCGTGTAACCAACCACCACCATTAAAGCGCGTATCAACAATCAAAGCTTTCTTGTTGTAGTTTTTACCCATTACTTTATCAAAAAATTCGCGATAGCTGGCATCATTCATGCCTTGAATATGTACGTATCCAATTTGACCATTGCTCAGCTTGTCAACCATTTCGGCCATGGTATTGGTCCAGCGTTTATATAATAACGCATTTTCTTCCATAACGGTAATGGGTTTAACGGTTTCTTCCCAAGTGGTTTTTGTGGTTGGATTATATACTTGTAATAAAACATTTTTACCGGCCTTTCTATTTAAAAAACTATTCCAATCAACTGCGTCAGTAATGTTATCCCCGTCAATAGCCATAATAATATCGCCTGCTTTTATTTTGCTGGTTGCTTTATCTACAGGGCCACCTTTCATTACTTCAGTAATTTCTAAACCGTTACCGCCTTTCATTTCATTATAAAATAAACCCAATGAAGCGGTATTGTCACCATCGGGATTACGAGGTGAATAACGACCACCGGTATGTGAAGCATTTAATTCACCCAATAATTCACTTAATAATTCCTGAAAGTCGTAGTTATTATTAATGTGCGGTAAGAAACGTGCATAATCAGCTTTATACATTGCCCAGTTTACACCATGTAAATTCGGATCATAAAACTTTTTCTGCACTTGGCGCCAAGCATGTTCAAAAATATAAGCACGTTCACCGGCTGTATTTAAAACCATTTCACCATTAATGGTAACGGGGGTTACCTTGCCGTTATCAACATCCACTTTCATTAATTTACCACCACCTAATACAAACAATTGTTTACCATCTTTACTTAATTCCATATTCCCGCCGCTGCTAAGTTTGGTTAACAGTTTCATTTCTTTGGTGCGGGTATCCATCTGCCACAAGTCGGCACCTTGTTCAAAGCGGCTTAATAAAAACAGTTTACTGCCATCGGCCGATAGTTTATAATCATCTAAATTCATTGAAGCATTGGTAAGCCGAACTTTCTGATGGTCTAAATTGCTGAAATCTAATACAACATTTTCTTTCTTTTTTGTTGTGTCTTTATTTTCTTTTTCTTTTTCTTTCAGTAATGCTGCATCTTCCTTGTTTAAATTAAATTGGTCGTAAGCATTTTTATCAAAGAATAAAGCATATACATCTGCTTCTTTCGGCCCTTGAATAGCTAAAGAACGCTTACCTTCCTTGTCAGAGGTAAATAATAGTGCTTTTCCACCCAAAGCCCATTGTTGGCGATTGTTACTAAAACCACTTTGTGTAACATCGGTGCCGTTGGCATCACTACCATCTGCTTTAAACACCATAATAGCACCACCGCTTAATCCAAAAACACCTTTACTGCTTCTAACGGCAATCCATTTGCTATCGGGGCTCCATTCAAAACGTTGATCACCATCGCTATACGAAAAATTTTGTCCGGCAGGTAGGATGGTAGTGCTTGTTTTAGAAGCTAAATCATAAACTTTTAAAATATTTCTTTCTTCTAAATATGCAATTTTTTTACCATCGGGTGAAGGCATGGGTTGAAACTCTTCTTTTTCAGTAGCAATCACCGGTTCTTCTTTAATTAAAGTAGATGCATAAAAATAAGGCTCTTCCTTGCGGGCAATAGTGGCTTTGTAAATATCCCAACTGTTACCCCTTTCTGCCGCGTAATACAAGCTTCTGCCATCGGGTGCAAATGCTACCATGCGTTCTTGTTGCGGTGTATTGGTGATGCGTTTGGTATAGCTTCCATCGGTGCTGGTTACAAATACTTCGCCCCTAAATACAAACGCAATTTCCTTACCGTTAGGTGATACACTCATTTCAGTAGCACCGCCATTAATAGTTACATTTTTTTCTACGTTACCCCGTGTGTCTGCATTAATGATAATGTTTACTTTTTCGGGTTTGCCACCTTGTTTAAGCGTATATATTTCTCCATTCCATGAAAAACACAAAGTGTTGTTGTTTGAGCGGGATAGGTGACGAACAGGATAATCTTTCAAATCGGTTAATTGTTGCTCTGCAATTTTTAATTGCAATGGCATTTTGTAAATATTTTGTGTGCCATTTTTTTCACTTAAATAATACACATATTGATTATCGGCACTAAAAACCGGCTCTCTGTCTTCACCATTAAAAGTGGTAAGTTTTCTGTAATTTTTTGTTTGGAAATTATACAACCAAATATCACGGGTTACACTGCTGGTGTGGTGTTTGCGCCAAGGATCTTCATAGCCTTTTCTATCTTGAAACACAATTTCCTTTCCATCATTACTGTAATGAACATTTTCAGTGCCGGCTGTATTCAGTAAAATATTTCTACCGCCGGTAACAGGTACTTCATATAATTTAAGAAATATTGCTTTTTGCGGAAAACGAACGGATGTGTTTAAATCATTTCGGCCACTGCCAAAAATAACTTTGGAATTATCGGGTGAAAAATCCCAAGGAAAATCGTTGGCTGAGTTATAAGTTAAGCGTTTTGCTTCACCACCATTAGCAGGCATAACAAAAACATCAAAATTGCCGTAGCGGTCAGAGGCAAAAGCAATGTATTTGCCATCATGGCTCCAAACGGGCATTTGTTCTTGCGATTCGTTTAAAGTTAGAGGAATGGCTGTTCCACCTGTTGCAGGAACACTGTACAAATCGCCTTTATACCCAAATACAATGGTATTGCCATCGGGACTAATAGCAGGGTAGCGTAGCCATAATGGCGGATTGTTTTGTGCATTTACAACAAAGCTGCAACTCAGCAGCATCAATAAATAAAATAATTTCTGCATGGCATTTCGTTTTATTTTTATCGGAACAATAAAGATAATTATAGACAATGGACAGTACGACTAAATTTTATGAACGGATAAAAGCATTGCAGCCAACAATAGCATCTGTTGTACCATTCAAGGCAGAGACCGATAAGTTAGTAAAAATGGATTTTACTGAAAAAAATGATGTATGGAAGGAAGCAATTATTACAAATGTTGACTTGTTTTCCACTACGGTTCATTCAATTTTACAAACTGCCGATGCCCGTTATGGTATTGGTGGTTATTTAGAAAACAGGCATATTTATGCGCGTAGTCGAGTTTTTGATGGAACTGAGCCTCGCCGCATACATTTAGGAATTGATATTTGGGGCGAGGCAGATACACCTGTAATGGCTCCTATAGACGCAACTGTGCACAGCTTTGCGTTTAATAACGCTTATGGCGATTACGGGGCTACCATTATTTTGCAGCATTCATTAGGTGAATTTACTTTTTATAGCTTGTATGGGCATTTGGCTTTAAAGAGTTTGCAAACATTGGAAGAAGGAATGCCTATTAAAGCAGGTACAACATTTGCCTGGTTGGGAAAACCGGAAGAAAATGGGTATTGGCCTCCACATTTGCATTTTCAACTAATGTTACAGATGGAAGGGTATAGGGGCGATTACCCCGGTGTATGTGCTGCATCGCAATTAATGCATTATGCACAAAATTGTCCCAATCCCGATATTATTTTACAAATGGAACAATTTGCAGTGCTTGCTAATTAACTGCTTGTAATTAAATTTGCAAAAAACAATCCACATGTCACACGAAATTCATCAGGAAGAAGATACTAAGAAATTTACCCTTACCGTAATTCTGTCTTTTGTTGTAATATTTTGTTTTTATGTATTGTTAGCACAATGTAAAGGGCCCTACCATCCGCACGTTGAACATGCTACAACTGAACAATCAGCGCCTGCTGCACATGAATAATATTACGTTTTTGTTTCAGCAGCTTTAGGTATAAACATTTATTTGTGTAATCAATGAAAATTTGATTACACAAATATTTTACCATTCATTATAGTGGTAGTAATGATTACAAATTATTTTCTTATTCTTTCTTGGCTATAAGACTGTAAAGAAGCATACAAAGCAAGAGAAAAGCTAAGGGGTTTAACTATAATACTGAATGCTACTGTATGCGTATGGCAAATAATTTTGGCCAATATTTGCCCGTGATATAGAAAGTGTGATTTGAACTATCAAAGGCAATACCATTTAATACATCACGTTTAGCCGTTTCTGCAGGTGGGGCATATCTTTCCAACAATCCATTTAAGTTCAAGGTGCCTATCACTTTTCCTGAATTGGGATCAATTTTCACTATTTGATCAAAATCCATGGTATATAAATTGGCAAATATATTGCCATCCACATATTCTAATTCATTTATATACACTTCGTGCCCGGCATAATCTTTTGGCACCCCTGTAATAGGTAAAGTTTTTACAATTTTGAATGTTTCAGGATCGCGATAAATTAATTCATTATGTCCATTGTCCATAATTAAGTTGTGTCCATCATTCGTCATTCCCCAACCTTCGCCTTCATAAGAAAATTCGTTTAGTTTTTTAAAAGTGTTGGCATCGTAAACAAAACACTTTTGTTCTTTGTAGGTTAGCTGGTAAATTTTACCATTCAACATAGTAATACCTTCACCAAAAAAAGCGGGTGCCAGTATAATTTTTTGTACATCTTTTCCGGTATTTACATTTGTTTTAGATAGCTTACTTCTTCCGGCATAATCCGGATCGCCGGTGCTTTCATACAAAAAACCGTTATGAAACTCTAATCCTTCCGTAAAAGAAGCCGTATCGTGCGGATAAACTGCTACTATTTGATAGGATAAAGCAGGTATGCTTGGGGTAATGGTATTGATGGTTGAACTGTCGTTGTTTTCATTATTGTTTTTGCAAGCAACAAAAAACAAAGCAAATAAAATGATAATGAATGGATAATTGAATTTGTTGCTTTTAATGAATGATTGATGCATGTGGATGAATTGTAGTTGTAATAGTGTAAACAATATTAAAAGTTGGGTAAAATTTGATGCGCTATTTCTTCGGCTATTATTGGCGTTAATGCAACACCCATACCATTGCAGGCAATAGCGTTTAAAATATTGGGTGCTGTAAAATGTACATAAGGCAAATGGTTATCGGTAAAAGCCATAATGCCACTCCATCTTTTATCAATGGTATATTGAATGGATGGGTTTAAATGTGTTTGTAAAAAATTTTCTAAAACGGTTTGTACATTTTCGGTTACAGTAATATCAGTAGTAGTTTCTTGTTCAAAAAAACTGTTACGTCCGCCGCCAATTAAAATGCGATTCCCCAGGTTTCTCCAATAATAATATCCTGCGTCATAATGAAAGGTGCCATGTAAGGGCAGGTTAGGGATTGGGCTAGTAAGCAATATTTGTCCGCGGCCTGGTTTTACCGGTAAGGTGGTTCCCAAATTAATTGCATTTGAAAAGGCATTGGTGCATAAAATAACGGTATTGGCCTTTAGTACAATTGATTGTTGTGTTTCAATGGCAACATAATCGTTTTGCCGGTAACACTGCGTTACTGTTATTCCATACAAACAATTTACGCCCAAACAAGCGGCCTTGTTTTGTAATGCCTGAACCAGTTTGCCGCTGTGTAAACCGCCTTCCCACTTGTTTTCAACTAATGCATCAAAATTTTGTAGTCCTAATGCAGTTAATGCAGCATCATTTCTTTTAAAAGTATGTTGGGTATTGGTAATGTCGGCCAGCAATTTATTTAGATATGCAAGCGCATCATTTATTTCGTTTGCGGGCAGTTGTTTTTCTGTTAAACATTCGTAACCACCACAGGCATCAAAATCAATTACATTACCAAAGTATTTTTTTATTTTTTCAATACCCTTATAACGTTTTTCAACAATTTGCAACATGGCCGATTCGCCCAACGTTTTTGCGTCGTGAAGTAGTTCAGTTGGGCTTCCAAAGCAAGCAAAGCCTGCATTGCGCGTTGAGGCACCTAATGGTGTAACATTTCTTTCAACAACAGTAATACTTAAATTGGGCTTTTGTTCTTTTAAAGTAATAGCAGTCCAAAGTCCCATTAATCCGCCACCAACTATCACAATGTTTTGTGGGGCGAAATAGGTTTCATTTTCCCAAACTGAAATATTGCTTAGCATGTTTCAAATGTACTAAACATAGCAATAGTAAAAGCTATTTTACAAATCTGTTAGCAAAGCGCTTTGCTTCATTTACACATTAAACCTAAAGTGCATAATGTCGCCATCTTTCACTACATATTCTTTGCCTTCAATACGTAGTTTGCCATTATCGCGGCAGGCAGCTTCACTGCCATATTTTATAAAATCATCGTAGGCAATTACTTCTGCTTTAATAAAGCCTTTTTCAAAATCACTATGAATTACACCTGCGGCCTGTGGTGCTTTCCAACCTACATGAATCGTCCATGCTCTTACTTCCTGCACACCAACAGTAAAATATGTTTCCAGGTTCAACAATTTATATACGCTTTGAATAAGTCTGTTTAATGCAGGCTCTTTCATGTTATATTCTTCCATAAACAATGCACGGTCATCGGCCGATTCCATTGCGGCTATATCGGCTTCAATGGCATTATTCATAATAATCATTTGTGCACCTTCTTCCGTAGCAGCTTTTAGTAATTGTTCAGAATATTTGTTGCCGGTATGCATGCTGGCCTCATCAACATTGGCTACATACAATACAGGTTTATTGGTTAAAAGAAACAAGTCGTCAATAGCTGTTTTTTCTTCTTTAGAAAGGTTAAGCGAACGAATGCTTTTACCTTGTTCCAAATGGTTTTTGCATTGAAGCAATGTTTTTAACTCAGCCTGTGCTTTTGTATCGGAACCAACACGGGCCAGCTTTTCCGTTTTTTGAATTTTCTTTTCAATACTTTCTAAATCTTTCAGTTGTAACTCTGTATCAATAATTTCTTTGTCAGAAATGGGATTAATCGCTCCTTCTTCGCGCAATACATTTTCATCTTCAAAGCATCTGATTACATGGATAATTGCATCTACTTCGCGAATATTGCCCAAAAATTTATTGCCCAAACCTTCTCCTTTACTAGCCCCTTTTACCAGTCCGGCAATATCCACTATTTCAACTTGTGTAGGCACAATTCGGTGCGGATTCACCAGTTTGGCCAAATGCTGTAAGCGTTCATCCGGCACATCTACCAAACCCACATTGGGTTCAATGGTGCAAAACCGGTAATTACTGGCTTGTGCTTTAGCGCTGTTGGTAACAGCATTAAATAAAGTTGATTTTCCTACATTGGGTAATCCTACAATTCCTGCTTGTAATGCCATGTTATATTCATTTTTATGTAAGCTTTGTTTTTAGCTTACCATCTGCCAAAGTATTTTAAGCCGCAAAAGTAAGGTGTAAATCATATTGAGAGAATGCTTATTTTCATTGCCGCAATAAATGTTTGCTATTGCAGTTATTCAATAGATTTTTTTATGTCATTGTTTGTTGAAGAAACCGGGCAACGAATCATGGCAGCAGTAACCAAAAACGAAAATAATGGCGTTAAACATAGTTTGGATTGCATTTTTTTTGATTGCCTTTTTGATTGCATTATATAAGCTTATTTTTTTACATGACACCGAAATTTTTAAAACTTTGGTAGATGGTATGTTTGATACTGCCAAAGGTTCGGTAATTGATGTTGCTTTTCCTTTAGCAGGTACAATGGTATTTTTTTTAGGATTGATGAATATTGCCGAAAGGGCAGGTGCTATTCGCTTTTTATCGCGAATTTTAAATCCTTTTATGAAGCGATTGTTTCCCGGTGTTCCGGCAGGGCATCCGGCCATGGGTGAAATGGTTATGAATTTTTCTGCCAATATGTTGGGTTTAGACAATGCTGCAACACCTTTTGGACTTAAGGCCATGGAAAGCCTGCAAACCTTGAATCCTGAAAAAGAAAAAGCAACGAATGCACAAATCATGTTTTTGGTGCTGCATACCAGTGGTTTAACCTTAATTCCTTTATCAATTTTAACTTATCGCTTAGCTGCAGGTTCTCATGAACCGGCCAGTGTATTTATACCTTGTGTGTTAGCTACAGTAGCCGCTACTTTAGCTTCAATTATTATTGTTGGATTTTGGCAAAAACTTAAATGGGATTGGGTGTTAGTGGTTTGGCTTACGGGTTTATTGGTAATAATGGCTGCCTTATTGTTTTGGGTGAATGCCTTGTCGGCCACTGATAAAGCCGTATTTAGTAAAATATCGGGAAATTTTTTGCTATTACTGATTGTTGTGTTGATTATAGTTGGTGGATTATGGAAAAAAATTAATGTATTTGATGCGTTTATTGATGGTGCCAAAAATGGTTTTGATGTTATTTTGAAAATTATTCCCTATTTGGTAGGCATGTTGGTGGCAATAAGGGTATTTAGAGATAGTGGCGCATTGAATTATGTAGTGAACGCTTTAACACATGGTATTCAAATGTTGGGAATTAATGCTGATTTTACGCCTGCACTTCCTGTGGCCATTATGAAACCGTTTAGTGGAAGCGGTGCCAGGGGATTAATGCTTGATGTAATGCAAACACATGGCGCCGATTCATTTGTGGGTAGAATGGCTTCAACCTTTCAAGGCTCGGCCGATACTACTTTTTATATTATAGCTTTATATTTTGGCAGCGTTGGAATTAAAAAAGTACGGTATGCGATTTGGGCAGGTATGTTGGCCGATTTTATTGGGGTAATCGTAGCCATTTTGATTGGATACATCTTTTTCAAATGATATTTGTTGCTATTGAACCGTAATTTCTTTCGTGCCTAAAATGCTGTAGCCTTTATCGCGATACACTAATTGATATTTTCCCGGAAATAGGTACAGATAATAAAACCCGTTTTCGGCATTTACAAAAGTTTGGTCTGCCGGAACATAAATACCTTCTTCTTTATCGCCCCATTCATTTTTATAATAGGCTTGTACAAAAAATAATGCCTGATAGGCAGGCGATACCGGCACTTCTTTTCTGGTAGCATCAATATTATACCAAACAGGTCTTCCGTCTAAATATTTGGTAGGTGGGTGCACAACATACAAATCATAAATCCCCGAATCTAAAAACTGAACGGGTAAATTATTACGCAAAGGTATTACCGTTTGTTTAATATGGTGTTTATCAACAAAGGCCGCATAAAATAATCGGCCATAGTCTGAATTGCTGCCTTCTGTCATTTCAGTTTGGTCAATACTTAATATTTTGTTACCGGTGAAATATTGTAAATAAACTGCCATTGGAATGTTGTGCTTATCGTAAGCAAGTTTTGTAGTATGTTCATTTCCAGCTAAAACAATTAATTTTTCTCCGGGATGTTGTTTGATAAAATTAGATAAATGAACAGCCTGCATTGAATCGCGTTGGTTAGCATTTAGTTTAGTAGCATTTTCATCTTCATAAGGTAAAAGCGTAAAGCCTAATTGCAGTGCCTGTCTTACCAATTCACCGCAAATAGGCTCAGCAGTATAGTAACCTGTTTGCACAGTCAATTGCTTTAATGAAGCGTTTTTATAAGGGTTCAATGTTTCCATTGCTAAATATTTAAAACCCTGTTCATGTAAGTCGCGTAACATGGATAAAAGGAATGCTCTATGTTGGGGCTTACTATGTGTTTCATTAAACAATACAATAGTATGTTTGGCGGTTTGCTGCAGTAAATAAGGAATGGCCGGCATTAACTGAATATTCTTCAACTTTTCAACATCATGTAAGGCCGTATCGACGTATTTATTGGGTAACATGTCATAAGCCTGTTCTTGGTAATACAAAGCCGACTGATAATCGCCGGCAAAAGCTAAAGCTTGTGCCAAATCTTCATTATATGCCTGTAATCCATGGTTATCTATCAATGCATCTTTATAGCCAAAAGCTTTGTACAAAGGTTTAAAATAATTTAAACGCCCTTTTTCCAGCATAGAAAGAAATGGGTTGGTAGTATCTGTTACCAGTTGTTTATTTTGCTGAATAAAATGTTGCAAATCGGTTAATGCGGTAGTGGCTTTGCGTTGTGCCAATAAATGGTTGATGCTGCAACACATCAATAACAATAGGATGAAATGGTATTTGAAATAATTTTTTGCCAATGAGTTTGAGCGCATGTATGAATATTGATTGGGTATAAAATAGATCTGCAATGTTACAGGCATTTGTAGCCTAATGTTCCTGCAGAATACTTTTTAACATTTTTATTTAGTTGCTTATTGGGCAAAAATTTTGTTTAAGATGTTGGGTAATTGTGGCACACCTAAAGTTGCCGGTTGTTCAATGGTAATAAATTGCTGGCTGTTAGGGAAATTAGGAATTTTTTTATCTATTACAATTATGGGGGAATCAGCAGCAACATAATGAATAAGTCCTGCTGCCGGATACACTTGTAATGAAGTACCTATTATAACAAAAACATCTGCTTCTGCAACCACGGCAGCGGCTTGTGGTAATAAAGGTACTTCCTCATTAAACCATACTATGAAAGGCCTTAATTGGGAACCATCTTCCGCTAAATCGCCCAAATTGATATCGCCGGTAATTGGAAAAGTAACTTGTGGATTTGCCACACTACGCATTTTAAAAATTTCACCATGCAAGTGTATTACTTTATTACTACCGGCTCGTTCATGCAAATCGTCAATATTTTGTGTGATAATCGTTACAGCATATTTGTTTTGCAATTCGGCTAAAGCAATGTGTGCAGCATTGGGTTTTGCCTTGGCTATTTCTCTTCTACGTTGGTTATAAAAATCGAGTACCAATTTTGGATTTTTAGCGAAGCCTTCAGGAGTGGCTACTTCCTGTATAGAATAACCATTCCATAAACCATCGATATCTCTAAACGTTTTTAATCCGCTTTCGGCACTTATACCTGCTCCGGTTAATATGACAATGTTGGGTTGCATGGTAAAACGGATAACAACAATGGTAATACGTTATTTTTTCAATTTTGTTTCACTTAATTCTAGAATAACTTTCCATTCATCCGGTTTTACTGTTTGTACGGAAAGCCTACCTAAGCGAACCAAGTCCATATTTTGCAAACGTTCATCGGCTTTAACTTGAGCCAGGGTAACAGGTTTGTTCAGCTTTTGATAGGGTTTTAAATCAACTACTACCCAAGCTGGTTCGGGAGTTGTGGGGTCTTGATAATGTTCTTTAATAACCTGTGCTATGCCCACAATGGCTAAACCTTCATTGCTATGATACCATAAAACAAGGTCGCCTTTTTTCATGGCTTTTAAATTGTTGCGAGCTCCGTAATTACGAACACCATCCCAAAATGTTTGTCCGTCTTTTTCAAATTGTTCCCAACTGTATTTAAAGGGTTCTGATTTTACTAACCAGTATTGCATAAATTAAATTGTTTAATTAATGTTTACCAGCCGCTGGCCAAAACATCGGCTAAGTGCATAACCTGAATGGGTTTCTGTTGAAAATTGATAATGCCTTGTAAATGCATTAAACAACTCATATCGGTGCTAATAATATATTCGGCTTCTGTGGCTAGTGCATTCACTATTTTTTGATCACCCATGGCAGCGCTAATCGGTTCAAATTTAACGGCGAAGGTACCACCAAACCCGCAGCAGGTTTCAACATCATTCATTTCAACCAATTGTAACCCTTGTACATGGCTCAATAGTTTTCTGGGTTCTTGTTTAATATTGCATTCTCTTAATGCGGCACAACTATCGTGGTAAGTAACTTTTGCCGGAAAGCTGGCACCAAGGTCTTCTACGCCCATAACATTTACCAAAAAGTCACTCAACTCAAATACCTTTTCCGATAAAGTTTTTACGTGATTATGTAAGGAAGTGTTGTTGAATAAAGTGGGATAATAATTTATTACGAATCCAATGCAACTGGCACTGGGCGCAACAATAAAATCATTACCGGCAAAATCTTTTACAAATTTGGAACATACTTCTTTTGCTTCGCCTCTAAAACCGGCATTGAAAGCAGGTTGTCCACAACAAGTTTGTTCCGTATTATATTGTACGGTACAGCCTACTTTTTGCAGCACTTTTACCATGTTAAATCCAACTTGCGGAAAAAGTTGGTCAATAAAACAAGGTATAAACAATTGCACATTCATTGCCTGTTATTTTGCTAAAATTCAAATTGTTTGTTGTTGAATTTTACGGTTTAAATCAATCATTTTAATAGCAGTTATGGCAGCTTCTTCGCCCTTATGGCCGTGTTTGCCACCAATACGTTCAATCGCTTGCTGATTATTTTCAACTGTTAAAACACCAAATATAACCGGTTTGTTGTGGGTTAAATTCAGTTGTAATATTCCTTCAGTAACGTATTTGCATACATAATCAAAATGGGGAGTATCACCACGAATAACGGTACCTAATGCAATATAAGCGTCGGGTTGGTTATTAGAGGTTTGAATATGTTGTTGAATAGCAAATGGTATTTCAACAGCACCGGGTACAATAATCGTTTGAAAACGAATATTGTTATCCTTAAAAATGCGTATGCAGCCATTTTCCAATTCATCAACAATTGATGCATTCCATTCGGTTTTTACCAATAGTACAAAGGCATCCTTAATTACGGGGATGCCTTTGTGCAATAACGAGTTTCCGGGTGTAGCCATTAGTTAACGCTTAAATCATTTTTTTCAATGCTTAACCGGTAAATGTATTTATCGGCCTGAAGACCTTTATCGGTTTGCGGATATTTTTCTTTAATTTCTTTGTATAATTCTATGGCATCCTTGGTTTTACCAAGTGTTTCGCTTAATAAGCCTGCACGGAACAAATATTCTGATGAAGAGAATGCATCTTTAGGAAAAGTAGCACCTGCTTTTTTATAATCTTTAATTGCATCTTCATTTTTGCCTAATTCAGCTTCAGCATCAGCTAAAGCACCATAGGCAGCCATTTGAATTTGTGGAGCACCGGTTGAAAATTCTTTCAAGTATTTAACTGCATTGGCAAAATCGCCCAATTTTAAATAACTAATACCGGCATAATATTTTGCAAGATCGGCTGTTTTTGTTCCATCAAAGTTTTTAATGATATATAAAACACCTTTGTTAAATCCATCGCCATTCAATACTAGGTTAGATGAATCTTGTGCAAAATATTCTTGTGCTTTGTAAATAGCTTCTGCCGCTTTTTCTTCTTTTGGCTTAACAATATATTGGTTGTAACCATACCATCCGCCTACAACAACTATAATAGCAATGGCAGCAATAATAATTTGCTTAGCATATTTTTTTCCAAAAAATTCTGCTTGTAATAATGGGTCGCTGTGAGTTGGTTGTTGTTTATGTTCACTCATTACTAATGTGGGTTTATTTGTGATTGTTCTTTTAAAATTTTAATTAATCAATGTCAAAAGCATAGTGGTCATTGTGGTAAACATCTTTATAAACTTCACTTGCATCCGGGAAAGGACTTTCTTCTGCAAATTGAACAGATGCTTCTACAACTTGTGCTATTTTCGCATCAATGGCATTAATTTCTTCCTGCGTAGCAAACTTATTATTTAAAATGGTCTGCATTACTTTATGAATGGGGTCTTGATTTTTGTATTCATCAACCTCTTCTTTGGTACGATATTTTTGCGGGTCGGAAATAGAGTGTCCTTTATAACGGTAAGTTTTCATTTCCAATAAAGTTGGTCCGCCACCTTCACGGGCACGCTTAACAGCACGGGCAACTGCTTCATGTACATCTTCGGGGTTCATACCATCTACTTTGTCACCGGGCATATCGTAGCTATCGGCTAATTTGTAAATGTCAATTACGTTTGAAGTACGTTGTACAGAAGTACCCATGGCATAATGGTTGTTTTCACAAATAAAAACTACGGGTAATTTCCACAACATAGCCAGGTTAAAAGTTTCGTGTAAAATACCTTGACGCGCTGCACCATCGCCAAAGAAACATAAAGCTACATTGTTAGTGCCTTTGTATTGTTCGGCGAATGCTAATCCTGCACCGGTAGCAATTTGAGCACCTACAATACCATGTCCGCCAAAAAATTTATGTTCAACACTAAAAAAGTGCATACTACCACCTTTACCTTTTGAACAGCCTGTTGCTTTTCCATATAACTCGGCCATGCAAGCATTGGGTGATACACCTTTCGCTAACGCCCATCCATGATCGCGATAACCGGTTACAAATGGATCATCGGGCGTGGTGGCAGTCATACAGCCGGCAGCTATTGCTTCCTGACCAACGTATGCATGGAAAAATCCTCTAATTTTTCCTGCCATCTTATACATTTCCTCGGCTTTTAATTCAAACTGACGAATTAATTGCATTAACTCGTACCAATACAGGTATGTTTCTTTCGTAAATTTTGTTGCCACTGCTACTAAATTTTGAGGGGCAAATATAGCACTTACTATGTAAAATAAATGGGTAATATTTTACACCCTAAATTCAAAAAGTTGAATTTAGGGATGTTTTAATTTTAAATAGGTCTTCATTAAAATGTTTATTAACTATGTTTCTTTTCAGCTTTTAGTGTCCGATAGGCTAATAAAGTGCTGATGAATGTAAGCAAAGCGCCCAATAACATAGCAGCACCCGGGAAATGAATGGGTGCTTTGGGTGAAGTAAAGTAAGCAAAAATGTGTGTCATCATTAAGGGTCCAACTATGGAAGTTGCACTCATTAAACTGGTTAAAGCACCTTGTAACTCGCCTTGTTCATTAGCAGGTACATGGCCGGAAATGAGTCCTTGTATAGAAGGGCCGGCAATACCACCCAAAGCATAGGGAATCATAAATACAAACATCATCCAGGTAGTGGATGCAAATGCAAACAATAAAAATCCTATGGCATATAAACTTAGGCCCACGTACACACTTTTTTCCTGCCCCAATTTGGGTATTATGGCACGAATTAATACTCCTTGTACTAAGCCAACAATTAATCCAATAAAACCGAGTGAGTAACCAACCATGCGCTCATCCCAACCAAATTTGCTCATGGTATAATAATTCCAACAACTTTGCACTGCATGGCCGGCAATGTATAAAAGGGTTATGGAAAACACCAAACCGGAAATAACCGGGTATTTTTTTAGTTGTAATAATGAGCCCATTGGGTTGGCTCTTTTCCATTCAAATTTTCTTCTGCTATGAGCCGGTAATGATTCCGGTAGAATAAAAAAACCATATATCCAATTCAAGAATGCCAATACAGCTGCAGCAAAAAATGGAACTCTGGGACCATAATGACCTAAAATGCCTCCTAAAACCGGGCCAATGATGAAGCCTAAACCAAATGCAGCTCCAATCATACCAAAATTTTGTGCTCTTTTTTCGGGCGTGCTAATGTCTGCAATGTAGGCCGAGGCCGTAGTAAAGCTGCCACCGGTAATGCCCGCAATAAATCGCCCTACAAATAACCAAAAAATGTTCGGTGCAAAACCTTGTAACAAATAATCCATTCCAAAACCAAACAATGAAAATAGCAGAATGGGGCGTCTTCCATACCTATCGCTTAAGTTCCCTAAAATAGGAGAACATACAAATTGCATAATGGCATAAACAAATAAAAGCCATCCCCCGTAATTAGAGGCTTGGCTTAAATTGCCATGAATTAATTGTTCAATTAATTTGGGAAGCACCGGAATAATAATTCCGAAACCTGTAACATCAATTAAAAGTGTAATGAAAATAAAACCTAATGCAGCTTGCTTTTGTTGCTTGGCCATATTCTTATTAATGTGGCGCAAAGTAACTGCAATTTGCTAATAATAAAGGGAATTTTACACTGTTATTACTTCTTTTTCTTTGGGTTGGGAAGACTCTATTAATTCATTCAAATTAATATGTTGAATTAAAGCGTCTTCTAAAATATTAGCAAATGTGTTCAGATATTCAATTACATCTTCACGTTTGTTTTTTTGAAGCCACCGAAAACCACCGGGTAAATGGTCCAGTACAGTTCGATCTTCTAAATATTCAATGTTGTGAATGTCTGTTGGAGTTAGGCCTAAATCCTGCAACTTTTTCAATAATAAATTTACAGGCGTATTCGATGTTGGGCAAAATTCTTCTGCCAATTCGGTCCATTCACCCCAGCCGGTATGTGCATAAGTTAAAATTTCCTCTTTACTTAATTGGGTGGTTACCTGAATTAGGTTGCCACAATTGCAGGTGCCATGATTGCCCCACGCATATGGTGCACCATTTGCTAAATTTTCGGCTGTTTTGCGAAGTGCATTAATTAGTTCAATGGATGGTTTTGCCATAACAAATATTATTTGGATAGAAAATGTAGTATAAAAAATTTTTTAAATAAATTTTCTGTAATTTGAAATTACGCACCGGTTAACGATGGTTATAATTTTGTTGAGCCTGTGCCTTGAAATATTCAAACACTAAAAAACAAAATAAGTTTTTGCTCATAAAAAAAGCATTACCGAATAATTACAGTAATGCTTTTTTGGGTTATTTAAGTGTTTGTAATTATTGGGTTGAGCTGTTGCTATTATCGGAAGAAGAGCTGTTACCTGATTCAACTTTCCGCCCTTTCATTTCATGTTCTTTAATGTTTAGCTTGCGTAAAACTTTTGATTTTATCATAATGCTTGCCTCTGTGCCGGCCGGTTCAATATGATATTGTTTGCCATCATAATTAATCACCCCGTATTCACCTATCCACTCATTGGCTAAAATACGATAGGGATCATTTGGGCGGGCTTGTTTTGTTTTTCCGAATGTAATAAAATTATTATTGTTTTGATCAAATGCTATACCTACAATATTGTTACGCTGAAGTACGCAAACACCGGGTGTGTTTTTCTTTAATCGAATAATGTTTACATTATGTCCTTTTTCCAAAACCACTTTACCATCGGTTACTTTAGCTTCACCTGTTTTTACATCTCTTCTCAACACAATGTCGCGATCGTTATAAAATTGAATTTTATCGAGTGGTTGATGATTGGCAGCCAAGTCGGCCCGAATGGCAGCAGTAAAATAAGTTTTAGGGGCAGAACAAGCGGTTAAAAGGAGTGCAGTTGAAAAAAATAGCATCGTTTTCTTACTCAGCATAATAAAGTTTTTTATGCGCAATAAGACATTGAATGCAATGATTGGTTTATTGCAGCACTGCTAAAAAATGTTAAAATAAAATCAAGCAATTAAATCTGCTTTTTTTTGAAAGTAAAGCTTTTTATGGAAAGAAAATTTGCCAGGAAGAGTCCTAAAATGATTAAGATGCTACTGATTACATGTACCTTATAAAATTTTTCATTTAACAATAACACAGCTTCTATAGTACTAAATAATGGAATTAAGTTTCCCATTAATGCCGTTTTAGAAGCACCTAATTCCAGAACAGCTTTGTTCCAGCTTAAATATGCCAATACTGATGCACCTGCACCAAGGTAAATCATTATCCAAAAAATGTGCATATTAAGAGTGGTGGGTTGTTGCCAAAAAAAGTTTTGTACCCATAAAAGCGGTACCAAAAATAAACTGCCTAAACTTATAATAACTGCCAAAAAAGCGTTGCCATTTAATGCAATAGGCTTTTTTTTCACTAAGATGGTGTATATAGCAAATAACAGAGCACTCATTAACACCCAAATATCGCCTTTTGAAAAATTGAATTGTTGTAAGTGTAACCAATTGCCTTTGGTAATTAAAAAAATAACCCCTATAAAACACAAAAGCATACCCGTTAATTTAAAAAAATGTACTTTCTCTTTTAAAAAAATAGCTGCTAAAATGGTTGCAAATATGGGGGATGCAGATGTGCCAATAATGGCCAGATTAATAGCCGGAGTAAAATGCCCACCTACATACAAAAATGTATTGAATAAACTAATGCCAATGAAAGCCGTTATACTTAAATAAACAATATGTTGTTTTATTAGCTTCCATTGCTCAATAATAATACGAAATGTAAAGGGAAGTATAATAATGCCAGCTGTAATCCAGCGTAATAAACTAAGCTGAACGGGTGGAACTGCACCGGCAATGCCACGAGCAACAATAAAATTACCCGACCAAAGCATAACCGCTAATAATGCAGCTAAAAATCCCAGAGTGGTATGACGTTGGTGCTTCATGTATTAATGGTCATGAACCATTTCTTAATGTGCAAAATCAATATCGTAATTCCCTTTAATTCTTTCTATGGGGGGATTGTAATAACCAAATTTTACATTTGGAAATTCTTCGTGAATTAATTCCTGTAATTGTTTAACACCCAACATTTCGCCGGTTTCAGCCAAATTAATTTGTCCTAAATACCAATCAGGATCAATATTAAAATTTCGCCATTGAATCATGCTTAAGTTGGTTGTTTTAATCAACTTACGCAAAGCTTCATACTCTTCAATCGAATCAGTTACACCGGGGAACACAAAATAATTGATGCTGCTCCATCCGCCATGTTTATGAACAATTTTGAGACTTTCAATAATATCTTCAAATTCATAATTATTGGGCCTGTAATAGCGCGTGTAAAGGCTTTTTTGGGCGGAATTGGTACTTACTCTTATACTGTTTAATCCGGCTTTGCATAATGCGGCTACTGCATCTGGTTTAGAACCGTTGGTGTTAATATTGATGCTTCCTTTTGAAGTATGTTTTCTAATTTCAATTATCGCTTCGCGAATGGTTTCCCACATAAGTAAAGGCTCGCCTTCGCAACCTTGTCCAAAGCTAACAATGGGATAAGGTGCATTTAGCAAATGGGGTACCGTAAACTCCACAATTTCTTCAACTGTTGGTTTAAAAGTTAAACGGTCTTGTGTAGAAACAATGGTTTCTTCAGCAGGCTGAAATGAAATACAACCAATGCAATTAGCATTACAAGCAGGTGATGTGGGTACTGGGCATTCCCAACGTCCCAAAGCAAAATTTCGGGCAGCAGGGCAATGGTAAGTGTTACAGCAATTTTGCATTAAGTGCTGTACTAATCGATTATGTGCATATTGTTGTAACAAATTTTTAGATCCGCTTTTAATTTCTTTATCATTATATCCGGCACATTCCTGTCGAATATCTCGTTCAATTCGTACTGCCGGAACATAAATGGTATTATTTAGCCAGCCCACTGCGGTATAGCAAAACAACGGTAGGGTGGGTGCATCGGGGAAAGACTCATATGCTGCTAAAAACAATCCGGTGTGCGCAGGGGGAATGAAAGCAGCCACGGCCCAACCTTTTTCGCATAAACGCATTTGGCCGGTATTAACGTCAATGCCAATGCCGCGGCGTTGAGGTAATTCATATAAGTTGCCGCCTTCAGGCAGTTCAATCCAATCTTCAATAGAAATGGGGAATGCATCCCAACCGGCACGGCCAATGGCATAGAGTGTTTCATCTTCATAAATATTGCCATTGCCATCGGAATATAATAGATAGGGTGATTGTTGTAACATTTTCAATTTACTTGAAGGTATAAACAATTAATTTCCTGCTTTAGTGTTGTTGATTTGTTCAGCACAAAAAGCATTAAATTCTTTTTCCTGTTCCGGTGTTACCTCTGCATTTACAGTTTTTTGAATGAGTTGATTATTCTTTAAATCTATGGTTAAAATATTGTCTTTAAGTACCACGTTATTTACTTGTTCCCATTTAAATTTTTTAGAAGGGATGCTGTTAAAAACAATTTCTTTTTTATCGAAAGCAACTTCGGGTAATACTTTGGCGGGCTTTTCCAACACAGCAGCAATTAAATATAAAATGGCAAAAAATAACCCCTTTGGATATAAATACCAGCCCCATGCAGCTAACATTAGTGCAAAACGATAGTAAGGCATTATGCCTCTGCTTTGTTGGCGATAGCACCATATCCACCAAGAAAAAATAAAAATTGGGATTAAAAAGTTAATGGTGTAAATACCTCCACTATGGCCATTTTGGAATAAAACGATGCCGCGTAAAATAAAAGCAACAGCTGCAATGGCCAGCATTAATTGACTAATAATGTCAATTGCTTTAAAAAATTTAACAGGATAGTTTAAAACAATAATGTAATCGAAAGTTTTTATAGGGCGTGTAATCATATTATTCAAAGCGGCAAAATTACGTATTAATAGGTAGTTTGAAGGCTTTTTTTGTTAAACCTTAATCGTTAAAATAATGGATAGTGAGCAACATCAGTAAAATTTAATCATTTAAGGACTACTTTTGCAGTGAAAATTTGGAATGACATGAAGAAGATGCACCTAATTCTTTTAATTGCTATTGCAGCTGCTATCACCATTTTAATCAGTTATACAGGTAATTTAACAACTTATGAAACTATTGCCTCTGCTAAGCAAAAGCCCGGTAAGTTTGTTAATTTAATTGCCAAACTTGATACAAAAGAACCTGTTCAATATGATGCTGTAAAAGATCCTAATTTTTTAACCTTTACAGCCATTGATACTTTAGGGAATTCAGTAAAAGTGGTTTACCACAATACGAAACCTACCGATATGGAAAAAAGCGAAAGATTGGTATTGAAGGGTAGAATGGAAGGCGACCACTTTGAATGCAAAGATATTTTGTTAAAATGTCCTTCAAAGTATAAAGATAATCCTGAAGCTGCCGAAAAATCTGTTGCAAAAGGTAATATGTAAAATATTTTTAATTACCGGGTAGTATTATTTCAAATAGCTACCTTTTTACGTTGATATAACTAAGCTTATGCATTATAATGGGGAACATTTACTGCCTGGTCAAATAGGTCATTTCTTTTCAATATTATCATTAGTAGCCTCACTTTTAGCCACTATCGCTTATTTCAAAGCAGCGCGAATGAATGATTTACTGCCCGACAGAAAAGGGTGGATAAAATTGGCACGCACCGCTTTTTTTGTTGAAACCATTTCTGTTTTAGGAGTATTCTTTTCTTTATACTACATTATATATAATCACTATTTTGAATATTTTTATGCCTGGAATCACTCCTCACGCAGCTTACAATTCAAATACATATTGAGTTGTTTTTGGGAAGGTTCAGAAGGTAGCTTTCTATTATGGAGTTTTTGGCATTGTGTATTAGGATGGATATTAATTAAAACGTCCAAAACCTGGGAAGCAGGTGTTATGACGGTAATTAGTTTTGCCCAATTTTGTTTGGCCAGCATGCTGATTGGCATTTACTTTTTTGGCTATAAAGTAGGAAGCAATCCATTCATATTATGGCGTCAGCAAATGCCCGATATTCCCATTTTTTCTGACCCCAACTATTTACAATTACCCAGAATTGCCGAAGGAAATGATTTAAACACCTTGTTACAAAATTATTGGATGGTGATTCATCCACCCGTTCTTTTCTTGGGTTTTGCCTCTACCATTGTTCCTTTTGCGTATGCGATTGCAGGTTTGTTTAAAAAAGACCATACTTGGATTAAAACCAGTATACCTTGGGCAGCATTTTCAGGCGCCATATTGGGTACCGGTATAATGATGGGTGCTGCTTGGGCTTATGAAAGTTTATCGTTTGGCGGATATTGGGCTTGGGATCCCGTTGAAAATGCTTCATTAGTGCCCTGGATTGTAATGATTGCCGGATTACATACTAACCTAATTTATAAATCTACAGGCTACTCATTAAGAACAACTTATCTTTTTTATATTCTCAGCTTTGTATTGGTATTGTATTCAACCTTTTTAACCCGAAGTGGTATTTTAGGCGATACTTCAGTGCACGCCTTTACCGATTTGGGCATGAATGTTCAGTTATTGTTATTTGTGTTGGTATTTTTTATTCCCGCCATCTTATTATTTATTTGGCGATATAAAAACATCCCCGCATTACATAAAGAAGAAAATACCAATAGTCGTGAGTTTTGGATGTTTATTGGGTCGCTTGTTTTGTTTTTATCGGCTATTATCATTGCAGCAAAAACTTCCGTACCGGTTTACAATAAAATGTTCGGCACCAATATTGCCCCCCCTGAGGATCCTGAATTTTCCTTCAATCAGGTTCAAATATTCATTTTAATAATTATTGGCATTTTAACGGCAGTTACCCAATACTTTAAATACAAAAGCTCACCCCAAGGCTACTTTAGTAAAAATATAGTTTGGCCTACGGTTGCATCATTAATTGTAGGTTCGGCTATTTGTATTTGGGGTAACATTCATTACAATAAACAAGGCATTGGTTTTTTAGTAGCCATTTATGTTGGTGTATATGCCGCCATTTATGCCATAATAGCCAATGCAGCTTATATTTGGTTAGTACTGAAAGGTAAGTTGAAAGTGGCCGGTGCATCTGTTGCACACGTGGGGTTTGGTATGATTTTATTGGGTGTGCTCATCTCATCAAGTAAAAAAGAAGTATTAAGCTGGAATACAACCGGAATTGCTGTTTTCAAAAAAGATAAGAAAGAAGATCCTGCTGAAAATATTACCTTATTTAAGGGTGTAGCCACAGATATGGGTAAATATATGGTTACCTATGTTAAAGATACTTTTAACACCGTAGATAGAAAACGTTACTATGAAATTGATTTTAAGGCCAAGAATGGTAATGAACATTTTAAAGTGTATCCCGACATCATAAAAAATAACAAAGGGATGGAGGGTTTTTCACCCAATCCCGATTCAAAACATTATTGGAACCGCGATATTTTCGTTTATATTTCTTCGTTTCAACAAAATGATCAACCCGATACGGCTACTTTTAGAAACATTGGCATAAAGCCGGGTGATACCACTTTTTACAGCAATGGCATTTTAATTTTAAATAAAGTTCAGGTAAATCCCGAAGCACAAAAAGATAAGTTTAAAAATGGGGAAACGGCGTTGTTTTTAGATATGACTGCCATTACAAAAGATGGGCGTAGATACCCTTTAACACCGGGTATAGTATTGAATAATAATGAATTAACCAATTACCCGGATACCGTTAAAGCCCAAAGTTTAATTGTGAAATTTAATAAAGTAAGTAATCCGCAAGACGGCAAATTAGAAATAGGCGTGAAGGAGAGTGGTGCCATTACGGATTTGGTAACTTTAAAAGTTTACGAATTCCCCATGATAAATATTTTATGGCTTGGAGTGGTGGTAATGGTAATTGGATTCTTTATGTCAATTTATCAGCGAATTGCACCGCAAATTTTTTCAAAAGAATAGGTTACTTTTAGACTGTCGGCAGCATTAACTTAACGGTTAATGTCTATAGCTTAGCAGCAGTTATGGTTCGTAAACGTTTAATTCAATTAATAGTTATACTGGCATTCAGTTGTATTTATGTTACAGCCAATGCTCAACGCGGAATAAATGATACAATCCCCGTGCATGCATTTATTACTCCGGAGGGCGATACCATACCTATGGGCTATTTACCCGACTTTACGGTAATATATTATTTAAATGCCCGACAAAAAAGGTATTGGGCTGAGTGGACAAGGTTGCGCAATGCAGTATATGTTACTTATCCTTATGCAAAAGCTGCAGGAAGAATAATGAATGAAATAAATGCTCGTTTGGCAGGAGTATCCAGTAAAAGTGAACGAAGAAAAATTATCCGTTCCCGTGAAAAGGAATTAAGAAAAGAATTTACCGATAAACTAACCCAGTTATCGGTTTATCAAGGAAAGATTTTAATGAAATTAATTTATCGGGAAACGGGGAACAATTGTTATGAAATTATACAGGAATATAAGGGCAACATTACCGCAGCGGTTTATCAAACGGTGGCGTTTTTTTTCGGTACCAGTTTAAAACAAAACTACGATCCAAACGGTGCTGATAGAGATATTGAAACCATTGTTCGCGATTTGGAAAGAATGTATGGTATAAGAGGTTAGCTAATATTAGTTTACATAATTTTTTAAAGTATTAATAAAGCTTTCTCTGTCAATAAATCTTGCACCTAAGCGCTCTAAATGTTCGGTATAAACCTGGCAATCAATAAGCACAACACCTTCTTTTTGTAAATATTCCACTAATTGAATAAAGGCAAATTTGCTGGCATTACTCACTTTACTAAACATGCTTTCACCAAAAAAAATACCACCTAAGCGAATACCATACAAGCCACCTACCAATTCGTCATTCAAATAAGTTTCAGCACTAATGGCGTATCCGTTAGTATGCATTTGAATATAAGCCTGTTCCATTTCATCGGTAATCCAGGTTCCGTGTTGCCCTTTGCGGGGTGAGGTTTTACAGTAATGAATAACAGATTTGAAATTTTTGTTGATTGAAAATTGGAAAACATTTTTTCGAATAAGTGCTTGCATACTTTTACTCACTTTCAACTCATTCGGGAACAAAACAAACCTGGGATCGGGGCACCACCATAATGGGGTGTTGCCTTCGTACCATGGAAAAATTCCTCTTTTATAGGCTTCCAATAAACGTTTAACCGATAAGTCGCCGCCAATTGCTAATAAGCCATCCTCCAAGCTTTCAGTTACGGGCGGGAACCATAATGTGTGATTAAGTTGGAACAGCGGCATAATTTAACAACAAAACTTAATAACCAATTGCAGTAGTTTCAATGGTTGCATTAATGCCACGATCTAAAATGGCTGTACACATTGGTTGTAAAATTTCGTATTCACCATTTTTAACGGCACATTTTCCTTTCATATGAATGAGTAGTGCACATTGCTCAGCTTGTTCATGCGTATGCCCGCAAACTTCTACTAATGTTTCAATAACCCAATCGAAAGTGTTTACATCATCATTCCAAACAATAAGGTGGCAAGTAGGCGAAAAGGCGATTTCAGTATCAAGTGCCGGTTCTTCCCATTTTTTTTCTTTGGTATGATTTAAAACCTGAATCATGCAACAAAAATAGGTAGTTCTGTTAAATTCTGAATAAGAGTTATCACTTCCAAGAATAAAAATCTAAGCAGGAATATTGGTTTGTAATAAAAACTGATAATTTTTTGGCGCCAATCCGGTATACATTTTAAATATTCTATTAAAATGACTAACATGATTAAATCCACAACTGTATGCAACATCTTTAATTGTTTTGTGATGGTGGGCTAATAATTGAATGGCACGCCCGATTCTTTTTTCAATTACTAATTCTGTGAAGGATTTACCGGTATGCATTTTACAATATCGTGCAAAAGTTGCCTCACTTACATTAAATAATAATGATATTTTTTTTAAACAAATATCTTCGTGAAAATGCTTATTAATACAAGTATTAATCGCTTCGGCATTTATTGCCGTATTATTTTCATTACTAATTATTGAATGTGTTTCATTTAAAACTCTGTACGATTTTTCTTTCGTTAAGGTGTGTAATAATTTTAATAAATTAATAATATCTAGAAAATCATTACTGTGGCCAATGATACTAAAATATTCCATCATTTGTTTTGAGCTGATATTGTTAAAAGCTAAGCCGCCACAGGCTTTTGAAAAAAGTTTTTTTAGTGACAGGAAAGAAAGTTTGTTTAACAGATTGTTATTCAGTAAATCGTTAGGAAAAATAATTTTAGTTACGGTAGCTGAGGTTGTTATTTTATGATTAAGATAATAACCATGCAGCATATTGGGCGGTATGAGGAATACCACTTGACAGCTGTTTATTTTGAAAATATGATTGCCATTAATGCATGTTACCCCTTTTGACCAATTGAAAAGTGTTAATTCCCAATAAGGATGTAAATGTAAAGGTTCATCCTTCAATAATGGGAATTTTACAACCTGCATCGCATCATCGTGCAGGTATATAGAAGAACCACTCATATTTTTTGAGTTCATGCAGCGTACGTTTGGGACATTCAAGTAAACAGAAACAATCAAATTGTATTTTGAATGTTCCTCAATTACATCAGGCAATCATTAACGTTAAAACGTTGCAGTTCATTTAAAATTTAATGCAGTAAAACAAATAAGGTGAATTATGAGTTCTTTTCAAATGAGTAAAACTTTTTATGTGATTGTAAAAATCACTTGCCAATATTTTTTTTGACAAAAATCAATTCATCAAAAAAAACATTCTGTAATGCAGATACTATGCAGGATTTTTATTATTAATGTGTAAATAGTACATAATTGTTTGTTAAAAAATCATAGAAACATGCCGTTAAAAGGTAAGCACGCAATCGTTTGCGATGTTAAATTTGTTAAAGTTTATTTAACAACCAAACGAAAACATTGCTTATGCCAAACAAACCAAACCTAACACGGTGTTTTTTGTTACTTGCAGGACTCTTCTTTTTTACAGTTGGGGCTTTTGCGCAAAAAACAGTTTCCGGAAAAGTTACAGGTAAAAACAATCAACCCATTGCAGGGGCCACTGTTAAGGTACAAGGTACCAGTACGGCAACTGCTACAAACGACGACGGTACTTTCACCATTAAGGTACCCGGTGATAAAAGTGTATTGCAAATCTCATCTATTGGTTACAACAGTGTAACAATGCCGGTGAATGGTCGTTCTCAAATTGATGTAAGCTTAACCGAAGCTACAAGTGATTTGAATGAAATTGTTGTGTTGGGTTATACATCACAAAAGAAAAAGGACATTACAGGTTCTGTAGCTGTTGTAAATGTGAATGATATGAAATCAGTGCCGGGCGGTAATACTGCTGCATTACTGCAAGGTCAGGCATCTGGAGTAAGCGTAATTAACTCTGGTGTACCCGGTGGTGCCACCAGCGTAAAAATACGTGGTATTACTTCACCTGGCAGTTCAGACCCATTAGTAATTATAGATGGGGTACAGGGTAATTTGCAAGATGTTAACCCCAATGATATCGAATCTATTCAAGTGTTAAAAGATGCCGGTGCAGCTGCTATTTACGGTGTACAAGGTTCAAATGGTGTTATCATTGTTACCACTAAGAGGGGAAGACAAGGTAAAGCAAGAATTAGTTATGATGCTTTTGTTGGAACACAGCGACCTTTAAAAAATGGTTTTAATTTAGAAAATACCATTGGGTATGCCAATGTTGTAAAAGCCTACGAACTTAACAGTGGTATTGCCCCAGGAAGCCGCAATCCACAATTTGGCCAAGGTGATACTCCTGTTATTCCTGATTACATTACACCTACCGGAGCAAAGGCCGGTGATCCGGGAACCGATCCCTCTACTTATAACATTAATACCAATCAAATTACAAAAGCCAATAAAATTGGAACAGATTGGTTTCATGAAATTTTTAAACCCGCAATTTTCCAAAGCCACACCTTAACTGCAAGTGGTGGCAATGATAAATCTACTTACTTGTTTTCTCTTGGTTATTTAAATCAGCAAGGAACATTAATCAATACTTATTTAAAACGTTACTCTGTAAGAATGAACACCTCCTTCAACGTAAATAACCATATACGTGTGGGAGAAAATGCTTACGTTTTTTATAAGCAAAGCCCCGGGTTTACCAACCAAAATGAGGGAAATGCTATTTCCATGAGTTATAGAGAAGCACCAATTATTCCTGTTTATGATATTGTTGGAAACTATGCCGGTACAAAATCTGCCGGTTTAGGCAACGCACAAAACCCTGTTGCCAACCAACAAAGAACAGCTAATAATAAAAGCAATGACTGGCAAGTAAACGGAAATGTATGGGGTGAAGTTGATTTCTTGAAACATTTTACCGCTCGTACCAGTTTTGGCGGTTATTTTGACAATTATTACTACTATTACTTTACTTATACTGCTTATGAAAATGCGGAAGGAAATACAAATCCCAATGCATTTACTGAAGGCGCAGGTTATAACAGTTTGTGGTTATGGACAAATACTGTTAAATACAATAATGCTTGGGGTAAACATAGTTTGAATGTATTGTTAGGTACAGAAGCAAAAAATCAATATAACAGAGGTATAAGTGCCGGTAGAGGCTCATATTACAGTACTGACCCCAATTATTGGATTTTAAATACCGGTTCACCTAGTTCTGTAAGTAATAATGGTAATCCGCCATACCAATTAACAATTGCCTCTTATTTTGGAAGAGTTGATTATAATTATGCAGACAAATACATACTTGCAGCCACTTTACGTCGTGATGGCTCATCCGTATTTGCACCGGGTCATCAATATGGAAATTTTCCTTCCATATCTGCCGGATGGAGAATATCCAATGAAAATTTCATGAAGAATGTTAGTTGGATTAATGATTTAAAACTTAGAGGCGGATGGGGAACATCCGGTTCATTAAGTAATATTAATCCTACCAATGCCTATTCATTATATGCTTCCGCAGCAGGTATGTCTTATTATCCAATTACAGGCGCTGCTAATTCATCAACACTTGGATTTTATAATAGCCAGTTGGGTAATCCCAATACTACTTGGGAAAAAGATATTATCACTAACATAGGTTTGGATGGTACTATTCTAAAAAATAAGTTAGACTTTAGTTTAGAATGGTACAAAAAGTCAATCAGTGGTTTATTATTCCCAAGTGTATCAGCAATTGGCAATTACCAAGGTGGTGCCAGCCAACCATTTGTTAATATAGGTGATGTAAAAAATACCGGTATAGACTTCTCTTTAACCTATCATGGAAAAATAGGACGTGATTTTCGTTTTGATGTAAATGGTAACATCACTTCTTACAAAAATGAAGTTTTAAGTTTGCCTCCCGGTGTTAATTATGTAGATGAGTATAGTGCCGGCTCAACCAGAATAGGTGCTTTCTCCAGATTACAGCCCGGTCATCCAATTGGCGCATTTTATGGTTATCAAGTAATTGGATTATTTAAAGATGCGAACGATGTAGCGAAGTCTGCTACTCAAGATGGAGCTGCACCCGGCAGATTCAAATATTTAGATGCTAACGGCGATGGCCAAATAACACCTGATGATAGAGTGTTTTTTGGAAATCCTAACCCAAAATTCACTTATGGCTTTACTATCAATGCAACGTATAAGAACTTTGATTTGTCTATGTTCTTTTATGGCTCTGCAGGCAATGATGTTATTAACTATGTTAAATATTGGACAGATTTCTATCAAGTATTTAAAGGGAATGTTAGCAAAGGATTGTTACAGAACTCTTGGTCACCCACTAATTTAAATGCTAAAATTCCAAGAATAGAACAATCAGCTAATTTCAGTAATACAACAGTATTTAACTCTTTTTATATGGAAAAAGGTTCTTATTTAAGATGTAAGAATTTCATGATTGGATATACAGTTCCTTCAGCACGATTAGAGCGTATTGGTATTCAAAAATTACATTTCTATTTGCAGGCTGCTAACTTATTTACCATTACCAAATACACCGGATTAGATCCTGAATTGCAAGGCTCTGATCTTTCAAACAACAGTAATTTTGGTATTGACTTTGGTAACTATCCTGCAAATCAGAAGAACTTCAATATTGGAGTAAATGTAACATTCTAGTTGTGATTTATAATCATTTAAAAATATGAATATGAAGAAGTTTCATTATAAATATATAATACCCACTACAATCATGTTGGTTGTAATATTCGTGGCTTGTAAACAAAGTTTTTTGAATAAACAACCTATTGGAACATTGAACCAAAATATTTTGGCCAATCAGTCAGGTGTGCAAGGGCTTTTAATAGGTGCATACTCTCTATTAGATGGGGAAGGTGGTAATAATACTGGTTGGGGATCAGCGGCCAGTAACTGGGTATATGGTAGTGTATGTGCCGATGATGCCTATAAAGGTTCTGATCCTTCAGATCAAGGGGATATTTTATCTCTGGAAACTTTTACGGCTAATTCAACC
Source organism: Hydrotalea sandarakina (assembly GCF_003254115.1). Classification (GTDB taxonomy): domain Bacteria; phylum Bacteroidota; class Bacteroidia; order Chitinophagales; family Chitinophagaceae; genus Hydrotalea; species Hydrotalea sandarakina. The sequence continues at coordinate 267,067 of NZ_QKZV01000001.1, forward strand.
AATAGTTATCCTGCCCAAAAATGGGCTGCTTGCTATGATGGTGTTCAAAGAGCTAATGAGGTTTTAAGAGTATTAAAAATAGCCACCGGCATTTCAGCTGCCGATGCAACCGAGTTCACTGCTGAAGCCAGGTTTTTGCGTGGACACTATCATTTTGAATTGAAAAAAGTGTTTGGCAACGTACCTTACATTGACGAAACTGTTACAGATACTACCAGCAGAAACTCTGTAAATAATGTTGATGCTTCCGGCAATTATGTAAATATTTGGCCTCAAATTGAAGCCGACTTCCAATATGCCATGCAAAATTTGCCGGCTGTACAACCTCAAATTGGTAGAGCCAATAAATATGCTGCTGAAGCATTTTTAGCCAAAGTATATATGTTTGAAGGAAAATATGCACAAGCAAAACCTTTATACGATGATTTAATTCAAAATGGTGTTACTGCAGGAGGTGTAAAATATGCTTTAGTAAAATACTATAGCAATTTTAATCCAGCCACCAGAAACAGTGCCGAATCAGTATTTGCAGTACAAATGGCTGTTAATGATGGTTCAGCTACCAGCGCCGGTGCACCCAATGGTAATTATGGTGATATTTTAAATTTCCCTTATGGTGGTGGGCCCGGTGCTTGTTGTGGGTTCTTTAATCCTTCTCAATCACTAGCAAATGCCTATAAAACTGACCCTGTAACGGGTTTGCCATTGTTGAATACTTATTTCAATGGGCCTAATGTTAGCGATTCAACCAATTTATATACAGGTACATTAGATCCTAGAATAGATTGGGCCATTGGTCGTCCAGGTATCCCTTATCTTGATTGGGGGCCACATCCGGGCGCAGCATGGATTAGGAATGTGGCTGCTGATGGAGTTTTTAGTCCTAAAAAGAATGTTTATGCTCAAAGTCAAATAGGAGTTTATACAAGTACTGAAAATTATTGGGGTGCTACAGAATTGGTTGCCAATAATGTTAACTTAATCAGGTTTTCAGATGTATTGTTGTTAGCCGCTGAATGCGAGGCGCAACTAGGCAACTTAGGCACTGCCTTAAATTATGTAAATCAAGTACGTGCACGTGCAGCCGATCCTACCGGATGGGTTTATAAAAACGCTAGTTACGATGCCACCAGTTCAACTTATGCTCCACAAACAACTCCGGCTGATAATTATAAGGTTGGATTGTATCCTTCATTTGCTAACCAGGCAGCCGCTTTGCAAGCTATACAAATGGAACGCTATTTAGAGCTTTCAATGGAAGGCCATCGCTTTTTTGACTTGGTTCGATGGGGAATCGCTAAAAATGTAATTAACAATTATTTTAATACCGATAAAATTGCCAAGGCAACTTTATTGCCGGTTGGTGCTCAATTTGTTGCCGGAAAATCAGAATTATTCCCAATTCCTCAAACTCAAATAGATATTTTAAATGCTGATGGTAAAATTCATTTAAAACAAAATCCCGGATATTAGTATTTAAAATTCGATTATTTAACCTTTCAATCAATATGTAACCTATTGCTGTAATAAAGTTTATGGCAATAGGTTTTTTTATGTGCTTTTTAATAAGCTTCAAAAGTATAAAAATGCTCTGTTTGCCGTATATTAAGGGTCCCTTATTAATATTAGTTAACCAAAACTTTTTATGAGAAAACTTTTCTATTTATTATCCATTATTGTGCTTGTGGGTCAATATGCCTGTAAAAAAACTCATACCTTGTTTGTACAAATGGATGTTAAACAAACAGGTATAGACTTTTCAAATACTATTGTTGAAAACGATTCTATTAACTCTGTTGATCTGGAAAATGTATATAACGGAGGGGGCGTTGGCGTAGGTGATTTTAATAATGACGGGTTGCCGGATTTGTATTTTACCGGCAATTTGGTATCAAACAAACTTTACTTAAATAAAGGCAATTTTTCTTTTAAAGATATTACCAATGAAGCAGGTGTAACAGGAAATGGAAGATGGTGTAGAGGTGTTGCAGTTGTAGACATTAATAATGATGGTTGGTTGGACATTTACGTATGTGCAACTTTAATGAAAGATCCCGAGAAAAGACGTAACCTTTTATATATTAATCAAGGAGCAGATAAAAATGGAGTTCCGCATTTTAAGGAAATGGCAAAGGAATATGGGCTAGACGATACAGCCCATTCTACACAAGCGGCTTTTTTTGATTATGATAATGACGGTGATTTAGATGTTTACATTGTGAACAATGAAATAAACAAAGACAAATACCCTGATGGATTTCATGTTATTTTAAAAAATGGTGAGAATCCAAGTACTGGAAAATTATACAGAAACGATTGGAATGATAGCTTACATCATCCGTTTTTTACCGATGTTTCAAAACAAGCAGGTATTCAAACAGAAGGCTATGGCCACTCGGTTGCAATTGCCGATTTTAATAATGATGGATGGAAAGATATTTATGTTAGTAATGATTTTGTTACGAACGATTTGTTGTGGATTAACAATCATAACGGCACTTTCACAAATCAGCTTTCCCACTATTTTAAACACACTGCAGCGAATGCTATGGGGTGCGATGTAGCTGATATGAACAATGATGGGTTGCCGGATGTGGTTACACTTGATATGAACCCTCAGGATAATTACAGAAAAAAAATGATGATGAATGCCAATAATTACCAGCGTTATCAAAATAGTGATAAATATGGCTACAATTATCAGTATGTTAGAAATGTATTGCAACTGAATCAAGGATACCGAGTTGCAACCAATGATTCAATTGGTGACCCTATTTTTAGTGATGTGGCCTATTATGCCGGTATGGCTGAAACGGATTGGAGTTGGACGCCTTTATTGGCCGATTTTGACAATGATGGTAAGCGTGATATCATTATTACCAACGGCTTTCCTAAAGATGTTACTGACCATGATTTTATTGCCTATAGAACAGAGGCCTATTTACTTGCTTCAAAAAAAGATTTATTGGCACAAATTCCCGTAGTAAAAATTCATAACTATGCTTTCAAAAATATTGGGGAAACTAAATTTGAAAATGTAACCGATAAATGGGGCTTTCAAATGCCTACTTTCTCAAATGGAGCAGTTTATGTTGATTTAGATAATGATGGCGATTTAGATGTGGTTATCAATAACATCAACCAAAAAGCATTAGTTTATAAAAATAATATTCGCGAAACTGATTCTTTAAACTCACATTTTTTAGATGTTGTTTTTAAAGGGGGTAAAAATAATGTAAACGGGGTTGGTGCTTCAGCTACCATTTATTACAACAATGGTGAACAACAAATATGGGAAAATGCTCCTTATCGCGGTTACTTATCTTCAGTTCAAACCAGGGCACATTTTGGTTTGGGAAACTTAAATAATATTGATTCCTTAAAAATTATTTGGCCTAATCATTTTCAACAAACTATTCTGAAACCAGCCATTAATCAACAATTGGTAGTAGATGAAAAAAATGCTACAGTACCGGTAACATATGGTCATCCATACATTGCCCAAAATGCTTTGTTTAAGAATATTACGGACTCAGTACATTTAAATTATATGCATCAGGAACATGATTTTATAGATTTCAATATTCAAAAACTTTTGCCTCACAAGTATTCCGAATATGGCCCGGCAATGGCAGTTGGTGATATTGATGGCAATGGGTTAGATGATATTGTTGTTGGTGGCGCTTACAAATACAGTGAAACCATATTGTTCCAACAAAAGAATGGTCAGTTTATTCAAAAAAACTTATTAAGTGATGCTGCTGCAGCAAATAAAGTTGCAGAAGATATGGGCTTGTTATTGTTTGATGCAGATGGTGACGGTGATTTGGATTTATATATTGCCAGTGGCGGATATGAAAATACACCCAATACCTCTGCCTATCAAGATAGATTGTACATGAATGATGGTAAAGGTAATTTTACATTAGATAGTTTAGCATTGCCTCAAAACTTCACCAGTAAATCATGTGTTCGCGCATTTGATTATGATGGTGATGGGAAGTTAGATTTATTCATTGCAGGCCGTGTTGATCCTTGGCATTATCCAAAGCCAGTAAGCAGCATCATACTACACAATGAAAGTAGCAATGGTAAAGTGTATTTTAGAGATGTAACAAAAACAGTTGCACCAGATTTGAATAATATTGGTATGGTAAGTGATGCCATCATTACTGATTATAATAACGATGGCAAACCTGATATTGTGTTAGCCGGTGAATGGATGCCCATTACTTTTTTTGAAAATAAAAATGGTACGTTTAAAAATGTTACAACACAAACCGGGGTGCAAAACAATTTGGGCTGGTGGAATAGTATTGTTCCCGGCGACTTTAATAATGATGGATATACAGATTACATTGTTTCAAATTTAGGATTAAACTCATACTATAAAGCCACACAACAATATCCTATGCATGTTACTGCAGGCGACTTTGATAATAATGGTAGTTATGATGCCTTTGTTTCATTGTATTTGCCCGATAGTACAGGTAAAATGTTAGAATATCCGGCTTTAACTCGCGATGATGCCATTAAGCAAATGATTATTATGAAAATGCGATTTAAAAACTATAAATCATATGCTACTGCAACTATGGATCAAATTTTAAATCCTGAAGAGCGTAAAAACGCTTTACGATTAACAGCTAATTATATGCAGTCCGTTGTTTTAATGAATAATGGGAAAGGTGGTTTTAGTTGTGTTCCCTTACCTATGCAGGCGCAACTGTCTGCACTAAATGGAATGATAGTTGATGATTTTGATGGCGATGGCAATTTAGACGTGTTTTTTAACACAAACGATTATGGAACTGAGGTAGGAACGGGGCGTTATGATGCATTGAATGGTCTGCTTTTAAAAGGAAATGGTAATGGTAACTTCAATGCTATGAATATGTTACAAAGTGGAATATTTATACCCGGCAATGGCAAAGCGTTGGTAAAACTTAGGAATGCCGAGAATAAATATTTAGTGGCAGCTTCACAAAACCGAGGACAATTGTTGTTGTTTGCTGCCAATCATTCCTTTCAAAATATACCCCTATTACCAAATGATGTGTATGCTATGGTTTATTTTAAAAACGGTCATAAACAAAAAATCGAATGCAATTATGGTGCATCATTTTTGTCGCAGTCAGCACGTTTTATTAGTGTGGGTGGTTGGGTTCAATCGGTAAATGTTTACCAAAATAATGGTAGTCACAGAACGATAACCTTTAAATAGTGAAGGTATTAATAGTTAACCATGCAAAAAGTAAGAATGAACAAAACTGCTTTATTTATTTCCGTAGTTTTTTGTTGGGGGTATTTTAGTTGTAAACAAAAGCCTTCAAAAAATGTATATGAAAATAATTTGGGTATACCGCCTGCTGTATTGGCACAACTCGATAGCATTCATTATACACAAATACAATGGATAGATTCCGTTAAAACCATAGGAAATGTTTTTTACGGTGATACCGTATTGCTAAACTTTATGTTTAAAAATACCGGTGAAACACCATTGTTTATAGCAGAAGTTAAGCCATCTTGCGGATGTACGGTAGCCAATTATCCCAAGCATGGAATTATGCCAGGTGAAATTGGTATTTTACAAGCCAAATACACTTCTGAAGGGTTCCCGGGAAATTTTCGAAAATCCATTACCGTTAAATCAAACACTACAAATGGTGTTTATCATAGTTTGCAATTTTTGGGTATTTTAAGTAAAGACAGTTTACCTCACCAAAATAAAACATATTTAAAATGAAATGTATGAAAAAGTTTAATCAATTGATTATTGGTGGATTTCTGTTTTTTATGGTTGCATGTAATACCATTAAAAATCAAACCCCTGAACAAGTACAACAAAGTTTAACCAACGCTATGCAAAATTTCTTACAAAAAACGCAACAACGCGACAGTAATAAAGTAATTTTTACGGTAAAAAGCGTAGCCTATTATGAAGAGCCGCAATATTACATTTGCGATTTTACCGTACACATGCAAAATAACCCTAAATTAATGACCAATATGCCTAAAATAGATACCGTAGGCACCATGCATTGTCGTATAACAAAAGATTTTCAAAATGTAACAAGGGTATATTAACATTTGGCCATTACCATCATATTAGTATATTTAGCACCCTTTTTGCACGAATATGATGGAATGGCTTTTTTGGATAGCTTTTTTACTGTTGTTGTATACGTACATATTGTATCCAATAATACTTTTATGTATTGTAAGGTTCTTCAGAAAAAAAACGTTCAAACCTAATACAATTCTATCTACAAATTATCCTTCTGTAGCTTTAATTATACCTGCTTATAATGAAGCTGAATGTATTCGCGAAAAAATTGAGAATTCTTTAAATTTAATATATCCCGCTCAATTATCCATCATAGTTGTAACAGACGGTTCAACAGATGGGACTGAAACTATTGTTGCTTCATATAATGAAGTAGAATTATTGCATTACCCCAAACGTTTGGGTAAAATTGAAGCAATGAAAGCTGCATTGAATCAAGCTAAAGCCGATGTATTAGTGTTTACCGATGCAAACTCACTATTAAATACCAATTGTTTGTTGCAATTAATTCCACACTTTTCAAATTCAAGTATAGCAGCAGTTTCGGGCGAAAAGAAAATTATTTTAACCAACATAGAAGATGCTATGTTAGGCGAGGGGGTTTATTGGAAATATGAGTCCTTTATAAAAAAAATGGAAGCCAGATTTAATACTGTAATTGGTATGCCGGGTGAATTATTTGCTATTCGTTCCGGTTTATTTCCGGAATTGCATGAAAATACCATTACAGAAGATTTTGCTATTGCCATGCAATTAATTGAGAATGGATATATTATTGCTTACGAACCGAATGCCATAGCTGCTGAAAAACCATCAGCTTCTATAAGGGATGAATTTAAACGCAAAAAAAGAATTGCGGCAGGCAGTATTCAAACTTTATTACGTACCCTGCATTTGTGTAACCCTTTTAAATATCCGGCTATTGCTTTTCAATACATTAGTCATAAAGTTTTGCGTTGGTTACTTATTCCTTTATTATTGCCAATTTTGTTCATTACTGCTTTTTATTTTTGGCAATTTGCTCATCTCAGTTTTTTTAAATGGATCTCTATCCTGCAAATTATATTTTACATTTTGGCATTTATTGGTTGGATTGCTGAGTGGAAACATGTTGCTTTAAAATGGCTGTACATTCCCTTTTATTATTGTTTTATGAATATTGCTATGCTGGCCGGAATGATCAATTATATATTAGGACGCCAACCAATTTTGTGGGAAAAAGCTATTCGTAAATAAAACAAGTAACTATAAGAACTTCATTACATTTTATGACTCCTTAATTGGCTGGTATATATTCTTTCAAACACTAGTTAGTATACCCAATGTTTATTTGCTTAATGAATGCAATTTATTCTGTTTGAATTTTTTTGTGAATAGCATCTATTCTTTTATTGAAATGATGCTGTTCGGTTTAGACTTTGGCAGAAAAAGTAAAATGTGTTTATGTTAGATACGTTATGAACAAAAAAAACGAAACAGAAACTGTTTCGTTTGGTGGGAGTTGACGGGATCGAACCGCCGACCCTCTGCTTGTAAGGCAGATGCTCTAAACCAGCTGAGCTAAACTCCCTTCATTGTTGTTGTTTGGGAGTGCAAAAATAGGTGCTGAAAAATATCTACCAAAAAAATTTTTTTAATTTAGTTGTAAAGCGGGTAAACGGTACTGTGTACTGTCGTATAATAACAAGCTTTCAATACTATATTGCCAAAACTTATTTAGTGGCATTTTATTAATGTACTTTATTACTTCTTCTTTAGTATCGGCATTCATGGTAATCCAAACGGTTTGACTTTCCATACTAACGGCATAACTTTCAATAATACCTTTATTCATCAAATAATTAATATATGTACGATGTGAAGGTAATAAAGTCAAAATCTCATCATCTAAAGTAAATTGCACAATTACTTGAAATTTGTTCATGAGGCTGATTTTTCAATTTCACAATTTAAATTCATCTCACAAGTTACAACAATATTCATGCTTTTTTTGTTTTTTATGGCAATTTGTCAATGATAGCATGCCAATTATGGCAGAACTATTAAATTGCATTATCATTTTGATGCATCATTATATTGATTTACTAAAGTTTTTTACAAATAATTCTTTAAAATGAAGACAATAGGACTACTCATTGTTTCTAACATTTTTATGACGTTTGCCTGGTACTGGCATTTAAAAGCAACGGGCGTGCCTTTATGGAAGACCATTGTAATTAGTTGGTCAATTGCTTTCTTTGAATATTGTTTAACAGTTCCGGCCAATAGAATTGGGTTTTTAGAGGGGTGGAATGGTTTTCAGTTAAAAATTATTCAAGAAGTAATAACGCTAATAATTTTTTCTTTTTTCGCAGTGTTATATTTAAAAGAACCATTGCGTTGGAATTATGTGGTTAGTTTTGGATTAGTATTGGGTGCCGTTTATTTTGCTTTCAAAAAATAATGCTTCCCGCAATTCACAGATTTATTATTTAAGATTTAGTTGGGCAATACGACCTTTATTCCCGGCTAAAAAAATGTTATTGTTTTGGGAAACAGCAATAGTATGAAAAGAAGCTGAACTAATTTTTTTCCAATGCATGCCATTGTCGTTACTTATATCAACACCTGAAGTGCCGCAACAAATCCATGTATTATTTTTTATGTGTTTTACGCAAGAACGATAACCGTTTGGCAATTGTTTAGGAACTATTAATTGAATGTGTGGTTTTGTTTCAATAACCACAGCGTTGCCTTTAGCAATGGTATCGTGCATAAAATTACCACCTACTACTATACATGTGTGCTTATAACAATCCATTGAATTAGCGCCCTCAGTGGCGTTTCCTTGCAGCAATGGTAGTGGGTATGCTTTTACAGGTGTATATAATACAGATGCTGTACCACCGGTTATCATCCAAGGCTCAAACTGATCTTTCCATACAAAAAGGTTGCTGTTACTGGCAGCAAAAAAAGCTTCTCCTTTCAATAATATGGGTATATTGTCAGTTTTTATTTGCCAGTTGTTACCTCCATTGTTGGTAAAAGCTAAAAAGGGTTGTTGATTATGAATAGGATCGCCAACTACCCACCCGTGCTTAGCATTGGTAAAAAACAAGGCATCTAAAAACATTCCGGGTGTATTATTCTGCCAAACAATCTTCCATTCTTTTCCGCCATCATTGGTTTTTAAAATAACAGCAGGCTCGCCAACTGCTGCAATGATAGCTTCATTTGCATTGATGGCATATATCGATCTAAAGTCACGATTGGCAAAATCTTTAACAGTTATCCATTCCCAATGCCGGCCGCCATCCAATGTTTTGGCAATTTGGCCGTTACTGCCTGTAGCCCATACAACATTTTTTCCTGCACAACTTAAAGCTCTAATAGAGGTGTTTTCATTGCTTTCAGCTATTATTTTAATTTGTTGTCCGGTAGCAATATCTAGATAAAATAAAAAGCAAGTGAACAAAATCAGTTTTGATAAATGCATTTTTCATTCATTTTTGCAAACGAAAATTACTTTAAAATTTTGAGTATATGTTGCCTTATTGGATGAGTAGAACGAATTTGTTATTGCAAGAAGAAGCCATTAATGCTTTGCAATCAAAAAAAGTTTTGTTATTGGGTTTAGGTGGCGTGGGTGGAATTTGTGCGGAAATGCTAGTAAGAGCCGGTGTTGGTAATATAACCATTGTTGATAATGATAAAGTAGATGCCAGTAATATTAACCGTCAATTAATTGCTTTGCATTCAACCCTGCAACAGCCTAAAGCAGAACTATGGCATAAGCGTTTATTAGATATTAATCCCAATTTGCAAGTTGAATATTTACAATTATTTGCCGATAAACAATGGATACGAACATACATTCAACCTGAAAAATTTGATTACGTAATTGATTGTATTGATACCCTTACTCCCAAAGTATTTCTACTGCAACATTGCGTTGAAAATAAAATTAAGATTGTTAGTTCCATGGGGGCAGGTGGAAAAATCAATCCATTACTGGTACAAGCATGCGATATTTCCGAAACTTATGAATGCAACTTAGCCAAGTATGTTCGAAAAAAATTAAGAAAAGTAAACATTCGTAAAGGCATTAAAGTTGTTTTTAGTCCCGAAGTAACAATGCCCGGTAGTATCTTAGTAACTGAAAACGCAAAGCCCAAAAAATCAATTATAGGAACCATTAGTTATATGCCCGCTATTTTTGGTTGTACCATTGCCAGCGTGGTAATAACCGATTTGTTAGGACTAAAGATTCATAATTAGTAAAGCAAATAGGGTTTTATTGTATGCTGCCAGGTATTTTCAACATTTAATAAGCCGGCTATTGCAGTTAAAAACTTGGTTAATGGCAAATCAAATAAGCTTTCTGCATTTTTAATGCCGAGCAGCTTATCCAAATGCTTAACTCCTGACGGATTTACATTAGTAACATAATTTTCCCAAGCAAAATGTATTGGATGTAAATCTTTAATAATTTTTATCAGCAGCAACCCGGTAAATACAGATTGGTATTTTTCTTTATCTATAATTTTCAGCTGCACGCCGTGGCATAGTTGGTTAGCAAATTTTCCTTGAGTTGGTATAAATTCAATAGTATTGGTGCCAACATAATTAGGCGATAATTGATTAAATGTTTTAGAAATTGCTAAAGCATCCATCCATGGTGCTCCGGCAATTGTAAAAGCATAAGGTGTGCTGCGACCTTCTGAAATATTGGTGGCTTCTAAAAATGCCAACCCACCATAACAAAGTGCTGATTCAAAATGTTGAATGGCAGGGGAAGTAGGAATAAAAGGTAATCCCCATTCATTTTGAAAACTATTTCTATGATAATTGGCTATTTTAATTACAGATAAAGGTGCATTCAATTTCATTTTTTGATTAAAATAATTGGCCAATTCACCTAAAGTACAGCTATGTCTAATGGGCATTGGCCATCGCCCAATAAATGAGGCGCAACTGCTATCTAGCATTGGGCCTTCCGATAAACTGATATTGCCTGAAATAGGATTGGGGCGGTCTGCAACAATCAAAGGAATTTGATAGGCAGCACTGGCTTCCAGTGCATAACTTAAAGTCCATAAGTAGGTATAAAATCTGGCACCAACATCCGGAATGTCAAATAACAAATAGTCAATCCCCTTTAAATCATCAGCTGAGGGTTGTAATTTTTTGCCATATAAACTAATAACAGGTAATTGTGTTAATGGGTCAATACCATCCGCTATAAATGCCCCATCTGCACCATTAACTTGCAAGCCATGTTCAGGTGAAAACAATAGTTGAATATTAAATTGATGTTGCAATAACGCCTGCCTGCCGGGCAATCCATCCTTGTTTTTGGCTGCATGGTTTGTAATTAAAGCAATGTTCTGATTGTGCCAAAAGGGTGGGTTATCTAACAATACATCTATTCCTGAAATAGGTGTTTGCATGGGTTAAGATTCATTTACAAACTTTAAAACAATTTTTAAATGCTCTACTACATTAAAAATAATAGGGCATCGGCTGTAATGCATAAAGGTAGTAAATGTACGCTTGTTAAATTCCGGAATATGCAATGCCGGAAATTCTTTGCAACCCTGGAAGCGATGCTCATAAATACTACAGCTTAAATTCTTTAAAAAAGGGCAGGGTATGGCGTTGATTAATAAAGTAGATGAAATTCCTTCTTCTATATAGCTTTCATTAAATTGCGAACGAGGAATGTTTAGGTGTTTCGCAACAGCCGCTGCTTCAGCATCGGTAACATTAATTAACAAACTTTTACAGCAATTGCCACAATGCCTGCAATCAATATAAGGTGTAATAGCCTCGTTTAAATTTTGTACGGCGGCATCAACTTGTTCTGAAGGAAAATTTTTGAGAAATGGTATAAATGCCTCATTTTCTGCTTCTTTTTTGCAGGCAACTGCAGCAATGGCCTGCAAATTGGTTTCAATATGAAAATGTGGTGTGATAAAGCAAACTTACAGTATTAAACCTGCAAAAAACAGATATTTCTAACCAAATTTTATCCACAATTCCTTTAAAAAGTAAAAACTTGCTTTGTAAAGTGCTTTGCAGGCTTAGATTTGCGGCACACAAAAGTTTCGCATTATTCAATAATGTTGATATTTTTTTTCGCTACCGCACAATGTTCACCTTTATTTTGGCTTTTGTGCATATATGCTACATTTAATGATTAAAATTGAAAACCTATGGCAGCAGAACAATTTGGAAAATATACGGAAGATGATATTAAAAGCCTCGACTGGAAAGACCATATCAGGCTTCGCCCGGGTATGTATATTGGTAAGTTGGGTGATGGTACTGCCCCTGATGATGGTATTTATGTGTTATTGAAAGAGGTGATTGACAACTGTATTGATGAATATGCAATGGGCTTTGGAAAAAGTATCCAAATTCAGTTAGATGGAAAATCCATTCATGTTCGCGATTTTGGTCGTGGTATTCCTTTAGGAAAACTGGTTGATGTAGTAAGCAAAATCAATACAGGTGCAAAATATGACAGCAAAGCCTTTCAGAAGAGCGTTGGTTTAAATGGTGTAGGTACCAAAGCTGTAAACGCATTAAGTAGTCATTTTATGGTGGCTGCTTATCGCGATGGGAAAACGAAAATGGCTGAGTTTGAACGCGGTAAACTAATTAAAGAAACAAAAGAAGAAAAAACAACTGAGCCTAATGGTACTTTGGTATCGTTTACCCCCGATGAACAAATATTCAAAAATTATCATTTCAGAATTGACTTCATTGAGAATCAATTACTGAATTACTGCTATTTAAATGCCGGATTGGTTATTCAATTCAACAATAAAAAATTTGTAAGTAAAAATGGTTTGTTGGATTTATTACAACATAAAACCAACACCGATGAATTACGGTATCCCATTATACATTTAAAGGGTGAGGATATTGAAGTAGCCCTATCGCACAATAACGATTATGGTGAGGATTTATATTCATTTGTAAATGGACAATATACCACACAGGGCGGTACGCATCAACAAGGTTTTAGAGAAGCGTTTGTAAAAGTAGCTCGTGATTTTTTTAAGAAAGATTATGAAGCATCTGATATACGTACCAGCATTGTGGCAGCCATTTCAATTCGTGTGCAGGAACCTGTATTTGAAAGCCAAACAAAAACCAAATTAGGTTCGCAACACATGTATGAAGGCGGACCATCCGTAAAAAAGTTTATTGAAGAATTTTTGGCTAAAGAATTAGATAATTTTCTACACAGAAATGCCTCTGTTGCCGATGCCCTAAAAAAGCGAATTGAACAAAGTGAAAGAGAGCGAAAAGAATTGGCAGGTATTAAAAAAATTGCCAATGAGCGTGCCAAAAAAGCCAACTTACACAATAAAAAATTACGCGATTGCCGAATTCATTTCAATGATGAGCCGCCGGTAAAAAACCGTCAGGAATACATTGAACTTATGAACCAAACTACTTTGTTCATTACTGAGGGAGATAGTGCCAGTGGATCCATTACAAAATCGCGTCATGTTGATACACAGGCAGTGTTTAGCCTTAGGGGAAAACCTTTAAACAGCTATGGACTCACTAAAAAAATTGTGTACGAAAACGAAGAATTTAATTTGTTGCAACATGCATTAAATATTGAAGAAGGTATGGATGGATTGCGTTACAAGAATATTGTAATAGCTACTGATGCGGATGTAGATGGAATGCATATACGTTTGTTGCTAATGACTTTCTTCCTGCAATTTTTCCCCGAACTGGTAAAGCAAAACCATGTATTCATTTTAGAAACCCCTTTATTTCGTGTAAGGAATAAACAAGAAACCATTTATTGTTACGATGAAGCAGAAAAACAAGCTGCAGTGGCAAAACTGGGTAATAAACCTGAAATAACCCGTTTTAAAGGTCTGGGCGAAATTTCGCCTGAAGAGTTTGGTAAATTTATTGGTGCTGATATACGCTTGCAACCCGTATTGCTGGAACAAGGTGATCATATACAGCAATTGTTAGAATACTATATGGGTAAAAACACACCACAGCGCCAAGAATTTATTATTGAAAATTTAAGAGTTGAACTGGATTTAATTGAAGAAACCGTTTAAAAAATTTTAAGCATGACGCATATTGTTTTTAATGCTGCCGATGCAGAAGTTCTAAAAAAAGCTATGGAGCTTGATGAATCGCTTTTGGGTGATGTTGTTGAGATAAAAGATGATTATGCTGTTGGACCCGTTATTGATATTTATGAAACGTACGGTTATCAGTCAAGAAGAAATTGGTGGCAGGAAGTGCTGGAAAATTCACCTTACACAGGGCAATTGGACATACTTGATGACAAGTTAACGGTACACAATTTGTGTAATAAATTAAAAGAAGACAGTAATCTCCAGGTTTGGATTTGGATGGGGCAAAACGCACACGATGTATGCGGTTATTACTGGTTAATGTCGCAACTGGGTGCTTTTCAGGGCCAGGTATTTGTGTTGTATATGAATAACCTACCTTTTATTAATGAAAAAGGCGGTATATTCTATCCTGCATACTTGTATGAAATACAACCTAAAGAGTTTTTGAAAGCTAAAAAGTTAGCACGACCTATTACTTTAAGTGAATTTGAAGTGGACCCTGATGAATGGAAAAGAATAGGATTAGAAAACGGATTAGTTAGAGTTTTGGAAGGAGGAAAAAAAATTGTAAGTAAGGATGCCGGCTTTTTTGATAAAGAAATTAAGGCATTCATTCAAAACGATCCTCAAAAGCTACCCAAAATGTTGCAACAAGTAGCCAACAAATCAAAATTAAAAATAAGTGATGTATTTATGGTTTGGCGAATGCGTGAAATGGAAAAAGCAGGCATAGTGGCTTTTAAGGGTGATTGGGCAAAAGGCTGGAAAGACATGGAGGTTATGTTGAATAATACTGCTGCAATAGAACAGGTATCGGCCGAGTAGTTAACCTAAGCAAGGAATAAATTATTTTGTTTTAATTATTAAAAAGTAAGCCGGGAATTGAAGTTATGGAAAATGATAATTTAGAAAATTCAATATATCAAAACGAAAGTGGCATTCAGGGTCAATACAAGAATTGGTTTTTGGAGTATGCCTCGTATGTAATTTTAGAAAGAGCTGTACCCGCTGTTGAAGACGGTTTAAAACCGGTACAACGCCGCATATTGCATGCCATGAAAGAAATGGATGATGGTCGCTTTAATAAAGTAGCGAACATTATTGGTCAATCTATGCAATACCATCCGCATGGCGACGCATCAATTGGTGATGCATTGGTAAACATGGGGCAGAAAGATTTATTGATTGATACACAGGGAAACTGGGGCGATGTTCGTACAGGTGATGCAGCAGCGGCCCCCCGTTACATTGAAGCTCGTTTAAGTAAACTGGCACAAGAAATTGCTTTTAATCCGAAAACCACCAATTGGCAATTAAGCTATGATGGACGTAAACAGGAGCCCGTTACCTTGCCCATGAAATTTCCGCTTTTATTGGCGCAAGGTGCCGATGGAATTGCCGTAGGGCTTTCAACCAAAATATTGCCCCATAATTTTTGTGAAATTTGCGAGGCTTCCATCAAATATTTAAAAGGTAAAAAATTTGAGTTGTATCCCGATTTCCAAACCGGTGGTATGATGGATGTTTCCAACTACAATGATGGAAAACGAGGTGGTAAAATAAGGGTACGTTGCAAAATAGAAGAACTTGATAAAAAATCGCTCATTATTCGCGATGTTCCTTATGGTGTAACAGTTTCTCAATTGTGTGAAAGCATTACTAAAGCCAACGATCAAGGTAAAATAAAAATTAAAAAACTTACTGAATTTACCGGCAAGAATGTAGAAATTCAAGTTGATTTAGCACCCGGCATTTCATCGGATATTACTATTGATGCATTGTATGCATTTACCGATTGTGAAGTAAGTATTTCACCCAATGCCTGCGTTATTATTAATCAAAAACCTGTTTTTACCAGCGTTACTGAATTACTGAAGATTGCAGTAAATAACACACAAAATCTTTTGCAACAAGAATTGCAAATAAAGCTGGCTGAGTTAAATGATAAATGGCATTACACTTCACTCGAAAAAATATTTTTCGAACAAAAAATTTATCAAGAACTGGAAAAAAAATATCCCACTTGGGATGATGTTTTACAGGCCATTGAAGCAGCTTTTAAACCCTTCTTGAAAAATTTAAAAAGAGGTATTACGCGAGAAGATGTTATAAAACTTACCGAAAAACCGGTAAGGCGCATTTATAAACTGGATATTGATGACTTAATTCGTCAAATTAAATCCATAGAAGAAGAAATTAATCAGGTTCAATATGATTTAGATCATTTAACCGAATTTACCATTCATTATTTTGAAAGCTTATTGAAAAAATATGGTAAAGGAAGAGAACGTAAAACAGAAATTAAAGCTTTCGATGTAATTAAAGTTCAGCAGGTGGCCATTGCCAATACTAAATTGTATGTGAACCGTGCTGAAGGATTTATTGGCACTTCATTGAAAAAAGATGAATATTTATTTGATTGCTCAGATTTAGATGATATTATTGTTTTTACGCGAAGGGGTATCATGAAAGTTATAAGGGTGGGTGAAAAAAGCTTTGTTGGCAAAGACATCATTCATGCTGCGGTATTTATAAAAAATGATGAGCGCACCACGTATAACATGATTTATGTAGATGGTGAATCAGGAATTTCCTATGCCAAAAGGTTTAATGTAACCGGTGTTACACGTGATAAAGAATATGACTTAACAAAAGGTAGTGATAAAAGTAAAGTACTATATTTCTCAGCCAATGCCAATGGTGAAGCTGAGTCAGTTAAAGTAATACTGAGCCCCAATTGTAGCGCTCGTAACAAAGAATTTGATTTCTTTTTTGAAACTATTGAAATTAAAGGAAGAGCAAGTCAAGGTAATATCGTTACCAAATATCCGGTTCGCACCATTAAGTTTAAAGAAGCAGGTAAAAGCACTTTGGAAGGAAGAAAACTATGGTACGATCCTCAATTTGGGCGTTTAAATACTGAGGAAAAAGGAACATACTTGGGTAGTTTTGAAAATGAAAATATTTTAATTGTGTATAAAGATGGTAATTATGAAATTACCACAACAGAGCTAAACCAGCGTTTTGAAGCAGAAAAAATAATCTTAATAGAAAAGTTTGATCCTGAAAAAATTATTACGGTAGTTTACAAAGATGCAGCAAAAAATCAGTTTACGGTAAAACGCTTTAAAATTGAAACTTCCACTTTGCAAACCAAGTTCATGTGCATTAAAGAAGGAGAAGACAATTTTATTGAAGCGATTACAACTGCTAATGAACCCGTTTTAGTTGTAGAAACAGGAAAAGGTGCGATGGTAAGGAAAGCCAAATTTAAAATTTCAAACATGGTTGAAGTAACAGGATGGAAAACTGTTGGTGCCAAACTAATGGATTATGCTAAAGCCATTCAAATGCATTGGGAAACAGCACAGTCGTCAGACCAGCAGCAACCCGAATTATTTAACGAATAATTTGCCAACCATTTAGATAAAATTGCTAACGCTTGTTAGTAAAATGTATCTTTGCCAAAAATTGCTATATGGATAAAAGAGTTGTTTACATAGTTTCGGCCGTAAGAACGCCGATTGGAAGTTTTGGTGGTAGTTTAAAATCACTTACAGCTACACAATTAGGTGCTGCTGCTATTAAAGGCGCAATAGAAAAAGCAGGTATAGATGTAAATCAGGTACAAAATGTTTACATGGGTAATGTGTTGCAGGCCAATGTAGGACAGGCACCTGCAAGACAAGCTGCTATTTTTGCTGGGTTACCTGCCAATGTAGTATGTACTACCGTAAATAAAGTTTGTGCCAGTGGTATGAAGGCAATAGCGCATGGTGTACAGGATATATTGTTGGGTGATGCTGATGTGGTTGTTGCCGGTGGTATGGAAAGTATGAGCAATGTTCCATTTTATGTACCCAATATGCGTTGGGGTAACAAATATGGCGATAGCACATTAGTTGATGGATTAGCAAAAGATGGGTTGGTAGATGTTTATCACAATTATGCAATGGGTAATGCTGCCGAATTATGTGCCAAAGAGTGCAACATTTCTCGTGAAGCACAGGATAGCTATGCCATTGAAAGTTATGAACGCAGTCAAAAAGCAATTAAAGAAGGATGGTTTAAAGAGGAAATTATACCAATATCCATACCTCAACGCAATGGTGATTCCGTTATGATTGATAAAGATGAAGAACCATTTAACGTTAAGTTCGATAAAATTCCTTCTTTAAAACCCGCTTTTCAGAAAGACGGTACCGTTACTGCTGCCAATGCCTCAACTATGAATGATGGGGCTGCAGCTGTTGTATTAATGAGTAAAGAGAAAGCAGAAGCTTTAGGCATAAAACCATTAGCCATCATTCGGTCATATGCAGATGCCGAACAAGCACCTGAATGGTTTACAACCACCCCCAGCTTGGCGGTTCCCAAAGCTTTGCAAAAAGCAGGTATTACCATGAATGAAGTAGATTTTGTTGAAATTAATGAAGCTTTTTCAGTTGTATCACTTGTGAATATTCAAAAAATGGGATTAGATGCTGCTAAAGTAAATGTTCATGGGGGGGCTGTGTCTTTAGGGCATCCTTTAGGTTGTAGTGGTGCCAGAATTATTGTTACCTTAATTAACGTTTTAAAACAACATAAAGGCAAAATTGGTGTTGCCGGCATTTGTAATGGTGGCGGTGGTGCAAGTGCAATGGTGGTTGAATTGGCTTAATAATTAAATCACTTTGATTAATGATAAACCCTATACTTTACAAAGTATAGGGTTTTATATTGTCCAATCAATAATGTTATTCGCCCATTCTTTTCTGTAAGGGGTTTGAATGCGAATATAATTGTCGGTATAACCTTCCATCATGCCATTTTTATTGGCATCTTCAAATAATACTTTACGTGTAGTGCCGGTATGTTGTGCAGTAAAGTATTGCAATTTTTTAAAAGATAAGTTGCGAAGAATCTTGTTGCGTTCATTTCTTATGGAAATGGGAATGGCACCGGGCAAGTTTACCGCTAAAGTATTTGGTCTTTCGGAATAGGTAAAAACATGTAAATAACTAATATCTAATTGGTGTAAAAAATCGTGGGTTTCTTTAAAATGTGTGTCAGTTTCTCCCGGAAAACCAACAATTACATCAACACCAATAGCGCAGTGTGGAATTTGCGCCTTAATGGTTGCAACTTTTTCTTGGTATAATTCTCGTTGATATCTTCTGCGCATTAACCCCAAAATAGCATTACTGCCGCTTTGTAGCGGAATATGAAAATGCGGCATAAACTTATTGCTGGAAGCTACAAACTGAATAATTTCATTGGTCAATAAATTGGGTTCAATAGAAGATATTCTAAAGCGTTCTATACCTTGAATTTCATCTAAAGCTTGAATAAGTTGAAAAAAGTTTTCTTTTCTTTTCTTACCATCAGGCCCTTTTCCAAAATCGCCCAAGTTCACACCTGTTAGTACAATTTCTTTAATGCCATTTTGGGCAATTGTTTCCGCATTGGCCAAAACTGAAGTAATAGTATCACTTCTGCTAATACCACGTGCCATGGGAATTGTGCAAAATGAACAGTTATAGTCGCAGCCATCCTGTACTTTTAAAAAAGTACGGGTTCTATCATTAATGGAAAAGGCACTGTTAAAACCTGTAACATCATCAATATCA
The DNA here is from genome assembly GCF_003254115.1 of Hydrotalea sandarakina. GTDB lineage: Bacteria > Bacteroidota > Bacteroidia > Chitinophagales > Chitinophagaceae > Hydrotalea > Hydrotalea sandarakina. Next base: position 286,854 of record NZ_QKZV01000001.1, read on the forward strand.
CAACTGCAAATTGTGGCATTGCCGGTTGTTTTTGTTAGTTGTTGTAAATGTTGTACGATATTAAATTTTTCAGCGGCACCTAAAACCAGGTCAACCCCTGGAATAGCCGCAATTTCATTGGGCTTTAATTGCGCATAACAGCCTGTAATTACAATAAAACTGTCGGGGGCATTGCGCTGAATTCTTCTAACAATTTGCCTGCATTCTTTATCAGCATTGTCAGTAACCGAGCAGGTATTAATTACATAAACATCTGCTACATCATCAAATGCTTTTTTCTCAAAACCCTCTTGCTCTAACAAACGGGTTAGGGTAGAGGTTTCCGAAAAATTTAATTTACACCCTAAGGTGTGAAGTGCTACCGAGCGCTGCTTTGTCATGTTCTTCATGGGGGCAAAGATACGTAGCCGGAATTTAAAATTATTTAGGTGCTTTTAATGCCTTAGGACTTACCTGACTGAAATAATAACTTTTTATTAAATAGGTTATGCTTTATTTTGCTACATTCAAATTAAAAGTTTGTGAGCAACAGAGAAAAGTCACCTCATATATTAAATGCTTCTTCCAATTTGTTAGGAATTTGTTTTATTCTTTTGGCTTCTTTAAAAGTTATGAAAATAGCTGAAAAAACCTTTATTGATGAAGTAACAACCTTAGCTATTATTTTATTTATGGGCAGTTGTATTTTGTCGTTTATTTCCATAAGAACCAACAATCAGCGCAGCCAATTTTATGAAAATATAGCTGATATTGTTTTTATGATTGGTCTTTCTTTGCTTTTTATTACCACCATTTTGTACAGTTTTAATGTTATTAAATAATATCATGTTTTCTCAATGCAATCAATTAAGCCAAGCCAATAGGCTGTCTTTTGTTAAACTTCAAGATACTTTTATTGATATATGTTCCAGTAAAATTTTATTGAATATTGTATGTTATCAATAAAGCATTTTAAATTTTCCTATTAAAAAGTTATGTTTGCTCCGCTCTAAAAAAAATAAAACCCATGAATTTTAAGAAAACCAATAATCTGGTAGGTTGGGCCGTGGCAATAATTGCCTGCACGGTATATATATTAACAACAGAAGCAAATGGCAGTTTTTGGGATTGCGGCGAGTTTGTTAGCAGTAGTTTCAAATTGCAAATTCCACACCCGCCCGGTGCACCTTTATTTGTAATGCTGGGTCGTTTATTTATTATTTTGTTTGGAAACAATCCTTTAACAGCCGCAAAAGCTGTTAATGTTATGAGTGCTTTAGCCAGTGGTTTCACCATTTTATTCTTATTCTGGACTATTACCCATTTTGCTCGCAGAATTGCAAAAGTGGGCGTGAATGATACCATCACACCAACTCAGGCATGGACCATTATGGGAGCCGGTGTGGTAGGTGCATTAGCCTATACTTTCACTGATTCCTTCTGGTATAGCGCAGTTGAGGGTGAGGTATATGCTATGAGTTCTTTTTTCAGTGCCATTGTATTTTGGGCAATTTTAAAATGGGACAATGTAGCTGATGAACCCGGGGCAGACCGCTGGTTGGTATTAATTTTCTTCTTAATTGGTTTGTCAATCGGCATTCACCTTCTGTGTTTATTGAATATACCCGCAGTAGTAATGGTTTATTATTTCCGCAGAAGAGAACAATTTAATTATAAGGCAATTCGCACCTGGTTTTTACGTATTGTAATTATTGGCGGTATCTTGGCTTTCATTGGTGCTTTAGCAGGTGCATCTTCCGAAGCAACTGACAATATTCCTATGGATAATACGGTTCCTGCTTTGATGATAGTGGGCACATTAATAGTAATCGGTATTTTATATTTAATTGAAAAAGTTTACAAAGACCGGAAAGATTACTATGGCGGCATATATATATTTTTCGTTATTGGTTGTGTGCTTACCGGCATTGTACAAATTGTGGTAATTCAATACTCTATTAAATATGCCGGTGTTTTTGACAGAATTTTTGTAAACAACTTAGGCTTGCCTTTCTTCAGCGGCTTTACATTCTTTTTCATTGTTTTAGCTGTATTAATTTGGATTGGCTTACGTTATGCTAACAAGAAAAAATGGCCCTATTTACGTTTAGCCTTGTGGTGCTTCACTTTTGTATTGGTTGGCTATAGCACTTATTTAACTACCATGATCCGCAGTAATGCCAATCCTTCTATCGACATGTATAATGTAGATAATCCAATGAGTTTGGTTGGCTACTTAGGACGTGATCAATACGGTGATTTCCCTTTATTGTATGGTCAAAAATTTACGGCTAATCCTGTGGACTATAAAGAAGGAGCAGAAAGATATCAAAAAGGAAAAGATAAATATATTTCAATAGGACGTGAAGGCCATTATGTTTACATGCCTGAAGATAAAATGGTGTTCCCCCGTGTATGGGATGCCAGCAATGATCAATACCATGCTGATTATTATGCATCTTTCTTGGGCATTCAAAAATATCGTGATAAAAACGGCCAGGTACAATATGATAGAACACCCAATCAATTCGATAATTTTCGATTTTTAATCCAATATCAATTTTATTTCATGTATTTCCGATACTTTGCCTGGAACTTTATTGGAAAGCAAGATGACGTTCAAGGAGTGTTTATAGGCAATGTTCGCGATGGTAACTGGATTACAGGCATTAATTTTATTGATAGTTTGTTATATGGTAATCAAAGTTTATTGCCCGACAGTATCAAAAACAGTAAGGGACATAACACTTTATTTGCATTGCCATTTATACTGGGACTAATTGGTGTATTTTATCATTTTAAAAGAAGGGGTGATGATGCACTTGCCAACTTCTTGTTATTCTTCTTTACCGGTATTGCCATTATTATTTATTTGAATCAGGCGGGCAATCAACCACGTGAACGTGATTATGCTTATGTAGGTAGTTTTTATGCCTTTGCAGTATGGATTGGGTTAGGTGTAATGAAAGTTATTGAATGGTTCAGTAAAAAGTTACCCCAAACCAGTGCAGCAATTTTAGCAACACTGTTATGTTTAGTAGCAGTTCCTGCGGTAATGGCTCAACAGGAATGGGATGATCATGATAGAAGTCGTAAAACACTTGCACGCGATTTGGCAAAAGATTATTTAGAAAGTTGTGCTCCTAACGCCATACTATTTACGTTTGGTGATAATGATACATATCCGCTTTGGTATGCGCAGGAAGTTGAAGGTATTCGTCCGGATATCCGTGTAATTAACTATAGTTTGTTAGGTATTGATTGGTACATTAATGAGTTACGTTACAAAGTAAACCAAAGCGATCCTATTGATGTAATTTACAGTGCAGCTCAAATAGAAGGCCGCAAACGTGATTACATTGTTTATCAACCCAAACCCAATATTCCGGAAGATCGTTACTATGATTTATACGATTTAATGAAGAATTATGCCGGTAGCGATGATCCTGATAAAATGGTTGACCGCGGTGGCGGTGATGTTATTAATACCTTCCCGGTTCGTAAAGTATCGGTTCCTGTTGATACTGCTTTGGTTCGTAGAAATGGTACCGTTAATCCAACTGATACCATTGTTCCGGAACTTCGTTTTGAAATTCCTCGCGGTACATTAATGAAGAACGACATTGCCATGTTAAACATTATTGCTGCAAATAAATGGAAACGCCCAATTTACTTTACCGGCTATTTTAGCGACTTGGGCTTTCAGAAATATTTGCGTAAAGATGGTTTAACTTATAGATTAGTGCCTGTAGAAAATCAATATATTAATACCGACACCATGGTGAATAATTTGCTACATAAGTTTTCATTTGGAAATGCCGATGTTAAAAATGTATATTTTGATGAGGAAAATCGAAGACACTTATTAAGCATTCGTCAGGCGTATGCAGAATTGGCTAGCGATTTAGCAGATAAAGGAAGAAAAGCGGAAGCCCGTGAAGTATTGGAAAAAGCAGATAAAGGAATGTTACAGGAAAACTTCCCTTATGGAATGGTAAGTCGAGCCAATTATCATGATAGAGTATCATTACAATTCTTAGATGCATGTTATAGAGCGGGTGATACAACCTTAGCGGCCAAAGTAAGTGCTTCCGTTAAAAAAGATTTGGAACAACAAATTCGCTTTTATAATGGTCTTTCCGGCACTAATGCTGAAAATATGGCTGATGATAAACAAACAGCTGAAAGTTATTTAAAAGCATTAGAACAACTTAAAGAAATGTACTATCCAAAAGTACCGGTAATTGAAAATGGAAAAATTCCCGGTATGGATTCCGGAAAAAGTATTCAACTTAAATCAAAAGCCAAGTAATTCAATTAAATACTGGAAAACCGGAGTAACTCTCCGGTTTTCTTTTTTTAACCATATTGGGTTATGATTGTTATAATATTGAATGAATTGATGCAACCATCAATTTAATTAATTATTCAATAACAATTTTTTTCGTAGTTTTCGTATTATGTTAGGACATCGTTTCATAAAATTTAATCCGGCCGATAATCAGCAATCTTTATTTGAACAACTGCTAAACATTTTTACCCAGTTGCTTACTTATACAAGTGGCGATGTTGCTGAAGCTTTACAATGGATGAATGAGTTAGATAAGCAATACCAATTAACCAATCCTGAATATGGAATGGGCGATTTTATTGAAGATTTAAAAAAGAATGGATATCTGCAAGAAAATGTTGTTACCGGAAATTTTGATTTAACTGCTAAAAGTGAACAAACCATTCGTAAAAAAAGTCTTGAGGAAATTTTTGGTAAGCTTAAAAAAACAAAATCCGGCAATCATACTACCTTCAAACCGGGTCAGGGCGATGAAATAAATCCTGAAACACGTCCTTTTCAGTTTGGCGATATGTTGGAACAAATTGATTTTACCCAAAGTATTCGCAATGCCCAAATTAATCATGGTATAGAAAGTTTTTCTATGCGTGAAGATGATTTGCAAATACGCGAAACAGATTTTAAAACCCAAACATCCACCGTATTAATGATAGATATTTCACATTCTATGATTTTATATGGTGAAGATAGAATTACCCCTGCCAAGAAAGTTGCAATGGCTTTAAGTGAACTCATTACAACCAAATATCCTAAAGACACTTTAGATATTGTGGTGTTTGGAAATGATGCATGGCCCGTTGAAATAAAAGATTTGCCGTATTTGCAAGTGGGGCCTTATCACACAAACACCGTAGCTGGCTTAGAATTAGCCATGGATATTTTGCGAAGAAGAAAAAATCCGAATAAACAAATTTTCATGATTACCGATGGCAAACCAACCTGTTTAAAAATTGGGAAAAAATATTATAAAAACAGTTTTGGTATTGATAGAAAAATTTTAAATCGTTGCATTAACCTCGCTGCACAGTGCAAAAAGCTAAAAATACCCATTACAACATTTATGATAGCATCCGACCCATATTTACAGAAATTTGTGCAAGAGTTTACTGAAATGAATCAAGGTAAAGCATTTTTTGCCAGTTTAGATAAATTGGGTGCATTTATTTTTAAAGATTTTGAAAGTGGCAAAAGCAAAACCGTTTATTAGTTTATAGCAAGAAATAGAAAATTAAAAGCAATGACAGATTATTCAAAAATTACAACTTTAGGAGCATTAAAAAAATCGGGTTATAAGTCCAAATCAGTTAAAGAAGAAATTCGTGACAATTTAATTGCCAAAATTCAATCAAAAGAAAATCCCTTTAGTGGCATATATGGTTATGAAGATACAGTAATACCCGATACTGAGCGAGCCATACTTTCCCGACACAATATCTTGTTTTTAGGATTACGCGGTCAGGCTAAAACACGCATTGCACGACAGATGGTTGAATTATTGGATGAGTATATACCTGTAGTTGCAGGAAGTGAAATTAACGATAATCCATTTCATCCTATTAGTAAATATGCAAAAGATCAATTAGCTGAATATGGCGATGAAATGCCGATAACTTGGCTGCATCGCTCTGAACGTTATGGAGAAAAGTTAGCTACTCCCGATGTAAGTGTTGCTGATTTAATTGGTGATATTGACCCCATTAAAGCTGCCAATCTTCGCCTAAATTTTGCCGATGAAAGAGTAATACATTATGGCATTATTCCCCGAAGTAACCGTGGCATATTTGTAATTAATGAAATACCCGATTTACAAGCTCGGATACAAGTTTCATTATTCAATATTTTGGAAGAAGGGGATATTCAAATAAGAGGCTTTAAACTAAGAATGCCGTTGGATATATTATTTGTTTTCACGGCCAACCCTGAAGATTATACCAATCGGGGTAGTATTGTTACGCCATTAAAAGATAGAATTCAAAGCCAAATATTAACGCATTATCCAAAAAATATAGAAACGGCATTAACCATAACAGAGCAAGAGGCAACTATACTTCCGCAACAAGCAGAAAAAGTAAATGTAAGCGATTTGATTAAAAGATTAATTGAACAAATTGCTTTTGAAGCACGTAACAATGAATATGTTGATAAAAAAAGCGGTGTAAGTGCCCGATTAACCATTGCTGCATTTGAAAATGCCATTAGCAGTGCAGAACGAAGAGCTATTATTTTTAAAGAAAAACAAACACAGGTTTGGATAAGCGATTTAATGGGTACCATTCCTGCCATAACCGGAAAAATTGAATTAGTGTATGAAGGTGAGCAGGAAGGACCATATCAAGTAGCATTACACTTAATCGATCGTGCTATTAGAGCTCAGTTTGTTCAATATTTTCCCAACCCTGAAGCATTGAAAAAGAAAAAGCCGGTAGGCAAAAAGTCAGTAGAAGAAAAGCCGGAAGATAATCCCTATAAAGCCATTATACGCTGGTTTGATGCTGGAAATCACATTGATTTGATGACTGATATGCAAGACAGTGATAAGATTGCTGCTTTATATAAAGTGGATGGCTTGTATGCATTAGTAAAAAAATATTTTCATTATGCGAATGAAAAAGAAAATGCTTTATTAATGGAATTTGTTTTGCATGGATTAGCCGGCTATTCACTTATTAGCAAAAAAATGCTTGACGGTAAAATAGAGTTCAAAGACTTAATGGGTAGCATGATGAACCTAAATGCCATGAATTTTGATGACGATGATGAATTAAATGAGGATGACTTCAACTAAACATAGGCTATTACCCTTATAAGCAACCATGAACAAATACCCCTTTTTTTTAATTATATTATTTTTTGCTTACAATAATATAGCTAAGGGACAGTTATGTTCGGGTAGTTTAGGCGATCCTGTTGTTGATATTACATTTGGAAGCGGCGGTGGAATTGGTCCACCGTTACCTTATGGGGTAACGAATTATACATATGTTTCCAAAGATTGTCCTCAAGATGGTGCATATACCATTGCTTCTTCAACAGGTGGTTGTTTTAATAATACTTGGTTTGTATTACCAAAAGATCATACACCCAACAGTGTTAATGGCTATATGATGCTTATCAATGCATCATATGAACCCAGTGATTTTTATGTTGATACAGTAAAAGGTTTATGCGCCAGCACTACTTATGAATTTGCAGCATGGCTTTTGAATTTAAATACACCTTCGGCATGTAGTGGTCATCCAATATTGGCTAATGTTACCTTCAGTATTGAAACTACTACCGGTACTGTATTACAACAATATTCAACCGGTGATATTCCCAAAACTGCAACACCTACCTGGCGGCAATATGGTTTTTATTTTTCCACACCATTAAATACCAGCAATGTTGTAATTCGTATGCGTAACAATGCCCCCGGGGGCTGCGGCAACGACCTGGCGTTAGATGATATTACTTTTCGGCCATGTGGCCCATTGATTACCGTTTCAAATAACGGGCAAACTGCAAATACTAATATTTGTGATACAGTAAAGAATACAATAATATTAAACGGGAATATTTCTTCGGGTTTTGCCAATACACAATACCAATGGCAAACCTATGTTAATGGGGGTTGGCAAGATATTAATGGTGCCACATCTGCTAATTATAGCAGGTTAGCAACACCGGCCGGTGATTATCAATATCGTTTAGTGGTAGCGCAAGGAAACAACATATTATTACCTGCTTGTAGGGTTGCTTCTAATGCATACACTATTCATGTTGAACCAAGGCCATCCATTACAATTCAAACAAATAATGCAGGTTGTATAGGTGATAACCTGCAGGTAACTGCCACCAGTAACACTGCCAACCAGTTTGAATGGTATGGTCCTGCTTCGTTTCAGGTTACTCAACCTGGGTTTACTATTCCTAATATTACACAGCAAAATGACGGTTATTATTATGTTTATGCTACATCTGATATTGGTTGTACCAATCGTGATTCTTTATGGGTAAGTGTAAATGCAGTACCGTTAGCGAATGCCGGTTCTGCACAAACAATATGTGAGGGGAGTAGTGTGGTATTGCGTGGTAGTGGGGGAGAAAAATATCAGTGGCAACCTGCCAATTCCTTAACATCTGACACGATACCGGAACCAACTGCAACCCCAACAGATAGTACACTTTACCATTTAACGGTAAGTAATGGTAATTGTATTAGAACTGACAGTGTAATGGTGAATGTTTTACATTTACCCAAAGCCAATGCCGGTAAAAGCTTCACAATTTTTGAAGGGGATCAGGTTCAATTAAATGGTACAATTGGCGGTGATGATGTTCAGTTTTTTTGGCTTCCCAATTACAATATTTCGAATCCTAATGTGTTAAATCCAATTGTTTATCCAACTTTTGATACTACTTATTATTTACACGTAGTATCTCAGCAAGGGTGTGGAGAAGCTATTAGTAAAACATTCATAAGGGTATATAAAAAAATTTCAATTCCCAATGCATTTTCCCCAAATGGCGATGGCATAAATGATTATTGGGAAATTAAAGATTTATATACCTACCCAACAGCCGAAGTAAATGTTTTTGACAGGGGTGGTCAAGTGGTATTTCATTCTGTGGGTTACAACAATCCATGGGATGGTACTATTAATGGAAGACCGGTTCCCATTGGTACTTATTACTATGTTATTAATTTAAAAAATGGAACACCGCCTCGTACGGGTTCAGTTTTGATAATTCGCTAAAACAAATGTGATACCGTTACCAAACATTAACTTCACGTTCCAATACAATTCCAAATTTTTTTTGTACGGATTGAACAATTTTTTCTGAAAATTCATAAACTTCTTTGCCTGTAGCGCCACCGTAGTTAACTATAACCAACGGTTGAAGCGGATTACAGCCCACATTGCCTTCACGTACACCTTTCCACCCGCATTTTTCAATTAGCCAGGCTGCCGAAATTTTAAAGTACATATCATCTAATCCAAATCCCGGGATATCGTTGTATTGTTCGCTTAATACGTGTAATCGAAATTTTGAAATAGTAGGATTTTTAAAAAAACTTCCTGCATTGCCAATCTTTGCCGGATCGGGTAATTTACTGGTGCGAATAATGTTAACAGCTTCAGCTAATTGTTGTATAGTGGGTTTTTCAATTCCCATTTGTTGTAACTGATTTTGTAAACTTCCATAACCTATAATAGGTTTAGGTATTTTGCTAAGTTTTAAAGTAATGGAAATAACAATTGCTTTATTTTTATATGCGTTTTTAAAAACGCTATCTCTATATCCAAAAGCACACTCTTTATTCGAAAAGTGTTTGATGGTATTTTCATGAATTAAAAATGTTTCTACATTTTCTAACACATCTTTTAACTCAACACCATAGGCCCCAATGTTTTGAATAGGTGCTGCACCAACACTTCCGGGTATTAGACTTAAATTTTCAATACCGGCATAATTATTTTGCAAACAATATTGTACCAAGTCATTCCACTTTTCCCCTGCAAAGGCTTTTACCCAAACATTTTCATTATCTTCTTTTATTACTTCAATTCCTTTCAATTGGTTAAATATAGTAAGACCTGTAACATTTCCGGTTAACAATATATTACTTCCACCACCTAAAACATAACATGGATGAAATTGCTTACACATTTCGGATAATTCAGCAAGTTCATCTAATGATGATATTACTACAAAATTATCTGCTTCAACTGCAATACCGAAAGTGTTATAATGTAGCAATGAAATATTATGGGTTAATGTAAGCATGTAACAAGTTTAAATCAAAAAAAATTAAAACCATTGTTGTAAAAAGTGTTGAATTGCTTTAGCAACACCATCGTTATTGTTAGTGTCAGTTACATATTTAGCTACAGCTTTAACAGCATCGGGTGCATTTCCCATTGCAATTCCTGTACCGGCCATAGCTATCATTTCTATATCATTAAAATTATCTCCTATGGTAATTATCTCTTCAGGTTTAATATGATATTGTTGAATTACTTTTTCTACCGCTTTTGCTTTTGATACATTCAATGGCATAGCTTCTAAATAAATAGGCTTTGATTTGGCCATATTCAATTGATTGGCAAATTGTGGTTGAATAGTTGATTCTACTTGTTGAATGGTTGATTCATCACCAATCATCATAATCTTATTAGGCCCTGTGTTATCTCTTTCCCATTGAAGTACTATTTCTGCTATAGGTTGTATTGTTACCGGAACATCTGTAATTTTTTGTTCATTAATACTATATTGGCTTTCCTTTTCTGCAAACCATAATTCATCTTGGTAATACAATGTAGTTAATGGATATTGTTCAACTGCGTTGTGTAAGGCAATTACTGTTGAAGCTGGTATGTTACATTTGTATATAACCTGATTATTTTGTGCTATATAACCGCCATTTAATCCTATTGTTGGAGCGGTTTCTAAACCAACAATTTTACTAATTCTACTTATTCCATGAACAGGTCTTGCCGATACTAATACAACCAATATATTTTTTTCCTTTAATTGTTGAATTGTTTTAATTGTTGCATCGCTAACGGTATGATCTGATTTTAGTAAAGTACCATCAATATCAATGAAAACAGCTTTTAACATAGTATAAATTTTTTTGTTTAATAATTCGATTGGTAAAAGTATTGTGCCGCTGTAATTTAAACAATGCGTGTGTTTAAAGTATAGGCAACTTAATTGTTTTTTAATTTATATTCGGTTTGTCATTTTTCTGTATTTAATATGGATCCACATCAATTACAATTTGAATGCTTTTGAAGGGTTGTTGTGCTTTTAAATTGTTCATGTTTATAATAATAGCTTGTTTGCATTGTTGAACCAAAGTATTGTTTTTGGGCAGCTTAATCAGCAATTCCCATATATATAAGTTTCTTATTCGTTCAATAACCGGTATGGATGGTCCGTTAATGTATGGTTTAAATTTTGCAGATAATAGTTGCTGAAATTTAATGGCAGCATCTTCGGCTATGTTTCTGTTTTTGTGTTTAAATATTATTTTAATGAGTCTTGAAAAAGGTGGGTAATGATAAATCTTTCTGCTTTCTAACTCAAAATCATACAATGCTTTAAAATCATGGTTTTTAATGAAATTCAGTACCGGGTGTTGTGTGTTATTTACTTGAATAAGCACAAGGCCTTTTCCGTCCTTTCTTCCAGAACGGCCACTAACTTGTTCCATTAATTGAAATGCTCTTTCATTTACTCTAAAATCGGTAAAGCTTAAAATACTGTCTGCATCTATAATTCCTACTAATTGCACATTTTCAAAATCTAAACCTTTTACTACCATTTGTGTACCAACTAACACATCAATTTTATGTTGTTCAAATTGTTGAATCAGTTTGTCGTGGTCATGTTTTCCTCTCACTGCATCCAAGTCCATTCTGGCAATTTGTGCGTTGGGTAAAGCTTCAATTAGCAGTTCCTCAATCTTTTCCGTTCCAAAATTTTTTTGAATGAATTGATGACTGCCACATGCCATGCAAGTTTGTATTACAGGATAATAGGTTCCACAATAATGACAAATTAATGTGTTTTTTGCTTTGTGATAGGTAAGGGTAACGGCACAGTGTTTACATTGAGGAATCCACCCGCATGTTTGGCACATAAGGTAGGGTGAATATCCTCTTCTGTTTTGAAATAAAATGGCTTGTTTTTTTTGTTGAATGGTTTGTTGTAATTGTTGCATTAACTTTTCACTTATTGCAACTTTGCCTTTTTGTTTACCGGGGCTTTTTTTAATATCAACTATTTCTATTGATGGCATGGCAGCATCACCAAATCGTTGCAACAATTCTACCAAGCCATATTTTTCTGTTTGGCAATTATAATAGGTTTCAACCGATGGGGTAGCGCTACCTAATAACACTTTGGCATTTGTTAATGTTCCTAAATAAATAGCTGCGTCTCTGGCATGGTAGCGGGGTGCAGGATCTTGTTGTTTAAAACTACTATCTTGTTCCTCATCAACTATTATTAACCCTAAATTTTTAAATGGTAATAAAACTGAGGAACGAGCGCCTATAATAACTGCCGATTCGCCATCTTTCACTTTATTCCAAATTTCAACCCGCTCATTAGCATTAAATTTGGAGTGGTACACTGCAACATAGCCACCTAAGGAATCTTGTAATCTTCGTATAATTTGTGCAGTTAAAGCAATTTCGGGTAGCAGGTATAATACCTGTTTGCCTGTTTCAATGGCTTCTTTTATTAACTGAATATATAGTTGTGTTTTACCACTGGCTGTTACACCGTGTAATAAACAAACCTGCTTTTGTTGCCATATTGTTTTTATTTGATGCAAGGCTGCATTTTGTGCGTCGGATAGTTTAAAGTTGATTTGAATATTTTTGGGTAGTTCTTTTATTCTGTTAACTATTTTCTTTTTAGCCACAAGCACTCCTTTATCAATTAATGCTTTTAGTTGTGCTGCACTGGCACCGGATTTTTTTAGTAATTCGCTTTGTATTACTTCGCCATTTGTTTTTGCAAAATGTAAATAGGCCAAAAGTAATTCTAATTGTTTGGGTGCTTTACTCCATTGGTTTAACAATTTTTCTAATTCACTTTCGTTGGTATATGGCGTTTGTAACTGTATGAATGTTTCTGTTTTGGGTTTATATTTATCCTGCAAGCTTTCCCAAATAAAACAGGCTTTTTTATCAATTAATTTTTTGATAACAGGATATATATGGTTGGAAGATAAAACTTGTTGAACTTCCGTTAAACGAAGTTCTTTTCTTATTTCTAATGCTTCGGCCAATAAAAATTCATCATCCGATAATTGTACACTATCTACAATGAATCCTTCATTCCAAATAAGAATACTTTCGCCGCTTAATTTTAAATGTGCAGGCAGGGCAGCTTGCATTACTTCGCCTTCACTGCATAAATAATATTGCGATAACCATTCCCAAAATTGTAGTTGTGTTTCATATATTACGGGTAATTCATCTAAAACACTAAGTATGGGTTTGGGTTGGAAAAGTTCAGGTTTTTGTTGATGTACTTTTTTTACAATTCCTGCATATTTTTTATTGCGTAATGCCACTTCAACCCGAATGCCTTTTTGTACAGCTGCCTGAAATGCCGGTGGTACTTCCCATGTGTAAGTATTCGGTAATAGAATGGGTATAATTACATCGCAATAAACCGGGTTGGTAGAAGAGGTAATTGTGGGGTACGATGTGGATGCTACTAAATTCATAAATCATTATACAGGCAATAATCCATTCAAAATGGGAATAACCATTCTAAACTTTAAAGTTACATTATTTACTTGAGTTAGTAATTTGAAATACTATTTTTGGTTGTATTGAAGAATTGCAGTTTCCATTTTTTGATAAACCAGTTGTTTTAATGTTGAAGCACTTAGGCTTTTATCATTTGCATCAACCATAACAGGTGTTAAAAAAACAGCTTCTGTGGTTCCGGGGCTTAGCTGCAACAAATACTCGGGTGGCATTCGTTGTGCGGTTTTCAAAAATATGATGGGTTGTATAGGAGTGTTGGTTTCAATAGCAATTCTAAAGGCCCCATCATAAAAATCTTTTAAAGGTTGCCCTGTTTCGTTAAAAGTTCCTTCCGGAAAAATGAAAATTGACAATCCGTTTGCAATGGTTTTTTTTAAAGCCTGATAACTTTTTGCTCTTTCTTCTGCACTACTTCTTTTTACCAAAATAACTGCACATTTGTAAATGTAACCAAATACCGGAATTTTTACCATTTCATATTTTCCCAATACTCTGTATGGTTGATGCAAGGAATGGATAATGGTTGGAATATCTAAATATGAGGTATGATTAGCAACAAAAATGTATTGTTGTTTTTTATTTGGAATTGATTCGTAAATTATTTTGTGTTTTATGCCAATTAAGCTATACCAAATTTTACCCCATATTCTTGCAATGGCATATACTGCATTGCCCCCTTTTATTCCAAATAGTGCAACAAACGCAATAAATGGAAATGCAATTAGCATTAATATGATAAAAATGATTAGTGCATAAATTGAATATATGGTTCTTAATATTTTTTTCATTTTAATTTTTCCGAGTCAGGTTTAATTGAATATAAAATTTTCCTGTTAGACTAAATTATTTTTACAGTTACATGTTTCGGAAATTCAACATTGGCAACTTGCCCTTTTTCAAATATGCCAAATAATGTACTACCGCTGCCGCTCATAGCTGCATACAAAGCACCATTGGCATAAAGTTGATTTTTTAAAAGGGCTAAATCCGGATGTTGTTTGAATACAGGAATTTCAAAGTCGTTTACCAGGGTATTTTTCCATTTCGAAATATCTTGTTCAACAATATCCAATAAATTCACCTCTGGCATTGTTGGTGTAATTTGTTGAAATGCCCATGCAGTGCTAATATGGATGGAAGGAAAAAGAAGAACGAATTGATACTGCTGCAATGACAATTTTATGGGTTGCAATATTTCGCCACGACCTGTTGCCAATGCAGGTTTGTTCAGCAAAAAGAAAGGGCAATCACTACCCAGCATCAATGCATATTTTTGTAGTTGTTGGTTTGTTATATTTAATTGAAAGTATTTATTCATTAGCTGTAATACAGCTGCAGCATCTGAACTGCCGCCACCCAAACCTGCCCCCATAGGAATGGCTTTGTGTAAATGCATTTTTATGGAAGGTATTTGCGGAAAATCTTTTTTCAACAATTCATATGCTTTTACACATAGGTTGGCATTCAAATTACCGGGTATTGTTAGTCCGGTGGTAGTAAATTGAATATTACTGCTTTCTTTTTTTGTGGGTATTATTTCCAAAGCATCATGCCATGCAATGGGGTAGAAGATTGAAGCAATTTCATGGTATCCATCTTCCCTTTTTTTAGTAACATGTAAGCCTAAATTAATTTTGCAATTGGGAAAAACTACCATTGAATTGAAATGAGGAATATTGATGATTGTAGAAAATTATTTTCGTCTGTTAATTTCGTCGCGTATGGCAATTGCTTTTATATAATCTTCATGTTCTAATACTTCATGTAACAATCGTTGCAATTCTTCTAAACTCATGCTGGCCAAATCAAGCTCACCTTCTTTTTGGTGTTCTTCCATACCAACAGCCTCCATTTTTTGGGATTCGCCGGAATGTTTATCATCCATTAATATACCGGCATTTTGTAAAATATGTTCATAAGTGTAAATGGGGCATCCAAAACGAACAGCTAAGGCTAATGCATCGCTGGTTCTGCTGTCAATTTCTACAGTATCATGTTCGGAATAACACACCAAATTTGAGTAAAAAATGCCTTCTTGCAAATCGTTAATAATTACTTCTTGTAATTCAATGTTAAAGGCGTTCATGAAGTTTTTCATTAAATCGTGGGTTAATGGGCGGCTTGGCTTCATGTGTTCCAATGCAACTGCTATGGCCTGAGCTTCAAAACCTCCAATTACAATAGGTAATCTACGTAAACCATTCACTTCACCTAATACAACTGCATAAGAGTGTGTTTGTGTAATACTATGTGAAAGGGCGACAATTTCTAACTCAATTTTTTTCATATTCCCACGAAAATAATATAATTTTCAAAATTTATTACGAGCATAAAAATAAAACTTCCTTTTTTAAATGCGTTGTAATTTCTATTTTTTGAGAATTCCATTTTTTAATCCATTTTAAAAAAGCTTTAAAATACAGTTTAGAAAGAATCAATGAAAAATGTTGCAATGTTTATCGCTTTTCTTAAAAAATAAACCTTTTAATCATAAACAACGAAATAATTTTCTGAAAAGAATGAAACTCATCAAAATGTTGTAATTAATCTGTTTCTTTGGTTATTCATTCAAATTGCCACATTATCACTTTAAAACCATATTTAATTGTATAAGATAGTAATAACTTTATATATATTCGTAACCTTTTTTTACGTAGTGTTTACGCGGCAGCCTGATTATTTTGATAGTGATATTACTTATGGTACTATTCAACTGAAAGATACAGCTCATCGGTTCATTCCTTTTGCAACTTTTCATGTTGCTTCGGATAGTTTTTCCGTAAAGGCTTCATATCCGCTTTTAAAGTTGGAAAATGGGGAAAGGGTAAAGATTATTTATAATACTGCCAAGCCCTCTAATGCTTCAATTTATTCAGTGTGGGGCTATTGGTTTAAATGGGACGAAATACTAGGTTCTATTTTAATTGCACTTGTTTTTTGGGGTATAGCTGTTATATTGAATAAAAACCCTGCTGAAGAAAGTTTAAAAGAGCAAATGGATAGGCATGAAACAACTTCAAAGAGAAAATATGATTGATGGTTGAAATAAGTTATCGTTTAAGATACCGTTTCATGTCGCGTTCGGCATCTTTTTGTTTAATAGATTCTCTTTTGTCGTAAAGTTTTTTACCGCGAGCAAGTCCAATTTCAACTTTTACTAAATTGTTTTCATTAAAGAAAATACGTAAGGGTACTATAGTATATCCTTTGTCTTTCAGTTTTTGTTCCCACTTTTTTAGTTCCCTTTTTTTTAAAAGTAGTTTTCTGTCTTGTACGGCAATGTGATTATTGTGTGTACCTAATTTATATTCTGCAATGTACAACCCCCTTAACCACAATTCACCTTTTTCAAATAAACAGAAGGCATCATTAAAACTTACTTTACCTTCTCTAATGCTTTTTACTTCCGTACCCAATAATACAATGCCGGCTATTAATTTATCTTCAATAGCATAGTTAAAATAAGCCTGTCTGTTGTTCATTTCTTTAGCCATACAAACACAAAGGGTGAAACTTTACCTGACCATTGGCTTTATTTGAAATAATACAACCAGCCAAAAGTTTAATTTAATTACTGAATAATGTAATTAGATCAGAAATTTTGTTTTTTAATTTTTTTCGGTCAATAATAAAATCTAAGAAGCCATGCTCAAGCAAAAATTCGCTTTTTTGAAATCCTTCGGGTAAATCTTTTTTAATGGTTTCTTTAATTACTCTGGGTCCGGCAAAGCCAATTAATGCACCGGGTTCAGCAATATTTAAATCGCCTAACATACCAAAGCTGGCAGAAATACCCCCAAAAGTAGGATCGGTGAGCAAGGAAATGTAGGGAAGTTTGGCATTACTTAATTGTGACAGTTTACCACTGGTTTTGGCTAATTGCATAAGGCTAAAAGCACTCTCCATCATTCGGGCGCCGCCACTTTTTGAAATTACCATGTAGGGTAAACGATGTTTGATGCAATAATCAACGGCTCTGCTGAATTTTTCGCCCATAACGCTGCCTAATGAGCCACCAATAAACTCAAAGTCCATGCAGGCAATTACTATTTTTTTTCCATTGACATTGCCTACGGCTACGCGCATTGAGTCTTTCAGATTGGTTTTGGAACGAATTTCGTCTAATCGTTGCTGATAATTTTTTAAATCGGTAAAGTGTAAAAAATCTTTACTGATAATTTCATCAAACAGGGTTTCATATTCTTTATTATCGAATAAAATATCAAAATATTCCTGACTTCCTATGCGGTGATGATAGTTACATTTTGGGCAAACAAATAATTCTTCTTCTAAGTCTTTAGTAGTTGATATATAATTACAATTAGGGCATTTACTCCAAAGTCCTTCCGGGGTTTCTTTTTTGTCGGCTGTGGAGGTTAATATTCCTTTTTTTCCACGCTTAAACCAACTTCTTTTCTGGCTTTCCTCTTCCTTTTGGGTTTCCTCGTCGCCGGTTAAATTGTGTTCTATATTTTCTTCTAATTCTTTTTTCATGGTTATCATCATTTTTCAACTTGTTAAAATGTAACTAACCCATGAAACATACATATTCCATTTGAATAAGCAGAACAAGGGGTATAGTATACTATAAACAGTTTATTGAAGGTAGCAAAAATAAGGTTGTTTACCGAAACAGCACCTATTTACTGCCTAACCTACTGCAAAATAAACAGATAATACTCCAAAAAACAATAGCCACTCATTATTTTGAGTGGCTAAATGTTAAATATATAAAAATTATGCGTTCCTATTAATGCAATTTAAATCTTCGAAGGCTTCTGTTAAACGCAAAATGAAATTTTCTTCCCCTTTTCTTAACCAAACACGGGGGTCATAATGTTTTTTGTTGGGCATTTCAGGACCTTCCGGGTTGCCTAATTGGCTTTGCAAATAGCCTTCATTTTTTTTGTAATTATTCAATACACCTTCCCAAAAAGCCCATTGCATATCAGTATCAATATTCATTTTGATAACCCCATAGCTAATGGCTTCATGAATTTGTGCTTTGGGAGAACCACTTCCACCATGGAATACAAAGTTTACCGGCTTTTCCTCGGTATTTAAATGTTGTTGTATATAAATCTGGCTATTGTGTAAAATTTCAGGACGTAAATGTACATTACCCGGGCTATATACACCATGTACATTGCCAAATGCAGCAGCTATCGTAAAAAGGTTACTTACTTTGCTTAAAGCAACATATGCTTGTTGTACTTCTTCGGGTTGTGTATATAATTTATGGTTTTCAACATCCGAATTATCAACGCCATCTTCTTCGCCGCCAGTAACTCCCAGTTCAATTTCCAAGCTCATTCCCAAGGGTTTAATTCTTTTTAAGTATTCAACTGAAGTAGAAATATTATAATCTAATGCTTCTTCGGAAAGGTCGAGCATATGTGAACTAAATAGCGGTTGTTTTTTTTCTTTGTAGAATTGTTCACCTGCATCAATTAACCCACTTACCCAAGGTAACCATTTTTTGGCTGCATGGTCAGTATGTAGTACAACGGGAACCCCATAATATTTTGCCACATTATGAATGTGTAATGCTCCGGAAATAGCACCGGAAATATTGGCTTGATAATTGTCATTCGGCATGCCTTTTCCTGCAATAAATTGAGCGCCACTATTAGAAAATTGTATGATAACGGGTGAATTAACTTTGGCTGCAGTTTCTAAAACGGCATTTATTGAATTAGTACCAATGCAATTTACAGCGGGTAATGCAAATTTGTTGTCTTTTGCATCTTTATACAATGCAGCTAGTTCTTCGCCAAATAATACTCCGGGTTGATACTTTTTCATGATGAATTTTTTGTTGTGGTTAAATGGTAAATTATTGTGGTGAATAATTTTATTGCTATTGTTTTTAACAGCAATTTCAATTTCGGTTGCAAAGATACTGATAGTTCATAAAAACATTCGTTAGTATTTGTTTTTATTAAACGTTAATTGACTGTTTTTTTGAATATTTTCAATTAGTGTTTTGAAGTATGCAACACTGTGCAATAATCTGCTGCCATACCAACTAAACATTTCCCCATCAACTAAAATAATGGTTGAATGGGGAAGCAATTGTTGAAAATAGTGCATGTGTTTTTCTTGAAAAGGGTAGGGTTCTGATGATAGTAAAATGAATTCTGGTGCTGAAGCTATTAATTCTTGTTCGGTTATGGCCGGATAACGTAGCTTGTTTTGAAAAGCATTTACAAAACCACAAAGCAACAGCATTTCATGAATAAATGTTTGGGAAGCGGCTACCATTAAAGGCTGCTTCCAAATTATGTAAGCTACTTTTTTGTGTGTTTGTAAAGGTTTTAATGATGAAAAATTGTTTTGAATATTTTTTGCTAATTCATTCGCCAATTCATTTTTATAGCATATTTCACCCATTTGGTGAATCATGCTTAAAGCATCATTTAAATTATTAACATCAGTTACCCAAACCGGTGCAATGTGGCTAATGGTTTCTATTTGTTCACGTATGTTTTCCTCTTTGTTGGCAATAATAAGATCTGGGCTTAATGCTTTAATTTTTTCAATATGTAGTTGTTTGGTTCCGCCAACAATAGTTTTACTATGTTTCCATTCGGGTGGGTGAACACAAAATTTAGTTATACCAACTACATAGTCTTCCATTCCCAACGTGTATAGCAATTCTGTTTGAGAGGGTACTAATGAAATAATTCTCTTAGGTGAATTTTTATTTGGTAATGGTAGATTGGAATGGTTAATAAAAAAGTGCATATTTCAAATGTACATTATTTGCTTATGTGAGCATAATTTCTGCAAGCAATAATGACATTAACTCATTAATGGTACTTATACCAACTGCCGGTATTCACAATACAAACATTTTCGTGTGCTTCAATCCAGTTTTTTTCGGTTAATTTTTTAAATCCTGCAAAAGCGGCAGCGCCTTCAGGCGAAAGTAAAAGCCCTTCTGTTTTTGCAATTTCTTGCATACTTTTTTGTATTTCTTCTTCATTAACATCAATGCCAGTACCGTTACTTTCAATAATTACTCGCAACATACTTTTTTCTGCAAATGGTGTGGGTACCACTAATCCATTTGCTATTGAATGTTGGGGCTGAAAATTGTTTTGCTTTTGTCCGTTTTTAATAATCTGTATCATGGGATTACAATTTTTTGTTTGTACAATTACCATTCTTGGTTTTTTATTGAATGTTATCCAGTTTAATTGTTCTAATTCATGAAATGCTTTCCATATTCCAATTAAGCCGGTTCCACCGCCTGTTGGAAAAATAATAACATCGGGTAACTGCCAGTTAAGTTGTTCCGCAATTTCGTAGCCTAGTGTTTTTTTGCCTTCCAATCTATAAGGTTCTTTCATGGTACTTAAATTGAAGGCGCCGGTTTTTTGTGCAATTTCTTCGGCAAGCTTACCGCATTGTTGAATAAAGCCGGGAATTTGAAGAAGTTTTGCGCCATAAAGTTGCACTTCCTCTTTAATTACAGAAGCACTATTTTCCGGCATAACTATGGTAGCTTTTATCTTAGCTTTTGCACAATATGCACTTAAGGCACCGCCTGCGTTACCTGCTGTTGGTATAACACACTGCTCAATACCCAGTTCTTTTGCTTTTGAAATGGCAACACTTAAACCTCTGGCTTTAAATGAGCCGGTAGGATTTACCCCTTCATCTTTTAAATAAACTGTATTAACCTTATAACGGTTACTTATTTTGTTAAGGGTATGTATAGGGGTAAATCCTTCATTTAAGCTTACAATATTTTGTTCATCAAAAACCGGTAACATGTTGGCATAACGCCAAAGGCTTTGTGTTTTTGAATGAATTTTTATTGCAGGTAATGCATTGCTATTGTAAACGGTAAATAATGGCTCATTGCAGCAAGTAGCAAAAGTTTGTATAGTGTGAATATTGTATTGCTTGCCACAGTTTGGGCAGGTTAGGTGTGCTGCTGCTGATATGGTTTTACTAAGTGTTTTCACACTGTAAAACTAAGTAGGCATTATAACTAATTTGTGTATAAAGTTGTTATAAACTATAACTTTTAGTGATAAACACTTTGTGCAGTTTTTATGAAGTGTTTATTCAAATTACTGATTTCGCCCTTTCGTTGAATGAAATAGAAGTTGCGAACAATATTTAATCCTTCAAAACTTACTTGTTTTAGTTCACCATATTTTAACTCTTTAATAACAGAACGACGAGGTAAAAATCCTAAACAATCCGAAGCAATAATAAAATTTTTAAGTGCTTCCGTGCCGCCTAATCGAACTTTGATGTTTAAATTATTGAATAGAATTTTATGTTTTTCCAGTTGCTTTTTAAGTACAGCTAATGTACCACTGCCACGTTCACGAATGGCTAATGGTATTTGATATAAGTCTTGTACTTGGTAAATTTTCTTTTTTGCCCATTTGCTTTGGCTGCTGCATACCGCAATTACTTCATCGCTAATAAAAGGCAAATAGCTTACATTGGTCAATTGGCCTTTTTCTTCAATAATGCCTAAATTAATTTCTTTATTTAGCAGTGCGTCTAAAACAATTTCTGTATTTCGGTTTAGTAAACTGATATTGATATTTGGATATTGTTCATGAAATACCGATAAAACTTTGGGTAGAATGTACAAAGCTACGGTTGTACTTGCCCCAAGTTTTAAATTACCTTCTGCTTCTATGGCATTTGATAAGGCCGTTATATCAAACAAAGTTTGTTCTTGTATGCGTTTTACTTCGGTTAATCTTTCATACAATAAATTACCGGCGGGGGTAAGTTCAATATACATTCCCCGCCGGTCAAATAATTTAGTTTTATAAAGGAATTCAAGTTGCTTAATGTTTTTGCTGATAGCCGGTTGCGACATAAACATTTGTTCAGCAGCCTTTGAAAAACTTTTTTGTTTGGCTACTTCCAAAAATACTTCGTGTTGCGGCGAAAGCATAAACAGCAATTTATTTGATTAACGGCCCAGGCTTTGTAGTACATCATACTTTGTAATAATGTGGTAATCGCCTTTTTCATCGCACGCCAATACGGCACCGTTGGTTTTATTAATTAGTGAACCTAATTTTTCAACCGGTGTAGCCATATCAACAATAGGGAAGGCCGGCTCTAAAACATGGCTAATAGCTTGTGTTTTAATTTCTGGGTTTGAAAACATTTTAATAAATAGTCCGCCTTCACTAATGGCACCTACAATTTTATTATTTTCCATTACAGGAATATGTTCAATATCGTACTTTTCCATTAAGGCTACAGCTTCAGCAACTGTTTGGTTTGGCGTAACGCTAATCAATTTTTTATGTGCACGTGCATTAATAATGTCTTTGCAGGTTTTCACTTCTAAAAATCCTCGTTCCATCATCCATTGATCGTTATAAATTTTTCCAACATAACGACTGCCATGATCGTGAAAAATGCAAACCACTAAATCGTCTTTTTTTAATTTATGCTTTAATTGCATTAAACCCTGAAAGCAACTTCCCGCACTATACCCGCAAAATAGGCCTTCTTCTTTAGCTAAACGCCTGGCCATAATTGCGCCGTCTTTATCGGTAACTTGTTCAAAGTGATCAATAAAGCGCATATCATAATTTTTGGGAACAAAATCTTCCCCAAAACCTTCACTGATATAAGGGTGAACATATGACATATCAACCTCACCGGTTTGATAATAATGTGTAAGCAATGAACCATAAACATCTATTGCCCAAACTTGTATGTTCGGATTTTTTTCCTTTAAAAACATAGCTGTTCCGGTAATAGTGCCCCCTGTGCCGGCAGTACATACTAAATGCGTAATTTTTCCATCTGTTTGTTCCCAAATTTCGGGTCCGGTACTTTCATAATGTGCCTGACGATTGGCTAAATTATCATATTGATTCATGTAACAGGAGTTGGGTATTTCCTGGCTTAAACGTTTAGCAACGCTATAGTAACTGCGGGGGTCATCGGGCATTACATTGGTTGGGCAAACAATAACTTCGGCACCAACTGCTTTTAAAATATCAGCCTTTTCTTTACTTTGTTTATCGGTAGTTACAAATATGCATTTATAGCCTTTTATGCAAGCAGCTAATGCAAGCCCCATTCCAGTGTTTCCACTTGTTCCTTCAATAATAGTTCCACCGGGTTTTAAGCGCCCTTCTTGTTCAGCAACCTCCACCATTTTTAAAGCCATGCGGTCTTTAATAGAGTTGCCCGGATTAAAGTAATCTACTTTAGCTACAACAGTACAAGGAAAATCTTTTGCAACGCGGTTAAGGCGTATCATAGGGGTGTTTCCTATGGTTTCTAAAATGTTGTTTTTTATTTTCATCATGGCATTTGTTATGTTGCAAATGTAGGTTTTTCGGCATTTTCAGTTTTAAGGAATAAGCATATTCTTTTATGCAAATAACTACTGTTAAAGTGAAATGAGGAGATTTTTTAAGCAATTCATGCCAAACTAAAAAATGAATGTTACTTGTTTGTAGATATTTTATTGTTTTTCCCCCTATTTTTGTTTACTTCATTTTAATTTTTTTTAAAACTTAGAACCAAAACTAATGATGAACAATTTGTTTTACGCTGTACCTATCATGGGTATTATTGGTTTATTGTATACACTGATACAATTTAAATGGGTAGCCAGGCAAGATGCCGGCAGCAGCAAAATGAAAGATATTAGTACCTATATTGCTGAAGGGGCCATGGCCTTTTTAAAAGCTGAGTGGAAAGTATTGGGTTATTTTGTTGTTTTAGTGGCTATTTTATTGGCTTTTATGGCACAAAGTAATGCCAATAGCCATTGGAGTATTGCCATAGCTTTTATTATTGGTGCTGTTTGCAGTGCCATAGCCGGTTTTATTGGTATGCGTGTTGCTACTAAAGCCAATGTGCGTACGGCTCAAGCAGCTCGCAGTAGTTTAGCCAAGGCTTTAAAAGTTTCATTTACCGGTGGTTCGGTAATGGGCTTAGGGGTTGCGGGATTGGCTGTACTGGGTTTAGGTGCTTTATTTATTATTTTAAAACAAATATTTGCCCCAGCTACTGCTTCTACAAGCGAGGAAATGATTAAAACAATTGAGGTATTAACAGGTTTTTCTTTAGGTGCTGAAAGCATTGCTTTGTTTGCAAGAGTGGGTGGCGGTATTTATACTAAAGCAGCTGATGTTGGAGCAGATTTAGTTGGTAAAGTAGAAGCCGGTATTCCGGAGGATGACCCACGTAATCCAGCTACTATTGCTGATAACGTAGGGGATAATGTAGGCGATGTGGCCGGTATGGGTGCAGATTTATTTGGTTCTTATGTAGCTACGGTATTGGCGACTATGGTATTGGGTCAGGAAACAATTTCAAACGATAATTTTGGGGGATACGGCCCTATTTTATTACCTATGATGATTGCCGGCATTGGTATTTTATTTTCCATTATCGGAACTTTCTTTGTAAGAATCAGTGAAAATGCCGGTATTAATACTTCTAACGTTCAAAAAGCCTTAAACCTTGGAAACTGGGGAAGTATCGTTTTAACTGCGTTGGCTTGTATTGCATTGGTTGCTTATATTTTGCCTGAAAACATGGTTTTAAGAGGACATGAATTTTCACGTTGGGGTGTTTTAGGCGCAATTGGTGTGGGCTTATTGGTAGGTACACTAATGAGTATAATTACTGAATATTATACAGCAATGGGAAAAAAACCTGTATTGAGCATTATTAAGCAATCTTCAACCGGCCATGCTACCAATGTTATTGGTGGTTTGGCAGTTGGTATGGAAAGTACATTTTTGCCCATATTGGTTTTAGCAGGCGGTATTTGGGGTGCTTACGCTTGCGCCGGTTTATATGGTGTTGCCATTGCTGCGGCAGGTATGATGGCTACAACAGCCATGCAATTAGCTATTGATGCTTTTGGCCCTATTGCTGATAATGCCGGTGGTATAGCCGAAATGAGTGAATTACCCGGCGATGTTCGTGAAAAAACAGATGTGCTGGATGCTGTGGGTAATACCACTGCAGCTACCGGTAAAGGATTTGCCATTGCTTCGGCTGCACTAACAGCCCTTGCGTTGTTTGCAGCTTATGTAGGTGTAATCAATAATAATGGTTACGCTATGCGTGGTATTGATATATATAAAGCTAAAGTGTTGGCCAGCTTATTTGTTGGAGGCATGATTCCATTCATATTCTCATCGTTGGCTATTCGTGCAGTTGGGCAGGCTGCTATGTCAATGGTAGAAGAGGTGCGTCGTCAATTTAAACATATTCCAGGTATTATGGAGGGCACCGGAAAACCCGAGTATGATAAATGTGTAGCTATTTCAACTACTGCCTCTATTAAAAAAATGATGTTACCCGGTGCTATTACTATTCTTGCACCTTTATTCATTGGCTTTATTTTAGGTCCTGAAGCATTAGGCGGATTTTTAGCAGGAGCCACAGTTAGCGGCGTTTTAATGGGTATGTTTCAAAACAATGCCGGCGGTGCTTGGGATAATGCCAAAAAATCTTTTGAAAAAGGAGTTGAAATTAATGGAGAAACCTTTTATAAAAAGTCAGATCCACATAAGGCTTCAGTAACAGGTGATACCGTAGGTGATCCATTTAAAGATACATCCGGGCCTTCAATGAATATCTTAATTAAGTTAATGTCAATAGTTTCATTGGTTATTGCTCCAACCTTAGCCCATATACACAAATCTGATGAGGGTGTTGTGAAAGCCCAAACCATTGAAATTTCTGTAAGCGATTCTACACAAAAATTAAATGGGCATGGTACTTTTTCAATTGGTGATCCGGCAACCAATCAATTTTTACAAGATTTGCTTAAGGATGGCATTATTGAGAATAATAATGCTAAAGTTGAAATTCGGGATAGTAAAATTTTTGTAAACGGAAAAGAACTTTCTGAAGATTTACAGGAAAAATATAAGGTTTACTTAAAATAAGCTTTCTTTACTAAAAGCAAAGGCTATCTCACTAAATAATGAGGTAGCCTTTTTTATTGGTAAAAAATATGGAAGATTCATATTTTTGATGGAATGGCCTGTTATTTTACATTTTGCCGGCTTCACTTTTGCCTTAAAATTTGTAAATTCGGGTTATAATATTTTGATTGTCATGCCGCAATTTCCCAATATTTTATTACATGCTGTACCCGCCTTTATTTTACTAATTATCATTGAGGTTGTTTATGCTTATCATATACAAAAAGATTTATATAATGTAAAAGATACAGCTACCAGTATTGCATTGGGCTTGGGAAATTTAATAACAGGTATTTTTACCAAAGGAATGATTTTATTATTCTTCTCTTGGTTATACACTTATCGCTTTTTCACAATTCCTTATACTGCTTGGTGGGCATGGGTATTATTGTTTTTTGCAGATGATTTCAGTTATTATTGGTTTCACCGATTTTCGCATACCATTCGTTGGTTTTGGGCAAGTCATGTAGTGCATCACTCTTCTGAACATTACAATTTAGCTGCAGCATTAAGGCAAACATGGACGGGGAATTTAACCGGATCATTTATTTTTTGGTCGTGGATGCCGTTGGTAGGATTTCATCCTGCCATGATATTGTTAATGCAATCCATTAGCTTACTTTACCAATTTTGGATACATACACAAACATTAGAAAAAATGCCCCGCTGGTTTGAGTACATTTTTAATACCCCTTCTCACCATCGGGTTCATCATGGAAGTGATATTTTGTACTTAGATAAAAATCATGCCGGTACATTAATTATTTGGGACAGAATGTTTGGTACTTTTCAAGAGGAAGTTTTTACTCCCACTTTTGGTTTAACCAAAAATGTAAATACTTACAATCCCGTTAAAGTTGCCTTTTTCGAATGGATTAAAATATTTAAGGATATTCGAAAATCACCACGCATTGCACATATTTTAGGTTATTTGTTTGGCCCACCCGGATGGAGCCACGACGGCAGTAGTGTTACTACACAACAGTTACGCGAAAAGCTGAAACAACAGCAGCAAACTAAATAATCTTTTTATCATTTCATTTACAAAAACCATTGTAACTTGCTTACGAATAAAATCGTATCAAGTGGCGAAAATGTCATAGATCGGTTTATACAGAAAAAATACATTTTCATATTTTTAATGAATATGCTATGAAATCAATAAAACCTACAGAAAGTGAATTGGAAATTTTGCAAGTGTTGTGGCAAAAGGGAAGTGCAACTGTAAGAGAGGTGCATGAAGTGTTATGCTTACATAAAGATGCAGGATACACAACCACGCTGAAATTAATGCAAATTATGCATGAAAAAGGCTTGGTAAGCAGAAATGAACAAAGCAAAACGCACATTTATAGAGCCAATGTTTCAAAAGAAAATACCCAACAGCAATTACTGGGCAAAATGATTAATAGCTTGTTTGAGGGTTCTGCATCTGCTCTGGTTATACAGGCTTTAGGCAATACAAAACCTAGTGCTAATGAAATTGAAGCTATTGAGCATTTATTGAGAGAACTAAAAAATGCTGAATAAAATGAGTGGCTACCAATCATTTTTAATTCACTTGGGCAATGCCATAATTTGGAATCTGTTTATAGGTGCCATTCTGTGGTTTTTGTTTTTGCTGATTAAACAATTGGTACCCCATAAAGATACATTTCATTATAACTTTTCATTTGCCGCTATAAGTTTACTCGGATTGTTTTTTGTTGCAGCAATTCTCTATTTCAATCTTGGTACAAATGATTTTTATATCGATTACTTTAATGAAGTGAGTAACATTTTTGTTACTCAAAAACTTGCATGGACCAATATAAATATTATATCCTATTTGATATACGGAATTGGTTTAATATATATTATCGGACTTCTTCTTCAAATCATTAAATGGCCGTTTGTTTTAAAGCGCCAAAAAACACTATATAGTATTTTCAATCAACAAGTGCCGGAAACTATTCATAGTTTTATTGAAAAGCAAAAACAAATTTTAAATATTCGAAAAAAAGTTATTGTTTACTTGATAGATGGAATGATAAGTCCTGTAACAATTGGTTTTATAAAACCCATTATTTTGTTGCCGGTTGCAAGCATCACAAATTTATCTACTTCAGCAATTGAGGCTATTTTGGTGCATGAATTGGCGCATATTCGCCGTAATGATTATTTAATAAACTTTATTGCCAGAATACTTCAATCTATTTTGTTCTTTAATCCGTTCATTAATTATTTCTTGCGTGAAATGAATACTTCACGTGAAATTATTTGCGATAGATATGTTTTGCAACAGCAATATTCGCCCATGTTTTATGCTGATGCATTGTTGCAATTATCTAAGCTTAGTAACCCTCAATTAGCACCTGTGCTATCAATGCCTGCTATTCAAAAAAATGGAACATTGTTGTTAAGAATTCAACATATTGTACAGTTTGGCAAAATGCCAAAACCTGTTTCAATTTTGCATAATACCAAAATTTTAATGGCTGGTTTTTATGTTTTATTGGGAATGGCAATGATTTATTGTATTCCTTTTAATGAAGGGTATAAAAAAAATACAGTTCAACACCCCAGCAATAAGAATGATATAACGTGGGCTACTGCTGACAAAAAGTTAGATGTTATTCCATTGCAATTAAATGAAAACAGGTCAATTAGAATACGCCCCCCAAAAAAACAACTATTGGTTAGCACTAAGCAAACTAAAGTGTCAAAATATAAAAGCATCAATCCCATTATTGATAAAAGCATAGAATTGAATGATAAGGAAGTAAACAACATTGACGATTCTCAAAACTTTTCAATCATTCCGGTTAAACAACTGCTATCATCTGCCATTAATGAGAATGATGCAACACAGGCTTCGTTTAAAATTAAACAAGTAAGTGCTATTCATTATAATCATTCAACAACAGGGTATCGAATGTATTTTATTCAAAAAGTAGTAAATAAACAAACTCAAACTACTGAACCTTATGGTTACATATTAGAAGTACAAAAACAGATACCGGGTATAGATGGAGAAGTGCATATTGTTCGCGAATATTATGGGCATCTTTATCCTAATACCGAAACAAAATTAAATGCCTTTGCGCCAGTAATGAATGATTCTACTCTTTTGAATAATTTGTTTAATTAATTCCTTACCATAAACGTTGCGGGCATCGGCTTGCATAACGATTATTGAGCAATAATCCAATTAGTATTTCGTGTGTACCACTACTAACGGTACCCAATATTGATGTGCTGTAATCATATGCATATCCAACGTTTACCAAACTGTTTATATTAACTCCAAGCATACCGGTAAAACCATTTTTATATCTAATTGAAAAACCAGTCCATAATAGGTCACGATATTGCACCTTCACATTCATATCAATACCAATCGGTAAGGGTTGTATGTATCTTAGCTGAAAGGAGGGAAGAGCAGAAACATCATCCGACAGCGGAAATTGGTAACCGCCTGTAAAAAATAAATGAGGTACTAATTTGCCTGGTACTACACCTATGGGTTGTGTTGAAAAATAAATAGCATCAGGCAGCAATTGTTGCACAGATAATCCCAGAAAATAATGTGCACTATATAACCATAAGCCGGCACTTAAGTCAGGTTTAAGGCGATTAATGGTATTGGCATTTGCAACTGCCGGATCTACCGGAACGGCAAAATTTAAATTGCCTGCGTTTAAACTAAGTTGGGAAACACCAACTGAAACACCTGCAGATAAATTCGTAGTAGCATTTAAACCTACGTGGTATGCATAGGTGGCGGCTGCCGAAAATCTATTTAATGAACCGGCTCTGTCGTTCAATATGGTTAAACCAACCCCTGCATGTGCCGGTGCACTGGTATAATTTCGCCAATAAGCTTGTCCTAAGGGATTTTCTCCCGGGGTACTAAAACCGGTTACAGTAGTTTGTGGATAGTTTTGTTTATGTAATGGACCCTGTATGGTAAAGTAAGTGGTAACAGGTGCATCCGTTAAGCCGGCCCATTGAACACGTTCACTCAATTTTACATCTGTGTAATTTTCAATACCTGCAACAGCCGGATTGATAATAAAATTATTTAAAATGTATTGTGTATAGTAAGGTCGTTGTTGTGCAAATGCAGAAACAATGTTTAAAATAATTAATAGCAAAAAAAGGCAGCGCAGTTTCATTTTAATCAGTATCGAAAATATTGTATTTTACCCATAATTAATTGCAGGTAACATATTTTCTGATATCTGTCAATTGCAAAAACCTTCAATTATTCTTCTACTCTTGAAGTATCAGAGGTTCCTGAGAATACTGAAGTTAATTTTCTGGCACTGTAAATATTTCTGTTGTATTTATTGCCTAATATAATTAGGGTCGCAGTATCATTAATTAATCTTGTAAAAACTGTATTGTTGCCATGCCACCAACCATTATGATAAATAATAGGTCCATTGGTGCCATCCAGCAGCATTCTCCAGCCTAATCCATAGTTGTGGTTCGATCTGGTTTCATGGCTTTGCGGTTCAAAGGCCATACTTAAAGTTTGGGGGCGTACAAATGTTCCTTCATACAATGCTCTATCCCATAGCAACATATCTCTAACTGTGCTATATACATTCTTATCGCCGTATATACAATCTAGTTTTTCTAATTTAAATGGTGCTTTGTTGGCTTGGTATGAGGGAACATAATTAGCAGTATCGGCAATGTTAAATACAAATGTGTGTTTCATGCCCAACACATTAAATACGCTATCTTTCATGTATTGTGGAAATGGAATGTGCGTTACACGTTCTATGATAAGTGCCAATAAGGCATAGTTGGTATTACAATAATGAAATGTTTTGTTGGGTAAAGCTAAAATTGCCGGTTTGTATTTTATCATGTAGTTCAACACATCTTCATTGGTTTGAAAGCCTTTAACTTCATTCCCCGATGCTACAAAATGTACTACTTTAACACGTCTTCCGCGTTTGTTTCTTGTATAAGTAACAACGGCCTTCTTTTCATCCATAAAATAAACATAGTTGGGTAAACCACTTCTATGTGATAATAACTCGGTAATGGTTATGTTTTGGTAAGGAAATTGCGGAAAAAATTTTTGTAATGTGTCATTCAAATTTATTCTTCCTTGCTCCCATAAACGCAGTAATGTCATTGCAGTAAAAGTTTTTGAAATGGAAGCCAGGTGAAATGGATCATCCGGTGTTAATTTTTCATTGTTTTTAAAATTGTAATAGCCATGGTAATCTTCAAACACTACTTCACCGTTTTTGGCCATTAAAATGGCACCATTGAAACCTTTGTCTAACAAATCTTTTTTATATAAAGGCGCAATAGCATCAGCATAAGCCTTTTTTTGTTCAGGTGTTAACGGATTAAAATGAAAGGTCTCCGCCTGAATGGTAACAGGCTGATTTTTAGTTTCCTGTTGTGATTGACATGATGAAATAAAACAAGAAAATATAGATGATAATAACAATAGTTTTCGCATGCGGTAAAGTTTCAAAAGGCGCAAATATAAAGTATAAAATACGGTATTGACGTTAATCAAAAACAAAAGTAATTTTTATGGCAAATGAACATTTGCTAAATATGATTTAATTTAGCACGCATGAGCAAGCAACCAACCAACCCGACAAGTTATCCCAAAGAAAAAATTAATATACTGCTGTTAGAAAATATAAGCGACAAAGCAGTACAATTTTTTAAACAAAATGGATACACTAATGTAAAAAAATTAAATGGAGCTTTAAGTGAAGCCCAACTAATTGATGCCGTAAAAAATGTACATTTATTAGGCATTCGTTCCAAAACCCAAATTACTGAGAATGTTTTAAAAGCGGCCACTAAATTGCAGGCAATCGGCTGCTTCTGTATTGGCGTAAATCAGGTTAATTTAAAAGCTGCTACCGAAAATGGAGTTGTGGTATTTAATGCACCTTACAGCAATACCCGAAGTGTAGCCGAATTGGTGATTGCATTGGCCATTATGCTTATCCGCAGAATACCCGATAAAAATAAAGCCGCACATGAAGGTATTTGGTTAAAAGAAGCCAAAGGCAGTTTTGAATTGCGTGGTAAAACCTTGGGTATTATTGGTTATGGCAACATAGGTTCGCAAGTAAGTGTATTGGCCGAAGCAATGGGAATGAAAGTACGTTTTTACGATATTGAAAATAAATTACCATTAGGAAATGCCACAGCTTGTAAATCGTTGAAGGAATTAGTAAGTACTGCTGATGTTATTACCTTGCACGTTCCTGAAACGGCACAAACCAAGAATTTAATTTCAAGATCAGTAATTAAAAATTTTAAACCGGGAGCAATTTTATTGAATTATGCTCGTGGTGAAGTGGTTGATTTGAAAGCCTTGGCAGAAGCCATACAGGCCGGATTAGTGGGTGGTGCTGCCATTGATGTATTCCCCTGGGAACCTGAAAAAAACGGTGATCATTTTGAAACACCCTTGCAGGGTTTACCTAATGTAATTTTAACTCCACACATTGGTGGTTCAACAGAGGAAGCTCAGGAAAATATTGGCGAAGATGTAAGTGCCAAGTTGTTTAATTATTTAGAACGTGGTATTACCAATGGCTCACATACCGTGCCTGCCATTAGTTTGCCGGCAGTAGAGGGTGCGCATAGAATTTTGCATATTCACTACAATAAGCCGGGGGTATTAAGTGCCATTAATACGGCCTTGTCTGAACACCATATTAACATTGTTGGTCAATATTTAAAAACCAATGATACAATTGGTTATGTTGTTTTAGATGTAGATAAAAAATTATCGAAACAAGCTGCCGAATTATTAAAGGGAGTAAAAGAAACGATTAAAGTGCGCATGTTATACTAGTTGCGTGGCCAACAAAAAATATAATTTGGTTTTTGTTCAATTTTGATACAGTAAACCATATAATAGAATTGTATTGCATGAAAATTAAAAAAGCGATAAGCCTTGGCATACTCGTTTGTACTTTTTTTGCAAATGCGAATGCCTATAACCTGAAAGGAATAGTGGTGAACGCTGCAACCAATAAACCATTAAGTGGAGTTTATATTTATATAAATCAATCGGAAAAGTTAGCAATTACTCAAGCTGATGGAACTTTTGAATTACAAAATGTAACTGCACCTGAAGCCGATATTATTGCCACACAAAAAGGTTTTGAAACTTTACAATATCATGTACAGTATCAAAAAAATCCTTCGCTGCTGAAATTTGAAATGCAGCCCATTGAAAATAAACGTTGGTTAAATTGGGTAGGAAATAATACAGAAAAGGGAAAAGAATGGTTTCAGCTATTTCAAAACTTTTATATGGGTCATTCTGTCAATGCCGCGCAATGTGAAATGTTGAATGCAAATGTTTTACATTTTAATTGGGATGATTCAACACAAATTCTGAATGTTGCCACCGATGGGCCATTATTGGTTAGCAATGAGGCTTTAGGGTATTTGCTCATTATGAATTTTGAAAGTTTTAAAATGAATAAGAACGGCGATTTGCTATA
The DNA here is from genome assembly GCF_003254115.1 of Hydrotalea sandarakina. GTDB lineage: Bacteria > Bacteroidota > Bacteroidia > Chitinophagales > Chitinophagaceae > Hydrotalea > Hydrotalea sandarakina. The sequence continues at coordinate 320,917 of NZ_QKZV01000001.1, forward strand.
TGATGTGTCAATGGGTTTCAAACCGCTACATTCAAGCAATCCATCTATTTTGTATAAATGGAAAAATAATCGCATTCAAAATTTTGCCACAAGCCAGGTTTCGTTTTGGTATAGTTTATATGCCGATAGTTTAAAACAAAATGGATTTACTGTTCAATTTATTCAAAGAATATTTGAAGGTGAACCGGGTTACGTTAATGCCATTGCCAATAAAAAAAATACAACAGGCATTCAGTCGGTTAAAGCAGGTAATGCAATAGTAAAGAAAAAGTTTGTTGATTTATTGCTTTCCGGTAAGGAAAACAATTTAACTACTTATCTTAAAAAAGTGAATGATTTTACCACATCCCTCACCGCACCACAAGTTATTTTACAAGTGAAATACAGAAGGGTAGATGCCTGGGGACTTAATGAACAAACCAATGGATTCAATCCATTTTTGGGAAATCAGGCAGAAAGTTATTCATACATTATCTTTTCAAACAATCCAATTTATATTACAAAAAATGGATATGCCTACCCCGGTAATGATTTTTGGGTTACCGGCGATTGGAATTGGATGGGTTTATCAACCGCCATGCCTTATGATGCTGCGTTATAAAACTTCAAGAAGCGTTTAGTATTGTTTGCAAAGCAGCTATTTCATTGGCATCTGCAATAATTTTTTCTTTTGCATCGTGCATGCTTTCAACCCAATATTCACTATTTGCAGGAACCCATTTTTTTGCACTGCTATGCCATTCATTTGATTGAATGGATTGCATTAATGCATTTAAATTATTACTTCGAATGCCGCCACCGGGCAGAATGATAATATCATCATTGGCCGCCTCTATCAATTGCTGTATTAAGTCTTTCCCTTCAAAAGCCGAAGGTTGTTGTCCACTGGTTAAAATGCGTTGGCAACCGCATGCAACAATTTGTTGCAAAGCCATCATTGGATTATTGCAACGGTCAAAAGCACGATGAAAGGTAACATCCATCGGGTAAGCCCATTCTACAATTTGTTGCAATCTTTCTGTATCAATACTGCCATCCGCTTTTAAAACTCCGGCTACTATACCATCAAAGCCCATTTGCTTGCACAAAAGTATATCTGCTTTCATGGCAGCAAATTCTTCTTCGTTATAAACAAAATCGCCTGCACGTGGACAAATCATTACAAACATGGGTAATGACAATTGGTTGCGTACAGTTTTTAAATATCCGTATGATGGCGTTGTACCGCCATTGTCATAATTTTCACAAAGCTCAAGCCTATCGGCACCGGCTTTTGCTGCAATGAAAGCAGATTCAATAGAGAATACAGCAATTTCTAATATTTTCATGCGGGCAGTATATATTTAGCATCTTCTAAAATATTTTTATCGTCGGCATAACAAACTGCATAATTAAAACCTTTTTGCAATCCGTATGCGCCATAAACTCCTTGTTTGTTCAAAGCAATAAAGCCTACTTGTATATCTTTTGCTTTCGCACCTTTAATTTTTGCAATCCGTTCAACAGCCATTTTGCAAGCTTGTTCAGGCGACCAACCTTGCCGCATTAATTCAACAACGGTATGAGATCCACTAATGCGTATAATATCTTCACCCTGGCCGGTGGCTGCTGCAGCACCCACCGCATTATCAACATACAACCCTGCACCAATTAAAGGTGAATCGCCAACACGACCATGCAATTTAAATGCCTGACCACTGGTTGTACAGCTGCCGCTTAAATTGCCTGCACTGTCTAACGCCAGCATAGCAATAGTATCATGATTCCATTCTCCGTTAGCTAATTTTGAAGGTACAGGAGTTGGGGTGTATGCATTCCCGCCTTCTGTTCGTTCAATATTAATAATGGGTTTATACTCACTTTTTTTAAGCCAGTTTTCGTAAGCCTTTTTTGCTTCAGGACTCAACTTCTCGGGTTCTAATGTAAATCCTTCGGCAATGGCAAACTGTTGGGCACCTTCACCAACCAATAACACATGTGGAGTTTTTTCCATTACACGGCGGGCAACAGCAATAGGGTGTTTTATTCTTTGTAAACACGCAACTGCTCCGCAATTATAATTTTCATCCATGATGGAAGCATCTAATGTAACATAGCCATCACGGTCGGGATTGGCACCTAACCCCACACAGCAGTTGATAGATGATTCTGTAACCATTACCCCTTTTTCAACTGCATCTAATGCACGCCCATTGTTTTTTAATATAAGCCAGGCCGCTTTATTGGCAGCAATACCGGCATCCCAAGTTGCAATAACAATGGGCTTTTTTACCGGCCCCTTTAGTAGTGGGAAGTTGAGTTTTGGTAAAGTAAATGCAGTTAATCCTAAGGTACTGAGCGATAAAAAATTTCTTCTTTGCACGGTATAGTGTTTTTGTTATTACATAAATATGCTGTAAATAAAGTTAATTTAATCAGCCAAATTATAAGCATTTCAGTTGCTAAATTCTTTCCAAATAAAGTAAATAAAGCCAGATACAGTGCTGTACCTTTATGCAGTTGAAATAAAATTATAGCATAATGAAAATAGTATTAATTGGAGCAGGATTTGCCGGATTGAAAATTGCACGTACCCTAAATAATCAAAAAAATATTGAAGTTTGGTTATTGGACAAATATAATTATCATCAGTTTCAGCCTCTTTTTTACCAAGTGGCAACTGCCGGGTTAGATGCCAGCAACATTTCATTCCCTTTACGAAAGGTGTTTCAAAACAGTAAAAATATTCATATACGTATGGCGAATGTGCAAAGCGTGGATGTTCATTTAAAAGAAGTACATACGGATATTGGCAATTTTCAATATGATAAACTGATTATTGCAACGGGAGCTGATACCAATTTCTTTGGTAATACCAAAATTCAGGAAGCTGCATTAGCAATGAAAAGTACAGCAGAAGCCTTGCAGTTGCGCCACCGTTTTTTACACAATTTAGAAGAGGCATTGCAGATTACAGACAGAGAAGCACTAATGAAATTGTTAACCATTGTAGTAGTAGGGGGCGGACCAACGGGGGTGGAGTTATGTGGTGCTTTAGCAGAAATGCGAAATATTATTTTACCCAAAGATTATCCGGAACTTGACTTTTCATTAATGCAAATTTATTTGATAGAGCATAACCAACATACATTGGCTTCAATGTCGGAAAAAAGCAAAATTCAATCTGAGCAATATTTAAAGCAATTGGGTGTAGAAGTTATAACAGGTGTTTCTGTTGATGATTATGATGGGGAAGTGGTTAAATTAAGTAACGGACATACCATTGCGTCCAATACATTAATTTGGGCTGCAGGCATTAAAGGGAATGTGCCAAAAGGACTCGATGAAAGTTTAGTAGTGAAAGGCAACAGGCTAAAAGTAAATCGCTTTAATGAAGTGTTGGGTGTACCGGATGTGTATGCTGTAGGTGATGTAGCCTATATGGAAACACCTTTATATCCGCATGGACATCCACAGGTTGCCAATGTGGCTATAACACAAGGGTTTCGTTTAGCATTAAATTTACTGCATCCCGGTAAAGCTGTTCCTTACGAATACCATGACAAAGGAAGCATGGCTACCGTTGGAAGAAATTTAGCGGTAGTTGATATTCCAAAGCCCAAATTACATTTTGGTGGTTTTTTAGCATGGCTGGTTTGGATGGGGCTTCATTTGTTTTTATTGGTTGGCGTAAAAAACAGAATACAAGTATTCATTAACTGGATTTATAATTATTTTACCAAAGACCCTAATTTACGCTTAATTTTCAGGGAATTTTATAAACCTAAAAAGAATGTATTAACCAATGTCGACAATTGAACTGCCAATTCAAATTCAACTTCTGTATCAACTTCCTGAAATAAAATCAATAGAAGTATTATCCGGTGGTTTAATTAACTATACTTATAAAATAACTACTGTAGAACAAGAATATATTTTTCAAAAAATTAATACAAATGTTTTTCCTCAACCTGAAAAAATTGATGAAAATTTACGCTTGTTAGCACAGTTTTTTCATGATTATTTCCCGCAATACTTATTCGTTGCTCCAATAGCAACTATTCAGCAAAAAACCATAATTGAAATTGAAGGAAATTACTACCGATTGTTTCCATTCATTAAAGGCACACATACCAATTCAATATTACTTTCTTCAAATGAAGCTTATGAAGCTGCCAAACAATTTGGTCAATTCACGGCTTTGTTGGCAACATTTCCGGTGAACAAATGCCATGTTTCAATACCTTTTTTTCATCATCTTTCATTTCGTTATTGGCAGATGCAACTAGCATGGCAAAACGCAAATACAGCTAAAAAAAAGGCAGCAACAGCTTTAATGCAAAAAGTGGTTGATAATTATAAAATTGTACAACAGTTTAATGATTTCATTCATAAAAACAACTGTATACAACGTGTAATGCATCATGATGCTAAAATATCGAATGTTTTGTTGAATGAAAGGAATGAAGGTGTTGCTGTTATTGATTTTGATACCACAATGCCCGGTTATTTTTTTAGCGATATGGGCGATATGATGCGCACCTATTTATGTCCGGTTAGCGAAGAAGAAACCGATTTTTCATTAATTGAAGTGAGAAAAGAATATTGGCAAGCTATATATGAGGGTTATTTAGAGCATATGGATGTTGTTTTAACGTCTTTTGAAAAAGAACATTTAATGTATTCCGGGCAAATTATTACCTACATGCAGGCCTTACGTTTCTTAACCGATTATTTGCAAAACAATCAATATTACGCTTGTGCTTATCCCGAACAAAATTTAAATAGAGCAATTAATCAGTTTCATTTGTTAGAAAAAATGCAACTGCAAAGTTTTATTTTTTAATCTTATCCGCTCTATATATTATTTTATCTGCATAACTTAGTTCACAAAATTTTTATCTTTGCAAAAAAATTGTTATGCCTTCATTTGATATTGCCAGTAAAGTTGATCTTCAAGCATTAGACAATACCATTAATACCGTTAAAAAAGAAATTCAAGGCAGATTTGACTTTAAAGATTCGCCTGTTGTTATTGAATTAAATAAAAAAGACTTTACTTTAATGCTTGAGGTTGAAAGTGAAATGAAAATGAAGCAGGTGATAGATATTTTAATAAGTCGTGGAATGAAGCAGGGCATACCTGCTAATGCATTTGATTTTGATAAAGATGCATACCCAAGTGGTAAAGTAATGAAGAAAGAAGTGATTGTAAAAAATGGCTTAAAACAAGATGTTGCTAAAAAAATTGTGAAAGCTATTAAAGACAGCGGTTTAAAAGTACAACCTTCAATAATGGATACCATTGTAAGGGTAACCGGCAAAAAAATTGACGATTTACAAGCTGTTATTAAACTCTGTAAGGAGACCGATTTCGGGGTTCCTTTGCAATTTGAAAACATGAAATCGTAACATTTATACAATTTTTGCTTCTTTTTAATTGGGGAATCAGAATAAAATAAATGGTCCAGCGGATACTAAATGAATCGTTTTTTTGGTTAAAATGCTTTGAACCCTTATTTTTGCACCCTCAAAAAATTTAATAATCGTACGGCTGAACCGTACAACCTAAATCATTCAGTATGAAGAAAGGTATCCATCCCGAAAATTACCGTTTAGTGGTATTTAAAGATATGAGTAACGGGTACTCATTTTTAAGTCGTTCAACTGCCGCTTCTAAAGAAACCATACAATGGGAAGATGGCAATGAATATCCTTTAATTAAATTAGAAATTTCTAATACTTCACATCCGTTTTATACCGGAAAGAATGTATTGGTTGATACTGCAGGACGTATTGATAAATTCAATAAACGTTATGCAAAGAAAAACTAATTTACACGTGAGAATAGAGCAAGAACCCGGTCTGTTAATGACTGGGTTTTTTGTTTTATATTATTGAAATTAATTTTTATTACAACCAACTATTTTTTAAAATAGCTGTTTTTCAGTTATAATTAAAACAGTTGCATAAATTTAAATAGGTATGAAATTAGATATTTTAGCTTTTGGTGTGCACCCCGATGATGTAGAACTAGGTTGTTCCGGAACAATAATGGCTGCTATTGCTGAAGGGAAAAAAGTTGGCGTGGTAGATTTAACGCAAGGCGAATTAGGTACACGTGGTACTGCTGAAACACGTAAAAAAGAAGCTGCCGATGCTGCCCAAATTATGGGCATTACTATTAGAGAGAACTTAGCTATGGCTGACGGATTTTTTACAAATGATGAAGCACATTTACGTAAAGTAATTACCGTAATTAGAAAATACCAACCGGAAATTATTCTATGTAACGCCCCAGAAGATAGACATCCTGACCATGGCCGCAGTGCAAAATTAGTTGCTGATGCTGCTTTTTTATCAGGTTTAAGAAAAATTGAAACGCAATTTGAAGGAAATAATCAAGAAAAATGGCGTCCTGCTTATGTATTTCATTACATACAAGACCGATTTATACAACCTTCCTTTGTTATTGATATTTCGGCATATATGTCAAAAAAAATTGAAGCAGTTTTGGCATACAGCACTCAATTCTATACTCCCGAAGTACAATTAAATGAACCTCAAACCTATATTTCCTCACCTCAATTTTTAGAAACGGTGAAAGCCCGTGCCATGATGTTGGGTAAACGCATTGGTGTAGAATATGCCGAAGGATTTATTTCTGAAAAGGTATTGGGTATTCGTTCATTTGATGCTATTATACAAAATGTTACCTAAGTTTTAAGTAACTTTTAAAAATATAGTGTGATTTATAATATTAATTTAAGTATAATTTTTGTTTAATGATGTTTAATTTGCAAGGCAATTTCATTAAACAAATTGAATGAAGTTTCGTAGCAAGTTAACAGTTCCAACTCTCGTTTTTTTTTCTATTATCATCATAACTATAATTATTAGTTTTTTTCTTCACATAAATAATAATTATCAATTAAAGAATGAAGAGAAAAATGTTTCATCTGAGATATTAATAAAAATTTCGTTGCTTAAGGAAATTTTAATTAATATAAATAATTCAAATAATAACTATTCTTTTTTCAAAAATATAAAAGTTGAAAAAAAATACTTTAATCCTATTTTAGAGTTTCAAAAAATAAATTTAGAAAAAACTGATAGTCTTCTTAAAATTTTTACAATTACTGAACTTGATTCTTTTGAAAGAAATAATTATAATAAAATTAATTATTATAAAATAAAATATAATGTTATACGTAATGATATATTGAGGAATATATTTAATAATAAAAAAAACTCACCACTATTCAATATAAACTTGGATAATAAATGCGAATTTTATTTTAAGAGAATTGTAAACTATATTGACCAACTTATCATATACGAAAATGAAAAATTAAATAGGGCACTGCTTGTAATTCGTGATTCATTTTCTATTTACTTTGATATATATATTATAATATTAATAATTATATTAATTATTTTGGGTTTTTTATTTTATCGAATTATACTAAACCTTGAAGCAGCTCTTTCTGAGGCAGAAATTAATGAAATAAAATATAAAAATCTATTTTCATTTAGTCCAGTTCCTAAAATAATTTATAACCTTAAATCTTTTAAAATTCTTAAGTGTAATCAGGCTGCGCTAAATTTATTTGGATATTCGGAATCAGAAATGTATCAAATGAAAATTCTTGATTTAGTTCAAGAGGAAGTTCAGAATACTGCAATTAATATTTTAATTGATTTAAACTTGAATAAAAACTTAAACAACTCTGCAAGAATTAAATTACAAACAAAGGACGGGAAAAAATTATTAGTAGAGTGTAATAGTATGTATATTCGGTTTGCTAATATTGACGCAAGAATTGTATCAATTGTTGATTTGACCGATCTGTATGAATTTGATAATAAGCTTTCAAAAGCAATTTTTGAAACACAAGAAAAAGAAAGATTTGAAATTGGTGCTGAGCTACACGATAATGCAAATCAGCTACTTACGGCCGCTTTAATTGATTTATCTTCTATAGTTAAGTATGAGCAGGTATCAAAAATAAATTCGGTTAAAAATCACATTACTGAAGTAATAAAAATTAATAGAAATTTATCACATAAATTAGCTCTGCCTTTATTGAATAGAGATAATTTTTATGAGCAAATATTGAATCTAATTTCTTCTTATAATCAATTATATAAAATTAAATTTGTTTATTCTTTATCAGAGAATTATTACTTATCCGATTTACTAATTACACACTTATATAGGATCATTCAAGAACAATTAGTGAACATAAAAAAATACTCAAAAGCAACTACTGTTGAGATTTCTTTACATAATGAGGAGGGGTTTTTGATACTTTTTACTTCGGACAATGGTATTGGTTTTGAACTAGATAAAATCAAAAATGGTATTGGGTTACTTAATATGCAAAAAAGGGTATCCCTATTTTTAGGTGAACTTAATATTAATACAGCCCCGGATAAAGGATGCGCAATTGAAATTAAAATCCCCTCTGAATCTAAACCATCAAATTGAAATTTTTATGTTTTTATTTTTAAATATTATTAATGTTATTAATAATAAATGCAATTAAATCATCCAATGCTATCCCTGCCATTTCGCATGCTTCTAATATTTCATGGCGTGATACATTAGCAGCAAACGATTTTTCTTTGAATCGTTTCTTTACACCTTTTACATCCATTCCTTCATATCCATTGGGGCGCATTAATGAATATGCATGAATTAAGCCGGATAATTCATCAAAGGCATATAACATTTTATCCATTTTAGTTTCCGGTTGTACGCCAAAATGTGCCGGACCATGTGATGCTATTGCATGAATAATTTCCGGATCAATATTGCGCTGCTCTAATTCTTCAATAATTTTTTTGCAATGTAATTCAGGCCACTGATCCCAATCTGCATCGTGCAGTAAACCTGCCATTTCCCATTTCCAACATTCTTCTTCAGATAAATTTTCTTTTTCTTTGGCCCAGCACTTCATTAAATGTGCTACCTGCAACATGTGTAATTGTAATTTCGGGTTTAATACCCATTGCTGCATTAATTCCATTGCAGCTTGTTTGCTTAATACATTATTCTTATTGGCAATATTCCCAAATACACTTCTTCCTATTTGTAACGACATAATTTTTTTTGAATAAAGATACAGGTTTGAATTTTTATTAAATGCACTTTTGTTAATGAACAATGCTTACATTTAATCTTCACATTTATATTTTTTTAAAATGCCTGCCATTAAAACAGTTATTACCGGAACAGGATGCTATATTCCTGAATTAATTAAGTTGAATAAAGACTTTTACATTAATCAATTTTACGATGAAAACAGTAAGCCTATTGCCTTGCCATCGACCGAAATTGCAGAAAAATTTAAAAATATTACCGGCATTGAAGCCAGACGTTATGCGCCTGGTAATATGAATAATGTTGACATGGCCATTGCTGCTGCAAATGCAGCTATTGAAGATGCCGGAATAGATAAAGAATCAATAGACCAAATAATTTTAGCACATAATTTTGGTAATGTTATCCAACATACCATTCAAACCGATACCATGCCTGCGCTTGCATCGCGAGTAAAGCATGGTTTACAAATACGAAATCCTCTTTGTGTTCCTTATGACATTGTATTCGGTTGTCCCGGTTGGTTACAAGGTGTAATACAAGCGCATGCTTTTATACAAGCAGGTGTTGCTAAAAACTGTTTAGTAATAGGTACAGAAACCTTATCACGAGTTATTGACGTATATGATAGAGATAGCATGATTTTTTCTGATGGAGCCGGTGCTTGTGTGGTAAGTGCAAAAGAAACCAATGAAGAAGTTGGGATTCTATCATATAGTGTATTATCGCATGCTTTAGAAGAGTTAGATTATTTGTACATGGGTAAATCTTATTTTCCTGAAGCTGACCCTCGCATCCGCTATATTAAAATGAAAGGAAGAAAAGTATATGAGTATGCCATGCGTTATGTTCCTGAAGCCATGAAAGCTTGCTTAGATAAAAGCGGAATTCCTATTGAACAACTAAAAATGATTTTTTTACACCAGGCCAATGAAAAAATGGATGAAGGAATTGTGAAAAAAATGTATGAATTGTATGGTATTCAAAAAGTTCCAGCTAACGTTTTACCCATGAGTATTCATACCTTAGGCAACAGTTCTGTAGCCACTATTCCCACTTTGCTCGATTGGGTTAGAAAAAGTTTAGTACCCGAACATCATTTGCAAACAGGCGATATTATTTTATTTGCATCGGTAGGTGCCGGCATGAATATTAATGCCGTTACTTATAAACTGTAATGGTATATGAAAAATTTATTTATTTTATTTCTGTTTTTTATAGGTTTATATGCCTGCTCGCGTAATCCTTATTATGCCAGTAATAAAAGTTATAAAAAGCAAGCTGCTGCTTGGGCAAAGCAAATAAAAGCATTACCTGAAGTTCCTATTTCCGATAGCATACAACAACCACCTTATTTTGTGGGTACCACAAATTTTAATTTACGTAAACCCAATTACGTTATTATACACCATACAGCACAAAATGGTTGCCCTATTACCTTAAAAACTTTTACGCGTCCGGCTTCTCAAGTAAGTGCACATTACGTAATTTGTAAAGATGGCACAGTATATCACATGTTAAACGATTATTTTAGGGCTTGGCAGGCAGGTGTTAGCAGTTGGGGTAACGATAAAGATGTAAATTCATCATCCATTGGAATTGAACTGGATAACAATGGTTTTGAAGCTTTCCCTGAAGCACAAATAAATAGCTTGCTCAGTTTGTTGCATCGATTAAAACAAAACTACCGAATACCCACAGCCAATTTTATTGGTCATGGTGATATTGCACCTACTCGAAAAAATGATCCCAATTATCGCTTCCCATGGCAATTATTAGCCAATCAAGGTTTTGGATATTGGTTTGACACTGACATAAAAGATACCTTACCTGCTTCATTTAATACACTGGCTGCTTTGCGTATTATTGGGTATGATGTGAAAGATAGTTCCGCAGCAATTATTGCCTTTAAACGCCATTTTTTGCAGGATACAACACCGGGAATGAATATGGATGCCCGTTTAATTCTGTATAATTTACAAAAGAAATATATGTAGCACACTCCTTTAAAAAATTTACATACTAGAATTTGATGTTACTAACACTTGTTAGCTTAAATTTGCCGTATTAAACATTACAATTATGGATTTTAAATTGAGTGAAGAGCATTTAATGATTCAAAAAGCAGCCCGCGATTTTGCTAAAAATACATGTTTGCCGGGTGTTATTGAAAGAGATGAACACCAAAAATTTCCAAAAGAACAAGTGGAGCAATTAGCAGATTTGGGTTTCATGGGTATGATGGTTAAACCCGAATATGGTGGGGCAGGGATGGATACCATTAGTTATGTTTTAGCAATGGAAGAAATTAGCAAAGTAGATGCCAGTACCAGTGTTTGTATGAGTGTAAATAACAGCTTGGTATGTTATGGATTACAGGAATTTGGAACTGAAGAGCAAAAGAAAAAATATTTAACCCCCTTGGCGCAAGGTAAAAAAGATGGTCAACTATATATTGGTGCTTTTTTGTTAAGTGAACCCGAGGCTGGAAGTGATGCAACATCACAAAAAACAACAGCTGAGGATATGGGTGATTATTATTTGTTAAATGGAACCAAGAATTGGATTACCAATGGTTCAAGTGCAAGTGTTTATTTGGTTATTGCACAAACCCATCCTGAAAAAGGTTCTCATGGTATTAATGCTTTTATTGTAGAAAAAAATTGGCCTGGAGTAACCGTAGGTGCTAAAGAAAATAAATTAGGCATTAGAGGAAGTGATACACATAGTATATTATTTAATGATGTAAAAGTGCCTAAAGCCAACAGAATTGGTGAAGATGGATTTGGTTTTAAGTTTGCCATGAAAACTTTATCCGGCGGTAGAATTGGCATTGCTGCTCAAGCATTAGGTATTGCAAGTGGCGCTTATGAATTGGCATTAGCTTATTCAAAACAGCGTAAAGCATTTGGCCAAGAAATAGCTAAACACCAAGCCATCCAATTTAAGTTGGCAGATATGGCTACCCGTATTGATGCGGCAAGATTATTGTGTTTAAAAGCTGCATGGGAAAAAGACCATGGAATGAATTACGATTTAAGTAGTTCTATGGCTAAGGTATATGCCAGCGAAACAGCTATGTGGGTTACTGTTGAAGCCGTACAAATACATGGCGGTTATGGATATGTAAAAGAATACCATGTTGAACGGTTAATGCGTGATGCCAAAATTACTCAAATCTATGAAGGAACCAGTGAGGTACAACGTATTGTGATAAGCCGGAATATTTTAAAATAAAACTTTTAAAGCCGGCAGTTGTTGTTGTTTATTTTTTATAACTGCCATGCCATTCAAAAAGTTAGTATTTATTTTGTTTTTATGCAGCCATTTTTCTTACAGATTAATGGCTGCTTCTGTTGATACAATTTCCGTTAATACTTTATTGCAAATACTGGCACAGCAACAAGTATTCACCAATAATGAATTTACTAAAGGTACATTTCCAAGTTTTAGAACTTATCATTTTAATGCTGCTAAACCTGATGATAATATATTTTTTACTGCACTTATAGTTTTTACGTTAAGAGAACTTTATCCAAATTTTAATGCTGATGATAAAGTTTTGGTCGATTCAATCATTCAAAATGCTTTGCCTGCTTTTAAAAAATTTAAAAATGCAACTGGTAGAAATACTTATAATTTCTGGTCCACAAATCCAACTATTGTTTTTCCAAATGGCGGTTGGCTTAATTTAATGAATACTTCCATGGCATTACCGGATGATATGGATGATACAGCTATTAGTTTAATGGCTTTGAATACCGATAGTGCAGATGTACAAAAGGTACATTTATTAATGCAACAGTATGTTAACTTAAGAAACGGTAAGAAAAATCGTTCAGCACCAAAAATATTGCGTAGTTATCCCACCTATTCAACTTGGTTTGGTGATAAAATGCCAATTGATTTTGATATATGTGTACTAAGTAACATTCTATACCTGACGTATAAGTATAATTTGCCTGTTTCAAAAGCTGATACTGCTGCAATTAATTTAATTAAAGCTTGTATTGCCCATCACTATTTGCAAACCAAATCTGCAATGATTGCCCCACATTATCAACGATTACCCATCATATTATACCACTTATCTCGTTTAATGTCATTACCAAATTTTCATGGGTTAGATAATGAACGAAAGGTGTTAATTAATATGACGCATCAATTGTTGAATCAGTCTTCCACCCAATATTTCGATAAAATAATTTTATCGACAGCTTTATTAAAATGGCATGAATATCCTTTGAATAATACAATAATTCATACTCAAAGCTTTTCTGATTTCTTTTTCAATAATGATTTTGTTTTTTTCAAAGCTACCATGGGTTCAATTTTGCCCAGTGTATTTAAGAATTTATTTACTTCATTGCAAATTGGTGTGTTTAATTATTATTCGTCAAGCTATAATATTGTATTGTTAATGGAATACTTGCTTTTGCATCAGCAGAATACAATTTCCGCTCCTTAATTTTGTACTATGGCAGTTGATATCAATACCTATCATTTAATTCAACAAGCATTACAACCAACTCATACAACCTTAGTTGCAGTTAGTAAAACCAAACCTATTGAAGATATTTTGACGCTGTACCGGTTGGGGCAAAGAGATTTTGGTGAAAATTATGTGCAAGAATTAATGGAAAAACAACCCCAATTACCCACTGATATACGTTGGCATTTTATAGGGCATTTGCAAAAAAATAAAGTGAAATATATTGCCCCGTTTGTACACTTAATACATAGTGTGGACAGTTTAACATTGTTGGCAGAAATTAATAAACATGCCCAAAAAAATAATCGGAAAATAGATTGTTTATTGGAAGTGTTTATTGCCAATGAAACAACCAAGTTTGGATTAAATGATGAAGAATTATTTGAAATTATGTCGGTTATTAATGATAATGCTGACTATCAATACATACAAATTCGCGGTTTAATGGGTATGGCTAGTTTTACCAATGATGAAAAACAGATACAAAAGGAGTTTCAATATTTACACCAACTGTATGAAACCTGCCAAATTCAATTTCCTTACTTCACTCAATTTAATATTCTATCAATGGGTATGAGTAGTGATTATCGTTTAGCCATTGCTAATGGTAGCAATATGGTACGCATAGGCAGTTTATTGTTTGGGGCTCGTTCATAAATAATGCTATTTATAAAACAACGGTTCAAAGTTTTTTCTTTGAACCGTTGTTCATTACTTATAAAGTTTTAATGGGATGCATTTTGGCGTATTGAAATACTATTTGGCAAAATGCTTTTACACCAACAGTTAGCATACTATCATCTATATAAAAATCAGGTGTATGATGAGGGGGGGCTTTGGCCGGATCCATTCCTTTGGGCATACCGCCTAAAAAGAAAAAGAATGCAGGTGCTTTATCGCCATAAAATGAAAAATCTTCCGCACCTGTAGTCCAATCCATTGTAGATACATTATCTTTTCCTGCAGCCAACTCTAGAGCAGGTAAAGTTTCTTTAACCAATTCGGGATTGTTGTAAGTAACTTCAGTTTTCGTATCTATGCTAACCGTAGCATTAGCACCGGAAGCTTCTGCAATTTTTTCGGCAGTGCGCTTCATTCTTTCATGCACATCTTGTTGCATCTTACTATCTAAAGTTCTGATAGTTCCTTCCATAGTAAGCGTTTCAGGAATAATATTACTGCGAACACCGCTGTTTATTTTTCCAACGGTAATTACAACGGGGGCCTTGGTTAATTCTTCCTGACGGCTAACAATAGTTTGAAAGCCTTGAATGATTTGTGCAGCAATTACAATAGGGTCAATACCACTCCACGGTTGAGAGCCATGTGATGATTTACCGTTTACTTTAACCGTAAACCAGTCGCTTGATGCCATGGTTGCACCGGATTTGTATTTTATTTTTCCAATTTCTGTTTGTGAATTAATGTGCAAACCAAAAATGGCATCTACTTTTGGATTGTTCATTACACCGTCTTTTATCATTAAAGGAGCGCCACCTTCCTCATTATCAGGGGTACCTTCTTCAGCAGGTTGAAAAATAAATTTAACGGTACCGGGTAGTACATTTTTCATTTTTGATAATACGGTAGCAGTACCCATTAAAATAGCAATATGTGAGTCGTGCCCACAAGCATGCATTACCCCTACTTTTTTCCCTTCATATTCGCCGGTAACTTTACTGGCAAAAGGTAATTGTACACGTTCAACTACCGGCAGTGCATCAATATCGGCTCTTAACGCAACAACGGGACCGGGCTTACTTCCTTTTAATATTGCTACAACACCTGTTTTTGCCACGGGATATTGAACTTCTAAACCTAATTTTTTTAAATAGGCTGCTATATAAGCCCCGGTATTGTACTCACGGTTTGACAATTCGGGAAATTGATGAAAATGTCTTCTCCAGGCAATTACCGAATCGTTTACCGCATTGCTGTAGGTATTAATAATGTTGGTTTCATTTTGTGCAAATAGCCATGATGGCAGTAGCAGCAATAATAAAAATTTAGTCCATCTCATAGTTTGCAGTTTTGGTTTATTGGTAAAAAAAATAATCATTTACTTCCTTGTAAATAAATATGGATCATATTCAACAAAATCGCTCGCTTTAATAGAAATACCGGTTACCATATTGTTTTTTGTTAAAAATGATGTTGTAAAAATGCCAAATGCCGGATTTGAATAGGTTAACAACCATTCATCATTATCTAAATATTGTAAGGTTGCAGTTAAATTGTTATGGCTATTGAATTGTACGTGTAAAGTGCCTTGTGTATTGGGTTGGGCAGTTATGGTAATGGTACCGTATAATTTATTTTCAAAGGTGCCTGTGTACATTTTTATAGGTAACGGTGGTGCATTGTCTTTGAATCTTTCTTTCCAGGCAGTAATTTTCTTAATTTCATATTCTTGTTCATCTTTAAAACCGGGTAAAGCTATATTGCTTAGGTTTTCATAGGGCACATTTAAATAGGCATTTAATATTTGATACCGTAATAATTCATAAAACTCTTGGTTATCCTGATTGGTTAATATAGTAATGCCTAAATTTAATTCAGGTACAAAGCAAGTATTGGTAACAAATCCAAATGCGCCACCCGTATGCCAGAACACTTGTTTACCATGATAATCGGTTTCAAAAATACCCAGGCCGTAGCCACTAAAATGGGAATCACCTCTTTTGCTACTTGAAATAATAGTAGCCATTTCTCTTGTAGTACGCAATACTTCCCAAGGTACAATTTGTTTACCCTGGTATTTGCCACTGTCTAATTGCATGGTGAGCCATTTTGCTAAATCGGCAACACAACTTACCAAACTTCCCGCAGGTGCTAAATTATCCACCTGATCAAAGGGAATGGCAGTTAATTTTCCTGTAAATGCCGTAGTATAAGGTGTAGCAACATTAGGCATACTAGACATATTGTACCCTAATGTATGGGTATGTGTCATTCCTAAGGGTTGAATGAGGCTATCATACACATAAACTTCCCAAGGTTTTCCGGTAACTTTTGGAATAATTTCGCCGGCTGTTAAAAAACAACTATTGCAATACCCGTAATCTTGTCTAAATGTGCCGCTCGGTTTAAGATAGCGCATTTTGTACATAATTTGTTGGCGAGAATTTTTACTGTCCCAAAATGAAAAATCACCCTGAAAAGTTTTAGTACCCAAATGATGCGATAGCATATCGCGAATAGTGACCATTTTTGTTACGGCAGTGTCATACAATTGAAAATCGGGGAAATATTTAATGATTTTATCGTTTAATGAAAGTTTATGATCATATGCCAATTGTGATAATGCGGTTGCAGTAAATAATTTTGAGTTACTGGCAATCATAAATAAGGTATTTTCATTTACGGGTTCATTGGTAGTTGTATTTGCTACTCCATAACCCTTCATTACCACAGTTTTCCCATCTTTTATTATGGCAATGGATAATCCCGGAATATTCCAGTTATGCATTCCGTTTATAATATAATTGTTTAAGCTATCTTTTATGAATGTGGGTTGTGCCTGAAGAATGGATAAACTAAAAACTAATACACATCCTGACAAAATCAATTTCAATTGGTGCATAAATCACTTTTATTGTTGAAAGTTACTACAATGTGCTTATAAAGCAGTGATTGAAAAACAAATAAATTTTTCTTAAAAGCTTAGTGTTTTAAAAAAGAATTGGTGTTACAGTATAGCCAGCCCGGCGTAACAAATTAATAAGTCCTTCTGCACCTCCTAAATGGCCCGCACCAACTGCAACAAAGCAAGCAGTGTTTTTCATTCTATTCATTAATATTTGCAGCCAGTTTTTATTGCGTTGTATAACCAAATCATTTTCATATTGCAATAAATTATCTTCACTTTTTAAACTTTGTTGCAGGCTGTCGATATTCATTCGTTGGTACATTTCAACCATTTTTTTTAATTCGTTTTGTGATTGATTGAAATGCAGCAAAGTTGTTTGAAGCATTTTTGCTTGTTGCTCGTAAGGAATTTTATCTAATATTTTGAATTGATAATCGGCTGTTTCTAAACCCGATATGGGTTTTTTAAATTTTTCTGCAATATTTTGAAGCATGGTTTCAAGTGAAATTGGATTACAACCCATTAATGAAGGATATAAGAAAGAGGTAACTAAAATGGGTTTGTAGTATTGAAAGAAATTCAGGTTCATTTTGGTTTTTTCTAGGAATATAGTATTCATGGAGTCATAGGCAGTTGGTGCAATAAATTGCTGCAGTGATTGATGGTTTTGCATGGTCATTTGTTGCAGCATATTATTAAATAGGGAAGGATCATTGAGTTTAATTTCAAAATAAACGGTATCTACTTGTTGTATTAAGGAATTAATGGTATCGGGAATTTGAAATTGATTAGGGCACAATAAATGAAATGTACCAAAAATATAAGTGTTGTTTTTTATTTTATTACCTGAAACTCGCCATAATAAAGATGATGTTTGTTGAGCTTCAATAAAATTAAAGTTTAAAAAAAGTAATGAAACAATTATATTGATTTTATACAATAATCGCATTTTTCAAAAAAATATTATTCATAATAAAAAGCCGCTTCATGAAGATAAGAAGCGGCTTTTACATTTTAGCTATTTAATGTGAATGATTATTGGTTTTCATTCTTTTGTGATTCATCATGGTTTGCTGATCGATGTTTCTTATCTACATTTCTATAAGCCCAGCCGAATATAAGTGGGAATACCCATAATGAGAAAATCATGGCACATAAAATACCGCCAATAACAACCCTCGCCAGTGGTCTTGAACTTTCAGAACCAATACCATGCGAAATGGCTGCAGGCAACAAACCTATGGCAGCCATTAAGGCCGTCATCATTACCGGACGAATACGTGAGTTTACGCCCAATTTAATAGAGGTATATAAAGTATTAGATGCCCCCTTAATGGTTTCAAGATTATGTTTGAATACGGTTATAAGCAATACACCATCTTGGATACATATACCGAACAAAGCTATGAAGCCAATACCGGCTGAAATACTGAAGTTAGTGCCTGTTATAAATAAGGCAGCTATACCACCAACTATGGCAAAGGGTACATTTAAGAATACAAGTGCTGCATCTTTTAGGTTACCAAACATAGTAAACAGTAACAAGAAAATTAAAGCTAAGCTTATTGGCACTACTTGTGCTAGACGATTTTCTGCTCTCTTCTGATTTTCAAAATCGCCTTGCCATGCCATTGTATAGCCGCGTTTTAAGTGTACAACGGCATCCACTTTACGTTGAGCTTCTGCAATGGTACTACCCATATCTCTTCCGCGAATTGAAAATTTTAATGCCGAGTAACGTTGGTTATCATCACGGAAAATTAAACACGGACCTGTTTTTTGAGTAATGGTGGCAATTTCCTTTATTGGAACTTTAGAACCACTTTGTGTAGGAACCAACAAATTACCAATGTCTTCGGGTGTTTTTCTAAAATCTTCGGGAAGGCGAATTCTAATATCAAAAGTTTTAATGCCTTCATATAGTGTGGATGCTGCAACGCCGCCAATAGCCATGGCAACAACTGCATTTGCATCGGCAGTAGCTACACCATACATAGCCATTTTGTCCTGATTTAAATTTACATCTAATTCAGGTTGACCAATATTGTGTATAACCCCTAAATCAGTTATACCGCGTACGTCTTTTAAAATGTTGTACACTTCTTGAATTTTGCCTTCCATGTAATTCAATGAATCGCCATATACTTTAACACTAATGGAACCTTTCACGCCCGAAACAGCTTCTTCCACGTTATCCATGATAGGCTGGGAAAAGTTTAGATCAACACCCGGAATATTTTCGAGTGCTTTATTCATTTTCTCTATTAATTCTTCTTTACTAATACGAGGTTTCCAGGAATCTTCGGGGTATAACATTACCGAAAATTCATTATTGTAAAAACCCGCTACATCGGTACCATCATCCGGGCGTCCTGTTTGCGAAACGGCATACTTTACTTGTGGAAATCCCATTAAAATTTTGCGTACCTGTGCTGCTATTTCTACTGACTTGTTAAGCGATATACTGTAAGGTGTTTGTACCCTTAACCAAATTGAGCCTTCGTCTAATTCAGGTAAAAATTCGGACCCCAAATATTTAAAAGAATAAAGTCCGGCTGCCATAATGATTAAGGCTATAGGTACCACTATTTTTCTTCTTTTATAAGCCCCTGAAAATCCTTTCAGCATAAAGCCAGTTAAAGTTGCTACAAAAGGATTGTGTTTTTCGTGTACATTCTTTTTTAATAGAATGCTGATTAATACAGGTACTAAGGTTAGAGTGGTAATTAATGCACCCAGTAAAGCAAAGCCAAGGGTGTAAGCCAATGGTGAAAACATTTTACCTTCTACTTTTTGGAAAGCGAAAATGGGTAATAGGCCTGTTATGATAATTACTTTGGCAAAGAAAATAGCTTTTCCGAGTTGAGCACCATTTTTTCTAATTAAGCCCAGTTTAGCAATTTTATTAAATCGCTCCATGCCCAAGTCACGTGCTTTGTGATCGAGCACAACAAACATTCCTTCCACCATCACCACCGCGCCATCTATTATAATACCAAAGTCAACAGCACCTAATGATAATAAGTTTGCACTCATACCCATTAAGCGAAGACAAATGAATGCAAATAAAAGGGCCATGGGAATAATAATGGAAACAATTAGTGTGGTGCGCCAATTAAACATGAATAGCGAAACCAGTAGGGTCACTAACAAAATACCTTCTACTAAATTATGTAAAACAGTATGCGTTGCATAGTTAATTAAATCTGTTCTATCATAGTAGGGAACAATTTGTGTGTCGGCCGGCAAAATATAGCTGTTCAGCTTATCAATTTTGCTTTTAATAGCATTTAAAACTTTAGTTGGGTTTTCGCCTTTTCGCATTAGTATAATTGCTTCTACCACATCGGGCTCATCGGTTACTACACGTTGTCCATCTTTATTCACTAATCCGTTTGAACGAGCTACCCATCCAAGTCTTGGCAAATTTGAAATTTCAACATTGGCTACATCTTTTACCAATACAGGTACACCATTAATGTTCTGAACAATAATATTTTTAATTTCATTAATATCGTTCAATAAACCAATACCTCTTACTACGAATGCTTGGTTGTTTTGAATAATTACATCACCTCCAATATTGATGTTTGTTTTTTGAACTGCCGTAAATACATCAAGCGGTGTAATACCTAAGTTGGTTAATTTTTCAGGATTTACTTGTATTTCGTAGGTTTTAGTTTTACCTCCGAAACTTACAATGTCACCAACACCGGGAACGGAGCGCAATTGACGATCAATTACCCAGTCTTGCATGGTTTTTAATTCCCTAACATCTCTTACATTACTTTTTAAAGTGTAGCGATAAATTTCACCTGTTG
The DNA here is from genome assembly GCF_003254115.1 of Hydrotalea sandarakina. GTDB lineage: Bacteria > Bacteroidota > Bacteroidia > Chitinophagales > Chitinophagaceae > Hydrotalea > Hydrotalea sandarakina. The sequence goes on from NZ_QKZV01000001.1 coordinate 341,904, forward strand.
GACCGGTAGGGGGCTGCACACTTGGAGTAACACCGTTAGGAAGATTAGCATTACCTAAAAGGTTCATTACTTGCTGACGGGCCTGAGGGTCTTTTACATTGTCTTCAAAAATTAACTTTACGTAAGAAAGACCAAAGATGGTTGTGGAACGAAGGCTAACTTTATCTTGTACCGGGTTCATAGCCAATTCAATGGGAATGGTTACAAACTTTTCAACTTCTTCAGCACTTCTTCCCGGCCATTGGGTTATAATACTTATTTCGGTATTGGTTACATCGGGAAAGGCTTCAATTGGCATATTTTTAAAAGTAATTATGCCCACAATGATCATTGCCACCGATGCAAGTATTATGAAAAATTTATTTTTAAGCGAAAAACCGATAACGCTTTTTAATACTTTTATCATTGCTATGGTTTGTAATAATTTTAAACTAATTGTTTAGTGTGTCATAAATTAAAATGGCTTGCGATGCAATAATTTGATCGCCAACATTAATGCCTGAAGCAATATAAGTTTTGTCGCCAATGGTATTTATTACTTCTACCGGTGTTATAACGGCTTTGCCATTTCCTTCATACTTTAAAACATAATAGCGGCTGTTATCGAAAACCAAAGCCTTAGATGATATGCAAATTGATTGCTTGTTTTCTTTATTAGTAACCAAAATGCTGGCAAACATTTGTGGTTTTAATGCATAATCATTATTCGGTAGTACCACTCTAACTTTCATTACTTTGTTAGTAGGGTCTAATACATTCATCATTTTATCTATTCTTCCCTTAAATACTCTGTTAGGGTATGAAATAGTTGTAACATCAACCGGGTCGCCCAAATGAATTTTGCTAATATTCGATTCGTACACATTAGCATAAATCCACACATCTTTTAAGTCGGAAATGGTAAATAAATTGTTGCCATTATCGGTACGAATAGCGGTATTGTTGGTAATATTTTTTTGAACAATAAAGCCGCTGATGGGTGCTTTTATAATGTAGTTACCTTGTGTATTGTTACTGTTGATTTTTAAAATACGTTCAATCATTTCTAATTGTGCAACAGCTTGTTGGTAATTGGCTTCTGCGTTATTTACATCAAGTGAAGATGCAAGGCCACTTTTAAATAAATCACGTTGGGCATCTAAATTCTTTTTGGCTACCGCTAAGTTGGTTTGGGCATTTACTAAACTATTACTATAGCCGGCCATTTCGCTACTTTTAATAACAGCCAGCACCTGACCCTTCTCAACATAATCACCTAATTGTACTTTTATGTCTTCAACATTTCCACTAACTAACGGATATATATTGACTTGTTTGTCCTGATTAAAATCAACCATACCTGTTAAAGTTATTGCATCAACTAAAGGACAGGTTTTTACGGTATCAATTCTTAACGTTTTTAATAATGAATCTGGAATAACATATTGTTGTCTTTCCTCTTTTTTTTCAGCGGCTTCATTACATGCAGTTAAGCTAAAAAAACTTATAGCAATTAAAAATGCTGCCGGAATACATTTTTTAAGCATAATATTTTTCATATTTAATTTGATTCAGGGTTTAAAAAAGTGATGTGCCGGTAAAATAATTTAAATCTTCAAAAGCACTTATGCGGTTAAATTTTATGGCATTTATTTGCAAAGTGTTTTGTTTGTAAGCATCATAAAAATCCAAAAAATCCAGTAGGCTTATGTTTCTTTTTTTGTAGTTGTTTAAAACTTCATCTTTTAATCTGTCAAAATCCTTTCCAAATGAGGGATCTATTTTTTGGTATAATGCAGTGTTATCATATGCCTTTTGTAAGGCTCGGTATATTTGCTCTTCAATACTTGCCTCAGTGCTTTTTTGAGTTGTAGCATTATAATCAATCATTGATTTTGCAGACTTTATATTGCCTTGATTTCGATTAAAAATGGGTACATCAATACCGAATCCGATACTATTAAAGTTATTGATGTAGTTGCCTTGTTGGTCGTAACCCAACTGCAAGGTTAAATCGGGAACGGCTAAGGCTTTCTGTAAATCGTAATTTTGCTTACTCATATCGGTATAAGCCTTGGCAATTTTTAAATCCGTACGTGCTTGATAAGCAGAATCAATTAATGTAGCTAACGGATATTTATTCGGTGTAATTTTTGCCAGTTCCGCTTCATTAATTTCCGGTAGAATAAAATTGTCTTTTATTTGCAACACCAGGCGTAGTTCACTCTCCGTATCATTTATTTGATTGATTAAATCATTATACTCGCTTTGTAAACTGTAAAGCTGTGCTTTTATACGCACAACTTCTTTTTCAGCAATATAGCCTTTTGATTGTTGCTCTTCGAAAGCGGTAACTACTTGTTGTAAAGCATTAATTTCTTGTTGATATACTTTTGATGATTGAGTAAGGTAATAAATGTTATAAAAGTCGGTACGTAAAGTATAACGCAAAGTGCGCATTAAATCGTAAAACTGGTATTCGGCTAATTTAGCATTGGTTTCAGCCAGCTTAATTTGTTTGTTCCGTTTACCTGCCAGTATTATCATTTGTGATAGTGTGGCTTGTATTTCACCTTCTGAACCAAACGGCAATATTTTTTTTGATACGGGCTGTATCATCATTTGAGAAATATTGATGTTTGGGTTCGGATACAACTTGGCTTGTATTATTAATGCTTTTTGTGCATCTATATTATAGCGTTGTGCCAGTAATAATAAATTGTTTCTAAGAAAAATGTTTTCTGCGCTGTCAATGGTTAAATGAATGGTATCACTAACCGGTGGTCGCCATTGTGCCATTGCTATTCCAAAACTGAATATTGAAATAGCTAATAAAACTCCTTGTTTAAGTTTTAGCATAAAAAAATGTGATATTCAATGAATAAATTATATGGGTTAAAATACAACTCAAATTGAATATTTTAACCAAAAATCCTAATTAAATCCGAAAAAAATAAGGTTATGCAACCTTGGGAGGGGGAGGAATAATTTCTTTAATAACCATTAAAGAATAAAATTCGTTTTTGTTATTGTAGGGAGTATTTTGAATAATATAGTGATTGGGTACAAGTTTAAATGGGACTTGCTGACATATTTTAACATCGAAGTGTTTAATGTTTTGCGATTCTTTGGCATTGTGTTTACTGTATTCCGGGAAGGCATCTTTATTACCCAAAATAATTTCATCAAAGTATTCTACAACAGAGTTTAAATAGTTAAAATCGCTAATGGTATTTCTGTGTTTATGTGGATGGAAATCAATGGTGTCCATGCTGAAATTCAAGACCTGTAAAGCAACCAAAAGAAGAAGAAGTTTTGTTGCAAAATCTTTAATTCTATTTTTCATTAATCCAATCACAAGTACAAATGTAAAATTTATATGGCCAGGGTATTGGAATAATCTGAATTTCATGCTGTTTTAACTTAGTGATAACAAAAATAAAAAACTGTTGCAAATTTTGGTATGCAACAGTTTTTATTTTAAAATGAAATTTTATTGGTTATTTTTTTTCAGATGAATCGCCCAATGGTTTGTCTTTGGCCATATCAACCAAAATTGGTGCAGCCACAAATATAGACGAGTAGGTACCGGTAATTACACCAATTAACATGGCAAATGAGAATCCACGAGTTACTTCACCACCAAATATGAATAATATTAACAATGTTAAGAATACTGTTAGAGAAGTCATAATGGTACGACTCAATGTATCATTAATTGATTTGTTAATGATGGCACCTTTTGATGCACCTTTCATTAAGTGGCTATTTTCCCTAATTCTATCAAATACAATTACAGTATCATTCATTGAAAAACCAATTACGGTTAGAATGGCCGCAATAAAATGCTGATCAATTTCTAATGGGAAAGGTACAATCTTCCTAAAGAAAGAGAATACAGCTAAGGTTACACATACGTCGTGCATTAACGAGAATATAGTACCCAATGAATAACGCCAATCTCTGAATCGAATGAATATGTACAAGCAAATGATAATTACAGCAATAATTGTTGCCTTTTTAGCACCGGCTTTCAGTTCATCTGAAATGGAAGGCTGCACTGTTTGTGAACTTTGTTTGAACTTCTTATCAAAATCATAATAAGTAGTTCCTTCGGGCAAGTAATTCTTTAAACCCTCATAAATAGTGTGTTCAACAACAGAATCGGTATTTGGCTTTGTATCCTTAATTAAATAAGCAGTGGTAATGTTTAACTGATTATTGGTGCCCACTGTTTTAATAATGGGCAATTCACCGCCCAATACAGGTCTTAGAGCATCAGCTAATTGTTGCTGATTTACTGCTTTTTCGAATTTTATAGTATAACTTCTACCACCTTCAAATTCAACACCTTCATCAAAACCATTGAAATAGGACCCTATACCTAAAGCAAATACAATTGCTGAAATAACATAGGTAATTTTTCTATATTCAATAAACTTGAATGCAGAGTGTTTAAATATTTTTCTTGAAATACCGGTGAAATAATTAAAGTGCCTTTTTCTGGTCATGTAAATATCTGTAATCATTCTTGACACCAGAATACCACAGAATAATGACAATAAGATACCTATAATTTGGGTAGTTGCAAAGCCCAATACAGGACCCAAACCAAAGTAAGCAAGTATAATTGCGGTTAACAAAGTAGTAACGTGCGCATCCAATACCGGTGCTAATGAACGTTTATAACCATCATTAATTGCATTTTGGTAGCTTTTACCTTTTGTAAGCTCTTCTTTAATTCTTTCAAAAATAATTACGTTCGTATCTACCGCCATACCAACGGTTAGTACTAAACCTGCAATACCGGCTGCTGTTAAAGTGAAGCCTAATGCGCTTAAAATACCTATTGTGAATAATAGGTTTAAAATTAAAGCAATGTTGGCTACCCATCCACCGGTGTTGTAATAAATTAGCATTAAAGCAAATATTACTAAGAAGGAGATGAAGAAAGCTAATGCCCCACCTTTAATTGCAGCAGAACCTAAGGTAGGACCAACAATTTGTTCCTGTACAATTTTAGCAGGAGCAGTTAATTTACCACTGGTTAAAATTTCAGCTAAGTCTTGTGCTTCTTTAACTGTATAGTTTCCTGAAATTTGTGAGTTTCCGGTAGTTATGGCATCATTTACATTGGGGGCGGAATAAACAAAGTTATCCAACACAATGGCAATGGGTTTATCAATATTTCTGGCAGTCATTTTCGCCCAAATATTTGTACCCACATTATCCATTGACATACTAATTACCACACGACCTCTTTCATCATTATCTTGACGTGCATTGGTAACATGTTCGCCTTCTAATTCTGCTTGGCCATTATCTAATGTTTTAATGGCATATAAATTCAAGAAGTTTTTAGCCTTGGGGTCATTGCCGGCATTATCAGGTTTACCGTACATAAATACAAGGTTGGGCGGGAATTTGCTTTTCACAATATCCATGCGCATGTATTTATTAAAGGTGCTGGTATCCTTTACTTGAATCATGGCAATAACACCGGGATATACCACTTTTCCGGCAGCATTACGATAGGGTTGAGGGCCGGGCAATAATAATCTTCTTAATGGATTTTCATTGTTTTTAAATGTAGTAGAATCATTAACTGCACTGTTTTTATTTTCACTGCCTGTTAATTGTGATAGGGTAGCTGTTTTGGTAGTATCAGTATTTTGAACCGCTGTGCTGGTAGCCGTTGGTTTTTGTGTTTTGGAAGTATCGGTAGCTTTTATACCATTCAAATAATCTTGCAATGCTTTATCTGCATTGATTAAACCATTCACTAGTTCGGGGCTTTCAGCGGTATATACTTCAAAAAACTGAAGGTTTGCGGTTGATTGCAAGTAATTTCTTACTCTTTCAGGATCAGTTATACCGGCCAATTCAACATTGATAATTCCTTTAGCGGGATCGGGATTGATATTGGGTGATGATACACCAAATTTATCTATACGTGTTCTTAAAACCCGTAATGTATTGTTGAAAGCGGAAGTAGCTTGTTCTCTCAAGTAATTAATTACATCATCGTTTGATGTGTTGTATTTTAATTTTCCATTGCTTCTGGCAACGAAATAAGGAGCCAATTGAACATTGGGATTAATTTTTTTGAACTCATCAACAAACAGGGTAATTAAATCGGCCCCGCTATTGGCTTTTTTGTTAACGGCAGCCTCTAAAGCCTGATTGAATTGCGGGTCTTTGGTGTAATCGGCTAACGACTTAATTAATGCATCTAATTGCACTTCCAAAGTAACACTCATTCCACCTTGTAAGTCTAATCCGAGTAGTAACTCTTTATCTTTTGCACTACGATAAGTTGTTAAACCAAAGGGACCAATTTTAAAATCTTGAGTACTATCGATTAATCTTTTGTACTCTGCTTCTTTCAATTGCTTTAAAGTGTCGGCATATAAATCGCGTAAAGTAGGATTGTTGGCATACTTTACCATAGGAGATGGGAAGGCCTGTATGTATTTTTCGGCCTTGGCTTCCATAGCACTTTCATGACTTTTTACAATCCATGTAAAAGACAGCTGATAAATACAAATTAGAATAAGAGCAATCGTAAAAAATCGCACTAAACCTTTCAGTTGCATACTAGTAAGGGTTTATTAAATTTTAGAGTGGGCAAAGATAGGGGAATGAAAATGATATTTAATTAGAAATTAACAATAGTAAACGGGTGTTAAAAAAATTATTGAACATCTACCAGGTTAATATCAAAAAAAAGTGGTGCATTGGGTGGTATAGGACCGGCTCCTGTGCAGCCATATGCCAATGACGAGGGAATGACAATTTTAATTTCGCCTCCTTTTTTTATGAAGGGTAACGCAATTTGCCAGCCGGGTATTAACGAACTTAACAACCAGCCTGTTTGCGCTGCATTGGTTTGTGCGTCAAAAGTGGTTCCATTCAATAATTTTCCGGAATAGGTAATGAAAATTCTTGAATTAAGGGTTGGAGTGGCTCCGGTTCCGGGATTAATAATTTGATACATGATGCCACTGGTATCTGTTTGGTAGTTTATGCCATTGGCAGTACAGTAGGCAGCCATGGCATTTTTTTCGGATGCTACTGAAGCAGGTTGACAAGATTGAGTGCCTGAGTTGGATTTGGAACATGCAGCAAAAACAAAAGCTGTAATACAACAGTAGAAAAGTGTTTTAATCATTGTGGAAATTTATGGGTTATTCTCTTTAGTATTTAAATTGTTGGTTGAGTTTTGATTATTAGATGAATTGCTTTTATTAATTCTTTTTTGTTTCGCCAGTAATTCTAAATAGTACTGCTGGTTCATTTCCCACCTGTAATTACGGTATAAAAATGCCATGAAAAGGGCTAAAATTAAAATAATGAATAATAAAAAAAATGGATTTAATTTGCTGTGAGCTTCCATGTCTGCTCGTTCGTACCAACCTGCTGCTATTAATAAAATTATTGCCACACCGATACTCATACCTAAGGAAAAGCCTTTTAATAGCGAACGAGCACCATGCTTTTGCTTTTCGCCATTTTCGGCCCAGTATTTTATAAATTTTTCTTCTTTATCGGTTAACATGGCGCAAAATTAGTAGTTGCTATTCAAAAAACAGCTTGCTGATTTTTTTAAACAATATCTACTCTTCATAGTACTTTATTAAATCAAAGTTTTGGGTCTGTTTCATAAAAAAGTACCTTTTTTAACGAAACCACTTATTTTCGTAATATTCAATTACAAAAATTAACTGCATGCGCCTATTAAAAAAGCATGGGATATTGGTTTTTTGGTTTTTTCTATTAGCCGATTGCTATTTAATATTAACAGAAAAAGAAGGCTTACGATACCTTACCAAACCCGTATTAATACCTGTGTTATTATTTTATATTTTTCTGAATGCAAAACCTCATTTATTTAAACACACCAAAAAGTTTGTATTTATTGCTTTTTTATGTGCTTGGTTGGGCGATGTGTTTTTAATGGGAAAAGGCAATTTTTGGTTTATAGTTGGTATGTTGGCTTTTATTGCCGCTCATTTAATTTGGGCTGCTATTTTTATACGCATGCACAAACCCGAAATAAAACACAGCCAGGAAGTTGTTATTGGATTGGCTATTTTAATATGCTGGAATTATGCTATCCTGCATTTTATAGGGCCAAATTTGGGTAACATGAAAATACCTATATTGGTGTATATGGTAATTATAAGTTTAATGGCTCTGTCAACAGTTAACTTATTAGGCAGTAGAAGTAAACAAAATTTGGCAATCAATTTTTTTATTCCCGGTGCTGTTTTATTCATGATTTCAGATTCTGTTTTAGCACTTAGAATGTTTTTGTACACAGATGTGTCATTTTTAAGCGTGGTAGTAATGGTAAGTTATGGTTATGCCATTAGTTTATTGGCCGATGGATTTGCCCATTACCTAAGAGGATAAAAAAAAATTCCTCATAAAATGAGGAAGGGATTATTAAAGTCGTCGTCTTTTTTAAAGAATAATGCGGTTATCCATGTCTTAACTGTTTCAATCCATCTCATATACACTCAAATTTTTGACGCTTTAAAAAATCGAAAAAAAATCCCGAAACAACTAAAATTAATCATTTCGGGATTGAATATGTGTTTATGACAGAATGTTTGGAAGGGATTAGTAACCCATACCGCCCATATCAGGTGCAGGGTGTGCTGCAGGTGTTTCCGGTTTAGGTTTGTCTGCAATTACGCATTCGGTAGTTAAGAACATTCCGGCAATAGAAGCAGCATTTTCTAAAGCAACACGGCTTACTTTGGTTGGGTCAATTACACCAGCCTTAAATAAGTTTTCGTATTGCTCAGTTCTTGCATTAAATCCGAAGTCGTCTTTACCTTCTTTAATTTTTTGAACTACAATTGAACCGTCAACACCGGTATTGGTAGTTAAAATGCGAATAGGCTCTTCCAATGCACGACGGATAATGGCCATACCGGTTTGCTCATCGGCAATTTGACCTTTGATTTTGCTGTCCAATACTTCAATTGAACGAATATAGGCAACACCACCACCGGGTACAATACCTTCTTCAACTGCAGCACGGGTAGCATGTAAAGCATCATCAACGCGGTCTTTCTTTTCTTTCATTTCAACTTCAGTAGCAGCACCTACATACAATACGGCTACACCGCCTGATAATTTAGCTAAACGCTCTTGTAATTTTTCTTTATCGTAATCAGAAGTTGTATTTTCTATTTGAGCCTTAATTTGATTAATTCTTGCGGTAATATCTGTTTTTTTGCCTTTACCACCTACAATGGTAGTATTGTCTTTGTCGATAGTTACAGAAGCCGCTTGACCTAAGTAGCTTAAATCTGCATTTTCTAATTTAAAGCCTTGTTCTTCGCTTACAACTGTACCGGCAGTTAAAATGGCAATATCTTGTAACATTTCTTTTCTTCTATCGCCAAATCCGGGAGCTTTTACAGCAGCTACTTTAATAGTACCGCGTAATTTGTTAACTACTAATGTGGCCAATGCTTCGCCTTCTAAGTCTTCAGCTATAATTAACAATGGGCGACCACTTTGCGCAACTTTTTCTAAGATGTGCAAAATGTCTTTCATGGCAGAAATCTTCTTATCATAAATTAAAATGTAAGGATTTTGTAATTCTGCCTCCATTTTTTCGCTGTTGGTAACGAAGTAAGGAGAAATATAACCTCTGTCGAATTGCATACCTTCTACTACTTCAACAGTGGTATCAGTACCTTTGGCTTCTTCAACGGTAATAACCCCTTCTTTACCAACTTTTAAGAAAGCTTCAGCAATTAACTTACCAATGGTTTCATCGTTATTGGCTGAAATAGTAGCAACCTGTTGAATTTTTTTAGAATCATTTCCAACAGCTTGGCTTTGTGCCTTTAAGTTTTCAACTACTAAGCTAACAGCCTTATCAATACCACGTTTTAAATCCATTGGGTTAGCACCTGAAGCTACCATTTTTAAACCTTCGCTAATAATAGCTTGTGCTAAAACGGTAGCAGTAGTTGTACCATCACCTGCTATATCGGCAGTTTTTGAGGCTACTTCTTTTACCATTTGTGCACCCATGTTTTCAATGGGATCTTCTAATTCAATTTCTTTTGCAACGGATACACCATCTTTAGTAACCTGTGGTGCACCAAATTTCTTTTCAATAACAACATTTCTGCCTTTGGGGCCTAATGTAACTTTAACAGCGTTGGCTAATACATCAACGCCTTTTTTCATTTTATTTCTTGCTTCAATATCAAAGAAAATTTGTTTGGCCATCTTTTAATTTTTTTAAAAGTTTGGGAATTTTTTTATAATGTTAGAGCGATTATTAACGGCAATGATTGTTTTTACGATAATTAAACAATTGCCAAAATGTCGCTTTCGCGCATTATTAATAAATCTTCTCCTTCAATTTGAATTTCAGTTCCGGCATATTTACCATATAAAACGGTGTCGCCAACTTTTACGGTTAAAGGTTCATCTTTTTTTCCGGCACCAACAGCTACTACAGAACCTTTTTGGGGTTTTTCTTTTGCTGTGTCCGGAATAATAATACCACCTGCAGTTTTTTCTTCAGCAGCAGCAGGCTTAACAATTACCCTGTCGTGAAGCGGAGTAACGTTTAATTTTTTAGCCATACGTTATTGTTTTTTAAGTTTTTAAAGAAAACTGATTTAGAATGTCCCACCTCTAGCCATTTTTATGCCACGCAACAGAAGCAAGTCAAATTTGCAGGTTTTTGCTTCAATTACTCAATATACTTGTGAATGCTGGCAGCAGAATGAATAAATGAATGACAAATAAAATTGTTTGTGTGTCAAAATTGCACTTATACAAAAAATTAAAGAAAAGCAATCGCAACAAATCCATATAATCAGCACATACGTATGTATTTTAAAATTTGTTGTTATGCGCAGTAAAACAGTTGTAAAAAGTATTTTGATTACTACACTGGCTCTATTTATAATATTGGTTGTGCATATAATTTGGGTTACAAGGCCAACAAAAACTAATGTTTTAAATGTGGCCATGGCTCGAATAGATTTTCAAGTGCCCTTAAATGATGCTCAAGGAAAAGCTATAACAGCATGGCTTTATGCACAAAAAGGAGTTACCCATGTATTGTGTAATACTGCTTCGAAAATTGCAGTTTTTACTTTTTATCCGGCTCAAGTAAATGCTACGCAATTAGCCAAGCAATTATCCGAGTACATGCAAATTCCGGCTACTCGGTACCTACCTGCTAAAGAAGAAATTGAAAATGGTTGCCCGGTTGTATCCATTTCAACCCAACAAAAAATAGAACAGTTATCACGTTGGTTCTTTCATTCTGTCAACAATTAAAATCAAATAATATGAAAAAAGCAAAAATCACTTTATTGGTGGCCTTTTTAGGTATCGTTTTGGCATTAGGCATTTCCTGTAAAAAATCAAATAGTGCCCCAAATATGCCACAAACATTGTATGACTCATTAGGCGGAACAGCTATGGTGCCCGATCCGGCCATGCAAGGGGCCATGATTGAGAAAGGTCGTTTAGGCATACGGTCGGTAGTGGATAGTGCCATTTTTGTAATTGCTGCCGATACAAGCATCAATAGTTATTTTAAAGTTTTATTGCAGGAGGTTTCTTCCGGAAACTTAAGCGGATTCAATGCTTTAAGTAAGAATTTAACCGACTTCTTTTGCGTAGCAACAGGAGCCAAAAATTTTTCCTATACCGGAAAAGATATGGTTTCAGCGCATAACCCGGCTACTAATCCAAGAATGAATGGAAAGGCAATGAATGACGATTTTGATTCGTTTGTTGCTGATGTTGTTATTGCTGCCAAAAAAAATGGACTACCTGATTATTTAATTGCCCGATTAGGAACTATTATTAACTCTGTTCGTTCGCAAGTGGTGCAAGCATAACAAATCCCTGCTTTTCAATAACACTTAAGCATTATAATGAATAGCTATGTTGAAAGTAAACATAGCTATTTTTATTTTAAACTGTATTTATTTAAATACACATTATTATGGTAATAAGTTGCACTTGCATTTGGAAACTACATATAAACCATTACTTTTGCTGCCACTAAAACAGTTCTTTTAGCAATGATTAGCAGACGAAATATACGTGTTAAAGTAATGCAATTACTGTATGTAATTGAAAGTTCTAAAGAGTCAGAAAATATTAAAAATCCCGTTCAACAATTAGAAAATAATTTTAAAAAAACAAGTGATTTGTTTGTTTACATTATTTATTTTTTAAGCGAAGTTGCTAAATACGCTGAACAGGATGCCCGCATAAAAGCCAATAAACATATCACTACCGTTGAAGATTTGAACGTAAGTACAAAAATTGCCGGCAATACTGTATTATGGCAAATATTGGAATTGCCTGCAATACAACATGCTGTTAAAAGTTTAAATCCGGCTACGTTTATTGATACTGAACTGGTACGTAAGCTTTATTTGCAAATAGTAAATAAACCGGAATATAAAACTTATATCGCTGAACAAAGTCGTGATATACGTAACGAGAAATCCATTTTACTGTTCATGTTGAATGAATGCATTTTGCCCAATGAAGATTTTGAAACCCATGTGGAAGATGTATTTCCCAATTGGCAAGATGATGGTGAAATGATTATGCAGTTTGTTGCAGAAATGATTCAAAAGCCGGCAGCCAGCCATTTTCCGGAATTATTGGGTGAAGAAAAATGGAAGTTTGCCAAAGAGTTATTGTTAACTGCTATTGATAAAAAAGAAGTAACCTTAAACATTATAAAGCCCAAACTCAATAACTGGGATATGGAACGCATTGCTTTATTAGATATGATTATAATGCGTTTAGGAGTTTGTGAATTTTTGTTTTTTGAAACTATACCGGTGAAAGTTACCATTAACGAGTATATTGATATTGCCAAAGAATACAGTACACCTCAAAGCGGACAGTTTGTGAACGGTATTTTAGATGCTATTCATAAAGATTTGGCCAATGAGGGTAAAATTGAAAAAGTAGCCTATAAACCCGGTAACTAAAAAGTGGCACACATGAATTTTAGCAAAATTCTGATAATAGGTTGTTGTTACTTTATTATATTCGCCTGCCATTCCGGTAAGGCTGATAATAACCCTGCTATGGCAGCTGCGTTTGATACCAGCCACTATACCATGGTTAAATGGATTGACAGTATTGTGAATTTTGGAACAATTACAAAAGGTGAGCAGGTAACAGTACATTTTCGTTGTAAAAATATTGGCACAGAGCCACTAATATTGGTAAACGTTAGGCCTGTTTGTGGTTGTACTGTTGCAGATTATACTAAGCATCCAATTATGCCCGGATCGGAAGGTTTAATTGAAGCTGCATTTAACAGTGAACATGTAGCGCCCGGCAATGTTTTTAAAACCATCATTGTCAATACAAACACGAAAAATGGAACTGAACATTATTTGTTTTTCCGAGGAGATGTAACAACCGATTCAACCAATTCAACAAAATAAAAAACGTATTTTTTAAAACAATCAATAAAACAAAAAACACATGTTAAATTTCAACGTTATTTTAATGGCTGGTAACCCTCAACAAGGTGGTGGTTCTGTACAATTATTTTTAATGTTAGCCATTATTGCAGTATTTTATTTTTTCATGATTCGCCCACAAGCCAAAAAAGCTAAAGAACAAAAAAAGTTTATAGATAATTTGCAGAAAGGTGACAAAATTGTAACGTTAGCCGGCATTCATGCTACTGTTTACAAAATAAATGAAGATGGTACATTGCAAATTGAAGTAAACCCCGGTAGTTATTTAAAAATTGAAAAATCAGCTATTAGCATGGAATGGACTGCTGCTTTAAACAAAGCAACTGCTGCCGCTGAAAAAAAATAAGAAAATATTTTAAAATCATATACCCGGCTTTTATATTACAAAAGCCGGGTTTTTTATGTATTGTAAATGAGATGAATTAATTTTAAACATGCTTAAAATTGGTCTTACAGGTGGTATAGGCAGCGGTAAAACTACTGTGGCAAAAGTTTTTCAGGTATTCCAAGTTCCGGTTTTAGATGCTGATGCTGTAGCGAAACAACTAATGGAAGAAGATGCTTCGCTCATACAGTCAATTACTAATCAGTTTGGTGCTAATGCTTATGTAAATGGGAAATTAAACCGCAGCTTTATTGCCAACATAGTTTTTAAGGATGCAAAAGCCTTGCAGCAATTAAATGCAATTGTGCATCCCGCAACTATAGCCTATGCGCAAAAATGGATTACAGAACAACAAGCACCTTATGTAGTAAAGGAAGCTGCATTGTTTTTTGAATCGGGCACCGATAAAGAAATGGATTATATGGTGGGTGTTACTGCACCCTTAGAACTTAGAATTAGCAGGGTAATGCACCGCGATAATATTTCCAGAGAAGCAGTATTGAATAGAATGAGTAAACAAATGCCAGAAAATGAAAAAATGGCGAAATGCCATTTTGTTATTCAAAATAATGAAGAAGAATTATTAATACCACAAGTATTTCAATTACACAGCCATTTTTTATCACTTTCAAAATAAAGAATGAACTGTGTAATTGAAATGAGTAATAACGTACAATTAAAATATATACTTAGCTGCTCTTGAAATTAAAGGAATTACGATGGTAGCAAAAGCACCTGTTATAGCAGTATAACCAACAATTTGTAAACGAGCTGCAAAATTGTAAGTTTCAATAGTATAATGAAAAGTTAAGTGGCTGGCAGCAATTACCAACACAATTGTTAATATACCCATTAAAATTACATAGATAATTCCACCTGCCATTTTAAAATTGGCATAAAAGAAATGATAGATTAAGCAAGCAATCATCATAAATAACATAGAAGAGAATATGATGGAAGAAACATTCATTAATTCAGAATCGGTAAAGTTGGTTAATGAACGTAATAAGAAATCGAATAATAAGTTAAGGATGGTTAATAAATATCCGGTTAAAACGCCAACTGATAAATGCTTAGAAAGGGTAGTTTGTTGAAAAGCGTATTCCATACATGTGTTTTTATAATGTTATAAAACGAATTATTTTGTAAAATTAAAGAATGTGATGCTGGTTTTAAAATTAAAATGTTATAAGATTAAACATATCGGCTTTATTTGGTAATGCGGTAGCACCATCTTTTTAATTTGCCCTCAAAATCGAAAGGGGTGGTGGCATTGGTAATATTTTTTATGATGCTTGCCCTAATATTTTCTTCATCCATTACAAATTTTGTATAGTTGGTGCTGAAGTAAATGGTGCCACCCGGCGTTAAAGCATGTAAAGCATCATTTAGTAAAGCAACATGGTCGCGTTGAATGTCTAAAATATCCTTCATGCGTTTGCTGTTACTAAATGTAGGCGGATCCATGATGATTAAATCGAAGCTATTGGGTTGTAAAGTTTTTAAATATTGCTTTACATCGGCATGAATAAAATGATAGGCTGCATTATTTTTCAATCTATTAATTGTAAAATTATCCTGCGCCCATTGTAAATAAGTCTTAGAAAGATCAACTGTAGTTACTGAACTAGCTTGACCAGCGGCTGCATACACTGAAAACGAACCGGTATATGCAAATAAATTTAATACACGTTTATTTAAAGCCTCGCTGCGCACCATTTGACGGGTAATACGGTGGTCTAAAAATAAACCCGTGTCTAAATAATCGGTTAAGTTTACCAAAAATTTTAGCCCATTTTCCATAACGGTAAAATATTGTTGAGCATCACCGGTTTTTTCGTATTGGTCGTTGCGATTGGCCTTTCGTTTACGTTGTTTAACGTAAATGTTTTCATTGGGTACATCTAAATGCGTGCTTATTAATTGCAAACAAGCTTCCAACCATTGTGTATGCTCTTCTTCTGACATTTTGTGTTTGCGGTGGTATTCGGCAACATATACATGGTTTTCATATAAATCAATACAAAAGGGAAATTCGGGTAAATCGTGGTCGTACACCCGCCAACAAGTAATTTGCTGTTTTTGGGCAATTTTCTTTTTTCGTTTAAATACTTTATTCAGCCGGTTTTCAAACATTTCGGCCTTTTGGGGCGATAAAACGAAATTAGATTCAGATGATGAGGGCGTACTTTCCATACTGTTCAAAATTAATGGCATAGCCGCATTCAGCCATAAAATATTATTGTATAACCGGTTGAATAGCGCTTTGAACGTACAAGTGTGCGACGCAAGCGGTGCTTAATAGTAGTAACGAAGCCGGTAACAAAATTATTAGCAAGGGTGTAACTTACCGCTAATATATATGTGCTACCTTTGCAGCTTCTATGAAGGCAAAAACATTAAAACAAAACAAAATAAACATTATTACATTAGGTTGCAGCAAAAACCTGGTTGATAGTGAAGTGTTGAGCGGACAATTAGCAGCCAATGCTATACCGGTGGTGCATGAAAATAATAAAATTGACCATAACATTGTGGTAGTAAATACTTGTGGTTTTATTGATAAAGCTAAAGAGGAAAGTATTGACACCATTTTGAATCAGATTGAATTGAAACGCAGAGGGAAACTTGATAAGGTTTATGTAACAGGTTGCTTGAGTGAGCGTTACAGAAATGATTTGGAAAAAGAAATTCCGGAAGTGGATGCCTGGTTTGGCACAATGGAGCTGCCGCTTATTTTAAAGGAATTGGGTGCAGACTATAAATCGGAATTATTGGGCGAAAGGCTTTTAAGTACCCCCAAACATTATGCTTATTTAAAAATTAGTGAAGGTTGTAATCGTACATGCGCTTTTTGTGCAATACCCTTAATGCGTGGTGCCCATGTTAGTAAACCTATTGAAGCTATTGTTGCCGAAGCCGAAGCATTGGTGAAAAAAGGGGTGAAGGAAATTATGCTGATTGCACAAGAGCTAACGTATTATGGTTTGGATTTATACAAAAAACGGTCATTACACACGTTATTGGAAAAATTGGCTGATGTGCAAGGGCTGGAATGGATTCGGTTGCATTATGCTTACCCCAATAAATTTCCTTTAGAAGTTTTAAAAGTAATGCGTGAACGAGATAATATATGCAAATATTTAGATATGCCTTTGCAGCATGCCAGTAACAATATGCTAAAGGCTATGCGCAGGAATAGCACCCGTGAAGAAATGAGTGCTTTAATTAAAACCATTCGGCAAGAGGTTCCGGGTATATGTTTGCGTACTACTTTAATTGCCGGCTTTCCCGGCGAAACGGAAGCTGATGTGGAAGAATTAAAAAGTTTTTTAGAAGAACACAGGTTTGATAGGGTGGGTATTTTTACTTACAGCCATGAAGAAAATACAAGTGCCTATGGTTTAGAAGATAATATTCCTGCAGAGGTAAAACAGCAACGTGCTCAGGAAATTATGGAAGTGCAGCAGGAGATTAGTTTGGAAAAAAATATGGAAAAGGTAGGGAAGGTGTTTAAAGTTATTATTGATAAGAAGGAAGCCGGCCGATTTATTGGTCGCACGGAGTTTGATAGTGTAGAAGTTGACAATGAAGTAATTATTTCAACCAATAAAAAACTTTCTATTGGGCAATTTGTTAATGTTCGCATTACCAAGGCGTATGATTATGATATTGAGGGCGAATTGGTTGATGAATAAATAGATTAAACTTTAGTGTTTGTATTTTTAAATGGATTAAGTTTTGTTGCATGGAAGACAATTGCTATTATTTGCCAATAACTGAAACAGGATTTTTTTCAGCTATTGCTATGGATTATGTTACAGAAAAACCTGCCTTAAGGCCTTTTTACGAACATAGTGTATCATTAGATGGCATAAAAGCTGCAATTGCCGCTCGACAAAAAACTAAAAATCATAGAACAGTTTTACAGGCTGCTTTATTAAAGCAATACAGCCCAATTACCCTAACTGAGGTTCAACAAAAAAATTTAAACGCATTGTTGTTGGATAATACGTTTACCATTACAACAGCACATCAGCCCAATATTTTTACAGGACCATTATACTTTATTTATAAAATAATTCATGCCATACAGCAGGCTCAATTTTTACAACAACAGTTGCCTGAATACAATTTTGTGCCGTTTTATTACATGGGTAGTGAAGATGCCGATTTAGAGGAATTGGGTACTATAACGTTACAAGGTAAAAAGCTAACCTGGTTAACCAACCAAACGGGTGCTGTAGGCAGAATGAAAGTTGATAAACTTTTTTTATCATTAATTGAAGAAATAAAAGGACAGATTAATGTTTTACCCTATGGTGAACAGTTATCGCAGCTTTTCGCCAATGCATACACGTTAGGTAAAACCATTCAGCAAGCAACTTTTGAATTGGTAAATAATTTATTTGCCGACTTTGGATTGCTAATTTTAATACCCGATAATGCTGCTTTAAAAAAAGTGTTTGAACCGGTGGTTGAAAAAGAATTACTGGAACAGTTTTCGCATAACGCAATAGCAAGCACAATTAAAGCATTACAGGAACATTATCCCATACAAACGCAAGGTAGATCTATTAATTTGTTTTACTTAACCGATACTTATCGTGAAAGAATTGAATGGGATGCTGCCTCAGAAAAATTTGTAGTGAAAAATACGCAGTTGCAATTTACTAAAACAGAAATGTTGAACGAGCTGCGTCAGTACCCTGAACGTTTTAGTGGCAATGTAATTTTACGTGGTTTATTTCAAGAAACTATATTGCCCAATATTATGTTTATTGGTGGCGGGGGCGAATTGGCCTATTGGTTAGAATTAAAAAATGTATTTGCCGCTGCTGCTATCCCTTATCCTGTTTTGTTATTGAGAAACTCATTTGTAATAGCCGATTCCAATAGTTTAAAACAATGGCAACAAATGCAGTTTACTATTGCCGATTTGTTTAAGCCTATTCTGACATTACAACAAAACTATGTATTGAAGCACAGCAACTACAATGTATTGTTAGACTCGGAAATAAAAGCCCTGAATGAAGTGTATGAACAAATGCGGCAACATGCTGTAAAAGCAGATGCTACATTAGAAAAGCATGTTTTAGCATTGCAACATAAGGCCTTAGAAAAAATAAATGTGTTGCAGAAAAAAATAATAAAGGCTGAAAAACGAAAACATGAAATTGAAATGCACAGATTAGAAAGAATTAAAAACGCTTTATTTCCCAACAATCATTTGCAAGAACGCGTTGAAAATTTTTCTGTGCTTTATGCGCATTATGGCCCCAACTTGTTGCATTCAATTTTGAAAGCCAGTAAACAATTTGGGCAAAAAATGGGGGTTATTGGATTGCCTTAATTATCAAACTGATTGGGCCAATTGCTTTTTACTTTCCCAATTTTTTCTTTTACATCATTTTCCAGTTGCATTTTATATTGTGCCACTTGAATACCAATTTCACTATTAAAGGCACCTAATATTTGTGCTGCTAAAATTCCGGCATTTTTGGCTGCATTTAAAGCAACGGTAGCAACCGGTACACCGTTAGGCATTTGTAATATTGATAAAATTGAATCCCATCCATCAATTGAGTTGGAAGATTTAATGGGAACACCTATTACCGGTAAAGTTGTAACAGATGCTAACATGCCCGGCAAGTGAGCAGCACCACCTGCACCTGCAATAATTATTTTCAAACCCCGTTCTTTGGCTTTTTGTGCATATTCAATCATGCGCAATGGAGTTCTGTGAGCAGATACAATGGTTAGCTCAAACGGAATTTGCATTTGTGTAAGTATATCTGCAGCAGCCTGCATTACCGGAAGATCGCTATCGCTTCCCATTACTATGCCTACTTGTATGTTTGTGGTTGTCATAATTTATGCTTCAGTTTGTAATTGACGTTTATAAAGTTGTATGGTATTTTCAAAACCCAAATAAAGTGCATCGCAAATCAGTGCATGACCAATACTTACCTCATCTAAATGTGGAATATGTTTTTTAAAATAAGCCAGATTATGTAAATCTAAATCGTGGCCTGCGTTAATACCTAATTTAAGTTTATTTGCCAGTTCGGCTGCGGCAATATAGGGTTTAATAGCTTTTAAAGGATGCCCTGCTGCAAATAGTCGAGCATATCCTTCTGTATAAAGTTCAATTCTATCGGTAAAAGTATTGGCAGCAGCCTCTATCATTTTTACATCCGGATCAACAAATATGGACACCCGAATTCCGGCTTTTTTAAAAGTGCCAATAATGTCTATTAAGAATGCTTTGTGTTTTATGGTATCCCATCCATGATCGCTGGTAAGTTGTTGTGAAGCATCGGGAACCAAGGTTACCTGATGTGGCTTAACTTCTAAAACTAAATCAACAAATTTTTTTTCAGATGGATTGCCTTCAATATTGAATTCGGTGGTAATTATGGGTTTTATTTCTCGTACATCTTTATAAGTAATATGCCTTTCGTCGGGGCGTGGATGCACGGTAATACCTTCTGCACCAAAAAGCTGTGCATCGATGGCCGCTTTCAAAACATTGGGATTGTTACCCCCTCGGGCATTACGCAATGTGGCAATTTTATTAATGTTTACACTTAAGCGGGTATGCATGATGATTGATTATATAATTATGCAAAGTAATTGTAAAAATGGCAAAAGTATTCATTCATTTTCTATTCCTGTTTTTCTATTCAACCCGTTAGGGCAAACAGGTATCTTTCCGTAAAACAGCACTACCTTCGCAACAACAATTTTAAAGCCTAAGTGTTTCAGTATTATGTCGTATAACAGTTTGGAATCTTGTTTAATTGATTTAGAAAAGCATGGCCATTTAGTAAGGATAAAAGAAGAAGTAGATCCTTATTTAGAAATGGCTGCCATTCATTTAAGGGTACATGCGGCAGGTGGCCCGGCTTTATTGTTTGAAAATGTAAAGGGAAGCAAATTCAGAGCTGCATCAAATATATTTGGAACAGTAGAAAGAAGTAAATTTATTTTCAGGGACACTTTTAACTTGGTTCAACAATTAATTGAGCTAAAAAATAATCCAATCAAGGCTATTCAATCGCCCATTAAAAATATGCGTACAGGATGGGCCGCTATGAAAGCTTTCCCTTTAAAGCATCCAAGCCATAAACCGGTTTTAGCAAATGAAATTGCTATTAGTGATTTACCGCTAATTCAACATTGGCCCAAGGATGGAGGTGCATTTGTTACTTTGCCCCAAGTTTATACAGAGGATATTGATGCACCGGGTATTATGCATGCCAACTTAGGTATGTATAGAATACAATTAACCGGCAATGATTACAACTTAAACAAGGAAATAGGATTGCATTATCAATTGCATCGTGGAATAGGCGTGCATCAAACAAAGGCCAACGCAAAGGGATTACCGTTGAAAGTAAGTTGTTTTGTAGGGGGACCACCTGCTAACACTTTAGCTGCTGTAATGCCCTTGCCGGAAGGTATGAGTGAAATGACCTTTGCCGGTGTTTTAGGAAACCGTCGTTTTAGATATACTTATGTGGATGGGTTTGCGGTAAGTACAGACGCAGATTTTGTGATTACCGGTGAGGTATTGCCCGGTGAATTAAAACCTGAAGGCCCATTTGGTGATCATTTAGGTTATTATAGTTTAAAACACCCATTTCCGGTAATGCATGTGCACAAAGTTTATGCACGGAAAAATGCCATTTGGCCTTTTACGGTAGTGGGAAGACCACCTCAGGAAGATACTAGTTTCGGGGCTTTAATTCATGAGTTAACGGGTAATGCCATTGCCAAAGAAATACCCGGTGTTAAAGAAGTGCATGCTGTTGATGCCGCCGGTGTACATCCTTTATTATTAGCAGTGGGAAGTGAGCGTTATACACCTTATAATCCAACACAGCAACCTGCAGAAATATTAACCATTGCGAATCATATATTAGGAACGGGGCAATTAAGTTTAGCTAAATATTTATTCATTACTGCTGAATATGATGCACCGGTAAATGCTCACAACGTACCCGCATTTATGCAGTATATATTGGAAAGGATAGACTTTAGCCGGGATGTGCATTTTTATACAAACACCAGTATTGATACACTTGATTATAGCGGTACCGGATTAAATACGGGTAGTAAAGTAGTTTTGGCTGCTTATGGAAAACCTATTCGTAGTTTATGTACAGAGGTGCCTTTGGGAATGAATGAATGTTCCCCTTTGTATAATGCACAATTGGCATTTCCGGGTGTTGTAGTGGTTTCAGCACCGGTTTATACCAACGAGGCAGATACTGTACAACTAATAGAACGCATGAACACAGGATTGTCGGAAGATGCATTGCAAAATGTAGCTATAATTGTGCTGTGCGATGATAGTGGGTTTACTGCTAATAATCTTCAAAATTTTTTGTGGGTTACATTTACGCGTTCAAATCCTTCGCACGATATACATGGTATTCATGCTTTTGTAAAGCATAAGCATTGGGGTTGTAAAGGCCCATTGGTTATTGATGCTCGTATTAAACCACACCATGCACCGGCAGTTGAAGTTTTACCGGAAACCAATAAAAAGATTGATAAATTATTTGCGAAAGGTGGAAGTTTGTATGGTATTGAATAGGAATTGTTACAGCAGAATACCTTGTAAAAACAAATATGCTACACTAAAGTAAATAATCAGTCCTGTAACGTCAACCAATGTGGCAACGAAGGGTGCGGAAGATACTGCCGGGTCGGCACCTAATTTTTTTAATAAAATGGGTAGCATAGACCCGGATAATGTTCCCCATAATACCACGCCAATTAAACTTACACCTACGGTAAGGCCAATTAATAACCAATGTTCGCCATATAAATTTTGAATAATGCCATGTTGCATTAATACATGCCAACTGGCAATACGAATAAAACCAATTAATCCTAAAATGCTTCCTAAAACCACACCACTGCTTATTTCGCGCCGCATTACGCGCCACCAATCACTTAAGGATACTTCGCCAACAGCCATTGCCTGAATGATTAAGGTTGATGCTTGTGATCCGCTATTGCCACCACTTGACATGATTAGTGGTACGAAAATAGAAAGTACGACAGCTTTTTCAATTTCATCGGCAAAAAAAGCCATTGCAGTAGCAGTAAGCATTTCGCTTAAGAATAAAACAATTAACCAACCAACTCTTTTCTTAATTAGTTTAAAAAAAGAAATATCAAGATATGGTTCATCCAGTGCCTCAGTTCCACCAATTTTCTGAATATCTTCACTAAACTCTTCATTGGTAACCCATAAAATGTCATCAATCGTTACAATGCCTAATAAAATATTATTATCGTCCACAACCGGCAATGCCACCCTGTTGTTCATTTTAAATACCTGATTGGCATGTTCTTGATCATCATGAACGTTTAAGGTAATTACCCTTCCATCCATAATTTCCGAAACAAGGGTACTAGGCGATGCTAATAAAATATCTTTTATGCGTAAATCATCTAACAGTTCACCTTTTTGGTTAATTACATAAATCACATCAATGGTTTCACTGTTCTTTGCATATTTCCTTATAGTGGCAAATACTTCTTCAATGGTATTGTATTCATAAACATAAACGTAATCGGGTGTCATTAAACGGCCAACCGAATCTTCAGGATATCCCAACAAGGATAGGGTAATTTTTCTTTCTTCCGGGTTTAAAAGTTTAATTAAATCGCGAATAGTAGCATTGGGTAATTCCGATAAAAAAGAAGTTCTGTCATCGGGTGGTAATTCATTTAATAATTCAGCTGTTTTGGCTACTGATAATGATTTGACGATTTTTTTTTGTTGCGCTAAATCTAATATTTTGAATACATGAATGGCCCTATGCATAGACATTAATGTAATAATGTATGCCTCATGCTCAGGATACTGGTTAATCAATTCAACTACATCGGTAATGTGCAAATTATTTAAAAAATAGGCTAATGCTTCTTTATTGTCTTGTTGAAGATGATGTAAAAACTCTTCTTCTATTACTGAAGGTGTAATTGAATTTGCAGCCATAGTGCAATTTAATATTTTCGGTTAGCACAAAAAAATAGGAAATGGTTAATTCCCTTTAACTTCGTTTCGTTTGACATAAATATTATTATGATTTTACCTTGTTTAACAATTGCGCCATCTCCAAAGGGTGGTAGAGGTGTTTTTACAACCATTAACCTAAAGGCGGGCACCGTAATAGAAATTTCGCCGGTTTTGGTACTTAGCAAAAATGAAAGGGCTATAGTAGAACAAACATTGCTATATAATTATATATTTGAATGGGGTAAAACAGGTAAGAAAGCCGCCATTGGTTTAGGGTATTTATCTATGTACAATCATGATTATAATGCCAATGCTGATTACACCATGGATTTTGAACATGCCATTATGACGATTACGACTGTAAAAAAAATTAAGAAGGGTGAGGAAATTTTTATTAACTATAATGCCAACCCATCCGATAATACACCAATTTGGTTTGATGCAAAATAAAAATGGGGTTGTAAGAATACAACCCCGTAATTCACCAAAACCCAACTATAAAAAAAGTTTACCAATATTGATAGCCAATTAAACGGGCTAATTCAATTTTAGCTAAGCATAACTGATATTGATATTGTAATCTGGTTAATTCAGCTCGTTGAACATTAGTACTGGCATTGGTTAATTCTAAGTTAGTGCCTGTACCATTTAGGAAGCGAGCCGCAGCCAATCTTTCAGCATATTTTGCTTCATCAATTTGCCCTTGTGTATTTTGAATTCTTTCCATGTTGCTTTTAATATCGGTTAAGGCTTGCTGTATATCTTTTTTGTAATTATTATTCAATGTTTCTTGTGCTAATTCATTTTGCTTAACAATGTTTTGTGCCAGTTTTACTTGTTGTTTGGTTTTACCACCATTGTAAATAGGAACGGTAATACCAATGCCAGCCAAATAATTAAAACGAGGATTTTCTACATCGGGTATATAACCATTTTTATAGCCGGCTGAAGCTTGTAAGCCCACTATTGGTTTGTTCGATAATTTGGCAATATTTACATCGCTTAAAGCTTCTTTAATTTTATCTTTCATAATCACAAAATCCATGTTGGTTGCCTGAGCAATGGCAATTAAATCATCAATATTATTCGTGGCGGTTAAATCAAAATCAAACTGAGTGCCATTGGCTAAACTTATGCCGGTAGTGTAATTCAATAAGTTCAATTGTTTTTGTATTGCGTTCTGTAGATCAACTTTTCTGTTTTGTTCATTATCAATTGCAGCTTGAATATTTAAAACATCTACTTTTAGTGCATCGCCATTTTGCAATTTGGCATCAACAATTTTTTTATTATCGTTAAGGAATTTTAAAACGCTATCTTGAATGGCAATGGCTTTTTTCAGATAAACAATATTGTAATAAATATTTGCAACTTGATTGGCCAGTTGTGCCTTAACGTAAGACAGATTATGTGTTGCAGTTTGTAATTCATCTTTTGATTTTTCTATGTTTGCTTTTAAACGTCCAAAATCTATTAGTGCATATTGTGCATTAATACTGGCATTTACACTATTTACGGGTGCAAATTGAAATTCAGTACCGCCTAATGGAATTGTAATCTTTGGTTGAATGTAAGCATAGCTTGCATTACCTGTAACCTCAGGCATATTATTCAACTTTGTTAATTCTAATTTTTGTTGTGCGGTGCTGATGGTATTATTTACCTCTTTTACTTTTGGGTAGTATGTAAACGATTGATTGATTAAATTTTTTAGCTCATTATTGATCTGTACTTGTGCAGTACCATAAACTGCATACATACTAAACAATACAAGCAAAATATTTTTTTTCATTTTAAATTTATTTTAATTATCGCTTTTTTTAATATTAATGTGCTTCACTGGCCGCCTTCATCATAGCAGCTTTTTCTGCATCACTTTGTTTTTTCACTCTTAAAAATGCCACCAGTGGAATGACCAAAATAAAAAATATGGCCACTAATCGAAATGTATCTAAATAGGCTAAATAATAAGATTGTCGTTCTAC
The DNA here is from genome assembly GCF_003254115.1 of Hydrotalea sandarakina. Classification (GTDB taxonomy): domain Bacteria; phylum Bacteroidota; class Bacteroidia; order Chitinophagales; family Chitinophagaceae; genus Hydrotalea; species Hydrotalea sandarakina. Next base: position 367,812 of record NZ_QKZV01000001.1, read on the forward strand.
TGATGCATTAATAAAGCCGTAAGCCTGATGGGTTGCATCTTGCAAACTGGCACCGGTTTTACTCATTAATCCACCGGCTATGGTGTGCACACGCTGATTTAACAGTGGCGACCCTTCCGGCATATTACTCACTAAATCAGTTCTGTGCTGTGCATATTGGTGCGAAATATAGTTATTTGCCATGGCTATGCCGAATGCCCCGCCTAATTGTCGTATCATATTGTTTAAAGAAATACCGGCAGCATAATCTTTTGGTTGTAATCCGGCAACTGCCTGATTTATTAATGGTAATTGTACCATTGATATACCAACAGCTCTAAGTAAAAGCGGTAAGAAGAAATCCCATTTGCCTACATTAGGACTAACTTGAGAGGTGAGTATACTATAGGCCGCAAAGAGTAAAAAACCCGCTACTACAAACGGAATTGGTGAAACACCCTTACTCATAATTTTACCAACAATGGGTAACATTATTACCGCCATAAGGGTAGGTGGCAACAAAGAAATACCTGTTTCGTAAGCAGTAAATCCTAAAATGCGTTGTGCTAAAATTGGATAAACAAATACGGAAGTAAATAAACCCAATCCTGCAACGAAAGTAAAAATGGTTGTAAATGCTAAGTTGCGGTTTCCTAATACGCGTAAATTTACTGCGGGTTCATCAATACTTAATTCATAAATAATGAAACCAATAATACCAAGAACTGCAATTACAGAGCAAATTCTAATGGCATCGCTGCTAAACCAATCATCAGCTTCACCACGTTCCAATACAAATTGTAAACAACCTATACCTGCTGCCAGCAATAGTATGCCGTTATAATCAATGTGAATGGATTTTTTCTTCTTCCCTTCGCCTTCTTTTTTCTCAATAAAGTAAAAAGTAAGCATAGTGGCAACAATACCAATGGGAATATTAATCATAAATATTAATGGCCAAGAAGCATGGTCAATAATATATCCACCCAGAGTTGGCCCCAATGTTGGCCCCAATACTATGCCCATACCGAATAAACCGGAAGCAATAGGTCGGTCTTTAGGTTCAAATGCATCAAATAAAATTGCTTGTGAAGTTGATAATAAGGCACCACCTCCAATACCTTGCACAAAACGCCAAGCAATTATTTCAACCAACGAAGTAGATTGGGCGCACATGTATGATGCTACCGTAAAAATGATCATTGAAACCAAATAATAATTTTTACGGCCGAAATATTCTGCCAAAAAACCGGTTAATGGAATGATGATAACATTGGCAATAGCGTATGAAGTAATTACCCAACTAATGTCTTCAATACTAACGCCCAAACTTCCACTCATATCATTTAATGCCACGTTTACTATTGAGGTGTCAATCAACTCCATTACTGCGGCAGTAACGGTGGTTAATACAATAATAAATCGGGCAAATCCTTTTGGTGTCGCCATGTTTTTTTAATTAATCTTTGTTATTTGCAACTACGTAAACACTTAGTCCTGCACGCATTAAATCTTTAATTTGATCGAGATTGTCAAAATTGATTTTCACAGGAACACGTTGAGTAACTTTTACAAAGTTTCCACTTGCATTATCAGGAGGAAGTAATGCAAATTTAGCACCGGTAGCGTCGCTTAAATTGGCTACTGTTCCAATGAATTTTTTATTGGGATAGGCATCAATTTCAATTACTACTTTCTTACCGGTATGTAAATGTTGTAATTGATTTTCTTTAAAATTAGCTACCACCCAATAATTGCTGTCATCAACAATTGAAAATAAAGGTGTGCCTTCCTGAACAAATTGACCTTCACTGACATTCCTTTTTCCAATTTTACCTGATTGGGGCGCAAAAATTTTGGTATAAGTAAGTTTTAATTTTTGCTGATCAATTTTGGCTTGTTGTACTGCAATGGAAGCTTCCGCTTTTTCTACTGCGGCTTTTAAAACAGCAATTCTGCTGTCGGCTGCATTATAATCTCTGTGTGAGTTTTGATACTGTTGTAAAGCAGTTTCATAATTGTATTGAGAATCATCTAATTGCTTTTTGGTAATTGCTTCGGCAGCGAATAAGTTTTTGTCTCTATTTAAATCTTGTTCTGCTTTCTTTAACCGAATTTCACTTAAATCAATGTTGCCTTTGTTTACCTTTAATGATACCAATGCATTGTTTAGTGAAGCTTTTGCATTGACAATATCAATTTTGGTTTGCGCCAATGCTGCTTCCATTTCTTTTAATTGCAATTGTAAATCGGCATCATCAATTTCTGCAACCAATGCTCCCGCTTTCACACTATCATAATCTCTTATGTATAGTTTTTTAATGTAACCTGAAACGCGGGGTAATACCGGTGTAATTTGTCCTTCTACCTGCGCATCATCGGTAGTTTCGTGTGTAAGTGCAAATTTTATTTTATCGAATATAAAATACCCGGCTATCAACAATACAATAATTAATATGATTAGTCTGATAGGTGATTTTTTCTTGGGTTCTTTTGCTTGCTGTTCCATGTATTTAAATTGGTTTATTTTGTTTCAGAATTTAATAAGGAAGAATGAACAATTTGTTGGATGTGTGTAACAAGTCTTTTTCGAAAATGTTCATCAATGTAAGGATCAAAATCTTTTTCTGTATTTTTTACAAGAAATAAGTAACAAACCGATTTTGATTTTAGTACCTGATTAATGGTACCAACAATAGTGGCAAATAGCAATGGTGCATCTACTTTTTTGAATATTTTTTTGCGTATTCCTTTTTCAATGGTTTTTGAAAAGAAATTAATTTTCTTGTTGATTGATTCGATTAAAATTTGATGTAGTTCATGCCTGTTCGATACCAGCATTTCCTGTTCCATAACTTTATGAAAGTCGGGATTTGAAAAGAATCGGTCTACATAATATTCAATAATTAAATCAATTTTTTCAATTTCGTTCAGTGTTTTATCGTTTTCTAATTCATCAAATTTTACTTGTAACTTATTAATCCGTTCTTCTACAATAGCCTCAAATAATTTTTCTTTTGAGCCGAAGTAATAATTAATCATGGCCAAGTTTACTTCTGCTTTTTGTGCTATATCGCGAATGGATGTGCCTTCATAGCCTTTTTCGGAAAACAAGGATAGGGCAGTTTCCATAATCACTTCACGCTTATCTAACTTATCTGCACACATAGAAAATAATTTACGCTGCAAAGTTAAACAAGTGTTTGATTTAAACAAACGTTTGATTCATTTTTATAAAAATTTAATGTGGAATTAAAATTAAAGCCTCAATTTTAGGTTTCATATGGCTATAAACTCGGTGTTAAGAAAGCAAGATTTCGGACCAAATTTTCAATGGGGCATTGCTATTGCAGCAGCGCAAAATGAGGGTGCAGCTAATTTGTACGGCCGTGGGCCTTCTATTTGGGATGATTTTGCACAACGTTCGGGCAAAATAAAAGGCCATGCTAAGCCAACAGAATGTTGTGATTTTTATCATCGTTATAAAACCGATTTGTTACTTGTTAAACAAATGGGATTTACAGTTTTTCGATTCTCAATTTCCTGGAGTCGTATTTTACCGAATGGTACCGGGGCTGTTAATAAAAGTGGCATTGCTTTTTATCATCAGTTAATTGACGCTTGTTTAGCTTTAGACATTACACCATGCATTACTTTGTATCATTGGGATTTGCCTTTGGCATTGCAAAAAGAGGGTGGGTGGACTTCTCATTCCATGTTAAAATGGTTTAGTAAATACGTTACACTTTGCATGCAAGAATATGGACATAAAGTAAAGCAATGGATTATACTGAACGAGCCTGTAGGTTTTACATCTTTAGGGTATATGTTGGGCAAACATGCTCCCGGAAAATCTGGCATTCAGCAATTTTTTGCTGCTGTTCATAATGCTGCATTGTGTCAGGCTGAAGGGGGACGAATTGTTCGCGCTTTAGTAAAAGATGCAAAAATTGGTACAACTTTTTCCTGCAGTAAAGTCAATCCCGCTTCCGAAAAAAAAGAAGATCAATTAGCCGCAGAGCGTATTGATATTTTATTGAACAGATTGTTGATTGAACCCGCTTTAGGGCTAGGTTATCCATCATCAGATAATTTTATTTTAATGGATCGTTTGCATTTGTTTACAAAAGCTTGGAAATATACCGAACGAATGCAATTTGATTTTGATTTTATTGGCTTACAAAATTATTTCCCTGTTACCGTGGCATATCAATCGCTAATTCCTTATGTACAGGCAGTAGAAGTTAAAGCCATAAAAAGAAAAGTACCTTGTACGGATTTGGGATGGGAAATAAATGGGAATGCTTTTTATGAAATTTTACATCAATTTGCTGCATACAAAACAATTCAATCAATTATAGTAACCGAAAATGGTGCATGCTTTGAAGACAAGTTGGTGAATGGCAGCATAATGGATGATAAGCGTATTGATTATTTCAAAAGTTATCTTTCTGCTTTATTAAATGCTAAAAAAGATGGCTTACCTATTGATGGTTATTTTGTATGGACTTTAACCGATAATTTTGAATGGGCTGAAGGATTTAAAGCGCCTTTTGGTTTGGTGCATGTTGATTTTAAAACCCAACAGCGTACCATGAAAGCATCAGGCATTTGGTGGCAACATTTTTTGCATAATGAAAATATATAATTTAATTATGATAATTAGAAAGTTTGTATCGTTTTTTTTACTTGTAAGTTTTTTCTTGATAGTTGGTTATGGTAATGCACAAAATGTATGGACGGTAAAATTATTACGTCCCGATGGGCATGCAATTGTATTTAATTTTGAATTAACTCAGTTGAATAAAAAACCGGTTTTGTATTTGATAAATGGCGCAGACAAATTTTTAGTAGATAATGTTGTATTTAAAAATGATTCAGTATTTATTCAAATGCCGGTATTTGAATCGCAATTCAAAGCTAGAATTGTTAGCCCCACAGAATGGCAAGGTTTATGGAAAAAAGGTACTTCCGGTGCACCGGTAATACTACCATTTGAAGCAAAAGTACAATCTCAAAAATTTGCTGTTACGCAAACTCCAGTTGCTAATTTATCCGGGCGTTGGCAAGTTACTTTTATTCGTCCCAATGGTACACCACGTCCTGCTATTGCAGAATTTGTGCAACACAATAATACCATAACGGGCACTTTTTTAACCCCCAGTGGCGATTATCGATATTTGAGTGGAATTGTAAATGGCGACACTTTAAAGCTATCTACCTTTGATGGTGGACATGCCTATTTATTTGAAGCAGTTGTACAACAAGATTCTTTATTAAAAAATGGATTTTTTTATTCTGATGCAACCGGTTTAGAAAAATTTTCAGCCTTTAAAAATCAGAATGCACAATTACCCGATTCAATTGCTGCTACCTACATGAAACCCGGTGAAACTACTTTGCATTTTACGTTTCCCAACCTTAATCATCAACCCATTTCGTTTCCTAATGCAAACCTTAAAAATAAAGTAGTTATTCTGCAAATAATGGGTTCATGGTGCCCTAACTGCATGGATGAAACACAGTTTTTAAGCAAATTTTATCAGCAATACAAAAATAAAGGGGTTGAAGTAATGGCATTGGCCTATGAACTAAGTACGGATTTTAATCGTTCTAAAGCCAGTTTGGAAAAGTTTAAGCAACGTTTTAATGTACAGTATCCCATTCTAATTACCGGTGTTGCAGTAAACGATAGTTCAAAAACGGAAAAAACACTTCCGCAATTACAAGCTATAAAGGTGTTTCCTACACTAATCTTTATTGGTAAAGATGGAAAGGTTGCTAAAATTGATGCCGGTTTTTACGGCCCTGGTGCAGGGGAGCATTATAAAAAATTTCAAGAAGAATTTTATCAAACCGTTCAATATTTGCTACAACAAAAAAACAATAACGAATAAACATTATTTACTAAATTACGCTTAAGGAGTGGTGAAATTAATTTCTATCACACTGCATTTTATATTTTTTCCTAGCCAAAACTTTGCCATATGAAAGCTATAAGACAGTTTGTAATGTTTATTTTAGTAATAGTAGCCATTGTTGCCTTTTATATTGGAGTACAATTGATAAACGATTCAAGCGGGCGAACATTAGGTTTAATGTATGATGATTTGCAAGGAACACCCTTTAGTTCATACGCCGCCCCCGGATGGTTGTATTTAATTTTTATTGGAGTAGGAAGTATTGTTACATTAATCTTAACGGTAAAACATATAAAACATTACCCGGCTATTGTTATAATTATGGGAATTATTTTAGCCATTTTTATCATTGCCCAAATTGCATTAATCAATAGCATTAATTTTTTAATTGTCGTATTAGCCTTGTTTGCTTTTGCGCTTATTGTATTAGGTAATTTCATGCGCAGAAGGTTAAAGCATCCGCATCATGCACCTGTTTCACAAAGTGCAAATCATAAAAATAAGAAGCATCACTTGCATAAAAAATAAAAGCATGGAATGTAACGTATTCCATGCTTAAAAATTATTCATTTCTATTTCAAATAACTGCGTATAAACCAGGCATATTTTTCATGTAGTTCCATCAATGCCGTTAAAAACTCGGCATTTCCTAAATCTTTGTATTCGTTAGTAAATGTATTTACATCGTTTCGTAAATTTCTAATTAAGGTTTCATGATCGCTTAACAAATTTTCTAATTGTTGTTTTTGATTGTTACTGTATTCCTCTTCCAATAAGTTGGTCAATGATAAAAAATCTTTTAATCGGCCTTCAGCATAATGCCCCAACATTCTAACGCGTTCTGCAATTTCATCAATTTTTTCATCAATGGCATTGTACATGTCTTCATAAAACTTGTGCATTTCCATAAAATTGCTGCCTTCAATGTTCCAATGGCAGTTACGAACTTTTGTGTACAAAACATATTCGTCTGCTAAAATTTGATTCATTCTTTTGGCAGCCAATTGAGCATGCTGTTCATTAATTCCAATATTTGCTTTCATAAAATGACATTTTTAATTCATTACAAATTTAATTTATTCAATTTGAAAAGCTTGTTATTAAACTGCTATAATTTTTAAATATTAGCTCATATTCATGCTTTAGTGTGATGAAAAAGAAAGCGAAAAAATTTTTTTATTGATTATAAATATAGCCTTACATTTGCGCAATAATTTTTAAAATGAAATTGACACATTCACATATCCATCATCATTCAATGCCCTCGCGGTAAGCGATTGATGTTGCTATGTGTATCAACATAACATTAAAAGCTTACCTCGGTAGGCTTTTTTTATTTTATAACCATAACAAAAAAAGTAAAATGCAAACTGAAAAGTTGAAATTGGCAATACAAAAGAGTGGTCGCCTGCATGATGATTCCATTAAACTTTTAAAAGAATGTGGTATTGATATTTCAAATGGTATAAACCAGTTAAAAACAGAGGCCAGTAATTTCCCATTAGAAGTGTTTTTTTTACGTGATGATGATATTCCGCAATATGTTGAAGATGCCGTAGCAGATATTGGTTTTGTGGGTGAAAATGTGGTGTATGAAAAAAATAAAAAATTAAAAGTAGTTGAACAGTTGGGCTTTGGAAAGTGTCGTCTTTCTATTGCAGTAAAAAAGGGAGAATCATATAATGGCCCTGAATACTTACAAGGTAAAAAAATTGCAACAAGTTATCCGGTAATACTGCAACAATATTTGCAACAAAAAAACATAAAAGCTGAAATACATGAAATTAGCGGTAGTGTTGAAATTGCACCCGGTATTGGTTTAGCCGATGCTATATGCGATTTGGTGAGTAGCGGTTCTACTTTGTTTATGAATGGTTTAACTGAGGCAGAAGTAATATTGAAATCGCAAGCTGTTTTAATTCAACACCAACAATTGTCTGCAGAAAAACAACAATTACTGGAAAAGTTGGTTTTTCGTATTCAGGCGGTAAAAAAGGCGAAGAATAATAAATATGTGTTATTAAATGCGCCTAACGATAAACTTTCAGAAATAATAGCGCTGTTACCGGGTATGAAAAGTCCTACAGTTCTACCTTTAGCACAACCGGGGTGGAGCAGTGTTCATAGCGTTCTAAGTGAAAATCAATTCTGGGAAATAATTGAGCAACTAAAAAATGCCGGTGCGCAGGGAATTTTAGTAGTACCTATTGAAAAAATGATTGTTTAAAAACTATTATCATGCAAATTTTTAATAATCCATCTATCAACGATTGGCAGCAAATACTGCAAAGACCGGCCATTAATAACGATACCTTACAAAACACTGTTTTGCACATATTAAAAAGTGTACAAACTGAGGGTGATGAAGCAGTAAAGGCTTTTACAAAAAGCATTGACCACATTGAACTCAAGCAGTTACAAGTTGCACCGGAAGTAATTAAAAAGGCCGGCGAGAAAGTAGATGCAGCTTTAAAAAATGCCATTGATATCGCCATTCAAAATATTCGTCTTTTTCATCAAAAACAAGTGCAGGCTATTGAAAAAGTTGAAACAATGCCGGGAGTAGTATGTTGGCGAAAATCTGTACCAATAGAAAAAGTGGGTTTATATATTCCGGGCGGAACAGCACCATTATTTTCTACTTTAATTATGTTGGCAATACCTGCTAAAATTGCCGGATGTAAAGAACTGATTGTTTGTACTCCGCCACGTAAAGATGGAACCGTTAGTGAAGTTATTTTATACACTGCATCTGTTTTGGGCATTGAAAAAGTATTTGCTATTGGGGGAGTACAGGCTATTGCAGCAATGGCCTATGGTACAGCTTCCGTACCTCAGGTATATAAAATTTTCGGACCTGGAAATCAATATGTAACAGCTGCCAAACAATTCATTCAACAACAAGGGGTAGCCATTGATATGCCGGCAGGACCAAGCGAAGTTTGTGTATTGGCCGATGAAAGTGCAAATCCCGATTTTATCGCTGCAGACTTACTTTCACAAGCTGAACATGGCCCCGACAGCCAGGTTGTTTTAGTAACCAACCAAATGATAATAGCGGAAAAAGTAATAAAGGCTATTGAACAACAACTAAACAATTTACCACGGAAGGTAATTGCAGAAAAAGCCTTGCAAAACAGTAAGTTTATTATTATGGATGATTTAGAAGATGCTATTGCTTTAGTGAATACTTATGCCGCAGAACACTTAATTATTCAATGTGAACATGCTGAAGCAATTGCAGAAAAAATTACCAATGCCGGTTCTGTATTCTTAGGCAATTATTCACCTGAAAGTGTGGGTGATTATGCCAGCGGTACAAATCATACATTACCTACTAATGGCTTTGCTAAAGCATATAGTGGCGTTAGTGTGGATTCATTTGTGAAAAAAATTACTTTTCAACAACTTTCACAACAAGGCTTGCAACAAGTTGGCCCCGCTGTTATGCAAATGGCAATTGCCGAAGGATTAGAAGCACATAAAAATGCAGTTCAGATAAGATTAAATCAAACAATTTAAACAACTTAATATGTCATTTTCTCTTCAATCATTAATACGAAAAAATATTGCTGCATTAAAACCTTATTCGTCTGCAAGAGATGAGTTTAGTGGAGAAGCCTCCGTTTTTTTAGATGCGAATGAAAATAGTTTGGGTTCACCAACCATTAAATGGTATAACCGTTATCCTGATCCTCATCAAAAAAAATTAAAAGCTGCCATTAGTGCTGTAAAAAACGTTCCGGCAGATCAAATTTTCTTAGGAAACGGCAGTGATGAATGTATTGATATATTATTCCGCACTTTTTGTGAACCCGGAGTTGATAATGTTATTGTTTGCCCACCAACTTATGGCATGTATGAAGTTTCAGCAGCTATTAATGATGTTGCCGTAAGAAAGGCCCCCTTGACACCCAATTTTCAACTTGATATTGTAGCAATTGAAAAATTAGTAGACAGCAATACAAAAATAATTTGGCTTTGCTCACCTAATAATCCTTCGGGCAATTCTTTAAATAGAACCGATATAGAAACAGTTTTAAATAATTTTAATGGCATTGTAGTAATTGATGAGGCATACATAAATTTTTCTCGTCAAAAATCATTTATTCAAGAATTAGCTGAATATCCCAACTTGGTAATACTTCAAACATTCAGTAAAGCTTGGGGACTTGCCGGTTTGCGTTTGGGAATGGCATTTGCACAGCAGCCCATTATTGCAATAATGGATAAGGTAAAACCACCTTATAACATTAATCAACTTACACAAGAAATAGTAACAGATGCATTACAAGAGGTAGGCATGGTTAATGATATGATTAAAGAAATTGTGGCCATGCGTGAGGCTTTAGCTAAAGTTTTTATGCAAATACCTGTGGTTGAAAAAGTGTATCCATCTGATGCGAACTTTTTATTAGTGAAAGTAAAAAATGCACAATCGGTTTATAATTATTTATTAACAAAAGGCATTGTGGTACGTGATAGGAGTAATGTTATACTTTGTAATGAATGTTTACGTATTACCATTGGCACGGAACAGGAAAATACATTGTTGGTTGATGCCCTGGCCGCAATTGAGTAATGTCAATTATTGAAGTGTTACATACAATCTTTAATTATCTTTAACCGGTCAAACAAATTTTTTTTACAGTTGTTGCATTACTGCATATACATTCCTGTACCACAAATAATACTTGTATGAAAAAGAAATTGATTGTTTTTATTTCGGTATTGTGCCTTTATCAAATGGCCAATGCCAATACAATTCATTCTACTGATTCTGTTATTGTTCGTTCCGGTTCAATACAGCCCGATGCGGATAATGCCGGTTTAATTTTGCCTAAAGGTTTTGGTGCTTTAATTGTTACCAGTGCTTATGGTAAACCAAGGCATATTGCGGTTACACCTGAAGGATATTTATACGTTAAATTAGCGCAACCATTTAATGGGAATGGCATTTATTTATTAAAAGATAAAAATGGTGACGGTAAAATAGATGATGCTATTGGTTTTGGTAATTATGGCGGTACCGGCATTGCTTTAAAAGATGGATACTTATATGCTTCATCCGATGAAAATGTATATCGTTATAAGTTGAATAATCAACATGAAGTAACCAACCCGAACGATCCTGATGAAATTATTCATGGATTATTGAATAGGCGGGAACATGAATCAAAATCAATTACATTAGACAACAACGGGAATATATATGTAAACATAGGTGCTTATTCCAATGCATGCCAGGTACAAGATAGGGTACCGGGAAGTCCGGGTATGAAACCATGTCCAATATTAGATTCTGCCGGAGGTATTTGGCAATTTAAAGCCAATCAAATGCATCAAACTTATGGTGATGGAGTTCGTTATGCTACCGGTTTGAGAAATGTTGTAGGTTTAGATTGGAACACACAAACCAATTCATTATTTGTAATGCAACATGGACGCGATCAGTTACACGATAATTGGCCTAAATTATTTACTGTTCAGCAAAGTGCAGAATTGCCAGCTGAATGTATGTATGAAATTCATAAAGGTGATAATGCCGGTTGGCCATATATTTATTACGATCAAATTCAACACAAGAAAATATTGGCACCGGAATATGGTGGTGATGGAAAGAAAACTGCCGGTGAAGATGCTATCAATCCCATTATGGCATTTCCGGGTCATTTGGCTCCTGATGGTTTATTATTTTACACCGGAAATATGTTTCCGGAAAAATATAAACATGGTGCATTTATTGCCTTTCATGGAAGTTGGAATCGTGCTCCCTTACCTCAAGAAGGTTACTACGTAGTATTTGTTCCTTTTAAAGATGGAAAACCTACCGGCGAATGGGAAGTTTTTGCCAATGGTTTTGCCGGAAAACCACCCATTACATCAGCCAGAAATGCACACCGTCCCTGTGGTTTGGCACAAGGCCCGGATGGCTCATTATATGTAACTGATGATAACAAAGGGGCTATTTACAGAATTATTTATACAGGAAAATAATTGTCCTTCCATAAAAACTTATTTAACTCGAATATACTCAGTATGATAAAGTATCTTTTTTTTGTTATGGCTATTGCAATTGTAGCAGTAGCCATAACTGCTTTCACTCCCGCTCAAATTAATGATGTAAAAGCATCCGTTAAAAGAGGAGAAAAAGTTTATACAAAAGTTTGTTTGCCTTGCCACATGGCCGACGGTGGTGGTGTACCCAATATGAATCCACCCTTAATTCAAACTTCATACGTTTTAGGTGATAAAACAAAATTAATTGGTATTGTTTTGCACGGAATGAATGAACGGGTACCAATTGACGGTGATTATTATTCAAATAATATGGCACCACACAATGATTTAACCGATCAGCAAATTGCGGATGTATTAACCTATGTTAGAAACAGTTTTGGCAACAAAGCCAGTGCCGTTACCCCAACTGAAGTAAAGCAAGCTCGTTTAAAAAAACAATAAATTAAAGACTTATCCTTATACATGAAAAAAGTTTTATTCATCGATAGAGACGGAACCATCATTAATGAAGTACCACCTACTTATCAAATAGACAGTTTTGAGAAATTACAATTCTATCCGCAGGTTTTTAGATACTTGGGATTAATTGCTGCAGAATTAGATTATGAATTAGTAATGGTTACCAATCAAGATGGATTAGGTACAAGTTCATTTCCTGAAGAAACTTTTTGGCCGGTACAAAATTTTATCATGGATTGCTTAAAGCAAGAAGGAATTGTTTTTAATGAAGTGTGTATAGATAAAAGTTTTCCTGAACAACATTTGCCAACACGTAAGCCCGGTACCGGCATGCTTCAAAAATACATGAATAATGAAGTATATGACATGGCTAATTCTTTCGTAATTGGCGATAGAATTACCGATGTACAACTTGCAAAAAATTTAGGCTGCAAAGCAATTTGGCTTAACAGTGATGAATCACTTGGAAGTGCAGAAATATCCGATGAAATGAATGTTTTAATCCCAACAATAGCTTTAAAAACTTTAGAATGGCGTGATATTTATAGTTTTTTAAAACTTTCTAACCGTAGCGTAAAACATATTCGTAAAACCAATGAAACGAATATTGAAATTGAGTTAAATGTTGATGGTAGTGGCGTTGCTCATATTCACACCGGTTTAGGTTTTTTTGACCATATGTTGGAACAAATTGCCCGGCATGGTAAAATGGACATAAGTATTTCCACAAAAGGTGATTTACATATTGATGAACACCACACCATTGAAGACACAGGCATAGCATTGGGTGAAGCATTTGCCCTAGCATTGCATGATAAAAGGGGTATGGAACGTTATGGTTTTGCCTTGCCCATGGATGAAGCAGAAGCAAAGGTGCTGATTGATTTTGGCGGAAGAAGTTGGCTGGTTTGGGATGCTGAATTTAAAAGAGAAAAAATTGGTGATATGCCCACAGAAATGTTCTTTCATTTCTTCAAATCCTTTTCCGATGCTGCTAAATGCAACTTAAACATAGCTTGTAAAGGCACTAACGAACACCACAAAATTGAAGCTATTTTCAAGGCATTTGCAAAAGCAATGAAAATGGCTGTTAAGCGTGATCCCTTCAATAATTATTTGCCGAGTACCAAAGGTGTTTTATAAAAAAATGTAAACGAAAATTATTTAATGCAAATGCTGTTTATTTTGCTTTTTTAATAATAACCGGCTTACTATTAATTTTTAACCAGAAATAGCCTAAGGTCATAGCAATTATTGTAGCAATTAATACTGAAATTTTAGCAATGTCTTGTTCATTTTCACTTTTAAAGGCAAGTGTAGCAATAAAAATACTCATGGTAAAACCTATACCTGCCAACATGCCGGCTCCAATCATATGATGCCAGTTTACTTTTGCAGGCAGTACTGCCCAACCTCTTTTCACCATTAAATAAGCCATACCGCAAATACCCAACGGTTTACCAATTACTAACCCTGCAATAATGCCCCAGCTAAGTGATGTATCTAAAGCTTCGGCAAAATTTTGTGGTAAAACAATGGCTGTATTGGCCAAAGCAAAAATGGGAATAATGATGAAGTAAACCGGTAAATGCAGTTTAACTTCAAAATTTACAATGTCTTTTAATGGAATAAAAAAAGCAAAAATTACTCCGGCTACGGTGGCATGTATGCCGGAATTAAACATAAAATACCAAAGTAGTACACTTAAAATAATCTGCATCCATCCAAATTTTTTATGCATTTTTTGCAGCCACCATAATAATACAATTACAATGGCACAACCTAATAAATAGACGAAATGCAGTTTTTCGCCATAAAATAATGCAATTACAATAATGGCACCTAAATCATCAATAATAGCTAAAGCCGTTAAAAAAATTTTTAGATTAACCGATACTTTATTTCCCAGCAGTGAAGCAATGCCTAAAGAAAATGCAATGTCTGTCGCAGTGGGAATAGCCCATCCACTCATAAATGGTGAATCGCGATTGAATTGAATAAACAATATTGCCGGTACAAGCATGCCACCAACAGCACCTAGTGAAGGAAGTAACGCCTTTTTAATAGTGTTTAATTCTCCTTGAACCACTTCTCGTTTAATTTCCATTCCGGCTAAAAAGAAAAAAAATGCCATCAAAAAATCATTGATGATAACGAGAGGCGAATTGGGTAAATGCAATCCAATTACATTGAAACTATGTGCTTCATTTCCATTAAAATGATAATGCCATAAATGCGTGTATGCTTCACCTATGGCAGGAATATTACTGATAATAAGGGATAATGCTGTACATGCTAATAGTATTATACCGATAGAACGGCTATCGTGCATAAATGCCAACAAAGGATAAAACCATTTTTGTGTTTTATTATTCTTAAGCGTACTCATATACAAACTATTATTGCAGCATGAACAAATAGTATCCCTGCAGAAATGGCAATGACCGTTACAGGTTTATAAACTGCAATATAGTTTAAAAAAAATTATTAGTTTTTGTGCATGGCGTAAAGAATGCCACCTAACAAGTGTCCTAAAAATAATGGATCACTATATGATGCGTCTGTATGACCTAATGCTGTGTAAAAAACTCTACCACCTTCAAATGAATGATACCAACTCATGGGATGATAATCACCGTTTTCACCACCATGGTATGATTTTTCATCAATAGTTAGTAATACATGAACACTGTCCCAATGTGTATTTTTAAAATTGTACCATTCATCCCAACGCGTCCAAGTTTCAGGTAAATTTTTGGTAGCAATAAAATGTTTATCAACTACATGCAGATTGGCATTCTGTTGTTCCGGATGGCTTTTAAAATAAGCACCAATCATTCGGTTATACCATGGCCAATCATATTCTGTATCCGTAGCAGCATGTATGCCCACAAATCCCCCTCCGTTGTGTATATATTTCTCAAATGCTGCTTTTTGTGCATCATTTAAAATTGTTCCGGTGGTACTTAAAAAAATAACTGCTTTGTACTGCTTTAAATTTGCATCGGTAAAAATATTGCTGTTAGTAGAAGTATCCACCATAAAATGGTTTTCTTTCCCAAGCTTTTCAATTGCTTTTATACCGGCAGCAATTGATTCGTGGTGGTAACCGGCAGTTTTGCTGAATACTAAAACCTTATCTTCTTTTTTGTTAAATGAAACTAATAATACCACTAACAAAATTGAAGCAGCTGTTGATAATATTTTCATAAGGCGATTTGTTAGTTATAATTTGAAATAAAAAGCAATAATCGTTTTATGCTTGTTGTAATGAAATAAGTTATTTTATTTGGATGGCGATACAGAATCAAAAACCACCACTTTCTCCCATAAATGGCCGCAGGTTTCAATAAAACGTAAATGAATAGGGTGGGTTTGGTATATTTCTTCGTCGGTTAAATTTTCAAAAATAGCCAGCCATGAAAAATGGTAACTTCTTTCAATAACATTTCTATTGGTTGATGCCGGCACACCAATATGAAAACTTTTTATTTGAGGAACCTTGCTTAAAGCTTGTAAACCTTCATGCAATGCTGCATGTGCCTGTTGATTATTGGGCTCTTTTAGCCAAAAATAAACGTGATGAATAAAGTAATTTTCCGGAATCATGCTTTAAAGTTTATAAAATAGATGTACAAAAAATAAAGCATTAAGTTAATAGTTTAAGTTAGAATTGTATATAATGTGTGACCACAATTTTTTGGTTTGGCCATTTTTTTAGCATATATCAATTATTGATATTCACCAAATACGTTCCGCAGCACATCAGCAATTTCACCTATGGTACAATAATTTTCCACAGCCTCAATAACCACAGGCATCAAATTGGTATTTTCTTTTGCAGCAGTAGCTATTTTTTGTAAGCAAAATGCTACTTGTTGATTGTCACGCTTATTTTTGAATTGTTGTAATTTTTGAATTTGTACATTTCTAATATTATCATTGATTTTGAATGGCGGAATAGGATGGTGGTTTTGAGAAATAAAACGATTTTCGCCAACAATAATTTTAGTTCCATCTTCAATTTGTTGTTCATAACGGTAGGCACTTTGTGCAATTTCTTGTTGAATGAACCCCGATTCAATAGCTGCAACACTTCCACCCATAGTATCAATTTGTTGTATTAGTTTCCAGGCATTTTGTTCAACTTCATTGGTAAGACTTTCTATAAAATAGCTACCCGCCAAAGGGTCGGCAGTAGCGGCAATTCCACTTTCATAAGCAATAATTTGTTGTGTTCTCAGTGCAATACTTGCTGCTTCTTCCGAAGGTAAACTCAATGCTTCATCATAACCATTGGTATGCAAACTTTGCGTGCCACCAAGAACCGCAGCAATAGCTTGTATGGTTACCCTGCTTATGTTATTCAATGGTTGTTGTGCCGTTAATGTACTTCCGCCTGTTTGAGTATGAAAACGCAGCATCATTGCCTTTTCATCGGTAGCACCCATTTGCTGCATTATTCTAGCCCACATTCGTCTTGCCGCCCTGAATTTGGCTATTTCCTCAAATAAATTATTGTGTGCATTGAAAAAAAACGATAAACGTTTTCCAAAAACATTAATGTCAAGCCCTCTTTGTAATGCGGCTTGCACATATGCTTTTGCGTTACTAAGTGTAAATGCTATTTCCTGAACAGCCGTACAACCGGCTTCACGCATGTGGTATCCCGAAATTGAAATTGTATTCCATTTAGGTACTTCATTTGCGCACCATTCAAAAATATCGGTAATAATGCGCATAGAAGGTTTAGGTGGGTAGATGTAGGTGCCACGTGCAGCATATTCTTTTAAAATATCGTTTTGAATTGTGCCGGATATTTGTTTTAAATCTGCCCCTTGTTTTTTGGCTATGGCAACATAAAATGCTAAAACAATGAATGCCGTTGCGTTAATGGTCATTGAAGTGGAAATTGATTGAAGATTAATACCTTCAAATAGTTCTTCCATGTCTTCTATGCTATTAATAGATACGCCCACTTTGCCCACTTCACCTTCAGCTAAAGGATGGTCGCAATTATAACCAATTTGTGTTGGCAAATCAAAGGCAACACTTAAGCCATTTACGCCTTGTTCTAATAAATAATGGTAACGTTGATTGCTTTCCTTCGCAGTTGAAAACCCGGCATATTGCCGCATTGTCCATAATTTACCTCTATACATATCCGACTGAATGCCGCGTGTAAAAGGAAATTTCCCCGGCAGTTCATTGGCTAAGTTTTGTTGAATGGATTCAATATCTTCTATAGTGTAAACAGGCTTAATTTCAATACCTGCATCTGTTTTTATTGTATTCATACAATAAAGTTTAATTCAACACATTTTTGGCTTCGTTGCTAATTACTTCACAAGCCACCTCATGCAAATTGCCTTTTTTGTCTGTTAAACTATATTCTAATAATAATTTATTTAAATCAGAACCATTAGCAGAAGCAGGAAGGTTTTGTGCTAGCTGATTGATGGTATAAATACTTTGATCTTTCAAGTTTTTAATGGCTTTCCAAGCATCGGTGCTCACATAAATTTGTTGTGTAATGTTGTGTTCAAACTCCTGCTTAATGGTTTGTATTAACAGTATTTGCATTTCTTTAGCTGAAATATCGGATGTGTTCAAACGACTGATTAAATTCGGTAATGCAATTCTATTGGCTAATAAAACCAACCTTTCATAAGCTTGTAATTGCATTAACCGGCTATTGGCATCATTATTCATGTTATTCATGGGTTTTTCCTCGCTTTGTTTTTTAGATGGCCAAAAGTTAATTACCAAAAACAAAATAATAATTGCGCCAACAATGCTAATAACCAGTGTATTGTTCATATATCAATATTTTTTTTCAAAAATACTTGAAAGTAAAGGTATTGCTTACCATTGTAAACAAGTTAAAATAAAAAGCCCCCGTTTTAAACGAGGGCTTTGATTAAAGAAAGTTTATTTATTCTGCATAGCTTTAATGGCTGCCGTAAGCTTTGGAACTACTTCAAAAGCATCGCCAACAATGCCATAATCGGCTGCTTTGAAAAAAGGCGCTTCCGGATCTTTATTAATTACCACAATTGTTTTACTTCTGTTTACCCCTGCTAAATGTTGTATGGCGCCGGAAATACCAATAGCTATATATAAATTGGGTGCAATTTGTACACCGGTTTGACCTACATGCTCGTGGTGTGGACGCCAATGCGCATCTGCTACCGGACGGCTACATGCAGTTGCAGCATGCAATGTGTGAGCTAAATCTTCTACAATACCCCAATTTTCCGGGCCTTTTAATCCACGGCCACCACTTACAACAATATCTGCCTCGGTTAATGGAACTTCTCCACTTACTTTGTTTGTTGCTACCACTTTTACTGAAGGTGCCGGCACATCAACCGTTAATTGTTCTATGGTAGCTGAACCTTCAGCAGTTTGCATGCCAAAGCTATTCGGATTAATCGTAATTACTTTAATAGCCGATGTAATTTTTACATAAGCAAACGCTTTACCGCTAAACACAGTTTTCTTTACCACAAAATCATTGTCGGTGGTAGGTAAAGCGCAAGCACCGGTAACTAATCCTGCTTTAAGTTGAATGGCAACACTTGGCGCTACTGCTTTTCCTGTTTGATTATGGCTAAATACCAATACCGATGCATTCAGTTGTTGAACGGCACCGGAAATAACTTTTGCATATACCAATGCATCTACATGATTTAAATTGTCATTTTGTATTTGGTAAACTTTACTAACACCGTAATTACCCAACTGAGCTAAGTTATCACTCACGGTTCCTAATACCAAAGCATTTGCGGTTGTGTTTAACTGCTTAGCCAAGGCACTACCGTAAGCAGCAGCTTCAAATGAAGCTTTTTTTATATGGCCTTCAGATTGATCGATGAATATTAAAACAGACATAAAATATTTTTTTTATTTTTCGAAATTGAATTTTTCTTTCCGACAATGGTTAAATTACTTTCGCTTCTTCATGTAATAATCTCACTAATTCTTCTACATTGTCGGCAGGCACCAATTTAACACCGGCTTTGGCTGGTGGCAACTCAAAAGCAACAATATGTGTAAGTGCTTCTGTCGCCACTGCATTCAAAACTTTTAATGGTTTAGTACGTGCAGCCATAATGCCACGCATATTTGGAATACGTTGCTCGGCCATTCCTTTTTGGCAACTGATTACTGCAGGTAAATTAACAACATCAACTTCCTCTCCACCTTCAATTTCACGGGTAACTTTAGCTTCAGAACCATTTAATTCGAATTGTGTGGCTAATGATATATAAGGTATGTTCAATTCTGCCGCAATCATTCCGCCAATAGCTGAACCGTTATAATCAATGGTTTCTTTTCCTGTAAATATTAAATCATAATTTCCTTCTTTTGCTACTGTAGCTATTTGTGTAGCAATGGTATAAGCATCATCGGTTTCCAAGTCAATGCGCATGGCTTCATCACCGCCTAAAGCTAAAGCTTTGCGAATAATGGCATCACAATCAGCTCCACCTACGGTAATTAAATGTAAAACAGCGGATGGATCTTTTTCTTTTAATTCAATCGCTCTAACTAAAGCATACCATTCATCGTAAGGATTAATAATCCATTGTACACCTGCATCTTCAAACTGCGTATTGTTATTCTTAAAAGCAATTTTTGCAGTAGTATCAGGCGTTTTGCTAATACAAACCAGAATTTTCATATGTGCGTTTTTAAATGAAACAATTTTAATCCAAATCTGTTAAAGAACCGGAACATAAAATTAGTTGTTTATGCAACTATTGGCAAATATAGTAAGCTTTTCTTTCAAAGTTTATGCAGTTGCAAAAAACTTCTATTAATTTTCAAATTTGTTTACACCAATTTTGCATTTATAGAAAGTAAATTGATAGGTATGAATAGGATAGAACAATTGCTTCAGTTTCTAAAAGAAAACCCAAAAGATAATTTCGTTCGCCATTCTTTGGCATTGGAATACATAAAATTAGGCGATGATTTAAAAGCCCGTATTTTATTCGAAGAAATATTAAACGACTCACCCGAATATATTGGCAGCTATTACCATTTAGCCAAATTGTTAGAACGACAAAATCAAATTGATTTAGCTACCGAATGGTATGAAAAAGGGATGGCAGCAGCTAAAAAAGCAAACGATATGCGCAGTTATAATGAATTACAAGCTGCTTATGAAGACTTAATTTATTAAGTTATTTTAAACGAAGATTACATAGCATTTTTCTACCTTTATGTTTTAAACGATTGCTATGTTAAACACTATTCAAGAAAATGTTTTTCGTGCAGAAAAATATGTTACGCCAACCGGCAATAAATTGAATTGTAAAGGTTGGGTGCAAGAGGCTGCTTTACGGATGTTGTTGAATAATTTAAATCCCGAAGTTGCTGAAAAGCCTGAAGAATTAATTGTATATGGTGGAAGAGGAAAAGCAGCGCGCAATATTGAGTCATTAGATTTAATCATTAAAGCACTTAAAGATTTAAACAATAATGAAACATTGTTGGTGCAAAGCGGCAAACCGGTTGCTATATTAACAACCCATGAAGATGCGCCACGTGTATTAATTTCCAATTCACAATTGGTGCCTAAATGGGCTACATGGGAACATTTTGATGCCTTGGAGAAAAAAGGGTTAATGATGTATGGCCAAATGACTGCAGGCAGTTGGATTTACATTGGTTCCCAAGGAATTGTGCAAGGTACTTTTGAAACCTTTGCTGCTGTAGCCAAAAAACATTTTAATGGAACTTTAGCCGGAACATTAACGGTAACAGCCGGTTTAGGTGGAATGGGTGGTGCTCAACCATTAGCAGTTACCATGAACGAAGGGGTATGCCTTGTTGCAGAAGTGGAAGAATGGCGAATTGATAAACGCCTTCATACCAGGTATTTAGATGAAAAATGTACAGTAATTGATGAAGCAATTGATAGAGCACTGACCGCTAAACAACAAAAAAAATCATTAAGCATTGGGGTATTGTGTAATGCTGTTCATTTATTGCAGCGTTTGTTGGAAAGAAATATTCAAGTGGATGTTTTAACGGATCAAACTTCTGCACACGATCCTTTAATTGGCTACATTCCACATACATTAACCAACGAACAAGCCAATGTGCTCAGGCAGGAAAATCCCGAAAACTATAAAGCATTAAGTTATGAAAGTATGAAGCAACATGTAGCTTATATGTTGGCTTTACAAGAAAAGGGTGCCATTACATTTGATTACGGGAATAATTTAAGAGCCAGAGCTAAAGAAGCCGGTTTGCAAAATGCTTTTAATTTTCCGGGTTTCGTACCGGCTTATATCAGGCCCTTATTTTGTGAAGGGAAGGGGCCTTTTCGTTGGGCTGCTTTAAGTGGCGATCCAGCTGATATTGCTGCTACCGATAAATGTATTTTGGAATTATTTCCTGAAAATAAAAGTTTGCACAAATGGATTAGCATGGCTCAACAGCGCATTGCTTTTCAAGGACTTCCTGCCAGAATTTGTTGGTTAGGGCAGGGGGAAAGAGAAAAAGCAGGTCTTGCTTTTAATGAATTAGTAAGAAAAGGAATTGTACAAGCACCAATTGTTATTGGCCGCGATCATTTAGATACCGGTTCTGTTGCATCCCCTAATCGTGAAACCGAAGCTATGTTAGATGGGAGTGATGCTGTAGCCGATTGGCCTATTTTAAATGCATTGGTAAACACTGCAGGTGGAGCCAGTTGGGTAAGTTTACACCATGGTGGTGGAGTTGGAATGGGATATAGCATTCACGCAGGTATGGTAATTGTTGCGGATGGCACTGAAGCAGCTGCAAAACGATTGGCCAGAGTGCTGCGAAATGACCCTGGTATGGGTGTAATTAGGCATGCCGATGCCGGGTATGATATTGCTTTAGATACTTTACGTAAAAACGGATTAAGCCTTTCCGATAGATTGAAATAATGCAATTGGCGTTTAATCCAAGTTTTACTTGAATCATTATAAAAAATAAGAGGCTGCCTTTTTTGAGACAGCCTCTTTAATAAAATATGTGCATCATCACTAAGCTACTGCTATATTTTTTGCTACTGGTGTTTTAACTGCTTTTAATGGCAATGAAATTTTTAAAACCCCATCAGTATAAGCGGCTTCAATATTATCGGTTTGAATATTTTCCGGTAATGAAAAAACTTTTTTGAATGATTGAGCGGCAAATTGTTTTTGTAGAATTTTATTGTTTGTTTCCTTTTGCGCTGTTGGTTGGTTATATTCCACGGTTAATAAGCCATTTTCAGATTGAATGGTAAAGTTGGTTTTATTTCTTCCGGGAACCATTAATTCAATTTCGAAAGCCTTTTCTGTTTCATAAATATTGACAGGAATAGCAATGTTGTTATTTTTTTCATAGGCATGTTGAAATAATGCATTATGAAAAGGTCTGTGTTGTGAACGGTAATACATAATTTTTAAATTTTTTTATTTTCATTCAAAATGTATTCCTGCAAAGAAAATGAAACTTAATTACGACAAAGTGGCTGTATTTAATCTCTAAATGCGACTTTATGGCATTTTCGGTTTTAGAAAAACCGCAAATTGGCTGAAGTAGTTAACTACTAAAGTTTGTAAATTTGCATCCTAAACAATAAAAAAATATGTATCCTGAAGAAATAGTAAAACCCATGAAGGCGGAATTAACCGAAAATGGTTTTGAGGAAATGCTGACCGCTCAAGAGGTTGATGAAACATTAAAAAAAGAAGGAACTACATTGGTAGTTATTAATTCGGTTTGTGGTTGTGCAGCCGGAAGCTGCCGTCCGGGTGTATTAATGGCCGTTCACAATGCCACTAAAAAACCAACTCGTTTGGTAACAAGTTTTGCTGGTTTTGATATAGAAGCAGTAAATAGAGTAAGGGAACATTTATTACCTTATCCACCATCATCCCCATCCATTGCCTTGTTTAAAGACGGGAAGTTGGTAAGTATGGTTGAGCGCCATCAAATTGAAGGTCGCCCGGCACAAATTATTGCCCAATATCTTATCCATGAGTTTGAACAATTTTGCAACTAATCGTTGTACTTTGTTATAGATGTGTTAGTAATGTACGAAGTCTCGTTTCTACGAGACTTTTTTCTTTTGGTTGAAATAGATTAATTTACACGTTTGCCATTTTCTAATTATCATTGCACATTCAAAATTTCACATTAACAAACGGTTATGTATCCTAATCTATATTATGTTTTTAAAGATTTATTTGGGGTAGAGTGGAACGGATTGAAATTAATTAACTCATTTGGTTTTTTTGTAGCCATTTCTTTTGTTGTTTCTGCATGGGTATTAACGCTGGAATTAAAGCGTAAGCAAGCAGCAGGTATTTTAACTTATACCGAAAAAACCATTGTAGTGGGTGGCCCCGCCAGTGTGAATGAATTGATTTTAAATTTTATATTAGGATTTGTATTAGGATTTAAAATTATAGGTGCATTTTTAATACCAGCTGCATTGTCCGATCCCCAAGCCTTTATTTTATCCGCTCAGGGAAATTGGCCTTTAGGTATTATTTTAGGAATTGTATTTGCTTTTTTAAAATGGCGTGAAAAAGAAAAAGAAAAGTTAGCAAAACCCGAAAAGCGAATCATACGCGTATGGCCACAAGATAGAGTGGGCGATATTGTTATTTATGCTGCCATTTTTGGATTTGCCGGCGCCAAAATATTTAATAGTTTAGAAACCTGGGATGATTTTGTACAAGATCCCATTGGTTCATTGATTTCTTTTAGTGGATTAACATTTTACGGTGGTTTAATCTGCGCAACAATTGCCTTATATTATTACACAAAAAAACATAAAATTCCTTTTATTGCTCTTTGTGATGCTGCTGCACCTGCACTAATGTTGGCTTATGCCTTAGGCCGAATTGGATGCCAGGTAGCTGGTGATGGTGATTGGGGAATTTTAAATAGTGCCTATATTAGTAATGCCGAAGGAAAATTGGTGCCGGCTACTATGGAGCAATTTAATAGAGCATTACAAGCAAACCAACTTTATTACAGTCAACAATTTTCCACTTTTAAAATTCAACATCTTTCTGTTCAAGCATTCTGGGGTTTACCCAAATGGTTATTTGCTTACAATTATCCTCATAATGTGGTGAATGAGGGTATCCATTTTGCTAATTGCACCGGTAATTATTGCTCCTTCTTACCCATAAGTGTATTTCCTACACCTCTGTATGAAATTATTATGTGTCTAATTTTATTCTTTGTATTGTGGGCTTTGAGAAAAAAAATTACCACACCGGGTAAGTTATTTGCTATTTATTTGATATTAAATGGCTTGGAAAGGTTTTTAATTGAAAAAATTCGCGTGAATACCCGTTACCATTTTTGGGGGTTGCAACCTACACAGGCAGAATTAATTTCCAGTGCACTGGTTATAGGTGGTATTATACTCTTCATTTATTCCAAAAAAATCAAACTAAAACAATATCCGGCTTTATAAATAAAGTCAAGATTTGTACAACTACTTTACTAAGCCAATCTCAAAAGGATTGGCTTTTTTTCGCCTATTTGCTGGTGTTTTGCTTTATTTCCACCAAGTAACATGAATCGATCACTGTAACTTTTAGGTACTTTAACCGTTCCAATTCTATACTTCTCATAACATTCTTCTTCCATTATCGCCATTCATCCTGCAAAATTTGCCATTCGATATAAAACAATGTACTATGTTTTACATACTACTTAGTTTTGTGATGTAATATTTAAAAACCAGAACTTAAAAAATAAAACATGAAAAAGAATATTGTATCACTCATGCTTATGACAGTTTTAATTGTCATTGCCTTTAGTAGCAAAGCTCAAACAGGTAAAACATACACCATTTCGGGTGAAATAACTGGCCAGAAAAAAGGACTGGAATCGGCTAATGTTATACTGTTAAATGAAAAGGATTCTGCCGTTGTTAAAATGGTTATTACCAATAAAACCGGGCAGTACATTATGGAAAACGTATCTGCCGGATCTTATATAATCAAAACAATAGCAATTGGTTACGAAACTTATTTTTCAAATTCATTTAGATTATCTGCGTCACAAAAACTAGACTTTCATTTAAAACCATTAACGCAAGATTTAGCAGCAGTAACCGTTACCTCGAAAAAGCCATTAATTGAACAAAAATTAGATAAAACAATCATTAATGTAGATGCTTCGCCATCTAATACAGGATTAACTGCAATGGATGTTTTAGAAAAATCACCCGGCGTTTTAGTAGATAAAGATGGTAACATTAGCTTAAAAGGAAAACCCGGTGTATTGGTATTAATTGATGGGAAACCTTCTTATTTAAGTTCAACTGACCTTGCTAATATGCTGAAAAGCATGTCAAGCAGTACTATTGATCAAATTGAATTAATGACCAACCCACCTGCTAAATATGATGCTGCCGGTAATTCAGGTATCATTAATATTAAAACCAAAAAAACGAAAACGGTAGGTTATAATGGCAGTGTTACAGTTGGTTATGGGCAAGGTGTTTACCCTAAAAGCAATAACAGCATCAATTTAAATTATCGCAAAGACAAGGTTAATTTGTTTGGGAATTTCAGTTATAACTACTACGGTGGCTTTCAGGATTTGGGCATAACCCGCAATTTTAGAACCAGTAATGGTGAGGATATTTTATCCATATTCAAGCAAAGAGCATTTATGAAACGGCAACAAAATAATGTTTCCTATAAAGTTGGGGCCGATTATTATGCTTCTAAAAAAACAACTTTAGGGGTAGTAGTTAATGGTTTTTCTAATCCATCAACAGAAAATAATTATAAC
Organism: Hydrotalea sandarakina; assembly: GCF_003254115.1. Classification (GTDB taxonomy): domain Bacteria; phylum Bacteroidota; class Bacteroidia; order Chitinophagales; family Chitinophagaceae; genus Hydrotalea; species Hydrotalea sandarakina. Next base: position 393,992 of record NZ_QKZV01000001.1, read on the forward strand.
GTTACTGATATATTGAATCCAAATAACCTTTTACAAAGCACAACCTTGGCTTCTTCTAATATTAAAAATAACTTGAATAATATAGCTTTCAATTTGAATGGAAGACATGTTTTTGACAGCACAGGGAAGGAATTGTCTATGGACTTAGATTACGTTCATTACAATACTTTAAATGATCAAATGTTTGTTAACTCTTTCTATGATAATGCTGGGAACAAAATGATGCCTGACCAGTGGTTAAAAGGAAATTTACCGTCAGACATCAATATATATTCAGCCAAATCCGATTACACACAAAAACTAAAGCATAATATTAAAATGGAAGCAGGTTTTAAAGTTAGTTATGTAAAAACCGATAATGTTTCTAGTTATTTTAATCAGTTGGGCAATCAATGGGTAATGGATAGCACGCAAAGTAACCATTTCATTTATGAAGAAAATATTAATGCTGCCTATGTATCCTTCAGTAAGCAGCTTTCAAAAAAATGGAGTTTGCAACTTGGTAGCCGCGTTGAAAACACACATTCAAAAGGTACGCAATTGTTTAATGGCGTTTCATTCGATAGAAATTACACACAGTTATTCCCAACTTTCTATTTAGGATATAAGCCAAATGATAATAATCAGTTCTCATTAAATTATGGAAAACGCATACAACGTCCTGATTATGAAGATTTAAACCCTTTCTATTATTTTTTAGATAAGTACACTTATATGGTTGGAAACCCATATTTATTACCACAAATCAGCCAAAATATTGAAGTGAACCACATATACAAAGGATTTTTAACGACAAGTTTAAGCTATGGTGTGATAGACAACTTTATTACACAAGTATTCAATCAAGTTGATAGTATTCATACCACTTATGTTAAGAATGATAACATAGCTCGGGTTCAAAATTATACTTTAAGTATAAATGCCTCATTTTCACCTGCAAAATTTTGGAAGATAAACTGGTATAACCAATTTAATATCAATAAGTTTAATGGTTACGTAAATGAAGGCCCCATCAGCGTATCCGGCTTTAATTATTCAACCAACTTTTCTAGCACATTTGAGGTAAAGAAAGGTTTAAATGTGGAATTAAATGGGTTTTATCGTACCGTAACGCAGGAAGGTACCATAACTGCGAATGAAATGAGTCAATTAAATCTTGCTATTAGTAAGCAGATTTTTAAAGATAAAGGTACAATTCGGTTAAATTGCCGCGACTTTTTAAAATTACAACATTTTAGTGGATATAGCCGATTTCAAAACATTGATGTTCAATTATATAACACTTGGGATACCAGAGTTTTTAATTTAAGTTTTACATATCGCTTTGCTAAGGGAAAAGCCGGCGCTGCACCAAGAAAATCTGCCGGGGCTATTGATGAAGCCAATCGTGTAAAATCGAACAATTAGAAAGTTTGGAAAACCAACATCCAATAATTCAATCAAGGGATTAATTAATTACAATGCAATGCCATTCATTTATTAATGAGTGGCATTTTTGTTTGAATGATCATTAGAAATTGATTGATTATTTTAAGGTGGTTGTAAGTTGAAAATGAGCTTATTAATGATCCAAATCGTTAGACTTAAAGTATTTCTTTTTTCTTATAATTTATATTATGTTAAATAAAGAAAATCGAAATAAATTGCAACATACACTCTATGACTGTGTTAATATTCCCATCCAATCAATTCAAAAAATCAAAGGTTATACCCGTCTAATACACTCATTGGTTTTGTGGCTGGAAGATTTTAATATTTGATGATATGCACCATCCCAAAGTGCCAAGCGTTTTTTTAGGGCTTCAACCGTTGCCTCTTCAGCTTCTTTCCAAATTTGTTGGTCGTTACCACAAAGATGTGCGGTCATTTGTAATGCCAGCTGACTGTGATGGTCGCCATCCACTTCAATATGTCGATCTAAATAATATTTAAAAATGGAAATGCTTTCAGGAAAGTTTTTATGGATATCGTTTACCATGGATAAAAACATTCCGGGAATCAAATCTTCTCGCCCAAATGTGAAAACGGCAGATTGTAAAAATGCTTTTTCAGTTCCAATAATTTTGAAAGTATAATCGACAAACTCATAAGCTTCTTTGGGGGTATTGGATGCAGTAAGTGCTGCTTTGAGGTTGCCATCCTTCTGCAAAAGGTTAATAAAACCTTCAATTTGTGAAGTATCTGCCCCGCATTGTTTCATAGCATCAATATATAATTCGAAATGGCTTTTTCGGTTACCGAAACTATCAATGTCTGATTCTTCACCCACCACTATTTCATTAATTAGGTATCGCGTATCGGCCAAACCTTTTGGGAACCATGGAACCGATGTGCAAGTTAATTTGTTTTGTAGTGCTTTTAATAAAGACATAAAATCCCAAACAGCATATACATGGTATTGCATAAATACTTTGAGGTCATCTATATTTTTAATGGCTGCATAAACTTTATGATGCATAATTTCCTGCCTCAATGGTTCAATGGTGTGTTTAATTTTTTCTATTTGTTCCGTCATCTTTAATTTGTTAATTGGCTTCGAAATTAAATCGATTAAAGAAGATTTCCTTGGTTTGTTTTTATTGTAGGCTCAACCATTTTAGTTGATTAAACAGTCTATTGTATTAGTATGCAAATAAATTTGTAAAAATGAAAATCCCACAAAGACATGCCTTTGTGGGATTTATTATCGTAAAATGTAAATGTTATTTGCTACAAATATTAATGTCCGCTAGCAGAAATTAACTGGTCATAGAATTTCACTTTTGCATCATAGGCATCGTACAAAGTTGGATTAGTAGTTTTTACTTTATCGCGTTTGTAACTATACATATTATACAAAATATCTAAACATTTGTTATATACATTTTTTTCAGCTTGCGACTTGTCCTTTACAGCATTAAGTGCTCTGTAAGCATTTTCCAACCATAAAATGGTACTATCGGCTAAAGCAGCTGCTGGTTTTTCTAAATCAGCATTAGCTTTTTTCAAAGCATCAACTTGTGGTTTAATCTGAGCATCGTAGGCTGCTTTCTTTTTGGGGTCTTTAATATCAGCTTTCGCGGCATTTAATTTTTGTAATGAACGAATATTATCGCGCATTTTATCATCAATGTTATTAAATTCCAAGTTGTATAAAACACCGGCATTGTATGCAGCTATACCATTCGTAGTATCTTTAGTATAAGCTCGCTCAAATGCGGTTCTTGCTTTATTTTTATAGTACACTTCTTCAGTACTATCCATTTTATCTCTATCCTCTTTTGGAATATTAGCAAACATTTCTCCAAATTGAAGATATTTAGCGGCTGTTAAAGTGCCTGCTGCATCTTCTTTATCAAACAGTTCAGCTTTTTCTTTCAGCGTATAATTTTTATTTAAATAATCTGCTTCATAATCATCCCATTCGCCATTGGGATAATATTTTTTTGCCAAAGACAACCATTTATCAAAAGCTGTTTTATCCTTGTTGTCGCTGGCACTTACTAATAAAAATTTATAAATATCTTCATATTCTTTGCCATTAACACCACTATCGGCTAAGCGGCTGTAGTACTGGTAAGCTTTGTCTAATTTTTTGTCATTTTGATTGGCATATGCTGCGTATAAAATGGAAGTTGTATCAAAGGTCATTTTAGAGGTGCTCCATTTATTTTCAAAAATTACATCACTATACTTTACTGCGTAGCCAAAGTAAAACGCAGCAGAATCCCATTTTTTCGAGTTAAATTCCTTTACGCCTTGGCCAAAAGATGTTACATATAAATTAAAAGGAATGTCCTGTCCACCATTTTCTTTTAAAATTTTATAATCAGGATCCATTTCCTGGTATTTTTTAAAAGCTTCAGCAGCGGTAACTTCAGTATTGGGGTATTTTTCACGGGTTTTATCATCTTTATACAATGCTGCATAAACTTTTGCTTTCCAGTACCAACCTTCTGCCTTTGCCTGTGCTTTAGGTTCTTGCATTAATTTATCTATTTCTGTTTTAGCGTTTTCCAGCTGATTTAAAAGTAAAGCAGTTTGTACCTTTTTAAAATCCTGCGCTTTCAAGGCCGATAAACCAAAACAAAGAAAGGCAAACAATAAAAGTTTTTTCATGAGTGTAAGTTTAAGTTATCTAAAATGGTTATGTATTTACTTAGTTTTCAGGACTTGGATTTGTAGGTTCTTCAGATGGGTTGTTCGTGCTGTCAATATTACTTTCGTTGGTTTCACCATTCTCCGCATCGGTTGTATTTTCCTCTGTTTCAGAAACCTGTTCTTGAATGGTAGATATGGCAGCAATGGCATCATCAGCATCTAACCTTATCAAAATTACGCCTTGAGTAGCTCTTCCCGATTCTTTAATATTAGCAATTGGGGTACGTAAAGTTATGCCCGATTTGCAAGTAATAATTAAATCTTCGGTATCATCTACGGCAGTTATTCCCACTAAATTACCGGTTTTTTCGGTTATATTAATGGTCTTTACCCCTTTTCCACCACGGTTGGTAATTCTATAAACGTCTTCACCATCGGCATCAACTAATGGTGTTCTTTTGCCAAATCCTTTTTCACTAATTACTAATATGGTTTTATTTCTATCTTCTTTATCTACACATACCATGCCAACTACTTCATCATTGGCTTCATCTACTTCAATACCTTGTACACCAATGGCACCCCGTCCGGTAGGACGAACTTTTTCTTCAGGAAAACGAATTGCTCTACCGGATTTAACTGCTAACATTATTTCATGGTTACCATTGGTCATTTTAGCTTCTAAAAGTTCATCACCTTCAATGATGGTAATAGCATTGACACCTGAAGCTCTCGGACGACTAAAATCCTCTAAATATGTTTTCTTAATGATGCCTTTCTTTGTACACAAAACAATGTATTTATCGGCAATAGAGGCTTTGTCTTCTAAATTGTTTACATTTAAAATGGCTTTTACTTTATCATCAGGCGGAATTTGTATAAGGTTTTGAATGGCACGACCTTTACTTTGTTTATCGCCTTCAGGTATTTCATAAACTTTCAACCAAAAACAACGACCTTTTTCAGTAAAGATGAGCATGGTATCGTGTGTTGAAGCCACAAATAAATGTTCAACATAATCTTCTTCTCTGGTTTTTGTACCAATGGCTCCTCGCCCACCTCTTTTTTGCTGACGGTACTCCGTTGCCGTAGTTCGTTTTATATAGCCTAAGTGTGAAATGGTAATAACTACATCTTCTTCTTTAATGAAGTCGAGCATATTCATTTCTTCGGCTAAATATTGAATTTCTGAACGGCGTTGGTCGCCAAACTTTTCTTTTATTTCAATTAGTTCTTTAGCAATTAAATCGTAACGTAATTGTTCACTTGCCAATAATTCTTTTAAATGACGGATTTCATGAATTAAACTGTCAAATTCTTCCACAATTTTATTGCGTTCCATTCCGGTTAAACGTTGTAAACGTAACTCCAGAATTGCTTTAGCTTGTAACTCGGATAAGCCAACGGCTTGCTGATATAATTCTACTGAAACATCCGTAAACAGTTCTTGCGATAAATACCATTTTTCCTCGGCACTTTTTTGCATTAAAGCAATTTTTGCTTCATCGGGTGTTTGGCTGGCACGGATTAATGCTATTACTTCATCTAAGTGGTCTAATGCTTTCAGGTAACCTTCTAAAATATGCGCTCTTTCTTCTGCTTTACGTAATTCAAATTTTGCTCTGCGGGTTACTACCTCCATTCTAAACTGAATAAATTCAGCAATCAGCTCTTTTAAATTCAGTGTTTTAGGTCTTCCGTTTGAAATAGCAACATTGTTAATACCATAACTGGTTTGCAGCTCTGTGTATTTATATAATTGATTGATGATAACGTTGGCAACAGCATCACGTTTTAAATCAATTACAATTCTAGTACCTTCCCTGCTATTGCTTTCGTTATTTACATGGGCAATGCCTTCAATGGTTTTATCATTTACCAACTGCCCTATTCTATCTGTTAATGCATCAAGTCCAACCTGGTAAGGTGCTTCCGTTATAATGATCTGTTCTCTGCCACTGGGTTTGGTTTCAATATGGCATTTGCCGCGTATCACTACTCTTCCCCTTCCGGTTAAAAAAGCTTGTTTAACGCCATCCATGCCATATATAATTCCACCGGTTGGAAAATCAGGTGCTTTAATGTGTTGCATTAGTTCATCAATGGTAATAGCTTGATTTTGAATGTACGCAACACATCCATCAATTACTTCACTTAAGTTATGGGGCATCATATTGGTTGCCATACCAACGGCTATACCACTGCTACCATTGATTAACAACTGTGGAATGCGTGTAGGAAGTACAGTAGGTTCTTGCAATGAATCATCAAAATTCAATTGAAAATCTACTGTTTCTTTTTCAATATCTTCCAACATGGCTTCCGCAAAGCGATGTAATCGAACCTCTGTATAACGCATGGCTGCCGGCGGGTCGCCATCCTGATTACCAAAGTTTCCCTGACTATCAACCATTACATAGCGCATTGTCCATTCCTGGGCCATACGCACCAAAGTGTCATAAATAGAAGCATCGCCATGCGGGTGGTATTTACCCATTACCTCACCCACAATACGGGCTGATTTTTTATAGGGTTTATTACTATTGTTTCCTAATTCATGCATGGCGTACAAAACCCTTCTATGTACAGGTTTAAATCCATCCCTAACATCGGGTAAAGCCCTGCCAACAATTACCGACATTGAATAATCAATGTAGGCAGTTTTCATTTGTTCTTCGATATTTACCTGAATAATACGGTCGTTATCGTTTGTTTTTTCCGGCAATAAATTCTCTTCCATGAATAATGTGTAGTACTAATCAATAAAAAATATTCCTAAACACCGAAAATAGGTGTTTAAAGGGATGGCGAAGATAACTTTTTTGCCGCTAAAATGAGCCATTTTAAGGGCTTTTTTCGTGTATTTATCCACAAAAAAATGCTGCAATGTGCAATAATTTTTAAGCCAAGCTGAAATGCTTTTCATGCACCTCGTAGTTTGGGTATATCTTTGAATAATATTAAAGAAAAACGATTGACTCACTATTTGATTGGTCTTGTTTATGAAATCAATTTTATTATTTGGTGCCGGCAAATCGGCCACTGTTTTAATTGAATATTTAAAGAAAGTTTCTGCACTTAATCACTGGCAGGTTACTGTAGCTGATGCAAATTTAACTGTTGCTCAGGAAAAAGTAGGGCAACATGATTGGGTGAAAGCTGTAAGCATTCAAATTGAGTTGGAAGCTCAACGACAACAGTTAATTCAACAAGCGGATGTGGTAATATCCATGCTGCCACCTGCCTTGCATTTTTTGGTTGCAAAAGATTGTTTGGTATTAAAAAAACATTTACTAACGGCCAGTTATGTTGATGATAATATGAAACAAATTGCCGCAGAAATACAACAGCAAGGTTTATTGTTTTTGTGCGAAATGGGCTTAGACCCCGGCATAGACCATATGAGTGCCATGAAAATGATTGCTGAGATAGAAAAAATTGGTGGAACAATTACTGCATTTTATTCACATTGTGGCGGCTTGGTAGCACCTGAAAGCGATAATAATGCCTGGCACTATAAAATAAGTTGGAATCCCAGAAATGTTGTAATGGCAGGTAGTGCAGGTGCTGTTTATAAAGAGAATAATACAACAGTTGAAATTGACTATAAAAACATATTTTCTAATTGCACCCCTTTAAAGTCGGCAACAATACCGGGTTTGTGTTACTACCCCAATCGTGACTCACTGCAATACATGCAGCAATATGGTTTAAGTAATGTAGCAACATTTAAACGTACTACCATTCGATATACAGATTATTGTAATGGATGGCAATGGTTAGTAAAAGCTAACTTAACCAGTGAAGCTTTGCAATATGATACAGATGGTTTATCGTTTGCAGCATTTTTTGAAACTCATTTTTCTAAAACCAATCAACAACAACTTTATCAGCACATCACTCATTTACCTGAAATGCAGGCTTTGCTGCAAGACATTGGTTGGTTTGATACAAAAACATTCATCAATAAAGGCGTGTGCAGTGCTGCTGTTGCACTACAGTTTATTTTAGAAAATAAATGGGCCATGCAACCCAATGATAAGGATATGGTATTGATGATACATGAAATTGAGTATTTATTAAGTGGTAAAAATATGTTGCATAAAGCCGAATTAAAAGTTATTGGCGAAAATGCCATGCATACTGCCATGGCCAAAACGGTTGGTTTGCCTTTAGGTATTGCAGCTAGTCTATTACTTAAAGGTGAATTGTTATTAACAGGTCTTCACATACCAACCCATCCACATATTTACAATTTAGTTTTACCCTTACTTGAAAAGGAAGGTGTATGTTTTAATACATCTACACAATCGGTTTAATTTGTATGAATCATTCTACCAAAGCAGTGCTTACTGCATTTTATGAAACACAAATAAAGGCACATAATATTGGTATACAAAAGCTAAAAAAATTCATTAATTGGCTCGCAATTTTGCGGGCTCTTGTTTTTATAATTGCAGTATTATGTCTCTATCAATATTTCAACAGCCCTAATCATTTGTTTATTTTTCTGTTCATATTTTTTGTTATAGTATTTTTTGGATTAGTGGCATGGCATATTCAAAAAAAGCAAAAAAAGCAATTACTGGAAAATAAGTTGCGATTAGCCCAAAACGAATGGAATATTATTCATGGAAAGGAAAATGAATTTGACGATGGAAGCGAGTTTTTGCAAATGTCGTCGTATGCTGTTGATTTAGATATTTTCGGAAAAAACTCTTTGTTTCATGCTTTAAACAGAACTGTAACCTTTGCAGGCAAACTTCAATTAGCAAAACGTTTATCAAACACTATTTTAGATAAAAAAACAATTATAGCTTATCAGGAAGCAATAAAAACCTATAGCACGCAATATCCTTTTATTGAAAACTGGATAGCCACCGCCTTGTTACATAAAAAAGAACATAACCCATCAGATTTACTTTTGAAGCAGTGGATAGTGGACTTTAAAAGAATGAAGCATGTTGAATATTACAATGTTATCCGTTGGGTATTGCCTGCCTATACATTAGCTGCATTGTACATTGCATTAGATAGCGGTCAATATTTTTTACTTTCTATTGGTATTGTATTAAATTGGATTCATGTAATCCGAGTAAAAAATCAGAATATTCAAGCTTTCCATTTTCTTAGTAAAAACGAAGATATTATAGCACAATACCATCGGTTAGTAGAAACATTTCAACAGGTGCAACCCGGCAACAGCGATATTTTACAAGAACTAAAAAATAATTGTAAACAGGCTAATAAAAGTTTTCAAGAACTGGCATACATTACTAACCTAATTCATCAGCAGCACAATTTGTTAGCTTCTACCCTTTTAAATAGTTTGTTAATGATTGATGTTCACAGTGCATTATCATTAAATAAATGGCACAATAAATATTCATTAAAATTCTCTAAATGGATAGACTCAATTGCTGAAATTGATTATTTAAATACAATGGCCATATATGCCCATAACCATAGTGCATTTGTGTATGCACAATTGAGTGAAGATGAACTTTTCATAAGTGCAAGGAACATGGCACATCCTCTACTTTCCGAAGATACTCGTGTTCCTAACTCATTTGCTTTTAATAACAAGGGAGTTAGAATTATTACGGGTTCAAATATGAGTGGAAAGAGCACTTTTTTGCGAACTGTAGGTATAAATGTTTTGTTGGCACAAATGGGTGCACCCGTTTGTGCGGATGAATTTTTATTAAGTCCAATGTATATTTTTTCTTGTATTAGAATAACAGATTCATTGCAGGAAAATCATTCTTATTTCATGGCTGAGTTGCAACGATTGTATGATATTAAAACCGCTATAAATACTCATTATCCGGCATTGGTTTTAATGGATGAAATTTTAAGAGGCACTAATTCTGCCGATAAGTTTGAAGGCTCTACGCAATTTCTTGAGCAAATGATGCAATTACCCTGTATTGTTTTATTTGCAACACACGATTTAAAATTAAGCACTTTAGAAAAGGATTATCCGGAAAGTATTTCAAATTATTGTTTTGAAAGTACCATTTCAGATACCGACATTCATTTTGATTATATTTTACGTGAAGGAGTTGCACAAAACAAAAATGCCACATTTTTAATGAAAAAAATGGGCATTATTTAAGTGAATTGAAATTTGAACTTAGCTGAGTTTTCTTACCCAAATGTTTCTAAAACTAATGGGTTTGCTTTTATCTCCATGTGCTTGTAGTTTGATGGGCTCGGCACCATGTGCTTTATAAAAAGGTTGACCAATATAAAGTGTTTGTCCTTTCAATATGGTATTATTTTGAATAAGTACGCCGTTTTGAAAGGCAGTAACCCTAGCCGGTGATTTTAAGGTGCCATCATCATTAAAGCGAGGTGCTGTCCAAATAACATCATACGATTGCCATTCACCGGGTTTACGGCAAGCATTCACTAATGGAGGAAATTGTTTATAAATACTGCCGGCTTGACCATTTACGTAAGTTGTATTTTTATAATTATCCAATATTTGCAATTCATAGCCTGCATCGCCCGGTCCGGTAGATGCCAAAAACAAACCGCTATTGCCCCTGGCCTGGCCTTCGCCTTCAATATCGGCAGGTATTCGCCATTCAATATGTAATTGGTAATCTGTAAACTTTTCTTTTGTTTGAATATTTCCTGCTTTTTTGTTAACGGTCAAAATGCCATTCTTAACATCCCATAGTGCGGGTTGACCGGGATTATTAACACTTTCCCAAGCATTTAAATTCTTACCATCGAACAAAATAATTGCATCGGATGGTGGATTAATGAAAGCAGAAATGCCAGGCGTTACAACTGGCGGTACCGGTGTCCATTGCTCAGTGGCTTCAGGATTATTTTGGGAAAATGCTTCTAAGGATACTGTTAGAACCATTGCGAGTAGTAAAGTTTTTTTGAGTAACATGGTTGGTTGTTTTAAATGTAGATGAAAAATTATTTTCTTTTCTTTTTTTTGTTTGATACACTTTTTGTCGTGTTTTTTTTCTTATTTGAATTGGAATTCGGCACCCATTCATAGTCTAGTTGCCTTTTTTCTAAATTGGCAGCAACTACTTTAATCATTACTTTGTCGCCCATTCTAAACTGTCTGCCACTTCGCCTACCTACTAATGCATATTCCGATTCTACGAGTTTAAATTCATCATAATCGTTTAAATCAACAATACTTACAAGGCCTTCGCATTTATGTTCAACTGTTTCAACCCAAAAACCAAAAGATGCAACACCACTTACCACGCCTTCAAAAACCTCGCCTAATCTATCCTGCATAAATTCTACTTGTTTATATTTATTTCCTGCTCTTTCACATTCCATTGCGGCTCTTTCGCGTTCACTGCAGTGTTTACATTTTTCTTCCATTTTTTTGTCAACAATAGGTTTGTCTTTCAAAATAGATGCTACTATTCTATGCACTAATATATCAGGGTAACGTCGAATTGGTGAAGTGAAATGACAATAATACGCAAACCCAAGTCCGTAATGTCCAATGTTTTTTTCCGTATAAATGGCTTTCGACATGGTTCTAATGCCAAGTTGTTCCAGCACGTGTTGCTCGGGTAAGCCTTGAACTGCTTGCAACATTTCATTAAAACTAGCAGCAATCTTTTCCGGTGTATCAATGTTAAACTGATGCCCATATTTTCTTGCAAAAGCAATAAACGGGGTTAACTTATCCTCATTAGGTTTATCATGAACCCTGTATGGAAAAGGAATTTCTTTTCCATCTTTTGTTTTATGGTTAGCAACAAATTCAGCAATTGATTTATTAGCCAATAACATACATTCTTCAATTAACTGATGTGCTTCTTTACTTTCTTTAATGGTAATACCAATGGGTTTCCCTTTTTCGTTTAAAACAAATCTTACTTCTTGTGAAGAAAAATTGATGGCACCTTTTTGAAAACGTTGTTTACGCCACTTTTGTGTTATGTTATTCAATAACAAAATTTGTTCTGCATAAATTCCCTCTTCTGATTCAATAATAGCTTGAACATCTTCATAAGTAAACCGATGATCTGAATGAATAACTGTTCGGCCAATCCATTGTTTTTTAACTTCGCCTGATGTGGTTATTTCAAATATGGCTGAGAAGGTAAATTTATCTTCGTGCGGGCGTAGGGAGCATAATTCATTTGAAATTTTTTCAGGTAACATAGGGTTTACCCTATCCGGTAAATAAACTGATGTTGCTCTGCTATAAGCTTCATCATCTAATGCAGTATTGGGTTCAACATAATAACTTACATCTGCTATGTGAATACCCAATTCATACAAATTATTTTTAATTTTTTTTATTGAGATAGCATCATCAAAATCTTTAGCATCAACCGGATCTATTGTAAACGTTAAAACATCTCTGCAATCGCGACGTTTTTCAATTTCTTTTTGATTTAACTCGGTAGGAAGCTGTGCTGTTTCAGCTAATACATTTTTTTCAAACGATAAAGGGAAGCCTGCTTGTGCAAGTATTTCCTTCATGGCTGCATCATTTTCATCTTCAGAAGAAAGAATGCCAATGATTTCGCCTTCCGGTTTTTTGTCACCTTTATCCCATTTAATAAGGCGAGCAATTACTTTTTCTTTGTTTTTAGCACCATTTAATTTATCAAGCGGTATAAAAATGTCTGGCATCGGGCGTTCCGTATCGGGTATAAAGAACGCAAAGTTGGTAGATAGCTGTAAGTGTCCAACGAATTCGGTTTGACGGCGAGCTATTACATCAACAATTCTTCCTTCCTTTTTTTTAGTAGTAGCACTTTCTTTGATAATTTTAACGGAAACTGTATCACCATGTAATGCAGTGTTGAAGTTGCCTTGTCGAACCAATACATCGCCATTACCGTTATTTACAACTACATAACCTAATCCGCTTCGTGTAATTTCTAAAACACCGGTAACTACTAAAGATTTTTGCGTGTTTTTAGTAGTGCTATGTTTTTTATTTTTTTGCTTGCTCATGTGTTTTATTAAAATTTACAATGTATTGCTCAACTGCCGATTCAAACAAAGATGCTTCATCAAATAAAAACCTGTGCTTTATAGGTAAAACATATAATGGTAAATCTACCAATTCCTGCTTAAATTTGGTAAGTCTTACTGCATCTTTCTCAGTTGTAAGAATCATTTTTTGAGGTACATCAATTGCTTTATAGCGTTCTATAATTTCTTTTAAATCATCAATAGTAAAAATGTGATGATCATTATAGTTTTTTTGATAGTAAGTAGCCGCTTGTTGGTGCAAATAATCTTTTAATGGTTTAGGATTGGCGATTCCACAAACTAAAAGCACTTCATCGTTTTCGGTAATGGGTTTTAGTTCATGCGTTATAATGTGATAAGGGGTATCATATTCAATTGTGGTAAAATACACCAATTGGGTATTTAAGGGATGTAAATTGCGTAAAATTTTTTGTTTTTTATCGAAGGTTAAATCAGGTGGACATTTGGTAACTATAATAATATCAGCTCGTTTTACAGAACGACGTTCATCACGCAAATCACCGGTAGGTAGAAAGAAATCGTAAATGTATAAATTGTTGTAGTCGGTTAAAACGATATTTAATCCTGCTTTAACTGCACGGTGCTGAAAAGCATCATCCAAAATTATAACTTGTAAATCGGGTACGTCGTGCAATAATTGTGGAATTGCCACTAATCGTTCTTCACCAACTGCAACGGGCACATTAGGAAATTTAAGATGAAACTGCATGGGTTCATCACCTATTTCTAAGGCAGTTGTGTTTTCATTGGCTAACGCATATCCCTTTGTTTTTCGCTTATACCCCCTGCTTAACGTGGCTACTTTGTAGGTAGGGTGTAAAAAATTCAGCAAATATTCTACCATAGGCGATTTTCCTGTTCCTCCTACCGCTACATTACCAATGCATATTAATGGAAAATTAAAAGTTGTTTCGTGTAGTAAAAAATTCTTATCGTACAATTTATTTCTAATGAATATTATAATGCCATATGCAATTGCAAATGGCAACAATAAAACCCTAAATGATTTCAAAAAAAAAGCATTAAAATTCATATCGTTTATTCGGGGTAATACAATAAGTTAAAGGTACGTCAAAAGGTTGGGTATCACTTATTTTAACTACAGGCTCAAAATAAGAAAATCCGATGGTGATAATGTTTTTATTGCATTGAATAAGGTATTTATCATAAAATCCTTTTCCATACCCTACTCTATACCCTTTTAAATCAAAAATTAATAGGGGTACCAAAACTAAATCAACCATCTCGGGTGCAAGCCAATCCCCATCCGTTGGTTCAGCTATACCCCATTGATTAATGGAAAATATGGTATCATCATTTGTAAGCCTGGCCTGCATAGTATTGCTTTTGGTATCTGTTACAGGATAGGCTATTTGTAATTCGGGATAAAAATATTTTAAATAGCGAGTAAATAATTGCGTATTGGGTTCATTGTGTTGTAAAAGCGGCCAATAGCTTAAAACATAATGAAGGTTATTAAAATTCAAATTTTGAAATTGTAATAACATTAAATCATCTGCAATCAGTTTATCTTTTTCAGACAATTGCTTGCGCTTTTCTAAATAAATTTTTCTTAATTCATTTTTAGTCATAGCAATTCTAATAATCGCGCTTTTATTTTAGCTGCTTGCTTTTGTACAAACCAATGGTTAGGATTTTCGGTAAATGGAATATTGCCAATGTAAGGAATGCCTGACCAATTCACTATTTCTTGTTCATATTGTAAATAATGATCATTAAAAATCCATCCAATTACTTTAATATTTAAATCTTTGCAAACTTTAGCAGTTAATAATGAATGGTTAATACTTCCTAAATAATTTCTGCTAACAAGTATAACCGGGGTTTGTAATGTTGTAATAATATCGGCAATGAATTGTTGTTGATTAATAGGCACCATTAACCCACCGGCACCTTCAATTATTAAGTAAGGGTTATTGCTTTTAGGAATAGATTGTTGAATTTTATTAATATCAATAGTAATATTTTCCGCTGCAGCAGCAATATGTGGCGATGCGGGCATTTTTAGCCGATAGGCTTCAGGATGTATTTGAGTAACTTCATTACTAATTAAATTTTTTACTGTACCGGCATCTGTACCTTCGTCAAGCCCTGCCTGTATGGGTTTCCAATAATCGGCTTGCAGTGCTTCTGTAACAATGGCACTGATTAATGATTTACCAACTCCTGTACCAATTCCTGTAATAAAAATTCTTTGCTGACTCATAGAAATTTATATATCATTTTATGATGTTAGTGCAAATTTTAATTATCTGAACTAAAAAAAGAAAATACCGTTGTGCCATAGTTTCTTTCAAACTGATAGCATTTAAAGTTTTGATAATTGTTTCTTGGTGTATGTTCTAAAACAAAGTAACCACCTGGCGCAATCATTTGTTGTTCAACAATAATTCTGGGAATATCATCAATATTTCCCAGGGCATAAGGCGGTCCTGCAAAAATAAAATCGAATTTATCTTTGCAACTACTTAAAAAGTTAAAAACATCTTGCCGGTATATTTGAAATTGATTAGGCAATGCACCTAATTGTGTTAAGTTATTTTGTATGAAGGTTGCCATGGTATTGTCTTTTTCAACAATAGTTAAAAAACCTGCACCTCTGCTGGCCAACTCATAACTAATAGCACCGGTGCCTCCAAATAAATCTAATGTTTGTATGTTATGGAAGCTGATTCTGTTTTGTAAAATATTGAATAAACCTTCTTTAGCAATATCGGTAGTGGGGCGCGTAAAAGGCATTTTGGCCGGTGGTTTAATTTTTCTCCCCCCCCATTTACCGGAAATAATCCTCATAAAACAACATTAAAAAAGGGTTGCAAATAATGTTCGGGATAATAATTTTTTTCAATTAATATTTGTTCGCCTTTAAAACCAGGCTGCCACTGCACATCGGGTATTAACTTTTTAATGGCAGTATGCATTTCATCTGACTCATGTAAAATTCCACTAATATGAACTTTCAAAGGCAAAGTTTGCATATTATAGGTATTTAATATGCTTACTAATCTAAAAATAATATCTTCAACACAAGTATAGCAATAACTTTCTGCTAAATGCAATTGCTGTTGTTGAAGACTAACTATAGAAAAACTTCCGGGATAAAATTGTATATGCCAATAATTTTGAAATTCGCTGCCTAATTTTAAAGCAGTTTCAATTTGTTTGCGTAAACTATTATAAACCGGAATTTCAGAAAAACTTACATGAAACATCTGCCGTAAATCTGCCGGTAATTGACTTGCTATATAGATTTGTTTATTTTGTATGTAAATACCATCATAATTTAAATCGTTACTTTTCCACCCATGCAAAATTTGCAGAAAATGATGGGTAAGATCATTTTTATAAAATTTTTCAGGAATAATGGTTTGTTGAAATCCATTAATAAAAATTTGTTTTGATGCATAATTTATGTCAAACAAAATAGATTGTAAACGTACTTCCTGAAATATCTGATACCAGTTATGTTCAAATTTATTAAAAGTAAAAAGTTCAACTGCGGTAATTGATTCTGATGCAGTAACAACTTCAATAATAGCAATATAATGTAACCCAACTTCAATAGTTAGTTGCTTTTCTATTGCAGCAAGCTCCTCTCTGTCAAGGCTATATTGACTTATTTCTTTTTCAACCATTTTTCAAATATACAATTACTGTTTAAAAAAAGAATAGTGAAGTTTTTAATATTGCCCGTGTTTATTGTAGTAGTTTTGTTGAAAGTATGAACAGCATAACCCAAGCTAACACCGATTATAGAGTATCAGTTTCCAACCGACAAATTTTAAAAATTGCGTTGCCAATTGCTGCTGCTACGCTGGTTCCACAATTAAATTTTATTATTAATAATGTTTTTTTAGGCCATTTAGGTGAAGAGCAGTTGGCAGTAGCCGGAATAACAGGTGTATATTATTTAATTTTTGCGGTTATTGGTTTAGGGCTGAATAATGGCATGCAGGCTATTATTGCACGACGGGCCGGAGAAAACAAAATTGAAGCCATTGGTAATTTATTTGCTCAAGGTGTTCGTATTTCTTTTGCATTGGCTATATTAGGAATACTTTTAA
Source organism: Hydrotalea sandarakina (assembly GCF_003254115.1). Taxonomy (GTDB): domain Bacteria; phylum Bacteroidota; class Bacteroidia; order Chitinophagales; family Chitinophagaceae; genus Hydrotalea; species Hydrotalea sandarakina. The sequence continues at coordinate 411,163 of NZ_QKZV01000001.1, forward strand.
CTTGGATTGTAGTTCCCTTTATTTTAAAACATACTTTACACAATGCATTGCATGTAGAAATGGCTGTAAAGTTTTTGCGCATTCGCATTTTTGGCATTGTATTTTTATTTTTATATCAATTACGCAATGCGGTTTTGGTGGGTACTAACCAAAGCAAATACTTAATTATTGGAACAGCTGCAGAATCAATAGCCAATGTTTTTTTTGATTATACCTTAATTTTTGGGAAGTTTGGATTACCACAATTAGGATTTAATGGTGCAGCTTACTCATCAATCATAGCTGAATTTACCGGCCTTATGGCTATTTATTTTGTAATTAGAATAAAAGGAATTGACAAACAATTGCATTTATTTCAGTCATGGAAATATGATAAATCAAACACGCTGCTCATATTTCGAATTTCTGCGCCTTTAATAGCACAATTCTGCTTGAGCATTGTAAGTTGGGAGTTTTTTTATATTCTTATTGAACACCATGGGTCAATGGATTTGGCCATTTCCAATATTATGCGCAACATTTTTGGATTTTTTGGTTGTTTTACCTGGGCTTTTGCAGCTGCCACCAATACAATGGTAAGTAATATTATTGGACAACAAATGCATGATAAAGTAATACCATTAATCAAAAAAATAATGCTATTATCTCTGCTATTTGCAGGTTGTGTTTTTTTGTTGATTAATATTTTTCCGGTTGTGTTTCTATCATTTTATGGACAAGGCCAAACATTTATACAACATGGTATTCCTGTATTAAGGGTAGTTTCAACTGCATTATTACTCATGTCGGTTTCAACCATTTGGTTAAATGCAGTAACCGGTACCGGAAGTACCCAGGTAAATTTGGTGATAGAATTTGTAGCCATTTTAATGTACTGTATTTACAGTTATTTTACATTAGAACAATGGCATTTACCAATAACCATTGGTTGGGGAAGTGAATGGGTTTATTGGATAACTTTATTTATTCCCTCTTTTTGGTACATTAATAGTGGTAAATGGAGGAAAAAAACTTTTTAAAAAAGAATAATTACATTAAAGAATCTAATAATTTCTGTCCTTCTGCTTTTAATGCGGCATCATCGGGCGTTCTTATAGGTAATTTTACCAATTGTTGTAATATTTCAATAGCTTTTGAAGGATTATTATTGGCCTTGTAGCTTTTTGCCAAAATAAGATAATTTAAAACATAGTAAGGTTCTGTTTTGCGGCATTTTTCCAAATAAACAATGGCAGAATCGTAACTGGTTGCAGGTACACCACCGGGATACATGGTTTTTAGGGCTAATTTTTTTGCCCAGTTTAATTCGTTCATTTCATAATGCCAACGCCCTTCTACAAAATTAGCCATGCCCAAATTAGGGTTAATGCTAAGTGCTTTGTCGGCATTGGTTTTTATATCTTTTACATATTGAACCAGTTGTTTTTTATTGCTCTCAACTTCAGTCATTTTAGCCGAAGCCAAAGCTAATGCATAGTAACTTTCTGCTGCTTCAGGATGAGCAGCTACTGCTCTTTGAGCATAAGCCAATGCGGACTGAAAAGTTATGCGTTTATCATTGGCAATAGGTAATCTTTCGCCTGTAGAGCAACTTAGTTCTGTTGCTTTAACTAAGGCTTTTAAATTATTAGGGTCAGTTACTAAAATCTTTTTATATAAATCTAATGCCTGCTGCTCATTTAAAGCAATTTCAGCATTGCTGGCTTGTTTAAACAATACATTGTTATCCTGGGCAAAAGTTTTATGAATGTTCAATCCAATTAAACAAAGTATTGTTAGGCTATAATGCAGTAATTTTTTAGTGAACATAGGCAATCTATTTATTTACGAATCAAATTATCGTTTATGAAAAAAATTAAGATCTGTCTAGTTCAAAACTAACACTTACAGAGCCTTTAAAATCAGCTATGGGCGGATTTAACTTTTTTATTGAAATTACAACCTTTTGTGCCATTGTAAAGTGGGTAAATATTTCATTAGCTATATCAACTGCAATTGATTCTAATAATGGCGTAGGTTTTTCCATTCTATGTTGCACTAATTTGAATAGTGCAACATAGTTAATGGTATCGTTAATACTTTGAAATGTGTGGGGAATGGGCGGCGTATAATCAACGCGCAAATTTACTTCAAACTCATTACCGGTAATTTTTTCCTCCTTATACAATCCATGGTATGCCCAAAAAATTACGTTATTTAAGTGTACAGATAGCATAGCAGCAAGCAATTAAATATGCCCTTTGGCGCTTAAATAACGTTCGGCATCTAAAGCAGCCATACATCCGGAGCCAGCAGCCGTAACAGCTTGCCTGTAAGTTTTATCTTGAACATCACCGGCAGCAAAAACACCTTCTACATTGGTTTTTGTGGTTCCAGGAATAGTTTTAATGTAACCTGCTTCATCCATTTCTACCCAGGGTTTAAAAATTTCACTATTCGGCTGGTGGCCAATGGCAACAAAAAAGCCACTAATGGGAATGGTTTGTTTTACATTGGTTTTATTGTTTTTAATAATAACACCTTCAACTTTTTTATCGCCTAAAATTTCCTCGGTCTCGCTATTCCAGTAAACTTTAATATTGGGGGCTTTTAAAACTCTTTCTTGCATTATTTTACTGGCACGCATTTGATCGCGGCGAACAATCATATGCACTGTTGTACATAATTTTGAAAGGTAAAGTGCTTCTTCAGCCGCGGTATCGCCGGCACCTACAATAGCCACTTCTTTTCCTTTAAAGAAAAAGCCATCACAAACTGCACAAGCACTTACTCCATAACCATTTAAACGTTGTTCACTTTCTAAGCCCAACCATTTTGCAGAAGCGCCGGTAGAAATAATAATTGCATCTGCTTCAATTAATTTTTCATCATCAATCCAAACTTTGTAAGGTTGTGCACTAAAATCAACTTTTGTTGCAATACCATACCGAATATCGGCCCCCATTCTTGTAGCTTGTTTTTCAAAGTCTATCATCATATCAGGGCCTTGTACACCATTTGGGTAACCGGGGTAATTTTCTACTTCTGTTGTAATGGTTAATTGACCGCCCGGCTGAATGCCTTGATATAATACGGGTTTCATGTTGGCACGAGCGGCATAAATTGCTGCTGTATAACCTGCGGGACCTGAACCTATAATTAAAATATGAACTTTTTCTACAGTTGAATTATCCATGCTAATAAATTTTTGGCAAAGGTAAGGAATGCCGTATTTGAATTTTGTGCCTAAAGTAACAGAGTGCAGAAACAAAAACCCCCTGTTGTTAAAACAGGGGGTAATTTCATTTTTTAATTAACCCAAATAAGCTTTTAATGCATTGCTGTATCTGGCTTTTTGTAAGCGTTTTATGGCTCTTTCTTTAATTTGACGGATACGCTCTTTGGTTAAATCGTACTTTTGACCAATTTGTTCAATGGTTACACCATTTTCTCCATCTAAACCAAAGTAAGCATTCACAATTTCGGCTTCACGAGGGCTCAATGATTTTAATACTCTTTTGATTTCTTCGCGTAATGAGTCTTTCATTACATCGTCGTCAGTATCATCGCTGCCTTCTAATAAGTCGCCCATTGCTACATCCTCAGCTTCATGTACCGGAGCATCTAATGAAGTATGGCGGGTGTTACTTTGGAAAATGTTGTTAATTTCTGTTTCACTCATTTCCAAAATTTCACTCAATTCTTCAGTAGAAGGTTCACGCTCATGCTCCTGTTCAAAAGCCATATAAGCCTTGTTGGCTTTGTTATAAGTGCCAATTTTGTTTTGAGGCAGGCGGACTAATCTTCCCTGCTCTGCCAATGCCTGTAGTATCGATTGGCGAATCCACCACACGGCATAAGAAATAAATTTGAAACCTTTGGTTTCATCAAAGCGTTGTGCCGCTTTTATTAAGCCGAGGTTACCCTCGTTAATCAAATCGCTAAGTGAAAGGCCCTGGTGCTGATACTGCTTAGCTACAGATACCACGAAACGTAAGTTGGCCTGCACCAATTTGTCGAGCGCTCTCTGATTACCCATTTTAATTTTCTGAGCCAGTGTTGTTTCCTCTTCGGGAGTAATCATTGGAATTTTAGAAATTTCCTGCAGATACTTTTCTACGGCTTGAGAATCTCTGTTGGTAATCTGGGTTGCAATTTTGAGCTGCCTCATAGTATATAGTTACAATTTATTTACAACAACATATAGACGCTAAAACATGCCATTTGGTTGCAAGCATAGCGTTAAAATTATTCCCATAAATTTCAAAAGTGTGCAAATCTACATTAAATACTCTGATTAAACGAATGTTTTTGTAAAAAAGTGCCTTTTTAAAAAAAATTAAATCTGCTTACTACCTGCAAAAAATTATAAGAACGCATTTATCTTCGCAAACCTATGCCTTTAATTATCGATTATCGTTCCGATACGGTTACTCGCCCAACACCGGCCATGTTAGAAGCCATGTTTTCAGCCAAAGTTGGTGACGATGTTCTGGGGGAAGATCCTACCGTTCAATTACTGGAACAAAAAGCAGCCGCAATTTTTGGGATGGAAGCCGGTTTATTTTGCCCCAGTGGTACTATGACCAACCAAATTGCCATAAAAGTACATACTCAACCGGGTGATGAGGTAATTTGTGATGCATTATCGCATATTTACCTTTATGAAGGGGGGGGTATTGCATTTAATAGCGGAGCTTCTGTTAAACTATTACAAGGAAATAATGGCAGAATTACTGCGCAACAGGTGGCAGGTGCAATTAACCCCAATGATGTGCATAAACCCCAAACTACCTTGGTAAGCCTTGAAAACACCAGTAATCGTGGTGGGGGCAGTTGTTATACTTTAGAGGATTTGCAGTCCATTCATGAAATATGCCAACAAAACCAGTTAAAATTACATTTAGATGGTGCCCGATTGTTTAATGCTTTAGTTGCAACCGGGCAACAAGCAGAAACCTATGGAAAGATTTTTCACTCAATTTCCATTTGCTTAAGTAAAGGATTAGGTACACCTGTTGGCAGTGTTTTATTAGGTACTGAAACTTTTATTGCTCGGGCCCGCCGTATAAGAAAAGTATTGGGCGGCGGTATGCGACAAGCAGGTTATTTAGCAGCGGCCGGTATTTATGCGCTTGATCATCATGTTAAAAGATTGGCACTAGACCATGAACATGCCAAAACCATTGCTGCTGCTTTGCAAAAAAAGGATTTTGTGGGAGAAATGATGCCCGTTGAAACCAATATCATCATTTTTGAAGTGAAAGGCAGGTTCACACCCAAATCTTTGGCTGCTAAATTGGAAGAAAAACACATTAAAGTGATGCCGATTTCACCTACTCAGGTGAGAATGGTATTGCATTTAGATATACACACCACTATGGTAGACTATACACTAGAAACATTAGAAGAATTATAAAACTACAGCTATTATTTTTTGATTAAAATTGAACATTTATGCTACCGAAAATAAATCCCACCAATACACAAGCCTGGTTTTTACTAAAAAAACACCACGATGAAGAAATGAATCGTCGCCATATGCGCGATTTGTTTGCGGCAGATAAAGATCGATTTGAAAAATTTTCTATTCAGTTTGAAGATATTTTATTTGATTATTCCAAAAATATCATCAATCAAAAAACCCTGCAATTATTGTTGCAATTGGCCGATGAATGTCATTTGAAAGAAGGTATTCATGCTATGTTTGCCGGTATAAAAATTAATGAAACAGAGCATAGGTCGGTTTTGCACACAGCATTGCGTAATTTTTCCGATACACCCATTTTAGTTGATGGTAAAGATGTTATGCCCTTGGTTAGAAAAGTGCTTAACCATATGAAAACATTTTGCCGTCAAATACATGAAGGTGAATGGAAGGGATACACCGGAAAAAAAATTAAACATATTGTAAACATAGGTATAGGCGGCAGTGATTTAGGCCCGGTGATGGTTACAGAAGCATTAAAGCCTTATTGGATAAAAGGCATGCATGCGCATTTTGTTAGCAATGTTGATGCCACTCAATTGGTTGAAATACTAAAAGAAGTTAATGCTGAAGAAACGCTTTTTCTAATTGCTTCTAAAACTTTTACCACTCAGGAAACCATGACTAATGCACACTCAGCAAGAGATTGGTTTTTGAAACAAGCAAAAGATGAAGCCCATGTTGCCAAACATTTTGTTGCATTAAGTACCAATGAAAAAGAAGTAACAAAATTTGGTATTGATAAAGCAAATATGTTTGAGTTTTGGGATTGGGTTGGCGGACGTTATTCCTTGTGGAGTGCCATTGGTTTATCCATTGCACTTACTATCGGCTATGATAATTTTGAGCAGTTATTGAAAGGAGCCTTTGCCGTTGATGAACATTTTAAAACCGAACGTTTTGAAAAAAATATACCGGTCATCATGGCGCTTGTAGGTATTTGGTATATTAATTTTTTTGGTGCACAAAGCGAAGCTATCCTTCCTTACGACCAATACATGCATCGTTTTCCGGCCTATTTTCAACAAGGCAATATGGAAAGCAACGGAAAAAGTGTTGACAGAATGGGCAATCCGGTTAATTATTCAACAGGCCCGGTTATTTGGGGTGAACCCGGTACTAATGGTCAACATGCATTCTATCAATTAATTCATCAGGGTACACCCTTAATTCCTTGCGATTTTATTGCTCCGGCTAAAAGTCACAATCCCTTGGGGGATCATCATACTAAATTACTTTCCAACTTTTTTGCACAAACAGAAGCTTTAATGAATGGTAAAACAGAAGCTGAAGTGAAAGAAGAATTAATGAAAGTAATGTCTAATGAAGATGAAGTTAAAAAATTAGTGCCATTTAAAGTTTTTGCGGGTAATAAACCCACCAACTCCTTTTTATTAAAAGAAATAACCCCCTACTCTTTAGGTAGCCTAATTGCGCTTTATGAACATAAAATATTTGTTCAAGGTTTAATTTGGAATATTTTCAGTTTTGACCAATGGGGGGTTGAATTAGGAAAACAATTGGCAGGAAAAATTCTGCCTGAATTAAATGATGATAAAATGGTAACATCGCACGATTCATCTACCAATGCATTAATTAACCATTACAAAAAAATGCGGAAATAAAGCATGGAGTTGTGTAATATCAGGCCTATTGAACCCAAAGATAATGCTGCTTTAGCCACAATTATACGCACAGCATTAGAGGAATTTAATGCGAATAAGCCCGGCACCGTTTATTTTGATGCAAGTACCGATGATTTGTATAACTTATTTCAAAACCACGACAAAGCAAAGTATTTTGTAGCTGAACATAATGGTGAAATTTTAGGTGGTGCCGGCATTTATCCTACAGAAGGTTTACCTGAAGGTATGTGTGAGCTGGTAAAAATGTACTTGAAAAAAAGTGCTCGTGGTAAAGGATTAGGTAAATTTTTAATTGATAAATGTTTGCAAACGGCAAAAGAAGAAGGATTTAGCCAGGTTTATATTGAAACCATGCCCGAATTAAGTAAAGCAGTTTCAGTTTATGAAAAATTTGGTTTTACCTATTTAACAGGGCCAAAAGGGAATTCAGGGCATTCCGGTTGCACCATTTGGATGTTGAAAAATTTAGCGTAATTGAAAAAATTATTTGGGTTGATTTTTTTCAGTTTCTTCCTGTTTCTCTACTGCTACCAAATCGCTAAGCTCAATATTCATGGGAAGTAAACCAACCTGAACAATGGCTCTTTTACCTCTTATTTCCTTTACTGTACCTACTTGGTAATTTTTCTTCAATTTCACCAACATACCTTCTTTAATGGTGCTGTTTAATTCTTTGTATTGATGGTTGATTTTTTTGACTTGTTTGGGTTGAACTATTTCATTTTTTTGAAAAAGTAAGTTTTTCAAATTTTTTATTACCTCGTTCTTGTCTTCCGCTTTTTTATAGTCCAATACAATTTGTTTTAGCTTACGTTCCATGTTTTTTAAGTAAGCTAATTTTTCTTCTGATAATTTATTTTGATGTTTTAATAATTCAATTTGTTGTTTGTGCTTTTCTTTTTTTAGTGTTGCTTCCAGTTCTTTTTTTAAGTCTGCATTTTCTTTCAATAATTTTTTTAATTCTATTTTTTCAGAATGCAACTGCTGCAAATGTTGTTCCGTATTGTTCAATAGTTTATCTAATTTAAAATGCTGTTCATCTACTAACTTTCTGGCACGATTAATTAATGCAATAGGAAGCCCTATTCTTTCGGCAATAGCAAAAGTGTAAGAACTGCCCGGCTTACCAATCATTAATTGATACAGGGGTTCTAACTTTTTCTCATCAAAGGCCATTGCGCCATTCACTATACCGGGTGTTTTATTACCCATAATTTTTAAATTTAAATAATGGGTTGTTACAATACCAATGGAATGTTTGCGACACAATTCTTCCATGATGACTTCAGCAAATGCACCGCCCAAGTTGGGGTCACTGCCGCTACCCAATTCATCAATAAAAAATAAGGTTCTACCATTCGCCATTTCAATGAAATGCTTTAAATGCAATAAATGCGAAGAATAGGTGCTTAACTCAAATTCAATACTTTGGGTATCACCCATTAAAATAAATAGTTGCTTAAAAATACCTATTTGCGAGTGCGGATGAACAGGAACTAATAAACCACTTTGTACCATTAACTGAATTAGCCCAACAGTTTTCATGGTTACTGTTTTGCCACCGGCATTAGGGCCGCTAATAATTAAAATTCGCTTTTCATCATTCAATTCAATGTTTACCGGAATAGTAGGTTTATTGCTTTTTTGATTATTTAAAAATAAAATAGGATGATAAGCTCGTTGCAAATGCAACATTGATTTATCAATAATGTCGGGTTTTTCGGCGTGCATATCCATTGCCAACAAAGCTTTGGCCTTAATAAAATCAAACAAACCGATAATGTTAAGATAGTTCAGCAGTAATGGTGCATAACTACTTAAATTGGCTGTTAACTGTTTTAATATGCGTTTTACTTCAGCTCGCTCTTCGTTTTCTAAAGCATAAACTTCATTATTCAAGTCAATGGTTTCTTCTGGCTCAATAAATGCTGTTTTTCTACTGTCACTTTCTCCATGAAAAATACCCTTAACTTGCCGCTTGTGTTCCGAGAAAACAGCCACTACCCTTCTGCCACTACTAAAGCTTTCTTCAATATCGGCGGTATAACCGGCTTTACTTAGTTTGTGTAATACTTTTTCAAAAACGCGTCTTAATTCATTTCTCTTTTTCCACAAACGTATTCGAATGTTTTGTAAATCAGCACTGGCATTGTCTTTTACATTGCCGGTATCATCAATAACTTCTTCAATATATGTTATGATGTTTTTTTCAAAATAACTATTTTCAATTACTTTGGTTAATGCCGGGTAGGCTAATCGTCTTTCAGTATCAAACCAACGAAAAATAGCCTGTATATTATATGCCAATGATCTTATTTCTAAAAAATCTTCTCCTAAAAGTGTAGATCCTTGAATGCTTAATAACTGAATTTCTTTTTGTAAATGGGTGGTGCAATCAATGGGAAAATATTGCCCATGTTGTAATATTAATTTAAATTCATGGGCTTGCTGTAATTCTAATTCAATAAAATTAATTTTTGTATGTAAGCGTAATGATGCGGCTTTTTCAGCGGCAATGGTTGTTTTACAATATTGACCTAATAATTGTTGTACAGTATTAAATTCTAATAAAACAGGTGCCAGATTAGGATATAAACGCATAATATAAAGTGCAATAACAACAAAGTTAATTTGTAAACGGCATTGAATGGATGAGTAATTTTACACAATAATGTTGATGTGTTCAATATTAAACAATTAACTGTAGTTACACGTTTTAATGGTATAATTTTGCTGTTATGCTTTTAAAATTCTATTTCACAGGTTTGTGCTTTATAAGTACTTTTTGTTTATCCTGTGCTCAACCGGCGAAAAATAAGGAAACAAAGGAAATAACACATAATATGGACAATAAAACAATTCCGGCAGGACTAAAAACAGATACCGCCTATTTTGGCGAAGGGTGTTTTTGGTGTACAGAAGCTTTTTTTCAACGATTAAACGGAGTTTATGAAGTGAATAGTGGCTATGGCGGCGGCCATGTACCCAATCCAACATATGAACAGGTATGCGATAAAAATACCGGACATGTTGAATTAGCACAAATCATCTATGATCCTAAAGTGGTTTCATTTGATGAATTGTTGGAAGTATTTTGGAAAACCCATGACCCCACTACACTTAATCAACAAGGTGCTGATGTAGGGCCTCAGTATAGAAGTGTAATTTTTTATACCAATGAAGAGCAACGCCAAAAAGCAGAAGCATATAAACTTGCATTAGATAAAAGTGGTGCCTTTAACAAACCAATCGTTACTGCAATTGAACCATTCAAAAACTTTTATCCGGCTGAAAACTATCATCAAAATTATTACAACAATAATGGTGACGCGCCTTATTGCCGTTTTGTAATTAGACCTAAATTAGAAAAGTTTGAAAAAGTGTTCAAAAACAAATTAAAACCCGGTGTGGAGTAAGAAGATTGATTTTGAATTTACTGCTTATTAACAGATATTATTTTGGTGTGCCTCAACTCCAATAGATTTAAGGCATTCGGCTCAAAGCCTTGCACGTTATTTTGTACAAAATGTATAACCATGTCATAAAATAAGGGTACTACAGGGGCATCATCCATTACTAATTGATCCATTTGGCGGTACAGTGCATACCTGATGGAATCATTATCGGTTGCTACTGCTTGGGTATATAGATTATCGAAAGTTGTATTCTTGTATCGTGTATAATTGGGCGGTGCAGGATTCTTACTGTAAAAAACAGCCATATAATTTTCTGCGTCCGGATAATCAGCCATCCAACTACCCCTGAAAAATAAGGCTTTTGATTGTGCTGTTTGTTCTAACAAAACACTTTTTTGAACCACTTCTACTTGTACCGGAATGCCAACATCTTCACATTGTTTAGCAACAAAACTGGCTAAATTGGCGTAAGTGGGAATGGTTAACAAATGAATCGCTGCCATATTTTGAGAGGTTATGCCAGATTCTAAAAGTAATTGCCTCGCTTTATTAGGATTGTAGCTATAACCTTTTACATAAGCTGTATTATTTGATGGTAAACCCATGGGACAAAAACCCGCATTGGCCGCATATCCTATTGAATTACGTAAGTACAGCATCATTTGTTCTTTATTAATGGCATAATTAATAGCCTGTCGAATTTTTTTATATTGAAGTGGCGACTGTTTAACAATTGCCAAAGAGGTATCCATTAAAATGCCTAAATATTCGGTGTTTAAATAGGGATGCTTTTGTAATTGCATTTTGCCTAACCAAGCTTTTTGTAATGATCCATATTTGGTTAATACCTCATCTTTAAAAACAGGATCTATGTCGTTGATAAATGAAAGTTCACCCTGCCTAAACTGTAAAAACTCGGTTGCTTTATTTTGGTAAAAGCTAATTTTAATGGCATCTAAATACGGCAATGAAGTACCGTTATTATCTTTTTCCCAGTAATGCTTGTTTTTATGTAAAACTAAAGCCACCCCTTCTTCCCAAAAAAATAATTGAAAAGGGCCGGTACCACAGGGTTTTCTTCCAAAATTTTTTCCTTCCTTCATCACTACTTCTTTTGGAACAATGCTGCAGTATTGCATGGTTAGTATTTCTAAAATAGGATGAAAGGGATGTTGTAATTTTAATTGAAAAGTAGTGTCGTTTAAAGCTGTAAAAGCATTATCATTTACCACATGGCCATTAAAAATCCATGCACCGCTGCTAGCGGTATTTTTATCAATAATTCTGTTTAAACTAAATACTACATCATGGGCAGTGCACCTTCTTCCTTTACCATTTATGAATGCCGGGTTATCTTGAAAATAAACATCATTCCGCAAATGGAAAGTATAAATTAGTCCGTCATTACTAATATTCCAACTTTTGGCAATGGATGGTTTTATTTCCAAATTGCTATCCAGTTCTACTAAAGTATTGTATAATTGATGTACTGCCCAAATTACAGATTGATTTTTGGCAAAAGCAGGATCTAATGTTGCAATACCGGTACTTTCATTGTAAGCAAATACTTGTTTTTTTATTTCCGGCTTTGAATAACAACTAAAAAAACAACTTATAAAAGTTATTAAAATAAACTGTAAGCCTTTTTGAAGATATAACTTTTGATACATTTTCGTTAGCTTCATATTTTCATTTCAAATTATTAATTTATAACCATGTGCAATAAATTTTTATGGCTTATTTTGCTTTTAGCCTTTCCTTTTGGGGGTTCAGCACAACTACTACAAAATAAAACAGTTTTCACACATGCCGATACATTAAGAGGAAGTGATAATGCACAACGCAATTGGTGGAATGTATTACACTACAGCATTACAGTTAATCCGGACTTTGAATCGAAAACCATACAAGGTAAAACTACCATACAATATGCTGTGGTTAAACCAGTAACTACTATGCAAATTGATTTGCAGCAACCTTTAATTGTAGATAGTATTTTCTTTCATAATAAAAATTGGGAATTTAAGCGAGAGGATAATGTAGTTTATTTAGAAAAATTACCTGTTGCAAAAATTGGAAGCCATGATTCGATAACAATATTTTATCATGGAAAACCACGAGAGGCAGTAAGGCCACCATGGGATGGCGGATGGATATGGAAAAAAGATTCTTTAAACAGACCTTGGATGACTGTAGCTTGCCAAGGTTTGGGCGCCAGTGTTTGGTATCCTTGTAAAGATTATCAGGGTGATGAACCGGACAACGGAGCCACCTTGTCAATTATTTCGCCCGATACCCTTATGGCAGTGGGTAATGGCAGATTAAAAGAAGTAGTGAATACAAATAATCAAAAGAAAATATATACATGGCAAGTTGTCAATCCAATTAATAATTATGACATTATTCCATACATTGGAAAATATGTCAATAAAAAAGATACCTTATTAGGCGCAAAAGGACTATTAAACTTACAGTTTTGGGTTTTAGATTATGATACCACAATTGCATGGCAACAATTTCAGCAAGTGAAACCCATGTTACGGGCATTTGAATATTGGTTTGGCCCCTATCCTTTTTATGAAGACGGTTATCAATTAATTCAAGCACCACATTTAGGTATGGAACATCAAAGTGCAGTAGCTTATGGTAATCATTTTAAAAATGGATATTTAGGCAGAGACTTAAGTGGAACGGGATGGGGTTTGCGTTGGGATTTTATCATTGTACATGAAAGCGGACATGAATGGTTTGGCAATAATATTACTACCAAAGATGTAGCCGATATGTGGGTTCATGAAGGCTTTACCAATTATAGTGAAACTTTATTTACGGAATATTATTATGGTAAAGAAGCCGGAACGGATTATAATGTAGGTAGCAGAAAAAATATTTTAAATGATAAACCCATTATAGGCCCTTATGGTGTAAATAAAGAAGGCAGTAGCGACATGTATTACAAAGGAGGTGCTTTACTGCATAGCATTCGCCATTCAATGAATAATGATGTGTTATTTCGAAAAATTCTGCACGGGTTGAACAAGGAGTTTTATCATAAAACTGTAACTACAGCTAATATTGAAAACTATATTAATCAACATGCCGGATTTAATTTTCAATACGTGTTTAATCAATACTTAAGAACTACGCAAATACCTGTATTGGAATATGCCATTGATTCGGCTGAACACAAGGTTCGTTTTAGATGGATAAACTGTATTCCTAAATTTAATTTACCCATTAGTTTGTGGGATGATTCAGGTGTAAGCATTAAAATATATCCTACTACATCCTGGAAATTGATAACGGTGAGTTCAAAGCAAATGCACTTATTTAATGATGCTTTGATTCAACGTTTGTATTATGTTAAAACAAAAAAATCGTAATGTTTTTTCTTTAGCAATTAATATTGGGTGGGCAGAGATTGCTGTGTTTTCTTCCATAAAAGAAATAAAGACATAATCCTAAGCCCATCCATATAAAAAACCACATCCAACTTATTGCAGGTATTTCAATCATTAAATACAAACAAAACAAGGCACCTAATACCGGTATGGTAGAATAGTTTTTTAAAAAGCTTAAAATTGCTACTACTACCAGTATAGCAACAAATACAATAAATAAAATTTCCTGATAACTTTCCGTATTCATTTGTTCAAAGGCAAGTGATAACCGTTGGTGAAATGCAATGATAAAAAAAATGGCGAGAATGGGGATAATAAACTTACCATTAATATAAGGTAATTTAAAACGACCTTGCTTTGCATTCTGCATTTTGGGTAAAACCAGCACTCCAAAACAAACCAATACAAATGCAAATAATGTTCCTATGCTGGTTAAATCGGTCATTAAACTACTTGGTAAAATTAAAGCAGGAATGGCTACCAAAAAGCCGGTAATAATTGTTGAAAATGCTGGTGTATGAAATTTGGGATGTATTTGTGCAAATTTCTTTGGCAATAATCCATCTCTACTCATGCTCATCCAAATGCGTGGTTGCCCTAATTGAAACACCAGCATTACACTGGTAGTTGCTACCACAGCACTGATAGATATAATGTAGCTTACCCAAGGCAAATTAATTTTGCTAAAAACAAAAGCAAGCGGGTCATTTACTTTTAATTCGGAATAGTGAACCATTCCTGTTAATACCAGGGCAATTAATATATATAATACAGTGCATATAATTAAAGAATAAATCATGCCCCTAGGTAAATCGCGTTGAGGATTTTTACATTCTTCGGCAGTAGTAGAAATGGCATCGAAACCTATATAAGCATAAAATACAGCAGAAACACCTGCTAAAACACCACCAAAACCATTAGGCAGAAATGGTGACCAATTGGCTGGTTTAACGTAAAAAAATCCTAGAACTATTACGAAAATAATTACTATAATTTTAAAAATCACCATAAAATTGGTTGATTTCTTACTCTCTTTTATACCCACATAAGCCAAAATGGTAATTAATACAACAATGATGAATGCAGGCAAATTCATTAATATGTGCTTGCCCAAAAAAACCGGAGCATTAGTCCAAGTGTCAATGGCTGTTGTTAAATGCTGTGGTAAGGGTTGATTTTTGGTTGTAAATGCAATTGCTTCCTGATAATCTTTGGCAGCCGAAAATGGATCAGTTAATAACCATCCGGGTAAGTGAATACCTAAACCCATTAAAAGATTATTAAAGTAACCACTCCAGCTAATAGCCACTACAATATTTCCAATAGCATATTCTAAAATTAGTGCCCAGCCAATTATCCATGCTATTAATTCACCAAAGCTAACATAAGCATAAGTGTAAGCACTTCCGGCTATGGGTACTCTACTTGCAAATTCAGCATAACACAATGCACTAAATCCACATGTAATTGCTGTTATAATAAATAGAAATGCAATACCAGGCCCACCATTAAATGCTGCGGTACCGATTGTTGAAAAAATGCCTGCACCAATAATGGCTGCAATACCCATGAATGTTAAATCCTTTACCGTTAGTACGCGGTTTAATGATTGATGATGGCTATCTGTTAATCCTGCCTCGGAATCGGCAACAATTTTGTCAATTGATTTTTTACGAAATAAGGTCGACATGCAATCGCTGTTTATTAAAAAAAGGAAGATACATTAATAATCTCTTTGAATGAGAAATGCGGCTATATCTTTTAAATGTTTTTTTCGTGAGCTTTGAACAGCAACTTCTTCTAAATGATACATTGCTTTATTCAAATATTCTTCTTTTAAAGCTTTGGCCCATTCAGGTACACCACATTCACGAAATAGTTGAATAACAGTTTCAACTTTATTATCAGCATTGTTATTCATAGCATCGTTCAGCTTTAGTTTTTGTGCATCTGTAGCTACCTCTAATGCCCGAATAAGCAAAGCTGTTTTTTTATTTTGTTTAATATCGCCACCAATTTCTTTACCAAATTTTGCAGCATCGCCAAAGGCATCCAAATAATCATCCTGTATTTGAAAAGCAATGCCCAAATTTTTCCCGAAAGCATATAAATGTTTGCTGCTTCCTTCACTGGCACCACCTATAATTGCACCCATTTCTAAACTGGCTGCTAATAAAACAGATGTTTTTAGTTCAATCATTTTTATATAATCATATAAATCAATGCGATTATCTTGCGCATAATCCATATCTAATTGTTGACCTTCACAAACTTCTACAGCTGTTTTATTAAACAAATGCAAAATATTTTTCAAATATTCCGTTTGAATATTTTCTAAATATTGGTATGCTTTTATCATCATTACATCGCCTGATAATAAAGCAGCAGTATTACCGTACTTAGTATGAACAGTAGGTTTGCCTCTGCGCAAATCAGCTTCATCCATAATATCATCATGAATTAAAGTGAAGTTGTGAAACAGTTCAATTGCTGTTCCCACTTTATAAGCATCTTCATGAATTTCACCAAACAATTCATTACCCATTAAACAAAAAACCGGTCGAATTCTTTTGCCGCCTAACTGAAGAAAATATCGACAAGGGTCATATAAGTTTTTAGGTAACGTTGGCAGTTGTTGTGCTGAAAAATAATTTCCAAACAATTCAGTAAGTTGTTCAAATGTATGCATACCACAAACTAACAGGAAAAATTTGAAATAAATTGATTCAGCATCAAAGTTTTATACACAAAAAATTGGCACGATTTTTTAATAATTTTGCCAAAATATGTATTATGAAAAAATTATTCATCCTTAGCCTTTTCTCTTTATTCGTTGGTATTGCTTCATTGCAAGCACAAAATTTAAGTAGCTCATATCAAACTGCTGTTGGTTTAAAAATATATCCCGGTGCAGTTTCCGTAAAACATTTTGTAAATGGAAATAATGCCATTGAAGGTTTGGGCTATTTTTGGCAATATGGTTTTCGATTAACAGGTTTGTATGAAATACATGGTGATATTAATGGTGCACCCGGCTTAAAATGGTATGTTGGCCCGGGTGCTCATATAGGTTCTTATAACAATAATTGGACAAGAGATTATCCTAATAGAAATAGTGGTGTGGCTATTGGCATTGATGGGGTGTTGGGATTAGATTATAAAATTAAAGGTGCACCTTTAAATGTTAGTTTTGATTGGCAACCCTCATTCAATTTAGTAGGCTATTCGTACTTCGAAGGCGGTTGGGGTGGTTTAGGTATCAGATACACCTTCTAATATTAAACATCAAAAAAATATTATTGAAGAAGTTCGAAGTATTAATGCCTTCGAACTTCTTTGTTTATAACCATTACTGATGTTGTAATGAAAATAAACTATCCACAAATTCTTTTTTATCAAATACCAATAAATCATCAATTTTTTCTCCTACGCCAATAAACTTTACTGGAATTTTAAATTGGTTGGCGATTGCTAAAACAACGCCACCTTTTGCAGTTCCATCTAATTTAGTAACGGTAATAGCCGATACATCGGTTGCAGCAGTAAATTGCTTAGCTTGCTCTAATGCATTTTGTCCGGTTGAACCATCCAGTACCAACATTACTTCATGCGGGGCATCAGGAATTACTTTTTGAATAACACGCTTAATTTTAGATAGCTCTTCCATTAAATGTGCTTTGTTATGTAAACGGCCGGCTGTATCAATAATTACAACATCAATATTTTTGGCAACTGCACTTTTAACGGTATCGAATGCCACGGCACTGGGATCACTGCCCATAGCCTGCTTTACAATAGGAACCCCTACTCTTTCGCTCCAAATAGTTAATTGATCTACAGCTGCTGCCCTAAATGTATCTGCTGCACCAAGTAAAACAGAATAGCCTGCTTTTTTATAGTTGTGGGCTAATTTGCCGATAGTGGTTGTTTTGCCTACCCCATTTACTCCAACAACTAATATTACAAAGGGCTTTTTATTGTTAAGAATTTCAAAGTGCTTTTCGGTTTCATCACCAACTTTTAAAACATTTTGAATTTCATCTTTTAACAAATGATTCAGCTCAGTAGTATTAATGTATTTATCTTTTTTTACCCGCTCTTCAATACGTTCAATAATCTGTAAAGTGGTATCAACACCAACATCGGCACCAATCAATGCTTCTTCTAATTCATCCAACACTGTTGCATCTACCGTACTTTTACCGGCAATGGCTTTTGATAATTTAGACAAAAAACCTTCTTTGGTTTTTTGCAATCCCTGGTCTAAACTTTCTTTTTCTTTCTTGCCGAATAATTTATCAAAAAATCCCATAAAATTTTTTTCAATGAGTATGTAAATGTGGGTACAAAGTAACACTAAAATTCATAGAAAAATTTTGTGAATACATCAAAGCCAAGTAAACACTGCATTTAATACTAATTTATGTATAAAAAAAAAGCTTTCCAGTGGGGAAAGCCTTACATAATTTAAGTGCAAAAAACTATTTAGATAAAAATTCTTTTACTTTATCCTTGTGCACAATAGCTTCTTTAAACGTGTAAGCGCCGGTTTTAGGGCTGAGTACAGGTTTAATTACTTTAGTCCAGTTTTTTGCTTCAGCGGCGGCCTTTTGGTCTTTGGTCTTAATCGCTGTTTTTGCTGCTTTTGCCATAATTATTTAATTTCTTTATGAACAGTAACTTTTTTCAGAATGGGGTTGTATTTTTTTAATTCCAGACGTTCCGGGGTATTTTTTTTGTTTTTTACGGTTATGTAACGACTGGTGCCCGGCATGCCTGAGGCTTTATGCTCGGTGCATTCTAATATTACTTGTACTCTATTACCTTTCTTTGCCATTGTAATGGGTAATTTACTGGTTTAATTAAATTTTTACGCCGTCGGCTCTTAATTGCTTAATTACTGAGGCCAATCCATTTTTATTAATGGTACGAATGGCGTCAGCAGAAACTTTTAAAGTTACCCAACGGTCTTCTTCTGCAAAAAAGAAACGTTTAGTTTGCAAATTTGGCAGAAAACGACGCTTCGTTTTAATGTTTGAATGTGAAACTTTGTTTCCTGTTAATGGTTTTTTTCCTGTAACCTGACATACTCTTGCCATGATGCTATTTTTTTCGGGACGGCAAAGGTAATAAACTGAAATGAAATATCCATATTAATTTCATCTTTTTTATACAAATTATACACAAGCCGTGGAAATGTAAATTTTGTAGGCAAAACAAATGCATTTTATACACATTTAGCCGATAATTTTTCAATAAAGAAGCAAAAAAACTCGGTATAACTTCGTTTTCAATAAAAAATTAAAATTACAGTCTTTATATACCAGGCATTTCGTAACTTGCTGCGCATAATGAAACGCTTCTTACAATATAACCTCGATTTTTTAGATCATCCCTTGGGGTAATGGTATTTCTATTCTTTTAGGTTGTTCTTATTTATTTATGCTTAAGCCTTTCTAAAGGGCTTTTATACTCATTCTTTATTATTAATTTATTCATTTTTTAAATTGATTTTTATGTTAACACAGCAATTATACAGCAGCAGCTATTTTATTGAATTAGAAGAAAAATATGGCGCACATAATTATCACCCGTTACCGGTTGTACTGGAAAAAGGTGAAGGTGTTTTTGTATATGATGTAGAGGGAAAGCGGTATTTTGATTTTCTAAGTGGTTATTCTGCCGTTAATCAGGGACATTGCCATCCTAAAATTATTGAAAGTTTAATTGCTCAAGCAAAAAAACTTACCCTTACTTCCAGGGCTTTTTACAATAATAAATTGGGTGAATATGAAAAATACATTACCGACTATTTTGGGTATGATAAAGTTTTACCCATGAATACGGGTGTTGAAGGGGGAGAAACTGCCATAAAACTGGCTCGCAGATGGGGTTATGTAAAGAAGGGAATACCGGAAAATAAAGCTAAAATCATATTCGCTGAAGGTAATTTTTGGGGAAGAACCCTTGCAGCCATTTCAGCCTCTACCGATCCATCTAGCTATAAAAACTTTGGCCCATACATGCCCGGTTTTGAACTGGTGCCATACAATGATTTAACTGCACTGGAAAAAGCGTTGCAAGATAAAAATGTAGCCGCCTTTATGGTTGAGCCTATTCAAGGTGAAGCGGGTGTAGTGGTACCAAATGATGGTTATTTAAAAGGTGTTCGCGATTTATGTAATGAATATAACGTTTTATTCATTGCCGATGAAATTCAAACAGGATTAGCCCGTACCGGAAAAATGTTGGCTTGCGATCACGAACATGTTCGCCCCGATATTTTAATATTAGGAAAGGCTTTAAGTGGCGGCACCATGCCCGTAAGTGCTGTACTTTGTGATGATGAAATAATGCTAACCATAAAGCCAGGAGAACATGGCAGTACTTATGGAGGTAATCCTTTAGCTTGTGCTGTTGCCGTTACCGCATTGCAAGTTATTAAAGATGAAAAAATGGCCGAAAATGCCGAGAAAATGGGCAATATATTTAGATCGGAATTAGCCAAGATAAATAGCCCACATATTCAAACCATACGTGGCAAAGGCTTGTTGAATGCCATTGTTATTCAACATGCCAATGAAGATGCCGCCTGGGAAATTTGTTTAGCATTAAAAGAAAATGGTTTATTGGCCAAACCAACACATGGAGATAAAATTCGTTTTGCACCGCCATTAATTATTACGGAAACACAACTAAAAGAAGCCATTCATATTATTAAAACAACGTTGCAACAATTTCAATAGTGTTTTTATTTATTTTTAACCCATGTTAGATACCCATTTGCACCACAAAGAAGAACATTTACAAAGTTCAGATTTATTAACAGACATTGTAATTGGCATGAGCGACGGACTTACCGTTCCATTTGCATTAGCGGCAGGATTAAGTGGTGCAGTGGGGCATCAGGTAAACTTAATTTGGGTAGCCGGAATTGCTGAAATTGCAGCAGGTTCAATTGCCATGGGTTTGGGCGGTTACCTGGCAGGAAAAACTGAAGTTGACCATTATAACAGTGAAATAAAGAAAGAATTTTGGGAAATTGAAAATAAAACGGAGGTTGAAATTGAAGAAGTCCGTTCTGTATTTAGAAACTGGGGGCTAAGTGAACAAGTACAAGAAGAAGCTACGCAAGAAATTATTAAAGATAAACAGCGCTGGGTTGATTTTATGATGAAGCATGAATTAGGTTTAGAAGTACCCGACCCCAAAAGGGCCAGAAAAAGTGCTTTTAATATAGGTTTGTCTTATATCGTAGGAGGGCTTGTGCCTCTTAGCCCCTATTTTTTTGTTAGTGAAGCCATTAACGGATTGAAAATTTCAGTAATAGTAACCCTGATTTGTTTATTTATTTTCGGATATTTTAAAAGCAAAATTACCGGCATTTCGCCATTATTGGGAGGTTTACGTGTAATGATGATTGGTGCTGCTGCAGCTGCGGCTGCCTTTGGTATAGCCAAACTAATAGAAGGGTAATAAATTTGCTAACGAATATTTCGCTCAACAGGTACATTTAATTTAGGTAACAATGTCATTACTAATACAATTGCTCCTAAAATTAAAGTAACGTATAACCCCATTTTTATTTGTGGGCACTCTCCTGCCCTGCATAGTGAAAATAAAACAAAGTTTTTTACCGCCCAGGCCATATTAATAAATCCAAGGAAAATATTGGTGCGCTTTGCCCATATTTTGGGAAGTAAAAAACCAATGATTAACAAACATGAGAAAAAAACTTGTGAAATGATTTGTTGACCAAAAGTAAATTGCTCGTTCACTGTTCCATGAACACCATTTAAAGTTAAATTGACAGAGGGTATATATATCCAAGGCAAATAGCAATTAGCTATCATTAAAATGGCTGCAATAATTCCAATGGTTTGTGTGTATTTCATAAAGAAAAGAAAGGATTACCAAAGTAATCCTTTTATGTTTAGAGGTCCCGAGCGGATTCGAACCGCTGTACAAGCTTTTGCAGAGCTCTGCCTAGCCACTCGGCCACAGGACCATTTGTTTCAGGCTGCGAAAATAAAGCATCGTAACTAAATACAAAATTCTAATTTTGCAACTTCAAAAAAAAATTATGAACACTATTGCTCCATCTGAACTAATTATTAATGAACGTGGTGCTGTTTACCACGTTGATTTAAGGCCTGATGAATTAGCCGATACCGTTATTACAGTAGGCGACCCTGACCGTGTAGAAAAAATCAGCAAACACTTCGATTCTATTGAAGTTAAAAGACAACATAGAGAATTTGTAACCCATACCGGATATATTGGCAAAAAACGTTTAACCGTTATTTCCACCGGAATTGGGCCGGACAATATAGATATAGTGATGAATGAATTAGATGCACTTAAAAATATTGATTTTACCACACGTACCATTAAACCTAATTTACAATCTCTAAAAATTATCCGATTAGGTACTTCAGGTGCATTACAAGCCGATATTCCTGTTGATAGCTTTGTGGTAGGTACTCATGGACTTGGTTTAGATAACTTACTGCATTATTACCCCTATCAAGCTAATGAAGCGGAACAACAAATTCTAAAAAATTTTATTGCACACACACAATTATCAGGCAATATTCAACCCTACATAGCTACCGGAAGTATTAGCATCTTAAAACATTTTGTTGAAGGCTTTCACCATGGCATTACCGTTACCTGCCCGGGTTTCTATGGTCCACAAGGTAGAGTGTTGCGATTAGGCTTAGCTAATCCGGGATTGGTAGATAATTTTAGCAGCTTCAGCAGTGGTGAACATCGAATTAGTAACTTTGAAATGGAAACCAGTGCTATATATGGTTTAGGTAAACTATTAGGCCATCAGTGTTTATCCGTTAACGTAATTGTAGCCAATAGAATACGAAAAGAATTTAGTAAAGATGGAGCACTGGCCGTTGAAAACTTAATTAAAAAAGCTTTATCTATTATAAGTACACTATAAATTATATGCAACTTAATTTTTATAAATATCAGGGTACCGGTAACGATTTTATTATACTTGATAACCGAACAAAAAATTTTACGCTTACTACCGAACAAATTAATTTTCTCTGTAATCGGCGTTTTGGTATTGGTGCCGATGGTTTAATGTTATTAAATCAAAGCAATACCTACGACTTTGAAATGAAGTATTATAATGCTGATGGCAATGAAAGTACCATGTGTGGTAATGGAGGCCGCTGTTTGGTAAAATTTGCTAATGATATTGGTTTAAAAAAAGAAAATTACCATTTCATAGCTATTGATGGCCCACATGAAGCGCATTTTGAGAAAAATGGTTGGGTTGATTTACAGATGAAGAATGTTGATAATATTGAACATTATTATGGTGATTTTTTATTGAATACCGGTTCACCACATTATGTGAAAATTGTTACAGACATTGATAATTACGAAGTGTTTAAAGAAGGCCGCGCCATTCGTTTTAGCAAAGACTTTGAAAAAGAAGGCATTAATGTAAACTTTGTGGAAATGGTGAATGAGGATACCATTACCGTTAGAACTTATGAGCGGGGTGTAGAAAATGAAACCTTAAGTTGTGGAACAGGAGTAACTGCTGCTGCTTTGGTTTTTGCACATAATGATGCCGGCTTTAACCGTATTGAAGTAAATACCTTGGGTGGAAAATTGGCAGTAGAATTTGATAAATTAGGAGAAAATTTTTCTAATATATGGTTGTGCGGCCCTGCCACTTTTGTTTTTAAAGGCGAAATTGAATTATAAAAAAATTAAAATTATGCACCAGCCTATTGCATACGAAAAATTGAGTAAGCCTCAAAAATTCACCATTCGTGTTTACGGTCTACTGATTCATAACAACCAAATTTTGGTGAGTGATGAATACATTCGTGGTAATTATTTCACAAAATTTCCGGGTGGTGGTTTAGAACTGGGTGAAGGTACTCGCTCATGTCTTGAACGTGAATTTTTAGAGGAAACCGGCTTACATGTTTCAATTCAGGAACATTTCTATACCACCGATTTTTTTCAAATATCCGCCTTCAATACTATTGATCAAATAATGTCAATCTATTATAAAGTTTCTGCCATTGATGAGGATATTGCACATTTAAAAACCACTTCCCGCCCCTTTGATTTTACACCTGAAGAAATTGCCGATACAGCAGGCCAATATGAAAGATTAAGATGGGTTCCATTATCAGCATTAACCAGCGAAACTGTTCACTTGCCAATTGATAAAGTTGTTGTGAATATGCTGATAAATGAATTTTCCAAACAGGCCTAAATTAAACTTTACAACTTAAAGGCTTAAGAAATAAATTGCTTCCAATAATAATAAGCTACCATTAAAGCCTAATAACCATTTTGGCGCCAATTGAATAAAACTTCTTTTAAAAATTAAATTTAACAGCAAATAAATATTTAATATAATTACCGCATGCCCTGCAACCACCCAATAACTTTCTAAATCTTTATTCTGAAATATAGGGCCGCTATAATGCATAATCATTGTCACCATAAAAGCTATATTACCAATAAAAGCCACCCGGTTTAAGAATAAAAATTGCTGTTTCATAAAATTTCGTTCAAAATACCATTAATTTGCCTTTGCAAAAAAACAATGTTACATATAATATGTCAACTTGTAATTGTTAATCATAACATGAATTAAACATACATTGGTTTCTTTAAACAATAAAAACAACCACATGAAAAATGTTGCTTTAAAAAATTTATTGCCACATATCATTGCCATAGTATTATTTGCAATTGTAGCTGTTTTGTTTTCAAAACCCACCATCGAAGGAAAAGTGCTTCAACAAAGTGATGTTATTCACTGGCGGGGAATGGCGCAAGATTTAATTCAGTATAAAGATACCCATGGTCATTACCCTTTATGGAATAACAATTTATTTGGTGGCATGCCTGCCTATCAAATTATTTTAACAGCAGCCAATCCGGTTTCTATAGTATATGCGCATCCGTTATTCATGTTGTTTTTACCTAAACCTATTGGTTATTTCTTTTTATTGTGTATATCGTTTTATTTTTTGAGTCAAGTGGTTAAAACCAATTATTGGATTGGCATAGCAGGAAGTATTGGTTATGCCTATGCTTCTTTTTCTGCTATTATTGTTGCTGCCGGACATGATACACAAATGCTTGCATTAGGATATGTGCCTGCATTAGTTGGAGCCATATGGCTTATTTATGAGAAAAAATATTGGTGGGGAACAGCTTTAACCGCTTTATTTAGTGGTTTATTAATTGCTCAAAACCATTTACAAATTGCTTATTACTTTATTATTATAGCAGCATTTATGACCATTGGATTTATTATTCAATGGATAAAGGCAAAAGATTATAAACATTTAGTTAAAGCATTAATATTAACATTTATTGCCGGGGCTATTGGTGCCTCATGTAACTTAGTAACGTTGGCTACCACCAACGATTATTCAAAAGCCACTATGCGTAATGGCACGTTGAATTTAGATACCGCTGCCAATGCAACGTCCACTCGAAAAACTGCCGGATTACCCATTGACTATGCCTTTAATTGGAGTTACGGAAAAGCGGAAAGTTTTACATTACTAATTCCTGATGTATATGGCGGTGCCTCTAGTGGTGAACTTAATGGAGATTCACACATTGCTAAAATGTTGCAACAAAAAGGTGTACCCGATGATCAGGCTGCTCAGTTTGCTGAAAGCATGCCTTCTTACTGGGGTAATCAGCCTTTTACTAGTGGTCCGGTTTATTTAGGCGCCGTTTTGTGTTTATTATTCATTTTTGGAATCGTTTATTTGAAAACACCACACAAGTGGTGGTTGTTAATATTAACGGTAGTGGCTTTGCTAATGAGTTGGGGCAAAAACTTTATGTTCTTTAACGAGTTTTTATTCAACCACCTGCCACTCTACAACAAATTTAGGGTACCCACAATGACGTTGGTAATTCCTCAGTTTACTTTTCCTTTTGTAGCAATATTGGTACTGCAACAATTATTTTTCGATACTAAAGACAAAGCTTTTGCCATTTTTGCATTGAAAAAAACGCTGATTATTACAGGTGCCTTTTTTGTATTGGCCATATTGCTATACTTTAGTTTTGATTACGCGGCTCCGGCAGACGCTAATTTGAAATCGTATTTTACGCAATTAACTCAAGGCAATACTACAGAAGCGAACAGCATTTATAATGCATTGATAGAAGATAGAAGAAGTTTATTTGGTGCAGACTTGCTACGTTCTATCATTTTTGTTGTTTTGGCTGCTGCCAGTATTTTCTTTTATTTGAAAAACAAACTGAAAGTTACTTATGCCATAGCTGCAATAGTTATACTAATTGCCGCGGATAACATAAGTATTGATCGCAGATATTTCAGTGAAAAAAACTTCCAAGATGAAGAATCCATTGATGATGCTTATTTTAAACCTTCGGCTGCAGATCAACAAATTTTAAAAGATACATCGTACTATCGGGTTTTGAATTTAACACAAGATGTTTTTAACGATGCACTAACCTCCTATCATTTTCATTCCGTTGGCGGCTATCATCCGGCCAAATTAAGTATTGTTGAAGACTTACTGAATTTTCAGCTAAGAAAACAACCCATGAACAGGCAGGTATTAAATATGCTGAATACCAAGTACATTATTGTTAATAATCCAGCTACCAATAAACCCGAGGTACAATTAAATCCCGAAGCATTAGGTCCTTGTTGGTTTGTAAAAACCGTACAATTTGTAAACGGTCCGGCTGCGGTAATGAAAGCATTAAACAACTTTACACCAAAAGATACTGCTATTGTTGATGCTGCACAACAGTCATTGGTAACTTATACAAATACAACCGATACTGCTGCCAGTATTCAATTGGTAAAAAATGATAATGATATTATTCATTATGTATCGAACAGCAGTAGCAATGGTTTTGCCGTATTTAGTGAAATTTATTACAACAGAGGTTGGAAAGCCTATATTGATGGCAAGGAAGTTCCTATTATTCAAACAGATTATGTTTTGCGTGGCTTGTCAATTCCTGCAGGTAAACATGAAATTTTGTTTGAATTTAAACCTGCATCATATTATGATAGCACTAAGATTGCAATTGGTGCATCAGCATTGGTATGGATATTAATTATTGCCGCTATTGTTCATTCATTCAGGCTAATAAATAGTAAGCCTGAATAAAATATAGTATGCGAATACTAGCTATTGTTTCTTACAAAGTATTCCCGGCAGAAATGGGTGGGCAAAAAGGGATTGTAGATTTTTATAAATCTTTAGCTCATTTTGATGAAATATTCATTGCTTGTGCAGAGAATAATAATTGGAATGATATCCCATTCGAACATAAATACAACCAATTATATGTTCAAGGTAGAGGCATTGCCAACTTAATAAAAGTACCTGCGCTTATTCAATATATTAAAAGAAACAACATTCAAGCAATCATTATTGAGCATTCGTATTGGGGATGGTTAGGTTATTTATTACATATTTTCACCGGCTTACCTTACATTATTCACTCTCACAATATTGAAGGCTTTCGATTTAAATTATTGAACCGCAGCTATTGGAAATTATATTTAAAGTACGAAAAATGGATGCATCAACTATGTACTTATAATTTTTTTAAGTGCGAAGAAGATGCAGACTATGCAATAAAGCATTGGAAATTGCATCCTTCAAAATTGGCTATTGTTCGTTATGGAACATTTCAGCAATTTCCACCTTCTACATCAGAAAAAAATAAAGCTCGCAAAGCTATTTGCAGCAAATACAATATTGCTGAAAATAATTGTTTGTTGTTGTTTAATGGTACCCTTAACTATGCACCCAACATTGAAGCACTACAAAATATCATTCATTATGTAATACCATTGCTTCGCCATAAGCAATTCAATTTTACCCTTATTATTTGCGGTACTGCATTACCCACTTTTTTAAAAGATGCATTTGAACCAATTGCTGAAATAAAATACATAGGTTTTGTAAGAAATATAGACGAAATGAATTTGGGCGTTGATGCATTCATTCATCCGGGAACAATGGCAACAGGTATTAAAACCAAGTTAGTTGAAGCGCTTGCGCAAAATACTACAGTAATTACTACTACATCCGGCAGTAGAGGTATTCCAAACAATATTGCGCAAGAAAAGTTATGGATTGTGGCAGACAATGACATGAATGCTTTAGCTGAAGCAATTATACTAGCTACAAAATTTAATAAGGAAACCCCGAATTCTTTTTATAAAGCATTTTTTTGGGGTAATATTGCGCAAAATGCACATAGTATTTTAGAAAATTTGCATGGAAAATAATATTCAAATATCAGTTGTTATCTGTACTTACAATCGTGCTACTTATATTGAGGCAGCACTTAATAGTTTAGTGCATCAAACCTGCAATAAAAATTTATACGAAGTAATTGTGGTAAATAATAATTCCACAGATAATACAGAAGCTATTTGTCAATCATTTATAGCGGCACATGCCGATTATGCTTTTTATTATTTGAATGAATCCAAGCAAGGCGCCTCATATGCACGTAATACCGGTGCTGCATTGGCGAAAGGGGCTTTATTGTGTTTTATGGATGATGATGCTGTAGCAGAGCCTGATTATTTAGAAAAAATCATTGATTTTTTTAAAGCCTACCCTAATGCAGGTGGTTTAGGCGGAAGAATTATTCCGAAATATATTCCAAGTGAACCTAAGTGGATGAGTTACTATGTATCATCATTAGTGGGCAATTTTGATTATAGCTCGGAAATATGTGTATTTGCCCCGGGAAAATATCCGCTAGAGTCAAATATGATTATTCGAACTGATGACTTTAAGTTGGTAGGTGGTTTTAATGAAATGTTACCCGGTGTTGTTGGAACGGTGCGTATTGGTGGTGAAGGAAAAGATTTTTTTTACAAACTGCAGGCATTAGGCAAACAAATTTATTATCATCCACAAATCATTGTTCACCATATTGTTGAAGTAAAAAAACTTACAAAAGAATATATGTATCGTGTGGCCAGTGGCATTGGCCGTGGTGAACGAAGAAGAGTTTTAGCCATTAGTCGTTGGGCTTTTGTTAAAAAAAATATTGAATATACATTTAAATTAGCTGCATCGGTTATTTTAGCAATTAAATACACATTTCAGGGACATCCTGCAAAAGCATGGCCGGTTATTCAATTTAGAATTGATGCATTTAAAGGCCTTTTAAACTACTAAGCATGAATTTTGAAACATTTGTTAATAGAAAAATTAAAGGCACTTTAACGCGTTTGTTTGGTATTCAATTTAATTATACTTCTGAAACCAGTAAAGTTAGAAAGTGGGTATTACCTTATTGCGAAGGTAAAGGATGCGATATTGGTTTTGGTGGTGATAAAATTAAAAAAACTGAATGTGATGGCATTGATTATCCACAGCCTTATGCCCATGCCGGAAAAGATAAAGTAGATATACCTTGCGATGTAATTAATGATGAAATTCCGGTTGCTGATAATACATATGATTATGTGTACAGTAGTCATTTAATTGAAGATGTACCTAATACGGCAATGGTATTGCGTAAGTTTATCAGAATTTTAAAAAGCGGTGGGAATTTAATTTTGGTTTTTCCCGATCAACCTAAATATGAGGCAATATGCAAACGTATTGGCCAACCTATGAATCCATATCACGTTCATGCCGATATGGGTTATGATTTTATGCTACAACAACTAAATAGTCTTTCCGATATAAAATACAAAGTACTTTTTAGCAGTAATTGTGAAATAGACTACAATGTAGTGATGGTTTTACAAATTCAAAAGATTATGCATTCGTAATTTTAATACCTAAAGGTTTTAATATTTTATTCGTAAAAGCCATTAATCCGGTTGATTTTTTTTCTGCTTTAGCATAGGCACATTGCAAATGAATGTATTGTGCGTAGCCATTTTCATATACCTTATTTCGGTAAGCTTCTAACAACTTATTTAAAACCGGTAGTTGCAAAAGGTTAAACCTGGTTTGATGTCTTGATAAGATTTGTGGGGTTTCAAATTTATAACCACTGATGTGCAAAAAAACAAGCGGTTCTTGATTATTCACCCATACTTGATTGTTATTGAGCGCCAAACTTCTTTCATGTAAATTCCAATATGCTACATTATAACCTTTATGGCTTATTATGGCAATTTTTTCGAAAAAAAGTGGAACTAAGTTTAACCAATTTTGATCAACAGCCATGCCTTCGGCAAAATTATAAAAACATTGATTGGTTAACCGTTCAGCCCACCATTGCAAGAAATTATCGGTAATACTGTGTTGCTTCATGGCAATAAATCCGGCATTGTAAATGCCGGATCTTAAAACATCACGTTCCATCGGCAAGGCACCATCGTTAATTGGTGTAAAAAAATGCGGCGTAATGGCTATTGCATTTTCATTTAAAATTTGTTCAGCTTCGCTCGGCGATTGATAAAAATAAATATCTGCATCAACATAAAGTAAAATATCAGGGTATTCAGTATTAAAAATATATTGCGCAATGAAAGGTTTTAAAGCGCAATTCAGTTCAATTAAATTATATTGAATACTCATTGCATCAAAATTTGGAATTGCCAACGATTCCACTTCAACAATGCGATGAGGTAAGAAATCCTCTTGTTTAAAGCGTTGATTATTTTTATCAGCCAACCCAATAATTACGGTATAATCAGGTGCATGTTGTATTAAACTATCGGCCATAGTTTTTGCATAAGCTAAATGGTTAGCCGAGCAAACTGTAAATGCCATTTTCTTTAAGCCGTTTTCCATGAATTGTTATTGTTTAAAACAGTCTTCAATTTTTTCCGCTACAATAATTGTGTTCAAAAAAAGCCGTTTATTTACCGGCCATAATTTTTCTGTTGCAATAAATAATAAATTAAAAAAGGGTATCATTACTTGCCGCACCATTTTCTTAAAAAAATTGAATTTTGATAAAATAAAAACACGATTCAACCAATCGTCGTGTAAATACACCATGAACATCTGATGTAAAGCGGCAGTAGCATGACCATTTTTATCGGTTATTAAAATACGAAATCCATTTTTTTGCAATAAACTATGCAAAGCAAATTGGGTATATCGGGCATAATCAACGGGTATTTCATGTTCTTCCCATGCAAATGGGCAAGTAATTAAAATTTTAGCACCCGGCTTCAGCACACGGTTTATTTCAGGTAAAATTGCCTCTAAATTAAATACATGCTCAAAAACTTCTGAACTAAACAAACTATCGAAACTATGGGTTTCAAAGGGCAAAGTATGTCCATCATAAAAAAAATCAATTGATTCATTTTGATGGGCATGTCCTTCGCTGTCATAATCCACCCCAACATATTTATTTACATGGGCAAATAAAGTTTGGTAAGGTTTAGCGCCACATCCAAAGTCTAACAAGTTTCCGTTTAATTCAACACTGTATTGCTTAATTTTATTGTACAAACCTTTACGTATAATGTACAGCGGATGGCGAAATGATGGATTAAAGTTGTTTGAAACCATACAAAAATCAATACAGTTAAGTTGGCAAGATAATTTGTTTTGAATAAATATATAGGGCCTAAACCGTTTATTTGTTAACCGAATACATAAATTTGGCGCTTAATATAGCTTTTACCTGCATTCATTATTATGGGTAGTATACGGCACCAAACTATTGTTTCAAGCATATTAGTGTACCTGGGCTTTCTGGTGGGTGCACTAAACACATACTTTTATGTAACCAATGGTTCATTTACTCCCGAACAATTTGGATTAACACGCATTTTTTTTGATTTTGGGCAGAATATGTACATATTTTCCAGTTTAGGCATTATTCCTGTTATTTATAAATTCTACCCATATTATAAAGACAATTTGCCTGCTCAAAAAATTGATATTGTTACTTGGGCAATGGGCACTGCATTAACCGGTTTTATTATTTTGTTGGTAGCAGGTTTTTATTTTCAACCTTTAATTGTACATGCCTACCAGCAAAAGTCACCACTAATTGTTGATTTTTATTACCTGATGTTTCCCTTCGCTTTAGGCATGCTGCTTTTTTCAGTTTTAGAAGCTTATTGTTGGGCCATACATCAAACTATTATTTCCAACTTTTTAAAAGAAACCGTAATGCGCATTGTGACTACGGTTTTTATCTTATTATTTTATTTCAAAATAATTTCATTTAACACATTTGTATGGTTGTTTACCTTTTTATATGCATTCATATTTATTGTGTTGGTGGTGTATTTACGCAGAAGAAAACAATTGTATTTTCCATTTCAAATAAGCCGCGTAACCAAAAAGTTTCGCAAAAAAATGTTAAGCATGCAAGCTTTTATTTTTGGTGGAACCTTAATAAGCTCTATTGCTGCAACGGTTGATAGTGTATTTATTGCACATTTTCAGGATTTAGTTTCGGTAGGTATTTTTGGACTATCACAATATGCGGCTAATTTGGTACAAGTGCCCCAACGTAGTATTCAAGCTATTGCAACGGGCTATTTGGCCAAAGCCTGGAAGGATAAAGATTACAAGGAAATTAACCGAATCTATGTTCGGTCGTGTATTAATTTGCTACTATTAGCGCTTTTTATATTTGGCAATATTTGGCTCAATGTATCGCAAGGTATGGAAGTATTGCATGTGCAAAACAAATACCAATCGGGTTTAGGTGTATTATTTATTTTAGGTATGGCTCGAATTATAGATGCAGGAACCGGTGTAAATAATGTGTTAATTAACACCTCAACCTATTGGAAATTTG
The DNA here is from genome assembly GCF_003254115.1 of Hydrotalea sandarakina. Lineage (GTDB taxonomy): Bacteria > Bacteroidota > Bacteroidia > Chitinophagales > Chitinophagaceae > Hydrotalea > Hydrotalea sandarakina. The sequence continues at coordinate 443,858 of NZ_QKZV01000001.1, forward strand.
ATTTCAATTCCGGCGTTATCTTATTAACGCTGCGCCTTCCATTAACCTGGTTTTTAATAAAACATTATGGCATTATAGGCTCTGCCATTGGTGAATTGGCTTCCTACACAATTTATAATTTCATACGATTTGAATTTTTACGAAGAAAGTTTCAAATGCAACCCTTTAACGGCAAAACGGTATTAGCTATTTTATTGGGTTTCGCAGCTTTTTTTACTAGCTTTTTTTTGTTTAACCACCTGAATGGATGGACTGGGATTATATTTCGCTCGGCAATTTTTTCTATTCTGTTCATAGTTGGTATATTTATATTCAAATTAACACCCGATGCACATCAGCTTTTTGAAAAGTGGATGCGAAAAAATAAATAACCTAACCTGGTAAAACCTAAAATGCCATGCTTAATTTTTTAAAAGGATTGGTATATGACCTGGTTTTAATACTTGCCATTACCGGACGAAGAAAAAAAAATACAACCCCTAAAGCACTAATAGTACGTACAGATGAGATTGGTGATTTTGTTTTATGGCAATCTTTTATTGCGGAAATGGTGCAATGTAATTTGTTGCAGAATTATGCTGTTGATTTTGTTGGCAATACTTCGGTAAGAACACTTTTTAACCTGCAAGCAAAAAATTATTTTTCCAATAGCATTTGGTTGCATAAAAATGCATTTAAAACCAATATGTTTTACAGATACAAGTTTTTGCGAAGTATTTATTTGGAAAAATATGACATTGTAATAAACCCTATATATAGTCGTGCTAAAAGAATTGATGATAGTATAGTAAAAGCAGCCAAAGCTAAGAATACTTATGGGATGTATAGAAATAAACAGAATTATGCAACATATGAACAGTTGTATGATTTTAGATTATACAAACATTTAATGCCCGAAATGCAAAAACCGGTATTTGAGTTTTATAGAAACAAAGCATTTACTGAATTTGTAACAGGTAAAACCAGTGAAGTATTTAAACCAACTTTCCCCATCAATATAATACACTCAGATGTTACTTCGCGAATTTATCACGATTACTTTGTTATATTTCCGGGTTCACGCCATGAGAAAAGAATTTGGCCAACCGAAAATTTTGTTGAAGTAAGTAATTATTTATATGAACGCTTTAATTGGATGGCAATAGTTTGTGGTTCAAGAAACGACTTACATTACAGCCGATCATTTGTAAAGCAATATAACCATCCGCTTAAAGATTTAACCAACAAAACTACCTTGCCGGAATTATTATTAGTTTTAAAAAATGCCAAATGTTTAATTAGTGTTGATACAGGTGCCATACACTTGGCAGCGCTTGTAAACTGCACCACATTTGGCGTTTTCAATGGATCGCAATACGGCCGATTTGCACCGTATCCTGAAACAATCAGTAACAATATTGTAGCTGTTTATCCACATACAATAGATGATGCAATTCAAAAAAATGATGTAAGAATCATGAAAAAATTAGAATATGTAGTGAACATTCCTTATGCCGATGTAACCGCAATTAAGATGATTACTACCATAAAAAAATTTTTCGATACCCATCCCCCACATTAACTTGCATCCATTCAACACAAAGTAGAAAATGATTTTTAAACCCATTAAAGCTTTCAAAGTATTATTTGGTTTAGAGGCTAAACAATCTCCTTACCCATTAGATTTTGAACCCTTTCACATACAAATTATTGAAAAAGTAAGACCTTACACTATGACCAGCAATGAACGGTTGTTTGGTCTTATTGAGGCTGTTAAATATGTTATTCAACATAATATTCCCGGTGACTTTGTAGAATGTGGCGTTTGGAAAGGTGGCAGTATGATGGCTATTGCAGAAACTTTATTGCAATTAGGTGTAAATAACAGACAGCTTTATTTATATGATACTTTTTCAGGCATGACGCCACCAACTGAAGAAGATAAAGACTCATTGAATAGAAATGCGGCAGATCAATTACAGAATGAAGCCAACAACAAATCGGAAAGTGTTGTATGGGCTTATTCAACATTAGATGAGGTAAAAAAGAATTTGGCTAATGTTGCTTATCCATCAGCAAATATTCATTTTATAGAAGGCGATATTTTGCAAACTATTCCCAAACATATACCCGATCAAATTGCGCTACTAAGATTAGATACAGATTGGTATGCCTCAACCCGGCATGAAATGATACACCTTTATCCATTATTAAATAAAAACGGTGTTTTAATTATTGATGATTATGGTTTTTGGAAGGGTTCACGGCAGGCCGTTGACGAATACATTATTGAGCAAAATATTCAAATATTGTTGAACAGAATGGATGATACCGGCAGGATTGCCATCAAAATGTAATCTTCATCAGTGGTTTTCTAAACCTAATTTCTTCTTTACAAGAAATAAAAATTTTCCAACCCTTGTTTGCAGTAATAAATACAGCATTTTTAAACGCCATTGCCATAAACGACATTTAAGTGAAAAGCCGAAATGGCTTTCATAAATAACAATATTTTCTTTCAAAGAGGCTAAGTATTGTGTTGAGCTAATGCCTGTATCGTCAAACTTTGTTACAGGGGCATTATAAAAGGCATAAGGTTCATCTTTAATTTTGCAAAGCATGTCATAGTCCATTCCAATTTTGTATTGCATATTAAAATAACCACAACGTTCATATACTTCTTTTTTCACAAACCAAGTTGGGTGTGCAATGCTTCGCATACCTCTGTATAATTTTTTTGCATCAAAAGGCTTACCAACGGTAACCCAATGTTGTGCACGCTTTAAAATAATCTTTCCGCTCATCCAACTAATGTTGGGATGGGCATTTAAAAAATTATTTATCTGTGAAAAAACATTCTTATCTGCATAAATATCGCCGGAATTTAATAAATGAATAAACCCTTCTGGAGCATGTTGAACGCCTTTATTAAATGCATCGGCAATGCCATTATCCGGCTCATTTATCCATTGGCGATATACAGGCTGTTGGGTTTCAGAAAGCCAATTGGCAATATCATTGTTAGTAGAACCATTAATAATTAAATGACAAAAAGGTGCATTAGTTTGTTCATCTACTGAAGCGCAGGTTTTTTGAAGATCTGCTAAATTATTGTAACAGATGGTTACTACAGTAATAATGGCCATGCAGAAATGGTTAAACGGTTTTGAGTAAAGATAGAAATAGTTCCAAACCTTTCCTTTTATTATCCGTCAATTCATAGCTGATATTTTGTGTGTAGTAGGTATGCAGGTTATATGTGCTATAATTTAACTGAGCCAAAACTTCATTTAAATGCTCAATGCCCAAAGCATTAGCCTTGTTAAATTCAGCAATAAAATTTTCATTTAATGGTTTATTGGCAATCCATGCTGCAAAAACAAATGGCAATCCGGTCATTTTTATCCAATTCCCTGCCAAATCATAAATAAATGGTGAAATTTTTCTTTGTTCTAATGCCCTATCGCCAATTACAACCCCGGCGGTAGTACCTTTTATTTGCGCTCTGAAATCAACGCCGCCATCTACAAAAATCACCTCTTTTTTCCAGTAATGTTTCAACAATACTTTTGCTAAATTAACAGAAGTTCGGCTCTGGTAATCGAGCAGAACATGGGTAATTTCTTCAATGGGTTTTTCACTGAAAAGACAAACAGAGGCAACATCATTTTCCGCACCAATGCAATAATCAGTAATAATATAAGAAGCCTTCATTTTGGGTATAACCGCAACAGGAATCAGGCCTACATCAATTTCATCGTTTAATAGCATATTGGCAATACTTGCAGGATAATCCTCAATCAATGCTATTTGTTCTAACAGTGCTGCATTCTTTTTTACACCATATAATAATGGCTTGGTATTTAAATAACTTACAGCCCCAACTCTTATTCTCTTGTCCAATTCGTTTACTTTTGCATGCAAAGAAAAGAAAATTCACTGTTTTAACAGATATATGTTTTAAAGTGAATGATTATTTGAACGATTAACTGTAACAAACCCAATAAAACTTAAAAAACATTTTTCAACCGGAAAACTATTTTTACATGGAACTTACTTCACTTACCGCTGTTTCACCAATTGATGGACGTTATAGAAAACAAACGGCTTCATTGGATAATTATTTCTCGGAATTTGCTTTAATGAAATACCGCGTACAAGTAGAAGTAGCTTATTTCATATTTCTTGCACAAAAAAAATTTTTTAAGTTACCCGCAGCACAACAAAAGAAAATACAGAATATAGCTGATTCGTTTAGTTTAGCTGATGCTAATCATATTAAAGCGTTAGAGGCTACTACCAATCATGATGTAAAAGCGGTTGAATATTTTATAAAAGAACAATTAGATAAAATAGGTGCAAGTGCGTTAAAAGAATGGGTACATTTTGGTTTAACATCGCAAGACGTGAATAATACTGCAATTCCCTTAAGTTGGAAAGATTGTATGGAACTGGAATATTTGCCGGCATTATTCAACTTAAAACAGCAGATAAAACAGCAGGCACAACAATGGAAAAAAATTTCAATGCTGGCTCGCACTCACGGGCAACCTGCCTCACCTACTACTTTGGGTAAAGAATGGATGGTTTTTGTAGAACGTATAGATAGTCAAATTGCACTATTTACGCAAATTCCTTATACTGCTAAATTTGGTGGTGCTACCGGTAATTTTAATGCGCATGTTGTGGCATTCCCTCATAAAAACTGGATTCAACTGGGGAATGAATTTGTTGATAAAAAATTGGGCTTGCAGCGTCAACAGTTTACCACCCAAATTGAACATTACGATTGTTTGGCTGCTCATTTAGATGCCATACAACGCATTAATAACATATTAATAGATTTCTGTAGAGATGTTTGGACATACATTAGTTTAGATTACTTTAAACAAAAAACAAAACAAGGTGAAGTTGGCTCGTCTGCAATGCCCCATAAAGTAAATCCTATTGATTTTGAAAATGCGGAAGGTAATTTAGGAATGGCTAATGCTATAGCCAACCATTTAGCGAATAAATTACCCATTTCACGTTTGCAGCGCGATTTAACTGATTCAACAGTATTAAGAAATTTAGGTGTACCTATTGCGCATACCATGATTGCCCTTCAGTCAATTGCCAAAGGAATGAGTAAGTTGGTATTGAATGAGGCAAAATTAGCTAGCGATTTAGATGCCAATTGGGCTGTTGTTGCTGAAGCTATTCAAACCATTTTACGAAGAGAAAATTATCCCAACCCTTATGAAGCCTTAAAGGCTTTAACACGAGGAAAAGAAGGGATTAATCAGAAAACCTTGCATCAATTTATTGACGAATTAAAAATTTCGGCAGCATTAAAAAAGCAATTGAAGTCTATCACCCCACATAATTATATTGGTGTAGCACCTGGCTATTAGATTTTTTAAGTTCTACAATCAACCATAACATTCAAATCTTTGAATTTGGGTTTTGGGTGAAATGATTAGAAAAAGGCTGTCTTCAATGAAAGTGAAAGACAGCCTTTGCGTTTATATGAACGGAGGGATTACTAATCTATTTTCAATACAGCCAAAAAGGCCTCTTGCGGTACTTCTACATTACCAATTTGGCGCATACGTTTTTTACCTTCTTTTTGTTTTTCCAATAATTTACGCTTACGACTAATGTCACCACCATAACACTTAGCGGTTACATCTTTTCGCATGGCCGAAATGGTTTCTCTGGCTATTACTTTAGCACCAATGGCCGCTTGTATGGCAATTTGAAATTGTTGTCTGGGTAACAATTCTTTTAATTTTTCACAAAGCTTTCTACCAAAGTCTTGTGCCCTACTGCGGTGAATTAATGCACTTAAGGCATCTACTTTATCACCGTTCAATAAAATATCCATTTTCACAATATCAGCTTCGCGATAGCCAATTGGGGAATAATCGAATGAAGCATACCCACGAGTGCTGCTTTTCAGCTTATCATAAAAATCGAATACAATTTCAGTTAAAGGCATTTCAAATATTAATTCAACCCTTGTTGGGGTTAAATATGACTGGTTAATAAGAATGCCTCTTTTACCCAAACATAAGGTCATGATATTACCTATATATTCCGGTAAAGTAATAATTTGTGCTTTAATAAAAGGTTCTTCAATTCTGTCTAAACGTGTAGGATCGGGCATTTCATAAGGGTTATTCACCACTATCTTATCGCCCTTTGTAGAATATGCATGAAAACTTACGTTAGGAACGGTTGTAATTACGGTTTGATTGAATTCTCGCTCTAAACGTTCCTGAATAATTTCCATGTGTAGCAAACCCAAAAAACCGCATCGGAAACCAAAACCAAGTGCCTTGGATGTTTCCAATTCAAATGTTAGTGATGCATCATTCAACTGCAGTTTTTCCATGCATTCCCGTAATTCTTCAAAATCATCAGTATTTACGGGGTAAATACCTGCAAAAACCATGGGTTTAACTTCTTCAAAACCCTGAATCATTTCACCCGGGTTGGCGGCTAATGTTATAGTATCACCAACTTTAACTTCTTTTGCGTTTTTAATTCCGGTGATTATATAACCCACATTTCCTGCGCTCAAAGAATCTTTGGGTACCATGTTTAATTTTAAAATACCCACTTCATCAGCTATATAGTTTTGTCCGGTTGAAACAAATTGAATTTTATCTCCTTTGCGTAAAGTACCGTTCATTATTCGGAAGTAAACAATAATACCTCTAAAGCTATTGAATACACTATCAAAAATTAAGGCTTGTAAAGGGGCATTTTCATCACCTGCCGGAGGTGGAATTCTTTCAACAATAGCATTCAAAATATCTTGAATGCCTATGCCGGTTTTACCACTTGCCAACAAAATTTCTTCGGGCTTACAGCCAATTAAATCAACAATTTGGTCGGTTACTTCGGGTATCATAGCGCCATCCATATCAATTTTGTTGATAACGGGAATAATTTCCAAATCGTTGTCAATAGCCAAATAAAGGTTACTAATAGTTTGAGCCTGAATGCCTTGTGTAGCATCCACCAACAATAATGCACCTTCGCAAGCTGCTAAAGCGCGGCTAACTTCATAACTAAAATCAACGTGACCGGGGGTATCAATAAGGTTTAAAATATAATCTTCACCCTTATGATTATAGTTAATTTGAATGGCATGACTTTTTATGGTAATTCCTTTTTCACGCTCTAAATCCATATCATCCAATACCTGGTCCATCATTTCTCTCGACCCAATTGTTTGTGTTTCCTCTAACAATCGGTCAGCCAACGTACTTTTCCCGTGGTCAATATGGGCTATAATGCAAAAATTTCTGATATTCTTCATACAACTGCAAAGATATAAGGATAGCGGTCAACTAAGCAACTACCTGTATTTTTTACATTTAAATTACCTGCTTATCCAAAAAAGGTTCATATAAAGTCACTATTTGCGATGCAATTACTGGTTGTGCAAATTGCCTTACTGCAGATTTAGCTATGGCAAAACGATTGAACTTTGCATATTCTTGTAACATTTGCCTGCAAGCATTCAACAAAGCTTTTTCATCACCCGGTGGCACAATTATTCCATTATTTTCATTAATAAAATCGGCTGCACCACCGGCAGAGGATGTAATAACCGGCAATCCGCAACATAATGCTTCAAAAATGACACATGGCGCATTTTCCTGCCAACTAAACAAAACCAATGCATTGGCTTGTTGCATGTAGGCAGCAACACTTTCATAAGGTATGGCATCGGTTAAATGCACATATGCTGATAATTGTAGTTGCTCAATTTCAGCTTCAATAACCGACGATTTTGGCCCGACAATCACTAATTGCCATTGTTGAAATTCATTTTTTAAAAGTGCAAATGTTTTCAGTATTCCGGTTAAATTTTTTTGTGGCAGCAATGATGAAACATGTAAAAAAGTAAACTTATTGGATTGAGTTTCAGCTTTAAATTGGAAATATTGGGTATTCACCAAATTGGGAATAACTGTTACGGTTGATAAATTGAATATTTTTTGTATTGAATTTGCCACGGTGAATGAAACGTTGGTGACAACTGCTGCTTGTTGCATTACTTTACGTAACGCATTTTTATACCAAATAGGCTTTTGGAAATAACTATCTATTGCTGTTTTTGCATACATAGATGCATGTTCTGAAACGATATAAGGCAAGTGCATTTTTTGGCACCATTTTCTAGCAATGATACCTGCACGCATTGGGGCATGCACATGTACAATAGATGGTTTTCCATAGGCCGTTAAATACTTTTTTAAAACTTTTTTATAGCATTGTTTATAAGCACGTTGATACAAAAAAGTATTTAATTTTTTAATAGGTGTAGGCTTGAAAGTAAAATAAACAATCCATTCTTCCAGTTGCTGCTGCTTGTTGATTTCAAATTTATATTTTGAATGAATATTACTGCCTGCCTGCAAAACATGTATAACAGTAATTGGCATTAGCTCAGCAACGGCCCTGGCATTGCGTTGAATGAAATCGCCATTATAAGGTTCAAACGCATCCGGATACCAACTTGCCAACCACAATACCTGCATACTTTAGTTTTTTGTTCGAAAAATTAGCGCAAACTTTCGCCAGTCAAGCTTTTTGAAAAAAAATACATTAACGTTCATTTTTTTAAAATGATACAAAGACCATATTCCTGCAATTGCATAGGCAAATGAAGTAATAGCTGCAGCCCAATAAATATGATAGTAAGGTATAATAAGTATATTTCCTACCAAAGTAATTAATGCTGCCATCGCAGCGCCTTTTATGTTGATGGATATTTTATTCAGTCCACTAAAGTATGCTGAAAGCAAGTTTAACCCCGCCAAGAAAAACAATCCGGGCATTAAAATAAGCATAACATTAGCAACTTTCGAAAAACTATTGCCAAACACTAATGTAATAATTGCATTCCCAAACAACATCAATAGTAAAGCAACAAGAAGAAAAAAAAGAAAAAAAAGTTGAATAATTGTGTTGATGAAAACCGGAAGTTTATTATCCTGCTTCATGGCAGATGCATTAAAAATAACGGGTGCCATAAATTGAGGTATTAAAATAAATATTTGTGCTAATTTAGATGCCTGCATATAATTACCCGCATCAGTGGCTGAAGTAAATTTCTGCACAAACCAATAGTCTAATCTGTACACCAAAAAGAATAATAAATTAGCACCTAATGCTTGTAATGCATAACGATAAATAAGCTGCTTATTTTTTAGTTGTTGGTTATTAAATATTTGCTCATTTTTTATAAACACCAAAGCCATAAACAATAATAAGCCATTTATTCCTGCAAAATAGAAATAGGTTTTAAATAGCACTTGGGCATGGTTGTTATGGAAATATAAAATGCTAATAAATATAATGCATGCTATATTTCCAACTGTTTGTAACAAATTAGGTAATATGAAATGCTGTGATGCGAATAAAGCCGCCGTACAATAGTTTGTCATGAGTGTTCCGGCAATAAAAACATAAAAGCTAACGCGATAATTATGACTAACATTTTCAAAATATTGAGGAAAGAATATTTGCATTAGTATCAATAGGAATATTACACCCATTAACTGCCAAAAACTTAGGGTAATTATTTGTTTTTTTGATATAGCTTTTTGCACTGAATAATAAGTAAAAGCACTTTCTAAACTCATTCCGCCCACCAATACAATGAATGCACCAATTGCTGTAATGTAAAGTAGTACCCCAATTTCAGCAGCATTTGTAAATCGGGCTAAACAAATATTTACCAGTAAAGAACTAATTACCAAAAAAGTTCTAGCAATAATTTGTTGCATTAATTGTTTGGTAATATTCATCGATAAATAATTTGCACTTTTTAATGTACTGTAACTTTTTGTTGGTTCAAATATAAACCCGGTGTACTGCATAAATACATTATTTTCGATAATAAATTATTGGCTAACATGCTATTTTTAAAACATATTAATAAAAAGGCTAAAAGCGAAACAGATACCGGATTAAGTACCGTTAGCAGCTTGGTTGGTGGGCGAATGTTAAACAGGGATGGATCGCCTAATTTGCAGGTGAAGGGAATGCGTTTTTTTGAGCGATTAAATATTTATCATGCGCTATTATCCATGCCGCTTTGGCGTTTTTTGTTGATTGTTGTTATATTCTTTATTGTAATTAATGTTTTGTTTGCCGGTGTTTATTTATGGATTGGCCTAGAACATTTAGGCGGCATTGAAACACATTCGACCACCGAAAAATTTGGTGAAGCATTTTTCTTTAGTGCACAAACATTTACAACAGTAGGCTATGGAAGAATTAGTCCCGTCGGATTTATGGCTAGTTTTGTTGCTTCATTAGAAGCGCTTTGCGGGCTATTAAGTTTTGCCATTGCAACAGGCTTAATGTATGGACGTTTTGCTCGTCCTAAAGCCTACATTCAATATAGTGCGCATGCTTTATTTGCGCCTTTTAAAGATGGCGTTGCGCTAATGATGCGTTTAGTGCCTTACACCAAAAATTATTTAGTAAATGCAGAGGCTCGTTTTACCATATCAATGAAGGTATTTGAAGAAGGTGTTGTGAAAACGCGCTTTTTTAGTGCCGCTTTAGATATAAACAAAGCATCTACACTAATGTCTAACTGGACTTTGGTTCATCCAATTAATCATGACAGCCCGCTTTATGGACTAAAAAAAGAGGATATTGAAGCAGCAGAAACCGAGTTGTTGGTATTTTTAGAAGGATTTGATGAAAGCTTTTCTTCAACAGTTGTAACAAGAACATCCTACACTTATCGAGAATTTGTATATGGTGCCAAGTTCAAACCCATGTATCATCCATCAGAAGATGGAAACAGTACCATTTTATATTTAGATAAGTTAGATGATTACGAACCGGCTACCCTCAATATTCAATTTGTATAAATATTTACTCCCAAAAATGAATCGGATATTGCAAACAATTATGTTCTTCTTCCTGTACTAAGGCTTTTCCAATTTGTTGTAAAATGTTACTGTTGATTGTGTTTTCAATATGCGGGAATAGAATCCGTTCTTCAAAACGTACATGTTTTTCCAATAAATTCACATATTCCGTTAAAATAGCATAGGTAACATGTATTTTTATTTGGTTCATGTATTGTTGTAACGCTGTATGTTCATCTTTCATTTGCAATAAGCCGGATTGCAATACAGGATATGTATTTCCTAAAGAATACAGCAAATCCTCCTCTAATTGAAAATGATGCATTAAATCGTTTTCCCAAAAAGAAATACAAAAGTCTTTCATTACGCTATTGTCTGCCTTTTTGGCTATACCTTTTTTCAATAACAAACAAAACAATAATGCATTGTGGTGTTGCCGCGAAAGCGGCTGCATTGCCTCACTGCGTTTAATAGGCATTAATCTAACGATTGAATAATGGTAATAAATTCTTCCGCATTCAATGAAGCGCCACCTACTAAGCCCCCATCAACATCAGGTTGTGAGAATAAATCTTTTGCATTTGCAGCTTTCACACTTCCACCATACAAAATAGAAATGGTTTGAGCAATGTGATGACCATACTTTAATTCAATTTGTTGGCGAATAAAAGCATGCATATCTTGAGCTTGTTGTGTAGTAGCTGTTTTGCCGGTTCCAATAGCCCAAATGGGTTCATAGGCAATTACAATTTGTTGCAATTGATCGGCAGTTAAATGATACAACGATTGTTTTAACTGCTCGGCAACAAACTCTTTTTCTTTTCCTTCTTCCCGAATAGACAGCGGTTCACCGCAACAAAACAAAGGTTTTAAACCATGGCTTAAACATTGATCAATTTTCTTAGCTAAAACTTCGTTGGTTTCATTAAAATATTCTCTTCTTTCGCTATGGCCAATTATCACATACTGCACACCAACGGATTGTAACATAATTGCAGAAGTTTCTCCGGTATAGGCGCCTGATGTTTTATCGGAACAATTTTGTGCGGCAACAAATACGTTGTTATGCTCAGCACACTTTTTAACTGCCATAGATATATATGGGAAAGGAACAGCAAAAATAATTTCCTGGCCGGGCTTAAGCGCCAGTTTAGTATGTAGTATTTTGGTCAATAATTGATGTGCTTCATCAGCATTTAAGTTCATTTTCCAGTTAGCTGCTGCTATTTGTTTACGCATGGTTGAAAAGAATTAATTATAAAATACATTTATGTAAGTTGTTCAAAGATATGCTGTAACACTTTTATTTCCTGATTTGTAGTGGAAGAATTTTTAAAGCTTTTCCACTGCTGAATTTCTTTTAAAGCCTGTTCAATGGAATACTTTTTTTCAATGCCAAATGAAAAATGTGGGAAATGACGCGGCAATAAACCTGCTCCAAATACATTGCAAGCAATGCCGATAGCTGTTGCAGTGTTAATAGACGCATTAATGGCAATACGGGTATAATCGCCCATTAACACACCACATTTTTGCACAGGGGTACTGTACTTTTTTAGGCTATCATTCCAAACAGTAACCTGTTCACCACTATTTTTTATATTACTGTTACTGGCACCGGCCCCAATATTACACCAGTTGCCAATAATACTATCGCCTAAATATCCATGATGTGCTTTATTACTAAAATCCATGATTATACTATTTTTTACTTCCCCCCCTACTGTGCAATTATTACCTATGCATGTTCCGCCATAAATTGTTGATCCCATTTTAACCACAGAATTTTTGCCAACAACAATGGGGCCACGTAAAAATGAGCCTTCCATAATTAAAGCATTATCTGCAATATATATTGGCCCATCAGCAGCATTCAGACTCACATTTTTTACTGTTGCTCCGGAAGCAATATGAATAGCTTCAGTATTTTCAACATAATTAGAAGGATGGATGATATTGTTTTGCTGTTTAGCAATAACAAATTGAAAATCGGATGCAATAATAGCAGCATTTTTAGCAAGCAAATCAATGGCAGAATTAATACAGATTAACGTTCCATTGAAAGGAATATTTTTTTCAGAGGTACTAATTGAATTTGTGTTAAAATAAGCTTTTGCTTCTTCTAAATTACCTCTATAGGCAATTTTTTCTTTTGCATAAATTAAACCCTGCTGTTTTGATAATTGTTGCAGAGAATTGATTAATTCCATATTAGGCAATACATTCGCAGCAACAAAAACAGCTTCGGGTTGTGTTGGTGGTTCATACAAAGCCGATAAATAATCAATGGTTTGAATATAAACCTTAGTACCTGTTAATTTTTCCCATCGCTCATACTGGGTATAAATGCCATACCGTAAGTCAGCGATAGAATGATTTACAGAAAAAGGATAAAATTCATCTCTCCATGTTGCATCATCAAATAAAACTATGGGTAAATTCATATGTACATTTAATTCAGTGAGTAGCCTTCTAACATAAACAAACTAATCCATCGTTTTCTGTTTTTGTATAATTCCATGTCAATCACCAAATCCTTTCTACTAAGTTCAGTAAAATTTGGAAGCTTCTTTCCATATTTTTCTGCTACTTTTTCCAATTGTTCAATAGCCAAAAAACCTAAACAATACACTGCTGCTAAGGTATAATTAAAAAAACGTTTATTTCTCGGATTGGCTTTTACTTCACGGATGGCATTCTTCAGAAGTTGTACTTGATTGTTATACGCAGTTTTAATATCTGTAACCGAATCGGAATGATTAGCAAAAGTATAAATTCCGGCACGACTGTCTTTAAATGTATCAAACAAATCATTAATCATTTGTATTATGGTGCCTAATAAATACCAACATTTTTTTTCTGCTTCACTACCCACAACTTGCAGATAGTAATAGCACATTAAAACGGCATATCCGCCTTTTCGATGGGTAATTGACAGTAACGTTTCAGTATCAATATCAGCATTAAATTGTAAAAGAGAATCTTTTTGTGCTGTAAACATATGCTCAAATAAACTCAGGTAATCGGTTTTATTATTTACCCTTGCCAATAAATAACGATGAATGGATTGAATTAACATCTCATCTAATGTTTTCGGCATATAAGCATCACCCAAAAAAGTTAGCTTTTCTATTGTTTCTACACTCATTTCATGATGATCAAAAAAATCATCATACATCGAGGCCATTACAAAATAATAAACCAACAATTTTTGTTCTTCTTGTGAAGTAAATCTTTTATGTAATTGGGTGAAAGCATCACAAACAATGGGATTATAAATTGCAAAACTTGTAATTGTTTTTTTTCTGACTTTTTCACTAACGGTATGGCAATAATTTTTTTCAATTTCTGTTATGGTAGTTTGGGCAAATTGTTTTGCCTTACGCCTACTAATGATAAAATGCGTTACTATTCTAAAAACGATTGGTAAGGATGCTATGTATGGCCTAAAATTTTTCACCATTTACAAAGAAACTATTATTTAGCATACTATTTATACTTAACATGAACAATGCCTTTTGTTACTTATTAAACAAAACAAGTTTAGTAACTTGCACTTTCATTATAAAACCAAGCACCATGAGTTTAGGCACATTTCATTATCCAATGCCGGCAAATGAACCGGTTTTACAGTATGCACCCGGTAGCAAAGAAAGGGAATTACTAAAAAAAGCAATAGCAGAATTAAAGGCACAAACAGCCGATATACCCATGTATATTGGTTCAAAAGAAGTAAAAACCAATAAAAAAATTGCTTTACATCCGCCCCATGAAATAAAACATACTTTGGGCTATTTCCATATGGGCGATGAAAAACATGTTCAACAAGCTATTGATGCTGCATTGGCTGCTAAAAATGACTGGGCAGCTATGCCTTGGGAAGACAGAGCCGGCATTTTTTTGAAAGCAGCCGATTTACTGGCAACAAAATATCGTCCTTACATTAATGCAGCTACTATGCTTGGCCAAAGCAAAAATGTTTTTCAAGCTGAAATTGATAGTGCCTGCGAATTGATTGATTTTCTACGTTTTAATGTTCATTATTTAAGTGAAATATATAAGCAACAACCCAATAGTGCGCCGGGAATGCATAATCGTATGGAATACAGGCCATTAGAAGGATTTGTGGTAGCAGTTACCCCTTTTAACTTTACGGCTATTAGCGGCAATTTACCAACTTCGGCTGCCATGTGTGGCAATGTGGTAGTATGGAAACCCGCCAATACCCAGGTATTTGCAGCACAAATGTTTATGCAAATATTGCTTGAGGCAGGATTGCCTCACGGCGTTATTAATTTAATTTATGTGGATGGGCCTGTTTTAGGTAAAATTTGTTTTAACCATCGCGATTTTGCCGGTGTACACTTTACCGGTTCAACCGGTGTATTTAACACAATGTGGGAAACAATTGGCAAAAACATGGCGAATTATAAATCTTATCCACGTATTGTTGGTGAAACCGGTGGTAAAGATTTTGTTTTAGTACATAAATCTGCCGATGTTGATGTAGCCGTTACTGCATTATTACGCGGTGCTTTTGAATATCAGGGACAAAAATGCTCTGCTGCTTCTCGTGCCTATATACCATCTAATTTGGCAGAAAAAATAAAGAAGAAATTAATAGCGGGGGTAAATAGTTTTAAAATGGGATCGGTAGAAGATTTCTCCAATTTTATTAATGCTGTTATTGATGAAAGAAGTTTTGATAAAATCAAAGCTTACATTGATGGCGCTAAGCGTTCAAAAAAAGCAAGTATTTTAGTGGGCGGGGAATGCAGCAAAAAAGAAGGATATTTTATTCAGCCTACCATTATATTGGCAGAAGATCCCAAGTATGTTACTTTATGTGAAGAAATTTTTGGCCCCGTACTTACTTTGTATGTATATCCTGCCAATGAATTTGAAGAAGTATTGGAATTAGTTGACACCACTTCACCTTATGCACTAACCGGTTCTATTATTGCTAAAGATCGCTCTGCCATTGTACTGGCAACTGAACGATTAAGAAATGCTGCCGGTAATTTTTACATTAATGATAAACCCACCGGTGCAGTAGTTGGTCAGCAACCCTTTGGCGGTGCAAGGGCAAGTGGTACAAATGATAAAGCGGGAAGTATTTTAAACTTATATCGCTGGTTAAGTGCCCGTACTATAAAGGAAACATTTAACCCACCGGTTGATTACGGATATCCATTTATGCAGGAACCCTAATCACTAATCAATTTATCTTTATTGCAAAAGCAGCTTTAAATAAGCTGCTTTTTTTATCTTTGAACGTAATAACTGTCTTTTTAAAACAGATAAAAACATTGTAACTTTAAGCAATAATAGTACATTATGGAAAATACTTCTTCTAAAAAATTAAATGAATTACATCAACAATCTGTTGAAGCAGTGAATGATATTTTAAAAGAAAAAAAAGATAAACTTTCTAACGAACAACATGCTGCTTTGCATGAAGCTCATAACGAATGGCAAGTGGCCTGGAACAAACTGTTAAATGCACTAATGGTAATTGACAAATTAGAGATATAAATTTTTTCTAACCATTGTCCATATTCCCGCCCGGATTTCCATTGTCGGGTTTGTCTTTATCATCTTTTTTAAATTCTAACTTTCCAAACTTCCAGGTGAAGTTTAATCCAAACGAACGGAAGGGTACTTGTCGTAAATTATTGGTAGTAAAGTTAGGGCCGCTTAAAATTGTGCGCATATTCACATATTCATTAAACGGATTTACAGCTGTTAAAGCCAAACTGCCTTTTTTATTCCAAAACTGTTTGCGAATAGCTAAACTGTATGTAGTAAATGATGGATAACGCCCCTGAACTTCATTTCTTGCAGAACGGAAATTACCAAATGCCTCGGCTGCCAAATCCTTTTTAAATTGATAACTGGCATTCAAATTAATATGGTAGTTGAAACTATTTGCATTATAACCCGGATCTAGTTGATTAATTTGTTCGCGATAATAAAAGAACATATTGGTGCGTAAATTAAGCGCATTTGAAACATCAATACTGGCGAATAAATTCATACCCATATTGCGTTCAATGCCAATATTTTGACGCGTACTTACAGATACATTGGTAAAAGTTGAGTCGCCCACTTTGTATGTGGGATAATAATAAACATAGGGTTGAATATCATGATTAGAATTTCTGTAAAATGCAGCCACCATAAATGAACCAACATTATTGATTTGTTTGTTGTAAGCTAATTCATACCGATTACCGATTTGGGGTTGTAAATAGGGATTTCCGGTAGTAATATTTTTGGGGTCGCTGGTATTCACAAAAGGATTTAAATCCTGATAACTGGGCCTTTCAATGCGTTTTGAATAACTTAACTTAAGAGTTGAGTTACCAGATAATTTTCTGATGAAATAGAAACTTGGAACAAAAGTATTATATCCGGGCGTTTTAACTTGCGTTGTAGCATTGGAATAATAATCGTTAATTTCAGTTCGTTCATAACGACCACCCACTTGTGCATCAAACAAAGTTCCAACCGGGAAGCTTAATTCACTATACACTGCATAGACTTGTTGATGATAATCTAAGTAATTAGATTGAGAGGAATCATAATAATAAGCTTCGGTGTATGGGTTTAAAGAGTGAATAGTGGCTGTACTGTGTATATCAGTTAAAGTAATTCTGCTACCGGCACCAAATTTTATTTTAGAAGTAAATGGTTGTGTATAATCAATGGTCATTACATGCACATTATTGGTACCGGGATTATCATTTTGTGTTCCAAAAAACTTGGTATCTGAAGGCACATAGTATTGTTCACTGTTTGAATAACCATGATTGGTACCAAAACTTGAATTCCAAGCAATGTCCAATTCCTGATCGGGTTTTGAGAACTTACGTTTATAGTTCAAATTTGCATCTATATTGTGGAAATGAAATCCACCATTTGAATTACTTAATGAAGCAATATTTGATAACAAGTTACCACCATTTAACATGTCGGTGGTAATTTGAGTTTGATTAACATAGCCTGTTCCGGCATAACCAAATAAGTTGTAGTTTACACCGCCGGTTAAATTATTTAGGGAATCTAAATTCCAATCAAAACCTAAACCGGACTGCATGCCGTGCCGAGTAAATTGTGAGGCCCCATTTTGCAATAGCTGAACATTGGTTTTCGCACTCGTATCAATTGAATTTCTATCTACCGAATTGGGTGTTGTAGAACGTAATCTGGTTCCACCACTTATAAAAGCATTGACCCCAAATTTATTTTTGCGTGCTGTAAGATTAAATGAACCATTTTGCAGCAAACTTCCTGCAGTTAATGATAAGTTGCCATTTACACCTTTCGATTGGTTATCTTTCAATATTATATTGATGATACCACCCAAACCGGAAGCATCGTATTTAGCTCCGGGGTTAGTTATTACTTCAATACTTTTTATTTGGCTGGCCGGTATAGCCTGTAATACATCTGAAATATTATTTCCGAAAGCGGTTGAAGGACGACCATTTATTAAGAACTGAATGCTGGAACTACCTGCTAATTGAACGTTTCCATCTACATCAACTGAAACCATTGGAACTTTTTTCAATAAATCTGTTGCTACACCACTTTGAGAGGTTAAATCCTTTTCAGCATTAAAAACCATTTTATCAATTTTATTCTCAACTAACGGTTTTTTGGCACTAACGGTAACGTCTTGTAGTACGTTTTCTTGTTTTGTTAATTCCACTACCGGTAATTGAACAGGCGTGTTTTTTTGTACTGTTACTGTATTAATCGTATAGTCTTTATAACCAAGTGACTGAATTTTAAAAATATAATTACCCGGTGCTAACCCTTTTATAACAAACGAGCCAGTAGCGTCAGTAATCGTACCATTCACTGTGTTTTTGGTGCTTTTGTTTAGTACCGTAACGGTGGCATATTCAATAGGTTGTTTTGTTGCAGCATCAATTACTTTCCCAGTAATATTATTGTTTGAATTGTCGTAAAAAGCATTAGCTTGAAAAAATGAAAATATAAATGCAAAAATTGCCAGTAATTTTTTGTGCATTATGTAACTAATTTGGGTTGCTTAAGAAATTGCAAAATTACTTTGCTATTTTGAAGCAAATCTGTTTTTATTGGGTTTGCAATGTTAAAATGGATGAATGGTAAATTTTATTTGATGTTTATCAAATGCTTCATTATAGAACATAAAAAAAGCCACTTTGGTTTTTAAAAGTGGCTTTAAATGAAAAACAGTTAAGTAAATTTTAAGCAGACTCTTTTTTCTTCTTGGCTGTTTTGGGTGTCAACATTAAAAACATTCTTTTACCTTCTAATTTTGGCAAGCTTTCCGGCTGACTTATTTCAGCTAAGCGCTCTGCAAATTTCAATAAAATTAATTCCCCTCGCTCTTTAAATTGAATAGCTCTTCCTTTAAATTGAACATAAGCCTTTACCTTATTGCCGTCTTGCAAAAACTTTTCCGCATGTTTTGATTTAAAATCGAAGTCATGATCGTCAGTGCCTGGCGTAAAGCGAATTTCTTTTACCTCGCTTTGCTTGGCATTGGCTTTCATTTCTTTTTCCTTCTTCTTTTTTTCGTATAAAAACTTCTTATAATCAATTACTTTACATACAGGGGGGTCTGCATTGGGTGAAATTTCTACTAAATCCAGCTCTTGTTCTGCTGCTATTTTTAATGCTTCTTGTAAGGGATAAATACCAACTGTTACATTGTCGCCTACTAATCGCACTTGTGAGGCCCTGATTCGTTCGTTAATTCGATGTTCTGCTTCCTGATTTTTTTGAAAACGCGGATTCATTTTTCCTCCATTTCCGCCATTGTTACTTCTTGTTGATAATGCCATTAAAAATGGGTTTGATTTTAAATTTTGGTGTAAAAATAATGATTAAAAATTGCCAAGCAAGCTATTTCCTTTCCATAATTTCTGCTACTATGTTCTGAACAAAATTGTCAATTGAAACTGTACCGGTATCACCAACACCCTGTCTGCGTACAGAAAGTTGTTGTTCGTTCATTTCCTTTTCGCCAACAATCAGCATATAAGGAATACGCATCATTTCAGCTTCACGAATTTTTTTGCCTATTTTTTCGTTCCTTTCATCAACCGTTACCCTTACACGTTTAGCTTTTAATTTTAAAGCTACTTCATTTGCATATCCTGCAAATTTGTCGCTAATAGGTAAAATAATAACTTGTTGAGGGGCCAACCATACCGGAAATTTACCGGCATAATGTTCCAATAAAAAGCCAATAAACCTTTCATGGGTTCCTAAAGGTGCTCTGTGAATAATGAGCGGAATATCAGTATCATTATTGGCTGTTGTATATGTTAATGAGAATTTTCTACCAGAATTAAAATCAACCTGATTGGTTGCAAGGGTAAATTCTCTGCCTATGGCACTCCAAATTTGAACATCTATTTTGGGGCCGTAAAATGCTGCCTCATCCGGCACTTCAATAAATGGTGTATTGGTTTCCTGCAACACTTTACGAACCATGTCTTCTGTTTCTAACCACAGCTTTGGTTCATTCACATATTTTTGGCCCAATTTAGCAGGATCATGCAATGACAAACGCATTACAAACTTATCAATGCCAAACAATTTAAAGTATTTTAAATACATATTGTTTACGGCCTTAAATTCTTCCGCAAACTGCTCTTTGGTACAATAAATGTGGGCATCATTCATGTGTAAACAACGTACACGCATTAAACCAAACAGTTCACCACTTTGCTCATATCGGTAACAAGTACCATATTCTGCAATACGATACGGTAAATCGCGATAGCTTTTGGGTTCTGCCGCATAAATTTTATGGTGATGGGGACAATTCATGGCTTTTAAATAATATTTTTCACCATCCATTTCCATGGGCGGAAACATACTATCGGCATAATAAGGTAAATGTCCGCTGGTTAAATACATGCTTTCTTTTGCAATATGCGGTGTTACCACGCGTTTATAACCTGCATCTTCTTCGGTTTCCTTGGCCAATTTTTCTAATTCTTCAATAATAATGGTTCCATTGGGCATCCATAAAGGTAAACCTGGCCCTACATCATCATCCATGGTGAAAATACTCAGTTCTTTCCCTAATTTTCTATGATCGCGTTTTTTGGCCTCTTCCAGCATGGTTAAGTATGCATCTAATTCTTTCTGATTAGGGAAAGTAATGCCATATATTCGGGTAAGTTGCTTATTGTGCTCATCGCCTTTCCAATAGGCACCGGCTATATTTGTTAGTTTAATAGCCTTTATAAAACTTGTATTGGGAATATGGGGCCCACGACATAAATCGGTAAAATTTCCTTGTGTATAAAAAGTAATTTCACCATCGTTTAAATTTTGAAGTAAATCTAGTTTATACTCATCGCCTTTTTCAGTAAAATAAGCCACTGCTTCTTGTTTGGGCATTGCTTTTCGAATATAAACATTGCCCTGTTTAGCTAATTCATTCATTTTCTTTTCCAAAGCCTGCAAATCTTCTTCCGAAATTTTTCTATCACCCAAATCCATGTCATAATAAAATCCATGATCAATGGCAGGGCCTACCCAAAACTTTACTCCAGGAAACATAGATTCAACAGCTTCTGCCATTAAATGTGCTGATGAATGCCAAAGCGTTTGTTTCCCCTCTGTATCATCCCATGTAAGCAATTGTAATGTAGCATTTTCTTCAATGGGGCGAGTTGCATCTATAACAACGCCGTTTACTTTAGCGGCCAAAACTTTCTTTGCTAATCCTTCACTGATTGATTTGGCAATTTCTAATGCAGTAGTGCCTTTGGGAAATGAACGTACGGCACCATCTGGGAAGCGAATTTCTATCATATTTAATTTTAAATGTATTTTTTGCGAAGAACAAAGGTAACAAATTGCATGCAGAGATTTTTTTTTGCTTTAATTTACCTAAAAAAACTTAACGGTTTGTTATGTCATTATGGAAATAAAGAGGCTTAGTTTTGTAAATATGTACCGTTTTGTTGTTTTATTTATTGCTGCCTGTTCAAGTATCATTGCCTTACCTGCACAAAATTTAACGGGCATTTGGCGTGGTTTTTTTATACAAAAAAATTATAATCCATTTTCAGGGCAATTTGTTGAAGATCGTTATAAATATGAAGTTCAAATTAATGAATTACCCAATAAGGCTTTAGAAGGGGTAACCTATTCATATAAAACAACCGTTTTTTACGGAAAAGCGGCATTTAAAGGATTGTTTACACCTTCTACAAAAAATATTATTATTAAAGAAACGAAAATGCTGGAAATTAAAGCCAGCGATTTAAGTGTGCCCTGTTTAATGACCTGCTATTTAGATTACAGCAAGGATGGTAAACAACAAATTTTAAGTGGTACATTTTCAAGTATAGGTGAAAAAGACAAAAATGATTGTGGCAGTGGTACGGTTTATTTAATGAAAGTTGCAGAATCAGATTTTGAACCGGCACCTTTTTTAAAACAAAATCCTCAAGTAAAGCAAAATAATAATTCTGATTTACCAACTGGAAATACTGCCGATATTGCGAATAAAAACATACAAAAAATTCAACAAGCATTAGGATTAACTCCCGATGGCAAATGGGGACCCAAAAGTAAAGCAGCATTAATGAGTAAATTACCCCAATTTCAGGGTGAATTAAATTTTGCCAATACAAACGCCATTAATGCTATTATTCAACAAATTGAAAACATTAACAAGTCTAATTCACCAAAAAAACAAACACAACCCAACTTGGCTATTCAACCTAAGCCAAACGAATTAAAATTGAATTTAATTGATACAACCCACCCAGAAACTAAAAAAGAAGTGACTTTGCCCCCACCCGCAGAAATAACTACAAGGAAAAATAAATTAGTAAAAGAAATTTTTGTAAATGCAGCAGATGTTAAAATTGATTTTTATGACAATGGGGTTATTGATAATGACAGCATAACTGTATTTGATAACAATAAATTGGTTGTTAATCATGCCCGATTAAGTGAAAAACCCATTACTATCAATTTGCATTTATCAACTGAAGCACCAACTCATGAAATTATTACTTATGCCAATAACTTAGGAGATGTTCCACCAAATACCGCATTAATGGTAATTACGGCAGGTAACGAGCGACATGAAATATTCATTACATCCGATGAAAGTAATAATGCCAAAGTAATAATAACTTATAAACCCAAAACGGTACAAGTACAACGAACTTATTGAATAAATAACAATTTTTATTGATTAAATTTTAAAGAATCAACCAAAGTACCACAAACAATTTTACTTCCGGGTAAGTACGGATTTTGAATGGTTGTTGAATTACTTAACCAATCTGCACCCGCATTGTTGAATGCTTTATCACAATGAAAATGATAAACCGGAGCTTTGCTGTATTGAACAGTTCTAACAAGGTCGTACAATGCTTGGCTTATCGTAGCAAAATCTTTTAATTTTTCTTGCAAAGAGGTTTCAGCAACCAATCCCTTTAAATCAGCCTGTATTCCGGTAACATTTTCTTTCGCAGTTTCAATAATAATTGAGTCTGCTTTAAGTAAGTTAAAAGGCAAACTATCACTTGCTATTATCATATTTTCTGCAGCAGCATTGGCATTGTTTAATTGCTGATTGTATAAAGCATTTGATATGTCATAATATTGCTGAAGAAAATTAGTAAAAATTGAATCAAACTGTGTTTGGTGCTTTGAAACCATTAAAGGCGAATCTACATTTGGAGAAACATCAACCTTCTTGTCCTTTTGCTTACAGGCTATTAATCCTATTAAAAGCATTACACTTAAACAACCATTAACTACTTTGCACATAATCTTACTTTATTTAAAGGTTAAATTCAAATGTAGGAAAATAGAATCATAAATATTACATAAAATAATTCCAATATATAAATTTACATTCGCTTCATTCCTACCCTAAATATATCTTTGCCGAAATCATACTGTTTTAAAATGCTGATAGGCTTACAAAATGTAACATTTGAATTTGGTTCAAGAATAATTGTTGAAGATGCTACCTGGCATATACAACCCGGTGACAGAGTTGGATTGATTGGGTATAATGGTACGGGTAAATCAACACTTTTGAAAGTATTAGTGGGTGAATATACTCCTACAAAAGGGGTGGTTGAAAAAGGAAAAGATACCACCATTGGTTACTTACATCAAGACCTATTAAGTTTTGATACGAATGATTCTATTTTAGAAGTTGCAATGGGTGCATTTGAAAAAGTAAAACAACTGGAAAAAGAAATTGAAGCCATTGCGAAACAATTAGAAACAACGGAAACAGAAGCATTACTAATGGAATATACCCATAAATTGCATGAGTTAGAAGAAGCGGGAGGATATACCATTCATCATAAAACGGAAGAAGTATTACAAGGCCTTGGCTTTCAAAACTCCGATTTGCAAAAACCCTATAAACAATTTAGTGGCGGTTGGCGAATGCGGGTTCTGTTAGCCAAAATGATTCTACAACAACCTGATGTTTTGTTATTGGATGAACCTACCAACCACCTTGACTTACCTTCTATTGAATGGTTAGAAAAATATTTAAAACATTACCAGGGAAGTGTGGTAATAGTAAGTCACGATAAATATTTTTTGAATAAAATGGTGAATAAAATTGTGGAGTTATACCAACAACAGCTCCACATTTATGCGGGTAACTTTGATTATTACGAAAAAGAAAAGGAACTACGCATTGAATTACAGCAAAAAGCATATGAAAATCAGCAGGATTATATTCGACAACAAGAACGTTTTATTGAGCGTTTTCGATCGAAAGCCACCAAAGCTGCGGCAGCACAAAGTGCCATAAAAAGATTGGAAAAAATAGATCGATTAGAAAACGTGAACATAGAAAGGCCAAACATTAAAATTAATTTTCAGATAGAAAAACAACCCGGTAAAATTATTTGTGAACTCAAAAACATTCATAAAAGCTTTGGCGACATAACATTATTAAATAATGCACATGCCGAAATTGAAAGAGGCGACAAAATTGCTTTAATAGGCGCAAACGGAAAGGGAAAATCCACTTTACTTAGAATTATTGCCGGAACGGAAACCCAGGAAGGGAATAGAATTTGGGGGCACAATGTTCAAGAAAGCTTTTATGCCCAACATCAATTGGAAGCATTAAACTTAAACAATACTATTTTAGAAGAAATGCAATCCTGTGGGAGTAACAAAACTGATCTGGAATTGCGCAGTTTATTAGGTTGCTTTTTATTTGGCGGTGATGATATTGATAAAAAAATTCGTTTGCTCAGTGGAGGTGAAAAGGCACGTGTAGCATTGGCCAAGGTAATTGTTAGTAGAAGTAATTTTTTAATATTAGATGAACCTACCAACCATTTAGACATGCATTCGGTTGAACTGTTGGCAGAAGCTTTAAATAAATATGAAGGAAGTTATTTGTTGGTGAGCCACGACCGTTTTTTTATTGATAAAACTGCCAATAAAATTTGGGAAATTGTTGATCAACAAATAAAGGAATTCAAAGGCACTTATCGTGAATGGCTGGATTGGAATGAGCGAATGGCTAAACAACAAAATTCAGCTAAAAATTCAGCCCAGGAACCCATAAAATCAACTCCTCCAAAAAATACTGATACAGAGCAGAAAAAACAAAATACCGGTAATGCACAAAAAAAGGAATATGCACAAGTTCAAAAAAAGTTTCAACAAACAGAAGCTTTACTGGAACATTTAAATGAACAAAAGTTGGAACTTGAAATGTCATTGGCACACCCTAATATTTATAAGGAACCTCAAAAAATGGCTGAATTAGAGAAAGCGTATCAAACTGTTGTACAAAAATGGAATGAAGCGCAAGCTAACTATGAAAGCTTGTTTGAAAAATTAATGGAATTAGAAGGTTAATATCCCGGCATTGCAAATTCCAAAACAATTTTATATTGTAGTTTTGAAATAGTTGCATACTGGTTTGTTTTAACCAATTGCATGGTTACAAAAGGTGCATTGTCTTTATCTATATCTGAAAATTTTACAAAAGTTACTTTAGGTTCATTGCTGGTATGTGTTCTTTGTAAAAAGTACACATAACCATTACCCATTGCGGCCTTTACGTTATCAAAAGCTGCCTGATATTCATTAATTGCGTCTGCTAAACCATCAAATCCTGTCTTGGAGTAGCTATAAAACATGGTATCATTTTGCTGTCTTTGACCATCGCATTGAAAAGGCATAATGTCAACCGGACAACCTGATTTTTGAATGGTGTTTTCAATATGATTTACGCCTGATTTAACAGCTAATGCCATATTAAAACTACCTATGGGCTGTTGTTTCAAAACCCAATAATAATAAACAGGTTTAGGCGGTACAATTTTTAATATTACCTTATAACTACTATCCGCACTATTCTTCTTCAACTGCAAAAACATATTAAAATCGAAAAAACCGTTATTAACCGCATAAGCCATTTTTTTCTCAAAAACCAAATTGCTTTCCGGTTGATAATTGCCATTTTTAATAACTAATTTTCTATTTAACGCCTTATACATTTGTGCAGTCAACCTCTTAATTTGCTCTAAGCCTTCATTAATGGAATTGGTATGTGCAAATGTATATTCAACCCAAACTTTACTTTGACTTTCAGAAAAAAGGTAGCCTTGTAAGGCACCGGGTAAAATTTTTTTCAGTTGAAATAAATGAACTTTAAAAGCATATTCTTCCGGTTGTTGCAACACCGGCTTAAATTTATATTGATTGAATTGGTTATTGCTGTTATTTAACACATTCGCCAATTCGGCGGCAAAAGCATCTTTTTTGGCAAAGTTATCTACATAAAACCTTTGCGCATCAGCAATACCAATTGAAAACAATAGCATAAGTATGCTTAAAAATGTTTTCATTGAAAGGCAAATAGGGTGAACGGATATACAAAGATATTCCTATTTTTCAATTCATCCTACTTTTTATCCACAATATTAGAACTGGGCAAGCATGGCTTTTACGAAATCTGAAACCAAATAACTGAGCAACTTTCCGGTAGTATTACTTTGTCTGCCATCCTCCATTCGGGTGGCAGCCTCACATATGTGCAAATAAGCCGGCCGCGTATTCCAAGCCATAAAGTTCAGGTATTGGCGAGCATGAATTGGGCTAATTCCCGAAGGGCTTCCGGCACTACTTAAAGTATTTTCAATAGCATCAACGTCAAGTTCAATACCGCATAATCCGCCTTCAGTAAAAGCAGCAGCATGTGCTAATGCTTGTTGAAAACTTCTTTTTTCATGCAAAAAAATATCTTCATAAGTAATACAGTCAATAAATGGATTGTTTACAATATCCATCCATATATTCTGTGAAATATAATTTTCGTGTAAGCCCAGAATACAATATTTTTCTAAATAACCGTCTTCCTCTGCGTAACGAAAAGCATTACCGCTATGTCTACCTTCCATGGCCCTGTAATCGGCGTGTGCATCTAAATTCACTACATTAATTTGCGGCAAATCAATTATACCTGCTTTATACCAGCCTTTTGCTGCACCTTTTATACAAGGATAGGCATTATTATGACCTCCGCCAATGATGATAGGTATTTTTTTTTGTTGTGTTATTTCATGAATATATTGCTCAACCGTGTCATCAATTGTGTTTACTGCATGTCGGTAGGCATCAATTTTTTCTTCATAATTAAATGCATTTATTTCAATCACATCAACCAAAGAAGAAAAATCAAAATATCCTGCCATTAAAATTTCACGACCATCCAAAAAATCGTTGCTTTGAATGTTTAAAAATGATTGCAGAAAAGCATTCCATGCGGTATTGGTTCCCCCTACTCCTTCATTTGCTTTTACACCAATATCTTCAGGAATTCCAAGTACAACAAAATCCGCATCGGAATCGGCAATAGCATCTCTGAATTGTGCACCCGACAAAACTGTTTGTACGCGTTCACCTAATTTTGTTTCATACCTACGAATACGCACTAACGATAAAATGTCTTCTTTTTTAAACAAATGAAGGTAAGGCATACACTAATTGATTAGTTGTTATAAAATTAGGCGAAACCTATTGCATAATCAATCTTTTTTCTTTTTGAAAATCAAATCAATACCTTTTCCAATAGAGGTTTCAATTCCCTTAGCAATAGGTGCTAACGGAATTCCATCATATTCATTTTCCAGATGAGTATTATTTTGTTCAGGATAGATGATAATTTTATTATTGGCTTCAAAATATTTTTCCAATTTATAAGGTATGTTTTCCAGAAATGGATTATATGACAAGGAGCCTTTTCTTGAAGATACAAATACCAATAAATCTGTTTTCGTAATATTTCTGGAAAGAATTAAAAAGTCTTCCCAATTCAAAAACTCTTTAAAGGCCGGAATAAAATTAATTTTATGGCTTGCACAATATTCTTGAATGGCTTCATAGGTTTTATTGGTACCAAAAATCAATACCGGTATAGTCAATTCTTGTGATAAATAAATTATTTTTTTTAACCATGCACTAAATCCGGTTTCTAACTCTTCCAATGCAGGGATAATTAGTACTATTCTTTTATTGTAAACAAAGGGAGTAGCTAAATGCGTAATGAAAATATTTTTATTGATTTTGCTTAAAATATTTTCAAACTTGTCACTAATTAAACTTTCTAAAATACCATTTTTGTGAGGCCAGCCAAGTATAACATAATCGGCTAACACTTCACGTGTAATTCGCGAAATACCACTTGATACATTGTGGTCAATTGTAGTTAAGGTATTTACTTTATTTTCTGTAGCAGAGGCTTGTTGTATATATGCTTCTAATTTGTTTTTTGAAAGGATAATATTTTTTTCAGCCGTTTCATCATTAGGTACAACTGTTAAGATAGTAATTGGATTGCTTGATTTTTTATCCTTAATTAATAATGCAAGATCTAAAATTCTATCTACCGTTTCAACATTAGCAGTAGGAATTAAAATTTGCTCACTATTCATACTGCTCGATTCCAATATGGCTTCTTCCGTCATTTCTTTATTCAGCAATATTTTCTTGGCAGCTTTTTCGGTAGCAATGGTGGCAAAAACACAGGTTGCTAAAATTAATAATATGGTACCGTTTAAAATATTTTCATCAATAATATTTGCTTTAAAGCCTATTAAAATAATAGCCAGTGTTGCTGCGGCATGCGAGCTGCTTAAACCAAAAATTAATTGTCGTTGCTCTTTGGAATATTTTAGTATGAGTTGCGTTAATAGTGCAGCAAGCCATTTACCCGATAAAGCAACGGCAATTAATGTGCCTGCTACTATTAATGCTGCCGGGCCATGCGTAATTACACTAACATCCACAACCATACCCACTGAAATTAAAAAGAATGGAATGAAAAGTGAATTGCCCATGAATTCAATTCTATTCATTAATGCAGAAGAATGTGGAATTAATTTATTTAAAGCCAGCCCGGCCACAAAAGCACCTATAATTGGTTCAACGCCTGCCACTTCGGCTAAGAAAGCAGCAAAGAAAACAACAGCCAATACAAAAATATAGTGTGAATGTTTTTCACTTTCCAAAACCCTGAAAAACCATTTGGCAATTCGTGGAATTAATAAGAACATGATTGCCGAGAATATTGTTAAAGAGACTAATAATCTTATCCAAAAATCTGCATTCAAGGTTCCGGCATGATTGCCCATAATAATGGCAAAAATGATAAGTACCGCAGTATCTGTTAATACTGTTGCACCAACGGTAATGGCAACAGCCTGATTTTTCGCTATACCCAGTTTACTAACAATTGGATAGGCAACTAATGTATGTGTTGAAAACATACTTGCAGTTAAAAAACTGGCATTAAAATCATATCCCAACAAATAATGGCAAACAGGAAAACCAATACCCAAGGGTACTATAAATGTTAAGAATCCAAATAAAAAACTTTTGTTTTGATTGGCTTTAAACTCATTAATATCTAATTCTAAACCTGCAATAAACATTATATACAACAAGCCAATGGTGGAAAATAAATCAACAGCAGAATTTTTTTCCAATACATTAAAACCATGTGGCCCTATTATTACACCCGCAATAATTAGTCCGATAATACCCGGTATATTTAGTTTTTTCAGTAAAAGAGGAGACAATAAAATGATAAATAATATTAACGAGAATATTAATACAGGATTGTGTAAAGGCAGATGAAACTCATGAGCAAAATGCTTAAAAAAATCATTCATAATGCTAATATTATTAAAATAAAATCTGTGTGTTTCAGCAATATAATTGAAAAAACTTAAAGAAAAATTTGGAAAAATGATTTTAACAATAAAGTATTACAAAAAATCATATCCAATTTCCATTAATCATAACCTTATCAATTACAGGCGTACCAAAATGATAGGGAATATAAGCAACTGACGGTATGGGTTTGGTGAAGATTAAGTTTGCTTTTTTACCAACAGTAATACTACCCAATTCATTTTCAATATTCATTGCAAATGCACCATTAATTGTTGCTGCATTAATTGCCTCTTCAGGTAAGAATTCGTTTTGTATACAAGCTAATGCAACTACAAAATTCATATTACCACTGGGCGATGAACCGGGATTATAATCTGATGCCAAGGCTAAAGCACAATTCTCAT
Organism: Hydrotalea sandarakina; assembly: GCF_003254115.1. Taxonomy (GTDB): domain Bacteria; phylum Bacteroidota; class Bacteroidia; order Chitinophagales; family Chitinophagaceae; genus Hydrotalea; species Hydrotalea sandarakina. The sequence goes on from NZ_QKZV01000001.1 coordinate 474,342, forward strand.
TCAACATGTTTCGAACAGGTGCATATTGCATACGTAAGAAAAATGCAGCAGTTGGCAAAATTGTACCTATTGTATTAGAATTGGCTAATGCATGTATGGACTTTTCGTTCATATCTTCTAAGTGGTCAACTGATAGGGCTTTGTGTTTTACCCCCACTTCTACTCCGCCACTTACAGATAATTGATTGGCATGTATTTTTGCACGCAAACTGTATTTATATGCGGCTTCTAAAATAATTTCCGTATCTGTTACTGAAAAAAAGTTATGTTCACAAAACACATCTACAAAATCAGCTAATTGTTCTTTAGCTATTATGGGTAACATTTCATTTATAACCAATTCTATATAACCTTGTTTATTGTTTCTATGCGTTAAGGGAATTGCATGAGCCCCTAAAAATGTTGCTTTTATGGGTATTGGTAATGATGCTTTTAATTGTTGAATTACGCGTAGCATTTTTATTTCATCAGCAACAGTTAATCCATACCCGCTTTTAATTTCAATTGCTCCAGTACCTAATTGCATTACTTCTTCAATACGCTTCTTTGCTGCTTCATAAAGTTGTTGTTCGGAGGTAGCTTGCAAGGCGGCTGCAGAGTTTAAAATTCCGCCTCCTCGTGCTGCAATATCGGCGTAACTTAATCCGTGCAGTTTGTCAACAAATTCCTGTTCACGGGTTTTGGCAAAAACAATATGGGTATGGCTATCGCACCAAGTTGGTAAAACAGAAGCATGTTTCGCATCATAAACAACATCAAAATGCTTTTCCGGTACATTGTTCATGCTACCCATTTCCTCAATAATACCATTCTTAATTACTAAATAGGCATTTTCAATTGTGGGTAATTGCTGCATTTGTTTACCCCTAAGCAATTCATTACTTTGCCGAACATTTAATAAGTAGTGTATGTTAGTAACTAATATCAGCATGTTATATAATTTATGATAATTTTTTTAGCATACAATTATACTTTAATAGCAAATACAATCAATAAATGTTATAACCGGCCGGCCTATGATTTGCTTTTTACACATTGTAAGATACCCAAAAAAATTTGCTTTTTTCGGTTTACTTTCAATGGCAGTTTTCCGAATACCCTTAAGTTTTAACAAACAAATTCATTTTTATAAATTAATGGGTTGTGGTAAAAATGGAAGTTTTGATTTGCAAGCCGATTGGCGCCAATGGGCTGTATTAACTGTTTCAAAGCATCAAAACATAGGCAATAAACAGGTAGGAAAATTTTTAACGCTTTGGTGGAAAACTTTTCGATGTGAAATACTGCAAATTGCTTTGCAACCTATTGAAGGCCACGGCACTTGGGATGGCAAACTTTGTATGGGTAAACTTCCGCCAAAATCAGATTATGATGGGCCTATTGCCGTGTTAACACGAGCTACGCTTTTTACAAAAAAAGCCAAACGTTTTTGGCAGCATGTAAATAATGTTTCAATGGAGTTGAAGCATTCACCTGGATTAATCTTATCTGTTGGGTTAGGTGAAATTCCCTGGTATCGGGGTGCAACGCTAAGTATATGGAAATCAAAAGATGCGATGCGACAATTTGCTTATGCACAGCCATTTCATAAAGAAGTAATTACAAAAACAAGAAAAGAAAACTGGTATAAAGAAGATATGTTTGTTCGTTTTATACCCATAAAATCAACAGGAACTTTAAAGGGAATTGATCCATTTGAGGGAAAGTTGTAAATTGCGCACAAATGGTTATACATAATTACACTATACTACCCTATTTGCTGCACTTTGCATGGATGTATCGTGGGTTAAACCCAATGCCCGATCATTAGCTTGGTTTCACCTGTATTTTACTAAAATTATTCTTTTAGTTTTTTTCTTTTTTAAATTAATTTCTTTTGTTGCTATTATAAAAGCGCAACAACTATTATTATTCATATTAAACTATTTATATATGCAAAATCATAATGCTTTATTTGTTAACTCTGAAATTGGCACTTTAAAACGATTATTGGTACATAGCCCTGACAGCGGATTGGGAAAAGTAGTGCCCTCTAAAGCTCAAGATTGGTTATTTGAAGATATTGTTCACTTAAATACAATTCGAAAAGAAGAGTATGATTATTATACTAAAATTCTTCTACTGTTTTTAGATCCGGAAAAAGTAAAAAATAAAATTCCGGCCATTGATGCAGAAGAAAATAACCGAAACTTTTATAAGCCGGAACATCCTGACTTTTTTCGCTCTGATAAAGTTATTGAGCTGGAGTGGTTGTTAGCTGAAATTTTAATGAATGATTCAATAAAACACAGCTTGGTTGCTTCCGTTTGCGCAATAGAAGGTTGTACGTTTAATACACAAAATACATTGATGCAATATGATGCCGCTTCACTTGCCAAAACATTTATAAGCGGGGCCGCTAAAAACAAAGAAATGCTGTTCGCACCAATTCCTAATTTTATTTTTACACGCGATATTGGCATAACTATAAAAGATCATGTATTATTGAATAAGCCTGCGAAAAAAGCACGTACACGTGAAGCATTATTAGCTAAATACATATTTTTTAATCACCCATTTTTTAAAGATTATCGCAACAACATCATAGAGTTAACAGATTCCTATCAAAATTTACTATTACCCAAAGAAGAGGATGAACGTAAAATTACTTTGGAGGGTGGCGATATTATGGTTATCAGCAACAATCATTTATTGGTGGGTGTAAGTGAACGTACATCGGCTGAAGCTGCTGCAAGAATTACACACACTGTTTTTGAAAAAAACTTAATGGAAAAAGTTACCATTATTAAAATTCCCAAAAAACGTGATTACATGCATATTGATACCGTTTTTACACAGGTAAAACGAAATGTTTGGGTGATGTTGGGTAATTTTTCAAAAAAAGCAGTTTTGCATGAAGATGAAGACATGATTGAAAGAACATTAGAATTAAAAAAAGAAGAGAAAATAAAAATTAAACAATTCAAAAAATCCGATCCCAATAATAGCACACACTTTGATAGTTTGGAAGAATTATTGATAGACATAAGTAAAACCGATTTTCATTGCAAAGAAGAGGACATTAAGATTATTTTTTCAGGGAACAATGAATTTCCATACAGTGCCAGAGAACAATGGACTGACTCGTGCAATTTATTAGCCCTAAAAGAAGGTGTTGTTTTAGGATATGATAGAAATGACAAAACAGCTGAAGCATTTAAAACCGCGGGTTTCAATGTAATTCATGCTAAAGAATTAATACCTAAACTGGTTGCCGGTGAAATAAAAGTTTCTGATATTAATGACACTTTAATTCTAATGCCATCAGCCGAATTATCACGAGCCAGAGGAGGATTTCATTGTATGAGTATGCCCTTGTTACGCGAACAAATAAATTAATTGAACTATGCAAAATACGAATCATCTTTTAATGATAAAACCTGTTCGTTTTACATTTAATGAACAAACAGCTGTGAATAATGCTTTTCAACAAAAAGAAGCGGATAGCGCAGTTGCCATAAGAGCTGCTAATGAGTTTAATCATTTCGCTGAAAAACTTATACAGCATGGTATTGATGTTACCATTGTAGAAGATACACCTGAACCGCATACACCCGATTCAATATTCCCCAATAATTGGATCTCTTTTCATAGCAATGGTACAATTGTATTATACCCCATGTTTGCACCTAACAGACGATTGGAAAGGAAGCCGGGGGTTTTACATGCAATCAGTAAAAAATTTAGTATCCGGCATCAAATAGATTTATCCTACTTAGAAAATCATCATCAATTTTTAGAAGGAACTGGTAGTATGGTATTAGATCGTGAGCATAAAATTGCTTATGCCTGTTTATCACCCCGAACAAACGAACATGCTTTAAAAATTTTTAGTGAAAAAATGGGATATTCCATTCTAGAATTTCATGCAAACGACAAAAATAATATGCCCATTTATCATACCAACGTTATGATGTGCGTAGCAGATAAGTATGTTGTAATTTGTTTAGATAGTATTACCAATAACGATGAAAGAAAAAAAGTTGAAGAAGTTATTCAACAAACCGGTAAAAAAATTATTCCAATTAGTTTTGAACAAATGGAACATTTTGCAGGCAACATGTTACAGGTAATGAATGAAAAAGGGAATAAATTTCTAGTAATGTCAAGCCAGGCTTATGAAAGTTTAACTAAAGAGCAAATTGAAGAACTCAATTCATTTAATACTATTATTCACTCCAATATCAATACAATCGAAAAAAATGGTGGGGGAAGTGCAAGATGTATGTTGGCAGAAGTTTTTTTGCCTTTAAAAAACTAATTTTTTATTTACCAGTTGAAACCGGCATCTGCTGTTGTAGCAGGTGCCTTACTTGTTTTTCGCGCTGTTGTAAGTTACTATATAAAACTAATTGCGCTGCACTTAAATGTTGTTGCAAATCTTTATCAATATTTTTTTGGGCTTGAATGGCTGCAAAATAATCTTCAATAATTATCAAATCATGCCAATTACCAATAGCTTCTTGTAAATGATTAAAATAAGCAAAGTTTACTTCCTCCATTTCATCGCTTTCTGAATTAACCCATCGAATAGCATTCATCCATCGCTTTATTTTTTTTCTGTAATCGTGCCATTCTTCAATAGCTATATTTTTTCTTAATTGTTCTAACAACTCAACTTTTAATTTCTGCATATACTGTTCAGGCAATAATGCATTGGTTTCTTCCACCAAGGGTCCGCATACATCAATTACCTTTTGCAAGGTATGTTTATGTTTAGGAATGTGTTGCAAAAAAATATGCTGTGCATAAATTATTGATCCTTCTAAACCTAAAATGGTTTCCAATTCCGGCATTTTACTTTGTTGCAGCCATTGCTGTAACAATTGCATTTCACGTAAAGTTCCCGCTTCATCGAATATAGATTCTATTAATTTAATGGCTTTTTTAATTCGATGTTTGGGATAAACTGTTTTTAAAAAATGAATAATTGTCCTAAATTTTTTCAATTCTATTCTTAAATCATGTAAAGCTGTATGGCTTGAAGTCAATTCTACCTCATATAAGTTATTAAACAAATTTTTTACCCTTAGCGCATAGTATTTTTGAAAAGGGGAAGCCATAAAACTTAATTTTTCGCTATTAAGTAAATGTTCACATTACAATTTACAAAATTGTATTAAATATACCTATTTTATTGTCGGAAATGAAGAAATATTAATATTTATTTAGCACCAATAAATATAAGTTTCAAAGCTTTTGAAAAATCGGTGGGTTCAAATTGAAACAATCTTTGGGCTTTTTGAATATTTAATCCACCTTTTTTTGTACGCATAACAGGTTCTTTAAAATTTTCACCGGTTACTGGTGTAACAAGTGTATTGGGCATTTTCAGTAATTCCAACATTTTTAAAACCATTTGATATGGAGTTAAATAATTACTGCCTGAAATGTGAAAAATGCCTGTAATATTTTCTTGAATAATGTTATGCACAGCTAAACAAAGGTCATTGATATAGGTTGGAGTTCGAAACTGGTCGTTAACAATGTTAACAGGCTGTCCTTTTTGCACTTGTTGCAAAATAGTGTGTAGAAAATCTTTTCGTACATCATTTATTGAGCTTCCATAAATAAAACTGGGTCGAATAATTGAATAGGGCAATCCGCTTTCCATAACAATTTGTTCAGCCATTAATTTGGTAGTGCCGTAAAAATTAAGTGGATTTTTAGGGTCATCCTCACAATGCGGTCCACCTTCTCCAAACACAAAATCAGTAGAAATATAAATGAAGTGTACAGCATGTGATAATTTTTGGGCAGCTTGTAATAACCTATCAGTTCCCGAAACATTCACCTCTATGGCATATTCACGATTAATATGACATTCATCGGGTTTGCTCAATGCCGCAGCATGCAGAATAATTGTGGGAGAATACCATTGTATAGTTTCATTGATTTTGGTAGTATCTGTTATATTCATCATCCTATAATTGATGGAATTATAAGAATGAATGGATGTTGGCCTGCTTCCGGTTGCCAAAAAATCAATATTCTTATTCAAAAAATATTGCACCAAATGTGATCCAACAAAGCCATTTGAACCGGTAATGAGAATTTTCATAATGCTTTTTTTCAAATAAAACGCTGTTAAGTTGTACTGTAAAATAAGTTTAAAAAAATGGTTTTAAGTAAAGCATATTTTTTTGACAAAAATCAACTATCCCTGCTATTAAGCCCCCAATTGAAACAAATAAAGTTGGCCAATATGAAACATAAATTAAACCTTTATCGGTTCGATGTTGGTATGCCGCTAATTACTTACTTTTGCATCTTCAAATGAAAAAGCATTGTGCTTTAAAAATTATTAAAAAAATCATACTTAGACGATAATTTTTCAATTTAAAATGACAGAGAAGAAAAAAGTTACAAAAATTGGTGTATTAACTTCCGGTGGTGATGCCCCCGGTATGAATGCTGCCATTAGAGCAGTAGTTAGAACCGGCATTTATTATGGATTGGAGGTTTTTGGTATTATGCGGGGTTATAATGGAATGTTGGAAGATGACATTATACCCATGAATAGCAGAAGTGTTGCAAACATTATACAACGTGGTGGTACTATTTTAAAAACTGCCCGCAGTAAAGATTTTTTTGAAACGGAAGGCAGAAAAAAAGCCTATGCCAACTTAAAAAAATATGGCATTGATGGATTGGTAATTATTGGTGGTGATGGTAGTTTTAGAGGAGCACAAAAATTTGCCAATGAATTTGATATTCCCTGTATTGGCATACCCGGTACTATTGATAAAGATATGGCGGGTACAGATTATACAATTGGTTTTGATACTGCTGTGAATACTGCAGTGGAAGCAATTGATAAAATTCGCGATACAATGGATGCACATGACCGTTTATTTATTGTTGAAGTAATGGGTCGTGATGCGGGTTACATTGCTTTGCACAGTGGTATTGCAACGGGTGCTGAAAATATTCTAATACCTGAAACAAAAACAGATATTGAAGCCCTCATTCATTCTTTAACAGAAAAAGAAAAAAGAAAAAAACTGGTTAACTTAATAGTTGTAGCTGAAGGTGAAGAATTTGGCGGTGCTGAAGAAATTGCAAAAGTGATTAAGGAGCGTGTGCCCAATGCCGATACTCGGGTATGTATTTTAGGACATATTCAACGAGGCGGGGCGCCCAGCTGTCATGATCGTTTAGTTGCCAGCCATATGGGTTATTATGCGGTTGAAAGTTTACTGATTGGCCGTCATAATGTAATGGTTGGTGTAATAAATAATAAAATACATTATACTCCTTTAGATATGGCCGTTAAAGAACGGCAAGCCATTGGCCAGGAATGGATGAAAATTGTAAAAATTCTGGCATCATAAAATTTAGCTAAGCAAACAAACCTACCATATGTCAAAAAACATTCAAAAATACCTGTACACCAATATGAACAAAGAGGCAGGTATTGAACATGCTTATCATAGAACAAAGATTGTTGCCACAGTTGGCCCGGCCTGCAATACTTATGACAAATTGTTAGAATTGGTTCAAGCAGGTGTTAATATTTTCCGTTTAAATTTTTCGCATGGCACGCATGAAGACAAGCTGGAAGTAATTCAGCATATACGCAAAATAAATGCAACACAACCCTATAATATTGCCATTTTAGGCGATTTGCAAGGCCCTAAATTGCGGGTTGGTGAAATTGAAAACGGCGGATTAGAAATTAAGGCAGGCGATATACTTACATTTACCTCAAAGGAAAAAGTAATTGGCACAAAAGAAAAAATTTATGTTTCCTATCCCAATCTGCATAATGATGTAGAAGTTGGAAACAAAATTTTAATTGATGATGGAAAAATAGAAGTGGTAGTTGACTCGGTTACTGCTAATGGCGATGTTAAGGTTAAAGTTACTTACGGCGGTGTTTTGTTACCCAAAAAAGGCGTTAACCTTCCTGACACTAAAATTTCATTACCCGCTATGACAGAAAAAGACATTGCCGATTTTGAATTCATCGTTGCCAATGAATTAGATTGGATTGCACTTTCGTTTGTTAGAAAAGCAGAAGATATTATTGACCTGAAAAGAAGGGTTAACGAAAAAAAGAGCAAGATTAAAGTAATGGCAAAAATTGAAATGCCCTCCGCGCTTGCCGATTTAAGAAATATTATTATTGAATCTGACGGAATAATGGTTGCTCGTGGTGATTTGGGTGTTGAATTGCCAGTTGAAAAAGTACCAATGGCTCAACGTGATATTATTCGCAAATGCATTCACAGAGCTAAACCTGTAATTGTTGCTACCCAAATGATGGAAAGCATGATGGACAGAGTTAAACCTAACAGAAGTGAAATTACCGATGTGGCTAACGCTGTACTAGAAGGTGCTGATGCCGTTATGTTAAGTGGTGAAACCGCTACCGGCAATCACCCTAAGTTGGTAGTTGAAACCATGCGAAAAATTATCACTGAAGTAGAAAATACGGAATATAGATACAACCGTGAAGAGGATTTAAAACCACAACCCCACTCACCTTCTTTTTTAAGCGATGCAGTTTGTTATAATGCTTGTAAAATTGCAGAAGATGTAAACGCCCAAGCTTTAATTGGAATGACACAAAGTGGTTATACCGCATTTATGTTGAGCAGTTACAGACCCAAAGCACCACTGTATATTTTCACTAAAGAACGATCATTGGTAAATCAACTCAGTTTAAGTTGGGGAGTTCGTGCTTTTTATTATGGTGAAGAAGAGAGCCTGGATGATATTATCTTCGATCAAATTAATATTTTAAAAGAACGAGGATTTATTAAGACCAATGATGTAGTTGTAAATACAGGCAGTACACCGGTTGACCAACATTTGCCTACCAATGTTTTGAAAGTTACAAAAGTTGATTAATATGTTATAAATCACTCATCATAAAAGATTCTTCATTCGAAGAATCTTTTTTATTTTTAAACAATTCATAAACCTAATATGCCATGCGAAAAATTGTATTACTACTGCTGTTATTACCCGTATTTTCTATTGCCCAGAATGCCGACTCTGTTTGGATTGTTCAAAACTATATAAAAAAAGAAGTTTACATACCTATGCGTGATGGAATAAAATTGTTTACTTCCATATATATTCCGAAAGATAATACCGAAAAACATCCCATATTAATGACACGTACTCCCTATTCATGCGCACCCTACGGTGAACATGAATATAGAAAGTTCTGGCGCAATCATTATAAAACATACCTGAAAGAAAACTTTATAATGGTTATACAAGATGTGAGAGGTAAATGGATGAGTGAAGGTGAATTCGTAAATATTAGACCTTATAATCCCAACAAAAAATCGAAGAATGATGTGGATGAAGCCTCTGACACTTATGACACAATTGATTGGCTAATTCACAACATTGAAAATAATAATGGAAACGTAGGGGTATTTGGTATTTCATATCCCGGATTTTACACAGCTATGGCAGCACTGAGTAATCATCCTGCTTTAAAAGCAGTAAGCCCGCAGGCCCCTGTAACCGATTGGTTTATGGGCGACGACTTTCACCACAATGGTGCTTTTTTTGCAATGGATGCATTCGCTTTTTACTCTTCCTTCGGAAAGCCGCGACCCAAACCCACTACCGTTGGCCCTACCCCTTTTAACTATCCCATTAAGGATAATTACAGGTTCTATTTAACTACAGGTGCATTACCTAACTTAACCAAATTATTAGGTGATAGTGTAGCATTTTGGAATGACTTAATGAATCATCCCAACTATACTCAATGGTGGCAAGAAAGAAATGACAGAAACTTCATGCAACATATTTTGCCAACCACTGCATCGTTAGTTGTAGGTGGCTTATTTGATGCAGAAGATTGCTTTGGCGCATGGAATTTATACAAAGCCATAGAATTAAAAGCCAAAAACAATAATAAATTAGTAATGGGGCCTTGGTATCATGGACAATGGGCAAGCGGTGATGGTACACATTTAGGGAACATTTATTTTGATAGTAACACAGCTGATTGGTATGCTACCAATATTGAAATACCATATTTCAATTATTATTTAAAAGGAACCGGCAGCATTGATAAAATTGCAGAAGCTAATATATTTTTTAGTGGGGAAAATAAGTGGCATCAGTTTAATGTATGGCCGCCTGCTAACATTCAAACATCAAAACTTTATTTACAACAAAATGGGAAATTGAGTTTTGAGCCGGCTAAAACTTTCAATATTTCATTTTCAGAATATACCAGCGACCCCGCAAAGCCGGTACCGTACACAGATGGTGTGCATGAGTATAGAACCAGGGAATACATGACAGATGATCAACGTTTTGCTGCCACTCGTCCCGATGTATTGGTATATGAAACACCTACTTTAACCAACGACGTAACTTTAGCTGGTCCATTAACTGCACATTTAAACGTTAGTATTTCAACAACCGATGCAGATTTTGTAGTGAAATTAATTGATGTTTTTCCGGAAGACTTTGAATACAACAATTCATCTACTTATCCAATGGGTGGCTATGAAATGTTGGTTAGAGGCGAAGTAATGCGAGGCCGTTATAGAAACAGTTTTGAAAAACCGGAACCGTTTAAGCCAAACACACCAACCATTGTTCAATATACTTTACCCGATGTTGCACACACCTTTAAAAAGGGTCACAAAATAATGGTGCAAATTCAAAGCAGTTGGTTTCCGTTAGTGGATAGAAATCCGCAACAATTTGTAGATATATATCATGCCAAAGACAGCGATTTTAAAAAGGCAAATATTCGCATTTACAATAATGATTCATATTTATTGTTACCTGTTTTGCCTAATAATCAGTAAGCTGTTTTACCAACCAATTATTAATTATATAGTACCCAAACTAACGATTATGAAAAAATACTTGCCATTGTTATTCATAAGCTTTTTGTTTTCGAAAAACATGTTAGCGCAGCAAAACATAGTATCCATTATACCCGAACCATCGAACATACAATTAAAAAAAGGAACATTTAAATTAACAACTAACACTCCTATTATAGTAACAGACGATGGCGATTTAAACACGGCGCATTTTTTCAATGATTATCTTTTAAAGTATTACCATTTTAAATTACCCATTCAAAAAAACAGAAAATCGGAAGGTATAATTTTTCAAACCAAAAAGTTTATTCAAGTACCGAATAATCCGGAATATTACAGTTTTCAATCTTCCCCACATAACATAATCATTTCAGGCAATAGTTATGCAGGCACATTTTATGGAATGCAAACCCTTATTCAACTTTTACCTGTAAAAACCAATAAACCATTAACAATTCCGGCAGTTGTAATTGAAGATGAACCACGGTTTGCTTATAGAGGTATGCATTTAGATGTTGGTCGCCACTTTTTTTCTGTTGATTTCATTAAACAGTACATTGATTTAATTGCCCTGCATAAAATGAATACTTTTCATTGGCATTTAACAGAAGATCAGGGATGGCGAATAGAAATAAAACAATACCCCAAATTAACAACGGTAGGGGCTTATCGTAACGGAACAATTATCGGACATGCACCCGGCACCGGAAACGATTGTATTCGTTATGGCGGCTATTATACACAACAAGAAATTAAAGATATTGTACAATATGCCGCTAATCGTTTTATTACCGTAATTCCAGAAATTGAAATGCCCGGACATGCCTCGGCTGCCATTGCTGCTTACCCTGAACTAAGTTGTTTTCCTGATAAGAATACCCCTACCCCCGCCAATAAAAATTTATGGTGCGGCGATACCACCGGTAAACAAGTTCAGCAAGGTTGGGGTGTTTTCGATGATGTTTTTTGCCCTTCAGAATATACTTTTCAATTTTTACAAAATGTTTTAAATGAAGTAATGGATTTATTTCCATCTAAATACATACATATTGGTGGCGATGAATGCCCTAAAACATACTGGAAAGCTTCACCTTTTTGCCAACAATTAATGAAAGAACAAGGACTAAAAGATGAACACGAACTTCAGAGTTATTTCATTCATAGAATAGAAAAATATTTAAACAGTAAAGGCAGGCAAATTATTGGCTGGGATGAAATTTTGGAAGGAGGGCTTGCCCCCAATGCAACGGTAATGAGTTGGCGTGGCGAAAAAGGCGGTATTGAAGCTGCACAAATGCATCATAATGTAATAATGACGCCCGGTGCCTGGTGTTATTTTGATCACAGCCAAAACAAACCGGAAGATTCCTTAACAATAGGTGGTTATACACCGGTACAAAAAGTGTATAGTTATAATCCGATACCCAACAATTTAAGTGTTGATGAAGCAAAATACATTTTAGGTGCACAAGGGAATGTTTGGACAGAATATATGAAATACAACACTAAAGTTGAATACATGATTTTGCCCCGTATGAGTGCATTGAGTGAAGTTTTGTGGACAAAACCCGATAAAAAAAATTGGAAAAACTTTGCAACAAAACTTCAATTAGCAACCAACAGATATCAACTATGGAATGTTCATTACAATGAAAAATGGCAACAAAACGCTAATTAACTATAATAACTGCAAACGTTTGCTTTTATTTTTCTGTTACGATGGATAATTTGTAAATTTAACCTGCAAAAAAACGCAAAATCATATTTTATGTCCACAACTACCAAACCACACAAATTCAATGTTGATTTAATTGACAGTTTTGAAAAAATTCCCGTTCAAATATTCGACAGCACAGAAGACGGTTCATTATTTGTTGCCAGGGAAATTGCTTCATTAATTAAAGAAAAACAAGCTAAAAATTTACCTTGTGTTTTAGGATTAGCTACCGGTGCCACTCCTATTCGCCTTTATGCGCATTTGGTTAACTTACATAAAACGGAAGGGTTAAGCTTTAAAAATGTTATTACATTTAATTTAGATGAATACTATCCTATTGAAAGAGATGCTTTCCAAAGTTATTGGAGTTATATGCATCGTCATTTATTTGATCATGTAGATATTCCAAAGGAAAACATTCATTTACCCAACGGTGAATTATCAAAAGAAGAAGCCAGAAAAGCTTGTGAAACTTATGAACAATTAATTGAAAATGCCGGAGGAATTGATTTACAAATTTTAGGCATTGGGTCCAATGGACATATTGGTTTTAATGAGCCCGGTTCAAGCATTTACTCAAAAACAAGATTGGTTTCTTTAGATAATACAACACGCATCAACAATGCTTACGAATTTCAAAATATTTCCGAAGTTCCCAGAATGGCCATTACAATGGGTATAAGTACCATTTTAAAAGCCAAAAAAATTATTTTAATGGCATGGGGTTCTAAAGCCAGTATCGTTGCAAAAAGTGTGGAAGGACAGGTTACCGAACAAATACCTGCCAGTATATTACAACAGCACAACAATTGCACTTTTGTTCTTGACCACAATGCAGCAGCTGAATTAACCCGCATTAAATCGCCTTGGTTAACGGGTGAAGTTGAATGGACACCTAAAGTAATTAAACGGGCAGTTGTTAATATGGCACTTAAATTAAATAAGCCTGTATTAAGCTTAACAACGCATGATTACAATGAAAATGGATTAAGCGATTTATTGGTTGAAAAAGGTGATGCTTACGACATTAACTTACAAGTTTATTATATGCTTCGCGATAGCATTACCGGTTGGCCCGGCGGAAAACCCAATGTTCATATTCCGGGACATCCGGAAAGAAGCACCCCTTACCCCAAAACCTGCTTAATTTTTTCTCCTCACCCCGATGATGATATTATAAGCATGGGCGGAACCTTTATGCGTTTACACGATCAAGGACACGATGTACATGTAGGTTATCAGGCAAGTGGTAACATAGCCGTAACGGATGAATTTGTTACCAGATTTTTAGATTTCGCAGTGGGTTTTGAAGACTTATTCGGCATTGACAAGAAAAAAACAGAAGCCATTTTGAGTGAAGCCAAACGCTTTTTAGCTACCAAGAAAAAAAATGAAATAGATACACAAGAAATTCGTGCAATAAAAGGATTAATAAGGCGCTGTGAAGCCAGAGCCACTTGTCGTTATGTAGGCATTGGCGACAGTAATGCGCATTTCATGAACTTGCCTTTTTATGAAACCGGTACCATCGAAAAAAATCCATACTCCGAAAAGGATATTGAGATTACAATCGACTTATTACAAAAGCTGAAACCACATCAGGTATATTGCGCCGGCGATTTAGCAGACCCACATGGAACTCATAAAGTATGCTTAGATATTGTTTTAGAAAGTCTAAAACGCATTAAAGCTTCCGGTGAAAAATGGATTGAAGATTGTTGGTTATGGTTGTATAAAGGTGCATGGCAAGAGTGGGATATTACCGAAATTGAAATGGCTATTCCTATGAGCCCCGACCAAGTAATGAAAAAAAGATATGGAATTTTCATACACCAATCACAAAAAGATATGGTTCCTTTTCAAGGCTCAGACAGTCGCGAATTTTGGCAAAGAGCAGAAGACCGTAATGCAACCACAGCACATTTATACGCAAGTTTAGGACTAACACAATATGCTGCTATGGAAGCCTTTGTAAGAATGCATTATTAAAATAAAAACTTATCTTGCAGGGGTGAATACAGAAAATAATGCTTTACCCCTAATATGGAAAAATGCCTGGCAACAACCCACCTTTAAAGCTAAATTATTAATAGGCGTTGCGGTGTTGACAGGCATTTTAATTATTTTCCCCTATTTTTTTCAATTTATTGAAAGTAGAGACGGCTTTGTATTACCCGATAGAATATTAAACGATTTACCTTCAGTAAACTTATCGTTGCCAATATTTTTCGTTATTTGGGTAATGGTTTTAATACTAATTATTGAAGCAATTCGCGATCCTGAAATTTTCTTACTTTTTTTATGGGCTTACATTTTCTTAAATATATCAAGAATAATTACCATTAGTCTAATCCCTTTAAATCCACCTGATAATCTTATTCCGTTAACCGACCCTATTAGTAACTATTTTTATGGATCTGGTTTTATTACAAAAGACTTGTTTTATTCCGGCCATACTTCCACCCAATTTCTAATTTTCCTGGTATTGAAAAAAAACAAATTAAAAAATTTGGCCTTATTATCAACCATGTTAATTGGTGTAATGGTATTAATACAGCACGTTCATTATACAATTGATGTTGTTATGGCGCCTTTTTTTGCTTTTTTGGTTTATAAATTAGCTCAATATTGGGTTTCACCCACATTTCAAAACAATTACGCTGATTAGTTTAAAAGGCTTCGCCTAGTTGCAAATAAAATCCCTGATTATTTCCCTGTCCAATACCATAATCTAAACGCAAGTTTAATTTTTCACTTTTGGTTAGTTGAATACGCAAACCACCACCATAAGCATATTTTAAACCGCTCAAATTAAAATCACTAACACTTTTTCCAACTTCACCGGTACTGCCAAATATTACCATACCCAACCTTTTATATAATGAAAACCGATATTCAGATTGAAAAACAAAAGACTGTTTATCGCGATAACGACCACTATAATAACCTCGCATACTATTAGCCCCACCTAAAGAAGCCAAACTTCGTAAAGGAACAGCATCACCAATATTTGAAAAGCTGTATAACTGAAATGCAAATACCTGCTTTGGAAATGTTTGTATGTATTTTCTTATATCCACTACAACATTTGTATAATTAAATGAGGAACCTATTAAATTATCAAAATGATTGAAATAAGCTTGTGCAAACATGCCTTTATTAGGTGCAAAAGCATCATTTCTGTTATCGTAGGTAAAGCTCATGCCTAAACCACTTACCGTATATCCATTTCTACCGGCAATATTTTCTTTATCAAATAAGCCTCCGGGTATATATTGAATATTGTAAACATGTTGCATTTCGTATAATACGCCACCAAAGAAATGATGTCCTAAATGCTTAAGCAAATGCAAATTCACATAGTACTGATGAAAACTATAATTCTCAACTGACGAGTCAGGTGAATTATTCCCTAAACCCCAAAATTTATCAGGAAAGGAACTGAAAGAAATTTGTTCATTAAGGATATACTTTTCGTTTTTAAAATATTCAGCACCATTAACAGCCGCTACAAATTGTTGTTTTAATGAATACAATAAGATTGATTGTAAATTCGAAGTACGAGAAATAGTATCCGATTTTGACAAATGAAAGGTAGCAGAACCGGCCAAACCAAATGACCAGCTAGTTTCAATGGATTTTGCTATAACAGGAAAATAAAGTATCCTTTTTGAAAAAAGACTGTCCTTTTTACTCTCCTGCGCAAATAAAAAATGGCATATCAAACAATTTAGTAGAAGGATCAGTAATGACTTTTTGAGCATAAATAAGCAGTAAATATAAGCGCAAATACATAATTAAAAGAAAAGCCTACAATTTTGGAAGAATTAATTTATTTTTAGTTCACACAATGGTCACAATTTTATAATAATTAATTAACATTGCAGTTACTTTGATAAATAACCCTCGAATGAACAAATGGAATAGTAACTTTGAATTAGGTGATACTATAACTGCGGAGCAAATGGATTTTTTTGACAAACACGGCATCATCGTGTTTCGTAATTTTTTAACTCCCGAAAAAGTATCCCTTTATTTAGATGAATTAAAAAAGCTTGAGTATGCCTGGCTTGCCGAAGGAAAAGAAAAAATAAATGGTATTCCTTTAAAATTCGGTAAAGATGAGCATAATAACAAAACCATTCAACGGCTTTGTTTTACTTCTTTATTTAGTAAACCTTTACATGAATTATTAGAAGATAAACGCTTAAAAGCACTAATTAAATTATTGGGCAACTATGAAGGAAGAATTGCCGAAAATGAAAAAGATGGTTTAGTTATTAACAATTACATCAATACTCCTAACAGCACATTTACGCAAATGGGATGGCACACCGACAGCCCACGTGATTTGTTTTTAGGCCAAAAAATTATGCCAATGCTCAACGTAGGTATTCATTTAGATACCTGTTTATTTGAAAATGGCGGATTACGTGTACTCCCGGGTACACATAAACAAAATATTTTGCAACTTTTGTTTGGAAAGAAATATTTTGTTGATTACAGTGATGACCCAAGAGAAGTTGGTTTTGATATTTATGCCGGCGATTTAACCGTTCATGATGGTCGTACCTGGCATAGGGTTAAACAATCACCCTTGGTAGGTGAGGCAAGCCGAAGAAGAGTAATGTATGTACCCATTATTACAGGCAAGTTTAAACCCAAACACGAAAAAAGTAAAACTCCCTTTTACCACAGATTTACCAAAGTAGTTCATCATTAACAAATTCAATGTAATGCTTAACAAACATCACATTGGCTAAGTTGTTAAAAGTTATTATGCTTTAACATCAATGCGTATGCATGGTTATTTTTTAGTTACAGGTGCTAGCAAAGGAATTGGCAAAGCCATTGCTGAAATATTAGCTGCTGAAAAAAAGAATTTAATACTTATAGCAAGAAGTGAAGAAATTTTAGCCAATTTAGCGGAAACACTTAAGCAAAAATATGCAATTGAGGTACACTACCTGGTATGCGATTTAGCTAAAGAAAATGCAGCTGAAGATGTATATAATTGGATTAAGGATCATCAGTTTAGTATTGCAGGTTTAATTAATAATGCCGGTTATGGTTTAAGCGGTGCGTTTGAAAAATATCCATTAATGCAGCATGAGGACATGATGCGTTTGAATATGTTTGCACCCGTTCAATTAACATATTTGCTTTTACCCTTGTTAAAACAACAACCGAAAGCTTATATATTGAATGTTGCAAGTGCCGCTGCTTATCAAGCTGTTCCGGGCTTAACCTTGTATGCTGCAACAAAAGCTTTCTTATTAAGTTTTTCCAGAGGTTTGCAATATGAACTAAAAAATACAAACATCAGTGTTACTGCTGTTTGTCCCGGCGCAACCGATACTGATTTCCCAAACAGGGCACAGGTGAGTGAAAAAGCCCAAAAAGCCGCATCTAAACTGAATATGTCAGCAAATGAGGTGGCAAAACTTGCAATTAAAGCTATGTATGCAGAAAAAACAGAAGTTATAACAGGTTTTGTAAACAAATTGGGGGCATTTTTTGCATGGCTCCTTCCTAAAAAATGGGTTGAAAAAACAGCAGCCGGAATTTATAAAGAATAAATTTTTGTTTTTACGTTTTGCTTTTCAGTATTAACCTATTATATTTGCAACCCAATTAATAAAACACTGGCCCCGTAGCTCAACTGAATAGAGCATTTGACTACGGATCAAAAGGTTTCAGGTTTGAATCCTGACGGGGTCACTAAAAACTGTAACTTGCTGGTTACAGTTTTTTTTATTTATATATTATGCAACCTCTACCCATGTGTGGTCCGCTAACAATTGCACAGAAGCTATAAATTGTTTAAAAGGTCCCAAACCTGCTCCCCATTCTTTAGGAGCTACCAATGAAAGTAAATAGTTTCCATCTTTCTTTTCATACAAATGGTACACTTGTCCAATTTGTGGTTTAAAATTTATTTGGGCATCATATATCATTAAACTAAGCTCTTTTCGCTTTCGTATTTCTTGTGCTTGCTTTGCCAACAGTTCAATTTGTTGTTTAATTTGTTCCAACTGCATATTGGTTTGTTCTTCCATTGCAGTTAATGCTTTATGTTTTATAACACCTTGCTTTGTTGGCTTCACCACTACACTGCCTACTGAAGATGCATAAGGTAACACACTCATTTGCTTGTAATAAACTTCTTTATTCACAAAGGCATCACCGTTGGGTTTAACCCCGCTATTCTGCAGCAACAAGTAGCCATTAGGTAAAATAGTATGATGAACAGTTAATACCAATTCTTCATTTTTAAAAAACTGTGTAATAAAATTTGACGCATCAGGTATTTCGGCTTGTATGGTATCGGCTAATTCTTGGTAGTCACATGGTTGTTTACTTCCATCGGGAATTACTGAAAATTGTGCATAATAAGCATCATTTTCATGCGTAATCCAGTTCATGCTTATTTGCAAAGCTTTCCCATTATTTATTGATTCAATTTTATAATGGCCACTTTTGGGAACTATTCCAAATTCATAATTACATTTTTCGGGGAATAGTTGCCAGCTGGCTAAAAAATTATAGGCTTGTACCATAGTGCTGAATAATTAACTGCAAATATTACAATTCAACAATTAATTGGTTGCTTTTTTATAAAGCAACTTTAATAACTACTTTTTTCACCAAACATTTTTTCTGCAAAAAAATACCGGGCATATGTACATCGTGCGGAAAAAATACAGCAAACATTCCCTCCATTAAAGTTGAATAAAATGAAGGTTGTGCATCATAAATAATGCAATCATTATTAATATCAATATGTTTTTGCTTGGGCATTGCCTGAAGAAATCCATGCCCTATTTGTTCATTACCTTTTATCACATAATGCACATCAGTGTATATTAAGTGCGATTCCATATTTTCTTTCTCAGGCTCAACTGTTTCATAACTATTGATAAGTGCAAAAATTTTTGAGCCTTCTATTTCATGTTTCCCTTCAGATAAATTCTGTAAATCATTATTTTGTAAAAATTCGAAGGCTTTAAGCAATGGTGTTGAAAACTTATAATGATTTAGATTATGAAGATAGTCAATGATCATAACGATTAATTTACTGTAACAAAATCAGGTTTTTTTATGTATTGGCTATTGTATTTAAATTGTAAGTTTGATTGAACACCAATATTCCAAGGTGACATTCCTATTGTTGTTCTTGGGAAATATTGAATCCTCAATTCTATTGTTCCAAAAACTAAGTTTTCATTTCTTGTTCTTACTCCACCACCCCAAGCCGTATAAACATCACCATAACTAAATCCTTCGCCAATTGGTTTTAAGTAAGAAATATTTCCAAATGCAAAAGGTGCAAAGCTAAACCCAAAAAACTTCCAAGTATTATAAAAAACCGATTCACAACTACCAGTTACTCTACTAGAACCATTATACCCAATTATATTGTTGAATGAAGGAATACCAAATTGGCTATTTACCCTTAACGGTTCATTTAAAAAAGTATTGATTTGCTGAGTAAAACTTCCATTAATAAAATGACGTACCAACCATCGGCTATTGCCCAACCTGCGAAGGCGTGAGAATGACTCTAAGCTTGCTAAGAAACTAATGTCTTGAAAACTTCCATTATTAAAATATCCACCAAATTTTAGTTCATAATTAAAAAATGCCTGCTTGGGTGTAACTACATATTTCTGCAAATCAACCCCTGCATATGGGCGTGTATAACCCTGCTTGTTTGTCCAACCAAACAAAGCCGATAGATTATAACCGGCAGGAATATCTTCGTTTCTACCAAAACCGTAAATGAAATTGGTTCTGTAATAATCTTGTTTAAACCTGGTAAATGCGCCTAAAACACTTACTAAATTGGCATATTGAAAATTATATTGCGTTTCATATAAATTCGGAATTTCCAAAAAATCGTTTTTTACCAATCGAAGTGCAACAAAATCTTTAGGTTTTCTTGAATTTGTTTCATGTAATAAACGTCTTGCAGAAACGTTGTAACCTGCCCACATGTCATATGAAGCATACCTATACTTAAACATTTGATTATACAATGAATCGCTTACATACTGATTGGTGGTATAATGTAAAGATGCATTTAATGAACCTGTCCACAATGCATAAGGACTAACAAGCGGTAAATCTAATGAAGTATAAACTTGTGTTTCTTCTCTTCTACCGCTATTAAATGCGGGCGCATTGCCTTGATAACCAACTGTAAAATTGGCAAACGTACCGGCAATATTTCTTCGCAAATACTCTGCACCAAAAGCATAACGTGTTCTACGAGTTAAATCATATAAATTTTCAATTTTAACCCTTTGTCCATTCCCTAAAAAGTTTTCATCTTGAACCTCGGCATAAATACTTTGTCCATTTCCACCATCACCGGAACCACTTATAGGGAAGACATCTTTATAAAAAACAGTTAAATCAACAGAGTCATAATCGGGTGAATTACCGGTAATAATAATTCGGGCATCCTGCAAATAGGGCTGATCGCGTAAATAACGTTCATTGTCGGCTACCAAGTAAGGTGACATGGGTTGCCCTTTCTTAAAAAATAAATTTTGGGCTATGAATGATTTTCTTGTTTTTAAATGGATAGAGTTACCTATTTCATCAAATAAATTTTTCTTTTTCAGGGCTGTATCATTTACGGATTCCCCAAATCGAACATCAACAAAATGTATGCTTCGTATAATTGCACCATTGTATAAAGCAAATGGTGTAATGTTATTAATGGTTACAATGGCGGTATCTTCAGGCGGCGGTGTGCTATTCACAATACTTTTTACCAATTTTTCAAAAAGCCCTTTATGAGGTGTTAAAAATTGTAAAGTAGTATCTAACTGCGATTTTTTTTCTTGTGCTAAACAAAAATTACAGCTACATAACCAAATGCACACACATAGAATAAAGGGGCTTATTATATTATATTGAGTAAGCCGCATTGACAGATTTTGGTGATTTTTAGCCAGGCAATATAACCATTTGAAAGTTAAGACAAATAATAAAGTTTGAAAAATTTAGACATGAGTAAAATTTAAACGCTTAACAAATAAAAAAACTCCGAAATAATATTTCGGAGTTAAATGAGGTATTTAAAAAATATTATTTTACCATGAAGCCTACACTTACATCGCCCCATAATAAACTAACTTCACCTGAGGGTGCAATAGTGAAAGTCATTCTTTCCGTAAAAGCATGCTTTAATGGTTTAGCAGTAAAACGCATAACATCATCTTTTTGATTATACTCAGTTCCCCATTGATTCCAGGTTTTATTAAGAATAAAAGTCCATTCATCTTTACCTGGAATACTGTATAAGCTATACTTACCGGCCTTAAGTGTTTTACCATCAATCGAAACATCTTTATTAATTTGAAATACAGTTGCTTCATTAGCACCGGTGCGCCATACTTGTCCGTAAGGAGCAATATCTTTACCAAGGGTTCGTCCCTTAATGGCAGGTTGACTATAATCAATAGTAATGGTTACGCCATTGTGGGTTGTAACGGAAGCTGAAGCGGGCGGACTGGGACGCTTACTTTTGTCTTGTGCACATGCCTGAAAGGCTATAAATGATAGACAAAGTAATCCCATCAAAAAAATAGCTTTTTTCATATATTTTATTTTTGTTGAACAATTGGATAGTGGTCAATGGTTTCAAAAACATTTCGAGGATCTTGTTTTAATAATTGAATAAATGCATTAAGTGAATCAACATATTGCGGTTTTGCAAACATTCTGTCATGTGCCAAAATAACCATCATATTGGGTTGATTGGTATAACCAATATCGAATTTATTATTCACTTCCTTAGCCAACTCAGTAGCACTTTGCTTAGGAATATTACCTTTAACAAATTGCCATTCTACATCCCATCCAATAATTTTATATCCTAAAGAATCTAACTTTTTGGCTACTTTTTCGCTTGTTTTAGGCCCGCGAAATTCTCCATTTCCCGCCCATGTATTTCTGCCGGGAAGGCGAACAATTTTTAAAGGAATTTGCATATCCTGTTGTGCCTTCAAAATATCATTTACTGCACTATCAACATGCGTGTAATAAAAATTATAATTATCGCGAAATGCATGTGTATAACTATGATTGGCCACTAAAAATTGTGGATATGATTTCTTTAAACTATCTAAAATTCTTTTGCGCAAAGGATCAATATCATAGTGTGCGGCAACAGCAAAAAATGTAGCCTTTACACCTTGATTACGGAATGTTTGCGCACAATTTTGTGTACCCGGCGGTTGTGGCGAATCATCCCATGTTAAAAAAATATATCTTTTGGAACTGTCATATTTAATTGGTGTACCAGGAACCAGTGTATTAACAACTGTTTTGCCGGCAGTTGAATCGGAATTTTGAACAGGCTTTTTCCCATTATTACAAGAAAACAATAATAAACTGCCGGTAATAAAGCAGCCATTTAGCAGGTGTTTCATTAATTTCATAAATAAAAAAGTATTAATTTATTAAGCAACTTATAAGAACATGTAAATATATTTCATTCCAATTTGTAACTACTGCTAAAGTTAATATGTGGATAGTTAAAAAAAAAGGCATAATTTTAGAACATTCGGTATTTAATAAAACTTTGGCTTATGACTATTAGCAGAAGAAATTTTTTAGTAAGCAGTTCAATGGCTGCATTAGGAACAATGATATTACCAAAATATGTAAGTGCTTTGGGGAATACAAATAAAATTGTAACCGGTATTCAACTTTATTCAGTACGTGATGACATGAAGGCAAATCCTTTACAAACCTTGCAACAATTAGCATCAATGGGCTATACACAGGTAGAACATGCCAATTATGTTGACAGGAAATTTTATGGTTATTCTGCTAAAGCCTTTAAAAAAATACTAAGCAATTTGGGTATGAATATGCCCAGCGGCCACACAGTTTTAAAACCCGAACATTGGGATGCTGCAAAAAAAGATTTTACTAAAGAATGGAAACACACCATTGAAGATGCTGCCATTGTTGGGCAACAATATGTTATTAGCCCTTGGTTAGACGATTCCATGCGAACAAATATAGATCAGCTAAAAAATTATATGGAAGTATTTAATAAATGCGGGCAACTATGCAAACGCTGGGGTTTAAAGTATGGTTATCATAACCATGATTTTGAGTTTAAAGAAATAACACCCGGCACCACCATTTATGATGTTATTCTTCAAAATACAGATCCCGCTTTAGTTACACAACAATTAGACATTGGCAACTTATATAATGGCAATGCTACTGTTATGCCTATTTTAAATAAATATCAGGGCAGGTTTGCTTCTATGCATGTTAAAAATGAAATTCTTTCTTCAGGTGGAAATGAACATTATGAAAGCAGCTTATTAAATAATGGTGTTGTGCCGGTGAAGGAAGCCATTGATTATGGAAAAGATAAAGGCGGCACTCATTTGTTCATTATTGAACAAGAGTCATACCAAGGAAAAGCGCCACTTGATTGTGCAAAAGAAAATTTAGCCATTATGAAAACATGGGGCTATTAAACAAGTATTTTGTTAAGTAAATAATTCAATTAACTTAATCAAATAAATCGCTTGATAAATATCTGTCACCTCTGTCGCAAATAATACATACAATTAATCCTTTATCTAATTGAGCGGAAAGTTGTTCGGCAGCATATACAGCACCGCCACTGCTCATTCCGGCAAAAACAGCTTCCTCACGAGCTAAACGTTTGGTCATTGTACGTGCATTTTGCTCTGAAACATCTATTAAAGCATCTACTCTATTTCTATCAAAAATTTTGGGTAAATAAGCTTCTTGCCATTTGCGAATACCCGGAATTTTGGAACCTTCCGTGGGCTGACAGCCAATGATTTGAACTGAAGGATTTTGTTCTTTTAAATATCGTGATACACCCATAATGGTACCTGTAGTACCCATTGATGAAACAAAATGCGTTACTTTACCCGCAGTATCACGCCAAATTTCGGGGCCGGTAGTTGCATAGTGCATTTTATAATTATCTGGATTAGCAAATTGATTGAGCATTAAATATCCCCCTTCTGCAACCCTTGCATTTGCATAATCAATTGCTCCTTCCATTGATTGTGCTTTGGGTGTAAGTGTAACCTTTGCACCATATGCCTGCATGGTCAATACCCTTTCGCGGGTAGCATCTTCAGGCATTACCAGTTCTATATCAACATTAAACAAACGAGCAATCATTGCCAATGCAATACCGGTATTGCCGCTGGTAGCTTCAATTAATTTCATACCAGGTTTAAGTTCACCACGTTCTAATGCCCCTTTTATCATACCGTATGCAGCACGATCTTTTACACTTCCACCCGGATTAGTGCCTTCTAACTTAGCAAAAATTTGGACATTTTTATTTTTTGAAATATGTTTCAATTCAATCAAAGGTGTATTACCTATAAAATCTAATAATCCTGCCATACATTTTATTTTGCCATTGCAAGTTAGAAAATGAGTGGATAAATCACACGTTAATTTTACTAATTAGCAAAATTTAATATTGGAACAAAAAAAGCCCGATGTAAAAAACATCAGGCTTTTTTGAACGAATTATCATTATGATTAATAACGATACATTTCTGCTTTAAATGGCCCTTCTTTGGAAATACCCAAATATTTAGCCTGAACATCGGTTAAGGTATCTAAACGAACACCTATTTTACTTAAATGTAAACGAGCAACTTTTTCATCTAATACTTTAGGAAGCACATAAACTTTGTTTTCATATTTATCAGCATTATTCCAAAGTTCAATTTGTGCTAAAGTTTGATTGGTAAATGAAGCACTCATTACAAATGAAGGGTGACCAGTAGCACAACCTAAATTCACCAAACGACCTTCCGCTAACACAATCACATCTTTATTGTCAATGGTATATAAATCAACTTGAGGTTTAATGGTGTTTTTAGTATGTCCATAGTTAGCATTTAACCATGCCATATCAATTTCAATATCAAAATGGCCAATATTACATACAATAGCTTTATCTTTCATTTTACGGAAATGGGGTTCCGTAATTAAATCGCGACAACCTGATGCGGTAACAATAATATCAGCTTCTTCAACAGCTTCAATCATGGGTTTTACTTCATATCCGTCCATTGCAGCTTGTAATGCACATATTGGGTCAACTTCAGTAACAATAACACGGCAACCTGCACCACGTAATGAAGCGGCAGAGCCTTTACCCACATCACCATAACCTCCAACTACTGCTACTTTTCCTGCCATCATAACATCGGTAGCACGACGAATGGCATCTACTAAACTTTCTTTACAGCCATACTTGTTGTCGAACTTTGATTTGGTAACTGAATCGTTTACATTAATGGCGGGAATAGGCAAAGTTCCTTTTTCCATTCTTTCATATAAGCGATGAACCCCTGTTGTAGTTTCTTCCGATAACCCACGAACATTTTTAACCAATTCAGGATATTTATCGAATACCATATTGGTTAAATCACCCCCATCATCCAAAATCATATTTAAAGGTCTGTCTGCGCTACCAAAAAATAAAGTTTGTTCTATACACCATTCGGCCTCTTCAACAGTTTGACCTTTCCATGCAAACACACCAATACCGGCAGCAGCAATTGCAGCAGCAGCATGGTCTTGGGTTGAAAAAATGTTACATGAACTCCATTTTACTTCAGCACCTAAAGCAACCAATGTTTCAATTAAAACAGCAGTCTGAATAGTCATGTGTAAACATCCGGCAATACGTGCACCTTTTAAAGGTTGAGAAGCACCATATTCGGCACGTAAAGCCATTAAGCCGGGCATTTCAGCTTCGGCTAATTTTATTTCTTTACGACCCCAATCAGCCAAGCTAATATCGGCCACTTTATAGGGTAATTTAAAATCAATAGCGTAAGTAGTAGATGACATAATTTTTTATTTAGGATTGCAAAGATAACCTGGAAGCATAAATTTCCGAATTAAACCAATAATTTCAGGAAATATTTAAGAAATATAGCCGTTATTTAGTAAAATTTGCTAAAAACTAAAGACTATGCCGAAGCAAAAAGGACAATCTACCGATTATGAAATACCCAATGGATTAGATGCGGTAGATTTAGAAATTTTACGACTTTTGGAAACCAATGCCCGATTAACCATTAAAGAAATTGCAGACAAAGTTCATTTAAGTACATCACCCGTACACGAACGCATAAAAAAAT
The DNA here is from genome assembly GCF_003254115.1 of Hydrotalea sandarakina. Lineage (GTDB taxonomy): Bacteria > Bacteroidota > Bacteroidia > Chitinophagales > Chitinophagaceae > Hydrotalea > Hydrotalea sandarakina. Next base: position 501,107 of record NZ_QKZV01000001.1, read on the forward strand.
TAGAACAAACCGGTGTTATTCAACAATATGTTACATTGTTAAATGCCGCAAAAATTAATAAAGGTTTATGGGTAATTTGTTATGTTTCATTAAAGCAACACAACAAAAATGCCGGATTGAAATTTATTAAGGCCATACAGGCAATGCCTGAAGTAAAAGAATGTTATAGTATTTCAGGCGAGTTTGATTTTATGTTAAAAGTGGCTGTTAAAAACATGGAAGATTACTATGATTTTCATGTCAATCAATTAAGTGAAGCAGAAAATATAGGGCATGTGCAAAGTGTTTTTGTAATGGGTATTGTAAAGCAAACGCATACGCTTCTTTCTTAATTCAAGCAAATATTTTATTAAAATGAGCGCTGCATTACATAATCATTCATAAAATAACCGTTACCTATGTCATTATCTTCTTCTCTAATTATTTGAAAACCCATTTTAGCATAAAAAGACAAAGCATTGTTGTGACGATTTACATTCAATATTAAAGCAACTGCTCCTTTTGATTGTATTTCTTGAATGATATGATTCAATAAAAGCTTTCCTAAACCTGTACCCTGCGCTTCGGGTAAAACATATAATTTTTGAAGTTTAAACGTTTGAGGACTGATTTCATTAAAAGCTGCAAAACCAATTGTTTTATCTTCATTAACCGCTAATAAATATTGGTAACCATTTTGAATTTGATGCTCCAGCTCACTTGTATTATACATTAATTGAAGCATATAATTAATTTGAGCCTCGCTTAAAATAGCACCATAGGTGTTGGGCCAGGTTTTATATGCTATTTGCTGAATAATCGGTACATCAGCAGTTGTAGCTTGTTGAATTTTCACACTCATAAACCACCTTTATTTTTGTGCTCTTTTTTACGTTGAAAATATTTTTGAGTAAGCCATCTTCCGGCATAAGCACTTCCTGCACCAATAATAGCAGCTGTTAATACATCACTGGGATAATGTTCACCCAAATACAATCTTGAATAACCAACTGCAGTAGCCCAGGCAAAGGCAGGAACGGTAACATACCATTTTTTAAACGTCAATGCCAAAGCCGTTGCATTAGCAAATGCCAAAGAAACATGGCCTGAAGGCATGGAATACCCGGCTTCACTTGCATCATAAGGATGCACTAACTGTGGGTACGTGGTATAAGGCCTTGGACGGTTTACTGATAATTTTACTGCTTCGGCCAAAGCTGCAGATATGATTACACTTCCACCAACCGCATAGGCTTGCTGCCGTAAAGATTGATTATTTTTTAAGGTGGCATAAAACCAAATTCCTGCAGGAACGCCTACACTTAATGGATAAGCAGAACTTGTTGCCCCTCTCCACACAATGCTATTGGGTTGATTAGGATTAAGCCTTGTTAACAAATCAATATCAACATTTTGAGCATAACTGCTATGCAGTGTTCCTAATAACAGAAATAAAAAAAATAATTTTTTCATGCCGCTTTACTTTGTTGCATTTACTGTAATGATTTCAACGATTCTTCAATTGTTTGAATACGGGCTAAGGCATCGGCTTTTTTCTTTTGTTCCATTGCAACTACAGCAGGCGAAGCGTTTTGTACGAATTTTTCATTATTCAATTTCTTCTCAACACTTTGCAAAAAATTCTTCTGATAAGCCAAGTCTTTCAACAAGTTTTCTTTTAATGCAGTATTATCAATAGCCACAGTTGATACAATATATAGTTTATGCGTTTCAACAGCTACCACAATGCTGTTTGCAATAGTATTATTTACTATTTGAAAGCTAGAAGCATTTACTTGCTTTGAGATAAGGTATTGAATGTTGCTAAAAACTTGAGCGTTGGTTGTTTCTACAAATAGTTCTATGGCATCTTTAGGCTTAATATTATTTTTTACTCTTGCCTCGCGAATAGCAGTTATTACTTGCTTCAACAATTCACCCTCTTCCAAAACTTTTTGATTGTGTTGTAAGATGGGTAACATTAGTTTTACACACAGGTCGCTATTTCTGTTAGCTAACTGATGATAAATTTCTTCAGTAATAAAAGGCATGTAAGGGTGCAACAATTGTAATAATGCATCAAAATATTCAACTGTTTTTGTGTATACTTTTTTAGAGATGGGCTGTTCAAATCCGGGCTTAACCCATTCTAAATACCAACTGCAAAAATCATCCCATATTAAAGAGTAAATAACTTTTAATGCCTCACTGAGTTTAAACTGTTGCATTAAATATTCCACTTCTTGCTGCACTTGTGCTAATCTGTTTTCAAACCATTGCAGCGCAAATGTGGTATCGTTGGTATTTATTTCATTATCGGTAATCCTTACTTCCCACAACTTCACTAGTTTAAGGGCATTCCAAATTTTATTGTTAAAATTTCTACCTTGTTCCAAACTGGCTTCATCAAACAAAATATCATTACCAGCAGGTGAAGCAATCATAATTCCAAACCTAACGGCATCGGCTCCATAAGTATCAATTAATGCTAATAAATCGGGTGAATTTCCCAGGCTTTTACTCATCTTTCTCCCCAATTTATCACGTACAATACCCGTAAAATATACGTTTTTAAATGGCAGTTGATTCATAAATTCATAACCGGCCATTATCATTCGTGCTACCCAAAAGAAAATGATTTCAGGCGCAGTTACCAATGTATTGGTTGGGTAATAATATTGAACGTCAGCATTATTCGGTTGGCTTAATCCCTTAAAAACTTCAAAAGGCCATAACCAAGAAGAAAACCAGGTATCTAAACAATCTTCATCTTGATGAATTTGCTGTAAGGTTAATTGGGGATTATTTTTTTGCAATTCAATTAATGCCTCTTCAGCAGTAGCTGCAACAGCATAATTTCCCGAAGCATCATACCATGCAGGAATGCGATGCCCCCACCATAATTGCCGGCTAATACACCAATCCTTAATATTACTCATCCAATGGTTGTATAAGTTTTTAAACTTTGCCGGATGGAAAGCAATATCATTCTCCATTACTGCCTGCAATGCAGGTACAGCAAGTTCTTTCATCTTTACCCACCATTGCAAACTTAAACGCGGTTCAACAACAGCATCTGTTCTTTCTGAATATCCAACTTCACTGGTATAATCTTCAACTTTTACAATATGGTTAGCTTCTGTTAATTTTTCTACTAATAATTTTCTGGCTTCAAAACGATCTAAGCCCACCCCTATTTGCGCTAGTTCATTTAATGTACCATCATCATTCAAAATATCAATAACAGGTAAATTATGTTTTATACCCAAGGCATAGTCGTTAGCATCGTGTGCAGGGGTAATTTTTAAAGCACCGGTTCCAAAATCCATTGCTACATACTCATCAGTAATAATGGGTATTTCTCTATGAATTAAAGGAACAAAAACTGTTTTACCGTGTAAATGCTTATAACGCTCATCATTCGGATGTACGCAAATTGCAACATCGCCCATAATAGTTTCAGGCCTTACTGTTGCAATAGTAATATATTCGTTTGTTGCTGCGCCATTATTAATAGCGTAGCGGATGTAGTATAATTTTTGGTGTGTTTCTTTTCTAATTACTTCTTCATCACTCAATGCAGTTTTAGCTTTTACATCCCAATGTATCATTCTTTGACCACGATAGATATACCCTTTTTTATACAAATCAATAAAAACTAGTATTACGGATTGATAATAATCATCGTCCATTGTAAAACTGGTTCTATTCCAATCAACACTGCAACCCAGTTTTTTTAGTTGCTCTAAAATTATACCTCCATATTTTTCTTTCCATTCCCAAGCGTATTCTAAAAATTTTTCACGAGATAAAGATGATTTAGCAATACCTTTTTCCCGAAGCATGGCCACCACCTTTGCTTCTGTGGCAATAGAAGCATGGTCTGTACCCGGAACCCAACAGGCATTTTTGCCCTGCATTCGCGCTCTGCGTATTAAAATATCCTGAATGGTATTATTTAAACAATGCCCCATATGTAACACTCCTGTAACATTTGGTGGAGGCATTACTATGGTATATGGCTCACGTTTATCGGGTACACTGTTAAAGTACCCTTTTTGCAACCAATGTTGATACCATTTGTTTTCAATTTCGGTAGGAATAAAATTTTTACTTAATTCAGACATAAATTAGTTACATTGAAATGCTGCAAAAGTAAGGAATTGCAACGGCCATCTGTTAGTAATTGAACGGAATTTGATGCGAAGTTTAAAAAATTGTAATTTCACCCTCACATGTTTGCAATTGTTGATATTGAAACTACCGGAGGGCATGCACACAATGGTGGCATTACTGAAATAGCTATTGTGTTATTTGATGGCAAAAAAATTGAAGGAGTTTACGAAACTTTGATTAATCCGCAAATGCCCATTCAGCCCTTTGTGCAAACACTTACCGGCATAACCAATGCAATGGTAGCCAACGCACCCCTATTTTCGGCTGTTGCGCCACATATATATCATTTATTGAAAGATCGCATTTTCGTAGCACACAACGTAAATTTTGATTATGCTTTTGTAAAACAACATTTAAATGCCTGTGGAATTGAATTAAATACACAAAAGCTGTGCACCATTCGTTTATCGAGAAAAATTTTTCCCGGATTACCCAAATATGGTTTAGGAAGTATTTGTAAAACCCTTCAAATTAATCATAGCCAGCAACATCGGGCATCGGGCGATGCTTTAGCTACTACCGAATTATTCAAGCTGTTAATACAAAACGATAAAAGCGGTAACTTACAAAAAATGATGAAAGGCAGATCAATTGCTACCTATTTACCACCTCACATTCCTGAAGAACAATTTATTAATATACCGGAAAAACCAGGTGTATATTATTTTTATAACCAGCAAAAAAAAATTATATACGTTGGCAAAGCCAAAAATTTAAAAAAAAGGGTAACGCAACATTTTGCTAACAATAAAACCACCGCACAAAAACAAGCTTTTTTACGAGAGGTTTATGCCATTGAGTTTAATGTTTGCAGCAGCGAATTTACTGCTGCAATATTGGAGAGTATTGAAATAAAAAAAAGGTGGCCGAAGTATAATAAAAGCCAAAAATTTAAAGAACAAAAGTTTGGCTTATATCATTTCATCGATAACAAAGGCTATGAACGCCTGGCTATTGACAAATGGAAGAAACAACTAAATCCCTTAGCAGCATTTAGTTATATAACCGAAGCGAATAATTGCTTGTGGAACCTAATTCATGAATTCGAACTGATTCCTTACTTATGTTTTTTAGATAAAAACGAACCGGATTATCCTTTACCTGATACATTCGAATACAACGCAAGAGTAAAGAAGGCCATCCAATCGTTAGAAGCCCAAGCAATTACATGTTCCATAAAAGATGGTTCACATTATATTTTAATTGAAAAAGGCATGTTTACGGGTATGGGTACATTGCAAAATGAACCTGAACAAACTGCATTAACAGTTGAAATGCTTAAAAACGCATTAACACCTTACCCTGAAAACGATGTTATTAAACACCTTATTCAACAATATATCCGCAATTATCCCGAACAGGTTATTTACTTCAACAATTAGGCATTAAATAATCTAATGCTATTTTAAAAATTTTTTTTTAACTGTCAGCAATTATATTCGCTGCCCGAATTCAAATATTTTATTAAATATTTTGTGTATGTTACCAGAAAATATCAATGCATTAGTAGCTGCTAATGTACAAATAAGCATAAACCAAATTAATTCCGTTATTACCCTTTTAAATGAAGGGGCAACGATACCCTTCATTGCCCGATACAGAAAAGATAAAACCGGAGGTTTAGATGAGGTGCAAATAGAAAAAATTCAAGATGAGTATAAACGTTTGCAACAATTTTTTCAACTAAAAGCAAGCATTGAAAAAAGTATAACCGAGCAGGGTAAAATGACGGAAGCACTGCAAGAGCAATTAAACAAAGCCACTACCGTTGCAACATTGGAAGATATTTACCTACCATACAAACCAAAACGTAAAACCAAAGCTCAAACAGCAAAAGAAAATGGTCTTGAACCCTTGGCACTTCAAATTTTAGAACAACAAAATATTGATGTAGAAGCTTTAGCACAAAATTTTATTAATGAATCTGTAGTTGATGCTGCCAGTGCATTACAAGGCGCAAGAGATATTATTGCAGAAAGTATAAATGAAGATGCCGGCATACGTGCCAAACTTCGGCACTTGTTTGAGCAAAAAGCTTTGTTTCAAAGTAAAGTATTAACAGGCAAGGAAACAGAAGGTATTAAGTTTAAAGATTACTTTGATTTTCAAGAGTCGGTAACCACCATTCCCTCTCATAGAATTTTGGCTATTTTAAGAGGGTTTTTAGAAGGTTTTTTAAAAATTAGTATTGCACCAAATGAAGAAGAGGCTATAGCAATTATTGAAGAACAATTTATTACCAATTATGGCAATGCTGCTGTTGAACAAGTAAAAAAGGCCATTAAAGATGCATATAAAAGACTTTTACAACCAAGCTTAGAAACAGAATTGCGTTCTGCATTAAAACAAAAAGCTGATGAAGAAGCTATTCAAGTTTTTGCAGAAAATTTAAAGCAATTATTATTAAGTGCACCATTAGGCAGTAAAAGAATTTTAGCCATTGACCCCGGATACAGAACCGGTTGTAAAGTAGTGTGTCTTGATGAAACAGGTGCATTACTGCATCATGATTTAATTTATGTTCATGAAAGCAACAAACTACAGCAAAGCAGTGCCGTTATTTTACATTTAATTGACAAATTTAAAATAGCTGCTTTTGCTATTGGCGATGGTACCGCAGGGCGAGAAACGGAGCAATTCATAAAATCATTAAATACAGGATTGCCTGTATTTTTAGTAAATGAAGACGGTGCATCAGTATATTCTGCTTCTGAAATTGCCAGAGAAGAATTTGGCGATTATGATGTAACAGTAAGAGGTTCCGTTAGTATTGGAAGACGTTTAATGGATCCATTGGCAGAATTAGTAAAAATTGACCCAAAAAGTATTGGTGTTGGTCAATATCAACACGATGTAAATCAGTTTCGCCTAAAAGAGAAATTAGATCAAACAGTAGTTAATTGTGTGAATGCTGTTGGTGTAAATATTAATACTGCGAGTAAACATTTATTAAGTTATGTAAGTGGAATCGGGCCTACATTAGCCGCACAAATTATTGAATACAGAAATAGTATAGGAAAGTTTACCAATAGAAAACAAATTTTAAATGTTCCCCGCTTAGGACAAAAAACCTTTGAGCAATGTGCCGGTTTTTTACGTATTAAAGACGGGGATAACCCTTTAGATGCCAGTGCAGTGCATCCCGAAGCATACCATATTGCTGAAGCCATTGCCAACGATTTACAAACCAATGTGCAACAACTGATTGGCAACGAAACTTTATTAAATAAAGTAAAACCTGAAAAATACGTATCGGAAACAATTGGAACATTGACCATTCAAGATATTTTGAATGAATTGAAAAAACCCGGATTAGATCCTCGAAATGAAATTGAACAATTTGAATTTGCAGGTATATACAGTATAGAAGATGTTAAGCCTGGTGATATTTTACCGGGAATTGTTACGAATATTACACGCTTTGGTGCATTTGTAGACATTGGTGTAAAGCAGGATGGTTTAGTACATATTAGCGAAATTGCCAATCGTTATATAACCGACCCTTCAGAGGTATTAAAATTAAACGAAAAGGTAAAAGTTAAAGTTCTGGAAGTTGATGTAGTTAGAAAACGCATTGCACTTTCTATTAAACAAGCAGCAGCAACAGGTGAAACAGTAAAAAAAACAAAACCATCTCATAAAAAAACTGACTCTGATTTAAGTAACATGAGTGTTGAAGATGCACTTTCGGTTTTAAAAAAGAAATTCGGCAAATAAAAAAATGCGACTGTTTTGCAAAAAGCATTACAGTCGCACTTAAATTAAAAAAAGTACCTTACGTGTTAGTTACTTTCCGAAAAGGGTAGCGGGAATTGTTTCCAAATATGATCGGTAGGTCTATCTAAAGGCAAAGTACTTAGTAAATTATACCTACGCACATCTACCCACCGATGCCCCTCATAAAACAAAGAAAATCTTCTTTGTTTCAGCATTTCAGTAATCAAAGCTGATTGAGTAAGAGGCCCACTGTAATTAGGCAAATTGTGGCCATTGCGAATGATATTAATGGCAGTTTGAGCATCAGTTAAAGCATTGGTTTGAATTTTTGCTTCTACATAAATTAATATCAATTCTTCATTCCTAATAATGGACACCGGATCCGTATTTGTTTTGAAAATTGCCACATCATAGTTACTGGTTAAACCACTTTGTGTAGCGGGAGTATTACGTAAAGCAACTTTATTTATTCTGTCATCGCCAGGTTCCATATCTGTTACATATGAAGGCTGTGCCAAACGATTTTCACCTGTATTATTCAATGGCAAATACAAAGGATTTAATTGATCGCCCGATGCTGTTGAAAATACATGATTCACCCCAGTATAAAAATTACCATTTAAATTAAAGAAGGAGGCATTTAAGTCTGTTAAGGCAGCTGTCCAGTTTTGTTGATACACATCTACCCTTGCAGCCAAAGCCCGATTAAATTGAATTAAACCACTTGCAGTATTAAAACCGGAAAAGCCTGATGATAAATTAAATATAACATCGCTACCGGTTAGGTCTGCCTGCCCCTGATTCAATAAATTACTAATGGCGGTAAGTGCATCACTTAATCCAACAATAGGTCCCAATTTATTATAATCTGCCACATCAACCCTTATACCATTTTCATAAGTTAAATTCAAATTCAATAAAAGTTGATAAGCAATAATTGTTTTGGCAAAACCGGTATATGCTTTGCGCTGAGCATCTGTTATATAAGTTGAATTGGTAGCAGCTTGAATTAGAATGTAAGCGTTACGAATGGTATTATACCTTGACCCCCAAGGATTAGTAAGATAAAATGTATTATTATCTAGCACTGCATTACCGGCACCCAACAAATCAGATGTGTATCGAGGTTCAGAACCGGAAAATCTGTAGCCTTCACGCCCAATCATACTTACAACATCTAAATATATTGCAATATTATTGCGCATACCCGATTCTGTTCCGGTAACCAAATTATTCAATTCACTAATGGTAGGATCACTTGTTATTTGTTGTGATGTAGGACCATTCAAATATGGTATAGGTTCTTTCTTACATGCAGTATTCATTAGCAAACTGATGCTAATTAGCAATACTGAGAATTTAAAATTTTTCATATATTAATAATTTTATTTTTAAAATGATATAGCAACATGAAATTGAACACGTTTTGAAGTTGGGAAAGGAGTAACATCAACACCTGAAGAAAAACCAACACCAAAGTTTGATACCTCAGGATCGTAACCAACATAAGGTGTTATTACAAACAAATTATTGGCTGATACACCCAATTGTATGCGTTCAATATTTTTAATGCGATAAGGAACAGTATAATACAAACCAATTTCCCTGAATTTAACAAAGCTGGCATTTTGCACAAAAGGTTTTGAAGAAACGCCTAATGCAGCAATTCTATTTTCTCCAGCTGTTTTACCATTACTTTGCATCACATCAAAGTCGGGACTGGTGCCGCCTAAATCCGTTAACAGCTGTGTTAAATTAATAACATCACCACCCTGTTTCCAGTGAATTAAGAAGCGCAAAGACCAATTTTTGTGAATTGTGAAATCGTTTAAAAAGTTCATTTGGAAAGTGGGTTCAGCATCGCCTAATTTCCCAATACCACCATTGCCATTTAAACCTACTATTTGAGTTGCTGAAGCACCTTGTTGAATAAAATATGTACCCAAAGTTGTACCAAATGCACCTAACGGGAATGCAGGAATATTCAATTGTGTAATCAAAGAACGATTCAACCAAAAGTTTGTAGTTGAGGTCCATCTGAAATTTTTTCCTTCAAATGGTATTGCTTTCAAGCTTAACTCAATACCTCTGTTTCTTAAACTACCGGCATTTAAATATTTTGTAGCAAAACCGGTTGAAGCCGGTACTTGTCCTTGCATTAATAAATCTTTTACTACTTTATTGTAGAATGTGGCTTCTAAGCTTAATTTCCCTTCTAACACACTTATGTCAACCCCTGCTTCTAATTCAGTTTGCCTTTCTGAACCTATACTTCCATCACCCAAAGTATTTGAAACCAATGAACCGGGATAACCACCAATATTAGAAGAATTTAGTGGGGTAAACCGACTAATATAAGCCGGGAAATTGCTTGACTCACCATAAGCAACCCTTAATTTTAAATCGTTAATGGTTTTACTTTTCCAAAAATTCATTTTTGATAAATTCCATGCCACATTTGCTTTTGGATAAGTAAAGTATTTTTTATAGTCACCATTATTGGTTGATTGATCAAAACGTAAACCTGCTGTAATGTTTAAATAGTTTTTGAACGCAAATTCTTCCTGCACAAAAACACCATCATTTTTATATTGTGTTCTAAACTGTGAAACGTTGATAGCGCCAGCCTGATCAAGATTGGTTTGAATACCGATTAACTGTGTAGCAACATTTAAAATGTTATCGTATTTACCATATTCGTGGGTTAAACCTGCAGTAGTAATAAAAGATAAATCATCTGCCGGTTTATAAGAGTTTACTAAAAATCCTGCCCAGTTTGTATTTACATTATTGGTCATACCCTGAATACTATGTCCTTTTGTGGTATTCACTTCAAATTGTAAAATAGAGGGAAATACAGCTGTTGTTTTTAAGTTGTAGTAATCTAATCCACCTCTTGCTATGATGCGAGTAGTCATTTTGTTTGACTGTTGAATAATGGCATCCAAATTAACACCGCCAATATAACGATTGGTTAATTCATTATTTGTCATTAAATCGCGTGTTTGTAATGGGTTAGATGCAGCATAAGGGTTGTTGGGGTAATTACCATTTGCATCGGGAAATAATTGTGCAAATGAAGGTGTAGATGAAAGTGCTACCCCGAACGTTACCCCTGCGTTATCGTTATTCGTTAATCCCCTGTCGGCTGAAGAATTAATAAATGTTGAACTATAGCTTAGTTTTATTTTATCATTAATACGATGATCAATGTTCACACGTAATGAATTGTTGGCATAGCCTGTACGTTTAATAATGCCATCTTCTTTACGCAATCCGCCTGCTAAATAAAAAGTTGTTTTATCATTGCCACCACTAATGGATAAACGGGAATCACGAATCAATCCTTTTTGTCCATACATTACTTTTTCATAATCGTATAATTTTCCTGCAGCTTTTGCAGAATCATAAGCTGCAACATCCCAACCTTGTGATTGAACGATAGCATCAGTTAAAGGGCGTTGTCCCAAATATCTGATAATAGAGTTAAAACCCACATCTTGTGAAAAATTAAATCTGGTTTTACCTGCTTTACCTCTTTTAGTTGTAATAATTACAACACCTGCTGCTGCTTGTGCACCATAAATACTGGCTGCTGATGCGCCTTTTAGTACTTCAACACTTTGAATATCTTCCGGATTTAAATCGGCAATTCTATTCGATGCATTGTCCTGATTAGAAGAATTACCTGCCGCTGCTGCTGCAGTTACTGCATTTAAACCTGCTGATGTTGCTGAGTTGTTTACAATAACTCCATCTACTACAAATAACGGTTGCGAATTGCCGAAAATGGTTGTTACACCTCTTAACTTTATAGAAGTTCCGCCGCCGGGTGCACCGGAATTGGAAACAATATTAGCTCCCACCACTTTACCATTTAAAGCCGCATCAAAAGTTTGTGCAGGTGCAGTACCGGCTAATTCACGCGCACCAATTACTGCAACTGCATTAGCAGCATTACTGCGTTTTACAGTTGTGGCCAAACCTGTTACCACAACCTCATCTAATCGAGCATAATCTTCTTTTAAAGCCACATTAAATGAGGTTGTTTCATTGGTAATTTTAAAACTTTGAGTTCTATATCCTGTAAAACTTATTTCAATGGTAGAGCCAACAGAAGCCTTTAATGAAAAATGCCCTTCAGCATCACTTAATGTACCTGTTTGTGTGCCTTTTACAGAAATGTTAGCCCCGGCAACAGGGTTCCCATTTTGGTCAGTAACTTTTCCGGAAATGTTTTTTTGTTGAGCTATTGCCAAAGCCGGCAATAACAGTAGCAGCCAACAGAATAGCTGCACTCGTTTTTTCATCTGCATAAATGTAGTTTTGGTTTAATAATTAGTTAAGCAACATTGTAATTTAATAAAATTTTCAGAAAACTAACATTTGTTTTACAATCTCATTAAATAGTACTAAATGCATTTAACATTCGTTGAATATATTAAAAATTAAAATTTTTCGATTATTGTAATTATGTACAATTTTGCGCCATGCATTTACAAAAGAAAGATGTGATTTTAATGGCCATCTGCACCGGTTTAATTGTAGCCAACATTTATTATATTCAACCATTAATTGTATTAATATCCCACACATTTAATGTTCCTGAAAATATAGCCGGAAGCACTACTTACCTTACACAAGCCGGATATGCCGCGGGTTTATTGATTTTGGTTCCACTCGGCGATATGATTGAACGCAGAAAACAAATTATAGCTACTACCCTTTTAGCCATTATTGCTTTAATTGGTGTAGCAACGGCTCAAAGTTTTGTTGCATTACAAATCAGTTGCTTTTTTGTAGGGGTTGGTTCCATTGTACCTCAATTAATTTTACCATTGGCAGCAACCCTTTCCGATCCCAACCAACGAGGTAAGGTTGTTGGTACTGTAATGAGCGGACTTTTAGTGGGTATTTTACTTTCGCGTACATTAAGCGGTGCAGTGGCTGAATGGATGGGCTGGCGGAGCATGTTTTGGATAGCCGCCATTTTATGTTCATTTTTGGCCATTTTCATGCAAAAACGATTTCCCAAAAATTATGTTTCATTTCCCGGTCATTACGGACAATTAATGCATTCTTTAATTCAATTAATTAAAACACAACCTGTTTTAAGAGAAGCTACTGCCATCAATATGTGTTGTTTTGCAGTATTTGGCAGTTTTTGGACAACCATGGTTTTACATTTATCAAATGCACCCTTTCATTATGCATCTCATCAAATTGGTTTATTTGGAATTGCAGGGGCTGCCGGTGCCATTACTGCCCCTTTTGTTGGTAAATTAGGCGATAAAGGTTCACCCAGAAAAACCATTAAAATGGGCTTATCTTTATTTTTAATAAGTATAACAGTACTGTATTTAGGAAGAGATAGTTTATGGTTTATGATATTGGGTACCATTTTCATTGATATAGCCCAACAATCAGTTCATGTTACCAATCAAACCCGTGTTTATGCACTTTTGCCTGAAGCCCGTAATCGTTTGAATACCGTTTTTATGAGCATGAGTTTTGTAGGTACAACTTTGGGTTCGGCCATTGGTTTGTATTTATGGAAACTGGGTGCCTGGCATGGTGTAATGATAGGTTCCATTATTATTATAGGTATTGCCTGGATTATTTTTATGAGTACGAAATCTAAGAAAATTTTGATATCAAGAACAATTTCATAAATACATAATCACAAAAAAGCAAGAGTATTTGCAACAGGACCATAACATTATTTTTTCAAGAATATTATATCATAGTTCTAACAAAAAAATCTGCATCATTCAATAATCATAGCATTCAAATATGAACATAAATGAATGGGAATTTACACTGAATGGTATTTTACATCAACACAAATAAATTACGCATTGTTATTTCTTAAGGCTAATTTTCTTTGAATAAATGGCCATATGATATGTATGGAAAATTCCGATGAATAAAAATAAAAAGCCCCTTTCAATTTTCATTAAAAGGGGCAATTTGTAACCGTTGGAACTGAATGCGGTTAGTAATTACTGCTTCTTCAGTTTTACAAAGTATATAATGGTATTGTGCATTAAATCATTTGAAATGCTTACCTCTGTACGTTTGCCGGTATCATCAGTAATAACCATTAATGCTGAGTTTGGCGGTATTTCTCCCAAATTCTCTGCAAAGAATATCATTTCATTGCGTTTTTCATTAGGCTCAACCGGCACTTTGAAGCTAATGGCTTTATCGGTTTTTAACTCTTGTTTGTACACAATAATTTCTGAATTATAAATTACAGATACACTATCGTGGTCATAAGTACCATTATCATATAAATCAACGTGCACAGAATCTGATGTGGTATAAACTGTAAATACCTGATTAATTGAACGATGATTGATAGCTGTTAATAATAGTCTGCTCTTAATTTCAGAAATAGAATCAAGGGTTGCTATCTTTCTGTCTTTTTGTTTCAGTTCATTTTCCAAATGTGCCGGTAGGGCTTGATTAACAACATTATTATTATTGTTCGATGTAACTGGTTTTGACACATATGGATTATTTGCTGCAGCATTCTTTTGGGCATTTTTTTCTTTGGCAGCTGCCTTACGTGCCTCTTTTTCAGCTTGTAATCTTGCCCTACGCTCAGCCGCAGCTCTAGCTTTCTCTTCACGCCTTAAACGAGCAGCTTCAGCTTCTTGTTGTTGTTTCAAACGTTTTTGTTCTCTTAATTCAGCTAAATGCTCTGCCCTTGCTCTTGCTTTTTCTTCACGCAATAACTGTCTCTCTGCTTTTAAATTATTATTAGCCTTTGTAGTAGGTTCATCAGGAATATACCTGAATGGACGTCGGCCATTGGTAATATCATCTAATATTTGATCAATATCCAATTCTTTTCCTGATGGAACCCATTTCGGATTCTTAGCCTTGGTAACAATAATATCTGAACGTCGATTGACAATTTGTTGAGCAGTATCATAGGTAGCATCATCTTTACAAGGTAAGATTAAGTGTTGTTCGCCATAAAAATCAACATTAATTCTTGATGCAGCAATATGATGCTTGATTAAGTACATTTTTACTGCTAATGAACGAGCTTTTGATAAACGCAAATTCAAATCAAATTTACCTTTACAATCGGTGAATGAACCTATTACCACATTGTATTCAGGATTATCTTTTAATAATTGAATAATGGTATCTAAGCTATTTTTGTCTTCAGGTCTTACTTTGGCTTTATAAAAATCAAAGTTTACTGAAACGCGTTTAATAGTAGCACTATTCAGTGAATCTAAAATATGTTTCCTTCTTTCAGCTTCTTCATCTAATTTGTTCACAGGAATTGAAACTACAGGAACATTATTCTTTGCACTGGTATCAGGTGTATTCAACTTTGAAGAATCAATGGGTTCGGGTTGTTTAACCTCAGGCAAAGGAGGGAGTTTGATAGATTGAAATATTTCCAAACAGCATGGCGATTCTCTATCAGAAGTTAAATAACTTGTATCTGCATTGCCAAAACTATCATAATAAATATCATCTTTAACTGAATTAATGGGAAGCCCTAAATTTTCAGCAGTGTTCCATTGGTTGGAAACAATATTGCCTTTGCTTTTATAAATATCCATGCCACCAAGCCCTACCCGTCCGTTTGAGCTAAAATAAAGCATACTGCTATCTGCTAAAAATACCGGGAACATATCATCATCAGGTGTATTAATGGCAGCCCCCAGGTTTTCAGGTGCAGCATTGGGTAAGCCAAAACTATTTAATGAAACTTTCCATATATCATATTTACCCAAACCGCCGGGCCTATCGGATGCAAAAAATAAATATTGTCCATCTTTTGTAATGAATGGATGCCTTGCATTATACCCGGGGGCATTGACGAAACTATCTAATGCAAAAGGTTTATCCCAAGGCGCATCAACCGATGAACGTGTAGCCGTATAAATAAGATATTTGTTGGCATCTGATTTTTGGTCTTCATTCCATCCTGTAAAATATACCCGTAAGCCGTCAGCCGAAAACTGCGCTGCTGCTGCATCATAAGGTAATGTTTGTTGAAATAATTTTGAAACGGTATTTTGATTGGTATTGTATTGATATAAAGCAGAACGATAGATTACCTGTTTATTTTTTCCAACTGTATCAGGCCTTGAGCTTGAAAAAACAAAAATACTGTCATTCAATTTTGCATAAGCATAGTTTGACCCCAAGGCATTAATTGGTGAAGGCAATTTTTGAATAGTAAAGCGTTTAACATTTTGTTGTTGTTCAATATTGAACCTGCAATCGGCCATTTCTTTCAAAGCCAACGCAGTATAGCTGTCTTGTTGTGTGTATTCTGTTGTAAATTTTGATAACGCTTCTATTGCTTTTTCAGGTTCATTCATTGCCCTTAATGAAACTCCGTACCACAAATAAGCCATAACATCTGGCTTCTTTTCTAAACTTAAATATTTTTCATAATTAGGTAATGCATCTTGATAGTCATGATACAACCTGTATGACTCTGCTAACTGGTGTAATAAATATATTTCTTTTGCTCCTTTGGGTCGTTTACCATGTTTGTGCACAACAGGTGTATAAGGCAATACGTCTTTGCTGTCAAAGTTACCATACAAAGCTTTGCTGTACAATTGTGCAGCACCATAGTAATTTTTTTCTTTAAACAATTCATCAGCTCTTTTCGTATAAGCGCGAATAGACTGAGCATTTAAGAGAGATGAAGATAAACACATTACTATGATAGCAGTAATGCATTTTGGAAATAACGGAGTTAGTAATGTTACACGTTTTACCATGCTAATGTTATAAAAGAGAAATTCTATGTGTGAATATAGGCACTGTTTTCAGCACATAGGTAAAAAATGCCCAATAAGTTTTTAACATTATGTGGGTAACTATTTCTT
This sequence comes from Hydrotalea sandarakina, assembly GCF_003254115.1. GTDB lineage: Bacteria > Bacteroidota > Bacteroidia > Chitinophagales > Chitinophagaceae > Hydrotalea > Hydrotalea sandarakina. Next base: position 517,855 of record NZ_QKZV01000001.1, read on the forward strand.
GCACATTTCACATTTTTGTAGATATTATGTGTTTCTACACTGTAAAAAAAAAGTTATTCTGTTCAATCAGAATAACCTTGCACTAACCCAATAAGCTGATAGGACTAAAGACGGGGGCAAATAAATTTGGTAGCAGGAATTTTTTTGCGATGTACATAACTTATGGAAATTTCGTATGCACCACGGTATTGTGAAGCTGTATTTAAAGATGATACATTAATATCATAACTTAACCCAACAATAAAACCATTTAAGTTAATTCCAATATTGGGCGCTATGGCATCATGATTTCTATACATTATACCTGCTATTAAATCTTTTGTATAATCGAGTGTGTAATTCATATACAACCCCCCTGCTAATTCACTGGCGGCACCTTGCATTTCATAAACAACATGGGGTGTTAATTGTACTAAATCACTCACAGCAATTCTTGTTCCGGCATGAAAAGAATAACGAATAGGTATAAAGCTGTTGCTGGCTTGCAAAAATTTATCTGTTGGTTGTGTAGGATGGTATAAACTTACTCCAACAAAAGGATTTATTTTTTTATGAGGATCACCATCATAATACATAACACCAACGCTTCCATCTAAAGTATAGGCTGATGTTTTTGAAAAAATTTCATTAGATGGTAAAGTAGGGTCATATCCTACCAATGGATTAAACTGATTTCCAAATTTCAATTTTGATGGATCAACACCCCGATAAATGAAACCCAATTGAAAGCCACCACTTAAACGCTTGTATTCACTTAAATGAACTTGATAGGATAATGATAAATAGCTGTTGGTGTAATTATATCCACCATCGCCAGCAGTTTGGTTTAATACCATTAAGCCTATTCCAAAATTATTCGGTAATGCGGCATCCAAACTAATTCCATTCGTTACTAAAGGTGTTGCTACCGACGACCATTGGTTTCTTGAATTTGCTGTTGCGCGGTAATTCCCATCAATAACACCGGTCATTGCCGGATTTAACCACATTGGACTGGCATAATACTGTGTAAAATGCGGATCAATTTGTGCTTTTACCATTGTGGCACAAATTATAAAACCCAACATTATATAGTATTTCAATTGTCGCATATTCAGATATTACCTTATCGAATTAATGTTATTGAACCACTTTTCTTTACTTTCGAATCGTTTTGCAATGTAGCTTCGAAAGTATAGTAATAAACTCCCACCGGCATTTTGGTGCCATTGTATGTACCATCCCACCCTTGCGATTGTGCATTACTAATATATAGCAATTGTCCCCACTGATTATAGATGGATAACTTCATTGTTTTAATGGTATTTCCATAAACATAGAAAACATCATTATTACCATCGCCGTTAGGTGTAAATGAATTGGGTATAAAAATAGCATCACCAATAGGATTCAAGGTAGTTGCCGAAACTGAACCAGGCGCACTTTCTTGACAAGGCAAATTGCCTAATGCTTTTACTTGGAAATTAATGGTTTGATTTGGTCCTAACCCTGTAACTAATTCTTCTAAAGCAGTTGGTCCAGCTGCAGGTAACTGAAAGGTGGTACCGTTATCTAAACTAATTAAGTAACTAGTAGCTCCCGGAACAGGTTGCCAAGAAAATAATATGCTGTTTGCTGTAACAGTATCTGCAGTAACAACAGGTGTACTTAAAGCAGTTGCAACTTTTATACTAATGGTTGCATTAGTTGCCGCACAAATGGGTGGATTGGTATTGGCCAGCACCACATAATTTGCATTAGTATTAATTGCAGGTGTTACATAGGTAGTACCGGTAAACAATAAAGTATTGTTACCAACCATGTACCAATTATATGTTACCCCTGTTTGTGGAGAAACAATAGTCAATGTATCTTTTCCTCCCGGGCAAACAGTATCTGAACTTGCTTGTATTGTAAAGGGTTTAGGACTAGTTGAAAACTGTACTTTAGTACTGTCGGTAACTTTACAAATGCTATCAGTTATAGTAACTTTATAAATTCCATTGGTATCAACGGTTATACTATTGGTTGTATCACCGGTTGACCACAAATAACTACTAAAACCGGTACCGGCGTTTAAAACTTTAGTTGTATCATTACAAACTGTAGTTACTGCTGCCAATTGAGATTTTAAAGCATCAACTTTTATTGTTACTTGCCCTTTACACACATACGGACTATCTGTGTAGGTTACTGTGTAAGTAGTTGTTTGTGAAGGAACAACTTTAATGGTTGTTGTAGTATCGCCTGTTGACCATACCAAAGTAGGTTTGGGTGGCTTTACTAATGAAGAGTCAGGATAGTAAGCCCAAATACCATCAATTCTTGCCCAAATTACACGTTTTGCAATCGGATCGTAGTATGAATAACCATTGGAGGTGTTCATAGGTGCCGGTGGTGGAATGGCACCCGTACCAACAAATTCAGTAAATCCGGTATCAACACCCCAATTAAATCGAAATGTTTTATTGGTATTCACTAAATATTGGTTTAATGGATAATCGCCCGATGGTTGAAATCCACCAAACAAATAAAATCTATTTTTATCATAATCATACGATAAAACTCCTTCATATTGAATGGAGCTGTTATTCGTAGGTAGAATATTGGTGAAGGTATAAGTGTTTAAGTCTAATGCATATAAATCTCTCAACCAACAAAACATGCCATTAGCGGTTGCCCAAGGACTACCTAATGAACAGGTACCGCTTAATTCATTGCCATCACAACTTCCTTGACCTGAAAAAAGGAATAATGTTTTTCCATCTGCAGAGGTACCCATTAAGTTACCCCCTTTGGGCGGATTGCAATCGCTTAAATTAGGCCGTTTCTGAATCCAGGATAAATTATTTTCAAAAATCCAGTTTTTAACTGTAAAGCCACCATATCCGCCATAAAAGCCAGGGCTATTGGTTATAGGGTTCCAATAACTGCTGGCATTATAACTGGTATTATCAAAAGCACCGTTACCAATTTGTGCCCATGCACCTCCACTTGCAGAAACTGCATAAACATTATCTGTTCCCGCACGCCATAATATTAATCTATTATTGGTGTAATCGTACGTAAATTCGGTATAGTTACCCGGCCAACCGGGCCAATTGCTTGCCGGAATTTCTGTTTTAATATTATTCTTTAAGTCGTAACGAATAATATGCTGATTGATGATGGAATATAAATATTGATTGGCTTTATCATACCCGTAAGGTTTTATGTTAAAATTAGCCTGATCAATACCACTGCTACCAATTAGTAAAACCCATACTCCCGGGGGCTCACTATCAACATGTACCGGTTTAATTGCTGTTAAAGTAACCGTGTCGCCTTTACAAATGGTTGTATCATTTTGTACAATCATTTTAGCAGGACAAGAAAAAGGGGGAACACTATCAAAACTTTGCATACCTACACCAGTAGGACTTTTGAGCGATTTGATAGAAGCATTTAATGGGAGATGTTGACTTTGAATTTGTCGATTTTCAAGTCCCCCCAATGTAGGCTTTGCAACATTTAATGTATTACCGGAAGAGAAACCCAATAATACAAATGCAACAAAAACCAATAAGAACGTTAAAGTAAAATACTTATTCATGCGTTCAATAATAAAATTTTACAACCAATCACATTAACACTTCCACTTATCCATTTTTATTTTTTGCAGGGGGTAACTACAAAACAAAAAATGAGAAATCATTTCATTAAACGGCAGGGTGAATAAATTATTGTATAACAGTTCTAAAATACATTAATTTTTTAATGAAAACAAGATAAACCGCATCAAATCGGCGAAATATCCATTACTTTTTTCTTTTGTTTATTTGTTACATGATCGTTTTCTAATATTTAGAGATGTTCATTTCCTAAAAAATGCTGCATAAAACATTATTCAAACTTATAAATAGCTTAAAAATGATGGTAAATTCCATCGCTTTTAATCATTTCAATAAAAATGTTTAAATTCCCTGTTTGTTTTCAATTACATAAACCAAGACTTAACATATGAAATGGCTACCCGCTCGCATGAAAAAGGCAATTATGATTTTATTGCTTGCTGTACCATCTTTTTGGGGAAACGCCCAACAAATTAGCAAGGAAACAAATGAATCAGTTAACAAGCCCATTTACAATCCTGCACTATTCAACGGATTAAAGTGGCGTAACATTGGGCCCTGGCGCGGCGGAAGATGCTTGGCAGTAATGGGAATACCTAATGAGCCTTATACTTATTATGCCGGCCAAACAGGCGGTGGCGTATGGAAGACAACTGATGGTGGCAATACCTGGAAATGTGTATCCGATTCGTTTTTTACCTGTAGTTCAGTTGGGGCAATTGCTGTGGCCAATAACAACCATAACATTGTATATGCAGGTACCGGTGAAGCCGAAATGCGGAATAACATTTCCTTTGGTGATGGTATATACAAATCAATTGACGCAGGAAAAAGCTGGAAACATATTGGTCTTGAAAAAACTTATGCCATTGGCACCATTGCCGTTAATCCTTTAAATGATAATGAATTATATGTAGCTGCAATGGGAAAGGTTTATGGCCCTAATAAAGAACGAGGCCTATATAAATCAATTGATGGCGGTAATACATGGAAGCAAATTTTATATATAAACGACAGTACAGGATGTGTTGATGTAAAAATTGATCCTGCCAACCCACTCATTATTTACGCATCCATGTGGCAAGCCTACAGAACACCTTACTCATTAAGCAGCGGTGGCAAAGGTTGTGGTTTGTATAAATCAATGGATGGTGGAAATACCTGGCAGTCATTATCCGAAAACCCCGGCATGCCAAAAGGACTAAAAGGAAAAATAATATGCACTATCTCTGCTGCTAATCACAATAGAATATGGGCAATTGTTGAAAATGCCAATAGCGGTGTATTTCGTTCTGATGACGGGGGAAACACCTGGCAATTAGTTAGTACAAAAAATGATTTAACCCAACGCCCTTGGTACTTTAATCAAATATTTGCCGATCCTAAAAATGAAAATACTGTTTACGTTTTGAATGTTGAATTTTGGAAATCAGTAGATGGGGGATTTACTTGGGATAAAATTGCTAATAGGCATGGTGATAATCATGATATGTGGATTAATCCCAATAATCCTAATAATTGGATAATGGGTGATGATGGTGGGCCACAAATTACTTTTGATGCTGGCAAAAACTTTACTGCGCCTAATTTACCCACCGCACAATTTTATCACGTAAACTTAGATAATGAATTTCCTTACAATGTTTACGGTGCACAACAAGATAATACCAGCGTACGAATTGCCAGCAGAAGTGCAAATGAAGGCATTGGTATTCGTGATTGGTATCCGGTGGCAGGTGGCGAAGCAGGTTATATAGTTCCCGATCCGTTAAACGCCCAAATAACTTATGGGGGGGAATATGATGGACAACTAAGTACCTATAATAAATCAAACGACCAAAACAGAAACATTTCTGTTTATCCCGAACAGCATAGTGGTGAAGGCGCCATAGTTATGAAGTACCGATTTAATTGGACTTACCCTATTGCTTTTTCTCCATTTAACCCCAAAATGCTATATGTAACTTCTAATCATGTACATAGAACAACAGATGGCGGACAAAATTGGGAAACAATTAGTCCTGACTTAACCCGCAATGATCCTGCTACCCTTCAGCCAAGTGGTGGTCCTATTACTTTAGATAACAGTATGGCAGAAGTTTACGGTACCATATTTGCGTTTGCTGAATCACCCGTACAAAAAGGTGTTTTATGGACCGGTTCCGATGATGGACTAATTCATGTAAGTAAAGATGATGGCAAAACTTGGGAAAATGTTACCCCAACTAATTTACCAAAGTGGGCATTAATAAGCTATGTGGAGCCCTCTCATTTTGATGCTGCAACTTGCTATGTTTCAGCCACACGTTATCAAAGTGATGATACCAAACCTTACTTGTTTAAAACACACGATTTTGGCAAAACATGGATTGCCATTAATAATGGAATACCCGGCTACAATCGTTGTATTCGACAAGATCCCAGCCATGCTAACATATTATATTGTGGCACAGAAACCGGCATATTCATTTCATTTGATGAAGGGGAACACTGGCAAAGTTTACAACTAAATTTACCGAATACACCTGTACGCGATATTCAAGTACAAACCCGTGATAATGACTTGGTAATTGCCACACATGGTCGTTCTTTTTGGATATTAGATGATATAACCCCCATATATCAATTAAACGAAAAATTGGCCAATCAGGCAGCCATATTATTTAAGCCAAGAAAAACATACAGAACCCCGGCCGGAACAAGTTCAACACAACCGCCATTAACTGAGGGAGAAAATGCGCCGTTGGGTGTAATTATTCGTTACTATTTTAAAACGGCTCCTTCAAAAGAAATTCATTTAGCAATTAAAACAGATAAAGGCGACAGCATCATTACTTATTCATCACAACACAATTACTTTGGCGAACCCATTAGTAATAATGCTAATTTTATTCCCAATCCTAAGCAAAAACGTCCCGGAATTTTAACAGCCAATAGCGGCATGAATACTTTTATTTGGGATTTACACTACCCTGATGCTAAAGCCGATACTTCTGCCACTTTTGAAGGTGCTTTAACAGGCCCTACCGCTGTACCCGGAAACTATCAATTAGCTTTATATATCGGTGACTCTTTAATTCAAGAGCAAAGCTTTTCCGTGATTAACGATCCAAGGAATACCTTTACCACTGCCGATTTAGAAAAACAATTTCAATTGGAACAAGAGATTCATGACTTATTAAATATTATTGGAAAAACCACTAAAAACATTCGAGATGTTAGAACAAAAATTGCCAATTACGAAGCCAATATTAAACAAACTGATTCCATAAAGCAATTTAACGCATTAACAAAACCTTTCATAATGGGCTTAACTGAAGTAGAAAATACTTTAATGAATCCCAAAATATTAGCCGCAGAAGATAACTTACGTTTCCCGGTAAGACTGGAAGAAAAACTTTCAGCCTTAAACGCTGCTGTTCAACAAGCCGATGCACCGCCCACTGCTTCCATGTATAGCAGCTTTTCACATTTAAAAGAACAAATTAATAACCAATTAAGCAAGTATAAAACTTTAATAAGTCAATATGCCACGAAAATAAATGAGTGGATTTCCCATCAGCAAAACACTTTTATCGATTTGAAATAAGTTAAATACGGGATTTTTAATGCACAAAAACCATATGGATATTAAATTTTTGGGGTGAAAAGTAGGTTTATTCGTAAAGATGCTTACATTTGCACTCCAAAATTTTTTCCCGTAAGGTTCAACAAGTGCATCCCGGTGGGTGCCACCAGCAGGGTATAATCTGAAGAAAAGATTATTTATGCCAAAAGTTAAAACCAACTCAAGCGCAAAAAAACGCTTTAAAGTTACCGGAACAGGTGAAATAACCTTCCAAAAATCTTTTAAACGCCACATCCTCACCAAAAAATCTAAAAAAAGAAAAAGAGCATTAAACAAAAAAGGTATTGTTGGCCCTGCTAACAAAGATTTTGTGATGCGTTTATTACGTTTAAAATAACACATTATTTCACCACTCTATTAAGAGAAAAAATATTAAATTATGCCACGTTCCGTTAATGCAGTTGCTTCTAGAGCAAGAAGAAAAAGAATATTAAAACAAGCCAAGGGCTACTATGGCAAACGTAAAAATGTATATACCGTTGCCAAAAATATTGTTGAAAAAGGTATGACCTACAGCTATGTAGGCCGCAAATTAAAGAAAAGAGAATACCGCCAATTATGGATTGCCCGTATTAATGCAGCTGTTAGGGCTGAAGGCTTAACATACAGCCAATTTATCCATAAATTATCTGTAAAAGGTATTGAATTAGATAGAAAAGTTTTGGCTGATTTAGCTATGAACAATCCTGAAAGCTTTAAAGCGTTGGTTGATTCTGTTAAATAAGTTACATTTCTTTTACAATGTATTAACCGGGCTCAACAAGCCCGGTTTTTTATGTTATATATGCAAACAGCGCCATAGGAATAAAAAAAAGTTCAGCCAAATAATTGACTGAACTTTTGAATATTTAAAAGGCATCACATACTAAATATCAATTGCTTCACCGTATGCAGCTGCAGTAGCTTCTTTTAAAGCTTCGCTCATGGTAGGATGCGGATGAACAGCATTTAAAATTTCATGAGCGGTAGTTTCCAATTTACGTGCAACAACTGCCTCAGCAATCATTTCAGTAACATTGGTGCCAATCATATGGCAACCCAAAAATTCACCATATTTTGCATCAAATATTACTTTAACAAAACCCTCAGTTGCACCAGCAGCACTGGCTTTACCACTGGCAATGAATGGGAATTTACCAACTTTAATATCATAGCCGGCTTCTTTAGCGGCTTTTTCAGTATAACCTACACTGGCAATTTCAGGTGTGCAATAGGTACAACCCGGAATGTTATTATAATCAATTGTATCAGGTAAATGGGCAATTTTCTTTTCCAAATATGCCATGTGTTCAGCAGCGTTAATACCTTCTTTTGAAGCAACATGCGCTAATGCCTGGCCGGGTGTACAATCACCTATAGCATAAATTCCGGGAACGGTGGTTTGCTGATATTTATCAACAACAATTTTACCTTTTTCGGTTTTAATGCCATTTTCTTCTAATCCAATATTTTCAATGTTAGCAACAACACCAACTGCACTTAAAACTATATCAGCTTCCAAGGTCATTATGCTACCATCCTGTTTCTTAACCTGGGCTTTAACACCTGTGCCGGTTGTATCAACACTTTCAACAGAAGCATTAGTGAAAATTTCAATACCTTGTTTTTTATATTGTTTTTCTAATTCTTTTGAAATTTCTTCATCTTCAACAGGAACAATTCGTGGCATAAATTCAACGATGGTTACTTTGGTTCCCAAGCTATTGTACACATACGCAAATTCAACACCGATGGCGCCACTTCCTACAACAATCATGCTTTTGGGCTGAACGGGCAATACCATGGCTTCTCTGTAACCAACTACTTTTTTACCGTCTTGTTTTAAATTCGGCAATTCACGACTTCTACCACCGGTTGCTATTACTATGTATTTTGCTTCTACTATTTGTTTTGAGCCATCGGCAGCAGTTACTTCAACCTTCCCTTTTGCTTTAACTTTACCGGTGCCCATTATCACATCAATCTTATTCTTCTTCATTAAAAACTGAACACCTTTACTCATTTTATCGGCAACACCCCTACTACGTTGAATAACAGCAGGAAAATCGTGAGTGCCGGTAGCTTGAATACCATAGTTTGAACTATGTTTTAAATAGTCATACACATTGGCACTTTTTATTAAGGCTTTAGTAGGAATACAACCCCAGTTTAAACAAATTCCTCCTAAGCTTTCTTTTTCTATAATAGCCACTTTAAAACCTAATTGAGAAGCTCTGATTGCTGCGGGATATCCGCCAGGGCCACTTCCGATTACAATAACATCGTATGCCATAATTTTAAAAATTAAGATGAGTGGTAATTAACAAAATTGTTTTACCAAAATATGGGTGCAAAAATACTGGCTTATCATGAAATGGAAAAAAGAGAGTTATTCACTTTAACATGAAAACAAAGAATTATATATAGTGAAAATTTATTTATTCAGGAAATAAATGCGAATGGTTTGATAAAACAATGTGTTGGAAGTTACACTTCCTGTTGAAACATTGCGTGTTGAAAAACTACGTAAGCCAAATAATGCAGCCATTTTACCATTATTTACAGCCAATTCTAAGTAATTAGCAGCATTAAACATAGCCAGCACCTCTCCTTTTGGCACATCAGAATAGTGATTACTAATTTTATTTATGCCGGCACTATGAGGTACACTAATTTCGAATGGTCTTCCGGCAGCTGCTTCTTCAAATTGTTGGCGGGTAATATTAACAATTACATTATCAAACTTATCAATCAACAATATTTGACCTTCAATCCAGTTACTACCTACTAAAGGTTGTAGCGCAATTTTTTGTTGAAAATTGGTCGCATTTTTTAAAAAATCTTCCGGTAATACATTACACAATAATTGATGAATCACCAATGCTAATTGTTGTGTTATGTTTAATATGGAAAAATGTGTACTTAAAGGAATGCTATAAACAAATTTTGGGGAAGGCACCAACATGGTAGCAATACCATTATCGGGGCATATTATAAATTGATCATTGTGTTTTATCAACAAAAACTGCTCGTTATTGCCTTCAAAACAATCAATTAATAAAACATGAATAGTGCCTTTGGGGAAATAGGTGTAAGCTTGACTACATACAAATGCAGCATGAGGATAATTTGTTGCATTTAATTCATGATTGATATCAACCAATAAAGCTTGTGCATTTTGAGATATAATTTGTCCCTTAAAAGCAGCAATAATATAATCATGAAAACCTATATCGGATGAAAGTGTTATAACTGACATGTTTCTGGAACGTTCGCAGCACTAAAATTATTTTACCAATTCGCCATCTTTATAAAAAAAACGCTTAATTAATTTATCTGTTAACGATGGGAATAATTTATTCATCCAAACAGTTTCTTTTCCTTGTGCAGTTAATACCAACGTGCGTTTACGCTTTTCAATGGCTTTCATAATATGCTGGGCACATTCTTCTGCAGTCATTAACTTAGACTCATCCAAAGGACTTTCGCCTTGTGGTTTAGCATCTTTATTCAACGCTACATTTCTAATATTGGATGCAGTAAAACCCGGGCAAACCCACATTACATTTACGCCCTCATCCATTAATTCTGTTCTTAATGCTTCCAACCAGCCGTTCATTGCAAATTTCGAAGCTGAGTAGCCACATCTTCCGGGCAAACCTCTATAACCGGCAATTGATGAAACACCCAATAGAGTGCCTTTAGTCTGAATTATATATGGAAGTGCAAATTTTGTACAATAAACAGCCCCCCAAAAGTTTACATCCATTAAACGTTGTAAGGTTTCAATACTTGTTTCCTTGAATAAGGAACGCATGGAAATTCCCGCATTATTAATCAAAATATCTATCGTGCCATAAACTTTTATTACGGCATTGATAAAATTTTTACAATCAGTTTCATTACTTACATCAGCAGCTTGTACCATTAATGGTTTTCCGGCATGAATAGATTGCAACATATATAATTTATCATAGTTACGGCCACAAGTTGCCACCTTAGCACCTTGCGCTATAAATGCTTCAACTAAGGCTTTCCCTATACCTTCAGAACCACCGGTAATAACAACTACTTTATTTTTAAACACCATAAATGAATGTATTATTTGCAAAATTAAGGTTCTGTTTTTGTAGTGTGTATAAATATATTGAGAATTGATTGTAAAAAAATTTGGTGAAAAAAACTTTTCTCCTATTTTTGCACTCCCAAAAACAAACGGTACGATTCCGTAGCTCAGTTGGTAGAGCAATACACTTTTAATGTATGGGCCCTGGGTTCGAGTCCCAGCGGGATCACTGAAAACCTCATCAAATATTGATGAGGTTTTTTTATTTTAATAAATTTTCTAACATTATACAATTTCTCTATCAACGGTATAATATTGACGATTAAACATTTTATCAATAAAATAAAAAAAGAGGCAAATGCCTCTTTTATGGATATTGGGTCAGGGATAATTGTATTTTAATTCGGCTCAATAATTTTAATAACGGCGTTTTGTAAGTTTGAATTAATAAACAATTGACATGACAAGCGCACAGGCTGTTCAGTTTTTACGACAGTTTGTAAAGTTTTACTTTCATTACGCCGTAAATTCAGATCTAAATTTTGAGCAACCATTATTTCAATAGCGCAGGTACCACATTTTCCCATACCCTTGCAGTCGCCAAAATCATCTAAACAAAATTGGTCTGCTAATAAATACATGAGATTCCTATAAGAATTGGCATAAGTATGTATCAACTTCATTTCATGCTGAAAAAAAACATTGAAGCTAATTTCATTATAGTTCATAAAATAATATTAAATGATCCTTAAAACATTCTACTGTCTTACTTTATATTTTCATTATCATTCATGTTAGAAAAAGTATTTTACATAATTGCTCTATTTTTAAATAGAATTACCTATTAATTAACATCCTATCAATTTTCACAAACTTTGCAACATTTTAAACAGGCTTATGTTTGTTGGAAAATCAAATCCAGCGACTGCATCATTTGTTGATGTAACATGCAATATTTATACCTCTTTTTCTAATACCAAAGCTTTTGAAAAAAGTATATTATTTTCTAAATGTATATGAATATATAAATCGTTTTCAAATTCTTCCATTTTTTTAAATAAATAAGCATAACTATTACAAGCATCTGAAGGAAGTGTATAATTATTGGTTAATTTTCTAAAAAATCGTAAGTCTTCACCAGAAACTTCGTGCTCTTGCATCATCATTTTAATAGCCCCCGGAATAATTCCTTTCATGAAATTTCCTTGTTTGTGTTCGCGTTCATGCTGCACCAATGATTTTATTTGTGGAAATAAAACCTTTTCTTCTTTCTCCATGTGTTGCAACATGTCAATTAAAAACAGGTTCACTCTTTTTGAAAAATCATACAATTCCGGATGATTACTACCATGATGTTCAGTAACCTTACGAGCTAATTCATTAATGATACCTGAAGCTTCTTTAACATATCGGTGATGGATATTAATGATATAATCCACTAAAAAATCAACTTCCCATTTATTATAATCTTCAAATAAATTTTTATGTACATGTTCATCTACAGCACTTAATGCTGCTCTTAAGTTTGTTTCTGAAATATTTATTTCTGCAGCAACTTCAGCCAAAGTTTTATTACCACCGCAACAAAAATCGATACCTAATTTTTTAAATACTTCTGCCTTACGTAAGTCATTTGCAACTATACTTCCCACTGTATCATTTGACCGGTATGAAATTAATTTTTTAGTAATTCGTATCCGCCAATTTACAGGACCATCCTCTAAATATTCCCAGGTAAATGTATTACCTCTTTCACTTAATAACTGCTCATAAAAAATTTTAGGATTATGATCGTTTAAAATTAAAAAAGCTTCGCCTTCTTGTAAATTATCGAAGTAATTAAATATGGTGGCATGTTTTTCTTGCGTAGGCAAGATAGTAACATTTAAAACAGGTATTGCTGACATAATTAAAATTTGAAATGATAACGTGAATTTTATTGCTTAAAATGAAATATTTGGATAGCGAAATAAATTAATAACACTACTTTAATGCACTCAGCTGCAACAAAAAAAATGTGAAGTGAATTTGCCGGTAAAGTTTCCCCGGCCATTATTAATTGTGCTCTTTTGTCTAATTTAGGTAATAACCAAAAAGTTTGTGCAAGTAATAAGCATATTATCCAAAAAAAAGTGAATCCAATGTCTTTTAAAAAAAGTTTATGACTTTGTATGTTGAATGACAGATAAATAAAAACAGCAATTATAACAAAAGCTATCACCCACTCTACTTTATTGAGTGCAGCAAAAACCAAACGACCAATTCCTAGTCCGATTGATAGTGTAACACCAGGCGCCCTGAATTTTAACCAGGCTTCCATAAAGCTGATAGCACCAATAAAACCAATCCAAATAAATACTGCAGCTGTAAAAATATCATTTATTCTCATTATTAAAGGATTTAATATTTTATAGGTAAAAAAGTAATTTTTAAGGTTAAATTGCTCTGTTTTTGTTGGATAGATAATTAAGTTTACTTTCAAAAATTATAGCCATTTTCGATGCTCGCCATTTGGCTTCCTCTGCTCGTTCGCCCACAAAATAGCAATCAACAGTTTCAGTAAATAATGTTAACCATCGTTCAAAATGTGCATGACCAATAGGTAAATTACTATGTGGCGGAAAGGGTGCTCCGTAATAAGTGTGTTTATCTACCAATAAAGTTTCCCAAAAACGATACATTTTTTCTAAATGTTTGGGCCAATCATCTTTTATTACATTATTGAATATAGGTGCTAGCAATTCATCTTGTTGCACTTTTGTATAAAATGCATTGACCAAATACTGAATATCTTGAAATGAGTGTATGTCATTTTTTATGTTCATAGATAAATAGATTGATTTTAAAACTTATTACGATTTCATCGATCATAAAACGTTTCTAAATTCATAAAGCTTCATTATGGATGCAATGACAAATACCGTGTTAAATAAAATAAAGCCCAAGCAATAAAGGAAATCGTAATTACCCATACCCAAGAAGGAATACTTTTAGGGGATTCACTACCAATGATTAAAAATTCTTTTTGATTACCTTTTCCATATGCATTAATCATTAAAGGTAAAACACCATCTACAACTGCATTTTCCTTTATTCCTTCTACTTCAATGGCTGGCCCATTCCTAACCTCGAATGGAATAATTCGAATACCTTCCTTACCAACTGGATCCTTACTAACAATTCGAAGGCTATGCTTTCCATCAACTAACTTAGTAGTATCTAATTCAAACCTTACGGGTGATTCGAAAGATGCAATAGGTTTTATTTCATCATCTAAAAAAATGAAAATTGAACTTTTATCTTTCATATATATTAAGTTTAATAATGTCAATTGCACTAACACAATTCTTAAATGAAATATTATTTTAAGCTAATGTCATCTTTAAGAATTGATTGCTTAATGTGATTAATGTTGTTTTCACCCGGTTTTATTAACCATTTTATTGAATAATAAAGTGTTAGCAGCGTTATTATAATGGCTATTACAACAATGATATAATCAAAATTTCCATCAGGTCCCGGTCCATGAGTAATGCCTTTTAAAAAAGCCGGTTGTTGTTCTTTACAAGCTGCACATGCCAAAACTTGCACTTTAGAAAAAATTATACACAAAAAAATAATAATAACTTTTTTCATACTATTTCATTTAAAAAATTATTGATTAGATGCGACTTTTTTTGCTAAATCCATCAACTTTTTTACTTCATCTACCGATACTTGTTTAGCATTATTTCCCCAACTTGTTTTTTCATGGTTCATAATAGCAGCAATTTCTTCGGCAGATAAGTTGTTGTTGGTACCAACAGGCGGCATGGGGCCAAAACCTTCCTTCTCTCTTCCGGTGTAACCATTCATAATTATATTTACCATTAAAGCTGCATTATCATCCAATACCACCTTGCTTCCTTTTAAAGGCGGAAATGCACCTGGCAAACCCTCACCGTTGGCTTGATGACAACTTTGGCAATTGGCCACATACAACGCTTCACCATTCAAAGTATTTCCCGATACATTTTGACTATTATTATTTGCAGCTAACGATTGTTGTTTATATAAAAAATCGGGTGTCGGACTTCCATCAGGTAATTTTGTTTGTTTCAATGAAGCTAAGTAGGCTACGAGTTGTAAAGCTTCAGGTTTAGCTACAACTTTTCCCTTCTTACCATATAAATAAGCTTCCGGAACATTAATTACAACATCATTTTTATCCGGATTTTCTTTTACTTCAAAAAGGAAGGAATAAGATGGCATAATAGATTCTTTCACCACAATTCTAGGATTGTATAAATGAACTAAATTCCAATCTTTACTGGGTTGCCTTAAGCCAATGTTGGTTAAATCAGGACCGGTACGTTCAGTTCCCATTAAAGTTGCCGTATTAACCCATATGCTTTGACGATGAATATCTGCATAATCAGCAGCAATACTTGGACGCTCGCCCCAAACTTTATCCATTGAAATATTTCGAACTTGTTGTGTATGACAAGCTACACAACCATTTGATATGAAGACTTCTTTTCCTTTAGCAGCATCAGCAGATAAAGGAACTGAGTTGGGTAAAGGTGCATTATTATATTGATTTCGCCATGCAGGAATAATAGCCACCAATATGGTTAATACAATGAAGAATAATGCTGCAGTAGAAAATAATTTTTTATGATTATCGAATAATTCCATATAAAAAAATGAATAGTTAAATAATAGTGTTTGTTTCAGTGGTATTGGCATTTCCAAGTTTTAGTTTTTCAATTGCTAAATCAGTAACAGAAATATTACTCGTATCAACTAACATTTTATAAACATTATACCCGAACAACAAATGTGAAAACCACATTAAACTACCACCGATAGCGCGCCATAACCAATAGGGCGCCATCATTACTACCGATTCAATAAAAGGTTTTCCTTCTAACCACATATTTCCTTTAAAAGTTGCGCCAATCATTAATGGTATCGTATAAAACAATAACCCAATTAAAGCAAACCAAAAATGTGCACCAATTGTAAGCTGTGGTGCTTCTTTTCCTGTTAGTCTGGGTACAACAGCATAAATAGCTGCCCAAAGAAAAAATGATATGATTCCATACATTGTTAGGTGTGAATGTGCCACAGTAAAATCAGTAAAATGCCATATTAGATTTGAAGAACGGAAAGCCTCTGCCGTTCCTTGCATGGAACCTGAGAAATAAAAAATAATACCTACCAAAAAAAATGGAAGCGTGTAACTATCAGCAACTTTGTACCATGCACCTTTAAAGGTCATTAAAAAGTTAGTAGTACCTGCAATTACAGGAATAGCCATTCCGGCACTTCCAACAATTGCAACAGTTTGCAACCACCAAGGTATAGCACTGAACACAAAATGGTGCGTGCCAATTAATGTGTAAAATAAAATTTGGGTCCAGAAAGCTAAAATACCTAAGCTATAGGAATATATTGGATGATTTAGTTGTTGTGGCAAAAAATAATAAACAATACCTAAAGTAAACAGCATAAACCACATACCCACACCCTGATGCATATAATAACCTTGTATGATGGTTTCCCCTAATGCATCTTGCCAAAAAGGAAGATACGCAACCAATGCAATGATTAATCCAAACATTATGGCAGAAACAATGTACCAATTGGAAATATAAATTTCCTTGGTTGTTCTTTTAGCAATGGTTTGTAAAAAATTGATTAGTGTTAAAACAAGGCCAATACCAAATAACAACATAACCGGCCAAATGTATTCTCTATATTCACCTCCGGCATTATTAATACCTGCCATTAAACAAAGAGTTCCAAGAATAACAGCTGCATTGATTAAGTACAAACTATACCATCCTTTTTTTAAACTAGCCAATGGCGCATTACTAACTTTAGGAACAATATAGTAACCCAAACCCAACATACCCAATGAAGCCCATCCCCAAAAAACTGCATTCGTATGTACCGGTCTTAATCTTCCAAAACTCAACCAACTAACATGGTCTGCATCAGGTGCAACGAATTTAATACCAAGATACTCACCAATAGAAGTACCGAAGATTAACCAAAAGGCTGCACAGCCAATATACCATAATACTAATTTTGATAAAGCAGGATCAATATTGGGGCGCTTCAATGCGCGTTTTTTTGTTGCGGCAATAGGTAATTCCCCTTGAATTGTACTATTTTGAATTAATCCTCTTTCATCTAACGGTAATGCATTGCCTGATAATTCATTATTTTGCAATGAAAAACTTAAAGCAACTTTCCTTTGATTTAAAACATCAGCTAATTCAGTATCCTCATTTTTTTCTAAAAAATCGGCTAATTTTTCTGCTTCTTTAAATTTTAAATTATCTCTATACTTTTGTAATACACTCATTACTTTTACAATCATAATAATTATACCCAAAAGAATAGGGGTTAAAATGAGAATAGTTGTAATAATAATACCGGCCTCACCTGTTACAGTTTGTGTTGGTTGCGCCAGTAAAGATTGAATGGAAAATACACTCATCAACAACAATAATATTTTAGTAGTATGCCTATTGCCATAGGTATGCTGCTTTGTAACTTTTTTTTGCTTCCATTCAAAATATTGATCGATTTGTTCTTTGGTAAATTGTTGTATATAATGGCTGATGTTTTGAGTAATATTTTTCTTTTCAATGTCAAATTGTGCTTTATTCATCTCCTTCACCTTTAATAGCAGCACAATGGCTGCAACCAACACCAGTATTAGTAGAGTAATAATGATTAACATAATTCCTGTTAAAGATTGAAAGCTAAATGAACTTGGCAGACTGCTTTGTGCATACAAATGCGAAAAAGGAAATACTACTAAGCATACGAAACATACAACCACAGAAAATTTAATAGACTTTATCATAATTAAGATATTAAGATGTTTTTATCTTTTATTAAATCAAAAAAAATTATCTTTTCAAAACTGCTAATCTTTTATCTAATAAATCATTAAACTCACCCAATTTTGAGTTTTCAAGTAACTTAAAAATATCTGAACGTATTTTCTTAAACTCTTTATGAATGGGGCAAGGTTGCTTCTCTGAGCATTGTTTTAAACCCAACCCACAACCATTAAAAATCTTATCCCCGTCAATGGCTATGACAACATCCGCTAAAGAGTATTGCATACTTTCATCGTCTAAATAAAATCCACCTGTAGGTCCCTTTAATGATTTTACTATTCCCTTTCTACTTAATTCTTGTAAAATTTTACCAAGAAAAAATTCAGGTGAGTCAATTCCTTTTGCAACATCCTTTATACTTACCTTAACTCCTTGCTTCGATTTTTGAGCTATAAACAGAATTGCACGTATTGCATATTCACATGTTTTTGAAAACATATTATTACTTTGAGAGAACAAAAGTAGAGAAAAAAATTAATAAAAGATATTTTTATCTTTTATTTTTTTAGAATTAAAAAATTTTAATTCATAAAAAATTGATTTATCACTTTCCAAAGCGTAATTAAACTAGTAGTCATAACCAAAATTCCTACAGCAATGTACATTTTCTTAATGGGCAATTTACCCACCAACTTAGCAGCAATGGGCGCAGCAATTACTCCGCCAATAATCAATCCGGCAACATCGAAAAGTGGAATATGTTTCAGTACAATAAAAAAAGTAATAGCACTTGCAAAAACAATAAAAAACTCTGCTAAACACACCGAACCAATAACATAACGAGGATTCTTGCGTTTTGCAATCAAAGTACTTGTAACTAAAGTACCCCAACCACCGCCGGCAAATGCATCGGTAAAACCTCCAAAACCTGCCAACCATCCAGCCCGTTTAACTTTAGAACCAACCATTTTTTTGGAAAATGCTTTGCGTATAATATGATAACCTAAAAATAAAGTATAAATAGATAATGGAATTTTAATATAAAAAGCATAAGCTTGTAACAAGCACGCCAAAGTTGCACCTAACACAGCTCCTATTGTGCCGGTAATAACCAAATTTTTAAATAGCTTCTTGTTAATGTTCCCAAAACGATGATGTTGGTAACCTGAAACACCACTTGAAAATACACGGGCTGCATGTACGCGACTACTAACAATAGCAGGATTAACCCCATTAGCTAAAAGAAACGTAGTTGAAATTGTGCCATAACCCATTCCTAAAGAACCATCTACGAGTTGTGCAATAAATCCTGTTAATAGCATCATCAAAAAAACTTTCCAATCCATTAAATCTATCAACTTTAAAATGCCCGATTTCCAACTGAAGGAAGGCAACAACGATAATAATGTATGGCCTAAAATCATAAATACAAAAGCCAACAAACACCATTTTACAATCTGTTGCCATTTTTTTTCTTTGGTTTGGAACAACTTATTGGGTGAAATATTATTAGAAACTAAAGATTGTGTTAATGAATTAAGTTGTTGAACTTTTAATCTGAAATCACCATTGAGGCGTTGGCGAATATGGTGCATATTATACAACAATGCATCTACGTCATTTGGAATTGTTTCAATTAATAACTCTTTTAAACGCTTTGCTATTGTTGGCGATTTACCGTTTGTAGATATAGCAATTTTTAGATTGCCTTTTTGCACAATTGCGCCTAAATAAAAATCACATAAATCAGGCGTATCGGCTACATTCACCAATAGATTACAAGCATGTGCATCATCAAAAATACGCGAAGCTAAAGCAATGTTATTAACGGCAACAAATACCAATTGTTGGTTTTGCAGAAAAGAAGGCGTATATGCAGTAGAAATAATTGTTATATTATTGTATTGTTGTTGAAGTTCAATAATTTCAGCATGAAATTGAATAGCTACCATTGTAATTTGACTACCGAGTGCATTTTGCAATATGCTTCTTAACTTTTCTAAAGCAACATTTCCGCCGCCAATAATTAACACTCGTAAGGTTTCCAATTTTATAAAAACAGGAAATAAATTATTTTGCTCAATGGTATGAGCCAATGCCTGCTTTTGATATGTCTTTGTATTATCAATCATCTTCTGGAAAAATCTTGTAAAATATTAATACGAATTATGTGTTGATTATCACGATAATGTGCCAAAGCATCCACTTTGTACTGGCATTGATATAAATATTGAATTTGGCAACGAACATTATTATTTAGGGAAACATACATTCCCCCGAAAGCTCTCAGTAAATCCATCATATTCGATTGATGTGACACAACCATCACTTCGGTTCCCATTTCTGCCATAAGTGTAGAAGATAAAGGATAAGTAATACTTACTTTATTACGTAAACGATTGATATAGTTTATGCCTACTGTACTATCTGTTACAGGTCGCTGTAACCACCTTTGCTCCATTCTGGTTCGAAAAAATAAACTAAAAGGTGATAAATCCAATTGCAAAGCATTTTCTTGCCATAAGCGAAATTCATTCAATAAAATAGCTTCATTAAAAACTTTACCAGTGGATTGAAAATTGGCTGTACCTACAATAATTGACCAATTAGGGCGAACATTGTATGCAACACCTGCTCTTATTAAAAATTGGGAAAGTTGTGAAAAGCCATTTTTAGATCGAACTTGTGCATCGCCTACCAACGACCATTTGGATGATACCGGCGCAGTAAAAAAATAACCGCCCCAAGCAGCCATAGTGGTTGTTGTTTGCACCTGTGCCGTTGCAAAGTAATAGCAGCCCGAAAAAGAAATGGTATATATTAATCTTTTAATCAAAAAAAATGAATTTATGATTTAAAAAAATATTCATTCGAAAAATCGCCAAAGGATTGTCCCCTTTTTCGAAATTGCGAAAATGCTTTAAAGCATGCATCTAACTCCTGCAAAATGGCTGTTTCATCTAAACTTTCTTTGTAAAGTTTATTCAATCGAAATCCGGCATAATCACCACCTAAATACAAATTATACTTTCCAATAGCTGTTCCAATTAAACCAATTTCGGCTGCATAAGAACGAGCACATCCATTGGGGCAACCTGTCATTCGAATAATAATAGGCTCGTTTTCCAAATGATGGTTAGCTAACAATAACTCAATTTTGGAAATTAAAGAAGGGAAATAGCGCTGGGCTTCAGCTAAGGCTAATGGACAAGTAGGTAATGCTACACAAGCCATTGAACGCTGTCGAATTGCTGAAAACAATGCATTTGCTTGAATGATTCCATATTGTACTAAAACAGATTCAACGGCAGGTTTATTGACTGGTAATATATCACTGAGAATCAAATTTTGATTACAAGTAAACCGAAAGTTTGCTAATTTTTTAGTTGCAATTTCATATAAAGCTGTTTTTAACTGAGCTGTGTCGGTATCAAGTACTCTTCCATTTTCTACAAATACCGTATAATACCATTTCCCTTCATGGTTTTGATGCCAACCAATTATATCGGCCCGTTCCAATAACTGATAAGGTTTTAATGGCAGAAATGGATAACCACTTCGCTTTTCAATTTCTTGTTTAAACCAATCAATACCGTATTTATCTACGGTATATTTTAATCTGGCGAATTTTCTGTCGGCTCTGTTTCCATAATCGCGTTGAATAGCAGCAATGGCATAAACCACGTTTATAAGATTTTCTTCACCTTGCACAAAGCCAATCTCCGTTGCTAATCTGGGATAAGTATCCGGGTTGCCATGTGTAGATGCAAGGCCGCCACCAATGGCAACATTAAATCCCACTAATCGATTATCTTCTTCAATTGCAATTAACCCAATATCATTAGCAAAAACATCCACATCATTATGTGGTGGTATGGCAATGGCAATTTTAAATTTCCTTGGCAAATAACGATTCTCATATAATTCATCTTTTTCTAACTCGGGATTGCCTAAACGTTCTTCATCTAACCATATTTCGGCATAGCCATGAGTTTTTGGCAATAATTTTTCTGTAATTTTTTTTGCTACATCAAAAACTTGTTCATGCAATACCGAATATGCAGGATGTGCTGAACATAAAACATTTCTATTAATATCACCACAAGTTGCAATAGTAGTTAATTCAGCCTGATGGAAACTTTTTAAAGTAGGCTTAATATCAGCTTTGATAATGCCATGCAATTGTAAGGTTTGACGACTGGTTATTTTAATTACTTCAGTACTATATTTACCTGCAACATGATGTATAGCTGCCCATTGATGCGGCAATAATAATCCACCGGTTAAACGTAACCGCACCATAAATGAATATAATCGTTCTAGTTTCTTTTCAGCCCGTTCCTCTCGCCTGTCTCTATCATCCTGCTGATACATACCATGAAATTTTATTAAAGCTTGATCATCTTCACGTATTGCACCTGTATAACTATCTTTCAGGCTTTCAGCAAGGGTTCCCCGTAAACCGTTACTTTTCAATTTAATTTTCTCAATTGTTGAAAGTTTGTTTTCATTTTCCATATTAGCCATGTTGTACTATTAATAAATTTCTTTTACATACCTACCTTCTTTTTTCAATTGTTGCAACTTTGCCAAAGCTGCCTCTTTCCCATTTTTATTTTCCATAATTTGTAATAAAGCATCATCAATTACTGAACCGGTATATTCTTTTTCACCACTTACATATATGTAAGCACCATTATTAATTAATTGCAACAACTCATCGCTATTATTAATTAATTGTTCAGTTAAAGTGCTGGATTGAAAAATGTTTTTTTGAAAACAAACATGCAAATTGTTTAAATGCCCAAGTGCTAACCAATTTTGAATTTCGGTTTGATATAAAAAGTCTGTTACAAAATTCTGATTTTCAAAAAACAACCAATTCAAACCCTCATCACCATTGGCATCGCGTTGATGAAGAAATGAACGAAAAGGTGCTATACCTGTTCCATGAGCAATCATAATAACAGGTATGTGGCTTTCGGGCAGTTTAAACCTTTTGTTTTTTTGCACAAAAAATGACAACTGACTGCCAACTTCTAAATTTTTTAAATAAGATGAACCGACACCATATTTAATAGTTTGTTGCACCAAAAATGTTTCAAGATTAACTGTTAAATGAAGAGAATCATCATGTACATTCGGCGCTGAAGCAATGGTATATAACCTGGGTAATTGTGGGGTCAATAACTGAATAATTTCATTCAATTGATTTTTGGGATTGATGGGATAAATCTTTAACAAATCCAATAAATCCATGCGAGTTAACGGAATTTCACATTGAACAAATTGGGCATAATTTTGAATCCACTTTTCAGATAAGTAGTGAATGTTTACTTTTTTCTTCAATAGATTTTCAATCGTAAATTTTTCACCACGCCATTCTACAATATAATTGGGATTTAACTGCAAACAATCTACAATTGATTGTACAGTTTCAGGGTTATTTTCCGGGTAAATACCAATTGAATCTCCAGGCAAATAATCAATATCAGCTACACTTAATTCTATATGATAGGTATTGTGCGTTGAACCCACATCATTCAGCAATATTTGTTTTGTTACATATCCCTCATAAAATTTTTTTTCATTTTTTCCGGTTATACTAATGGTGTTATTTTGGGATTGTTGTTGAATGGGTGATTGTTGATTTTTCAATATCTGCAACAATTCATGAAACCAATGCATGGCAACAGCTTCATATTCTACATCACATTTTAATAGCTGCTGTAAACGATTGGCACCTAATTTAGCTAACTGGGTATCTACATCAACACCTGCCTTACAAAATTCAGGATAACTACTATCGCCCAAACCCACAACAGCATAACTTAAGTTGTTCAATTGAATATTTTCACTAAATAATGAATTGAAAAAAACTTTTGCAGCCGCAGGCGGTTCACCATCACCCTGTGTACTAATTACAACAATTAATATATTTTCCTTTGGAAGTTGATTAAAAACATATTGATCTACCGAATAAAGTTTTACGGGTAGTTTATTTTTTTTTGCAATACTTGCAAATTGAGTGGCCAATTGTTTTGAGTTGCCCGTTTCGGTAGCGTAAACAATGGTTATTTTGTTGTTAACCCTGATGGGCTTTTGATTATCGACTTCAGTAGCTTGCTGTTCGTTAATAATTCCGGCAATATATCCGTTAATCCATATCAGTTCTTCTTTACTGGATGTTTGTACCAAATTAAGAACAGTTTGCATTTTAGGTGTTGCTAACATAATCAAATAAAAAAGAAGGTGAAAAATTTAAATTATATGTTTGGCTTAATGCAGGAAAGTATAAAGCATTTTTAGAATTACTACTCTTAAACCAACTAAATGCAGTTGACAATTCAGCCACTTTACCCACAATTACTAAGGAAGGGGATAAAAAGCTTAAGTGCCCAAATTTCTCAGAAAATTGCAATATTGGTGCTGTAAACACACGCTGCAGTGGTGTACTAGCTTGTTCAATAACGGCAATCCATTTACTATGATCAATTCCGTTAGCAATTAAACTTTCAACTAGTTGATTCAAATTTGCAGAAGACATATACCAAACCAATGTATCAGATGTTGCCGCTAATTCTTTGAATTGATTATTTGAAAGTTCATTTGCATTATGCAAAGTCAAAAAACGAACTGCAGAAGCATAGTTTCGTGCTGTGAGTGGAATACCTGCGTATGCTGAAGCTGCTGAAGCTGCAGTTATTCCGGGAATAATCTCAAATGGTATTTTATTTTCCTTCAACACCTGTAATTCATCTAAAACATTGGAAAAAAAAGCAACATCACCACCTTTTAAGCGAATAACCAAAGCATGATTTGCAGCATAGTGTACAATTAAATCATTAATGGCATGCTGAGGTGTAGATACCTTTTTACTGCATTCTTTACCAACCGAAATAATGATTGCAGAGCTTGAAACATATTGATTTAAAATTTCTTCACTCACTAACCTATCTACCAATACAACATTAGCTGATTGTAAATATTTTACAGCTTTGATGGTAATTAAATCAGGATCACCCGGCCCTGCTCCAATTATTACAACTTTACCCATGGTTTTTTATTTATTAGTCTACTGAAATAGTAGAGTTATTGTTTAAAAAATTTAGTATTTAAATCACATTAAAACAAGCCATCTACCGATAGATAACGCTCACCTGTATCGTAATTAAACGTAAGTATTAATTTATTTTCAGGAATATTGGAAATAATTTGTGCTATTGCGGCCAATGATGCACCGGTTGAAATACCGGCTAAAATACCTTCCTTACGTGCCAGCATTTGTGTAAAATGAAAAGCATCTTCTTTACTAACTTTAATTACTCCATTCAATAATTCGGTTTTAAGTATGGCAGGTATAAAACCTGCTCCTAAGCCTTGTAAGGGATGCGGCCCCGGGTTTCCACCACTTAAAACAGGTGAAAGTTCGGGCTCAACTGCAAATACTTGTAATTGGGGCCAATGCTTTTTCAATACTTCGGCAACACCGGTTATATGACCACCGGTTCCAACCCCAGTTATTAAATAATCAACACCATCAGGAAAATCATTCAATATTTCCTGAGCTGTAGCTTGATGATGTATAGCTACGTTTGCAGGATTATTAAATTGTTGAGGCATCCAGGCATTGTTATTTTCCTTTAATAATTCATTGGCCTTTTCAATTGCTCCCTTCATTCCTTTTTCACGAGGGGTTAACACAAATTCAGCCCCGTAAATCGCCATTAGTTTTCTTCTTTCAACACTCATGCTTTCAGGCATCACTAAAATCACTTTATAACCTTTAACGGCTGCAACCATAGCCAAACCAATACCGGTATTACCGGATGTAGGCTCAATAATAATACCGCCGGATTTTAATAATCCTTTTTGCTCAGCATCTTCTATCATGGCAAGTGCAATTCTATCTTTAATGCTGCCACCGGGATTGGCACGTTCCAGCTTCATCCAAACCTGTTGGTGATTGGGAAAAATATGATTCAACCTTACATGAGGTGTATTACCAATAATGCCTAAAATATTATTTGCCTTCATAATAAATATTAAATAACATAATTTAATGGTTCGGGAAATGGATTATTGTCACGAACCTTTACTTCACTTTTATGATACACCACAGAAAATGGTTCAACACTATAGGTTAACCAAACATTACCTCCAATAATACTGTCGTGCCCAATAATGGTATCACCGCCTAAAATTGTAGCCCCTGAATAGATTACCACATTATCTTCAATAGTAGGATGCCTTTTGGTGGTAGCATCTTTTTTATCGACACTCAAAGCACCCAATGTTACACTTTGATATAATTTAACATTGTTACCAAGAATACAAGTTTCACCAATTACAACACCGGTACCATGATCAATAGAAAAAGAATGACCAATTGTAGCACCCGGGTGTATATCTATACCGGTTTTACTGTGTGCAATTTCAGTTAACAAACGAGCTAATAACCGCAGGTTCAGGTGCCACAATACATTGGAAAAGCGATAAACAGCTGTTGCAAAAAAACCCGGGTAAGCAACCAATACCTCTTCCAACGATTGCGCTGCCGGATCAGAACTTAAAATAGCTTGTGCATCCGCTAACAACACTTCGTACACTTCAGGAATCTTTTCAAAAAACTGATTGGTTATATCATCTATTGCTTTGGCATCGGGCAAAAAACCACTTACAATACTTTGAAATCGAACTTTTAAATCAGCATAATCACGTTGTATGGCCATTAAACCACCTAAGCCATTATTCTTGGGCACGAAACACAAATGAAATAAATCATCAATAAAACTTTCAGTAGCATGTTTATCGGGGAAAACCTGATAACATTTTTTATTGCGATGATACAATGTTTGTAAAAAAGTAGATTCGTTCATAACTAATAAACAATTATTTTAAATCATTGTTGCGCAATGAAATTATAACTTTTTAACGAATACTATCATTGTATCATACAAGCCCCTACTGTTACATTGGTTGCCTCATCAATTAAAATTGCTGCACCATTAACAGGTAATGATTCATATTTATCATAAACTAATGGCGTTGCCGTTTTTAAAGTTATTGATGCAATTTCATTCAACTGAATTTTATCTATGTGCTCCTGCTTAGTAAGTGAATCAACATTTAGCACATAATTGATATTTGTAACAATACATTTTACCAATGTGCTATTTAATTGTAACCAGTAACGATTGCCTATTTGCAAAGGTTTTGTATCCATCCAACAAATCATGCTGGAAAACGCTTTATCTGACAAAGGTTGTTGTTGAACAGGAACAATTACATTTCCTCTACTTACATCAACATCATCAGCCAAATGCACAATAATGCTTTGTGGCGCAAATGCTTCTTCCACATTTTTTCCATTGTGTTCAATAGATGCAATATGGGTATTAATACCCTGTGGCAAAACACTAACTGCATCTCCAACTTTTAGTATACCACTAATCAATTTCCCTGCATAACCTCGGTAATCATGCAAGGTTTCCCCTTGTGGTCGTATAACATATTGAACCGGAAAACGTGTAACAGATAAGTTAACATCATTGCGTACCGGCACATTTTCTAAAAATGACAACAACGAACTTCCATCATACCATGACATTGCTGTTGATTTTTCTACAATATTATCGCCCTTCAATGCACTGATGGGAATGTAGGTTACATTTTTTAACCCTAACTTTTCTGCCACAACGGCATAATCAATCATAATATTATTAAAAACATCTTCTGCATATCCCACCATATCCATTTTATTTACAGCCACCACCACATGCGGTATTTTTAAAATAGAAGCAATTAATGAATGTCGTCTGGTTTGTTCAACAACGCCATTTCGTGCATCAATTAATACAATAATTAAATTAGCGTTAGAAGCACCTGTAATCATGTTTCGGGTATATTGAATATGCCCCGGTGCATCGGCTATAATAAATTTTCGTTTAGGGGTTGAAAAATATTTGTAAGCTACATCAATGGTAATACCTTGCTCACGTTCGGCACGCAAGCCATCGGTTAATAATGCCAAATCAATTTCGCCCACTGCTTTATGCTTAGTTTGTTGTTGTATAGCTGTTAATTGATCAATCATGATTGATTTACTATCATACAATAACCTTCCTATTAAGGTACTTTTCCCATCATCAACACTTCCGGCAGTTATAAAACGTAAAATATCCATATGCACTTATTTACAATATTTAAAAATATCCGTTTTTCTTGCGGTCTTCCATAGCAGCTTCAGACACCTTATCATCAATACGAGTTTCACCACGTTCACTGGTTTTGGTAGCTACAATTTCATTAATAATTTTTTCAAGTGTATCCGCATTCGACTCCACAGCAGCAGTACAACTCATATCACCAACAGTTCTATAACGTACCCGCCTTTTTGTAATAACATCAGTTTCATCAATTTTAATATAAGGTGAAACAGCTACTAACTGACCTTCATGTTCAATTACTTCACGTTCGTGGGCAAAATAAATAGAGGGCAATTCTATTTGATGGCGTTGAATGTAATGCCAAACATCTAACTCAGTCCAATTACTAATGGGAAATACACGAACATTTTCTCCTTTGTGAATTTTACCATTGTAAATATTCCATAATTCGGGTCTTTGCAATTTAGGTTCCCATTGTCCAAATTCATCACGAACAGAAAATATTCTTTCTTTGGCTCTTGCTTTTTCTTCATCTCTACGAGCGCCACCTATACAGGCATCAAATTTAAATTCGTCAATGGCATCGAGTAAGGTAAATGTTTGTAAAGCATTTCTGCTGGCAAATTTACCCTTAGGTTCAGGTAAATTTTTAACTTTCATTGTATCTTCTACTTTCCTAACAATTAAATGTTCCTGAATTTCATGCACTAACTGATCTCTAAATGCCAGGGCTTCAGGAAAATTATGGCCGGTATCAATGTGTAATAAAGGAAAGGGAAAATTACCGGGTCTAAATGCACGCAAAGCCAAATGAACTAATGTAATAGAATCTTTCCCCCCACTAAACAGTAGAACAGGCCTTTCGAACTGACCGGCAACTTCCCTTAGAATATGAATAGCTTCTGATTCCAACTGATCTAAATGATCTAAATATCTTTCCATGTACTTTTCTTTAAATCGATTTACGATTGAATGGTTGTTAATTGGGAATGTATATGCAAGCCACATTCCTTTTTATTGGCATCTTCCCACCACCATCTTCCTGCTCTAAAATTTTCGCCGGGTTGAATGGCACGGGTACAGGGTGCACAACCAATGCTCACAAAACCTTTATCGTGTAACGGATTGTAAGGTATGTTTTGGTTTTGAATATAGCTTTTGACTGCTTCAGTTGACCAATGTAAAAGCGGATGAAACTTAAAAACTGCATAAGCACTATCCCACTCCAAGATGGGCAATTGTTGTCTATGCTGTGAATGTTCCGCTCTAAGCCCTGTAATCCATACTTTTTGATTGGCTAAAGCTTTTTGTAACGGTTGAACTTTCCGAATATGGCAACAGGTTTGACGGTTTTCAACTGATTGATAAAAAGCATTAGGGCCATTTTGGGAAACAAAATTTTGAATTTGCAAAGCATCAGGGTAATATGCCTTTATTTCTAAACCATATTTTTCCCTACTTCGCTCCCACACAGCATAAGTTTCAGGAAACAACCGTCCGGTATCTAAAGTAAAAGGTTGAATATTAATGTGATGCTGATATATCCAAAACAAAATAATTTGATCTTCCCAACTAAAACTGGTTGAAAAAACTACCTGATTTGGGAATGATTGAGCCAAAAAATCTAAAGCTTCCCATTCATTTTTTCCCTGAATTTGCCTTTGTAATTGTTGTAGTTGTTCGTTTGATGTATGATTCATTGTTGCAATTGTTTGTGATTAATTAAATTGTATTAAACTGATAATCAACAACAATTGCATGTTTTAAGGGTGTAAATTTTCAATAAAATACTCATTAGTCTACCAATTTAGTAGAGCAAATATAGTCTACCAAATTGATAGAGTAATTGAAATAAGCTTAAAATTTTTATTAACAACACAGAGCAATGGCTGAAATGCAGCAACAATAGATGTTATTATCAAAATAAAAATATTTTATTCAAATCGGTTAACATCAAAAGCCGATAAAGAAATAGAAGGTTGTTGCTCATTTAGCAACTCAGACACCAATTTCCCTGTACCTGCCCCTAAACTTAACCCCAACATAGAGTGGCCGGTTGCAACCACCAAATTATTCCATTGTTTTGGCTTGCCGATATAGGGCAAACCATCTGCTGAGCAAGGTCTAAACCCATACCAAACTTGTTCTATTGATGGAACAGGAACCATAAATTCAGGAAAGAATCTTTGCACTGCCTGCAATAAACCAACAACACGTTGCATTTTAGGTGGCGATTTAACGCTAGTAATTTCCATTGTTCCTCCAAAACGAATTTTATTTCCATCCATTGGTGTTAATGCAGCCCTTCCTTCCACCAAAATTGCGGGATGATTAATTTTATAAGGTGAATTTTCTAATGTAACGGAATACCCACGCCCCGGCATTAGTGGTATAGATAGTTTTAATTGTGCCGCTAATTCGCGGCTCCATGAACCGGCGGCCAAAACAACAGCATCAGCCTCATAAAAATTATTTTTAGTAATAACTGCATTAATTTTTTGTTGTTGGGTATTGAACCCGATTACAGGTTCATTACGCAACAAGGCAACACCGTTATTTTGTAAATACTGCAGCAATTGAGCCATTAATTTGTTAGGATATAAATGTGCATCGCATTGAAAAAAAATAGCCCCCAAGGCATTTATTTTGGTTTGAGGTTCCATTGCTTGCAAAGCATTATAATCTAACAATTGAGTATCCGTTAAACCTAATGCATGGGCTTTTTCCACCGTGTGCTTAGCATGTTCGGCCCCTTTTTCAGTTTGAAATATCTCTAACAAACCCTTGTGTTCATAGGCAAAATTAAATCCCGG
This sequence comes from Hydrotalea sandarakina, assembly GCF_003254115.1. Taxonomy (GTDB): domain Bacteria; phylum Bacteroidota; class Bacteroidia; order Chitinophagales; family Chitinophagaceae; genus Hydrotalea; species Hydrotalea sandarakina. Next base: position 548,942 of record NZ_QKZV01000001.1, read on the forward strand.
CTGTTCGGCCAAAGCATTATACATATGTTGACTAAACAAAGCAATATCACGCAATGGGATGGCTGCTTTTTCAACTTTTTCCGGTGTTGCACTGCGCATAAACTTTATGCCCCAATCAATTAATGATTTACTGAATCGGGGTTGTACATAAAAGGGGCTGGTATCTTTCAGCATCCAACGCAAACCTTGCTGTACTATTCCCGGTGTGGCTAAAGGAATGAAATGGCTGGGACAAACATAACCTGCATTACCATAGGAACAATTATTCAGCATATCAGTTTGATCAATAACGGTAACCTGATGCCCCGATTGATACAAATAAAAGGCACTGCTTAAACCAATAATACCACCGCCAATAACTATAATTTTCATGTATAATTTTTTATAAAACTTGAAAACCTAATGCATAAGGATCATCATCCGTATCAATCTGTATGGTGTTATAGCCATACACTTTTGCCCAACCTTCAATAGCAGGTCGAATGGCGGGCTTTCCATCCAAAATCAATTCCTCGGCAATGGTTCCTTTGAATATAGAGCCTATAATACTTTCATGAATAAAAACATCGCCCTTTTTTAATTTTCCTTTGGTGTACCATTGAGCCATGCGGGCAGAGGTACCGGTTCCGCAAGGACTTCTATCAATGGCTTTTTCACCATAAACAACAGCATTTCTTGCGGTTGAAGTGGCATTCATTACATTTCCTGTAAATAAAACGTGGCTGCAACCACGAATGGTTTCATTTTCAGGATGCACAAAATTCATGGCTTTGTTTACTTCCCTTTTAATAATTTGCGCAAAGTGAATTAACTGGTCGGCCTTGTAATTATCTATCCCCAAAAAATTTTCTTGTTGGTCAACTATTGCATAAAAATTGCCACCATAAGCCACATCCACACTTAGGGTTCCCAATCCTTCACAGTAAACAGCTATATTTTCTGCAGCTAAATAAGCAGGAACGTTGGTTAGCTGAACACTTGTAACTTTTTTATTCTGCTCTGTATAAGAAATAGGCACAATGCCGGCCGGTGTTTCTAATCGCAAAGAACCCGGTTTTTTGGGTATGATCAATCCTTCTTGTATGGCAATAGTTACAGTACCAATTGTTCCATGACCACACATGGGTAAACAGCCGCTGGTTTCAATAAACAAAACGGCAGCATCATTTTCAGGTTGATGAGGTGGATATAAAATACTGCCACTCATCATATCGTGCCCACGGGGTTCAAACATCAGTCCTTTTCTAATCCAGTCATATTCTTTTAGAAAATATTGTCGTTTTTCGCTCATATTATTGCCATACAATACCGGGCCGCCGCCGGCCACTAACCGTACGGGATTGCCGCAAGTATGCGCATCAATGCAAAAGAAAGTTTTCTTCATATTTATATGGTGGCATTATATAGCAGCTTGGGTAAATTGTGCATTCACCATGCGCCAAATGTTTAATGGATTTTCATTTTTTAATGCAGAAGGAAGCAAGGCCTCAGGTGCATTTTGAAAAGCAACCGGCCTTACCCATCGTTTAACAGCGTGAATGCCTACAGCTGTGAAACGACTATCAGTACAAGCAGGAAATGGGCCACTGTGTACCATTGCAGGACATACTTCAACACCGGTAGGAACACCATTAAATACTAAACGTCCGGCAACATCAGCTGCAATATCAATTAATTCGGGTAGCGCTTCAAAATCAATTTTATTCCCAATAATTGAAGTGGTTAACTGGCCACTCACAGATTTCCAAACTTTCAATAACTCTTGTAAATCGGCACATTGTACAATTAAAGAGTAAGGTCCAAACACTTCTTCACGCAATAAGGGATTGGCTAAAAAAACTGATGCCTCAACTGTTGCAATAGTGGGCAACGCATCCATTTCATTAATGGGTTGCTTGCTTTGCTGTACCAGGTTTACCCCTTTTTGGGCCAATGCATTTTTCATTTTATTAAAGTAAGCATCGTGTATGCCTTTGTGTAGCATAGGTGCAGGCATTGCCTTTTCAATTTGTTCACTTAATGTTTGCAAAAAAACCGGCATATATTCATTCGCAATACCTAATATTAAACCCGGATTAGTGCAAAATTGCCCCATACCCAAAACAATAGATTGGGCATATTCCTTTGCAATGGCTTCAGCCCTTTCATGCATGGCATTAGGCAGTAGTACAACAGGATTTATACTGCCCATTTCGGCAAAAACCGGAATGGGCTTTTCGCGTTCAGCGGCATATTGCATTAATGCTTTTCCACCACTTAATGAACCGGTAAACCCAACGCCAGCGGTTAAAGGATGTTGCACTAAATTTTTTCCTGCTTCAAAAGAGGTGTCAGTTACGTGTTGCACAATGTACTGTGGCATTTTATTGGTAGCTATGGCTTTCTGTATGGCACTAAATACCATGGCCGATGTTGCTGCATGTGCAGGATGTGCTTTTACCACTACCGGGCAACCGGCAGCTAAAGCACTTGCAGTATCGCCACCAGCGGTTGAATAAGCAAACGGAAAATTACTGGCACCAAAAACTATAATCGGGCCAATAGGAAATAACATTCTTCTTAAATCAGGCTTAGGTGGTGTTCTGTCAGGTATAGCAGTATCTATAACTGCCTCAACCCAACTACCTTCTAACAGCATATCAGCAAACAAATGGAGTTGATTGGTCGTTCTGAATCTTTCACCCTTTAGTCGTTCAATGGGCAAATTAGTTTCATTGGCGGCTTGTTGCAATAATGTATCGCCTAATGCTTCAATTTCAAAAGCAATGCTGCGTAAAAAATCAGCTTTTTGTTTAGGAGAGTAGTGTTTATATGACTGAAATGCTTGATATGCATTTTGCATAACTTCATCAATTGCTACCATAATTTCCGAATTTAAAAGTTACCAAATTTAAAGTTACACATTCGGCAAACCGGGATGATTGGCTACACATTTTTTAATTAAGTTTAAAACATTTTCAAGTTCAGCACCTTCGGGCATTAAGCGTGGTGAACGAACATATGCAGTTCCCAAACCGGTAACCTGTTGTGCCAATTTAATGTATTGCACCAATTTCGTATGAATATCTAACTCTAATAAGGGTAAAAACCATCTGTGCAATGCAATTGCTTCGTCAATTCGTTTCTGTTGTATTAATTCATATAAAACCACCGTTTCACGGGGAAAAGCATTCACCAAACCGGCAACCCAACCATCAGCCCCCATTATAATGCTTTCGGCTGCAATAGTATCCACCCCACAAAACAATGCAAAACGCTTCCCGAAATTATTTTTCAAAACAGTTAGGTTAGTAACATTTCTGGTAGATTCTTTGATGGCAATGATATTTTCATGTTTCGCCAATTGATTTAAAATTGTAATGGTTAATTCTGTACCATAGTCAACCGGATTATTGTATAACATAATTGGCAAATTAGTGGCAGCAGCTACTGATTGCAGAAAATAAGTAGTTTCTCTTGCATCACTTTTATACCGCATAGGTGGCAGCAGCATAAAGCCATTGGCGTTATTGGCCTCGGCCATTTTTACCGTCTCAAAAGCTTCCTTTAATGTGGCGGCAGCTATATTTAACAAAACCGGCACTTTGTTTTTATTGGTGTTTATGGCAGTTTGCAATAACTGTTCTTTTTCTTGTAATGATAAAACCGCTGCCTCACCCAACGAACCACCAATAATAATGCCATGCACACCGGCATTTAATTGTGCCTGAATTTGATTATTAAATAAGGGTAAATCTAATGTGTCGTGTTGTGTAAAAGGAGTAGTTAATGCGGGAAAAATACCTTTCCAAATATGTGCTTCCATTTTTTTTGCTAAAGCTACACAAGAAAATTGTACAAATTAAAAGCAAGAAAAAATTTATTTCAGGAAGGAAAAGAGTTTTTGAAAAAAAGAAAGATTATGGTTAACCGGTTGAGCAGTAACTATACAAGGAACTAAATGTGCTAATTGTTCTACAGGAGTCCAATCTTCTAAGCCTTCATACCATATTTTATCGGTAACTTTTAGCCCTTTTTGAGCAATTTTTTTACTATTAAAAGGGCCTATGATAAGCTTATCTTTTCGTAAAATATAAATTTTTTCCATTAAGCAAGTTCGGTTTACACATCGTTAATTTCTTAAACGCATTACTTTTACAACTATTGCAGTACTTGCAATGCTTTTTTAAAAGTTTCATTATTGGCATTCATTATTTCGTAAAAACCCGTAGTGCCAAAAAGTTGACGTGCCAATAAAGCTTTAATATGCACAGCCAGTTCCTTCTGTGCTTCTGCATTTTTCGGCATTTGCAATGAGTCGGCCTGTAAATAATTTTCCAGTTCCTTCCAATTATTTGTGTTGAGTTGAAAGGACTGCTGAAATTCATTTATATTTTTAAAATTATGAAAATAGGTTGAATCTTTCAGATATAATTTATACACATACCTGTTAATAGTATTCTTGGCAAAAATTTTGTCGAGTGAAGCACGGAATAAAGTTGTGTCGAATGGCACAAAAATATCGGGTGTAATTCCGCCACCACCGTACACTAAATGTCCATTGGGTGTTTTAAATGCAGGACCTTTTAGTTTAGAGGAATCTAACTTAAGCAACTCACCATCATGAAAACGATTAATTAACTCTTCATCGTAAGCATCTTTACCTTTATTATAGGGTTTTTGTATATTTCTTCCCAAAGGCGTATAATAACGTGCAACTGTTAACCGAAGTGCGCCCCCGTTACTCAATTGAAATTGTTGTTGCACCAACCCTTTACCAAAAGTTCTTCTACCCACTATTGTTGCTCTGTTCCAATCTTGCAAAGCTCCGGATAACACTTCGCTGGCAGATGCGGTAGTTTCATTTACCAAAACCACTAAAGGATTTTTTTCAAAAATGCCATCCCGTTTACAACGGTAATCAATACGTGGCGAATGTGCCCCTTCTGTATAAACAATTAGTTTTTCATCATCCAAAAACTGATCGGCAATAGCAGTAGCTTCTGTTAGAATTCCGCCACCATTACCTCTTAAATCTAATATTAATTTTTTCATTCCCTGCTTCTGCAATTGCTCCAATTTTTGCATAAACTCTTCAAAGGTGCGTTCCCCAAACTTGTTAATTTTAAGATATCCAATATCGGGGGTTACCATATAAGCAACATCTACGGAAGGAACTAAAATGCTGCCTCGTGTTAGAGCTAATTGTATGATTTTTCCATTACGTAAAAGCGTTAATTTAACCGTTGATCCGGCGGGACCGCGCAACTTACTTTTAATACTATCTGTTGATAATTTACCAACAAGATTGATTGTGTCATTGGCTTTTAAAATAGCATCACCTACTCTAATTCCCGATTTCTCTGCAGGACCGTTGGGCATAACTCCCAAAACATTGATGGTATCATTGAATACCTGAAACTCAACGCCAATTCCTTGAAAATTGCCCATCAATTCTTCATTCACCTCCTTTAAATCTGCCGGTGAAATATAAACAGAATGGGGATCTAAATTGGCCAATGTTTGCTGAATAAGTGCTTGTTTAAAACTATCGGGTTTAATTTCGTCAACGTACTTATTGTCAATTAAATGAATGATTTCCTGTAATGTTGAAGGTGCCCCATTTTTTAAAAACCCATCGGAAGAATTATTTACATTAAGCTGATAACCCAAAACCATTCCTATTACCAAAATAACCGCCAATAGAAAAGGTAACCAAATACTTAATTTTTTTCCTGACATATTAAGTTGCTTCTTTGTATCTTGATTTGAATTTGCGAATATCTGTATTAATGTTGAAATGTATGGGTATTGTTGCACACATTTACAGTATAACCTTATAATTATGGCAGTTAAATTAGTTGCAGACAGTGGCGCTACCAAATGCGAATGGTGCCTGATACAACCTCGTAAAACAACCAGTTTTGTTACCCAAGGCCTTAGCCCCTATTTTTTAGGCAAAGAAGCAATGACTGACATAATTCGAAAAGAAGTATTACCTAACTTATCAAAAAATACAAGCATTGATGCAGTTCACTTTTATGGAACCGGTTTGGGTAATTCCAATCACGTTAAAATGGTACTCAATGTACTAAAATCAATCTTCCCTAAAAGCAAAATTGAAGTGAATACCGATATTTTGGCAGCAGCCAGAGCATTATGTGGAAATGAAAATGGTATAGCCTGTATTTTAGGAACCGGCTCTAATTCATGTTATTACAATGGCAAGAAAATTGTAAAAAACAGAGCAGGTATCGGTTATATATTAGGCGATGAAGGCAGCGGCGCCTATTTGGGTAAAAAAGTAATTCAATATTACTTGTATGAAACCTTTGATGCGGAATTAATGGAGAAATTTAAAAAACAATATGGCCTCAGCAATACTGAGATTTTAGAAAATGTATATCAAAAGCCATTAGCGAATCGATATTTAGCAAGCTTCACCCTATTTCTTGCAGAAAACCGCGGCCATTATATGATTGAAAATATTATTGAAGATGGTTTAAACGATTTTTTTTATCAACATTTGCTTAAATACAAGGAAATTTGGGAATATCCTATTAATTTTATTGGCAGTGTTGCATTTGGATTTAGCGATATTTTGCAGGAACTTTGTGCCACATACGAATTTAAAGTAGGCAAAATACTGCAAAAACCTATGGAGGGGTTAATTGCCTATCATCGATAATAAGTAAACATGAACCAACAGACGAAAATTACGGAACAAGCATCCAAATACCGACATTTAGAAAAAATGTCGGTGATGGAAATTTTACAACATATTAATGACGAAGATAAATCTGTACCCATAGCTGTTGAAAAATCCTTACCCCAAATTGAAGCCTTAGTTTCTGCCATTAGCGATGTAATGTTGGCCGGTGGACGTTTATTTTATATTGGTGCAGGAACCAGTGGCCGTTTAGGCATTTTAGATGCCAGTGAATGCCCCCCCACATATGGTGTTCCCTACGGTTTAGTAGTAGGCATTATTGCAGGCGGTGAAAAAGCAATTACACAGGCTGTAGAAAATGCCGAGGATGATACTGAGCAAGGTTGGAAAGACCTTCAACAATACAATATCAGTAAAAATGATTTTGTGGTGGGTTTAGCGGCCAGTGGCAGTACACCTTATGTTATTGGTGCTTTGCAAGCTTGTAAACAAAACAACATACTTACGGGTAGCATTTCCTGTAACCCCAACTCTGACATAAGCAATATAGCCGATTTCCCAGTTGAAGTAATTGTAGGTCCTGAATTCGTTACCGGAAGCACGCGAATGAAAAGCGGAACTGCACAAAAATTAGTATTGAACATGATTTCCACCAGTGTTATGATTCAATTAGGCAGAGTTGAAGATAACAAAATGGTAAATATGCAATTAACAAATGCAAAGTTGGTTGATCGCGGTGCCAAAATGGTTATGGAACAACTGCACAATATGACCTATGAACAAGCAAAATCTTTATTATTGCAGTATGGCAGCGTAAAAAAAGCCATAGAAGCTGCTAAGAGTCATCAACATGCATAATATTGAACCTTTTTATAATTGGCGGCATATCTATATTTCTGAAGAAGATAAACATTCACCCTTCTTTGGAAGAACTTATAGTGAATTTGAATACTCTCACACCGTATATAATTACTACATTCATCCACAATGGGACGATTTTGGGAGTAGAACATTGTATATTAAAATTTTATTTGCCGACTATGATGCCCACTATGCCATAATTGAGATGCTTGGCGAATGGAACGATGCTATTGAAAATGATATTATGGAATTAAAACGCGAAGTTTTAGATCCGCTTTTCTCCGAACATATTACTAAATACATTTTAATTACTGAAAACGTATTAAATTTTCATAGCAGCGATAAAGAATATTACCAGGAATGGTTTGAAGAAGTAACTGAAGAAAATGGATGGATTGTAGCATTAAATATGCCTTTAGCAACACAACAAGATTTTAAAAAACAAAAGCTGAATTATTATATTGAACTTTTGGAAATACCCGAGTGGCGTGTATTTAAACCCCAACACCTTTTTAAGAAAATAGATGATATGTTTGCCAAGCGTTTAAGTACTTAGCAATTTTTAAAACCAATTTTATATTCATATTTTGTAGCTCTGCTGCTTTCGTGTATATTCACACTTCATTCCCGGTATGAAGGTAGTAGTAACTTATATCCTGCTTTTATTTTATACATCAAATCTTTTTGCACAACAACCTGCTGTAGGCTTAACATTAAGTGGCGGTGGTGCCAAAGGTTTGGCGCATATCGGCATTTTAAAAGCTATCGATTCTGCACAACTGCCCATAAGTTATGTAACCGGAACCAGTATGGGTGCAGTAATTGGTTCTCTTTATGCAATAGGTTATTCAGCCGACACTATTGAAAAAATTGCTCGTCAAACCAATTGGGATCAACTCTTATCCAATAGTATTTCTCTTCGCTCATTTAGCATGCAAGAAAAGGATGATTATGGGAAATATGCAATTGAATTACCATGGGTAAACAACAGTTTTCGTCTCCCCAGTGGCGTTATTGAATCGGAAGAATTATGGCTTAAACTAAACGAGTTATTTTTTCCTGCCTATCAAATAAAAAATTTCAAACAATTTCCAAAAGCATTTGAATGTATTGCAACCAATATTTCAACCGGTGATGGCGTAGTATTGGATAGTGGCGAAATTGTTTATGCAGTGCGGTCCAGTATGGCCATTCCTTCCGTTTTTACAGCAGTAGATTATCAAGGAAAGAAATTAGTAGATGGAGGTGTGGTAAGAAACTTTCCCGTTATTGATGCACAAAAAATGGGAGCAAATTATTTAATAGGAAGTAATGTAGCCGGGGGTTTACTACCACAAGAAAAAATAAACAACATTATTCAAGTACTATTGCAAATTGCATTTTTCAGAAATGATGAAGACGCCATTAAAGAGAAAGCTTTATGTAATATTTATATTCCCCAACATTTGGAAGAATACAATATGGGCAGTTTTGGCTCTGCTAACGAAATTATTGATTCGGGAAATGTTAGAGGAGAAATGTACTATCCTAAATTTAAACATATTGCCGATTCTTTGCGTTCCATTTTTGGTCCACTTCATTTTGAAAAACAAGCTTTACCCAAAATTTCATCTGTAAAAATAACTGCATTTACAATTCATGGCTTGCACCAAACTGATGCCAGTTTCTTTTTAAAACGCATGCAATTTTCATTAAACCAATGGTATAGCGCTAACGATTTATCTGAACACATCAGAAAAGCCTTTGGAACTCGTTATTACAATAAAATTGTGTATTCATTATTACCCATAACCGATACTACTGCACAAATTATTTTTGATGTTGAAGAGAACCCATTAACATTTGCTAAATTGGGTATTAATTACAATCAATTTACAGGCATCAGTTTAATTACCAATTTAACTAGTAGAAACTTTTTCACTCCCTATTCAAAAAGCCAAATTACCGTTAACATAGGCGAAAACATGCGTTTAAGGGGTGAGCATATTCAAAATTTTGGAAAACATAAAGCTTTCTCCGCTACAGCAACAGCCCAAATAGAATCGCTTAGCATTAACAGCTATAACAATTTTTCGAAACAAGGATTATTTAAACAAAATTATTTTCTTGGCGACTTAAATGTACGCTACTCTCCTACTCGCGAACTATCTGTAGGAACCGGCATTCGTTTTGAAAATTTATATTATAAACCCCAAATACCCGCTGCATTTGAAGCAAGAGGCGGTATCAGCTATTTTAACCCCTATCTGTTTATAAAAGCCAATTCACTTACCAATTCAATATATCCCAAAAATGGCAGTAAAACAGATATTGAATTAGGTGCAGTCATTAATCAAACACCCAATGTTGATTATTACATCAATGGCACTGAAGTACAAAACCTCGATTCTATTGGTATTCAATATAAAAATTACTATCGGGCATTCATCAATGCAGAAAAGTATATTCCTATTACAAAAAAGAAAACATTGTTTACCCAATTTCAAGGCGGCTTTAATTGGCGAAATGCAGGTGATGTTATTAACGCATTTAATGTAGGCGGATTAACCAACGTTTATAAAAACCAAATAACGTTTGCCGGATTAGCAGAAGGAACTGTTGTTACGAATAGTATTGCAGCTATGCAAGTGGGTTTACGTTATCAAATTTTTAACAATGGTTATATTATTCCCAGGGCAAATGTGGCTTTTTATGATTTTATTAATGGAAATTTTATGCCTGAAAAAGCAAAATTTTTATCGGGTTATGCCATTTCATTTGGCTACAATTTTGTTTTAGGTCCACTTGAGATTAGTGTAATGTATTCAGATCAAAGTAAAATGCTTTTACCCTATATAAACTTGGGTATTCCCTTTTAAATAAAACAAGTTAAGCCTAGCCTTGTTATTGTATGTTAATGCTTTACTTTGTGAGGCTAATAATATAGCATGGAAGATTATTATCAAATATTAAGGGTTCATCCCAATGCCAGCGAAACTACAATTAGAAAAGCATACAGAAAACTGGCACTGCAATACCACCCCGATAAAACCGGAAATTCGGAAGAATTGAATGCCTATTTTAAAAAAATAAATGAGGCATACAAAGTACTATCCAATGCAGAACAAAGAAAACAGTTTCATTTACAATATTATGCACTACACCATTATGAACCTCTTTTAAACAATAGTAACGAAATATTATCTGCATGTAAAAACTTATTAAAGCAAATAATTCAACAGGGTGATTATATAAATGAAGAAGCGATTGTGTTGAACATTCAAGAAAACATTTTAAACGACAATAATTTGTTCATTCTAAAAACCGAAAAGAACAAGTTTATTCAGCAACAAATTCAAAAAGAGATATTACAAATTGTTAATAAATTGAATTTCATAAATGGAAATGATTTGTATAATTTTTTAATAAAAAAATTTCCATTTGCCGAAGAAGTTGAAAAAGAAATGTTTTTGGAAGTATTAAAGAAAAAGAAACAAGAATATTATTGGGATAAATACAAATTCTTTTTGGCATTGTTAATTGCCCTACTTATTTGTTTAGGCATTTATTCCATAACTTAACCTCATTATTTAGCAAAAACTTTTTTAAGTAAATCAGTAGTTCTTGCTAATGGATCTTTTCTAATTTTTTGTTCTTCTTGTGCAACCTGATAAAATAAACCATTTAAAGCTTTTTCAGTTACATAACTGGTAAGATCCGGATTAATTTTTTTAACAAATGGCACTTTGTTATAAGTTGAAAATACAGAATTCCAATATTTGGTTGCATCAACTTTCTCTAATGATTGCGCCACAATAGGTTTGAATGCTGTTGTTAAAGAAGCTGTTGTTTTTTCACGCAAATAATGTGTAGCGGCAGAATCACCGCCTTGCAATAGTTGCATTCCATCTTGAATAGTCATTCCTTTAATTGCATTCACAAAAATAGGTGCAGCACTTTTAGCCGCATCTTCAGCAGCCCTATTCATAGCCAGTACAGCATTATCAACTTCATTACCCAACCCCATATCACGTAAAGTTTTTTCAACTTTTTGTGCTTCAGGGGGCATTAATATTTTTATGGCATTATTTTTAAAATACCCGTCTAAAGCTGAAAGTTTTGTAACACTATTATTAGTACCCACTTCTAAAGCCTGCTTCAATCCGTTTATAATATCATCTTTCGACAATGCTGTTCCGTTAGTACCACCTTTTATTAAACCAGAAACTGCAGAAACTGCATTATTAGCAGTTGAATCTTTGCCATTATTCAATAAACCCTTTAATATTTGAGCTTGCGAAACATGTATCAACAAAAAAAGACTAAGAGAAAAAATAAGTTTTTTCATATATTCAATTATACTATCGAAGTTAAGGCTAAAGTTAAATATAGAATAATGATAATTGTTAAAATAGGGAAATAAAAAGGCTGCATTACTGCAGCCAAAAAACGAATCGCCGAAAAAAAATTTATTGATTAATATAAGATGAAAGGGTCCTTGCTTTTGTACCTGTTGTTAGATTAGCATTTCCTTTATAATATAAGGTGAAAACCCGTTGGGGCGATGCACCTGTTAAATTGGTTGAAAAAGGCAACTTTGCTAAAATTGTTCTATTTGCTAATGGAGTATTAGAAGGTTGCCCGGGAGCAAGAGAACGAGTAACATAAAAAGTATCTACCACCCCCGTATTATACCCTAAACTTTGAAAGGCTGTAGTTGAATCAGGTGGAATATTCGTTAAGATAGTAGTATTTCTTGCATAAGAAAATACATCCACTTTTTTTCCAACTGTATCATTTAACACAGCATGAATAAAACGCAAACTAATATTTCCAGGTAATGGTGTCGTAAATACATCTTGCACAAAAATTCTAGAAGAATCACGTTTTGATAAAATAGAATCTGTAATGAGTAGTGTATAAAAACTTCCCGGATTTAAATTTTTGGTAAAAGCAAACAATTGCACAGAATCCTGTTTAATTACCCCGGGTATAGAAAAGTGAAACTGTTGTAAACCTGCAGGCACTGCCATATAGGTATTTGTAATGGTAGATGTATTAGGATTAACAGCATTCGGGAAAAGACCACCGTACGTTAAAAAAGGTACATTATTTAATCGAATATTTCCTAAATACACATTAAAGGTATCCTGTGCTCCGGTTGATAAACGAAAAAATGGAGAGGCATGAATAATTTTTAAATACGCTTTTGTTGAATCAACCACCTGATAAGGAGTGTTGATTATAAATGTTTTTTTGCATGCATAAGCAGCCACAAAAAACATAAAAACTAAAAATAATTTAACAAAAATTCGCTTCATGTTATAATAATTTTATTGTTGTGAAAACCAGCATTCGTATGTATGATAATCTAAATTCAGCCCACCAACTTTTTGTAAAGAAGGGATATCGTACAGATATTCTGAATTATATCGAGGTCTTGCTCTATAAACATACTTACCATTATTATTAATAAACAATGTGCCACCACCCGGAACAAAATCAGCATACACTTGTGCACCGGTAACAGGATCTAAATCGGTATAATGAAACCGACGCATATCAGCCCAGGTTTCATGTACCCCCCAACCGTATAATGCAATGTATTTTTGAAGCATAATTTGGGTTAGCGTTAAATTACCCGGATTAGTTGGAACAACATTTGGATTAGTTAAATAAGCCGATTTTGATGATGGTGTAATTAAAGCAAAAGAAGGAACATTAAATGAATACTGATTGGCAAGCATATCAAAATGTAAAGAAATTCCATTAGTGTATGCAGCTAAGGCTGTAGCTTTATCACCTTTACGATAAGAAGCCTCCGCAATAATAAACTGCATTTCTGAGGCAGTCATTACCGGGAATTGTGCTGTATCTCTAAACACAAATCTACCCGAGTCAGCCAAAGGCGCACCTACAGACGTAAATGGATTTCCCCAAAAATTTTTAGGTAAATCGGGCGTTAAGATTCCTGCTGAACCTTGACCTGGCTGCACCCCCTTGAATGTACCATTTGAATTTTCACGTATTAAATACCATGCTCTGGGGTCTTGAACACCTGTAAATGCAACAGAATTTAATCCAGACAAAAGATTAGCAACGTAGGCAGATTGACGAAGACTTCCAATATTACCTCTAAAAGGACCAAAATAATTGGATGTACCTGAAGTTTTTTGCCCGGCAAATTTCAGTGTAATATTATCTGAGTTACTTGCAGGGCCAAGATTTGCATAGTAAATGGCAGAATCGGCATAGTGATTAGATAAATAAGCAGACTTATTAGACAAGTATTGGTAAGATCGAGCCAATACACCATAAACAAATTTCTTCCATTTATTTACATCGCCTTGATTCATGTAAGCATCCCCAATAGCTAAGTTAGCAGCACTTACAGCACCATCAGTTCTGTTTAAATTAGTTAAAGCCCTATAACAAGTAGCCCTAACAGTGTCATACACATCAGATGGGTCATCATAGTTAAATTGCTGCAAACTAGTGTTAAAAGCTTGTTTCAAAATAATACTATTGTATTGATTCACCATTTCTAACCACCCCCATGCACGAATGGCCTGTGCAACACCAACGTAATCCCATTTCTGCTGTTGGCTACCCCATTCTATAATTCTATTCAAATTTTGGCCTTGACCATAATAAAACATAGCCCAAACAGAACCTAATAAATCACTGCCACCTACTGTACCACCCATCTGATCGTATTGGGTACCCCCATTATCACTCGAGGTTACTGCATAATTATTCCAATACTGTATATACCTGCCAATAATTGTAGCATCACCACCCAAGCCATAACCGCTACCGGCTGAAGAAGCATTACCCAAAAAATTACCTATAACACCCGGCAATAAACTTTCAATGGGCTCAACGGTTTGTGCATTAGGGTTTTGATAAGCAGCATCAATTTTTTTTGAACAACTATTCAAAAAAATTAGTATAGCTACTAAAGAAAATACACCAGTTTTTATTTTTATATTTTTCATAATATCTTTTTTTTGCTTTGCAATGAAATGAAATTAAAATCCGGCACGTAAACCAACATTTACTGAAATGGGTGTGGCTATGTTTCCAAAATCAAATCCAAAAGCCCCTACCCCTTTTGTTGCGGCAGTATTGCCGTTTACAGCAGGATCTGCACCATTGTAATTCGTAAACAATATCAAATCATTACCGGTAACAAAAAAACTTAATGATCTAAAACCTTTTAGTTTCTTCACTACATTCTCAGGCATTAAGTAATTCAAAGTAATATCGCGTAATCTTAGCCAATTCACATTTTTTTGAATAAACTCCTCATCAGGCATACCGGTAGTTTCACCATAATATGCTGTACTGTTATAGTAAGGTGTAATTAAAATATTATTGACTGTAGGATTACTTGTGTTTTCTAACCCATCTTTTAAAACACCGCTTACAACCCTGGGTTTCATTCTATCATTTGTACGTGGACTTTTTCCGATATTCGTTAAATACATATCGGTTGCATTAAATATATCGCCACCAACTTTTAAATCCCACAAAAAGTTTAAGCTCCAATTTTTGTAACGTAAGCTATTAATTGTACCCAATGTAAAAGCAGGGTTTCTGTCGCCGATAGGAATAAAGTTTGCATTCACTAAGGGCAAGCCGGTTGATGGATTGATTAGAATTTTACCCTGATTATTACGCATGTAACCGTAACCCGTAATTAATGTGGTAGGATGATTTCTTACATAACCGCCACGAGCATTAGCATATAACCAAGTATCAGAAATATAATAATCCATATTTTGGGCAATAGAAGCAGGTATAGCAATAACATTGCTCCACATATGATTGAAATTGAAACGAATATCCCAACCCCAATCCTTCTTACGAATAGGTGCTACATCCATTGTAATTTCAACACCCTGATTACGTGATTCGGTTGCATTTTGAGTATTTAACACAAATCCGGTACCGTAACTGGCCCTAAAACCAACACTAATTTGGTCAGTACAATGTGTGTTATAATATGCTGCTTCCAATGAAATTAAATTGTTGAATAATTTAAATTCTGCACCTACTTCATAAGTTTGCTGTTTTTCAGGTTTTAAGTTGGGATTATTATTATAAAAACCGTAAGAATAAGCAGGAATAATTGAACTTGATAAATTATTTACAAATACAGATTGGTTAGAATAAGGATCTGCTAACCTTGCAGTTGTTGCCGATGAGGCTCGAAGTTTAGCATAATTAATAACATTCCCTTTTTTAATCCATGGGAATATGTCGCTAATTATTGCACTGGCACTAAATCCGGGATAATTATAATTTCTATTGGCTTTAGGGAATACAGATGCAGCCTCAAAACGATGCGTATAACTTAAAAATAATAAGTTCTTGTATCCAAAGCCTGCTTCAAAGAAATAGGCAGACTGACGAATGATATTTAAGTTGGGTAAACCATATGCATTACGAAGTAATCTAATACGCGTACCTGGTGAAGTATTGCTGCTGTCGGTACTAGTAGAATCAATTAATCTGCTTCCGCTAATAGCAAATTCAGAAGTTTCATAATCCTGCCACATTGTTCCAACCATTCCACGGAATGAAAAATTTTTAACTGTTTTATTGGCTGTAGCAGTAATGGTATGATTATAACCTTTGTAGGTTAAATAGTAATTGTCTAACGAACCACCGGTTGCTTGTGTTAACAAACTTGATTCCGGATGATAAAAAGTATAACCATTTGTTTTATAGGTATCATATCCAAATCGTCCGGCAATATTTAACCATGAAAACGGATGAATATTCACTCCTAAAGTACTTACTATTCGGTCGGTTTTATCCTGACTGTGATTCTTTGCTACACTAAAAAATGGATTGTCAATTAACTCTGAATTATAGGTAGTGGCATATAATAAACGCTTATTGCCGGTTTTATCTAAGTAATTAGCTGCATTATCGGTTGTAGGCCATGCATATAAATCCAGTAAAAAACCGCCGGCCCCTCTAATGGGTTTATCATTAATGGTATTGATATAAGAGATGGTAGGATTGAAATCAATATATTTATTAATTTTTGTATAATTAGAAAGACGTAAATTTATGCGCTTAAAAGTATTGTTGGGAATAACACCATCTTGATCAAAATAAGCACTTGAAAAACGAAAGCCAACATTTTTCTTTCCAAAATCAACACTTAAATTATGTGCTTGTGCAAAACCGGTTTTAAAGAAGTTATGAATATTATCATAGGTTTTTGTATCAGAAGGTAAAGCGGGGCCAAAATAAGTAAATGAGTTAAATAACGGCAATCCATTTGCGCCTGGACTATAATTGTTGTTTAGTTTAGGAAAACGATTTACCCTTTGTATTCTAAAGCTATTATCATAACCAACTGCAAAACGTCCATTCATATTTGGCCGCTTTGTAGTTATTACTATGGCGCCTGAACTAGCCTGGCTACCATATAATGCAGTAGCTTCAGGGCCTTTCAATACAGTTACAGATTGAATATCGCTGGGGTTTAAGTCTGCAATACGATTGGTATAATCGTTATTTCTATTTGGCCTGTCAGAAGCTAAACCAATACCTGAACCACCATTAGAAGTTTCATTAAACGTTGAATTATCTACAATAACACCATCCACAATAAATAATGGCTGGTTACTTAAGGAGGCAGAATTAAAACCCCTTAAAATAATGCTGGAAGAAGCGCCTGCCTGACCATTGGTAGGCGTGATAGTTAAGCCGGCAACCCTTCCTTGCAAACTATTTACAAAATTCTCACGTTGGGTTTCGGCAATTTCCTTTCCGGAAATAGTTTGAACAGAATATCCTAATTCTCTTGGTTTTCTTTTAATATCCATAGCCACTACCACTTCATCCAAATCGGCAGCGGCACTTTTCAAACTTAAATTAATCCGTTCACCGGTCACTTTAACAGATTGCGGCGCAAAGCCTACATGGCTAATTTCCAATGTTTGCCCTTTAGCAGCCTTAATTACAAATATGCCCTCTTCATTTGTTTGGGTAGCAATATTGGTTCCGGCAACTTTTACAGATACACCCTGAATGGGCGTTTTCTTTTCAGCATCTAAAATTTTACCAGAAATGGTTTGTGTTTGCGCATATAAAATTTGTAAACCCAACACAAACATAAGTAGCAGAATAACGCCCTTACATTTTCTCATAAGCAATTTTTTAAGCAATTTTAGTCATTTTTGAAACTAAATTAAGTTTATTTCGAAATGCTATTTTCATTAAAAATTGCAAAATACTGCAACTTTACCAGTAATAGCATAAGAAATACGCAACTTAATTGCCAAAACAATCGGCAATACATAATTACAAAGATTTTTTAAATAAAAAAATAAAAATCAGCAAAAAATCATTTTTTTAATAAAAAACCCGCAAAAAATTGCAAAAAAGAATTTTAATAGGGCATTAAATACACTAAGAAATACTTATAAAATTTTCAGCCCGGCTTCTTTATACCGAGATAAACGAGGGTCGGCAGGATCTAATTCTGTAATTAAAGTATCTATTGCATCCAAATGACAAACTTGAAGACGTTGTGTAGTATTTACTTTTTCTGATATTGCTAAAGAAACAGTTCGTAATGCATTATTAATCATGGCGCGTTTCACTTCAATTACTTCCCATTCTAAGTCTGTAATTCCTTTTTCTACATCAATACTATTGGTTCCTAAAAAACAAATGTCTGCCGTAATTTGGCTTAATCTACTAACTACCTCTGCGCCTATGGCAATTTGAGCATTTTTAGAAAGTAAATTTCCTAAAAAAATTACTTGGCAATTGGGATGATTCAAAAGCTCTAAAGCAACGGGTAAACTAACGGTAATAAATGTTACATTTAATTCTTTGGGTAATATTTTTACCATTTCTACAATGGTTGTTCCACCCGAAAGCAAAACAAACATACCATCTCTTAATAGTGATATAGCCTTTTGTGCAATGATTCGTTTTTCGGTTTGTTGATAAACGATGTTGTTTTGTAAAGTAAAATGAAACGCTTTAGATAAAGCACCACCATGTACTTTGGTTATTTTTCCTTGTTCATCTAATTCTTGTAAATCTCTGCGAATAGTATCTTCGCTAACATTCATTTGCACACTAAGGTCAGACGATAAAACTTTATTATGTATGTTAATTTGCTGTAAAATATAAGCCTGGCGTTCCTTCTTTAACATATGCTAATATATTAGTAAGGTTTAATAGTAAAGCTACTAAACTACAAATAATTTTTAAACTACACTGAATTACAGATATTCGTACATTTAAAATAAATGATCTCTCCACAAACCATAGAACAAATTAAAAACAGAATTGATATTCTGGATGTAATTGGCGATTACGTAAAGCTGAAAAAACGTGGTGCCAATTATTTAGGCCTTTGTCCTTTTCATAATGAAAAAACACCTTCATTTACCGTATCGCCGGTTAAAGAATTATACAAGTGCTTTGGTTGCGGCAAAAGTGGCAACACCATTACTTTTTTAATGGAACATAATAAACTAAGTTATGTTGAAGCATTAAAATGGTTAGCTGAACGATACCAAATTCCAATTGAAGAAACAGCAGTAAGTCCTGAACAAGCACAACAACAACAAACTGCCGATAGCCTTTATATTATTAATTCAAATGCACAAAAATTTTTTAGTAATGCACTTGTCAATTCCGATGAAGGAAAACAAATTGCTTTAACTTATTTATATGAGCGAGGCTTTTCCGATGCCACCATACAAAAATTTCAATTAGGTTATAATCCTTCTGCTTCAAACATATTATCAACGCATTTATTACAACAACAGTTTAATCCCGATTTATTAATAAAAACAGGTTTAATAAAAAAGAATGGTGAAGAATGGGTTGATAATTACAGAAACCGTATCATTTTCCCAATACATAACAATACAGGAAAAATTATTGGGTTTGGGGCAAGAATTATTGGTAAGAACGATAAAGCACCTAAGTACATCAACACCCCTGAAAATGAAATTTATGTAAAAAGCAAAGTGCTTTATGGTATTTACTTTGCCAAGCAGGCAATTGATAAAGCTGATGAATGTTTATTGGTTGAAGGTTATACAGATGTTATTAGTTTACACCAGGCAGGCATTGAGAATGTTGTTGCCAGCGGTGGAACCTCGCTAACGGTTGAGCAATTACGAAACATAAAAAAATACACAGATAATTTAACAATTATATACGACGGTGATGCTGCAGGAGTAAAAGCTGCACTACGAGGGTTAGATATGGCTTTGGAAGAAGGCCTAAACGTAAAACTGGTTTTAATTCCCAATAATGAAGACCCCGACAGTTATGTACGTGCATTAGGTACCAATGCATTCAAATCTTTTATTGCAGAAAACAAGAAAGATTTTATCATTTTTCAATTAGAGCTGCTTTTAAAAGAAGCAGGAAATGATGTTACGAAGAAGAATGCAGTTGTAAACCAAATTGCAGAAACGCTAAGTAAAGTTAATAAGGCAGAAGATTTTTCAAAACAGCAACAATATGTAAAACAAAGTGCAGCCTTATTAAATGTTGATGAAGCGGGATTGTATAATTTGATAAATACCTACAAAAGAAATGAGTTAGCCAAAGCAGAAAAGAAAAACATATCGAATAATACAATTTTAACTGAGACCAATAATATACCTGCAGAAACGGATTATAATAGTTTAGTTCAGCAAGATGAACCGCATGAACGGAACTTACTGAGAGCGCTATTAGAACATGGTTTAAAAAAATGGGAAGATGATACTACAATGGCCGACTTTATTTTTCATGAAATTGAAAATTTTGAAATTGACAACAACTTGATTCTTCAAATTTTCAATGAATACAAATCACTTTACATACAAGGGCAACAACCCACTGAAAAAACTTTTTTGTACCATGAAAATAACAACATTCGCCAATTGGTAATTGCTGCCACTGTATCACCATATGAATTAAGTCAGAAATGGGATGAAAAAATTGAGGGCTTAAATATAACCAATCGAGATGTTGCTCATCAAGACGTGCTTTTAAGTGTAAATTATTTTAAATTGAGAAAAATTAAAAAGATGTTTCTTCAAAATCAAAAAGATATGGAGAATGCTGATTTAGATGAACAATTGCGCTTAATTGAGGTACACAAGCACTTAAAACAAATAGAAAAAGAACTGACACAGCAAATAGGTACCGTTATTTTAAAATAATTGGTACTAAAGAAAGTGCTATATTTCCCCTAATAGCATATCGCTATAACTCACATGAATTAAATCGTCTTTATTTATTTTCAAAGCATTCATGTAATAATTGCATTGTTCGTTCAGTTGTGCTTCTGTTTTGGTTGGATGCATTAAATTACTGGCTTCAATTTCAACAAAGAAACCTAAGCCTTCAACTTCATCAATGTGAAACTTTACGTTATCTATAAAATATATCTTGCGTTTTTTTTCTACTACAACTTTTTTTCCAATTGCACGACTTAACATATCTAACAAAACGCCTGATTCATTAACGGGGTATAATTGAAAATAAGACGGCTTCGGTTCAGCAGTATTGGAACGTTCATAGTAAATTAAATTATTTTCAATATTGCCCTGACGCAATTTTAAACGTCCATTAGCTACTTTAAAATAAGTGTCTTTCTGATAATCAATGCCTTTAAAATAGGCATTGGCATTTAACAAAAATGCTTCCACTTCTTTTGGGTGAAAGCATTTTGCTTTTATTTCTACATTAATAAATGACATATTTTATTTCTCTTGTGGATTCAATTTACCGGCCATTAATTTTTCAATAACTGCTTCCAAACGGCGTTGTTTGGTATCTTGTCTTTTGGCACTTTCTATCCAATTCACATATTCTTTTTGATGTGTTGAAGGTAAAGAAGCAAATATTTCCTTAGCCTTCTTGTGTTTTGTGAATATTTTCTCTAATTCAGCCGGCGGTACCACTAAATTTTTATCAAAATCAATTCTTTTTTTGGTTTCCTTTCTTGCCTCAACAACCGCAGGTGCATTATTGATTACAGTAACAGTTTCAACAGCAACATTTTCAGGTATAACATTGTTTGAATTACGTTTAAAACGCATAGCACACCAAACATGATCAATATCAATTTGATCAATTGTTTCGTAACCTTTTTCTGTTAAACAATTCCAACTGCAATCCCTGTTCAAATCGCTAACAATTTTGCTAGTTTGCTTTGGAAAAGCAATCCATAATTTACTTTCAGCATGTAAGGCACTCAAAACCTCTTTTAAAATTGAGGTTAGTTGGCATACATTTATGGCAAACACCAATGCAAAATCAACTTTTTTTGACTTTAATAACGGAGTTACATTTTTGGCATAAGATAATTTCACAAATTGCTTTTCAATAGATGAAGGCAAACCTTGGATGAGAATTGTCCTTTCGTTGTTGATAGCTAATTTTTCAAATAAACTCATATTCGACATGCCTAAAACAAATTTCAGGTGATGTAATTGGGAGATGAATAGATTTGCAAAGGTAATGAAATTTATTGGTTTTAGATTATTTTTTCGATCTTAAACGCAATTTCTTTCATAAAAAAACTTTAATCTTCTTTTTTTAATTATTGGCAGGCTTATAATAGGTCAACGCTTCGGGCATTAATGCTTCCAATTTTTTTATTCTATCTGCATCTGCCGGGTGGTCACTTAAAAAAACCGGGGGCTTAGCACCACCTAAAGCTTCCATGCGTTTCCAAAACGGAATAGCCTCTCGAGGATCATAACCGGCCATAGCGGCAAAAATCAATCCATAATGATCGGCTTCATATTCCTGCTTTCTTGAATTAGGTAACAAAACCCCAACTTGTGCAGTTGGTGCATATACTTGATTAAACAAATTAACAGCTTGATCATTATTAGATAAAGCGACATTACCTGCTAATTGAATGCCTTGTGCCAATAATTGTTGGCTCATACGTTCACGACCATGTCCGGCCACGGCATGTGTAATTTCATGTCCCAACACAATAGCTAATGCAGTTTCATTTTGGGTTATGGGTAATATTCCTGTGTAAACAACTACTTTTCCGCCCGGCATACACCATGCATTTACTTCCTTGCTTTCAACCAAGTTAAACTCCCAATGATAATCTTTTAAAGCATTAGGTTGGCCATGTTCAGTGTAATATTTTTGAATGGCATTGGCTATACGTTTACCTACTCGCTGAACCATTTCAGCATCCTTATTGGTTAAAGGTACAACCTTATTAGAGGTTAAAAATGATTTATACTGTGTAATGGCCATTGCTTGTACTTCGCTTTCAGGCACTAAACTTAATTGACTACGACCTGTAATTGTGTTTCTGCTACAACCTAAAATCAATACCGAAGAAAAAAAGATCAATAGTCCTTTACCTATGTTCAAAAACATATACTGTAATAGATTTTTGGAGTTTTAAATTATTTCAAATAAAAATATACTAAAACAGTGCCGAAAATTTGGCGGGTATTAATTCTAAAACTAAATGTAAAAAATAAAAAGCGAGAAAAATTAAATAGTTAAAAGAAATATTATCCATTTCTTTTCTTGCGCTTATCGCGATGTTTTAGAATTGGCACTTTACTTTCAGTACCTTTAATAATGCGTGTGATGTTTTTTTGATGTGTTAGTACTATCATCAGCGCAACTATTACTGCAAAAATGCGATATAAGGTTTCTTTCTCATTAAAAATAAAAAGAATAAAAACCATAAAAGCAATGCCTGCCAATATTGAACTTAAGGAAACAAAGCGGGTTAAATACAACACCAATAAAAATACGCCAACACAACTAACTGCAACAATGGGTTGAATAGCTAAAGCCATACCAAATAAAGTGGCAACTCCTTTGCCTCCTTTAAAATTAGCCCAAATGGGGAATATATGACCCAGTACAGCAGCCAAGCCCAGCCCAATCATTAAATTGGTACGATGTAATTCATTATTTAAATATTCCGGAAAGAAAATATACAATGAAGTAGCCACTACTCCTTTCAGCATATCAATAATCATTACAAAAGTTCCCCATTTGCTACCTAACACACGATATGTGTTGGTAGCACCGGCATTGCCACTGCCATAATCACGTATATCAATGCCAAAAAAACGTTTGCTAACCCAAACAGAAGTAGGAATTGAACCAATTAAATAAGCTGCTATGATAAGAATAATCTCTTTCATGTAATCAGGTATTCGAGTTTTGTATGCAAACTTTATAATGTTAACTACATCAGTTTACAAACAATGAAATTGGGACGTCAAATATAATTTAGCTTTTTTAAATTTTGCAATTATCTGAAAACGAAAAAAAATTGAAAAAATTATACACACCATTGCATCGCCACCCATCCATCTTTTTCAATTAATTTTTGTAAAGTGCATTTTTTTAATTTTTTCAAAGCATTTTCAATTTCAGAAACATCTGAAACCAGTAAACCACTTAATAAAATTAAGCCATTTACTGAGATACTATTGACAAAATATTGCAAATTCTCTAAAATAATGTTTCTATTAACATTGGCGAGTATAATGTTAAACTGCTCATTTGTTTCAGCAGTAGAAGCTTTTAACAAGGTACAATTTTGAATTTTATTGATTTCGAAATTTTCTGCCGAATTGGCTATACTCCATTCATCACAATCAACCGCCAAAATTTTAGTTGCACCTAACTTTTCAGCCATAATTGCCAATATACCGGTTCCGGTACCAAAATCGAACACGCTTTTTTGTTGAAAGTCAATAGATGCCATTAACTGCAACATGAGATAAGTGGTAGCATGATGTCCTGTACCAAAACTCATTTTGGGCGTAATAACAATTTCATGTTGGGTAGTTGTAATAGGTGCATGAAAATTAGCCCTAATGGCAACAAAATCATCAACTATAACGGGCGAGAAATTAGCTTCCCATTGTGCATTCCAATTTTGCTGTGCAACCAATTTAACCTCAAAAGGAACAGAAAAATTGTTTAGTAAAGTCTCTACATCGTCAGATGGGTAATTTTCTTGTGAAATATAAGCCATTAAAAAGCCGGCATTTTCTTCAAAGCCCTCAAACTCCAACACAGTTAATTGAGCTATCAATAACTCAGCCAGCTCATCATTTCCTGAAACTTTTATTTTTAGTTGTATATAACTCATTACTCAATATCGGGTATTGTTAAAAAAGCTGCTTACCTCATCAGTAAGCAGCTTTATAATTTCATTTTAAAACCATGTGCTATTTGTTGGAAGCATCATCGCTCTTTCCGGGCTCCGGTTTAGGCATCAATACTTTTCGGCTTAATTTATACTTACCGGTTTTATTATCAATACCAATTAACTTAACCTTTAATTTGTCACCTTCTTTTAAAACACCGTCTAAATTTTCCAATCGTTTC
Source organism: Hydrotalea sandarakina (assembly GCF_003254115.1). Taxonomy (GTDB): domain Bacteria; phylum Bacteroidota; class Bacteroidia; order Chitinophagales; family Chitinophagaceae; genus Hydrotalea; species Hydrotalea sandarakina. The sequence goes on from NZ_QKZV01000001.1 coordinate 573,819, forward strand.
CAACTTATTTCACTAATGTGCAATAAGCCTTCTTTTTTGGGTAAGAACTCAACAAATGCACCAAATTCTTTAACGCCTTTCACAACAGCATCATATACCTCGCCTACTTCGGGCACCATCACAATGCTTTTAATTTTAGCTACAGCTTTGTCTAAACCTTCTTTATTAACAGAGAAGATACTAACTTCACCTGTATTTCCAACTTCTTCAATATTGATGGTGGTGTTGGTTTCACGTTGTAATTCTTGAATCACTTTTCCTCCGGGACCAATGATTGCTCCAATAAATTCCTTATCAACAATTATTTTTTCCATGCGTGGTGTATGCGGTTTAACCTCAGGACGTGCTGCGGGAATAGTTGCATACATTGCATCTAAAATATGTAAACGAGCAACTTTAGCTTGATGCAATGCTTCACGCATAACCTCCATACTTAACCCATCTATTTTAATATCCATTTGCACACCGCAAATACCATCACGAGTGCCCGTTACTTTAAAATCCATGTCACCTAAATGATCTTCATCACCCAAGATATCGGTTAAAATGGCGTATTTTTTATCGGAATTTCTGGTTATTAGTCCCATGGCAATGCCGCTAACATGCTTAGAAATGGGCACGCCTGCATCCATTAATGCCAATGAACCGGCACAAACAGTAGCCATTGATGAAGAACCATTTGATTCTAAAATATCACTAACAACTCTCACCGTATAGGGGTATTCATTTCCAGGCATCATTTGTTTTAGAGAACGCATTGCTAAGTTGCCATGCCCTACTTCGCGACGACCCGGCCCACGCATGGGTTTTATTTCACCTGTAGAAAAGGGTGGAAAATTATAGTGCAATATAAACTTTGAATAATCGGATTTAGCAGCACTTTCAATAAGCAATTGATCTAAGGGCGTACCTAAAGTAACAGTGGTAAGTGATTGAGTTTCACCACGTGTAAATAATGAAGATCCATGAGTGGCAGGTAAAATATCTACCTCCATTGACAAAGGCCTAATTTGAGTTAGGTTTCTGCCATCTAAGCGTTTGCCTTCATCTAAAATCATGTTTCTCACCAATTCCCACTGTAAATCATCAAAATATTTTTTGGCTAATGATTTTGTTGTTTCATCAGCTTCTTCACCGAAACTTTCTACCAATGCATTTTTTAATTCAGAAAAGGCCTCGGTTCTTTGTTCTTTACTACTGGCACTTCGGGCAATTTCATTTATTTTATCAGTACAAAATGCAGCTACTTTTTGTTGAATATTTTCGTCTGAAGGGGGCTTTGGATAATCTCTTTTACCCGTAACACCTTTTTTATCGCGTAATGCTTGTTGAGCATTTATTTGAACACGAATGGCATTATGTGCTAACTCTAAAACTTTTACTAAATCTTCTTCTTGGCACTCTTTGGCTTCGCCCTCCACCATCATTAAATTCTTTTCAGTAGCGGCAATAATAAAATCCATATCAGCCTGCTCACATTCTGTACGGGTTGGATTAATAATATATTGCCCATTTACTCTTCCTACTCTAACTTCAGAAATAATTTCTTTAATTGGAATATCAGAAACGGCTAATGCAGCCGATGCGGCTAAACAGGCCAATGCATCGGGCATTACTTCAGGATCAGACGAAATAAGGGTAATTAACACCTGTACATCACAAAAATAATCTTCAGGAAATAAAGGGCGTAAAGCACGGTCAACTAAACGAGAAATTAATATTTCATAATCACTCAAACGTCCTTCTCTTTTAAAGAATGAGCCCGGAATACGACCGGCAGAACCAAATTTTTCTTGATAATCAACACTTAATGGAAAGAATGACTGGCCTTCTTTTGGCTCTTTATTGGCCACTACGGTAGCCAACAAAATACAGTTACCCTGACGAACCGTAACGGCTCCATCGGCTTGGCGAGCTAATTTTCCGGTTTCTATAACTACCTCAGCACCACTGGGTAAATTAAAACTTACTTGAATAGGTTGTGACAACATAATACATTGAATAATTTGTATTGAAATTTAGTCGGCCAGTTTAGTTAACGGCATGCAAATAAATGGCAATATATGAATGAAAATGCAGTGCATAGCACTGCTTCTAAAAAAAGCTATTCCTAACCGAAAACAAACAGTCAGGAATAGCTTTTAAAAACATGTTTTTTTATTTTCTAAGCCCTAATTTTTCAATTAATGCTCTATAGCCGGTTAAATTATTTTTTTGCAAATAAGCCAATAAGCGTTTCCTTTTACCAACTAATTGCATTAAACCGCGCTGGGTTGAATAGTCTTTTTTATTTGCTTGCAAATGAGCGCTAATTTGGGCTATACGCTCGGTTAACAATGCTATTTGGCCCTCAATTGAACCGGTATTTGTAGCTTTACCGCCAAACTGGGTTATAACAGCAGCTTTTTTTTCTTTTGTAAGTGGCATCTCAGTTTCTTTTTTACTTCTTTGTTGTTTTTATAATATGGCGGCGAAGGTAATAATAATTTTCTAATTTTTACGAAAGCTTTATTTAAATTATGTTTTTAGTTGTAATTTTTTAAACAAAAGCCTTCTATTTTTCGGTTCCGGGTAACTTTTCAAATTTATATTTGTCACTCATCACACATACTCCATTCAATTGGCAAGAATTTACTTTACTGTTACTAATTCACTCGTTTACGACCAACGCATGCATCGTATTTGCAGTACTTTGGCACAAAATGGATACTCGGTTCATTTAGTTGGGCGAAAAATGCCCTATCACCCTTTACCCACCCAAACTGCTTACCAAACTCATTTAATCAGGTGCTTTTTCAATAAAAAAGTTTTTTTCTATGCAGAATACAATATAAAATTATTGTTTTTTTTGCTGCCCCTGAAAATGGATGCAATTTGTGCAATTGATATAGATACTATTTTACCCTGTTTATGGTATTCAAAATTAAAAGGCGTTACAAGGGTTTATGATGCACATGAATATTTTTCTGAACAAAAAGAAATTGTTACCAGAAAAAACATTCAGAAAATTTGGCAAAGCATTGAAAAATATTGCATTCCCAAATTTCCAAATGGATATACCGTGAATGAAGTAATTGCTGCAGCATTTTTGAAACAATTCGGTGTACAGTATCAAGTTATTAAAAACCTGCCCATACGGCCGGAAGTCTTTCCGGCTAATTCAATTAGTGAGAAAAAAATAATTTTATATCAGGGTGCTGTAAATCATGGGCGATGTTTTGAAACCCTAATACCGGCCATGCAGCAAGTAGATGCCGAATTATGGATTGTTGGTACCGGCAATTTTTTATCTGAAGTAAAAAATTTGATAGAAAAAAATAACCTTACACAAAAGATTAAGTTATTGGGACCCGTTTTGCCTGAGCAACTGAAAAACATAACTCCTACTGCCTACCTTGGATTAACATTGTTTGAAGCAACCGGATTTAATCAAATAAATTCATTGGCCAACCGATTTTTTGATTACATAATGGCCGGTATTCCGCAAATTTGCGTCAATTTCCCTGCTTATGCTGCAGTTCAAGAAAAATACAAAGTGGCATATCTAATTAACAATACTGATTCAAACTCATTAGCAGCAGCAATGAACAAATTGTTAAATGATACTGTTTTGTATAAACAGCTGCAGCAACAATGTTACGCAGCCCGTGAAATATTGAACTGGCAAAATGAATCAATTAAATTATTAAGTTTTTGGAGAAACATTTGCATATCATAGATTTTACCATTCCCTACCCTGTGCAATATGGCGGTTTAATTGACCTATTTTACAAATTGCCGGCTTTGCAAAATGAGGGTGTACAGATACATTTACATTGTTTTGTTTACAATAATCAAGAACAACCTGCACTTGAAAAATATTGTGCCTCAGTTCACTATTATCCACGATTAACGGGGCATAAAGCCTTTTGTTTTCATTTGCCTTACATAGTTAGCAGCCGAATGAATGAAGTACTTGCTGAAACCCTGTTAAAAGATGATTTCCCTATTTTAATGGAAGGAATACATACTACCTTTTTACTAAATGATTTGCGTTTTGCCAAGCGAAAGAAATTTGTACGATTGCATAACGTAGAGCATATGTACTATAAAGAATTAGCCTACACTACTCATTCTTACTTCGATAAAATTTATTACTTAAGAGAAAGTTTTCTACTTAAAAAATATGAATCAAGTATTAACAAAAGTGCAAATGCCTTTTGGGCAGTTACCCAAAAAGATGTGGCTTACTTCAAAGAAAAATTAAACTATAATAACATAGATTATTTGCCGGTTTATTTACCTGACTCATGGCGAATAACCCAACTTTCACCCATTGGAAGTTATTGTTTATTTCAAGCGGATTTAAGTGTTGCCATTAATGAGGAAGCTGCCTTGTGGTTAATTGAACATGTTTTCAGTAAGAATGATATTCCTTTGGTAGTGGCAGGAAAAAATCCATCACTTCGTCTTCAAAAGAAAGTTCATAAGTACAGCAACTGTTGTTTGGTTGAAAATCCTTCGGAGAAAGAAATGCAAGACATGATTAGTAAGGCACATATTTTAGTTGTTTATGGAAAAAGTGAAGCAGGCATTAAACTAAAATTATTGAATGCTTTATTTAACGGAAGACATTGCATAGTAAACCCTGAAAGCATAGCCGGAACAGGCCTTGAATCACTTTGCCATATTGCGAAAACAGCACAAGACTATTTATATTTAACAGCACACTTATTCAATACGCCTTTTAAGGAAGATTGCACAAGAATGCGCAAGGAATTGCTTGACAAAACATTCAATAACAGATTGAATGCCCAAAAGCAAGTAAAATGGATTTGGGGAAATGAAATTTAAAGTTGGGCATTTTTAAAATGCGCATAGTTAGCTAATAATTTATAATTATTGGTAGTACATAAATATTTTAAAGCCTCTAAATGCTGGGCATGATGCATATCCGTACCCAATAAATCAATTAATTGAGCTTCTAAAAGTTTTTCTGCTGCCAGTTTTACATGTTTTCCATAATACCCCGTTAATGATAGTGCATTCAATTGCAACCAACAACCTTTTTCTTTCCACATAACATACTTTTCAGGTTGTTTGTGATAATAATTGTAACGCTCAGGATGCGCTAAAATGGGTTGGTATCCATCTAAAATCAGTTGAAAAACACATTCTTCTAAATAAGGTGAAGCTGCCAAGTAACTCATTTCTATTAAAATATATTGATGCTGGCCAAAGCTTAATAATGAAGTTTTTTGCTGTACCATTTCAACAAAAAATTCATCAGCCATATACTCTGCACCCGCTTCTACTTGTACATTTATATTATGTTCGTTTACAGCCTGTTGCAAAACTTTAAAAGCAGGAAGTATGGTAGAAGGATTGTTCGGATATATATTGCCTAAAATATGTGGTGTACAAATTACTTTTTTATAACCCAGTTCCTGCAATCCCTTTAGCAAAACAATTGAATCATTTATAGTTTGGGCCCCATCATCCAATCCGGGAATAATATGATTATGTAAATCAGTTCCAATAAACTCAAAATTACCTAACACTTTTTTTTTGGAAAAAATAGAAAACATGTACTTTATAAATTGCTGTAAAAAAAGTATTTAAAGTTAAGGTATTGACTTTAAAAGTTTAGCCGGATTTCCGACATAAACACCGGGCACTTCAATATTTTTAGTAACTACTGCTCCGGCACCAATCACTGCACCATCACAAATATTTACAGGTAAAATAGTGGCATTACTGCCAATATTCACATAATTACCAATAATAGTTCTTTTCCACAAACTTTTATTGCCACCGGCAGGTTTACCATTTGTAAACACATCATTAACAAACATTACACCATGCCCAATGAAACAATGATGACCAATTGTTACCATTTCACAAATAAAACTGTGCGATTGAATTTTAGTATCATGTTCAATTACTGCATTTTGTTGTATTTCTACAAATGGGCCAACAAAGCAATCATCGCCAATAAAACAATTATATAAATTGCAGGGCTCAATTACCCGAACATTTTTTCCAAATTGCACATTTTGAATACCTACCTTTTTAAATTCATATAACATGGTATTAAGTTGTTTTGCACCTTATAAAATTAAGTTTTATAACTTAGGAATTATGAATAGAATAACATTGAGTTTTTAAATATCAAACTACCTCTCTTCAAGCTTAGGTACTTGCCGGGCGTATTGTTTTATGTATTTTTTCAATAAAATCAACGGTGTTTAATGCCTCCTCATTTGTAATAAATGGATTATTTTGGTGCTGTAATAACTGTAAAAAATTTTCATACACTTTATCATGATTGCGCATTGAACCTTCATATCCATTGTATTGATTGGCAGAATAACTTGTTTCAGAAACAAGTAAATTACCTTCACCTAAATTTTGATAAGTTATTTCATTTAAATAAGTGCCGCCTATTTTAACAATGCCTTTTTCAGCATTAATTAAAATAGAACCTTCAGCATTTTTGCCATAAGCATTGGTGCTAAAATGTATAGCTGCCAAGGTGCCATTGGCAAATTGAATATTTACAATTCCAGTATCTTCAAATTCGGTAATTGATTGATGAGCCATATTAGCAGCAAATGCTTGAATGGCCGTGGGTTTACTTTGCACAAACCAAAGCAATACATCAACAAAATGACTAAACTGGGTAAATAAAACGCCCCCATCTAAATTCAAACTGCCACGCCAACTACTTTCCTTATAATAGTTAGCATTGCGGTGCCACAAACAATTCAGTTGTATGGAATAAATTTTGCCTAAGGCTTCATTATTAATGAGTTTTTTTACGGCTATAACCGGCGGATTAAAACGATTTTGTTTTACCACCATTAAAACCTTGTTGTTGATTTGGGCAGCTTGAATCATTAGTTGACAATCAGCAGCTGTTAATGCCATTGGTTTTTCTACAAGCACATGCATACCGGCATTTAAAGCTTGTATAGCGTGTTGTGCGTGTAAACCATTCGGCGTACATATAACCAATACCTGAGCGGGATTTTTGTTTTCGAGTAGCTGTGTAATGGAAGTAAATGATTGACATTGATATTTTTTGGCGAAATCATTTGCTTTGGTAACATCAATGTCACAAACTGCTTTAAGTAATCCAACCTGTTGAATTATATCGGCATGTATGTGGCCAATATTACCACACCCTAATAATGCAAAAGTTACAGGCGGTTGTTGATTATTCATTATTTATTACCCTCAATTAATCCTTGTTTAAATAGCATTTCAATGAATTCTCTTACCGCGCCTTCACCACCTTTCTTTTCCAAATGAATAATACCTTTAATATTTTTAACTTGTTCAACGGCGTTAGCGGGGCAAGCCGCAATGCCAGCTTCTTGCAGTAACTCTATACAATTAATGTCATCACCAATATAGGCTGTTTCTTTCAAGCTAATTCCCTCTTTTAAGCAAATTTCTTTAGCTGCTTCTAATTTACTTCCAAAGCCACGCCCCTGATATACATAATCAATTTTTAGTTTCGCCGCTCTTCTTTCAACTATTTTAGTGTACTCGGTTGTGATAATGCCTGTTTTTACTCCGGCTTTAGTGAGTAAATTAAAACCCATTCCATCATGGGTATTAAATTTTTTAAATTCATCACCGCTTTCCGTATAATACATGCCGGCATCGGTCATTACGCCATCAACATCTGAAAGAAATAACTTAATTTTTTTAAACATATTTTTTTACTAATTGTAGAATTAAATCGGCAGTAATTGTTCAATTGGAAATTCAACAACCATTACCTGACCAAGTGTTTGTAATTGAACATATACCTTTTTTTTACCGAGACGAACTATTTCGCCTTCATTGTCCATAAAGATGCCTGCTTTAATTTTTACTCTATTTTTTTCACGCAATATTTTAGCATCCGTAACTTGTATGCTGGCATCGGGCATTAAAAGAAAACTTTTAATGGTTTTAATTTCTTCTTCTTGAATTACCGCAGGCTTGCCTAAGTATTTTACAAAATTGATTACACCGTTTGTTTCAAGAACAGGAATTCTATCGGATTCGTCTATGTGCACAAAAACATATGATCTAAAAATTGGAATATCAATGATTTTTTTTCTGTCCGTCCATTGCCTTTCTACTTTTTGTGTCGGACACCAACTTTCAATTCCTTTTTGTATTAGTAAATTATCTGTTTTTTTTTCACAGCGTGATTTTGTATAAATGGCATACCATTTTTTTTCTTTCCCCAACATAGTATAATGAATTCAATTGCAAATGTAAGATTAAGTAATTCTTACAAAACAAGTACATTTATTTATTGTGTGTAATAAAAAAAGAAGACCATTGCAGGTCTTCTTTTAGAAAGTTAAAAAGGTTTATTGAAATTTAGTGGCGTTTCCAGGCTGTTTGCGTTTTACTTGCATCTATCATGTCACTTACTACTTTTGCCGACTGATAAATATACATGTCTTTTGTTCTATCCTTCAACCAGTCTTGGTAGCGTTTCCCTTTTGCAGTATCGGGATTGTTGTAATAGGTATCCTTATCTTGTGGCAATACTTGTAAGTCCATAGGTGTCTTCAATTTTATTAAATTATTGTCCTGCTCGGCCGTAGCTACAATTTGTTTTTGGTCTTTTTTAAATGTTTGATAATTTAATTGAACAGGTGCATCTGTTTTTTGAGCCAACCATTTCGTATTCGCATTTAGAAGACTAAATGTAGTGTCGGCTTGTATGGCAGCATTTTCTTTTTGAATTAATGCACTTCTATCATAATTATCCTGCCAAGTTTGATAAGTAGCTTTCGCTATTTCATCCCAAGGTAATGCAGATGGATTATCCTTTTCGCGCATCTTCATATAATCGTACAAATCGGGGATAACAACATCGGGGGTTACGCCTTTTAACTGAGTGGAACCTCCATTAATTCTATAAAATTTCTGAAAGGTTAATTTTACTGCACCATATTCTGTTCTGCCAGAAAAATTGTCTAATGGTTTACCTAATGGTACATTTTTTTGAACTGTACCTTTTCCATAAGAACGACTTCCTATAATAATACCTCGCTTGTAGTCTTGAATAGCTGCTGCAAAAATTTCACTGGCTGATGCACTACCTTCATTAATCATAACAGCCAATGGGCCATCATACAGAATTGAGTTATCACGATCGGTTAGTACAGTTGAATTACCGTCTTTATCACGTACCTGTACAACCGGTCCTTGCCCAATAAATAAGCCCACCATTTGCACTACTTCATATAATGATCCCCCGCCATTAAAGCGAAGGTCTAAAATAATACCATCTACTTTTTGCTCCTTTAATTTCTTAACTTCCTTTGCAACATCATCTGAACTGCGTGAGCCATTAGCACGTTCAAAATCAGCATAAAACTCAGGTAAATAAATGTACCCGATTTTTTTACCATTTTGATTCAATACAAGGCTGCGGGCAAATGACTCATCCAATACAACTTCACTTCTGATTAATGATACTACTTTAATGCTTCCGTCAGGGTGTTTTACAGTTAATCTTACTTCAGTGCCTTTATCGCCTCTAATTAGTTTAACAGCATCTGTAACATCATAACCTGTAATATCAACCGGTTCGGCATTGCCTTGCCCAACTTTTAAAATAATATCATTTGCCATTAATTGACCACTTTTCCAAGCTGCACCTCCATTTTGAATACTTACAATTTTTATATTTCCATCAGACTCGGTAAGCTGTGCCCCAATTCCATAAAAACGATTGCTCATCATTTCATCAAATTCACGCTTTTCTACAGGTGGAAAGTAATCAGTATGAGGGTCCATTAAATTACAAATGGTATTTAAGAATAAATTGAAACGTTCATCATCTGAGAACTTTACTTTTATTCTTTCAAAGATTTTATTTTCTGTACGCAATACACTTTGTCTGGCTTCTTCTTCTAATTGTTTATCGGTTTTATTTTTTATGGAATCAACTGTTGCTTTTTCACGTTGGTTTTGCAAATCATAATAACGCGTTAAGGTTATGTATTTTAGTTTTTTATACCAACGATCTTTTTTGTCGGCTTCATTTTTAGGAAAATCAAGCTCATCAACATTTGTTACAATAGAATCATTAGAAGTGAAAGTGAAAGGCTTAGAAAGAATTGATTTATACAAATCAACTGTTTCAGCTACACGCATATTATAAATGGTTGAAACCGCTGGAACAAATGAAATAGGCATAGTGCCATGAATTTCATCATCAATAGTTGTAGCATATTTTTTTAATGACTCAATATCCTTTTGCAGAAAAATACTTTTATCATCATCTGCCCACATGTCAGTTAAATACTTATTAAATACTTTAACAGAGAAAGAATCATTAATTTTTTGCGGACTATAATGTTCATTTTCCAACAATTGGCCAATGGCAATTAATAATCGCTGCTTTTGTGTAATGGTTAAATCATTCTTAGCTTTAAATGTAGTAAATGCAACAAATGAAACACCAAATAAAATAAGTAAGGCTACAACAATTCCTTTAGGAGTCTTCATAAATTTTAAAAAATTTTTCATATTAATCTCCAAAAATACATGAATTACAACTGTGGTAAAAGTAAGGTTTCCCTATTAACAAAGGTTTTGTAATCGTAAACTTTTATTTATTTAAAAATTTGCTTTGAAAAATGCTGAATTATCTTATTTTTGCTGCCCATTAAACGGAGAGCGTAGCTCAGTTGGTTAGAGCGACAGTTTGTGGCACTGTAGGTCGTGGGTTCGAGACCCATCGTTCTCCCTCAAAGCCCTCCTAAATAAATTAGGCGGGCTTTTTTTTGAAAACCTTATTATGCAGCATATGCATTGGTATTACCTGCTTCCACTTATTTCCGGACTGATTGGCTGGATATTCAATACTATTTTGATCATTTTCCTTTTTAAACCCCATCAACCTAAAAAAATTGTTTTTTTTACATTTCAAGGTATTTTGCCTAAAAAGCAACAAGCACTGGCCAATAGGTTGGCTACAATTATTGCAGAACAATTTCCTTTAAACGACATTAAAGCAAAAATATCATCGCCCGAAAGTGTGAATGCCATGTTACCTGCAGCAGAATCTGCAATTGATGATTTTTTAAGAAAGAAGTTGGTTGAAAAAATGCCGATGCTATCAATGTTTGTAAGCGACAGACTTATTAATGAATTAAAAAATATATTTATTGATGAAATTAAAATTCTTTTCCCGGTGCTTATCAATAAATATGCAGATAATATTTTAAATAAAGAGGCATTGAAAAGTGTCATTCACAATTATTTGAATAATATAACTGCACAACAAATTGAAATATATATTAAAAAAAATACACCAATTTTAAAAATAATTCAGTGGTGGGGATTGGTTAGCGGATTATTAATAGGAGTTGTACAATTATGCTTAATTTTATTAAGTTAATCGGTACACTTCCAGTTTTCATCGGTAATCTTATTGAACTTTATCCATTTACAATTGTCATTTTACCGTTTATCTATTGAACGAACATTTTATATAAAAAACAATAGAATTTTGCAATGAAATTTACAGCAATCATGAGGAAAATTACTTTAACCCTAGTTTTAATAGTTTCAACTGTAGTTATCGCTTATAGTCAATTTCCCGGTGGAGGAAGGCCGGGTGGCGGACGTATGGGCGGACAAAATATGAATGTTGGCCATTTTTATGGTAAACTGGTAGATGCAAAAACCAATAAGCCTGTTGCTGATGCTACAGTGCAATTAATTGGAAATAAATTTGATACTGCCACTAAAAAAATGAAAGAAGTAATATTGGCTACTGTTTTAGCAAAGCCTAATGGTGATTTTAGTATAGAAAACCTTCCGGTTTTCGGCAATTTTAAATTAATTGCATCCGCTATTGGATACAAAAATTTAAATCAAACTGTTTCATTTAACATAAAATTCCCTTCCGGCGGGGCTGCCCAAGATCCCAACTTTATGCAGCAAATGCTAAATATGGTTGATAAAGATTTGGGAAATCTTAAAATGGATGCTGAAGCCAATGATTTGGGTAATGTAACCGTATCTGCCCCTATTAAACAACAATTTGAAATGGGTATAGATAGGAAAATTTTTAATGTTGATAAAAACCTTGAAAGCACAGGGCAAACAGCTACTGAAGTAATGAAAAATATTCCTTCGGTGAATGTTGATATTGATGGTAATGTTACTTTGCGTAATGCTACACCTACCATATTTATTGATGACAGACCCACTACATTAACATTAGACCAAATTCCTGCCGATATTATAGACAGAATTGAAATTATTACCAACCCTTCCGCAAAATATGATGCATCAGGTGGAAATGCAGGAATTATCAACATTATTTTAAAGAAAAATAAAAAAGTTGGATACAACGGAGGTGTTAGAGCGGGTGTAGATTCATATGGAAAGTTGAATGGCGGTGGTGATTTTAACGTTAGACAAGGTAAAATAAATGCATTCATCAATTTAAACTATAACCAAAGAAAATTTAAATCCGACGGTACAACCAATCAAAATAACTTCTTTAATCCACCCAGTGTTGTTAACTCATCACAAAATGCAGTAAATAACGGCGAATTTAAATTTTTGAGAGGTGGTTTTGATTTTCTTGCCGATAACAGAAATACATTTACATTAGCCGGAAACTACGTAAAAGGTCAATTTAATTCTACAACAGACTTAAATTTAGATTCTACCATCAATTCCATTTATACTGCCAATAATCAAGGCTTAAGCACCGCCTATCGCGAATTCCAAAACACCGGTGCTCAATTAAGTTACAAACACAATTTTGCCAAAAATGGGGAGAACCTTACTGCAGATATTAATTATAATGCCAGTACAAATAACAGCAACTCAAATAACAATATTTACACATACTTTCCAAATACTACTGCTCAAAAACAACTTCCTTTGCTACAGCAAACCATTACCGATGGTTCTCAAAAATATTATACCTTCCAATCTGATTACGAAAACCCAATTTCAGATAGCAAAAAATTTGAAGCAGGTATAAGAGCTGCCATTCGTGATTTTGGCAATAATAGTATTCAATCGAAATACAACAACAATACAGGCAACTACGAAGTATTGCCAGGCATTAGTAACAATTATAAATTTAATGACCAGGTTTATGCAGCCTACATAAACTATAAAGGCAAAGTAAACAAATTAGGTTACCAAATTGGTTTGCGTGCTGAAAGTTCCAATTATACAGGTACCTTACTAAATTCAAAAGGTATTGATTCTGCTACGTTTTCCGTAAAATATCCGATTAGTTTATTTCCAAGTGCATTCTTAACTTATAAATTAACGGATAAACAAGATTTACAAATTAATTATTCAAGAAGAGTAAACCGACCAAATTTCTTTCAATTAATACCTTTTCCAAATTATACCAACTATCCGGTTTCTGTTAGTGTAGGTAATCCGGGCCTAAATCCTGAGTTTACGAATTCCATGGAATTATCATACAATAATGCCTATAAGCCAAAAGCTAATTTTTTAGCAACCCTTTACTTTAAATACTCAACCAACTTAATAACTCAATATATATACAGGGGTAAAGACCAGCTAAATCCGGGCTCAAATGACAGTATTTATTATTCAACTTATATTAATGCCAATAGTGCTGTTTCCTATGGATTGGAATTAACCAACAATATGCCTGTTACAAAATGGTGGGATTTATTGTTGAATTTGAACTTATTTAATTCAAAAATTAATGCCGGAAATATAAATGCCAACAATGGCAATGGCGAGGTTTCAATAGCTACTAATTCCATACTGAGCTATTTTGCAAAAATGAACAGTAATTTTAAATTAGGTAAAGGAATTTCATTGCAGATAAGTGGTAATTACCAATCTAAAACAGTTTTACCACAAAATAACAGTGGCGGCGGTGGACCGTTTAACCAAGTGCAAACTACTGCACAAGGATATTTATTACCACGTTGGAGCATTGACGCCGCTATAAGAAAGGATTGGACATGGAAAAAAGGACAAAGTGGATCATTAACGTTAGGCATGAACGATATATTTAGAACCAATTATCAGGAAGCATATTCAGAACAGATTGGTTTGTTCAACCAAGACAATCGTAGAATAAGCAACCCACAACTTTTACGTTTAACCTTTAGTTACCGATTTGGTAAATTTGATGCCAGCTTATTTAAACGCAAAAATTTAAAATCACAAATGCCTGATTCAGGAGGAATGGATATGATGGGTGGTGGTAACTAATAAAAGAATTATTATAACCTAAATGAAAAGTGGTAGCTTAGTTTCTACCACTTTTTTTATTTCTGTTTATAAAAAACTATTAAAATTTCAACCCACTCAATACATTATTTCAATACATTTTTAGGTAATTATTATAATTCTGTCAGTTATAATGTCCAATACAACTATATTCTACCAAATAAGTATGGTATGTAAAACTTACCTTTGCAGCAACATTTTAATATGAAATATTTATTATCTATAATTCTTTTGCCCTTATTCATAGCTTGTGGCTCAAAACAAGAGTATGCACCAGCCGAAAATGAATTAGATGCTGGGCGTCAATTTATTGAAGCTACTTTACAAGGCGATTTTAAAAAAGCAAATTTTTATTTAATGCAAGATAGTACGAACATTAAGCTATTAAAGCATATGGAAGAATCTTACAAAAATTATCCTGAAGATATAAAAAAACAATACAACAGCTCATCCATCAATATCAATAGCATAAATGATTTGTCGCCTAATGAAACTGAAATTAATTATGCAAATTCCTACGACAAAATTGCACACAGCATTAAAGTGGTTAAGGTAAACGGAAAATGGTTAGTCCAATTCAATTAGAACAGAATTAAATTTTTTATGTAAAATATTAATATAAACCAATATAAAACTGATGTCGATTATTACATTTACTATACTTATTTTTTTTGGTTCATTACTGGCAGGATTTTTAGGTTCATTAACAGGATTAGGCGGCGGATTTGTTATTATTCCCATGCTTACACTATTATTTGGCGTTGATATACGGTATGCCATTGGTGCATCATTGGTAGCGGTAATTGCCACTTCTTCAGGAGCAGCAGCAGCATATGTAAAAGAAGGTATAACCAATATTAGATTAGGAATGTTTCTTGAAATTGCAACTACTACCGGAGCTGTTTTAGGTGCATACATTGCATCCTACACGCCTGTAAATACCATTGCAATTATATTCGGCGGAATCTTAATATTTTCTGCGTATTTATCATTGAAAAAGAAAAACGAAAACATTTTACAAACAACAAAAAGTAAATTATCATATACATTTAAACTAAATGGCACCTACCCTACACCTGAAGGCGAAATTGGATACAAAGTTACCAATGTTATTGGCGGTTTTTTTACAATGATGGGCGCCGGTTTGCTTTCGGGGTTGTTGGGTGTTGGCTCGGGAGCACTAAAGGTTTTGGCCATGGATAATATTATGCGGATACCATTTAAAGTATCTACTACTACCAGCAATTTTATGATTGGGGTAACTGCTGCGGCAAGTGCCGGTATATATTTATACAGAGGATATATAGATCCGGGCATATGCTTACCCGTAACTTTAGGTGTATTAGGCGGCGCACTATTAGGATCAAAATTTTTAACCAATGCTAAAACAAGCAGATTAAGACAAATTTTTGCTTTTGTAATTATTGCAATAGCATTAGAAATGTTATATAACGGTTTCAATAAAAAATTCTAACCCATGAAAAAAATAATGCAAGATGATGATTTAGAATATGCAATGGGCAACCTATTGCGCTTAGGTGTTGTAATTTCATCAATTATTGTATTTATTGGAGGCATCATTTTTTTATATAAACATGGTACACATATACCTGAATACCATATTTTCAAGGGTAATGAAAGTATGTTTAACTCTTTACCTAAAATTTTTATTGGACTAAAAAGCTTTAAAGGACAAGCCATTATTCAATTAGGTATTATTGTACTCATATTAACACCCATTGCGCGAATTATTTTTTCTTTTATCGGTTTTTTGTTTGAAAAAGACCTGTTATACATGCTGTTGACTTTAATTGTTTTGGCTATTATATCTTTTAGCTTATTGGCTGGAACAAAAATTGTATAAAAAAGGTAAAATAATTTGTTAGAAAAGCAATACACAACCCTTAATTTTGCTGAAAATATTTCGAAATGGAAAATAAAGCTTCAACCGGAAAATATTGGATTTTATTCTTTCTTTCTTTAATCCTTATCATCTTCATGCTTATTGCACCCGATGTTCGCCCTTATTTTTGGTTAGCATTACCATTGGTTTGCACCTTCTTTGTGAAAGCTTTAGATGTTATTTAAGCAATAACACATTTATTGTTTTTCAATCAGTATTTATTTAAAATAGTTGTGACTATTTAAACGATTTAATTAATCGTAATTTATGTGTGCGCTTATTAGTAAGGGATGAAATGATGCCCATACTATCAATTTTATCAATTTTTACGTAGCTTGACGCATGAATGATAGAATGACTATTGAGTAAAATTCCTACGTGGGTAATCTTACCATTTTCATCATCAAAAAATGCCAGGTCGCCACAACTTGCTTCTTCCAAAAAACCAATATTATTGCCTAATTCCGCTTGCTGGTAAGCATCTCTAGGCAAATATTTACCCATCATTTTAAATACCTGTTGCGAAAAGCCACTACAATCAATACCAAATATTGATTTTCCACCCCATAAATATGGTGCCCCTAAATATTTTGCTGTAAGTGCCACAATATTTTCTTCAGCAAATTGCAAATTACCATTATTTTCTTCACCGGCACATTCAACAAGGTAATTGTTTATATGCAATGGCTTATTAAACCAAGGTGTACCAATACTTACCAAAATATTATTTTGATTAATTGCAACATTATTAATGGCATTTAAATGCCATCCGACATTGGGTTCTACATAATCAACTAATGCTAACTGGCCAACTTGACACCAACCTTCATAGCCATCGTATGTACATTTTATTCTAACAAAATCGCCTTGTTCCTCAAAAAAAGTAGCGGATTCTAAAAACAATAATTGGGTTACTATTTCACTCTTATGTGAAGGTTCTTTTCTAATGGGTGCAACACTTACAATACAAACGCATAAATGCATAAGGCATAAATTTTGAGCAATTTATGGATTAAATGCTATGCAGCATCTAAATAAAAATAGCTTATTTTAATACTGTGAAATTGAACAGATATCAAAATATGAATGATGAAACCCTATTGGCTTATTATTATGCCGATGGGAATACTGAATGGATTGGCATTTTACTTGAAAGATATACATTGTTGCTACTGGGTACTTGTATGAAATATTTAAAAAATCAAGAGGCAGCCAAAGATGCAGTACAACAAATTTTTTTAAAGGTAATATCTGAATTACCCAAATATAAAGTGCAGTATTTTAAGAGTTGGATTTATATGATTGCCAAAAACTATTGCTTAATGCAGTTACGCGATAAAAAAATTACCTATTCGATTGAGAATGATAATGCAGCAACAGGATTAGTATTTGAAAATAATACGGATGAATTGAAAGAAAAAGAGAAATTAATGAACAACATTGAATTAGCCATTAATGATTTGAATGTTGAACAAAAAAAATGTATTGAAATGTTTTATTTGGAGAAGAAAAGCTACCGATTAATAGCTCAAATAACCGGATATAGCATTTTGCAAGTAAAAAGTTATATTCAAAACGGAAAACGAAATTTAAAATTATTGGTAGAAAAAAGAAATAACGGTGAATTAAACCACTAAATTTAAATGTAGCAGTTAGCATGTTAATGAATAAACATACAAAATTTTTAATTTCTGAAGAAACTATCCTACATTATTTGGATGGTTCATTATCGGAAGAAGCAATGCATGCTTTTGAAGAAGAAATGGAAACTTCCTCATTTTTAAAAGATGCTGTAGAAGGATTAGAAAATTTTTCAGACAAGCAAGCTTTACGTGCAGCAGTTAAACAGTTGCATGAACAATTACGGCAACGAACTCAAAAGAAACGTAAACAACGTTGGATATTATTCCAACAACACCAACTTCAAAACATTATTATTGCTATTGCCATTTTATTATTGATAATAGTGGGCATTTTCGTTGTACACTATGCCCGCCAAAAAGGATTATAATATATATATATAACAATTTTAATATGTGGACCTGAGGAGACTCGAACTCCTGTCCAAACATATTTACCATAAGTCTTCTACATGCTTATTTCATTATTCATTGTCGGCACTCAACAGGAAATGAACAAACCAATTGAGTACTTAGCTGTATTTGTCTTTTGCAGTAGTCACAGCCTTCCACTACAGCATCCTGTATTTTTTCTGAGTCGGCGGCGGCACCTGGTAACAGGAAAACCTGTGCGGCGGCCCAAATGACTGACTAATTACTAATTAGGCAGCCATGGCATACTGTGTATTGCCATTTATAGTTTGAGTATTCAGATTTAAGTGCTAATTACCCAACGCACTGCATGCTTACACTTACCGTAACCTATGCTGTCAAAACCAGTACAGGCCCAAAGTATAATTATCAAAGAACTGAATGAACTGCAAAATTAACTTTAATCATTTAAAGATGAATCAATGACGGAAAATGCGAAGAAAATCTAATCCTAACGCATAAGCCATTAAACTGAGTAACAAAACCATGCCAACCATTTGTGCATACTCCATAAACTTATCACTTGGTTTTCGGCCGGTGACCATTTCTACCAGTGTAAACAAGGCGTGTCCCCCATCTAAAGCAGGAATTGGCAAAACATTCATAAATGCCAAAATGATAGAAAAAATGGCAGTTAAAGTCCAAAATGACTGCCAATCCCATACACCCGGAAATATGCCGCCAATAGAAATAACACTTCCCAATGAATCGTTTACTTTAACTTCTTTAGAAGTGAATAATAGTTTTAAGTTGCTGATATAATTCACCAAAGTACTGTAACATTTTTTTACCCCTTCAGGAATGGCTTGTATAAAGGAATAATGAATTTGTACGGTTCCCAAAACCTGATCGGGTGACTGAAAGCCTATGCCACTTTTCATTTTAGCGTTGTTAATTACAAAGGCCGAAATGGTATCATGCCCGTTCCGTAAAAAAGTATATTGAACGGAGTCTTTATCTTTTAAATTTTTTAATACTTGGTAAGCATCATTATTATATGCTACAGGAATATGCTGAATGGCAATTAATTGGTCACCTTTTTTAAGTGGTACAGTTGAAGTGATTTGCGTTCCGGGCAACACAGTATCAACGAACAAAGGTGTACGCACATAAGTAAATCCACCTAATTTGTTTTTATTAAGCTGCTCAATAAAACCGGGCGGAATGTTTAAAACAGTGTCTTTCCCATTACGTTCTATAGTAATATTTTTGGCTTGGTTTAAAATAATCATCGACCCCACAGTTCCAACTTTTTCAACAGGTATACCTGCTACAGCTACAATTTTATCACCATTCTGCATTCCGATTCGCTTTCCTAAACTGTCAACATATACACCGTATTTCAAATTTTGTGCAGGTATATATTTTTCACCCCAGGTATACATGATACCAATAAAAATTACAATGGCTAATAGTATATTAACGGTTACACCACCCAACATTATAATAAGACGTTGCCAAGCCGGCTTAGCACGAAATTCGTATGGTTCCGGGGGCTTCTTCATTTGTTCCTTATCCATACTTTCATCAATCATGCCGGCTATTTTTACGTAGCCGCCAAATGGAATCCACCCCACCCCATATTCCGTTTCACCAATTTTCTTCTTCCATAAACTAAACCATGGATTGAAAAAAAGATAGAATTTTTCGACACGACATTTAAACCACCTTGCCGGTAAAAAGTGCCCCAATTCATGTAAAATGACTAGTATAGAAAATGACAGAATAAACTGGCCAGCTTTAATACCCACTACTCCCCAATCGATTGCTAAAACACTCATTCAAAAAATTATTTAGTTGATTTTATAATTGTTTAGGAAACTAAAAAAATTCAGGGTTCTACTTTTATCAATTATAATTGAATTAAAGATGCCGCGAAATTACGGGCTTCAGCATCACTTTCAAAGTATTCATTTAAAGTAGGTTGTTCAATAAATGTTATTTTATTCATGGTTTGTTCAATCATTTCGGTAATATCTAAAAAACCAATTCTGTTGCGTAAAAATGCGTAAACAGCAATTTCATTGGCAGCATTCATTACACAAGGTAAATTACCCCCTTTATATAAAGCTTCGGTAGCTAATGCTAAATTTCTAAAAGTACGCATGTCTGGTTCTTCGAATTGAAGTGTTGAAGTCTTTTTAAAATCGAAACGCGGAAACTGATTGGGTATTCGTTTCGGGAAACCAAGTGCATATTGAATGGGTAATTTCATATCGGGTAGCCCCATCTGTGCCTTTATGCTTCCATCTTCAAACTGAACCATACTGTGTATAATGCTTTGCGGATGTATTACCACCTGAATTTGTGAAGCATGTAGATTAAAAAGCCATTTAGCCTCAATCATTTCCAAGCCTTTATTCATTAAAGTGGCAGAGTCAATACTAATTTTTGCACCCATTGACCAATTGGGGTGTTGCAATGCATGTTCTTTCTTTACATTTACCAAGAAATTAGGTTTTTTACCAAGAAATGGCCCCCCACTGGCGGTAAGGATTATTTTTTCAATAGGATTGTTGGTTTCTCCAATCAAGCACTGAAAAATAGCAGAGTGTTCACTATCAACAGGTATAATTGGAACTTTATGTTTTAATGCTTCCTGCATAATTATATCACCTGCTACAACTAAGGTTTCTTTATTGGCCAATGCAATGGCTTTGTTATGCTGTATGGCCGTTAATGTTGGTTTTAAGCCGGCATAACCAACTATTGCAGCAAGCATCATATCATAACAATTCATGGCAGCCACTTCTTCCAAAGCTTTTTCGCCGGCAAATACCTTAACGTGTGTATGAGCTAAAGCTTCTTTAACGGTAGCATATTTGCGTTCATCCGCAATCACCACACAATTGGGATTAAATTGAAGGGCTTGTTGCACCAATAGTACATCATTGGTTTGTGCAGTTAATATTTCAACAGAAAATTTATCAGTATTGGCTGCAATTACCTCCAATGCCTGTTTACCAATAGAACCCGTTGAACCAAATAAGGCAATTCGTTTTTGTTTTATCATGGGAATGATGAATTATTTCTACCGATAAAAGTTACAAAATAAGCTTTTTAGTAAAACATAGCCATATTTCAGGTATGAAAACTTGAAATATAACAAAATTAAATTCGAATAAATTTTATTTAGTATATTTCTCTAACGCATCGGCAATTACTCTGTCATTGCTTAAACGGGGCACTTTATTTTGTGAACCTAATTTTCCAATTGAACGCATATAATCAATAAAAGCGTTTTTTTGCAATGGCTTTATAGTTAAAGTTTGTAAAATATTTCCGCTAATTAAATCGTCGTAATATACATTTTTGGAACGTAAATAATTATCTACTTTTAAAGCAAATGCACTAAGATTAGCAGGCTCATTTTCAAATTCAATATACCATTCGTGAAAACTTTTACCTTTACCTTGTGCAATATTAGGGGCAACGGTAAATTCAGTTATTTTAATTTGCTCTTCATTGGCAGCCTTCATTAATGCGTATTCAACTTCCTCGCCAATTACATGTTCTCCAAATGCAGAAATAAAATGTTTAATACGGCCGGTAACTAAAATTTTATAAGGATTGGTGCTGATAAACTTAACTGTATCGCCAATATTGTATGCCCATAAACCTGCATTGCTACTAATGATAAGCGCATAGTTCTCTCCCACTTTTACATCGGCAAGTGTTAACCTTGTAGGTTTTTCATTAAAAATTTCATTAGCCGGAACAAATTCAAAAAATATTCCACTATTCGTATTCAACAATAGTCCCGGCTCATGAGGGTTGTCCTGAAATGCAAAAAAACCTTCACTGGCAGGAAATAGTTCTAAACAATCAATCTCTTTTCCAATACTTTTATAAATTTTTTGTTTATATGGTTCAAAATTTACCCCACCTTGTACCATTAAACTAAAATTGGGAAATATTTCTGCTATGGGTTTACCAGTTTTCTCAATCAATCTATCAAAATACATTTGCATCCATGGTGGAATACCACTAATCAGGGTCATGTTTTCATGAATGGTTTCTTCTACAATTTTATCGAGTTTGGTTTCCCAATCTTCAATACAATTTGTTTCAAAACTGGGCATTTGGTTAGTACGTAAATACCTGGGTACATGATGATTGACAATACCACTAAGCCTTCCAGTAGGAATCCCCCCCACCCGTTCTAACTCCGGCGAACCACTTAAAAAAATCATTTTTCCTTGAGCAAAGGCAAAATTGCCCGACTCTGCCATATAATAAAGTAAGGCGTTCCTGGCTGTATTAATATGGTTAGGGATAGAATCTTTTGTGATAGGTATGTATTTAATACCGGAAGTAGTTCCACTTGTTTTGGCAAAGTATATGGGTTTACCTTTCCATAAAACATGCTGTTTACCTTGTTTTATTAGTTCAATGTAAGGTTTAAATTGTTCATAATCGCGTATGGGCACATTTTGAATAAAGTCGGCATGCGTTTTAATATTTTGCATTTGGTGGTCGTAGCCAAACCGGGTAGTTTTACCCACCTTTATTAAGTTTTTAAAAATTGTTTCCTGGTCGGAAACAGCAGTTTGCATACTTTTACGAATGGTTTTATGAATGTGAAAAGCAAAAGGACGAGCTAATAATGATTTTAAATCCATCGTATAATAATTAATTGCTTCAAATGAGGGTAAATAACTTATAAAACAACAAAAATAGTACTATACCGTGCCTTTCAGCCACTTATTACTTTAATTTTATGAAAAAAAGAGGGTAAAGAGTCAAATATTTTGAAAAATTTTGCAATTTTTAGCAATGAAGTATTACCTTTGCCGTCCTAATTTTGGATAGTTATGTTAGCAGTTGTAAAAATCGCAGGTCAACAATTTAAAGTACAAGCAGGAGATAGTTTGTATGTTCCCCGCTTATCCGCTAAAACCGGTGACAAAGTAGAATTTAAAGATGTGTTATTGGTTGATAATGCAGGCACGCTTTCTGTTGGTAATGCAGTAAATGCAGTAGTAAAAGCAGAAATTGTGAATGAATTAGTGCAAGGGGATAAAGTAATTGCTTTTAAAATGAAAAGAAGAAAAGGTTTTCGTAAAAAGCATGGACACCGTACACACTATACACAAATTAAAATTGAAAGTATTGCTTAATTGAATTAAAACAATTCAGCACTTATTCTGATTTTGTTTTATTTTAAAAATTTCAAAAAACTATGGCACACAAAAAAGGTGAAGGAAGTGTAAAAAATGGTCGCGACTCGAACAGTAAACGTTTGGGCGTAAAAATATTTGGCGGACAACCCGCTATTGCAGGCAATATCATTGTACGTCAACGCGGTACTAGTTACCATCCGGGTAAAAATGTTGGTTTAGGAAAAGACTTTACAATTTTTGCTTTAACTGATGGTGTTGTTGAATTTAAGAAATCAAAAAACAACAAAACCATTATTTCAGTTTTGCCAATTGAAGCTACTGCATAAAAAAAAATTTTGCAGTATCAGAATAGTTGCTAATTTTAGGTTATTAACTAACCATTAAATTTCAACTTATGGCAAAAGCTGTAAAAAAAGCTGCTCCTAAAAAAGCCGCTGCAAAAAAAGCCGCTCCTAAAAAAGCTGCTGCAAAAAAAGCCGCTCCTAAAAAAGCTGCTGCAAAAAAAGCTGCTCCTAAAAAAGCCGCTGCAAAAAAAGCCGCTCCTAAAAAAGCTGCTGCAAAAAAAGCTGCTCCTAAAAAAGCCGCTGCAAAAAAAGCCGCTCCTAAAAAAGCTGCTGCAAAAAAAGCCGCTCCTAAAAAAGCTGCTGCAAAAAAAGCTGCTCCTAAAAAAGCCGCTGCAAAAAAGAAGTAATCTTCGAAAAGAAGTAACAACTATGAAAGTCCCGATAATTCGGGACTTTTTTTTATGATAGTACACAAAACTTCCTCTAATTATAAATGCAATTATATGCTTGATAATTATGCTATTGCCGATAATTTTTCTTTGCTGTCTAAACTAATAGAAATACATGGTGAAAATAGTTTTAAAGCAAAGTCATATGCTACAGCAGCCTATATAATTGAAAAATTACCGGAACAACTTTCTGCATTACCTGAAGAAAAAATATCATCAATAAAAGGAATTGGCGATGCTATTGCATTAAAGATTAAAGAGCAATTGGCAACAGGAAATCTTAAAATTTTAAATGATTATTTGCAGAAAACTCCTGCAGGGGTTGTTGAGATGTTACATATTAAAGGTTTAGGTCCTAAGAAAATACACAGTATTTGGAAACAATTAGAAATTGAAAGCATAGGTGAATTGTTATATGCTTGCAATGAAAACCGATTAACGTTATTAAAAGGGTTTGGAGCGAAAACACAAGAAAGCATTAAAGAAAATATTGACTATTATTTAAACAACCAAGGGCATTACTTGTATCAACAAGCAGAAGCTTATATACAAGCTTTTCATTTAAAACTTACCACTACTTTTCAACAATACCGATTTGAATTAACTGGTGCATTTATCAGACAATTAGAAACTGTTGATGCAGCAGAATGGATAACCAATACTCCATCTTCAATACTAAAAACATTTTTCACTGCTAATAACTACAAAGTAGAAATTGAAAATGACGAACAACTTACTGTAAGAGGTAGCGAAAACATACAACTCATTTTTTATTTTGTAACAAATGAAAACTGGGGTTCAAAAGCATTTATACACAATAGCAGCTCAACTTTTATAAATGCATTTAAAACAGAATTTCAATGGATTGAAAATAAGGTTTTTGAAGATGAAGCTACTATTTTCCAAACTGCCGGTATTCCATTCATTCCTGCATGTAGAAGAGAAAATGCCAATATTATTACACATTACAAACTGCACAAAGATTTACCAAGCATAAAAGAAAATGATATAAAGGGAATTATACACTGCCATAGTAATTGGAGTGACGGCGTGCATACATTAGAACAAATGGCTAATGCTGCTATTAAAAAAGGACTGGAATACATGGTAATTAGCGATCACTCTAAATCAGCTTTTTATGCCAATGGCTTAACCGAAGAAAGGGTATTAGCACAACATGAAGCCATAGATGCATTAAATAAGCAGTTAGCACCTTTCAAAATTTTTAAGAGTATTGAAAGCGATATTTTAAATGATGGTGCACTCGATTATCCCAATGAAATTTTACAAAGATTTGATATAGTTATTGCATCTATACATTCCAATTTAAAAATGTCGGAAGAAAAGGCAATGACGCGCTTACTAAATGCCATTCAAAATCCATTTACAAGCATTTTAGGACACTTAACAGGAAGACTGTTATTAAGTAGAAAAGGCTATCCCGTTGATCACTCATTAATTATAGAAGCGTGTGCTAAAAACAATGTTGTGATAGAATTAAATGCGCATCCCAGAAGATTGGACATTGACTGGCGTTACATTGATCAGGCTTTGCAAAATAATGTATTGATTTCGATTGATCCTGATGCACATGCCATTGATGGTTTTGATGATTGTAAATACGGTATTTTGGTTGCTCAAAAAACATTATTAACCCCACAACAAAACTTAAGTAGTTTTTCATTGCAACAATTTGAAGCATTTGTTGCACAGCAGCATAAAAAAAGAAATATTTAATTGTTTTTTGCCCCAAAAGGTAGTTGTACATAAAACGTAGTGCCTATACCCTGCTTTGTAACAAACCATATTTTGCCATTTGCTTTTTCAACTATACCTCGGCAAATGGCCAAACCCAATCCGGTGCCTGAAGATTTGGTTGTAAAATTGGGTGAAAAGATTTTTTCGATAAACTCATCGGGAATACCGGATCCGTTATCGGTAACAGAAATTAAAATATTGTTGGCAACATTTGCTTGGTGAATATGTACAGTTGGATGTTCCATACCTTCTACCGCCTCAAATGCATTTTTAATTAAATTGGTAAATAAACGTTGCATTTGGGTTTTATCGGCATAAACACCATAATAACCCAATTCTTTTTTTAATGTTATGTTTACAGAAGTATCGGCACTATGTAATTGCACCAAGCTTTTCAAAACATCAGAAATATCAAAGTATTCCAATTGTACATTACCAATATTGGCAAACTGAGAAAAATCGCCCGCTATTTTTGAAAGTTGATCAATTTGTTCAATTAGTGTTTGGGTTACTCGGTTGGTTAAACTTGTCAGCTGTGTTGCATCATATTGTTTATCACTAATGGCCTTTTGCAAATATTGAATACTTAGTTTCATTGGTGTAAGCGGGTTTTTAATTTCATGCGCCACCTGTCTTGCCATTTCACGCCAAGCACCTTCTCTTTCACTTTTTGCTAAAGCATTTGCACTTTCATCTAACTGCCGTACCATTTTATTATATTCCTGAATTAAACTTCCTATTTCATCATTTCTGTTCCAAGTTAATTCTTCATTTTTCTTCCCCAACGAAATAGCTTTCATTTTGTTGGCAATTAAAGTAAATGAAGCGGTTATTTTATTGGTAACAATAAATGCAATAGCACCGGCCACCAAAAATATAAATGCATTTAGATTAATTAAGGTAGCAAGAAACCCGGAAATTTCTTGCTTCAATTCAGCTTGAGAATTCAAGTAAGGAATATTAAGGTAAGCATAAGTATTTCCTAATTCATCAACAATAGGAGTATAAACGCTTAAAAACTTTAACTTACCTATTGTTTCGTCTTGTTCAAAGCGAGATTTTTTAAGATGATGCAATTCAAAATAAGCAAATGGATTCATTTTATTATTTAACAAATGCTTATTGTAAATATAGGGTTGCGTTGACGCTTTTAAGTTTCCTGCTGCATCATAATAATTAATATCAACATTATGAGTTTCGGCAATTTCAATAATCTTTTTTTCACGAACACCGCCGGTTGTAAAATCATTTACATTAACAGCGTCGTCGAATACCATTTCGGCATTGATTTTATTTTGAATTTCGTTCGCAATTTGTTGAACGGATTTAAAAAGTTTATCCTCCTTATTTTTATTAAATCGATTAATGAAAAAAGAAATTGTTGCTGCACCAATTACAATAAATGAAAACAAACTAATGGCAATAATAATGAGATTAATTTGAGAACGAATATCTAATACAAATGAACTCTTTATTTCTTTCCATCTAAATCTTTTCAATAGCAGAAATTGTACAGTATGCAATAAAAATATTAAAAGCAAGAAGGAACAAAACAAATAAGCAAATAAAGTAAGCGATTCTAAAATCCATTCATTTTTGTGTACAATTAATACCTGCCTTCCATTTTCGGCATTATACCATAATTCGTTATAACCGTTTTTATTACTTACATTAAACTGAGCTAGGTTAATGAGTTTGGTATTTACCTGAGTTGGAAAATTATAATCATTGAAGCTACTGACCATTTTACCGTTGTTATAAACAGCATAAGCATAATTTCCATTAAGCTCATTTGAAAAATCATCTACTTGTGCAAATAGTTCGGGATATAAAGCTTCGCTTACATTTTTTTTAGGTACAACAATTACAAAAAAGTATCCAAGAACATTATTTTCAGGCGAAATAATATCTTTTTCAAACAAATAACCCAACCTATTCCCATTGGTAGTATAAGTGTACAAACCAGCAATTGAAGTAGGTTTTGCCCGTCGTAATACAATGGTGCGTATGGTAGCATAATTGGTTGTATCATCATTAAATAGTGGATGAAACAAACTATCAAATGTATAAATATGTGTTTCGTATTTATTTAAGTAACCGGAAAAGTTGCTACTTATAATACTGTCTTTCAAATATTTATTGGTAAAATCAGAATCTAAACGATCAAAGTTTTGTAACAAAAACTTGTCATCAAAATTCGTAATAGCAATATTTAATAAACTTTCACCGGAAGGGTCTGCTTGCGAAGCTAATTTTTCAGCTATTCGTTTTCTTTGTTCTAACTCAACTAACTTATTTTGATACATTACCATTGCTGCTACAGATGCAGCAAAAAACATAACCCAAAATATGAAAAAAGTAGTATTGTATAAAGGTTTAGTAAGATCTTGTTTTCGATAAAACAAAATAATTAAAAACAAAATCAGCCACCCTAAAACAATCATATTGGTAGTAGTATTGGCAACACCAATATTAAAACTGTTATATATTAATCCTTCAACAGCTATAATAAATAGTTGTATGTTCAGTGGAATTTTTTGTTGATAAACATTGCCTAATAATAATTGTGCTAAAGCAAAAAATGAAAGTGTGAGCAAACAAAGTATAACAAAACTTATTACAGTGTAAATATTTAAGCTGAAAAAATTAGATACATCAAATGATATTTTTGAGTCTAATACTAAACTTTTAATAATACCGGCAAAGAAAAAACAAATAGCACCTAAAATCAGCAACTGAATGTAAGCAACAATTTTAAATACTGATGGTTTAAAATGCAATTGAATATGTGCATGTAAATTGTTCTTGTAATAATTGATGAACCAAAATAAAATGATGACGTTTATTAACAAATCACCCAATGAAGGATGCAGACTATTAGAGGCATAAATAGCCGGATCAAATAAGGGTAATTGAGAAAAATTAAAAGGAAATGGAAAGAAATAACTTATTACCCGTAAAACGATTACCGAACAAAAAAGCAATATAAACCCTTGCAAAGGCTTTTTGTAAGCGGCCATTTCAACTGCTACTGCATTCAAAAAAAATAAAAGAAAAATGATACTTAATGTTCTTAGAATAACGGATAAGGCGTTGTAGGGTGAAAGTGTTTTACCGGGTTGCACTTCCAAATAACATAAAACTTTACCATTTACCCCATAAATAGGATAAGCATTCACCTCATTCGTTATTTCATATAGTTTTCCCAGACCTTCAAAACCATTAAAATCTGGTTGCAGATATTTGTTTTGAATGAAGTAAGCCTGATAAATTGGTATTAACCCCACCACCAGTACTGTTTTCCCATTCAAGGGTACATTTTTTTTTATTAATTCGAAATATCCGTTTTGATAGTTAAGAAAGAGATTGTTTTCAGTATGATATAAATCAGCATCATCAACATAATATTGATTGGTGTTCCAATAACTAAGAATTGGATGCTTTAAATCGTTATAAGTATATATAAAAAAACCAAAATTTTTGCTAAGAGGCTTGTATTCCGATGGCAATAATATACTGTCACTTAATAAGCTGCTTAATAATGTTTTATCATTTGCTAATATTGAGAAGTCTTTTTCACGCTCGGATAAATATTGTTGAATTTTTTCTTGTGTTTTAATTGGAGAAGTATAATAGGTAAAATAGTTAGAAAGAATATAAGAAAACGTAAACAACCATGCAGCTATAATCATTAAATAGCCATGACGATATGCTGCATGTTTTAAAGTACTCATCAAGATGGTTCGTTTTTAATTTGCATTTTAGCAATATTCCATAATTCATCCATTTCGGCAAGGGTTAAATTGGCTAACTGCAAATTTCTTTCAGCAGCCATATTTTCCATTAATTTAAACCTTTGAATAAATTTTTGATTGGTTTTTTCCAAAGCCGACTCTGCGTCTATGTTCAAAAATCGTGCAAGATTTACCCAACTAAACAATACATCACCCAATTCTTCTTCCACTTCTTTATTGCTATTAAATTGTATGGCTTGTTTTAATTCATTGGTTTCTTCACTAATTTTTTCCCATACTGATTCAATTTCATCCCACTCAAAACCAACCTGTTTTACTTTTTCTTGTATCCGTGTTGCTTTTGCCAAAGCAGGCATTGTTTTAGGTATTCCTGATAATACACTGGTTTTACCTTCTTTCAATTTTATTTGTTCCCAATTTTTCTTTACTTCTTCATCGTCTTTTACAGTAATATTCCCATACACATGCGGATGCCTTAAAATTAATTTTTCGCAAATACCTTCAATTACATCGTTTATTGTAAATGCATTGTTTTCAGCAGCTATTTTCGAATAAAAAACAATATGCAAAAGTAAGTCGCCTAATTCCTCTTTAATATCCTTCCAATTTTGGGCATCTAAAGCATCGCCTAATTCATAAGTTTCTTCAATTGTCATAGGTTTTAATGAAGCAAGGGTTTGCTTTTTATCCCAGGGACACTTTTCCCTTAACTCATCCATAATGGTAACTAGCTTTTTAAAATCCACATCTTTAGGCATAAAAAATTATTAAGGTAATGAAGTTATTTACGACAAAACAAGCATTAATGTTTCTAAAAGTACACAACAATTAGCTTTAACGTATGCTTATTGTTCAATTTTTTGCATTTGATTAATATAGAATTACATTTGAAATAAAAACATTCATGCGCTATATTAGTTTATTCTTTTTACTGTTTCTTGGCTCAGTTCTTCATGCACAGTATTATTATAATGATATAATAGCAGCTAAACAGAGCGCTCAAAATTACTTAATCATAAAAGCCCAAAAAATAAAAACTATTGAAGTTCGTAGCTATGATGACCATGGTGAGCAAGTAACATCATTCTCGCTGCAACAAGTATTTTCAAATAATTGGAATAAAATGGAATTGAGCACGCAGAATGCTACGGGTGAGAAATCATTATTAACCACATATTATAAAAACAATTTGGTTAGTAATACAATTGAACGCAGTAAACACATTGAAACGATAACCAACTATAGTTACGATGCACAAAACAGAATTATAAGTATTGAATCAATCAGTAAAGACAGTGCATATAAATATCAAAATACGGAAAAACATATTTGGCATTATGGCAGTAATAATGCGCCTGAAGAGATGATAAAAATAAGAAACGGCAAAGACACCACTTTGGTTAAATTTACCTATGATGAGCAAGGTAATGTGGCTGAAGAAAAATGGTTTAGAATGGGCAGATTAATTGAAACTTATTATTACTATTATGATGATAACCATTTAATTACCGACATTGTAAGGTATAATAGAAATGCAAAAAAACTTTTACCC
Organism: Hydrotalea sandarakina; assembly: GCF_003254115.1. Lineage (GTDB taxonomy): Bacteria > Bacteroidota > Bacteroidia > Chitinophagales > Chitinophagaceae > Hydrotalea > Hydrotalea sandarakina. The sequence continues at coordinate 604,947 of NZ_QKZV01000001.1, forward strand.
GATTTTATGTTTGAATACAATGCACAAAAACAATTGAGCAGCATGACACAAGTGTCGGCAAATAGTAATGGATATTTGATTTGGCATTATATATACAATGCGGCAGGATTAAAAACAGAAGAAATTTGTAAAGACAAACAAAACCAACTGATAGCTAATTTCAAATACTTTTATCAGCAGTAATTGGAAAAGCATTAAAACAAAAAAAGTCGGGATAAATTTATCACCGACTTTTTTGTGCCCCAGGCGGGACTTGAACCCGCACGGCCGTTGCTGACCACAGGATTTTAAGTCCTGCGTGTCTACCAATTCCACCACCAGGGCTTCCAAAAAAAATTCCATCCAATGTAATGATGGAAATTTTTTTTGAGCGGAAGACCGGGCTCGAACCGGCCACCCCAACCTTGGCAAGGTTGTGCTCTACCAAATGAGCTACTTCCGCTTTTGTTTTGTTGAAGAACTAATTTATTGGGAGTGCAAATTTAGGTAACTAATTTTCCCAACAAAATTTTTTTGAAAAAATTATTTGTATTCGGGAGTGTATTTTGTGCTACCCTGAATTTCTACATCGGGTTTACCTTTGTAACGCTTTTGGTATAATTTATAACAACCGCCTAAAAAGAAAGCTACAATACAAAATACCTGTAAATAAAATATAAATCTTGAGGTGCTTACCCAATTGCGGGAAACATCTTTTTTTGCTTGTTGATTCATTTCGTTTGACATACTATTTTAAATTGCTTTGCAAAAATAAGGTACCTGCATTAATTATGCGTGCTTATTTTCAACAATTTCTGAAAAGGTTTTTTTTTGTTTAAAAAAATATTGCCATACAATACTTCCATTATACACACCTTTTAACTGTTTAAGGGGCTTTTTATTTTCAGAATTAAACTGAGTTTGTTGCCAATGCAACAACACATAAATATGCGCTTTTAATACCGCAATAAAAAAAGAAAAGTTTCCGGTAAATAATCCTTTCCAAGCCGATATAGCATCTAGCAGGAAACGAATAAATAGTGTTTTAATTTTATCTGATTTTGGCAAATGCATGGCCAACATCAATAAATTATTGCGAAAATTTAAATATAATTTTTTGCTGCCTTTTTGCAATGTACCTGCACCTACATGGTAAACAACACTTTGTGGACAAACATAAACAGAATAACCTGCCAATTGCATACGCCAACATAATTCAATTTCTTCTTGGTGCGCAAAAAAAGAAGCAGTGAAACCGTTTAAATTTTTGAATACAACACTCTTTACAAATAAAGCTGCACCACTTGCCCAAAAAACAGGTTCAATATCATTGTATTGTCCTTTATCTTGTTCCATAGTATCAAATACCCTACCCTTTGCAAAAGGATAACCTAATGTATCAATCCATCCGCCACAAGCACCTGCATATTCAAACTCAGATGGGGCATGAAAGGATAGTAGCTTGGGCTGACAAGCGGCTATTTTATCATTACTTTCCATTAATTGAATAATGGGTTCAATCCAATTTTCAGTAACGGATACATCAGAATTTAACAAAACAAAATAATCCGCATTAACTTGTTGCAAAGCCCAATTATAGCCACCGGCAAAGCCTTCATTTTTTGTGTTTTGAATTACGGTAACTTCCGGAAAACGATTTTGCAACATTAGCACTGACGCATCGGTTGAAGCATTATCCGCAACAATGATTTTTTTATTGCCATAAGTTGACGCCAATACACTTGGCAAAAACTGTTGCAAATAATGAGCACCATTATAGTTTAATATAACAATTGCTACAAGTGGCTGCTGTTGCAAATGATTCATTGTATGGAAAAGGTATAATTAAAATGCTACCCGCAATAAACAAATTTAGGTAGATTAACATTACAAGTTTAAGTATTTACTTACGCAAAACGCTTTACGTAATATTAAGCCTTGTAAAGCTGTTCACGTAACTCGTGTATGCGTGCATCTTCCATATAATCATCAAATGTGGTTAACCGATCAATTATTCCATTGGGTGTTAATTCAATTACTCTGTTAGCTACCGTTTGCATAAATGTATGGTCGTGAGAAGTAATTAGCACAACACCTGGAAAATTCTGACAACTTTCATTAAAGCTTTGAATGCTTTCCAAATCAAGGTGATTGGTGGGTTGATCGAGAATAATTACATTAGGGTTTTGTAACATCATTCTACTAATCATACAGCGTACTTTTTCACCACCACTTAACACATTTGTTTTCTTTAATATTTCATCGCCACTAAACAACATTTTCCCCAAAAATCCTCTTAAAAATGGTTCATCGGCTTCGGTTACATGCGAGGGAACAAATTGACGCAGCCAATCAATTAATGATAAACCTTCTTGAAAAAATGCAGTATTATCAATTGGCAAATAAGCCTTGGTAATGGTTGTTCCCCATTCATATTTGCCTGAATCGGCTTGAATATTGCCATTGATAATTTCGAATAAACGAGTAATAGCCAATGGGTTACGGCTAAAGAAAGCAATTTTATCACCTTTATTAACAGTAAAGTGTACTTTGGAAAATAGCTTAGTACCATCAACTGTTGCAGATAAGTTTTCAACATGTAAAATTTGATTACCTACTTCGCGTAAAGGTTGAAAAATAATACCCGGATATTTTCTGTTAGATGGTTCAATTTCTTCTATCGTTAATTTTTCCAAGGCCTTTTTACGAGCTGTTGCTTGTTTACTTTTACTGGCATTGGCAGAAAAGCGTGCAATAAAGTCAAGCAATGCAGCACGTTTTTCCTCAATTTTTTTATTCTTATCACTCATTTGGCGCAACATTAATTGCGATGATTCATACCAAAAAGTATAATTACCCGTAAAAATTTTAATTTTTGAACGATCCACATCTGCAATATGTGTGCAAACAGCATCTAAAAAGTGGCGATCGTGACTTACAACTAATACAATATTTTCGTAATCGGCCAAAAAGTTTTCTAGCCAGCCAATGGTTTCAATATCTAATCCATTGGTAGGCTCATCTAATAAAAGAATATCGGGATTACCAAACAATGCTTGAGCCAGTAATACCCGAACCTTAAAAGTTCCCGGTATATCTTTCATTAAACTTTGTTGCATGCTTTCATTTACACCTAAACTACTTAACAAGCTGCCGGCATTACTTTCAGCTTCATATCCGCCCATTTCGCCAAACTCAGCTTCTAATTCGCCTGCTCTAATTCCATCTTCTTCCGTAAAATCTTCTTTTGCATAAAGGGCATCCCGTTCATGCATTACTTCCCATAAACGTTTATAGCCCATTAATACAGTTTCAATTACAGTATAATCATCAAATGCAAATTGATCTTGACTTAATACGGCCATTCTTTCACCGGTTGTAATTTCAACAGTGCCCTTGTTGGGTTCAATTTCCCCACTCAAAATTTTTAAAAAAGTAGATTTACCGGCACCATTCGCGCCAATTACGCCATAACAATTTCCTTTAACAAAATTTACATTTACCTCATCAAACAAAACACGCTTGCCAAAAGCCAGGGTTAAGTTTCTAACACTAATCATGCTTTTATAGTTTTTTTAGGCTGCAAAACTAAGGGTAAAGCAGCGAATTCGTGAATGATAGCTGTTTTAAACAGCATTGACTATTTATCTTTGAACCAATAATTAATTAATCATATTTTACCTACTTTTATTTCATGCTTCAATATTGGCTGAACTGGAAGACGCTTATTGCCTTAATTGCACTGCTCATTATTAGCGGCACTATTTTTTATTCAAACTATTTAGCCAACAAAATTAAACTTGATGAAAAAATAAAAATTGAACAATGGGCAGAAGCTGTAAAAAGCAATGCCAGCAACCAAATTACCGATAATAATTTAAGCGGCCGCATTTTGAGTGAAAACAGCCAAGATATTCCTATTATAGTTGTTTCAGAAAAGGGTATTGTATTAGACAGTAGAAATGTAGATTCTACGAGGTTAACAGACCCTTCCTATTTAAAAAGAAAAATTGATTATTTTAAATCATTACACACTCCCATTGAATGGAACAACCCATTAGATACATCACAAAAAAACATTGTATATTATGGTGAATCGCATTTATTGAACGAAGTACGATATTACCCAATAGTTCAACTTATTATTGTAGGATTATTTTTATTTTTCTTAGTTATTGCCCAACGCACTGCTTTTCAAAACAACCAAAATCAGCTTTGGGTAGGTATGGCAAAAGAAACAGCGCATCAGTTAGGTACGCCGGTAAGCAGTTTACAGGGATGGATTGAAATGCTGAGAACCATACCCGGTAATGAAAAAATTGTAACTGAAATTGAAAAAGATACTAAACGGTTATTATTAATTACGGATAGGTTTGGTAAAATTGGCAGCATACCTACTTTAGAGGCAACGAATTTATGTACACAGATTGAACAAATGATTGATTACATAAAAAAACGTTCGGGCGGCAATGTTACGTTTGAATTGATTTGTACTGATTATAACCTGCAACCAAAACTTTCACCTGCCTTGTTTGATTGGGCTATTGAAAACCTGTTAAAAAATGCACTTGACGCTATGGAGGGAAAAGGAAGAATAACCTTACAAATAAAAAAAGTTTCGAAACTAATTTATATTGATATTACAGATACAGGAAAAGGTATTGCCAGGAAAAATTTTGATACTGTTTTTAAACCAGGCTTTACAACAAAAAAACGTGGATGGGGTTTAGGCCTTACATTAACCAAACGCATTATAGAACAATATCATAAAGGAAAAATTTTTATATTAAACAGCCATGTTGGTAAGGGAACAACCTTTAGAATTATTTTGCCCGGTTAATTTTTAAATGAAATGATACCGGCATTTAACGGTCTCTAATCTTGTTTTGAAAAGTATTTTTTTATAATAAATAAATACAATTTTGCAATGATGAAACCATTCAAAATTGCAATGCAAACAATGGGTACAATTACATCGGAAGGATAATGTACGCCAAGATAAACTCTGCTATAAGCCACTAATGCTGCCCAAAAAAATAGCAATACGGTTATTTTAGGTAATTGGCTGCGCACCGCAAAAAAGAAATAAAAAGCCAATGAAAAAGTATTCGCCGCATGCGATGAAACGAACCCATACATACCTCCCCTATAATTGTTTACATAATGCAACAAATTTTCTAACCCGGGCTCATGGCTTGGACGAAAGCGATGAAAAATAGGCTTAAAAACAGATGAAGCCATTTGATCACTAATTGTTAGCAACAATGCCACCAACAATACAAAGGGCACAGCTTTCCACTTTAATTTAAATGCTAGTATTATTACCAATAAAACATAAAAAGGCACCCAGGAATATTGTCCACTACACCAATACATAAATCCATCGAAAAATGAATTATGGTGACCATTCACGAATATTAAAATTTTCCTATCTAATTCTTCTAAAAATTCTAACATGTTTATTAATTAAACTGTTGTTTATAGCGTGGCACCGTATATTTTAAAATGAATGGTGATAATGCACCAATAATAAAGCCGCCCAATACATCGGTAGGATAATGCACGCCCAATGCCATTCGCGAATAGCCTACCAGTAAAGCCCAGATTAAAACCGGCAATCTATACTTCCAATTTTTAAAAACAATAACTATTGCAAAAAATAATACGAATGCATCGGTGGTATGACCTGAAGGGAAAGAAGGACTTCCCCCGGCAGTTAATTTATCAATAAAAGGATAAATTTTAAAGGGGCGGGTTCTGTTAACACCATATTTAAGTATGGTAGATATTATTTCTGCCAAAAAAATGGAAAACAAAATATACCAGCCACGAAATTGTATGTATTTATTTTTTTTAGAATATCCAACAATTAACATAATAACGGGTACGCCAATAGCAAAGAAATAGGCCGTATTGGTAATAAAATGAATAAAAGGATCGAACACTTCAATGCGGTGATGATTTAACCAATTTAGAATGGCAACATCTGCATTTGCAAGTGTAAGTATAGTTAAATTAATGAAGTGCATACCCGGCAAAATACTTACAATAATTTTAATGACAGTTAAATAAATGCTTAAAATACATTTCATTGCGTTTATTACGCATTAAGAAAGATTTGCAGCATTATTTTAATATAATAGTCGATAATGCCGGTAAATTTACATGAATACGATACCACTCTTCATCTATGTAAACTTTTTCGCATTTAATTTTTTCATTTTTTATAGTGCCGCTACCAAAAAATTGTACATCATCGGTATTGAAAATTTCAGTCCAACAATCTTTCCCATACACATGTACTTCCCAATTTTGTCGAACCACCGGTGTAACATTCAATATAATCAATAAATCATCCGCTTTATTCTTTCCTTTTCTTTTATAAACCATTACACATTCAGCACGGTGGTTAAGATCAACCCATTCAAATCCTTCTGTTGAAAATTGTAATTCATATAAAGCAGGTTCGGTAGTATATAGTTTATTCAACGCCATAACACACTGCTTCATACCTGCATGCGGAGGATATTGTAATAAATCCCATTGTAATTCACTTTTATAATTCCATTCGTTGGTGGCACCAAATTCATTGCCCATGAAAAGTAATTTAGCACCCGGATGCGTAAACATATAAGTATAAAGGGTACGAAGATTAGCGAACTTTTGCCATTCATCGCCCGGCATTTTATAAATCATAGGACTTTTACCGTGCACCACTTCATCATGACTTAATGGCAACATGAAATTTTCATTATAAAAATACATCATGCTAAATGTAAACTTATCCTGAAAAGCTGAGCGAAAAATTGGATCTACTTTAAAATAGTCTAATGTATCGTGCATCCACCCCATCATCCATTTCATGCCAAATCCAAGCCCACCCTCAAATGTAGGTTTACTAATTTTAGGCCAGTCGGTGGCTTCTTCAGCAATGGTTTGAATGTCGGGAAAATCGCGATATAAAGTTTCATTCAAATCTTTAATGAAAGCGATGGCTTCTAAATTTCCGTTTCCCCCAAATTCATTGGGCTCCCATTGGCCTTCACTACGGCTGTAATCTAAACGAAGAATAGAGCTTACGGCATCTACCCTTAAACCATCTGCATGAAATGCATCGCACCAAAAGCAGGCATTACTTATTAAAAAGCTTTTAACTTCACCTCTTTTATAGTTGAAAATATATGAATTCCAATCGGGATGATACCCTTTTCGCATATCGGCATATTCGTAAGTATGTGTTCCATCAAACATGAATAATCCATGTGCATCGTATGGGAAATGTGAGGGCACCCAGTCTAAAAAAACTCCAATACCTGCTTTATGCAGTTCATTCACTAAATATGCAAAACCTTGCGGATTCCCAAAACGAGAAGTGGGAGCATAATAACCGGTGCCTTGATATCCCCAACTTCCATCAAATGGATGTTCCATAACAGGCATAAATTCAACATGTGTAAAACCCATTTCTTTTACATAAGGCACCAGGCGTTCGGCAATTTGTTCATAGGTATTATAAGTTTCTTCATTGTATTTATCGGGGCGCATCCAACTGGCTAAGTGTACCTCATAAACTGAAATAGGGGCTGATAAGTTATTCTTAGAATGGCGATTTTGCATCCATTGTGCATCATCCCATTCATATTGTGTTTGCCAGGTAATAGAGGCAGTATAAGGTCTTTTTTCCCAAAAATGGGCAAATGGGTCACCTTTATCTAATTCCATTCCCTGATAACCAACAATATGATATTTATAAGCTTCACCTTGTAATACACCGGGAATAAAGCCCTCCCAAATTCCAGAGCGGTCTAAACGCACTTTTAAAGGATGCGCGGTTTTATTCCACTTATTAAAATAGCCAATTACACTTACGGCACTTGCATTGGGTGCCCAAACGGCAAAATAAGTTCCTTGTTTTCCCAAAACTTCCAACTGCTTATTTCCGAATAAATGATATAAACGATAATGTGTTCCTTGCTGAAAATTGTTGATGTCTTCTTCTGTAAAAAGCGAATAATTCCACACACTTTGTTGAGTATCAACAAAATGCACTGTTTCATAAGGGGGCATATCCCCGTTCTTTAATGCAGCAATGCCCACCAACTTTTTTGGATTAAAATTGTTATTATTATTTTTTTTTGTAGAATTAAACATATTACTTATTTTGTCGAATATTAAAAATAACTAACCTTTACTAATTGTTTTTACAAGCTACAATTTATGCTTTTAAAATGAAATGACCTTTGAATTTACAACTGCCTTTATGAGAAAAATATTGCCAATATTCCTATTCTTTTTCTTTCCGGCTTTTGCCATTGCACAAGATGTCTTATTGAAAGGTACGATCATTGACACAACAGCTCGAGTAAAATTATCAAATGCAGTAGTAGCTGTATTACGTGCTAAAGATTCCGTTTTATTGAATTATACGCGTACTAAAAATGATGGTAGTTTTTCTATTGGCATCCCTCAAAATATGAAGACAGTTATTATGGTATCCTATCCTAATTATGCTGATTTTTTAGACACGGTACCTTCACAATTGCAGCAGAATAACACCTTAATTGATATTGGAAATATTTATTTAGAAACCAAAGCACATATTTTACAAGAAGTAATTGTACAGCAACGTGTAGCTGCCATTAAAGTAAAAGGCGACACAACTGAATTTAAAGCAGATAGTTTTCATGCCGGCCCCAATGCTTCAGTGCAAGATTTATTAAAGAAATTGCCGGGTATACAAGTTAATGCGCGGGGAGAAATTACTGCTCAAGGTGAAAAAGTGAGAAAAGTTTTAGTAGATGGGGAAGAATTTTTTAGCGATGACCCGGCTGTTGTAACGCAAAATTTACGTGCGGATTATGTTGATAAGGTGCAAGTGTATGATAAGAAAAGTGACCAGGCAGTTTTCTCAGGAATTGACGATGGTGAAAAAACCAAAACCATTAATTTAACTTTAAAAGAAGATAAAAAGAAAGGTTACTTTGGAAAATTAGAAGCAGGTAGCGATGCCAATCAGTACCACTATGAAAAAGCAATGGTAAATTCATTTCAGAAGAAAAAGAAATTTGCCGCTTATGTTACCAACGACAATACAAAATACGAATCACTGAACTGGAATGAGAAAACCAATTATGGGAATGACTTAAACCAAAACACTGATGTACAAGATGATGGCACCATTTGGATTTCACAAACTTCAGATGAATTTAGTTATGGTAGTGGCTTGCCTATATCTACTACAGGGGGGCTAACTTATAGCAATAAATGGGATGCTGATAAACAAAATATAAATGGCACTTATCAATTCAATCATTTAAATATTGTTGGCCAAACCAACTCCATTACTCAATATATTTTACCTGACACCACCTTTATTAATAAGGTACAGCAAAATGCCACAAACATGCGTCAACGACATAGGGTAAATGGAACCTATGAATGGCAGATTGATTCTTCCAGCTCATTAAAAGTTACCGTTACAGGCTCAAAAATAAAAAGGGATGATAATAATCTTTACACCGGTCAATCCATTAGCCAGGAAAATCAAATTATTAATGAAACGGATAGAACAACTACTTCAAATGGAACAGAAAACAATTTGTTAACCAATCTTTTTTGGCGTAAAAAATTTAAAAAAGCAGGAAGAACCATTTCGTTCAATAGCAATATCAATTTTTCAGGACGTAATAGTACGGGGTACTTAATTGCTCAAAATAGTTTTTTCGATAAATTAGGTTTTTTAACAGCTGCTCAAAATATTAATCAGTATAAAACCAACAATGAAAATGTTGCGGGTGTAGATGGCAAATTGGTTTACACAGAACCATTATGGAAAAAAACATTTTTAGAACTAAATTATCGGTTCGGCTTTTCGGGTAATGATGCACAACGAAACACTTTTGCCAAAGACAGCAGTAATGGCAAGTATGATATTGGAGTTGATTCACTGACCAACCATTTCAAATACAATATCAATAGTCAATCTGGCGGTGCTACTTTTCGATACAATGGGAAAAAAGTCAATTTCTCATTTGGAAGTGGTATTGGTATTACCTCATTTCAATTACATGATCAAATACAACAAACCAATCGTTCCATTCAGTTCACCAATTTATTACCAACCGCTGCTATAAATTTCACGCCAAAAGCACAACGAAAAATAAGCTTAACTTATACAGGTTCAACACAAAATCCTACCCTATCTCAAATACAGCCATTAATTGATAATACCGACCCGTTAAATATAAACATTGGTAATCCGTATTTAAAACAAGCATATAATCATCGCTTTCAGTTATCCGTTTCAGATTTTAAAGTACTTAAAAGCAGAAATCTTTATATAAGTGGAAATTTTAATCTTACTAATAATGCTATTAGTTCATCTAGCAATGTAGATAGTTTAGGAAGACGGATAAATCAAGCCATTAACGTTAATGGAAATTATAATGGCAATATTTTTATGTTTTACAGTTTTGAAGTAGTGCCTACCTGGATTGCTGGGTTCAGTAGTACGCCAGGATTTAATCGTTATATCAATTATATAAATGGAGAGAAAAATGTTACCAACAATCAAAACATAAACTTTGGTATATATTTTGGCCGCTGGAGCGACAAAAAAGTGAATTTTTATGTGAATGCAGATATTACCAGAAATTATTCCAATTCATCCATTAGTCCTAACAATACAACAAAATACTGGAGCTTTACACCTTACATAAACTTTACGGCTAAATTACCTGCTAAATTTTATTTTGAAGCCAACAGCAACATTAGTATTTATGAAAAAACAAGTGTATTTACCGGCAATGCGGATATATATTTGGTAAATGCCTCATTGAAAAAAACGTTCACAAAAAGTGATAAGTGGGAATTGAAATTCTCAGTGAATGATTTATTGAACCAAAATAGAGGTATTAACAGAAATATTAGCAGTAATTTCATTTCACAAACCATTCAACAAACCATTCAGCGCTATTTCCTTTTAAGCATAACCTATAATTTTAGCAAAAACGGAAAACCGTCAGAATAAAGTTTAATTGTAAACTGTTACATAAAATAAACTAATGTACCATATGAAAGGTGTACTTATTTTTTTATTCTCATGTCTGCTCATGTTTCATACCAAAGCTCAAAATACATTCATCTATTCAGGAAAAGTATATTTTGAAAAAAGGGTAAATCAATACCAGTTACTAGATATGGATAATGATGAGATCTGGTCAGAGTTAATGAAAAAAACAATGCCCAAAATTACTGTTGATGAATTTGTACTATCGTTTAACAAAGGGGTTAGTTTATATGAAATGGAGAAGGAAAATGAAAATAACAAATATATTTTTGGCATGAAGCCTTCCACACAAAATATTATTTGGAAAAATTTAGAACAAAATAAAATTGAAGAGCAAAAAGAAGTATTTGAACAACAATATTTGTTAAAAGATTCACTTAGAAAATTAGAATGGCGCATTACAGGTGAAACCCGCGAAATTGCAGGATTTGATTGTAAAAAAGCAGTAACTAAAATTTGTGATTCAGTTTATGTAGTAGCATTTTATACCGATCAAATTCCGGTAAGTAGCGGACCGGAGAGCTTTAGTGGGTTACCCGGACTTATTTTAGGTTTAGCAGTACCCAGATTATATACAACATGGTTTGCTACTAAACTTGAATTATTACCACCCAATACTAATATTTCAATGCCCAAGCTTAAAGGTAAAGCAACCAATTGGGATGGCTTACAAAAAGATTTATTGAATGGTATGAAAGATTGGGGAAAATCCGGACCTAAATATGTTTGGAATGCTTTACTATAAAATTGCCCGCATTCAATATTGAATGCGGGCGAAATTTTCAAATCATTACTTTACTTTATTTCTTTAATTCTATAATCATTAAGGTTTTTGCCGGCACTGAAAAATCTTGACCTACTTCCGCATCATTCATAACGTTTAACCCTTTACGAAAACCGGAAGTACGTTCAGCAAAACTGCTCCAACTAATTTGATGTTCTTTTTCATTAGTATTCATCACACACATTATAGTTTGATTATCTGTATATCTAAAATATACATAAACACCATCTTTGGGAACATATTGCATTAATTTTCCGTGTGTTAAAGCAGGAGAATTCTTTCGGAAATTAGCCAACTTTTTAGTGTAAGCTTGAACAGACAATTCATCTTTATTTAGCCCTTCCCCGGTAAATGCATTCTTTTTATCACCTGCCCAACCACCGGGAAAATCCAATCTAACCCATCCGTCCGGATTAGAAAAACCTTTCATGAGTACTTCAGTGCCATAATACATTTGAGGTATTCCCCTACTGGTTAGCAGCCAAGCTATACCCATTTTTTGTTTATCTACATCTTCTTTTACTTCTGAGAAAAATCTGGATAAATCGTGGTTATCTAAAAAAATTACATTACGCATCGGATTAGTGTACAGAAAATCTTTTGCCAGTGTGCTATACAGTCTATTTACACCTTCAGTCCAACCAAATGGTTGGTTTACTGCAGGCAATATACCATCAAACAATAATTGAAAGTCTGTTGCACCTTGCAAATTACTTTTAAAGGGAATATTGATTTTATTGTCAACAAAATAAGCCTGGCTTGAAACACCATGTACCCAAGTTTCACCGAACATTGTAATTTTAGGATATTCCTTTTCAAGTGCAGCATTACAACGATTCATAAAATCCAAATCATTGTAAATGTAGGTATCAATACGCCATCCATCAATTCCAAATTTTTCTACACTCCAAATTGCATGCTGAATTAAAAAATTAGCAACATAAGGATTGTTTTGGTTTAAATCGGGCATTTTTTGCGTAAACCAACCATCACTGGTAATTTTTTTATCAATGGCGGAAGCATAAGGATCGTATAAAGGTTGGTCTTTATAAGAAGTTTGTGTAAAGGTGGGCCATCGATGAAACCAATCGTGCGTTGGGGGGTCTAGGAAGAAAATATTCTTACTGCCAACATGATTATAAACAGCATCTTGAATTAGTTTCATACCACGTTTGTGCAATTCATTACTTAGTTCCAAATACATGGATTCACCACCTAAACGAGGTTCAATTTTATAATGGTTAGTAAAGGAATAGCCATGTTCCGTTCTATTTGGTTCATCATTTTCAATTACGGGCGTAAGCCATAAAGCAGTTACCCCCAATTTTTGTAAATAATCAAGGTGGTTAATAATACCTTTAAAATCACCCCCATGACGTAAGTAAATAGAATCACGGTTAAGCGATTGATCGAGCATTCCGGGTACACGGTCGTTAGATGGGTCACCGTTACTAAAACGATCGGGCATGATTAAATAAATAAAATCACCGGAATTGACTCCCTGTGCAAATTGGGTACCGTTACCTTGTCTTCTTTCGTATAAAGGCCACTGAATTGTTTGTTTGGAATTTCCTGCCCAAAAAATAATGGGAACAATACCCGGTTTAGCAGCAGCAGTAATATCAATATCAACAGCTACATAGGTTTTATTATCTAAACCATGAACTTTCAAAAGTTTTACACCAGGATAGTCAATTTGAATTTGATTAAGATTGATTGAGTCTGGAACTCCACTTTTTATTAAGAGTTGAATTTGATGATGTTGCATACCTACCCACCAGTTAATTGGGTAAACGGAAGGTTTTTGTGCCAATAAACTAAGAGGCATAGTGAGTATACTACAAAATGCAATGAACCATTTCTGTAGTTGTACATAGTTTTTTTTCATACATTAATCATTAGAAGATTTAATAACCAGTTTAGCAAAAATTCCAGCCAAAAACATAGAAGCCCCTGCAAGTCCAATAACATGAATGGGTTTTTCGCCTAATGCTGTTAGTGCAACTCCACCTAACAATCCGGCAGCAATTTGAGGAACGGTTATGGTAATATTAAATATGCCCATATAAACCCCGGTTTGTTTAGCAGGTAATGAAGCAGAAAGTATGGCATAAGGCAATGCTAAGATGGCTGCCCAGGCAATACCAATTCCAACCATGGGTAAGAAAAGCCAATACTTGTCATAAATAAACATCATGGAAATAAGGCCAATACCGCCTGCTAAAAGCGAAAACATATAAGTATTTTTTCTTCCTAGTTTATTGGCCAAAGGTGTTAGAACTAAAGAAAACAAAGCTGCAAAAACGCTATATGCAGCAAAAATTACCCCGGTCCAATTGCCTGCTTCATTATACTCTTTTGATTCGGGATTGCTAGTATTCCAAATATGTTGGGCTATGCCCTGTGTAGTATACACCCACATTAAAAATAATGCAAACCATGAGAAGAATTGTGTTACAGCCAATTGTAACATAGTAGCAGGAATATTTTTAATAAGACTCGAAAAACTAAGCTTTTCTTTCACCACATCCTCATCCAAATTATTATACAGCGCATATTCTGCAGGTGGATACTCTTTCGTTCTGATAGAAGTCCAAATAACACTTAATAATAATGCACCTCCACCAAAATAAAAAGACCAAATTACAGTGGGTGCCACTCTTTGCCCTTCACCGGGTTCATTAGCAACCCCTAAACTGGTAAGTACAAAGGGCAATAGCGAGCCAATTACCGCGCCGGCATTAATTAAAAAACTTTGTATAGCATATCCTTGATTACGTTGGCTTTCACCCACCATATCACTTACCAATGCACGAAAAGGCTGCATCGTAACATTAAATGAAGTATCCATTAAAAGCAACATAGCCGCACCAAAAAACAATGGCGGTAATAACTCCGCAAAATGTTCAGAATTAGGCATAAAAAACATAGCCAAAGCAGAAACAATAGCACCACCTAAAATAAAAGGGATTCTTCTACCTAAACGAGTCCAGGTTTTATCGCTTGATAAACCAACAATAGGTTGTACAAAAAAACCCGCCAATGGTGCGGCTAACCAAAATAAACTTAAATGATGCGGATCGGCGCCTATTGCGGATAAAATGCGGCTGGTATTGGCATTTTGTAAGGAGTAACCAATTTGAACACCTAGAAATCCAAAACTAATATTCCATATTTGCCAAAACCGAAGTTTGGGCTTTTGCATTTTTGCAGAAGAATGAGCAGGGGGCGGGATGTTGGCCATGGCAATCGTTGTATTTAATATGTACGTTTTACACAAATATAGTTAAAGCAAAAAAAACATCTGCACAAATTGGCAGATGTTACAATAATTTTGAACATTAAATTACAAATCCATCGGGTAAAATAGCACCTTTTTTTACCACTACAATTCCATCTTTAATAGTGTACAAAGGTTGATCTGTATTGTCCAAATGTGCACCACCATTAATTCTTACATCGTTACCTATTCTGCAATTTTTATCAATAATGGCGTTTTTAATATAACACCTTTCACCAATACCAATTTTAGGTATCCCTTTGCTTACATTTTCAGCCATTACTTCTAAAGTTTCATAAAAATCATTACCCATAATGTAAGCATTAACAATGGTTGAGCCATGACCAATACGTGCTCTAACCCCTACTACACATCGCTCTAATCTGCTGGCTAAAATAATAGAACCGTCGGCTATAATAGTTTTTTCCAAAGTAGTACCACTAATTTTTGCAGGTGGAAGCATACGTGCACGGGTATAAATAATTCTATTATTATCGAACAAATTAAACTGTGGAATTTCCTCGGTAAGTGCCAAATTTGCATCGAAAAAAGAATATATATTTCCAATATCGGTCCAATAACCTTCATATTGATAACTCAACACATTGTATTTCCCGATTGATTGGGGCATAATTTCTTTACCAAAATCAGTAGCATCAGGATACACTTCTTTTAATAATTTATACAACACATGTTTATTAAAAATATAAATACCCATTGAAGCTAAATATACCCTACCCTGTTGTTGCATTTCTGCACCAGTATCACTAATCCACTCGCTTAAAACATCAGGTTTGGGTTTTTCAATGAATGAAGTGATATTGTGTTTCTCGTCAGTTTTTAAAATACCAAATTCTGAAGCTTCCCTTGCAGGAACAGGAATAGTAGCAATGGTAATATCTGCATTGTTGGCTTTGTGTACTGCAACCATGTCTTCAAAGTCCATTTGATACAATTGGTCGCCGCTTAGAATTAAGATATATTCAAAATCTAAATTTTCAATATGTCGTAACGATTGCCTAACAGCATCGGCCGTACCTTGAAACCAACCCGGATTATCGGGTGTTTGTTCTGCAGCCAATATATCTACAAAGCCGGTACTAAATGCACTAAAATGATAAGTGTTTTTAATGTGTTTATTTAATGATGCTGAATTGAACTGCGTTAATACAAACATTCTATTAATGTTAGAATTGATACAGTTGCTAATGGGAATATCGACTAAACGATATTTACCGGCTATTGGAACTGCCGGTTTTGAACGAGAAGCTGTTAAAGGATATAACCTTGTTCCGGCACCACCACCCAGTATAACTGCAACAACTGATTGACTAATGGTTAACATAACTGATATATTTGAGGTGAATTTATATTATTTTTTTATAATACAGATTGATAAACTGCAGTGTATTCGTCTACCGTTTTATCCCAACTATGATTAATCTGCATCATATATTTTCGCATCGACAACATATGGTCGGCATCTTTATATACTTCAACTGCCCTACTTACGGAATAATAAATATCGTGAATACTGGCATGATTGAATCGAATGCCAAAACCATCAGGATCACCCATATCAATAACGGTATCTTGCAAACCGCCGGTACTTCTTACCATTGGTACTGTTCCGTAACGCATAGCATACATTTGATTCAAACCACAGGGTTCAACTCTACTGGGCATTAACAAAAAGTCGCCTCCTGCATACATTTCGTGTGAAAGTGCTTCATTGTAACCGATTACTGCTCTGTAATAGCCCGGATATAAATTATTCATTGTACTTAATTGCCATTCAACAGCAGTATCACCTGAACCAACTATTAAAAATGCAACCGCATCTTTCATTCCATGCAAAATAACCTTAATTGTTTCAGGTAAAATATCAGCCGCTTTTTCACCAACTAAACGACCAATGAAAATAATTAAGGGCACTTGTTCATTTAACCCGAATTGCTTACACAATGATTGTTTGTTCATTGCTTTGCCTTCCGTAACATCATCAATACCATAGTGTGTTTTTAAATAAATGTCGGTTTGCGGATTCCACACATCATTATCAATACCATTTAAAATACCTACGCATTTTCCTTTTTCATACTCAAACAAAGCTTCTAAACCATTGCTATTGTATTTTAATTCATTCAAATAGCTCCAACTAACAGTTGTTACTTTCCAGGCGCATTTTATGGCACTTGCTAAAGGATTAATGGTATTATTCCAATCTAATTCACCTGTTTTCCAATTGTCATAAGCAGGTATCCAGTAACTTTTATCCCATCCCATCCATCCCTGATATTGAGCATTATGAATAGTTAAAATAGTGGGAATGGATTGTAATTTCCGATAATCAAAACAATTTTTAATCATGAAAGGAATAAGGCCGGAATGATGATCATGACAATGAATAATGCTTGGTCTGTGCTCCCAAGCACTTAACCAATTTAGTACTGCTATTTGAAAAGCCAGGTAACGATAACTATCATCATCGTATCCGTAAATTTTATCACGATCCAACAATCCATTGATATCTACTAAATATAAATCAAAACCCAATTTTTGGGTTGCTTCCTTAATTATTGTAAAATTATAATATTGACCGGCCACATGCAGATAACCTTTAAAGTCTACATCCCATTTGTTTTCGTATAAAAACTTTGTTCTATGCATTGGCATTACAACTTTGGCAATTTGGCCTGCTTTATTTTGATATTTTGGTAATGCCCCTACTACATCGCCTAACCCGCCGGCTTTGGCCATTGGGTAACACTCAGCACTAACGTGTATTATTTCCATAGCTATTTAAAATTATTGAATTGAAGTTAAGAATGAAACAAATACTAACGACTATTTTCAATTAATTTTTTAAGGATTACAAAATGTGTCTTACTTTACAGGCCATATTGCAACCATATTTAAAAAAATATTAAATTTACTATGAGCCAACCTAACGAAGCAATCAAACTAACTAAAGATGCAAAAATTAAAACAAACGGTGGTGCGCTTGCATCGCTTGCACTAGTATTTTTTTTCTGGGGATTTATTGCGGCATCAAACAGCATTTTCATTCCGTTTTGTAAAAGCCATTTTCATTTGTCGCAATTCGAATCACAATTAATTGGTTCGTCTTTTTATGGCGCTTATTTTATCGGGTCATTATTGTTGTATCTGATTTCAAGCATGGTAGGATATGATATTTTGAATAAAATAGGCTACAAGAAGGGAATTATATTGGGGTTACTGATTTCTGTTGTGGGTGCATTAGGCATTATTCCGTCGGCTAATGCTAATTCATTTCCGGCAATTTTAGTTTCATTTTTTATTGTTGCTTTGGGTTTTTCGCTTCAACAAACAGCTGCTCAACCTTTTGCTATTGCGCTTGGCGATCCTGCCACAGGCTCACATCGTTTAAATTTAACCGGAGGCGTTAATTCATTCGGTACTACGTTAGGTCCTATTATTGTAAGCTTCTTCTTATTTGGATCGGTTAATGCTGCAAAAGACAAGGTTACAGTAACAAATATTAATAATCTTTACTTAATAGTTGCCAGTGTATTTTTAGCGGTAGCAATATTTTTTACATTATCTAAAAAATTACCCGATGGTAAAAATGATGCCAAATTCGAAACTTCATCAAAAGCCTCTAAATCGCTTATAATCCTAACGGCATTAATTATTGCAATTATTATTGTTGGACAACTCACCAACATTCAAAAAGTACCTCTATTAATTGCTACTTTAATTGTGGTATTTTTTACTTTATTTTATTCAAATAACAGAGCTATACGAAACAATGATGGATGGGGTGCTATGAAATACCCACAATTGGTGTACGGCATGATTGGCATTTTTGTGTATGTTGGAACAGAAGTAACCATCGATAATAATTTTGGCGCCTTACTTAAAACCCCTGGCTATCTTACACAAATGGGTTTAGATGAAGATAAAATATCAAAATTTGTTTCATTGTACTGGGGTAGTTTAATGATAGGCCGATGGACCGGTGCGATAGGTGTATTCAAACTTTCCGATGTAGGAAAAAAAATTGCTATGATTCTCGTTCCATTAATTGCTTTTTGGATAGTAATGTTTGTGAATCTTTTGTATGGAAATAACATTATGGAATTATTACCCTATGCTAATTTTATAATAGTTGCTATAGCAGCTTTTTTTTACGGACAGGAAAAACCAGCTAAAACTTTACTGACTTTGTCTATTTTAGGTGCTATCTCAATGTTAATTGCAGTTTCACTTACAGGAATCATTTCAGTATATGCCATTATATTTGGTGGTTTGTGTTGTTCCATTATGTGGCCTTGTATTTTTTCATTAGGTGTAGCCGGTTTGGGCAAGTACACTAGCCAGGGATCCGCTTTTTTAATTATGATGATTTTAGGGGGTGCAGTTATTCCACCATTTCAAGGTGCATTAGGTGATGCTTTTGGTATGCATCCCTCATACATTGTGGCTGCATGTTGTTTTGCTATATTAGCCTTCTTAGCCATAAAATTAAAATCTGTATTAAAAGCACAAGGATTAGACTTTGATGCACAAGTAGCTTCAGGACATTAATTAGTAATTTTTTTTAAATTGAATATTTGATTATGGCAACCACAACTTCAACACTCGATGCATTAGCTGTTGGTATTGATATCGGTGGAACAGGTACTAAGTTTGGCATTGTTGACCGATTAGGAAATGTTTTATTTTCATCAGAAATAGGAACAAAAAAACATACCAACATTGAAACTTTTATTGATGAATTAAAAGAACATCTATTACCACTCATTGAAAAAACCGGCGGTATTGGACGCATTAAAGGCATTGGCGTTGGTGCCCCCAATGGCAATTATTATACAGGCACCGTTGAATATGCCCCCAATTTACCTTGGAAAGGTATTTTGCCTTTAGCCAAATTAATACAGGATGATTTTAAGTTACCTGTAATTTTAACCAACGACGCAAATGCTGCAGCGTTAGGCGAAATGATGTATGGCGCTGCCCAAGGCATGAAAGACTTTATAATGATTACATTGGGTACCGGTGTTGGAAGTGGTATTGTTGCTAATGGAAAACTAATTTATGGACACGATGGATTTGCAGGTGAATTGGGGCATACAACCATTATTCCCGATGGAAGGCTGCACCCGGGCACCGGAAAAAAAGGTTCATTAGAAAGCTATGCATCTGCTACCGGCGTAACCACAACAGCTATTGAATTATTGGAAAAAAGTAACAGACCCAGCTTATTGAGAGAAGTACCTAAAGATAAAATAGATTCCAAAAAAGTTTACGAAGCCGCCATTCAAGGTGATGCGTTGGCACAAGAAATATTTGAGTTTACCGGAAAAATTTTAGGAATGGCATTAGCTAATTTTATTATGTTTTCCAGTCCTGAAGCCATCATATTATTTGGTGGTTTAACCAAAGCAGGCGATTTAATTTTAAGTCCTACCAAAAAATACATGGAAGAAAACCTTATTCAAGTTTTTCAAAACAAAGTGAAAATTCTAGTCAGTCATTTAAACGAATCGGATGCAGCTATTTTAGGCGCTTCAGCGTTGGTATGGGATATGTAACAATACTGTAAAAATCAAATTAATAAAATGGGCTATCGGCAATAATTAACTTATTACGATAGCCCATTTGCGTAAAATACTATTGGTGCACTTTTGAAAAAACATATAATGTTTCCAAAGCAATTTGCCTACATCTATCTGCATAGGCTTTGTCCTGTTCAGGTGTACCATCATACAATTTCGGATCCTCATAAGTAGTAGCGATTCTGGCTGATGCACCGGGAATAAAAGGGCAATTGGCTTCTGCCTCACCACAAGTCATAATAGCTAAAAAGTTTTTTGTTGGATTAACTTCATCATTATAAACCTTTGAAAAACAAGATGTACATTCATTTTCACCAAAACAAACTGAATATACCGGATTTTGAGCAGCACCATTAGATTGTATATGGAAACCCACATTTTCTAAAGCCTTTATAGCATTAACATTAAATGCCGTAGCTTCAGTACCACCGGAAAAAGCATGTACCTGCTGAATTCCATAATAATTTGCGGCTGTAAGAGCCCAAACTTGACCAAAATGGCTTCGCCGGGAATTATGGGTACAAATGTATACCAACTGTATTGGCAACTGACTTTTTTGGCAATGAATAATGTAATTCGCAATAGTATCAAGAATTGATTTACGATTACTACTAATGCTATCAAATTCTTTTACTAAATCATCGCAATAACTTTTAATAGACGGAAACATATTATTAATTGTTGATTAATATTAACAACATCCGGGTGCACAACAAGCTGCTTGTTGTTGGGGTTTTTGGGCAAACACCGTAATACTATATATACCGGCATTACCATTTTTAAAATCAGCAATTTGTTGGGGCGTTAAATAATTCAATAAAATATCATCGGGAATATAAATGGGCTTCTCTTTTTGTATTAAAATATTTTCAAATCCGTTAGCCTGAATTAATTCTAAGTACACTTGTTTTTGGATGGCGCCTGCCACGCATCCCGCATACATTTCGGCATCTTTGCGTAAGGCTTCAGGAAGCATTCCAATCAAAACAACATCAGAGATGCTAAAATGGCCACCCGGTTTTAAAACTCGGTAAATTTCTTTAAATACAGCATCTTTATTAGGTACTAAATTCAATACACAATTACTAACTATCACATCTGCTGAATTCGATGTTACAGGCATTTTTTCAATGTCACCTAATCTAAATTCCACATTATTCAAACCTAATTTTTCTGCATTCATTCTTGCCTTTTCAATCATAGCCGGTGTAAAATCAATACCAATCACTTTTCCGGTTGCACCGGTTTCTGCCCTTGCTATAAAACAATCATTACCCGCACCACTGCCTAAATCAATTACAGTATCACCCGGCTTAATTTGAGCAAACTGCGTTGGTAAGCCACAACCCAAACCCAAATCAGCATCAGCATTGTATCCTTTAAGTGCAGAATAATCATCACTCATTATATTGTATACTTCGGTAGAACATCCACCTGCGCCGCAGCAAGATGAGGCATTGGTTGCTTTATCTTGTAAAGCAATTTCACTATATTTCTGTTTTACTAATTCTTTTAATTCTTGTTCTGATTTCATATACAAAATTTTATGGTTAGCAACATTGTTTATCAGTATTTTCAAATGCAGCAAAAAACTTATTGAATAATTGTTTGTACTTATTCCAATTTTTTTCATCAATGCAATAGCAAACATTTACACCTTCTACTGAACCTTTAATAATTCCGGCGTTTTTTAATTCTTTTAAATGTTGCGAAGTGGTTGATTGTGCTAATCCTGTTTGCTCAACTAAATATCCGCAAACACATGCATCGCTTTTCAGTAAAGCTTGTACAATAGCTATTCGTGCGGGATGACTTAAAGCTTTAGCAATAGCAGCAATTTGATTTTGCTCTTTCGTAAATAGTTCTTTTTTAGCAACACCCATAATGCATATTTAATCGCAATATTACGATTAAATATGACAATTTTCTCCTTCCTTGAAAGAATTATAATTTAATTAGAAATAATAAAAAATACAAGTTCTATTTTTTTATATAATTAAAGCGCCGTACTTTTGCGCCTCAATTAAGAAGAGGTGATGGTGTCCACCGAATAAACTGCCCAAAAATGGGATGATGGCGCCTACAAATTAAACTAAGGGCATTAATTCGATAGTTTGATAATTTGTAGGAATGAAACGCATAAAAAATTCTTTTGAGCACGTTTTTATTGTATCGCATTTAATTAAATGGACACTCTTCGTTATTCCAGTTTCAATTTCTGTAGGTACATTAGTTGCATGGTTTTTATGGTTATTAGACAGAGCCATTAATTTTCGTTTTGCACATCCCTGGCTATTATGGCTATTGCCTATTGCAGGTGTTGGCATACATTTTCTATATAAATACTCAGGGAAAAATGCTGAAGCTGGTAATAATTTAATCATGGATGAAATTCATGAACCTGGCGGTGGAGTACCTGCTCGTATGGCACCATTGGTAATAATTGCAACAATTGTAACACATTTGTTTGGTGGCTCTGCCGGACGGGAAGGGACTGCTGTACAGGTGGGTGGAAGTTTAGCCAATTTTTTTGCACGTCAGTTTAAACTAACACGTGAAGATTTAAGAATGTTATTAACAACAGGTGTAGCGGCAGGTTTTGGTGCCGTATTTGGCACTCCCATTACCGGTGCAATTTTCGCTTTAGAAGTACTAGCTTTAGGCAGAATTAAACATGATGCGCTTTTGCCTTGTTTTATAGCCAGTTTTTTAGCCGACATAACTTGTGGTGCTTGGGGAATTCACCATACGCAATACCACATTTTATTTGAATCGGTTGAAAAAACATATTTTAATTATGTACACTTTGATTTAATACTTTTAATAAAAGTAATTATTGCAGGTATTTTATTTGGTTTAGCCGGCTTTGCATTTGCAGAATCTGCTCACACTATTAAGAATTATAGTAATAAATGGATTAAACAAAAATGGATGATACCTATTATAGGTGGCTTAATCATTATTGCATTAACCTATATAATAGGAACACAAGATTATTTGAGCTTAGGTGTTACCAATCCCAATAAAAATGGCATTAGTATTATTAGTAGCTTTCATGCAGGTGGCGCTACTTATTTCAGCTGGTTTTGGAAATTGTTATTTACAGCAATTACTTTAGGAATGGGCTTTAAAGGCGGTGAGGTAACACCTTTATTTTTTATAGGTGCAGCATTAGGGAATACTTTAGGAGTAATTATGGGGGCGCCTATTGATTTAATGGCCGGTTTAGGTTTTATTGCCGTTTTTGCCGGCGCTACCAATACACCTATAGCTTGTACATTTATGGGTGTAGAATTGTTTGGGGGTGCAAATATTATTTATTATGCCATTGCAAGCTTTACGGCTTATTACTTTAGTGGGCACTCGGGCATTTATCATGCACAACGAGTGGCTGTATCGAAAGTTAATCATTTACAGCACCATACAGACCGCACATTACATGATGTTAGAAATAAACGTATTAAAAAAAGAAAACAATGGTTAAAAAAATCAAGAGCCACTCTCTTGGAAAATTAGAGATTTACATTGCACCGGCACACAAAGTAAGGCATGGCGACAGAACTTTATTTAGGAAGTTATTTCCGAAATCAACTTACATGCACATTGTTGCAGAAGCTAAGAAAGATGGTATTATTAATGCTTCAGCACACAGTACCCACACCAGCTTCACCAACGATGGTAACGTAGTTACATTTAGCCCGGAAGGAGATAATTCAAAATTGGCGATGTGTGTAGAATTAATTGATAAAAAAGAAAAACTTGAAAATTTTTTCTTGAAGCATAAGGATTTATTACAGTCAAAAATTGTAATTTACAAAGAAGTTGAATTTTGGGATCTTGATTAATCCATTTCAATTTCATTAACATGAAAAACTTGCTGATTATAGCACTCGGTGGAGCAGTAGGTAGTATATTAAGGTACTTAGGTCAGAAATTAGTTAACCACATTGCCGCATTTACTTTCCCAATGGGAACATTTTTAGTAAACCTGGTGGGATGTTTTATTATAGGCTTATTATATGGATTGTCCAATAAATACAGTTGGTTTACAGATGAATTGCGCCTACTGTTAGTTACCGGTTTTTGTGGCGGCTTTACCACATTTTCAAGTTTTTCTTATGAAAGTTTAAGTCTTATTCGGCAAGGTAACGTTTTATATTTCTTTCTTTACACTTTATTAAGTTTATCATTAGGAATACTGGCAACTTTTGGTGGAACTAGTTTAATTCGGTAATTTTAAAAAGTTGAAAATTTAATTATGCAATATAAAAGAATTTTAATTGCCGTTGACGATAGTGCCTATGCCATGAAAGCCGCACGAGCAGGATTTGCACTTGCCAAACCACTTAACGCCGCAGTTGCGGTTGTTTATGTAATTAACAAATCAAAAGAAGTTGTTAGTGCAGATTTAGGCATTACACCCGAACAAAGTAAAACACTGCTTTTACAAGAGGCCGATAAAACTATTCAACAATTTATTGATTTATACAATGAAAATTCAGAAGTGTTTCGCTTTACACCGGAAGGTATTCCTGAAAAAGAAATTTTAAATATTGCCACAGAGTGGGAAGCCGATTTAATTGTGATGGGAACACATACACGTAGCGGATTAGATAGAATTTTAACCGGCTCAACTGCTGAATATGTAATTAGGCATGCATTAATTCCTGTATTGGTTACCCCCCCCAGAATGACCTAATACATTCATATCAAATTTAACACTAGGTGATGGCGTTTCACCCATAACTGCCAATTAATTGGATAATGACGCCTGTATAGCGTTTTCATTTGCATAATGAAAACACAATATTTTATTGTTTAAATTTTAAATATAAAAAATTCATAACCCAACTAAATGAAATTAAAAAAGGCCACCATATTCGTTGTTTTATTAGGATGTACCAGTTTGTTTTCAGACATGACCTATGAAGCTGCTCGTAGCATTAATGGACCTTTTCTGGAAACCTTAGGTACATCTGCAACTACGGTAGGTTGGGTTGCGGGTTTAGGAGAATTATTGGGGTACGGATTAAGGATTATTTCAGGTTATTGGAGCGATAAAACAAAAAATTACTGGTTTATAACCATTGTAGGATACATTATCAATCTTATTTCAGTACCTCTATTAGCATTGGCCGGCTTTTGGCAATTAGCCATTGCTTTAATGATCTTAGAAAGAATTGGGAAAGCTATTCGAACCCCCGCAAGAGATGCCATGTTATCATTTGGTGCAAATCAAATGGGGCAAGGTTGGGGCTTTGGTCTTCATGAAGCATTAGACCAAACAGGTGCCACAATTGGTCCTTTATTGGTTAGTGCAGCATTATTGTTAAGAAACAATAGTTATCATACCGCTTATTTAATATTGTTTTTACCCGCCATTATAGCATTAAGCCTGCTTATTTTTGCAAAAAGTATTTATCCACATCCTGAAAACCTGGAAATTAAAACAAAAGCCTTGGTTACAAAAGGCTATCCGCAATTGTTTTGGTTATATATTATTGCTATTGCTTTTATGGCAATGGGCTATGCAGACTTTCCATTAATAGCCTACCATTTTAAAAGTACACATTTAATGCAAGATGATGTAATACCTCTTTTATACTCTTTGGCTATGGCCTGCGACGGCATTGCAGCTTTACTATTGGGTAAATTTTTTGATAAAATTGGTATTAAAATTTTAATTATAGCATTAATAATTGCACTTTGCTTTGCACCAATGGTATTTTTAGGAAATATACAATGGGCTATTGCCGGAATGGTTGTTTGGGGAATTGGCATGGGCGCGCAGGAATCAATTGTAAAAGCTACCGTTGCGCATTTCATTAATCCGGAAAAAAGAGGCACTGCATTTGGGCTTTTTAATGCAGTATTTGGATTATTTTGGTTTGTAGGCAGTGCTATTATGGGTTATTTATATGATGTAAACATTACCGCACTGGTTATTTTTTCTGTAGCGGCACAAATTATTTCAGTTATTGGTTTGTCGGGCATTGCAGGCAAAATACAAAAACAGTTTTTAAACATAAACAAGTAAAAATTATGTTTACTATTCCTGAAAATCAGCAACATGTATTTAATGCTGTTGCCTATATGATAGAAAAAAAACTACTCGATATTCAAATACAACTCATTGCCCATAAAAATCATTTAACATTGGTATCTATTCAATACGAACCATTTGAAAATGATGCGCTTTTGCAACAAGTTCAAGAAAAGTTAAATGAACTGTATGGTTTACTGGCAGAATTTTGCAAAACCTATCAAGTACCGGTTCAAACCATTAATTTTCAAAAAGAGTTGAATGTTAAAGCCAACTTTTTATGGGAAGATATTACCGGTGCCCGGGCTGCCTCTATGAAGGGATATGGTATTAGTGATGAAAATTTAATGAATGATTACCAAAAAAAAATTAATGCATTTACAACCAGTATTAACGATATGATACGAACTTTGAACAACAATTAAACCTAATTATTCAAAAAAACAGGCAAGTATGAAAATCTCTAAAATTTATGCAAGGGAAGTTCTCGATTCAAGAGGGAACCCAACCGTTGAAGCAGAAGTAAGCATTGAAGCCCCCATAAAGGGAAGCAAGAAAATAGTACGTAATATTAAAGGACGTTCTATTGTTCCATCCGGTGCCAGCACAGGTGAATTAGAAGCTGTAGAACTACGCGATAATGATCCCAAACGCTATGGGGGCAAGGGAGTTTCATTGGCAGTGAATAATGTAAATAAAATCATTGCTAATCAGTTTACAGGCAAAGAATTTAATTCTCAACAAGAAATTGATCATGCCCTTATTCATTTAGATGGCACCCCCAATAAATCAAAATTAGGCGCTAATGCCATATTAGCTGTTTCAATGGCTTATGCACGAGCTATGGCTGCTGCATTAGATATGCCATTGTATCGGTATTTAAATAAATCAGGAAAATTTACTATGCCTGTTCCCTGCATGAATGTAATTAATGGAGGTAAACATGCGGATAATAATGTAGATTTCCAGGAATTCATGATTGCCCCACACAATGCTCCTTCTTTTAAAGAAAGTATTAGAATGGGTGAAGAAACCTTCCATGCTTTAAAATCAATTTTAAATAAAAAAGGGTATTCAACCGGCGTGGGTGACGAAGGTGGCTTTGCGCCCAATTTAAAATCAAATGAAGAAGCAGTAGAAGTAATTTTAGAAGCTATTCACAAAGCGGGATATACACCCGGAAAAGATATTTCACTATGTATTGACCCTGCCAGCAGTGAAATGTGGGAAGATGATCATTACGTATTATTCAAATCAACCAAAGAAAAAATTTCTTCTGAAGGTTTATTGAAAATTTGGGATAGTTGGATTCAGCAATACCCTATTATTTTGTTGGAAGATGGCATGGCCGAAAACGATTGGGAAGGCTGGAAACTCTTAACCGATCAATTAAAAAATAAGGTTGAATTAACCGGAGACGATATTTTCTGTACCAACCCTGCCATTTTACAAAAAGGTATTGATGCAGGCATCGCCAATTCTGTGTTAATTAAATTAAACCAAATTGGTACTGTTACTGAAACAATTGATACCATTGAAATGGCCTACAAAAACAATTACAACTGTTTTATTTCACACCGCAGTGGCGAAACCGAAGACACCACTATTGCTGATTTAACTGTTGCAACCAATGCCGGTCATTTAAAAACAGGAAGCGGTTGTCGCGGCGAAAGAATTGCCAAATTCAATCAATTATTACGCATTGAAGATGAATTAGGCAAATCAGCCAAATTTGCAGGCTTAAAAGCATTTAAAAACCAATAATTAAACAAACACATATATATATGAGCGATAAGATTATTCAGCAAGTACAACATCCTTGGCACATTTCTATTGGTAAAGATGTACCCAACGTAGTAAGCACCATTATTGAAATTCCGAAAGGAAGCAGAATGAAGTATGAATTAGATAAGCCTTCCGGTTTATTGCGTTTAGACAGGGTGTTGTACTCAGCCATGTACTATCCAATGAACTATGGCTTAGTTCCTCAAACATATTTTGATGATGGTGATCCTCTTGATATTTTAGTAATGTGTTCATTTGACATTCAACCATTGTGCGTGTTAGATGCACGTATTGTTGGCATAATGCACATGGAGGATGAAAATGGTGTAGATGATAAAATTATATCTGTTGCGCACCACGATCCGGCTTATAAGCATATTCAAGACATTACCGACATACCTGAACACCACATGGCAGAATTGAAAAACTTTTTTGAAGGATATAAAGCCTTAGAAAATAAAAAAGTAATTGTGGGTAATATGTATGGTAAGGAAGAAGCTAGAAAATGCGTAGAAAGAAGCCATAAAATGTACAAAGAAAAATTTGGTATAAATGGGTAACCCATACCCTTTGGTGTTATTTACTGAATCAGTTACGCATATACAAACACTATTGTAACTGATTCAGTATTTTATCTATTTTTTGAAACAAGAAATCATGAAAATTGCTGTATTTAGTGATGTGCATGCCAATTTACCGGCATTGAAATCAGTGTATGCGCATATTGAAAAACAGCAACCCGATGCTATTTATTGCCTGGGCGATTGGGTAAATCAAAATATTTGGAATAATGAAGTGGTTGATTTTATGCAAGAACATAAAATACCCAGTGTATTAGGCAACCATGATGAAGGCATTGGTAATAACTTATCCAAATTCCCATTTTCTTATGGTAGTCGCGAAGAAATTGATTGGGGTATGGATGCCATTCAATTTACTTTAAAACAACTTACAGAAGAAAGAAAAGCCATATTACGTGCATTGCCATTAAATATCAAACTAAAAATTACTACCGGTAATAACGAGCGTACCTTACTATTTGCACATGGCACTCCTAAAAGTAATGCCGAAAGAATTTATCGTTTTTACAAACAAACCGAATTGTCCAAAATGCTGGATGATGAAGCCGCAGATGTTTTATTCATTGGCAATACACATGCATCTTTTCATAAACAAATTGAGCGGGTTATTAATGGCGAAAAAACGTATCAACACATTATCAATCCGGGCTCGGTTGGTAGTCCTAAAGATGGCAGCTGGCATGCTTGTTACGCCATGATTGAAATTGATACCGGCAAAGACATTAAATACGAACCCGATGCTTTACAAGTATATTTTTACCGATTAGATTATGATATTGACACGGTAATTAAAGGCATTAAAAACAGTTCATTACACATTTATTATGCAGTGCGGTTGTTAAAATATTAATTGTTTAAAACATAAATTCCAGGTTATGAAAATTGCCATGATTAGTGATATTCACGCAAACTTACCTGCTTTAAAAGCAGTGTTGAAAGACATTGAAAAACACCAGCCCGATATTATTTATTGTTTGGGCGATTTAGTGAATTTCGCAGGTTGGGATAATGAAGTGGTAGAGTTAATTAGAAAACGAAATATACCATGCCTTCAAGGTAACCACGATGATGGTATTGGCAACAGTAAAGACTTTTTCCCCTACTCTTTCTCAAACAAAGCACAACAAGATTATGGTATTGAATCCATAAAACTGGTAAATAGAACCATTACGCCTGAAAATAGAACCTATTTACAGAATTTACCTTTTGCCTTTACCATTGAAATTAAAGGCATTTATAACACTATTCGCTTAGTAATGGTGCATGGAAGTACTACCTCCAATTTAGAATATGTACAAGAAAGCGTGAATGATGCCTATTTGTTGGAAATGATGGATAGTATGAATGCCGATATTTTGTGCATGGGTCATACCCACAAACCCTGGCACCGCCCCATTTTTTGTGAAACAGAGAATAAAAAAAATATATCGTCATGCCATTAACGTTGGTTCCGTAGGAAAACCTAAACAGGGGAATAATAAAACTTGTTATACCATTTTAACAATCCCAAATCAAGCTTCATTAACCGAACCCAATGCCATTCAGGTTCAATTCGAATTTTTAAATTACCCCGTAAAAACAGTTATTAAAAAAATTGCCGAAATTGGTTTATCAGATGCATATAACAATTTCCTTTTAAACGGTTAAACATGCCATATAACAATGCCAACATATCATTGTTACTGAATACAGCTCATACTTTGGAACAGGACAACCTGATAGACGACATTATGCAACTACAACAAAAAATGCATAATGAGGAACTGAACATCGTAATAACAGGCATTTTTAAAAGGGGAAAATCAAGTTTAATTAATGCACTGATACAAGAAAACATAATGCCTACCGGCGTTGTACCTGTTACCGCTATTATTACCATTCTAAAATATGCAGCAACCCCTTCATTGGAAATATTTTTTAAAAACAAAGAAAAAGTTACAAAACCCATCAGCAGTTTAAACGAGTTTGTTAGCGAAGAAGAAAATCCGGAAAACATAAAAAATGTTGCGCATGTTATTGTGTATCACCCCGCACCTATTCTAAAAACCATAACCATTATTGATACACCCGGCGTAGGATCATCCTTTGAACATAACACTGATACAACACTTCAATTTTTAAACAAAATTGATGTTGCCATATTTGTGCTTAGTGCCGACATGCCTATTTCAAAAACGGATATTGAGTTCTTACAACAACTATATGCACAAATTAAAAACATTGTATTTGTTGAAAATAAAAAAGATTTATTATCTGCAACAGACTTACAAAAAATGCTGGATCACAATAAAAAAACAATTTCAGTCCAGCTGCAAATGCCAATAGAAAGCATCACCATTATTCCCATTTCAGCCAATCAGCAACTACAGGGAAACATGGCAGAATCGGGTTTTGAATTGTTATTACAATCATTAAACAGCAATATTTCAAAAAATAAATCAAGCATTTTAGAACAAAGCATTGGCAGACAATTGAATCTAATTCAACAAAGCTTGATTTCCATTATTCAGTTAAGAATTAATAACCTTCAATTACCGGTACAACAATTATCGGAACGCATTCAACAATTTGAAAACACACAGCATGTATTGTTAAATGAAATTGAAGGTTTCCATGCTATTCTGCAACACCACATAAAGAAATTAGACGAAACAGTACATGAACAATGCAATGCTAAAGCCAAATATTTTGACGCTACCATTCAATCGCTTATTCAACAATACAGTAATAATAACCCCTTTGCCCTGCTGGATATTACGGTACAACAGGCACTCATTAACGATTTAAACAAACTCATTAAATCAGGCTATGAGCAATTGAAAACAGCATTAGAAGAAAGCAGCAAACTGCAGTTCAAATCCATATTAGAGCAATATTTATTCAATTCAAAAAATATTCTACACAATATTGCTATTCACTTTTCAGATTTTTTAAATACCGGTATTGAAAGCATTGTAGAAAAATTCGACTGGCAGGCTTACACTGCTTTTTACATTACATTAAATGGATTGGATAAAGAAGCTGTTATCAATAACAACCACACAATCTTTCATTTCAGTAAAAAAAGCAAAGAACAACAAATTATTAAAAGCATTCAGGAACAGTACCACGACATTATAATTCAAAACACCGCAGCCATTATTTATGAAGTACAGTATAAAATACAGGAATCGTTTAGAAAATTTAATGCTGACTTTAAATTAAAAGTACAACAACTGTTACAGACGCTTGATAAAGAAATGAAAGCAACACAAGCACAAACTAAAAACTTAAACTTTAATGTTCAGGATACAATTGCCCACTTAGAAGCAATGAAATTGCAATTGAATAATTCTTGAAATTTGAAAAAACATGGATGCACAAACGCTCATAGATTTAGAAATATTGGAATCGGCAGATGGGCATAGCCTTTTCCAACAAATAAACTACACTATTTCACAGGGCGGTGAAGACATTCTAAAAAAGAAATTAACGCAACCTTTTCTTACTGCTAACCAAATAAAAACCGAACAACAACGCATACAAAAATGCATACCAGTTGTAGAAGCATGGCGCTCGTTAATACATGAAAGGGATATTGTTGCTGCAGAATTATATTTACAATCGAACATTCAAATTGTAGAGTTAGAAAACAATTTTTTAGACCAATTAACTGCGAAATTTTTTCGATGGCAACATCCGGACTATTTTCATTATTTAAACAGCAACATACTTTCGTTATTTGATTTGCTAAAGCGATTACAACAACTGCTACAACAACATCATTTTTTACTTGAGCAAGATACCAATGCCATAGCGCAATCTATACAACACTTGAATGATAAAATTTTATTACCCAACCTTCATGCTTTGGAAAATAAGAAAGCATTTAATACCCTTTATGTTGACAGCCTGTTAAGGAAACCATCTTACACTACCATTAAAAATATTTTAGAATGGATTTATGAAACCGATGCCATTATGGCAATGGCTTATGCATGTGTACAACATCATTTACATTTTCCTGAAATAGTGAACGAACCTGTTTTATCAATAAAAGGGCTAAGACACATAATGCTTAAAAATGCAGTTGTAAATAATGTTACATTAACCAAACAACACATTATGTTTGTTACAGGCCCTAATATGGCTGGCAAAACAACGTATTTAAAGGCTAATGCACAAGCAGTTTTGTTGGCGCATATAGGTATGGGCATACCGGCAGAAAGTGCACAAATTGGCGTTTTACAAAACATTTTCACATTCATTGGCATTACAGATAGCATTAGTAAAGGCGAAAGTTATTTTCAAGCTGAAATTAATCGCATAAAATTATTGGCCGAATGCTTACAAGAAAACAAAGCGGTGCTATGTGTTATTGATGAACCATTTAAAGGAACGAACATTAAAGATGCGCTTGATTGCACTTTGCTTTTTACTGAACTGGCTTTAAAATGGCATCAATCATTTTTTATTATTGCCACTCATTTAACCGAAATATATGAGAAGCTTGCCGATAACCAAGGCATTTTGTTTAACTATTTTGAAACACATCAGGATAATGATACACTAAAATTTGATTATGTATGCAAACCCGGAATTTCAGAGCAACGATTGGGGTTAAATATATTTAAACAAACCGGGTTGCCTCATTTAATGCAACCCAAAAATGAATGAATAAATGTTATAAAAACAATTGCTGTTTTTTTTGAAATGCCCTACCTTTAAAAGATGGATTTGCTTACCATTTAAACTTAAGTTATGATACAAACTGTTTATGCAGCCGGAGGAATTGTTTGGAGTGAAGATGATGAATTACTGATGATACAACGCTATGGTAAATGGGATTTACCCAAAGGACATTTACAACCCAATGAAACTTATGAACAATGTGCTTTGCGCGAAGTAAAAGAAGAAACTGGTTTAAAAACATTGGAAATAATTAGAAGTGCCGGTGTAACGCATTATGAATATTTCGACAATGTATTGCATCAAGAAGCCATTAAAGAAATTCATTGGTTTGAAATGAAAACCAGTACACATTTAGACGTTATGCCTGAATTAAAAGAACAAATTGAATGGATTCGTTGGATTTCAAAAAATGAAATTGAAAAATACCTGTACAATTCGTATGATAATGTGCGGACTATTTTAGAAAAATTCATCAACAAATAATGCAATTGTTAATACACATAAATGATATTTTTTATAGAATATGTTGAGTTGTCCCTTTTGCGCAAAAACGAAAAATGATTATTATTTAGAATCGGAAAATTTTGCTGTTTTATATAATATTTCACCTATTTTACCGGGCCATTCTTTAGTAATTCCCAAGCTACACAAAGAAAGTTTATTTGAACTAACCAATGAAGAGTTAGCGGAATTTATGTTATTGGGAAAAAACACAGCCCTATTATTATGTAAAGTGTTTCAAACAGATGCATTTAACTGGGCTATTCAAGAACGCGAAGTAGCAGGGCAATCCGTAGCCCATTTACACATGCATGTAGTGCCTCGCAAACTGGGTGATATGGTAAATCCCGGCGACTGGTATCAACGCTTAGAAAAAATTGAATCGGGGGATATTGATACGTATGCCCGTTACCGTTTATCGGATGAAATATTGAACAAGCTTACTCAAAAAATGAAACAAAAAGCAATTGAACTGGGATTTCAATAACGCAGATAATGTTAAATAAAGTGCTTTGTTGCCATTATTGATGCAGTACAAGTGTGCGACGCAACCACTGTTGCAAAAAGAACAAAAGCTGACTACAAAATTATTTTTTATCAGGCAAAGCAAACGCCACATAACTATCACCGGATGGTTTATTTAATTTACCACCACCGCAAGCTATAACAACATATTGCTTACCGTTTACAGCATAAACGGCAGGCGTAGCAAATCCGCAAGCAGGTAAATCAGCTTCCCACAATAAAACACCGGTGCGTTTATTAAAGGCGCGAATTTTAGCATCGCTGGTAGCAGCAATAAACAGCAAGCCACCCTCCGTTACCACAGGACCACCATAATTTTCTGTACCGGTATGTATGCCCTTTGCTTTCCATTCGGGATAATCGCCCAGCGTATCTTTCCATAATATTTTTCCGCTATTTAATTGAATAGCAGTTAGTGTACCCCAAGGTGGTGCTACAGCAGGATACCCCTCTTTGGTTAAAAATTTATTATATCCGGTTGAAGTGTACGGAATACTATCCCATTTGGTTAGTTGTTGTTTAGGCTTTATAAACTTATTTGCTTGCAGCGATTTTAAATTCAACACATAAGAAGCCAAAGCCTTTTTTTCTTCAGCAGTTAATTGTGTAAAAGCAGGCATCATTCTTCTTCCCGAAGTAACCAACTTTTCGAAGGATACCTCATTATACTTTTGATTGGCTTGTTGTAAGGATGGATAATTACCGCTGCCTTGTAAATTTGTTCCGTGACAACTCATACAATGTGTTTTATATAAACGCATCCCTGCCTGTAACATATTTTCAGCAGCAGTTGCAGCATGTTGAACAGGTAGCATGGTTAATACCCAAGGAACTTCATTGGCATTAACGTATAAAATATCTGTTTTAGGATCAACAGCAGGGCCACCCCATTCTGCACCACCATCAAATCCGGGAAAAATAATGGTTCCTTGAGTAGATGGCGGCGAAAAAAGATGATGATGCTCATAACGGGATAGTCTTGTTGCAATATCGTTATAGGAAGAATCGGGTACTAAATGGTTAAGATTATTAAAAGTTAATTGCTGCCGGGCAAATGGAATTGGCAAAGTAGGTATAGGCTGTGTTGGTGAAAGCACCTCACCCTTTAATTCAGTATTAACTGGAACCGGTTGCTCTTGAATGGGAAATACAGGTGCACCATTTAACCGATTGAACAAGAAAACAAAGCCCGTTTTAGTGGTTTGAGCTACGGCATCAATTTTTTTACCATTGATATTGAGTGTAAGCAAAGTCGGTGCCGTTGGCAAATCTCTGTCCCACACATCGTGATGTATGGTTTGATAATGCCAAATAACTTTTCCATTATTGGCATTTAATGCTATGAGGCTATTGGCAAACAAATTATTGCCCAAACGTAACCCACCATAAAAATCGTAAACAGCTGAACCGGTGGGCACATAAACAATACCTCGTTTTTCGTCCATACTAAATCCGGCCCATGCGTTTGCGCCGCCAACGTGTAAATAAGCAGTGGAATCATGCCAGGTATTAAAACCGGGTTCACCGGGATGAGGAATAGTATGAAAAACCCATTGTAATTGGCCTGTATGTACATCGTAAGCACGTACATCACCGGAAGCTGCCGGCATTTCTTCGGCAACTCGTGTACCTATTATAATTAAGTTTTTATAAATAATGCCCGGTGTAGTGGATGCTACATATAAATTTTGAGAACGGGGACCTAAATCATTGTGTAAATCAATACTACCATTAGTACCAAATGATGTAATAAGTTGGCCATTTGTGGCATTAACACAATACAATTGTGAACCGGCGGAATAGAAAATCCTTTGATCATTATTTCCATCGGAATAATAAGTTACACCCCTACATACATTCATGGAAAAGTAACCTTTCGCTTTACCTAGGGTATCCAATAAAGGATTAAATACCCATTTTTGCCGGCCATTTGCGGCATTTAATGCAAATAATTTTAGTTGCGGTGACACACCATATAGAATACTATCAACAATGATTGGATTTACTTGTATTTGAGTAGATGCACCTGCATCACCGCAATGATATATCCAAGCAGGTTGCAGTGAGGCAACATTTGAAGTATCAATTTGAGCAAGCGCTACATAATGGTTGTTTTCTTTATTGCCACCATATACCTGCCAGGTAGTATAATTAGATGAATGCGAAGTACACGCAATAAAATTGTAGCAGCAAAACCCAATCACCAATAAACGTAAACATGAAGCGGTTATGGATGAATGCAGCAGATGCATAAAGTGAGTTTAGTTGGAAAATTTGTTTAGGAATACAACGTAATTTATCATTTTTTTTGAAGAAGCAGGTTGTATAAATTATGGTAATTGAATTTGCAGCTATACTATTTATTGCTGCTAAAAACTGATGAGCAATATAGATTTCAGGAAACAATAAATTTAGCCTTTACACTGCTTTAACAACAAAAAAGCAACCCTTTGCAAGATTGCTTTTTGAGTAATGATGTCGGCTTGCCTGCCAACAGCTCGAACTTTTTAGAGAGTTTAAACGCAATATTGGTATTTTGATTGAAGGGGATTGTTGATTTGAAAAGGTAGTAGAAAGTTGAAAAAAATTTTTACCACAAGACGCAGACTTAACTTAGAAGAGAAGTTATTAAAAATAATATGCAGTGGACACTATATTAAAACTAACTCTTGTTTAAAGAAGTCGTAATGGTTCCAATTTATCTAAATTAAGTTTTCGTTTAAAACTTTTAAAATTTCGCCAACAATTTAAATTATTATAAAAACAATATTTTAATTGCTGTTTATGTGCTAAAAGATAATGATTCAAATCAATTTGACTAAAAGATTCTTCGCAACTCACAGTTAATAAAAAATTGACTGTTTCAATGTATTTTACTCCATGACCAGTAACTTCATTTTTGTAAATGCTAAGCAATATAATATAGTTTGAAATGAATAAAGTATCATAATTTGAAAAATCTTGTTCATACGACAATAATTGTAAACAAACATTTTCTTCTGATAAATTATTGAAAGTATAATATTTGTTTTTATTTATCTGATATGAGGAGTCAAATTTTTTTAATTTACTTGATTCGTAAATAAATTTTTTTTTAACTGCTTTAGCTACAACTTCCCAGTCAGTTTGTCCTAAATATGATACTTTTTTACTCTGTGCATTTGTATAACTAAAAATGAAAAGATTAATAATTGTCCAACAAATAGTTATTGTTTTTTTCATGGTAATTGAATATTATACTGATGAATAAGAAAGTTAGTGAGCTTATCAATCTGAGTTTGATTAGGTAAGTGCCCATTTGTATAAAATGGACTATGGGGATTTGTAAAATAATTGACAGAACCTATAAAAATGTGAACTGTAATTATTGGCTCACTTATTCCTACATTTCCATTACAATTTTTGCAACCTAATTGTTGATTACCAAGTAATGATTGTTCTTGTGAGTAATTTATTGCACGGCTAGCATCCGCAACTATGGTCATAGTCCTATCAATTTTCTGTTGTAATTTGCCAAATATAAACAAAGTAAAATTGAGAAAATGTAATAAATAATGATAATAAATATTCTAATAAGACAAATTCTTTTATTTAAATGTAAACTATCAAAGTATTGTATAATTTTTAAGCTTTTTTCATTATGCAATAAAATATAATAGTTCATAATTAGAACTGGCAAAGTAATTACTGCTGCATACAAATAAATTTCACCCTCTGTATCATTACTAGTACCTTGTGTGAAGTAAAAAAACAATGATAAAACATTCAGAATAACAGGTATACTAATCCATATAATACCTGTAAATGCAGGGTCTAAATCTCTTTTGTTTATTTTTTTAGCAATCTTTACCAATAGATAAAATACATAATAATAGAAGTTATTCATTTTTATTTTTTATCATGAAAAATATAATGGCCCCAAACCATATCTGCAAGTGTCAATCCAACTCCTATAAGTGGAAGTCCAGTTCCAACAAGACTTATAACACCTAAAGTAAAAGCATGATATCCATTTATATTTCCTTGTTGATAGTTTATTATAGCTGATGAAATACCGACAATTGCAACACCTTTACTAATATTTGACAATATTTTTGCAGATATTAAAGCTGTTGCTAAATTTTCCGACTCTAATCCCCCAGCTTTTATGGTTCCTTCTACAAACCCTTCTGCCATTATTGCAGTACTTATTGAATCCGTTATTGCTTCAATATTTTCATTACCATTGGTAATTTGAGTAGGCACTAATGAATTATAATTTGAAGATTGTGCATTTTCTGGTTCCTCATTTGTAACTACATGCCAATCTCCGTTTTTTCCTAGTTCAACTGTTCCTTCATTTGAAACATATCGTTTTTTATCTGAACCATCCCCATAATATTCCTCATTGGAATTTTTTACATCATCCGCTTTCTTCACATTATCATCCCAATAAACCCTGCCAGTTACTTTATTATGTACCCAGTCATCACTTGAGCTTGATTTAATTTTAAATCTTTTTGCTGAACCACCAGAAGCTGGATAGTATTTTATATACTTCCAACCTCTAAATGATGCTTCGGAAGTCGTATTATCTCTAACCCCATATTCTCCCTGATCGTCATCTTCTACCGCTTCCATCCCATCTTTATCTATGAACCGTTCCGGGTTATCTAATGCATAGTTGTAGGGCGAAAAGCGGCGCATTTGCTCTGCCAATGGATCAACACCATTCCATCTGCCTAATTGAGGATCTTGCATTCTGGCTCCAAAATCATACAGTTCTATACCACTGCCATCACTAAACTCCCTCTGCTGTAATTCCTTGCCATTGTATTTGTATTTATTTTCTGTACCGCCTGCTGCTTTACTGCTGATGCCTGCCATAGTCAGTCCGAATGGATAATAATGCGTTTGCCCATGTCATTTTTATTGTATTGGTTATGGGCGAATTTCGCTTCGCTACATTTCTTCAAGTATTGCCCTAGTGTATGCACTACCTGTACATTATCAAAGAACACATCTACCGGACTTTCATTGCTGCAGTAAATATAAATATACCC
>NZ_QKZV01000002.1:0-388690 GCF_003254115.1 Hydrotalea sandarakina
CATACCTGTTTTATCGCTTATTGGAAGTAAGAGAGCAAATAGAGCAATGGAGGATTGATTACAATACAGACAGACCACACAAATCTCTAGGATACTCATCTCCCATAAAATTTGCTGAAGAACATTACAAAAGATTGAGTGTAGATATATCCCTTTATCCAAAAAAGGCGAACGCAAATCATTCATTAATTGAAGAGAGCCGTTTAGTGGATAAAGTCATTGAAAAACAAAAGATTAGTACCTTAGAAATCTCTAATTAATAATGGCATTAAAAAAGGGGGGCTTACATGATAGTTTACCAGTTCAATTAGCCTATTATTTCGATAAACCGCATTTTTTAATATTTAATGCTTCACCTAATACTAATTCGATTACTCCGTATATGATACTTTTTAAGGCATTCGCAATATATATTAGTAATATTAACGCTATTTTATTAAAGATCAAATTATATATAAAAAAATATTTCAATAATGAAGATTTTGATAAATGATCATGCAGGCCATTCCTTTTCTTTATCATTAAGTAAATGTTTAGCAGATATGGGACATCAAGTAATGCATTGCTATTGTACAAGTTTTGAATCTCCTAAAGCTGATTTTTCAAATATATCATCTAATATTACAATTATTGCAATCAGTAATAAACATAAATTTTCTAAATATTCAATTTTTAAGAGAATTCTTCAAGAATTTGAATATGTTAATAAACTGAGCAAGTTTATTTTGGATTTTCAACCAGACATCCTTTTAAGTGGAAATACCCCTTTGTTTATTCAATATGGATTGGTTAAAATTTCAAAAAAAAATAAAATCCCTTTCATTTATTGGTGTCAAGATATTTATAGCATTGCTATTAAAAAAATTCTATATAGTAAGTTGTGGTATCTTGGAAATATTATCGCTTATTTTTTTGAAGTTTTAGAAAGCAAAATTTTGAAGAGTTCCGCTCATATAATTTCAATTTCAGATGATTTCATTTTATATATTAATAAACGTGGTGTATCAAGTAATAAAATAAGCATTATAGAAAATTGGGCTAATTTAAATGAGATCAGGTTAGAACCCAAAAACAATATTTGGGCAAAAAAGCATAACCTTGATAGTTTTTTTTGTATTGTTTATTCTGGAACATTAGGCCTAAAACATGACCCCAATATATTACTGCAAATTGCTTTGCATTTGAAAAGTCAGAAAAAAATAAAGATTGTTGTCGTATCAGAAGGAATCGGTGCAAGCTATTTGATGGAACAAAAATTAAATAATAAATTAGACAATCTAATTATTCTTCCATATCAAAATTTTCATGATTTCTCATATGTGCTTGGCGTTTCTGATATCTTAGTAGCAGTACTTGAAAATGAAGCAGGATTATTTTCTGTTCCTTCAAAGGTGCTTTCATATTTATGCTCTCAAAAGCCTATAATTTTATCAGCACCGTTAGAAAACTTGAGTTCTAAAATCGTAATTAATTCCGGTGCAGGATTTTGTGTGCCACCTGGAGATAAGGATGCATTGTTTAATAAAATTGATATTTTATTAAAAAATGCAAAATTAAGAGCTGACATGGGATTAAAAGGAAGAATATATGCTGAAGAAAAGTTTCAAATAAATTCAATAGCAACAAAATTTTTACAAATATTTCATATGGTCACAAGTTAAGACTCATGTATATAAATATTTATGCTATATTTCAATGTGTTGATAACATTCATCCTACAATTAAATTTTTTTTAAATCAAATATTGAATCTTTTTTCCTTAAATTTGCTTGCCCCCTCAATTGAAAATGTTTATTTCTCGAATATAAACGGATAAACGTATAAGTATGCTTCAAACATTTTTGAAAAGAAGGGAAACTGCTGTAATTGCACTGGATAATGATCTAAATAGGGCACTAGATTCAATTCTTCATAAAGCTGAGATAGTTAAAACTTCTACTTCTAAGCGGCTATTCGATGTTTTTTTCACCTCCCTTTTATTTGTGTTTGTATTTTCATGGCTATTTCCTATCATTATACTCTTGATTAAACTTTCTTCTAAAGGCCCTGTCTTTTTTAAACAAGAACGAATTGGTTTAAATGGTCAAGTTTTTAAATGCTATAAATTTCGTTCCATGTACACTAATGTGCGGAATGATGTTTTTATGCCTGCTTTGAAAGATGATTGTCGCTTTACTAAAATTGGTAAATTTTTACGTAAAACTAATTTAGATGAATTACCACAGGCTATTAATGTTTTATTAGGCGATATGAGTTTAGTCGGACCAAGACCTCATCCCATCCCTTTCCACAATGAATACGCTACCTATATAGACAATATTGATTTACGCCATTTGGTTAAACCCGGAATTACCGGTTTAGCACAAATTAATGGCTATAGAGGTGATGTTTTAGATAGAGAAGAAAACAAAAAAAGAACTGCTAAACGTATTGCTTACGATTTGGAATATATTCAAAACTGGTCATTTGGCTTGGATATTAAAATTATTGCAACAACCGTTGCTCAAATGATTGGGAATAAGACCAATGGACACTAATTAGAAATTAGAAAAGTTTATGGTTCACCATATATATGATTTGTTTTTAAATAATATTAATAATTTTTCTGGAAATACCAATTATTGGAAGGGTAATACAGTAAATGAAACCATAAGGTTTAGGCATGATATACATCAGCGTATTTTAAATAATGGATTTACAATAGAAATTCAAAAAGAGATTTTAAAATGGGGCGGAATACATGTTTTTAATCAATTTCATATTGTTCCAGATGTATTAAATAGGTTACATAATCACCGCTCAATCGATACTAATACTGCAAATGCCATCTCTTCTTTTTCAAAATTGTTTGCTTTTTATTGTCCTCAACATTATTTCATTTTAGATGCCAGGGTTAGTTATGTGATTAATAACATTATAATCAACAATCAAATTGAAACTCCATTAATCAATTTCAATATTAAACGTTCAAGAAATAGAAATTTAAGAAGAAGATATGAGGCAATGCTGGATGCGCCCCCTTTCAATTATG
The DNA here is from genome assembly GCF_003254115.1 of Hydrotalea sandarakina. GTDB lineage: Bacteria > Bacteroidota > Bacteroidia > Chitinophagales > Chitinophagaceae > Hydrotalea > Hydrotalea sandarakina. Next base: position 3,032 of record NZ_QKZV01000002.1, read on the forward strand.
AATTTATAGATATTGCAGATTATTATATTCGATACTGCACATTTATAAATGAAACTTATAATTATTTCATTAATGATAATCCTAATATCTTCAACGAAGAAGAATTTATTTTCAACTCCCCCGAAATTATTGAAATGTTCCTATTCTATTTAGCTGACCATATTTGATTTAACCTTTTATTATTATTTAAAATCACCTCTAATAGTCCCACATTCTTTCGCTTACAATGGCATGGCATAAATAATTCTACCTTTACTTGTTATAAATTCAGAACCATGTATGCCCATTGCCCTAATGTAGATGAAAAGGGCAATTATTTACAAGCCAAAGCCAATGACCCCAGGGTTACCCCTTTGGGTAAATTGTTGCGTAAAACCAGCTTAGATGAATTACCACAATTTTGGAATGTGTTGTTGGGGGATATGTCAATAATAGGACCCAGACCTCATCCTATTGAACTCAATGAAGTATCAGAAGGGGTAATTGAAAACTATGCACTACGTTATTTAGTAAAACCCGGTGTTACCGGTTGGGCACAGGTTTGCGGCTTTCGGGGGCCTACCCAAACCGGGGATGCCATGCAAGGTAGGGTGAATCATGATATTTGGTATATTCAACACTGGAGCCTTTGGTTAGATGCAAAAATTATTTTATTAACCCTAAAATGTGCTTTTTGGGGTGATAAAAATGCAGTTTAAAATCAACATAAATACAGGCTTCTCATTGTTCACCGGCCCTTTAGCCGGTTTTTTTATTCCCATTATCTTTCCTATTCAACAATATCACGCAACCAATTTTTATTACCCCCTAAGGCTTGTACTCAATGAATAAACAATGAATTGCCCCAAACTTATTGGGACATATTCTTTGTTCCCTCGTCATTCATCCCTCTATTTCCGTCATTCAGCACAATCACCCAAAATAACGATATTTTATATGGCTATAACTTTATAATTTACAGTGCGTTACACTGATAAACATTTATCATGACCAAATCATTGCTGCAAATATTCTTTATCGTTGTCCTGGGTGCTGCCTGCATTTGGGTAATGAAACAGTGGGAAAATGTTACCACTTGCAAGCAATGTAATTTGCCCCGGCAAAATATGCCAACCGCTCAACCGGCACCGGACCATTACTTTCGGGAGCCGGCCAATAAATTCAATATAGCCGCTTATTTTTAGCAGCGATAGTTTTTTATTGCAACTGTACTTTTTTATTTTCTGTACGTTCTGTAAGCTTTCAATTTTATATGTCGCCAATGGTTGTCCAGGAGGCAACTTGTAACTGATCCGTAATCATTCTACTTTCTTCTCCTGCATAAATTAATAACTTTTGCGCATGGGGATGATATTTATCCCAGTAATGTAATCCACGCAGCATACCGTTATCCCATTTTTTACTTCCTTTTATTTCAATAGCCATATCAATGCCATTTTTTTCGAATACTATATCTATTTCATTGCCTGCACTATCTCTATAAAAGTGTAGGTTGTCGGGGAATCCTTCATTAAGCCGGTTTTTTTTAATTTCAGAAATTACCCAGTTCTCCACAATAGCACCATAAGCGAGATGTTGTTGGAGTTGTGTTGTTGTTTTTATGTTTAATAAATAACACAATAGCCCTGTATCATAAAAATAAAGTTTAGGACTTTTAATAATGCGTTTGCCGGTATTGTTATGCCAGGGTGGTAATAGGTATATAATAAAACTGGTTTCTAATAAACCTAACCAGGATTGTATGGTTTTGTTATCTACCCCAATAGCCGATGCAAAAGTTTCGCGGTTTAATAATTGTCCGGCATGCGCAGCACACAAATAAATAAGTTTAGTAAATGCGGCTAAGTTGCCAATGTTTTTTAATAATCGTACATCTCTTTGTACATAGGTTTGGAAATAAGCAGCCAGCCAAATATGGGGCTGCAACTGCTCATGCCATATTTCAGGATAGCCACCGGTTAAAATAAGTTGTTGCAGGGTATGGTTTTTTTGTTTGAATGCATGGGTTTGCGATAACTCAGCATAGCTTAATGGCAGTAACGTTAAATAGCCTGCTCTTCCTGCCAGCGATTGAGACATCTGTTCCTGTAATAAAAAATGATTAGAACCGGTTAGTATAAACTGGCCGCGAGACTGGTTATTGTCTAAAATTTCCTGCAAATACCTGAATAGCACAGGCATTCGTTGTACTTCATCAAAAATGGCTCCGTTGGTATAATTTTGTAAAAATGCAGCCGGATTTTCTTCTGCTTTTGCCTGTGTATCGGGATTTTCAAAATTTACATAAGGATACTTTTTAAATAGCATTTTGCTTAATGTTGTTTTACCGCTTTGCCGGGGCCCTGTAATGCAAACTGCTCTAAATTGTGATAAATACAATTGTGCCTGCGGTAAAATAGCTCTTGGTATCATGAATTCTATTTTTGTAAAAATATGCAAATTTGGAATTGGATTCCATTTTTGCAAAAATATGCAAATTTGGAATTACCTCACCCTTTGTTAACTACCAATGGCACTAATGAACACAAATAAAAGAATTTGTGCATTCAGGTACACACATGTTAGCTCATGCGTAGAAACTCACCCAAAATAACGATATTTTATATGGCTGTAACTTTATAATTTACAGTGCGTTACACTGATAAACAATTATCATGACCAAATCATTGCTGCAAATCATCTTTATCGTTGTCCTGGGTGCTGCCTGCATTTGGGTAATGAAACAGTGGGAAAATGTTACCACTTGCAAGCAATGTAATTTGCCCCGGCAAAATATGCCAACCGCTCAACCGGTACCGGACCATTACTTTCGGGAGCCGGCTAATAAATTCAATATAGCCGCTTATTTTTAGCAGCGATAGTTTTTTTATCTTTTTTTATTGCAACTGTAACTTTTTTATTTCCTGTACGTTCCACTTTAAAACAGCCTATTACTGTTTATGACTGAAAAAATGTATAACCAATGTGTGAATCTGTACGCCGATAATGTGTACCGATTTATATGGAAGAATTTGCGTCACGAAGAGGATGCAAAGGACATTGTTCAGTCTGCCTTTGAAAAATTATGGATCAACAGAGCACAGGTAGCAGAGGGAAAGGAAAAATCGTATTTGTTTACCATTGCCTACCACCAAATGATTGACCATATTCGCAAAAACAAGCGAGTAGATTTACACGAAACATTTGGCGATGAAGTGCTGGGCAATACCAAACAACCGAATGCTATTGGACATCAAAACCTGATGCGGGCTTTAGACCAATTGAATGAACTGCAGAAAAGCTTGGTGATGCTGAAAGATTATGAAGGCTATAGTTATCAGGAAATAGGCGAGATTACCGGATTGAATGAAAGTCAGGTGAAAGTGTACCTGCACCGTGCCCGTATTACGCTGCGGAATTATTTAGTAAGTCCTGAAAATGTGTTATGATGATAGAAATCAACCGCAACAATATTGAAACCTGGTTACTGCGCTATGTAGATGGCGAGTTAACACCACTGGAAAAAATGGCGGTAGAAAACTATTTGGTGCTGAATCCCGATTTAGCAGGTGAATTAAAAGCCTTGCAACAAGCCCAATTACCCAAAGAGGCAGTGTTGTTCCCTTTTAAATCGGCCTTGCTGAAACGTATTCAAACAGAATTTAGTGAAGAACAGTTGCTGGATTATATAGATGGCGAAACGGATAGCTTTACCACCGATGCCATTCGTGAAGCGGTTTTAGATGATGCGGCATTAGTGGAACAATTGAATTTATTAGAACAAACAAAATTGCCCCTTGAAAACATTGAAATGCCCAATAAGGCAAGCTTATACCGGCATGAAAAGCAACCGGTAGTGGTATTGTGGACAAGAATGATGGCGGCTGCCGTATTATTAGGCTTGGGTATTTTAGTGTGGCTGTTAATACCAACGAATCATCATTCAACTGAGGTAAGTAATGGGGTAGTAGCTATACAAACTCCTAAAACTACTGATGATGCACCGGCTTTGCATGAGGCACAACAACAGCCTTTGAATGCAACTGAAAAAGTAGCACAACAAACTGTAGTAATGGGTAATGAAAAGCAAAACTTATCCGGTAAAAATATATTGCATCAGGCTGTACAAAAAGAGGATGTAACAAAAACAAATGTTGATGAAGCAGTTTTGCCTAATAATACAGTAGCTATTCAACCGGTCAATGTAAATACCGGTACCGTTAGCGTTCCGGAAGTAAATGCTTTACTAACTGAAAAAGAAACACCCAATAAAATAGCACCCGACAAATCGGTAATGGCTATGAAGGCAGTACAAGCAGAATCGGACAATACAAGCAATGCGAAAGAAGTGGTGTACAGGGTATTAGATACAGATAATGATGAGGGTACACCGGTATATGTAAACGGATTACCACTGAATAAAAATAAAGTAAACAGCCTTTTACAAAAAGCAGGTGGAATTTTTCATGCCTTGCGTTCACAACAGGACCTGGCGAAAGAAAAATTAACGGCCACCGCTAAATTACGTTAACACATAAAAAATGATACAATGAAACAATGGATAATTGTTGCAGGCCTATTGTGTGCATCCGGTATGGTATTGGCACAACAAACAGAAACAGTAAGGGTGCAAGCAGATAGCATTTTTATTAGTAGTGATACAGTTAAGGTGGGAAATTTTATCATTATTCAAAAAAATAGAAACCTATCTAACCGTGTTGACCGTGCAACCAATGGCCCAAACCAACGAATGAATAGTGTTATTACCATAAGCACCAAACCACGCAATAAAAAAAACAATCAAAATGTAGTAACCAATTGGGGTATTCTTGATTTGGGCTTTACCAATATTAATGATAATACCAATTATACCACTGCCCAGGGTGCCGGTTATTTAACTACCGTAAATGGCAACCCCGTTACTAAAAACAATTTTAATTTACGTACGGGCAAATCATCGAATGTAAACATTTGGTTTTTCATGCAAAAGCTGAATGTTACCAAACATGTGGTGAATTTAAAATATGGTTTAGGGTTGGAAATGTATAACTTCCGCTTTGAAGATAATATCAGTTTTCGTTCTACTCCACAACCCATGGTGTTTAATGATACCGTTAATTTTTCTAAGAACAAACTATATGTTGGCTATTTAACGGTTCCCTTTATGTTGAACTTTAATTTAACGCCTTCAAAAGACAATGGCTTAAGTTTTAGTGCCGGGGTAAGTGCCGGTTATTTACTCAGCAGCCGTAATAAACAAATTAGCAATGAAAGGGGGAAAGTAAAATACAAAGGCGATTTTAATTTACAACCTTGGCGAGTGGCTGCCATTGGTGAATTAGGGTTAGGCCCCATTCGTTTGTATGGCAGTTATAGCCTGAATAATTTGTATAAGGAAAGCACGGGATTAGATCAAATTCCTTATGCGGTGGGCATTCGGTTTAGTCGTTTTTAGTTTTCTCATGTTATATGTAGTTAAGTAAACACTTCTTTTCTAAGAAGTGTTTTTGTGCAGGCGGTACCACACAAACGTGAATGTTTTTTTAAAATGTAAGAACATAAATAGTATCGGCATATTTTTAGCATTTCATTGAAACATGGTCCGGCAATATCTTCTATATCCTTTGTTATTATGCTTGGCTTTAGTCCTAACAAGTGTTGCTATTAGTCAACCGAAAGTGGATAAAGATGAGTATTATGTGGTGATTAAGAAATCGGATTTTACGCTTACCGTGTATAATCGCAATCATGTATGGGTAGCTCGGTATCCGGTAGTGTTTGGCAGTAAAGATTTGGGTGATAAAATGATAGCCGGCGATCGCAAAACACCGGAAGGCACCTTTCATATTGTTAGTAAAAAAGTGCATAGTAAATGGTGCCGGTTTTTGGCATTAGATTACCCGAATGCAGAAAGTTATGAGAAGTTTAATGAACGCAAAGCCCATGGCGTTATATCGCCCAACGCCAGTATAGGCGGTGGTATTGGCATACATGGTACCTGGCCGAATGAGGATTTTGCGGTAGATAATTATCAGCCCTGGACAGAAGGGTGTATTAGTACGAAAAATGAATACATTATTGAACTGTATAATTTATTGCCGGTGGGTACTAAGGTTATTATAGAACCTTAGTTTTGCTTGTATAAAAAATCGCTGACTGTTTTTTGCCATTTGGCAGGCTCGTTTTGTAACAAACTTTGGTGGTGACTGAGTGCATACACCACCATTTCCTTATCATGCGACGCTAAATTTTTAAAGATATCGTTTGTTTCCTGTTGTGTAACGCGGTTGTCTTGCAATCCCCATTGCAATAACACGGGGCAATGTACGGCAGCAGCGGCATCTTGTGGCCTAAAGTTGAATGCCCAAAATCCTTGTTCCAGGCCACCCCAAAAGGTAAGCCAGTTACCCAATGGTTCGGTAGGTAAGTTCATGGTGCGTAACTTTCCTTCTACCGCTTTGGGTAAAGTGCCAAATGGCATTTCCAAAATTATTTTATCGGGCGTAAGAGCATACTGTTGCATGGCTTGTAAAATGGTAGCAGCACCCAGAGAAATTCCATATAAAATAATGGGGCGATGATAATGTTGCAAAGCATAATCGAATGCAGCTTTTACATCGGCTGCTTCGCGATAGCCAATGGAGCAGGCTGTGCCGGTACTGTTACCATGCGCTCTGAAGTCAACAGCCAATACCTGATAGCCCATGGTATGAAAAGCTTTTTCTTCAGGAATAAGTCCGCTTTTGTTGCCGCCATGTCCATGAAAAACTAAAATGGTACCCAATGCACTATCACGTGGAATAAACCAGGCTGATAATTGTTGTCCGTCGTTGGTAGCAATAGTGAAGGTTTGGTGTGGAAGATTTAAGGAATCAACCACTTTTGTTTTATAAATAGGGGCACCTAAAATCAAGGCTTTCCATTTGGCCCAACCATTTAGTTGCGTGTTAGTTGATGCATTAGCCGGCAATGGAAAAAAATGCGTGAAATAATATGCTTGTGAAGCAATAATAATATTGAGTACAATAAAAAAGGCAAGCATTACATAGCCTGTTCGTTTTAACCATTTGGGCATAGCACTATATTTTAAAAGCTTTAAAGCTTATACAAGTTGTTCGGCACCAAAATACCGATGTAATGCTTTGGGTAAACGAATGCCGTTTTCGTGCTGGTTATTTTCTAATAAAGCTGCTACAATTCGGGGCAACGCCAATGCACTACCGTTTAAGGAGTGGGCCAATTGCGTTTTACCGGAAGCATCTTTAAAACGACATTTTAAACGATTGGTTTGAAAGCTTTCAAAATTACTAACACTGCTTACTTCCAGCCAACGTTGTTGGGCAGCACTGAATACTTCAAAATCGTAAGTAAGTGCAGAGGTAAAGCCCATATCGCCACCACAAAGACGTACAATGCGGTAAGGTAATTCCAATTGCAACAGTAAGCCTTCCACATGGTTGACCATGGCATCTAAGGTGGTATAGCTTTCCTCAGGATGTACTATTTGAATAATTTCTACTTTTTCAAACTGGTGTAAACGGTTTAAGCCACGTACATCTTTTCCAAAACTACCTGCTTCCCTTCTAAAACAAGGAGAATAAGCGGTCATTTTAATGGGAAGTTCTTCTTCTTTTAAAATAACATCGCGATAAATATTGGTAACAGGTACTTCGGCAGTGGGAATTAAGTAAAAGTTATCTTCGGTTGCATGGTACATTTGGCCTTCTTTATCGGGCAATTGTCCGGTGCCATAAGCACTGGCTTCATTTACCATAAATGGCGGAATGTATTCGGTATAACCGGCTTGGGTATTTTCATCTAAAAAAAATTGTACCAGGGCGCGCTGCAGTTTAGCACCTTTCCCTTTGTACAACGGAAAGCCACTGCCCGTTATTTTTGCACCGGTTTCAAAATCAATTAAATCGTATTGTTTAATTAAGTCCCAATGCGGTTTAGCACCGGCATATAATTGCGGTATATTGCCACCGTTTTTTACAACTACATTGTCATCGGCCGAATGGCCGGCAGGAACAATGGCAGCAGGAAGGTTGGGAAGTTGTATTAGTTTTTCATGTAATTGTTTTTCGGTTTCAGCCAAGGCATTGCTTAATGCAGTAGTTTCCAGTTTCAATCCGGAAACTTGGAATTTTAAGGTTTCAGCAGCCTCTTTGTTGCCTTGTGCCATTAACTTGCCAATTTCTTTGGCGGCAGTATTGGCTTGCGCTTGTACGGCATCAAAATTAGCCTGGGTTTTACGGCGTAAATCGTCTAAAGCAATGATTTCATCTACCAATTCGGGTTGTTTAAAGTTTCGTATAGCCAAACGTTCTTTTACCCATGCCGGATTATTGCGCAATACCTGTACCTGTAACATAACATACAATTTGTAGCAAATATAGGCGTAGAAAAACAGATGTGGAGCAGCACACGTAAAATGCAGTTACCTTTGCCGCATGTTTGTGCAAGATGATTTACAACAACGTTGGTGGGCATTGGAAGCTCGTTTAATGGAACGCTTTGGGAAGAAACCCGATATGGAAGCCATTCTGTTTTTAATTGGTATGCAGGAAACCGGTTTTATAAAAGCTAAAATAACGAAAGAACAAAAGCAAGATTTAATGCATGTGGCTGTTTGTACGGTATTAACCCCCGGGGGATACTTTGAATTGGAAAGAAAAGATAAAGATGGTTGGCCGCATTTCAGGCAGCTAAAACCCATGCCCAATATGCCATTACCCGAACAAGAGAATTTTTTAAAAGATTATATTTTATTATATTTTGATGAAACTTTAAAGGATGATGAGGCAATATAAAAAATATGTTATGAAGCAGGCATGGTTTTTTGTTGTAATACTATTGTTAGCCGGTTTTTCGGCTAATGCGCAAAAGCCGGTAAAACAAGGAAAAGAAAAAGAGCGGTATGTGCTTATAAGTACACCTTATGGTAATATGGTAGCTAAGTTGTACAACAGTACTCCCCATCATCGGGATAATTTTATTAAGAATGTTGAAAGTGGGGCCTATGATAGTACGATTTTTCATAGGGTAATTGCCGGCTTTATGATGCAGGGCGGTGATCCGGCTACCAAAACTTTAGCCGATACTGCAGCCATGCAATATACCACCACACCCCCCAATGAGCAAATATTGCCTGAGTTTAGAGATGATATTATACATGAACGGGGAGCTTTAGCCGCAGCCCGTGATGGGAATCCCAGAAAAGCCAGTCACGCTTTTCAGTTTTACATTGTGCAAGGAAGAACTTATGATAGTGCTGCCGTACAAAATTTTTACATACAAAGGGTACAGCCGGCCAATCCCAACTTCCATTATACACACGAACAGTTAGAGCGTTATGCCCGTATTGGCGGGGCGCCTTATTTAGACCAGCAATACACCGTATTTGGCCAGGTAATTAGCGGGTTAGATGTAATTGATAAAATAGCCGCACAAGCCACCGATAAAAATAATCGTCCATTAAAAAATGTGCGAATGACCATAACCATGCTGAATTAATGTTTTAAAGTCAATTTTTCTATCAATATTTGTAAAAAAATGCACTATGAATTTTCCTGCTAATCTTCGTTACACAAAAGACCATGAATGGATTGTATTAAATGGCGATATAGCTACTATTGGTATTACCGATTTTGCTCAAAGTGAATTGGGCGATATTGTTTATGTTGATATAGCCAATCATCAAACCTTACCCGCCGAAGCTGTATTTGGAACCGTTGAAGCGGTAAAAACAGTGAGCGATTTGTTTTTGCCCGTTGCCGGAACCATTATTGAAGTAAATGCTGCTTTAGAAAAACAACCGGAATTGGTAAATACCGATCCTTATGGCGAAGGGTGGATGATAAAATTGAAAGTAGATAATCCTGCTGATGTTGAAAAATTAATGGATGCTGCTGCCTATGAGGCTCTAGTTGGGTAAATCCAAATGCGTTGGCTTAACGTATATAGATTACCATCTGTAATAAACACCCAATAAAGCATTGCAAGAAACAATAAAATACAGTGAACCGGAATTGATAACATTGCTGCAAAAGCGCTACGAAAGTGCTTTCAGCTATGTTTATCAACAATATTCCGGTGCTTTGTACGGCATTATTCAAAATATTGTAGCTGATACTGAATTGGCTAACGATGTATTGCAGGAAGTATTTGTGAAAATTTGGAAACAAATTCATCAATACGATGCAACAAAAGGCAAATTGTTTACCTGGATGTTGAATATTGCCCGCAATGCTGCTATTGATATGGTGCGAAGTAAAGGATTTCAAAATAATAAACACAACGATGAGCTAAAGGAAAGTGTGTATGAACATGCCGGTACCACCCAAATAGCAACCGATCAAATTGGTTTGCGAAAGGTCGTACATCAGTTAAAGCCCGAGCAAAAGCAATTGGTTGAACTGGCTTATTTTGAAGGATTTACTCAAGATGAAATTGCAAAAATGCTGCAACTGCCTTTGGGTACCGTGAAAACCCGGTTGCGAGCAGCATTGATACAGTTAAGGCAAATGCTAAAAAATACATAACATTGGATATACAGGCTTACATAGCAAGTGGGGTAATTGAGAGTTACGTAATGGGTTTAGCCACCGAGCAAGAGTGTGCTGAGCTGGAAAGCTTGCGTAAACAATATCCGGAAATTAATGCAGCTATTGCTGAATTTGAAGCAGCTTTAGAAGCGGGTGCTATGGCAAATGCCCAACAACCACCCGCAGTAGTGCAACAAAAAATATGGCAAACACTGCAATCCGAATTCCAACAACAACCTACTGTCAATGCAACTTTTTCTGAAAAAGGAAAAGTGATAGCATTACCCTGGTTAAAATATGCTATTGCTGCTGCAGTTATAATAATTGTTGCCAGCGGTGCATTGAATATTTATTTCTTTCAAAAAATAAACCAATTGCAACAACAATATACAGCATTGGTAAATGAAAGCAACTCGTTGCAAGCCGGCTTGAACATATATAAAACCAAAGCATTGGATTTATACAACAGTATGCAAGTAATGAGTGATCCCAATATGATAAAAGTGCCTATGCCCGGAGTAAAAGGCAAAGAAGATAATTTGGCCACTGTTTTTTGGGATAAACAATCGAAAGCAGTGTATTTATTACCCAATCGCCTGCCGCAAGCCCCTGAAAATAAACAATACCAATTATGGGCATTGGTAAATGGTAAACCTGTTGATGCCGGATTGTTGACTGCTGATTGTAATGGTTTGTGTAAACTTAAAACCATACCTGAAGCACAGGCATTTGCCATTACTTTGGAAAATAAAGGCGGAAGTGCTACGCCCCACTTAGATCAGTTATATGTAATGGGCAAAATTGCCGGATAATCTTTCATTAGCTTTTATTCACTAAAAATGAAATTGATAAAGGTGCATCCGTTGGTGCACTTTTTTCGTAAGTATTAATAGGATAATAATTCCTGCTTTCATTGTATAGCAGGGGTTTTTCAGATGGGAGGGAGCTATGTTTATGGCTCCCTTATTTTTGCAATAAAAAAAATTGAAACCACACATTCATTACACTTGGGCATTTATAGCCTGGTTGGTTGGTACCACTATTTTATTATGTTTACCCGGTAATGATTTACCCGATATTGGTTGGGTAGAAAAATGGCATGTTGATAAATTGATACATATAACTTTATTTTTTGGATTGGTTTTTTTATATGCTAATTGTATAAAGCATTACGACAAGCGCATGAAGAGAATAAGATGGATTGTTGTAGCAGGAATATTATATGGAATAGCAATTGAGTTTGTACAAAAATATTTTATTCCGCATCGTTCATTTGATGTAGATGACATGATTGCAGATGCCATAGGTTGTATTTTGGCTTGGTTTTGGCAGCGTAAGAAATGGTGGGGTGTTGTATAAAAAATTGGCCCCGATGGAAATCGGGGCCGCAACCAAAACTAACTGCTTATGAGAAAATTGACTACTTGCCTAAATTATTTATTATTATTACGTTTTATGCTTTCTAAAAGTTTTCAATAATGTGTTAAAACGTAATTTTTATTTATTGCTCTAATTTAATATTCGTTCTTCACATTTGCAATACAAATATCTGTAGTAAAGACTGAAAGAAATGTCAATGGTTTAACAATAAAATGTTAATGATTTTAGTGACACGTTATAACATTTCTTGAAGTGCCCGATAGGTATGGGCTTAAGTAAGGTATTCCTAAGTTCATTCCTCTGAAAATCAATAAGATAGCCATTAATCCCAATGCAACGGGAATGAGTTTCTTTAAAAAATTTCGCGTACGCAGATTAATCAAAAATCCGAAATAAGATAATAATGCCATAAGCGGAACAGTGCCAATTCCAAAAACTATCATAAACAACCAACCATAACCTATACTACCGGTAGCTAATGCGCCTGCCACTGCAAAATAAACCATGCCACAGGGTAGTAAACCATTTAGCATTCCAATAAATAACAATTTGCTGAATGTGGGTTTACGCAATAATTTACCTAAAAGGGTTTGTACCCAAATAGTCAATTCACTTACAAAGGATAATTGCGGAAATTGCAAATGAAAGTAGGGAAGGATAACATACAGTAATATGAACAATCCTAATGCAATAGATAAGTATTGCTGAAAGCCCGCTAATGAAACAATGCGTCCAATCAGTCCGAAAAATAATCCCAGTAAACTATAAGTTGTTATTCTACCCAAGTTATAGAATAGAATGCCGCCCATTTTTTGCCAATAAGTTTTATTAGGGAAGGGCAATGCCAATGCAAAAGGACCACACATTCCCACACAATGAAAGCTGCTAAGCAAGCCCAGTGTTAATGCTGATATAATAAAGCCCCAAAGCATTATTGCAGATTAATGTTTTTTTCGGAATAGTAATTGGTGTTATTGGCCATCCATTTTAACTTTAAAATGTAATTGGTTTTGAATAAATTATTTTTACTAACTGTCATTATTCCGTTTTCGTTTGCAGCAATGGCTAATTTTTTATCATAGTCTGCATTTGTTTTGCAATAAAACCAAGCTTCGCCGTGAATATTGCTGTGTTGAACCTCTTTCGGAAAAATAATGGTAATTAAGCTATCGGTTGGAATAACTTGTACTGCAGAAATGGCATTGGCATTATTGGTGCCGTTTATTTGCTGTTGAAAATGTAATTCATCCTTGTAATATTCATTACTCACCAAATCAATTTTAGTATGTACAGATTCATAAACTAAAAATCCAATGAGTAAAGTAAAGCTGATGAATACGATGCTTATTTTAGCTCCCCAGTTCATAATAATTGTTTTTAATCGTTAACAGGTCCTAAAAAATTGGTTTTTAAAGTGGCAATTTTTTGGTGATTTGATAATAAATCAATTTTTATGTGTGATGATCTTTCTTTAATAATGCTTTTTGGAAGTGTTATAAAAAATTCACCTGAGCCTTGACCTTCTTTAGGAACCAAAACATAAGGTTTTCCAATAATGTCTATTTTCCCGTTTAGTTGGTGTAATTGCAATTGAAGCTCCACATTTTTTGTTGTTTTATTAACCACTTTAATATTGTAAAGATTAGAAATGCTGTCATTGCCTCTTTCCTGGTATAAAATACCCGGCGTGCGAATAATGGTTGCATCTACATCTTTACGAGAAGCCAGTATAGTACTTAAAACTACTAACACAATTCCACATAAAAGTGTATAAAACTTCATTCTGGAAGTGTACTTCAAGGGGATACCGTTAGCAATTGAATTTTCAGATGCATATCTGATTAAGCCCTTCGGTTTGCCAATTTTTTCCATTACGTTGTTGCAAGCATCAATACAAGCGGTACAACCTACACATTCCATTTGTACACCATTGCGAATATCAATACCGGTGGGACAAACTTTTACGCATTGAAAACAATCAATACAGTCGCCCAAAGGCTGTGTTGCTGACGTAGCTTTTTTAAAATTACCGCGGGGTTCACCACGTTTATAATCGTAAGCAACAATCATGGAATTTTTATCGAGCAATACACTTTGTAAACGCCCATAAGGACAAACAACGGTACAGGCTTGCTCTCTGAAAAAGGCATACACACCATAAAATACGCCACTGAAAATAAGAATGGAAGCAAATCCTACAATATGTTCCGATACCGGTCCGGTTATAATCTTCAATAGGGCAGGCATACCGATAATATATGCCAAGAAGAAGTTGGCAATAATGAAAGAAAGCAAATAAAACACAATGTGCTTTAAACCTACTTTAAAAATCTTTTTGCCTGTCCATGGGGCATTATGCAATTGTCGTTGAGCGGGTGCATCGCCTAAAATCAAAAATTCAATTTTACGAAACATCATTTCCATAAAATTGGTTTGAGGACATGCCCATCCACAAAACAAACGCCCGAAAGCTGCCGTAAATAGTACAACAAAAAATACAAACGTAATCATGGTTAAACCGAAGATGAAAAAGTCCTGTGGCCAAAATATTTTGGTGAACAGAATAAATTTTCCCTCGGGAATGTTGAACATAAAGAGTGGGCGACCATCAATTTGAATAAATGGCATTCCAAAAAAAATGATGAAATAAAAAATGCTTAACCATGTGCGTATGTTATAAAATTTCCCTTTGGGCTTATAAGCATACACCCATTTGCGTTTGCCTTCTGCATCAACGGTTGCAATTCTGTCACGAAAGCTTTCTGAAACCGGTTCATTAATGTGTTCAATATTACTCATACAAATGGGTGTTTAATGCTTATTGAATGGTTGCTGCTGTAGTAGATTTAGTTGAATCGGCATTAGCAGCCGGTGCCGAACTATTGTCGGTACATAATGTACCTTGTGGTTCTTTAGGGTTTTTGGGCTTAGTACCATGAAGACTTTTTACGTAGCTGGCAATTTGTTCAATTTGTAAAGGCGAGTAATCGTCTTTCCAACTTTTCATACCTTTTTCAGGCCAGCCGTAGGTAATGCTTTTAAAAATATCTTTTATGGAACATCCATGCAGCCAGTAGTCATCTGTTAGGTTAGGACCTACCAATCCACCACCGTCAGCCTGGTGACAAGCAGCACAAGTGGTAGTAAAAATTTGTTTGCCGGCTTCCAGATCTGAAGGGTCAGTTAAATACTTAACGGTATTTTCGTCAACATTTGCCTTTGATAATTTTAAGTAAGCTTGCTTTTCTTCCTCAGCTTTTGCCAATGAAATTTGCAATTCTTCTTTACTTAAAGGTGCGCTGTGTGCTACATGATATCGAAATAAATAAATACCCGCAAAAACAATGCTAACATAAAAGCCATACAACCACCAAGGCGGTAAACGATTGTCTAATTCTCTAATGCCATCATAATCATGCCCCAAGTCAATTTCAGCTTCGTCTTTAATGGGTTTTAAACGATTAAATTTATTCCACCAGTTTTTGAATGAGTTTTTGGATTCGGCTTTAGCTGTTTCAGTCTCGGCTACAGCAATGGAATCACGTTGTTTGCGTAATAAAAATTTAATGTTATAAATTAACACCAATAAAATCAGTAATTCCAGTAAAACAACACTTACCAGGGTATAATACCCCATTGCGGTTAAGCCGCCGTAATTGGTAACTTTTTCAACAGTTGTTTCGGGATTATCAGCTGCAAATGCCTGCATGCTTAATAGGCTAAATATTCCCACTAACAATAGAGTAATATTGGAAGTGTTATTTGATTTTTTCTTTTCCTGCTCTTCAGTAATTTTAAATCTGGCTGTCCCAATTAGTACATTGGCCAGCAGCACAATAGCTAATAATAAAAATATAATGATGACAACCAATATTTGCGCAATGGGAAATGAAAGAGCGGATGGCTGTGGAGGCCCTGCTGCAAAGGCACCCATCGGCAAGCAGGTTAGCAAGCCAATCATCCATTTGCTGAATTTTATTTTTTTAAATAATGTGTTCATGGTAAATGTTTTTGGATAAATTGAACAATTGTTGAATTAGATATGCCGACTATCTTCCAGAGGAATATTGCTGATTTTTTGCATGGTTTTTTTATCGGCTTTCCACACCCACAAAGCAACACCAACAAAAAACAGGAAGAAGATGAGCAGGGATGTTAATGCATACACATCTACACCAAGTATTTTTTCGAGATAATTAATAAATTTCATATTATTTCGATTTAGTTATTATTGTTGGTTATTGCAGTTGCATTGTTTGCTGTACTTTGAGCTTTAATATCTGTTCCAACACGTTGTAAATAAGCAATGAGTGCAACTATTTCAGCATTGCTGCTAATATCTATCTTGTCTTTTTTCAAAGTTTCTTTTATGCTTTTTGCTTGTGCCTCCAAATCCTTATTGGCTTGTTTGTCATATCCCTCAGGATAAGGAACACCCAATGTTTGCATGGCTCTTATTTTAGCCGGTGTTAATGAGGTATCAATTTTATTATCAAACAACCAGGTATATGCCGGCATAATGGAACCGGGGCTCATTGAGCGAGGATCTAACATGTGATTAAAGTGCCAACTATCCGGGTATTTGCCTCCAATGCGTGCTAAATCGGGTCCGGTACGTTTACTTCCCCATTGGAAAGGATGATCATACACGAATTCACCTGCTTTACTGTATTCTCCATAACGGGCAACTTCATCGCGGAAGGGCCTAATCATTTGCGAATGACATAAGTAACATCCTTCCCTTACATAAATATCTCTTCCCTGCAATTCAAGTGGGGTATAGGGTTTTACTGACGCAATGGTGGGTACGTTACTTTTTACCAAAAAGGTTGGAACCATTTCAATAATACCACCTATAGCTACAGCAATTAAACTGAAAATAAGCATTTGAATGGGGCGAGCTTCAATCCATCTGTGCCAGTATTGTTTGCTATGTGTTTCAATAACTTTGGGTAATGCAGGGGCTTCAGCTGCTTCGTTGGCAACCAATTGTCCGGCTGCAACTGTTTTCCATAGATTATATACCATTAAAAATGCACCAATTAAATACAATGTACCACCAATACTACGTGTAATGTACATGGGTAAAATATGCGTAACTGTTTCCAGGAACTGATATTTTAAATGGCCATCGGGTGTAAATTGTTTCCACATTAATGCTTGTGTAAAGCCGGCCCAGTATAACGGTACTGCATATAACACAATGCCAATAGTGCCAATCCAAAAGTGGGTAGTAGCTAATTTTTTGGAATACAATGGGGTATTAAAAATGCGTGGAATTAACCAATACAGTACTCCAAAGGTTAAAAAGCCGTTCCATCCTAAGGCACCAATATGCACATGTGCTATTGTCCAGTCGGTAAAGTGTGAAATAGCGTTTACATTTTTTAAGCTAAGCATTGGCCCTTCAAAAGTTGCCATACCATAACAGGTAACGGCAACTACCATGAATTTTAATACGGGGTCTTCGCGAACTTTGTCCCAAGCGCCTCTTAAAGTAAATAAGCCATTCAACATACCACCCCAACTTGGTAAAAGTAACATTACACTGAAAACAGTGCCTAAGCTTTGTGCCCAATCGGGTAATGCAGTATATAATAGGTGGTGCGGACCTGCCCATATGTATAAGAATATTAATGCCCAAAAGTGAATGATGGAAAGGCGATAACTATAAATAGGTCGATTGGCTGCTTTGGGCAAGAAGTAATACATTACACCTAAATAGGGTGTGGTTAAAAAGAAGGCAACGGCATTATGACCATACCACCATTGCACTAATGCATCTTGCACGCCGGCGTACCAACTATAACTTTTAATAAATGAAAATGGAATTTCGAATGAGTTAACAATGTGTAACATGGCAACCGTAACCCAGGTGGCTATGTAAAACCAAATGGCTACATACAAATGGCTTTCACGACGTTTAATAATGGTACCAAACATGTTAATACCAAAAATTATCCAAACAACGGCAATAGCAATGTCTAATGGCCACTCTAATTCCGCATATTCTTTTCCGGTGGTATAACCGGATAATAATGTTAGGGCACCAAAAGCAATAATCAGTTGCCAACCCCAGAAATGTAGCTTGCTGAGTGTATCGCTAAACATGCGGGCTTTACAAAGGCGTTGCAGTGAATAATACACGCCCATGAAAATGCCATTACCCACAAAGGCAAAAATGACGGCATTGGTATGTACCGGACGCATGCGGCCAAACGTAGTGTATGGTAGGCCTAAATTGGCAGTGGGGTAGTACAAATCTATTGCTACCCATAAACCTGCCAACATGCCTATAATACCCCAAAAAATGGTGGCATAGGCAAACATTTTTACAATCTTGTTATCGTAATAAAACTTTTCTAATTGCATAAATGGCTGTTGTTTATTTTAACTAATTGGGTTTTGGTTATTCATTTGTGTTTTTTTCTTCTGTAGGTTGCTGTTGCACTGTGGGTGTAGCATCATCAAATAAAATGCGAACAGGCGGGCTTATTTCATCTTTGTATTGGCCATTTTTTACACTCCATAAAAAAGCAAATAAAAAAATGGCGGCAACTGAAATGCTTGCTATTAATAATACTATAATGACACTCACACGAATAATTTTTGTGTTTCAAAAGTATTTTAGGTAGTTACGGTGCAGTATGACATTCATCAACCCATTAACTGATATTTATCATGTTTTGATGTTATTGGTGGGAAATTGCTATGCTGCCCAATGTTGGGAACGATGAAGTGATTGCGACGCAACAGGCGATGCCATGAAAAACAACTGCCGGTATTATTATTGCAGCTTTAATTGTTTTGCATACAAATTACTTAGTCCGTAAGTAATGAACACAATGCTTATTGTACTTGCCGGCATTAAAACGGCTGCTATTAAAGGTGATAGTACACCTTGCACCGCAAAGTATAAACCAATGATGTTGTACAGAATAGAAACTGCGAAGGCTATAAAAATTATTTTTTTATTGGCTTTTGCCAGTTGAATGAATGCGGGTAAACGGTGTAATTGAGTGGCATCAATAATTACATCGCTGGCTGGTGTAAAGTTGTTGCTGTTTTCAGAAACAGCAATGCCTACATTGGCTTGTTGCAGGGCTCCCGCATCATTTAGCCCATCGCCAATCATCATAACGGTGTACCCTTTGTTTTGTAATTGTTCAATGAATTGAAGTTTGTCGTTTGGTTTTTGGTGAAATAAGGTAACGGAATGAAACCCTAATAGAGATTGTAGAAAATTTTTTTCGCCGGCATTGTCGCCACTTAATACGGCAAGGGGATATTTTTTTTGCAGTTGCTTAGCTAAACCTCTTAAGCCAGGTCTGTATGCATTTTTAAAAATAAACTTTCCTACTAATTTCCCCTCTACACCTAAATAAACGGTAGAAGTATTATCGATTACTTCTTTTCGTTTTAAAACAAACTCTTGCGTGCCAATGGTAAGCCATTCATCTTCTACCATTCCTTCAATGCCTTTTCCGGGTATTTCTTTGTATCCATCAATTTTTCTGTTTCCGGAAACTTGTAACCATTGTACAATTGACTTGCTTAATGGATGGGTTGATTGTGCAGTTAGTGTGGCTAATTTTTCTTTTAATGTTTGCGAAAGGGGGATACCGTCATATTCAATTTGGTCATATCGGCCGGTAGTAAGCGTGCCTGTTTTGTCGAATACTATGTAATTTACTTTGGCAATGGTTTCAATGGTGTTGGCATTACGTAAATAAAAATTATTTCTACCTAAACGTCGAATAATGGCACCATTGGTAAATGTATTGCTTAATAACAATGCACAAGGACATGCTACTATTAAAACTGCTGTAACTGCTTGCCAAAGTTTTTCAGGATTGTGGAATTGCCAATAGGCTGCAGCTATTGTTGCAATAGCAAAAACAATATAGGTAAAGTATCGGCTAAGTGCATCAACAAATGAATGCTCGTTTTTGTGTTCCTTTTTTTTAAAGGCGCTTCTATTCCATAATTTGGTTAAATAACTTTGTGCAACTTCTTTAATTACCAATAATTCAATATTACTACCCAACTGTTTACCGCCGGCATAAATCATTTCACCCATTTGAATTTCAACGGGCATACTTTCACCTGTTACAAAACTGTAGTCAATGAGTGCTTTGCCTTTGGTTAAAATACCATCGGCAGGAATTAATTCGCTGTGGTGAATTAACAAAGTATCGTTCAGTTGTATATTGGGAAGGGTTACGGTTTCTTCTTTATTGTTTTTAATACGCGATACGGCAATTGGAAAGTATGCGGTGTAATCTCTATCGAAGTTAAGTTGTTCATATGTTTTATCCTGCAGTATTCTTCCAACCAGCATAAAAAATACAATACCACTCATGCTGTCTAAGTATCCGCTGCCGGTGTTGGTAACAATTTCAATAATGCTTCTAATAAAAGTAACCCAAATGGCTAAGACAATAGGGGTGTCAATATTCAGGTATTTGTGTTTTAAGCTTTTAAATGCGCTGTTGTAGAACTCTGTCGCCGAATAAAATACCACAGGCAGGCTTAGTAATAAGCTTAAATATCGGAACCAATATGTTAGATTGTAATCTTTATCATCAATGCCCAAGTATTCGGGAAAGCTAAGCATCATAATATTGGCAAAGCAAAAACCTGCCACTCCTAATTTGTAAATTTTGGAATAATTAATCCGTGGCTTAAGCTGGTTTAAATTTTGTAGGCTTATATAAGGCTCGTATCCGATTGAGGTGAGTAATTCTGCCACTTTGCGCATGCTTGTGTGGTTGTGATTGAAAACAATATCAGCCTCTTTGCGTGAAAAGTTTACTTTACTGCTAATAATATTTTTGTTTAAACGATGTAAGTTTTCAATTAGCCACAAGCAACTGCTGCAATGCATGTGTGGCAAATAAAAGGTAACGTGTGTTTGATTATTATCTTTAAATACGGTAAGGGCTTTTTGTACACTTTCATCATCTAAAAAAGCAAATTTGTTTTCACGTACTTTTATTTTTTGGCTGTTTCCCGGATTTTGGCTAATGGTATAATAATCGCACATGCCGGTATTGTTCAGAATTTCATATACCGATTTGCATCCTTCGCAACAGAAATGTTTGTCATATGCCTCAATGGGATGATTACCACAATCCTCACCACAATGAAAACAGGTTGTTTGAATGGAAGTGTGTTCCGTAGCCATATTATTTTGCAGCTTTGGTTAGGAATGGATAAATATTCTTTTGTTCCAGCATCAGCCAGTTTTGAATTTTTTTCTCCAATAAGAAAAGATGGTTGATGAAGCTTTTAAATTCGGCATCCCAATCTTTTTTTATCATGTAGTTGTTTACAATTTTTCGTTGATGTTGTAATGCTTTCATAAAAACATCATGTTTATGTTGCATGGTTTTCAATAAGTGATCATTTAGAGATATGTCATCATCATGCAGTGCAACTTTGGGTTGTTTTTTTAAATACGGAAAAAAATATACTTGTTCTGTATGTATGTATTGACGAATTTGCTTGTGTATGAGTTGTATTTTTTGTGCTAGTTGTGGCAGTAATGTATGTTGGTAATTTTTTGAATTTAACAATGCTTCTAGCTGATGGCGGCTTTGGTCTAATAATTCCAAAATAACGGGATGATGCTCCACCATAATTAAATTGCAAGAGCTTTCTAATGTTAAGGGTGCACCTTCCAGCCATTTCTGTAAAAAATTTAACCGCATACTTTGCTCATTTTAATGCAAAGTAGCCTACCCTAAAGCGTTAATTTATGACGCTGCTCAATAGCAAACATGATTATTATCATGTTTTGTTTTGAGGTAATAATAGGTTAATGTTGAATTAGCATGGCACGGAAAGCAGTGGAATCGCCATTGAATACATCAAAATCAACTTTGGTTTTTATGCCGGTAATATGCCCTTCATCACTGTGTTGCCAAAATTGCCAAGGGCGTTGTATGCGGGGTTGTTGCGGGGTTTTATAATGGGCTACCCATAGTGGATAATCGTCAAATTCCTTGCCTAAGTAGCTTTCATAAAAGCTGGCATAGGTGTATATAATTGGTTTTACTTTATAATAATCTTCAATGGTTTGTAAATATTCCTTAAGTCGTTTTTTTAGTTGTGCAGGTTTTACTCCATACAGTTCTTCCACATCTACCGCCGGGGGTAAATCGCCTATTTGCAGGGGCACTGTTCGTATAAAATTCTGCGCTTGTTGAGCCCCATTTTTGGTAGCAAGAAAAAAATGGTAAGCACCTCGGGTAATACCAAACTGAGCCAGTTGTTGCCAATTTTTATTAAATTGAATATCAGCACTTGATAAACCTTCGGTTGCTTTTATAAATACAAAGCCAATGGCAATTTTATCGGAACGTGTATTTTTAACCATTCCCCAGTTTACATTACTTTGGTGAACGCTTACATCAATACCGTGTATGGCATAATTATCCGGAATAGGTATGCCGAAATTGGCATCAAAAGTAAAGTCAATAGGTACAGGTTTATTGTTGTTTTGTTGCCATATATACACAATTACAAGTAGTAAGGCCATAAAAATGCCAATAATAATCCACCCCCATAAAAATGACTTTTTTTTCTTTTTTTTGGCCATACCCATGTATCAATTGCCTTACAAAAATGCCATATTCAATTCAAAAAACGGGCAATCATTTTTCGAATAGTGGAACATATATAATATAAACGGCTTTTTAACAGGAATGGGCTTATTTTTACACCTTGTATGCCGTACTTTAATTTTAATGACAGTTTAAATTTAATTAGCAAATTTACCGCCAGGCGTTTGTGGAATGCTGCCAAAGTTTGGAGCAGTTACCAAATTACCCGTTTAACAGGAAAGCCGGTGCAATGGGGATTACCCATTTCCATTTCATTTGAACCTACCACGTCTTGTAATTTGCGTTGTCCTGAATGTCCAAGCGGTATGCGTGAATTTACCCGACCTACCGGAATGCTTGATAATCATTTTTTTAAACAAACTATTGATGAAATACACAAAGAGCTGCTGTATTTAATTTTTTATTTTCAGGGCGAACCATATTTAAATCCAAACTTTTTAGATATGGTGCAGTATGCTCATAGTAAAGGTATTTACACTGCCACATCAACCAACGCTCATTACCTTACAGATGAAAAAGCCAGGAAAACGGTTGAAAGCGGATTAGACCGCCTTATTATTTCTATTGATGGCACTACACAAGAGGTTTACCAACAATACCGTGTGGGTGGGAAGTTGGACAAAGTAATTGAAGGCGCAAAAAATATTGTTAAATGGAAAAAAGCATTAAACAGTAAAACACCTTTTGTTTTTTTTCAATTTTTGGTGGTAAAGCCCAATGAGCATCAAATTGAAGCCATTAAGCAATTGGGAAAGGAAATTGGGGTTGATCAAGTACGCTTTAAAACCGCTCAGGTATATGATTATGAAAATGATCCACATCAATTAATACCCACTATTCAAAAGTATAGCAGATACAAAACCAACAAGGAAGGAAAGGTGGTTGTAAAAAGTGGTTTAGGCAATCATTGTTGGAAACTATGGCACGCCAATGTTATAACCTGGGATGGATTAGTGGTGCCTTGTTGTTTTGATAAAGATGCACAACACCGTTTGGGAAGTTTGAAAAATGAAAGTTTTAAGGCCATTTGGCATAATCAGGAATATCGTAAGTTTAGAAACAATATTATGCAAAGCAGGAAAAATATTGATATTTGTGCCAATTGTAGTGAAGGATTGAAAGTGTGGGAAGATTAATAAACGACACTCATTTTGCATGCCATGAATATTGAAAAGGAATTACCACAGTTGCATTTTCGAAATGAATTTCACAAGGGGATTGTAAATATTATATTTACTGCCAATTGGTTGCAAGAGCGTATTCGGCAGTTTTTATTACCGGAAGATATTACTTCGCAACAATATAATATTCTACGTATTGTTCAAGCAAGTACTACCCCGTTATCAACCTTGCAAATTAGAGAGCAAATGTTAGATAAAATGAGTGATACCAGCCGAATGGTTGATCGGTTAGTGGCAAAAAAATTAGTAGAAAAAAGAACCTCTGTTCATGATAAAAGAAAGGTAGCTATTTACTTAACGGAAGCGGGCGAAGCCTTGTTAAAAAGGCTTGAACCCAAAGTGCAAGAGGTAGATGCATTTTTGTCATCATTAACGGTTGATGAAGCTAAGCAGTTAAATCAATTGTTAGATGCAGCCAGGCAACAGCAGTAACAGTTTATCATCCTTACGTTACTGCTTTATATTTTCTATTATTAGTGCCTTGGAAATACTAATTACAAAATAATTATTGAAAGTTACACGAATTAAGTTTTTGAATAACAGTATTATGCAAAATGTTTCATGAATACTGTTGTCGGCAAAATACGAAACATGAAAAGAAACACATTCTTCTTAGCATTATTGATTATTGCAATTTTTTTTCAATCAGAATTATATGCACAGAAATCACCCATATTTGAAATGCGTGGAGTATGGGTTGCCACTGTTGTGAATATTGATTGGCCTGCACAAAAAGGTATGTCGGTGGAAGCGCAAAAAGCTGATTTTATTAAGTTGCTGGATATGCATCAGCGAAATGGCATGAATGCGGTATTTGTGCAAATTCGTCCCGCAGCCGATGCATTTTATCCCTCGCAATATGAACCATGGAGTGAATATTTAAATGGGAAACAAGGATTGCCGCCAACACCTTATTATGATCCCCTTGCATTTATGATTGAAGAAACACACAAGCGCGGAATGGAATTTCATGCCTGGTTAAACCCCTATCGCGCAGTTTTCAATATTCATAATTCGTCTATATCACCATCACACATCACAAAAATTCATCCTGAATGGTTTGTAACTTATGGCACTACCAAATACTTTAACCCCGGCTTGCCTGAAGTGCGAGCCTTTGTTACACGTGTTGTAAAAGATATTGTAACGCGTTATGCGGTAGATGGAATACACATGGATGATTATTTTTATCCTTATAGAATTGCCGGTAAAGAATTTCCCGATGGAAAAGCTTATCAGCAATATGGCAAAGGATTGAGTAAAGATGAATGGCGTCGGGCTAATTGTGACAGCATTATTCTTAATTTATTCCAAGCTATTCGCGCTGCTAATCCGTATGTAAAGTTTGGCGTAAGTCCCTTTGGTGTTTGGCGCAATAAGAGCCAAGATCCGGAAGGCAGTAATACAAAAGCAGGCCAAACAAACTACGATGATTTATATGCCGATATTTTATTATGGTTGAAAAAAGGTTGGATTGATTATGTTGCACCGCAATTATACTGGGAACAGGGGCATAAACTTGCTGACTTTGATACTTTGTTGGCTTGGTGGAATGCACACACATATGGTAGGCAGTTGTATATTGGACAAGCTATTTATAGAGCAGGAAGTAATGCTGCCTGGCGAAACCCTAACGAAATTCCAAATGAAATAAAAGCCATTCGCAGTTATCCAACTACACAAGGAAGTATATTTTTTAGCAGTAAAAATTTTGAAAACAATCCTAACGGATGGGCCGACAGTTTACGTTATGATTATTATGCATTGCCCGCCATTGTGCCGCCAATGCCATGGATAGATAGCACCAAACCTGCTGCACCCATTTTTGCCAAATCGGGAAATAATTTGTTTACTATTCATTATAACGGAAAAATTCCGGTAAAAGCCTTTGCCATTTTTGCTTTGCCGGAGAATGTTGATGCGAAATTGGAATATGCTTCATTAATACAATTGCTTAATTCTGATAAACAAGTTGTTTATGAAAGGAAACAAGCATTAGTACCTTCAAATAATCGGTTATTTGCAGCTGTTGTTAGCGAACACAACGTGTTAAGTAACTGGGTGGAATTAAAGTAGTATATAACCTTGAATTAAGCTATTGATATACGCTTTAAGGGCAAATAAGTTTTAGGACTAATTAATAGTGGTACTCTTTCAATAACGGTGGTGGCATTGTCTAAGCCAAATGCTTTTTGGTCGGATTGTGCTAACTGTTTTATGGCAAAATAAGCATCCATAATAAATTCCTCTTTTACCGATAATTCATTTTCAACCGATAAGAATGTTTCCAATATAACATAAGTAATATCGGTATGAAAGTTAATAACATCCAAATCTTCATATTGATTGCTGCAACACAATTCATTGTTTTTTCGCATTTCTTGCATTACCATTTTTACCAATAGGTTAATGCGCGGTTGAATTCTAAAACCCAACTTAAAATTGATTTTGATTACTTTTTCGGGTAATAAATTCACTACACTATAAGCCATTTCGTAAGGATTATCTGCGCGGTCAATATGAATAAACCAATATACGTCTGCTCTTTTTGGTTTTCGATTTAGTATAGAATCAATAATCCTTTTTTCAATATCGCCATCGCTATTGGCTTTTGTTAAGTACACTAAATGGGTAGCATATTTAGGTACTTCTTTATCGGCGCTTAATGTTTGTAAGCTTGTTAAATGTTCTTTTATTTTCACAAAATGTAAATAACGATTGGTTATCTTTCTTGCTTTATGCCAAACAAACATGATGAACATTAGGCCAAATTCAAAAAACAAAAACATCCAACGTTGTTTAATTTTGGCCACATTGGTTATGAAAAATGAAATTTCTACAATTAAAAAAATGGCCATGATAAGCGCAATTAACCAGTTATTCCATTTTTTAATTCTGTACATAAAAATAAACATCAATCCGGTAGTCATTAGCATGGCAATTACAATTGAAAAACCGTAGGCAGCTTCCATGGCTGAACTGTCTTTAAAATACAGCATCATACCTACACATCCCAACCATAATATCCAGTTTAAGCTGGGTATATAAATTTGGCCTTTTACATTGGTGGGATATTTTACTGTAACTCTTGGCCAAAAATTCATGCTGATAGCTTCACTGATTAAAGTAAATGAACCACTTATTAAAGCCTGACTGGCAATGATGGTAGCCAAAGTGGCTACAATAATGCCTATTAATAAAAACCAATGCGGCATTAATGCATAGAAGGGATTTACGTTGCCTAAACTTGATTTTTGTTGCAGTAATAACCAAGCACCTTGCCCCATATAATTTATAATGAGCGCTGTTTTTACAAAAGCCCAACTTACCTGAATGTTTTGTTTGCCGCAATGTCCCAAATCGCTGTACAATGCTTCAGCACCTGTTGTACATAAAAACACAGCACCCAATAACCAGAAGCCATGCGGATATTCAACCAATAATTTAATACCGTAATATGGATTAACAGCTTTAATGATATCAGGAAATTGAATTATTTGTGTAGCACCTAAAATTAAAATCATGCTAAACCAAACCAACATAATGGGGCCAAAAGCAAATCCTACTACTTTGGTTCCAAAGCGTTGAAAGAAAAATAAGAGGGAAATAATTCCTACCACAATACCAATAGTAATACCATTGCCGGGTATAATGGTGTTTTGTAAATAATGAATGCCATTTAAACCCTCAACTGCCGAAGCAACAGAAATGGGTGGAGTTATTATGCCATCGGCTAATAAAGTTGCGGCACCTATAATGGCGGGCATATAAAGCCATTTCGCATACCTACGTACTAAAGCAAATAGCGAAAATATGCCACCCTCACCTTTGTTATCTGCCTGAAGGGTTAACAATACATATTTAAAAGTGGTTTGTAGGGTTAATGTCCAAATAATGCAAGAAATGCCGCCATAAACCAATTCTTTTGAAATAGGTCTGTCACCAATAATGGAACGAAAAACATATAAAGGTGATGTGCCAATATCGCCATAGATAATGCCCAGGGTTACTAATAAGCCGGCTACAGAAAGGCGATGTAAGTTTTTGGAACTGTGTAATTCCGTTTTCATGCATTAAGTTATTGAAGGGTGTATGGGTACATTAATATTCATCTGTTTTTGAATGAATAGTTTAATGTCAAATTAGGATTCAACAAATATGGAAAAATGAACTTGGAAATGAAGATAGCGTATAGGTACACAAAGAGGTTGTGCGGTGGTTGGGTTGCCATATAAAATTTAAAGGTGCAAATTTATAATGCATTTATACCCATTTTGGTAGTTAGGTAACCGCATTAAGCACAATTTAATTTGCATTCCTTTCTAAAGTAAAAAACTAGATTAATGTACCTGAAGTGTTTGTGAACGCTCATTAGTTTTTTGCCATATGCCAAATCTCTCTTCTATGGCCTGAAAACGAAAGTTGAATATGTGTTTGAGTTGTTTTTTCACAAATAATGCATTGGCAATATTTCCTAAAAATCCAAAAGGAATTCTGTAGTGTACAATATCAGTCATTTCAACACCGCCGTTAATGGCTTTAAAATGATGTTGATGATGCCATAATGAGTAAGGCCCAAAACGTTGTTCATCAATAAAATATTGCAAAGGTTGTACATGTGTAATTTCTGTCATCCAATAAAGTGGAATGCCCAAAACCGGTTTTACAATATATTCAATAATTTGTCCGGCATACATGGTTGAACCGTGGTATTTACTAATAATTTTAAATCCCAGTTGTTTAGGGGTGATGGCAGACAAATTTTCCGGGTTGCTAAAAAAAGCCCAGGCAGTATCTAAATCGGTAGGAATGTATTGAACAGTTTTGAGAGAAAATGTTTTAGACATAACATCATTTTCAATACTAACAAAACAAAAACGGTAAGGTTTTCTTTTTAGGAAAAAACTTACCGTTGATATTTTAAAACTTAGTTTCTTATTTTAGAAGAAGATATGTCCTCGAATGGCAAAAACATTTACAGGCCCGCTTCTATCTTTATTATAACCCGGATTATGAACTAGTTGATAATCGCAGCTTAACCAAAAATTATTAAATAAATATGCGTTGTAAAATGCTTCAATAATACCTTCATGCCCATAATTTAATGCGCCATCGCCAATAATAAAACCATAACCACCTGCAGCTAAAAAGTCGCGATGAGCCTTAGAAATACCATTCAATACCCCTGCAATACCTGCTACATCAGCCGGGCGATGCCAACGTGTACCTTTTACCGATAAACCTAGTGAAGCCGTTTGGTCAATTTCTGTATAAGCCCATGAAACATATTTTCCATCATTCCAACCAATACGTGAAAAAATGCCAATATCATTATTCAATGCCTGTTCTGCACTTAGTCCTAAACCAAATTTTTTACCACCGAACGTATTGTTTTCCGCATTTCCATCTATTACGTTTAATAAAAACGTGTTATTTGTTGCTAATGCTTGCATACCTTGCTGGTAGGAGGGTGCACGAGTGTAGGAGTTGCTTATGGTAAACCTAACGGTACCCGGCTGACGATTAATGCTATAGCGTTTTTCAATTTCTAAAGTTTCGGAGTGTGCTTTGCCCAAACGGTATTCCATTTTAGGCGCGTTGGCTATAGCTGGTACTGCAACACTAGATAAAAGAACTGTCCAACTGTTTTGATACCATTCTGCAACAACACCAAAAGTGTAACCACGAGTATTAGCGGGATAATCCCAAGCGCCATTACCCATCAATGCCCAGTTTAAAAATTGGGTACGCGGGTCATGGCTATATGCGTTATCATCATAAAAATCGCTAATAGCAAATTTGCCGGCTGAAATAGTAATGCGGTTATCAGGAACTTTATCAGCTACTTGATTAATGTCGTCTTCAACATTGCTGTATTTTGTTTTACCTAAGGCAAAGTTTTGCTGAATATAAGCACGTGCAATAAATAATTGCGGTTCAACATTACCCACTCTGTAAGTTTCCCCGTTAAGTGCACCTGCAACACCTTGTGAGTAACTTAATCCGTTGCCACCGGACATTTCCGGATTAAAGTATGCTGCAGCGCCTTTCCATAATTTTCTGCCTAAAAATAGGGTGCTTGTTAAACTGGTTGCCCCTGTTTCTACCGAATTTTCTAAACTGTTTTTCCCACTGTATTTTGCTTTGAAACCCGAATGGCTTTGTGCAACAACTGTAAGTTGAAAATGATGGGTCCAACCGTTACTGCTATCCATTTGAAAAATGGGCTGTGTATATGTAATAGTTGATATTAAAGCCAAAGCTAATGTAAATGTCCATTTCATGTTACAAATTTTAAAGGTATTTCCGAATTATTGTTGTGAATTTGGGAAAAAGCAAGTGCGGCGAGAACATTTGGTTCTTTCCCAATAAAATTAGGGGCTAAAAGCATGCTTATGTTAAAGCCACTGTTGAAATTTCTTTATAAACCAAATTTTAATTGTTTGTGTCAGCAAGCAATAGCTAACTAAAATAGCAATTAAAAATGGAAAATAGATCCAAGGCAAGGGTTGCATTTTTAAGGCATCGGCAAAAGGAGAATAGGGTATATATATGCCAATGGCCATAATAGTAACAGTTAATAATATAACCGGTGCCGTTGCAATACTTTGTATGAATGGAATTTTGTGGGTTCTAATCATGTGTACAATTAGGGTTTGCGACAGCAAGCCTTCAATAAACCATCCACTTTGGAAAAATGATTGATGTTCGGGACTATTTGCTTTAAAGAAAAAGAATAACAAAGCAAAAGTTACATAATCAAATATGGAACTAATGGGTCCGATAAAGAACATAAATCTGGCAATACCGCTTGCATCCCATTTTTTGGGTTGTTCTAAATAGTCAGCGTCCATTTTATCCCAGGGTATAGAAATTTGTGAGATGTCATATAATAAGTTTTGTACTAATAATTGTATGGGAAGCATGGGTAAAAATGGAAGAAATGCACTAGCCCCCAGCATGCTGAACATATTCCCAAAATTACTGCTTGCAGTCATTTTAATGTATTTTATAATATTGCCAAAAGTGCGTCTTCCATAAATTACCCCTTTTCTTAAAACGGTTAAATCTTTTTCAAGCAAAATTATATCGGCACTTTCCTTAGCAATATCAGTTGCCGTATCTACAGAAATACCCACATCGGCATCGCGTAAAGCACCTGCATCATTTATGCCATCGCCCATAAAGCCAACGGTATGGCCTTTGGCTTGTAATACTTTTACAACACGGCTTTTTTGTAAAGGGCTTAATTTGGCAAAAATATTTATATCGTCAATTTTACTCATTAACTCATCATCTGAAATTTGCTCCAGTTCATTGCCTAATATTACATTTTGAACGGTAATGCCAACATCTTTACAAATCTTTTTAGTTACAGTTTCATTATCACCCGTAAGTACTTTAAGTGTAACACCCAGTTTTTGCAAGGCTTCAATGGAGGGTTGTGCCGATGGTTTTGCGGGATCCAAGAAACCGATAAAACCAGTAATGGTCATATCTTTTTCATCGGCTACGGAATAGGTTAAAGCTCTGTTTTCAAATTCTTTAATAGCTACCAATAAAACCCTTAAGCCCTCTTTGTTTAGTTTTTTAGAAGTACTTAAAATGGTTTTGCGCATGGTTTCATCTATAGGAATTACTTTGTCGTTTTCAATGTGTAATTCTTTGTCTTCTCCCGGGTCAAATGCATGAGTACACAGGTCAAGTATTTCTTCAACGGCTCCTTTACAAATAAGTAAATGTTTCCCATTTCTTTGTTTTAAAATAACCGACATTCTTCTTCTTTGAAAGTCGAAAGGGATTTCATCCACTTTTACATATTGTTCTTCCACTTTCAAATAGTCATGCAGCTCAGCATGTTCTAATACAGCAACATCTAACAGGTTTTTCAATCCGGTTTGGTGAAAACTGTTTAAATAGGCCCATTTCAATACTTCATCATCATCATCACCATATACATTTAAGTGGCGTTCCAATACAATTTTATCCATTGTAAGTGTACCGGTTTTGTCGGTACACAAAATATCCATGGCGCCAATATTCTGAATAGCATTTAAGCGTTTTACAATAACCTTACGTTTACTCATATTTAATGCGCCCTTTGCTAAATTAGCAGTTACAATCATTGGCAACATTTCCGGTGTTAAGCCAACGGCTACTGCAATGGCAAACAGTAAAGCTTCTAACCAATTGTGTTTTACAACGCCGTTTAGTATAAAAATAAGCGGCACCATAAACAGCATGAAACGAATTAATAACCAGCTAACACTGTTCACCCCTCTGTCGAAACTGGTTTCAGCTCTTTTACTGGTTAATGATTTGCTGATGGAACCAAAATAAGTTTGATTACCAATATTAACTACTACAACTGTAGCGGCACCACTTACAACATTGGTGCCCATAAAGCAAATATTTTCTAATTCCAATGGCGATTTTGTGTCGGCATTGTGAATATTCATTTCTCTTTTTTCAACCGGTAAACTTTCGCCTGTAAGCATTGCTTGGCTAACAAATAAATCTTTTGAAGTTAATACTCTGCAATCAGCCGGTATCATATCACCGGCAGAAAGTAATACGATATCACCAACAGTTAAATCTTTTATATCAACTTCCATTTTGCCTTCGCCATTACGCAAAACAGTAGCCGTTGTTTTAACCATGCTTTTCAATTTTTCAGCTGCTTTGTTGCTTCTAAATTCTTGCCAAAAGCGAAGTAAAGAACTTAGCAATACCATTACACTTACAACGGTAACGGTTTTATAATCTCTTTCACCGGGAGGGGCAGTAATAATATCAGTAATAACTGAAATAGCAGCTATAATAATTAATACGCCAATGAAGGGGTTTAAAAATGCTTCTAATAGTTGTATATACCAGGCCGGTGCCTTTTCATGTGAAACTTCATTTAAACCATACTCATGAATTCTTTCCTGTACATCGGTTTCGGAAAGACCTGAATCTTTTGTATTAAGGATTGCTAAAACTTCTTCTTTAGTAGCTGCGGCTATTTCTTTCAATTTAGATATAGCTGCAGATTGAACAGTTTGTCCGGCATTTTCTCCCGAAAATGAAATGTGCTTTACAATTTTAGCTGCTGTTGTTTTTAACATAAAGCCGGTTTTTGCCTTTAAATAAAAAGTGATAATGCATACAAAAAGGCTTAGAGCAATACTTACCCCTGCCGTTGATACAATTAACAACTTCGGCTAAACAGCAATGTGTGGCAAAAAAGAGAAAATACAATATGCATTTTGCATTGTTTTTAACTGTTTATGACTATCCATCTTCCATAGCCACAGTTAAAAACGGAGGTGTAGCTTAGGAAGGAATGTTAATTTTACTATGGTCCGAACCGGTTTCCATCTTGTTCATAATTAAATTGCGTGCAAAAGTAAGGTAATTAAATGTTTCAAAACTCAATTTTGTAATTTTTTTGTTAAACTAACTTGTAAAAACTTGTATGGTAGCTTTGTTAGGGTATATATACTCCAAAAGCTATTATTTGGGGTATTTGTATTCATTGTAATTATTGTGTTTTAAAATCTTTTTATAACAAAATTTAATATGAAAATTCTTATAAAAAATATGGTTTGTAATCGTTGTATTAAGGTTGTTGGACAGTTGTTAGATGAAATAAAAATTCCATATAGACAAATACAATTGGGTGAGGTTGAAATTACTAATACTCCAAGTGAAAATGATTTGAATAAGTTAAATCATTTATTACATGAAAACGGATTTGAAATTTTGGATGATAAACGGGCATCAATAGTTGAACTAATTAAGAATACGATTATTCAATTGGTGCAAAAAAATTCTGAATCACTTGTTACACATAAACTTTCTGTTTTATTAGAGGAAGCCACAGGTTATGATTATCATTTTTTAAGTACTTTATTTTCCTCTGTTGAGGGAACCACTATCGAAAGATTTTCAATTTTACAAAAAGTAGAAAAGGTAAAAGAACTATTAACCTACAATGAAATGAATTTAAGTGATATTGCTTTTACAATGGGGTATAGCAGTGTGGCACATTTGTCAGCCCAGTTTAAGAAAATTACCGGATTTACACCATCAGAATTTAAAAGAATAGGCGGAAAGAGAAGTTCAATTGACAATATTAAATAATGTATTAATTCTGTAATTATTTTATAAATCTTTCTCACAATATTGTAATAACTATGGTTTGCATGCCTGGTAGCTTTGTGTTTTAAAATCAGAGTTATGCAACAAGTTGTAAAAAAAGTTTTCCCTGTTTTGGGTATGAGTTGTGCCTCGTGTGCTATAAGCGTGGAAACGATGTTAGATGCAGTGGATGGTGTTGAAAGTGCTTCTGTTAATTATGCCTCTAATCAAGTTATGGTTATTTATGATGAAAAACTTGTGCAACCCAATAAATTGAAAACAGTAATTCAGTCAATTGGTTATGATTTACTGATAGATAATAACACCAACAGTAGCATGAATGAAGAAGCTACTGAAATTGAATTTAAAAAATTAAAAATTCAAACTTTATTGGCTTTTATTTTTACAGTGCCAATTGTGTTAATAGGTATGGTTTTTATGCATGTACCCAACGCTAATTGGATAATGTTACTTCTATCAATTCCTGTTGTTTTTTATTTTGGTCGTCGTTTTTTTATAAATGCTTTTAAACTTGCTCGTTATGGTAAAGCTAATATGGATACTCTGGTTGCTCTTAGTACACTAACGGCATTTTTATACAGTGCATTTACAACCGTTTATCCCAGTTTTTGGATTTCTCGAGGTTTGCCGGTACACGTTTATTTTGAAGCGACTACAGTTATTATCGTATTCATATTACTTGGAAAATTACTGGAGGAGCGAGCAAAGTCAAATACATCTTCTGCTTTAAAAAAACTTATTCAACTACAACCCAATACTGTTTCCATTATTGAAAATGGTTTTGAAAAAGAAATACCTACTGTAGATGTAGTAATTGGTAATCTTATATCTGTTAAGCCTGGTGAAAAAATTGCGGTTGATGGAAAAATAACAGAAGGAACTTCGTTTGTTGATGAAAGTATGATAACCGGTGAATATACTGCTGTTGAGAAAATGAAAGGAAGTGATGTATTCGCTGGAACAATTAACCAGAAAGGGCATTTTATTTTTGTAGCGGAAAAAGTTGGTAGTGAAACCATATTAGGAAAGATTATACAACTAGTGCAGGAAGCTCAAGGAAGTAAAGCTAAAGTTCAACGTATTGCAGATAAAGTAGCAGGCATTTTTGTACCCGTAGTAATAAGTATAGCATTCATTTCCTTTTTAATATGGTGGATTGCAGGAGCTAATGATGCTTTTTCGCATGCTGTTCTTGCATTTGTTACAGTGTTAATTATTGCTTGTCCTTGTGCTTTAGGCCTTGCTACTCCTACCGCAATGATGGTTGGAATTGGAAAAGGTGCTGAAAACAATATTTTAATTAAAAACGCTGACAGTTTAGAAACCGGTTATAAAGTAAATGCAGTAGTAATAGATAAAACCGGCACATTAACGGAAGGAAGACCAATTGTAACCAATGTGTTATGGGATAATTCAGTTGATGATAAATTGTACTATACTAAAATTTTATGGGCACTCGAGTCAAAATCAGAACATCCTTTAGCCGAAGCCGTATTAAATCATTTTAATAATGAAAAAACAAACATCAATCAATCTTTGAGCAATTTTGAAAGTATTACGGGAAGGGGTATTATGGCAATTTGGAATAATCAAAAGTGGATGGTTGGCAATAAAAAAATGATAGAAGAAATGGATTTGTCAATTAGCAATTTTCTATTACAACAAGCTAATAGCTGGCAGTCATCAGCACAAACGGTAGTTTATTTTGCTAATCAAGAACAGGTTTTGGCAATTATAGCAATATCTGATACAATTAGACCTTCTGCTTATGAAGCCGTAAAAATGTTACACAATATGGGTATTGAAGTATTTATGCTTACCGGCGATAATTGCGCAACCGCTAATGCCGTTGCAAAGACATTAGGTATTCAACATTTTGAAAGTGAAGTACTGCCTCAGCAAAAAGCATCCTTCATTCAAAACCTGCAACAGAAGGGAAAAGTTGTGGCTATGATAGGAGATGGTATAAATGATAGCCAAGCACTGGCAATAGCTGACTTAGGCATTGCCATGGGTAGCGGTACTGATATTGCAATTGATGTTGCTAAAATAACATTAATCACTAAAGATTTAAAAGCATTGCCTAATGCATTGAAATTATCGGAAAAGACAGTTAAAATAATCAAACAAAATTTATTTTGGGCGTTCGTTTATAATGTTATTGGGATTCCGGTTGCAGCAGGCGTATTATACCCTATAAACGGCTATTTGCTCAATCCTATGATTGCAGGTGCTGCTATGGCTTTTAGCTCGGTATCTGTAGTTGTGAATAGTTTAAGATTGAAATCAGTTAATTTATAAGTTTTGTTCTGCTTCTAAAAATTTTATAAATCTATTCAAAAATCATGTAAACAGTCCCTTATTCTTTGTTACTAATTTTGTACTACAAAAAAAATTATGAAAACATTTAAATTTAAAACGAATATTCAGTGTAGCAGTTGTGTAGCCAAAGTAACACCAACTTTGAATAATGAAGCAAAAATTGACAACTGGAATGTTGATACTACCAATAAGAATAAAATTTTAACCATACAAACCAATACTTTGGATACAAACCAAATAATTGATTTGGTTAAATCTGCAGGTTACAATGCTGAATTATTGGCTGAATAAGAAATTTTTTTTATTACCTTTATTTCAAATTCAGATAATGCATAGCACAGTTAAAGTAATAGGTCAGTTTGTTTGGAAAGTATTTAGCTTTCTATTTATTCCAAAGAAAGACTGTTGTAAATAGTGCATTGCAATAAAATGTTTATATTTTTGGTTTTTACTTTTTTGGATTACATTTAATAGTTTGAAAAAAGCCATTACCATATTATTAATATTACTGTATGGCCTTAGTGTTCAAGGTGCTACCTTTCATGTACATTACTGTATGGGTAAATGGGCCGGTATTGATTGGGTAAAAAAATCAAACCGCCAACATTGCTCAAGTTGTGGCATGTTGTTGGAGAAAAGTCGGAAAAATAATTGTTGTTCAGATATACAACAAACAATTAAAGTAAGTACAGATCAATCCGCATCTAATTTTTTTAATTATGCTCATGCTACAATTGTAGGGTTAGTTACAATCTTACCAACAAATTTTATTGTACCTGATTATACTTTTTTAAAAGACAGCTTAGCACCTGCGGTGCATGCGCCTCCCCTCAATCAAGCTCTTCCTCTTTTTGTCCGTAATTGTACCTTTCGCATATAATACTACTCTTTATTCTATTAAGCTCTGTATTAATTACTGGAGCTAATGGTATGCTCATATACCATTGACTTGTGTTGTTGCATTTCCATTTTTATATTTAAATTATTCATTTTATGATAGCTAGGATCATTCATTGGTCACTGCAGAATAGATGGGTGGTATTATTAATATCCGCAGTTTTATTAATTGTTGGAATTATCAATATACAAAGCAATCCGGTTGATGCAATACCTGATCTAAGCGAAAATCAGGTAATTGTTTTTACGGAGTGGCAGGGAAGAAGTCCTCAAATTGTTGAAGACCAAATTACCTATCCTTTAGTCAGTAATCTGCAAGGTATTCCAAAGGTGAAGAACATTCGGGCCACATCAATGTTTGGTATGAGTTTTATATATGTGGTGTTTGATGATAATGTTGATATTTATTGGGCTCGTTCCCGGGTGCTTGAGCGTTTAAATTATGCACAACGATTACTGCCTTCAGGAATTACGCCCTCATTAGGGCCTGATGGAACAGGTGTAGGACATATTTTTTGGTACACACTGCAGGCTAAAAACATGAATTTAGGCGAGCAACGCGCCTTACAAGATTGGTATGTGAAATTAGCACTTCAAACAGTTCCCGGTGTGGCTGAAGTGGCATCTTTTGGCGGATTTGAAAAACAATATCAAATCGTTGTTAATCCGGCTAAACTTCAATACTATCAAATTTCCTTGCAGCAAATGCTTCAAAAAGTAAAAGCTAATAATAATGATGTTGGCGGAAGGAAATTTGAAATGAGTGATATGGGATATATAATTCGCGGATTAGGATACATACAAAATATAACAGACATTGAAAATATTGCGTTAGGTAGTTATAAAGGCATTCCCGTTCGTATAAAAGATGTGGCAACGGTACAAATGGGCGGTGATTTGCGGTTAGGTGTGTTTGATGAAAATGGAAATGGCGAAGTGGTTGGAGGTATAGTTGTTATGCGTTATGGTGAAAATGCCGACAAGGTGATAAAAGCTGTTAAAAGTAAAATGAGTGATATACAGAAAGGTCTTCCCGATGGTGTTTCGTTCCATATTGCGTATGATAGAAGTACATTAATTGAGGCTGCCATTCATAATATACAATCGAAACTAATTGAGGAAATGATAATTGTGGCCATTATTGTAATTATATTTCTTTTCCACTGGCGAAGCGCACTTAATATTATTATTCAAATTCCCATAACCATTGCCATCAGTTTTATTTTACTTAACCTGTTTGGCATTTCATCCAATATTATGTCATTAACGGGTATTGCATTGGCTATTGGCGTAATTGTCGACAATGGCATTATTATGAGCGAAAATGCTTATCGCCATTTAGCTGAAAAACAAAATCATCATTCTTAATACTAACATTATGCGTAAGTTGTTTAAGAAAAACGCAAAAAAAAATTATGTAGAAATACCCTACGAGGAAAGAATAAAGATTATTGAAGAGTCTAGTATTCAAGTATCACGTGGAGTGTTTTTTTCAACAGTTATCATCATTACTTCTTTTCTGCCTGTTTTTCTTTTAACCGGACAAGAAGGGAAATTATTTCATCCTTTAGCTTTTACCAAAACCTTTATTTTAATTGTAGATGCAGTATTGGTGATAACATTAGCACCCGTGCTTATTTCTATTTTCATGAAAGGAAGATTTAAGCCCGAATCGCATCATTTTGTAAACAGGTGGTTGGAAAAAATATATGCACCCATTATTCAATGGTGCATAAAATGGCGAAAAACAACTTTGTTCGTCAATATAGCTGCGTTATTAATTAGTATTCCCTTATTGGTTAGTATGGGTAGGGAGTTTATGCCTCCATTAGATGAAGGCAGTATTTTATTCATGCCCGTTACTTTGCCTGATGTTTCCAATAGCGAAATTAAACGCATACTGCAGGTACAGGATAAAATTATTACAACAGTTCCTGAAGTGAAAAATGTATTGGGTAAAGCAGGGCGCGTAAATTCTGCTACAGACAATTCACCTATTAACATGATAGAAACCATCATTCTTTTAAAACCACAAAAAGAATGGCGGAAAGGCATAACCAAAAACGATATAATAAATGAGTTAAACAGTAAGCTGCAAATTCCGGGTGTTACCAATGGTTGGACACAGCCCATTATTAACCGAATAAATATGCTTTCAACAGGTATTCGTACAGATGTAGGTATTAAAGTATATGGTCAGAATTTAGATACTATTTATGCTTTATCCGAAAAAATAAAACAATCTTTAAAAGGCATCAATGGTATTGAAGATTTGTATGTAGAACCCATTACAGGCGGACGTTATATTGATATAAACATTAAACGGAATGAAATAAATCGTTATGGCTTAAGTATAGATGATGTAAATGATGTTATTGAAACTGCACTGGGTGGTAAAACTATTACAACTACTATTGAAGGACGGGAACGTTTTACCGTAAATGCACGGTTTGCACAAGACTTTAGAAGCAGTTTGTTTGAGTTGCAAAATTTACAAGTACAAACACCGGAAAATGGATCTATTCCCTTAAAAGCCGTTGCTGATATACAAATTGCGGAAGGTCCGCCTATGATAAATTCTGAAAATGCGTTATTGCGCGGTACGGTTTTATTTAATGTGCGCAACCGTGATTTAAGTGGTACGGTTCAATCGGCAATGGAGCATCTTAATAACTTATTAAAGCAGTTGCCAAAGGGTTATTTTATTGAATGGAGTGGTCAGTACGAAAATTTAATTCGCAGCGAAAAAACTTTAAAATGGATTTTGCCCATAGTTGTTTTCATTATTTTTATTGCAATGTATTTCGCTTTTCATTCTCTGCGAGAAGCATTTTTAAGTTTAATCTCGCTTCCGTTTGCTTTAATTGGCGGTGCATTTATCATTTATATATGGAATGTGCATTTGTCTGTTGCAGTTGCAGTTGGCTTTATAGCATTATTTGGTATTGCAGTTGAAACCGGTATTGTTATGGTTATTTATTTGAATGATGCGATGCTGCAATTGGTAAAAGCAAAAGGAAATTCTGCTGCAACCATCACACGAAATGATTTAAAAATGTATGTTATTGAAGGTGCAACAAAAAGATTACGGCCTAAAATTATGACGGTTAGTGTATCACTCTTTGCACTTATACCCATTTTGTGGAGTAATGGGGTAGGTAGTGATGTTATGAAGCCTATTGTTTTGCCAATGGTGGGTGGCGTATTCACTTCTGCTATTCATATTTTACTCGTTACACCGCTAATATTTTTAATGAGTAAAGAGTATGAATTGAAGAAATATGGCCGAATACAAATTTTTGAATCCAAACATTAAAATTGATGGTATGAAAAACGTATTTATAATATTTTGTTTATGTTTTTTCTCAGTGCAATTACAGGCACAAGCTGTTTTAAACCTGCAGCAAATTAAAGATAGTATTTACCGGCATCACCCGGCATTTAAAATGTTTGATGTTGCATCAAAATCTTTGCAAGAAGAAGCAGGTGGCGCATATAGTTGGTCTTCACCACAGGTAGGAGCCGGATTTTTTATGACACCCTACAATCCTGAAAAATGGAAAGTAATGAATGGTCAACCCGGTATGGGAGCGTTTATGATTAGTGTTGAACAAATGTTTCCTAATAAACAAAAACAGCAAACAACTTTTGCTTACCTAAATGAACGTGCTAATGTTGAACAACAAAAAAAACAAGTTAGTCTGAATGAATATATGTTTCAAGCTCAATCAAGTTATTGGTCATGGGTTATTGCAGAAAAAAAATTGAATGTTATTCAGCAACAACAATTGTTGCTAAAGCAAATGTTGCAACAAGCGGAAATACAGTATGCGAATAACATTAGTACACTAAATGGGTATTATAAAACCAAAAGTGCATTGGAAAATCTGAAAAATACTGCATGGCAATTACAGTCAGTTATTGCACAAAGTAAAGTCATGTTAAATACTTTAATGAATAGAAGTGGCAGCACAGATTTATTGATTGATACTACTATTCAATGGACTGATTTTAATGACGCAATGTTTGCACCTGAAGCCTTGCAACAAAAAAGTGAATTGCAAGTGTTAGATGCAGCCATGAAAGTAAATAAACTTCAGTATGATGCTGAAATGAATCAATTAAAGCCGGAATATGGCGTTCGATTTGACCAAATGATGGGATGGGCAAAGCAACCTTGGTTATTTACTGCCATGCTTACTGTAAAACTTCCATTTGCTAAATGGGCTGCAAAGGCTAATAAAGCAAAAGCACAAAGCTTGCTTACCGAAAATGAATCGCTTAATTTACAGAAGCAGGTAATTGTTAATGATGCCGTTGGAAAAGCAAATACGCTATGGTTACAATTAAAATTGAAAAAACAACAACTGCAGCTGTATACAAATAAAATTATACCTGCTTTGCAAAAAAATTATGAAACTGCCAATACAGCATTTGCACAAAATACAGGCAACTTGTTTGAACTGTTTGATGCCTGGCAAACTTTGTATGATACCAATATAATGTTTTTGAACGAAGAAGAGGCGGCTTTGCAACTGCAAGCAGAACTTTTAAAAGTAACTGAAATAAAATTATAGCATATGAAAATGCATTTAACATACTTGCTTTCGTTTTGTATGATCATCTTTTTTTTACAAGCCTGTAATCAGCATCATGCCGGTATAGGAAAAATGAACAATGCCTATACTTGCCCAATGCCATCGGATAGTTTCTTTTCCGATAAACCGGGAAAATGTCCAAAATGTGGCATGCAATTAATTCCCAACCCAAATAATATCAATCAACTTTCAAATAACAGTATAAACAGAAGTAAAAAATTTACTTGCCCCATGCATCCACAAATTGTAAGTGATACCATGGGCAATTGTCCTATTTGTAGTATGCCTTTAGAGCCTTTGAAACCCGACTCATTGAAAGGTACTGTTTCATTAAATGCTTTATTGAAGCCGGTAAACCATCAGGTTGTAGCCAATGTGCCAATGATTCATTTAATGCCCCGAACTGAAAATATTTCGTTAGATGTACTGGGTTACGTGCAATACAATACCGATTATTTATACAGTATTGTAAGTAATGTAAGCGGACGAATTGACAAACTGTATATTAATTCTCCTTTTCAAAAAATTAGTGTTGGATCTAAGGTAGCTGAAATTTATAGTCCCGAATTAGTAACTGCCCAACAAAATTTATTACAGCTATTGGCATCTGATGCTGATAACAGTTCCCTTATTCAAATGGCTCGTCAAAAATTGTTGTTAATGGGTATGAGCCAACGTCAATTGCAATACGTTGAGCAAACACGAACTGCTTTACTGCATGTAACATTGTATAGTAATTATGACGGTACGGTATTGTTAAATGACGAAAGCATGAATGTTAGTGATGGTAAAAATTCCATTAACAACTATAATAACACAACCGATGTATTACCAATTAAAGAAGGAATGTATGTAATGAAAGGAACCACTTTGTTTAAGGTGTTTAATCCCGCTAAAACATGGGCAATACTTAATCTTTACGATTCAGATGTTCCATTGGTAAAAAAAGGCGATAAAGTAGTTTTTTCAGCGGAAACCAATACCCAAACAGCTATCACTTCTTCCGTTCATTTAATTGAGCCTTATTACAATGTAACATCCAAAACTACCAGCTTAAGAGTTTTGTTTGATAATACACAATATAAAATACCCATTGGTGCTTTGGTTAAAGCAACAATTTATACAGGAAATAGAACTGCGCAGTGGTTGCCCAAAGAGGCTGTGTTAACGCTTGGAATGAATAATGTGGTTTTTGTTCGTTCAGGTGAGGTATTCATGGCGCGTAAAGTTAAAACAGGTATTGTATATAAAAACCTAATTCAAATTATAGATGGCCTATCCACTCACGAAGCTGTTGCTGCAGATGCTCAATATTTGGTGGATAGTGAAAGCTTCATTCAATTAAAATCATAATTATGAAAAAACTTACAATTTTCATATATGCCATATTGTTTTTGATTTCTGCTTGCAAGCAAAAACAAAATTCTTCAAACACTGCTTCTTCTAATGTTTATTATACTTGTAGTATGCATCCGCAGGTAAAGCAAGATAAGCCGGGAACTTGTCCAATTTGCCACATGGAATTGATTGCTGTTGATAAACAAATGCATCACGACAATGCAA
Organism: Hydrotalea sandarakina; assembly: GCF_003254115.1. Classification (GTDB taxonomy): domain Bacteria; phylum Bacteroidota; class Bacteroidia; order Chitinophagales; family Chitinophagaceae; genus Hydrotalea; species Hydrotalea sandarakina. Next base: position 46,273 of record NZ_QKZV01000002.1, read on the forward strand.
TTCACTTAACCAATGAACAATTAGAACTGGGAAATATTCAATCTGATACTGTTCAGCAAGGTACCATTGCCAATGAAATGATTTTAACGGCTACGGTTACATATAATCCCACCGGTTTACAAACTGTAACAGCGCGTATAAATGGTCGTATTGATAAGCTGTATATACGGCAAACCGGCGTGCCTGTGCAAAAGGGAATGCCTTTGTACGATTTGTATAGTGAAGAATTGAACAATGCTAAACAGTCCTATGTGCAATTGTATCAACAGCAAAAAGCACATCCTTCAGCACAATTGGCACAATTAGTAAATAATGCAAAAAATAAGCTTTTATTATGGGGTATGTCAGAAAATGCTGTTGCTCAGTTGCCTTTGTTAAAAAACATTCCCCTCACTACTACATTCTATAGTTCAGTTTCAGGCGTCATTACTGAATTGCCAATTGTGGAGGGGCAGTATGTGAATGAAGGCGCCCCATTGTTTAATATAGCTGATTTAAGTACGGTTTATGTTGACGCTCAGGTGTATGCAGTCAATGAATTATCCATTCATCAGAATGATTGGGTAGAAATACAACTACCTCAATTCCCTACCGTTACCATGCAAGGGAAAGTAATTGCTATCAATCCTTTCTTATCCGATGAACAACATATTGTATTGGTTAGAATTATGCTTGACAATAAAACGCAGTTACTAAAGCCAGGAATGCCTGCTTATGTTATAAGTAACATTCAAAAGCAACAAGGATGGGTATTACCATTGCAAGCTGTTTTGCAGCTGGGTAACAATAAAAATGTGGTTTGGGTAAGAACTTCGGAACATACTTTTGAACAACGTATGGTGCAAATTGGTACACAAAACAAAAACAATATTGTGGTAGTTAATGGGTTGAAAAAAGGTGATGTGGTTGTAACACATGGTGCCTACTTATTAAATAGTGAAGCTGTGTTTAAAAACGGTTCCGAAATGCAAATGAATATGCCAGGCATGAAAATGTAAAAACTTCCTTCTTTCGTCAGATAATGAATATAGTTTTTTAAAAAAATAGCGCCACACAATTTAAATTGTTGTTGATGAATGGCGGAATGTTTCTATTCTTATAAACCATTACATCATACAATCGACTGATTCAGTTGTTGGCAAAGTATTTTTGTAAAGAGTGTTCATAAATTCCAAAAAACATCAATTCAATCTGCGCTTATATTTGTATGCTTATACCTGAAAAGGTATAGCTTTTTTCAGCATTTAAATGTGTTTATATGAATTTGAATCAAAATTTCCAACGTATATACAATCAATTGAATGATGAACAACGTAAAGCGGTTGACAAAATAGAGGGGCCTGTGATGGTAATTGCCGGACCGGGTACCGGTAAAACACAAATTCTTTCAGCTCGCATTGGTAAAATATTACTGGAAACGGATACACTTCCGGAAAATATTCTTTGTTTAACTTATACCGATGCCGGAGTAGTTGCCATGCGTAAACGTTTAATGAGCTTCATTGGTCCCGATGCTTATCGCGTAAACATCTATACTTTTCATGCTTTTTGTAATGATGTTATTCAGGAAAATTTATCCATGTTTGAAAAGCAAGTGCTTGATCCTGTATCGGATGTTGAGCGTATTGCATTTTTAAAACAATTAATTGATGAGTTGCCTAAAAATCATCCAATAAAACGTTACCGAGGTAATGTTTACTATGAAATAAAAAATTTGCAAAGCCTGTTCAGCACCATGAAACGCGAAGGTTGGACCGTACAGCAAATTGAAAAAGCCATTGACGATTATTTGAATGACTTACCTAACCGTGATGAATTTGTGTACAAAAGAAAGTATAAGAATTTTAAAGCAGGCGATTTAAAACTGAATAAAATTGAAGAAGAAAAAACTTCAATGGAAAAACTTCGTGCTGCAATACACGAATTTCCGCGATTTCAACAGTTAATGAACGAAAACAACCGCTACGATTTTGATGACATGATTCAGTGGGTAATTCAAGCATTTGAAACCAATCCCTCATTATTATCGCGTTACCAGGAGCAGTTCTTATATATTTTAGTAGATGAATACCAAGATACAAGCGGTACGCAAAATAAGTTAGTACAACTGCTCATTAATTATTGGGACGAGCCAAATATTTTTGTGGTGGGCGATGATGACCAAAGTATTTATCGCTTTCAAGGGGCTAATGTTGAAAACATGCTGTTATTTCAAAAACAATATCAGCATAATATTGAAACCGTTGTGCTTACCAAAAATTATCGTTCCACACAACCTATTTTAGAAAGCGCTAAGCAATTAATTAATAAAAATGAAGAACGATTAATTAATCAAATTCCCAATTTGTCTAAAGAGTTAGTGGCTGCTAATCCCGCTATTGCACATTTACGGCAAATGCCCCTTATTCATGAGTATGAAAATCAACAGGAAGAAATGGTGGGTATTACCCTGCAAATTGAACAATTGTTGCAAAGTGGGGTTGAGCCTGGGAAAATTGCAGTAATTTATAAAGAACACAAATTTGGTGAAGAGCTTGCACGTTATTGCAGTATAAAGAATATTCCTGTTTACACTAAAAAAAATACAGATGTATTCACCATTCCTTTAGCCAGGCAAATTCTATTAATGTTGGAATATTTGAATGCAGAACATGATACTCCTTTTGGCGGTGATGAAATGTTGTTTGAAATTTTACATTTTAATTGGTTTCATATTCCACCCATCGAAATTGCCAAGTTATCCTTAGAAGTTGCAGATGTTCAGTTTACTCCTCGTAAAACTTCCATTCGAAAATTGTTGTATGAAAAGGCCAATACGCCTGCAAAAGATTTATTCAGTCAATCATTGCATGCGTCATTACAAAAGACCTCTGCAACAATAGAAAATTTAATTGCAGCGGTTCCAAACTTAACGTTGCAGCATTTGTTCGAAACCATTATTATGCAGGCAGGTGTTGTTGAATACATTATGCAGCAGCCTGAAAAATTTTATTTGTTACAGGTACTAACCGCTTTATTCAATTTTGTAAAGGAAGAAACACGAAGGAATCCTCTCATCACCTTAAAGCAATTTGTAACCCTAATTGAATTAATGCAAAAAGAAAAAATTCAACTACCCTTAATACAGGTAAGCGGTAATGAAAAAGGGGTAAATTTTTTAACTGCACATGGTTCAAAGGGCTTAGAATATACACACGTTTTTTTAGCAGGTTGCAATGCCTCATTTTGGGAAAAAAAGAAAAAGAGCGACAACGGATTTGCTTTTCCTGATACACTTTTTATTTCCACACCTAAAAATAAAATTGAAGAGGAATTACGTCGGCTTTTTTATGTTGCTATTACCCGGGCAGAGCAATATTTAACCATTAGTTTTTCAGAACATGGTAATGATGGAAAATTGTTGGAACCATCTATGTTTATAGCCGAACTAATTGATCAAACCGGCCTGGGAATTGAACACAAAAAAATAGATGCAACAACTTTGACAAATTTCCGTGCAGTTTTATTTTCCGGCATGGGTGCTCCTGAAATTGCACCTATGGAAGCAGATGTTATTAACCGTATGCTTGAAAAATTTGTAATGAATGTTACTGCATTAAATAACTATTTAAAGTGTCCTTTAGAGTTTTATTATCGAAACCTCATTCGCATACCTTCACCTAAAAGCGAGGCAACAGAATTTGGCTCTGCCGTGCACTATGCTTTAGAACAGTTGTTCAAAAAAATGAAAGACGACCCTGAAAAGCAATTCCCATCACTACAAAACTTTATTGGTTATTTTGAATGGTATATGCATCGCCATCGCGAAAGCTTTACACAAGAGCAGTTTGATAGGCGAATAGAATACGGACATATTGTTCTAACCAAATATTATGAAGAAAATGTATTAACCTGGCATAAAATTGTGGTGGTAGAGCATACCATTAAAAATATTGTGGTAAATGGTGTACCCATTAAAGGAAAATTAGATAAACTGGAATTTGATGGCCGAATGGTGAATGTAGTAGATTATAAAACAGGCAGTGTTGAAAATGCAAAAGACAAGCTTAAGCCGCCTACTGAAAAACATCCTTTAGGTGGCGATTATTGGCGTCAGGCAGTGTTTTATAAAATATTGGTTGATAATGATGCTACCAAAAACTGGGAAGCAGTTAGTACGGAATTCGATTTCTTAGAACCCGGAAAAGATGGACAACTTGTAAAAAGAAAAATGGTCATTCATCCGGCCGATGTAACAACCGTTCAGCAGCAAATTGTAACAGCATGGGAAAAAATTCAGGCGCACGATTTTTATACCGGCTGTGGTGAAGAAGATTGTCATTGGTGCAATTTTGTAAAAGATAATCAGTTGGCCATTGCATTGCATGAAATAAATGGCGCGAATGAAGAAGAAGGTGAAGAATAGATTTTATCATTCTATTTACTGGCAAAACCCAACTGAAACCTTAAGTTTGCAGCTATTTTAACAAGTATTGCTACAATAAAATATTCATTTCATGCAAAAGCTATTGTGGGTCGTTATTATTGCTGCATTCTTTATACCCTTTACTTTTTCGGGTTGTGCCAATATTATTCCCCCTACCGGTGGCCCTAAAGATACTTTGCCCCCAAAGTTGGTAATGGCTGTTCCTAAAGATTCAATGCTTGACTTCAATAGCAAAAAAGTGGTGCTTACTTTCGATGAGTATGTGGATGTAAAAGATTTACAAAAAAATTTAATTGTATCGCCCATTCCAAAAGTTACTCCTAACATTCAGGGACATTTAAAAAATGTAACTATTCAAATAAAGGATACACTGAAACCCAACACCACTTATTCCATTAACTTCGGCAATGCTATTCGCGATGTAAATGAAGGAAATATCCTAAAAAATTTTACCTACGTATTTTCAACCGGCAATTATTTAGATACATTAAGTTTTACCGGAAATGTTATTGTTGCTGAAACCGGTAAAACAGATTCTACTTTAATTGTGGTATTGCATGAAAATTTAAACGATACCGCTGTTATAAAAAATGCACCGGAATATTTTGCAAGAGTAAACGGCAAGGGGCATTTTGCTTTTCATTACCTGCCCGCTAAAACTTTTAATGCTTATGTGCTACCCGACGATTATAGTAAACGGTACGACGATTCTACCAAAATGTTTGCATTTTTAGATGCTGCTATTACTGTTGCACCCAATATGCAACCGGTAACCTTTTATGCTTTTGAAGCAGCCAAGAAAAAGGAAAAGCCGGCCAAAACCACTGCACCACCTGCTGCCAAACAAATTAAAAAAGATCAAGAAGAACATAAACGTTTGCGCTTTACCTTAAACCTTGATAATGGCAAACAAGATTTGCTAACCCCTGCATTGCAATTAAAATTTAGTACGCCATTAGATACTTTAAATACTTCGGCTATTGCTTTGCTCGATACAGCATTTAAACCCATTAAAGGTTATACCATTCATTTAGATTCAACAAAAACCATTTGCAGTATTACCCATCCTTGGAAAGAAGCTGAACAATTTATTCTGCTTTTGCAAAAAAATGCTGCCACCGATACCAATCACGTGCAATTGGCTAAAGCCGATACCATTCGGTTTTCAACCAAAAACGAATCTGATTATGGTTCATTGCGTATGCGCTTTAATCATCTCGATTTACAAAAGCATCCCGTTTTGCAACTGCTGCAAAACAATACCATAATGGAATCTATTCCCCTAACTTCCAATGAAATTTACCGCAAGCTGTATCGCCCAGGCGATTATGATATTCGCATACTGTACGATACCAATCAAAATGGTGTTTGGGATACCGGTAATTATAAACAGCACCGACAACCCGAAATTGTGTACGACTTAAATAAAAAAATTGTCATTAAAAGCAACTGGGATAATGAGTTTGAATTTAACCTATAAAAAGTATCGTTCCGTTAAACAATCTCTTATTCAAGCAGCAAAATTGTATCTTTGAGCCATGCAATTACCCTCCGGTTTATTGGAAAATGCAGTAGCGCAATTTGCTAAATTGCCGGGAATAGGAAAGAAAACTGCCCTACGCTTAGTGTTGCACCTTTTAAAGCAAAACGAAGAAGAAGTAAACTTATTCTCGGAAACCATTGCAAAAATGCGCCGCGAAATAAAATTTTGTCAGCGTTGCTATAACATAAGCGATGGTGACATTTGTAGCATTTGTGCCAATTCCATGCGCAACAAAGCCGTTATTTGTGTGGTTGAAAATATTCGCGATGTAATAGCTATTGAAACAACTCAGCAATTCAATGGAACCTATCATGTTTTAGGTGGCATTATTTCCCCGCTCGATGGCATTGGCCCCGAACAACTAACCATTCAACCATTATTGCATCGGCTGGAATCTGAACCCGTAGAAGAATTAATTTTTGCGTTGAATCCCAATATTCAGGGCGATACTACCATATATTATATTCAAAAAAAAATACAGCATTTACCTTGTAAAATAACCACTATTGCCCGTGGTATTGCCTTTGGTGGCGAATTGGAATATGCCGATGAAATGACCTTGGCACGCAGCTTGGCTAATCGCTTGCCGGTACAACAATATGTTAAAGGTTAAATGTCCGTTACAAATAATTTTTTTATCAAACAATCGCTTATTATTTTTAAAATGCTGTTAGTTTCAACTATTTCAGCTTAAAAAGGTTATTCAATCATTAATGAAAGAAAAAAGGCTTCATGAAAAAAACGCTCAAATATTTTTTAATTGCTTTGTTGGTGGTGGCTATTGTAGCTACCGGGTTTGTTATTTATGTGTACAATAAACCGCATCGCAATGTAGCCAACGAAAAAGCAGTTACCCTAACTGCCGAACAATTATATCAGGCGTTTAAAGACAATGAACAACATGCCAATCAATTATACCTCGATAAGGCTATTGAATTAACCGGACGTATAGCACAAATTACCACCAATCAGCAAGGGCAAACCGTTATCGATTTCAATACTGCCGATTCACTGGTAACCATTAATTGTACTTTTAAAGAAGCACCACAAAATATTAAGGTAGGCGATTCAATTCATTTTAAAGGAATATGCACCGGCTATATTCCCGACATGAATGTGGTAATGAATAACGGAATATTGGTAAAATAATAAATATTTTTTTAAAAAATCTGAACCCATGGCAACAAAATTCATGTTGTTTTTTTTATGCTTTACATTGAGTATTGTTACTGTTAAGGCACAAAAAGCTTATGTTACCCGAAATGGTCAAATTAGTTTCGTAGCTACTAACGATGATGATGTAAGTGCCGTTAATAATGAGGTTGCCAGCCGAATTACCACTAATGGTGATATAACTTTTAGTTTGTTAATTAAGAGCTTCTTTTTTCAGTATGCCGAAATGCAAGATCATTTTAATAGCGACTATTTACAAAGTAACACCTATCCACGTTCCGATTTTAAAGGAAAAATTACCAACATTCAAAGCATAAATTTTAGTAAAAACGGTGTCTATCCGGCAACTGTTCAAGGTAATTTAACTTTGCATGGTGTAACCAAACCCATTACCGTTAATGGCACTATTGAAGTGCAGGGCACTAAAATCATTGCCAAAGCAAAATTTACCCTGCAATTAAGCGATTTTAATATTCATGCCGATCGGGTTGCCAAAAAAGTCGCCATCCAATTTAATTGCACCTATCAATAACTACTAACACCTGTTTGTATTTTTTCCCAAAATCTTGTATTACCTTTGCGCCACTTCAGGTGGATTTGTTTATTGTTCGGCCTGTGAAAAGTGAACTAATAAACGGTAAGCAGCTGCATTTCCCGCACCATTTAGCAATCGTTCTACCGTTCATCTTATTCATTTGGTAACCGGCTGCAACAATGCTGTTAAGCTTCCGTTGCGTCGCACACTGCATCGTTCTGTTCAATGCTCGGCAAAAGGCTTCATAGCAAAAGCAATACACCTGCATAAATACAACTTTGCCAAAATATTATTGGTTAAGTGATAATAAAATCATTATGACGTCAATTAAAGATTGTTTACAAGAGCGCATTTTAATTATTGATGGTGCCATGGGTACTATGATTCAACGCCATCATTTAAAAGAAGAAGACTACAGAGGAGAGCGATTTAAAAACTGGCCTGTTGAAGTAAAAGGCAATAACGATTTATTATGTCTTACACAACCCGATATTATTAAAAATATACATCGGCAATATTTAGAGGCAGGTGCCGATATTATTGAAACCAACACTTTTAGTAGTACAGCCATTGCCATGGCCGATTATAAAATGGAGGCATTAGCATACGAGTTAAATGTTGCTGCTGCAAAATGTGCTCGTGCCGTAGCAGATGAGTACACAGCAAAAAATCCAAACAAACCGCGTTTTGTTGCTGGTGCTATTGGTCCGTTGAATAAAACATTAAGCCTTTCGCCCGATGTAAATAATCCCGGCTACCGCGCTGTAACCTTCGATGAAGTTATGCAAGCCTACTACGAACAGGTAAAAGGTTTGGTAGATGGCGGTGTTGATGTGCTGTTAATTGAAACCATTTTCGATACACTCAATGCCAAGGCCGCCATTTTTGCCATAAAAAAATATTTCCGCGATGTACAGAAGCCTGAATTGCCGATAATGATTAGTGGAACTATTACCGATGCCAGCGGAAGAACCCTAAGCGGTCAAACGTTAGAAGCTTTTTATACTTCCATCATGCACGCACAACCTTTAAGTGTTGGGTTAAATTGTGCATTAGGTGCAGCCGAAATGCGCAGTCATATCGAAGAACTATCGCAAATGGCTGAAACCTATACTTCGGCATATCCCAATGCAGGCTTACCCAATGCCATGGGCGAATATGATGAACAACCCCACCAAACAGCACATTTTATTGAAGAATGGGCCAAGCAAGGTTATGTAAACATAGTAGGGGGTTGTTGTGGTACTACACCCGATCATATTAAACACATTGCCGAGCATGTTAAAAACATAAAGCCAAGGCCGTTACCTGTTGTTGAAAAGCAATTCATTTAATAGCATACGTGTAATTATAAATTATGAGCGAACAAATTGTCATACATCCTTATTTACGACTTTCGGGGTTAGAACCTTTGGTAGTAAGGCCCGAAACTAATTTTATTAATATAGGCGAACGTACCAATGTTACCGGTTCTAAAAAATTTGCCCGCTTAATTCGCGAAAACAAATTTGAAGAGGCCTTGTCTGTTGCTCGCCAGCAAGTGGAGAATGGTGCTCAAATATTGGATGTAAATATGGATGATGCTATGTTGGATGGCGTTGCTGCTATGACTACATTCTTAAATTTGTTGCAAGCAGAACCCGATATAGCCAAAATTCCAATAATGATTGACTCTTCTAAGTTTGCCATTATTGAAGCAGGTTTAAAGTGTGTGCAAGGAAAGTGTATTGTAAACTCTATTTCATTAAAAGAAGGAGAAGCAAAATTTATTGAACAAGCTATTGTATGTAAATCTTTTGGTGCAGCAATTGTGGTAATGGCTTTCGATGAAGTTGGGCAGGCTGACACATTACAACGTAAAGTGGATATTTGTAAACGAGCTTATGAAATTCTTACCCAAAAAGTAAACTACCCCCCTCAGGATATTATTTTCGATCCCAACATCTTTGCCATTGCTACCGGTATTGAAGAACACAATAATTATGCTGTTGATTTTATTGAAGCTACTCGTCAAATAAAACAGCAATTGCCTTTAGCCAAAGTAAGTGGTGGTGTGTCTAATGTATCTTTTTCATTTCGTGGAAACGATGTGGTTCGTGAAGCCATTCATGCTGTGTTTTTGTACCATGCCATTCGTGCAGGCATGGATATGGGAATCGTCAATGCAGGTCAGTTAGCTGTGTATGATGAAATTGAACCCACATTACGTCAGTTGTGTGAAGATGTGGTGCTTAACCGAAATAACGATCACAACCAGGCAACGGAAGCCTTAATTGCATATGCTGAAACGGTTAAAACCAAAGAAAAAACGGTTGTTAAAGATGAAGCATGGCGTAATGCAACCGTTGAAGAGCGTTTAAAGCATGCACTCATCAACGGTATTACCGACTACATTGAAGTGGATACCGAAGAAGCTCGTTTAAAATATGCACAACCTTTAGATGTAATTGAAGGGCCATTAATGGATGGTATGAATGTGGTAGGTGACTTGTTTGGTGCCGGTAAAATGTTTTTGCCCCAGGTGGTAAAAAGTGCACGAGTAATGAAAAAAAGCGTGGCTATTTTAACGCCCTATATTGAAGCCGAAAAAGAAGTTCGTAAGCAAGCACATTTAGCAGCAGGTACTATTAATCAAGAAGCTGCAGGTGCAGCTAAAATATTGCTGGCTACAGTTAAAGGTGATGTGCATGATATTGGTAAAAATATAGTGGGAGTGGTATTGGGTTGTAATGGTTACGAGGTAATTGATTTAGGTGTAATGGTGCCTACCGACAAAATTCTGGATACAGCCATTAAAGAGAATGTTGACATTATTGGCTTAAGTGGTCTTATTACGCCATCGCTCGATGAAATGGTGCATGTGGCCAAAGAAATGAAACGGCGTAATATGCAGCAACCATTATTAATTGGTGGGGCAACCACTTCAAGAATTCATACTGCCGTAAAAATTGCACCGGAATATCCAAATGGTGTGGTACACGTTTTAGATGCTTCGCGCAGTGTAACAGTAGCCGGATCTTTATTAAGTAACGATCAAAAAAAAGGTTTTCTTGATCAAACAGCTAATGAATATGCACAGCTACGCGAAAATTTCTTGAATAAAAAACCCGTAAAACAATACATTTCATATCACGATGCATTGTTAAACAAAACCAACATAAATTGGCAAAATTACAAGCCGGTAAAACCTCAGTTTATCGGTAATAAAGTGTTTGATGATTATCCATTAACTGAATTACGGACATATATTGACTGGAAACCTTTTTTTATTGCATGGGAAATGCATGGTAATTTTCCGGATATTTTAACCGATAGTATTGTTGGAGCAGAAGCCACCAAATTATACAACGATGCTAATGCCCTACTCGACAAAATAATCAATGAGAAATGGTTAGTAGCAAAAGGAACAATAGGCTTTTACAGGGCAGCAAGCCAAAACGATACCCTATTGGTGCAACACAATGAAAAAACTTATCATTTGGAATGTTTGCGCCAACAAATTAAAAAAGCTGCCAATCAGCCGAATTTATCTTTAGCCGATTTTGTGAAACCTGCTGAAAATATAGATACTGCCGATGATTATATGGGTGCATTTGCTGTGGCCATACATGGCATTGAGCCTCATATTCGCAAGTTTGAAGTGCAACACGATGATTATAATAAAATTATGTTGCAGGCTTTAGCCGATCGTTTGGCTGAAGCTTTTGCTGAATGTTTGCATGCCCGGGTAAGAAAAGAATTTTGGGGATATGCACCTGATGAGCAGTTTAGTAATGCAGAATTAATTCATGAGCAATACCAAGGTATTCGTCCGGCACCCGGTTATCCGGCTTGCCCCGATCATACTGAAAAATATAAATTATTTGAGTTGCTGAATGCTACCGAAACTACAGGAATTCAATTAACCGAGTCATTGGCCATGTATCCCGGTGCAGCTGTTTGTGGTTGGTACTTTGCCCATCCGCAAAGCCAATATTTTGGTGTGGGAAAAATTCAACGTGACCAACTGGAAGATTATGCCCAACGCAAAAACTGGAGTTTAGATGAAGCTGAAAAATGGTTAAGCCCTGTGTTAGAATAATGTCATTTAGTTATTCAATAAAAGTTTCATATAATTTCCGTGCAATAAAAAAATGCCTATATCTGCCGCATTTTGTATAGTTTCGCTCCCCGATAAACAAATTTTTTAATTATGTCATTAGTTGTTGTCGGTTCCATGGCTTTTGATGCCATTGAAACGCCTTTTGGAAAAAGCGATAAGATTGTTGGAGGTGCTGCTACTTATATTGCTTGGTGTGCCACCAATTTTACACCTGTAAAACAAATTTCGGTAGTAGGCGGCGATTTCCCTGCCGAAGAATTAAAAGCATTGGAGGCACGAGGTGTTAACTTAGAAGGTGTACAAATAAAAAAAGAAGAAAAATCTTTTTTCTGGAGTGGCCGCTATCATATGGATATGAACAGCCGCGATACTTTGGTAACCGAATTAAATGTATTAGCCAATTTTGAACCTAAAGTGCCTGAAAGCTATCAGGATTGTGATTTTTTAATGTTGGGAAATTTAGTGCCCTCTGTACAACGCAGTGTAATTGAACAACTGCGTAACAGGCCTAAATTAATTGTAATGGATACCATGAATTTTTGGATGGATACCATGCCGGATGAATTACATAAAACCATTAAAATGGTTGACGTATTAATGGTTAATGACAGTGAGGCAAGACAGTTGAGCGGACAATATTCATTAGTGAAAGCTGCAGAGGTGATTCTGCAAATGGGGCCTAAGTATTTGGTAATTAAAAAAGGTGAACATGGTGCTTTACTGTTTCATGGTAAACAAGTTTTCTTTGCACCTGCATTACCTTTAGAGGAAGTATTCGATCCTACCGGTGCCGGCGATACCTTTGCAGGTGGATTTATTGGGCACTTGGCTAAAACAAAAGATATATCTTTTGAAAATATGAAAACGGCCATCATCATTGGTTCGGCTTTGGCCAGTTTTTGTGTTGAAAAATTCGGTACTACTCGTTTACGCGAGATTAAACCTGCTGATATAACCGAACGTATTGAGGAATTTGTTCAATTAGTTCATTTTGATATTAATTTAGAATAGCTATCCTATTTATATAGGCATACTTAGCCGGAGTAGTGAATAGCTCCGGCTATTTTTTATAAATCACCTAACTGAGGTCGTACAACAATTTCCTCAACGCAAGCTTGCGGCGATAAGTTGGCCATACATTCAATCATACTTGCCAAATCATTCGCCTCCATTATGCGTTCAGGTGAAACTCCACTTCCTACCCAACTATCGGTATAAACTGCGCCCGGAATAACGGCTGTTACTTTTACGCCGTATGACTTTAATTCTTCCCGCAAATTTTTACTGAAACCCAATAATGCAAATTTGCTAATGCTATATGCACCTCCGTTAGTGTATGCTTGAACTGATGCAATAGAACATATATTGAAAATATGTCCTTTTTTTTGTTCAATCATTTTCGGTGCTATCAGTCTTGTTAAATGATAAGCACTCATTAAGTTAATGTTCAGTAAATTTTGAAGTGTACCATCAGGTTCTGTTAAAACTGAACCCGGTAAGTATTGACCCGTGTTATTAACAAGTACATCGGGAGTTCCTACGTTTAAGCACCAATTGGAAAAAGCTTTAACTTGTTGATAATCTGCCAAATCGGCCTGCATATACTTTACAGAAGCTTGCGGGTATCGAAGTTGTATTGCTTTAGCAGTTTCTTCTAAAGTTGCAATATTTCGGGCGCATAATAATAAGGTATGGCCCTTTGAGGCAAATGTTTCAGCTATCGCTTTACCTATTCCTTTTGACGCACCGGTAATAATTACATTCATTTAATTTCACAATTGGTGATAAATTCAGTTACATTTGTTTATCAAATATCATACTCATTTTTGGAAATGCCCACGAAGAAATATCAACATATATTTTTTGATTTGGATCATACTTTATGGGATTTTGAAACCAATGCCCGAAATACATTATTCGACTTGTTTGAATTGCATCAATTGAATCAAAAAGGCATTGAATCTTTTCCGCTATTTTTTGAACGGTACAGCTATCATAATGAAAGATTGTGGGAAAGATATACCAAAGGGTTTATTAAGCAAGATGAACTGCGTTGGAAAAGAATGTGGTTGTCACTGCTCGATTTTAAAATTGCTGATGAAGCACTTTCTCGTCAAATGGCCATTGATTTCTTGGAAAGACTTCCTTTAAAGAAAGCCGTATTTCCTTACACACAGGAAATTTTGCAATACTTAACAGCAAAAAATTACCATTTGCATTTAATTACCAATGGTTTTGAAGCTGTTCAACAAAAGAAAATTCATAATGCAAACCTTGATTCCTTTTTTCAAAAGCTAATTACTTCTGAAACCTCTAATAGCTTAAAGCCTAATAAGGAAATTTTTTTATATGCCTTGCAGCAAACAGGTGCTTCGGTAGAAAACAGTATAATGATTGGCGATAATTTAGAAGCTGATATAATGGGTGCCGCAAATGTAGGTATAGATACTGTTTTTGTTAATCACATTGGGGTTACTCCACATATTCAAGCTACTTACACGGTACAGCATTTGCGGCAATTAGAAGATATTTTATAATGTAAAACGGCTACATTTTAGTGTGTAGCCGTTTTCATTAGAAGTCAAATCAATTATTAATAAAGTGCAACTGTATTAGCCGATTTTTTGCAACAATCCTTTTTGCAGGTTTTTTTACATTCTTTCTTTGAACAATCTTTACAGTCTTTTTTGTTGCATTTTTTTTGACCATTGTCTTGTGCAAATACAGAAGATGCCATAATGAAAAGAGCGGCTGCAGGTACCATTATTTTTTTCATGTGCAATATTTTAATTTTTATAAAATTAAGGATATTTTAATACGGTGCAAGTTTTTTTACTTTTGCAAGTTGTATGGGAAGGTGGCTAACACCGTAACCCCACCCTTAACTTGTTGATTCAGTTCTACTTTTATGTTCATATAGGTGGGAACAATTACATCTACGCGGCTGCCAAATTTAATAAAGCCATACTCTGCACTTTGTTCAACGGTGTCACCTACTTTGGTGTAATTGCAAATTCGTTTGGCTAAAGCACCAGCAATTTGCTTGTAAAGTATTTTGCCGTAATCATTTTCAACCACAACAGTCCATCTTTCATTTTCTGTTGAGCTTTTGGGATGCCATGCTACCAAATATTTTCCCTTGTGGTATTGGTTGTAAATTACTTTCCCCCCAATTGGATTGCGATTGATATGCACATTGGCAGGGCTCATGAAAATACTGATTTGTGTACGCTTGTCTTTAAAAAATTCTGTTTCCACAATATCTTCAATAACTACCACTTTTCCATCGGCAGGACAAATAACAGCATTTTCTTTTATGGTTAATATGCGGTTGGGAACTCTGAAAAATGATATTATGAATAATAGTAATGCAAGTGTTATAATAAAAATAACAATCGAAAGCCATAAAACATGGCCACTTAAAAAGGTGAATGATAAAATGTTAATTAAACCGAATAATAAACTGGCTATTCCTATGGTTCTGTAACCTTCGTGGTGTATAGTCATGCAAAATGGTTATCGGGCAAAGGTAAGCCTTACAGGGGAATAAATCAATACAAGAAAAACGTAAGCTCAATTTTGATTCGTATTAAGCAGCTGAAGCCTGCCATTCATAACTTTTTAAGTAAACAGTTCAAGCTAATCTAATTAATTTTAACCCCTTTATCGTTGATATTTCCATAAAGTTTTTAAAAATCATATGAAAAAAAATTACTTTGTACAGATTGTAGGAATGTTTTTTTTGTGCTTAGCCAATGCGCAAACCAATGCTCAAAATGGTAATTGGCCTGCTTTTGCACCTTTTAACTATCAAGGAAATGGAAGTGTGTATCGTTCTGCCAACGGTTCGCCGGCGGCTAATTATTGGCAAAACAAAAGCGATTATGTAATTAATGCAACTCTCGATACCATCAAAAACGTCCTAACTGCAAATGAAGTAATTACATACACTAACAATAGTCCCGATGCATTAAATGTACTCTGGCTGCAAATGGATCAAAACACTTATTTACCAACTGCTCGTTCGCAATACTATACCAACCGTTATCGTAATCAATCTACCCAAGGCTTCCAATTAGCCTCTGTTCAAATTGAAGTAAATGGCAAGTTGTTGCCTGCCAAATATCTTATTAATGATACACGTATGCAAATTCAACTACCTGAGGCCTTAAAAGCTAAAGGCGATAAAATAAACATTCACATTCAATATCATTACCAGGTGCCGGGTGAATTTGGTGGAAGAACAGATTATGTAAAGACCAACTACGGTAAAATTTTTGAAATAGCACAATGGTACCCCCGCATGTGTGTGTACGACGATTTAGAAGGATGGAGTACATTACCTTTTTTAGGTAGTGGCGAATTTTATTGTGATTATGGTGATTATGATTATAGCATAACCGTACCTGCCGGTATGATTGTGGCCGGAAGTGGAGAACTGCAAAATCCTGACGAAGTATTAACAGCACAACAACGGAATCGCCTTGCTGAAGCTGCTAAAAGCAATACAACTGTTTGGATTAGAACTTTAGCTGAAGTGCAACAACAAAAACCATTACAAGGAACTAAAACATGGCATTTTAAAATGATGAATACCCGCGATGTAGCTTTTGGCGCATCGAAGGCTTATTTGTGGGATGCCGCAAAAGTTAATTTGCCCAGTGGCAAAAAATGTATGGCCATGTCTGTTTATCCGGTAGAAAGCATGGGTGATAGTGCTTGGGGACGTGCTACCGAATATTTAAAAAAATCTATTGAATATTTTTCTGAAAAGTGGTTTGAATATCCTTATCCGGTGGCAATCAACGAGGCTGGTATTGCCGGAGGAATGGAATATCCGGGCATTGTGTTTGATGGTATTACCGATAAAGGCAAGGAACTATACTGGGTAACCGCACATGAAATTGGTCATAACTGGTTTCCAATGATTGTAGGTTCTGATGAACGTAGATATGCATGGATGGATGAAGGATTCAACACCTTTATTGATGTGTATGCAAGCGATGTGTTTAATAATGGAGAATATGCACCAAAACGTGATGGGGAATATGCACCCGGTGGTGGTAATCCTGCTGATGAAATGGTTCCTTATTTATCAGATCCTCACGCACCTGTAATTATGACCCGTGCAGATGGTTTTCCTGAGAAGTACCGTCATCCCATGGTTTATTTCAAACCCGCGTACGGACTGGTGTTGCTTCGTGAAGTAATTTTAGGTCATGAACGTTTTGATGCGGCATTTAAATATTATATACATCAATGGGCATATAAACATCCCGCAACATTCGACTTCTTTAATACCATTGATAACCAAGCCGGCGAAGATTTATGGTGGTTTTGGCGCGAATGGTTTTTTGAAAACAAGCCGCTCGATCAGTCTATTCAAAAAGTAGAATATACCCACCAAAACCCTATGAATGGTATTGATGTTACTTTAGAAAATTTACAACCCATGGTAATGCCTATTCCTATTGAAGTAACATACGCTAATGGAACAACCATGCAACTACAACTTCCGGTTGAAACTTGGTTGCAGGGGAATGTTCATACTATTCATTTGGCTACGAATGCACCCGTTAAAAAAGTTACTATCGATCCTAAAAATTGGTTGCCTGATTTAAACAGAACTAACAACGTTTATACTATTCAATAAAACAAGAGAGAAAATTTCTAAAAAATAAATTCGTGCAAAATGTTGTAAATTTCATTTTGCACGAATTAACTTTGAATAGTAAATCTGCTGAAAGTTGGCTAACGATGCTCATATACTAAATTGTAATATTGCAGAATTGCAGTATCAAATTGCTTCGTATGAGGATGAAGTAGCTTATAAAAAATTGTTTTATTGCGTTTTCCCTTCCTTACAAAACCATGCTTTTGCCATATTACATTCGCGGCAATTGGCTGAAGAAGTTGTTTCGGATGTGTTAATTGAAGTTTGGAAAAAGCGAGCCACTTTAATGGAGATTGAGAATTTAAAATTGTATTTATTTGTAAGCGTAAGAAATGGCGCTTTAAAAAAATTACAGCAGGAAAAGAAAACCAATAAAAACGCATCCATTCAAGATCTGCAAATTGAACTCATTTCTGATTATTTGCAGCCCGATGAAACCATACAACTCAGTGAAACATCTCGCCAAATTAATGAGGCGGTTCAGCAATTACCACCACAGTGTAAATTAATTTATAAGTTGGCCAAAGAAGACCGATTAAAGTATCGGGATATTGCTTCTCTTTTACAAATTAGTGTAAAAACTATTGACAATCAGCTGGCCATTGCACTAAAAAAATTGGCCGAGAAATTATCACTTCCTCGCAAACAAAAAAAATAATTGCAACCACTTTAGGGGATTTTTCTTTTTAACAACTCTTATTGTTAATGTTATAGCTTGCTATGTTGAAAAATGACCGCATATGGCAATTGTTGGCTCGAAAATTATCTAATGAAGCTACCCAGGCCGAGTTAGATGAATTGAGCGCATTATTAAAAAATGATGAGGCTACCGCTTCAATTGCCCACACTATTGAAGAACATTGGAATACCAATCCCGATATTGATATTGAGTTTTTAGATGCTACGTATTTATTGCATTTGAAGCGCATGCAAGAACAAGGCTTAATAATGGGTACTCCACATCAGCCAGATCTTTTTTTGGAAGTGCCAGATAACACAGGTAAAGTTCATACCAAAAAAATCAAAAAACTATTGTTTGCGACCGCTTTGCCTTTAGTTGCTATAATAATATTGCTTAGTTGGTTTTTTTTACATACCCCCCTATCAAAAACCAATCAGGTGTCTGGTAATTTGGTAAAAGCAGTTGAATTACCCAATGAAATTGTTACCAAAAATGCTTCAAAAACAAAAATTGTATTGCCCGATGGTTCCGTGGTTTGGTTAAATGCAGATACCAAATTATGGTATTACAAAAGTTTTGGGAATACCCTGCGGGAAGTGTATTTGAATGGTGAAGCTTTTTTTGACGTTACAAAAAACCCTGCAAAGCCCTTTGTTATTCATACCAAATTACTTGATATTAAAGTATTGGGAACGCAGTTCAATGTGCGTTCTTATCCTAATGATAAAACAATTGAAACAAGCTTGGTACGTGGCTTGGTGCAGGTTACGCTGCATAGCCGACCCGACGAAAAATATTTTTTAAAGCCCAATGAAAAATTAGTTGTTTTAAATACCAATACGATTGATTCATTAAATGTTCAGAAGCAAGTACCTGCAATTTCAAAAAATTTAGATGATAATATTGTTGCTATTAAGAATCTAACCCCCCTTCAATCAAATGATTCCATAAAAATTGAAACTGCCTGGACAAAAAACAGGCTATGTTTTACCGATGAAAATTTTGAAGAAGTTGCCCATCAGTTAGAACGCTGGTATGATGTACAAATTGTATTTAAAAATAATAAATATAAAGATATTCGCTTGAATGGGTCATTTGTGAATGAAACACTTACTCAAGCATTGGATGCCTTAAAGTTTTCTACCAATTTTCATTACGATATAAAAGATAAAACGGTAACCATTTATTAATTCAAACTTAAAACGACTGTCTATGCAATGCTTTAATTCAGGATAAATAAATACCATCATAAAAAAAAGCGGGAAATGCTGCAACATTCCCCGCCGGAAAACACTAGAAAACTGCTTTGAATGGCAGAAATCTCAGCATTATTCACTATTCAAACACTAATGTATGAAAAAATCGATTGCTCTTACAGGGAAATTGCATATTCCCTTAAAGCCATTAATCTATATGAAACTAACACTACTACTTAGTATTTTATGCATTTTTAATGCAACAGCAGGTACACATGCACAAACTGTTTCTGTAAAAATGTCTAAAACAGAAATAGCCAAAGTGTTGGGTAATATTGAACAACAAGGTTCATTTAGGTTTTTATTCAATAGCCGCCTTAAAGATTTAAAAGAAAAGGTAAATGTTGATGTAACCAATGCTAACATTGAAACTGTTTTAAATCAACTTTTTGCAGGTACCAGTTTAACCTACAAAATTTTAAGTGATAATTTAATTGCTATTCGTTCTGTTAATCCGGAAGAACAGGATATTAGAATTACAGGGAAAATAGTAAACGAAAAGGGGGAACCGTTAAGCGGTGTAAGTATTGCCATTAAAGGTACTTCTCGTGGTACTGTTACCGATAATGATGGTAACTATTCATTGAATGTTTCACCTAATGCTGTATTGGTTATTTCATTTGTTGGACATACTACACAAGAAGTACATGTAAATAACCAAAACGTAATTAATGTAACACTTCAATCATCTGAAAAACAATTAGATCAGGTGGTTGTAATTGGTTATGGTACACAAAGAAAGCAAGATGTTACGGGTGCCATTGCAACCATTAAGGGTTCTGAAATATCAAAGCAAGCTTCAGTAAATCCTATTAGTGCTTTACAAGGTAAAGTTGCAGGGGTACAAATTACCAATAATGGTACTCCCGGTTCTGCACCTCAAATCAATATACGCGGGTTGGGTACCTATTGGTCAAACACTGGTCCATTATATGTTGTAGATGGTGTATGGTTAAATGATGTTAACTTTTTAAATCCTGCCGATATTCAAAGTATTAGCATTTTAAAAGATGCATCAAGTGAAGCAATTTATGGTATTAAAGGGGCTAATGGTGTGGTAATAATTACTACTAAAAAGGGTGCAGCCGACAGGAAAACAGTAGTCAATTATAATGGTTATGTTGGTTATCAAAAAGCAACCAACCAGGTACCCATGGCTAATGCATATCAATATGCAGTTTTATTTAATGAGTTAGCCAGAATGACCGGTGGAACAAACTTTTTAGATTCTTCAAAATTCGGTACAGGTACCAATTGGTTCGATCAAGTATTACGTAATGCCATTATTACAAACCATCAGGTATCTGTTACAGGTGGTTCAGAAAAAAATACTTATAATTTTTCATTGGGTTACTTATCACAGCAGGGTATTTTAAAAACTAACGATTACACTCGTTACACTGCTAACTTAAGTAACGATATGCAGATTAATAAAAACATTAAGGCAGGCTATACTGTAATTGGTAATTTCAACAATTCACATAATGCGCCCGGCGGTATTTGGCATGCTTTATATGCGGCCCCTCCCGTATTACCCGTAAAATTTGCTGATGGTGTTACTTACGGCGATCCGGGTTATTATGGTTTAGGTTCAGCAGTTAGCAATCCACAAGCTACTTTAGATTATAATAATTCCATGAGTCGTGGTTATAATTTTACAGGTAATGCATATGTAGATGTTCGCTTTTTAAGACACTTTGATTTTAAAACTACTATTAGTGGTGTGTATGGTGAATCAGAATCTAAAAATTATGTTCCTGTATATAAAGCAACTTCTACTCAGCAAAATGCAGTAAGTAGTCTTAGTATTTCTCGTGGTGAAAATCGTTCATGGATTGCAGAAAATACCCTTACTTATACCAACACTTTTGCTACCAATCACCGAGTAACCATTTTGGCCGGTCAACATGCTGAATGGAATAATTATAATTTCATTTCTGCATCAGCACAAAACGTTCCAAATGTAACTACCGGCAACTGGTTTTTAGGTTTAGGAAATAATCCTTACGTAAATGATGTTGATAACAGTTACAATCAGCAATACCCGTTGCAGTCAACCATCTCTTCTTATTTTGGTCGTATTAACTATTCTTTCAAAAATAAGTATATGTTGAATGCCACCATGCGTGCAGATGGTTCTTCTAAATTTACCGGAAGCGATAGATGGGGGTATTTCCCATCTGTAGGTGCTGCTTGGGTTGTTACACAAGAAAACTTTATGCGCAATCAGCATATTTTTAATTCATTGAAAATTAGAGGTAGCTGGGGTAAGGTTGGTAATGCCGGTGTGCCCACATTTGTTAGCACACAACAAACAGTATCAGGTGGAGCATATAGTGTAATTTATGGCAATACAGGTATTGTATCTCAAGGTGTAAGTGTTGCATCAATACCCCCACCACCATTGAAATGGGAAAAAAGCGTAGGCACAGACATTGGTTTTGAGGCTACAGTGTTAAACAGCAAATTAACTATTGAAGGAGACTTGTATAACAAAAAAACGCAGGATATTATTATGAATGTTTACCTGCCGGGTTCTGCAGGTTTGGCTAATCAGTTCATTACCACTAATGTAGGTGATGCTCAAAACAGAGGTTTTGAATTATCATTGAACTGGCATGATAATATTAGTAAAGATTTCAGTTATTCTATCAGCGGAAATATTTCTTATAACCAAAATGAGTTCCTTAGCAATAGTGCCGGTGGACAGAAAATTTACGATGGCGGTTCCGGTGCTACCGGTGGGCAATTCACTACTTTAACTACAGTAGGACAACCCATTGGTGTTTTTTATGGATATAAAGTAATTGGCATATTCCAATCTGCTGCTGATGTTGCCAATTATAAAGATAAATCAGGCAATTTATTCCAACCGAATGCACAGCCCGGTGATTTTAAATATGCCAGCACTACAGGAGTAGGTCCTATTTCAGCTAATGACAGGGTTGTATTAGGAAACCCCAACCCAAAATATATTTATGGAATCAGTACCTATTTTTCTTATAAGCAATTTGATTTGTCTCTAGACTTTCAAGGTGTAGCCGGTGTAGATGTTTACAATGCTAATAAAGGATTACGTTATGGTGCTGAAAACTGGACTTTAGATTTTTACAACAATCGTTGGCATGGTGCAGGCACTTCTAATACTTATCCTTCTGTAAATATTGGCGGTGGAACTAATTATTGGCCTAACTCATGGTACGTGGAAAGCGGAAGTTATTTCAGAATTAGAAATATGCAGTTAGGTTATACATTACCTAATGCTCGTTTACAACACATGGGTATTCAATCTTTGCGGCTTTACTTAAATGCACAAAATGCATTTAACTTCTTTAAGTACAAAGGATTTTCTCCTGAAGTGGGTGGTAGTCCGGGCAATATTGGTATCGACAACAATACCTATCCGTTATCTGCCATTTACAATTTTGGTGTTAATCTTTCATTCTAAACTCATTAAAGCAAAGTGTTATGAAAAATATATTCAAAATAAATTGGTTCAATCGGATAATTAAACCATCTGTAATGGGTTTGTCGGTAGTAATTATTGCTTCCGGTTGTTCTAAATCATTTTTAGATGTGCCTGTACAAGGGCAGCAGCCGGCCACACAAATTTGGAAAACTTCAACCGATGCAACCAATGCAGTTAATGCAATTTATGCCAATTTACGTAGTTGGAATAACGTGGCATTTGCACCCATTTGCATTGAAAGTGTGGGGTCAGATGATGCAGTTAAGGGAAGTGTACCCAGTGATGCAACTTTTATCAATGCTTACGATAATTTTACTGTAACTGCAACTGATGGACAATTAGATGGTTTTTGGACCGGACAATACCAAAACATTAATTTATGTAATCAGGTATTGGATAATGTGCCCAACATTAATATGGATGCTTCATTGAAAGCGCGCTATTTAGCTGAAGCAAAATTTGTAAGAGCTTACTCTTATTTTAGGTTAGTACGCGCTTTTGGTAATATTCCATTAGTGTTACATGTGCCCACAACTGCTGCTCAATTAAACCCGGTGCAAAGTAAACCGGCCGATGTATATGCAGCTATTGAACAAGATTTAACTGATGCTGCCAATGTTTTGCCCGCAACTTATGGTCCTGCAGATATTGGTAGGGCAACAAAAGGCGCAGCTTTGGCCTTACATGCAAAAGTGGCAATGTATCAGAAAAAATGGAGTGATGTAAAAACATACACAGATCAGATAATAGCTTCCGGTGTTTATTCTCTTTTCCCCAATTATTATCAAATGTTTAGAATTCCCAATGAAAATTGTTCTGAATCAATTTTTGAAATTCAGTGTAATTATGTGGCCGGCAATGGAGGTCTTTCCAATAGTCAGTATTCACAAGTTCAAGGGAATAGAGATGCCAATGCAGGATGGGGATTTAATGTGCCAACACAAAGTTTGGTTAATGAATTTGAACCGGGCGATCCACGTTTGAATGCTACAATCATGTTTGCAGGCACTACTACTCCTGATGGTGACGTAGTTCCCTTGCCGCAAGCAGGTGCACCTTCCATGTATAACATGAAAGCTTATGTGCCATTTGCTTTGGCTTTGGTTGATAATCAGGGAGCAGATCAAAACGTTCGCGTAATTCGTTATGCAGAAGTTTTATTAATGAATGCAGAAGCAAATAATGAATTAGGCAATACCTCAGCTGCTTTGGCTTCATTAGAACAGGTACGTGCACGTGCAAGAGCACAAAGTGCTAATCCTTCCATTGATTTGCCACCCGTTACTACAACTGACCAAAATGCTTTAAGAAATGCAATTTGGCATGAAAGAAGGGTTGAATTAGCTATGGAATTTGATCGTTATTTCGATGTAATTCGTCAAGGCCGCGCTGCAACTGTTTTTGGACCTTTGGGCTGGAAAGCCGGTAAAAATGAAGTTTGGCCTATTCCACAAAATCAAATTGATATTAGTGGTGGTGTATTGGTTCAAAATCCAGGATACTAATTTTTATCATTCTTAAAAAAAATGTTATGAAACTTCATAAAAAATACAGCATTTCAACATATATAGCTGCATTGGTTGTTTTGGCATTTGGATTCACTTCATGTCAAAAATCATTCAATCCTGCCAGCTATGCACCCGCTCAAACATTTGGCGGCTATGCATCTTCACGCGATATTGCTGCAAGTAATTTGGTAGGTTATTGGGGCTTTGAAAATTCACTTATTGACAGTGTTTCAAGTACCAACGGAACGGGTGTTGGAACCTCGTTTACTACCGGTATAAAAGGTAATGCATTGCAAGGTGCTAATAATGGTTATTTCATAACCACACCAAGTAGTGCAGTAGTAGGACTAAAAAGTTTTACCATTTCATTTTGGGTAAATTCCCCACAAAACACCAATGGTACTTTTGGTTTGGTTTGTTTGTCGAATACACAAGATTTTTGGGGGAACTTGGATATTTTCTTTGAAAATGGCAGTACCTCAACAAACGCTAATTTAAAAGCGCATATTGAAAACTGGATAACATCTACAACTGATAATGATCAATGGTTGGGCAGTTTTGCCATTGGTAATGTTTGGAATAAATGGACGCACATAGTTTTAACCTATGATGCAACTACTTCTACTTTTGTTACTTATGTAAACGGAAGTTCTATTAATACTACTGTGAAGGCAGGAAATGGTCCTTTAACTTTTCAAAATGCCTCTGCTTTAATTTTTGGAACCATGCAGTTCAATACAACACCTTCATTAGGTACTGCAGGTGGTCCTCAAAGTTGGGCCAGTTATATGCCCGGTGCCATGGATGAAGTGCGTATTTACAATGCACCACTCGCTGCGGCAGATGTAAAGGCTTTATATCAGTTACAGAATCTTGGAAAGTAGGATTGTAGCTCTTAAATCATACACAAGTGCATCCTTAAGTCAGTTGAACTGGCAGAAGGGTGCACTTTTTCCAAATTCTCAAAATTTGGTTATATGCGTAAAATGTTCAATTTATGCCTGTTCTTTTTATTGGCAATTACATTTGCTTGTAAAAAAAATAGTGCACCCCCGCCGCCGCCTACACCACCAACGGCACCTTCTTTTAGCTTAAATAGTTTAAAAGTAAATGGAACGTACAACGGATTTACTTACTATAATGTAAATTTTAAGCCAAATATTCTTTTAACTTTTACTACATCTTTAAATGCCGGTTCATTGAGTAATAGTATTCAATTAATTGGTAGCAGTGGTGTAGTAATACCCATCAATACATCATTACAAAACAATGATAGTGCTGTTTTAATTCAACCTGTCAATAACATCAATCCCATAACGTTATACACACTAAATGTTTCTACCGCATTGCAATCAAAAGCCGGCGGAAACTTACAATCTGCAATTGCAATTAAATTAACAACCAGTATTGATTCAACCGATAAATTTCCTCAAATTTCTGATACAGCCTTGTTAACACTAATACAGCAGCAAACCTTCAAATATTTTTGGGATTTTGGTCATCCGGTAAGTGGTATGGCTCGTGAAAGAAATACATCGGGCGATGTGGTTACCACCGGTGGAACGGGTTTTGGTATAATGAGCATATTGGTAGGTATTAACAGAGGATTTATTTCGCGTACCGATGGATTAAACAGAATTAATACAATTGTTAATTTTCTTACCAATAATTGCACCCGATATCATGGCGCTTTTTCACATTGGATAAATGGTACTACCGGTGCTACCGTTCCATTTAGTACACAGGATAATGGGGCGGATTTAGTAGAAACATCTTTTTTAATGCAAGGCTTATTGTGTGCTCGCCAATATTTTAATGGAACAACTTCAGCTGAGGTTACACTCAGAAATAATATCAACACATTATGGAATGGTGTAGAATGGACTTGGTTTACACAAAATAATCAGCAAGTGTTGTATTGGCATTGGAGTCCCAATTACAATTGGGCCATTAATATGCCTATTAAAGGTTGGGATGAAGCATTGATAACTTATGTTTTGGCTGCTTCATCTGCCACTTATCCTATTAATCAATCTGTTTATTCAAACGGATGGGCTTCAAACGGGGGAATGAAAAATGGGAATACCTATTACGGCAATGTGCTACCGTTAGGTCCTACATTAGGCGGGCCTTTGTTCTTTGCACATTATTCTTTCTTGGGAATCAATCCAAATGGTTTAAGCGATGCTTATGCCAACTATTTAACACAAAATACAGCCCACGCTAAAATCAATTATGCATATTGTGTTGCGAATCCGGGTGGATATAATGGATATAGCTCAGCTTGTTGGGGGCTTACCGCCAGCGATGATAATATTTCCGGGTATTCAGCTCATTCACCTACCAACGATTTAGGTGTAATTAGTCCTACAGCTGCTATTGCTTCTTTGCCTTACACACCTACGGAATCAATGAATGCTATCCGATTCTTTTATTATAAGCTGGGTGATAAAATTTGGGGGCAATATGGTTTTACCGATGCTTTTAATTTAACCAATATTTGGTTTGCAACCAGTTATTTGGCAATAGATCAAGGTCCGGAAATTGTTATGATTGAAAATTATCGTTCCGGTTTATTATGGAACTTGTTTACTTCTTGTCCTGAAGTTCAACAGGGCATGCGCAATTTAGGATTTACAGCTCCTTATTTATAAAAACATTATTTTAATATGAAAAAACAATTATTGATATTATCAGCTGTTTGTTTGCTAACGGTCAATGCATTTACACAAAAGTTGAACAACTTACCTAAATTATCAGATAGTGCTTTGGTGGAAATGGTACAACGACAAACTTTTCAGTATTTCTGGGATTTTGCGCATCCCGTAAGCGGCATGGCCCGTGAACGCAGCAATGTAGCATATGATTATGGTGATGAAGTAGTAACTACCGGTGGAACGGGTTTTGGCATTATGGCTATGATTGTAGCAGCAGATAGAAAATGGTTGCCTCGTGATACAATTGCTGCCCGATTATTAAAAATGGTCCGTTTTTTATCCAAGGCTAATTCTTATCATGGTGTATTCCCGCATTGGTTAAACGGAAGTACCGGTGTTACTATTCCTTTCAGTAGAAAAGATGATGGTGCCGATTTAGTAGAAACATCATACTTATTTCAAGGCTTATTATGTGCCCGACAATATTTTAATGCGCCCAATAAAGTTGAAACAGAAATCAGGAACAGAATAAATTGGTTATGGAATGACATTGAATGGAATTGGTTCACAAAAGATGGACAAACTATTTTATACTGGCATTGGAGTCCAAATAATGGATGGGCTATGAATTTCCCTATTCGTGGATTTAATGAATGCCTGATTACTTATGTATTAGCAGCATCGGGTACACGTTATCCGGTTTCTGCAGATGTTTACCACCAAGGATGGGTACAAAGCGACTTTTTTAAAAATGGTAAACAGTTCTACGGTATTACCTTGCCGTTGGGATTTGATGGCGGAGGTCCCTTGTTTTTTTCTCAATATTCTTTTCTTGGCCTTGATCCTCGTGGATTAAAAGATCGTTATGCAAATTATTGGGAACAGAATCAAAATCATACACTTATTAATCATGCATATTGCGTGCAAAATCCCAAGCAGTATAAAGGTTATGGACCTAATTGTTGGGGTTTAACAGCTTGTGATACGTATGACGGTTATAATGCCTTTTCGCCTACCAATGATAATGGTACAATAGCCCCCACTGCTGCATTATCGGCCTTTCCATATACGCCGGAATATTCAATGAAGGCTTTACGTTTCTTTTATGATAGTCTTGGTAACAAATTATGGGGGCCATACGGTTTTAAAGATGCATTTAATTTAAGTAAAAATTGGTATGCCTCTTCCTACTTAGCCATAGATGAAGGACCCATTGTTGTAATGATTGAAAATTATAGAACCGGATTGCTTTGGAAATTATTCATGAGTTGCAAAGAAGTTCAAAATGGCTTGCAAAAGCTTGGCTTTGAAAGTCCATGGTTTAACAAAAAAAATGATTAACATGAAACGGAGAATGCTATTATTCTTTGCTATGGTAACCATTGGCTCTACTATCTCTGTTTACGCCCAACAAAAAACTTATTGCAATCCCATTAATATTGATTATGGTTATACCCCCATTCCCAATTTTAGTGAAGCCGGGCGACATAGAGCAACAGCCGATCCTGTAATGGTTCGTTACAAAAATGATTATTATTTGTTTTCAACCAATCAATGGGGCTATTGGTGGAGTAATGATATGTTACATTGGAACTTTGTATCTCGTAAATTTTTACGTCCATGGAATGCCGGATATGATGAATTATGTGCCCCTGCTGTTGCCGTATTAAGTGATACAATGATTGTTTTTGGTTCTACTTACACAACAAATTTTACCGTTTGGATGAGCACAAATCCTAAAGCAAACGAATGGAAACCTTGGGTAGATTCTTTTGCAATAGGTGGTTGGGATCCTGACTTTTTTTTAGATACCGACGGGAAATTATATATGTATAACGGTAGCAGCAATCGCTATCCGTTATATGGCATTGAGCTTAATAGAAAAACCTTACAGCCTATCGGCACTCGTAAAGAAATGTATTTATTAGAACCCTGGCGTTACGGCTG
The DNA here is from genome assembly GCF_003254115.1 of Hydrotalea sandarakina. Taxonomy (GTDB): domain Bacteria; phylum Bacteroidota; class Bacteroidia; order Chitinophagales; family Chitinophagaceae; genus Hydrotalea; species Hydrotalea sandarakina. The sequence goes on from NZ_QKZV01000002.1 coordinate 75,245, forward strand.
GCAACGTTTCGGCGAATACATGGACAACACCTTTTTAGATCCTTTTATTGAAGGGGCCTGGATGACAAAGCATAACAATAAGTACTATTTGCAATATGGTGCACCGGGAACTGAAATGAGTGGCTATGCCGATGGAGTAGTGGTGGGCGAAAACCCATTAGGGCCTTTTACCCCGCAATCAGATCCACTATCATTTAAACCGGGAGGTTTTGCTCGTGGTGCCGGTCATGGCAGTACATTTCAGGATGCATGGAATAATTGGTGGCATATTTCCACCATGGTTATTAGTGTAAAAAACAATTTTGAAAGAAGATTAGGAATATGGCCTGCCGGTTTCGATGCCGATAATGTAATGTACTGCAATACTTCATATGGCGATTATCCGCATTATTTACCACAATATTTAAAAACGAATAATCATGCAACACTTAACGGTAGCGGATTTGTGGGTTGGATGCTCTTGAATTATAATAAGCCCGTACAAGTATCATCAACGCTTGGTGGTTTTGAACCCAATAATGCAGTAGATGAAAATATAAAAACATATTGGAGTGCTTTAACCGGTAATAAAGGCGAATGGATTCAAACCGATTTAGGTGGCCTTGATACCGTACATGCCATTCAAATTAATTATGCCGATCAAGATGTTGATAGTTCATTCTTAGGTAAACAATTGGGCACTTACCATCAATACAAGCTGTATGAGTCAACCGATGGGAAAAACTGGCGTGTCCTCATTGATAAATCAAATAACAAAACCGATATTCCACATGAATATGTTGAACTGTCAACGCCAATTGTTACCCGTTATATTAAGTTAGAAAACATTCACATGCCTACAGGAAAATTTGCTATAAGTGGGTTAAGGGTGTTTGGAAAAGGGAATGCTTCATTGCCCGATACCGTAAAAAATTTTTTGGTTTTGCGAACAGAGAAAGATAAACGAAGTGCTTGGTTGAAATGGCAAGTGGTTGACAATGCATTTGCTTACAATATTTACTTTGGTACAGCACCCGATAAATTATACAATAGCATAATGGTTTATAACCAAAATGAATATTGGTATAAGGGAATGGATAAAGAAAAGCCTTATTATTTTGCTATTGAAGCCATTAATGAAAATGGAATTTCAAAGCGCACAACACCAACATTGGTCGAATAATTTTAAACCCCTATAAATAATCAGTATGAAAAAATTACATTTCATTTTACTGGCCGCATTGCTACTTCATTTTACTGCTGAAGCACAAACGGGTGCCAATAATGCCATGAAACAATTCATTGATGGTTTAATGCAGAAAATGACGTTAGACGAAAAAATTGGACAATTGAATTTATTAACCCCGGGTGGAGGAATTCCTACCGGTGCAGTAGTAAGTACAGATGTTGAGGCTAAAATTAAAAATGGTCAGGTGGGCGGCTTGTTTGGTGTAATTGGTGCAGACAAAGTATTACAAGCTCAAAAGTTGGCCGTTGAACATTCTCGTTTACACATTCCTTTAATTTTTGGGTCAGATGTCATTCATGGTCATAAAACTACTTTCCCTATTCCTTTGGGGTTAGCTTGCAGTTGGGATACTGCTTTAATTAAACAAACGGCTCGTGCAGCAGCGGAAGAAGCCACTGCCGATGGATTAAGTTGGGCTTTTTCACCTATGGTAGATATCTGTCGCGATCCCAGATGGGGGCGCATAGCTGAAGGCGCAGGTGAAGATCCATTTTTAGGTAGTGCCATTGCCGGTGCCATGGTGCGTGGATATCAAATGAATGATCTTCGTAAAGACAATACCGTTATGGCTTGTGTAAAACACTTTGCGTTGTATGGGGCTGCAGAAGGTGGCCGCGATTACAACACGGTGGACATGAGTAAAATTAGAATGTACAATGAATATTTACCACCTTATAAAGCAGCAGTAGATGCCGGCGTGGGCAGTGTAATGAGTTCTTTTAATGTGGTTGATGATATTCCGGCAACGGGTAACCATTGGTTATTAACAGATTTATTGCGTAATCAATGGAAGTTTAATGGTTTTGTTGTAAGCGATTATACCTCTGTTAATGAAATGCAAGAGCATGGATTAGGCGATTTGCAACAAGTATCTGCATTGGCCTTAAAAGCAGGATTAGATATGGATATGGTAGGCGAAGGTTTTTTAACTACATTAAAAAAATCGTTGCAAGAAGGAAAAATAACACTAAATGATATTAATAATGCTTGCCGACGTGTTTTGGAAGCAAAATATAAATTAGGATTATTTAGTAATCCTTATCGGAATGTTTCGGCATCAAGAGCGTCCGTAATTTTATCACCGGATAACTTAGCTCTATCACGTAAAGCTGCTGCAAAGGCATGCGTGTTATTAAAGAATAACAACAATGTATTACCGTTACAAAGAAAAGGAACCATTGCACTGATTGGTCCATTAGCGGATAGTCGTCGTAATATGTTGGGAACATGGAGTGTTGCCGGCGATTGGCAGAAGGCTGTTACCTTAAAAGAAGGTATTGAAGCAGTAGCGGGAAATTCGGTAAAGATTGTATATGCAAAAGGCGCTAATATTTCTGATGATACGGTATTTAATAAAAAAGTAAATGTTTTTGGTACGGAAATAGATATGGGTCCTCAATCGCCTGATGAGATGTTGCAAGAGGCAATTGCAACTGCTCAAAATGCCGATGTAATTGTAGCTGCTTTGGGTGAAGCAGCCGATATGAGTGGTGAATCATCCAGTAGGGCCGACATTGGTTTGCCTGAAAGTCAACAACGGCTTTTGGCTGCGTTGGTTAAAACAGGCAAGCCGGTTGTAATTGTTTTATTCAACGGCAGGCCCTTAACGTTAGTAAAAGAGCGTGCAATGGCTACTGCCATATTAGATGTTTGGTTTGGTGGTACAGAAGCGGGAAATGGTATTGCAGATGTATTATTTGGTAATGAAAATCCTTCCGGTAAGTTAACTGCATCTTTCCCATATAGTGTTGGGCAAATTCCCGTGTATTATAACCATTTGAATACAGGAAGACCTTATGTGTTGGGTGGACCAACTAAATTTAAGTCTGATTATTTAGATATTCCTAACGCGCCTCTTTTCCCATTTGGATTTGGATTAAGTTATACAAGCTTTAATTATTCCCCCGTTCAGTTATCTGATACCATTTTAACCAACGGTAAATCTATTCATGCCACTGTTAAGGTAACAAATACCGGCAATTATGATGGGGAAGAAGTTGTGCAGTTATACTTGCGCGATGAAGTTGCTTCTATTAGTCGCCCTGTGAAAATGTTAAAGGGTTTTCAAAAAATATTTTTGAAAAAAGGAGAATCGAAAACAGTAGATTTTACTATTGATGCAGAAATGCTGAAGTTTTACAACAATCAATTGAAATTAGTGGCTGAACCGGGCCAATTTTTGGTAATGATTGGAACCAATAGTGATGAGGTAAATACTGCTTCGTTTGTGTATAAACAATAACTTTTTTTCTGGCAGTCGTTTTGTTAGATAGGGCCTGCTGCATTTTGCGGCGGCCTTTTTTGTTGATATTAGTGAAGTGATTGATTAATAAATTTTGCTTATCTTTTTCCAAAAATTATTTGTATGCAATCTGAATATTTACCGATGCTGCAACAATTAAAAATAAATTATGAAAGCGGTATTACACGGGGTTATGCTTTTAGAGTGCAACAATTGCAGCATTTAAAGGCTGCAATTTTAAAATATGAACAAGCTTTGTATGAAGCGCTTGCTGTTGATTTGAAAAAAAGTAAAGAAGAATCGTGGGTAACTGAAATGGGAATGGTAGTAGCAGAAATTAATCATACACTCAAGCACCTGAAAAAGTGGATGCAACCACAAAAAAAAGCAACCAACTTAGCGAATATGCCTTCGGTAAGCAAAGTGTATGCAGAGCCTTGGGGCGTTGTTTTCATTATTGCGCCATGGAATTATCCTGTACAATTATTATTGAGTCCTTTGGTTGGCGCTATTGCTGCCGGAAATGTTTGTGTGGTAAAACCTAGTGAATTTGCTGATGCAACTGCGCAGGTTATTCAAAAAATGATAGAAGAAACATTTCCCGCCAATTATGTTTATTGTGTACAGGGAAATGGTGCTGAAGTAGTTACTGCATTAATGCAACAATTTACTTTTGATTATGTGTTTTATACCGGAAGTACGGCTGTGGGGAAAATTATTTACCGGCAGGCTGCCGAAAAATTAATTCCTGTTACGTTAGAGCTGGGTGGTAAAAGCCCCTGTGTAATAGCTGCCGATGCTAATATACCCGTTGCTGCAAAGCGTATTGCCGTTACCAAGTTTTCAAATTGTGGGCAAATGTGCGTAACACCCGATTATGTTTTGGTGCATCGTTCTGTTTATCATGAATTTGTAGAAGAGATGAAGCAGGTGTTAGTGCGTTTTTTTGGTGAAGATGCTTCTCAAAGCGACAATTATGGTAAAATGATTAATGAAAAGCAATGGAATAGAGTGGTAGGGTATTTGCAGCAAGGAACAGTTTTATTTGGCGGAAGTGCAAATAAAGAACATTTGTTTATTGCACCTACTTTATTAGGTATTAATGATACCAATGTTCCTGTTATGCATGAAGAAATTTTTGGTCCTGTATTGCCTATTTTGCCCTATGAAAATAAAGAGGATGCCAAACAGATTATTTCCGTCAATCCAAATCCGTTAGCATTTTATGTTTTTACGCAAAGTAATGACCTGGCCGAAGCATGGTTAGCTGAAGTGTCTTCGGGTGGGGCATGTATTAATAATTGTAGTTGGCATTTAACCAATCCAAATTTACCTTTTGGTGGTAGAGGTAATAGTGGCATTGGACAGTACCATGGTCAATATTCTTTTGAAACTTTTACACATCCGAAAGCAGTTTTTAAAACACCGGCTTGGTTCGATCCTGCTATAAAATATCCACCATTTACCGGCAAGTTAAAACTGTTTAAATGGTTAATTCGTTAATTAGCATTTTGGATGATGCAACATATTACCCATTGTTTTGTTATTTGTTCAAAATGCCGTTATGCAAACGCGACAAACAATATTGAAGTGGTTTTACCCCATTATTATGCAAACGGGGAAAATACTTCCCAACAAAAAAAATATTATCTATAATCAAGGTTTGGTTGAACCTTATGTCAGTTTTTATAAATTAAGTGCTACACTTTTTAATGGTAACGATTTTTCGTTTCAACAATTGCAAGGTAGAAAGGTGTTGATTGTAAATACGGCAAGCTTTTGTGGGTTTACGGCACAATATGCTGAATTAGAAAAATTATATAGCTTATATCATTCCGAATTGGAAATATTGGCTTTTCCTGCCAATGATTTTAAAGAGCAGGAACCTGATGATAATGCCACTATTGCAACATTTTGTTCCATTAATTATGGTGTTGATTTTCCTTTAATGCAAAAAACAGTTGTTGTGCCTTCGGCCATGCAACATCCGGTTTATCAATGGTTAACACAACCCCAACAAAATGGATGGAACCAACAACCACCTGTTTGGAATTTTAATAAATATTTGGTGAATGAAAAGGGTGTTTTAACGCATTATTTTTCATCGTTTGTTTCGCCATTGTCCAATGCCATGAAAACAGCTATTTCATTGTAATAAATACAGCTGCATAATGTACCGAACGTACAAGTGTGCGACGCAACGAAAGTTGCACAAAGTAGCTGCAGTCGATTACATAAGAAAACTATAAGGGGCACTTTTCGTGGTAGTTCATTAATTCAATGGGGGTGCGTTCAAAATTATAACCCTCATAACGGTGTTCAATTTCTGTAAGTACCTGAAGAATTTCTTCCGTTTCTTTTAAAGTAACCAATTTGTTGCGGTACTCTTTAATGCCGGGTAACCCTTTTAAATAATTGGTATAATGACGACGCATTTCATTGATGCCAACTATAGGTCCTTTCCATTCAATGGATTTTAGCAGGTGTTTTTTACATACGTCAACCCGTTCACGTATAGTTGGTGAAGGAAGTAAGGTTTTTGTTGTAAAATAATGTTTAATCTCTCTAAAAATCCAAGGATAACCAATAGCAGCACGGCCAATCATAATGCCATCAACACCATATTTGTTTTTGTATTCCCAAGCTTTTTCAGGCGAGTCAATATCGCCATTACCAAAAATGGGAATTTGGATGCGTGGATTGTTTTTTACTTTGGCAATCAATGTCCAGTCAGCCTCGCCTTTGTACATTTGTGCTCTGGTGCGTCCGTGTATCGAAAGTGCTTTAATGCCCACATCTTGTAAGCGCTCGGCTACCTCTTCAATGTTTTTTGAATGATCATCCCAACCTAAACGGGTTTTTACGGTAACGGGTAAATGGGTTGATTTAACTACTGATTCGGTTAAACGAACCATCAAATCAATATCTTTTAATACGCCGGCACCGGCACCCTTGCTTACCACTTTTTTAACGGGGCAACCAAAGTTAATATCAACTAAATCGGGTTGTACGGCTTCAACAATCTTTGCACTTAAGGCCAATGCTTCTTCATCGCCACCAAAAATTTGAATACCTATGGGGCGCTCATAGTCAAAAATGTCTAATTTTCTTCTGCTTTTAATAGCATCGCGAATTAAACCTTCACTGGAAATAAATTCCGTGTACATTAAATCAGCACCGTTTTCCTTGCATACAGCTCTAAATGGAGGATCGCTGACATCTTCCATGGGTGCTAATAACAAAGGAAACTCGGGTAAGTTGATATTGCCTATTTTTACCATTCCATTAAAAATTAATTGGTTGTTTAACAACCAAAGTGCAAATTTACAACCTTAGTAATAAAGTGTAACTATGTTTGAAAATTACAATACAGAAGAGAATAGTTTTGAGGCATTTACTACTCCCGACCCGGTAATGCGCAGCAGCCGTATATCTTATTTAGGACAAATGGCTATTTTAATTGGCTTTGCCGGTGTAGGTATTGTTATTAGTAGCATGTTGGCTGTTGTAATTTGGATGTTAATGACGCATCAGTCGTTGGATACAATGACTACCAATATTTTGCTGCCGGCTTATGCTAATACGGCCAAGGTTATTCAATTGGTAATGTCGTTTTGTATGTTTTTTTTACCGGCTTTTTTCTTGGCATTATTAATTAGCAAAAAGCCATTGTATTACATGCATTACAATCGTTCCATTAATTTGAAACAGGTGTATTTGGTTATTGCAATGGTGTTTGTTGGATTGTTTTTGAGTGGCGCTTTAACTGAGCTTAATCAAATTATACCCATTCCCAAAAAATGGGAGGTAAGTTTTAAAGCTATGGAAAAGGCTTACACTGATGGTGTTAAAGGCATGGCCGTTATGAAAAATTTTGGTGATTATTTGTCAACTTTATTAGTTATTGCAATTGCGCCCGCCATTTTTGAGGAAACTTTTTTTAGAGGCGGTATGCAAAACATTTTGGTGCAATGGACAAAAAGTGCAGCAGCTGGCATCATTATTACCAGCATTATTTTTAGTGCTGCGCACACCAGCTATTATGGCTTTTTGCCACGTTTTGGCTTAGGTATTATTTTGGGATACATTTATTATTACGGGAAAAATATTTGGTTAAATATTTTGTTGCATTTTTTAAACAACGGTTTTGCCGTTACTATGTTATATTTTGCTACCAAAAACGGTGCATTGAAAGATGATGCCATGGATGATACTACCTTTCCATGGTACATTGGAATAGTAGCAATTATAGCGCTGGTAATACTTTTTAAATATTTTAAAAAAGCAACACCCATACAAACTTCATAATTTAAGGGAAAGCAATGGAAAAGTCTGCCTGGTTTTTACTGTACAGCACCAAAAATGTACCACATGCCAGTATAATAAAAGGTGTGTTAGAAGAAAATAGTATTCCTGTGCAAGTGTTAAATAAATTGGACAGCAGTTACTTAACCTTTGGTGCAATAGAAATTTATGTACCCTTGCACCTAAAAGAAATTGCTAAAGAATTATTAGAAAAATCGCTTTTAAATTAATTTGAATACATTAACATGGCTTTTAACTTGCAAACCTTTAAAACCCGAACCGGAACCGCCATTTTGTTTGTTATAATAATGTTGGCCGGCTTGCTGATTAATAACTGGAGTTTTTTTGTTTTATTCAGTATTATTCACTTTGGTTGTTGGCATGAATACCGCCAATTAGTTAATAAAATTTATCCTCCTTATGTTGGTCGTGGGTTGATACACGAATATGGAGTAATGGTATTAGGTTGGTGTTTTGTACTTTGGCGTTTTCATAATCCTTACCCAATTGGCCAAGTTACTTTATATGGATTAGGTTGGTACCTGTTTTTATTATTAGCTGTTTTTTTAATGGCGAAAGAAATTGTGTTTAAAAAAGACATTGATTTAAAAACAGTGGGCTATTCTGTATTGGGTCTTTTATATATATCACTCAGTTGGGGTTTGATGATGAATTTGCGATTTGATTATTGGCCGGTGTTAAATACATTAACGATTAGTACCGAACCAGGTTTAGTAGTTGTGTTATTATTAATTGCCACCATTTGGATTAATGATACCATGGCCTACTTGGTGGGTTCATTCATTGGCAAAACGCCACTATCGGCAATTTCACCCAAAAAAACCTGGGAAGGAACCTTAGGTGGAGCCGTTATTGCCATTGTATTGGCAGCATTATTGGCCGTTAAAATTACCGGAATGACTTTATTTATTGCATTCGGCATAACTATTATTGCTGCGGTAATGGGTACCCTGGGCGATTTGTGGGAAAGTAAATTAAAACGTATGGCCGGCGTAAAAGATAGTGGCCAAATTATGCCCGGACATGGCGGATTTTTAGATCGGTTTGATTCATTATTATTAGCCACTCCTTTCGTTTGGCTGTTTTTATGGATAATGAGTGGTATGCCTCTTAAACTAACAATTACAAGTATAGTTTGTCGCTAACGTTAGTTAGTGTATTTTTGTGGTATGGGAAGAATAAAAACCGATACCAACAATTCACGTAAAGAAGTAATTGTAGCCAAAGCCGCTGCATTATTTAAAGAAAAAGGATATAAAGCCGCCAGTATGCGTGAACTGGCAGATGTAGTAGGTGTTGAAGCCGCTAGTTTGTATAACCACATTAAAAGTAAAAGTGAACTACTGCACGAAATTTGTTTTAGTGTAGCGAACCGATATGGCCAATTTATGGAATCGGTTGAGCAGGAACAAATTAGTAGTTTGGCTAAAATTGAAAAAATATTGCGCTTTCATATTCATGGAATGATTGAACATTTTAATGAAGTGTATGTAAGCGATCGTGAATGGAAATATTTGGAAGATCCCTACCTGTCTAATTTTCAAAATCAACGTCGTACCTACCGCAAGCGTTTTGCCGCCATTATTGAGGAGGGTATTCAAAAAAAAGAAATTAAACCCATTGATGCCACCACCGCCGTGCTCATTATGCTGCATGCCATTAGCGGTATTGAAAGCTGGCATCGCAGTAAGCAACGTATTAGTGGTAATTTACTTGAAGAAAACATGATTACCATTTTGGTGGGCGGCTTAAAAAACGAATAGCAGCATAGTTTTTATTTCAAAGCATTAAATTTTTTTGTGTGGCACAATTTTATCCGCTTCAGGTAAATGAAGTATATCACGACACCGATTCGGCTGTAGTGATTGGTTTTGATGTACCTATTGAATTAAGAAATGAATTCGCATATCATGCCGGACAGTACATTAATATACGCACATGGATTAATGGTGAGGAAGTGCGAAGGACTTATTCATTGTGTTCGGCACCGAAGGATCAACGGTGGCGCATTGGTGTAAAAGTGTTGCCTGATGGAGTATTCTCGAATTATGCTTTTCATCAACTAAAACCCGGCGATACATTAGATGTAATGCCGCCAATGGGAAAGTTTTTTTCACCGCTAAATCCACAGCAAAAAAAACATTATATAGCCTTTGCTGCAGGCAGTGGCATTACACCCATTTTGGCAATTATAACAGAAACTTTATACATTGAACCGGCCAGCACTTTTACTTTAGTATATGGTAATAAAACCAAGGCCGATATGATGTTTAAGGAAGAGCTGGAAGCCTTGAAAAATTGCTATATGCAAAGGTTTATGCTTATTCCTTTATTTAGCCGCGAAAAAGTTGAAATGCCTTTGAATGAAGGTAGAATTAATGCATCAAAATGTGCTGCCTTATCTAAACAAGTTGTACCGTTAAATGCCGATGAATATTTTATTTGCGGCCCATCGGATATGATTACTGAGGTGAAAGATTTTTTGCTTGAACAGCAAATACCTGAGTCACGTATTCATTTTGAGTTGTTCACTTCCATTAATGCCCAACCTCGAACTGCAGCAACGCAGGTAGCTACCTCTGCAACGGATAATCATGCCATTACTTTACAGCTTGATGGTCATGTCTTCCATTTTTCCATGAGTGGAAATGGTACCAGTATATTAGATGCTGCTTTGCAACAAGGCATCAATGCACCTTATGCTTGTAAAGGGGGTGTTTGTTCAACCTGCCGCGCCAAACTGCTGAAGGGAAAGGTAAATATGGATGCCAATTTTGCCCTTGAGCCCGATGAAGTGGAGGCCGGATTTATTCTAACTTGCCAAAGTCACCCTGTTTCTGATGAGGTTTCTGTTGATTATGATGTTAAATAAGCTAACAATTGTTAGCAAATGCTACTTATTTCCGTAAATTTGAAAGCTAAAATTTGGGTTATGGATGCAAATAAATTAGCCGAACAATTTCAACAAAAAATTGATGCGGATATAAAAATTGAACCGCAGGATTGGATGCCCGATGAATACCGTAAAACCCTTATTCGTCAAATATCACAACATGCCCATAGTGAAATTGTAGGAATGTTACCTGAAGGCAACTGGATTACCCGTGCCCCCTCGTTAAGGCGTAAAGCTATTTTATTAGCCAAAGTTCAAGACGAGGCCGGCCATGGATTGTACTTATATTCTGCTGCGGAAACTTTAGGCATTACGCGTGATGAAATGTATTATCAACTGCATAGCGGAAAAGCAAAGTATTCTTCCATATTTAATTATCCCACTTTAACCTGGGCCGATATGGGTGCCATTGGTTGGTTGGTTGATGGTGCTGCCATTATGAATCAGGTGCCTTTATCACGTTGTTCTTATGGACCTTATGCAAGAGCCATGGTCCGTATTTGTAAGGAAGAAAGTTTTCATCAACGGCAGGGTTTTGAAATTTTATTAACCTTGTCAAAAGGGAATGCTGCACAACGCAAAATGTGTCAGGATGCCATTAATCGTTGGTGGTGGCCTTCTTTAATGATGTTTGGCCCAACCGATAATGATTCCCCACATACTGCACAAAGTATGAAATGGAAAATAAAACGTTTTACTAATGATGAGCTAAGACAAAAGTTTGTAGATGTATGTGCTGAACAAGTGAAGTTTTTAGGCATGACTTTACCGGATAAAGATTTAAAATGGAATGAAGAAAGAAAGCACTACGACTTTGGGCCCATTAACTGGGAAGAATTTTGGAATGTAGTAAAAGGTAACGGTCCTTGCAATAAAGAGCGATTGGCAACACGGGTTCAAGCCTGGGAAGATGGTGCATGGGTACGTGAAGCAGCCTTAGCATATGAAGAAAAAAAATCTGCACGAAAATATGCTTTTCAAAATACTGCAAAGTCAACCGAAAATGCACCTGCATTTCAATAAAAACAAATTATAGCAAAAATGAATATACATATCACTAAGTTTTTTTATGGCGATTATGGCGAAATAGAAGGTGGTGCACCCGCACCCGTTAACAATCGTGAATGGCCCTTGTGGGAAGTTTTCATAAGAAGTAAACAAGGGTTAGATCACAAACATGTGGGTAGCTTACATGCAGCCGATGCTGCCATGGCCATTGAAAATGCCCGCGATGTTTATACCCGTCGTATGGAAGGGGTAAGTATTTGGGTGGTTGAAAGCAAATACATTCATGCTTCCAATCCCACTGAAGCAGGGGCATTGTATGATCCTGCAAATGATAAAATTTATCGTCATCCTACCTTTTATCAGTTGCCTGATGAATTAAAATATATGTAAAACTTTCATTGCCCAATTATATGATAATTATGCAAGAACAAACTATGCCGGCCGAAAAAGAAAATGCCCAAAAAGCTAAAATAGATGCTTTACTTCATTTGGCCGACGACAGTTTAATAATGGGGCACCGATGCAGTGAATGGTGTGGCCATGGTCCTATACTGGAACAAGATATTGCTTTAACAAATATTGCATTAGACTTTGTAGGACAGGCAAGAAATTTTTATCAACACGCCGCAGCATTATTACAACAACTTCCTAACGATATGGCATTGGCGTTGGCTGATTTTGACATAACGCCGGCTTCTATTACTGAAGATAGTCTGGCATACTTAAGAAATGCCAATGCATATAAAAACCATTTGTTGGTAGAGTTGCCTAATGGCGATTGGGCTCAAACCATTTTAAAGATTTTCTTTTTTAGCAATTATCGGCAAATACTGTTTCAGCAATTGTTGAAAAATAGTGATACACAATTGGCGGCCATTGCCGAAAAATCATTAAAAGAAATTCAATACCATGTAAAGTGGAGCGGGGAATGGGTAATGCGCTTGGGCGATGGAACAGATGAAAGCCGGGAACGCATGCTTAAAGCAATAGATTATTTGTGGCCTTATGTAGGGGAGTTTTTTAATTGTACCGAATACGAAAAAACTGCATTTGAATTAGACGATACATCTATTGATCTTTTGAAACAAACTTGGTTAAATACAATCAATCACACATTTCAGTTGGCTACCTTACCGGAACAAACATTTGGAAAATGGTATCAGTCGGGCGGTAAATTGGGCATTCATACGGAACATCTCGGTTATATTTTGGCTGAAATGCAATTCTTACCACGTACATATCCTAATGCAGAATGGTAAATACTATTGAACATACCGAATCACAAGTTTGGCAATTGTTAAGTACGGTCAATGATCCCGAAGTCCCGGTTTTATCAATTGTTGATTTGGGTATTGTCAGAAATGTAAGTGTTCATAATGCAGAAAGTATTACAGTAACCATAACACCTACTTATAGCGGATGCCCTGCTATGGATGTAATTAGTATGCAAATTCGATTGGTATTGCTGGAATACGGTTTTAAAGAAGTAAAAGTTGAAAAAGTACTTTCACCTGCATGGACAACCGATTGGATGAGTGAATCGGGGAAAGAAAAGCTAAAAGCTTACGGCATTGCACCCCCGTTACCAAAGCAAACGGTTTGTAAACCCGATGAGTTTCAGGAAGAAGAAGCAATTCAGTGTCCGCATTGTTTATCTTATCATACACGTTTAATTTCACGATTTGGCAGTACGGCTTGTAAAGCTTTGTATCAATGCCAGGATTGTAAGGAACCATTTGATTATTTTAAATGTCATTAATTTGCTTTTATGGCCGAAATTTTATTTGAAGTAAATAACGGTATTGCATTTATCACCCTGAATCGTCCTGATAAATTAAATGCTTTCAATCGCTCAATGGCACTGCTAATGCAAGAAAAGTTACATGCCTGCAATAACAGTGACATTCGTTGTGTATATATTACCGGTGCGGGTAAAGGGTTCTGTGCCGGGCAAGATTTAGAAGAGGTGCTTGACCACAATGGGCCGGGCATGAATAGAATTTTAAAAGAACAGTTCAACCCCATCATTACACTTATACAACAATTGGAAAAACCTGTAGTAGCCGCAGTAAATGGTGTTGCCGCAGGTGCCGGTGCTAATATTGCTTTGGCTTGTGATATAGTAGTTGCAAATGAACAGGCATCCTTCATACAAGCATTTTCAAAAATTGGTTTAATTCCTGATAGCGGTGGCACTTATTTTTTGCCGCGACTAATTGGATACCAAAAAGCAATGGCATTAATGATGTTAGGTGATAAAGTATCAGCAACAGAAGCTGTTAATATGGGCATGATTTATAAAGCTTTTCCAACAGGTGATTTTGAGAATGCTGCTAAACAATTCGTTCAGCAATTAGCTAACATGCCTACCCAAGCATTGGCTTACATAAAACAGGCTTTACAAGCTTCCATGCACCAAAATTTAAATCAGCAATTGGAACTAGAAGATGTATTGCAACAAAAAGCAGCTGCTACTAATGATTTTAAAGAGGGGGTAAATGCTTTCATACAAAAACGTACACCCATTTTTACCGGCAATTAAAACAAATACTATGTCTGATATATCGCCCGAAACAGTTGTACAAGCAATGGTTAATAACGATGCCTTTTCAAAATGGTTAGGTATTCAGGTACTTGCCATTAAAGAAGGATATAGTAAAATAACCATGAAAGTAAGACCCGAAATGATGAATGGATTAGGCGTAGTACATGGTGGTGTAGCATTTTCTTTTGCCGATAGTGCCTTTGCATTTGCTTGTAATAACAGAAATCAACTATCGCTGGCATTAGATACTTCCATACAATTTTTAAAACCGGTTCATGTAGGCGATCAATTGGTTGCTGAGGCAGGCGAGTTACACAATGGTAAAAGCACAGGCTTGTATCTGGTTAAAATTTATAACCAGCACAATCATTTAATTGCCTTGTTTAAGGGCACTTGTTTTAGAACTACAAAACCTGTTGTGGTATGATTTATAAGTTTCGGCAATACATTCCCGTTATTCATCCATCGGCATTTGTACATCCGCAGGCTACTGTTACCGGAAATGTTATTATTGGTAAAGATGTTTACATTGGTCCGGGCGCTGCCATACGGGGTGATTGGGGCAAGATTGTGATAGAAGATGGTTGCAATGTGCAGGAAAATTGTACCATACATATGTTTCCCGGTATAACGGTAACTTTAAAACAAAATGCTCATATTGGACATGGTGCAATTATTCATGGTGCTACCATTGGCGAAAATTGTTTAATTGGCATGAATGCCGTTATTATGGATAATGTAGTTTTAGGCAATGAATGCATTGTTGGAGCTTTAACGTTTATTAAAGCGGATACCATTTTTGAAGCAAGAAGTTTGATTGTTGGAAATCCCGCCAAAAAAATAAAAGAAGTTAGTGATGAAATGATTCAGTGGAAAACTGAGGGTACTGCATTATACCAAGCATTACCGGAACAAATGCGCTTGTACTGGGAACCTTGTAACCCTTTAACTGAAATGCCAGGAGAACTCGATATAAATGACATTGAGCAAGCATATAAAACATGGAATGAAACAAAGCCGCGTAAATAACTGCTTTGTGTTACCTTTGTGCGCTGAACTTAATAATGAATTGTGCCTGATAATAATTTCATAGACTATATACGTATTTTTTGTAGAAGTGGCCACGGTGGTGCCGGTGCCAGCCATTTTATGCGCAATAAATTAACTGCAAAAGGAGGGCCTGATGGGGGTAATGGGGGGCGTGGCGGTCATATCATTTTACGCGGAAATGCCAACTTATGGACGTTACTGCATTTGCGTTACTACAAAAATGTATTGGCACAAAATGGTGAGCCGGGTTCAAAAAATAATTGCACCGGACACGATGGGGAAGATATTATTATTGAAGTGCCACTTGGAACCATTGCAAAAGATGAAGCTACAGGTGCAATTGAAGCTGAAATATTAGAAGATAAACAAGAAATTATTTGGTTGCGGGGCGGCCGTGGTGGTTTGGGCAATGCCAATTTTGCAACACCCACCAATCAAGCACCTGAATATGCACAACCCGGTGAACCGGGAACTGAAGGCTGGAAGTACCTTGAATTGAAGGTACTAGCCGATGTAGGATTAGTAGGTTTCCCCAATGCCGGAAAATCTACTTTATTAAGTGTTATTACTGCGGCTAAGCCAAAAATTGCTGATTATGCGTTTACGACACTTGTGCCACAGTTAGGTATGGTGGCTTACCGCGATGGTAAAAGTTTTTGTATTGCCGATTTACCCGGAATTATTGAAGGTGCTGCTGAAGGTAAGGGATTAGGTCATCGATTTTTACGTCATATTGAACGAAATGCTGTTTTACTATTTCTTATTCCTGCCGATAGTAATGATCATGCCGCCGAATTTCAAATTTTATTGAATGAACTTTCTGCTTACAATCCGGAAATGTTACAGAAAGATTTTATGATTGCAATCAGCAAAGCTGATATGCTGGATGAAGAGTTGAAAGCAGAAATTGCTAACCACCTTCCCAAAAATATTCCACATCTCTTCATTTCATCTGTTACGGGCGAAGGGTTAATGGCGTTAAAAGATGCTTTATGGCAATTATTGAATAAACCTGTTTCAGCGTAAAGGGTATTACGTTATTTATTATAATTTATTTCATACGTAGTTTTCTAGGCTTTTTCTTTTAAAAACAAACAAACGTTCGTCATTTTGTTGGTAATATTTTATTAATATTCCAAAATTTTGCATCATGGGTTACCTTTTTTGTATTTTTGTATTAATCAATGAATGCAGTAGGCCTTACTAAATTCTTTCTTCAACGTTCTTCGCTTGCCTACTATGAAATACAATAGATGATTGGTTGTCCAATGAAATCAATTTTTTAACAACAAAAAATGATGTGAAAGCATCAGCGGTAAATTATTGTTTCATTTAAAACCAAAAAACATGAAAAGAATTAATTTAAACAAAGTAGCACGTAATTTTTTTGCAGGTAGCTTATTAGCTGCAGCCTTATTCTTATCGGTTAATACCAATGCTCGCACCGTTAGCACCGAGAATGACAATAACAAAGTGCAAATTAAATATACCGGTAGCAGTGAAGATTTTGTAAACTTTACTGTAACCTATGCAAACCCTACCGGTAGCAGATTTGATTTAACTTTCTACGACGAAAATGGCAATGTTATTTATTCCGATTCGTTTAAAGACAAAAATTTTGTAAAACGTTTTAGTGTTCCTAAAAATGCTTATCAAAAATTAACAGCTGTAGTAAGCAACGCAAACGGCAATGATGTAAAGAAATTTGATATTTCTATTCGCACCCGTTTAGTAGATGATGTAAAAATTAACCAACTGTAGTAACCCAAAAAAATGTAAAAAGCCTGTTCCTAAATTGAACAGGCTTTTTTTATGGAATGAAATGATTATTTTAAAGCGATTTGTTTTTCTTGATTGAGTCATTAACTAAATAGGTATTCCAGATCTTCTCTGCTTAATGATTTTACGAAGCTTTCATCATCGGTAATCAAATCACGGGCTAAGGCTCTTTTCCTTTCCTGCAAGGTTAATATTTTATCTTCAACCGTATCGGTACAAATCATTCTGTAAGCAAAAATGTTTTTGGTTTGGCCAATGCGGTGGGTTCTGTCAATAGCTTGTTGTTCAACGGCCGGATTCCACCAGGGATCAACAATATATACATAATCGGCAGCGGTTAAATTTAAACCCACACCACCTGCTTTTAATGATATTAAGAACACCCTGCAATTTTCATCATTTTGAAAACGCTCAATAGCTTTTTGTCTTCCTTCTGCTGAAGTGCTTCCATCAAAATATTCATAATCTATTCCCAGTTCATTCAGCTTTTCTTTTATCAATGAAAGCATACCTATAAACTGTGAAAATACCAAAGCTTTATGATTGCTGATGTTTTCTGAAATTTCACGACCCAATTCTTCCAACTTTACAGAAACATTGGGGAATTTTTCATCATCTTTTATAATGGCCGGACTATCACAAATTTGGCGCAGCTTCATTAAACCTTGCAAAATGGTGAGTTGCGATTTTTGTACGCCTTGTGCATCAACAGTGCCTAATATTTTTTCACGGTAATCATTGCGGTAAGCATCATATATTTTGCGTTGTTCACTTCCCATTTCACAGAATAAAACAATTTCTTGTTTTTCGGGCAAGTCTTCTGCTACTTGCTCCTTTGTTCTTCTTAGTATAAATGGATATAATAATTTTCGTAAATGCTCCTTTTGTTCTTTTTCATTGAATTTATCAATGGGAATCGCAAATTCCTGCTTAAAAAATTCTATACTGCCCAACATGCCAGGGTTCAAAAAGTTCATTTGCGCAAAGATGTCAAAAGTGTTGTTTTGCAAAGGGGTACCACTTAAACAGAGCTTGTTTTTAGCCTTCAGTAAACCGGCAGCTTTTGTTATTTTACTCGCTGGGTTTTTAATGGCCTGGCTTTCATCTAATATTACATAATCAAAATTAATGTCAACAAATTGCTTTATGTCGCTACGTAAAGTGCCATACGTTGTTATAATAATATCATATTTGTTATCCGCTAACAAATCTTTATCTCTGGCACCACCATGATGAATATAATAAGTAAGTTCCGGTGTGAATTTTTTTATTTCATTTTGCCAGTTATACATTAGTGTAGTAGGACAAATAACCAAAGCCTTTAAATGACCTTGTTGTTGTTTTAAATGGTAAATAAACGTAAGTGCTTGAATGGTTTTACCTAAACCCATATCATCTGCTAAAATTCCACCCCATTCAACTTCGTGTAAATAATTTAGCCATTGAAAACCGCTTTCTTGATAGGGGCGCAGTATTTTTTGTAAAGGAGCCGGTGCTGCAATTGGCTGTATGCTAAAGTTTTCTTTTAATTTTTCAAATTTTTCTTCCAATTGTATGGTTAATTCGGCTTCATTACGTTGTTCATACAATTCTTCAATTACACTAAAATGATACTTGCTTAGTTTTATATTCGTGGTTTTTCCTTCGCCAATTCTGAACAATAAAGCATATTTCTTAAGCCATTCTTCAGGTAATATACCCAATGTGCCATCGCTTAATTGTACAAATTGTTGCTTATTGGCTAATGCTTTTTTTACATCGGCAACCGTAATTTTTTGTTCTCCAAACTGTATTTCAACTTTTGCATCAAACCAGTCGGTGTGTGAACTTATGTAAATTTTGGTAGAAGGTTTCGCCGTATTAAATCTAAATTTTTTAAGTGTATCAAAACCAAAAATTGGGGTTGAACGATCTTTTAGTGAATCGATAAATAAAAAGAACCAATTGTTTTTCAATACATCGGCACCTTTTAACGCCAATGTATTGCCGTTTTCTGATTGTAAAAAGTGGGAATATAGTTTTTGGATAGATTCAATGAATTGATGCTCAGCTTCTTTGTTTCTATGAATTACTACAATACTGTCGCCTTTTGGAATAATGATTTTATCATTATCGCCTTGTTTAACTTCATAACCCTGATATGTGAAAATGGGTTGAAATAATAAATAATCACCTTTTTCTTTTAATAAAATGGCACAGTCGGGTTTACTATCTCTTATTTCTTTCTTTTGAATATTGCCAAATTGAATATTGTATTGTTTGGATAATGGCAATATGAACTGGGTTAACTGTTGCTGCCAGTTATCAGGTGATATTGTAATTTTTCCTTCGGGTAAAAATTTTTCAATTAATAAAATGTCCTCAGGTTTATCCCAATTATAAAACACGCCATTGTGCGCAAATAAAAAAGGTGAATTAATTTCATTTTCTTGAATAGCTACACGACCAATTGGCAGTTTAGCATAGCACTCAACTATGTATTCATTGGGAGTTTGTTGAATAAAAAATTCAGGAATTAAGGTTTGTTGTGCCAATTGTGTTGGCTCAATATTCGCCGTGGTAAATGTTTTTCCTGAAGGAAGATAAAAGCAGAAATTACTTTCTGCTAATTCAACAAATAACTTTTTGTATTTGGGGTGAAGATATTCGTTGATTAGTTGTTTGGTTTCTTCCGGTAAATCGTCGCCATGTTGTTGAATAATATTATCCCATATACCACTGAATGGTGAATTGCGGGTTAAATATTTATTTACTTCAGCAGGTAATACTTTCCGTAGTTGTTGAAGTAAAATTTTGTCATCTTCTGAAAACGGTTCTGTATTGACGAACTTATTTAAGTCAAGCTTTTCTACCTTATTAATAAACTTAGTAAAGTGCTCATCAATTTCACCTTGTATGGCTTCTATTTGTAAGTAGGGATATTGTGGTTGGTTAAAAATAAGTACCGTTCCCAACTTCAGTTGTGCTTTTTCAATTGTGGTTGTAATGGGTGGTATATCGGATTCAGCCACTACAACTTTTTCTGAATTACGTTCGGTGCTATAGTTTAATGCCTCTTGTTTTTCAGTTGAAATGTTTGTATTAATGCGTTTTATGGAAGGGTCTAATACTTTTAAAAACGGTTTACCATTGGTGTAGGTAAATTCAAATTTATCGGTTAAATCATCTGATAGCGAGTAACCGTAGATTGACAATAATTTATTTTTCTCCTTATCCCAATTTCGAATAGTATCAAAATAATTAGGCCCATAATTGTTTAGTAATTGTAAAAATACAATGGTTTTATGCACGCATAGGGGGTGATGCATGTCGCTATTACAATTACAACTTGTATCAAAATTTCTTTCTTCATTTTTTTGCAGAATCACATTCATTTTTTCACCTTCCATTATCACCTCGGCCAACACTTTTTCATCTTTGGCTTCAATAATATTGGCAGTGTTGTAGCGTGTAAATCCTTCTGCTAAAGAAAAGTTTTCATTACCTGAAAGCATTTTAATTAGTTTTATATCTAATGCTTTCATTTTTACAACCGTATGCTTTTGGTTATAATGCACTTCTTTTTCGCCCAAAATATTTTTGTCAATCATTTCCTGTAACTGAAATAAAGCAGCAGCTTTATGCCTGCAAATTTCAGTTAGATTGTAAGGGCATGTGCATCGGAGTGAAAGTGTTTGCGGATCTTTATAATGTTGTATGTAAACTTTATAAAATGTACCGTACGAGTCATCTTTTACTCTAAATACAACGCTATTCATTAATGCATCGTGCTCAATTAATTCCAAGTTACCCGTAGTATGAATTTTTTTCCCACGACGAATAACTTCTTCTGCGCCATTATTGTAAATATGTTTTATTAAATACGGTAATGCCATAAATACACAAACACTACTAAAATGATAAAATGATTTTTCAGGATGTTCCCGAAAAGGGCAATTTGCAAAATTAAGTATTTATGGCGTAGGCTGCGGTAAAAAATAAATGCTGAATATGAAATGTTTGTTAAGGAAAATATAGAAAGCTTAAATTATCCTATTTGTAACGCTCCATTTTTATAGATCGGCAATATGTTGGCAACATCGGGTGTTACACAATATTCCAAATCCTTTTCAAGTCCATAAGCTGCCAAGCGATGCCAATGCGTGGTTTTTCTAATAAACTGATGCATATTGTTTTGATGCATGGCGTACATTTCTGCAGCCATTAATGAGGAATCGCAATGAATATGAAAATGAGGCGCTATTTGTTGTATAACGGCTCCTGCAAACAAAGTGTCTTCTAAATTAAATTTATCTTTCCAGGCGGAACAACCTAATATTACCTGCTTTTTTTGTTGAATAAGATAATTGGCTACTGCCGATAAATTGGGAAAGGAACCGGTTATAATTTCAGCGGCACCATTGTTTAAGGCCATGTGTAGCATTTTAGTGCCATTGGTAGTGGTTAATACCAGTGTTTTTCCTTTTATGAAAGAAGCAGGATAATCGCCGGGTGAATTGCCATATTGTAATCCTTCAATTACTTTCCCATCGCGTTCGCCGGCGGTAATACTGTTAGGGGTTGCATTGCCAATGGCTATGCATTGCGCAACACTATCAACCGGAATTACTTTTTCTGCGCCATTGTACAAAGCGGTTGCTATGGTTGATGTAGCTCTGAAAACATCAATAATTACAACAATCGTATTATTCAAATCATATAAATGTAATAATGCAGGCGACAAAACGGTGTGTAAAGCGGGAAGTTTCATAATATTTCACTTGGTTAACTACTATCTCTTCTTTCAACTTCTTTGAACTGCAGTTGTGAAAAAAAGAAATGCAAATATAATTGCAAATGTTTGTGGTAGTTGTATTATACTATTTTCTATATTCAATTTTTACTTTAACAACACCGGCATTTATCATGTCTATATTTTTTGCAGCCGATTTACTTAAATCAATAATTCTACCCCTAACAAATGGGCCTCTGTCATTTACTCGTACAATTACAGATTTATGGTTGCTTAAATTCGTAACACGCACTTTTGTTCCAAAAGGCAACTGTTTATGTGCAGCAGTAAGTAATGATTGATGAAAAGCTTCGCCACTGGCGGTTCTTCTTCCTTCAAATTTATCGCCATAATACGAGGCATAGCCATATTCCGTGTGTATGCGACCACTTCCGGTTAATGCATTATCCGGTATGGTTTTGCGATGACAGGCGGCAGCCAGCAGTATTAAAAATACGAAAAAATACTTATGTAATACTTTGCTTGTGAAGTGAGGTTTTTTAACAGATACTAGCATTATTATTTTTTTTGTTGGCAATATATTAAAATAATAGGCAACATTACTTTTGTTGCCTATTCAAATAAAAATGTTTAAATGCTTTTTAGGATAAAAATGGCATTTTTACAATTTGTGCTTTTACCAAACTATTCCTTATTTCAATAAAAATGTTATTGCCTAATGTGGCATGTTGAATTTGAACATAACCCATGCCAATGCCTTTGTTTAAGGACGGTGATTGTGTGCCACTGGTAACATGACCAATGGTTTCACCTGCTTCATTTTTAATTAAATAATTGTGTCGTGGTATTCCACGGTCAATCATTTCAAAGCCTACTAATTTTTTTTGAATGCCATTCTGTTTTTGTTCATGCAAAATAGATTTGGCGGTAAATTCTTTTGTAAATTTTGTAATCCATCCCAAGCCTGCCTCTAAAGGGCTAGTTGTGTCATCTATATCATTACCATATAAGCAATAACCCATTTCTAAACGCAAAGTATCACGAGCACCAAGCCCAATGGGTTTTAAGCCTTGTGGGGTACCTGTTTGTAAAATGGCATTCCAAATAGTAGTAGCGGCATCATTACTATCTTCAAAATAAATTTCAATACCGCCTGCACCGGTATAGCCGGTTGCACTAATTAAAACATTGTCAATGCCTGCAAAAGTTGTTTTAATAAAACTATAGTAAGGTAAATTTAAAATATCGGCACCGGCAAGTGGTTGTAAAATTTTGGTAGCATTGGGTCCTTGAATGGCTAACAAACAGGTTTTATCGCTAATGTTGTGCATTTCAGCACCAAAGTCTTTATTAAAATTGGCAATCCAGTTCCAATCTTTTTCAATGTTGGCAGCATTTACCACCAACATGTAAGCTTTATTTTCTTCTAAACAATACACAATTAAATCATCAACAATACCGCCTTGTTCATTGGTTAAACAACTATACTGTGCTTTTCCCTTCGTTAACTTAGAAGCATCATTTGTTGTAACTTGTTGTATAAGGGGTAAGGCTTGCGGTCCTTTAATAATGAATTCGCCCATGTGGCTAACATCAAATATACCGGCATTGGTTCTAACTGTTTGGTGTTCATCATTAATGCCGCTGTAGCTAATGGGCATATTGTAACCTGCAAATTCGGCCATTTTTGCACCCAGTGCTATGTGAAATTGTGTAAAAGGTGTATTCTTCATGTTGCATTTTTGTTGGCAACAAAAGTAAGTGTTGTAGGCATGGTGAAAAAAATAATTACATCGCCTTCTTATTAAAAAAAAGTGCCCCTGCTGTGAACAGCAGCGGGCACAGGGGTATTTCCCAACTTCAACCTGTTTTATATTGCAAAGCGTGTACGCAATAAATCTGTTACATTGGGTTGCAGCATGTCGGACGAGTCGTTTGATGTTGCTGTAACCTTTGACTTTTGTGGTGTTTCGGGTGTATAGTGGTAATGGCCACTATCTTTTTTATTGGAATTATTTAAAGAATCATTTGTTTTTTGTTGTTGCTTTAAAGAGGGTTGTGGTTGACTTTGATTGGGTTGGTCATTCTCTGTTGCATCATCATTATCAAGTGCTTTTAAACCGTCTTTTGTCATTAAATAAGTCGTATTATAATTCCAGCTGTAGGCGGCGTCATCATTCCATTGCCAGTTCCAATTGTCATCAAAGCCAATGTACACATTATCCGCACCATCAAAATACCTGTTTTTGGCAGTAATTTTTATTTTTTTACCTACAGGTACGGCAATGGTTACAATTAAATGTTGGTTCCTGAATTTGTTATTGGGGTTAATGGCAATACCATTATTAAATTGAAGGGTAGAACCATTTTGGTTTATTTGAAAAGGAATGGCATCGGCATTGATGTTGGCATTTATTTTACTTGACCCATTAGCCAATTTTACAACTGTTGCATAAAAACTATCATTAGTAGCTTGTATAATACGAATGTTTACATTTTTTACAAACACACTATCCGCATCTACACCATTAAAGGGATCGAGATTGAACCAATGACGATTATTGTAAAACTTGGTTTCGCTGCCACGTACTATTTCTAAATATCCGTTCTTGGGTTGTGCAATGTTTACCGATTGCTCAATTGGATTGTTTCTATACTTGAAATCATTGCGAAGTGATACAATTAATCCCATAAAACAAACCCAACCTATTATCCATAATGCAATGAAGCTGTACCGGATGATGTTTTTATTGCCTTTAATGTTGGCAATTTTGCGAATAACATAAGTTACTATGCCTATTACCGGCACCCAAATAAAGAATAACAAGGTACCCCATGCAAATAGGTTTTGCCAACCACTTTCTAAAATGTAGTCTTTTATCGGCATTAATCCGGTGAAAGCAATGCCTAATGCAAACAGTGTAACCACTATGGCAAAAACTACTACACCAATAATAAAGTAAGCAAAAATTTTAAACAGTAGTACAATCACATCACCCAAACCTTTGCCTGATTTACGGGCAATATTCCCTACATCTTTTCCAATTTCCTGGCCTTTATCGCTCACATTTTTTCCAATTTCCTCGGCACGACTTTTAATGTCACTCTTCATCTTTTGTGCACGATCTTTAAACCCCTCTAAGTCGCTTTTTATGGTATTTTTTATGCTTTCAACATCTACCTTTTCGCCTCGTAATTCTAATTTTTCTGCGGCAGTAGTAGCTTCAGGTAACACTATCCATAGTATGATATAAATTACCAGTGCACCCGGACTAAAAGAAATATTGATGAAAGAAGGAAAGTCGAACAATCCCCAATGCCAGTGGCGAAAGGCAAATGATATAAAAGGCAGAATAAACAATACCCTTGGAATCCAAACATTGATGCCGAAATATTTGGCTAAACCGCTGCATACACCTGCAATTATTTTGTCATCAGGGTCACGGTACAATTTTTTTCGGGTGGCACCAATGGTTTTCGATGCGGAGCTGGGTACTGCAATCCATAAAATTAAATACGGAATAAAAGTTACCCCAATAAATACAGCGGCAAGAATGCGGATAATAAGGGGGTCAATATTTAAATAATTGGCTACGCCACTACAAACTCCGCCAATAATTTTATTGTTTTCATCACGAAACAGGCGGTTGCCACTGGTGTGTTCCGCATTTGGAATGGCTGTGTTGTCGGAAGCAGTTTGTTCACCGCTGTTTATCCCTTCTGCATCAAAATCCTGTGGCCTTCCCATGCTGCTTATAACACCTTCAACGGCCTCGTCGGTTATGCAGGTGTTGCCTTTTTGCAATAATTCGGCAAACAATTCGGCAATTCTTCCTTCAATATCATTAATTATTTCATCGCGCCCTTCTTCGTGTGCAAAATACAAACGCAGGCTGTCTATATATTGCTGTAAGGTATCGTAAGCCGATTCTTCAATGGGAATAATTCTTCCCTGAAAATTAATGTTGATTACCTTTTTCATGGTTTAATGTTTTAAATGGCTGCACATAACCTGCCTATAGGGCAATAGATACCCTAGGTTACAGGTTTTATACAGATAGTTGGTTAAGGTTGGTCGGTTCCGTTGTTTTGGTTTTTAGGTTGTGTTAAGGCTTGAACGGCATCGGCCAATTCGTTCCAGGTTGTTTTTAATTCTTCATAAAATGCCAACCCTTTGTCTGTCATCTGAAAATATTTCCTGGGGGGGCCACTGCTACTTTCTACCCATCTATAACTAAGCAGGCCTGCATTTTTTAAACGGGTAAGTAACGGATATAAAGTTCCTTCTAAAATGTTTAAGTTGGCGGATTTCATTTGTTCAACAATATCGCTCGGATATACTTCGCCCTGGCGAATTACCGATAAGATGCAAAACTCCAATACCCCTTTACGCATCTGGCTTTGTGTGTTTTGAATGTCCATACTTTTCGGAGTTTTTGTTTGCTTTTATAAGCGATTTTTAAAAAACAATTTCAATGCAAGGCAGCTAAAATACTATAAAGCTAAATACCTTCTTTGTACCCTTACTTTTCTCATTCTGTGAATGTTCCACAAATTAGCGGCACTTAATACCGGTTTAACAGTGGCTAACTCGGTTGCATTGGCAATGGTTTCTTTTGTTTCGGTGGTTAATTGTGCTACTTGTGCTTTGGTTAGGGTAGCGAACAATGGTTGTTGTGTTTTCATTTTTTTATGTTTTTAAGTTGTTTTGTCTCATTGACAACACAAAGATGCAACATTATTTGGTACTATGCAACACATAGTACCAAGTTTATTTTAGTAATATGCCGACTAAGGAATTATCAAAATGATATAATGAATTGAATATCATTTAATTATGCAGGAATTTCAATTTTTCCTGATTTTAGAAATTTGGATGAACGGTAAAATAACGTGATGAAAAACATGGAATTTGTTCCCAAATATGTCTTTCAGTTAAGTTTAGCAGTCAAAATCTGTATTTTTTCATTGATGCAATAGCCTTTAAACGGCTAAGTAACTGAAAAAAGCATCGATGTATTTGTTTTTTTTCTATATTAGTGATTATATTAGCACAAAGTTGTAAAGTATAACACTTCATATAATGGTACAAAAACATTAATATAAATCTATATTAGTATGATTATGAAAAGATTATTTTTAGTAGCAATAACGCTAATTATCATGTTCCCGGTAATTGCGCAACAAAATTCCAATGGATATGCAGTGTATCAATATGCTAATGCGCAAGATCAAGAAACCATTGATTTTTGGTTTACTGCTGATACCTATATATACAATGTCAGACAAAAAGATTTCAGGGAAAGTAATGATTATAAAAATAGAATTAAAACATTGTCGAAACAAGATTCGCTCAATTTTGAAAAGGTGATTGATACCATTAACAAGAAAAATCAAGCACTGCCACCCAGATACATATTTGGCAACTTACACACAAATTTTACTTTGCAAAATGAGTTAAATGCCAATTTGCAACCCGTTTGCGTTGTTGACACTTTAACTTTTGTGCAATGGAAAGTTTTAGCAGATACATTAACTATTAATGGCTTGCTTTGCAGAAAAGCAACGGGATTATATATGGGTATGCAATATGAAGCCTGGTTTGCCCCTTCTATACCTGTTGCTGTAGCACCGCTGCAACTCAGAGGCTTACCGGGGCTTTTGGTAAAATTGAACAATTTAACCACCAATGCGCAGGTTGTTATGACTTATTTGGAATGGCCTGCCAAAAATTGGGTAGATGCCAAGCCTTGTAATGAAAATAATGCACTTACCCGACACGCTTTTCTAGAACAACAAACAAAAATAGAGGCTCAACGAAATATGAGAATTAGAAGTGCTAAAACCATAAATGAATTGCGTGGGCTAATTCAACAATAAACATAAGCTCAATTCACTATTTAAGGTAATTATCGTTGTTAGTTAACTTATGCATTGTATTTCAATGTGTCATCTAATACTTATGTATGTTTTTTGTATGCAACATTTACTATTAACATCAACATTTTAAATTTTACATTTTTATCCCGAGTATCTTATTTAAATTTATAGTAGGAATTGCTATTATATTATCTCAAAAAATTTATTTATGATACAGGAAAAAACACATATTGGTGCATTGCATCAACAGCATGTAGATTGGAAAGAAGAATTGTTGTTTACACGCGATGAGCTTAACTTTTTTGAAAAAAGGTTAGAAGAAATTGCCGGTAAAAATACCGACGCGGATACAAGCACAAAAGTTGAGCATTTTCAAAATCAATTTATTATTCAGCGGGAACAAATAGATGATTTGCTCCACCATATTGAAAAACACGAGGAAGAAATAGCGCATTTTGCGGAAGATCATCCTGTAGCAGTTGATCATCATCTGTTTCAAAATCATAATGATATGATTGAAAAAATGAAAGCTTTTCATGAATTATACCAACAACTAAAAGCTGAATTTTTACATTTTGCGGCTTCGGCTTTATAATTTAGTTCAATAAGTATTATTGTATGCCTTCATAAATAATGGCGGCGCCTTGACCCACACCCACACACATGGTGGCTAAGCCATATTTGGCTTTTTTACGTTTCATTTCATGTAAAAGGGTGGTGGATATGCGGGCACCACTGCAGCCCAAGGGATGTCCTAATGCTATGGCACCGCCATTGATATTTATTTTTGTAGGATCTAAATCTAAATCGCGCATACAAGCAATACTTTGGCTGGCAAATGCTTCATTTAATTCAATTATAGATAAATCACTTGCTTGCAAACCGGCACGGTGCATGGCTTTACGACTGGCCGGTACAGGGCCAATACCCATTATAGAAGGGTCAACGCCTGCAGTAGCCATACTTACCACCCGGGCAATGGGTTTTAAATTAAATAGTTGAATAGCTTCTTCGCTGGCTAATAACAATGCGGAGGCTCCATCATTAATACCACTTGAGTTGCCGGCTGTAACAGAACCATCTTTAGTAAAGGCAGGCTTTAGTCCTGCTAACTTTTCTAAAGTTGTAGGTCTTGGATGCTCATCCTCAGCAAAAATAGTTGGTGTTTTATTTTCGGTAATTTCAACGGGAATAATTTCATCTTGCCATTTGCCGGCTGCTAAAGCTGCAGCATATTTTTGTTGCGATGCTAAAGCAAAAGCATCTTGTTCTTCCCTTGAAATTTTCCATTGTTGCGCCACATTTTCAGCAGTTTCACCCATGCTGTAAGGATGATACATGGCAGCTAATTTTTTATTGGTAAACCTCCAGCCAATGGTGGTATCATAAGTTTCTGTTTTACGGCTCCAGGCACCATCACTTTTCGCAGTTACAAAAGGGGCACGGGTCATGCTTTCAACACCACCGGCAATATACAACATGCCATCGCCACAAGCTATGGCGCGGCTGGCATCCATAATGGCTTGTAAACCACTGGCGCATAAACGGTTCACGGTATTTCCTCCAACAGTTACGGGTAAACCGGCTAATAAAGCTGCCATACGGGCTACATTTCTATTGTCTTCACCCGCCTGGTTGGCTGCACCTGCAATCACATCTTCTATCATAGCTGCATCAATACCGGGATTGCGTTGCAATAAGGCAGTAATCATCAATGCCAATAAATCATCGGGGCGTATGGTGCTTAATTTTCCGCCATAACGACCAATAGGTGTACGCACTGCATCAATTACATAAACTGCTTTCATATATAGTATTTTAATAATTGTAAAAAGAACGTTGCCGCAAAGGAAAACAAATAGCACAATTTAGCAAAATAAAGCTGATGGGCTTTGTGTTGTATCTTTGCCGCATGAATCAATTACCGAATATACGTGCATTGAGCAATGAGCAGTTGTTGACATTTTTGGAAAGTATCGGCGAAAAGAAATTTCGTTTGCAACAAATAAAAGAGTGGTTATGGCAAAAGCATGCTGCTTCTTTTGACGATATGACGAATTTAAGTAAATCGTTAAGGCAGCAATTATCTGAACATTTTTCACTTCCGGCGCTTACCATTGATACCACTCAGTATAGTGCTGATGGTACCGTTAAAACCCGCTTTAATACACACGAAGGATACAAAGTTGAAGGTGTGTTAATTCCTACTGATGAAAGAAGGACCGCATGTGTGTCTTCTCAAATTGGTTGTAGTTTAAGTTGCAAATTTTGTGCTACCGGTTATATGGATAGAAAACGCAATTTAACTTTCGATGAAATATATGATCAGGTTGCGCTCATCAATCAACAAAGTGAATCACTCTTCGAGAAGAAACTAACCAATATTGTTTTTATGGGTATGGGTGAGCCATTGCTCAACTACAATAATGTGTTGGCTGCCATTGAACGCATTACTGCTGAAGATGGCTTGCACATGAGCCCCAGGCGTATTACCGTTTCAACAGCGGGTGTAGCCAAACAAATTAAAAAGTTAGGCGATGATGGTGTGAAGTTTAAACTGGCCTTATCCTTACATGCACCTAACGATGCTAAGCGTAATGAAATAATGCCCATTAATGAAACCAATAATTTAAAGGTATTGATAGAAGCCCTCAATTACTTTTATGCCAAAACTAAAAATGAAATAACTTTTGAATATATCTTGTTCAAAAACTTTAACGACTCATTGAAAGATGCCGATGAGTTAATTAAAATTTACCGTCAGGTTCCGGCCGATTTGGTTAATATTATTGAATACAATCCTATTGATATTGCTACTTTTCAAAAACCCGATGAGCCGGCTATGGAACGCTTTATGCAATATTTAGAAAAACATAAAGTGAATGCCCGTTTACGTAGAAGCAGGGGTAAAGATATTGATGCAGCCTGTGGTCAATTAGCCAATAAAGGCAAATAATTTAGCATTTTGTTATTACCGTTTCGTTAATATAAGCAATGTACCTGTTGGGCATTGCTTTATTTGTTATTTTCATGGTTCATTCATTTTATGCATTTGTATTTTATTTCAAAAAAATGGTTACTTTTAAACATAAACCTAGAACTATGAAAAAACTATGCAGTGTTTTGGCTGTATTGGTGTTGGTGAGCAGTACAGCTATGGCCCAACCCAATACTTATAAAGGAAAAAGCAAGCATCGCCATGCGTGGCATAAGCACATTAAACACTATAAAAAGAGGATGTAGCATTTCCTTTCATTTGAATTAAATCGAGGGAACCCCGCTTTTTTGCGTACTTTTGCCTTTCCTGTTGCAAAACAGTAAACAGAAGTATATGTCGAAACCGTTTGAAAAGTTTATGAATGGCCAACTTAAGGGGGCCAAGAAAAAAGAAGCTATTCGCCAAGAAAAACGCAAGGCAAAAGCCGCAGCCAGAGCTGAAGGTGAAGCCATTAGAAAAAAACAGTGGGAAAAAAAGCATGGCATTCTGCCTGAATCTACTAAACCCGCACATCCTTCCAAAAACAAGTCGGCATATCCAAAAAATGTAAAAGCAGCAAAGGATACAGGCCCAAAAAAACTGTCTAACAAAGTTCCTTCTAAGCCTGATATTGCGCATGAATTAGCCAACCCGCAAACACCAATGCCATTGAATAAATTTTTGGCACATGCAGGCATTTGTGGCCGAAGGGAAGCTGCTGAATTAATCAAACAAGGGCAGGTTACAGTAAATGGTGATATTATTTTTGAACCCGGCTTTAAGGTGTTGGGTAATGAAGATGTTAAATGGAAAGGCAAACGCATTTTTATTCAAAAAAATTTAGTGTACATATTGCTGAATAAACCCAAGGATTATATTACTACTTCTAAAGATCCTGAGGGGCGTAAAACAGTGTTAGATTTAATAAAAGATGCTGCACAGCAACGTGTGTATCCTGTAGGGCGGTTAGATAGAAATACTACCGGTGTTTTATTGCTTACTAACGATGGGGCATTGGCGCAGAAATTAACACATCCATCTTTTCAGGTAAAGAAAGTGTATGAAGCTAAATTAAACAAGCCATTGGCCAAAGCCGATATGGAAGCACTATTAACCGGTTTTCAGTTAGAAGATGGCTTTATTAAAGCCGATAGTGCTGCTTATGCCGATACAAAAGATAAATCGGTTATTGGTATTGAAGTGCATAGCGGTAGAAACCGCATTGTTCGCCGTATGTTTGAGCATTTGGGATACGAAGTAAAAGCATTAGACCGCGTATTATTTGCCGGATTAACTAAGAAAAATGTTGATCGTGGAACTTGGCGATACCTCAATGAGAAGGAAATAAGAAACTTAAAATACCTGAATGGGGCTTCCCAAACCAAATAGTATTGACGTATAAGCTTTGTAATTGCATGAAACCGGAAATAATTTTTGAAAACGAATTTTTTGTTGCTGTACATAAACCCTCTGGCTTACTCAGTATTCCTGACCGTATGGGGAAGGAACAAAGTTTAAAAGATATTTTAATAGAAAAATACCAACAAATTTATACAGTGCATCGCCTTGATAAAGATACCAGCGGTGTAATTGTATTTGCAAAAGATGAAGATACGCATCGTCAGCTTTCATTAATGTTTGAAGAACGCCGGGTAAAAAAAATATACAATGGGTTAATTTACGGAGTTCCGGTACACCAATCCGGTACCGTTGATGTTCCTATTATCCCTCATCCCGGAAAAGCCGGCATAATGACTACCGGTAAAAAAGGTAAACCTGCTATTACCGATTATGTTGTTGTAGAGCAATTGGGTAAATATGCCTGGATGCAGTTTGAAATACATACCGGGCGTACGCACCAAATTAGGGTGCATATGAAATACATTGGCCATAGCATTGTTTGCGATGCCTTGTATGGCGATGCACAGCCTTTATTACTTTCATCCATTAAACGCAATTTTAAAATATCCAAAACAGCCGAGGAAGAAAGACCTTTGTTAAACCGGTTGGCTTTACATGCTAGCGAATTGTCTTTTGAATGGCAGGATCAAGACATTCATTTAGCAGCACCCTTACCTAAAGATTTGCGTGCTACCCTACAACAATTGCGAAAGTGGGTTTAAGCTGTAATTGTGCAGTTCATAAGAATGGTATTTCTACCTTTTTCCCCTATTCACATTAAATTCAAAAAAATATGCTTGAAAACAGGCAGAGGGTATTACATTTGCACAATTTCACAGTCATGAGCAATCACCTTCTTCACAACGAATCCATCCCTTCAAAAAGAAAAAAAATTATTGTTTTAGGAAGTGGTCCTAACAGAATTGGTCAGGGCATTGAGTTTGATTATTGTTGTGTGCACGGACTTTTAGCCATTAAAGAATGTGGCTATGAAGCCATAATGGTAAACTGTAATCCCGAAACCGTTTCAACCGATTTCGATGTAGCCGATAAGCTTTATTTCGAGCCCGTATTTTGGGAGCATTTATGGGAAATTATTGAGTTAGAGCAGCCGGAAGGTGTTATTGTTCAATTAGGAGGGCAAACTGCCTTAAAACTATCCAAGCGCTTACACGAAAAAGGGATTAAAATTATTGGTACCTCTTTCGATGACATGGATATTGCCGAAGATAGAGGCCGTTTTAGCGATTTGTTGAAACAGCTTGATATCCCTTATCCTGAATATGGAACCGCATACACTGCCGATGAAGCCATTGAAGTGGCCAATCGCGTAGGCTACCCGGTTTTGGTTCGCCCCAGTTATGTGTTAGGTGGCCAGCGTATGCGTATTGTTATTAATGATGAAGAAGTAGAAAAAGCAGTAGTAAGTTTATTAAAACATATTCCCAATAATAAAATTTTAATTGACCA
This sequence comes from Hydrotalea sandarakina, assembly GCF_003254115.1. Taxonomy (GTDB): domain Bacteria; phylum Bacteroidota; class Bacteroidia; order Chitinophagales; family Chitinophagaceae; genus Hydrotalea; species Hydrotalea sandarakina. The sequence continues at coordinate 108,776 of NZ_QKZV01000002.1, forward strand.
TTTCTTAGACCGCTGCCAGGAAGCTGAAGTTGACGCCATTTTCGATGGTGAAAACTTTCATGTAATGGGGGTAATGGAGCATATTGAACCGGCAGGTATTCACAGTGGCGATAGCAATGCAGTTTTGCCGGCATTTAATCTAAGCCCCATGGTTGTTGAAACCATGGAGTATTACAGCGAAAAAATTGCGCGGGCTTTAAAAATAAAAGGCTTAATCAATATTCAGTTTGCCATTAAAGACAATACAGTGTATGTAATTGAGGCCAACCCAAGGGCTAGTAGAACCACCCCATTTATTGCCAAAGCCTATCAGGTACCTTATTTAAATATTGCAACTAAAATAATGTTGGGTGCTGCTAAACTAACCGACTTTAACATTGAGAAAAAGCTGGAAGGCTATGCCATTAAAGAACCCGTATTTAGCTTTGAAAAGTTTCCGGGTGTAAGTAAAGAATTAGGACCTGAAATGAAAAGCACCGGTGAAGCCATTCGGTTTATTAAAGACTTGCGTGACCCTTATTTTAGAACTTTATATAAAGAACGCAGCATGAACTTAAGTAAATAAGCGATGCATTTTTTTAAAATAAAAGCCTTCCCTTAAAATAGTGGAAGGCTTTTGTTTATGGCAAAGTATAAATTAAAGTTGATTAATATCTACCATTTTATTTTTAAGTGCATAAATGGCCAAGCCCATACGGCTATGCACATTCAATTTTTCAAAAAGGGCATTGCGATAATCGTCTAAAGTGCGGGGGCTAATGTAAAGCCGTTCAGCAATGTCTTTATAAGTAAGTTCAGTACAAATTAAACGTAAAAATTCTTTTTCTTTTTCGGTAAGTGCTTCCGGTTCTGCCGCAGCTTTTTGGGAACCGCTTTGCAAACCACTAATTATCTTTCCTGAAATAGTATCGGATAAATAAAAGTCTTTTGATAAAACCGAGTCTAATGCATCATTCAATTCTTCCGGTTCTACGTTTTTCATTAAAAAACCTTTCGCACCCAGTTTAATCATTTGAATAATGTTGGTATCATCACTTTCCATGGAAAGTGCCAGAATTTTTATGTGTGGATGGTGCTTCGTTATCCAACTGGCAGTTTCATACCCATCCATTTCCGGCATATTAATGTCCAATAAAACAATATCGGGTAAAACCTGTTTGCTTAATTTTTCAATAAATTCTTTGCCATTACTGGCTTCAAAAGCAACAGTATAATTTTCGTAACTACTTATTAGTTTGGCTAAGGCACTCCGCAATAAAACATGGTCATCAACTACGGCTACTTTGTATGAAGGTGTATTGGCATTGCCAATCATAAGTCAGCGTTTTGTTGTAAAATATAGGTATTTCTTATAGGTAAAATTATTTTAATTTCTGTTCCGTGGTCTAAGATACTGTTTATTTCAATATCTGCACCAATCATTTTGGCTCTATTTTTTAAATTGCTTAATCCCAATCCTGTATTTTTTGATTCTTCCGCTAATTTATCTTTAACGGAAAAACCAATACCATCATCTTTAATGCGCAAAACAAATTTATTTTCTTCAGGAAAATGAAACAGCACATCAATATTTTTAGCATGAGCATGTTTTATAATGTTATTGATGGTTTCCTGAAACATACGGAACAGAAATATATTGGTTTCTTCATTAAATTTTACTTGGTATTTAGAAGTGGGATATTCCAAATTCACCTTAAACTTACCACTGGTACGTAAACGTTCTATTTCATTTTGGATGGAAAATTCCAGATCTAATTTTTCGGCTTTTTTGGTATGAAGGGTTTTGGTTAAATTAGAAATTTCCATGATGGTACCGCTTAAACTTTGTGAGGCTTCCATCAACATATCTTTTGCTTCAGGCTTTTGCAGCAAATTACGGGCAGTGGCAATGGTTAGTTTGGTAACTTGTAACTGTTGGCTAATACTATCGTGTAATTCTTCTGCAATTTGGCTCATGGTGCGTTCCTGCACTACAATTCTTTCTCGTAAAATTTGTTGTTCATGGCGTTCTTTCAACAGCGTCATTTCACGTAAAAAATTATGCTGGCGACGTTGGTACAGCATTACCATACCTACCACAAAGCCCACCAAACTAAAACCTAGTATGGTTCCAAGTATAATGATAGAGGAGATTTCGTTACCTTGAATCGGCATAAGAATGCAATACTAAACATTGTGTACAATATTATATTCAAAATCTGGATAAAAAGATTAAAATTTCTAAGAATTGCACTAGGTAGGCTATAAACAAAATTCACAAAGCCGTAAATAGGAAAGCTAACGGCATAGTAAAACAATAGGCCACTGCAAATCCAAAAATCGGGCATGCGTACCAAAGTAACAGGGGTAGGTTTTAATAGAGTTTCAATAAAGTAGTATGCACAACAAAATACTATTAATAAACATCCGGCTGCATAGGTAACAGAATGAAAAGCGTTAATGCCTTGTACAAAGAAAATATTCACCATAGCTGCCACAAAATAGGCAATCATCAAGCCAATGAAAATTTTTTTGGCAATGGGTTGGTGAATGAATTGATGTATGATAAAGACATAAAATATAAATTCGAAAGCTGTAAAGAAATTGTAAAGGGGGATAGTCGATATAACTTTAGTACTTAAATATACACCAATTATTTCTACAATGAAGCTTAAGAATAAAAAAACACTAAAAAATATTATCCTATTATTTTTTGAAGCTTTAAAGTTATACAATAAAGACCCAAGTAAGCTAATTAGTAATACAAGTAAAGCGAAACTATGCATACGTGAAAATAAAAAAAAGAATCAAACTAATAAAGTTTGATTCTTTTTTACTTTTAAAAAATAAATAATTTAAATTATTATCATTCCATCATCACCCTTATCAACAAGCGTTACACCCAATTCGTTATCATCAATTCCAAGTTTACCTAATGTGCCTATGCAAAATGGTGGGCAAAGGCTCATGGCATTATATGCCAATATATTGGTTTGTCCATTCTCATCAGTATAATAAATATCTCTATTCAGCATACCAACACCGCTATCATTGTGTTTGGTACCTACCATTACCAAAGTTTGGCGGCCGGCATATTCAGGTCTTTCTGCATAGTCGGCATCATATGCACCAAAATAAAATTTAATTCCATCTGCACCATGGCTTTTAGCCTTAGCAATAAATTCTTCCATCTCTTCAATACTCCACCAGCCACTTAAAGAGTCTTCTTTACCAATTCTTTCACTATTGTGAACCCAACGTTCTTGTTTATAATTGCGGATCACTTTATCAACATGAGCAGTATTTACATACTTACCAACCTTTAAGGATTTTTTTTCAATAGTTTGCATAGCTGTAGGTTTTTTAGATGTTTGGAAAATTTGTTTTTTTGAATAACACTGTAAAACTATTTAACAGTTGTTTTGAATTATATTCAAAACATATTGTTTATCAATTAATTACAGATTAATTTCATCCATAAACAATTCACCCCTAACCCTTTTTATGTACAAACCCGCAAAAAAAACCGTAAAAACACGGGGTAAAAAACCGTAAAAACACGGGTATAAAAAACTGTATAAATGCGCAAAAAAAACACCGTAATGTAACGGTAAAAAATACCGTTTTATTTTTTTTAACAATAATTCATCAATTTCAAAATAAGTTTAGAAATTAGCAATGGGTTGAACGCCAACCGTTTTTATAAATCCAATATCCTAAGGCTTAGCCCGAAAATTTCCCCAATTTTTTTGGGGATTTTTTTTGCCCATTTTTAATCCTGCAAAAACGCAGAAAGCTTTTGCACAATTGTGCATTCTTTTGTATTTTTCTTTTTGTTATGCACCTTTCATCCCAACAATGGTATTTCACTACGCCTACTAACTGGTGGCAAAAAGCGCCTTTCCTGCGTTTGTTGCTACCCTTTGTGGCCGGACTGTTACTGCAAACTATTGTTGGTGTTGCTTTTATGTTTACGGCTTTTGCAGGTATTGCGGTTTTGCTTTTACTAATAATATTTCTATTGGCACCCCACTATTGGCAATTGCACCGGTTTTTGCTAAAGGGTATTATGGTAAACTTATTTTTTTTGTTATTGGGCATGTTTGTACTGGGGTATCAACAACACCAACTGCAACCTGCTGTTTTACTGCCAACCGGTGTTCAAAATTTGGTAATACAACTTCATGAACCTTTAACAGAACGCAATCAAACGTATAAATCCGTTGCTCATATACAAACTGCTGAATTACAGGGTAAAGTAGTTGAAGCCGGCGGGCAAATGATTTTGTATTTTAAAAAAGATAGCACTCTGTTGCGTTTATTGCCCCAATTAAATGCCGGTACACAATGCGTAGTGCAGTGTAACCTGCAACCCATTCGCAATTCGGGTAATCCGGGTGCTTTTGATTATGAAGCCTGGTGTCATCAAAAAGGCATTTATTATCAGGCTTTTTTAAATGGAAAGGCTATCCGCCAAATAAAGCAACCCACTGCATTTGGCTTACAGCAAATGTTGTGGACTATCCGATTGAAGGTTTTGTATTTGCTGTACCGTTACATTCCCGATAAACAGTCGCAAAGCATTGCATCGGCATTGTTAATGGGTTATAGAAATGATTTAGACCGGGAACTGGTGCAAGCATATAGTAATGTGGGTGTGGTGCATATTATTGCCATAAGTGGGTTGCACATGGGCATGGTATATGGATTGCTGCTTTTTTTATTGAGCCCCTTAGAAAACCGAAAACAATGGAGGGCATTGAAATACATAGGTTTATTATTGGGTATCTGGAGTTTTGCGTTGATTGCAGGCGGCGCACCTTCGGTTAGTAGAAGTGCTGTGATGTTTTCGTTTATTGTTTTAGGGCAATGGCAGCAGAAAGAAGCCTCTATATACAATAATCTGGCGGCATCGGCAATGTTATTATTACTCTACAATCCCTATAATTTGTGGGAAGTAGGGTTTCAATTAAGTTATGCTGCGGTATTGAGTATTGTTGTTTTTCAACCCATACTACAACAATGGTTGTTGCAATGGCTGCCATTTAAACCATTGGTGCAGATTATCAGTGTTACCCTTGCTGCACAAATATTTACCATGCCTATTAGTGCTTATCATTTTCATCAGTTTCCCGTCTATTTTTTAATAGCCAATATTTGGGTAGTGCCTTTTACGGCTGTTTTATTATATGCTTTACTGCTACTGTTGCCCCTAAGTATTTGGCCTGCTTTGGCTGTATGGTGGGGTAGCATGGCCTCGAAGGGTATTGGTGCATTGAATGCAGGTGTACTAGCCATCAATGCTTGGCCACACGCTGTTTGGAAAAACATTTACCTTACTTCAGGTCAAACAGTTTTGTTATTACTGGCATTGTTATTATGGATTTATGCAGTTTCCTTTCATAAAAAAAATCCCATTTACCTGTCTTTTGTGGCAATAGGGTTGTTTGTAGGCATGCGCACTATTGACTATTGGCAAAAAAACAAACAAAATAAACTAATCGTGTACCAGGTGCCACAAGCTACGGCGATAGATTTCATTACAGGGGCCAATTGTAAGTTTTTTGGAAATGCAGCGTATTTTTCTGATGGTTTCTTGCGCAATTTTCATTTGCAACCAAGCCGAATTGTCCATCGTGTACACACCATTGATGTGTTAGATACTACATTACAAACCTCGGTAAACCTACATTTTCAAAAACATCAAATTGTATGGTTAAACCAACCTCGGGCAGTACAACAATTTTCGTTTACAACCCCGCCTTCAGTGGTTATTTTATCGCAGAATGTGGCTTATTCACTTGCAGAATTAGGAAAGTTATGGCCCACCAGTTTTTTTGTGGCAGATGGAAGTAATGCTTTGTGGAAAATCAATGAATGGAAAAAAGAAGCAGAGGCGTTACATTTGCGCCTTCATTCGGTACCTGATTCGGGGGCTTTTGTGATGAACTTATAGCCATCGAATATTCTATCTGCAAACAACCAATGTAACATACCATGCAAAAGCAAATGAAAAGTGCCCTTATTTCCGTTTTTTATAAAGACGGCTTAGCCCCTATTGCCCAACAATTACATGCATTGGGTATCACTATTTATTCCACCGGCGGTACGCAACAATTTTTAGAAAAAGAAGCCGGCGTGCCATGTGTTGGGGTTGAAACCTTAACGCATTATCCCAGTATTTTAGGTGGAAGGGTTAAAACCTTGCATCCTGCTGTATTTGGTGGTATTTTGGGGCGTAGGGCAGAAGCACAGGATGTTGCTGAAATGCAACAATATGCCATTCCTGAAATTGATTTGGTAATTGTAGATTTATATCCTTTTGAAGAAACAGTAGCTGCTACCAACGAAGAAGCAAAAATTATAGAAAAAATTGATATTGGGGGCCCTTCCATGATTCGTGCTGCTGCTAAAAATTTTAAAGATGTAATGGTTGTGGCTGCTAAGGAAGATTACAGCGCATTATTAAAAATATTAACCGAACAAAAAGGTGCAACAACTATTGAACAACGGCGTGCCTTTGCTGCTAAGGCTTTTGAAGTGGTAATGCATTATGATGTAGCCATTCACAACTATTTTAATGCACCTGCAACTGTAAGCGAACAAGTAATGCGTTACGGCGAAAATCCGCATCAAAAAGCTTCATTTAAGGGTAATTTGCAAAAGTTGTTTGTGCAGTTGCATGGAAAAGACTTGTCGTACAATAATTTAGTAGATGTTGAAGCGGCCATACAATTGTTGTTAGATATAAAAACTGTTGCGAAAGCATGTGTATTTGCTATTTTTAAACATACCAACGTATGTGGTATTGCTGAACGTGCTTCATTAAAAGAAAGTTGGGAAGCTGCATTGGCCGGCGATCCGGAAAGTGCTTTTGGTGGTATATTAATAACCAACGTGGAAGTAGATGCAGCAACGGCTTCCGCTATTCAGGAAATATTTTTTGAAGTGTTAATTGCACCTTCTTTTAGTGAAGAGGCTTTAACTATTTTAAAAGGAAAGAAAAACAGAATACTATTGCAGTTGCAACCTGATATTGTGTTGGAAAAACAACAGTACAAATCATTATTGAATGGGGTATTGCAACAAACCACCGATGAAGGCAATATTGCGGAATACAAAGAAGTAGGCGGACGACCTACCACTGATGCTGAAAAAGAAAACCTGTTGTTTGCAAATTTGGTTTGTAAACATTTAAAGAGTAACGCTATTGCCTTGGTGAAGAACAAACAATTGGTGGGAAAGGGTTGCGGACAAACATCAAGAATTGATGCTTTGCGCCATGCAATTGAAAAAGCGCAACAGTTTCAATTTAATTTAGAAGGTGCAGTATTAGCCAGTGATGCGTTTTTCCCTTTTAATGATTGTGTGCAAATTGCCCATGCTGCAGGTATTGAATGTTTTATACAACCGGGCGGTTCTATTCGCGATAAGGATAGCATTGACTATTGTGTGGAGCATCAATTGGCTATGGTGTTTACCAATATGCGCCATTTTAAACACTAATAATTTTTATTACGTAACCCTGTTAATCATCCTCAAGTTATTGAGGCGTATTATCAAACCATGCAAGTTAAAACCAAAGCCTATATTGCCTTTGCAGCTACCAGTATTTTATGGGGTTCTACTTGGGTAATGAGTAAAGTGGGCGTAAAGGGATTGCCGGGTTTGCAGCTTTCTGCTATTCGGCAATTCATTGCAGGGTCGTTAATTGTTGCTTTCTTTTTACTGCGTAAGCAGCCCATGCCATCTGCTAAACAAGTGTTGCAATTAACCGGTGTTGGCTTTTTTACTTTTTTCCTTTCAAACGGATTAAGTACCTGGAGTGTTGCTTATATTTCAAGTGGGTTAGCTGCGTTAATTGCTGCATTATACCCGTTATTTGTGGTGTTATTAGAATTGTTTATCACCAAGAAAAATAAACCCAATGCATTAACCTTTGTGGGTTTATTTTTAGGTATTTCAGGTATTGTGTTGGTGTTTTATGAAGATGCATCGCACCACCATGCCGGCAATTATGTTACGGGTATTTTACTTTGTTTAATGGCTACTATTGGATGGAGTATTGGTACCGTGTTGCTTTCTAAGAATGTGGTAAAAGTGCAACCGCAATTTGGATTGGGCTGGCAAATGTTGACTGCCTCTGTATTAATCGGTCTGCTTTCGTTACTAACGGGACAGCATATTCCATTGCAACAAATTCCATTGTTTTCATGGTTGGCATTGGTGTATCTAATAGCGGTTGGTTCTATTATTGCCTACATTGCTTTTTTATACACCATGAAACATTTAACCCCTTCTGTGGCGGCATTGTATGCGTATATTAATCCCATTGTTGCACTATTAATTGGTGCAGTGGCACTCAGTGAAAAATTAACGGTGCTAAATATGGTAGGTTCCATTATAACACTGGTGGGTGTTTATTTGGTGAATAAAAGTGTTCGATTTAAAAAAACGATGATTGCTGACGCAGATGCCATGTAAGAAAAAGCTGTACTACCTGTTTTGTATCCATTCCACAAAGGCTTTTTGCCAGGGTAGCATCGTAGTTTCATTACTTAAACAGTGATTGTGCCAAACCGGAACGCAATATCCATTTACCTTTTTAATCCCGGTATCAAAATCGGTGAGCTGTTGATATGCGGCTTCCACACTTAATTTTTCATGAAAAATACAAGCAGTATCCATCCAACAAAAAGGGTACACCGTTAAATCGGTTCCGGTTTCTTGAGTTAAGTGATACCATTGAAAGGGTTTGGAATAAGCTGCCCTAAATCCGTTAATGGTGCTGTAGCCCATTGAATAGTCGGCTTTTATATTCAATTGCAATAATCGTTCATAACTATTCGGTAACTGAAAATGCAAATAATGAAAACGGTTGTTGTGTATGGGTTTTTGTGGGTTGAACGCTGCTAATTGTTGCAGCTCATTCATGGCTATGTTGGTATTATTGGCCATACTGCTTTCAACCGATAAATGAATGCCCGTAGTAAAATATTGTTGAATTTGCTGAATAATATACTGCATACTTTTTTTGTGTGCAGCAATATTATTGTCTAATGGATGGTTTCGGTTAGACAATAAAATAAAAAAAACAGGTGCTAATTTTTGGTGATTACATAAGGAAATGAGCAGTTCAAATACGTCAAATGGGTCGCGTTGTTGCCCACTTACTACTTTCATCATTTCATTAAATTCCTGAAAATTCTGCTGAAGAATAAATTTGAAAAAAGTTTTTAAGTTATTCAAAAAACCTCTGTCAACATACTTTAGTATTCTATCAATATCAAAAGTAGGTATAAAAGCATAGTTGTTTTTTGGTAGTTGGTACAACGGAAAATAGGCTTGTAATAATTTTTCTACCTGCAACAACCAATAATCAACTAAAGGCATTTGTAAAAAACCGGAACGATACGCCAGGCTTTCCGTAGCCGGGTAACGACCATACACATCGCTGCTATAGGGCAAATATTCCTCATAGCGGCTAATTAAGTAAAATGCAGCAGCTAAAACATCAAAGCCTAATACACTGTCATTGGCAAAGAAAATTGGCAAATCCCATTTTTCGTCAATGCTAATCCGTTGTGGTTGTATGTTTTTTTCAAACAATAGTGTATGCGGTGCAATGGTAAGGCAGGTGCATTGGAAGGAATGATTAGAGTAATTAATTTTAATGGCATTGGTATTTTCAAAGGCCACAGTATCCGTAGTAATAACAAATTGCTCGCCGAACAAAGTTTTTACTATGTACGAAAGCCTGTTACTAGGTTGATGGGTAAATAATAAATGGGTGTTAGGCATAAATACACATAACCTTTAAGAAGGGGTTTGTGGCGTTTGCTGTTGCCATAATTCATTGAATGTTTTATCTGCAAATTGCAAAGGACTTCTGTGTTGGCTCCACTTTTTAAATAGTTGGTTAACTATTTTATTCTTCAAAGCACCATTGCCTGTATTCATCATTTTACGGTGTAAGCTGGCGGTTTTCCAGGCTTTCCAGGCCAAACGTTCGGTTAAGCTGCTGTTGCCTTCCAATACTGATTCATAGCGATTTTCTAACAACAACTCATGCAAATTAATACGCACAGGACAAACCTGAGTGCAATTGCCACACAATGAAGAAGCAAAACTTAAATGCTGGTATTCCGTCATGCCTTTTAAATGCGGGGTAATAACACTGCCAATTGGGCCACTGTAAGTGGTGTTGTAGCTATGTCCGCCTATGTTTTTGTAAACGGGACAAGCATTTAAGCAAGCACCGCAACGAATGCAATACAAAGCCTCACGAGCCTTGCTATTGGCCAGTAAATGCGTACGGCCATTGTCTAATAAAATAACATACATTTCTTCCGGTCCATTGGCTTCATGCGGTTGTTTAGGCCCGGTAATGATAGAGTTATAAACAGTAACTTGTTGTCCTGTGCCGTAGGAAGCCAATAAAGGCCAAAATAACGGAAGGTCATTTACGCTGGGTAAAACTTTTTCAATGCCAACAATCGCAATATGCGTTTTTGGCCAAGCGGTGGTTAATCGAGCATTGCCTTCATTTTCCGTTAAAGCAATGCCACCTATATCAGCCAATATAAAATTAGCACCGGTAATACCAATTTGGGCTGCGGTATATTTTTTTCGCAATTTAGCACGGGCAATTTGTGTTATTTCAGCAGGGGTTAATCCACTTGGTACCCCTAGTTTATTGGCAAATAATTTGGCCACATCTTCTTTGCTTTTATGCATGGCAGGGGTAACAATATGGTAGGGCGGTTCGCCATCCAATTGTTGAATGTATTCGCCCAAATCGGTTTCCACACTTTCAATACCCTTCGATTCTAAAAAATGATTCAAATGAATTTCTTCGGTAACCATGCTTTTACTTTTTACTACCGAAGTACAATTTTTAGCCTTGCAAATTTGTTCAATAGCAGCAAGTGCATCGTCTGCATTTTCAGCCCAAATAACCTGTGCGCCACGTGCAGTAATTTGTTTTTCAAATTGTTCCAATAACGTATCTAAATGTTCAATAGCACGCCATTTTATATTCTTTGCTTTTTCGCGAACCGACATTAAATCGGGAAATTGGTGTTGACCTTTGGGTACTGCAGCATTGTATTTTCCAATGTTGAAATTAATTTTTCTTCTATGATCAAGGTCTTGTGCTTTAATAGTACTTTTCGCCAGAAAGGCTGCAGCATTTTTATTCATAACAACCAAATTTTAAAACCGATAAACAATGTAAGCTACGCAAATTTATTTTTGGGTTAAGCGCATATTTTCAGCGGTAGCCGCCAATGCTTCATAAAAATCAGGTCCGTATTTGCGAATTAAAGCATCTTTTAGGAAAATATATACTGGCATTTTTAATTTTTTACCCAGGCTGCAAGCCGGTTTACATAAACTTTCGCGAGGTTCATAATTTACGTATTCTACATCCGTATGCTTTTTACTTTCTGAAATACGAATGGGGTATAAGTGGCAGCTAATGGGTTTTTTCCATTGGGTTAAACCTTGCCGGTGTGCTTGTTCAAAAGCACAAAGAATTACTCCCTTTTCATCACGCTTGCCATAAATGCAAATACCACTGCCAATGGTAGGGGTAACCCATCCAAATTCTTTATCATAAACCGAGTCGCCTTGTTTTTGCAGTTCGGCTAATCCTTCGGCACTCATAAAAGGTTTAGCTGCTTCCAAGCTATCTTTCAATAGTTGTAGTTCATTAACTTCCAAGGGGGCACCGGCATCGCCATCTTCACAGCAAGCACCTTTACATTTGTGCAAATCGCATACAAATTGTTCCTCCACAACAGAATCACTGATTAAAACATTGTCAATGGCTATCATGCTACATTTAGGTTTAAAAAGGGTATAGATGGCAAAGATAAACGGTTTGTTTGAGGCAGGGTGCTTTTGTACCCATAGGCGGGCAGAATGAAACCATGAAATTGTTCAATAGGCACATGGGCAGGGTATATGCCTAATTAAACAATGGAAGGCCGTTTTTTATTGTGTTAAACAGCCATTTTTTTCGGTAGTCAGCCAATTTTATTAGTAACTGAAAGCAGGCAAATTCGAGACAAGTCCCACTCAACAGCGTTGCGCAACGCTGTTGACCCGAAGCAGGGTAGGAGAAGGGTAGTAGAAAAATAAGTTAGGGCAGGGAGATGATATAAAAAATTTTTGGATGGTGAAAGTGAAATGTATATTTTTATTTTAATATAGGTTGCGGTTAATCTAAGTTGAAGGGATTGTAAATTGGCCTTGTAAAGCTGTATAGGCTTGATTAAAATGATGTAAGTGTGTTTTTGTATTCGCGATTGCTTAATGATAGCTTGTAAAAACGTATAAGAGCTTCGCAAAACCGGCCTAGCTAATTGATAATGTAATTACCAATATTTTTTAACCTAGAAAATTACAACTTGTAATGTTGGGTAGGTTTATGAGACGTTAATAATGGTAATAGAAAAAAATTAAACTCATATGGCGAAAAATTTTGACGACTTACACGAGATTAACATCTCTAAAGAGTACACAAAAAGCTACGATGTAAGATATGTTGCTGAAATCCGGCACATTGGGTTAGATACATATCGCATTCTAAAAGACAAGGACAGTTGGATTTTAAAAAAGAAAGTTGAAGCTCAATTTACTAAGTGGGACGAGCAATGGTCAAAAAGACTGGATAAACAAGAGGCTCTAGCGGCCAAAGAAGCGAATCAAAAAATTGCCGAAGAATTGACAAATGATGCTCATGAGAAATTAGAAAAAATAGATAACATTTTAAAACATACACTTGGCATTGACGACACCGTAGATTGGGATTCTTTAAAAGACAAAAAGAAATTTAAAATTCCCAATCCCAAAAATCAACTTGATAAGGAAATTAAGAAAATTCCCTTACCACAAAAACCGCCTCATAAAAGTATTCCGAATAAACCAGATGAAAAGCATTTTCAACCACAACTCTCTTTTATTGACAAATTAATTAAATCAAGAAGGGAAAAGAAACTTTATGAGGCTAGTATGATGTATAAAAACGCAATTAGCGAATGGGAACAACTTGTTAATCAAACAGAAGAATTTAACAAAAAAATTGATGACGAATACAATGCTATTCTTTTTGAAATAGAAAAACAAAAGAATGAAATTGCTCAAAAATATGATCAATTAGAAAAAGAGTGGCAAAGGCAAAAAGAAGAATACTATAAAAATCAAGAAATACACAATCAAAAAGTTGAAAACTTAAAAGAACTTTATTTTAAATGTGATACTAATGCGGTTCTTGAATATTGTGAATTGGTCTTAAATAATTCCGAATATCCAGATTCGTTTCCTAAGGATTTTGAGCTAGAATACAATGGAGAAAATCGAATGCTCATTGTTGAATATACTTTGCCGGCTCCAGAACATTTTCCGAGACTATTAGAAGTGAAATATTTAGCAGCAAAAAACGAATTGAAAGAATCATACATTTCAGATACTCAATTTTCGAAGATGTATGACACCGCGATTTATAATATCTGTCTCAGGACACTTCATGAATTGTTTGAAGCCGACAAGGCTAATGCAATTGATATTTTGGTGTTCAACGGATGGGTGGAAACAATTAATAAAGCAACAGGAAAGAAAACTAATAATTGTATCATATCTATTCAAACAAGGAAAGAAGAGTTCATGGAAATTGAACTTGGAAATGTTGATCCGAAATCTTGCTTTAAAAACTTAAAAGGTGTTGGTAGTAGTAAATTAAGTGGAATAACAGCTATACAACCATTGATGCAAATAAATAAAGCGGATAAAAGATTTGTTACGTCATATGAAGTTTCTAATAAATTAGAAGAAGGCTATAATCTTGCTATGATGGATTGGGAAGACTTTGAGCATCTACTGAGAGAACTTTTTGAAAAAGAATTTAGTAGCAATGGCGGTGAAGTTAAGGTAACACAGGCAAGTCGTGATGGTGGCGTAGATGCGGTTGCGTTTGACCCTGATCCAATTCGTGGGGGTAAAATTGTTATTCAGGCCAAACGATATACTAATACCGTTGGTGTTGCTGCGGTCAGAGATTTATATGGTACTGTAATGAATGAAGGTGCAACAAAGGGCATACTTGTAACAACTGCAGATTATGGACCTGATGCATATGAGTTTGCAAAGAATAAACCATTGACACTACTAAATGGAAATAATTTGCTTTTCCTCTTAGAAAAACATGGACAAAAAGCCAGAATCGATTTAGCTGAAGCTAAGCGCTTGCAATCTGGTCAATTATAATAATTCGGTATAAAAGCACAATAATTAAAATGTTTATTGTCAACAATGAGGTTGTAAATTAGCGGAATTTGCAGCTTATGTAAGCCTATAAATTAATAATGCTTTTTTCCTTATTCCCAAATTGTGAATAATCATACTATTTAAAGTTCAATAGAGTGTGGGGAATGATAATAAAATAGGCTATAAAGATTTGAATATCTGATATTTAATCTTTGGTGTCAAATCATGATTTTCCTTTTAAAAAGTCTAATTAATAAAATATTAAAAAAATAATCTTATTAGAAATGTATATAATTGGAATAATTTAGTTATACTTGTATTCCAAAGAATAGAAAAATTTAAAATTGATATATTATGAAAAAAATGACTTTACTATTGGCTTTGTCCATGTCTTTATTTCTTTTTTCTTGTACAAAATCAACCACGAATTTAACTCAAGCACAGCTTACCGCTTTGCGATTAGAAAAGGATTTGGGCATATCACCCAACAAGCCTTACACTTTTGCCACCATTTTTGTATTCAATCAATCGAGCAATAGCATAATCTCATCGGGTGGCACTTCATTGACGGTTACAAGTGATGGCTTTATTGTTATTTCAGGAACCAATTTTACTACAAAGACTTTTAGCTTGGAGCAATTAAAGTCGTATCAGATAGATACTGCTCAGAACTTGTCATTTTATTATTGAATCAACCAATAATTCGACAATTTTTATAGCTGCCGATTCTTTTAAGTGTTATTAAGAAAGATGTGTGCGTCTGTTGCCCTAAATCAATATCTTGGGAAATAAATAATATGTTAGGCTTAAATTTGGGTAACGCTATTCAATTTTTTCAATAATTTCCTATTGCGTCATTTCGGAGAGAAGAAAGGAAAAAAAAGCATACTTTGAACGTTTCAATAGAAGCCTTCAAAGTATTTTTTTACAATGAGTTACCTGAACATGTTTTAAATATATCTTTAATGATGAAATACAATCCGGATATGATGCATGAAAAAGAAAGAATAATACATCTTTATCAACAACTTTACGATGGAGAGCCTTGGTTGGGAATCAATTTGAAATCAACATTACAAAATATCAGCCCAACACAAGCATCTACACGTTTTTTAGCAAATTGCAATACAATTTGGGAAATTGTTAATCATATCATTTCTTGGCGATATGCTGTTATGGATAAAATGAGAGGTGTGAACATAGCAACGCCTGCCAATAATTATATTGTTCCGGTTACTGATACCTCAGAACGAGCATGGAATGAGACCTTACAACGACTTGAAGATTCACAGAATGAATGGATTTCTTTTTTGAATAATTTTCGGCAAGAAGATTTTGACACTGTATATACGCCCGGTAATATGACTTACTACGAACTTATACATGGTATTATTCAACATGATGCTTATCATTTGGGTCAGATTGTAATATTTGCTAAACAAGCTGTCTGAAAAATTTTATGGTTTCTCCTTAAAATAGGTTGACTAAAAATCAATCCTTTCATGGATACAAAACAACAAATGATTCCAGCGTACTGAAAGCAAAGTGAGATTAAGGAAAGTTTACAGAGAAATATTTTTCAACGGTACAAATAAATACCCTCATTCATTCAAATTGGTAAGCTATTTATTATCTTAATTAACCAATAACAAAATGATTAAATATGCCGGTTAGCATTTTCAATAATTCATATTAAAAAGCTAATTGAATTTAAGCCTTTCATCAATTCGCCGATAATCCCAATTTTTATTTCATCTCTCTTCTTGCATAAAAATTATACAGTAGCCGTAAAAAAGTTGGGAATACAAATAACAGTAAAGGTATCCCCGTTATGAAACCGCCAATTACGGCAATGGCCAGGGCTTGTTGCATTTGTGCACCCATGCCAATACCTAATGCCAATGGCATTAATGCTAATATGGCTCCTATAGCGGTCATTAATTTAGGCCTTATTCTTAATGCTAATGCATAATTTACCGATTCATCTACATTGCCATTAGAATCTTTCATGTTGAAGAAAAACTGATTGACGGTAAAAATGGCATTTTCAGCAATTATACCTACTATCATAATTATTCCGGTATAACTACTCACATTTAAAGGAGTATGTGTAACATACAATGCAAATAAACAACCCGGAATACTAAGTATGGATATGAATAAAATAAGGAATGATAGTATCCATTCTCTAAATAAAAACAATAATACCGTAAATACCAATAAACAGGCTGCTACTAAAATGGTCAGTAACTCTTTAAATGATTGTTGTTGTTCAGCATAGGCGCCTCCAAAGTTTACATAGTAACCGGGGGGTAGATTGAGTTGTTGTGCGAACTTTTTTTGCAGCTCGTTCACAGCACTTCCCAAATCGCGATTGGATAAGCGTGAGGTAAGTACCACACATGATTTTAAATCTTCGCGCTTATAATCAATCTCGCCTTTTTCGGTTTGTACGGTACAAAAAAATGACAGTGGTTTTAAAGTGCCATCCGGTAAAAAAATAAGTTGCTTTCTTATTTTATCAATATCATTATCAGCATAGTTGGTAACGCGTAAGCGAATTTTTCGCATTTGTTCTCCATCTTGTATTTGCCCTACTTGCAGATTACCCAGCATAGATGCTTGTACAGGTGAAGGTTCTGTTACATTGGCATTATCGCCTAATACAATGCCTTCCGTGTACATGGTGAGTTGTTTTTGAAAGCTAGCCAGTGATATACCATATTGTGCCAATTTCACATCATTTGGATAAATAATTACGGTAGGGCCTGCTGAAATCATTCCATTGGATACATCAACTAAGCCTTGCGTATGCTGCATAATGGTATCGGCTTTACGTCCGAGGTATTCTAATTCTTTTTGATTGTCTCCAAAAATCTTTACTTCTATTGGGCTGGGTGTACTCATTAAATTTCCCAACAAATCTTGTATGCGTTGCCCAAATTCAATATGCATTACCGGAACAGAGGAGGCAATGCTTTTTCGTAATTCATCTATTACTTCGGTAGTTTTCTTGTTTCTATCTTTTTTTAATTGTATTAAGTAATCACCGTAATTCGGCGCCACATTTCTAAAATCAAGACGTAATCCGGTACGCCTTGAATAACTGGCCACATTGGGATTGGCCAGAATAATTTTTTCCATTTTTTGGCAAAGCTTATCTGTTTCTTCCAATGCAGTTCCACTGGGTGAAAAATAGTCTAATACAATTGTGCCTTCATCTAATTCCGGTAAAAAACCGGTTTGTAATTTTCCGGAAGCATACCATCCGCCGAATAAAAGTATGGATAGAAATAGAATAGCGAGCCAAGGTTTGGTGTATAATTGGGTTAACCATTTGTATTGATTTAAACTTTCCTGTTCGGTATGAACGTGGCTGCCTTTGTGTGGACGATAACCAATTAATAAATGTAAAACCGGAGTAACAATCCATGTAACAAAGAAGGAACATACCAAAGTTAGTTCCATGGTTTTGGCTAATTCTTTAAAGAAAGCACCGGCTAATCCGCCCATTAATACAAATGGTAAGAAAATAACAATAGTACTCAATGAGGAACCCACCATGGCAGGAAACAAATCCTTTATAGCTTCCTTCACCACTTCAAATTTGTCTTTCTTAGGATTGTCCTCATGTACCCGATAAATTTGTTCAATAATTACAATAATATCATCTATAAACAAGCCTACTGCAGCGGCAATTCCACCTAACGACATAATGTTAATGGTAATGCCGGCTAGGCCCAATGCAATTAATGTGAAGCCTAATGTAACAGGTAGTGTAAGTATTACTACGGTGCTTGCACGCCATGATCGTAAGAAAATAATGACTACTAATATAGCCAATAACAAACCTTCTAAAATGGTATGAATAACACTGTTAATGCTATCACTTACAAAAGCAGATTGATTGTAGTATGGGCGTAATGAAATGCCTTTAGGTAATAAAGCATTGATTTCTGCAGCTTTTGCATCGGCATTTTTAGCAAACTGAATAAGATTAACGCCGGGTTGTTTTACTAAATCAACAATTACACCTTGGTGGCCATTGGTATTAATAATGTTGAATTCGGTTTGCTCTTGCAGCTCTACCGTAGCAAAGTCGCGTAGCCTTACAATTCGCTGCGGAGTATTTTTTATTACAACATTTAGTAAATCTTCTGTACTGTTAATTCTATTGTCAGTAAGGGTTAAATACAAACGCCTGAAGTCAGAAATTTTTCCATTCGATAAAACGTAATTGTTTTGTTGAAAAAGTTGAATTAAAGTATCGGGCGTAACACCTAACGCCGACATTTTAATTACATTGGGAATAATTTCAAATTCTTTGGCTTTTCCACCACGTAAAATAACGGTTGAAATGCCATCAATTTGAGAAAAGAGTGGCCGTACGGTATTCATTGCTAAATCGCGTAAGCCAATTAATCCTACACTTTCATTTTTACTTTCTAATGTAAAACCATATACCGGAAACAATGACTGGTTATAACCTTCAATGGCAATATTGGTGCCTGCCGGTAATAGGTTTTTAATTTCATTAATGCGACTTTCAATTTGCAAACGTGCATCGTCAACATCAATTCCCCAGTTAAAATAAATTTGAATATCGGAACTTCCCCGGCTTGTAACACTTTTAACAACGGTAACCCCTTTAACACGTTTAACGGCACTTTCCAATGGTTTAGTTACCGTAATCATCATTCTATCAATGGGTGTAGAACCAACATCGGCAATTAGTTTTACTTTAGGAAACATTACTTCGGGAAATAATGCTGTTTGCATTTTACTGAAAGTAAATAAGCCTAAAGCAATAAGCAATAATGCAATGAATAAAAATGGTTTCCGATATTTTTTAAAATAGTTAGATTGTTCCATAAAGCCTTGTGGTGTTTAAATACAAGAAATTGGCTTATTGTAATATTTTTACCAATGCCGTATCGCTTAATCCGTAATTACCTGAAACCAGAATTTTTTCTTGTTGTGTAAAATGAGGTTGTTTAATTTCTATCAGGCTATCATTTTGTGCACCAATCATTACAGGAACTTTTACCGCTATGGAATCATTTAATAATTTCATTACCCAAAAGTTTAACATACGTTCATCACTTAAAACAGCAGGTTTGGGTAACATGGTGGCATTATTATTCTTGTAGGTTACTAAATGAACTGTTGCAATAATACCTTCGGGTATGTATTTATTTGTGATAGGCTTAGCCATATAAGGAATGGTTTGTAGCCCGGTATTTGCCTGAATGATTGGTTTTTCAAGGTGTGTATGAATAACGGTTTTGTCGGGTAGAATTACATCGCAGTTGAAGTTGTCTTGTATAAATTTTTCATCTTCGTAAGGAATGTTCACTTGGAAATAAAGGCTAGTTGGATCAACAATATTACAAAGTGCACTGCCTTCCATTACAAATACGCCTGTTTGTGATTGTGGAATGGTTGATATTACGCCACTTATGGGTGCATATACTTTAATTAGTCCGTAATTTTTATCTTTAATATCATTATTTACGGAATTACCCAAAACAAATCTTTCTTTGGTTTCGAGTATATACAGCAGTTGGCCTTTTTTTACATGGTCGTTAAAGTTAACGTGGGTACTATATACATAACCTGCCACAGGAGCCGCTACGGTATTTCTTCGCAAATACATTGCTGTTGCCGATAAACGATCGGTTTGGACCATAATACCGTTTTTAATAGTTGTAGTAGTTACAGTTGAACGAGGAGTGATGGTTTCATCATTGACTTGTGTATGGTTACAGGCCAATGCAATAAAACTTAAAAACGTTGCAGCGATAATAGCATGTTTCATTGCTATGAAAGAGTTTAATTTTAAAAAATTACCAGTTCCAGTAATTATAATTATTAATAGCAAGTAGTCTGTTGGTTTGCAGGGTTGCAATGTTTAATTGTAAAGCTGCACTACTGCGTAAAATAGTAATATAATCAATTACAGAACCTTGTCCGTTAATGATTTGATTTTGATAATAATTTATTAGGTTATCATAATCTTTTATTTGCTTTTGCACTGCTTCTATTTGTTCATCAGCAGAGTGTATAACTTGGAGAAATGATTTTTTTTGACTTTCATTTTTTTGAACAAAAAATTGGCTATTTATGGCAGTGCTTTGCTGTAATATTTTGGTTTTTTCATCATTCATTTTTCGTTGATGCCCATCGAATATTCTTTGTGTAACCATAATGCCAACTTCCCATCCTAAACGTTTATATATTGTGGGCAAATACACGGCATTTAAGCCGGCAGAGGAATATAAACTTACAATAGGCCTGTACTGTGTATTAAAAATATTTTGTGCTGCTGTTAAATTTAAACTGTCTAATTGAAATTGCTTAATGAAACCGGATTGATAACTGTCTAGTGCAGAGGAGATTTGAAGGTTTAAGGGTGCAAGCTCAACAATAGTGCTATCATTAATTCCGCAAATGCTATACAATTGCAATAAATGTGCCTTATAACTGTTTTTTAAAGCCTGCAAATTGGTATTTTGTTGTTCTAATTCTATTTCTAAAACTTTATAATCACCCTGCCTTGCTAAACCGCCAGCAGAAAGTTTTTGGGTAATTTGTATTTGTTTTTGAATAACAGATTGAATGTTTTGAATGGCTTTTTGTTGTTCAATATCCTGTAGGCAAATAATGTATTGGTCTGTTACAAATTTTTCTAAATCATGATTGCTTAAAACAGAACTGTTATTGACGATTTGATTTTGTATAGCTAACTGATTATTTACCGCCTGAACTCTTTGTTTATTAAAAAGCGGTTGTTGAATGGTGAGTAAAGCTTGATACAGTCCTCCATTAGTAGCCGATAAATCATAGCCATAATAGTCGTTAATGGTTTTGGGTGGATTTAATTTCAAACCTGTATTAGAGGGGTCATTGGCATACATGGGTGCAAACAAATAGTTATAAGAAGTGCCAATAATTGGCTTTTGTAAGGATGCCACTATTTTATTAGCCTCTAATTGATTGGCTTGTGTTTGCAGGCCATTGGTTTTTATTAATGGTGAATTTTGTAAGGCTACTTCAATAAAGTGCGATAAATTTTCTTGCCCGTAAACAATATTGCTAATAAAAATAAATACAAAAGAACTGAGTACAACAATCTTTTTCATGGCCTATTCATTAATTTGCTATCCGTTTTTTGATGTATAAAATGATAGCACTGATAATATACTGAGTTGCAATTTTAAATTTTGGTTAAATTAATGCCTTTTTATTGATCCACTAAACAGATTTCAACAATCAATAAATCATTATGAATGCATTTTAAAAAACATAAATCTGCCATAGATTTTTTCAGCTAAATAAATTAATTGAACCTGGACTTAAAATGCTACTCTAAGTGGGCTAAGTTACAAGATAGAATTTGGAGATTTTCTGAATTTTAAAATACCAGTATAAAACAGTGCATGCCATTTTTAAACTTATAATCTATTTGCCAGCCATTTCTTATACAAATCTCTTTTACAATGGCAAGGCCCAAGCCTGTACTTTTTGGGTTTTTTGAACCTTTTTTAAAACGTTCAAAAATTATACTGGTATCAAGCGGCGCGTTTATTCCGGAATTAATAATCGTAAATCGATTGTTCTCTGTGTTTATATATATGCTGCCATTTAAAATATTATGTCTCACCGCATTTAAAAATAAATTGTGAATTAATATTTCAATAAGGGTTTTGTTACATTGAATGGTTAAGTTATTTTTAAGTTCGGTATGTATTGTAATGTTTTTGCCAATGGCTTGCTCACTAAAATAGGGTATAACCTCTTCAATGATTTCTTTAATACTGATGGAAGATGTTTCTATAAATTGGTTATTTTCAATTTTGGCTAATAACAATAAATTCTTATTAATTCTTTTTAATTTGGAAACAGATTCATATAACGAGTGTACAATATTTAGTTGTTGTTCTTGTAAATGACTGTCCTGCATTAATAAATCTAACTTCGATTGAAAAATAGCCAATGGCGTTTGTAATTCATGCGATGCATTTTGTATAAATACCTTTTGTAAGTCAAATGATTGTAAGGTTTGTTGAATAAGTTTGGTTAAACTTTTATTGAGCTGATTAAATTCTTTAATTCCCGTTTTCTTGAAAGCGGGCATTTGATTGCTTTCAATACTAAACTGTTCAATTTTTTTCAAGGTGTCGTGAAAAGGATACCATAGTTTGTTAGAAATAAACAGGGTAATAAAAAATATAACCAATAATAAAACAAATAAAATGCCCAAATAAATCCAAACAATGGTACGTATTAAATCTTCTGACTCTACTAAGTTCAAGCGTATCATTAATACAAATGGTTTGCCTTGTATGCTCACGTCTTTGTATAGCACTCTGTAGGGCTCCCATTCGGGTACCAATGTGTCTAAAAATACTTGTTGAATAATATTGTTTTTGGGTTTGCTTTTCACTGTATCGGGTAGTATGCGTGTATCTCTGTTAAACCTGTTCCATGTGGGTATGTCAGTAATTTTAAGCGTAGGTTCATTGTTTCTTGTAAATTCATCACTTCGCAATAAAATAGCCTCATCTACATCATCTTTATATAGTTTTTCTAATGTGTAGTATATAAAGGGTGCACTTAGCAATAAAATAATGATAGCTGAAAATGAATAATAAACCAATGTTTTATTCAATAATCTATTCATGACTCCCATTTATAACCCATACCATAGGTTGTTTTAATGTAATCATTGCATCCTGCTTCGGCCAATTTCTTTTTTAAATTTTTGATGTGTGAATAAACAAAATCATAATTATCCAGCATATCCGCCATATCGCCACTTAAATGCTCTGCTAATGCTGCTTTAGAAATAGTTTTATTTTTATTGCCAATTAAAAAAAGTAATAAATCAAACTCTTTTTTGGTTAATGGTACCGTATGTTCTTTAACCTTGGCTGTTTTAGCTAATAAATCAATTTCCAACTCATTCAAATGAATATGGTTAGAACTTCCAAAATGATTTCTGCGAATAACTGAGAATATTCTTGCTCCTAATTCCGATAAATGAAAAGGTTTAGCCAGGTAATCATCCGCGCCCAGTTGTAAGCCTGTTATTTTTGCTTCCACTGTATTTTTTGCCGAAATAATAATAATGCCATGTTGTTTGGATTGGTTTCTTAAAATTTCTAATAATTGCAAACCTTCACCATCGGGTAACATTAAATCGAGTAAGATGCAGTCATATTCATAAATTTCAATTTTCAAAACTGCTTCATGATAATTCAATGCTAATTCACATTGATAATTTTGCTCTTTTAAATAAGTGGCAATATTATTGGCAAGTTCCTGTTCGTCTTCTATAATTAATATTTTCATCTGCTATTCAATTTTCACTTTTAAAGTGCTGTATAGATTCGAACAAAAATTTTTTCATTGTTTAAATGTAGGTATTTTCCTTAATTCACTCCGTTACTGACTTTGTTTTGCTGTTTAATTGTTTGCAAGGAGTATATTTCCTTTTTTGAATTATTGCCATGTTTCAATTAGTTTTATTAAATGGTAACCAAAACACATTTTACCATTTTAGATGGTTTGCGCGGCGTAGCCGCATGCATGGTAGTAATATTTCATTTGTTTGAAGCAAATGCTGTTTCTCCCCTTACTCAAATCATTAATCATGGATATTTAGCAGTTGATTTTTTCTTTTTGCTTTCCGGGTTTGTAATAGGATATGCTTACGACGATAGATGGGAAAAATTAACCATAGCAGGTTTTTTTCGAAAAAGATTACAACGGTTACAGCCAATGGTTGTTATGGGTATGTTTATTGGTGCTGTTTTCTTTTATTTTCAAGCATCTAATTTATGGCCCGGAATTGCCACACTGCCTTTTTGGAAAGTAATGCTAGTAATGGTTATTGGTTTTTTCATGATACCGATACCGCCGTCAATGGACATACGTGGTTGGTCTGAAACCTATCCATTAAATGGGCCGGCATGGTCGTTGTTTTATGAGTACATAGTAAATATATTTTATGGTTTGCTTGTTAGAAGGTTTTCAAAATTTTGGTTAAGTGTGCTTGTGTTAGTATCCGGAATTGCTTTAATTCATTTTTCTATAACGAATCATTCGGGGGATTTGATTGGAGGATGGTCGTTAGAGCCGGAACAATTAAGAATTGGCTTTACAAGAGTGATGTATCCATTTTTTGCCGGCTTATTATTATATCGAACCTCTACATTAGTTTTTATAAAAAATGCCTTTTTTTGGTGTAGTGTATTATTAATCATTCTGTTAAGCATTCCAAGAATTGGCGGTACTTTACATGTTTGGGAAAATGGTTTGTATGAATCTCTCACTATTGTATTTTTATTCCCCTTCATTGTGTTTTTGGGAGCCGGCGGGAGTATTCAAAATAAAAGAACACTTCAATTAAGTCAATGGTTAGGAAATATTTCTTATCCCTTGTATATTACACACTATCCCCTTATTTATTGGTACACAGCTTGGGTACACGACCATAAAGTTTCTAATTTACAATCATTAGGAATGGGTATAATAGTTTTTTTTATTGCACTTACTATTGCTTTTGTTGCTCTAAAATGTTACGACGAGCCTGTGCGTAAGTGGTTACAAACTAGGAATGCTTCGCAGGAATAATTTTATAAACTATAGCTGTTATAAATAATTATTTTATTTTTTATATTGTAATTGTACCCATACCGGGAAATGATCAGACGGATAATGTAATTTTTTTGCGTCGCTAAAAATGGCATATTTGTTTACGTTGAAAGGGCTATTCTTAGAAATAAAAATGTAATCAATTAATTGAGTGGCAGGTTGGTTGTATTGAAAGTTATTGAAGCTGCCTTCAGGCCCAAAAGGAGGTTGTTGTGATGCGTTACGTGTATTGATAAATTTTGTATTTAAGAATGTAATTACAGAGTCCGTAGGTACAGAATTTAAATCGCCGGTTAAAATAACGGGCAGGTGTTTATTGTTCAGCTCATTTATTTTTCTAACTATTAATTCAATGCCTTTTTCACGAGCCACAACACCTTCATTATCTAAATGAGTATTAAATACCCAA
Source organism: Hydrotalea sandarakina (assembly GCF_003254115.1). Classification (GTDB taxonomy): domain Bacteria; phylum Bacteroidota; class Bacteroidia; order Chitinophagales; family Chitinophagaceae; genus Hydrotalea; species Hydrotalea sandarakina. Next base: position 134,091 of record NZ_QKZV01000002.1, read on the forward strand.
AACTGTTTTTGATTGAATTGGTCAATTAATAATGCGTAGGTGCAAATGCGGTTATAGGCTGCATCCCAACCCTTCGATACTTTATTGGGTGTTTCCGATAACCAGAATGTTCCTGATTGTAATTTTTTAAAGCGATCTTTTTTAAAGAAAATATTACTAGCTTCTCCGGTATTGTTTCCATCGCGTCCAACACCAACATATTCGTATTGCGGCAGGGCTTTTGCAATATCTTTCACCTGATTGGGTAAAGCTTCTTGCACGCCAAATATATCGGGCTCATAGAATCGTAATTGACCGGCAAAAAAATCCTTACGATTACTCCATGCATTTATACCGTCTGAAGCCAAATCTAACCGAACATTATAAGTTAAAACTGTAAGTTGTTGTGCATTTACAAACATGGATGTTAGAAATAAAATGTTTATTAAAATTATCTTTTGCATTGCTACACAATTAATGTTTAAATCATTTTTTAATTTTGCTGAATCTTCCTTGTTGTTAGGTTACTTGAAAGTAAAATTTTTATTGGTATTTCAAATCAATTTGGCCGGTATAATTTCACGCATTCATGTTTTGAAGTTTGTTTACAATGGCAAGTCTTATATTAAAAATAGTTTTTATCTTTGTACTTTATTTACTTGGGTTACCGTTAGGTTAACGGTTGATTGGGCATTACAGTAAAGTTTTAAATGAGTATGGTATGCATTCCTTCTTTTTTCATTTTTTCAAAAAAAATTTATTCTCCATTTGCTTATCCTTTCTGTTGGTAAGTTGTACGGTTTATACCAAAACGCATTTCAATAGTTTAACTACAACAAGTAATTGCAATCATGAGGCACCTTATAGTTATACTGAAAATGAAATGCCGAAGCCTTTATATATGCTGCAATTAGATTCAGCAATTTTAAAAAGATTTACGCTCCCTTCATTAAATGCGGCTAATGCAATAGGTATTTTACCCAAGTTGGAAGAATTGTTTCAACTGAAAATGCAACAAAAAAGCAATTATACTACTGAGCAACAATTGAATATACTTAGCCTGGAACAACAAATTCAGCAACGTATTAATATAGCTTCTTTAGAAGTAGCTTCAACTGCCAGTGAAATGGACTGTGAGGAGGAACGAGCTGATCAGGTAGGCAATTATTTAATGGGGAAAATAGATGATGCCAAAACAAAACTAACCGTTGGTACTATTGCTTTTGATGCATTAGGGGCTATAAGTGCCGGCATATTGTTGATTAATGGACATTCAGGAAATGCAACCGAATTCATTGGAATTGGTACAGGATTAGCTGAAGCAACATTGGGTGTGCTTATTTTAACTAAAAATAAAAAAGTAAAATTTTATCATCCGCGTAATGCACTGCGTGATATTTGGAATGGGCCAGCCGTTTCTACTATTTTTCCTTCGTCTGTTTGGTATTTTTTAAACTACAAACAACCCGGCAAAAATGAAATTTCATTGAGAGAGCAGTTAGTGAATAAATGGGTAAGTTTTGGCCAAATTGCTGTAAAGAAACCACAGCAAAAAGAAAAGGTGTATGCTTTATATTTCGGTAACGGTGGTACCTATACGGCCGAACAATTGTCTAATCGTGCCAATATGTATGATCAGTTAGAATCGTACATTAATTTAATGAAACAAGATTTAAGGATGTTAAATGTAGAATTAGAAAAACTGGGTAAATAATCAATACTTCATTTTCTTATCATGTTACACAAACTATTTAAGAAAATAAATGACTGTTGCTACTTCCACTTAAAGGTGTTGATTAAATGTTTCATGTCTTCCACTAAAAAACGATTAACGGGAGCCAATGAATCTTGATTTGGTGTAGCATCAAAATATAATGCCCCGCGTAGAAAATGATGTGTAGAATCAGTTAAAAAAAATTGATTGGCTGTTGCTACATTTCCTCCCACTTTAAAAAACATACCATGTACACCATTGGGTGTTACCATTAATGAATCATCAATAGAATAGGCTTTTTCGCTATGTTTATTGGTTAATGTAAATGCATCGTTAACCAGTTTTTGAAAATTATTGGGTCCTATGGTTTTGTAACTAACATAAATACGGCCATTGAATTGAGGGAAGTCAATATTTATCCACCAGGGATTTTCTGTTTTCTCGCCAAAAAAAGTAGAGTCTTTCACCACTTTAGCATACACGGGATATTCAAATGTGTAGGGATATCCGGGTTGATTAAATAGTTGATACTGATGTTTAGGAAAATGAATTTTAAAGTAGCCTCTGGGTTTTGGTACAAAGGGACTGTTGCAGCTGAAATGAGAAACGGCAATGGTGCATATTATTATAAACAGGATAAATGAATGTAGTTTTTTTGAAAGCATTTTGTTGGGGTAAATGGGGTAATTAATTAAATTATCTCATCTTCTTTTACTTTAGTAATGGTAACTTTTATTTTATTAATTCTGGTTTTTTCAACTTCTAGTATCATAAAGTCGAAACCGGGAATACTCACTACTTGACCTTTTTTAGGAATATCACCGGCAATTTCCAAAATTAACCCTGCTAATGAGTCGCTTTCACCTTTTAAAGTATCAAAAGTATCAACGGGTAGTTGCATAATTTTGCAAACATCGTTAATCATTATTTTACCTTCAAATATGTAATTGTTTTCATCTAATTTTTTGTATCCATATTCTTCTTCATCAAATTCATCTTTAATATCACCAATTATTTCTTCTAAAATATCTTCTAAAGTAACAATGCCACTGGTGCCGCCAAATTCATCAACAACTATGGCAAAGTGAATGCGTTTAGCTTGAAATTCGTGCAATAAATCTTCAATCATTTTGTGTTCGTGTACAAAATAAGGCGGCGATATTAATTTATGCCATTCAAAATTTTCGTTTTCATTTAAATAGGGTAATAAATCTTTGGTGCGTAAAATGCCTACTACTTCATCTAAATCTTCTTTATAAACAGGCACACGACTATAGTTATTATCGGCAACAGATTGTAATAAGGAATGAAAGTCCATGTTGTAGTCAACGCCATGCACTTCTAATCTGGCTTTCATTATTTGTTTTACTGTAATGTTGCCAAATTTAATAATGCCTTTTAAAATGTTTTTTTCATTTTCGCTGGTACCCGATTTGGTAATTTCAATAGCTTGATATAATTCATCGCTGGTTATGCTACCGCTTTTATTACTGAGTTTTTTTTCAATAACATCTGAATACTTTACTAAAACATTGCTTAAGCGTTTACAGATGTAATGCACAAATTCAATAAATGGGGCTACTTCTTTAGCAAACCGAATATTGTTTTGTGTAGCTAAAATTTTCGGCATTATTTCACCAAACAATAGTAATACGGCTGTAACAATTACTACTTTAATAATAAATTCAATCCATGCATTGGCAATAAAAAAATTGGGTTGGTAGGTGGTTATCCACTGGTCAATACCAATGTTAAAAATGATAATGATGGCAATATTGATGAAGCTATTGGCAATTAATAATGATGCCAATAGTTTTTTAGGTTCGCTTAATAAATGAATAATGCGTTTGTAAGAAGGAGTTTGTTTTGTTTTAAGCAGATTAATATCTTTTTGTTTCAAAGAAAAAAAAGCCGCTTCGGCACCGCTTACAAAAAATGATATGATTAATAAAATGAACAGTAAAATCAGCAATGCTATACTGCCTTGCGGAATTGCGGCGTTTAGTAAAGGAAATAAAAGAAATACCGGGTGATGGTCCAAAATAATTTGTTTTAATGAATAATGAGGAAGCACTTATTTTTAAAAATAAACATAACTTCCTTTTTTACAAAAGTATTGTTTTTCGGTTTGTAAAAATTAATAGGGCATATTTTCACCCGAATCCATCATGGGTGGCATATCATCACCATTAAAACCATCGGTATTATCTGAATTGTGGGTATTATGACCCTCGGCGCGTTTATCCAGCATGATTAAATTATCGCCAACTACTTCGGTAGCGAATTTTTTATTACCTTCTTTATCTTCCCAACTGCGGGTTCTTAAACGGCCTTCTACATAAATAAGACTGCCTTTGTGCAAGTATTTTTGAGCTAAGTCTGCCAGGCCACGCCATAATACAACAGTGTGCCATTCCGTTTGCGATACTAATTTACCATTCCGATCTTTATAAGTTTCGGTAGTGGCCAAGGGAAACTTTGCTACACCTATGTTTCCATCTAACACTTGTAAATCCGGGTCTTTCCCCAAATTGCCAATGAGCATTACTCTATTAACGCCTCTCATACAATTAAAAATTTATCGTAAGTGCAAAAGTTGATCTTATTCCCGTTATCAATCATGAATGAATAGATTAAAATTAATCAATTATTTAGTTTGTTGAAATATAAATGCTGTTAAAATTTTTCACATTTTAGGGGTTCCCATTTGGGGGTTATTGGTAATAGGTTTCGTCAAGGTAAAATAGCCCATCTGCGTGTTGCCAATACCAGAATTTTTTCTTGTAAATGCAGTATGTTCCTTTTAATGATTGGCGTGTGTAAGCCGGGGATACATAAATAACTCTTGGCGGAATGGTATTAAACCTATAAAGCAGGTTTTTGCGTTGATTGGGGGTAAATGCACGGGCTATTGCAGTATAATTTGCTTTTTGTGCCACGGTTATAGGTAATTGGTTTTTGGGGGTACGAATGTTGCCCATACCATCCACAACAATAAAAGCAACCGGAGCGGGGTGAGGTGCTGAAGGAATGTTTTTGGCAGGATGAACTGTATGCGAACAGCTTTGCAACCAGTAGAGCAGTAATATAAAACCCAATATTCGAGCAGCTTTCATAGTTAATTTTTGTTACTACTTTAAAAAATCATGCCATAATAGAAAATCAGTAGCTTAAAATTTAGATGCTTATTGCTTGTTTTAAAATTAATTTCTATGGTAAGTTTTAACTTATTGGATAAAATCGTAATTTACCGCTAAAAAAATGAAAGCATCTCTATTCATTCTGCTATTTGTTGGGGCTACATTTTTTGTATCAAAAGCACAAAGCCAACAGTTACCTGTAACTACGGATACAGTATTTAAAGAATTAATTGGCAAATACACCTTTCCTGATGGAAGTGTTGTGGAACAAGTTGAGGTAATATTAGACAGTACAGGGTTAAGCATGACTTCCGACGTGGGTACTTCCGTATTACAACAGTTAGGTAAAGATTCGTTTGCATTAGTTTCATTTCAAGGCATTGTTGTATTTAAACGCGATGAAAAAAATAAAATAAAAGCGGTTATTATTGATGCTATGGGTTATCATTTAGAGGGAAAGAAAGAAGAAGTTACTGCTGTTTCTAACCCCAGTGCATAGTGCCTATTACGATTTTATTTCTTAAACATTATTATAAGAAAAAAGCGACTTATTAAAATGAAAGTCGCTTTTTTACATTGTGGTTGTTTATTATAAACTTGTAATTAAGTTACTTAAGTAATTAAGTAATTCTTTTTGGGCAATGGTAGTTTGATGCCCCGATTTTAATTGTTTAATGGTGCAGGTGTCTTCTGCTAATTCTTTGCTGCCTATTATTATAACAATGGGTATGCCTTTTCTTTCAGCATATTTAAACTGTTTATCTAATTTACTTGGTTCATGATAGATTTCGCCGCTAATGTCTTGCTCACGTAAATTTTGCAACAGTTCAAAAGCACGATTGCTTTCTGTAGGTCCCAAATTAAAAAACAAAACCATGCTGCCGCTACTAATTTGTGGGGGGAAAAGATTGCAGCCCTCCAATACATCATAAATTCTATCTACCCCAAATGAAATACCTACGCCGGGCATATTGGCAACACCAAATAATTCTGTTAAATTATCGTAACGTCCGCCGCCGCCAATGCTTCCTATGGCAAATTCATTGGCTTTTACTTCAAAGATGGTGCCTGTATAATAATTTAAGCCCCTTGCTAAAGTAACATCTATTTCTAACGGTAGTGGGTTATTGCTTTGTTGATGTGCTAAAATATATTCCAGTTCTTCAATGCCTTGTTTTCCCAAAGGTATATGTGCAATTGTGTTATGCAATGCTTGTATTTTTTCTTGGTTACTACCTTGTATGGATAAGAACTTTGCAATTATTTCAATTTGAGCTGCAGTTAATTGCCTTTGTTGTAATTCTTCTTTTACTTTTTCTATACCAATTTTATCCAGCTTATCAATAGCAACTGTAATATCAATAAGTTTTTCTGCACCGCCGCATAATTCTGCAAGGGCGGCTAAAATTTTTCTGTTGTTTATTTTTATGGTAACGGGTAAGTTCAACAATCTAAAAACATGCGCATACAAATGCGCCAATTCAACTTCATTTAGTAAAGAAGTGCTTCCAACAATATCGGCATCGCATTGATAAAATTCTCTGTATCTGCCTTTTTGGGGCCTGTCTGCACGCCATACCGGCTGCATTTGGTATCGTTTAAAGGGAAATGTTAGTTGTCCATGGTTCATGGCAACATAGCGGGCAAAGGGAATAGTAAGGTCATAACGTAGAGCCCTTTCTGTAATTTGTTTGGTTAATTTTCCGTTTAAAACTTTATTAAAAGCCTCTGTTATTTCTGTTTTTTTTGCGGGATTATCTAATCCATTATTTAAAATTTTGAAAATTAATTTGTCGCCTTCTTCACCATATTTGCCCATTAAGGTATCAATGTTTTCCATAGCAGGTGTTTCAAGCGGCTCAAAACCATAAAGTTGAAAAGCTTTGCGAATGGTATTGAAAATATAGTTGCGTTTATATATAGTGGAAGCGTTAAAATCGCGGGTGCCTTGTGGCAGGGTGGGTTTATTCATATAAATTATTTATAATTATTTGTTGCTGTATTTTTCAATAATGGCATCTGTAGCCGCATCTAACATTTGATAAACTTTTAAGAAATCAGGCTCAGTGCCGAACCAGGGGTCCGGAACTTCTGTGTTGGTGTTAGGGAATAACACATTCATAATTAAATCTGTTTTGTGGGCATCAAAATGCTTTTTACTTATTTGTGCTACTGCTTTGTAATTATCATTATCCATTACATAAATCAAATCATATATCAACATATCATTTGCCACGAACTGTCGAGCTTTATGTTGGCTTATATCAATTCCATGCATTAAAGCCACTTTTTGCGAAAGTATATGCGGTGCTTCACCAATATGATAATTTCCTGTTCCGGCACTATTCACTTCCCAATTTAAACCGGCTGCTTTAGCCTTGTGTTGCAAAATTCCTTCTGCTAATGGACTTCTACAAATATTTCCCAAACAAACCATCAGTATTTTCATGGGTGCAAATATACATGCCCTGCCTGTTTTTGAGTTTTAAACAATTGGATATATGCATACCCGGAATAAGGTTTTGGAGTGTAATTCCAACAAAAAAGTCCAATCCATGTAAAGTTATTTTTAACAAAATATATTTTATGGAATTTATGTTTAATAGCTTCTTATACAAGTAAAATCGGGCATTTTATGGACATTAAAACCCTTTCTTAAAATTTTCTTAGAAAATTCTTATAGGTTTTTAATGCCTCTAAAAGGAATTATTCTATAAATTGCCCATCCCATATAATAATAAAAGTCATTTAATGGAGCAACCTGTTCGAGAAAAGCGTAGAAAAAACTTTATCATATTAAGTTCGGTTCGCGATATTTTTATGGCTTTATTGTACATAGGAATGGCAATAATTTTGTTTGGAGGTAAACATTGGGAAATACCCCAAATTATAGCTTTAGGCGATGTGTTTTGCTATTTTTTAGGTTCGGTATGTTTATTGTATGGTGGCTTTAGAATGTATAGAGGCATTAAGAAAATGTATTAAGTAGATGTTCATGAATAGGATTGTTTGCGGTTTGTTAGGTTTAAGTTTGTTATGGGGTGCTTGTCAGCAGCCGCAAAATGAACATGTTATTACCGATACTCCATCCAGCGGAACTATACATATTAGTGTAGATGAAAGTTTTGAACCCGTTATTGAGCAACAAATTAAAGTGTACGAATCATCTTACCCTAATGCACACATTATAGCAAAATACGAACCCGAAGTAGATTGTTTTAAAGATTTAATGAGCGATAGTACGCGCATGATTATTGTGGCACGTGGTTTAAATAAGCAAGAAGATTCTTTTTATTTAAATAAATTAGGCTTTAAACCATTATTTGGTATTATGGCTTTTGATGGTGTTGCCATTATTGTAAATCAAAATAATCCGGACAGTGTTTTCACTTTAAAGGATTTAAAAGCCATTCTTTCGGGTCAAAAAAATATTCCGGTAGTAATGGATGGTACCAATGCAACAAGTACCGTTCGCTATTTGCAAGATACCATATTACATGGAGCACCTTTTGGTAAAAATGTAATGGCGACAAATGGAAGCGATTCAGTGGTATCGGTAATTAAGCAAAGAAATGATGCAATTGGTTTTGTTGGAATTAGTTGGGTGGGTAACCCTAACGAACCCAAACAAGTGGCCAACTTGAAAAAAATTAGATTAGGTTTGGTTGAATGCACAGCTTGTGGTGAAAAAGATGTATTTGTTAAACCATCGCAAGCAAGTATTACTTACGGGCAGTATCCGTTAACCCGACCTATATACTATATTTTAAAAGAAAATGCAGTAGCATTAGGTACAGGATTTAAAAATTTTATGACTTTAGAACGTGGCCAATTAATTTTTAGAAGCGGTGGTTTAGCACCCGCAAAAATGGATTTGGTAAACCGAAAAAGTCAAATTGAAGAGTAAACACAACCACAATAAACTTAAAGCATGATGAAGAAAACAATTACTTTGCTAGTAGCAGCCTTTTTGGTTGTAAACGGCCTGGTGGCCCAATCAATGGCCGATGGAATTAATGATTTAAACTCATCGTTTAAAGTACAATCCGCTATTGATATTTTAAAGAAAATTTACGACAGTAAACCTAAAGATCCACAAGCCATATATTGGTACGGACAGGCTTTAATTGGCGGAAATGAAGTAAGTAAAACACAAATGGAAGCTGCAAAAGCAGTTTACCAAAAAGCCTTAACAGACGGCGTTAATGAACCACTTATTTGGGTGGGTGTTGCACACATTGATTTGCTGGAAGGTGGCGATATTAATGCTGCTAAACAAAAATTTGAGCAAGCCATTACAGCTACAACCCCAACAAAAGGTAAACACAAAGGCGAACCAAGTGTTGAAATTTTAGAAGCCATTGGACGTGCTAATGCCGATGGTGGCAGTAAAATTGGTGACCCCCAATATGGCATTGAAAAATTAAAACAAGCAGCAGCTCTCGATCCTAAAAATTCAATGGTATATGTTTACATGGGCATTTGCTATTTGAAATTAGGTGGTGAAAATGGTGGTGAAGCCGTAAAAGCATTTGAACAAGCTACGAATATTGATCCTAAAAACGTTTTGGCTTATTATAGAATTGGAATGGTTTATTTAAGTCAGAATAATGAAGATGCCTTCATGCCTGCATTTGGAAAAGCCATTGATGTTGACCCAACTTTCCCTGATACATATTTGGCTTTATTTGAATACTATAAGAACAGGAATGTGGATATGGCCAAAACAAACTTAGACAAGTTTATTAAGTATGCTGATAAAGATCCACAAAATGATTTTTATTTAGCTGACTATTTGTATCAAGCAGGTAAGTATCAAGAGTCATTGGCTAAAGAAAAAGAAATTCAACAATCAATTGGCGGCAGTACCGATCAATTACCCGGATTAAATTTGTTGTATGCATACAACTACTACAAATTGGGTGATTCTATCCAAGCTAAACAAAATATTGAAAAATATTTTAAATTAGAACCTACTGATAAAATTAAACCTGCCGATTATGAATTAGCAGTTAAAATTTATTCTAAGTTTCCGGAAAGTGCCAATGATGCAGTGAAATACATTGATGCTGCCATTCAAACCGATACCTCAAAAGTGAATAAAATTAATTATATGACGCAGGCTGCCGATTTAATGGCAAAAGCAAAAAATTATAAAGCTGAATTAGATTGGCTTTTGAAGGCGCAAGCTTTAAAAGGTACTTGGAGTGAATATGATTATTATAACATATCGAATGTAGCATATCAGGCTGCTGATTATCCTAAAGTAATGGAAGTTGCCGCTAATTACATTAAAGCATTCCCCGATAAACCACAAGGTTATTATTTCAATGTAATGGCTGCTAAAGCTTTAGATACAACTACCAACCCCGGTATTGCTATCCCGGCATTACAACAACAAATTGATTATTTAATGAAGGATAGCGTAAAAAATCAACGCTTCATTGTAATTGACTATTATTACATGATGGGTTATTATAATGACCGTGCTAAAGATTATGCCAAGGCTTTAGATATATGCGATAAAATTTTGGCCTTAATTCCAAATGATCCGGAAATGCTTAAAATTAGATCAGTGATTGAAAAGAATATGAAGGATAATTTGAAATTCCAAAAATCGGCTTCTGACAGTACGGGCACAAAAGCCGCTGCCGGCGCCGGTGGAACTAAAAATTAGTATTTATAAAATTTATGTTGGGAAGGTAAGGGACAGTTTATCTGTCCCTTATTTTTTTTCACGCAAGTGTAAAACTCTTTTACGGAAATTACTTAGTTAATTAAATCAAAAGTTTTTCCGCTTCTCATGTTACCGAAAATTAAAGTAAACTTACACCAGTGTACATGAAAAGTTTATGAACCTTCCTTGTTTTTTTGATATAAATTAAAAAAAATATCAAGTGGCATGAACCTTATAAAAATCGTGTACATTTATTGTATTAATATTTTTTATATGAAAAAATACTTATTGTTTACTGCACTTTTCATTTTAACAATTGAGGCAAGTTGGTCACAACAAAATATTTTTCGCACTTCCAACATTATTTCTCCGGAAATGAATGCTAATCATACAGTTACTTTTCGCCTATTAGCACCTGAGGCAAAAACAATTACAATTACAGGCGATTGGCTTCCTATGCAAGGTTATATGCGAACCCCGGCGCCTTTGGTAAAAGGTGATAGCGGAATGTGGACATATACTTCGCCTGTTCTGCCATCTGATTTATATAGTTACACCTTTAGTGTTGATGGTGTAAGATGTATTGATCCTAACAATGCCTATGTTTTGCGTGATGTAGCCAATATTTTCAGCTTTTTTATTGTAGGCGGCGGAAAAGGCAATGATTTTATGGTAAATGAAGTACCGCATGGAACTGTTAGCCATCCTTGGTACCCATCGCCCGGAAATAAAATGACACGAAGAATAACCATATATACTCCCCCCGGGTATGAAAACAGTAATGAAAAATACCCTGTTTTGTATTTATTACATGGTATTGGTGGTGATGAAGATGCTTGGGGTGGCTTAGGAAGAACTGCAGAAATTATGGACAACCTAATAGCGCAGAAAAAAGCAGTACCAATGATTGTTGTAATGCCCAATGGAAATGTTTCTCAGGAAGCTGCTCCCGGCGAAGGAAGTGAAGGCATGGTAAAACCTTCTTTTATGTTGCCGCATACTATGGATGGAAAATTTGAGGAGACCTTTCCCGATATCATGAAATTTGTTGAAAGTAATTATAGGGTAAAGGCAAATAAAGAAAACAGGGCAATAGCAGGATTGTCAATGGGCGGTTTCCATACTGCTTTTATTTCTCGCTACTATCCCAATACTTTTGACTATATTGGGTTATTCTCACCCGCGTTAAATGTAAAGTCTGAGCAAGCAGCAGTTACCCCGGTATATCAAGATATAGATCAAAAATTGCAGCAACAAATGCACAATGGGTATAAATTATACTGGATTGCTATTGGTAAAGATGATTTCTTATATAAAAATGTGGAAGAATACCGGAAAAAACTTGATGGCATGGGTATGAAATATGAGTATATGGAAAGTAGCGGTGGCCATACATGGACCAATTGGCGTGATTATTTGCTGGTGTTTGCTCAAAAATTGTTCAAGTAATGGGTGCTTCACCGATGAAAGCAACACTTTAATATCCAAAGCTAAGTTTTGGCCGTTATTGAAATTAAGGTGTTGCTTTTATAATGCAATTCTTTTCCGTTTCAGTGTACCTGCATTCAGGGCAAATGTTGGCAAAATAAGTTTCCTACCAACATTTGCCCTTTCTTTCTAATGCTAAGCTTATAAATAGCTGAATATTATAAAAACTGCAAAAGAATAATGAAGGTATTAAATAGACTATCGTATTTTTGCACCACATTTTAGAAGGTTATGACAGGTTTATACACGCTTCTCCAAATTAATCAGCTCAACAATACAGCTGAAAACTACTTTCCCATAGGTGTTCAAATTATTTTTGCTATTGGTTTTGTAGCTACCATGATAGGTTTGAGTGCTTTGGTAGGCCCTAAACGTAAAACAAGTGATAAGTTAGAAAACTTTTCCAGTGGTATAGCCAGTCATGGCAATGCCCGTCAACCCATGGCTGTTAAATATTTTTTAATTGCCATTTTATTCGTTTTGTTCGATGTAGAGGTTATTTTTTTCTATCCTTATGCTGTAAACTTTAAATTTTTAGGCTGGGCAGGTTTTTGGGAAATAGTGCTATTTGTGGTTTTGTTCTTAATCGGCTTTATTTACATTATAAAAAAAGGTGCCCTTCAGTGGGAGGATTAATTATAATGGCTGTTTCAACTGAACACAAGTTGAAATGTTATATTAATGGAATTTGAGAATATCTCGAGTTTCGACAAAATGACGAAAAACCCAATGTTTTCGTCTTTATTTAGTTAATAATTTAATTTTTTAGGTATGCGTCCGGTACGTTTTAATATTCATCCAAAACAAGGTGAGCCCAACAAATCTATTTTAATGACTGAAGCGCCGGAAGGCTATAGTGGACAAGGCTTCTTCACAACCAAATTAAGTGATGTTGTAGGGTTAGCACGCAAAAATTCCATATGGCCTTTGCCCTTTGCAACTTCTTGTTGTGGTATTGAATTTATGGCTACAATGGGTGCCCATTACGATTTAGCCCGTTTCGGTGCCGAACGTGTGGGTTTCTCGCCTCGTCAATGCGATTTATTAATGGTAATGGGAACCATTGCCAAGAAAATGGCACCTGTTGTTAAGCAGGTTTATTTGCAAATGGCCGAGCCTCGCTGGGTTTTGAGCGTTGGTGCTTGTGCCAGCAGTGGGGGTATTTTTGATACCTATAGTGTTTTGCAGGGTATCGATCAAATTATTCCGGTTGATGTATATGTTCCGGGTTGCCCTCCTCGCCCGGAAGCTATATTAGATGGGTTCATGAAAATACAAGAGTTGGTGGGAAAAGAAAGCATTCGTCGCCGTAATAGCCCTCAATATGCAGCTTTATTAGAAAGTTACGGTATTCAATAATATTCCATTCATTATTGCACGGCACGTTAGTAAAAGAAACAATTAATTATGGCATTAACCAACGAAATAATTCAACAGCAATTAACCGAAAAGTTCGGCGACCAGGTATATAATTTTGAATCGCCTTTTGGGTTGCTGACTTTTCAATCGCCAAAAGAAATGAATTTAAAAGTACTGCAGTTTTTGTATGAAAATGAAAACTTGCAGTTTACTTTTTTAACCGATTTATGTGCAGTACATTATCCCGACAATAAAGGTCAGGAATTGGCAGTCGTTTACTTGTTGCATAATTTACGCGAAAACATTAGGGTTCGTTATAAAATTTTTACCGACATACAACAACCCGATATTTTTACGGCAACCAAATTGTTTGAAGCGGCCAATTGGATGGAAAGAGAAACTTATGATTTTTTTGGTGTAAACTTTATTGGCCACCCAAATTTAAAACGTGTTTTAAATGCCGATGAAATGGATTATTTCCCATTAAGAAAAGAATATCCATTAGAAGACCAAACGCGTATTGATAAAGATGATGCTATGTTTGGCCGCGGAGGTTCAATATTTTAAATCCAATTGAAAATGCAGTTTGAAAAAATTGCTTCTTCAATTTAATTGATATATTATGTTGGAAACAAAAGAAATGCAACCACATCACGTTAAATTACCCGATGGTTCCATTGAAAAATTAACCACCACTCTTAATTTGGGGCCTACTCACCCCGCAACGCATGGTGTGTTTCAAAATATTCTTGAGTTAGACGGTGAAAGAATTGTTTCTGCCGAACAAACAGTAGGTTATATTCATCGTGCTTTCGAAAAATTAGCAGAACGCAGACCGCTTTACCAAATTACCCCTATTACCGATAGGTTAAATTATTGCAGCAGCCCACTCAATAATATGGGTTGGCATATGACCTGTGAAAAATTATTGGGGGTAAAAACTCCCAAAAGGGTTGATTATTTACGCATTATCATCATGGAATTGGCGCGTATTTCTGACCACTTAATTTGTAATTCTATTGTTGGGGTTGATAGTGGTGCTTACACCGGTTTCTTATATGTAATGCAATATCGTGAACTGATTTATGAAATTTATGAAGAAGTTTGTGGTTCGCGGCTAACTACTAACATTGGTCGTATTGGTGGCTTTGAACGTAATTTTTCCGATACCGCTTTTCAAAAACTAGAAAAATTTTTGCGTGAATATCCTAAGGTTTTAAAAGAATTTGAAAACTTGTTTACACGCAACCGCATTTTCATGGATCGCTTAAAAAATACCGGCGGTATTAGTGCTGAACGTGCTTTGAATTATGGATTTACCGGTCCTAATTTGCGTGCAGCCGGGGTTGATTACGATGTGCGGGTGCACAATCCATATAGCAGTTACGAAGATTTTGAATTTACGGTACCGGTAGGCAGTACCGGCGACAATTATGACCGCTTTTTGGTTCGAAATGCGGAAATGTGGCAAAGCTTAAGTTTAATTGAGCAAGCCTATAGAAAAGTACAGGAATTTAAAGGCGCTGAAGCAGAAGTTTACCATGCTGACGCACCTGCTTATTATTTGCCCGAGAAAAAAGATGTGTACACCAAAATGGAGCAATTAATATGGCATTTCAAAATAATTATGGGCGAAACTGAAATTCCTAAAGGCGAGGTATATCATAGTGTAGAAGGAGCGAACGGTGAATTAGGGTTTTATTTAATTAGCGATGGAGGAAGAACACCATATCGCCTACATTTTAGGCGCCCAAGCTTCATTTATTATCAGGCTTACAGCGAACTTACAAAAGGTAGCATGTTAAGTGATGCTATTATAACCATGAGTAGTTTAAACCTGATTGCAGGCGAATTAGACGCATAAATTTTAACCATAAAATTATATCGTAGTGGTACAATTTTCAGAACAGCAAATGCAAGAATTTAACCGACTGGTAAAACGTTATCCGGAAGGAAAACAAAAAAGTGCACTGTTACCGGTGTTGCATTTGGCGCAGGAAAGTTTCGGTGGTTGGCTAAGTGTTGAAACGATGGATTATGTTGCAAACTTGCTACACTTAGAACCTATTGAAGTTTATGAAGTAGCTACTTTTTACAGCATGTTTAATACGCAACCGGTAGGAAAGTATATGTTTGAGGTTTGCCAAACCGGGCCGTGTATGTTAAATGGTAGCGATGATATTATAGCATATATAAAAGAAAAGTTAGGCATTAATGTAGGCGAAACCACACCTGATGGGATGTTTACTTTAAAAACAGTTGAGTGCTTGGGTGCATGTGGTTATGCCCCTATGATGCAGCTGGGTAAACATTATCGCGAACATTTAACCAAAGAAAAAGTAGATGCCATTATTGAAGAATGCAGAAACAATGCTGCACGAAACAATTAATGGAATCATTCATTCACATTATTAGTAATTACCAATGGGCGTAAAATTATTATTAGCAAAAGCGCATGTTGAAGGCATCAAAAACTATGATGTTTACAGACGCGAAGGTGGTTATCAATCAGTTGAAAAAGCACTGAAAACCATGACTCCCGAAGCTGTTGTTGAGGAAGTAAAAAAAAGCGGTTTAAGGGGACGTGGCGGTGCCGGTTTTCCTACCGGTATGAAATGGAGCTTTATTGCTAAACCGGAAGGCGTACCTCGCCATTTGGTTTGTAATGCCGATGAAAGTGAACCCGGTACATTTAAAGACCGCTACTTAATGGAACACATTCCACACCTTTTAATTGAAGGCTTAATTGTTTCATCATACGCATTGGGTTCCAACGATACCTATATCTATATTCGGGGTGAATATGCTTGGATTGTAGATATTTTAGAAAAAGCAATTGCTGAAGCCCATCAAAATGGTTGGTTAGGAAAAAATATTTTAGGTTCAGGTTTTGATTGTAATATACACGTTCAAAGAGGAGCCGGTGCTTACATATGTGGTGAAGAAACCGCATTATTGGAATCGCTGGAAGGCAAGCGAGGCAACCCTCGAATTAAGCCTCCTTTTCCTGCCGTAAAAGGTTTGTGGGAAAGGCCAACGGTTGTGAATAATGTAGAATCATTAGCAGCCGTAGTGCCCATTATCAATATGGGCGGCGAAGAATATGCCAAAATTGGGGTTGGTCGTTCCACCGGTACCAAAC
This sequence comes from Hydrotalea sandarakina, assembly GCF_003254115.1. Classification (GTDB taxonomy): domain Bacteria; phylum Bacteroidota; class Bacteroidia; order Chitinophagales; family Chitinophagaceae; genus Hydrotalea; species Hydrotalea sandarakina. Next base: position 150,590 of record NZ_QKZV01000002.1, read on the forward strand.
TAATTTCTGCCTGCGGCAACATTAATAAACCGGGTGTATATGAAATAGATATGACTATTAGTGTTGAAGAATTCATATACAGCGATGAATATTGCGGTGGTATTAAAAATGGGAAACGCTTAAAAGCTTGTATTCCCGGTGGTTCTTCTGTACCTATTTTGCCTGCCAATTTGTTATTGAAAACGGCTAAAGGTGAAACCCGTTACATGAACTACGAAAGTTTAAGTGATGGCGGTTTTGCAACCGGAAGTATGATGGGAAGCGGCGGTTTTATTGTGTTAGATGAAGATCAGTGCATTGTAAAACATACTTATACCTTAGCTCGCTTTTATCGCCATGAAAGTTGCGGACAATGTTCACCTTGCCGCGAAGGAACCGGTTGGATGGAAAAACTGTTGTTGCGCTTAGATAAAGGGGAAGGGAAAATGAGTGACATTGATTTGTTGTGGGAAATCCAAAGCAAAATTGAAGGTAACACCATTTGCCCCTTAGGTGATGCTGCTGCTTGGCCCGTAGCTGCTGCAATACGTCATTTCCGCGATGAGTTTGAATGGCACGTGTTGCACCCGCACGAAGCTCAGGTACGAAATTTTGGATTGGCCCACTATGCCGATCCACTTCAAGTACCTGCCGGTGCTTAATGCAAACAGGAAATAAATATTGAATATTTGAAATTTTAAATATGTCAGACGAAATTCTATTAAAAGTAACAATTGATAATATTACGGTAGAAGTGCCGGCCGGAACCACCATTTTGCAGGCAGCCCGTAAAATTGGCGGTGATGTTACACCACCAGCCATGTGTTACTACAGTAAATTACAAGGTAGTGGCGGTAAATGCCGTACTTGTTTAGTAGAAGTAAGTAAAGGGTCTGAAAAAGATCCCCGACCAATGCCTAAATTGGTAGCCTCTTGCCGTACTACGGTTATGGATGGTATGGAAGTAAAAAACATTACATCACCACGTGTGTTGGAAGCAAGAGCCGGGGTAGTAGAATTTTTATTATTGAATCATCCTTTAGATTGCCCTATTTGCGACCAGGCAGGTGAATGTCATTTGCAAGACCTAAGCTATGAACACGGTAAACAAGGCAGTCGTTACGAGTTCCAAAAAAGAACTTTTAAGAAGGTTGATTTAGGTGATTATATTCAATTGCACATGACGCGTTGTATTTTGTGTTATCGCTGCGTATTTACTGCCGATCAGCTTTCCCCAAAAAGAGAGCATGGGGTATTAGACCGTGGCGATCATGCACAAATTGCTACATTCATTCAAAAAAACTTACACAACGAATTTATCGGTAACGTTATTGATGTTTGCCCGGTTGGTGCATTAACCGATAAAACATTTCGTTTTAAAAACAGGGTATGGTTTACAAAGCCCGTAAATGCACATCGTCATTGCGATAAATGTTGTGGTGAAGTACAACTTTGGTTAAGAGGTGATGAAGTATTCAGAGTTACCGCTCGTAAAGATGAATGGGGCGAAATTAAAGAAGCCTCTAATGGTAAAACCGGATGGATTTGTAATGAATGCCGTTTTGAAAAGAAAAATTTAGCTGACTGGATTATTGAAGGGCCTACCAACGTAAATCGCCATTCCGTTATTTCACAAAATAAATATGTTGGATTAGTGAAACCTACCGAAACATTCCCAAAAATCATGAAAGGAAGAAATCCAAAATTATTAATGGATATTCATTCGGTGAGTGAAGTAAACAAACCCAACATACATTTAAGCCAGTTAGAACGGCCGGCGCATTCAACCGATTTTAACCAATAACACTTCAATCATCTTTTATATGTTATTAAGTATAGACTGGATATTATTTTTGGAAAAACTGATTCTAATTGCTATTGTAATTTTTGCAAGTTTGGGAATAGCATTGTACACCACCTTTGCAGAAAGAAAAGTGGCAGCTGCTTTACAAGACAGACCAGGTCCCAATCGGGCAGGTCCATTCGGTTTATTTCAACCCTTTGCCGATGGTTTGAAATTAATTATGAAGGAAGAAATAATACCGAATACATCCAACAAAATATTGTTCATTTTAGGCCCCTTCCTTGCAATGACTGCTGCATTAATGACCAGTGCAGTAATACCTTGGAGTAGCGATGTGCATTTGTTTGGGCGTGTAATTCCTTTACAAATTGCCGATGTAAACATTGGTATTTTGTACATTTTTGCCGTTGTAAGCTTAGGCGTATATGGAATAATGATTGGTGGTTGGGCTTCTAATAACAAGTTCTCATTAATGGCTGCATTACGTGGTGCATCACAAGCCATTAGTTATGAATTGGCCATGGGGTTAAGTTTAATAGCATTATTAATGACTACAGGCACTTTGCAATTAGGTGAAATTGTAAAACAGCAAATGGCACCGGGTCATTGGTGGAATATTGTATATCAACCACTCGGCTTTCTTATATTTTTAATTTGTGCTTTTGCAGAATGTAACAGAACACCTTTTGATTTAGCAGAAGCTGAAAATGAATTAAACTTCGGTTATCACCAGGAGTACTCATCCATGAAATTAGGTTTTTACCTGTTTTCAGAGTATGTAAACATGTTTATCAGCAGTGTGGTAATGGCAACACTTTATTTTGGCGGTTATGATGTTCCTTTTTTAAATGAAAGTCTTTTATCACCCAATGTTGCAGCTATTGTAGGAATTATTGCACTATTAATTAAAGTAGTCATTTTCATTTTCTTCTTCATGTGGGTACGCTGGACAATTCCACGGTTTAGGTATGATCAGTTAATGAACTTGGGTTGGAAATCACTGGTACCCTTGGCATTGTTTAATATGATTATTACGGGATTGTTCATATTGTGGTTTGGAAAATAAGCCGGTATAAAATTGGCTATAAAGCCTGAATAACTAATGATAAACTTGGATACTACTAACAATAAAAATAATTTTGCAAAACTTTAAACATCGGTAAAATCATGCAAGCACTCACCAATAGAGCACAAGCGGTTAACAGAGCACCGATGACATTCTGGGAAAGAATATACCTAGTAAATATTTTCAAGGGAATGTTAATCACTTTCAGTCATATTTTTAAGAAAAAACCAACCATACAATATCCCGAACAAAAGCGTCCCTTCAGTCCGGTATTCAGAGGATTACATGTTTTAAACAGAGATGAGCAGGGAAGAGAACGTTGTACTGCCTGTGGCTTATGTGCAGTGGCTTGTCCTGCTGAAGCTATTACCATGGAAGCAGCTGAACGGCTACCCGGCGAAGAAAATTTATACCGCGAAGAAAAATATGCAGCTCGTTACGAAATAAATATGTTGCGTTGTATTTTCTGTGGCTTATGTGAAGAAGCTTGTCCCAAAGATGCAATCTATTTAAGCGAAACTTTTGCTCCGGCTAATTTTAATAGAAGTACTTTCATATACAGTAAAAAAGATTTATTAATACCCAATCCGGTAACTGAACCCGAAGCTTATGCCAAAGCAAAAGGTTTAAACTAAGCTGCATTACCAATTAGTAGTCAGCTTTAAAAATGTTATCGCTTTAAAATAAAACCAACACAATGAATGTTATACAAGTATTATTCTGGATTTTAAGTGCCATGGCATTGGTAAGTGCCTTAATGGTTTTATTGAGCAAAAATCCTGTGCATAGTGTGCTTTGGTTGGTGGCCGTGTTTTTTGCCATTTCAGGTCATTACATTTTATTGAATGCACAATTCATTGCCATTGTTAATTTAATTGTTTATGCCGGTGCCATCATGGTTCTGTTTCTATTTGTAATTATGTTAATGAATTTGAATAAAGACACTGAACCACAGAAGAACATTTGGATGAAATTAGCCGGTGCCATTTCAGCCGGATGCTTATTAATGATTTTAGTTTCATTAATAAAACAAGCACCGGAATTGCAAGCTAAAACAGCAATGATGAATGAAGGAGGTATTGGTTTAATTGCTAACCTTGGAAAAGCATTATTCAATACTTATGTAGTGCCATTTGAAATTAGCAGCATATTGTTTTTAAGTGCAATGGTAGGTGCGGTAGTAATAGGAAAAAAAGATTAGTATTTAGTTTTATATTTAAACAACCAACAAAGGTTATGCCCATACAGTATTACATTTATTTAAGTCTTGCACTGTTTTGCATTGGTATTGCCGGTGTATTAACTCGCCGAAATGCTATTATCATTTTCATGAGTGTAGAGTTAATGTTGAATGCAGTAAATCTGCTTTTAGTAGCTTTTTCAAAAATGCACCATGCAGTTGCAACAGCTGTTGATAAAGTAAATAACGTAGGAACGGATGGTCAAATTTTTGTATTTTTTGTAATGGTAGTGGCTGCGGCAGAAGTAAGTGTGGGGTTGGCTATTATTGTTATGATGTATAGAAATGCACATTCGGTAGATGTGAATTTTTTAAACAGATTGAAAAATTAGAATATTCAAATATAAGCACAACGCTATACCCTTGTTGTAAGCCATGCTTTAAATAAATATTATGAGCCAATTAGTTTACTTAGTACCATTACTGCCACTGGCCGGATTTTTAATCAATGGCCTGCTACGCAAATCATTATCAAAACAGGCAGTTAGTATAATAGGCTGTGGGGTTATTCTCATTGCTTTTTTAATTAGTTTGGGATTGTTTTTTCAAGTGAAAGCCAATGGCCCAATTATTCAAACCTATTTTAACTTTATTGATATTAAAGGGTTGAATATTCCGTTTTCATTTCAGGTGGATGCGCTTTCTGTTTTATTCATGCTCATTATTACAGGTGTTGGCTTTCTTATACATGTGTATTCAACTTCTTACATGCATGAAGAAAGCACTCCGCATTTTGCTCGTTATTTTTCTTTCCTAAACCTATTCGTATTCTCCATGCTTTTATTGGTAATGGGCGGTAACTACCTTATTTTATTTTTAGGTTGGGAAGGTGTAGGTTTATGCTCTTACTTACTAATTGGGTATTGGTTTAAGAATACTGATTACAACTATGCTGCCAAGAAAGCCTTTATTATGAACCGTATTGGCGATGTTGGATTTTTATTAGGCATATTTTGGTTGGTAGCTAAATTAGGTACTTTAACTTATGGTAACGTATTTGCTGCGGCCGGTAATTTAAGTGCAGTAGATGTAACCGGAATTACCATTTTATTATTCATCGGTGCTACCGGTAAAAGTGCCCAAATACCTTTATATACTTGGTTGCCCGATGCCATGGCTGGTCCTACCCCGGTATCGGCTTTAATACATGCTGCAACCATGGTAACTGCCGGTGTTTACATGATTGCTCGCAGTAACATATTATACAGCATGAGTGCAGTTACAGAAAATGTAATTGCTATAATTGGTATAGCAACCGTATTATTGGCGGCTACTATAGCTATTAAACAAAACGATATTAAGAAAGTTCTGGCTTATTCAACTGTTAGCCAGTTAGGTTATATGTTTTTGGGTTTAGGAGTAGGTGCATACAACGGCGCAGTATTCCATGTAATGACACATGCCTTCTTTAAAGCACTTTTATTCTTAGGCGCAGGTTCTGTAATTCATGCCATGGGTAATGAGCAAGATATCCGTAAAATGGGTGGCTTACGCAAATACATGCCCGTTACACACATCACTTTTTTATTGGGTTGTTTAGCTATTTCGGGAATTCCACCCTTCAGTGGTTTCTTTTCAAAAGATGAAATTTTGGCTGCAGCTTATGCTAAAAATCCTGTTTTATGGGTATTGGGTGTGGCAGGTGCAGCATTAACTGCATTTTATATGTTCCGCCTGTATGCTACAACTTTTTTAGGTTCATTCAGAGGAACACATGATCAAGAACATCATTTGCATGAAAGCCCTGCGGCTATTACATTGCCTTTAATTGCATTAGCCATTTTAAGTGTAATTGGCGGATGGATTGGCATACCTGCAGTTATGATACCCGATGCCAATGCTTTTCATCATTTTTTACAACCTGTTATTACTACCGAAGCCATTGCTGAAATGCCTCATGCAACTGAATGGTTGTTAATGGTCGTTTCTGTGGCTGTGGCTGTAATAGCTATTTTAATTGCCTTAGGTAAGTTCACCAAACGTCCCGAATTAAATGAACCACAGGGTTTGGGCGGCTTTTTAGCACATAAATGGTATATTGATGAGTTGTATGATGCTGTTATTGTAAATCCACTAAATGCTTTAGCCGGTTTCTTTAAAAATATTATAGAAAAAAGCGGTATTGATGGAATTGTGAATGGTGTTGGCCGTTTCATTTTATATTCATCAAGGCAGGTACGGTTAGTTCAAAGTGGCCAAGTGGGTAGTTACATTTTGTTTATGGTGTTGGCCATAATTGTATTGGTTTTAATTTGGATAAACGACGGATATATTTATACCTATTTAAGTAAAATATTTTAAAAAAGCCACAGGCAAAATTTAGCTATGATTCCTTTTTTACTAATACTAGTTCCATTAATTGGCGGTCTAATTTCATTCTTATTAAAAGAAGACAGAGCTGCCAAAAGTTGGTCGTTATTAATTGCATTAATTACATTAGCCATTTCTTTAAGTGGTATTTATTTTTTTAACAACGCCGATGCCTTAACCTTAGATTGGCCTTGGATGCCTGCTTTAGGTACAAGCTTCAATTTACACATGGATGGCATGAGCAGTATGCTTACTTTATTAACTGCTATTGGATTGCCTGTAATTTTTGTTGCTATTTATAAAAACAATTATGCAAAGCCCGGTAATTTTTATGCGGGTATGTTACTAACACAGGCAGGCATGATGGGCGTATTTGTTGCAGCAGATGCTTTAGTATTTTACTTTTTCTGGGAATTAGCTTTAATACCTGCTTATTTCTTGGCTTCTAATTGGGGTGGTGAAAAACGTGTAGCAGCTACGTTTAAGTTTTTTGTGTACACTTTCGTAGGTTCTTTACTCATGTTAATAGGTATATTTTACTTATACTTTCAAACACCTGGTAATCATTCTTTTTCAATCGATGCATTTTATCATTTGCATCTTAAAACCAGTCAACAATATTTCTTTTTCTGGTTATTTTTTATAGCATTTGCTATTAAAATGCCCATATTTCCTTTCCATACCTGGCAACCCGACGCTTATGAACAAGCGTCAACAGGCGTTACCATGTTGTTGAGTGCTTTAATGGTGAAAATGGGTGTGTACGCTACCATACGTTGGTTGGTTCCGGTATTTCCACAAGCAACAAATTATTTTTCAATGCTTATTATCATTCTTTCCGTAATAGGCATGTTGTACACTTCCTTAATTGCAATACGGCAAGATGATGTTAAACGCGTAATTGCCTATTCTTCCATTGCCCACATAGGTTTAATGTGTGCTGCTATTTTTGCTCAAAAGCAGGCAGGATGGAATGGGGTAATGGTACAAATGTTTAACCACGGTATTGTTGTGCTGGGCTTGTGGATTGTAGCCGATGCTATTGAACAACAAATTGGTACCCGTAAATTAAGTGAAATGGGGGGTATGGCACAAAAAGCACCTGAATTGGCATTGTTGTTTGTTATAATGGCTTTAGCTAATGTTGCATTACCCTTAACCAATAGCTTTATAGGCGAGTTTTTAATGTTTAATGGCTTGTTTCAATACAATATTGTTATTGCCATTTTTGCTTTAATTACCATTATATTAACTGCTGTTTATACACTTAATACAGTGCAAAAAATTTTTTATGGAGAATTGGTAAGCACCACTAATAATGCAATTGATGCCGGTTTGAATGTGCGTTTAATATTATGGGTTTTGGTGATTGTCATTTTCTTCTTTGGTATTTATCCTGAACCTATGATACACCTTACCAACGATACTGTTAATGCATTGTTGGCTAAATAAAAAATGGCAATACAGATTGGAATAGTGCATGTATGTGTTTTGAATTGAAAATTGTATAACATAAATAATACATTAAGGAATTAATTAAAAGGGCGAATAACTATATTTTAAGATATGAACGCAATAATATTTTCGGTTATAGGTGGTGTTGTAATGATGTTTACCGGCATTATTACCCAGCAAAAAAAAGCCATTAGAAATGTGGCTATCATTGCATTGATAATACTTTTATTAGCCAATATTTTTGATACGTACGGCATTTTAAGTATTCACATTGGTACACATGGCATGTTGAACTTTCAAAAATTTGGGCTTTATTTTAATACACTGGCCTATGCTGCTACTTTGTTGTTTATACTTATAAGCGGCGCCGATGTAACACAAATTGGTGAAGGGAAACATGCTGCAGAATTTTTTGCTCTAATTTTCTTCTCATTGTCCGGAATTGCCATTATTACTTCATATAACTCACTGTTATTGCTTTTTTTAGGAATAGAAATTATGTCTATTCCGCTGTATATACTTACCGGTGGTGATAAAAGAAATTTAAAAAGTAATGAAGCCTCATTAAAGTATTTCTTAATGGGTTCTTTTTCTACCGGCATTTTATTAATGGGTATTGCATTAATGTATGGTGCGCATGGTGGTTTTGAAATTAGTGCCATGAAACCTTCGGCAGTATCAAACGAGTATGGAATTTTAGATCCTTTGGGTTTGGTATTGGTGTTCATTGCCATTGCTTTTAAAGTTTCAGCAGCACCTTTTCATTTTTGGACACCGGATGTTTATGATGGCTCACCCAGTGTGTTCACATCATTCATGGCAACCATAATTAAAGCAGCGGGTTTCATTGCTTTTATTCGTTTGTTTGATAATAAATATGTTGAATTAGGACTATCGTGGAGAATTATTTTGCCTTTGGTTATAATAGCTACTTTATTAGTAGGAAACATTACGGCTATTTTTCAGCAAAGTGTTAAACGCATGATGGCTTATTCAAGTATTGCGCAAGCCGGCTTTATGCTGTTTGCCGTTTTTGCTGAAAATGATATGGCAAAAGAAGGTATTTTAATATATACGGTTGCATATTCAGTTGCTACTATTGGCATTTTTGCCGTATTAGAGAAAATGGAAGATATTTCATTGGCCGGTTATAATGGCTTGGCCAAAAAGCATCCTTTATTAGCGGCTACCAATACTATTTTCTTATTATCATTAACGGGTATACCGCTTACTGCCGGTTTCTTTGCTAAGTATTATATGCTGTTATCGGTAATTAAGTACGGCGGTAGTACTGTTACTTGGTTGGTAATTGTTGCGGTAATTTTTGCTGCTATTAGTGCGTATTACTATTTCAGGGTTATTCAGGCTATGTATTTTAAAACAGGTAATCCGGAAGTACGCAGTTATAATAAGGGCTTTTGTTTTATGCTGGTTATTTTAGCAGCCATTACTATTTTAATTGGTATTTTCCCAACCATTATTTTAAACTGGTTTTACTTTTAGTATTGAAGCATTTGTTTGTACAGCCGTTATTTGTGTTGCCATGAAAACGGAACGTACAAGTGAGTGACACAACCGGCGATGCCCAATGTGATGCAGCTGATAACATAATAAAGGTTAAAAAGTAAATGAATGGGGTTGCTTTTGCTGCCGCCTGTTTATGTTTTGCTGCGTTTATCCTTTTGTGCTTTATGGTTATGCTTTCCCCCTTATCTTTAGAAAGATTTTTTGCTTAAAAATATAGCATGACCATTACCGACTCATTTACTTTAGCTTATAAAAATGTAAGCGGCAATAAGCTTCGCTCAGGCATAACCATTGCCATTATTGCTTTTGGCATTATGGCATTGATTGGTATTATTACGGCCATTCAGGCTATGAACCAAAGCTTGCGTGAAAGTTTTTCGTTAATGGGTGCCAATGCATTTGTTATTAAATATAAGGAATCGAGAATAAGTTTTGGAAGGGGCGAAAGTGTAAAGAAAACTGCTCGTGGCGCTAAAACTAAAATATCGAACTTGGATAAAACCATTCGACGCGAGGATGCTGTTTATTTTAAAAATACATATCATTATCCATCATTAGTAAGTGTTTATATGCGTGGTCCGGGTAATGTGGAGTGTTATTATGGTAATAAAAAAACCAATCCTGTTGTTACGGTTTGGGGTGGCGACGAAAATTATTTAATGGTAAATGGTTTTACACTGCAAGCAGGCAGGAATTTAAACAGTCTTGATGTGCAAAGTGGGCGCAATGTTTGCATTTTAGGCAGCAATGTGGCCAGTAAATTATTTGGCGACCATATTGAAACAGCATTAGATCATATTATTAAAGTAGGCGGCATTCCTTATAGAGTGATAGGAGTTTTAAAAAGTAAAGGTTCGAGTGGTTTATTAAGGCAAGATGATATTGTGGTTACTTCCTACAACAGTGCACGTAGGTTAGCCAATGCATCACCGTCATATTTTATTGGTGTGAAGGTTGATAATGTTGCAATGTTAGATCCTGCAATTGGCGAAGCAACTGCGCAATTTAGAGGTATTAGAAAATTATTACCTACGGATGCTGATAATTTTTCCATTGAAAAGAGTGATAAGTTTGCTGAATTGTTTATTACTTTTTTAAGTAGCATTACTGCAGCTGCGGCGGCTATTGGCATGATTACGTTAATTGGTGCTGCTATTGGATTAATGAATATTATGCTGGTATCAGTGAATGAACGTACCAGGGAAGTGGGACTTATAAAAGCAATTGGAGGTAAAAGTAAGAATGTGCGTCAACAGTTTTTATTTGAAAGCATGATTATAAGCTTATTGGGGGCATTGTTTGGAATTATTTTAGGTGTTTTGGTGGGGAATATATTTTCTATTTTCCTGAAAACCGGATTTGTTGTACCGTGGATATGGGTAAGTATTGGTATTATTATATGTTCATTAGTTGGATTTGCGGCAGGCCTTTATCCGGCTATTAAAGCAGCACGTTTAAATCCAATTGTAGCCTTACGTTATGAATAACGGTAGTGTATTTGCTTTTTAATTATTGCTTCAAGAATAATTTTAGTTTATCATTAATGTAATAAATTAAATCTTCTCGCGATGGGTGTTGTCTAAGCCATTTATAGCTTGGACGATAGGTTTCCATGAATAATAAAAGTGAGTCGGGCGGAAGCGTTACATATTGTTTTAAAACGGTGGGGTTAAAGCGGTAGTTAATGTAATGTTCCTCTTCCATACGATTGAATAATTTAATTGCTTCACGTTTACGTTTGTCGGGACCAAAAAAGTGATCAATATTAATCCCCATTCCTACGCCTGAATTACCATTTGATACGGTTGGTATGGTGTAATCGGTAGTGGTGGAAAAGAAATCTTTTCTTCGCCGAATGCTATCTATCTGGTAAGCTGAGTAACCCGGATGTGCTTTTACGGTTACTTCATTAAGCAAGTTAGAAAGTGGATGTAAGTGAATAACGTATTCGGATTGCTGTAATAGTGCAGGTGTTACTTTAATGGTATCAAATGAATAACTAATGGAAGCGATAGAAAGAATATCGCCCGGCTTTGCCGGAATAGAAAAGGTGCCATTTTGATTTGATAGCACTGTTTTTTTATTGTTTAAATTAGTAATGCTGGCAAAGTACACAGGCTCTTTAGTCAGGCTGTCTTTGAGGATTGCTTTAAAATTTTGTGCGTTTAAATTTTGCAGCACAAGCATGGCTAATAAAACTAATAAGAAGTTTTTTTTCATGAGGCTTAATTGTTGTTTACAAAGGTATTGTACTATGTAATTATTTTACTGAGTATAGAAAAATAAAAAAAGAGTTGCTTTTGGCAACTCTTTTTGTCAATGAAACTAAACTAACTAAACTAGCTTTTAGGATCTAAAGCTTTTTTAATTCTTTCAGATAAGTCCTGCAAGTGGTACTTACTTAACTTATCGCTTGTTGCCGGTATTGCAGCATTAACGGCTACTAATAAAGATTTTAATTCACCTCTGGCAACAGATGGTACATCTGTGTTGGCTGTATTGATAATTGAAAGATTGAAGCCACGTGCTGTTGGTGTAAGACTTGCAGCATTTGATTTAGTGGGGTCAATTAATTCAATTAATTTAGCAACATAAGCTTTTTGCAGATTTCTGCGATAAGCATCAATGGGCTTATTGCTGTATATTTCACTGAAAATACCTTTTTGTACATCATCCATCATTTCATCTAAACCATAGGTGCCGTTGCCAAAGCGGTTACGACTGGTTTGTAAGCGGTATAAACGACCTGCATCTAACAAACTATTTAAAGTGCTTACTTGCAGGTTTTGTATTGCTTCATTGGCAGTGGGGTAAGAAATTTTATTTAAAATTTCTTTGTCCAATAACCAAGTTGGTGTTTGGAACAATTGTGCATTTAAAAATGCAACTGCTGCTTTCTGCTTTTCTTTAGGGGTAGGTGCATATACATCGCCTTTTTGTTCTACACTTTTAAAGGTTTCTTCAATACCACCTACATTTTTGGTTACATGCCCCATGTAGCGAGCAAATTGACCAACCAATTGTTGGTACATGTCGCTTAAATTTTGGTATTTATCGGCTTCTTCTTTAGTCCAAACCGGTAATTGTACCAATATTCTTTTTAAGTTCATAATGCCATAGTTGCTGGCTTTAACGGCGTCATCGCCCAAATCTTCGGTTTGTGCACGGGGGTCAACATTGCGTCCTTCTCCACCAAACCATAAACGAGGATTTTTAAGACTATCTACTGCCCATTTGTTCGTAACCAGTTCATCTTTTTTGGGGTCACTAATGCCTGTATAAGTATATCCCCATTGAATAGCCCATTTATCGTAGTCGCCAATGCGGGGGAATAATCCTGCTTCGCTGATATTATCTTCGGGTTGTGCAACATAGTTAAAGCGCGCATAGTCCATAATTGAAGCAGTATGGCCATTGGCTTCAACCCATGCTTTGTTACGCAATAATTCAACAGGCGTTTTGCTGCTGCTACCCATGTTATGGCGTAAGCCTAATGTGTGACCAACTTCGTGTGATGAAACAAAACGAATTAATTCGCCCATTAATGAATCATCAAATTTCATTTTTCTGGCTTTAGGATCTACCGCTGCAGTTTGAATCATGTACCAGTCGTGAACCAATTTCATAACATTGTGATACCATCCAATGTGGCTTTCTAAAATTTCACCGCTACGAGGGTCATGAACATTTGGGCCATAAGCATTTTCAATATCAGAAGCAAAGTAGCGGATAACAGAATAGCGAGCATCTTCCAAACTCATAGTACTATCGTTTTCCGGCCATTCTTTGGCAACAATAGCATTTTTAAAACCTGCTTTTTCAAAGGCTTTTTGCCAATCGTTTACACCTGCAATTAAGTAAGGGCGCCATTGTTTGGGTGTTGCCGGGTCAATGTAGTAAACAATTTGTTTAGCAGGTTCAACCAGTTCACCACGTTTGTATTTTTCCATGTCTTCCGGTTTAGGTTCTAAACGCCAGCGAACAGCAAACACTTGGTTATCAACTTTCTGTTGGTTATCGCTATAAACAGTGTAATCATCGGCAAAGAAACCAACACGCGGATCAAATAATCTTTTATGCATTGGCACTTTAGGTAGCAATAGCATTGAAGTATTTAATTCAATCGTAACTGCACCTGCATCCATTGCTGCGGGTAATGGTTCACTTTGTGGCATTGGCGATGGTGCACCACCAAAGGGATTACCGGCTGCTGAAGGTGTTGAGCTGTAAGTTTTTACAGTTCGTATTTCAGTATTAATGGGATAAGTGTGGATGCTTTCAATATAAGAACGATCGGCCGCTAACATAGAAAGATTGAGCCTGCGTTTAATTGCCGGAGTTAAACTTACAGCCTGATTATCGCCTTTAAAGAAATCGGTAACATCAATTACAGAAGAGGTTGAATCTTTTCCGAATGCAGCAATGGGAAAAGCAGCTGCAATGGGGTTAAGGTTCGAATTTTTAACTGCTTTTGATATTTCATTGGTTGAATCGGCATAGTTAATTAAGGTAATAACCTTCATAAATATTTTATGTTCGGGGCCTTTATCAAATTCAACGGTTTGTTGATTTACCAATTCGCCACCATAATTTCTTCCACCACCGGGTGTTTTACTGTAACGCGTAACAGCTAAAATTTCACGTCCTAAAATAGAATCCGGTATTTCAAAATAATATTTATCTTCTACTTGATGTACGGTAAATAAGCCTTTGTGTGTAATAGCTTTGTTGGTAATAACTTCTTTATAGGGTTTAGGACCTGTAGCAGGTTTTGCAGCCATGTTAGGCATGCCTGCTCTTCCGTTTAGCATGGGAAAACTTGATGTGTCGGGCCTTTGTTGGGCAAACAACCAAGTTCCACTCAATAGAATAAGGGAAAAGGTTAACGTTTTCTTCATATAGTGTTATTTAAAATTTTAATGGATGAAGATAAAGAGAGCAATTGAAAAAAAATTGCTTTTTGATAATTTTTGATGAGCGGCTTAAAAGAGTAATTTTATAGACCAAACCATCACTAATATCGGGCAAAATGCCGTTTTTAATGGCATAAGTAAAATGTTATAAAAAAACTAATTTGCAACTTTAATGAAAATAATTATTTTACAGCCCCGTAAAAAAAAAATTGAAACATTGTTTTGTTTTTTCAAAATAATTTTCAGTAGAATTGTGAAATCTTTTTAACACTGTAATTTAAAAACCAAAAAACAATTGAACCATGGCGGACATTAAACCCACAGCTTCAACAACTGCTGCTAAACCAGCATCATCAGCTCAACATCCTAAAAGAAAAGGAAATGCTATTTCATGGATTGCACCTGTAGTTTGTGTAATTGTTGGATATTTATTTTGGCGATTCTATTTAGGTGCCCCCGAACATTTTTCTCAACCTGATCCCGATGCAAGTCACTGGTTTTGGCCTAATCATAAAGGACCCAAATCAACTGTACCAATTGCTAAAATGTATGAAGGTGGAATTATTGTACCTTTATTAATTGGTACTTTTTTAACCGTATTAACTTTTGTGGTTGAAAGATTTTTGACTGTTACCAAGTCAACCGGAACAGGTAGTGTACCTGAATTTATTCGTAAAGTACAATTTCATTTAGCTAATAAAGATGTTGATAAAGCATTAGCTGAATGCGATAAACAAAAAGGATCAGTTGGTAATGTAATGAAAGCCGGATTACGCAGGTATAAAGAAATGATTACCAACACTGAATTAGATACTGAACAAAAAATTCTTAACATACAAAAAGAAATTGAAGAAGCTACAGCTCTTGAATTACCTATGTTGGAAAAGAACCTGGTATTCCTTTCAACAATTGCATCGGTTGCAACTTTGTTAGGTTTGTTAGGTACTGTATTAGGTATGATTAAAGCGTTCTCATCATTGGGTGAAGAAGGTGCCGGTGGCGATGCTGCTCGTGAGCTTTCAGTAGGTATTTCCGAGGCCTTGTTTAATACCGCTTTAGGTATCGGTACTTCAGCAATCTCAATTATTTTCTATAACATTTTCACTACCAAAATTGACGGCATTACTTATGGTATTGACGAATCTGGTTTTACGTTAACTCAAAGTTTTGCTGCAAACTATAAATAAAAAAAAGTTTGTGGAAAAACTCGAAATCAGTATCTCATTAGTGAAATAATGTAAAATTAGAAAAATGGCAAGACCAAAATTACCACGAAAAAGCACGAATGTAGACATGACTGCAATGTGCGATGTGGCCTTTTTGCTGCTAACATTCTTTATATTAGCAACAAAATTTAAGCCACCGGAAGCTATTGAAATTATAACTCCAAAATCTGTAGCTTCAAAAGTTGCCCCAACTAAAGATGTAGTTTTAGTAAGTGTAGATAGAGATGGCAAAGTTTTCTTCTCGGTAGAAGATGCCGATATTAAAAAAGAAATTGCCAACGAAATTAATACTACTAAAAACTTAGGGATAGATGTAAATGCATTCGTAAATGCTCCATTTATCGGTGTTCCTTTTAGTCAGCTAAAATCATTCTTGGCAATGCCGGAAGCAGAAAGAAAAGCCAATTTATTACCCGGAATTCCTGTTGATACAACAAAGGGCCCCAATGAAATGATAGATTGGATGCGTTACACAGTTAGTGCTTACCAAGGCAAAAAAATGAATCTGTTGTTGAAGGGGGATAATAAAGCAAAATATCCTTCTATTGAAGGCGTAATTAATGCTTTCAAAAAAACAGATCAGTTGAAATTTGAAATGGTTACAAATCCGGAAGCAGTACCAACAGGTAGTGAATTGTGGAAATTAGCACAAAAAGGACAAAGAACAGAAGAATAAGAAAACCCAATTTTTACACATTAAAATTATCCTGATATGGCAGAAATGGATACCTCGTCCTCTGGCGGGGGACATAAGAAAGGCCCGGGCGTCAAAAAAGGGAAAAAAATGTCTACCCGTGTAGACTTGACGCCAATGGTAGACTTAGGGTTTCTATTAATTACTTTCTTCATTTTTACTACTACTATGAGCCAACCCACGGCTATGAAGCTCTTTTTACCTAAAGATGCCGATAAGCCGGATGAGCAAAATAAAATTAAAGAATCGGGTGCCTTAACCATATTATTAGGCGGTGACAATACTGTTTTTTATTATGAGGGCGAATTAGCACCGAATGGAGCTAATTTTAAATCGGCTAATTATAGTAATGGTGATGATGGTATAAGAGCAGTAATTTTAAGAAAGAAAGCAAGTACACCTGAAAAAGATTTAATGGTTGTAATTAAACCTTCACCCCAATGTACTTACAAAAATGTTGTAGATGTTTTAGATGAAATGTCGATTAATGTAATTAAACGTTATGCCTTAGTTGATATTTCACCGGTAGAAGAACAACTGGTTGAAAAATCAGTGGCCGCGGCTGCAGCACAAAGTAAGTAAAAAAAAGATGTGAAAATAATTATTAACCGCATCTCATTTTAAAGTAAATTATCATGGACGCAAAACAAATTTTAAATGCTGATTTCCTTGACATCCTGTTTGAAGGCAGGAACAAAGAATATGGAGCATATGAATTGCGCAAAACCTATAATAAGCGAATAATTACAGGTATAATTGTTATGCTTATTTTTACTGCGCTTTTCTTACTGCTTACCGTGTTGGGGAATTCAACCAAAAAAGCAAAAGCACAAATATTTGTGCAAGATGTTTCTTTGGCTAATGTTACCGAAAAACCTAAAGAACCACCACCACCGCCACCACCACCACCACCAAAGGTGGAACCCCCAAAAGTGGAGATTACCAAATTTACTCCTCCTAAAATTGTAAAAGACCAGGAAGTAAAAGAACCACCTCCGGAAGTTGCCAAATTGGAAGATACTAAAATTGGTACCATTAATCAGGAAGGTGCGAAAGATATGGGTATCGTTGCTCCTGTTGTTGAAAACAAAGGAACCGGTGTTGTGGAAGCACCCAAACAACAAGAAGATTATGATAAAATCTTTACCGTTGTGCAAATACAAGCCGAATTTCCCGGCGGTATGGCAGCTTGGCAAAAGTTTTTGGAAAGAAACTTGAATGCCAGTGTTCCTGTTGACAATGGTGCACCTCCCGGCAAATACACTGTAGTATTAAGCTTTATAGTTGATAAAACCGGTGCCATCAGTGATATCAAAGCTGAAAATGACCCGGGATATGGTACTAAGGAAGAAGCTATTCGTGTATTGAAAAAAAGCCCTAACTGGAAGCCGGCTGTTCAAAACGGTAGAAATGTAATTTATCGTCAGCGTCAAAGCATTACCTTCCAGGTAGCTGATGAATAGATATTCAACTAATGCAATAATTAAAAGCCTGTATTAAATACAGGCTTTTTTGTGCCGAGCATAAATCATTTTTACCTTATTTATTTCCTTATTTTGCTGCCATTAATCTATTCAAAATCATGCAACTCATTTCTCCTTCAACAACCATTGTAGCATTAGCTACGGGTAACGGACAAGGTGCCATTGCCGTTATACGGTTAAGTGGTAAAGATGCTATTTCAATTGTTTCTACATTTTTTAAAGGCAAAAATCTGATTGGTGAAGCAGGGTACACCCTTCATTTTGGCGAAATTGTAAATAATGATGAAGTTATTGATGAAGTGTTAGTTGCTTTGTTCAAAGCGCCTAAAAGTTATACGGGTGAAGATGTGGTTGAGATAAGTTGTCATGCATCAGCATACATCATTGAAAAAATTATTCAATTGTGCATTGAACACGGTGCCCAATTGGCAATGCCCGGGGAATTTACACAACGTGCTTTTTTAAACGGGAAAATGGATTTGACCCAAGCAGAAGCTGTAGCAGATTTAATTGCCAGTAATGCAGCTGCTGCACACAGGGCGGCAATGCATAACTTAAAGGGTGGCTTTAAGCATGTTTTAGATGAGATGCGCGAACAACTTATACATTTTACCGCCCTCATTCAATTAGAACTTGATTTTAGTGATGAAGATGTAACTTTTGCCGATAGGTCTCAATTGGTTGCATTACTGAATCAACTGTACAATCAAACCAACAATCTAATCCAATCATTTGCATTGGGTAATGCCATAAAAAATGGAGTAAATGTTGCCATTGTTGGAAAACCAAATGCCGGTAAAAGCACACTTTTAAATGCTTTATTAAATGAAGAACGTGCAATTGTTAGTGCCATACCCGGAACTACCCGTGATACTGTTGAAGAGTCTATTAATATCAATGGAATTATTTTTAAATTAATTGATACTGCCGGTATCCGCAACCACACAGTAGATGAGATTGAAGCTATAGGCATTGCCAGAAGTAAAAAAGCATTAGAAAAAACTGATGTTGTAATTTTTTTGTTTGATGTAAATGATTCATTAGATACTGTAATGCAACAAATTAATGAATGGAATTTACTTCAATACAAATGCATTGCCGTTGGTAACAAATGCGATTTGTTGGATAATAACCTTGCATATATGCAGCATCATTTTGCTGATCTTCCTATTCAACAAAAAATTTTTATTTCTGCGCTTCAAAAAAATGGCATCGATGCAATTAAAAATTTGTTGTATAATATGGTTGTTGGTGGTCAACTAAACTTTGAGCAAGCTATTATAACGAATATTAGACACTATCATGCACTAATTGAATTAAAAAATGCATTAGTTGAAGTTCAAAATGGATTACAACAAAACTTACCGGGCGATTTGCTCACCATCGATATTAATCATTGTCTTTATTTCTTAGGTACAATAACAGGTAAAATTGAAACGGATCGTGATATTTTAGGAGCTATTTTTAGTAAATTTTGTATCGGAAAATAATTTACTCCCTTTCAGTTAAATATTTTAACCTTTTAATGCATATTCGGTATGGCTTATGTTGCTTATAGCGGTGACATTTAGTTCATTAAATAATAACAGGGTGTGAATACTTCTTTATATTTTTATCGTAATATTGCGATTAATAAAAAAATTTCTATGGCCACCAATACATGTACACCGGCACACGAAAGAAAGAAGCTAAGTTTTTTGGATCGTTATTTAACGCTTTGGATTTTCTTAGCAATGTTATTAGGCATTTTAATTGGGTATTTATATCCTAAAACTGCAACATATATCAATAGTATGTCATCAGGAACAACGAATATCCCTTTGGCCATTGGTTTAATTTTAATGATGTATCCCCCTTTTACAAAAGTTAAATACAATCAACTGCGCCAAGTTTTTGTAAATGTAAAAGTGCTGGGTATTTCGTTACTGCTCAATTGGATAATTGGTCCCATATTAATGTTCATACTTGCCATTATATTTCTGCATGGATATCCTGCATATATGACAGGATTAATATTAATTGGGTTAGCTCGTTGTATAGCTATGGTAATTGTTTGGAATGAATTAGCAGAAGGAAATCGCGAATATGCAGC
This sequence comes from Hydrotalea sandarakina, assembly GCF_003254115.1. GTDB lineage: Bacteria > Bacteroidota > Bacteroidia > Chitinophagales > Chitinophagaceae > Hydrotalea > Hydrotalea sandarakina. The sequence goes on from NZ_QKZV01000002.1 coordinate 170,380, forward strand.
CGGATTGGTAGCACTGAATAGTTTATTTCAGGTATTTTTTTATAGTATATATGCTTACTTATTTATTACAGTGCTTCCACCGATTTTTGGATATAAAGCCACTGCCGTACATATTACCATTGTTCAAATTGCTAAAAGTGTTGCTATATATTTAGGTATTCCTTTTGTTGCAGGATTTTTTACAAGATATTTTTTACTGCAATTGAAAGGTGAAGCATGGTATCAGAAAAAATTTATTCCATTTGTATCGCCAATAACCTTAATTGCTTTATTGTTTACGATAGTTGTAATGTTTAGTTTAAAAGGCGAACTTATTGTACAAATACCCTTTGATGTTGTTCGAGTTGCAATACCATTGGTAATTTATTTTGCCATTATGTTTATAATTAGCTTTTTAATTGGCAGAAAAATGGGTGTTGATTACTCCGTAAATACCTCTATAGCATTTACAGCGGCAGGCAATAATTTTGAATTAGCAATAGCAGTGGCAATAGGAGTTTTCGGAATTGCCAGTGGAGAAGCATTTGCCGGTGTAATCGGCCCTTTGGTTGAAGTGCCCGCTTTAATTGTGTTGGTTAATGTAGCCTACTGGATAAGGGATAAATGGTTTATAATGCGCCCAAAAGATATGCATAAAATTAGTACCTAAATTATTTGCGCAATTGATATTTTATGATTTAAATATGGTTTGTGCTGTAACTTTAACTACATCATAAGCCATATATGCTTTTTTCTGAAAAAATTATTCGGTTTAATCGGCAGCTGCATATTCCATTTAGCTTACCTCAAAATATAATGGCCTTTAATCCATTTAAAAATGATAAGAATGCATTAACGGCCATGGAACAATTCTATCGAAAATTTTATAGCGATAATTTTCAGCGCTTTTTTATAATAGGTATTAATCCCGGGCGTTTCGGCGCAGCGGTTACAGGTATTCCTTTTACTGATTCAAAAAGATTAATTGCTGATTGTGGAATTGAATTTAAAGGCAAAATAACACATGAGCCATCTTCCGTGTTTGTATATGATGTAATTAAGGCATTTGGGGGAGTTGAAACATTTTATAAGCATTTTTATATTAATTCCATTGTGCCATTAGGCTTTGCCAAACTATCATTGAATAATAAATGGTTGAACTATAACTACTATGATCATGTTGATTTAAAAAATACCTTAAAGCCATTTATTGTGCAAAGTATTAGAAAGCAATTAAAATTTGGCTTGCATACCCATATTGTTTTTTGTTTGGGCAGCGGTAAAAACTATGCTTATTTGAAGCAGCTAAATGAGGAATTCAGGTTGTTTAAAGAAGTAATTCCCTTAGAGCATCCACGTTTTATAATGCAATACAAACATGCTGAAAAGCAAAGCTATATTGAAAAATATTTAATGCTTTTGCAACAAGCAGTAAAATAATTACTATAAACGTTTTAAAATTAGTTTATCATTTTTACTTCTATATTTCCGGTAAATGAAGTAAATTTATGATGTTTTTTTTACGCAAGTTCTTTGTCTTCTCTAGTTAGAAATTATAAAATTCATAAATGTTCAGTTATGCAAAATGATTATTTGAAAATTACCCGACAATTAAATACGGCAAAAGGGAGTTTCACCTACTATAGTCTCCCTGAATTACAAAAACAGGGTTACAATATTGAAAAAATGCCATTTTCAATTCGCATTCTTTTAGAAAACGTGTTAAGAAATTTTGATGATTTTGCTATTACTAAAGAAAATGTGGCAACACTTTTAAACTGGCAACCAAAGGCTTCAGATAAAGATATTCCCTTTAAACCTGCAAGAGTTTTAATGCAAGATTTTACAGGCGTACCTGCCGTAGTAGATATTGCTTCCTTACGGACAGCCATTGCTGAAAAAGGTAAAAATCCTGATATTATCAATCCACTTATTCCCGTTGACCTTGTAATAGATCACTCTGTTCAGGTTGATTATTTTGGAACAGAATATGCCTACAATAAAAACATGGAAGAGGAATATACGCGTAATGAGGAGCGTTACAAATTTTTAAAATGGGCACAAAAGTCATTTAATAATTTCAGTGTAGTACCCCCGGGAATGGGCATTTGTCATCAGGTGAATTTGGAATATTTATCCAAAGGTGTAATAGATAGAGATGGATTAGTATTCCCTGATACTTTAGTTGGAACCGATAGCCATACACCCATGGTAAATGGTATTGGCGTGGTAGCTTGGGGTGTGGGTGGTATTGAAGCAGAAGCTGCTTTGTTAGGACAACCGGTATATTTTATTATGCCCGAGGTAATAGGTTTAAAATTAACAGGAAAACTACCGGTAGGTACTACTGCAACAGATATGGTATTAACTATTGCAGCATTATTGCGCAAATATGGTGTTGTAGGAAAATTTGTAGAAGTATTTGGCGATGGATTGGACAGCTTAACGGTTCCTGATAGAGCAACAATCGGTAATATGTCACCAGAATTTGGTTGTACCATTACTTACTTTCCTATTGACGATAAAACTATAGAATATATGCGTTTAAGTAATCGTTCTGCTGAGCAATTGGCATTAGTAGAAGATTACTGCAAAGCCAATATGTTGTGGCGAACCGGCAATGAAGATATTCATTACACAGATGTTCTGACACTTGATTTATCAACTGTTTCGCCAACAGTATCCGGCCCTAAACGTCCGCAAGACAAAATTTTATTAAAAGATTTTAAACCAACTTTCGTTCAATTATTAAAATCCGGATTTGGACGGGAATATATTGCAACTAATGATACCATTCTTGAAAAATGGAAAGGCGAGGGCGGTAGTCAGCCCATGTATGTACAGGATAATGAACCGGCAAATGTGGTTGATGTAGAAGTGGAAAATGGAATGAAAAAAGTTTGGGTAAGCTTGGGTGAAGAACAATTTATGTTAAATGATGGTGCTGTGGTTATTGCCGCAATTACTTCTTGCACCAATACTTCCAACCCTTATGTAATGTTGGGTGCCGGATTGGTTGCACGCAAGGCACGTGCAATGGGTATTGATGTTAAACCTTGGGTTAAAACATCTCTCGCACCGGGTTCCAAAGTAGTAACTGATTACTTGAAGAAAGCGGATTTGCTTACTGATTTAGAAGCATTACAATTTCATGTAGTAGGATATGGTTGTACTTCTTGCATCGGTAATTCCGGTCCGTTACCTTTTCATATTGCAAAGGCCATTGAGGATAATGATTTGGTAGTAGCCTCAGTATTATCAGGGAATAGAAATTTTGAAGCAAGAATTCATCCGCAAGTAAAAATGAATTTCCTGATGTCGCCCATGTTGGTAGTAGTTTATGCTTTAGCAGGAAGGGTTGATATCGATTTGATGAATGAGCCGATTAGTTATGATAAAAACATGCATCCTGTTTACTTGAAAGATATATGGCCAAGCAATGATGAAATCAATGCCATTATGCAAAAAGTGCTTTCACCAAAAGATTTTGAAAATAATTACAAAACTATTTTTGATGGTAATGCTATTTGGCAAAATTTATCTATTTCAAATGATAAGGTATATCAATGGAATCCCGAATCAACATACATTAAGCAAGCACCCTTTTTCCAGGATATGCCCAATGAGCCTGCTCCATTCCAAAATATTGAAAAAGCCAGAGTGCTGCTTATGTTAGGTGATAGTATTACCACCGACCATATTTCACCTGCCGGTTCATTTTCCGAAAATTCTGCTGCAGGAAAATATTTAATTAGCAGGGGGGTTCCAAAAGCAGAGTTTAACTCTTATGGCTCACGTCGCGGACATGATGAAGTAATGGTGCGGGGTACATTTGCTAACGTTCGTATAAAAAACAAAATTGCTACTAAAGAAGGAGGCTACTCGGTTTATTTGCCTACAAACGAAGAAATGACCGTATATGAAGTGGCCATGAAATACAAAGCACAACATACACCTTTAATAGTTTTGGCTGGGAAGGAGTATGGTAGTGGCTCTTCCAGAGATTGGGCTGCGAAAGGTACTTTTTTGTTAGGAATTAAAGCTGTAATTGCGGAGAGTTATGAAAGAATACACCGTAGTAATTTAGTAGGTATGGGTGTATTGCCATTGCAATATTTAAACGGTGAAAATGCTGAAACACTGGGCCTAACCGGTAAAGAAACTTTTTCAATTACCGGTATTGCCGAAAATTTAAAGCCCTTAAAGCAATTAGATGTTACCGCCACTAACGATGCGGGTAAAACTATTCAGTTTAAAGTTGTTGCCCGCTTAGATTCTGATATTGAAGTGGAATATTACAAGCATGGAGGTATTCTTCAATATGTTTTGCGTCAGTTTTTAAAGCAATAAATCATTTAATTTTCAAAGCATATCCTCTTTCTAAAAACGCCCTACACCATTGTGTATGGGCGTTTTTAAAATTTATTTTATGAAAAAAAATATTGTTTTAAAACGTGTTTACGATCCACCTTCTGATAATGATGGTTTACGAATATTAGTAGATAGAGTTTGGCCCAGAGGCCTTACTAAAGAAAAAGCTAAAGTTGATGTTTGGCTAAAAAATATTGCACCTTCTACTGCATTACGTAAATGGTTTGCGCATGATATTAGTAAGTGGCCCGCTTTTGTTGAAAAATATCAAACTGAATTGAAACAAAATAATGATGCAGTACATACATTAATAGAAATTGCTTCTAAGCAAAAATGCACTTTATTGTTTGGTGCAAAAGATGTAGAACATAATCAGGCAGTTGTATTATTTCAATTTTTGCAACATCTGAAAAAATAATTTTAATTCCATAGTTTTTTACCCTTCGTCAAGGCAAATCTGTTATTCGTCCGGATTTAAATACTTTCTTTAAGTAGCTGTTTCCATATTTGTTAAAAAAATATGGTACTCAAAAATCTTATTGTTTTTATTTGTTTAAGTAGCTTCTACATTTCAACCGCCCAAAGTGTTGATACCGTTGATTTCCATTACAAACATTTCCATCTGAAAAATTTACATTCCGGTCAACGAAAATATTTAGTTTACAGTGAGGATTCAGCTACGCAAAAAAAATCAGGTGTGTATATATGGGAAAGAAATATTGCTTTGCCACATCATTCCAATGAGCCTATTGTAATTGATCAAAAATGGTTCAGTTTAGACAGCCAGCTTTTTGTTAGAACTATTCATTCTGAAGTAGATGCGCACACATTTTTGCCCACATTACACCATACCATTCTTTCTGCAATTGGTAGGCCACAACATACAGAACATTATTTGTTTACTCCGCAATTAATTTATACAGATTCTTTAATTAGTAATAAAAAATTTAAGTTGGCAGTAGCGCATCCCATATTTAACTGGGAGTTAGATTTGGAAACTTTTTCCATTTTGCCTTTACAGATAGGAAAATCCTTCGTCATCAATTTCTATCATCCAGGTTCTACTATACTTCCGTTTTATTATTTGTACACCGTTGAAGGGATGACTACAATATCTCGTTATGCGCAAAAATCTATTCCTTGCTACCAAATAAGAATTAATTATCCCAATTCTCATAATTATAGTATTTGGTGGGTAGATGTTAAAACCCATAACGTAATAAAAATGAAAGAGTACTTTAACGGTAAATACAGATATAAATTACTTCTAAACGCGTAAATCTGTCATTGCTCCTGTTTTTTGAGGCATTCTTCCGTTTATACTTCGACATCTTCAATCCAATATTTTATTTCGCACTTTCAAATTTCTGTCATCACTAAATATATCAATATGAAAAAGTATTTTAGCTTATTTGGTTTCATGCTTTTTTTTGCTTTGCAATTAAGTGCACAAGCAAAGTTTGATTCCGCAACTTATAATCAATATTATAATAAACTATTTCCGTCAATGACTATTGATTCTTCTACGCATGTTACCTCATTGAGTGATGAAGAAAAGATTGAAGCAATTAGTAAAGTTTGGTATGAGGCTAAATTCAACTTTGCCAATTTTGATAAAGTACCTTATTTAAATTGGGATAGTGTGTATAAGGCATTTCTGCCAAAGATGCTGGCAACTAAAAACATTAAGGAATCGTACAGAGTATTACAGCAAATGAATCAACTGTTGCGCGATGGCCATTCACGTATCATTGAGCCATTGTATTATTTTTTAAAAGAAAATGATAAACTACCTTTCATTTGCGGAAATATAGATAATAAAGTAGTAGTTATAAAAAATTTGAGTAATGATACTGCGTATCAATCTGTAACGCCGGGTACCATCATTACTGCAATTGATAACATTCCCATTCAGCAATATATTAAAGAAAACATAAGCCCTTACATTCATTTTTCAACACCGCAGGATAGTATTAGCAGAATATACACTTACGAATTGTTTAAAGGGTTACGGGGTAGTAAAGTGCAGCTAACATTTCAAGATGTTAACAATCGTATCGTTACTAAAACTTTTACTCGCTCTTCTAATTTCTTTTTACCTAAAATTATATATTCTGTATTGCCCAATAATATTGGCTATTTAATTGTTAATAGCTTTGAAAGCGATGATATTGTGAAAAGTTTTGATAGTCTTTTTCCTGCTATTCAAAAATCAAAAGCTTTAATTATTGATGTGCGCTTAAATGGTGGGGGTAATAGTAATATTGGCTATGAAGTTTTAGGATGCTTAACCGATAAGCCTTTTCTTACTTCGTTAAATGTTTTGCATACGTATCGTCCTTCGCAAAGGGCATGGGGTGATGGTGCTGTTGCTTTACAATTAGAAACGGATGATTGGAAACCTTACAAAAAAGTTTTGTATAGTAATCCTGTGGCAGTATTAACTTCTGCTGCAACTTATTCTGCCGCTGAAGATTTTACTGTTGCCTATAAACAAATGCAACGCGGAAAAATATTTGGATCTCCCACAGGGGGAAGTACCGGTCAACCTTTGGGATATAACTTACCGGGCGGCGGTTTGGGTTTTATTTGCACCAAGCGTGATGTAATGGCGAATGGAACTGAATTTGTTGGTGTAGGTGTTATTCCCGATGTTCAGGTAAGTGCTACACTTGCCGGAATTCGTTCCGGTAAAGATGAGGTGTTAAACGCAGCAATTCAATATCTGTTAACTCAAGTTAAATAATTTTATATGAAAAAAATTTATTTTCTCTTTTTTGTCTGGTATTTGTCTTTCAATAACTCAGCCATGGCCACTATTCAACTCTGCAGCAATAGTATTATTTATCATAATGGTACTATAAATGATACTTTACCCAAATCTCGTATCTTTTTTGTACCGGTAATTACATATGCACCGGAAACGAATGTTGCTTTGGGTATTAGCGGAATATGCAGTTATCAAAAACCTTCGTCAGATACTTCTTACTTGCAATTAACCGCTATTTATACCTTCAATCAGCAAACTATTTTGGATGCTGCATTGCGACATTATTTTCATAACAATAAAAACTTATTGTTAGCCAATACAGTGTATAAAAATTTTCCGGAATATTTTTATGGATTGGGCAATACGACACCCGATTCCTTATCACAACTTATTTCAACGCATTCATTGCGTGTTAACATTGAATGGTATCAACAAATTAAACCTTATTGGTATGTGGGTGGAGTTATTAATATGCTTGATTATTTTAGTATTCATGCGAATGATCCTAATAAAATTCCCTTGCCGGAATTGGGGAACAGTGGTGGTTACACATTAGGACTCGGTGCAAGTATTTTACACGATAACCGTGATAATGCTTTTAATGCAACAAAGGGATGGTATTTATGTGCAAATGTTGTAAGCTTTAATCAACAATTTGGCAGTGCTTATAATTTTGTCAAATCAAATGTTGATGCTCGCTACTATTTTCGCACCAATAGTAAAACTGTATTGGCGGGTCAATTATTGTATCAGGGTAATTCAGGCAATGTACCTTTTTGGCAAACTGCTGCTTTAGGGGGTAGTAATATGATGCGTGGTTTGTATGCAGGTAGGTATCGCGATAATTATCTTTTAGCCGCACAATCCGAATGGCGCTATCAATTCAGTAAAAAATGGGGCTTCACAACATTTGCTGCATTAGGAAAAGTGGCTAATACCATGAATGAATTGGATTTGGACAATGTACATTCAAGCTATGGAATAGGGTTTAGGCGAAGAATTACGAAAAATAATAAAATAAATATTCGTATTGATGTGGCTAGAAGCGGCGGTGCTACTAACTTTTATGTAAATTTAGCTGAAGCGTTTTAGCAAAAGTAATACACTAAATTTTTTTGCGTGAAATTGTGTACTGTTATTTACTTAATAGTTTCTTTTATTCGGCCTGTTGTTATTCATAGGCCGATTTTGTTGGAAACGATTATTACTGCTACTGTTTCTATTATTTTCTTCGGCTTGCGTTACAGAAATTTTTTTACCGAGCATTTTTACGCCATTCAATAATTCAATGGTTTCTTTTGCTTCATGTTCGTTAGGCATTTCTACAAAACCAAATCCTTTGCTTTTGCCGGTTTGTTTGTCTTTTACAACTATGGCCGATCTAACGTCACCATACAATTCAAACATTTCCCTCAAATCGGTTTCATCAATATCGCCTGGCAGGCCACCAATAAAAAGCTTCATAGTTACGGTTTGAAATTAGTTACAAAAATAATCAATAAATGCTTCACTTGCTATTTTAAATCATTTAGCAAATCGTTATAGTTGTATCGTTAAATTTAATTGTCGGATTATTCTTTTTCCATTAAATATGCCCACTTAATAATGCAATTTGTTTAATTTCGACTGAATACGTTTTTGCATGAACATCTATTTATTGAAAATATTTTTAATTCTAAATTTTTCTTTTTTCACTTTTAATCACCATGCTTCTAATGGTGTTATTACACAAAATGCCAACGAACATAAAGTTGCATTTATTGAACAAGATTGGAATTTGGCCAAGCAGCAAGCCAAGGAGGCTAATAAACTAATATTTGTTGATGTTTATGCAACTTGGTGTGGGCCTTGTAAAATGCTACAACAAAAAACCTTTACCAATGCAAAAGTGGCCGAGTTTTTAAATACTCATTTTATTAATCTATCTATTGATGCCGAAAAAACAATTGGCCCACAAGTGGCTCGTTATTTTGGTGTAACGGCTTATCCCACTTTGGTATTTACTGATGCCTCGGGAAAGCCGGTGTTATATACCATGGGCTACATGGGCCCTAAAGCATTTTTAAAGTTTGCCAATGCAGCATTAGCCAAAACTCAAAAGTAGTTAAGGAAAATCTGTCTCACCCGTTTATTGTTGTATTAATCAGCTAAATTTACCGTTAATATAAAGCTGTAAAAGGTTTTTAAAGGTTTTCGTTTATTTTTGAAGCATTCGGCTTGGTTGCAACTATTTAAAATATTCTTCATTATGGAAGTAAATAAAAATTTGGTGGAAAAATTGGCGCATTTGTCGCGCTTAACCATTGCAGAAAATGAGATGCCTGAAGTGATTAACGATTTAGAAAATATGATTGGTTTTGTGGAGCAATTGCAAGCTATTGATACATCAGATGTGCAGCCGCTCATGTATGTGGGGCAGGCCATGAATGTGTTTCGGGAAGATGAAGTGAATGATGAAATAACCCAACAGCAGGCTTTAAAGAATGCACCATTACATACCGATGAATTTTTTGAAGTGCCCACTGTTATAAAAAAATAAAGAAAATATTATTTGTATGGAAACTGTTATTCAGCTTCAAAATATTGAAAAAAATTATTACATGGGTAACCAGGTAATTAAAGTGCTGAAGGGTATTAGCCTTTCCATACAAAAAAATGAATATGTTGCATTAATGGGACCATCGGGTAGTGGAAAAAGTACGTTAATGAACATTTTGGGCTGCTTAGATTCCCCAACTTCAGGCCACTATATACTTAATGGGCAAGATGTAAGTAAAATGCCCGATGATAAGCTGGCAGATGTTCGTAATAAAGAAATTGGCTTTGTATTTCAGCAATTTAATTTGTTACCCAGATTAACTGCTGCGGAAAATGTGGCTTTACCTTTAATTTATGCAGGTGTTGGAAAAAAAGAAAGAATGGAACGCGCTATTGAAGCCCTGCAAAAAGTAGGTTTAGGTGAACGTAGCCATCATAAATCAAATGAATTAAGTGGTGGACAAATACAAAGAGTAGCCATAGCCCGTGCTATTGTTAATAACCCCTCTATTTTATTAGCTGATGAACCTACCGGAAATCTCGATTCTAAAACCTCGGTTGAAGTAATGGAAATTTTTGGAAAAATTCAGGAAGCAGGAAACACTGTTGTGCTGGTTACGCATGAAGAAGATATTGCGCATTATGCCAAGCGAATTATACGCTTACGCGATGGTTTAATTGAAAGCGATAATAAGCAGCCCGATGCCCATCCGGCCTTCATTTAAAATCTTTTCTTCAAATTTATTTTCTGTGTTTTCAAACTTTTTAAAGAATACATTTGTATTGAACATACGCATGTATATTCCATAAAAATATGTCAATTAAAATTTATACAAAAACCGGTGATGCAGGTAATACCAGCTTAATTGGTGGAACTAAGGTTCCTAAAAGTCATTTGCGAATTGAAAGCTATGGTACTATTGATGAATTGAATTCATTTATAGGATTATTGAATGATCACCTTTTAACCTTTGATGCATTAAAACCATTAAATATTGATTTGAAAGAAATTCAAGATCGGTTATTTACTATTGGCTCGGCATTAGCCTGCGATCCTGATAAAGAAACCCGCATGAAGTTGCCCGATTTAACTGAAAATGATGTGCATTGGTTAGAACAACGCATAGATGATATGCAGCGTGAATTACCCGAAATGAAGCATTTTATTTTGCCCGGGGGACATGTTGCTGTATCTACGGCACATATTGCTCGCTGTGTTTGTCGCAGGGCAGAACGTTTATGTGTGGCCATGCAATTGCAAAACTTGTTTATGCCGCCATTGGTTCTTCAATATCTCAATCGTTTAAGCGATTATTTGTTTGTGTTAGCACGTTATATTGGTCACAGCTTGCATGTTCCCGAAGTGGCGTGGAAGCCCAGGATTTCTTAAATCAACAAATATTGTTAAGAAACTATTAGGCCATCTTTCATATGTAATACGCGGTTGCTTAGTGCTGCTAATTCTTCATTGTGTGTAACTATTAAAAAAGTATGACCCAGTTCTTGTTGCAGGCGTAAAAACAAGTCGTGTAAATCTTTTGCATTGGCACTATCTAAGTTACCAGTGGGCTCATCGGCAAATACAATATCGGGCCTGTTAATTAAAGCCCTGGCTACTGCAACGCGTTGTTGCTCGCCGCCGCTTAACTCGCCCGGTTTATTGTGTAACCTATTTGCTAATCCCAATAAAGTGAGTAGTTCGGTAGCATGGGTTTGCAATTCTTTATTACTGCGTTTTAAAATCCAGCCGGGCACACAAACATTCTCCAGTGCGGAAAATTCGGGTAATAGGTGGTGAAATTGAAAAACAAAGCCAATATGTTGATTGCGATAAGCGGCTAATTTTTTCCCTTTTAATAGGTGTAATGGTTGATTGTTTAACCAAATTTCACCTTCGTCCAAAGCATCTAAGGTGCCTAAAATGTGCAATAAAGTGCTTTTGCCGGCACCGGATGAGCCAACAATCGACACAATTTCACCCTGTTTTATCTCTAAATTAACCCCCTTTAATACCTTCAATTGGTCGTAGTTTTTAATAATATTTTTTGCAACTAACATAGGCTTCTGACAAATAACCGTGTAAACATCGGTTAAATTTTATCATTTTATCATTTTTTTTAAACATTTCAAAAATACGTGTAAACCCATTTTGGTAGTTTCGCAGATACGGTTACTTTTGCACAAAATTTTTAAATATGTTCTGGACATTAGAACTGGCAAGTTATCTGGAAGAGGCACCATGGCCTGCTACTAAAGATGAGTTGATTGATTACTCTATCCGCAGTGGTGCACCTATAGAGGTGGTTGAAAATTTGCAGGAATTAGATGACGAAGGAGAAATTTATGAAAGTATTGAAGACATTTGGCCCGATTACCCAAGTCAGGAAGATTTCATGTTTAATGAAGATGAATACTAAAACACAACCTACCTCATTTTAAATACATAAAACCACCTGAACAGGTGGTTTTTTTATGAATAAAGAACGTTCGTTAGTTCACTTTTTTAACTAAAAAGGTTCAAGCACATGGTGCGCATTGAACCTTTCAAGTATGCTTTTTATTTTTTATTTACTCTAAACCCATTTTTTCCATAATTGCATTGCTTACGCCGGTTGAAGAGTAGCCGCCATCGTGGAAAATGTTTTGCATAGTAACCATGCGGGTTAGGTCAGAGAATAAGGTAATACAAAAATTGGCGCAATCTTCTGCAGAAGCATTGCCTAATGGCGCAATAGCGTTTGCATAATCAAAGAAATCGCCAAAGCCTTTAATACCTGTTCCTGCAGTGGTTTTGGTGGGTGATTGTGATACTGTGTTAATACGTACTTTTTTCTCAACACCATAGTGGTAGCCAAAGCTTCTGGCAATTGATTCTAACATAGCTTTTATATCAGCCATATCCGTATAAAAAGGATAAGTGCGTTGGGCAGCTGCATAAGTTAAAGCCACCACACTTCCCCATTCATTAATGGCATCTAACTTTTTAGCTACAGCCAGCATTTTATGCAGTGATAAAGCTGACACATCAATTCCTTTTAAAAAATAGTCGTAGTTGAGGGCTGTATAAGGAATGTTTTTACGAATATTCACGCTCATGCCAATGGAGTGTAACACAAAATCAATTTTACCACCCAATACTTCTTGGCTTTTCGAAAATAAATTAGTTAGTTCATCAACATTGGTAGCATCGGCAGGAATAATGGTTGAACCTGTTTTTTCGGCTAATGCATTAATTTGGCCCATACGCATAGCAATGGGTGCATTGGTTAATACAAAAGTGGCGCCTTCTTCATGCGCTTTTTCAGCCACTTTCCATGCAATAGAGTTTTCATCTAAAGCTCCGGTAATTATCCCTCTTTTCCCTTTTAATAAGTTGTATGCCATAGTTTGTATTTTTCGTGAATGGTATATGAATTAAAAGCCCAAACATAAAGATTTAATACTACAAATTTCAATGTGCTTTCAATTTTGTTCAAAAGCCAACGGGCAAATTAAACTTGCATCATTTCTTTGGCAGTTTGTACAGCGGCTGCACCGGGTTGTTCACCACCCAACATTTGTGCAATGGCCATTATTCTTTCCTCTTTATTTAATAAGCGTATTTGTGTTTTTGTTGTAGCTTTATCTGTTTCCTTATACACAAAGAAATGTGCGTCTGCCTTGCCTGCCATTTGTGGTTGATGGGTAATGCAAATGATTTGTCGTTTACCGGCTAATTGCTTCATTATAATGCCCACCTGTTTGGCAGCTTCGCCACTGATACCGGTATCAATTTCGTCGAAAATTAAAGTAGGTAAATCAATGTATTGTGCTACTAATGATTTTATGCAAAGCATTAATCGGCTTAGCTCACCACCACTTGCCACTTTTTTTAATGATTCGAATTTGTTGGTATTGTTCGCATCAAATAAAAACTCTATTTCATCTGCCCCAAATTCTCCCGGTTGCATGGGTTGAAGTTGTACGAGTATGCGGGCATTGGGCATGCCAACCTGTTTTAATAAATTGTTTACTTGTTGTTGGAAAGGTGGAATTGCTTTCTTCCTTGCTGCAGAAATTTTTTCAGCTAAAGCAATTACTTCATTTTTTTGGGCATGCACTTTCTGTTGCAAGGCTATAATATTATCATCTATTGCCAACACCTCATTTAAACGATGGGTTAGTTGCTCTTGTAATTCCAATAAAGCATTGGTATTTGAAACATTATGTTTTTTTAATAATTTATATCCGGCTGCCAATCTTTCTTCAATTTCTGCAATTCTATTTACGTCAAATGAAATATGATCATTGAGTCTGTTTACTTCATTGGCAATATCTTTTAATTCAATGTGAGCAGCTGTAAGTCGTTCAATGATGCTTGGCAAATCCGTGTGCATATTTTGATATGCTTGTAGTTGCTGCATCATTTGTTTTAGTTGTTGTATAATAGGTTGCTCACTTTCCATTAAAAGCTCAACAATACCATTTAAAGCTGCTTTAATGCCTTCACTGTTGCTCAATAATTTTAATTCCTGATCTAAATTTTCTAATTCATTGGGTATTAATTGCAGCGCGGTTAATTCTTCAAGCAAAAAACGATTATAGTCGGCTTCTTTTTCAAATTGTTCTTTTTGATTTTGTAATTGCTGTAATTGTTGTGAATTGCTTTGCCAGCTTTTATAAATAGATTGATATTGCTTTAAAGTGTCGTTTAACTGCGCTAATGCGTCAATGACCTGCCGTTGGAAGTCGGCTTTAGCTAAATCCAATGTGTCGAACTGTTGGTGTAAATCAACCAATAAATTGCCCAATGCTTTTAGTTGCTGCAGGCTAACCGGTGTATCATTAATAAATGCTCTCGACTTTCCGTTGGGTGCTATTTCTCTGCGTAGCAGTAAAATGGTATCAATATCCAGCTCATTTTCTTTTAAAAAATTGCTAACAGCTGCATTGTTTTCAGTTATAAAACTACCTTCTATTACGCATTTTTTATCAGGATTAATCAGCACATTACTATCTACTCTTTCGCCTAAAATTAAGTTTAAGGCACCCATTAAAATACTTTTTCCGGCTCCGGTTTCACCGGTAATAATATTTAAATGTGCATTCGGTTCAATGGTTACCGAATCAATCAACACATAGTTTTGTATGAATAATTTTTGCAGCATGTTCAGCACAATAAAAAATTACTACTAATCAACAAAATGCAAATTAAGTGAATTAAACGGGTAAATAATATTTACTGACCTGTGCAACGGGCAATACCACTTTTGGCGCGTTGGTCTAACGAACTTTTGTAATCATGCTCACCCAAGTCGAGGCATAATTGGTAGTAACGAATGGCTTCTTTTTTATTGTTGTTTTTTTCATAAATCATTCCGGCTTGTAATGCTGCTCTGGCCGCGTAATATTCGGTTCTTAATTTGCCCATATTGTAGGCCTGATTATAATATTCAACAGCTTTATTGTAATTATTTAAGCCATCATAAATTCTGCCCATGCGATAGGTATATTCTAATTGGTCGGCAATATCAGAAAAGCTGTTAATGGAAACTTGATTAAGCATTTGAAGTGCTTCTTCTCTGTAGCCGCCATCATCCAATAACCGAGCTTTCAGCAAAGTAGCATTGGGCCATTTATTTGTTTGTGCTTCTTTTTGTGCTTCTTTATCGGCATCGGCCATGGTACTGCCAAATTTCAATATTTGTTTGCGGGCGTTTTCGGCAGCAGGCATATTGCCCATTAAAAAATAACACCAACTTAAACGTCGGTAGGTGTCTTTTACATAAAATTTTCCTTTAAAATTTTGCACAAAGGCGTTAAACTCCCTTGCCGCATCGGCATATTGTAAGTGGTTCAGCAAATTGTAGCCCATTTCTAAATGCCATACCGGTGTTTCTAAATATCCCGAAGCCATGCTACGGTTTAAAATAACACGCTTGGCAAATTCGGTTTGCTTATCATTTTTCCCCAAATTAGCAGCCATATAGGCCATTAAATGGTTGTGCACCAAATCAAACTTCCCCGATTTTAAAAAATTAACGGTTTCAGTTTTTTTATTTTCTAAGTAAAAATTTAAATATCCATAAATAAAAGCACCTTCAATTTGCATTAGTTGTGCCCACTCGTTATTGCTGTAAACAAAGTTGGTAACTTTTTGCATGCCTTCGTTAACCGAGCCCCGCATGCCTAATAATGATGCTAACCATTTATAATTTTTGGGAATTGTGCCAACAGCGGCTTCTAATGCCCCATAAATTAATTGGTTAGGTAAAAAATCGGGAAACTTTTTTTGATTTTCTTTTACCAATAAAAACGATTTTCTGAAAGCCCAACCTCCTGTCCATGTTTCACCGAATTTAATGGCTACCGCTGCTTTTTGAAGGTATAAAACACTTTGTGTGTACAAGTACCAAGGCGAGTTTTTGTTTCCCTTTTGCATTAATGCAGCTCTTTCGTCAAATACATCTTTTTTTTGAGCGTATTCCTGTGGGTTTTCATTTAAAAAAAGGATAAAAAAATCAATATAGCTTGATAAATATGCAGGAATTAAATTTTGCGGGTTGTTTTTTTGTGCACTTTCTATGTAACGATAACCTTTGCCAATTTGCAGTTGCATTATTTCGTTATAGGCTTGCCTGCAATCAGGGCTAAAGTCAAAGCTGTATTGAGCAAAGCAATTGCTTGTAAATAATAAAATTGCAAAAATGACAAGGCCGATATTTTTCATGCCAATAATAAGTACAGTTTAAATAATGCTGCAAAATAAAACAGGAGCTTTTGTTCAAAGCCCCTGCTCAATTATAAAAAAGTTAATATCAAAATTATTTTACGGTAACTGAATCATTCAAGTCGGCATCAACCAAAATACGACCACAGTTTTCGCATACAATAACTTTTTTATGCATTCTAATTTCGCTTTGGCGTTGGGGCGGAATGGCATTGTAACATCCACCACAAGCATCTCTTTCAATAGGCACAACCGCTAAACCATTGCGGTAGCTGTTTCTAATGCGGTCGTAGCTGTATAATAAGCGCTCATCAATACCTTTACGCGCCTCATCACTTAAATGTTTAAAGTGTTGTTCTTCTTTTTCGGTTTCGGCAATAATTTTTTCCAATTCACTTTTCTTCACGGTCAAAATGCTCTCTTTGGTAGCAATTTGTTTTTTCGCAGCCTCTAATTGTTTAACTTTTCCGGCCAATTCTTCATTAGCATCTCTAATATTTTTTTCGCACAATTTAATTTCCAATTGTTGCATTTCAATTTCTTTGGAAATAGCTTCAAACTCACGACTGTTTTTTACGTTGTCGCTTTGTTTTTCGTATTTCTTAATTAAAGCCTCGCTCTCGGCAATGGCTTGTTTTTTTTGATCTATAAACTCCGAAATACCATTAATTTCTTCTTCAATGCGGTTTTTTCTGCTTAAAATGCCGGCAATTTCATCTTCTAAATCGCTCACCTCAATCGGTAATTCGCCTTTTAAAATTCTAAATTCATCTAATTGGCTGTCAATTTTTTGCAGCTTAATAAGGCCTACCAGTTTTTCTTCTACAGAAAATTCTTTCGCTGTTGCCATATTGTATATTGTGTTTTTGTGTTTACTTTTTTTGGTTACCGGCTGCATTAATCCTTATCGGGCTTCTGTTGCGTCGCAATCCGTTCATCGTTCGGTTGGCTTGGCATCAGTAGCTTTTTTATAAAAAGTAATGAACCGGGTTAGTGCTTACCGCACTTTTAAGGACGGCAAAGGTAGGGAATTTGGTTTGTAAAACCTCTGCCAATAAATCAATGGTAAATTGCTCACTTTCCCAATGGCCAATATCGGCCAAAATTAACTTATTGTTGGCCTCAAAAAACTCGTGGTATTTCAAATCGGCAGTAATAAAAATGTCAGCCCCTGCCTGAATGGCTTGGCTTATTAAAAAACTGCCGGCCCCGCCACAAATGGCTATTTTTTGAATGGGTTTTTCCAAAATGGGTGAGTGTTTGATAACAGCAACCCCAACTATGGCTTTTAAGTCCGATAGAAATTTGGCGGCATCTTTAGGTTCGGCTAAATGTCCAATAATGCCACTGCCAACCCGGCTAAATTCATTTTCAAGGGCCACAATATCATAAGCCACCTCCTCATAAGGGTGGGCTTGTATTAAAGCATTAATAATGGCATTTTGTAGCACTGCCGGAAAAATTACTTCTACTTTTTCCTCTTTTTCCAAATGTCTTTCCAAAATTTTTCCAACAAAGGGATTGGTGCCTTCGCCGGCCTTAAATGTTCCATTGCCGGGCACTGAAAAACTACATTCGCTATAAGCGCCAATTTTTCCGGCTCCGGCTTCAAATAAAGCATTTCTTACCTTTTCGGCATAAGCAATGGGTACAAAAGTGTATAACTTACAAAGCCCATTTGTTTTGGGCAATAGTATTTGCGTATGTAATAAACCTAATTTTTGCGCCAGTTTACTATTTACTCCAGGTAATACATTATCTAAATTGGTATGTATGGCATAAATAGCAATGTTGTGCTGAATGGCTAAAATAATGGCTTTTTCAGCGTCGGTATAGCCATTAATTCTTTTTAACCCTTTAAAAATAATGGGATGATGCGCAACAATTAAATTGCAATTTTTTTCTAAAGCTTCTTTTACAACTGCTTCTGTAACATCAAGTGTGCAAATAATACCTAAACAGGTGTTATTGGCATTGCCAACCAGCAGGCCAACATTATCATAGCTTTCCTGATAAGCCGTTGGTGCAAAATTGCTTAGCGTTTGGGTAATTTCTCCTATTTTCATATACTGTAAAATATAACTGCAAAATAAAACTAATTAATTTTCAGCTATGCAACCTGATGGCTACTTCAATTACAACGGCAAATTGTATAAAAATGAAAAGTCGGTAATTTCTGTCAGCAATCGTTCCTTCCGTTATGGCGATGGGTGTTTTGAAACCTTAAAAATGCTGAATGGTAAAATTTGTTTGCATACCATGCATTTAGAAAGATTATTTGTTTCATTACAACAACTGCATTTTAACCGCCCCAACTACTTTATTACCGATGCTTTTCAAGAGCAGGTTTTGGAAGTGGCCAAGAAAAATCATCATAAAAAAGCAGCCCGTGTACGTATCACTATTGCTCGTGGTGATGGTGGATTGTATGATCCCGAAAACGATTTTCCCAATTATGTTATTCAAACATGGGATTTAAACAGTGCCAATAACCGGCTAAACGAAAATGGGCTGGTAGTGGGTATACATACTGATGCCCGAAAAATAAATGATGCATTTTCGCATATAAAAAGCAACAATTATTTGTGTTATGCCATGGCTGCCTATTGGGCTAAAGAAAATAAGCTAAATGATGCTTTGGTGTTAAATGCACAAGGCAATGTTGCCGATACTACAATTGCGAATGTGTTTATTGTTCAAAATGGTGTAATTAAAACTCCTGCACTTACCGAAGGTTGTGTGGGCGGAATTATGCGTAAATATTTATTAAAGTGTTTAAGAGAGGAAAACATTCCGGTTGAAGAAACTACCATTTCGCCGGATGATGTATTAAATGCATCTGAAGTTTTTTTTACCAATACCATTTTTGGTATAAAGTGGGTTAAAGAAGTGAATGATGTACATTACAAAACCCAAACTGCTCCATTATTGTATGAAAAATTTATTGCTCCCCTATGGAATCAGTAAACAATTCAGGCTTATTATTTGTTAGGGAAGCAATTTGATTGGAACATGAAACCTGAAGTTACCGTTATGTGGTTTAGGCGCGACTTGCGATTGCATGATAATGCAGCACTATACCATGCCTTACGTCAACCATATCCCGTTATACCACTCTTTGTATTTGATACAAATATTTTAAATAAGCTTAGTAATCAACATGATGCACGTGTAAATTTTATTTATGACACCATAGCAGATATGCATGTGCATCTTAAAAAGTATAACAGTGGTATGTACATTCATCATGGTACTCCGTTGCAGGCTTTTCAACAACTTGCTGAAAAATATACCATTAAAAATGTATTTACTAACAGCGATTATGAACAATATGCTTACGAACGCGATAAAATTATTGCTGATTATGTAACTCAGCTGGGTGCAGGGTTCCATAGCTATAAAGACCATGTTATATTTGATGGTAGCGAGGTGTTAAAAGATGATGGCGCGCCTTATACCGTCTTCACCCCATATAGTAGAAAATGGAAAGCTTTGCTGCGTTCATTTTACATAAAATCGTATCCCATAAAATTGCAATCAACACAACTTGTGCATTTGCATAATACAACTATTCCCACATTAGCATCATTAGGTTTTTTGCCAAGTAATATGGCAATTCCACCACAAAAGGTTGATGAAGTATTAATTCGGCATTATGATGCACAACGAAACTTCCCGGCTGTTCAGGGTACATCAAGGTTAGGATTGCATTTGCGTTTTGGTACCATTAGTATTCGACAATTAGCTGCTAAAGCACAACAATTAAATGATACTTTTTTGAATGAATTAATTTGGCGTGATTTTTATCATGCTATTCTCTATCATTTTCCACATGTGCGTGCCGGAAAATCGTTTAAGTTAATTTATGACCAAATTGAATGGTTAAATGATGAAACAGCTTTTGAAAAATGGTGTATGGGTAAAACCGGTTATCCTATTGTTGATGCAGGTATGCGTGAATTGAATACTACCGGATTCATGCATAACAGAGTACGAATGATTGTAGCTTCTTTTTTAACCAAGCATTTATTAATTGATTGGCGTTGGGGTGAAGCCTATTTTGCTGAAAAATTGTTAGACTTTGATTTTGCAGCAAATAACGGCGGTTGGCAATGGGCAGCAGGCAGCGGCTGCGATGCGGCACCTTACTTTCGAATTTTTAATCCTGCTCTGCAAACAGAAAAATTCGATAAAAACTTACAATACGTTCGGAAATGGGTGCCGGAATTAGATAGTTTTGACTATCCTGCTCCCATCATTCAACATGAAATTGCCCGTAAAAGAGCATTGGAAGTGTATGGTAAAGTATTAAAAAATAAAATTTAATGCTTAGTTGGTGTATTAATCAGCAAATATATCCTTCGGCAATGGGTTAGCGTTATTGTGCATTTGCCGGTAGGTATTCAATAAAGTCATTACCGCTTTTTTACCCGATTCACCCAATGCTTTTGAATAATCATTTACATACAAATCAATGTGCTGACGCATTACCATCGGGTCCATTTCCTGCGCATGTGCTTGCACAAAATCTGCGGGTACATTATAGTGTTTATTGTAAGCATATGTTACACTTTCTTTAATTAAAGCATCAACTTGTTGAATAATCGGTAAGGGTATGTTACGTTTGGCAACAATACCACCTAAAGGAATGGGTGCATGAGTAGTCTGTTCCCAATATTCACCTAAATCTTTCAGTTTCATTAATCCCTTTTGCAAATAGGTAAAACGGTTTTCGTGTATAATTACACCGGCATCCACATCGCCACTAAGCACAGCATTTTCAATTTCGTTAAACACCATCATTTTCTTGTTTTTTACCATTGGGTATGTCATTGAAAACAACAAATGTGCTGTGGTATTTTCACCGGGAATAGCTACAGTTGCCTTTTCGGGATGCTTTAGAAATAAAGGATTGTTGGGTAAACTAATTAACAGTGGGCCTACACCTTTCCCCAATGCACCTCCGCTTTGTAATAGCAGGTAATTGCGGGCAACAATGGGTAATACGCCATAACTGATTTTTGAAAAGTCGAGCTTTTGCTGAATGGCCCATTGGTTTAAAGTTTCTACATCTTCCAACATTACTTCAAATTCAATTCCCTTTGTATCAATTTTATGATTGACTAATGCATCGAAAATAAAGGTGTCATTAGGACAAGGCGAAAAACCCAATGTGTATTTCATACCGCTCAATTTTATTAACTAATTATCTGTTTTTATTAATTGCATGAACATATGCCACCAAGTGTTTATTTAATTGCTCAATGGCCGCTTGCAGGGTCCAGTTTTGTTTATTGCGTTCACCCACAAAATTGGAAATAGCCCTTATTTGCAAATAGGGAATTTGAAAATAGGCACCTACATAATGTAATACAATGCCTTCCATCGTTTCAATGTGTGCAGCATATTTTTTTTGAAGTAAATCTATGCGATGCGGTTCAGTTGTAATGGTATTAACTGTTACTGCATTAGCTTTCGGCAAATTTGTAACATTCCATTTTGCAATATGTTGGTTTATAATAAAACCATCTTTAAATGGAACTTCATTTTTCGATAGCAATTTCAAATCGAACAAATCTTTCCAAACTGTATCTTCCACTACGCCTAAATCGCCAAATGCTTCTTGTTCAACAATGGTTAAACTATTAAGTGGAAAATTGTTCGTAAAACTGCCTGCAACACCTGCTTGTAATAACAAATCGGGCTTTTGTTCAAGGCATAATTGTGTAAGTTTTACTGCTGACAATAACATGCCTACACCGGTAGTTAAAAAATGTACACTGCAGTTTTCAAAAGTTTCATTTAATAAAACCTTTTTGGCGGCCTGTATTTCAAAATCAGTTGCAGCTATTATCCAAATATTCATACCTAATGTTGTAGCCTTGATTACAGCTATAGTTTTTAAAAATTCAATTTGTAAAATTAATTGTTGTAAATGGCTTGTACTCATTTTGTTTACAATAAAATAATGAGCACAAAAAAGTTAAATCGTCAATTTTACATTTCAATTAGTTGAAATGAAAATATACAAGGCTTTTTTTTGCTGCATAATGTTTTGTTTTTGGGGTTTTCAGGCTGCTGATGCACAACCTCAACACAAAGTATTGTTTGTAATTGCAGACGGTATTCCTGCAGATATGATTGAAAATATGAACAAACCTGCTTTGCAGAAAATTATTGATTCGGGCACTTATTTGCGTTCATTTACCGGTGGAATACTGCAAACTTATTCGCAAATGCCAACTATTTCTGCACCGGGTTATAATAATTTATTAACCGGTACATGGGCATATAAGCATAATGTGTTTTCAAATAATGTTCAAAATCCCAACTATCATTACAAGCACATACTTCGTTTGCTGAAAGAGCAATATCCGCAAAAAAAAGTGGCTGTTTTTTCCAGTTGGTTAGATAACAGAACCAAATTATTAGGTGATGGATTACCACAGGCCGGTGATTATACTACTGATTTTTATTTTGATGGCTTTGAATTAGATACTTTACATTTTCCACACGATGCTGCACACAGCTACATGCATCGCATTGATGAAATGGTAATACATAAAGCCGATAGCGTTATTAAGAAGAATGGTCCTGATGCCTCATGGATTTATTTGGAGTATACGGATGATATGGGACATATGCATGGTACTAATAGTACAGATTACCACAATGCACTTACTTATTTTGATGCACAAATGAACAAAATATGGCAGGCAGTGCAGTATAGAGAAAAAAATTTTAACGAAAAATGGTTAGTAGTTATTACCACTGACCATGGTCGTGATGCACAAACCGGTCGTAATCATGGTGGGCAATCGGAACGGGAAAGAACGACCTGGATGATTTTAAATACTAAAAATTTAAATAATTATGCCCATAAAGATGAGCCGGCAGTGGTAGATATTTATCCCACTATTGCCCGGTTCATGCATGTAAGTATTCCAACTTTATTGCAGTATGAATTAGATGGTGTTCCATTAATAGGTGCGGTATCGGTAGCAAAACCTTGGGTGGTTTTAAAAAGCAATTCTCTTCAACTAAAATGGCAGGCATTAGAAGATACCGGTACGGTAAAAATTTATGCAGCTACCACCAATCAATTTAAAACAGGCGGAACTGATCATTACACTTTAATTGCAACTGTTCCCAATCAACAACAAAGCTTTGAAATGCCCTTACCAAAAGAGCAAACGGCGGTTTTAAAATTGGTTATTCAAGGTGCACATAATTGCGTAAATACCTGGTACACAGCTTCTAATACAACATCGGCTAAATAAATGAGAATTTCATAGGCCCTTGTAATTATTTGGTGCAAATGCTACCTTTGCGGCAAATATTAGTGTAGAATGGTGTATTTAACCCGTCAGGAACATTTTAACGCTGCGCATAAATTATACAATCCCAATTGGAGTAAAGAAAAAAATGAGGCAGTTTTCGGCGTTTGTGCTAACGAAAATTGGCATGGCCATAATTATGATTTATTTGTAACCATTAAAGGCAATCCAGATCCGGAAACAGGTTTTCTATATGATGTGAAAAAATTGAGTCAATTAATTAAAACAAAAGTAATTGACAAATTAGACCATAAGAACTTAAATCTGGACGTTGATTTTATGCTGGGCAAAATGTGCAGCACGGAAAATTTGGCTATTGCCATTTGGGAGCAATTACAACCACACTTGCCCGAAAATGTTCAACTTCATTGCATTAAGCTATATGAAACTGCCAGAATATATGTTGAATATTTTGGGGAATAATGCGTGTTTAATTCCATCCATTATTTACTTCTAAGCAAATTGAATAGCTACTTTTTC
This sequence comes from Hydrotalea sandarakina, assembly GCF_003254115.1. Taxonomy (GTDB): domain Bacteria; phylum Bacteroidota; class Bacteroidia; order Chitinophagales; family Chitinophagaceae; genus Hydrotalea; species Hydrotalea sandarakina. Next base: position 194,564 of record NZ_QKZV01000002.1, read on the forward strand.
GCTTAATAAATTACGGGCTGTGGAGGCAATGCCATCGGCATCATAACCGCATTCCTTGTGTAATTCTTTCAGCGTGCCATGTTCAACCAACCTATCGGGTATTCCTAAACGAACTACTGTTGCCTGGTATTGGTGTTCAGCCATAAATTCTAAAACAGCACTACCAAAGCCGCCGGTAATGGCACCATCTTCTACCGTAATTATTTTGGAATAATTTTTAAATACTTCGTGCAATAAGGCCTCATCAATAGGTTTAACAAAACGCATGTCGTAGTGAGCAGGATCAATACCTTCTGTTCTTAATTGGCGTATGGCAGCTTGAACAAAATTACCCGGATGACCAATAGAGAGTATTGCTAAATCTTTACCATCTTTTAGTTTTCTACCTTTTCCAATTTCAAGTTCCTCGAAAGGTGTTTTCCAATTCGGCATAACACCTTCGCCTCGTGGATAACGAATTACAAATGGCATTTGGGTAGAAGGCAATTGTGCTGTGTACATCAAGTTCCGCAATTCCTGTTCATTCATGGGGGCACTAATAATCATGTTGGGAATACAGCGGAAATAAGGAATATCATAGCATCCATGGTGTGTTGGGCCATCTTCGCCCACCAACCCTGCACGATCTAAACAAAGTACAACCGGTAATTTTTGAATGGCAATATCATGAACTACCTGATCGTAAGCCCTTTGCATGAAGGAAGAATAGATGTTACAATACACCCGCATACCTTGTGTAGCCAAACCTGCACTTAAAGTAGCGGCATGTTGTTCGCAAATGCCCACATCAAAAGCACGATCGGGCATTTTTTCCATCATAAATTTTAAGGAAGAACCACTGGGCATAGCCGGGGTTACACCCATAATGGTTTTATTTTTTTCGGCTAATTCTATTATTGTATGGCCAAATACATCCTGATATTTAGGAGGTTGAGGTGTATCGTAATGTTTTTTATAAATTTTACCGGTAACCTTATCAAATAGTCCGGGTGCATGCCATTTGGTTTGATCTTGTTCAGCCAAGGCATAACCTTTTCCTTTCACAGTAATAACATGCAGTAGTTTAGGCCCGGGAATATCACGCATGTCCTTTAAAGTATCAACCAGTTTGGTAATATTATGTCCATCAATTGGGCCGAAATAGCGAATTTTTAAAGATTCAAATAAATTGCTGCTTTTACTTACCATTCCCTTCAATCCGGCTTCTACTTTACTGGCAATATCTCTACTGAAATTTTTTCCGGCGGGTAATTTTCCCAGGATATTCCAAATTTCATCGCGCATTTTATTGTAGGTGTGCGAAGTGGTAATATCCGTTAAATATTCTTTTAAAGCACCCACGTTGGGGTCAATACTCATGCAGTTGTCATTCAATATAATCAACAAGTCACTATCAGCAACACCTGCATGGTTCATGGCTTCAAAAGCCATTCCGGCTGTCATGCTGCCATCGCCAATAATGGCAACACTTTTTCTGTTTTCGCCTTTATATTTTGCTGCAATAGACATGCCTAATGCTGCAGAAATAGATGTAGAAGAGTGCCCGACACCAAAAGTATCATACTCACTTTCTGACCTTTTAGGAAAACCGCTCAGCCCTTTGTATTTGCGATTGGTGATAAAGTTGTCTCTTCTGCCGGTTAAAATTTTATGGCCATAGGCCTGATGGCCTACATCCCAGACCAGTTGGTCGTATGGTGTATTATAAACGTAATGTAATGCAACAGTAAGTTCAACCACGCCCAAGCTGGCAGCAAAATGCCCACCATAAACACTTACCACATCAATAATGTATTGCCTTAATTCATCACAAACCTGATGTAGTTGAGTACGGCTTAATTTCTTTAAGTCGTTAGGTGAATCAATTGATTTCAATAATTCGCCGGGCTGTATATTCATTTGAAAAAAATTAAAATGTAAAAATAATAAATTCAAGTCAACTTAAATAAACACGGCAAAATTGGTTTGGTTCAGTTTCTATAGAAGCTGCTTCAACCAAAAATCACTGAAATTTTGCCTTTAATCAAAATACTTATATTCGGCAAATAATTTCGCCCTATTTTCATACTGCATGAGAAACAAAATATCAACATACTGGTGGTGCCAGATTTTGGGTTGGGGAGCATATACATTAGTTTGGACTTTTTTCTATTTTGCCATACGTTCTAAGCCACAACCATACTTTTTCCAAAGTTTATTTACCGATGCTATTTTAGGCTTAATTATTACCCACATAATGCGTACGGTTATTAAGGGTTTTAATATAATGCGATTTGATTTGCAGAAACAAATTTCCCTTTTGCTGCTTACCGCGTTGGTATTTGCATTCATTGACTCATTGGTGTTTGTATCCATTATTAACTTTTTTAACTGGGAATTACCTCAGTTAAAGCAGTTTAGTTATTTAAACAGGGTAGTAAGGTCGCTTTTAACCACCTCGCTTTTTTACATTATTTGGAATTTTATTTACTTCACCTACCATTATATTCAAAAAGGCAGGAGAGATGAACTTGATAAAATTCGCTTACAAAGCCTTGTGAAGGAATTGGAATTGAAAACCATTAAATCGCATATTAATCCACATTTTATTTTTAATGCTTTGAATAGTATTAGGGCTTTGGTTGATGAAAATCCTCAACGAGCCAGAACGGCAATTACCGAATTAAGTAATATTTTGAGAAGTAGTATGCATTCCGAAAAACTGGAATTGGCACCTTTTGAACGGGAATTAAATATTGTAAAAGATTATTTAGCGCTGGAACATATTCGTTTTGAGGAAAGATTACAGGTAGAATATGACATTGATGAAGATACTTTAGACCAACCCATTCCACCAATGATGTTGCAAACTTTGGTTGAAAATGCCATTAAACATGGTATTGGGCAGCAAATGAATGGCGGTACTATTAAAATTGTTTCCGATTTTAATGAAAATTATCACGAATTAATTGTGCAAAATTCAGGAACTTTAAAAATTGAAAACAATACGGAAGGCTTTGGAATTACCAGTACGCAAACCCGTTTAAATTTATTGTACGGCAAAGATGCTAAATTTGAGTTGAAAGCAATTGATGAACATACCGTACAAGCCAAAGTAAGACTACCGGTTCAAGTTGAAAAAAATATTTTTAAATAGAATAAAACATGCCTATCAAAGCTATTATTATTGATGATGAACGATTAGCCAGAAATGAGCTAAAAAAACTATTACAAAACCACAACGATATTGAAGTAATTGAAGAAGCTGCCAATGTAGATGAAGGGATTGAAAAAATTGAAATGTATCAACCTGAATTAATTTTCCTTGACATTCAAATGCCCGGCAAAACCGGTTTTGATTTGTTAGAGCAAGTTGAAAAAACACCTAAAGTAATTTTTACTACGGCTTATGATGAATATGCCATTAAAGCATTTGAAGTAAATGCTTTGGATTATTTATTAAAACCCATTGAACCCAAACGTCTTGCTGATGCAGTAGCTAAATTGCAAGATGAATTATTTAAAGAAAAATTAGGTTTAAATGGGCAGCCTAATCGTGGGCCACTTACCGAAAACGATCAGGTTTTTGTAAAAGATGGCGAGCGGTGTTGGTTTGTAAAATTGGGCGAAATACGATTATTTGAAAGCGTTGGTAACTACGCTAAAGTATATTTTGGCAATAACAAGCCATTAATTCTAAAATCATTAAATGCTTTAGAAGATCGCTTGGATGATAAAATGTTTTTTAGAGCCAATCGTAAACATATCATCAATCTTCGTTGGATTGAAAAAATTGAACCTTACTTTAACGGAGGCCTGCTTATTGATTTAAAAGGAGGAGAAAAAGTAGAGGTAAGTCGCAGACAAACTGTTAAGTTTAAAGAAATGATGAGTTTATAACTTCTTTTATATTCTGCAACTTTTTTTGTGTGTTGCTTTTTGCAGCACATTTTTTTTAATGTTAAATCTAATTTATGCGCTACACTAAAAATGTGTTTTTAATCATTGCTTTATTTTTTGTTTACGAATCAAATGCACAAGGGTTACTTGATAAAGTAATTAATGAAAAAGCAGTAACCAATATTGAAAATATTTTAGCTGCAGATGATATGCAGGGAAGGCGAGTTTTTACGCCGGGTGTTGAAAAAGCTGCCAATTTCATTATTAATGAATTTAAACAAGCAGGGTTGAAACCCTTCGACAACAATGGTAGTTACAGGCAAAATTTTATGTTGTTAAAGCCCGATCAGGTTACTGTAAATGCCAGCATTAATGGCATGCAGATTCCCCAAAATAATTGCATTGTTCGTTCGCCCGAAAAAATGCTTACCATCAATGAACATTCGGGTTATCATTTAACCTCAATTGCAGCAGGTACTGACTTCTTTTCTCATATTGCACCTTTACTGCAATCGCATGAAAATCAAGTAGTATTTGTTGATACTTCATTTGCAAAAAACTTTCAACGATTAAGTTATTTTTCGCGTCAGTTTTTACAAAATTCTGCCAGTTTCATCTTTGTTCTTACTTCACAAACAAATCCTCAAAGCTTTGAAATAAAGGCGCAACAAAGTTTTAAAGAAATGCCACTAAGCAATATTGTGGGCATTTTACCCGGTAAAAGTTTGCCTAATGAATACGTTATTTTTTCCGGTCACTATGATCATTTAGGAATAGGCAAACCGGTTAATGGCGATTCAATTTACAATGGTGCCAATGATGATGCCGCAGGAACTACAGCTGTAATTATGTTAGCGAAATATTATGCAGCATTACACAATAATGCTCGTACGCTAGTTTTTGCTGCGTTTACTGCTGAAGAAATTGGAGAATATGGCTCAGCATATTTTTCTGAACAATTTAATCCGGAAAAAGTAAAGGCCATGTTTAATATAGAAATGATTGGTACAGAAAGTAAATGGGGCACAAATAGTGCCTATATTACCGGTTACGATAAAACCAATATGGGCGAGATAATGCAAAAAAATTTAAAAGGCACACCCTTTACATTTTATCCCGACCCCTATACCGAGCAAAACTTATTTTATCGTTCCGATAATGCAACTTTAGCAAAAAAAGGGGTACCGGCGCATACTATTTCAACTTCCAAAATGGATAATGAACCCAATTATCACAAACCCAGTGATGAAGTAAGCACATTAAACTTACAAAACATGACAGCCATCATTAAAGCCATTGCTTTAAGTGCACAAAGTATAGTTAATGGAAAAGATACTCCATCAAGGGTGGATACTACACAATTGCGTTAAACTTTAAATCTTTACTGGAACTGAATGAATTGCATCGCTTATTTCCTTAATGAGCGATGCATCTTTTTCAATAGCATTACCTACAACAATAATATCGGCGCCGGCTTTGCAATTCAAGTAAGCTTTTTCGGCATCAGTAATGCCACCGCCAATAATTAAAGGCACTTCAATATGTTGTGCTACCGATTTTATCATATCTTCTGTTATGGGGCGTTTAGCACCACTGCCGGCATCCATATAAATTAGTTTCATACCCAACATTTCACCTGCCATAGCAGTACACATGGCTATGTCGTTTTTATCGCTGGGAATGGGCGTGGCATTGGAAATATATGACACAGTGGTAGGGGCACCACCATCAATAACCATATAACCCGTAGGCATTATTTCTAATCCACTTTTTTTAACAAAAGGGGCACTCACAACATGTTGGCCGATTAATAACTCGGGATTACGGCCGGAAATCAATGAAAGGTACAGTAAAGCATCGGCATACCGACTAACTTGTGATGGGGAACCGGGAAATAAAACCACCGGTATATTACAGGCTTTTTTAATTTGCCGAATACATTCGTCTAAATGATTGGAAATAACCAAGCTACCACCTACAAAAAAATAGTCCACTTTCGCCGGTACAGATAATTGCACTAATGCTTCAATAGAGGTTTCATTAACCTTATCAGGATCAATTAAAACAGCAAATGACTTTTTTCCTGCCTGCTTTTTTTCCGTAAGTTGATGGTACAAAGATTGCTTCATGCAAAAAATTGTAAGTGACTGACTTATTGCAAAAATGCAAAAATTTTTTGTTTTAATAGCTTAAATTAAGAAGTATCTGTTACAAACCGCTGAAAATCTTTGTTTTCCTGACAAAATACTTCTTAGTTCAAAATATTCACTACAAATTATTGACCATAATTTGAATTTAATAAAAAAAATTTGGCATTTATTTTAGACCAACTAATTGTGCATTCAGCTGCTTTTTTATTAATTTTCAGAAAAAAACGTTCTAAGTGTGTTTTATTGAATAACAGCAATAATCTGTGTTAGAAAATTTCAATAAGCATGTAATCAACAATTAGATAAACATTATCAAAGAAATGTTTTACATATAGCAAAAATCAACGAAATAGCAAGCAATTTTTCAAAAAATATTATCTACATGTGTTAATATTTTTTGAAATGCAATAGGGGTTTGAGTTAGCAAATTTTCCACAACATTTTTCCACAATCTGTTAATATTTAGGATGTTGTTTTTTAGTTGCTAAAAGATATTTTCGTAAGAAGCTATCCCAATAAAAGGATATCCTTTAAAAAACATTTTGCAATTCTAAACTAATGGCTATGGCACCTGCATCTAAACAAAAAGCACTACAATTTAAACGCCGTTATACCCGGGAAGGTATAAGTGTATTTGATTTGTTTGAATACGACTATCGTACCAGTATCATTAAAGACCCTAGCGGTAAAGTGGTATTTGAGATGAATAATGTTGAAGTGCCGAAACATTGGAGCCAAATTGCCACAGATATATTAGCTCAAAAATATTTTAGAAAAGCCGGCGTTCCTCAAGCCGATGGAACAACCGGAAGGGAAACTTCCGTTAAACAAGTTGCCCACAGAATGGCCAATTGTTGGAAGGTGTGGGGGCAGCGTTTTCATTATTTTGCATCAGAGCAAGATGCTCAAATTTTTTATGATGAATTGGTGTTTAGCATATTAAACCAATCATGCGTTCCAAATTCACCTCAATGGTTCAATACCGGCTTATACGAAAGCTATGGAATTACCGGAAAGCCACAAGGCCATTATTATGTTGACCCGGTAGATGAGGTGCTAAAAAAATCTGAAAATGCCTATGAACGGCCTCAACCGCATGCTTGCTTTATTTTATCAGTAAATGATGATTTGGTAAATGAAGGCGGCATTATGGATTTATGGGTACGCGAAGCCCGTATTTTTAAATACGGCAGTGGTGTTGGCACCAATTTTTCACAAATAAGGGGAGAAGGTGAAAAATTGAGTGGTGGAGGTACTTCAAGCGGATTGATGAGCTTCTTAAAAATTGGTGACAGAGCAGCAGGAGCAATAAAATCAGGTGGAACTACTCGCCGTGCGGCTAAAATGGTTTGCTTGGATTTAGATCACCCTGAAATAATGAAATTTATTAACTGGAAAGTAGAAGAAGAAAATAAAGTGGCTGCTTTAATTGCCGCAGGTTACGATTCCAGCTACGAAGGCGAAGCTTATGCAACTGTTTCAGGTCAAAATTCCAATAATTCCGTACGTATTCCCAACTCATTTTTTGAGAAATTAGAAAAAAATGAAAACTGGGAATTAAAAGCTCGCACCGATGGCAGGGTAATGAAAACAATTCCGGCTCGTGAAGTGTGGGATAATATTTCCTATGCAGCCTGGCGTTGCGCCGACCCCGGTACACAATACGATACAACCATTAATGAATGGCATACTTGCCCCAAAGGTGGTCGCATCAATGCATCTAATCCTTGTAGCGAGTATATGTTTTTAGACAATACTGCTTGCAACCTGGCTTCAATCAACCTACGTAAATTTTTTAATGAAGAGAATTGTTCAGTAGATGTTGAAGGAATTGAATACATCAGTCGGTTATGGACTGTTGTTTTAGAAATTTCTGTTTTGATGGCCCAATTCCCTTCAAAAGAAGTAGCTCAACTTTCCTACGATTATCGCACTTTAGGATTGGGATTTGCCAATTTGGGTACCATTCTAATGCTAAGCGGAATACCTTACGACAGTGAAGAAGCTCGCGGTATTGCCGGTGCAATTACGGCAATAATGACGGGTACAGCTTATAAAACTTCAGCTGAAATGGCTGCATTCTTAGGCCCCTTTAAAAAATACGAAGAGAATAAAGAAGATATGCTGCGCGTTATGCGTAACCACAGAGCCGCAGCTTATGATGCGGAAGAAGCATATGTAGGTTTAGAAATTAAACCTGCCGGCATAAAGGCAAAATATTGTCCTGATTATTTACTTAAAGCTGCTACAAAAGCCTGGGATGATGCAGTGCAGTTGGGTGAAAAATATGGCTATAGAAATGCACAAACCACTGTTATTGCACCAACCGGAACAATTGGTTTAATTATGGATTGCGATACCACCGGTGTTGAACCCGATTTTGCTTTAGTGAAATTTAAAAAATTAAGTGGTGGTGGCTATTTCAAAATTATTAACCAAGCTGTTCCTAATGCTTTAAAAACTTTGGGTTATACAGAAGCGCAAATAAAAGATATTGTAAACTATGCAGTGGGTACCGCTAGTTTTGAAGGTGCTCCATTCATTAACAATACTACTTTGGCTGCTAAAGGATTTTTGCAAGAAGAGATTGCCAAAATAAATCAAGCAGCTAAATCAGCCTTTGAAATTAGTTTCCTCTTTAATAGATATGCTTTGGGCGATGCCTGCATGCAAAGATTAGGATTTAAAGAAGAGGAATACAGCGATTGGAATTTTAATATGTTAGAAGCATTAGGTTTTACGGAAGAAGAAATTGATGCAGCGAACGATTATGTTTGCGGCACTATGACGGTAGAAGGTGCGCCTCATTTAAAGCCTGAGCATTTGCCGGTGTTTGATTGTGCCAATAAATGCGGAAAACGTGGTCAGCGTTACATCCATGCACATGGGCATATTAAAATGATGGCAGCTTGTCAACCTTTCTTAAGTGGGGCAATTTCTAAAACCATTAATTTACCTCACGAGGCTACCGTTCAGGAAATTGAAGAAGCTTATTATTTAAGCTGGAAATTAGGTTTAAAAGCGTGTGCTTTATATAGGGATGGCTCTAAACTCTCTCAACCGTTAAGCAACAAATCAGACAAAAAGAAAAAAAGCGACGAAACAGCATCAACAGCAAAAGAAGCCACTACCGAAGCAGTAAAATTACCTGTTGAAAGTAGTAAAATTGTCGATTTAAGCCAGCTTACGGTTGATGAGTTGTTAGAGGAAGTAACCAAACGCATGAATGCCTCTACAGACACCAAATTGAAACGGGCTTTATCAAGAATCGTTGAAAGAAAAGCCTTGCCGGCAAAACGTAGAGGATATACACAAAAGGCAAAAGTAGGTGGGCAAGTCATCTTTTTGCGTACCGGTGAATATTCCGATGGCACTTTAGGCGAAATATTTATTGATTTAGCCAAAGAAGGTTCTACATTACGCAGCTTAATGAACTGTTTTGCCATTGCTGTTTCGGTAGGCTTGCAATACGGTGTTCCATTAGAAGAATTTGTTGAAAAATTTGTCTTCACAAAATTTGAACCGGCCGGAATGGTAGATCATCCTAATATTAAAACAACCACTTCGTTGGTAGATTTTGTATTTAGAGCATTGGCCTTCGATTATTTGGGAAGAACAGATTTGGTTCATGTTTTAAACAAACCCGAAGTAGGAAATACAGATGATGAATCATCTGAACTGTCTTACTTAGGCAAGCCGGAATTAAGTAACATGCGAGTTGTAGCACCTGCTGGTAGTTCACCTGCATCAACTGCAGTGAGCAAAAATGCTACTGCTGTTTCAAAAGCAGTAAATAGTAGCGATTTAGACATGGTAAATGCGGCAGCCAAAAATATGCAAAGCGATGCACCTGCTTGTAATACCTGCGGGCATATAACTGTAAGAAGTGGTACTTGCTACAAATGTTTAAATTGTGGCAATAGCATGGGTTGCAGTTAAAATATTCATTAATCATTTTTTATAACAACCTGTTTCAATTTATGAAGCAGGTTGTTTTTATTTGTACCTGAATAGGGCCTAAACCATTACTTTTACATTTTACTATGATGCAATTCAGCTTTTCTTACAACAAAAAGAAGGTAATACAGGCACTTCGTTACCACTTTTATGCTCGCCAGGAAATAAAATTCATGATTATTATAGTGAACTTATATGCAATATTGGCGGCTGTGTTATTCTTCTTTAAAAAAATTAGACCCGAACCATTTATATTGGGTTCGTTTATTTGGATATTAATGTTGTTGGCCGTTTGGTATATTTTGCCCTACACCATTTATAAACGTAGCATTAAAACTTTTACCGATAAGTTTATCATACAATTTACCGATGAACAAATTTTATTGGAAAATGAAAGGGGAGAAGCGCATTGGCAATGGGCTGATTTTTCAAAATATATGGAAAGCCCACATTTTTTTCACCTGTATTTTAATCCGAAATCTTTTTTTCTAGTGCCTAAAGAAGGTTTAGACGATACAAATAAACATGCGCTTAGGCAGTTATTTCAACTGCACATTCATGCCGGAAATTAAATTAGCATTTTTTCCATCATGTAATGTGGAATGTTAACTTCCGTAAATTCCTCTGAAGCTATATGGTAGCCTAGTTTTTCATAAAAACCAACGGCAGATTTTCTTGCATGCATACATAATGTGGTATAGCCCATGTCTTTTGCAAAGTTTTCTGCATAGCTCATTAAAGATCGCCCTATACCTCGGCCTTGTAATCCATCAATAACAGCCATTTGGCGTAATCGAATTTTTTGTTTGTCTATGGGGGTTAAAATACAGCAACCTTCCAATTTATCTTCTTCAAAACATCCTATTAAAATATCATTTTTTTCTTTTTCCAATTCCTTTTCGTTAAAAAACAAACCCAATGGCTTGCGTAAAATTTGGTAACGTAATTCTACCATTTGGCGATATTCCTCAGTGCCGTAATCAATAATCTTAATTGCCATTCTTTCCTAATTTTTTACAAGATAAAAATCATTTCTAAAATTGCCGAAAAATGTGCAAATCAAAAAATGTTATTAAACTGTTCAAAAAACTTGTTAAAACAAAATTGGCATAATTTATTGGAGTTTTGGCAAAAAACATATTTTTGCGCCTGTAACAAAACTTTTTACAATGTCAGACATCGCAACAAGAGTAAAGAAAATCATTGTCGACAAGTTAGGTGTTGATGAAGCAGAAGTAACCAATGAAGCTTCATTTACTAACGATCTCGGTGCCGATTCTTTGGATACCGTGGAGTTAATCATGGAATTTGAAAAAGAATTCAACATTTCTATTCCTGATGAGCAGGCTGAAACCATTACCACCGTTGGCCAAGCAATTACTTATCTGGAAGAACATGCCAAATAAGCTTTTACTCCATTGATGGAATAATGAATCCGCCTTTCTAAGGCTACATGCTAAAGATGGGCGGATTATCTCTTAAAAACAGGTACTAAAACTATGCAATTAAAACGCGTTGTCGTAACCGGCTTAGGGGCGCTTACTCCCTTAGGTAATACGGTAGCTGATTACTGGGAAAATCTTGTAAAAGGTGTTTCCGGCGCTGCACCTATTACTCAATTCGATGCCTCCAAATTTAGAACGCAGTTTGCCTGCGAGGTAAAAGGATTTGATCCTGTTCAGTATTTAGACAAAAAAGAGGCAAGGAAAATTGACCGCTTTACACAATTTGCTTTAGTTGCCAGCGACCAAGCCATGGCCGATGCCGGATTAAATAAAGAAAATATTAATCCCGATAGAGTAGGCGTTGTATTTGCCAGTGGAATTGGTGGTTTAATTACTTTTCAACAAGAAGTAATGGATTTTGCAAAAGGCGATGGAACACCTCGTTTTAACCCATTCTTCATACCTAAAATGATTTTAGATATTGCCGCAGGGCAAATATCAATGCGTCATAATTTACGTGGACCCAATTTCGCTGTAGTAAGTGCATGTGCCAGTAGTACCAATGCAATGATTGAGGCATATAACTTACTGCGCTTAGGTAAAGCCGATATAATACTTACCGGCGGAAGCGAAGCCGTAATTAGTGAAGCAGGTGTAGGTGGCTTTAATGCCATGAAAGCGATGAGTGAGCGCAATGATGACCCCACTACGGCCAGCCGTCCTTATGATAAAGATCGCGACGGTTTTGTAATGGGCGAAGCAGCCGGAGTTGTAGTAATGGAAACTTTAGAACATGCTTTGGCTCGTGGCGCAAAAATTTATTGTGAAATAGCCGGTGGTGGCGCAACTGCCGATGCCTATCACATTACTGCACCCCATCCCGATGGTTTAGGTGCTCAGAATGTAATGAAAGCAGCTTTGGAAGATGCAGGCATGCAGCCTGAAGAAATTGATTACATTAATACCCATGGCACATCAACCCCATTAGGTGATATAGCCGAGGTGAAGGCAATTGTCAATGTTTTTAAAGAACATGCCTATAAATTGAATATCAGCGCAACCAAATCAATGACCGGGCACTGCTTAGGTGCAGCAGGGGTTATTGAAGCTATTGCCTGTATTCAAAGTGTGGTGCATAATATTGTTCCCCCCACCATTAATCACTTTACCGACGATCCTGAATTAGATCCCAAACTCAATTTTACTTTTAATAAAGCCCAATCCAAAACCATCAATGCTGCTCTTAGCAATACTTTTGGTTTTGGCGGACATAATGCCTGTATAATTGTAAAAAAATTTGTAGCTTAACGCTGTGCAAATGCTACCGAATATTTTTAGGTCATCAGATACAGCTTTGGTAAAAGAATTGAAAAACGTACTGGGTATTAAACCGGGTAAAATTTTATTGTATAAAATAGCTTTAAGTCATCGTTCGGTAAAAGATACTCCTGAAGAAAATAATGAGCGTTTAGAATACTTGGGTGATGCCGTTTTAAGTGCGGTAGTTGCCGATTATTTATTTAAACGTTATCCTGCCAAGGGCGAAGGTTTTTTAACCGAAATGCGCAGCAAAATGGTGAATAGACAGCAATTAAACGATATTGCTGTGAAAATGGGTTTAAAAAAAATAACACGCTTTAATAAGTTTGATGGCTCACTAAAAAGCAGCCAAATTTTTGGTAATACGTTGGAAGCAATTACCGGCGCTATCTACTTAGATAAAGGCTATGAAAAAGCTCGAAAATGGGTAATTAAGCAAATATTAATTCCACACATGTTTATTGAAGATTTGGAATTAATTGATATTAACCTGAAAAATAAATTGATTGGCTGGGCCAACCGAAATGGTAAATTATTAAACTTTGAATTGGTAGATGAAAAGTTGGAAGGCAGCAGACGTGTATTTACGATTAATGCGGTTTTAGATGGTGAAGTGTTATCCGTTGGTAAAGGTTTTAATAAAAAAGATGCCAGCCAGGCTGCAGCACAATTAGCCATTGAAAAATTAGGGCTTTAAAATTGATTAGCCACTTATTTAATACATGTAATTAACTTGCATTCGCAATTTTTATACAGCGAATTAAAGTAACATGCTATTAGAAGTATCTCAAATTCAAAAAAAATATTCCCCTGCCTCTTCTTCATTAGTGCTCAATAATATTTCATTTCAACAAAATGAAGGACAAAAAATTGCGGTAACAGGATCCTCAGGTGCCGGAAAAACAACGCTGTTAAAAATTATTGCCGGTTGGGAACAGCCTGATTCGGGAATGGTGATGTTTAAAGGTGAAAAAGTGAAAGGCCCTGAAGAACAGTTGTTACCCGGGCATAAAGGCATTGCATATCTTTCGCAGCATTTTGAGTTATGGAATAATTATACCATTCATGAGATTTTGCATTATAATACACAACTTTCCGATAAAGAATCGAGTGAACTATTCCAAATTTGTAGAATTGAACATTTGTTGAAAAGAAAAACCAATCAACTTTCAGGCGGTGAACGCCAACGCGTTGCTTTAGCAAGGTTACTAATTACAAAACCTCAACTACTGGTATTAGATGAACCTTTTTCTAACTTGGATTATGAACATAAACAAATTCTAAAAGCAATTTTATCGGATATTGAACAATACGAAAAAATAAATTTCTTGTTGGCCTCTCACGATGCAAATGATGTTTTACCTTGGGCCGACAGCGTGTTGGTTTTACAAAAAGGAACTTTAATTCAGCAGGCAACACCACATGAAGTTTACTATTATCCCATCAATGAATATACTGCTGCCCTTTTTGGATATTACAATGTGCTTCCTTCCGATATAGTGCCAGCTCAACTCATGCCCGAAAATCGTAAACACAGCAATAGCTGTATCATTAGGCCGCATCAACTACAAATAAGTAATTCCAATATCCCAACTTCGTTACAAGGCCGGGTAAAAGAAGTATTGTTTTATGGAAATTTTTATTTGCTGGTAATTGAAACAACTTTTGCAGGAACAGTATTGGTGAATCATCCCAATCATCATGTTGCAGTGGGAAGCCATGTAAACATTGAATTTTGTAACTTTTAATTATTATGATTGAATTTCCTGACACAATTCAACCAATACACCATTTGTTGTTTTAGGCATTAAAAAACAAACTAATTTATTATCGGCACCCCGGTGCGGTGTAGTATTAATGAAACTGAATCCTTCGTTTTCCAGTCGCTTCACTTCTTCAAATATATCTGCCACTTCAAAGGCAATATGGTGAATGCCTTCACCACGGTGCTCAATAAATTTGGAAATGACTCCTTCCGGCTGCAAACTTTCCAATAACTCAACTTTTGTATCTCCTATTTTTAAAAATGCGGTGTTTACTTTTTCAGTTTCAACCATTTCAGTTTTGTAACAGTGGGTATTTAACAAAGCTTCGAATAAAGCAACTGATTGTGTTAAACTTTTTACTGCTATGCCAATATGTTCAAGTTTTTGCATAAAAAAGTGTTGAAGTAATGTTTAAGAATACAGTGGTGTTGTTTTTCAATATTCCATCATATATCCGAATATACTACATTCGTGTAATTTGTGGGTTTAAAGTGTTTGATGTATGATGCAATTGCCTATTTATTTTGATTATAATGCTACCACACCGGTTGACCCAAGGGTATTGGAAGCAATGCTGCCTTTTTACACTGTTCATTTTGGTAATGCTGCCAGTAAAAATCATGTGTTTGGATGGCAGGCCGATGAAGCTGTAACTATAGCCCGTGAACAAATTGCCGCATTAATTCATGCAAATGCAAATGAAATTATTTTCACCTCAGGTGCAACGGAAAGTGTAAACCTTGCTTTAAAAGGAATAGCTGAAAGCTATGCATTAAAAGGTAATCATATTATTACATTAACCACTGAACACAAGGCGGTATTAGATACCTGTAAACGTTTAGAACAGAAAGGCATTGCCGTTACTTATTTGCCGGTACAATTAAATGGTTTGGTGAATTTGAGTGATTTAGAGGCAGCAATTCAACCTAATACAATTTTAATTGCTGTAATGTATGCCAATAACGAAATTGGCGTTATACAAAATATTGCGGCAATATCTGCCATAGCTAAACAACATAATGTATTGTTTTTTTCCGATGCCACACAAGCAGTAGGCAAAATTCCTGTTAATGTATTGCAAGATGGCATAGATGTAATGGCATTTAGTGCACATAAAATATACGGTCCAAAAGGGGTAGGTGCATTATATGTACGCAGAAAAAATCCAAGAGTAAAATTAATGTCTCAAATGGATGGTGGCGGTCATGAAAAAGGTATGCGCAGCGGTACCTTAAATGTGCCGGGCATAGTGGGTTTTGGAAAAGCAGCTGAAATTTGTCAACAACAAATGGAACAAGATGCTGCCAACACTGCTTACTTGCGTAATAAGTTAGAAGCTGCTTTATTACAACTAAAAGGAACCATTATTAATGGAAGTGTTGAACATCGTTTGCCACATGTTAGCAATGTGTCTTTCCAAAATAGGGATGGGGATGCCTTATTAAGGGCTTTTAATAAGCATATAGCCGTTAGTTCGGGTTCGGCCTGTACTTCAGCTACTTTACAACCCAGCCATGTGTTAAAAGCTATTGGCGTGCCGGATGATTTGGCGCTTAGTTCAGTGCGATTTAGTTTGGGTAGGTTTACCACTGAAACAGAGGTAGATACAGCCATTCAGCTTATAGAAAAAACCTTGCAGCAAATGCCAACTATTTAAACCGAACCGGTAAGCTTTTGTTAAACTAATGTAACTTTTGTTTTAGCCTTTTGGCTATTAAATCGCAAATCAGTGCGGTTCAATAAAGTTTTAATAACTTTGTATTTATAATTTAAATTCAATTATTATGGTAGCAATGGATAATGCAATACACATTAGCGATAAGGCTCGTGAAAAAGTATATGAGCTAATGAAAGAGGAAGGCAAAGATGCTGCTACATATTTTCTTCGCGTAGGTGTTGTAGGTGGCGGCTGTTCCGGATTAAGTTATAAAATGGATTTTGATAATGAATTAAAAGCCGGTGATCAGGTTTTTGACGACAATGGATTGAAAATAGTAACTGATATTAAAAGCTTACTGTATTTAGTAAATACCGTTTTAGAATATTCAGATGGCTTAAATGGTAAAGGTTTTCAGTTTAATAATCCCAATGCCAGCCGTACTTGTGCATGCGGTGAAAGTTTTGCTGTTTAAATTGAGTGATAACCAATATACAAGGCTGCAATTGTTAAGATTGCAGCTTTTTTTATAAATAAACATATAATTTTTTTAAAACCTTGTTGTAGAACTAACTTATCGCTTAGTTTTGAAGAGTTATGTGGATGATTTGTAAAAAAGAATGGAACCAGTTTTTCAGCAGCATTACAGCATATGTAGCGCTAATAATTTTTTTATTGCTGAATGGCTTGTTTTTATTTGTTTTCCCCGATTCAAGTATGCTCAATTTCGGCTATGCCACTTTAACCCCATTTTTCGATTTTGTACCTTGGGTATTGCTTTTTTTAATTCCAACCATTACGATGCGCAGTTTGGCCGATGAATATAAATCAGGAACTTTTGAATTATTAAAAACCTGGCCAATAAAACCGGCTGCCTTGGTTTTTGGAAAGTTTTTAGGTGCTTTTTTAATCATTATTGCAGCCTTAATTCCTACATTGGTGTACGCATTTTCTTTGCAACATTTAAGCAGTAGTGGGGGGTTAGATATTGGTGCAACCATAGGCAGTTATATTGGATTGCTTCTATTAAGCGGCGCTTTTATTTCCATTGGCTTAGCGGCAAGTAGTTTTACTAATAACACTGTTGTAGCTTTTATTGCAGGTGCGTTTGTTTGTTTTATGCTGTATATTGGCTTTGATGCCCTAAGTAAACTGCCCATTTTTAGTGGAACGCTTGATTATTATATTGAAATGTTGGGAATCAATTTTCATTATCAAAGTGTAAGTCGTGGAGTAATTGACACCCGTGACCTTGTTTATTTTTTTGTGATTATTTTCTTTTTCTTATTCATTACTCAAAAAAACATTATTCAACGATAATTTTTTATATCAGCCATTAATTTGAAATAAATAAATAGTCGGTAGAAAATTTGCATCTCATGAACCCACAAAAAATACTGCAAAAGAAATATGGATGGATTGTACTTCTCATATTATTCGCATTGCTCATTTTACTATCGGCACAATTACATACACGCATTGACCTTACAAAAGAGAAACGTTATTCATTAAGCACTTCAACAAAACAATTGCTGAACCAATTAGAAGGTGATGTAGAAATAAAAGTATTATTGAGTGGAAAATTAAGTGCAGGCTTCAGGAAACTAAAAAACAGTACTTCGGAATTATTAGAAAATTTTCGATCTTATTCTAATGGGCATCTTCATTTCACATTCATAAATCCCGGTGAGGGTTTATCCGATTCTCTCAAATTGCAGTTGTACGATAGTTTAGTGCACATGGGTATCAAGCCTTTTAATAATCAATTGCAAGAAAGTGATGATGCGCAAACCGAAAGAATTATTTTTCCCGCCGCTATTGTTGAGTACAATGGAAAGTTAATTCCTGTTGATTTAATGAGTGGTAAAAGTGGCATGGATGAAGAAAGTACTTTGAATTATTCAGAGGCTTTGTTGGAATTTAAATTTGATGATGCTATTCAAAAATTAACTACCAAACAATTTCCCGTTGTTGCCTATGCTGTTGGAAATGGTGAGCCCTTAAATCCAACAGTAAATGATTTGTTTACGACCTTAAGCAACAATTATCGTTTTGGCATATTCGATTTGAAAAATGGTATTTTAAATGCCGATACCATCAAAGCATTAATGATTGTAAAGCCACAAACAGCGTTTACTGAAGATGAAAAAATTAAAATTGACCAATACATTATGCAGGGCGGAAATGTACTTTGGTTTATTGATAGATTATATGCTGAGTTCGATAGTTTACTTAGAGCTAAAAGTGATTTTGTAGCTTTTGATAAAGGATTGAATATTGATGACCAGTTGTTTAAATATGGCGTAAGAATTAATCCCGATTTATTGCAGGATTTAAATTCAGCTAAACAACCTTTGGTAGTTGGCAATATGGGGGGGCAACCGCAAATACAACGCATACCATTTCCATATTACCCACTATTAACAGCACCGGAAAATCATCCCATTTCTCGAAATTTAGATCAAGTGTTGAGCATATTCCCATCATCAATTGATACCGTTGAGGCAAAAGGTATTAAAAAAACCGTGTTATTGGCAACCGATACAAGCAGTAGAAAATTGGGAACGCCTGCTATTGTTAGTTTAAGAAGCATACGAAGCGAAGGTGATTTGCAAACATTTACAGATAGTAAAGTACCTGTAGTGGTTTTATTAGAAGGGAAATTCAAATCGCTTTATGCCAATCGGTTTGATAAAGCCATGCAAGATTCAGTTGAAAAACTAACGGGAGTGCCATTTATGTCGCAAGGTGAAAAAGTAGCCAGGCAAATTGTTGCCAGCGATGCGGATATTGTTACAAACGTTGTTACACAGTCTAATGGTCCATTACCCATGGGTACACAACAGTTTGAAAATTATCAGTTTGCCAATAAAGAATTCTTATTGAATTGTTTAGACTATTTAGTCGGTAATCGCGGAATCATTGAAACCAGAAATAAAGAATTTACGCTTCGGTTGCTGGACAAAGCGAAAGTAAAAGATAATAAAACTTTTTGGCAGTTTATTAATATTGTTGTACCCATCGTTATTATATTACTGCTTGGTATAATTTTACAATGGTATAGAAAGAAAACATATACAAATATTTAATTGAATGTCAGCTAATCAAATAGTTTACCTTGTTTTTGGTGTTGTGTTATTAATTGCTTTATCTGCTGATTTAGGATTGATGAGCAAGAAAGGGAAAGCCATAAACATGAAATCTGCAGTGTACCTTACCATTTTTTGGGTTGCATTAGCAATGGCTTTTTTTGTGTTTATGTGGATTGAAGAAGGACATAAAAGAGCCATAGAATATATTAGTGCTTATTTAATGGAATGGAGTTTGAGTATAGATAACATTTTTGTTTTTATCCTCATTTTTAATGCATTTAAAATAAAAGAAATATTTTATTCGAGGGTATTGCTGATAGGAATTTTAATGGCAATAATTTTACGTGTAATTTTTATTTCAATAGGGGTAGGCTTGGTTGAACGTTTTCATTGGGTATTGTATTTGTTTGGCATATTCCTGTTATATACCGGTTTTAAAATGTTTAAAGCTGATGATGAGAAAGAATTTAATCCTAAGGAAAGCAGGGTGTATCTTTTTCTGCAAAAATTTTTACCATTAACTGCTTCTGATGGGAATGGCCGATTCATTATTCGAGTAAACAATAAACCCCAATACACTATTCTGTTTGTAACAGTGGTAATTTTAGCTACGGTTGATTTGGTATTTGCACTCGACTCAATTCCTGCTGTAATGGGTATTTCTCAAGATCGACTGATTATTTATACGTCCAACATATTTGCCATATTGGGGCTTCGTAGTTTGTTTTTTTTACTGCGGGGTGCCGTAAACAAATTTATATACCTTCAACAGGGTATTGCTATTGTGCTAATATTAATCGGGTTAAAAATGGTCGGTGAGCATTGGATAGATTTAATTTTAACCAAAAATGAACAGGTGTTTGTTTCATTACTCTTAATTATAGTTTGTATAGGTGGGTCGGTATTGTATTCTATTTTTTATGTTAATCAACAACGGAAAAAAAATAAATTGTTGTGAGTTATTCAGTTCAACAAATTGCCCATATTATTCATGCATCTGCAAAGATTAATTATCCATGCCATATCAATTATTTATTAACAGATACTCGGCAAGTAATTGATGCGGATAGTAGTTTGTTTTTTGCTTTAGGTACTCATCCCACTCGAAATGGTCATCATTATATCCCCATTGCTTATAATACCGGCATAAAAAATTTCGTGGTTCAATTTGATTTTGACGATTCTCCGTACCCTGATGCCAATTTTTTTAAAGTGCATCAACCATTGTTGGCTTTGCAGCAATTAGCAGCTTTTCATCGGTCACAATTTAATTTACCCGTAATTGGTATAACCGGCAGTAACGGAAAAACAATTGTAAAAGAATGGTTGTTTCAATTGCTTAATGCAGATTATAAAATAGTTCGCAGCCCGCGCAGTTACAACTCACAAATTGGTGTTCCACTAAGCGTTTGGCACATTGCAGCATATCATCAGTTGGGTATTTTTGAAGCAGGTATTTCTTTACCCAATGAAATGCAGGCATTGCAAAAAGTTATTCAACCAACCATAGGAATACTTACTTCCATTGGTGATGCTCATAATGAAGGATTTCAAAATTTGCAGCAAAAAATTCAGGAAAAGTTATTGTTGTTTCAAGAAGTAGATTGTTTTATATATTGTACGGATGATCTTCCTGAAGAAACAATTTTGCCCAATGTTACCACTTTCTCTTGGGGAAGTAGTGCAACTGCTAAACTCCAAATTATTGACTATAATTATCAACTCAATAAAACAATTGTACATTACAAGCATAACGGAAATGCCGAAACGTTAGAAATACCGTTTACCGATAAAGCATCTATACACAATGTTTTAACCTGTTTTTGTTGTTTACTGTATTTGAAGGTTAATGAAGCTGTAATTCAGCAACGCATTCAGCTTTTACAACCTATAGATATGCGAATGCAATTAAAAAAAGGAATACAAGATTGTGTTATTATTAACGATAGCTATAGCAATGATATTGATTCCTTTGGAATTGCTTTAGACTATTTACAACAGCAAGCAGCCGGAAACAGAACAACAGTAATTGTTTCTGATTTTTTAGAATCAGGAATACCTACCCAACAGCTGTATGAAAATGTGGCGCAGTTATTAAAGCAAAAGAAAGTGAATCGTTGCATTGCTATTGGCAATAATATAGGCCATTATCAACATGCTATTGCGGCAGCAGTTGAAGAAGCATACTTTTTCATAGATACAACACATTTTCTAAATGAGTGGTTTCGTTTTTCTTTTCAGTCGGAATATATTTTACTAAAAGGTGCACGCAAGTATGCATTTGAAAGAATCGCCGCTATTTTAGAACTACAGGTACATGAAACAATTTTGGAGGTGAATTTAACCGCACTGGCAAATAATTTACGAACATATAGACAACTATTAGCACCCACTGTAAGAACAATGGCTATGGTAAAAGCATTTGGCTATGGCAGCGGGAGTATTGAAGTAGCAAAGGTTTTACAATTTTACCACACAGATTATTTGGCTGTAGCTTACATTGATGAGGGGGTAAGTTTACGAAAAGCAGGTATTGCTTTGCCAATTATGGTAATGAATATTGAGGAGAGTGGTTTTAATGCCATGGTAGAATACGGATTAGAGCCTGAAATTTTTTCTTTTCAACTGTATCATCAATTACATAAGTTTTTGTTGGAACAAGGTATTGAAAATTTTCCGGTGCATATTAAAGTTGATACCGGTATGCATCGCTTAGGCTTCAATCCAAATGAAGCCAATGCCTTAGGGAATTTGCTGATTGCCAATCATACTATGCGCGTTAAATCAGTTTTTTCTCACTTAGCTTCTGCGGAAAATGCTTTGCATGATGATTTTACGAAACAACAAAATGATGCATTTATTTATTTCAGTTCAGTTTTGCAATCCATTTTAAATTATCAATTTTTACGCCACATTGCTAATTCCGCAGCTATTGTTCGGCATAAAAACTTGCAATACGATATGGTACGTTTAGGTATTGGTTTGTATGGTGTTAATAGTGCAGCTGAAACCAATTTGCATTTACAGCCTGTTGCATCATTAAAAACAACCATTGCTCAAATCAAACATTTAAAGCCCGGCGATAGTGTAGGTTATAATCGAACAGCAATTGTTCAAGCGCCCACAACCATTGCTACCATTCGGATTGGGTATGCTGATGGGTTTAGTAAACGTTTAAGTAACGGTATAGGGTTTGTGTTTATAAACGGATATCGTGCACCTGTAATTGGAAGCGTATGTATGGATATGACTATGATCAATATTTCACACATACCCAATGTAAAAGAAGGTGATAGTGTAGAAATTTTTGGAAAAAATATTAGTGTTGAAGAAGTAGCAAAATGGTGCTCAACCATACCTTATGAAATTTTAACCGGTATAAGTCAAAGGGTTAAAAGGGTATACCTAAATGAATAAAAAAAAGCATCGCTTCATTCAAGAAGCAATGCTTTGTAAGGTAATCATAGAACACAATGTATTTAAAAAACCGGCTACATTATACCTCAAATCATTTCCTGTATGCCCACTGCCGGTTTTTAATTAATTGTCAGAAGGAGTTCCATCATATCCATTATAGTAAGTAGGCTTATTACTATTATTATTGTTATAGTAGGTAGAACCCTGTTTATAATAATTCTTTCTGGCATTACTGATGGCTTGATCTCTTTCTTGTTTCAATTCTCTAATGGTAGCTCTTCTTTCTTTTCCGGTCATACTATCATCTTCGCGGGCAGACCTGATTTTTTGGTCATAATCATGTTGTATGGCCATTATTTCGCGGTCCAATCTTGAAGGCCTTGGATTATAACCATAACCATAATCGTAATATGGATAAGGATAATATCCATACCAAGGGTAACCAAAACCAAAACCTAAGCCCAAGCCTACATAAGGACTATAATAAGGTGCATAATAAGGAGCATAACCTCCCACTACCACTGTTGTTCTTCCTCCTTTTAAACCGCCACCACCAAATCCTCTTTGAAAAGTGCCGTTACTAAAATGAGGTTTTACTGTTGCTGAAGCTCCGGTAACAATCATCAGAGCAAATGCAGCTATTAATAATTTTTTCATAATCTTCAAATTTTTGTTGTTCGGATATATGACTATAAAAGGATACAGAAATAACATGGCATGACAAGAAAAATGCAGGTTATAACATTTATTTAAATATTCAGCCACTTAACCCTATTGATGTACTGGATTTTTGATAAAAAAACAGGTTTAAGCAGGAAACTTATATTTATTTGGTTAAAAACCTTACTTTTGCGTCCCCGAATGCGGATGTGGCGAAATTGGCAGACGCACTAGACTTAGGATCTAGCGCCGCAAGGCATGTGGGTTCGACCCCCTCCATCCGCACAAAATTTACCAATATTCCGCTTTTTTAAGTGGATTTTTTTAATAGGAAAATAACAAGCATTATGGCAAATGTAACCCGTGAGAACCTGGGCGAATTAAACGATAAAATTATAGTTACCCTTTCTAAAGAGGACTATCTTCCCGATTTTGAAAAAAGTTTAAAAAAATACGCTAAAACAGCCAATATTCCCGGTTTCCGTAAAGGGATGATTCCGGTTGGCCTTATAAAAAAAATGTATGGCCAAAGTGTTTTTAGTGAAGAAATAATGCGCCAGGTTGAAAAATCACTGTTTGACTATTTGCAAAATGAAAAGCTTGATATTTTTGCTCAACCCTTGCCTGTTGAACAAACTACCCCTGCTTTGGATATGAATAATCCATCTGATTATTCTTTTGCTTTTGAAATTGGGTTGAAACCAAACGTGGCTATAGACGTTACAAAACTGCAAGTAAAGCAATATAAAGTGAATGTTACGGATGAGATGGTTGATCAGGAAATAGACCGCTTGCAAGTTCGCAATGGTAAAATGACTGAACCTGAAACCGTTACCGGTGATGATAATGTTTTAAACGTAAAATTTGTTGAAACTGATAAAGAAGGTAACGAAGTGGAAGGTGGAATTACCAAAGAAAATTCTTTATTGGTTAAATATTTTGCCGAAAAATTCAGAAAGAATTTAATGGGCAAAAAAGCCAATGATACGATTCATTTGCAACTGAAGAAAGCTTTTGACGATAAAGAATTAGAATTTATTTTGTCAGATTTAGGATTGGAAAAAGGTAAAAAGGAAGACGAAAACCGTTACTTTAACTTATACATTACCAAAGTAGGTTTGGTTGAACGTCCTGAATTAAATGAAGCATTTTTCGAAACCGTTTATCCGGGTAAAAACATCAAAACAATTGATGAATTTAAAGCGGCTGTAAAAAAAGAAATTGAAGGATACTATGAGGCCCAGGCGCTTAATCAAGTGCACGACCAAATTTATCACCAATTATTAGAACATACCCATTTCTCATTCCCTGAAGCATTTTTAAAGCGTTGGTTGCAGGTAAGCGGTGAAAAAGCTAAAACAAC
Source organism: Hydrotalea sandarakina (assembly GCF_003254115.1). Taxonomy (GTDB): domain Bacteria; phylum Bacteroidota; class Bacteroidia; order Chitinophagales; family Chitinophagaceae; genus Hydrotalea; species Hydrotalea sandarakina. Next base: position 219,270 of record NZ_QKZV01000002.1, read on the forward strand.
TGAAGAAGTTGAAGCCGAGTTCCCTACGTTTAAGGAACAATTAAAGTGGACACTTATTAATAATCAATTAACAGCTGATTTTAAAGTAGAAGTACTTCCGGATGATATTCGCAATTTGGCTAAACAACAATTGCTACAATACCTTGGTGGTCAATTGAATTTGGCCGATAATGAACAATGGATTGAAGATTATGCTACTCGTATGATGCAGGATAAGAAATTTGTGGAAGATAGTTATCACCGTATTGCTACCGAAAAAATGTTTACTGCAGTAGCTGAAAAAGTAAATAAAACTGAGGAAGCCATTAGCGCGGAAGAGTTTGCTGAAAAACTGCATCACCACCATCATTAATAGTTTTTTAAATCACTATTATTATATAAAAGGTTGCTTCATTCTGCAGGCAACCTTTTTTTTATTCACCTTAGGTGTAATCAAAAGCTTAGCAAACAGTAAATGAGCAATTATTTTGAGAAGCGAAAATTGGCAATTGGTTGAAATGTTTTTTCAATTTATATAAAATTATCCGTATAACTCTAAATGAATATCCTTTCTATCATATCCTAAAGCTAATATTCTTTCTTTCGCTTCATCAATCATGTTCTTCCAACCACATAAATAAAATGAAGCTGCGGTTTTATTGGTTTGTAAAAGTTGTTCATAAACTTGATGAACATATCCGGTATAATGCCCCGGTTCATGAACTTCGTGCTCTCTGGAAAAACAAACGTGGAAATGAAAATTGGGTTCAACTTTAGTCAATTCTCTCAATTCATTAAGGTATAAACCGTCCGTAAATTTTCTGCACCCAAATATTAAATGTATTTGGTGGTGTGGAATTTTGTGTTCATGTATATACCGCACCATTGAACGAAAGGGGGCAATACCGGTGCCCGTACAAATTAAGAAAATATTTTTTTCAATTTTTTCGGGTAATATAAATTTACCTAAAGGACCTCTTAATAAAAATTCAGTACCAATGCCGGCTTCATTAAATAAATAATTGGTGCCGGCACCACCTTCTAAATAAACAATAATCAATTCAAAAATATTTGTGCCATTCGGTGCTGATGCAATTGAATAACTGCGCCATCTTTTATTTTTTTGTTCATGAATGGGTAAATCTAAAGTTACAAACTGACCGGGAATGAAATCAAATTTTTCTATTTCCGGAACTTGAATAAAAAACTTTTTAGTTTGTGATGTTTCCTTTTCAATTGCTACTATAATGCCCTTTTGCCAATCTTTCATTTGCTTATTTTTTTCTAAATTTAAAATTTAGTGTTTAAATGAATGCTGTTTTTGAAAAAAAATACCCCGAATTTTCGGGGTATTGTAATGATAATGGTGAAAAATTGGTTTAGTGAATTATCAGAATTTTTTGATTATATACCTTGTCTTTTTGTTTTACCTGTAAAATATAGGTTCCGGGTGCATAACCTGCGGAGTTGTATTGTTTATTGAAAGTGCCGTTAAAGTTGCTGTATTGTTCCTGCATCATTAACTGGCCAACATCATTAAATAAAGCAATATTTAATGGTCCTGCATTGTTCATAGTAAATCTAATAGTAAAGTTACTATTGGCCGGATTAGGAGTTACCTGTAAGCCAATGGCAGATGGATTTACGTTTTGTACAGCTGTAAATACATAATTAAAGGTAGCCGAACCTCGTTGACAACCGGATGAATCGGTTACTATTACAGCATATCCGCCGGATTGTGTTGGCTTAATAGAGCGATTGGTTGCACCACCAATTGGATTATTATTGAAGTACCATTGATTGCCGGTATTACTACTGCTTACTAAGCTATCGCCTACTTGTGTAATTGTTGGGGTAGGTAAACTTGTGGCTGTAATGGCAGTACGAGCACTCATACAATCAGGTGTGCTTACCCTTATGTTGTAAAAGAAATAGTAATATGATTGCGGATTAGATGATGATGGAACACTATTGCCGGTAATCATAAATAATCCGTTTATCCCCAATGGATACGTGGTACCTGTTATGCCACTATTTCTAAATATGCTAGCACCGTTGCTGCATTGCATAATCAAGGCATAATCGCCTGCTGCAGGTACTTGTAAATTTAAATTAAATATTGCACCTGTATCGGCAGGGTTATCACTTCCCGGCAAAGTACTTGGGGGATTTGGATTAGTGGCGGCAACATTAAAGCTTACACTTTGCACAGGAATATAAGAATAGCTAGAACCATCACTGCTAACCGTAAGATTGGAAGCCAATGTAATTTGTATGGTACCGGGGTTGCCAATGTACATTTTTGCAGTTTCAATGGTAATGGGTGCATAAGCGTGGAAAGTAACATAGTTTCCTGCAAACGCATTGTAGGCACCTGTTCCATAAACCGCTTTATTGGCGGGGCCAATGGTTGCTTTACTGCCTGTTTGTAAATAATAGGTATTGTTACTGGGTATAGTTGTGGTAGAAGTGTTAGCCCCCACAGCAATGGGTGAAGTAGCAGTATCTGAACTAAACCACAAATATGTACTATTACTATTTACATTGTTTGCTTTTAAATATGCAGTACTTGAGCCACATATGGTAGCAGTACCTTGTGGGGCAGCCGGTGCATTTGAAATAGCGAGTATGGATGTTTTAGTATTGTCAGTGGTATCTTGATCAGCAACATAATTTACTTTAGCACTAATAGTATAGGTATTGCCTGCAACAGTGGTAAATGGTGTTTGAAATACATAAGTATCTGAAGCGCCTGCAGCTAAAGTTAAAGTATATAATCCACTTAAGTTAGCAACTACTGTGCTGCCATTACTAACAGTAGCATTTAATGTAAAATTGCTTGCACTTACAGTACCCTTGTTTAAAATTTGAACTGTTAAGTATTGGTTATTGGCGGCACAGTTTCCTGCAGTTGGCGAAATAATGCCGGCTAATGTTAAGTTGTTAGAGGGTGCAATAAATTGAATTCTATAATCTTGTGTTTCACCATAACCATAGTTGCCACAGGAATTAACTGTAGAGGGGTCAGTAGTTTCTACAGCTACTATACGCATTAGTGTTAGATTATTTAAAGGAAGGTTACCCGGTGTAGTAATGTTGGTATTATAGGTGCCATTATTAGGTGCAATAATAGTACCGACCAACTCGCCGGAATCTGCAAAACTGCCATTGTTATTGTAATCAATATAAATTTTCACCACTTTAGGGTTATTGGTAGCATCAGAGCTGTTCAATACAATGGTAAATGGCAATGTTTGGTTGGGTTGAATTTTACCGGTTAAATTGGTAAAGTTGCTATAAGTAGTATTAGTAGCAGTGTTTTTGTTGTTAATGCCGGCAAATGAAACACTATCAATACGGGTTCCGGTATTGTTGGTTGCACCTGATGCACAATAGGCATTACCGCCAATGCCACTAACAATTAATGAAAATGCTTGTGTTCCTCTTTGCAAGTTACCTTTATTTGTAATTGTTAAAGTATAAGTTTGACCCGGAACAGCACTATCAACTGATATTTTTTCAACATTATCTAAATAATTATCTCCCTTTGTTGCAGCGGCACTAGGATTGGCAGGATTTAAGATCCATGGTTTGTATGTGTTACTGCCATTAGTAATACGCATGTCTAAATCGTTTACTAAGCGAGGAGTTGTATTATTAACAGAATTGGAAGCTGATAAAGGCGTAATAGGTGGATCTAACCAGGTTAATGTTGCTACTAACGGCCCTTTTCCGGATGCAACAACATTCATTGTGTAAGGTACTGTGTTCGATAAAGTTCTTTCTATAATTGTATCTGATTGTTGATTGTATGAGGATGTAATTACGGATGAAGCTTTTAAAACATTCAACAATCCCCATCCAAATTGATAACTGGGACCGGCAGCAGTTCCTGCTTGATTAGCAGTGTGAATTGCCAAGCCTTTCAAAGTAGCTGAGCGCATAAAGCTGCCCGGGTGTAATTTATTGTAATACTCCTGAAGCAGATACAACGATCCAGTAGCATTGGGTGCTGCCATAGATGTACCACTTTCCGTTTGATAAGCGGTAGTAGAAGTACTCCAAGTTGAAGTAACATTTACACCATCTGCTACCACATCCGGCTTAATACGTCCGTCACTTGTAGGTCCCCATGAACTAAAGCTGCTCATTACTACATCGCTTGGATAATTATAGCCCAATGGAATACCATTAACGGCACCCACTGCTAAAATGTTTTTTGCATCTTGCGTATAAGCAATTGAGCCATAATCCGGGTTATTGGGTATGGACGTAGTTCGGTAAATTGATTTGTTACTATTGCCATTGTATAAATATTTGCTACCTACTGCCGGGCCATTTGAATTTCTGGAATTACCTGCCGACATGCTAATAAGGTAGTAAGGTGCATTGTAAGCAATTGAGTCGAACATTTGTGCACTTTGGTCATAATAACCAAAACCATATGATTTACTGGTACTGATAGTTGTATCGCCATACCAACTCCAGTTGGTACCGTCATAGTTCCATCCTGCTAAATATCCATAAGAGTGGTTAGACAATAATAAGTTGGGCGAAGCTGCCATCATTTCTGATTGGTCATTGTTATAATCGTAAGCAATTAGTTTTTGTGCATTGAAAGCCATACCTTTTGCAATGGGGTTAATACCGGTGGCAATTAATGTACCTGCCACATGTGTAGCATGGTCGCTTACAGCTGCTGAATCAGGATTAACAATTCTACCAATTAATTCCACATGATTGGGTAAAGGAGTTCCACCATCCCACATAGCTAGTTTACCAACTATGCTATTTGAAGAACCTGAAAGATTCAAATTAGAACTTCCGCCCGGCCAAAGCTGATTTGTGTTGGTGGTTGACGCAGCGGTAGTATTATTAAATGTGCTTAAATATAGTGGATTGCCCTTTTCATCAACTCCCGCCAATGAAATTACCCGGCCCGTAGGGGTAACTCTTCTGATGAACCAACCTTCCTGCCTAGCCATTTGCAAGGCCTTTTGAAAATTAGAATTTTCCATTGTGCGTATAGCTTCTGAAAGTTTTTGATATTCCTGATTGGAGCGAACATTTTGCGCCAATACACTTCCACTACACAACAATAAAAATAAAAAATAAGCAAGGTGTAATTTTTTAAACATAGTACAGTATTGTATGTGAACAGCTTAATTTTACTAAATTAGATACTTTAAACATTCAAAATGCTTTATGATTAAAAATCTTTTTGTGTTATTTTCTCTACTTTTAATTTCCTCAAGCTGTTTGTTCCAAAAAAAAGCAATATCTACAAAAAATATTAAACAAGGTGTTGCCGGAAAAGTTTTTTTAGTTGCCGGCAATCAAATGCCTGCCCCCAATGCTCCAAAACCTCAGCCTAAGCCCATTTCAACTACAATATACATTTATAAATTAACTAACCTGTCGCAGGTGGTTAGGGTAAATGAAGCACCTGTTTACCGACAAATTTTTACTTCATTTGTTGATTCTGTAATTAGCAATAAAGAGGGTTTCTTTTATAAAGCACTACCTGTGGGGAATTATTCATTATTCACTAAAGTAAACGGAATGTTTTATGCAAATGCCTATGATGACAAAAATAATATTCAGCCTGTAAATGTACAAAAGGACTCAGTTGCTCAAATTACCATTCAAATCAGTAATAATGCAGTGTATTAATTGATTCATACTTGTTTTTTTTAATTCCCTTCATTTAATTGTAAATTTGCACCCTGTTGTATGAACATAGGTGTGCTACTGAATAGTTTTATCAATACCCCCCAGGCTAAATTGCTGGTGGAAAAGCTCTCTATTGCCAGTTCCGATTATCCCAAACATAAAATTTATTTATCAGGCTTAAAAGGAAGCAGCCCCGAATGTTTCATTGCTGCTTTGTATCAGCATCCGCAATTTGATCAATACAACCATCTAATAATATTAAACGATGCAGAAGATGCAGCCTACTTTTATAATGCTATTGAAAGTTTGACCAATGCATTAGATGTATTTTATTTTCCCTCATCATTCAAATTGCGTAAAAATTTTAAGCTGTTAAATACTTCGCATGTAATGCTTCGAACTGAAATGCTTACACGCCTGTCTGCCGGAGGAAATAAAAAAATAATTGTAACCTATCCTGAAGCTTTAGCCGAAAAGGTAGTTCAATCTAAAACACTTAATCAAAACACCATTTTAATTAAAACCAATGATACCATTGCCACCGATACATTAATGGAAACCTTGGTGAGCTATGGTTTTGAGCGAAACGATTTTGTTTATGAACCCGGCCAGTTTGCGCTTCGTGGCGGTATTTTAGATATTTACTCTTTCGGTAATGAAAAACCTTATCGCATAGAATTATTTGGGAATGAAGTGGACAGTATTCGAATTTTTGATCCGGAAACCCAATTGAGTGAACGGAAAATATTGCAAGTAAGCATTATTCCAAATGTTGAAACCAACTTTAGTGAAGGTGAAAAAATTTCATTGTTTGACTTTTTAAGTAGTAATACATTAATATGGTTAAGCGATTGGGATGTTATTTTGAATAAACTGGAAGTGCAAGAAGAAGAGCTGGGACAGTTTTTAGAAAAAAATTACGATGATGCCTTGCTGTTAGAATCTGATGAAGACGAAACCAAAATTTTAAAATCGGTTGGATTAAATGACTTTACACCTTCTGCTACCATAACACGACAAATTCAACAACACAACATTATTGAATTTGGCTATGCACCTTATTTTGGAAAAACTACTATTGCTTTTCAAACAGAAGAACAACCTTCTTTTAACAGACAGTTTCCACTGTTAATGCAAAATTTAAGTAGCTACGAAGCTAACGGATATGCCATTTACATTTTCTCTGATCAAAGCAAACAACTTGAAAGGTTACATAGTATTTTTACAGATTTATCTGCCGAAATTAAATTTGTTCCGGTTCCAATCAGTATTCATAAAGGATTTATAGATCACGAACAAAAAGTGGTTTGTTACACTGATCACCAAATTTTTCAGCGTTATCATAAATACAAAATAAAACAAGCGTACAGTAAAAGTAAAGCGCTAACTATTAAAACTTTACGTGAATTGCAACCGGGCGATTTTGTTACACATATCGATCATGGTGTTGGCACTTTCAGCGGTTTACAAAAAATTGAAGTAAATGGTAAATGGCAAGAGGCGGTTAGAATTATTTACAAAGACAATGATATTTTGTACGTAAACATTAACTCGTTACACAAAATATCTAAATTCACAGGTAAAGAAGGTTCCGTTCCTAAAATCAATAAACTGGGTAGTGATGTTTGGAATAAACTAAAAGAAAAAACAAAAACAAAGGTAAAAGAACTGGCGTTTGATTTAATTAGTTTGTATGCTGAACGAAAGGCCAGACAAGGATTTCAATTCTCGCCGGATAACTACATGAACACAGAGTTAGAAGCTTCCTTTATTTATGAAGATACTCCTGATCAAAGCAAAGCTACCATGGAAGTTAAAAAAGACATGGAAAGTCCCAGCCCAATGGATAGGCTTATTTGTGGCGATGTAGGCTTTGGTAAAACGGAGGTGGCTATACGTGCTGCATTTAAATGTTGTGTTGATGGAAAACAAGCTGCCGTGTTGGTGCCCACTACAATTTTAGCATTTCAACATTATAAAACATTTAAAGAACGTTTAAAAGATTTTCCGGTTACTATCGATTTTGTAAATCGATTCAAATCAGCTAAAGAGAAAAAAGAAACTTTACAACGCGTTGCTGAAGGGAAAGTTGATATAATAATTGGTACACATGCTATTTTAGGTAAGGATGTTAAGTTTAAGGATTTGGGATTAATGATTATTGACGAAGAACAAAAATTTGGCGTAGGACATAAAGAAAAATTAAAAACACTAAAATCAAATGTTGACTGCTTAACACTAACGGCAACGCCAATACCACGTACACTTCAGTTTTCATTAATGGGGGCCAGAGATTTAAGTATCATCAATACACCACCGCCTAATCGTCAACCTATTCAAACAGAAGTGCACGTATTTAATGAAGATTTTATTCGCGATGCTATTTATTTTGAAACCGAGCGTGGCGGTCAGGTATTTTTTATACATAATCGTGTGCAAGGCTTAGCTGAAATGGCGGCACTAATACAGGCATCTTGTCCCGATTTAAGTATTGGATATGCACATGGCCAATTAGAAGGACACGAATTGGAAAAACGAATATTGGATTTTATAGATAAAAAATATGATGTTTTAGTTTGTACCAACATAGTAGAAAGCGGGGTAGATATTCCTAACGTCAATACCATTATCGTTAATAATGCGCATCATTTTGGATTGAGTGATTTGCACCAATTGCGTGGACGTGTTGGCAGAAGTAATAAAAAAGCATTTTGCTATTTATTAGCACCGCCCATGGCTACTTTACCTACCGATTCGCGAAAACGCTTACAAACCTTAGAACAATTCAGCGATTTAGGTAGCGGCTTCCAAATTGCTATGCGCGATTTAGATATTCGTGGAGCAGGTAATATGTTGGGTGGAGAGCAAAGCGGCTTTATGGCCGAAATTGGTTTTGAAATGTATCAGAAAATTTTAGATGAAGCCATGCGTGAATTAAAACGCAGTAGTTTCAAAGAATTATTTCAGGAAGAGATTTCACAACAAGATGATTTTGTAAGCGACTGTACCATTGATACAGATTTAGAAATTCTAATTCCTGATGATTATGTTGCTAATATTACCGAACGTCTTTCATTATATACTCGTCTGGATAATTGTGAAAACGAAACAGAATTAATCACCTTTAAACAAGAAATGGAAGATCGTTTTGGCCCTTTACCATCACCGGTTGTTGATTTGTTTGATACGGTTAGGGCTCGTTGGGCAGGTGTTGCCTTGGGTTTCGAAAAAATGACTTTAAAAGAAAATATACTTCGTTGTTATTTTATTAATAAGCCTGATTCGCCATATTTTGAATCTGATTTATTTAAAAATATTTTAAACTATATACAAACTGCCACTAATAAAGCCAAACTAAAACAAGCAGGTAAAAACTTTTTATTGGTTGTTGATGATATACCTTCTATGCAGGCAATGCTTCATTTTCTGCAAAAAATGCAAGCTGCTACCGTTACTGCTGTTGTGTAATTGCATATTAATTGTTTGTTGTATTATCAATTTATTAACTCCATTTATATATAAAGGCTTCCATCCATCCTTTTAGTTGCTTTTTATTTCAATAGGCCTCTACATTTTTACAATAAATTAATTCTGCATGAAAATAAAATTTACACTGCTTAGTGCTTTACTCATGTTGTTTTGCATAAGTTGTAGCACCAATAAGCCCGTTTTAAGTGCCAATGCTATCAATACAAAAGTTAAAACAATGGCTATATTACCTGTGCTTGTTCAATATACCGGAAATATGCCGCGTAATGTAACACAAGCACAATTAGATTCTGCAGCCGTAAAAACGGGTTACACATATCAACAAATTTTGTTGGCTAATTTGCAACGATATAGCCGACCCAAAAAGAAAATTACTGTAGCGCAAATACAAAGTCCGGATAAAACGAATGGATTATTAAATAGTGCCGGAATTTCTGCTGCAGCTGCATTTAATGCAGATCCGGATATGTTGTGCAAAATACTGGGTGTTGATGCTGTAATTAAAATGAATGTAACCAGTAATAGAATTATGAGTGATTTAGCTTCTATGGGTATAGGTACCGTTCGGAATCTAATTTTTTGGGGTACTAATATGGACCCTGTGGTTAGAGCAAGTGTAAGCAATAAAACTGCTGATGTGTATGCTAATTGTGTATTGGTGAAAGGTGGTGAAACCTTATGGTCTGCAAGTTATCAAAAGCCTACCAATTGGCATATTTCAGGAACTGATGTAATGTATAAAATTACCCGTAAAATGGGCAAACGTTTTCCGTTTTAGTTTTGAAAGGTTAAAAAAAGCAGCCTTTTTTTAAAAAGGCTGCTCTATTGTAAAATTTGAAATACTGTTTAAAAACCTTTTTTGGCTACGCCATCGGCTATGGCTTGTAATGCCTTTGCTTCACTTAAAATTGCAGCCATTTTGTTGCCTTTACCATCGTGCCCACTGGCCATATAACCACCTTTGGCTGTTTTGGTAATAACGGCATCGTGCATTGGAACATTTTTTTCTTTTGTTTTTAAGCAATATGCTTTAATCATTTTTGATGTGTCCATTGTTTTGTGTTTTTGTATTCTCTGTTAAGAGAATGAATGAATGAATATTTTTTCATTATTGCAAGTAACAATTCATTCAATGAAAAGCTACCGGTTTGCAATATAGTTTAAAATTTGGTATTTATTGTTAAGCATCAATGCGGGCATAACGTGCATGCGTTTCAATAAATTCTCTTCTCGGTGCTACTTCATCGCCCATTAACATGCTAAATATTCTATCAGCCTCCGCTGCACTTTCAATTGTTACTTTTTTTAATGTACGACGACTGGGGTCCATAGTGGTTTCCCAAAGTTGTTCTGCATTCATTTCACCTAAACCTTTGTAACGTTGAATAGTAACACTGTCCTCTTTTCCGGCTCCCAATTTTTCAATTAATGCTTTGCGTTGTTCTTCTGTATAAGCATAAGCTTGTTCTTTCCCTTTTTTAACAAGGTATAAAGGGGGTTGTGCAATATAAACATAACCATGTTCTACTAATTCTTTCATGTAACGGTACACAAAAGTTAGAATAAGGGTAGCAATGTGTGAACCATCTACGTCAGCATCCGTCATGATGATTAATTTATGATACCGCAGTTTCGATAAGTTTAATTGTTTTGGATCATCGGGAGTGCCAACGGTAACACCCAAAGCCGTGTACATATTTCTTATCTCTTCATTTTCATAAATTTTGTGTTCCATGGCTTTTTCCACATTCAAAATTTTACCCCTTAATGGTAAAATAGCCTGGTAACTTCTATCGCGGCCTTGTTTGGCAGTTCCTCCGGCTGAATCGCCCTCAACCAAAAAAAGTTCACACTTTTCCGGATCTCTTTCTGAACAATCTGCTAATTTACCCGGAAGCCCACCGCCACTTAAAACAGTTTTGCGTTGAACTAAATCTCGTGCTTTTTTAGCTGCCACCCTTGCTTGTGCGGCTAAAATTATTTTTGAAATAACGTTTTTGGCTTCTTTTGGATTTTCTTCCAGGTAGGCTTGTAAAGCTTTAGAAACAGTGGTTTGTACAATACCTGAGGCCTCTGTGTTTCCTAATTTTGTTTTTGTTTGGCCTTCAAATTGTGGGTCAGGAATTTTAACGGAAACAATGGCACTTAATCCTTCTCTAAAATCATCGCCTTCAACTTCAACTTTTGCTTTTTCAAACAACCCCTCTTTATCTCCATAACTCTTAAATACTCGGGTTAGTGCTTGTCTAAATCCGGTAACATGTGTACCACCTTCAATTGTATTAATATTGTTTACATACGAAAAAATATGTTCTTTGAAATCATTGTTATAGGTCATTGCTACTTCAACGGCAATGTTAGTAGCTTCGTCGTGGCCTTCAAAATAAAGGGTTTTGGCAATTAGTGGAGTTCTTTTGCCAATTTCGTCTAACATTTCAACAAATTCAACTATGCCACCTTCGCTGTAAAATGTTTTGCTATAAGTAGTTCCGTCTTCATTTTTCTCACGTAAATCATTTAATGTAATATGTATTTTTTTATTCAAAAAAGCTAATTCACGCAAGCGGCTTTCTAAAATTTCACGTCTATAAACTGTTTCCTGAAAAATGGTGTTATCAGGCCAAAAATGAATTAAAGTACCTGTTTTGTCACTTACGCCAATTTCTCTTACAGCATATTGGGGAACCCCAATTTTATATTCTTGTTCAAATATTTTTCCTTCGCGCTGTACAGTAACAATTAATTTTGAACTGAGTGCATTTACACAACTTACCCCTACACCATGTAAACCACCGGATACTTTATATGTATTTTTATCAAATTTACCACCGGCATGCAGTACCGTCATTACTACCTCTAACGCACTGCGTTTTTCTTTGCTGTGCATGGCAGTGGGAATTCCGCGACCATCATCTTTAACACTTATAGAATTATCTTCATGAATAGTTACTTCTATATTTTTGCAATAACCGGCTAATGCTTCGTCAATTGAGTTATCTACAACTTCATAAACAAGATGGTGTAAGCCTTTAATGCCAATATCGCCAATATACATGGCGGGTCTTTTCCTTACGGCTTCTAAACCTTCTAATACCTGAATACTATCTGCTCCGTAATTTTTATTTTGGGCTTCTGCTAAACTTTGCTGTGTTTCACTCATAAATTAAGAATAGTTTTTATAATTTTTCAACTATACGATAGTCGGCGAAGATAATGAATTTGATGCCTAAAATTGCATATTTTACAGGTATTTATCCACTATTTTCATGCACTTTTTAACCCTTTAAAAGTGCCATTTTAACAGCTTTTCAGCCAATTTTGAAATATGGTGTTTTACAGTATTGTGACTTAATTTTTTAGGCTTCAACTTAATTTTGCCTTAATATGATACAGGCATTAGAAATTTTAAAAGAAGCACACAAAAATGGTATTGAACCCGGTATGAATTTGCTGTATCAGAAATCGCAGCACATTCCTGATTCTATTCAATATATTATTCGAAGATATAATGCGCAGCAAAGTTTAGCCACGGAAGACACCGGGATGTTGGTTTATCATTATGATGCTTCCAGCCCGGAAAAACAGTATTTAGAATTGCGTTTTTGTACCGTTGGTAACCGTTACTGTTCTGAAAAAAGTTGTGCCAATTGCCAACAATTACCTACTGAAAATTGTGATGGGAATATTCATACACTCGATGTGTTTAATTTCCATTTTTCATCTACTTTCTTGCATCAATTTACACATAATGTAAAATTAAGTAATAAAAAAGATGAGGTATTGGCATTTAAACACCCACAACCATTTACTAAAGTATTCCCAATTTGCCCGAAGAAGCGTAGTATTTTAAACAGCTTATTAAACCATTCTTACAATGGTGTTTTGGAGAATATTTTTGTGAATGCAAAGATTCATGAGTTATTGTTATTTAGTTTAGATTGTTTGGTAGAAGAAAAAGAGGAAGGATTTGTTTGTAAATTTTTAGCAGATGATAGGGGCAAGGAACAAATTTATAAAGCCCGCGATTTATTGCTGCAACACATTGGCGAACCTATTACTATTAAAGAATTAAGCCGAAAAGTAGCCATGAATGAATGCTACTTGAAAAAAGGTTTTAAAGAGGTGTTTGGTACTACCATTTTCGATTTTTACCAACAACAACGCATGGAACATGCCAAGTATTTGTTGTATGAAAAAGGGCTGAGCGTTACCGATGTTTCAGCATTGTTGGGATATTCTTCCATATCGCATTTTTCTGCTGCATTTAAAAAACATACCGGTTTAAAACCTTGCGATTTGTTGAAATAATTCCTAAAATATTTTAACACTTAATAAAAAGGCAACTGTCACTAACGTAGTTGCCTTTTCGTTGTAGTATGTAAATGCTTTATAAAATCTCTTGCAAACTTTCTTTACTTGCTGCTATTGTTTTGTCTAAATCGGCATAGGTAAGTGCATTATTCAAAAACCAACTTTCAAATGGTGATGGGGGTAAATAAATACCGCGCTTCAACATGGCATGAAAATATTTTTTAAATAAATCGTTATTGGCAGCGGCAGCAGTTTCAAAATTAGTTACAGGTTTATTGCTAAAATGTACACTAATCATAGAACCCAATCGGTTAATGGTATATGGGGTTTTTGATGCTGCAAATACTTCATCCAATCCTTTGTGTAAATAAGTAGTCTTATCATCCAGCTCTTTATATATGGCAGGGTTATTTTTTAATTCAGTTAATAAGGTAAATCCTGCAATCATGGCAATGGGGTTACCGCTCAAAGTGCCGGCCTGATAAACATTACCTAATGGCGCAATATGTTGCATGATTTCTTTTTTGCCGCCAAACGCACCAACAGGCATACCTGCACCAATAACTTTACCATAGGTAATTAAATCTGCGTCAATTGATAAACGTTGCTGTGCTCCACCGGCGGCTAATCTAAAACCGGTCATTACCTCGTCAAAAATTAAAACAATGTTATGCTGTGTACAAATTTTACGTAGCCCTTCTAAAAATCCTTGTTCCGGCAAAATGCAGCCCATATTCCCGGCAACCGGTTCAACTATGATAGCTGCAATTTCATTGGGATGAGCGGCTACTAATTTTTCAACAGCATTTAAGTCGTTGTAAGCACAAGTCAATGTATCATCACTCACAGCAGCTGGTATTCCCGGCACGGTTTGAATGTTGAATGTTGCTACGCCACTGCCTGCTTTTACCAAAAATGCATCGGCATGTCCATGATAACAACCTTCAAATTTTATGAATTTGTTTTTGCCGGTATAGCCTCTTGCTAATCGTAATGCGCTCATACAAGCCTCGGTTCCACTGCTCACCATTCTTATTAAATCAACATTAGGTACCATGCTGATAATTAATTCTGCCATTTCAATTTCAAGTTGTGTAGGTGCACCGAATGAAGTTGAAAAAGCAGCTTTCTCCTGAATAGCTTTTATTACCGGTTCATAGGCATGACCAAGAATCATGGGCCCCCATGACGCAATGTAATCTATGTAGGCATTTCCATCTTCATCATACAAATATGCCCCTTTGGCTTTTTGAATGAAAATGGGATTGCCGCCCACACTTTTAAATGCACGAACAGGTGAGTTAACACCACCCGGAATACTTTTTTGTGCGCGTTGAAATAATTGCTCACTATTCTTAATATGCATATGATAAAATTTATGAGTGGTAGTTATCTAACATTGCAGTAAAAGCTTTCACGGCTTTGGTAGGTTTAAATTCAATAATGCTGAATTCTGACAAGTTGTTGGTAAAGAAAGGGTCTTCTGCCATAATGGTTTCTATTTCTTTTTTACTTTCAGCCATTGCCAAAATAATTCCGCCGGTTCTTGGCTCTTTTCTTCCTGAAGCAATGAATTTTCCTAATTGATAATACTTTTCCAAAAATGCCACATGTGCTTCCATGTGATTGTCAATTGCTTGTACAGGTGCTTTGTAGGTTATATTAATGATAAACATGGCTTTATGAATTATTGATTTAATAATAAAACTGCTTGTTTAGCAAAATAGGTAGCAATTAAATCGGCGCCCGCACGTTTAATGGAAGTTAAACTTTCAATAATAGCTTTATTTTCGTCAAGCCAACCACGTTCTGCTGCCGCTTTAATCATGGCATATTCACCACTTACATGGTAGGCACTAACGGGAACTGTTACTGCATTTTTTACTTCACGAATAATATCTAAATAAGCCATGGCAGGTTTAACCATAACAATGTCTGCTCCTTCTTCCACATCTTGTAGTGTTTCATTAATTGCTTCTATACGGTTGGCATAATTCATTTGATAGGTTTTTTTATCGCCAAAGCCCGGAGCACTGTCTAATGCATCTCTAAATGGTCCATAAAAACAGGAAGCATATTTTGCGCTGTAGCTCATAATGCCTGTTTTGGTAAAGCCGCTTTCTTCCAAAGCTTCTCTTATTGCACCAATTCTTCCATCCATCATATCGCTTGGTGCAACCATATCGGCACCTGCAACTGCATGGCTTACACTCATTTTAATTAATGCATCAACTGTTTCATCGTTTACAATTTCCCCATCTTTAACAATACCATCATGGCCATAAATGGAATAAGGATCGAGAGCAACATCTGTCATTACAAACATTTCCGGTACCGATTCCTTTATGGCTTTTATGCTTCTTTGCATTAAACCATTTGGGTTCCAGGCTTCTTTACCCTCATTATCCTTTGTTTCATCTAATGCTTTCACAAAAAGCAGTACACTTTTAATGCCCAGATTATAGAGTTCTTTTACCTCATTAACGGTAATATCGAGACTATTCCTAAAATACCCGGGCATGGAAGGAATGGGGGTTTTTTCATTGTGGCCTTCTTGTATAAATAAAGGAGCAATAAAATCATTGGGTGTTAAAACGGTTTCGGCTACCAAACTTCTAATTGCAGCTGATTTCCGTAAAATTCTGTTTCGTTTTTGTAAATACATAAAATCGTATTTAAAGGTTAACATTGGTTCGTTTTCTTTGCCCATTCTTCTTCACTAACGGAAGTGGGTTGTTGTATGTTGAGCCAATCAATTGGCTGTAAGCATACCGCTAATAAATTTGCTTCGGCAGAGCCGGGTTGGGGTTGATAGTTGTAATCAAACCTAACGGTAGGCGGCAGGCTCATTAAAATACTTTCAGTTCTTCCGTTGGTTTTTAATCCAAATATGGTGCCGCGGTCATGTAACAAATTAAATTCAACATAGCGACCACGTCTTATTTCTTGCCAATACTTATGTTCAGGAGAAAAGTGGGTGTTTTTTCTTTTTTCTACTATTGGTATGTACGCTTTTATAAAGGCTTCACCACAAGCTTTGGCAAAGTTTAACCAAAATTGTTCATTTTTTTCTTCAGTGGGGCGTTGGTGGTCATAAAAAATTCCGCCAATACCCCTCCGTTCATTTTGCCGATGTGTGTTTACAAAATAGTTATCGCAATTTATTTTGAATGATTGATAAAAGGAATCATCAAACTGGTCACATGCGGTTTTATGAGTGTTATGAAAATGTATTGCATCCTCTGGAAATAAGTAGTAGGGTGTAAGATCTGTGCCCCCGCCAAACCATCTATCTACTACGCTGTTGTTTTTGTATAATTCAAAATAGCGATAATTACAGTGTATTGTAGGAACAAATGGATTAAATGGATGAATAACCAAACTTAAACCGCAAGCAAACCATTCATCACCATCCATTTGTAATTGTTTGCGCATAGCATCGGTTATGTTACCATAAACTACAGAAGTGTTTACACCAC
Source organism: Hydrotalea sandarakina (assembly GCF_003254115.1). GTDB lineage: Bacteria > Bacteroidota > Bacteroidia > Chitinophagales > Chitinophagaceae > Hydrotalea > Hydrotalea sandarakina. Next base: position 236,201 of record NZ_QKZV01000002.1, read on the forward strand.
CTTTTTCAAACACATTTCCATTGGCAATTATTCTTGTTTTTCCACCACCGCCTGTTCCATCGGGTTTGCGCTGCCATTCATCTTGCATGAATTTAGCTTTGCCGTCAGCTAACTCTAATGCACGGCAAATAGTGTCTTGCAAATTGTGAATAAAATCAATCCACTCATTTTTAAAATTGTTATTGCTACTCATGTGCAAAGCATTAAACATTAATTAGGCTGCCATTCTTTTACGGTATCAACAAAAGCTTTGGCATGGTCAACCGGTACATTCGGTAAAATGCCATGTCCTAAGTTGGCAATATGATGTTGGCCACCAAATGCTTGTAACATATTCTTCACTTCTTTCTTTATTTCCGGAATAGGTGATAAAAGTTTTGCGGGATCGAAATTGCCTTGAAGGGTAATTTTTTCTCCTGCTAATTTTCTTGCCATGTTGGGTGGCGTACACCAATCAATACCCAAAGCTGCAGCACCGGTGTTTGCCATTTCAGTTAAGCTATACCATGCACCTTTTGCAAATAAAATAACGGGTGCAATGGGTTGTATGGCTTTTACAATTTGTTCCAAATAGGGTAGTGAGTAGGTTTCGAAATCAGCTTTGCTTAATAATCCGCCCCAGCTATCAAATACTTGAACCGTATCGGCACCGGCTGCAATTTGTTGTTGTAAGTAGGCAATGGTGGTATCGGTAATCATTTGTAAAAGTTGGTGTGCCAGTTGTGGTTGTTGGTAGCAAAAGGCTTTTGCTTCATCAAATGTTTTTGAACCTTTTCCTTGTACCATATAGCACAACAATGTCCAGGGCGCTCCGGCAAAACCAATTAAAGGTACTCGTCCATTAAGTTCTTTCTTAATTAACTCAATGGCTTTAAATACATAGCCTAATGATTCATGTACATCGGGTATATGTATTCTTTGTAAATCATTACTAGTTTGAATGGGGTTGGGTAATATAGGTCCTTTGCTTTCAATTAATTGTACTTCAAGTCCCATTGCTTGTGGTACAACTAAAATATCCGAGAATAAAATAGCCGCATCAACGCCAATAATATCAACAGGTTGTAAAGTAATTTCACAAGCTAATTCCGGTGTTTGGCAGCGTTCAAAAAAACCGTACTTTCTTCGCAATTCCATGTATTCAGGTAAATATCTACCTGCTTGTCGCATCATCCAAACAGGCACTCTTTCAGTTTTTTCACCTCGTAATGTTCTTAGAATTAAATCGTTTTTTATTACACTCATGTATTAATGTTAATAGGTTTAAAATAGTTTAATACCACATCAATCATTTGTTCTTTACCGGGCCATTCGCTGGTAATAATTTTATTTTGAACATAGGTTTGAATGGTGGCAGCGGTAGTTTTTCCAATAGCAAATAAAACCGTTGATAACGGTATGGTATTTACGGAGAAGAAACTATGTACTGCACTGGGGCTAAAAAATACAATGCCTTGATAATTTTTTGAGGTTTCAACCGGTGTTTGAATGGTTTTATATACCACCACTTGTTGCGTTGGAAAGCCATTAACGGCTAAGGTTTCAGGCAGTTCATCCATGCGTTGATCGCCACAAAAAAATACTAGCTGATTTTCCGGTTTGTGTTCAATAATTTTTTCTGCAAGTAACCCTGCACTTTTTGCACTTGCTTTAAAATGTTTTTCGCCAAAAAATTGTAACACTTTCTCTTTTGTAACTCCACCTAAACAAAAAATATCCCATTTGGGCACATGATTTAAGCGAGCCGTAACTGCATCAACTGCATTCATGCTAGTAAAAATGGCCGTAATTTTTTTTTGTGCCAGGTCGTTAATGGTATTTGAAATGTCCTCATCGGCTAAGGGGATGGTTTCAATAAAAGGTATAGTATCAATGCTTATACCTCTGTTAAATGCATTCGTAACCAAAAGTGTGTCTAATGGCCGCGTACATAAAACCTGTATCGTATTATTATTTTGCATTTTTAATAGATTCTATCAACATTTTAGCATCGGTTAGTAATAATTCATTGGCAGCCTCAACCCCTAAATTTTTTGCCAAATTAATTGCTGCACGTTTTTCAATGTTGTATTGAAGTTTACCATCGGTACCGGTAATATTTCCTTTAAAAATCACTTCCTTGTCTGTACATGTTGCTAAAGCACTAATAGGTGTGGAACATCCACCCATTAATGTTTGTAAAAAATCGCGTTCAATTTTTGTGCAAAGTTCAGTAGGTGCATCATTAATTGCATGAATCATTTGGTAGGTAGCAATATCTTCTTCCCTGCAAACAACCACAATTGCACCTTGAGCCGGAGCAGGTAGCATCCAGGTTAAGTCTATGGATTTTTCGGGCCTTAAATTAATTCTTTCCAAGCCTGCAGCCGCAAATATGGCGCCATGCCATTCACTGTTAGCCACTTTTTGTAAACGTGTATTTACATTACCTCTTAAATTTTCAATAGTATGGTTTGGGTAACGGTGCAGCCATTGTGCTTTTCGGCGTATGCTGCTGGTAGCTATAACTGCGGATGATTGTGTGTTTTCTAAAAAATTTGTATCATTTTTATAAACGAGAATATCATTAAAAGAAGCACGGGGTAATACGGCGGCTTGTACAATACCTTTTGCTAATTGCGTAGGTACATCTTTCATAGAATGAACAGCAATGTCAATTTTTTTACTTAATAATGCTGCATCTAAAGTTTTTGTAAAAACACCCTGTACACCAAGTGCATACAGTGGTGTAACTAAATCAATATCGCCATCGCTTTTAATATAATGTAATTCACTTTTAACCTGGTGTTGTGCCAATAATGTTTGAACCAGTGTAGCTTGCCATACGGCTAATTGGCTTTCTCTGGTTCCAATTTTAATAATTGCCATGATGTAAATAAAATCAATTACTGCTAATGGTAATAAAATCATTGATGGCTTCTATAAAATTGCAGCCCGGTTGATACTGGGTTCGCAATTTTACTGCCATATTCTTTACTGCTTTTTGTACTGCTTCATCCGTAGAAGTTTGATGTTGTTTTGTTGCATACACTGCATGAAACATTTCGCAGTTGTTCATGTCCTCTAATTTCTTCTTTACGGCTTTAATTACCGGTACAAATTTTCTACTATCTAACCATTCCATAAACTCTGCCTCAAATTCCTGAATTATGGCAAGTGCTTTGGGCACTTCAGCTTGGCGCATTTGTAAAGTTGCATCATTAATTTTAGCAAGATCATCAACGTTTACTAATGCTATATGCGATAACTGAGCAGTATTAGGATCAATATTGTTTGGAATAGATAAGTCAATCAGAATTTTTTTGCCTGAGTGTTCAAAGTTTTCTTTATAAAGAATGGGTGTTTCTGAATTAGTAGCCACAATAATAACATCGGCTTTGTCAACTAAAGAAGGAAGGTGATGAAAGTTGGCAGTACCAATACCTAACTCATTTGCTAACTCAATGGCTTTTTCATTGGTACGATTGATGAGGGTAATATTGGTAGTATTTAAATAATCAATTAAATTTTTACAAGTGTTTTTGCCAATTTTTCCTGTACCAATCAACAAAATATTTTTATTGGGAATATCTTGAAGGTGCTCTTTTAAATATTGTATAGCAGCAAATGAAACAGATACAGTTCCGCCACTTAATGCCGTTTGATTTTTAATGGTTTTGGATGATTGTAATACCGTATTGAAAAGTCTTTCTAAAAATGAACCTACAAAGCCTTTTTCTTTGGCAAATTTTACAGCCAGTTTCATTTGGCCAACAATTTCATAGTCGCCTAAAATTTGAGAGTCTAACCCGGCGCTCACTGTAAAAATGTGGTGAATAGCTTCTTTACCTTGTTTGATGTAGCAGCGTTCCATAAAAAGGGCTTCACTGCCAATGGTTTCACTACAAAGCAAGTGAATTAAGTCTTCCGGTTGTTGAGCTATGCCGTATATTTCTGTACGATTGCAAGTGCTTAAAATTACCAGTTCTTTTATAGCGTAATCAACTGCTTTTTGCAAAATAGCGGCATATTGTTCTGTGCTAATGGCAAACTGCCCTCTAACGGAAGCATCATTTTTTTTGTAGTTAATGCCTATTGCAAAAAAGTTGGAAAGATTCATCATCTGTTGTTCTTAAATATTGGTCTAAATACTTACGCAAAAGTATCTCGGATAGATGGCAGAAATGTATGACTTAAGTCATGTCTTTGTCATTTAATTGTCATTTTACTTGTTTCTTTCCTCATTTCAGGTTTTACTGCCCCTTTTTAAGGTTTTTTCAAACCAAATAAAAAATGTTTTGTTGATTGCCCTAAATGTTATTGGGTTCTATAGTTGAAAACAATTTTTGAAATAATACATTTGCCAATATTAAAATAGTATGGAAGCAAAAAAAAGAGGTGTTATATTAATGAATTTGGGTTCGCCCGATTCAACTTCAGTAAGCGATGTTAAGAAATATTTGAAAGAATTTTTAATGGATGAAAGGGTGATTGATATGCCCTATTTATCTCGATTTTTATTAATTAACGGAATTATAGTTCCTTTTCGTGCACCCAAGTCGGCTGAGGCTTATAAAACTATTTGGACTAAAGAAGGCTCACCACTCATTGTTTTAACCCATCAATTACAACAGGCTGTTCAGCAAACTGTACATGTGCCGGTAACCATTGCCATGCGTTACGGGAATCCAACACCCGAAGCGGCATATCAGGCTTTATTGCAACAAAGCCCCGATATTGAAGAGGTACTTTTATTTCCTTTATACCCGCATTACGCCATGAGTAGTTATGAAACTGCGGTAGAATATATGAAGGAAGTACATCGGAAAAATGGCTATACATTTCAATTACAAACCATTCAACCTTATTATAATCATCCCGAATACATTCAGGCATTAGCTTCCAGCATTCAACCCTATTTACAATTAGACTATGATCATATACTTTTTAGCTATCATGGTGTTCCGGAAAGACATATTCGTAAAAGCGATACAACGGGATGCCATTGCCTGAAAGTAGATAATTGTTGTAATGTGCCTTCTGAAGCACATAAAACATGCTATCGGCATCAGGTTTTTGAAACTACCCGATTGGTAACAAAGGCTTTGCAAATACCTGAAAATAAATATAGCGTTGCTTTTCAGTCGCGTCTGGGAAAAGGATGGTTGCAGCCTTTTACGGATAAACAGTTAGAAGTTTTTCCTAAAAGGGGAATTAAAAAGTTGCTGGTATTATGTCCTGCATTTGTAAGTGATTGTTTAGAAACATTAGAGGAAATTGCAGAGCGGGGCAAAGAAACATTTTTACAAGCGGGTGGTGAAAGTTACACCACTATTCCTTGCTTAAATGTTCACCCAATGTGGGTATCTGTTATAAGTAAATGGATTAACCAATTTAACCAAGGCGATACTGAAATGTTGTTGCATTAAAACGTATCTTTAATTCCATGTATTTATACTTAAAAGCTGCTCATATTATTTTTGTGGTTACCTGGTTTGCCGGTCTTTTTTATATGCCCAGGTTATTTATATATGCCACTGAAGCCGGTGAAAAACCTGAAATGGAACGTATTATTTTGCGCAAACAATTTGAAATAATGATGCGCCGATTGTGGTATGGAATTACCTGGCCATCTGCCATAATAACCTTAATATTAGGCATTAGTGTATTAATTTCAAGTAACTATTACAGTGTAATTTTTTTACCCGAAGGAAGATGGCTGCTTATTAAATTAATTTTTGTTGTTTTATTGTATGCTTATCATTTTTCATTACAAAAAATTGTTAATCAGGAATTAAAAGGTATTTATGCATACACTTCGCAGCAATTGCGAATTTGGAATGAAGTGGCCACTCTTTTTTTGTTTGCCATAGTTTTTTTGGCAACCGTAAAACAAAGCATTAGTTTATTGTGGGGTTTTGTTGCATTGATAGCCTTGTTGATAGTGTTGTTGACTGCAATTAAAATTTATAAACTATTGCGTAAAAATTAAATTTTATGCTAAAAAAATTAATTGCATTATTCACATTATGTCTGCTATTTCAAACAATGTTATTGGCACAAAGTAATATGACTAATCATTACATGATATATGATGCTGCGCAACATAAAACCATTCAATTATCTGAGTTAATAAGTCATTTGCAAAAAGCGCAAGTAGTTTTTTTTGGTGAAGACCATAATGATGCAGTAGCACATTATTTAGAAGATACTTTACTGAAAGCTTTAGTGCAAAGCAATAAGCCTGTAGCGCTTTCATTAGAAATGTTTGAAACCGATTGTCAAGCTCCTTTAAATGAATATGTTGCCGGCTACATTAGCGAAAAACAATTTTTGGCCAGTGCCCGACCTTGGAATAATTATGCAGATTATAGACCGATGATTGAAACGGCAAAACTGTATCATTTGCCGGTAATTGCAGCCAATGCACCCCGTAGGTATGTAAATATGGTGCATCAAAACGGTGTGGCATCATTAATGCAATTAGATAAACTTTCAAAATCTTATTTGCCGCCTCTGCCTTTTACGGAAGCTCAACAAGCTTATCAACAAAAATTCGAAAAGATTATGGGTGGACATGAACAGTTTAATCAAAATATGTTTGATGCTCAAAATTTGTGGGATGCAACCATGGCAAACAGCATTTATCGGTTTTGGAAGAAGCACAAATCATTCACCATTTTTCAAGTAAATGGCCGCTTTCATAGTGACGATAAATTAGGTACTTATGCACGTTTGCAGGCCTTGGCCCCCAAACTGAAAATGATGAATATCAGCTGTTTTAGTGATGCGCAATTTGAACATCCTGATTGGAAACAATTCCAAAATTTAGCCGACTTTGTTATTATTACCAATCCTTCAGTGCCTAAAACCTTTTAGTTATATAGCTTTGCTGAACTGTGCATGTTGTTGATTATTGTGTATATGGTTGCGGGCTAAACGAATATCAAAAGCGCTACAAATATTTCTAATAAAATGTTTACCTAAAGGCGTTACCGTTAAAACATTTTCATCTAGTTCAATTAAATTGTCTAATTCCAATTTTTCTAATTCCGGCAATACAAATTTGCTGATAATACCCTCATCTTTTTCATTTAAAATAGTTTGGCCATTACAACTGATATCCAAAATGTATTTTTTAAAGTGCATGTCTTCATTGGTTAATACAATGCCTTTACTTACGGCTAAAGTACTATTGCATACTGCTTCATAGTAATTGTGTAATGTTTTTTCATTTTGTGCAAAAGCATCCCCAATATCACTAATGGCTGATACACCCAATCCAATCATAGATTGCGTTTGTTGGGTGGTGTAGCCCATAAAGTTTCTATGCAATTTTTTGTTTAATTGTGCCTGGTATAATGAATCGGTGGGTAAAGCAAAGTGGTCCATTCCAATATCAATATACCCCGCCTTACTAAACATTTCTTTCCCTAATTGATACAGTTGCATTTTAGTAGCAGCATTTGGTAAATCGTGTTCGTCAAATAGTCGTTGGCCTTTACTGGTCCATGGAACATGTGCATAGCTGTAAAATGCAATACGGTCGGGTTGTAAAGCTATTGTTTGCTCAATGGTTGTACGCATGCTTTCAACAGTTTGAAGCGGTAAACCATAAATTAAATCGAAGTTTACTGAGTTGTAACCAATGCTGCGGGCCATTTCAACAGCTTTCTTTACATTTTCAATGGGTTGTATGCGGTTAATAATAGCTTGTACTTTTGGGTTGTGATCTTGAATGCCATAACTAACACGCCTAAAACCTAATTCAAATAAGGTTTTTAAATGTTCAAATGTTGTGTTGTTGGGATGTCCCTCAAATCCAAATTCGTGATCGGGGTGCACCTTCACTGTTTGTAATATGGAATGAATGAGTCGATACAAATTTTCCGGTGAGAAAAATGTTGGGGTACCGCCTCCTAAATGCAGTTCACGTAAAACAGGTCTTTCTTCCATTAAGTTTAAATACAATTGCCATTCTTTTAAAACCGCTGCTAAATATTCACCTTCAACCTGATGGTTAGTTGTAATTTTTTTATTGCATCCGCAATACGTGCATAATGATTCGCAAAAGGGTAAATGAATGTATAAACTAATACCGTTAGTTTCATTTGAAAATTTGTTACGCACCAAATTTTCCCATTGCTTTACTTCAATGGTTTCGTTCCAAAATGGAATAGTCGGGTAGCTGGTGTAACGGGGCACAGGTACATTGTACTTTTCCAATAAATGTTGATTTACCTGCATAGTAATAAATTTTCACAAAGCTAAAATGCAGTCATCGCCTGTAAAATGATTAAAATCATAACCTTCATGCATTTGGTTAAAATAGCTGTCAGCATCTTGCAATAAATTTTTAACTTCAATGTTCATTCAATCAACTAATTGCTATGCGACATTTGTTTAAAATATTGCCTGCCACCTGTTTGTTTTTGGCCTGTCAGTCTAAAAAGCAGGTTGATACCATTGTTTACAATGCCCACATCTATACGGTAAATACACAATTTGATACTGCCCAAGCCATGGCTATTCAACAAGGTAAAATTGTGGCCATAGGAACCAATGATTCCATTTTGCAACATTACAATGCAAAGGAAATGTTGAATGAAAATGGCAATACTATTTTTCCCGGTTTCATTGATGCACATGCACATTTTGTAGGTTATGGCCAAGAACTATTTACTGCCGATTTACGCAATACCACTAGTTTTGAAGAAGTATTGGAGCGTTTAAAAAGTTTTGCTGCCTTGCATCCCAATGAACCTTGGATTTTAGGCAGGGGTTGGGACCAAAATAAATGGCCCGGAAAGGCATTTCCCAATTCAGTAGAAAAACTCAATCAACTGTTTCCAAATACACCTGTTTTTTTAACAAGGGTTGATGGGCATGCGGCTATTATTAATGAAAAAGCAATGCAGTTAGCCCAATTAAAACCGGGCCAAAAAATTGAAGGTGGAAGTTTTGAAATGTTTAACGGTAAACTTACCGGGGTATTAATTGATAATGCTCAAAAGCCGGTTTTAGCGGTAATGCCACCACTATCTGCTCAAGATTTTTCTGCACGTCTGCAAGCTGCGCAAAAAAACTGTTTTGCACAAGGCTTAACTACCGTTACCGACTGTGGACTTAGCTATAAAGATGTGTTACGAATTGATAGTTTGCAAAAAGCCGGCGTACTCAAAATGCAGCTATACGTTATGCTTAGCGATAAAAAAGAAAATTATGATTACTTTTTACCCAAAGGCCCCTACAAAACGGATCGCTTATTCGTAAATGGATTTAAATTTTATGCAGATGGAGCCTTAGGAAGTCGCGGTGCCTGTCTTTTACAACCTTATTCCGATAAGCCAGGTTGGTATGGCTTTTTGTTAAGCAGTCAGCAACATTTTGATTCAATGGCAGCTATACTTAGCAAAACTAATTTTCAAATGTGTACCCATGCTATTGGCGATTCTGCCAACCGCGTAATGCTGAAAATCTATAATAAATATTTGCAGGGTAAAAACGATAAACGTTGGCGTATTGAACATGCACAAATCGTAAATCCTAATGACATAGCATGGTTTGGTCAGGCCTCTATTGTGCCTTCCGTACAGCCTACACATGCCACCAGCGATATGTATTGGGCGGAAAGCCGTTTGGGTAAACAGCGAATAAATTCAGCTTATGCCAATAAAGCCCTTTTAGAACAAAACGGATGGTTGCCTTTAGGTACCGATTTTCCGGTGGAAGATATATCGCCGTTTAAAACCTTTTTAGCTGCGGTATTTAGGGTTGATAGTACCGGATTCCCTGCAGGTGGTTTTCAACCACAAAATGCACTTACGCGCCAAGAAGCTATAAGAGGAATGACTATTTGGGCTGCTAAAGCCGGTTTTTTAGAGAATGAAACCGGAAGTTTAGAACCGGGTAAAAAAGCCGACTTTATAGTGCTTGACAAAGATTTAATGCAAATTCCCTGGCAGCAAGTATTGCAAACAAAAGTGTTGCAAACTTTCATTTCCGGCGAAAAAGTTTACTCAAAATAACGTTGTTTGGCGAATGTCATTTCTATTCAAATGAATGTAAAGGGAAGGCCTAACTCAGGCGCTTATTCCTTACCTTCGCAACTTTTAAAACCGTATTCTTAGTTTTCAAATTTATGAGCAATACCTATCGCGAATTTCAGACATTGCATTTACCCTCTATTGAAAAAGAAATTTTGCTGCGTTGGCAACAGGAACAAGCATTTGAAAAAAGCGTAACCTTACGGGAAGGGGCACAGCCCTTTGTGTTTTATGAGGGGCCACCCAGTGCAAACGGAATGCCGGGTATTCACCATGTTATTTCGCGTACATTAAAAGATTTGGTTTGTCGTTACAAAACCATGCAGGGCTTTCAAGTTAAACGCAAAGGAGGCTGGGATACGCATGGGCTTCCTGTTGAATTGGGTGTAGAAAAAGAATTAGGTATTACTAAAGAGGATATTGGTAAGAAAATTTCAATTGAAGACTATAACCAAAAATGCCGTGAAGCGGTTTTACGCTATAAAGATAAATGGGATGAAATTACCACTAAAATGGGCTATTGGGTTGATTTGAACGACCCCTACATTACTTTCGATAATAAGTACGTAGAAACCCTTTGGTGGTTATTGGCGCAATTGTATAAAAAAGGCTTACTATACCAAAGTGTAAGCATTCAACCCTATTCACCGGCGGCTGGTACAGGCCTTAGTTCACATGAATTGAATCAGCCGGGTACTTATAAAGATGTAAAAGATACCAGTTGTGTGGCCATGTTTAGAGCCGTACAAGATGAACAATCTGCTTTTATTCATCAACTTTTACATGGCGATGAGTTTTTCTTTTTAGCATGGACAACCACACCTTGGACATTACCATCCAACCTGGGTTTGGCTGTTGCAGCCAATGTAGATTATGTACTTATTAAAACCTTTAATCCCTATACCCATTTGCCCATTAACGTGGTATTGGCCAAAGATTTAGTGCACAAATATTTTAAACCTGAAGCCGAAAACGGCGATTTTGCCGCTTATACGCCTAACGATAAAATGATTCCCTGGCAGCAATTGGCGCAATTTAAAGGCAGCCAATTGGAGAATTGCCGTTATGAACAATTAATGCCTTATGAGGCCAATCAACCTGCCTTATCCGGTGGAAATCCATTTAGGGTAATGCTGGGCGATTTTGTTACTACCGATGACGGTACCGGCATTGTGCATATTGCCCCTGCTTTTGGCGCCGACGACTTTAAAGTGGGTAAGAAATATGGCATAGGTATATTAACCTTGGTTGACAAACAGGGCAAATTTGTAGATGGGTTAGGCGAATTTAGTGGTCGTTATGTAAAAAATTATACCGATGATCCCAATTACCAAGACGTAAATGTGGATATATGTGTTAAACTGAAAAAAGAAAATCGAGCCTTTAAGGTTGAAAAATATGAACATAGCTATCCCCACTGTTGGCGCACCGATAAACCCATTCTTTATTATCCTTTAGATGCCTGGTTTATTAAAACCACTGCATTAAAAGATAGAATGGTTGAATTAAATAAAACCATTAACTGGAAACCCAAAAGCACAGGAGAAGGTCGTTTTGGTAACTGGTTAGAAAATATGGTTGACTGGAACTTAAGCCGCAGCCGCTATTGGGGTACCCCTTTGCCCATTTGGCGAACTGAAGATGGTAGCGAAGAAATTTGCATTGGTTCTGTTGAAGAATTAAACAACGCTATTAAAAAAGCCAATGAGGTTTTAGGTGGAAATATTAACCAACATTACCTACACCAGGGTATTTTAGATTTACATAAGCCTTATGTAGATGAAATTGTTTTGGTAAGCCCTTCGGGAAAGCCCATGAAAAGGGTGCCCGATTTGGTGGATGTTTGGTTTGATAGTGGTGCCATGCCCTATGCACAATGGCATTATCCTTTCGAAAACAAAGATTTTATTGATAAAGGCAGTGCCTTTCCCGCCGATTTTATTGCCGAAGGAGTTGACCAAACCCGTGGATGGTTTTATACCTTACATGCATTAGCGGTAATGCTGTTCGATAGTGTTGCTTATAAAAACGTAGTATCCAATGGGTTGGTATTAGATAAGAATGGCAATAAAATGAGTAAGCGCTTGGGTAATGTGGTGAATCCTTTTGATACCATTGAACAATTTGGTGCCGACGCTACCCGCTGGTATTTAATTACCAATGCCTCACCTTGGGATAATTTGAAATTTGATTTGGAAGGTATTAAAGAAGTTCAGCGTAAATTCTTTGGAACCTTATATAATACTTATCAGTTCTTTGTACTATATGCCAATGTAGATGGATTTGCTTTTCAGGAAGCTTATATTCCGGTGGCTGATAGGCCTGAAATTGACAGATGGATTTTATCTTCTTTGCATTCCCTTATTCAAAAGGTTACGGATGCGTTTAACGATTTTGAACCCACTATTGCCGGTCGAGCTATTGAAGATTTTGTAAATGAACAGCTAAGTAATTGGTATGTGCGTTTGTGCAGAAGAAGATTTTGGAAAGGAGAATATGAAACAGATAAAATAAGCGCTTACCAAACTTTGTATGAATGTTTGGAAACAATTGTGCAGTTAATGGCACCTATATCACCCTTCTTCAGTGATGCAATTTTCTGTAATCTGAATGCTGTTACCAAAAGATATAATGTACAGTCTGTACATCATACCAATTTTCCTAAACCCAATTCAGCGTGCATTGATGCCTTATTGGAGGAAAGAATGCAATTGGCGCAAGATGTAAGTTCATTGGTGCTATCTATCCGTAAAAAGGTAAACATTAAAGTAAGGCAGCCATTGCAAAAAGTAATGATCCCTGTATTAAATGCAAACATGCAAACGCAGTTGGCAAAAATGACGGATTTAATCAAAGCGGAAGTGAATGTTAAGGAAATTGAGTTTTTAACGGATACGGAAGGAATAATTAAGAAAAAGGTAAAACCTAATTTTAAAGCGCTAGGTGCTAAAATGGGCAGCAAAATGAAACAGGCTGCTGCAATAATTAGTCAATTAAATCAACATCAAATTAGTTTACTGGAGCAAAATGGCGCCATTAACATACAAATAGATGAGGAAGAGGTGCCGGTTTCTTTATCTGAAGTTGAAATTTTGGCAGAGGATATACCCGGTTGGAGTGTAGCTTCTAAAGGAACCCTCACCGTAGCCTTAGATATTACGGTTACCCCCGAGTTGGAAAAAGAAGGAAATGCCCGTGAATTGGTAAATCGTATTCAAAATTTAAGAAAAGACAATGAATTTGAATTAACAGACCGTATATTCGTACACATTATGGAAAATGCCTCATTAAAGCCTTCCATAATTCAATTTAACGATTATATTTGCCGCGAAATTTTGGCAGATTCCATTCAATGGGTATCCGATTTGCAAGATGGGGTATCAGTTGAAATTAATGGTGAAATGCTAAAACTGGCAGTAACCAAAAAAGGATAAAAAGTATGGCTACCAAAAAAACTGCGCCTAAAAAAACAGCAAAACCTGCCGCAAAGGCGGTAAAAAAGGCGGCTCCGGCCAAAAAAGCCAGTGTAGTAACAAAAAAAGCAGCACCGGCTAAAAAAGCAGCACCGGCTAAAAAGGCCTCTGCACCTGCCAAAAAGGCTGCTGTTGCTAAAAAAGCAGCACCGGCTAAAAAAGCTGTTGCTGCAGCTAAAAAGCCAACTGCACCGGAAAAAAAGGCAGCAGTTCCTCAAAAAGCACAATCGGCAAAAAAGGAAGTGGTAGCTACTGCAAAATCCAAGCAAGAAAACAATTATTCAGAACCTGTTAAACACGTGCAGACAGCAAAAACTGCAACAGTTCCCATGCCAAAGAAAAAACAAGCTGAACCTATAAAGGAAGTAAAAGTTCCAAAAACCAGTACCAAAAGTAGTATTCCCTATAACCCGGGTTATACACCATTGGAAAAAAGAGTTGAAGCGCCTAAACCCGCAGAGTCAATAGTTCGTTACTCTGATGCGGATTTAAATGAGTTTAAAGAGCTCATTAACAAAAAGTTAGACAGCGCTAAACGCGAGTTGGCTTATTTGCAAGGATTAATCACTCGCAAAGATGAACTGGGTGGCGATGAAAGCGAAGGCCGTTACATGACCATGGAAGATGGGGGTATGAGTATGGAACGCGAACAATTAAGCCAAATGGCTAGTCGCCAAATTACTTATATTGACCATTTGGAAAAAGCTTTAATGCGGATTGAAAACAAAACCTATGGCATTTGTCGTGTAACCGGTAAGTTAATTGATAAAGCTCGTTTACGCGCAGTACCTCATGCTACACTTAGTTTAGAAGCAAAATTGGGTTTGGTAAAAGGTCCCGATACTGGTGGAAGTAATGAATAACACAGCGTAATCTTCGCATATTTTTTTACAGGCTACTTTGAAAAAGGTAGCCTGTATTTTTATGCTACTTATAAAGAAGATTGAAATTGGTATTTTTTTGCAGTGATGCCAAACACTATCTCATTTAATGCACTTCCTGCATGGTTACCAATCTTTTATAAGTTCCTTCTAAATCAATTAGTTGGTGATGCGTACCCCGCTCTATAATTACGCCCTTGTCTAACACTATAATTTCATCCGCATGTTTAACGGTCGATAAGCGGTGTGCAATAACAATACTGGTTCTGTTTTGCATCATGTGGTTAATGGCATCCTGCACTAAACGCTCACTTTCAGTATCAAGCGAAGAAGTGGCCTCATCTAAAATAAGAATAGGTGGGTTTCTTAAAATAGCACGAGCAATGGTAATTCGTTGTTTTTCGCCACCGCTCAGTTTATTGCCTCTATCGCCCACATTGGTATCATAACCATTTTCTTTTTGTAAAATAAAATCATGTGCGTTGGCAATTTTAGCTGCCTGAATAATTTGTTCTCGGGTGGCGTTTTCACTTCCTAAAGCTATATTATTGGCAATGGTATCATTGAATAAAATAGGCTCTTGCGTTACAATGCCAATATGATTTCGAAGACTTGTTAAATCGTAATTTTTAATATTAATGCCATCAATTAAAAGTTCGCCATCATTTACATCTAAAAAGCGAGGTATTAAGTCAGCAAATGTACTTTTTCCTGCGCCGCTACTTCCAACTATGGCAACGGTACTCCCTTTGCGTATTGTTAAATTAATATTCCGCAGGGTTGAATATTCATCATAACTAAAGCTAACATTTTTAAATTCAATAGCTTGTTTAAACTCATTAAATACAACAGCATTATCCGGTTCACTTATGGTTACGGGTGCTTTTAAAATTTCTTCAATTCTTTGTATGGCAGAACTTCCGCGCTGCGCATTATAGAATGCAGTAGATAATGATTTTGCAGGATTAATAATTTGTGTAAAAAATAATATGTAAGTAATAAATGCGTCGGGTTGTAAGAAGGTTTTGCTGCCCAATACAAGGCGGCCGCCAAACCATAAAATGCAACACAATACAATTACACCTAAAAATTCCGACATGGGTGAGGCTAAATCACGTCGAAAATTCATTTTATTTCTTATTTCATTTAATTTGTTATTGGTGCTAAAAAATTTGTTGCCAATAATTTTCTCAGCATTAAATGCTTTAATAATTCTTAAACCGCCCAGTGTTTCATCCAAAATGCTCATCAGTGAGCCTTGTATTTCCTGTGAGTGGGTTGACTGTTTCTTTAAGCTTCGGCTTACTCGGCCAATGATAAACCCCGTTAAAGGCAACAAAACCAATAAAAACAATGATAATGCAGGGCTTAAAAAAATAAGTGTAACTAAAATAATAATAATATTTAAAGGGTCTTTTACCAAACCCTCTAACGTGCCAATAATGCTCCATTCAATTTCATTGGCATCGTTGCTCATACGGCTTATAATATCGCCCTTGCGTTGTTCTGTAAAATAACCAATGGGTAAAATCAGAATTTTTGAAAATAAATCAGCTCTTAATTTCGTCATTACATAATTACGCATGGGCGTTAATGAGCGGTATGATAAATAAATGAACAGATTTTTTAAAAAAATTGAAACAATTACCACCAGGCAAATAAAAGCCAGAGCATACATTTCGCTGTGCGTCTTAATCAATTGGCTTAATATGTATTTTAAATATTCTAAAATGCCACTGGCACTAAAAGAAAAATTGGGTTTTAAGTCAATTAATTTTTCTTTTCCAAACAACAGTTGCAAAAAAGGGGCTAACATGGCTAGTGAAACCAGCGAGAATACAATGGATAGAAGGTTAAAAATAACATATAAAACAATGTTTTGTTTCTGTGATTTCAGGTAAAATAAAATTCGGGAAAATCGCTTCATATATAAATTACAATAACAAAGCCGCAAAGTAACTAAATTTACCTCCAAATAAACCTTAAAGATTATGCAGGAAGGAAAACGTCAGAAACAGGTTGCAGCAGTATTGCAAGAAACACTCAACGATATTTTTATGCATTTAGGCCTAAATATGATTGAGGGGGGAATGGTTTCTATTTCAAATGTAAAGGTTACGCCCGATTTGTTAGAAGCCAGGATTTATATTAGCTTATTTAAAATTGACCAACCCGCAGCTGCCATGAAACGTATTGAAGACCGGGCTTGGGAAATTAAAAAGCATTTGGCCGAAAAGGTAAAACATCAGCTAAGGCGAATACCTGTATTGCATTTTTATTTAGATGATACTTTAGATCATGTTTTTAAAATGGAAGAAATTTTTAAACAAATAAATGCTGCTAAAAAACCTGATTCCGGTTCATAGCCTACTGCTATTGCCCAACTTTGAAAATTGTAACACTTGAATTTTTTATTTGCTCGGCGCTATTTTACTTCAAAAAAATCTACTAATGCCATTACCCTTATTGCTTGGATTAGTATATCTGCAATAATGGTGGGTACAGCTGCATTAATTATTGTATTAAGTGTATTTAATGGCTTTGAAGATTTAGTAAAGGGTTTATATGCCGATTTTTATGCCGACTTACGCATAACACCGCAAGTGGGTAAAACCTTTGTGTTAACACCTAAACAAATTCAGCAAATACAAAATACCGGTGGTGTTGCATTTTATAGCTTAACTGCTGAAGAAAAAGCTTTATTGGTAAATGGTGATAATCAATCTATTGTATTTGTAAAAGGCGTTGATAGCAGTTTTACGCATGTTAATCCGGTACAAACACATTTAATACGTGGCAGTTTTAATTTAGGTACCTTACAAAAGCCACAGTTAGTAGTAGGTGCGGGTATTGAAAATGCTTTGGGCTTAGATGTAGAAAAAAGTTTATACCCGGTAACCTTGTACATGCCCAACAGGCAATCTGCTAATATGCTTTCTGCAGAGGGGTTATACTCATACAATGCAATGCCCGCCGGTACCTTTATGATTCAGGAAGATTTTGATAACAAATATGTATTTACCAATTTGGCTTTTGTAAAGTATATGTTGAATATGGATGCAAATACTTTTAGTGCCGTTGAAATTAAGTTAACCAAAAATGCTAATACGCAACAAGTTCAAACTGAATTACAGCATTTGCTGGGAAACAGTTTTAAGGTACAAACACGTTATCAACAAAATGAAAGTTTGTACACTGTAATGGAGGTGGAGAAGTGGGTTATTTATGGAATTTTATCCATCATTCTTATCATAGCAGCATTTAACATGATTGGTGCATTAACTATGTTGGTACTTGAAAAACAAAAAGACATTACCGTTTTAAAAGCATTGGGAGCTTCAGATGGCTTAATTCAAAAAATATTTTTAACGGAAGGTTTTTTATTGGCTGCTGTTGGGGGTGGGGCAGGAATGATATTGGCATTAATTATTTGTTATATTCAAATAAAGTTTCATTTGGTTAGCTTGGGAGGCGGAACATTTATCATTGATTATTACCCGGTTAAATTAGCTTTAGGCGATTTTGTGTTGGTTATAGCAACCGTATTTGTTATTGCTTTACTGGCAGCCTGGTTCCCGGCGTTCAAAGCAGGAAAAGAAAAATTATCATTAAGAAGCTAAACTATTTCCGAATAATAAAAAAGCCGGACATTCAATCCGGCTTCACCCAAAAATATATTCCTAAAATTAATAATCACCCAATGTTTCAGGCAATTGGTTTAAAGCATCTGCTAATTGTGCATCACTAGGTGCTATGCCGTGCCATTCATGGTGTCCTTCCATAAAGTTTACCCCTTTACCCATAACTGTTTTCATCAAAATACAAATGGGTTTCCCTTGGCCGGTTAATTGTTTGGCTTTATTCAAAACTGCTACTACTTCATCCATATCATTACCATTCATTTCTAATACATGCCAGTTAAAAGCTTCAAATTTAGCTTTTAAGCTTTCTAAATTCATTACTACACTGGTAGGTCCATCAATTTGTTGGCCATTATAATCAACGGTAGCAATTAAATTATCTACTTTATGATGGGCTGCAAACATAATTGCCTCCCAATTTTGGCCTTCTTCTAATTCACCGTCGCCATGTAATGAAAATACCAAATGTTTGTCACCGTTTAATTTTTTAGAAAGTGCTGCACCAATGGCTACACTCATTCCTTGTCCCAATGAACCACTGGCAACCCTTACACCCGGTAAATGTTCGTGCGTAGTAGGGTGCCCTTGCAGGCGTGAATTGATTTTTCTGAATGTATTTAATTCTTTTAAATCAAAATAACCCTTACGGGCTAAAACGCTGTAAAATACAGGTGATATGTGTCCATTCGATAAAAAGAAAACATCTTCTCCAATACCGTCCATATTAAAAGGGATGCGTACATCCATAATGTTGAAGTAAAGTGCAGTCATAAAATCAGCACATCCTAAAGAACCTCCGGGGTGCCCGCTTTGTACCGCATGAACCATGCGTAATATATCTCTTCTTACTTGTGAGGCTGTTTTTTCTAAAGTAGCTACATCTTCCATAGTCTAAAATTTTGAATTGGCAAGATAATTGATATTTAAATACTATTAGCATTACAGCCGCTAATGTTATGAGAAATTGATTTTTTTAGGCTTTTTATCGATAAATGTTAAAGATTTAAAAAAAACGTTTATATTGCCTTCGTAATTCTACCCCTCAAACTTGATTACTCATTCGAAAAAAATCCTACATGGAGAAAATATTTATAGGGGGAATATTGGCGTTTGTTATTACACTACTTGCAATCCCTGCGATTATACAAATTGCAAAGATGAAAAAATTATACGATGTACCCGACGATAGAAAGGTGCACGCTTCGCCTATTCCGTCATTGGGGGGGGTAGGTATTTTTGCAGGATTTTTAATTGCTTTTTTGTTACTGAGCGATGTAGCCCCGCGTGGTCATAGTTTCCCTTATTATATTGCTGCTTTTGTCGTTGTATTCTTTTTTGGCGTAAAAGATGATATTTTGGTTATTACGCCATTAAAAAAGTTTTTAGGTCAATTAGCTGTAGCCATCATCTTAATGTACAAAAGCAAATTGCTGATTGATGATATGCACGGCTTTTTAAATATTGGTATTATACCACCTGTTTTTAGTTACCCATTAACCATGTTCACCATTATTGTAGTAATGAATTCATTTAACTTAATTGATGGGGTTGATGGTTTAGCTGCATCTATTGGTTTAATTACATGCACCATTTTTTCAATATTCTTTTATTTGAACAATGACTGGTTATACGCATTAATGGGAATATGCATGTCAGGTGCATTAGTTGCTTTTTTACGTTTTAATTTATCGCCTGCTAAAATATTTATGGGCGATACCGGGGCCATGTTGTTAGGATTAGTCAATGCTATATTGGTTATTCATTTTATAAAAACGGCAGAAGGTTCTCATATACTGCCCGTTTTTGCCGCACCTGCCATGGGTTTTGGCATTCTTTTATTGCCGTTATTAGATACACTTCGTGTATTTGCCATTCGTATATTTCATAAACGTTCTCCTTTTTCGGCAGACAGGAATCATTTGCATCACTTGTTATTAGATCGTGGTTATTCTCACAAAAAAATAACCATCTGTTTATCTGTGTCCGCCATTCTATTTATTATACTCAGCTATTTTGCTTTGCCCATGGGCACCACAAAAGTGATAATGGCACAAATTTTTGTTTTTTTTACGGCCATCTTATTGTTGCATTTAGACAAAATTCGCCAACAAAAAAACAAACAGCTGCTTATTAATGAGGCTGAGCCCAATACTTACGTTACTATTAACACAAATAATACAACTTCCGTGGCTGCTGTTGCAGAAAAATAATCTTATGGGTACTTGTTCTTGCTATTTTGGCTATGAATTATAGGTTCATACTCTTATTATGTTATATTCTTTATTAGATTTGCGCCACTTAACCTTTTTAAAAATATGACTGAAGAACTGAACCTGATAATAGATGATGTTGAAAGTGGCATGAAAAAAGCCATTGTTCATTTAGAAGTTGAATTAACGAAAGTTAGAGCCGGTAAAGCAAATCCGGCTATGCTTGAGGGTATTATGGTTGATTACTATGGCGCACCTACACCTATACAACAGGTAGCCAATGTTAGTGTTTTAGATGCAAGAACTATTAGCATACAGCCCTGGGAAAAGAAAATGTTGGCTGCTATTGAAAAGGCTATTATGCAAGCCAATATTGGCATTACACCTCAAAACGATGGCAATCAAATTCGTTTATTTATGCCACCGCTTACCGAAGAACGTAGAAAAGAAATGGTTAAAAAGGCAGCTGCTGAAGGCGAACAAACCAAAGTTGCCATTAGAAATATTAGAAGAGATGGTATTGAACAAGTTAAGAAATTGCAGAAAGATGGGTTAAGTGAAGATGCAAGCAAAGACGCTGAAAAAGCCATTCAGGAAATTACGGATAAGTATATAAGCTTGGTTGAAAAACATTTGTCCGTAAAAGAAAAGGAAATAATGACTGTTTAACTAGTCAACAATTTTTAAAAAAATTACTAGGCAAATACAAAACCGTATTTGCCTTTTTATTTGAATTTATTGGTTAAATAAACGCCACTTAAAATAATTAATAAGCTGATTAACTGATTCCAACCAAATGCTTCACCTGCCAATAATCCCCAACCTACTGCCACAAAAGGAATACCATAAGTAACCATCGATGCAAACAATGCGCCCGATTCTTTCAACAAAACATAAAACAAAATAGTGGCCACTGCCGTTCCCATTATTCCCAATAAAGCGCTGAATAAACTGGCATGTATAAAAGCCGTGCTAAATGTTTGGGAAAAATAGCCTGTAAAGGCTAATATTATTAAACAGGGTATTACCAATAACCCAAAAGCAACACTGGCAATATGTAATGAACCAATGCCCTGCAAGTGTTTGCGAACATAGTTCACATTTAATCCATACAAAAAAGTGGCAAGTAAAATATAGGCAGCATATCCTATATGTGCAAAGCTGAATTCTCCTTTATGGTAAAATAACAATATAAGACCGGCAAAGCCAACAATAACACCAACTGTTTGTTGCGTTTTGGTTTTTTGTTGAAAAAACATAATGCCTGTTGCAATGGTAAAAAGTGGTGTAAGCGCATTTAAAATTCCGGCTAATGCACTATTAAGTTCTGTTTCTGCCAAACAAAATAAATAGGCCGGAAAAAAACTTCCCAATAATCCGGAAACCAACACAGGCCAGTGCTTTGTTTTTGGAATTTTTTTATAAGCACTTATTCCAAATGGCGCTAAAATTACACCTGCACTTAAAATGCGTAGGGTTGCAACTTGATAAGGTGTTAATGCTTTCAAACCTTCCTTCATTAAAATAAATGAACTGCCCCAAATAAAAGAAAGTATTATAAATAAAAACCAACTGAAAAAAGGCTTTCGCATTCTAAAATTTTTGCAAACCTAATTTTTTGTTGCAAAATAGTGGTATATTTAAAAAAAACGTTAACCATGGCCAAAATTCGATTAGCCGATATAAGTACACTTCCGCCTAAAAAAACGGATAAAAATAAAATTATTGCTGCTACAGAAAAATTAATAGTACAGTTAGATGAGTTGCAAAATTTACTTTATGCACAGTCTAAGTATGCCATATTAATTGTAATACAAGGTATGGATGCAGCAGGTAAAGATGGGGCCATACGGCATGTGTTTGGAAAACTGAATCCACAGGGTGTACAGGTTACTTCCTTTAAAGAGCCTACCGCATTAGAACTTTCACATGATTTTTTGTGGCGCATTCATCAGCACACGCCGGCTCGGGGCATGATACATATATTTAATAGAAGCCATTATGAAGATGTATTGGTTACCAGGGTTCACAAGCTCATCAACAATAAATTAGCTTTTAAAAGAATGGATGCCATTAATGATTTTGAGCGTTTGTTGGTTGAACATAATCACACTCATATCTTAAAATTTTATTTGCATATTTCACATAAAGAACAATTAAAACGATTGGATGAACGCATAAAAGACCCTCAAAAACAATGGAAATACAATGAAAAAGATTTTGAGGAATCTAAATTATGGCCCGAGTATATGGAAGTGTACGAAGATTGCTTAAATAATTGTAATGAAGTGCCTTGGATTATTACCCCTTCAGATGCTCATTGGTATAAAGAATATATTATTGCAAAAAATTTATATGAATTATTGAGCGGATTAAAGATGCAATACCCCGGACTAAAAAAATAATTTGAAGATATAGTGAAATACACATATTTTTAATTCAACCAAACCTTGCATAAAATATGTCATTTTTTAAAGAATTCCGCGAATTTGCCACGAAAGGCAACGTAATGGACCTGGCAGTCGGTGTTATTATAGGTGCTGCCTTTGGAAAAATTGTTGATTCGGTAGTAAATGATTTAATAATGCCCGTAGTAGGCATTTTATTCAAAGCAGATTTTACCAATTTGTACCTGCCTCTTTCTTCAAAAGTAACCATGGGTTTAACCCTTGCCGAAGCAAAAAAATTAGGACCAGTATTTGCTTGGGGTAGCTTTGTAACTGCGGTTATTAATTTCTTAATTCTGGCTTTTGTTATTTTTTTACTGGTAAAAGCCATGAACCGATTAAAACGCAAAACCGAAGCACCGCCACCACCGCCTCCGCCCGGACCAACACCTACCGAGCAATTGTTAATGGAAATTCGCGATGCATTAAAAAAATAATCAAGCGTTATGCCTTCCGCCCGAATACCTTCGGGCGGTTGTTTTTTGGTGGATAAATAAAGGATAGATAGTAGGGAAAATACCACTGCTTTTCCTTTATTTGCAATAATTAAAGTTGTAAATGTGAATCAGGAAACCTACCAAATTAAACTTGAGCATTTTGAAGGCCCATTCGACTTATTGCTGTTCTTCATTGAACGCGATGAGCTAGATATTTATAATATACCTATCAGCAAAATAATTAATGATTTTCTCGATTTCATACATGCGCAGGAGCGCTTAAATATTGAGTTGAGCAGTGAATTTATTCTGTTTGTATCTACGCTTATGCGTATTAAAGCCCGACTGCTTTTGCCACGTAAAGAGGTTGATGCACAAGGTAACGAAATTGACCCACGCCAGGAATTGGTTGATAAAATTTTAGAATATAAGCGTTTCAAAGAGGCTGCAGCTCAATTGGCTGAAATGGAAGCCAATCGTCAGTTATTAGCCAAGCGGGGTAACTTACAAGCTGAAATGGCGAAAATTACCGAAGAAGCCGGTGAAGGAACTGAAATACAAACCATTACCCTTTTTAAATTAATGAAAACATTTGAAAGGGTAATGCAGCGTATGCAAGACAAACAAAAACGACCTACGCATACGGTAGTCCGTTATAATTATACTATTGAAGGTAGCCGCGATTATATGTTGGAATTTATGGCAAAAGAAAAATCGGTAACTTTTGAAAACATATTTGAAATATGTGAAAACCGTATTCACGCCATATTCCTGTTTCTTTCCATATTGGAATTAGTACAACAAAAGTTTATGAAAATTATGGTTGGTGAAGGAAGAAACAACTTTATTTTAGAATGGAATGAAAACAGGGAAGATGATTTAAAATATGCAGGCGATGAAGTGGAACGAGCCGGTGAGCATGATCCCGAGCCTGAAGCTGAACCGGGGCAGTTAGACAACGACAATCCTGAAGTGTTGAATTAATAAAAAAGGCTGTAAAGTTTAAGTTTACAGCCTTTTTAGTTGGAGTTGTTTATGCTATTGCATTCATTACTACATCTTTTACCTGACTCATTAAAATTCTTTCTTGTTTCATAGAGTCACGGTAACGAATGGTAACCGTATTATCCTCTTTTGTTTGATGGTCAATGGTAACGCAGAATGGTGTTCCAATCGCATCTTGACGACGATAGCGTTTACCAATGGCATCTTTTTCTTCATAAAAACACCTGAAATAATTTTTGCACTCATCCATTAAATCGCGTGCTATTTCCGGTAAACCATCTTTTTTGGTAAGGGGTAAAACTGCTAATTTAATCGGAGCAATTTTTTCGGGAATATGCATCACTACCCTGCTATCGGTAGTGCCGTCTTCCTTTTGAATGGTTTCTTCCTCATAAGCATGCGAAAGTATAAGTAATACCATTCTATCTAAGCCAATAGATGTTTCAATAACATAAGGTACATAATTACCATAAGGTTTGTTGGTAGCAGGATCAATATCTGCATCAAAATATTGCATTTTTTTCTTGCTGTAGGTTTGATGCTGGCTTAAATCAAAATCACTGCGCGAATGGATGCCTTCCACTTCTTTAAAGCCAAAAGGAAATTCAAATTCTATATCACAAGCCTCTTTTGCATAGTGCGCTAATTTGCTATGATCATGATATCTATATTTCTCTGCCGGTAATCCTAAACTTAAATGCCATTGCAGGCGCACTTGTTTCCAATATTTATACCATTCGCCTTCGGTACCGGGCCGTACAAAAAATTGCATTTCCATTTGTTCAAACTCACGCATTCTAAAAATGAATTGTCTGGCAACAATTTCATTTCTAAAAGCTTTTCCAATTTGTGCAATACCGAATGGCACTTTCATGCGGGCTGTTTTTTGCACATTCAAAAAGTTTACAAATATACCTTGTGCAGTTTCGGGGCGTAAGTAAATGGTACTGGCTTCATCGGTAACAGAACCCAATTGTGTTTCAAACATTAAGTTGAACTGACGAATGTCGGTCCAGTTACAAGTACCACTGATAGTGCAAACAATTTTATGATCTTCTATTAATTTTTTTAATCCTGCAAAATCATCTTTCGCTAATAAAGCATCCATTTCCTGTAACAGTGCATCTGCTTCTTGCTGTTTGCCTTGATCTTCTAAAATGGCTGCATGTGCTTCAATTAAATGGTCAACCCTATATCGCTTTTTGCTGTCTTTATTATCAATCATTGGGTCGTTAAAATTATCCACGTGTCCACTAGCCTTCCAGGTAGTAGGGTGCATGAAAATAGCGGCATCAATACCTACAATGTTTTCATGCAGTTGCGTCATGCTCTTCCACCAATAATCTTTAATATTTTTTTTCAATTCACTGCCATACGGACCATAGTCGTATACTGCACTTAATCCATCATAAATTTCGCTACTGGGAAAAACAAAGCCATACTCTTTGGCATGGGCTATAATGGCCTGAAAATTATTGTCTTGTTGCGTACTCATAATGTGCAAATATACTTGTCTGAAAATGTTTAATGCAGCTGCTTTTGTATTTTTTATACAAACAATTGTTTGTTTATTGCAGCTTTTGGTTTAATTGATGCCTATTGCCATCACGATTGGTTTTTTTAATCATATTTTTTTGCAATGCCTCTGTAAGATTAACACCCGTTTGATTGGCTAAGCAAATTAGTACCCAAAGCACATCAGCCATTTCATCGGCCAACGCATCGGCATTTTCGCCAGCTTTAAATGATTGTTCGCCATATTTTCTCACCATTATTCTACTTAACTCACCCACTTCTTCCATTAAAATTCCCAAATTGGTTAATTCATTAAAATAGCGAACACCAATGGTTTTAATCCATTCATCCACCTGTTGTTGTGCTTCCGCAATAGTCATATATTTTTTATTTATGCGTTTTTATAAATGGTTTTTAATGCCATAATAGTTGCAATAGATTGGGCACGTTGTTTTATTTTTTCGGCATTTTCTCCGGCAAACAATTCATCCACTGTTTGTTGAAATAAACTTACCCAACGATTAAAATGCGCCCGGTTAAAAGGCGAAAGTTGATGCAAGTGTTGATGTACAGCCATTGCATTACCTTTATAGGTTGCAGTATCAAACAACACTGATTCCCAAAAATTTACAATGATGGGTAAGTGTGTTTGTAAATTTAAATGCGCAACTTCATTAAAGAAATGTTGTATTAATTCATCTTTTAATGCTTTAGCATAAAATGCTTCCATTAATGCTAATAAATCATCCTTATTGGTAATATCGTTTTTTGCTGTCATAACAATTGGTAACAACTGCTACTCTCTATTTTTCGAGTCAATGAAAATGGTAACAGGTCCATCATTTAGCAAAGCTACTTTCATATCAGCACCAAAAATGCCTTTTTCAATTTTTTTGCCTAAGGCATTTTCTAAACTTGCAATTAGCTTTTCATAAATGGGAATAGCTATTTCCGGTTTGGCTGCTTTAATGAATGAGGGGCGATTCCCTTTTTTGGTTGCTGCATGTAGGGTAAACTGACTTATTAATAAAATGTTGCCATCTATTTCTTTCAAGCTAACATTCATAAGTCCTTGTGCATCATTAAAAATGCGTAGTTGTACAATTTTATGGCTTAACCACTCAATATCCTCATCAGTATCGGCTGCTTCAATACCGGCCAAAATCAATAAACCTTGTTGAATGGCACCTACTGTTTGTTCGTTTACTTTTACTGATGCTTCTGTTACTCTTTGTATAACTACTCGCATATGCGTTGCAATGAATGGTTTAACTTTACAGAAGTATGAAGATAAATATTCAGGATGAAATTATTTTTTCAACTGCCCGCAGTGGTGGCAAGGGTGGGCAACATGTAAATAAAGTGGAAACCATGGTTGAGGGGCGTTGGCCCATTATGCAATCGAATTTGGTGAGTGAAGAACAAAAGCAACAAATTAACACACATTTACGGCACAAAATTACCAAAGATGGTTTTTTACTGGTAAAATCGCAAGTGGCAAGAACGCAGTTAGACAATAAAGCTTTGGTAATTGCTAAAATGAATGAATGGGTAAATGCGGCATTAAAACCTAAAAAAGCACGCATAGCTACCCAACCTACTGCTGCCTCTAAACTGAAAAAACAAATGGATAAACAAAACCGCTCGGCTATTAAACAATTGCGGAATAAAAATTGGAAAACCCATAACGATTAAAAGGAAATTGCCATGAAACAATTGTATATGATGATGTTGGGTATGTTGGTGGTAATTGGCTCATTTGCCCAAAACCTGCAATTAAAATTTATTCCCCTTGCGGGAAATACTTCGTTGGTGCTGGATGACAGTATTTATCAAACAAAAGCCGGTGAACCAATAACAGTTCGAAAATTTTTATTTTATGTAAGCCATATTCAGGTAAAAGATGTTCATGGTAAAACTATTCCGGTAAAAAATAATTATTATTTATTTTCTGCAAGCGATACTGCCACCTGGAACATTGCATTGCCTATTCAACCACAAATGCTTAGTGCAGTATCTTTTACCATTGGGGTTGATAGTATAAAAAATGTTAGCGGTATTCAAACGGGTGCTTTAGATCCTATGTTGGGTATGTTCTGGACATGGAATACCGGTTACATTTTCGCTAAGTTAGAAGGTAATTCAACTGCTTCGCCGCTTCCACAACAAACATTCAGTTATCATGTGGGTGGTTATAAGCATAATGAGAATGCCGCAAGAACCATATATATACCCATTAACAGTTCCCATAAAGTGACAACCATTACAATTGGTGCAAATGTATTAAGCTGGTTTAATGGTGTTAATGCGTTGAGCATAAAAGCCCATCCGTTATGTCATTCACCGGGTAAATTGGCTATGCAAATAGCAGATAATTACAGCAATATGTTTCAACTATTAAAAGTTCAATAAAGGCGATATTGTGTATTAAGTATATGAAGTGGCAAATTACCATAGCAGGCATTCTTATTTTTTTAGTAATAGCTACTGCTTTTACCAATAATGGCAGCAAGCCTACACCGTTAGTGTTTAAAGTGCCACCCGGCTGGCCGCAACCTGTGTATGATTTTAAACAAAATCCGGTAACCTTGCAGGGCTTTGAATTAGGCAGAAAATTATTTTATGATGGCAGATTAAGTAAAGATGGAAATTTTCCTTGTGCCAGTTGCCACCAGCAATTTGCTGCTTTTGCTACTTATGATCATAATTTAAGTCATGGGTATGATAATTCATTCACTACCCGCAATGCGCCTGCTTTACAAAATTTAGCTTGGCAAAAAGCTTTTATGTGGGATGGGGGCATTAACCATTTAGATGCACAGCCTTTAGCACCCATTACCGCACCCAATGAAATGGCTGAGACGGTTGAAAATATTATTAAAAAATTAAGTGCTGATGCGGAATACAGAGCTATGTTTAAAGCTGCTTTTGGTAGTCCGCAAATTACAACGCAACGTATTATGCAAGCTTTAAGTCAGTTTGAAGTAATGTTGGTAAGCAGTAACAGTAAGTATGATAAAGTAATGCGGGGCGAAGCACAATTTAATTTACCGGAAAGTTTAGGTTATGCCATTTTTAAACAAAAATGTGCCTCATGCCATGCCGAACCCTTTTTTACCGATTTCAGTTACCGAAACAACGGTATGCCCATGGATGCTGTGTTAAAAGATGAAGGACGTATGAAAATAACGGGTAATCCGTCGGACTCGTTAAAATTTAAAGTGCCCAGTTTGCGAAATGTAGCCGTTACTGAACCTTACGGACACGATGGTCGTTTCTTTTTTCTGATTAATGTATTTGACCATTACAGAAAAAACATGGTAGTAGGGCCAACTACCGACAGTTTGCTGAAAAACAAACTTCCGCTTTCTAATTATGAAATAGGACAATTAACAGCTTTTTTATATACGTTAACTGATACTACATTCTTAAAAAATCCACGATTTGCGCCGCCTAACTTCAATAATCAGCCACCTGCCGAACATGTGCATTAAATGAAACTGTTAAAGTATTTGCTCAATAACAGCACTAACTGTAACCTATTTGTTATTTTAGCGCCTTATAAAGATTCAACGATTGAGTAGTATAAAGAAATTAGCCGGACAAACCATGTGGTATGGAGCCAGCTCCATTGCTGCCCGTTTCATTAATTATTTGCTTACTCCATTGCTTACCTATGGCCTGGCAAAAACCAGCGACTATGGTAAAATGGGCTTAATTTATGCTGCTATACCCATATTGAATGTATTGTTTACATATGGTTTTGAAACGGCTTACTTCAGGTTTTCATCCAAAGAAGAAAATAAAAATATTATATACGATACGGCAGCCTTATCGCTTTTTTTTTCTACCATTGTTTTTTCAATTATTTTGTGGCTAAATCAGTCCGCATTTGGAGCATTTACCG
Organism: Hydrotalea sandarakina; assembly: GCF_003254115.1. Classification (GTDB taxonomy): domain Bacteria; phylum Bacteroidota; class Bacteroidia; order Chitinophagales; family Chitinophagaceae; genus Hydrotalea; species Hydrotalea sandarakina. Next base: position 265,742 of record NZ_QKZV01000002.1, read on the forward strand.
GCTTAACCAATTTTCCCGAAATTATCCGATTAAGTATTATTGTAATTAGTTTAGACGCTTTATCCACCATTCCTTTTGCCAAGTTGCGGCAAGAAGAACGCCCATTGAAATTTGCTTTTGTAAAAATTGCAGGTATTTTATTAAACATATTTATTACCTGGTTTTTCATTGTGTATTGTCCCAAGCAAATGCAACAGCCCAAAGGCAGTTGGGTAGTATTGGTTTTTAATACTGAAACCAATCCAATAGTGTATGTAGTTTTTGCGAATGTGGTGCAATCGGCGGTAACCTTATTATTGTTGTGGAAGGAAATAGCCAAAATACAATTAAAGTTTAATGCACGTTTGTGGAAGCAAATGATGATTTATTCTTTACCCTTGGTTATTGCGGGCATGGGCGGTATGATTAATGAAACCTTTGACCGTTTAATGTTGCGATGGTGGTTGCCCGGAACTGAAACATTTAGAGAAGAACAAGTAGGCATTTACAATGCTTGTTACAAACTTTCTATTTTAATTACATTATTTATACAGGCATTTAGAATGGGTGCCGAGCCTTTCTTTTTTAAGCAAGCCGAAAGCAATAATCCACAAAAAGTATATGCAAGGGTAATGAAGTTTTTTGTGATGATTATTTCTATTATGTTTTTGGTGGTTGCCCTGTATTTGCCGGTATGGAAACATTTTATTGGTCCCAAGTATTGGTCGGGGTTAAAAGTTGTACCCATTTTATTATTTGCCAATATGTTTTTGGGTATTTATTATAATCTGAGCATTTGGTATAAAATTACCAATAAAACCATGGCAGGTGCCTGGGTTACTTTAGCCGGAGCCGCCATTACCATTATCATTAATTATGTATTTATTCCATACTTTAGTTTCATGGCCTGCGCATGGGCAACGTTTACCTGTTATGGCAGTATGATGGTAATTAGTTATGTATGGGGGCAAAAAGTTTACCGCATACCTTATGCCTGGAAAAAACTAATAGCTTATATGGTTATAGCATTTTTGTTATTTTTTATACACCATACCATAACAGCCTATATTACACATTATGCCTTTAGTTATATTTTAGCCACACTATTGCTGTTATTGTTTATAGGGTTTTTGTTAAAAATTGAGCGAAAGGAAATGCAAAAGCTGCCATTTGTAGGAAAATACCTGGCCTAATTAAGGTATTGGTAAACACAGCAGCAATTCATATATCTTTGCCGCTTTAAAAAACATTCAGTGAAAGCGAAACACGTTATTATTCTGATAGCTGCTATTATACTGGCCGATCAGGCACTAAAGTTTTATATAAAGCTGCACTATTACGCCGGGGAAGAACACAATGTAATTGGCAATTGGTTTCGGCTACATTTTGTTGAAAATGAAGGAATGGCTTGGGGTTGGAAGTTTGGGGGTGGTTTCGGAAAAATTATTTTAACCTTATTTAGATTGGTAGCCGTTATTTGGGGTACGTTTTTATTGCGCGATTTTATCAGAAAAAAATACCACACCGGTTTTATTATTTGTGCATCACTAATTTATGCAGGTGCATTGGGTAATTTAATTGATAGTATGTTTTATGGGTTAATATTTGAGAATAGTGATGTGTTTGCTCAAAATGTAGCTAAACTGGTACCCTTTGGCAGTGGCTATGCCAACTTTTTACATGGCAGGGTGGTTGATATGCTTTATTTCCCGATTATCGATACTTATTATCCTAAATGGTTTCCGGTATGGGGTGGTGAACGTTTTGAATTTTTTGAGCCCGTATTCAATATTGCTGATGCTTCTATTTCAGTAGGCGTAATTGTCTTACTGTTATTTCAAAATAAATTTTTCGGGAAAAAACATGCAGAAGCCGAAAAAGAAACTGCTGCAAAGGAGGCTAAAGTTTCTTAATTGTTGGGCTTTTCAAATATGGCATAGATTGTAGCAATTCCTAACATTCATTATGGGAACAGGATTATTCTATTGATTAATACACAATTATTATTGTGGGTTTACCAATAAAGTATAGCAGTGAACACGCAAATTACCTACAATAAAGGTGCAGTTGATATCCTTTTAAAAAACTGCTTTGTAAGTCATAATGAGGTTTACTTTTTGTACACCGCCGTTAATAGTAACCGGATTTAGTCCACCCTGTTCATCCAATCCGGAAGCATAAAGTTTTCCATTTTCAACAATGGCTAAGGAATATTGCCCATCGGGTAAATTAATTTCGTAAAAGCCATTAGCATCTGCTGTAATTTCTGCCACCGCCGGTACATTGAAGCTTTCGTAAAAACTAGCGGTATTGGGTACCAATGTTGCATTTTGCTGTAACGTATAAGGGTAAACTTTTATTGTACGCTGCACAGGGCAATGCTTACAGGTATTGGTGGCCGGCGGTACCATGGGCATGCAATTGCCTTCCATTAATGATACAGTACCCCATACCCCTTTTGTAATAGTTACCTTTTGTGCATTTTGGGCGTAGGTATTTAGTATGTCACAACCGGAAGTAACGGTATTGCTTTTATGACAAGCATAACTTGCAAAACTCAATAACATCCATATTAATACATGTTTCACGGAACAGATTTACATGTTTATTTTAGGCATATGCCATACTACAATTGTAGCTGCCATTCTTTACAATGTTGAATTAATGTCCGGTTTATTAATTAACATGCCATTGTGTAAGGGTAGAGTTATAAGGCATTACTGTGGTACTACCCGGTACTTCAATAGCAATTAAACCAATTCCCTCTGCATAATAGAAATACGATGTTTGAGCCGTAGCATAATTAATAGCGGGAGGTACCAAAGCCTGAATATCGAGTTGAACTTTAATAACGTTGGTGAAATTGTTGCCATTATAACTAGCCGTAAGGCCACTGCCCAAAAGGGTAAAATGGTATTTTACTTTTACATTTTGATTGGATACCACTACTGAAACAATGGGAGAATCCCAACTAGTACCTGCCGGTACACCGGCTTTTAAAAAGGCATATTCCACAGGTTTTACCGACGGGTCTGGATAAAGACTGCCATAGGTATAATAGGTGTTACCACTTCTTCTGTATAACGAAGTATCGCCTAATCTATCTATAAATACTGCATAGGTTTGTCCCGTGTTGGCAACATTTGCGAGTACCGATAAAGCACGGGTAGTAATAGTGTCATTTAACTGACTATCGTTGTAAGTCCAATAACTGCCTGCAGTAGTGGGAAAATAATTGCCAATTACTGCTGTGTTGTATGGTATGGTAAACTGGCATGCCGAGCTGCCGAAAGTAATAACAAAGTTGGCATCAACCGGTAAAATAGGTTTGCCATAGCCTTTTAATTTAATGTTTTGGGTGCCGGTTGATAAAACAATGGAAGAATCGGCAAACCAAAAACCGTTTGCCGTATCAGTATAAATGTAATATTTGCCCGGGGAAATGATATTAACAGTTACTACAATATAATTACTGTCATTTAATACACTATCAACTGTATAATTACCATTCACAAATACATTTTGGCAATTTCCGGTACTGTCTTGTAAAGTGCCAATGGCAACACCGCTATAGCCCTTTCCGGTTTCGTAACTATATTCTTTACTACATGCCTGAAAAAGAAATACAATGGTTAATGCAACAATGCCATATTTAAAAATTGCCTTCATGCGGTAAAATTAATGGTAAATGTTAATGTAATGATAGTGTTTGTAATAATAACGCTGTTTATGTGACGAAATTTTTTATTGGATGTTAAAAAAAATTATCAAGTATTTTGATTACATGTATTTACGCATAAAAAATAATGCCAAAATTTATAATGCACAGTTTCATTAATAACTGTTTTTTTAGTGCTACTTGTTTTTTATTAAAAAAGTGTACCCTGTGTACCCGGCCGCATAAATTGCTGCGTATTTAATTGCCAATGTTCGGCATTTAGTTGGTATTTGCGATTATAGGTTTTAAATTGTTGTTGTACCAATGCCGCAATGGGGCCTTCGCCGCGCATTCTAACCCCCCAGCGGCTATCGTTTACCTGCCCGCCATGGGCTTGTTCAATTAAATGCCACACTTTATTAGCCCTGTCGGGAAAATTTTTAAACAGCCAGTCTTTAAACAAACTGCCAATGGCGCCATTTAGCCGAATAAAGGTATAGGCTGAAAAGCGTGCGCCTGCAGCGGCAGCTTTTTCCATAATGGGTTGCATTTCGTGTTCGTTTAAGCCGGGAATCATAGGGCCTAACATTACTCCGGTGCGTACCCCCATTTTGCTTAAAGTTTCAATAATGCGTAAGCGTTGGGTAGCGGTGGTAGTGCGCGGTTCCATTACACTGCGCAGGGGTTCGTTTAGTGAGGTAATGCTTACCAATACGCTTACCAGGTTTTTGGCCGCCATGGCTTGCAGTATATCTGCATCGCGTAATACGGCTGCATTTTTAGTAATAATGCCCACCGGCTGATTAAAACTTTGGCACACCTGTAATAATTGCCGGGTAAGTTTAAACTTTCGTTCGGCAGGTTGGTAGCAGTCGGTATTGCCGCTTAATACAATAGGTTGGCATTGCCAGCTTGGTTTCATTAAAAAATGGCGCAGCAATTCCGGTGCATTTTGTTTTACCAATATTTTACTTTCAAAATCGGTGCCGGCGCTATAGCCCCAATATTCGTGTACATTCCGGGCATAGCAGTAAATGCAGCCATGTTCGCAGCCTTGGTATGGGTTCATGCTGTATAGCATGCCTACATCGGGGCTATCTACTTTGTTTACAATGCTTGTTGCTTTGGTAAAAATATATTGTGTAGGACAGTTGGTGTTTTCCCAATCATCTATGGCTTCAATATGCCATTTTTCGGTATGGTTTTGTAAAAAATGATTGGGGGTGTTTATTTGTGCCCCTCTGCCTTTCAGGTATTGCAGTGCTGCTTCTTTTTGGGCAGGTAAGGGTTGTTGATTGGGATTGCTGTTCATGGTGTTGGTGGTTGTGTACAATAAATGTGTAATACTTTTTTTACACAAATGCCTGTTCGTTAGTAGCAGTAAATGCTGCCCCGTATTGTTGCAGTACAAGTGTGCGACGCAAGCGGTGCCGCATAGCACTACAAAAGCCGGTGACACACTAATAATGAATGCCTTTTTTGTTGTTGCTATTGGGTTTGTTAATCGTTCCGCCCGATAATAATCCCTTTTCTAAAATATGAATAACGCAGGTAACTACACCCCATATGTACTGCTCGCTAAATTCGGTAATTTCAATAGGGGCATAACGGCTGTTTTCGGCCAATAGGGTAGCGCGATTAAAATGCGTTTGCAACCGCCGCACCAATAGCTCACCGTTAATAGCCGCCACAATAATTTTGCCCGATGCTATGGGTACACTTCTGTCAACAATTAACACGTCGCCGCTATGAATGCCGGCCTCCGTCATGGCATCACCGTTCATACGGAAGAAGAAGGTAGCCGGCTTGTTCATAATCAGTTGTTCATTCAGGTCAATACCCCGTTCCATATAATCGTCGGCGGCAGCACCAAAACCATTGGCATTGGCGGTGGGAATGTGGTGTTGGGTAAAATCTTTACTGCCACGGTAGGCAGGCGTGTAGGCAATATTATCTATCATAAAAAAATATTTTGCTGTTTACTAAATTATTTAGCAATTTTATGCTAAATTTGTTGACAATCAAAAAAATGTTTATGCACACAGTATCATTAACAGCAACGGGGGCAGACAAGCTTCAACAAACAGCCTATTCATACAGTTTAGTGGTAGCCTTGCCCCATTTTGTACAGCAAATGCTGCGGCAACAACAGGCATTTTTTACGGCACAATATGGGTATGTGTGTGGTGCGCCTAGGTTGTGCATAGCCCATTTTACTGCCCACGAAGCCATGGAAGATACTTTGTTGCGTTACTTGCAACGCATTGCCGGTATGCAACATGCATTATCGGTAACATTAAACAATTACAGCAGTGTACCCGAACATACCATATATGTACGTGTGCAACAACCTGTTTGTTTTCAGCAATGGATACAGGCATTACAACCCATTGATAATTATATTAGTGACAATGGTTTTCCGCATTTACAAACAATGCAACGTGCCCATATACCCCTTGCTGCAGCATTGCCGCCTAATGTGTACCGAAAAGCTGTTAGCCACTATGCACAGCAGGTGTTTTATGCTTCTTTTATGGCAACGGAATGGGTATTGTTAAAATGTAAAAATAATTACAGCAATGAGGTACCGTTATGTAAATTTCATTTGTTGTAAGGTGTAATACCGGCTGTAGTACCTTGTAGCATCGCCGGTTGCGTCGCAATCACTTCATCGTTCCGGACAATGGGCATCAGTTATTCGTTTATTCAAATATTTCGTTTGTTTTTAGTGTGGTATGAATACACAACAAGTTAATACGGCACTGCCTGCAACAACGGCTGCCAATGCCGATAAAAATAAGGATATATGGTATGCTATTGTTGATTGTAATAGTTTTTATTGTAGTTGTGAGCGTTTGTTTAGACCCGATTTATGGAACCGGCCGGTAGTGGTGCTTAGCAATAACGACGGTTGTATTATTAGCCGAACCGATGAGGCTAAGCGATTGGGGATTGAAATGGCCGGTCCTTATTTTAAAGCCAAACCGTTTATTGAACAATATGGCGTAACTACGTTTTCCTCTAACTACAATTTATATGGCGACATGAGCAAGCGAGTAATGGATACTTTGCGCTTTTTGGTGGGCGAACAAAACACGGAAGTGTATTCGGTTGATGAGGCTTTTTTAGCCTTGTCGGGTTGGAAGGTTGCCGACTATAAAGCATTGGCTTTGCACATACGCAAAACGGTAGAGCGGTGGACGGGTATTTCAGTATCGGTGGGCATTGCCCCTACTAAAGTGCTGAGTAAAATGGCCAACCATATAGCTAAAAAAAATAAACAAGCCACGCAATGCGTATATGTGTTAGATACGCCTGAAGTAATACAGCAGGCATTAGCACGAACACCGGTAGGCGATATTTGGGGCATTGGCCGCCGTTATGCCGAAAAGTTGAACAACTTTGGTATTTATGATGCACTGCAGTTAAGTCTTATGCCCGAAAATTGGGTACGCAAACAGTTGGGCGGGGTTGTGGGTGCCCGATTGTTAAAAGAGCTAAATGGCGAACCGGCTATTGGGCTGGGCGATGAATTGGTTACCAAAAAAATGATTGCCACTACCCGCATGTTTGGTGTACCCGTTACGGAATTGCAGCAGGTAAAAGAGGCGGTAGCAACTTATATAGCCCGTGCTGCCGAAAAGTTGCGTAGGCAAAAAAGTGTAGCATCGGTTATTACGGTATTTATGGTATATAAAGCCGAGCAGTTACCGGGTGGGCATTTCAGGCATGGTCCTTCGGTAAGTGCTTCAGTAATATTGCCTAATGCCACTGCTAATACCAATGAGCTGATAAAGCCGGCTTTGCAATTAGCCGAGCAGCTGTATGCACCCGGCAAAATATACAAGAAAGCAGGGGTGCTGTTAAGTGGTATTATACCTGCTGAAGCGCCGCCCGGCAATTTATTTGTGCCGCCATCCGGTAATGCCAACGGTAAATTAATGGAAGTAATGGATAATATTAATGGAAGCATGCGGAATGATGTATTGCATTTTGCGGCCGGTGGAACCGGCCGCAACTGGAAAATGCGTCAGGAACTGCGCAGCCCCCGTTATACCGCCCGTTGGAAGGAATTACCCTTGGTGCAGTAGGACTGCAATTATTCAACGGGGTGCCAACTAACCTTTGCTGAATGGGGGTTGATTGCTAGTTGCTTTGACCCTGCTTCGAGACTGCTTCGAGTCAACAGCGTTGCGCAACGCTGTTGATAGGTAGATGTATGGGAAAAGGGTGGAAGTTGTTAGGGAAGCCGTAAAAAATGGCGAAATAATTAATTAAAAAAAGGTAAAAATAAATTTGAATTTAATATATTTTTAATTATTTTTATCATCACTAAAATCAATTTACTATGAAAAAATTATCATCATTTATCACCCCCCCCCCCCGCAGTATACGCGAAACAAATGCGGTAAAAATTATTTGCTTTTATATTCTTTTTAGTATGGTTGGTTTTTTGTTTGGTTGCCGCAAATACGACAGTTTGCCCAATATTAAAAGCCCCAATTATGCGCAATTACAACAACAGTTTTTTAATACCAACACAACAAATGATACTGTCATAAAAAAATTGGCTGCCGATATTAGAAGGCAGGACAGTATGTTTCATTTTTTACCTGATTTTATAACCAAAAATGGGATACCGAGATGGGACAAAGTAATATACAGCAGCAATCATTCTAACTCAGGTAATCAATTATCTACTTATGGGGTTAATGCAGCAGGCAGCCTCACAAAACATAGCCAAAGTAGTACAAATGAAGGCAGTCAGGGTATATTTTTTATACCATTGCAAGCGCAAAATGCTAATACCATACAGTCGTACATAGTGGCTTATAAACACAATGATAATTTATATACTTACCGGTTGTATAATCGGGATTCATTAAATGCAATTCAACCTAAAACGGTAGAGGCTAAAAATAACTTATTAAATACGCAGGCAATGTTTGGGTATTTTGAAAAGGAAATTAATAATCAGAAGGTATTAGAAGTTAAAACGCCGATAGAGGGAAAAATAAGGGATGTGGCCGTTGTATTTAATGCGTCAAAGCAAACCAACACCAAAAGCACACAATCATCAAAAGGAACAATGGTGGCTGGTGGTTGTGAAATGAGCATAGAAGTTACGATTTCATATTCATTCGAAGTTACCCTTGATGGGAATACTGTATACTTTACAGAAAGTTACTCTGTAACTTTAACTATTATCATTGATTGTACAGGTGGTGGAAGTTGTAGTTGTGCAACACCCAGAGATAACATTATAGATGGTGTTGGTGGCAACGGGAATACGAATGGTAATTGGTGGGATTATGGCACCGGTTATCCTTATTTTCCCTGGAATCCTAGCGGTATCAGTGGAGGAAGTGGTCCTTATGAACCCGATTGGAGTTGGTGGTGGACGGGCTTTGGCGGTGGAGGGGGCGGAGCCACACCTCTACAAAATTTCGTGACAACGTTGTCACCGTCTCAAACATACTTTTGGAACGACCCAAATAATTTCTTCATAGTTAGTACGCTTACTAATCGCCTTAACCAATCCAACTATTCGCTTGAAGAGCAAGATTTTGTTAGATGGGCAATAGATTACTTAAGCAATAACCCTAGTGTAAATTTCCAAGACTTTTACAATCAGTTTTTATCACCTGACGAGGGCCTTGACGAATCTTCTGATTTATCTTTTTGGGATGTTCCGAATAATACGTTCCCGCCACAAAACCTCCCGGCATGGAGTTCTTTTGAATCAGCCTATCCAAAACGATCTGATCCTCTATATGACTCTCCCGCAAAATTATATGCTTCAATAGGCGGCGCTGTGCTAACAAAAGTTGGCCCTAATAGTACGGCAAACACTTGCGCTGCAAGAGTTTCCAAAGCTTTAAATTATTCTGGTGTCAATATCCCACATATACCAAATCAAACATATCAAGGTAGTGATGGAAAGTATTATTTTTTAGGCGCAGAGAATCTAAATCGATGGATGCGAAAAACTTTTGGGTGTGCAAATCCAAATACTGCTATTGGCGAATACTACAACGCAAATAGCGTTCATTACAACGCAAGTCAGGCAGGTACAAAAGGCGCAAACCTTCCATCTCTGCTAACAGGTATCAAAGGTATTTATTCAATGGTTTCCAGTAATTATAATTGGGCTACCGGGCACGCCGATATTCTTTTCCCAAATGCAACATGCGATCCTAATGGCGGCTGCCATTTTGATGGCCCAATTCGTTACATAGATGTTTGGAAACTACAATAAAATGTATATGAAAACAATTATTTCGATTGCATTGTGGGCTTTCACAGCTTTATCGTGCAGCCATACTTTGGAGTCACAAGGCGGTAATCCGAATAAAAACACAATTACTTTACACGAGGGTAAAGGGTACACTAATTTCAAAAATGAAGTTTTTATTAATTGTCTAAAAAAATTGTACCCAGAAAAATTTAGCTTAATGCTTGATTCCTTAGACGCATCTCAGAGTGCTAATATTGATCAATTAAACTATGATCCTCAATTACAACAATTAGTAGATAGCCTAGCAGAATCCTTTACAAAAAGAAACGAGGCAAATTGGTCTATTGAAAATAGGAAAGTCACCCTAAATGTTTGCTTAAGTTATAGAAACAGTAAAGAATTAGACCAGATTGCAGTTTCCTTCTTTCGAAGACAGAATAAAAATAAAACTTCAAGAGATTAGAACTTATGAGTGTTTTACTATTAACGCAAAGCACTGCCTACAACATTGCATTGCTAAAATGCCGGCTGACGAACAATCAGTCGGCATTTGTAATTCTTTTCATCTACAGTAAGCCCGTTATTGTTGGAGTAGACAATAGACCTGGAACTCCAAGTTCAAAAAATGCAGATGGCAAAACTGACCACTTTATTACTATAGATGGCACTGGTCAGGATAGTCAGGGAAAGTATTTAACATTTTATGACAATGCAACTAATTTAACAAGTAAAGGATGCAGTAGTAATAACAAATTGTATTATAACGAAAATACAGGTATTATTACCGGCTTTTCAGCTGCAAATGGTGATGATGTACTAACTAAACTTACAAATGGAGAATTAAGATATTTAAAACCTGTTCTTTCTCCATCACAAGACCCGAATTTTTGGGGAGCTAACGGAGTAAACAATCCATTAACTGCAACACATGGAATTACAAACTCGACTCAACTTACACCGACAAATCAATAATTAATGAAACATATATTTTTTATCGTATTGCTATTTTCTAGCCTCTTGATTTATTGCAACAAGAAAGATTTTAAAATCATTATTGAAAATAAGAGCGATGAAACAATAAATTCTTTGATTCTAAACGTTCAAGATAAAACATTTAAAGTTGATAAAATAGAAGCAAGTAAACACTCGATAATTATCATTCCATTCAGCAGTATAAATATTAATGCCCATGATTTCAGAATTGAATCTAGATTTAATTTAAGTGATGGAAAATTAAATAAAGGCTTTTATTACTCAGATTTATCAGGCACTCCAAATCCAAAATATGTAATTGCAGTATATGATACTAATACTGTAATAAAATAAAAAAGGACAGAGTAATAAAATTGAAGATAAATTCTCTTTCCAAAAACATTTGTAAATGTATAAATTAAGTTGAATATTTTTAATATATCTGTGGGTTTAACTTTTTATTCTCATCATACGCATTAATTTTTTTAACTGCCAATAATTTCTTTGATAAATTAGTGTTAACATAACACAACGGGTGTGAATAATGCCATGCCCGTTGTGTTATTTGTCAGAAACTTTTTCTTCAATATTACAAACCTACCATGTTGGCCGGTACCACCCATTCGTCAAATTGTTCAGGTGTTACATACCCTAATTTAACTGCCATTTCTTTTAATGTAGTACCTTCTTTATGGGCTTTTTGCGCAATTTCAGCGGCTTTATAATAACCAATTTTGGTATTTAAAGCTGTTACCAACATAAGTGAATTGTCAACATGCTTCTTAATATTAGCTTCAATGGGTTCAATGCCTACTGCACATTTTTCATTAAAGCTTACACAGCCTTCGCCAATTAAACGGGCACTGTGTAAAAAGTTATAAATCATCATAGGCTTAAATACATTCAACTCAAAATGGCCGGTAGCACCACCAACGTTAATGGCTACATCATTACCCAATACCTGAGCGGCTATCATGGTTAATGCTTCACATTGTGTAGGGTTTACTTTACCGGGCATAATAGAAGAACCGGGTTCATTATCCGGAATATGTATTTCGCCAATGCCACTCCGTGGGCCTGATGATAACATGCGAATATCGTTGGCAATCTTCATTAAACTCACAGCTACTGTTTTAAGTGCACCATGTGCTTCAACAATAGCATCGTGTGCAGCTAAAGCTTCAAATTTATTGGCTGCAGTAACAAAAGGTAATCCGGTTAATTCAGCAATTTTTTTGGCCACCAATACATCATATCCTTTCGGCGTATTAATACCGGTACCAACAGCAGTGCCTCCCAGCGCTAATTCACTTAAATGGGCTAAACTGTTTTGTATAGCTTTTAAGCCATGGTTTAATTGGGCAACATAACCGCTAAATTCCTGGCCTAAGGTTAATGGGGTAGCATCCATAAAGTGGGTACGACCAATTTTTACCACATGCATAAATGCTTTGCTTTTTTCGGCCAAGGTATCTCGTAGTTGCGTAATACCGGGAATAGTTGTTTCTATTAACATTTTATAAGCTGCAATATGCATGGCCGTTGGAAAAGTGTCGTTTGAGGATTGTGATTTATTCACATCATCATTGGGGTGTAAAAACTTTTCTTTATCGGTTAATTTTCCGCCTTTTAATACGTGAGCACGATAGGCAATTACTTCATTTACATTCATATTGCTTTGTGTGCCGCTTCCGGTTTGCCAAACTACCAAAGGGAATTGGTCGTCTAATTGGCCGGCTAAAATTTCATCACATACAGTTGTAATGGCTTTGCATTTTTCTTCGGGTAAAACTCCCAATTCAAAATTGGCTAAGGCTGCCGCTTTTTTTAAATACGCAAATGCCTGAATAATGGGTTTGGGCATTTGATTAATATCTCTGGCAATTTTAAAATTCTCTACACTTCTCTCTGTTTGTGCGCCCCAATAAACATGTGCCGGAACTTTTACCTCGCCCATGGTATCTTTTTCAATTCTGTATTCCATATGGTTTATTTTTAATGTAAAAAGATTTTTTGCCTATGTGGCCGCAAAGTTATGACTAAGTTTTGTTTGCCATTAAAATTGTGGTTTTTGTTTCGTTAAGAAAAGAATGACTAATATTGAGCACATAATACCAATTATCTGCCCATGTTGTATAGAATTACTTTAGGCATATGCTTTTTATGGATGGTAATGATGGGAAAGGCACAAACCGATGCTAACGGATTAGCCGTATTGCCCAAGCCCACACAAGCCCAATTGGCCTGGCAAAATCAGCATTTGTATTTATTTGTGCATTTTGGCCCGAATACTTTTACCGATAAAGAGTGGGGATTAGGTAATGAACCCGAAAATGTTTTTAATCCCTCTGCTTTGAACTGTGAACAATGGGCACGAATTGCAAAAGCGGCCGGTGCAAAAGGATTGATTATAACTGCTAAACACCATGATGGTTTTTGTTTATGGCCCAGTAAATACAGTACTCATACGGTAGCTCAAAGCAAATGGCTAAACGGCAAAGGCGATGTGTTGAAAGCTTGTGAAGTAGCCTGTAAAAAATATGGTTTGTCATTTGGTGTGTATTTATCGCCTTGGGATAGGAATCATCCGCAATATGGCACACCTGGCTATAATGCTGTATTTGTGAATATGTTGAAAGAAATTTTTACCAACTATGGGCCTATTACCGAACTGTGGTGGGATGGTGCCAATGGCGAAGGCCCAAATGGCAAAAAGCAGATTTATGATTGGCCTTTGTTTATACAAACCGTTCGAAAGCTATCGCCCCAAACACTTATTTTCAGTGATGTTGGCCCTGATATACGTTGGGTGGGTAATGAAAAAGGGATAGCCGGTACAACCAACTGGAATACGTTAGATACTGCTACATTTTCCCCCGGCATTGGTGCACCACCAGCCGATACTTTGCAAACGGGCAATTATAATGGTTGTTGTTATATCCCTGCTGAATGCGATGTAAGTATTAGGCCCGGATGGTTTTACCATAGCAACGAGGATAGTTTGGTAAAAACACCCTTGCAGTTGTGGAATATTTACACTAAAAGTGTAGGGCGTGGTGCCAATTTATTATTAAATGTTCCACCTAACCGTAAAGGCCTTTTTAATAGTGAAGATTCATTGGCGTTAATGCAATTTAAGCAATTACGTGAAGAGGCTTTTGCCAAAAATTTATTGCAACGGGGCGCAATGGTTACAACCAACCATACCAACCGAAAAGATGTGAAAAGAAGATATCCGGCCTATCACTACATTTTTAAAGAATCGGTATCAATGAATTGTGTGGTGCTGGAAGAAGACCTAACGAAGGGGCAGGCCATTAGCAGCGTAAATATTAGCATTAGTATTAATGGTGAAGTGCAGCAAACAATACCCATTACAACTGTTGGGCATCAACGCATGGTGTTTTTCCCAACTTGTAAAGCAACAGAGTTATCTGTTGTAGTGAGTGGTGCAAAAAATTTGCCTTATTTAAAACAAATTGCTGCTTACCAACTTCCCGAAAAATTATTACAAGCTGTGTTATAGTGGGTTTACTTACCGCTAAACACAGCTTTTCTTTTTTCAATAAATGCTTGAGTCCCTTCTTGCATATCATCAGTAGCAAAGCAAAAGCCAAAAGCGTCTATCTCTACTGCATAGCCATCGCGGGCTTCATCATAACCGGCATTTAATGCACTAATACAAGCGCCAATAGCCAAAGGTGCTTTGCTGTTAATATTGGCTAAGATTTTATAGGTTTCGGCTAATAGTTGTTCGGGTTCAAATACATGATTTACTAAGCCATATTGTAAAGCAGTAGCAGCATCAATCATGTTGGCACTAATTAATAATTCCATAGCACGGCCTTTGCCAATTAATTGTGCCAAGCGTTGTGTACCACCATAGCCGGGTATTAAGCCCAAGTTTACTTCGGGTTGTCCAAATTTAGCATTGTTGGCTGCCACCCTAAAATGGCAACTCATAGCCAGTTCGCAACCACCACCTAACGCAAACCCATTGACGGCAGCTATAATTGGTTTAGGACAGTTTTCAATTCTAAAAAAAGTATCTTGTCCGGCTTTGGCCAGTTCTTTTCCTTGCTCAACGGTAAGGCCTTTGAATTCAGTTATATCAGCGCCTGCAACAAAAGCTTTATTGCCTGCTCCGGTAATTACAGCCGAAAGAATTTCTTCATTTGTATATACTTCATCTAAAGCTTTGTTTAAATCTTCAAACACTGCTTTGTTTAATGCGTTCAGCTTGTCAGGTCTGTTAATGGTAATGGTAAATATGTTGTTCTTTAATTCAGTTAAAATAGTGCTATACATAGTTTAAAATTTTCTGTGTTCTAATGTCCATTGTTGAATATAATCAGCAATTTCAGTAACCGGTGTGCCCGGTGTAAATAATTTGCCAACCCCCATTTGCTGCAATGTTTCAATATCTTCTTCCGGAATAATGCCGCCACCGGTTAATAAAACGTCGTCCATTTGTTTTTCTTTCATTAAAGCAAGTATATGTGGAAACACAGTCATGTGTGCACCACTTAAAATGCTGATACCAATGGCATCCACATCTTCTTGCAATGCGGCATTTACCACCATTTCGGGTGTTTGGCGCAACCCGGTATAAATCACTTCCATTCCGGCATCGCGCAGGGCGGTAGCAATTATTTTGGCTCCTCTGTCGTGCCCATCTAAACCTACTTTGGCAATTAACACCCTAATGGGCCTGTTTAATGCATTGGTCATACTGCCTTATTGGTGCCGACAAAAGTAAGTAAAGCATGGTTATTTTGCAGCAGGTGAATTGAATGGGGCTTGCAAACTGTTGATTTTGCTGCTTAGCCAATAGCCAAATCCGGGGTTGGCTTTTTGAAAAAATATAATTTTTGTTCCATTCTCTCGGGCAAATGCATTATTAAGTGAATCAATTACTGAATATTTTTCAAAAAAATGGAAGGCAGTATCATTCGCATCAGGTAAGTGTTTGGCTAATAAAATAATGTTGTTTACAGATGCATTATTTTGTTGAGGCAGCCATAATAAAAAGGATGCCTCATCGCTATACGCTTCCGGTAAATGATACTGTTTCCCATAAAAATTAACTGCGCCGGCCCATCCATAATTTCTGCAAAATATAATGGTATGTTGTTGCTCATCAGCAGGTAAATGGTTATAAAAATTTGCCAGTGCTTGGGTGGTTGATTTCCAGCCAATCATATCGGCAAAATCTTGCGGCAAACTATGTTGTTGCTGATCTTCCCAAGTTAATAAACCGCTTTTCTTTAAATGTGTGGCGGAATAGTAGGCTGCTAATTGTTGTGGCGATGTAACAGGTAGTAACAATGGCCATAACAAAAGACCTATCAAAATAGTAAAAACAAATGCGGGATATAATAACCAACGCGCATGGATTTGTGTAAATTGTTCAATTTGAAAACCGCCAAAAGCAAATAAAATAGGATATAGTCCCAGTGCGTAATAGTCTTTGCCATGCAGTACCAGCAAAAGAACAATAACGGTTAAGTAAGCCCATCCAAACAGTCTAAATGGCTTTCCCATTTTCGAGAAAAGTAACCAATATAAACCCACTAACCAAATGTAGATGCACGATACATTCAACAATAACTGCCCTTTAATAAAATCGGTATAAGCAATATGTACCAACTGTGTTTTTTGTAAAAGTTCCATGTGGTGTAATACTGGGAAATGGTGCCGGTATTGCCAAATGAAATGCGGTAGAAAAATAGCAACGGCAATCAATGCTGCAATGTAAATAGCGATTTGCGTAAATACTTTACGTTGTGGGGTTAATAATAAACCTGTCAATAATCCTACAGCATAAAATGAAACGGAAGCTTTGCTTAGCAAACCAATACCCAATGCAATGCCACTAACGTATATCCATTTGCTGTTTTGTGTTAATACCCATTGAAACCAACAAAAGGCAATAGCTGTATAAAAAAATACTTCTAAAAAGTTAGGCTGGAATAAAAAGAATAAACGCAAATAGGCCCCAAACACAAATGGGAACCAGGTAAAAAGCAGTGCCAATACTTTTCCTCCTAATTTTAGGGTAATGGTACCTGCAAGTAAAAAAGTGCCACAACCAAATAGTGCCGGCCACATTTTAATCCAAAATAACTGAGTACCTAAATGGTTGGTTATCCATCCTAACAGCGAAAGTAATGGCGGGGCCTCCATATAGCCCCAGGCCAAATGGCGTGACTCGGCTAAGTATAAGAATTCATCGCGGTGTGGTTCGTATCTGCCATTTTGTAAAAGAAAAGGCAATACAAACTGCACGCCGGCTAAAAGGAATAATAAAGTATTTAACCGCTTCATTGAATAGCAGTAAGGTAATACATTTTATTGTGCAGATCTAATTATGCTGTCAATAATTGTAACGTGTGTTTAATGCGCTGTATAGTTGCTTCCTTACCAATTAAAGCAGCGATATCAAAAACATGCGGACCAAATTTTCCACCCACCAGCATAATTCTAAACGGCAACATAAGTTCGCCGGGCTTTAATTGATGCGCTGCAGCCATTTCTTTAAAATCGTTTTCTAAACTTTCGGCATTCCAAATCGACATTAATTCAAGGTTGCGCATTAACTCTGCAAAAAACTGTTGTTTAGCTTCATTCCATTTAGCTGCAATGGCATTGGTATCAACGTTAGTAGGATGTTGAAAAAAGAAACCGGCTTGTTCTACAAAATCGGGTAGTAAATGGCAACGTTCTTTAACCAATTCCATTACACGGTATAAATAATCGTTATGGGTAATGGTAATGCCTGCAGCACTAAAATATTTTTTTACTTCAGCTGCATAGTGTTGTACCGGCAATTGCTGTATCCAGCTATGGTTAAACCATTTGGCTTTTTCATAATCAAAACGGGCACCGCCTTTGTGTATGCGTTCAATAGAGAATTTTTCTATTAAAGCATCAATCGAAAATATTTCCTGACCACTGCCATCATTCCAACCTAGCATAGCCAGCATATTCACAAATGCTTCGGGTAAAAAACCACGTTCTTTAAACCCTTTAGTGGTATTACCCGTAGCAGGGTCGGTCCAGTCCATGGCAAATACAGGAAAGCCCAAACGTTCCCCATCGCGTTTGCTTAGTTTGCCGTTGCCATCGGGCTTTAAAATTAAGGGAAGGTGTGCCCATTGCGGCATGTTATTTAACCCAAATAAATATTGCCATAATAAAATATGAATAGGTGCACTGGGTAACCATTCTTCCCCTCTAAAAGCATGAGTAATTTGCATTAAATAATCATCAACCACTACGGCCAAATGATAAGTAGGCATGCCATCTGCTTTTAAAAGCACTTTATCATCACTCAGGCCTGTATTAAACTCTACTTTTCCCCTAATGAGGTCGTTGCAAGTAACGGTTTCATTTTCGGGCATTTTAATGCGTATAACATAGGGTGTGTTATTGGCTAATTTTTCTAATACTTGCTCAGGCGCTAAGGTGAGTGAATTACTGCACTGATAGCGGGTTTGGTGGTTATATTGAAAGTTAGGGAATTGCTTTCTTTTGGCTTCCAGTTCTTCCGGGGTATCAAAAGCGTAGTAGGCATAGCCCTTTTCAATCAATTGCAATGCATATTGTTTGTAAATGGCTTTACGTTCACTTTGGCGGTATGGCGCAAATGGGCCACCGTTAACAGGGCTCTCATCAGGTGTTAATCCACACCATTGTAAACAATCAAAAATATACTGTTCAGCACCTTCAACAAAACGAGTTTGGTCGGTATCCTCAATACGCACAATAAAGGTGCCGCCATGTTGTTTGGCAAATAAATAATTGAATAAAACGGTGCGTACACCACCTAAATGCAATCCGCCTGTAGGCGAAGGGGCAAAGCGCACCCTAACTGGTTTATTTTCCATGCTGCAAATATAATACGGCAAACTGCTTTATTGCAATTACAAATATCTTTGTAGTATGTATTTCGTTAAAACACCGTGGTGGTTAAGGGCATTGTATCCTACATTAACCTGGCGCATACCGGTTAAAGAAAAAACACTTTTTTTAACATTTGATGATGGTCCTGAAAAAACAGCTACGCCATTTGTATTAGATGTGTTGAAGGAATATGAGGCAAAAGCAACCTTTTTTTGTTTGGGAAAAAATGTAGCGCAATTAGGGAATATTTATGAACGAATTTTAAATGAAGGGCATGCAGTTGGTAACCATAGTTTTCAACATGTGAACGGATGGAAAACACCCAATCAGGAATATATTGAAGATATATTTCATGCAAAAAAATACATTGATTCAACTTTGTTTAGGCCGCCTTATGGCCGTATTACCCGTTTTCAGGCAAAGGTATTGCAAACTCCGGCTTCCAATAATATGCAGCAGCCTTTCAAAATAATAATGTGGGATGTATTGAGTGGTGATTTTGATACCTCAATTAGTTCTGTTGAATGCTTGGCACATGTAGTTGGTTTTGCACAGCCCGGCTCTATTGTTGTTTTTCACGATAGTGTAAAAGCATTCAATCATTTGCAATATGTATTGCCTAAAGTGTTAGAACATTTTAAACGTCAAGGCTATGCATTTAAAGCTATTACATAAAAATGGCCAGAGTAAATACTCCGGCCCTGTTTATTCCGTACCCTATGAAAACAAAGTTGAATTTGTTTTATACTTTCTAACAATTTTGTAATTGTAACCTATTAAACGATACTTGGTTTTTTTTATTGTGAATAGGGTAATAAAAAATATTTTATGCAATTCATTGATACGCACACCCATTTGTATGTTGAAGAATTTAATAATGATCGCGATGCAGTAATACAGCGCGCTTTAGCTGCAGGCATTACTAAAATGTATTTGCCTGCCATTGATGCAGACACTTATGATGCAATGCTTCAATTAGAAAAACAATATCCGCAAAATTGTTTTGCTATGATGGGCTTGCATCCCTGTTCCGTGAACGAAAAAGTAAATGATGCTTTACAACTGGTACATCAATATTTACAACAACGAAGCTTTGCAGCAGTAGGTGAAATTGGTTTAGATTTTTATTGGGATAAAACCTTTACCCGGCAACAATATGAAGCTTTTGATACGCAAATGCAATGGGCGTTAGAATATAAATTGCCTATAGTAATTCATACGCGTAATGCCATGCAAGAAACCATTAACAGGGTAAAACCATTTGCACAAAAAGGGTTAACAGGAATTTTTCATTGTTTTAGTGGCAGTTACGAAAGTGCGGTACAAATTATTGACATGAATTTTCAATTAGGAATTGGCGGAGTACTAACTTATAAAAACGCCGGCCTGCCGGCAGTGTTAGAGAAAATTCCTTTGCAACACCTGGTATTGGAAACCGATGCGCCTTATTTAACGCCGGTGCCTTATCGCGGAAAACGCAATGAAACTGCCTATTTGCAATACATTGCCGAACATTTAGCTGTAGTTAAACGCGTAAGTTTAGAGGAGTTGGCGGCTATTACAACAGCTAATGCACAAAAAATATTCCCAATATAGTAGGTAAACCCTATTTTTGCTGCCCAATTTTTTATTTTTGATACCGGCTGCTGTAACGCCGATTTAACACCTGTTGCGTCGCAATCCGTTCATCTGCAACAACAACAGCAGCAAAACAAACAGAGGGGTGTCCGAGTGGTTGAAGGAGCACGCCTGGAAAGTGTGTATACGGGAAACCGTATCGAGGGTTCGAATCCCTTCCCCTCTGCATAATTTTTTACAACTACTGGCGCAAATTTTCTGTATTAACTTTTTATTAATTTTTCTGCTTTTTATCTCTGTAATGCCCGTTATTATTGAGTTTCAATATTTTAATTGCTGCTTAAAAAACTTAATAATTGCTTAATTTAAGTTTCGCTTAAATGGTAAAACACCCTTTTACTTTTGCCGCAAACAAAGCTAAAGTTTGTGAAGAAAGTTATTTTGTTATTAAGCTGTTTTTTAAGTTATACCCTTGTTTATGCACAAATGGTTACAGTGCAAGGAAAAGTAAATGGCAGTAAAAATGAACCTTTGGCAGGTGCTACCATTACCATTAGCGGGGCAAATACAACACAGGTAATAAAATCCAATGTAGATGGTTTTTTTTCATTTAAAGCCATTGTTGGCCAAAAATATACTTTGCAAATAAGCTATGTTGGTTACCAAACAAAAACAATAACCGATGTAACGGCTGAAACTAACGGTGAGCCATTGGCGATACATATGGAAGATGCAGGTAACAATTTAGGCGATGTTACGGTTAAGTCTGCCGCACGAACACAAGCAAAAGTTGAAACCATTAATAGTGCTATTCAGTACCAAAAAAATACTGCCGTTGTTGCACAAGTATTATCTGCTGAAGCCATTAAGCGAACACCCGATAGAAATACCGGTGAGGTATTAAAGCGTATTCCGGGCCTTTCAGTAATTGATGGTCGTTATTTGGTTGTACGAGGATTGGCCGATAGATATAACCAAGCCATGTTGAATGGAATTTTGTTGAGTACAACTGAGCCGGATAGAAAAACATTTGCTTTCGATATTTTCCCTTCTAACATTATTGATAACATTATCATCAATAAAACATTTTTACCGGAATATTCCGGCGAATGGGCTGGGGGGCTTGTACAAATTACAACCAATGATGTGCCCTTAAAAAAATTTATGGAAGTGCAAGTGGGTACTGGAATAAATACGCAAACCATTGGGCATGACTTTTACAATTATAAAGGCGGCAAATTAGATTTCTTAGGTTTTGATGACGGTACCAGAGCTTTGCCCGCCGGTATTCCTACCAAATCAGTGTTTAACGATTTATCGCCTGAAGAAAAAACCAATTGGGGTAAACGTTTTGAGAATATATGGTCGGCCAATGCACAGAATAACAACTTAGCCCTGATTTCAAAAAATTTTAGAATAGCCGGAGGCTTTAATACAACAATGGGGGTACGTAATAAGTTGGGTGGTGTATTTGCATTGAATTATAATTTATCGCCTCGCCGCACTTTCTTTGAAAACAGAATATACTCTTTCTCAAACAGCCAGGCCAGCATTAATTTCGATTATACCAATAACAAATATGCTAATGATGTTTTATGGGGTGCCTTGGGTTCATTAACCCTACAGTTAGGTAACTACAATAAATTGTCGTGGAAAAATATTTTTAATGTAAATACATCAGACTACACTACGGAGCGAACCGGTAAAGATTTTGAAACCAATTCAACCACCGGTGATAATATACGTGCCACAGAATTAGCCTTTAAGGCCAATACTTATTATAATACCAATCTTTCAGGTGAGCATTTTATTCGACCATTTCAAATTAAGTTAGATTGGTTTGCCAGTTTTGCCATTCTTGATCAATATATTCCAGATCAAAGACGTATTCAATACAATCAGGAAGATCCTTTGGTACCCACATCACCTTATGAATTATTAATTAGTGCTTCAAAAACTTCGCAACGCAGCGGTAGCCGTTACTATGGTTTTTTAAATGATTATATATATACAACCGGGGGAAATATTACCAAGTCGTATCGTGTAAAAAATCAATTGCAAACTATTAAAGCAGGATATTTCTTTCAGGTAAAAGATCGCTTATTCGATTCACGTCCCTTTGCTATTTATTTACCCATCGATAATCCGGCATTACGTTTACAGCAGCCTGATGTAGTATTTAGTCCGCAAAACTTTGGCAATGGTACCGATAACAAATTTGCGTTTAATGAAATTTATGACATTCGTTACCGATACCTTGCTAACTCAATTTTAAATGCAGGTTTTGTACAAGTTGATAATCAGTTATTGAATAATAAGCTGCGTGTTATATGGGGTGCAAGGGTTGAAAATTTTGACCAGTTATTAGGCAGTGTACGCAAAGCTGATCCCCGTTACCTGCATACTGAAAAGTTAGACGTATTACCCGGGTTTAATGCTACCTATAAAGTAAATAACAAAGTAAATATCCGATTAGCCGGTTCTCAAACAGTTATTCGCCCTGAATTTAGAGAGTTATCTTCATTTGCGTTTTATGATTTTGATTTAGGTGCCACCATAACCGGAAATCCGAATTTGCCGCGTACTAAAATTTCAAATATTGATTTACGGTATGAATTATATCCACGTGCCGGAGAAATTTTTAATGTAGGTGTATTCTACAAATACTTTCAAAATCCTACCGAGTTATATTTCAATAATACCGGTGCAGGCAGCTCAGGTACCTTCAATTATATTTCGCCCGATAATGCACAAAGTGTAGGTGCAGAGGTAGAATTTAGAAAGCGATTAGATATGTTTTATGCACTTAAAAATTTTACGGTACAGGGAAATCTTTCCTACATCTACAACCGTGTACCCAGTTTAGACAGACCCATGCAGGGACAAAGTCCATACTTGTTAAATATCGGCTTGCAATATGATGTGCCACGTTTAGGATTAAATACTACGCTGCTCTACAATCAAATTGGTCGCCGTATTTATTATGTAGGGGGTAGTGATAATCCACCGGTATGGGAGGCACCAAGGCCGTTGTTAGATTTACAGGTTGCCAAAAAAGTATTGAAAAACAGAGGGGAAATCAAATTAAATATTTCTGATATTATTAATCAGGAAGCCCGTTTTTACCACGATTTAAATGATAATAAAAAATATGATGCCGGTGTTGATGCCCTTGCAATCAGAAGGAAGTATGGTACCAACATTAACGTAGCATTTGCTTATTCAATTATAAAATAAAATTGTTCAATTAAACCAACTTTACGTATGAAGCAATTATTCATGATGCTAACTGCAGCCCTTTTTATTACTAGCGGATGCAGAAAAATTGAGGTAGATGGAACGGTGAGTAATTCAACACCCACACAACCTCAGGGAACTGAAAATACAATTTTAGAAGGAAGAATTAAAGTGAACACAACTTTAAAAGCCAACTACACTTATAAATTACGTGGTTTGGTTTATGTAACGGAAGGAGCAATTTTAACCATTGAGCCCGGTACTAAAATTGTAGGTGAATTAAATAAAGCAGGTGGTTTGGTAATAACTCGCGGTTCAAAAATTATTGCCGATGGTACGCCCGATAAGCCGATTGTATTTACTTCAGAAGCCGCTAATCCTCAAAGGGGCGATTGGTCTGGCTTAGTATTATTAGGCCAAGCACCTACCAATGCATCTTTTAATGGACAAGCCGGTGTTGGTGAAATTGAAGGTGGCATTAACAATGCTGATGGATTGGGTTTATATGGTTTGGGTGCCAGTTCTAATCCTGCCGACAATAGTGGAATTTTAAGATATGTTCGTATAGAATATGCCGGTTATGCATTTTTACCTGATAAGGAAATTAATGGGTTAACATTTGGTGGTGTAGGTAATGGTACGGTAGTTGATTATGTACAAGTTTCGTATGCAAATGATGATTCTTTTGAATGGTTTGGCGGAACCGTTAATTGTAAACACTTGATTTCATTTAGAACTTTAGATGATGATTTTGATACCGACAACGGATACCAGGGTAATGTTCAATTTGGTATTGCTTTGCGTGATAGTGCCGTAGCCGACATTTCAAAAAGTGAAGCTTTTGAAAGTGATAACGACGCCAATGGCAGTACGTTATTGCCACAGACTAATGCCGTATTTAGTAATATGACGGTATTAGGCCCGAAAGCACAAATAAATAATAAGGGGAATAATTTATTTTTATGCGGTGCTCAAATAAGAAGGAATTCTAGCATCAGCATCATGAACTCAATTATTGCCGGATGGCCCCAAGGTTTATTAATTGATGCCAGTAAGGGTACACCAACCGATTTAAATTTTTCAGGTTCCAATCCAAGTTTATTTGTACAAAATACTATGATAGCAGGCTGTACAACCCCTGTTAAATATGCACCTTCTGCCACTGCACCAACCGGTGCAACTGACGCATCAATTCTAGGATGGTACAATACAACTGCTTATAAAAATACCATATTGAATGAAAACAGTGAGTTGGCATTAGGAGATCCTTTTAACTACTCAACCCCCGATTTTAATCCAACAGCTAACTCACCTGCAAAGTCAGGTGCATCTTTTACCCATCCAAAATTGACAAACAGTTTTTTCACATCTGTAGCATATATTGGTGCTTGCGCTCCGGGTGATGCCTGGTGGAAAACATGGACAAAGTTTAATTAATATTTCATTTATCACAACAACGGTCTCATATTATACATATGGGACTGTTGTTTTCTTTTTTATTCATAAATATGGTTCGTTTTTTATTGATGCTATTGAATGTTTTGTTGTTATTGGCCTGTGCACAACAAAAAAAAGAAAACACCTTTAATGAGGTTGTATTAATGCCCGTGTATCAAATGGACAGTATCTATCATTTATTCGGCAACAATAACTGGCGGGTAATACAAGGCAGAGATACCTCTTATGTATATTTTAGCAGGCAAAATGATTTGTTGATTCATGTATATAATTTTAAGATGCAGCAAGGTGACTCTGTTCAATCTGCATTACAAAAAATTGTTTGTACACCCAAAGGCATTTTTTGGGAAAAGTATTTAGATACTTTCCGTTTAATTTCAGCTTCGCATAAAGAACTGATTTGGTTAAATAACCTTGATACCTTAGTGTTTAAAGTAGGTAACAATCATGCACTTCAACAGCGTTATAAATCAATATTGTACACTATGCAGCCAACCATTAATCTCACAGATTTTTTAATTCGTAGTCACTACGATTATTTGCACGGTACACATTATGCTGATGATACTGCGAAATTCAAGCGTTCATCAAAAAAATAGTTAATTACACTTTCGTTTGTAAAAGTATTGCAGGGTAAACTTAGCTTTATTATATTACGGCTTTGAAAAATTAACCCTGGCTATATGCGTTTTATTGGTTTACTTATTTTAAGTATTAACTGTTGCTTTGCCCAACAAAATAGTTTACGTTTTTCTTTAAATGAATCAGGAAGTCAATATTTTCAATTTACATTCTTAAATCAGGTTTGGTTAAGGTATAATCAAAACAATCCGGGTACAACAGTAGAAGGCGATTTGCAAAAAAATACGTTTGATATTGGTTTACGCCGTACAAGAATACAAATGTTTGGTAAAATAACGGATAGGGCTTTTCTGTATTTTCAATTTGGGCAAAACAATTTTAATGCACAATACAATAGCAACAATGGTAATAGAAAAGTAGCTGCTTTTTTTCATGATGCCTTGTGTGAATATAGTCTTACATCAGGTAACGAGTTAAAATTAGGCGCCGGACTTACAATTGCTGCCGGGCTTTCCAGATTCACGCAACCATCTATCAGCAGTATTTTAACCATGGATGTTCCAGTTTTTTTACAAACAACTGTTGATCAAACAGATATCTTTAGTCGTAAGTTAAGCTTTTATGCCCGTGGCCAATTGGGTAAATTTGATTACAGATTTATTCTAAGCGATCCTTTCCCTATTACATCGGCCGGCACAAATTTATTTACCATTAACAGTGATGCAACATTTGCACAAAAGCGCCATAATTTACAGCAGCAGGCATACATTATATATCAATTTTTTGAGCAGGAACCTCATACTACTCCTTATATGGCTGGTACCTATTTGGGCAAAAAGAAAATATGGAATATTGCTATGGGTGGTATTTATCAGGCTAATGCATCCTGGCATTTACAAAATAATGACACCCTTTATCAACCAATGCAGCATTTTGCGATTGAAAGTTTTTTAGACATGTCACTGAATAGTAAAAAAGGTTCAGCCATATCTGCCTATTTAGGTTATATCAATACCAATTATGGAAAAAATTATTTGCGATACAATGGCATCATGAATCCCGCTAATGGCACTGTTTTAAATGCCAATAATAGTTTGTTGAACAATGGGCCTGTTTACGGAAATGCATTGCCGATGTTTGGAACAGGACATATTGTTTATGCACAGTTGGGGTATTTAATTGGTAATAAAAATGAAAAAGTAAAAGGAAAGTTTTTGCCGTATGCATCTGCAACATTAGCTAAGTATGATAAATTAAACGGATTGGCTACCCATACCTTTAATGTTGGCTTGAATTATTTAATGAATGGGCAACAATCAAAAATTACGCTTGATATACAAAATCGTCCCGTTTATGCTATTGAAAATAATGTGATTGTTCAAACAGAACGTTTGAATGCAGTTACTTTACAGTATCAGCTATTCTTATAAATGGGTAACTTAATATAGTTTTTCTTTTGCCGGATGCTTCTCCCATTCCGGATCATATTTTACAAACCAGCTAAGCCAAATAGAACGTGATAAACGCATGATTAAAGGTTGTATTAGTATAATTAAGATAATGGACGTACCCATCCAATAAAAAATGCGCATATCATCAATGGCAAAAGACATGCCTATAAGAACCCACCAAGCAACAAATGTAGTAACGAAGAAAGCTACAGATAATGCATAACTTACATAACCTGTTCCGTAATAAAAACCTTCTTCAACCTCAGTTGGTTGTCCGCAAACAGGGCATTTTTCATGCATTTCAATATTATGCTTTAAGTCGTAGGCATTTTGCGTAACATATATATTTCCTTGTCTGCATCTTGGGCATTTATTGGTTAAAGTTGCAATTAAATAACCCGGATTTTTTCTTGTTTTACGCATATACCTTTAACTTTTAGTTCATTTAATTCAATACAATTTCACTTATTTGTTTCCAACAACCTCCATTATAGGCTTCAATGCCTTCATTTCTAAGCATATTTACTGCAATGCTGCTACTGGCCCCTGTTTCACATACCAATATATATACTCTGTTAATTTGTTTTAATGCAGGAATTGCCAATTTTAATTTTTCAAGAGGTATATTGGTAGTTCCCTTAATATGTTCTTGATGATAGGCATCATTTGGCCTTATGTCAATAATAATTGCACCATTTCTAAAAAAATCTTTTAAATAATGTTGCACCGGTTGCTGCCCTGAAATAAATCGCTTACTCACAAAATCTCTTTCTGCAAAATTCATATAAAGGGTATTAACAAAATGTGACAATTGTTACGCTAATCTATAATTTCTTTATAAAAATTTTCTTTCAATTCAATAGTGTTTCGGGAAAGTGCTAACAGCTTTTTTTGTTCTAATTTTTTTAATAATCTTGAAATTACCTCTCTGGATGAATTTAATTCATCGGCAATTTGTTGGTGTGAAAGGTTAATAAAATTGGTTTTGTGCGCTTTGGCATAGCGTTTTAAATAAAAAATTAAACGCTCATCCATATTTCTAAATGCCACATGGTCAATTAAAATTAATAGTTCTTCAAAACGATTGCGGTAGGTTTCTAATACATAATAATACCAGCTTTTGTATTTGCTCATCCATTGGTCCATAAGTTGAATAGGTACCATCATTATGATGCTTTCTTCAACAGATTTTACCATTACTTTACTGGCTTCCATCTTAGAAGCACAAACCAATGAAATAGCGCAAGCTTCACCGGGTTGCAAATAGTACATTAAGAACTCAGCACCTTCATCATTTTCCCTAAAAATTTTTAAAGTTCCTTCAATAACCAATAAGGCACTTTTAATATATTGACCGGTGCGTATTAATACTTCATCGGCAGGAATTGTTTTTACAATAGCGTTCGCTTCAATTTCTTCTAATAAAGCGGGCTCTAATTGCGGAAACATTTTATATAATGGCTGCATAATTTGAACGAGATTATTTATTGAGTATTTTTTCCATTTGCATGCTTCTGGACCCTTTTATTAATACATATGTATTATTTAAATGTTGATTTTTGAACCAGTCAGCTGCCGCTATTGAATCTTCTAAATATAAGTAGGGATGATTCACGTGCTTAAAATCACCACCTACCAATATAACCGCCTGCCAGTTAAATTGTTGAAGCAGGTTTACAATTTGTTGATGTTCATAAACACTATCTGCACCTAATTCCATCATTCCTCCAATCATTACTATTTTATGTTGGCTTGGAATTTTGGCAAAATTTTCAATTGCTGCTTTCATGCTTGTAGGATTGGCATTATAAGCATCTAAAATAATATGATTGTTGTTATATTCAATTAATTGTGAACGACTATTGTTGGGTTGATAGGCTTCTATGGCTGTTTTTATTTTTTCTTCCGGTACGTTAAAGTATTTTCCTACCGCTACAGCACAAAGTACATTGGGGAGATTGTATTCGCCTACTAAATGTGTATGAATGGTTTTTATTTCATTAGTTCCCTTCGTTATTTGTACCGCTAGCATTTCGTTAGTTCCGGCAATGTTGCCAATAATATCAGCATTTTGGGTTCCATAAGTAATTCGTTCGGTAATATTATTACTCATGTTCCATAAATAATCATAATCAGCATTCATGAATATGGTGCCTTTATTATCTCTTATAAAATCATATAGCTCGCCTTTGCCTTTTCTTACGCCTTCAATTCCGCCAAAGCCTTCCAAATGTGCTTTCCCACAATTGGTAATTATGCCGTGCGTAGGTAAAGTGTAGGTACAATAGCCGGCAATTTCTTTTTGGTGATTGGCCCCCATTTCAATTACGGCAATTTGTGCATCTTTTTTTATGCGCAAAATGGTAAGGGGAATGCCAATGTGATTGTTTAAATTACCCTGAGTGGTATAACAAATGTAGTGACTGCTTAATACTGCGTTAATTAATTCCTTGGTGGTAGTTTTACCATTGCTGCCTGTAATGGCTAAAAATGGAATACTAAATTGTTTGCGATGGTGCAAAGCCAGTTGTTGTAAGGTTTGTAAAACATTTTCAACCATCAATATTTTTTCATTGGGTTGGTTTGGTGCTTCATCAACCACAGCATAAGCTGCACCTTTATTTAATGCATCTTGCGCAAAGGCATTACCGTTAAAGTTTGGTCCTTTTAAAGCAAAAAATATGTCATTGGGCTGTATGTTACGGGTATCAGTTTGAACTTGTTGGTGTTGAAGGTAAAGCTCATATAATTGTGGTATACTAATCATATAGTTTCATTGAAATATATTGCAATTTAGTGCAGGCATCACTTATTTTAAATAAAAACGCCATCATGAATGGCAGATGGCGTTTTCTTTTGCCACAATAAAGTGGCATTGCTGTATTTACCTTTCCTTTTATCTTTTAGCTCTTCTTGCAGGGAAAAAGTTACCTGTTTGTGCTTTTCTTGAAGTTCCTTCAGCCGCACCATAATGCGTCATAGCACAACGGAAACCAATGGTACTGCTGCTTTGGTCTTCTTCAAGGAAACGACGTGTGCCGGGTGAAAGCCAGTAAGGTCTGTCATTCCAGCTGCCACCTTTTACTACACGTGATTTATCGGAAATTAATGTGGTAATGCCATATCCGTAACTAACACCACTTAATGAATCACCATCTAAGTAGTTTTTAGCATATGCTCTTTGGTAATTTCTTCTTTCTCTTAAAGCAGAATCAGATTCCGGAACCATAATAATACGTCCCAAGCTATCGCGTAAATTACCGGTACCGCGGCTCATATCTACTTTTTTGAATACGTTACCTCTGAATGGGTTGAAATCATCTTCATCTAAACTGGTTAATGGGCGATATACGTCGGCTACCCATTCGCTTACGTTACCACTCATGTTATAAATTCCAAAACCATTAGGGGCAAATGAGGTTACCTCAGCAGGAATAGCAGCATTGTCGTTTAAACCTCCGGCAACGCCCATATTATCGCCTGCACCTCTTTTAAAGTTAGCTAAGAAAGCGCCTTGGTAAGCACCGGCTTTGGTTGAACGAAGGTTATCGAAGCCTGCATTTTTCCAGGCGTAAATTTGTTTATTAGCAATATTTTCTTCGCCTCTTGATTTTTTGCCTCTTTTTACTTGCGGGTTTTCAGCAATGTATCCATAGGCTGCATATTCCCATTCTGCTTCGGTAGGCAAACGATAGTCACCATATAAAATACCATCATCAAATTTTACAGTAGTTCTTGGGCGGCCTTGCGCATCTTTTAATGGATTACTTTTTGAAGTAGCCAGTTTTCCGGGTTGTACTTGGTATTCACCCATTAAGTAAGCCTTGGTATTAAAGTTTTCCTGACCACCACCATTCATCTCGGTTTTAATGTTGTTTTTGTTGATGTATCCTTTCTTTATTAACTCCAATTCATTAACGCGGTCGGTACGCCAAACACAAAAGTCGTTGGCTTGCTTCCAGTTTACACCAACTACCGGATAGTAATTGTAGGCAGGGTGGCGGAAGTAGTATTCAACGTAGGGCTCATTATAGGCCAATTCACTTCTCCATACCAAAGTATCGGGCTTGGCAGCTTCAATTACTTCAGGGTATGCAGTAGTATCGCTGAATACATTTTCTACCCAATACAAATATTCCCGATAGTGCACATTGGCAATTTCGGTTTTGTCAATAAAAAATGAGTTAACGGTAACACGGCGGGGAATGTTATTCCAATCACCCATTACATCCTCCTGAGTGGCACCCATTGTAAAAGTACCGCCTTGAACAAATACTAAACCCGGGGCTGTATTAATGTCTTTGGGTTTGGCTACATAAAAATTACCCTGTGTTTTATCATTATAATTCCAACCCGTTACTGACGATTTTTCGGGTTTCTTCTTAAATACATTACAAGAAGTAGCAGCGCCAATCAGCGACAATAACAGCACACAGTTTCTTGCAGTTGTAAGCAATTGCATGTTTCGAAATTTAAAGTTTTTAATCAGTAAAAATAGAGGGTAAATTTTGCGCTTTGCGAATATAGGCGATTTTTTGAACATGAAATATATAAAACCTGCATACTTACATCTAAAACCCTAATTTTAACCTTTAAAACAGGGTATTGCCGTTGTAATTGCGTATGCTAAATAAAACGATAAATTGTTTCCAACCAAAAACTATTGCCTTTTTTTTAAAATTTTCCCTACTTTTTTTTACGCTTTTTGCTGTAATAACGTTAAAAGCGCAAAGAAATTATGCTACGGCATCGGTTTTATCTACCGGCAATTGGTATAAAATTGGGGTGATAAAGGGGGGTGTTTATAAAATTGACGTTAATTTCTTAAAAAATTTGGGTGTAAACACGGCTAATTTGCCTTCTGCAAATATTCGTTTATATGGTAATGGCGGACAAATGATTCCTGAAAATAATGCTACGCCCAGAATTGATGACCTTTTTGAAAATGCCATTTGGGTAAACGATGGTGGGGATGGGGTTTTTAATAACAATGATTACTTTTTATTTTATGCTGCCGGAACAAAGCAGTGGGTATTTGATACTACAAGCCAACAGTTTAATTATGTCAACAATTTGTATAGTGATACCGCTTATTATTTCTTAACCATTCAGCCTGCCGGCAAAAGGGTTTTGACCCAGCCTTCCGGGTTCAATCCAACAATACAAGTTAACAGTTACATGGAGCATGTGGCTTTTGAGCCCGATTCTGTAAACTTATTGAATAGCGGCAAACTGTGGTGGAGTAATCCTCTGAACCAATCGGCCGGATTAACTAGAACCTTTACAGTGAATACACCGGGTATTTTAAATGGAGTGCCTATTACCGTTAATTATTACTTGGCAGGTAATAGTGTTGGCACCAACAGTAATTTTAGTTTGGCATTAAATGGTAATCTATTCGCCACACCGGCAGTTAATGCAGTATCGGGTTATTTTTTAGATGCTTATGCCAATACTGTACAACAACAAGGAACAGTTGTTTTAACAGGCTTAGATAGTGTTTTAAAGCTTTCACTTTCATTTAATCCGGGGGTATCGGGTGCTCAAGGTTGGTATCAAAAAATTGTTTTACAATTTAGGCGGCAATTAGCCATGTATGCCAATAATCCCTTTTTACAATTTGCCGATCCTGCCACAGTAGGTATGAATCAGGTGGTTCAATATCAATTAGTGAATGTTAATAATGCTACTCGTGTTTGGGATGTTACTCAGCCTTTACAGCCCATTGAAATGCAGGTACAGGTAACTAACCGGCAGCTAAGTTTTATACAAAAAGCCGATTCATTAAGACAGTTTATTGCTTTTTCAGATGCTAATGCCCTTTTGCCCATTGCTTTGGGTCAAATACCGAATCAAAACTTGCATCAAATTTCTCCCACTGATTTTATCATTATCACCCATCCTCAATTTTTAAATGCAGCCAACCAATTGGCCAGTTTTCATCAAAACTTTTATCAGCAGCGGGTTCAGGTGGTAACAACGGCACAAATTTTTCAAGAGTTTGGAAGTGGTATTGCTGATCCTTCTGCCATTCGCGATTTCTTAAAAATGTACTACGATAAATTTGGTTCCGACTCTGTTAATAGATTAAAGTATGTGTTGTTAATGGGTGCAGCTTCATTCGATTATAAAAATCGCATACAACCCAATACCAATTTTGTTCCTTCTTATGAAAGCAGCAATAGTACAGAACCTTTGAATACTTATGTTACCGATGATTTTTTTGCATTACTAGGTAATTCAGATGATATTAACCAAATTAACCTTTCACCTCCGTTGCAATTGGCAATTGGTCGTTTCCCTGTAAGAAGTATTACTGAAGCTGCCACCATGGTAAATAAAGTAATTCAATATCATAATCCTGCTACATTCGGAGCCTGGCGTAATCAAACTATTTTTGTTGCTGATGATAAAGATAATGACCTGCATTTGCAAGATGCAGAATCCATTGCTTCTACTGCTGCTCAAATGGATAGTACTTTAAATGCAACTAAAATTTATTTAGATGCATACCCAATGGTAAGTACTGCAGCAGGTAGTCGTTACCCTCAGGTTAACACCGCCATTGTAAATCAGTTGTATAATGGGGCTTTATTTTTTAACTATAACGGACATGGTGGCTATCAACAACTATCCAATTCAGCGGTATTTGGCCAAACCGAATTACAACAGCTTAACAATGCCGGTAAATTACCCTTGTTTATTACAGCAACCTGCGATTTTGCCCCATACGACGATCCTACAAAAAATTCTTTAGGTGGTGGTTTATTGTATAACAGTTTAAATGGCGCTATTGCATTATTAACCACTACGCGAGTAGTTTTTGCTTACAGCAATCAAATTATTAACAATAACTATATGAAAGCTGCTTTGCAACGAAAGGCAAATGGGGCATACCCCAACTTGGGCGATGCAGTGCTTACCGCTAAAAACCTTACTTACCAATCTAGTGGCGATGTGTTGAACAATAGAAAATTCACCCTGCTTGGCGATCCGGCCATGCAATTGGCTTTTCCTGCATTACAAATACAGGTAACTACATTAAATGGTAAAGGATTAACGGGTGCTGATACTTTAAAGGCTTTAAATACCTATACATTGGGTGGAACTGTTACAAACAGTCAAGGGCAAGTACAAACTAATTTCAACGGAAACTTAATCGCTACTTTGTTCGACAAACCACAGCTCATCAAAACTTTAGGAAATGATCCTGCAAGCCCCGTAACTACATTTTCGCAACAAACCAATATTATTTATAAAGGTCAAGTATCGGTTAGTAATGGACAATTTCAGGTTAGTTTCGTGGTTCCAAAAGATATTAATTACAAAGTGGGAAATGGAAAACTTAGCTTATATGCATGGAACAATACTGTTGATGCTGCCGGTTACAGCACTAATTTTTTAATAGGAGGTGGTGATAGTTTATTGCCCCATGCTGTTAGTGCGCCAACCATTAAAGCTTATTTGAATGATACTTTATTTGTTAATGGAAGTGCAGTTGGTCCTAACCCCATTTTGCTGGTTCATTTATTTGATTCATTAGGAATTAACACCATTGGTGCAGGAATAGGCCACGACATTACGGCAGTGTTAGATGATAATACCAATAATCCAATGGTATTGAATAGTTTTTATGAGGCTTTGCCAAATAGTTATCAAGCAGGATCCATCCGATTCCCATTAAATGGCATTAGTGCAGGAAAGCATACTTTAACCATTAAGGCTTGGAACGTGGCTAATATAGCAAGTACGGTAACTTTATCGTTTACAGTTAATCCTGCTCCATTAAGTATTTTATCGGTGTATAATTATCCTAATCCTTTTTCCAACCAAACTACTTTTAGGTTGGTACAAAACTTTCCTGATAATGAAATACAAGTGGGAATATACGTTTACAACATGAACGGGAGTTTAGTGGCAAGGTTATTGCAAACAGTTTCCAATAATCAGGGTGGTGTTTTAGAATTAAATTGGGACGGGCGAGGGCTGAATAACAAAAAAATCTTGAATGGTTTGTATTTTTATCATATTATTGCACTCTCCAATACAGGAAAAGCTGAGGCAACTGCCAAATTTATTATTCACTAAAATAGTTGAATGAAGTAATTCTACTCCGAAATTTTTTTTAACCCATTGGGTATTTTTTACAATTCAATCAAATATGAGAATAAGGTTATTCTTTTTAATTCCTGTGTTATGTATGCTAGGCACAGCAGCCTTGGCACAAACCCAAACTGTAAATGTTACGACTACAGCAGTACCATTTTTGCGAATTTCCAGCGATGCAAGAGCCAGTGGAATGGGCGATGTAGGTATTGCAACCTCGCCCGATGCCAATGGTATGTTTTGGAATAGAGCCAAATTGCCTTTTGCTAAAAGCGATAATTCCATTGCTGTTACTTATTCACCCTGGTTTAGGGATTTAGGGTTGAATGATGTGTACTTAGCCAGTATTGCAGGTTATCACAAGTTAGACGACGAGCAGGTAATATCTGCATCTGTGCGCTATTTTAGCTTAGGAAACATTCAGTTTGCCGATGCAAATGGTAATTTATTGGGTTCATCAATGCCCCGTGAGTTTGGTATTGACTTTGGTTATTCACGTAAACTATCTGAGCAATTAGGTATTGGTGTGGCATTGCGATATATAAATAGTAGTCTTGCTTCCGGCGACCCAAATAATAGTGGCGTTATTTATAAAGCAGGTTCATCAGTTGCGGGCGATGTTTCTTTATATCACATAGCGCCTGATACTACAAAAAGTTATTTTACTTGGGGTATAGCTTTAAGCAATTTGGGGTCAAAAATTAGTTATACCAATGATGCGAATAATAAAGATTATATTCCTGCCAACCTGGGGTTAGGTGCTGCTTACAAAGCCCGTTTAGATCGCGACAATAGCATAACATTTGCTCTCGATTTAAATAAATTGTTGGTTCCCACTTACGATTCAGCAACCGCTTCAACTTACTATACACAAAGTGTTTTCTCAAGCTGGTTTAAATCGTTTAACGATGGCAGTAACCAATTAACTTCATGGACTGTTTCTGCGGGTGCAGAGTATAATTACGATAATACCTTTTTTATTAGAACGGGTTATTTTTATGAAAACAAATATCGTGGAAACAGAAACTATTTAACCTTTGGATTGGGATTGAATTATCAAAATATCGGTATCAATCTTTCTTATTTAGTAGCATCGGGTTATGTTACCACTCGTAATCCACTTTCCAATACCATACGTATTGGATTGAATTTTGATTTAGCTAACAATGGTTCAAAAAAATAAATCATATTTCAATAGTTTAATGCCAAAAAAGTCTGGGTTAATAAAATCCGGACTTTTTTGTTGTAATGCACAAAGGTGTTTTTAATTCTTATGTAAAAAACCTTTGCACTAAATTGGGGCAACTATTTTATTACTTAAATTTTTTTATATGCGTATTGGTTTTGGCATTGATTTTCATCAATTGGTTCCCGGCCGCGATTTTTGGCTGGGTGGTGTTCATATACCTTATCATAAAGGGGCATTAGGCCATTCAGATGCCGACGTATTATTGCATGCTATTTGTGATGCTTTATTGGGAGCTGCTTGCTTGGGTGATATTGGACTGCATTTTCCTGACACTTCTGCCGAATACAAAAATATTGACAGCAAGATTTTGCTTCAAAAATGCGTTTCATTAATTGCTGAAAAAGGATATAAAATTATTAATATAGATTCAAGTATTTGCTTAGAGGCCCCTAAAATAAAACCCTATGTTAAACAAATGCAACAAGTTATTGCAAGCGCTTGTAATATAATGGAAGAAGATGTTTCCGTAAAAGCTACCACCACAGAAAAAATGGGCTTTGTTGGCAGAGAAGAAGGGTTGGTTGCTTATGCTACTGTGCTTATTCATAAGCCAACAAAATTGGTAATGTAAGCAAGTAGTTTAATTTTTGTTCAAAAAGCATCTACATCAATCTGTGTCCGTTAGGATAAAAAACAAAACCCGCAGCTAATTAAAGCCACGGGTTTTTTTCATCAACCAAACAACCAAACCTTAGTATTTTAATATTTGTTTTACAGTAGTTCCATCTTTATGCGCTACACGTAACATATAAGTTCCTGCAGGTAAACTTTGTACCGGTAAACTTATAACCTGCCCTTTTGTAACTTGCTCTGCAATTTGGTTTTGAAGCATTTGGCCATTTAAATCCATTAATTGAATTTGTAAACGTCCATTCACGTTTTTGTTAAACATAAAGCGAATTTGTTGGTGAACGGGGTTGCCAAGCAAGGTTAGTAAATTAGGATCGTTATTTACAGGCGTAACAGCGGTAGCAGTTCCAAAATTAAATCGCACATATATGGGGTAGTGATCTGACGTATTGTTGGATAAATAATCAGGCACTACTGATGTTACATCGGTACGAACTTTAGCAGAATTATTTATGAAACTACTTACTAAGCTACTTGAAATGATATTATGATCAATCATGCCCGGATAATCAATGGTTGAGGCATAACCTTGATAATCTAACGGAAGCGTAAGTGCTTTATAAAATTTCGTTCCAACAGAATCTTTCAAAATAGGATCCCATGATGAAACTGGTCCTGAACCCGTTGAAATAGTACTTACTAAATCATCATTATAATCGCCCAATATCATTACATTGCTATTGCTAAAGCCGGCATCTAAACTATCTTTCATTTCTTTTACACCGGCATATCTTCTGTCATAATCTGAGCTGGTACTACCGGATTTAGCATGAATAATGAAGAAATTAATGGTTTTGGTTACACCATTTTTGGTTACATCGGCAGTAACCAAATACGGTACGCGACCTGTTGCCCAATTGCTGTAAGCAGTAGGGCTGGTTAACATAAAGCCTCTTCCTGTAACATTTTTTACCATATCTTTTTTGTAAACCAATGCCATTTTTTGACCACTTAACCAGTTGCCTCCTGATGGGGTGCTGGCATTTGTACAGAAAGGCGAAATGGTATAACCCCAATTACTTCCTAATGAATCCACTAATCTTCTAAATCGCATCGTATCTACCACTTCAATTAGCGCGTATATGTCTGCATCTAAATAACGCAATATTTTTTTAACGTTATTTTCTTGTAAATCTTTATTGGTGGGTCCGAAACCACTGCTGCCAAACCACTCTATGTTCCAGTTAACAATATCAATCGTATTACTTCTATTGATTGTATTGCCATATACTCTGGTAAAGTTTTTGTTTACTGCACCAATAGCAAAATTAACTTGTCCGCTAAATTCTAAGTTGCTTTGATTGGGTGCAAACCGCACAAATGCCTTAACGTTAGGCTGTGCCAATTCTGTAGGAGTGTATTGTATGCTATTGGCATAAGTGCTGCTGTCTTTTGAAACCTGGAATTGTGCAGGTGCTGTTATGGTAAGATTGCTGTTTGCATCTATAACAGTAAACTGAATGGCTTTTCCTGCAGTGTTTGAGCCTGGGGCTGTATATCCAAAAAATAAATCATTGGGTTGAACTGAAATGCTGGGTTGCGGTATTTGTGAACTATTATAAACAGTAATATTATCTAATGTAGTTCTGGCAGCACCATCAGTTGGGCTTGAAGCATAATGCCAAGCAATATAGGTGTTAGTAGATTTGAAGTTTGTTAAGTTAATGCTATCGCATTTAGTCCAGGTATCAGAATTAATAGGCGGAAAATGCCCATTTATTTCTGTCCAAGTAGCTAATGCCGGATTACCTGAACCAGAATAATTTGTTGAAACCAACAACTTTAATTGTGGCCCGTTATATTTTGTTCTGTTATAAAACTGCAATAAAGGGTAAGTAAAGCTGGTTAAATCTAAAGGTGGACTTATTAACCAATCATCATTCAACTGGGCACCACCACCGCCATATCCGTTTATTTGAATACCATTGCCCTGGTAACCATAAATGGTGCAATTCCAAGTAGAATCGCCGGCAGCGTTATATTGTGTAAACCCATCCGGTAAACCATTGCTGCAGTTATTCAAACTAAAGAAATAATTAGGTGACTGTGTAGTAAAACTCCAATGTGTGCTATCATTAAATCCTGCAAAGTAGTTGCCCGATAAATCTTGGAATGCAGTATCGGTAATTTTTACATAATATTTGGTGCTGAATTTTAAATTTTCAATGGCTGAAAATTGAATGGTACTATCCTTTACAGTAGCTGTATTCAACCATATAAGTTGAACCAAACTATCATTGCTTACTTGTTTAATGTGAATGGCACCTAAGCCTAAAGCAACGCCCTCATTAAACTTTATGCTGAAGTTGGGTTTAATAGGCACATTCGTTGCACCATTTGCAGGCGATAAACTTGTAACGATTGGTGGAATGGTATCATTGCTGGCAGTAGAAAATTGCCAGTTGGTAGCATTTTTACCCGCATAGGGATTATTAGAAAAGTCGGTAAATGCACCGGCATCTATACCAACAGCATAATGCTTTAATGGCTGTAACGTGGCATTTATGGTTACTAAATTGCCGCTAATACTAATGATGCTACTATCAACTTTAACAGTATCAGTAACATTATCAGTAACATCAGTAATGTATAAATTTCCACTATTGGCAACTACCGGTTCACTAAAATAAATTTTCAAGGGTAAAACAGAGGAGAAACCGGTTGCGCCATTTGCAGGGATTAAAAGTGTATCAACAGGTGGTATGGTGTCTGCAGGAATTTCATTCCAACTAAGATTAAAATTATCAATGGCTGAAGTTGCGCGGTTGCTGCTACCTGTACTGGCCGATAAAGTTACTATTCTAATCCATACAGTATCATTAATATCATCCAGTGCACTGCCAAAATTTACGTTTACTAATGTGTCAAAAAATTTCCCTCCACCTGTTACTAAAGGTGTAGGAGAGGTAGTTACGGTAGTAAAGCTGTTTGGATTTGTACCCTTAGCATATTGAACTAAAAATGTAGTGCTGCGAGGTGAACTGGTATCGAGCGATTGTAGGTTAAAACTCAAAGCAAAATCTTTTTTGCCCTTAGTATTTACCGCTTGAAAAACAAAAGCTGCACCGGGATCGCCAAAGCTACCGGTTTGTCTTACACCCAATGCACGGTTAACAGTAGTGTTTTGAGTGGTAGCAGGCGTGCTGGCTGTTAAACCGGTGGCAGAAGCATAATTGCTAAAGCGTCCTGAAGTACTGAACCAACTGGTGGCTGTAGTAGTTAAACTTACCGGAGTACCCAATGCTGTGTTTGTGGCGCCTGTTCTAACTGTGAAACCATTTGGCAATCCATTCGTTCCAATGGTGTCAAAATTTTGAATGAAAGGCGAAGTCCCTAAAAAAACTTGTGCCTTAGCTGAAATCATCAGAAAGGCTAATAAACCCAATAAAAAGAACTTTTTTGTGTAAAATTTTCCCATAGGTGCATGTTTGGTTATAAAAATTTGGTTTGTTGGATAACGGTTTGTTGATTAAATATTAATTAAAACGGTGAAGCTAAATATTTGCTTAATTCCCACAAAATCATATCGGTAAATAATTTTACCGTTTCGTTTCACCGCTTCAATTGATTAATAAATAATTAAAGCGCCAAAAATAAGGGCATTTAAAAACAATTGATATTAAAAAATTATCGGTAACAAAAAGTTCATTTTAATGTTTAATGTATTTTATTAAAATTATTTTTAATTCTTATAATTTTTTTTCGGAAAAAACAGAGAAATCAGATAGCAATGCATAACTTGATAGGCCAAACCCTTAATCTATGAAATGTTTTATACGCAGCGTATTTATGATCTTTTTTGCTTTTCCCTTTTTTCATCAGGCAGTAATGGCCCAAAATGCGGATAAAAAGCTTACCAAAAGGCAAGCGCGTATGCAAGCAAAGTTTGAAAAGTTGGCTATACACCCTTACATACAAACCAGCTTATGGACGGGGGTTATACCTGTAAAAGGAATTACCGATAACATTGATGTAAACTTGCCCTACAAATTATTATTTAGCGTAACAGTGGGTCCAACTGATTCCAGTTCAGCTAAAACGGAAAATTCTGGATTTACAGAAATAGGAAGAATCATGAACTTGCACATAGCATCGGGTGTTCCGGCAAAAAATTTAGAAGTGGTGGTTTTGGTACACGGCCCATCCTTATTTTCTTTATTAACCAATAATAATTATAAAAAAAGGTATAAAGTTGACAATTTTAACCTGCCTTTGATAGAAGAATTACAAAGTAAAGGGGTGAAGTTTATTGCTTGCGGGCAGGCTTTAAATGTTTTGAATCTTTCCATGGATGACTTAATACCCAATATAGGCTTAGCATTATCGGCACAAACCATGTTGTCATATTATCAATTAAAAGGGTACATTTTATATAACGAGGATAAGGCAGATTAAATAAGGTTGTAAAAAACAAATTTTACTATAATTAACAAGGCAAAATCTGTCGGATTTGAAGGGATTATACCATCTCGGCATAAAAATTTCCATTTATTAAAAAATGGTTAGAATTTGAAACCTTCATTCCCTTACCTTTGCCGCAAAATTTAAAAAAACTGTCTATTTATGGCCGCTATAGGTAATATCAAGCAAATTATTGGAGCCGTTGTGGATGTGCATTTTCCCAACCAAAACGATTTGCCAGAAATTTACAATGCATTAGAAATAAAAAAGCCCAATGGTGATACGCTGGTGCTGGAAGTACAGCAACATTTGGGTGAAGATAGTGTTCGTACCATTGCTATGGATGGAACAGAAGGATTGGTACGTGGTATGGAAGTTGTAGATACCGGTAAAGCTATTTCAATGCCGGTGGGTGAAGGAATTAATGGCCGTTTGTTTAATGTAACCGGCGATGCTATTGATGGTTTGCCTCAAATTTCAAAAGCAAATGGTCGCCCAATTCACAGTAAGCCGCCAACATTTGAAAACTTAAGTACTGCTACCGAGGTTTTATATACCGGTATTAAAGTAATTGACTTGATTGAACCTTATGCAAAGGGTGGTAAAATTGGATTGTTTGGTGGTGCTGGTGTAGGTAAAACAGTATTAATTCAAGAATTAATTAACAATATTGCCAAAGGACATGGCGGATTATCTGTATTTGCCGGTGTAGGTGAAAGAACACGTGAAGGAAATGATTTATTGCGTGAAATGATAGAAGCCGGTATTATGAAATACGGTGAAAGCTTTAAGCATAGTATGGAAGAAGGTGGATGGGATTTAAGTAAAGTAAATTTGGAAGAACTGAAAGACTCAAAAGCTACCTTCGTATTCGGACAAATGAATGAGCCCCCCGGTGCTCGTGCACGTGTAGCCTTAAGTGGATTAACTATTGCAGAATATTTCCGTGATGGTGATGGAACAGGAAAGGGTAGAGATATCTTATTCTTCGTTGATAACATTTTCCGTTTCACCCAAGCAGGTTCTGAAGTATCAGCCTTATTAGGTCGTATGCCTTCTGCCGTAGGTTATCAGCCTACCTTAGCTACTGAAATGGGTTTAATGCAAGAGCGCATTACTTCCACCAAAAATGGTTCTATTACATCTGTACAGGCAGTATATGTACCTGCCGATGACTTAACAGACCCCGCTCCGGCAACAACTTTCTCTCACTTAGATGCAACTACAGTATTAAGTCGTAAAATAGCTGACTTAGGTATTTATCCTGCGGTGGATCCATTGGATTCAACCTCTCGTATCCTCACACCTTCAATTGTTGGCGATGCGCACTATGAATGTGCTAACCGCGTAAAATTAATTTTACAACGTTACAAAGAGTTGCAAGATATTATTGCAATTCTGGGTATGGATGAATTAAGTGACGAAGATAAATTAGTAGTTGCCCGTGCCAGAAAAGTACAGCGCTTCTTATCGCAGCCTTTCCACGTGGCCGAACAGTTTACCGGTTTAAAAGGAGTTTTTGTTGACATTAATGATACTATTAAAGGCTTTAATATGATTATGGATGGCGCCGTTGATGAATATCCTGAAGCTGCCTTTAACCTGGTAGGTACCATTGAAGACGCCATAGAAAAAGGTAAAAAATTATTGGCTCAGGCGCGCAGCTAATTCAAACATTGTTAATTGGAAACTAAGATTTATGCAATTAGAAATATTAACACCTGAAAAGAAAGTGTATAGCGGTAATATTTACGGAATACAATTACCCGGTATTTCAGGTTTGTTTGAAGTGCTTGATAAACATGCCCCTATGGTAAGTGCATTAACCAAAGGAAATATTAAAGTGTTGGTTGATAAAAATAAAACTGAGCATTACGCTATTACCGGAGGTTTTGCCGAAGTATTGAATAATAAAGTAACTGTTTTGGTTGAAGGCGTTCATTAACCTTTGATACTAATTATTTTGATTTATAAAACACCCAAAAGGGTGTTTTTTTTATGGTTTTTAATGATAATGTCAATAAAATCTTAAAACCATTTATTGGCATTAACTATTCTCAACCTCACCAATCTAATGCTTTCGATAATGATTAAATTTACATCATAAAAATTTCCTGTATGAAACAAACTAAAAAATGGGCATTTAGTTTTATTGCTCTACTGGTTTTGGGGTTGGTAAGCTGTACCAAAAACAGTGCGGTAAATAATTTAAGCAATGCCGATACACGTATTTACATCACACAAAGAGATTCAACTGTTAATTTTAGTAATTACAAAACTTTTAGTATTAATGATTCCGTAACGGTAATTAATAATGGTCAATCGTCTAAGTCGTTAACACCAACCGGACAAGCATTTATAGATGCTATTAGTAAATATATGCAACAGGCCGGTTATACATTAGTATCCAATACTTCTAATCCTGATTTGGGTATTAATGTAACCTATATCAATACTACCACAACAGGTATAATTGATTATACTGACTATTATGATTTGTATAGTGGTTATTATGATCCTACATTTTGGGGATATGGCGGCTACGGGTATTATTCCCCATACATTTATGGGGTTTATCAAATTAATTCAGGTGCGCTGTCAATCGACATGCTTGATTTAAAAAATGCAGCTGCCAACGGAAAAATAAAAATTATTTGGAATGGATTAATACGGGGTGAAGGTATTGCCGATGCTACTACAGCCGATAGTCAAGTACAGGCATTATTTAGTCAATCACCATACATAAAGGCAAATTAATATTCCCTATTCAATAAATATTAAAAGTATTATATGAAAAAATATATTATAGCAATAATTGCATTGTTCTGTATTACCTCAACAAGTACCGTAATGGCACAACGTGGTCTTGTAAAATTAAATGCAGGATATAATGTTGGTTTACCATTAGGAAATTTTAATTCCAATTATGTTTCTAATGCTTCACCACGAGGTTTTATGGGTGATTTATCATTAGGTTTGAATAATAAATATTCGGTTGGCATAGGTTTTGGTTTTCAAGATTTTTATCAGAAATATCCAAGAGCTGTGTATGATTTAGCGCCTAATCAACAAATTTCAGCTGTGTTGTCAAATTCCATACAAGTAGTACCTGTATTAGCAAAATTCACTTATACGCCTTTTCTAGGAACAACTAAACTAATACAACCCTATGCTTCAGTAGGCGCAGGTATTAGCTTTGTAACTTATAACCAATATTTAGGTGAGTTTTCATCCGATAACACTTCCGGTGGAAAATTTTCTGCCATGGCCGATGCAGGTATTGATTTGCCCTTTAGCAGATACAATTCAAA
The DNA here is from genome assembly GCF_003254115.1 of Hydrotalea sandarakina. Lineage (GTDB taxonomy): Bacteria > Bacteroidota > Bacteroidia > Chitinophagales > Chitinophagaceae > Hydrotalea > Hydrotalea sandarakina. The sequence continues at coordinate 310,497 of NZ_QKZV01000002.1, forward strand.
TGTTGCGGCCAAAATTGGTGTGTCATACAACTACACCAAATTTGGTATGAGTGATGCTGCTAATATTAATATGGTAGGCATACATGCCGGTTTAGCTTTCCAATTGCACTAGTCAAAATACTTTAACACAAATAATTTTTGGTAAGCAATAAAAGGCCATTCCCGTTTGGGGGTGGCTTTTTTGTGCAATTTATTTAATCTACTTCATGAACTATTACGCCATTCTTAATTACCTTATAAACATTCACATTGTCATCAAAAATTACTAAATCAGCTATTTTATTAATTTCTATGGTACCAAGTTTATGATCTATTCCTGCTATTTTTGCTGGTGTTGTGCACATCATCTTAATAACATCACTTAGTGGCAATTCTGCATCTTTCCACATTGTTTTCACCAATCTACTGGTTGTTGCTATGCTTCCTGCAAATGAGGTTTTATCTGGTAATTTAGCCACCTCATCTTCAATAATAACTTCAATTCCATCAACTTTACTACCTAATATACTTTTAGTATAGCTGGTGCCGGATGCTCTCATTGCATCTGTTATTAATGCAATTTTATCAGGACCTTTTATCTTATAAACAAGTTTTAATAAAGGTATTGGTACATGTTTTCCATCTGCAATTATTTCAACAAATAAGTCATCAATTAAATAGGCTGCTTCAATTGTACCTGCATATCGATAAGCATTTTTTCGAATAACTCCATTCATTGCAGAATATAAATGTGTTATTAAGTTATAGCCATTACTAACAGCAGCTACTATATCATCATATAAAGCATTAGTATGTGCAACAGAAGCTATAATATTTTTTTCATTCAACATATTTCCTAATTGTAAAGCACCTAAAAGTTCAGGTGCAATACTCCATCGCTTTATTAATTTTTCATATTTTAAAATGGAATTTATTTCATTAATATCCGGATTACGAATGTATTTGGGGTTTTGAGCACCTCTTTGTTCCATTGCGAAGTAAGGTCCTTCAAGGTGAATACCTAGAAAAGAAACATTAGTTGTATTATTTTTTATAAAATTTCCAAATGTTTCTATTACATCAATTATTTGTTCTGTTGAACCAGTAAGTGTGGTAGGCATTAAAGTTGTTGTACCATATTTAATGTGTGTTTCAGCAATTTTTGTAAAGGCTTCAACAGAGCCATCCATGAAATCATACCCACCACCACCGTGTATGTGTAGGTCAATAAAGCCGGGTGATAAAAAATTATTTTTAGCATCAACTATTATATCAAAATTATTTTCATTTAAAACTTGATTAATGCCATTTATGATTCCGTTTTCTATCGATATATTCCCATTTTCGATAATGGTATCGTTGCTAATAATCTTTGCGTTTATTATTGCTGTTTTCATATAAAACTGTCAATGTTTCAAGTTGAATAGATTGGATGCAGAATCATAATCTAAATATATATCACAAGACGGATGTAATTGAAGAATACTTGCCGGGAATAGATTACTAACCTGATTTTTGATACAGTGTTCCACTGCGATTGCTTTTCTCTTGTCTGGAACTGAACAAATAATCTTTTTTGATTTCATAATTTGTTTAATTGACATACTTATGGCTTGATTGGGAACTTCATTCAATTCATTAAACCATCCTTCATTAACTTGTTGTTGTTTACATTCATTATTTAAATTTACTATTAAGAATGGTTTTTCAGTTTCAAAATCTGCAGGGGGATCATTAAATGCTAGATGCCCATTTTCACCTATTCCAACTAATGCTACATCAATTGAATATTTCATTATTAAGTTCGAAATACGCTTACACTCTTCCAATGCATCATTTTCTCCATTAATAAGTATCGTTTCCATTAGTGGAGAAACTTTATTTAAAAATCTTTCTATTAAATATTTTCTGAAACTAGCTTTATGATACTGGTTTATTCCAATGTATTCATCTAAATGAAACATTCTAACCTTACTCCATTCTATTTCTTTATCAGCAATTAAATAATTTAATGTTTCAAATTGACTTGATCCTGTAGCTAGAATAATATTTGCAGTACCGTTTGATTTTATTGCTTTTTTTATTGATTCAGCTGCATTCTCACCGGCATATACACCCAAAATGTTTTTGTTTGTCAAAATGTGAATATTCATAAATAAATTATTTTATTTTTATATTTGAATTGCTTTTTAAAATTTTTTTTAAGTTAGAATAAGTTTTAATGAAATTTTCTTTTTCTTTTTTCGAAAGAATTTTCCCATGAATATTTCTTGGCTTTGTCAAAATAAAATTTGTATTACTCAAAGCCAAAGCTTTCACAATATCTCCCCAATTAATTATACCTTTTAAATGTATTGACATATTGTAATAATCAAATTTATTTTCACCTTTGTATAAATAACTAATTGGTGTATTCTCTATTTCAATAATTTTAATTTTGTCAGGCCAAATGGCAGAACACAGAATAGCTGCTATTCCAGCCTCTTTTGTTGTTTTCAGAATGATATCGCAGTTGGGTTTAATTTTTTGAATATAATCTATTGTCACTTTAATTTGTATAATCCACTCTCTAATTATTGACTTTCCAATCCAATAATATGCTCTTGCGAGTGTATGAAATGGAACTAATTGTTGATCAAAATATTTCGCAACGGTTGATTTGTAATGTCCTGTGCCAAATAAATTGAATTCGAGTTTATTGGTTGTTTGATCATTTAATTGGTACTTTTCTACATCATTAAGCAATTTTCCTTTAAAATTAAAATTAATTATAATTTCATCTGAGAATATAATGTTATTCAAATTTTTTGTGTAAAAATTGTAACCCTTTACTAAATCTTTTTTCGTTATGTTTAAAATTTTTTTAAGTTCATTGATTTCTGCTTTTGGTTTTCCAATTTTATTATATAAGTCACTAAAAATTTCATTACATCTATTTTTTAAGTAATTGCTTTGTGTTACGATTTTTTCATCTCTTTTCCCCAATTCAAACACCATTAAACTTTCTTTATCTGTGTACGAATTTGGAGAAGATATATTTATTTTTCGTATTTCATTTTTTAGTACTTTGTTGAACCAATAAATCATTTCAAGTTCTATTTCACTTGAAAACTCATGACTGTGATTAAATATTTGAAAATTAATTAAATTATCTGCATGGTATAACTCATAAATTTTTCCTGTATACTTTGCTGTTTTCAACATTTCTTCTGCAGTAAATGCCGCATGGTGATCTTGTAGAGCGCTACATATCTTCAACGCCCTGGGTGCAATCAATCCTAATACTTGAAATTCTTCACAAAATGTTAAACCATTTGGTAATAATTCGCAAACGCAATTGTGCTCCATTACAAATGCATTAAAAGTTCCCACACTAACCACTGGCATTGCAGCTTTTACTCTTTCATCTACGGCTGCAAGCCACATTGCCTGGCTGCCTCCTCCACTTTCGCCAGTAACTCCTATATTGTTTTTGTCTACAATATTTAAACTACACAGTAAATCAATACATCTTATGTTTTCTGATATTTGAATTCCTAATAGTGTTTCATTTAAGTTAAGTAGAGAAGCACCTTTATTAGCACCATGATAGTCTGATTCACCATGTATTTCAGAGCGTTCACCTGAACCAAACGAATCCATACATAAACATATATAGCCATTACTTGCTAATAATTCAGCTCTTTTATTAACTGATATATTTCGACGACCATCTTTTATGTGACCATGTAAGTTTATTACAGCCGGGTATGGACCTGTTCCATTTGGTATATATATATTAGCTGTGGCATAGGTATTGGGTAGAGTTTGAAAATAAATATTTTGAATTGTAAAATTCTCTTTCGTGATTATCTTACTAATTGAAATATTTAGTGGTAAACTGTTATAAAAATGAAAATTAGTGCTTTCAATGATTTTTGAATAAATTTTATTTTTTTCTTTTTCCCACTCCTCTATGCTTAAAGGTGGTTGATATTTTATAAATAGTTGATATGCTTGTTTTTTAATTTCTTTGTTTATTTTATCCTTGTCTTTCAAAGGTTTTTTTTCTAGTTTGTAAGTAGTTTTTATGCTAATATCTTGATACATATTGGATTGGCTTTAATTATTTATAATTTTTCATTCCAAGTTTGTATCCTTTCAATGAGTAATAAAGAATAACTAAATATGCAGGAAGTAAACATAAAAAGAAACCTAATTTATAACCTACTTTAGGAATGCTTTTTAATGTAGCAAATATTAATGGCAGTATTGCACCACCAGCAATTCCCATAATTAAAAGTGCAGATCCAATTTTTGTTTTTTCACCAAGTTTATTGATAGCCAGTGGAAAAATTGCAGGCCACATCAGTGAATTTGCTAAGCCTAGCATTGCTATAAAAAAGATAGCCAAATAACCATGAGTAACATATATTGCAATGGTTAAGAAAATTCCTAATATGGAAGCAAATTTTAACGCATCTTGTTGTGAAATTAATTTGGGGATGCTTACAATACCAATTAAATATCCAATTAACATTCCTGTTAAAGTAAATGAGGTAAAATAACGTGTTTCATTCAAAGGCATTCCCATTGCATTCCCATATATCCCTATTGCATCGCCAGCTAAAACTTCTGTACCAACATACAAAAAAATGCTAAGCACACCCATCCATAAATGTGGATATTTGAAAATACTTTTATTGGTCGTGCTTTTATTTTCATTTTGCGTTACTGTTTCTTTATCATTTATTTCTGGTAATGACGAAAAAAAAATTACGATGGCAAGTATTATCAATACAATGGCCATTATTAAATATGGCATCCTAATTTTATTAGATAGCTCTGTTAATAAATTATTTTTATCTGATGTATTTATTGTTGTAGATAGTTTTATTTGAACATTTTCGATATTACTTAACAACAATGTGCTTAGTATTAAAGGACTTAATACACCGGCAATCTTATTGCTAATTCCCATTATGCTTATTCGTTTTGCAGCACTTTCAATTGGCCCAAGTATGCTTATGTACGGATTAGCTGCTGTTTGTAGTAGAGCCAAACCTGCTCCTTGAGAAAATAAACCGATTAGAAATATTGTGAAGTTTCTATTTGCTGCTGCTGGTAAAAATAATAATGTTCCAACTACCATAATAATAAGACCTAATGCCATCCCTTTTTTATATCCGGTAAATTTTAATATGAATGATGATGGTATTGCGAGAAAAAAATAGGCCATGTAAGATGCTGTTACTACTAAAAATGCTTGTGTGTCTGTTTTTAACTCGCAAATGATTTTTAAAAATGGAATCAATGTTCCATTTAGCCATGTTACAAAACCAAAGATGAAAAATAATATACCTATAATAATAATTGCGTTTTGATTGTTTTTCTTTGTTTTTACAATACTGTCCATAAATAGTTATCTATAATTACTACTAAATAATTTATTCATTTCATTGCTGTACCATTTCACGTTTTCTTTTACTCCTGGTACATTGTTCAGCCAGTCTTGCTCATGTTCAATGGTTATTTGTCCGGTATATTTTTGTTTTTTTAATGCTTCAAAAATTCCATTTAAATTAATGATGCCTTTACCAAGTATCTTATTGTTGGCATCAATATTATTGAATTCATCTACATCTTTTAAGTGCACATCAATAATTTTTCCATTTAATAATTTTATACATTCCACGGGGTTTAAGCCGCTTCTTTCCCAATGGCCTATATCAGCACAGGCATATATATTGGGATGTTTATTCATGGCCTCAATTACTAGTTGAGGTTCCCAGTAAGGAGCTGGTTTTGGATGATTGTGTATTGCAATTTTCATACTATATATACCAGCTAAACTATCTGCGTAATCTAAGTCTTCTTTTAAAGGTTCAGCTACTAAAACTTTTATTCCCATTTGTTTAGCAAATTCAAATATTTTATTCCATTCTTTTTTTCCTGATGGATTTAGAACCCCCCAATAATGAAGTTTCATTTTCTTTTGGGCAAGTATGGTTTTTACAAAGATTTTTGATTTGTCAGACATATTTACATTAAACGAATCAGTGTAAATACCACCAATCGGTTGTCCTGAATATGCCTCAATATTTTTTATTTTGCAACTATCTGCTTTCTCAATGGCAGTAATGAAAGGATATAGATGGAATGTCCAAAGTTGAATTCCCAAATGCCAAGGTTTTATTTTAGAGTTATCATTTCTTTTTGTTTCAAATGCAGTAGTTGTCATTAATAAAAATGATAATAAAATGGTGATCTTGTATTTAATATTTTTTCTCATTTTATATATTCCCTTTTTTTAGTTCTTCAAAAGCATAATTGGCAGCACGTGCAGTAAATGCCATATATGTTAATGAGGGGTTTTGACAAGCAGATGAAACCATAAAGGAGCCATCAGTTACGAATACATTTTTGGCATCCCAAACTTGATTCCATTTATTCAAAACAGAATTTTTAGGGCTATTACCCATTCTTGCTGTCCCCATTTCGTGAATAGCTCTTCCGGGAGCACCGGCATTATCATTTGTTTGTATGTTTTTTACACCAATTTTTTCTAGCATTTCTGCTGCGTCATTTAACATGTCTTTTCGCATATTTTTCTCATTCTCTTTTATTTCACAGTCAATAGCTAAAATGGGTAAACCCCATTTGTCTTTCTTTGAATTGTCTAACATGACTTTATTTTCATGATATGGCAACATTTCACCAAAAGCACCAATACCAAATTTCCATTTACCCGGTTCACATAAAATATCTTTCAAGTTTTTGCCGATAGAATATTCTGCAACATTTCTATTCCATCCTTCTCTGCTGGCACTTCCTTGATAACCAAATCCTCTTAAATAATCTCTTTTGTCACCAAATAAATTTCTGTATCTTGGAATATAAATTCCATTTGCTCTTCTTCCATAATAATATTTATCTTCAAAACCTTCTACATCACCAGAAGCATCAATGCCAACATGATGATCCATTAAATTATGACCCAGTTCACCACTGCTACTTCCTAATCCTTGAGGCCAAATATTTGTAGCTGAATTCATTAGTATCCATGTGCTATTAAGTGTAGAAGCATTCAAAAAAATTATTTTTGCATTGTATATGTAAGTTTTATTGGTTAAAGCATCAAGTACTTCTACACCAGTTGCTTTTTTTTTGTCTTTATCATATATAATTTGTATTACAATACTCCATGTTTTAATAGTTAAGTTATTAGTTGCTAAAGCTGCTGGAAGGGTAGATGATTGTGTACTAAAATAACCGCCAAAAGGGCATCCTAAGGCACATTTATCTCTGTATTGGCATTTAGTTCTGCCTGGTAAATTATTGGTAAGATTGGCAGAGCGCCCAATAATCATTCTTCTATTTTGGTGAAAAGTATTTCCGAGTTTTTTTGCAAGGTGCTGTTCAACTACATTCATCTGCATCGCTGGTTGGAATTCTCCATCCGGTAATTGTGGTAACTTCTCAATAGAGCCATTTATTCCCGCAAATTTTTCAACATAACTGTACCATGGTGCTATTTCATGGTAACGTATAGGCCAATCAATGGCTATTCCATCTTTTTTGTTTGCTTCAAAATCAAAATCACTCAATCTATAGCTTTGCCTTCCCCACATGATAGATCTTCCACCCATTTGATAACTTCTAAACCAATCAAAACGCTTGATTTCAGTATATGGACAATCTTGTTCGTTAGGCCAATAATCCATAATATTTTCATCCATTAAATAATCTCTGCTCAGTACAGGGTAGGCTTTAATCATAGCCTGCGTTCTTTGTCCTCGATGAGGCCAATCCCAAAATTCTTTATTGGCGTTTACATAATCTTTAATGTGTTCAAAATTCCTACCTCTTTCCAATAACAATACTTTTAAACCTTTCTCAGTTAATTCTTTAGCAGCCCATCCACCAGATATACCGCTACCCACCACTATAGCATCGAAGTTGGTATTTTCCATACAACTCAGTTTTAAATATATTTTTTCACAAGTAGTTTTTTGATATATGTTTTGAAGTCGGCTATTTTTTCTTCATAGCGCTCTAATAATGTTAGTTGATTTTTTGCTCGATAATAATTTTCTAAAGGAAATTTTGCACCATAATAAATATCATTTTCTAGGTAGTCGGTTAAAAAACGAATAGCTTGCATGTAAATCATAAATTGTCCTGAATAAATAAATTCGTTCAACTCTTCTTCCTTTAGTACTGTATTCATTTCTTCTAAATATCCTTCTGTCAAAGCAAAGAAATAATTATTTCTTATATATATATTTTCTAAATCTATTTCGTTTTCGTCTGCGGGGCTTAAATACGTTCTCATCATATCGCCTACATCACTTATAAAATAACCCGGCATTATTGTATCTAAATCTATTATGCAAATTCCTTTGTCATGTTTATCGAATAAGACGTTGTTGATTTTAGTATCATGATGAGTTACTCTTAGTCTTGTTTTGTTAAATTTAATTATTAAATTATATTTATCTTTTATGTAGCTTTTTTCTTTTAATTCCCGTATTATATCATTTGCAATATTTTTTTTCTCTGAATCTGCTTTTGAAATTGCGTTTTCAAATAATTTATATCTTAAACTAAGATTATGGAAATTTTTTATCGTTGTTTTTAACTCTTTAATATTAAGGCCTTCGCATTGTTTGGTAAATTTTCCAAATTGTTTTGCTGCTTCATAAGCCAAATCTTCTTTTTCTAGTATATTATAATAGTATGAATTATTGATGTATTCATAAGCCCTATAGAATTCATTTTTAAAATTGAAAAGTGAAATGCCATACTTATTGCTTAATGGTTTGGTGAAAATATATTCAGGATAATTTTTCTTAAAATAATTTGCAAGTACATTGATATTATGGTCTATATTTTCAGGATGTTTAAATACGTTTGTATTAATTCTTTGTACTATGATTTTTCTATTATTTAAAGTAACAAGCCATGTATTATTCACTAGGCCATTCCCGAATATTTCTATTTTCCCTACTTCCTTTTCAACTTGAAGTTCCGTTAGAATTTGATTTATGGTGTTCATCAATTTTCAATTATTATGAATTTAAATTTACCATAATTGAGCATGATAAACACTTGCAAACGTTTGTGTAAAAAGCTTACAATAGTATTCGATTAATGATAATCAATGAGTTTAGAATCTAAAATTATTTTATAAAAAGCATTGTTCTGATTTTGCTCATTGTTTTTATTTTTTATAATATCAAGTATAATTTCTGCTGCTTTTTTACCTTGTAAATACGGAAATTGTTCAACGGATGCATTTGGCTTATATTTTAAAAATTGCATCATTGGTAAATTGGCATAACTTACTATAACAGGCTTGTGCTCTTGTTTTGTTATATCTAACTCTTGCATTATATCAAGTGCTAAATTATCGTGAAAGGCTACAATAGCCGTTATTTTTCTTTTGTTTTTTAGAATTTCATGGAGTGCTTTAATGTTTCCTTCTTTTGTTAAATCTGAATTTACCACTAGAGAAGGATCAAATTTCAATCGGTTTTTTAATAATGCTTGTTGATATCCTTCTAATCTTTCTTTTGATGCAGTAAGTTTTTCTGGTCCATTGATTAATCCAATAACTCTATGTCCTTTTTTTAAAAGATAACTTACTGCCTGGATGCTTCCCGATATCATATTACAGGATACAGTATGTATTTCTTTCATGCTAGGAATACAATCAAAAAAAACAATGGGTATATTGCTTTTCTTTAATTTTTCGAAGTGTTCATAGTTAGTAGTGTTTTTTGCCATTGAAATAATAAGTCCATCAACTCTATGTTTACGCATTGATTCTACAAGCATTATTTCTCGCTCAGTACTGTCAAGTGACTGTCCTAATAAAACTACATAATCATTTTTTATTGCTACTTCTTCAATTCCACTAATAGCTGCAGGAAAGAATGATTCTGCTAAATGTGGCAGTATTACGCCTATTGTATAAGTTTTACCTTGTTGCAGAAATACAGCAGTTTGATTGGGCTCGTATCCTAATTCTTCTGCAAGTTTTTTTACTTTAAGTTTTGTTCCCAATCCTATACTGGGATGATCATGCAATGCTCTTGATACAGTTGAAAAAGATATATTTAATTTTCTTGCAATTTCTTTTATTGTAGGTGCACTTTTTGGCATAGTTTAAATAGCAGTTTGATAACAATATAAACATTTCCTTTTTTAATATTGCTCTAAAATTTCAGAATAATATTTTTCAAAAAGTTTTTTCGATGCTAGTACACTATTCCCTTTGGGTAAACTTGAAAATTTATTTGTTTTGTTTACCCAATGCCATTCCCAGTTTTTTATTGTTTCTTCAAATTCTTTTTGTTTAGTTGAAATATCTGAATTCCAATTTGATTTTAAAAATTTAAAGTATTGTAACCATCTTTGTTTATAAAAGTCTTTAATTAATCCTGCCCAATGTTTGTTGGCATAATCATGTGTCCCTGAATTTTTATCACCCCATGTAGTTATCAGATTTCTTGCATTTCTTTCATATAATTTTTCTTCTCTATAATTTGTTCCCATTTTCTTTGCACTATTTATCCATTTACCAAGTAAAAAATCTTTTTTGGTTTGTAATAAAGCATCAATATCATCTAGTAAAATGATGAATTTATTTGTTAAGTATTTAAACTGTAATTTGTTTTTTTGATAAAAGGCTTTGGCTATTTGTTGTTGCAAAGTATCTGCATAATTTGCTAACACCTGTCTTGTTAAATCAACTAAGTCATAGCTGAATCCTTCATTTTTATTTAAATTTTTGCTGTTATATATAAATAGTCGCCAGGCAGGGAGAAGATCTTTTGGATTGTAATTTAAAGTAGTATAAGTCCAAACTGCATCTTTGTTTAATGTTGGTCTGCCAGTAAAGATTGATTCGGGGGCGCCTTCAGTATTTCCACCATTATATACTGTTTTTCGTAGAATTTGCCATGCGCTATCAATTTCTTTATTTGTTTTTCCGTATCTTCTTAAAGCATAATTGCTCAGCCAATCATTTAATTCTATGGGTTGGTCTCGCCAAATATTTTCAAGTAGCAGTGCATACATTACAGGATTTTGTTCTATGCCTTCGGGTGTTAAACCTATTCCTATTAAATTTTTGCTGTTATTGTTATGTAATGTTTTCGCCGGCACATTAGCAATTGTGTCCATTTTTCCAAACATACCTATATTACCTCCAAAATTGTGTAACATACACCAAATCCATTTTTTTCCATAATAAGCCTCGGTGCTACTCCAAATTGGTCTTGTTTCACTCCATAAATCTAAAATAATCATGTGCTCGTCATTAACCCCGTTTAAAAGCGCTTTAATTTGTGTAGGTTTCCAAAAATCCGGGGCATTTACAAATAACCATCCCTGCATTACCCAAATAGCTTGCGAATCAACGGATGCCATTGTTTTATAAACAGTTGAACTTAGTTGGTTTAAATATAAAGAGTCATTGGTGGGTGGTATATTTTCATTAAATGTGTCGGCAGAATATAAATGGTCAGTACCGAAAATTTTATTTTGTAAACGCAAAAATTCGGTTCCAATAATTTGAAATAAAGAGTCATTGGGATCTAGTATTGACACGTCCTCATATCCGGGACCCCAATTTACTTTTTTAATTAATGCATTTGGGAAAAGCTGATTGAATGAATTAGGTATATGACCAGTAAAAGCAGGTAAAACTGGGGTCATGTCTAATTCTCTTTCTCTTTCCAATATTTTTTTTTGCAATAACTCCATTTTCTTCAACCAACTGTATGGCAAAGGACCACCCCATTTGTCTATATTGTTCATCCAAAACCAACTTGTATAAGCTGGTCCTGTAAAAAAATTATTTAGCTGATTATTATTAAATCCCAATGACTTGTACAATTCAGACCAAATTATATTTTGCCCAATTATTGCCAATGGCATATTTATCCCATTTAAAGCCATCCAATCAATTTCTTTCTCCCATCTGTTCCAGTCCCACCAGGTCATGCTGTAATTATTTGTACAGTAGTTAATATAGTATCGATATTGATAAGGAGTATTATGAACAATTTTTTGTTTTATTAATGGAAGCTTGTCAGGTAATTTTAAATTTGTACCATTCCAACTGATATCGCAATGTGTATAATTTTTCAGATAATAATATAATGCGCTTGCAATACTTACATTATTGTTACCCACTAAAACAATTTTATTATTTTCAGAATATAGTTCAAAGAAATCTTTACCTGAAGTAGCCTTTTGATATTTAATGGTAAATGAAGAAGCTTTTGAAGGAATGATTCTTTTGATTAATTGCAATATCGCTTCTTTATTTTGAGATTGTATTTGGGAAGAAAAAATTATAAGCAAGAATAGGAAAATAATTTTGCGCATGGTTAATTATTATGAGATTTAAATAAAAAGTTCCGAAATAGAAATAACGGAACTGATTGCTTTATGAAAAAACTGAAAAGACTAATAATCGTCACTAAGTGCAAAAGTATTTTTTCTTGTTTTCCATGCACCTTTAGTAAAATCAGGAATGTCTTGCAATGTCCCGCCTTCTGCTATTGAAGTTCTACTAATTGGTGTAATTGAATACCAAGTTGCTAAATCATAAACATCTAATGGAAAGTCTATACCTCTTTTTATACATTCAACAAAGGCATTATCCACAAAAAAATCCATTCCGCCATGTCCTGAACCTACCGCTTCATTGGCATATTTCTTCCACAGTGGATGATCATATTCTTCCATATATTTTTGTGGATTTTCCCAAGTTTCAGCAGGACTTTTATCTTCAAAATAAATTAATCCTTTATCAAATTCACCGGCAGAAAATTCTTGCCAAAGGCCATTAGTGCCTTGTACTTTAAAGCCTAAATTATAGGGGCGTGGTGATGAGGTTGATAAGGTGATAACAATGGTTTGTCCATTATGTGTTTGAATTTGCGTTGTTACAATATCACCTTGTTTAAATTTCAATTTTGCATTTGGACTGTTTGGGCCACCTAATGGATTTTTAGCTACATATCTATTGAAGCCTTTTGCCGGTGTAGCTATACTTGACAATTTGGTTAATCTATTCCCTCTATTAATATCAATCATCATAGCAACAGGTCCTAAGCCATGAGTAGGATAATTATCTTCATTTTCTTTCACATAGTATTCAGTTCGCCATTTTGCTGAACCTTTAGCAGTAGGGCCAAAGGATACTCCCGAGCAACATTTATCTGCTGTGTTAAATAACTCAGCGCGTAAATCATGTTGATATCCGCCTTCAACGTGTAATATATCTTCAAATAGGCCATGTCTTACCATGTTTAAAACAGCCATAATATCTCTCCTGTAACAAACATTTTCTAAAATCATTACGGGTGTTTTTGTCTTCTCGTAAGCATTTACAATATCCCAACAATCTTGAAGTTGTAATGCACCGGAAACTTCCAATCCTACTGCAATTTTGTTTTGCATGGCATATAAAGCCTGTGGAATATGCCATTCCCAAGGTGAAGCAATTATTACTCCATCAATGTCTTTTCTGTCTAGTAATCTTTTATAATCTGAGGGGCCATTATTGTATGCTTTTACCGGGCTTTTGCCATATTTAGCTAGTACTGCTTGTGCTGTATTAATACTATGCTCATCTGGATCGGCTATTGCTACAACATTAACATCATCTCTTTTTAGCATTTGTTCTAAATGCAATTTTCCTCTAGCCCCAACACCAATAATAGCTACATTTATTTTATCTTTTTTATTAGCAGCAAAAGATAAAATAGGATTAGAAAGTAAAGTAATTCCTGCGCCAGTTAATGCCGTTGTTTTAATAAATTTTCTACGGTTGTACATTGCAATCGTTTTTAAATTATTAGAGAATACAGTAAACTTAGTTTATTTTTTTTCTTTTATGCCATGCAAACGTTGGCGGAAATTTTTATGATGAAACATTTTTAAAACTTTTTGCTGCATGCTAGATATTGAAAAATAAAAAATATTACTATTATTATGATACCACTTGTTTGAGTATTGTCTTTACAATTGAAAATAATTGCATTTGCAAACGTTTGCGCAATGAATGTATTATAAGATTTCATTTCTTGTCTTTATATTTATATAAATTTTTTTTACAAAAAAACTACTGTGTTATGAGGAAATTTAGCTTCACTCTATGCTTTCTCTTCACTCTTTTGCTCAGTTATTCACTTTATGCGCAAACAAGAACAGTGACGGGAAAGGTTATTGACTCGGAAAAGAAACCCATATCAGGGGCTTCTATTCTTATTAAGGGTAAATCGCAGGGAACTGCTGCTGATGCTGATGGTAATTTTACACTCAAAGTGCCTGATGGGCGAGTGCAACTTGAAATTACTTCTGTTGGTTATTTGAAAAGAGAAGTGAATTTACGACCTGATGAAAATAATGTTACAATTGAAATGCGTAGTGATTCAAGTCAATTAAAAGACGTTGTTGTAACAGCATTAGGAATTACTCGTCAAGCAAAAACTTTAGTTTATGCCACACAAAATGTAAAAGTTTCTGAGTTAACCGGTGTTCGTGCATCAGATAATGTATTGAATTCATTACAGGGTAAGATTGCTAATGCTGTTATCAATCAAGGTTCTGGTGGTCCTGGTAGTGGTGCTAGAATTGTTTTGCGCGGTAATCGTTCTATACAAGGAGATAATAATGCACTTATTGTTGTTGATGGTGTGCCTATTGAGAATAATACTTATAGTGCTGCCGGTGGTACTTTTGGTTCTATACAAGGTTCAGATGGAGCATCAAATATTAATCCTGATGATATTGAATCAGTTACTGTTTTGCGTGGTGCTTCAGCTGCAGCTTTATACGGTAGCCAAGCAGGCAATGGTGTAATTGTTATTACAACTAAAAAAGGATCTAAAGACAAAATATCTGTCAATGTAAATTCAGGTGCTGTTTTTGAAAATGCTTTTGCTCTTCCAAAAGTGCAAAATATTTACGGACAAGGTAATAATAATCAGTACGTAGATTCTTTATTTGGGGATAGTTGGGGTGCAAAAATGACAGGTCAAACCTATACTAACTTTTTAGGGCAAACTCAAAAATATGCTCCTCAATCAAATAATATCAAAGACTTTTTTCAAACAGGGCTTGGATTGAATAACTCTATCAGTGTTTCCGGTGGTAATTCAAAAGCTCAAACTTATTTATCTTATACAAACAACTCAATACAAGGTATTATTCCTAAAAATATATTGCTGCGCCATACAATTACATTAAGGCTTACAAATCAAATCAGTTCCAAGTTTTCAACTGATGCAAAAATTACTTATATAAATCAAGATATAAAAAACAAACCTAGAACCGGGGAAGAAAATTCACCTGTTATAGATATTTATCAAATACCAAGAAATGTTAGCTTAGCTGAAGCGCAACAATACCAAAGTATAAGTAATGTAGGTGTTCCTAATCCTAATCCTTGGCCATCAACGTTGAATTCTATTTATCAAAATCCATATTGGATGATTAACAATACTGCTTTGAATGAAACACGCGATAGGATAATGGGTTTTTTATCTGCTAAATATCAAATTACACCTTGGTTAAGCGTAACAGGAAGGGCTAATTTAGATAGAAGTATGGATAAATTAACAGAACAATATGCACAAGGCACTTTATTGTGGGCAAATCAAGCTGGTGGGTATTTCTCACAAACGAATATTGTAACTACTCAAAAATGGTTTGATGCGATTTTTGACGGTAGCAATAAGATTTCACAAAATTTCAAAGCCAATTATCATTTTGGTGCCATTTATCAGGACAATAAGTTTGATTTGATGCAGGGTATTGCTAATGGTTTAAATGTTACTAATAAGTTTAGTTTAAACTATGCAACTAATCCTGCATTATATCAAACCGGAACAGAAGTTCAAACACAAGCCGTTTTTGCTCAAGCCAATTTTTCTTATAAAGATGCAATTTATTTAGATGCTAGTATTAGGAACGATTGGGATTCAAGATTACCTGCACCTTATGCTTATCAATATTATTCAATTGGTGCTTCAGCATTAATTTCAGATTTAGTTAATTTACCCGATTATATTTCTTTCTTGAAAGCTAGCTTAAATTATGCTGAAGTAGGTAACGGTGGTCAATTTGGTTTATTAACTAGTACTTATAGTTATAGTCAAGGAGCAGGTAATGGTTTTTTAAGTAGAAGTACTACTTTACCTATTCCGGGATTAAAGCCTGAGATTGTAAAAAATACAGAAGCAGGAATAGAAGCACGTTTTAATAAAAACAGATGGGGCTTTACTTTCACTTATTATAAAAGTAATTCTTATAACCAATTACTTCAAATTGGTTTACCAACACCTACAGGTTATGCAACACAATATATTAATGCCGGAAACATTCAGAATCAAGGTATTGAAGTGGTGTTAAATGCAACAGCAATTCATTCAAAAAACTTTAATTGGGATGTTGCATTAAATTTTGCATTGAATAGAAATAAGGTAATAAGTTTAAGTCCGGAATTAAAAACTGTTTATTTTGGTGATAGCCGAGCTGCAACCATGCAAATTCAGGAAGGGGGCAGTTATGGTGATTTAATTGGTTTTAAATGGCTGAAAGATTCAAAGGGAAGATATGAAGTAAATGCTGATGGTACACCTTTAACCTCATATCAAACAGGTGATCCACAGGCTTATATCGGCAACTTTAATCCTAATGAAACTGTTGGATTAACAAACACATTTAGATATAAAGACTTTTCTTTAAGAGTATTGGTTGATGGTAGAATTGGTGGCGTTATAGTAGATGGTACCGAAATGAACTTAGCGTTTAGTGGAATACCTGCTGCAACAGCTAAATACAGAGAAGGAGGATGGAGCTTAGGTGGTGTAGATGCCAATGGTAATGCAGTTACTACAACTATTAATGCTCAGCAGTTTTGGCAAACTGCATCTGGAAAGCGTTATGGTGTTGGTGATTTCTTTGCTTATGATGCAACTAGTTTCCGAGTAAGAGAACTTTCTTTAGGATATGACATTCCATTAAAAAATAATTTCTTTATTAAAGCTGCCAGATTATCAGCAGTTGCAAGAAACTTGTTTTGGTTATATCGAGGTGAGTCGTTGCTAAATATTCCAGGTTTGGGAAAACGAAAAATGACATTTGATCCTGATATGAGTTTAGGAAATGGAAATTATCAAGGAATTACTTACGGTACATTACCGGCCACTCGTTCAATTGGCGTGAATTTGCAATTAACATTTTAATTATTAAATAAGTATAATATGAAAAAGTTTAATATATTTTCTGCACCGCTTTTATACTTATTGTTTTTTGTTGCTATTTTTCAAATAAATGCATGTACAAAAGACTTTAAGTCGATAAATACCGATAAAAACACAATTGCTACTATTGGACCGGCTGAGTTACCGTTTCTGTTTTCAAAAGCGCTTTCAGCGGCACCACATGATATGTATAATTATCAAGTAGCTCAAAATTTATTTGCCGACCAGTATGCACAATATTTTGCCTGTGAGGCAACCTATTTCCCTTCAGATAGATTGGTGATAAGACAAGATTGGGTTGGAGCAGCATTTAATCCCATGTACACAGATGTAATGCCACAATTACAAACCATATTTGCAAACACTGATTCAACTTCAGCCGAATATGCAATGGCAAGTATTTGGTGGGTATATACCTTTCATCGAGTAACCGATTACTGGGGGCCTATTCCTTATTTTCAAGCAGGAAAAGTTTCAACACCATCTGTTCCTTATGATCCTCAAGATCAGATTTACAACGATTTTTTTAAACGACTTGCTAACGCTGTTGCAGTACTAAATCAACATCAAGGGGAGAATCATTTTGGTAATTATGATTTAATTTATGGAGGCGATGTAAATCATTGGATAAAATTTGCAAATTCTTTAAGATTAAGATTAGCTATTAGAATATCAAAAGTTGATCCGGCACGTGCTAAGGCAGAAGGAGAAGCTGCATATGCAGGTGGAGTAATGACAGTTAGCGCACCTATTACGGATCCTACAGCTAATCCGGGTGGTGATGATGCTTTGGTTGATAGAAGTACTAAAGGAAATGACGGTAATGGATTATCAATTATGTCTGACTGGAATGAATTTAGAATGAGCGCATCAATGGCATCTGTTTTAAAAGGCTATAATGATCCAAGATTAAAAGAATATTTTTTGCCGGCTGTCAATACAAACCAATATCAAGGACTCCGAAACGGATTAAGTGTTAATCAGTTAACACAGCCTGCCAATAATTACAATAATAATTCTCATGTTGGTAAAAGATGGTCATCAACCAATGTAACGGATATTAATGGTAATGTTACAGGATCTGCCACGTCATTATCAACACGTCAAAATATAATGTGTAGCGCAGAAGTATATTTTTTACGTGCTGAAGGTGCTATGTTAGGTTGGAACATGGGTGGTACACCTCAAACATTATATAATCAAGGAATTACTGCATCAATGAACCAATGGGGTATTACAGATCCTACTATCATTAATAATTATATTAATAGTATGGCTACACCAATTGCACCCGGTGATTATTTAAATTCTCCTCCTATGACTAATATTCCGGTTAAGTTTGATCCTTCTAATCCTGCTGTACAACTTGAACAAATTATGACGCAAAAATGGTTGGCATTATATCCTGATGGTCAGGAAGCCTGGGCTGACTATCGAAGAAGCCATGTATTGAAATTGTACCCGGTTGTAAACTCAGATAATCCTGATATTACAAATACAACTACACAATGGATACGAAGAATTCCCTTCTTATTATCAGAGTATCAAACCAACGGAGCTGAAGTTAACAAAGCAGTTAATTTATTAGGTGGGCCTGATAAAGTTACCACACCTTTGTGGTGGGATAAGAATTAGAGCATTTATTAACCATCAATTAAATAAAAGATTCCATCTAAAAAGATGGAATCTTTTATTATAAATCTTAAGTTTAAAGCTCAAACAAAATGTATGCTAACACATAAATCACTATTTCCCTTAATGTTGATTTTTTTAGTTTGTGGCTGCCATTCCGGTTCAAATAAACTATTAGCAAAGTTAGATGCCGATGAAACAGGTATTCATTTTAATAATCAACTTTTTACAGAGTCTTCATTTAATATATTAAATTATATATATTTTTATAATGGAGGTGGCGTAGCTATTGGCGATATTAATAATGATGGATTACCTGATATATTATTTACAGGTAACATGGTTAAAAACCGATTGTATCTAAATAAGGGGAACTTCAAATTTGAAGATATTACCGACAAAAGTGGTATTGCTGCAATGCAAGGATGGTGTACAGGTGCAACTATGGTAGACGTTAATGGAGATGGAAAGCTCGATATATACATTTGTCGCTCTGCAGATATTAATTCTAAAATGCGGCGAAATTTACTTTTTATTAATAATGGTGATTTAACCTTTACAGAAAAAGCACAAGAATATGGATTAGATAATACCGGCTATTCTACACAAGCTGCTTTCTTTGATTATGATAAAGATGGAGACTTAGACATGTTCTTAATTAATCACTCTTTGCATGAATATACTACCGGTGCAATTGAAAATCCTGAATTAAGAAATAAATCAATTCCTGAATTCGAATGTAAATTATATAGGAATGATTGGAATGAGCAATTGAAACATCCTGTTTTTACTGATGTTTCAAAGCAAGCAGGAATTACTTCCAATGTATATACTTTTGGATTAGGGTTAGCAATTTCTGATTTGAATAACGATGGGTGGCCCGATGTATATGTTTCCAACGATTTTAATGAACCTGATTATTTATTTATGAATAATGGGAATGGAACATTTACAGATAAGCTGAATAAAAGTATGGATCATGTTTCATTATATTCAATGGGTTCTGATGCGGCTGATTATAATAATGATGGACTTATTGATTTATTTACATTAGACATGTTGCCTGAAGATAACTATACACAAAAAATGCATAGTGGAGCTGAAAATTATAATAAGTTTCAACTTCTATTTAATAGAGGGTTTTATTACCAATATAGTCGCAATATGCTACAAAAAAATAATGGTGATGGAACATTTTCTGAAATCGGTCAACTGGCGGGTGTTTCAAATACTGATTGGAGTTGGTCTGCTCTTTTTACTGATTTTGATAACGATGGTAAAAAAGATTTGTTAGTGACTAATGGATATGTAAAGGATTATACCGATATGGATTTTTTACAATTCTCTGCTGATAAGGCATCTAAAGCTAACATATTAAATAAGGAGGAAGCAGTAAAAACATTTATTGAGAAAATGCCTGAAAACAAACAGCATAGTTATGTTTTTAAAAATGTGGGCAACGACTCTTTTGTAAAATATAATATGCAATGGGGATTAAATCAAACTACGGTATCAGCAGGCGCGGCATTCGCCGATTTAGATAATGATGGAGATATGGATGTTGTTATTAATAATACCAATGATATTGCTTCAATTTATCGAAATAATGCGAATAAAAACTCAGAGAATCATTACCTGAAAGTTAAGTTTGTTGGAAATAGTTTAAATAAAAATGGAATAGGTGCTAAAGTAAAATTGTATTGTGCTAATGAAGTTTTTTATCAAGAAAATTTCCCTGTAAGAGGTTTTCAATCTTCAACCGAACCCATTTTAAATTTTGGGATTGGTACACATTCTATAATTGATTCTATATTGGTTATTTGGCCTAATGATTCAGCTCAGATTATTAAAAATGTAAAACCTAATCAAACAATAACATTTCAATTGCGGCAGGCTAATACCTTGTATCATTATAATTTAAAAAATCCTAAGCCAATATTTACACAAAATGCTTTATCGCAAATGCAGTATCGCGATGAGGATGTTAATGATTTTAGTATTCAAACATTATTGCCCAATTTTTTATCTCATCAAGGTCCTTGTATGGCTACTGCAGATGTGAATAATGATGGATTGACGGATGTGTATTTAGGTAGTTCCAAATTACAACCCGGACAGCTTTTTTTACAAATGAAAAATGGGTCGTTTCAAAAAATTGTTAATCCAGACTTCCTAAAAGATAAATATTATGTTGATGCCTCTGCAGTTTTTTTTGATGCCAATGGCGATGGACTTCCTGATTTATTTGTAGCAAGTGGTGGGTATGACATAAATGAAAATGATACTTTACTAGAAAGCCGACTTTATCTAAATAAGGGAAATGGAAAGTTTATTCGAAGTTATCAATCAATTCCTAAAAATAAAATAAGTGCCGGTGTGGTGAAAGTTGCTGATATTGATGGTGACGGCGATTTAGATGTATTTATTGGTGGAAGAGTAACACCTCGTAACTATCCACTCACTCCTTCAAGTGCTATTTTAATTAACGATGGGAAAGGCCATTTTACTGATGCTACACCGGCTATGCTTAGAAAAGTTGGAATGGTAACCGATGCAGCTTTTTTAGATTTGAATGGAGATAAATTGCCCGATTTAATCGTGGTAGGCGAATTCATGCCTGTAAAAGTTTTTATTAATCAAAAAGGTTCATTTGTTGATTCTTCTAACAATTACATTCATTTCCCCAACAATGGTTGGTGGAATAGAATAGCCTTAGCTGATTTAGATAAGGATGGTGATATGGATATTGTCTTAGGTAATTATGGTTTAAATACACAATTTAAAGTAAACGAAAAAGAACCAATGGAGCTTTATTATAAAGATTTTGATGGTAATGGTTCTATTGACCCAATCTTATGTTATTATATTAATGGTGTCAGTTATCCGGCATTTTCTAAAGATGATATTACAGAACAAATACCATCACTTAAAAATAAATTTTTGCAATATCATGATTATGCAAACGCAACGATATTTGATTTATTTACAAAAACTCAATTAAACGATGCAGGTAAATTGGTATGTAATAATTTAACTACAGGTTATTTAGAAAATAAAGGAAAGGCTGGTTTTGAATGGCATGTTCTGCCAACTGAAGCACAATATGCACCTATATTTGGTATTAATGTATTAGATGTAAATGGTGATGGAAATAATGATATACTACTAACAGGAAATAATACTTACACACGCATTAAGTTTGGAAGGTACGATGCTAATCATGGCGTTTTATTATTGGGGAATGGAAAAGGTGCGTTTAAATATGTGCCTCAGTATTCTTCAGGCTTAAATATCCGCTCTAATGTCCGCAGTGCAACATCTATAAATATAGGTATGCAATCGCACATACTTGTTGCTAGCAATGATACCAGTGTTATTGATTTAAAATTAAATCGTTAATATGTCAATAGCGCTCAATAAATCTGAAAGGTTAATATCGCTTGATGTGATGCGAGGATTGATTATGATTTTGCTTGCTGGGGAAAGTGCAACTGTTTATTCATCAATTAATAATTTATCCTTGCCATTATGGCTTCATAATGTTAATCAGCAATTTTTTCATCATCCATGGCATGGCTTGCATTTTTGGGACTTAGTACAACCTGCTTTCATGACTATGGCCGGTACAGCCATGTACATATCTTATATACAAAAGTTAAAAAAGGGAATTACCTGGAAACATAACTTAAAGCATATAGTTATTCGTAGCATTAAATTGTTTTTATTAGGTACAGGTTTACATTGTGTTTATGCCGGAAAATTAGTTTTTGAACTATGGAATGTGCTTACTCAATTAGCTGTTACTACTTTAATTGCATATTTATTGATACGTTCATCTTATACAGTACAAATTATTATTGGTGTTTTGTTGATAGTGATCAATGATCTTGCTTACCAACTTATTCAAATTCCTTCGTTTAATTATCCATTTGTTGAAGGTAAAAATTTGGGAAGTTTTATTGATTTAAAATTAATGGGTAAAATAAATACAGATGGATGGGTTGCTATTAATTGTATTTCAACTGCTGCACACACAATATGGGGCGTTACAATTGGAAAATGGCTATTAGCAAATAAAAGTAACTACAGTAAATTAACGCGAATGTTCGTGTTTGCATTAATTGCACTTATTATCGGATATATTGCTGACTATTTTGGATTATCTCTCATTATCAAACGTATTGCTACGGGAGCTTTTGTTTTAGTTTCTTTTGGTTGGGTATTAATTATAATGACACTATTATATTGGTGGATAGATATTCGTAATCATCATCGCTTTGCATGGATAATAACTTCGGTGGGAATGAATGCAATATTTATTTATTTGTTTTTTGAAACAGTTGGTTACCAATGGCTGCGACCTACTGTTTATATTTTTATAGGTGGTTTTTCTAGTTTATTGCACATGTCTAATTCATTAGCCTATTTTATTAATGCTTTAGTAGTTTGGTTTATTTATTGGTATTTATGTTTTTGGTTATCGAAGAACAGAATTTTTATTAAGCTTTGATTTTATATTAAAACTAAATAGGTAGCTTATGCAGCTTCATAGTTATTTAATATTTGAAAAAAAGAAAAATTGTTTATTCTTTTTCTTTCTATTTTCTGTTGGCTTTTTAAATGCACAGATAAAGAATGTATGGGCTATTGGCGATGGAGAAAAAATATTTAAAACCGGATTTGTATCACCAGAAAAAAACATCAATTCCATTTGGAATGGAGATAAAATACAATTAAAAGGGTTATACAATGAAATACTTGCCTTTCAGGTAGTGCTTGAAACGTATACTTCAGGTGCTAAACAAGTTAGTGTTGAAGTACAACCATTCATTCATCAAGTAACACATCAGAATTTCGGAAGTGCGAGTGATAGTTATGGTGATGATGGTTGTATTGATATATTTATAGAACACTATTTATTTGTAAAGGATTCAACACATCCTAATTGGTATTATGGTTCACCTAAAGCTATGCCACAAAAAATGACGGGATGGATTCCGGATGCCTTAATACCAATAAGCGCATACAAAAACATAAAAAAATATCCAATTGATTTGCCGCCCTTAAGTGAAATTGATCCTGGCCATAAGTCAATCAATACTATACCTACACAAGCATTTTGGATTGATGTTTATTTGCCAAGAGATAAGAAAAGTTTTCAGCCTGGTTCATATACCAGTAAAGTTATAGTACGGGAAAGTGGGAAAGTTGTTAAAACAATTCCAATTGAATTAGAACTTTTGCCTTGGTATTTGCCCGATACAGATCAACACACTATTTGGTTATACACAGAAAATGTATATCCTTATTTTCCATCGCTTTCACACAATGAAATTGATAGAATGCTGAAGTTTGAAGGTCATAGACACCGGGTTGATATTATGGGTGGATTTACTGTAAACAAAACTTCTTTTAATGCAGAAAATTTAAAAGCTTATTTGCCCTACTTAAACGGTGATGCATATCGTCCAAACAATGGATATGAAGGTCCAGGAATCGGGGTTGGTGAAAAAATATTCCCCATTGGGATGTATGGCGATGATCCGGTAATGGGAAATGATTCTATAACAGTACAACAACAAGCCAATTTATGGGTAAGTTGGTTTAAAAAATTTGCCCCCAACGTTCAATACTTTTGGTATTTAATAGATGAACCCAAACCGGAGCAGTATTCTTTCATTAAACAACGCCATCGATGGATTGAAAATGATACAGGTATAGGTAAATTCATGCCTTTATTTACAACAACTTCCTATACACCTGAATTAAAAAGCATAATAAAATATTGGGCAGGATATGATGGGTTAGATTTATCCATGCTTCCAACTATTCAAAAACTAGGTGGTGATCATTGGTTTTATAATGGAAATAGACCTAGGTATGGTTCTATTATTTTGGAAGCATCAGCTGTTGATTGTCGAGTAAACAGTTGGATTATGTATAAATATGGTGTAAATGTTTGGTTTATATGGAATGGAACACAATGGCAACACAACCATAGTGGTCCTAAACGCGACTTGTATCAACGTATCTACTCAAATCCATTAACGTATATCAATAATAGTATGGAATGGGGTAACGGTGATGGTATCATGTTTTATCCGGGAAATAACCCATTTTATCCTGATGAAAATTTTGGTCTAAACCAACTCTTCCCTTCTATTCGCTTACAAAATATGCGACGCGGACAGCAAGATGCTGCTATTTTGGAATTGGTAGAAAAAAAAGTTGGAAGGAATAAAGTGTTAGAATACATAAATAAAGTTGTGCCTGCGGCCTTAAGTGAAGTACCAATGGATGCGGCTACACCATGGTCACTTAAAGGAAACGATTATGATAATGTAAGATTAGAACTGTTGAAGTGTTTACAAAATTGATTCAAATAATTAAATATACTTTTATGATTCATGGTATATGTTTAAATACAAGAATGAGAAGCTTCTTGTTCATGTATATTCTTTCAATACTTTTAATAAGTTCTCATTCATTTGCCCAAGAGAACACAACTGTACATATTTACAATAAATTGATAAAAACGTATCCGTATCGAGATGCAAATCCCATTCCGCAAAATAATATTATCTATCCTTACTATAGGTTTGATTTGTTCACTAATAATTCCGTTTTAAAGTCATGGAAGGTAATTGAACTTGAAAACCAATATATACGGGTTTTAATACTACCGGAAATTGGTGGAAAAATTTGGACTGCAATTGAAAAGTCTACCGGTAGACCTTTTATTTATGATAATGATGTTGTAAAGTTTAGAGACGTAGCTATGAGAGGTCCATGGACAAGCGGCGGAATAGAAGCTAATTATGGCATTATTGGGCATACACCCAATTGTGCTACTCCTGTTGATTATTCAATTCAATACAAAAAAGATGGAAGTGTTAGTTGTTTTATTGGCGTTTTAGATTTGTTAACCAGAACATCTTGGCAAATAGAAATTAATTTACCAAAGGATAAAGCTTATTTTACAACTTCTTCCTTTTGGTATAATGCCAGTAGTGATGAACAACCTTATTATACATGGATGAATGCAGCCATCTTGGCAAAAAAAGATTTACAATTTATTTTTCCGGGAAATGTTTATTTAGGACATGAAGGGCAACACCATAATTGGCCAATCAATCATCAAAATGGCAAACATATTGATTGGTATAAAGAAAATAATTTCGGTGGTTATAAGTCATACCATGTATTTGGAACTTTGAACAATTTTTTTGGTGCTTATTGGCATGATGAAGATTTCGGAATGGGAAGATATAGTACAAGAGCGGATAAACCCGGTAAAAAGTTATGGATTTGGGGCTTATCGCAGCAAGGTATGATTTGGGAAAAATTATTAACGGATTCAAGTGGGCAATATACCGAGGTACAAAGTGGAAGATTGTTTAACCAAGCAGAAGAAAAAAGTAGTTATACGCCATTCAAACATAAAGGATTCGCTCCCCACTCAACTGATGCCTGGACTGAATACTGGTTTCCTGTAGTTAAAACCAAGGGAATGGTAATGGCAAATAATATTGGTACGTTGAATGTAATTAAGCATCATAATGGAATTGATATTTATTTTTCGCCACTTCAAAAATTGAATGATTCGATTGTTGTAAAATCTGATTATAAGATTTTAGTAGAAAAAAAATTGCAATTAAATGTAATGCAATTATATCATCAATTTATTCCTTTAGTTAATGCAGATAGCAATTTCACTATCAGCATAGGAAAACACTTACTTAATTATCAATCCAATCCTAAATCATTAGTTTTAAATCGGCCTTTAGATTTACCCATTAATTATGATTGGAATAGTACAGATGGTTTATACACGTTGGGGCATGAAAATATGGTAGAAAGAAATTATGCTGAAGCTATTAAATATATTAATCAATCAATTCAAAAAGATTCTAATTACACACCTGCATTAATTGATGCTGCAATTATTCATTACCATAATGGTGATGATTTAAATTCACTTTTTTTTTCGAAAAGAGCCCTTGCCATTAATACATATCAACCGGCAGCAAATTATTATTATGCTTTGGCGAATGTACGATTAGATAAAATTCCTGATGCTAAAGATGGGTTTCAAATTGCAGCATTAGACCCAGGATATAGAAGTGCGGCATTCATAAACTTAGCTAAAGTTTATTTTAAAGAAGCACAATTTGATAAAGCAACTTATTATGCTGAGCAATCATTATATACAAATTATTTTAATGTAGATGCTTATCAACTTTTAACTTTAATCGGACGTATTACAAAGAATATAAAGCTACAAACATCATCATTAGAAAAACTTTTGTCATTTAATTCTTTAAATCATATTGCTGCTTATGAAAAATATTTATTAAGCAAAAATGCTACCAATCAAAAACAATTCCTTGCTACCATTACCAATGAATTTCCCGGTCAAACTTTTTTAGAAATGGCAATATGGTATTGGAATATTGGAAGAAATAAAGAGGCTATTGAATTATTGGAAATGTCTCCAATAAACACTGAGATACAAATATGGAAAGCGTATTTAAAGCAACAATCTTTGCCTGATTATTTGAAACCTGATATGATATTTCCTTTTAGGAATGAAACTAATTTTATATTAAAGAAGCTAATGCTACAATTTGATAGTTGGAAACTTAAATATTATAGTGCCTTAATTGAACGTAATAATAATCATAAAGATCTTGCATTGAAATTATTAAAATCATGTGATGATCGTCCCGAATATGCGCCCTTTTACGCTGTACGAGCTTCTTTATATAATCCGGAAGATTCATTACTTATATTGCATGATTTGTTACGCGCTTATGAATTAGAACCTACTCAATGGCGATATGCAAATTCATTAGTTGAATTTTACTCGCTTCATAAAAAATTAGAAGAAGCTATTTTGTTGGCAAAAAAAACTTATGAATATGATACCGCTAATTATTTAATGGGAATTTCTTACATCCAAACTTTAATGCAGAATAAGGAATATTCAACAGCTTTGAATTTACTTCAATCTATCAATATTTTGCCTTATGAGGGATCAACAGTTGGAAGAAATTTGTATAGGAAAGCCTTATTGATGCTTGCAATTCAACAAATGAAGCTTCATCAATATGAGAAAGCACTAGCTTTTATTCAACGTTCAAAACTTTGGCCGGAAAATTTAGGTGCGGGAAAGCCTTATGACAATATGCTAGATGAATCACTGGAAAACTGGTTAGAGTATCAAAATTATTTGGCACTTCAAGACAAAAATTCAGCATCACTTACACTGCAAAAAATTATTGATAATTCCATGCAACAATTAGTAATAGCTGAAGGTTCTATTAGTCCATTCCGGTATTATGTTACTATGTTAGCCTTTAATGTTATCAATAATCCTACTCAAAAAAATCATTTTGAACAACAATGCATAAAAAAATTTCCTAACAGTGCAGACATTTATAGGTTAATAAAAGACGACAAATTAAATGAACGTTCTACATTATCCTTTTTGTCTAAAATGGATGATAATGCTGAAATTTGGACGGAATGGCAAAGAAATGTTCTTCAATGAAATTCATTATTTTAGAACATAATTCCAGTAATTATGATTCAGTCCTGCTTTATCAATAAATTTTTTCTATTATTTTTATCAATCGTTTGTGTATTCCCTTTGTTTGCACAACAAAGCCAACATGAATTTAGCCTCTCTCATACCATCGATAGTATTTTACAAACCCAAGTTCAGGAAAGGCACATACCCGGTGCTGTTGTTTTAATTAAAAAAGATGGTAAGATTTTATATCAACATGCCTATGGGTATGCACGTTTGTTCAATAATCAACATCAATTACTGAAGCGACCGGAAAAAATGGAATTAAATACTTTATTCGATTTGGCTTCGCTAACAAAAGTGGTGGGTACAACTACGGCAATTATGTACTTGGCCGACAAGCATTTATTGTCGGTTGATGATCCGGTTTGTAAATATGTGCCCGATTTTAATACGCCTGATAAAAAAAATATTACCATTCGACATTTATTAACGCATACATCCGGCATTATTGAATGGTATCCTTTGTTTTATAAAGCCCATAACCGACAACAGGTGTTTTCCTTAATTGCCAAATTACCTTTACGGTATCCCATTGGTGCACAGCGTAAGTATAGCGATTTAGGATTTACGATTCTAGGTGAAATTATTCAAAATATTACAGGTATGCCTTTTGAACAATTTGAGGAAGAAAAAATATTCAAGCCATTGAATATGTTGCATACAACTTATAATCCTTTACAAAAGAAATTGTTTACACACTTTGCTGCTACTTCATTCGGTAACCCTTATGAAAAACGAATGGTGTATGATAGTACTTTAGGTTTTACCCAAAAAGATATTGATCCCACTTCATGGAATGGTTGGCGAAACTATGTGTTAAGTGGTGAGGTTAATGATGGAAATGCTTGGTATGCCAACGGCGGTGTATCCGGAGCAGCTGGCTTATTTTCCACAGCAGCAGACATACAGCAACTAGTTGATATGCTTTTAAATAATGGTACTGTTAATGGCCAATCTTTTATTAGTGCTTCTACACTGCAAACCTTTTTTACAAAAGATGCTTTTCAAAATGGTTTGGGGTGGATGATGGATGCCCATGATTCATTTATGAAAAATGCACCTGAAGGTAGTTTTGGGCATACCGGCTTTACCGGTACCAGTATAGTTGTAATACCCCAATACCATGCTTCCATTATTTTACTTATTAATCGGCAACACATGGGTTTGTTACCGAATGGTACCTATTTTGATGTAACACCCATTCGCAAGCAAATTTTTCAAGCCGTAATGCAGTATTGTAACCAATAGTGCAGACATACATCATCAACCAAAGATTCAATCTATTCCGACCCCATTCTATATTGCTTCGATTCTCGTTCGACTCAACAGCGTTGCACAACGCTGTTGATAGGGAGAAATGTCGAATTTGCCTGCCTTGAATTATGTAATAAATCATTTTCGTCGCAACAATTCTCTAACTGGTCGCAACTATCCATTTCCATGCTTTTAGTGCATATAATTTTGGGCACTATAATCATAGTATATGAAAAGTCTAATTGTTATTTGCTTATCCTTGTTAATTGGTTATGCTGCGTATAGTCAAATGCCCGGTATGGGTGGCAAACCTGCAGCCACTAATATTGGGCACATTTATGGACGTATTTTAGACAGTACCGGAAAACCCATTCATGATGCTACTGTATTGTTATTACAAAGCCGTATAGATGCTACCACTAAAAAAACAAAAGAAGTATTGTATAAAGGAATTACCACTAAAGCCAATGGAGACTTTAGTTTTGAAGATGTGCCAATTATTGGGGCACTTCAATTAAAGATTTCAGCTACCGGTTTTCAGCCTATTTCTCAAAATGTAAGTTTTGTAATGCCTATGCCGGGTGCTCAATCACCAATGGGTAATATGAATCAAGCCTTGAATGCTTTTGATAAAGATTTGGGTAATATTCGTTTAACAGAATCAGTGAATCAATTGCAAGGCGTAGTGGTAACAGCTACTGCTAAGCCCACCCTTAAAATGGACATAGATAAAAAAGTATATAATGTTGAGAAAGATATTCTAAACGCCGGTGGAACAGCATTAGATGTAATGAAGAATGTTCCTTCGGTAAATGTAGATATTGATGGCAATGTAACTTTACGCAATGCAACACCACAAATATATATTGAAGGACGTCCTACAACGTTAACGCTTGATCAAATTCCCGCTGATGCAATTGAAAGTGTAGAAGTAATTACTAATCCTTCTGCTAAATATGATGCATCTGGCGGTGGTGCAGGTATTTTAAATATCATTTTAAAGAAAAATAGAAAAACAGGCTATAATGGTAATCTTAGAGCTGGCGTTGATAGCTATGGCGCTTTAAATGGTGGAGGTGATTTTAATGTTCGCCAGGGAAAATTTAATTTCAATGCTTCGGCTTTTGTTAATCAAAATAAAGGGAAAACTTTCGGTACAACTAATCGTACCAACTTTGGCGATACTAGTACGGTTGTTAATCAATCCTCAACCGATAAAGATAATGGTGGTTTTGTTTTTGGCAGAGTAGGGCTAGATTATTTTATGACCAACCGTACCTCTTTTTCAGCCGGTATGATTAAAGTGCATGCCGATATGACTCCTAACCAATTTCTCTCAACTAATATTGATACTTTATTACAATCGGGAACTGCTAATCAATATAGTGAACGATATGCCAATACCCACCGTAAGTTTGATGGCACAGGTGCACAATTTGGGTTTAAGCAACTATTTAAACAAGAGGGGCAGACACTTACTGCTGACATGAATTACTTTTCAGGTAACAACTCCAATAACGTGTTGTACAATACCAATTATTATAACAATGGTGCAGGTAGTACAATTGTGAATAATACTCAGCAACAAACTTTGGGAACAGGCTATAATCAGTTTCTAACTGCACAAACCGATTATGTAAAACCATTTGGTAAAAAATCTAAATTAGAAACCGGCTTACGTTTTCAGCAACAAAAATTAACCAATGAAACCGATAATTATTATCTAGATAATGCAAGCAAAAATTTTATACTTTCTAATTTGGCTTCCATTCATTACAAAAACACCAATAATGTATATGCTGCTTATGCCTCTGTAACTAGTGCTATTAAAAGTTTTGGTTACCAAATTGGTTTAAGGGCCGAACGTTCAGACTATTCAGGTGATTTGTTGAATACACAACAACATTTTAGTAATAGTTATCCAATCAGTTTATTTCCATCTATATTTTTAAGCCAGAAGTTTAAGGGTACGAATGAAGTACAGTTTAGTTATACCCGCCGAATTAACCGACCTAATTTTTTTCAGTTAATTCCTTATACTGATTATTCTGATAGTTTAAATATTACCCGCGGTAATCCTAATTTGGTGCCTGAGTTTACCAGTTCATTTGAGTTATCGTATTTAAAAACTTTACCCCATAATAATACATTCCTGGCTTCACTTTATTATAAGCATACCGAGGGTTTAATAACTCGATATTTAGATACTGCACAAAACTATTTAACCGGTAAACAAGATATTATCAATACATATGTAAATGCTAACTCAAGCTACACTGTTGGCGCCGAATTAACGGGAGTAGCCAAGTTGGCCAAGTGGTGGGATATGACGATGAATGTAAACATTTATAACTCTCAAATCAATACCAATAATATTACAGGCACTTCTCAGGCAGCATTGTGGAGTTGGTTTGGAAAAATCAACAACAATTTTACATTGCCGGGAAAATTTAAACTACAATTAACCGGTTTATACCAATCAAAAACCAACTTGCCTGTTAATAATAATAGCGGACAGCAAATGGGGCCACCAATGATGCAATCACAAAGTGCTTCGCAAGGGTATATCCGTTCATTCTATAGTGTTGATGCTGCCATTAGCCGCAGCTTTTTGAAAAATGATGCTGCAACAGTAAGTATTAGTATGAGTGATATTTTTAGAACACGCTATTCAGATCAATACTCTTTCAGTAACTTTTTTGTACAAGATTATAACAGATTGCGCAACCCACAAATGTTACGTATCAACTTTAGTTATCGGTTTGGTAAAATGGATGTTTCATTATTTAAAAGAAAAAATACCAATACTTCCGGTATGGACGCTCTACAAGGTGTTCAGTAATGATGGTTTGATTTGTTAGGCAAAAAGCCGTCTTCCGTTCAGTTGGGAGGCGGTTTGTTTTTTATTGATATAATGCTTAACTATTTCGCATTCACTAAAATATTAATGAATAAAAAAGAGATATTCTTGTATTGCTGTGTTAGAAAGGATGCATTAAGAGGTCTTGCCGGTTAAAGCAATCACTGCATCTTTGTAGTTGTCGCCAATAGGCAGTTCAATATTGTTGATGAAAATGCTGCTTCGTTTAATGGCAGTGATGTGTTCAATAGCAATGATGTATGACTTGTGAATTCTGATGAAT
Source organism: Hydrotalea sandarakina (assembly GCF_003254115.1). GTDB lineage: Bacteria > Bacteroidota > Bacteroidia > Chitinophagales > Chitinophagaceae > Hydrotalea > Hydrotalea sandarakina. The sequence continues at coordinate 343,367 of NZ_QKZV01000002.1, forward strand.
AAGTTTCCGGGTAATTGTTCTTCCAATGTTTTCATGCTCATGCGGGTAACAACAGGCCTATTAGAATGGATGAGGTGGATTTTAATATAATCTTTCAAACCTTCAATCCATATAATATCTTTAAAAGCAATTTTTAAGAGGGTGTAATCTACATTCACAAAAAAATAGGAGGGAGTAGGTGTGGGACTGATTGGTGCATGCGCATTTTTTAGTTGGAATAGTTCCCATGCTTTGTTACACGCCTTCACAAATCTATCTAACGATACCGGCTTTACGAGATAGTCCACCACATCTAAATTAAATCCGTCTAATGCAAACTTTTCATAAGCTGTAACCAAAATAATCATGGGTTTGTTGGGTAAGCTTTGAATAAATTGTAAGCCGGTTAATCCGGGCATTTGTATGTCAAGAAAAATTAAATCAATAGGCTGCGTTTGTAATACTTTCATGGCCTCCATGGCATTATTGCAAGTTGCTTTAAGTTGCAAAAAGGGAACCTGGCTAATATTGTCGGCCAGCAATTCTAAAGCCAGGGGCTCATCATCAACTGCTATACATTGTATCATGCATGAAAGTTTAGTTGTAAGGTAACGACAAACCAGCCATCTTGTTGCTGAATGGATAAATGTTGAAAATGACCATAAAGCAGTTTTAATCTTCGTTCAACATTGTTTAAACCAATGCCTGAGGTTTTATCTTTTACCTCACTAGAGGTTGGGTTGTATTTATTTTGAACTTTAAATAATAATTGATTGTTATTGGCCTTCAACTCAATCACAATTTTTGCTTCTTCTATTAAACCTGTGCCATGTTTAAATGCATTTTCAACAAATGGAATTAAGAGCATGGGCTCAATATCATAATGTTTATCAGGTGTGCTTGCATTAAACTGAACGGTAACATGGTTGCCAAAGCGTTGTTGTTGCAGGTCAATATAACTTTGCAGGTATTCAATTTCTTTTTCGAGGGGTACTTTTTCTTCATCGGCTTCATACAACATGTAACGCATTAATGCCGATAATTTAATAAGCGATGGTTCTAATACATCCGATTTTTTTCTGGCTAATGCCACCATATTATTCAATACATTAAACATAAAATGCGGACTAACCTGCGAACGTAAAAAAGAAAGTTCGGTGGTTAAATTTTCTTTTTCTTTTTGTTGTAAAATATGGTCGTATTTTATTTTGTCGCGAATCATTCTGTAAGCTGTACTCGTGGCCAAAATAAACAGAAAGGGAAAAAACACAAATAGTATGGCAGGTTTTAATTCATAGGTTCTTGCCGCTAAAAAGGTTTCAAACAAAATCCAATCGAATACAATTTGAATAACAAAAATCACAACTTGTATCAATGCAAATTCCCAATACTTTTTCTTGTAAATGAATTTGGGCATTAGTAAGTAAGCATTCAAATAAAAATAACCGGCCCAAAGTGCGGCTGTAATTATGTATTTAATAAGGGAATAAGAATCATCATGCTCATGTTTGGTTTCATAAGAGGGGCGCAGTAAAAAAGGGAGTGAAAAAAGTAGTGTCCATGCAGCAATGTGCATGGCAATAATTACCCATTTTTTGGCGTACCACTGTTGTTTCATTATACTAAAATAAGTTAGTTAAGTTATAAAGCATGTGTAGCAGCGACCAAAAGGTGAATTTCTGCGACCAATTCCAACAACAAAAAAGGCAACCTTTTACAAGATTGCCTTTTGAAAGCTTCTGTCGGGAGGACAGGATTCGAACCTGCGACCCCCTGGTCCCAAACCAGGTATTCTACCGGGCTGAACTACCTCCCGAAGCCCTATGGATAAAAAAACGCACTTTACTTGTGCGTGTATTTTGCGGTGAGGGAGGGATTCGAACCCTCGGTACAGTTTAACCCGTACGGCAGTTTAGCAAACTACTGGTTTGAGCCACTCACCCACCTCACCATTCCCAAGTTTTATTTGGGGTTGCAAAAATAGGGATGCTGTTTGTAAAATCCTAAAATCGGCTTTGGTAATTTTTAAAATATTTTTTGAGCCGAAAAATTGATTCATTACATGGCAGCTAATTGCACCTTTTGTGTTAATTCCATAACATTTTCCCTAAAAATGGTATCCGTATCCATTAAATCTTTTACGGTTTGGCATGAATGAATAACGGTTGTATGGTCTCTTCCTCCAAAATGCTCGCCTATGGTTTTTAATGAATTTTTTGTAAATGCTTTGGCTAAGTACATTGTAATTTGACGAGCCTGTACAATTTCACGTTTCCTTGTTTTATGCAATAAACGTTCATACGGTACATCAAAATATTCGCATACCATTTTTTGTATGGCTTCAATGGTAATTTCTTTGCTGGTTGTTTTAACAAAATTGCGCAATACTTTTTTGGCTAATTCTATATCAATTTCTTTTTTGTTTAATGATGACTGGGCTAATAATGAAATTAATGCGCCTTCTAATTCCCTAACATTGGTATTAATGTTATAAGCCACATATTTCACTACATCTTTACTCATGTCTAACCCGTCATTCTTCATTTTATGTTCTAAAATTTCAATGCGGGTATCATAATCCGGTAATTGTAAATCGGTACTTAAACCCCAGCGGAAGCGGCTTAATAAACGTTCTTGCATGCCATCTAAATCCTTAGGGGCTTTATCAGATGTTAATACCAATTGTTTACCGCTTTGGTGTAAGTGATTGAATATGGCAAAAAATGCATCCTGCGATTTTTCGGCACGATTGAAAAATTGTACATCATCAATAATCAATACATCAATTAATTGATAGAAATGTATAAAGTCGTTGATGGCATTATTGCGGCTATGGTCTTGAAACTGATTAATAAATTTTTCACTGCTAACATATAAAACCACTTTGCCGGGATGTAATCTTTTTACTTCATTGCCAATAGCTTGAGCTAAATGTGTTTTTCCTAAACCAACACCACCATATATAACTAAAGGATTGAATGAGTTGGCGCCGGGCTTTTCGGCAACAGTTTTCCCGGCTCTGCGCGCTACACGGTTACAATCACCTTCAATAAATGATTCAAATGTATAAGTAGGATTTAATTGAGGGTCAATTTGCATTTTCTTTAATCCCGGAATAATAAAAGGATTTTTAACCGGGTTATCAATCACCAGCGGGAAATTCATTTCATTGTTTGCATAAATTTTCATGCCACTGGCAGGCAAGTCCATGCTGCCATTTCTTCCATTACCGCTATCAACCATTATTCTATATTCCAAACGAGCATCTTTACCTAATTCACGCTTTAAGGTTTTAGCTAATAAGTTAACATAGTGCTCTTCCAGGTATTCGTAAAAAAATTGGCTGGGTACTTGAATTAATAATACATTATTTTTTAATTCAATTGGTTTTATGGGCTCAAACCATGTTTTAAAATGTTGCCACTCTACAATATCTTTAATAATTTTAAGGCAATTGTTCCAGATTGATTCAGCAGTTTTTACCATACTATTTGCAACAATTTATCAATAAGTTTTAGAATAATTTTTGAATGCCCCATATAAGTCCTCAGCATCAAACTGCACAAAAAAATTTTAGACGGACTGCGAATATGTAGACTTTATGTTGAAAAAAAAATTTTTTATTGATTCTTTTTTTCCTTTAGTAAAAAGTTTTTCGTTCGCAGCAAATTTTTGTTCATTTTATTGTCTATTTCAAAATCTAGTTGGGCTAATTGAACACCTCCCCATCCGGCTTGGTTCACAATTGTGTAACCACTGCTTTTATTTTGATAAATTCTAGGCTGCTTAAAAAAACGTTGTGTGTGGCCGCCAACAATTACATCAATATCATAGTTATTTTTTGCAAGTATTTCATCACTTAAGTTGCCATCTGAATAACGGTCGCCTAAGTGCGATAAACAGATAATCATATTGCAATTTTTTTGCTTTAAATAGTTGGCAGTTGTATTGGCTTGTTCCACCGCATCAAGGTAAACTATTTTTTCTTTATCCGGAATAGAAATTTTGTCATGCAGTGGCAGTACAATACCCATTATACCAATTTTTAAGTTTGGCCATTCTATTATTTTGTATGGTTCATAACAATTTTGTAAAGCTGTATGCGTGAAATCATAATTGCTAACTACAGGCTTCATACCGGTTAATGTTAAGTTATTCGCTAAATGGTCTATTCCTGCCATAAAATCTTTTTCTCCCAATGTAAAAGCGTGATATCCTAAATATTTCAAAGCTTCTAATTCAGCCTTGCCTTTAAATGTATCAAAAACAGGGCCATCTCCACAAAAATCACCCGCATCAACCAATAAAGTATAAGGATTATTTTTTACTATGTCATCAATCACTTTTTTGTGTGCTCCAATTCCTCCCGTATGGCGTTCAGTATCATATTCATTTTTTACAGGAAATAAGTTGCTTTGTAAATTATTGGTATGTAATAATGTAAATGTAATAGTGCTACCATCTACCCATAAAAATTTGTTTGGAATAATAGGCAAGCTGAATAATAAACCCGCTTTAGCCGTGCTTGTTATAAAATCTCTTCTATTCATAAACATAGTTTATGGGTGATACTTTATTAATGGCAAGTGGCTCATGGTTATTGGTGAACGATTCAATATAAACTTTGCAACTTTCTCTTAGGTTGGTATTTAATGAAACCTGAGGTAATAATTTTAAAATTTCGCATTTATAATTACCATTTTTCATATAATCAGTTACCACAATTTGGTAGGTATTGCCGGGAATTATAGGTTCATTGTTTATGTAAATATTGGTAGCATTTCCTTGGGGTGTTATGTTATACTTAATTCCGCAAATAGGCCATCCACCATCAGCAGCCATTTGTTGAATAAACTGGGTTAAATGTAACCCGCTAATTGAAACAATTACCAGTTGGTTATTGTAAGGTAAAAGTTGGGTTAAAGAACCGATTGTAATATTTCCCTGCGCCAAATAACCTTTAATGGAAGCGGGATGAAGCATTGCCGCATGTATAGTTGTGCCGGTTTTTGTTTGTGCTTGGTGTAACATTGCTTGGGTTACTAAATTTCCCAAAGCACCACCTCCTTTGCCTTTATAAACATTTTCTAATGCAAAGCCTATTGTTGTATTTAAATATTTTTCAATACTATCGTTGTAGGGTTTAAGCCATTGTTGGGTAGCACTATCTGCTTGGATAGAAGATGATATGCTGTGATACTGAAACTGAACAGTTGAAACGGTTTGCGAATGGCCAATGCATGCAATACATAAGCAGGTAAAGCTACTAATGGAAATGGCCTTTAACATAGATAGTTGGTGTTTGAGCAGTAAGGTACAAAAAAAATGTACAGAAAATATTAAAATTTAAGAATGGTATTCCCTTTTTAAACTGCTACATTTGCCGCAATAAATATTTGATATATGAGTTATGAAATTACAGGTAAGTTGGTAGCAAAATATGATATTGTTCAACGTACCGAAACATTTAAAACACGTGAATTTGTTATTGAAAAATCGGAAGATATTGGTGGAAGAACCATTACCAATTATATAAAATTTCAGTGTGTGCAAGATAAAACTTCTATGCCCGACCGATTTTCAATTGGTGAAACAGTAAAAGTTTTGTTTAATATAAAAGGTACTAAATGGACTAAAGATGGTAAAGAAAACTACATTACCAATTTAGATGCTTGGCGTATGGAATCGGCTAAACTTAGCGACATGCAAAGTAATGCTCCCGATTTTGTTCCGGATGCTACTTCCGATGATATGCCTGCCGATGATTTACCATTTTAATGGTTCATGATTTTATAGGATAAAAACCTATCAACATGCAAAAAAAAATAGTACTGCGTTTAACGCCCGATGAAGCGGCGAATGAAAAAGCTATTGAAAGCCATTTGGTTCAGCAGCTGGGCATTCCTCCAACCCGTATTTACGGATATTTTATAGAAAAAGAATCCATTGATGCAAGAAGTAGAAAGCAAATTTGGATTAATAAAACCCTTCATGTTTTTGTTGATGAACCATTTGTTAATCGTTCCATTCAACATATTGAATATTCTTCTGTTCATAATGCAGCCCATAAAGTACTCATAATAGGTGCCGGACCTGCGGGATTATTTGCCGCATTAAAGTTGATTGAGCATGGCATACAGCCCATTATTTTAGAACGCGGTAAATCCGTTAGAGAAAGAAGGAGAGATTTGGCCAAACTAAATAAGGAAGGTATTGTAAATGAAGATAGTAATTATTGCTTTGGAGAAGGTGGTGCAGGTACTTATAGTGATGGGAAGTTATATACCCGCAGCAATAAACGGGGAAGTATAGATAGTATTCTACAACGCTTTGTACAGTTTGGTGCCGACGAAAAAATTTTATATCAATCACATCCGCACATAGGAACCAATAAGTTGCCGCATATTATTGCTGCTATGCGGCAACAAATTATTGATGCAGGCGGGTTATGTTTTTTTGAACAGCGGGTAACAGATTTTGTTATTGAGCACAATGTTATTAAAGGTGTAATTACAGCCAATTGCCAACAATGGCATGGCAATGCAGTTATATTGGCTACCGGTCATTCTGCTCGTGATATTTTTCACCTGTTTTTTAGAAAGGGTTTAGCCATAGAAGCAAAACCATTTGCTTTAGGGGTAAGGGTTGAACATCCACAGGCCTTAATTGATGCTATACAATACCATTGCCCATTACCGACAGCATTTCCTGCGCATAGTGAACGTAATGCGCATTTGCCGCCTGCTGCTTACAGTTTGGTAGAACAGGTAAATGATAGAGGAGTATTTAGTTTTTGTATGTGTCCCGGCGGCATTATTGCACCGGCAGCTACCTCGCCTAATGAATTGGTGGTAAATGGATGGAGTCCATCTAAACGAAATAATCCTTTTGCCAATAGTGGAATGGTTGTGCAAGTAAATGAGGCCGATGCGGGACAATGGTTGCAAAAGCATAAACAATGGTTGCAATTACAAATGCAGGAAAAAATGTATGCGAAGAAAGAGCATTATTTGCAACATCCATTGTTACTGCTTTTTTTTCAACAATGGGTTGAGCAACAAGCCTATGCAGCCGGTGGGGGTAAATTTGTAGCGCCTGCACAAAGAATGGTTGATTTCGTGAACAATAAAATATCTACCCAACTACCCGAGTGTAGTTATATACCAGGTGTGCAATCGGCATCCTTACAAACTGTATTGCCTGATTTTATTCATCAATCTTTGCAAAAAGGTTTTTATCAGTTTGGAAAAAAAATGCACGGGTATTATACCAATGAAGCCTTAGTAGTTGCTACCGAAAGTAGAACTTCATCGCCGGTTCGTATACCCCGCAAAACTGAAAATTTACAGCATATACAAGTAAAAAATTTATATCCCTGTGGGGAAGGAGCAGGTTATGCAGGTGGTATTGTTAGTGCTGCAATGGATGGTGAATTAGTTGCGGCCACTATAGCAGCAACTTTGCACCTTTAATTTACTGCTGGTTTGTTAAAGTATTCCACTCATCATTAAATTTTAGTGATATAATATTTTATTAATAATAAATATTTATCTTGCTAACACTTGTTTAAAAGCGGTTTGGTAAACCCTAAATGTTAACCCTTTATGAATAATGCTTTACTGCAATTGCAGCATTTAAAAAAATTTTACGCTACACAAAAAGCTGTTGATGATATTAGTTTTGAAATAACCAATGGTAGCATATTTGGTTTGTTGGGTCCCAATGGTGCCGGTAAAACTACTTTGTTGCGTATGATAACCGGTATCATTTATCCCGATGAAGGTACGATATTGTTTGATGGTGGGCCTTTTAATCCCATGAATGATACTGCCAAAATTGGATACATGCCTGAAGAAAGAGGGTTATACAAAAAAATGAAAATTGGTGAACAGGCTTTGTATTTAGCTCAATTAAAAGGGTTAAGTAGGGCAGAAGCACTAACTAAAATTCGTTTTTGGTTTAAAAAACTGGAAATGGAAAGTTGGTGGAATAAAAAAGTAGAAGACTTAAGTAAAGGGATGAGCCAAAAGCTGCAATTTGTTACTACCGTATTACACGAGCCTAAACTTATTATTTTAGATGAACCATTTAGCGGGTTAGATCCTGTGAATGCTAATCTTATTAAAGAAGAAATTTTTCGTTTAGCACAGCAGGGCGCTACCGTTATTTTCAGTACACACCGTATGGAACAAGTTGAAGAAATTTGTGACCATATTGTGTTGGTAAATCTCGGGAAAAAAATATTGGATGGAAATGTAGGTGATATTAAACAGCAGTTCAAAGAAAATAAATTTAATATTTCATTTTCTGAACAGCCATCTGCAACAATAAACGCTGCTTTTAATGTGGTTACTCAGAATAAAAACAATTTAGTGGTTACAATTCAAGAAGGATATTCGACTAATGATGTACTGCAATTCTTCATTGATCAAAAAGTCCATATTACCCAGTTCAATGAAATATTGCCTTCTTTAAATGATATTTTTATACAATTGGTAGAAGATAGTCAAGGGGCTGCTTCTCGAAAATTTCAAGCCATACAATAAATGCACTTGCCGTAAACTTTAACTATTACCATGTAAACATTTTAATATGAGTAAAACTTTTTTAATAGCTCGACGTGAATTTTTAACACGAGTACAAAAGAAGACTTTTTTATTAACCACCATTTTGTTACCACTACTCATTTTTGGGTTTTATGCACTTATCATTTATTTCTCGGTAAAAACCGGTGATCATATTCAAATTGCTATTGTTGATAATGCGAAGCTAATGACGAATATTAACGATAAACAAAATGGAGACATACATTTTAATGTTGTGCAAAACGTTACTACAAGCGAGTTAGATAATTTAATTCAAAAGAAGCAGATTACCGGCTATATCGTAATTCCTGAAAATTATAACATAATGGGTTTTGATACCCTTTCTCTAAAGTCTGATAAATCCATTGGAATACTTACCCGCGATAAAATTCAAAGAAAATTTTCGGAATTATTAGAAGAAAAACGTTTAATGGCTTTGAATTTGAATAAAAAACAAATTGATAGTATTCAAAATGCCAATACATTACAATTTACCAGTTTGCAAGGTGAAAAAGATTCGAATGCCAAAGCAGGAATAAGTTATGGTGTTGGTTATTTTAGCGGCTTTTTGATATATATAATACTGTTCATTTATGGAACTATGGTAATGCGTGGTGTTATGGAAGAAAAAATGAATAGAATTGCTGAGGTAATTATAAGTAGTGTAAAACCTTTTAAATTAATGATGGGAAAAATTACCGGAATTGGTGCCGTAGGATTAATGCAATTCATTATCTGGATTGTTTTGGTGTTGATATTGACCATGTTGTTGCCTCTATTTTTTCCTCAACTGGCTCAACAAACCAATAATTTACCTATGCAACCCGGTGCCATGCAAGCAGCAGAATCCGTAAAAAATAGCGGAGAGTTACAGGGTATTATGTCTGCTTTAAGCACCATTAATTTCCCTTTGTTAATTGGAACATTTATTTTTTATTTTTTGGGTGGTTATTTATTATATGCTTCTTTATTTGCAGCGGTAGGTAGTGCTGTAAATGAAGATCCACAGGATGCACAAAGTTTATTATTGCCTATTACCATGCCTATTATTTTTGCCATGGTTATTATGACAAAGGCGGTTAATGATCCCAATAGTTCTATTGCCGTTTTTGGAAGTTTGTTTCCTTTAACTTCTCCAATTGTTATGATGGCACGTATTGCACATGGTATTCCTAACGGTGTACCCTTGTGGCAGTTGTTGGTTAGTATGGCATTGTTAATTGGCGGCTTTTTAGCTACAACATGGCTTGCAGCTAAAATTTATAGAGTAGGTATTTTAATGTATGGTAAGAAGCCTACATGGAAAGAAATGTGGAAATGGGCTTTTTTAAAAAATTAATCTTAAGAAAGGATGGTGATTTCACCATCCTTTCTTATTTACATGCCTTCAATAGGTTTTTGTAATGCTGCCGAAAAATCTTGCCATATTTCATTAACTATTTCTGCGGCTGGTTTTATTTCATTAATTAAGGCACTTACCTGTCCAATTTCTAATTCCCCTTCTTCTAGGTCGCCTTCAAACATTCCTTTTTTGGCACGGCCTTTACCTAATAACTGTTGTAATGTATTAACATCAGCACCATTTAATTCTGCTGCATGTACTTCTTCAAAAAACTTATTTTTCAATAAGCGAACAGGCACATGTTTTTTCATACTTAATAAAGTATCACCTTCTTTTGCTGCTATTACTTTTTCTTTGAAGTTAATATGTGATGAAGCTTCGGGAGTACAAACAAATCTACTTCCAATTTGTACACCATCTGCACCCAATACCATAGCTGCCAACATTTGTCTTCCTGTTGCAATACCGCCGGCAGCAATTATTGGTATTTTCACTGCCTGTTTAACCAAAGGTATTAATACAAAAGTGGTGGTTTCTTCACGTCCATTATGTCCGCCCGCTTCAAATCCTTCGGCAACAACAGCATCAACGCCTGCTGCTTCAGCTTTTTGCGCAAATAAACTACTGCTAACCACATGTACAACGGTAATGCCTTTGCTTTTTAAAAAACTTGTGTACGTTTTTGGGTTGCCCGCACTGGTAAAAACAATAGGAACATTTAAGTCAATAATTGTTTCAATATGTTTATCAATGTCGGGATACATTAATGGTAAATTAACTGCAAATGGTTTATCGGTAGCTTGCTTGCATTTAGTAATGTGTTCACGCAATACAGGTGGATACATACTTCCGGCCCCTATAATGCCTAATCCGCCTGCATTGCTAACTGCTGATGCCAGTTTCCAACCACTTGCCCAAACCATACCGGCTTGTATAATGGGGTATTGTATTTTAAAAAGCTTTGTAATGCTATTTGAAAACATAGCAGTGTACATTTTTGTTCAATAACTTATTTATCCAAAGTCAATTTCTGTATTGTCGCCAATATTTAAACTGCGGCTCAATCCTTTAACCGAGGCATCACTGCCAATTAAAGAATTATCCAGCACAACTTCATATAAATGCGTATAGGAACCGATAATACTATCGCGAACTATAGAAAATTGAATGTTTGTATTGGCACCAATTGAAACATGTGGCCCAATAATCGCATTTTTTAAAGTGCAGCCCACACCAATACTAACAGGGGGAATAATAATGGTATTTTCCAGTTTAGCAGAGGGGTCTATTTTTCCGCCAAACTTTTTTAATAAAGTAGCATTACTTTCTAAAAGGGTTTCTTTTTTACCACAATCAAACCAGTTTTTTACTTTGAATGATTGGAACTTTGCACCTCTGGCAATCATACATTCTAGTGCGTCGGTTAAGTTGTATTCACCCAATGTTTTTATATTTTGGGTAAATATGTGATGCAAGCAATCATACAAAAAATTAGTTTCCTTTATTTTATACAAACCAACCAATGCCATATTGCTTTTAGGAATGGCGGGTTTTTCAACTACTTGTTCAATAAACCCATCATCATCTATAGATGCTACGCCAAAGTTCCTGGGATCATCAACTTTCTTCACACCTAACATGCTATATGGGCTTTCTAATACTTCTTTTATGTCAAATTCGCAAATGGTATCACCAAGTGTAACAAAAACCTCATCATTGCCAACTATGTTTTTAGTTAATTCAATGGCATGGCCTGTGCCTTGGCGTTCATTTTGGTAAACAAAATGGGTAATTAAGTGCGGATAAGTTTGGTGAACATATTCCTGAATTTTTTCACCTAAGTAACCAACTATAAAAATAAATTCCTGAATACCGGCTTCATGTAACTGATCTACAATAAAACTTAAAATAGTTTTACCCGCTATAGGAATTAAGGCTTTAGGTTGGGTATAAGTATGTGGTCTTAATTTGGTGCCGGCACCAGCAACCGGAATTATTGCTTTCATTATTGGAGGGTAGTTTTTGGGTTTGTTTTATAACCTAAAATGATTTTAAAACTATGTTTTTTCTTTAGTATCAAAAAATAAGTTTGGGTGAATAATTTCCCGTTTTCAAATCAGTTTATTCATCATTAAGTGCATTTTTGGGGGTGTGAAAATAGGTAAAACTTTTTTTTATAGCTAAATCAAGTTTTTTCGGCAATAGTTTTTAAAAGTTATGGCAGGCTAAGATTGAACATTTACTTTTGCAAATATTCAATTACAAACAATTTTCAAAAGAATTTCTATGCAAAAAGATACCCTTGTTTTTAATCTTATTCGTCAGGAGTTAGAGCGTCAGAGAAGAGGCATTGAATTAATTGCATCTGAAAATTTTACCAGTTTACAAGTAATGCAGGCTATGGGAAATGTGATGACGAATAAATATGCAGAGGGATACCCGGGTAGAAGATATTATGGTGGATGTGAAATTGTTGACCAAACAGAACAATTAGCCATTGATCGGTTAAAGCAAATATTTAATATAGAATACGCTAATGTTCAACCACATAGTGGTGCACAAGCAAATGCTGCATTAATGTTGGCTATTTTGCAGCCAGGTGATGCCATTTTAGGATTAGATTTAAGCATGGGCGGGCATTTAACACATGGTGCTGCTGTAAACTTTAGTGGAAAATTGTATCAACCCCATTTTTACGGCGTTACAAAAGAAGAAGGTTTAATTGATTATAATATGCTGGAAGCGCAGGCCCGTAAAGTAAAACCTAAATTAATTATTTGTGGTGCCAGCGCTTACAGCCGCGATATTGATTATGCCCGAATTAGAAAAGTGGCCGATGAAGTTGGGGCTTTCGTAATGGCAGATATTGCACATCCGGCAGGTTTAATTGCCAAAGGGCTATTAGGCAATCCGTTTGAACATTGTCATTTTGTAACATCTACTACACATAAAACTTTGCGTGGTCCTCGTGGTGGTGTTATTATGATGGGAAAAGATTTTGAAAACCCATTTGGCTTAAAAGATGTGAAAGGAAATGTGCGGATGATGAGTAATTTAATTGATATGGCAGTTTTCCCGGGCACCCAAGGTGGGCCTTTAGAGCATGTAATTGCCGCTAAAGCTGTGGCTTTTGGAGAAATTTTAACCGATGAGTTTACCCAATATGCAAAACAGGTTCAGCTCAATGCTCAAGCAATGGCAAAAGCATTCGTTGCAAAAAATTATCAAATAATTAGTGGTGGCACAGATAATCACTTAATGCTGATTGACTTACGTAATAAAAATATTAGTGGTAAAAAAGCAGAGCAAGTTTTAGGTATGGCTGATATTACCGCCAATAAAAATATGGTTCCCTTTGATGATAAAAGTGCTTTTGTTACTTCCGGTATTCGTTTTGGTGTGGCTGCTGTTACTACCCGTGGTTGCAAAGAGGAGCATATGAATTTTATAGTAGATGCTATTGATACTGTATTAATGAATGCCGATAATCAAGCAATCATCGAACAAACTAAGAAAAGTGTGAATGATTGGATGCTGCAGTTTCCCTTGTATCCTGAGTTAGGTTAATGTTTTTTAATTATTTAATTAAATCATATGATACAACGCATACAAACACTTTGGCTGTTATTAACTGCAGCTTGTGCATTTATATCATTAAAGTTGCCTTTTTATACCGGTAATGTAATGGAAAACCAAAGCTCAGTATTTAAAAGCTTAACAGCTAGCAGTTCATTACTTATTAATATTATTACTGTAATTATAGGTGTGTTTGCAATTGTATTTATCTTTTTATTCAAGAATAGAAAGCGGCAGTTGTGGTTGACCTTTTTACTATTTGTACTTACCATACTGCAAATAGTGTTGTTGTATTTTCAAACAAGTTCATTTGTGCAAGGTACTTGGGCTATTTCTATTCTTATTTATATTGCTATGCCCATTTTATTAATTTTAGCTATGCGAGGTATTTATAAAGATGAACAATTGGTAAAGAGTGTAGATAGACTTCGCTAAGAATAAATACTAAAAAATTTTTTAAGTCATTCAATAATTTTAGTTTCTTGTTATTTAAAAGGATTGCTTCAAAAGTGATCCTTTTGATGTGTTTATTGGGTATTGGCCGTGCCAAACAGAAGTTAAAAAGTGTTAAAATTTACTTTTTTTCAAAAAAATTAACGCTTACGTAAAAAATTATGTTTATGTGTAAGTGTTTTTTATTAAATGACATGTGGAAAAAAGTAAAAAATACTTAAAAAAATCCACAAAATTTTGTCTTTAATATTCCCATACACACTACATTTGGCTTGATAATTGCAAATTTCCAACCAAAAAAATGGAAATGCAATATCAAAAAAAATTCAATATTTATGATTAAGCCATCCTATGTAATTCCTAGGCTGCTGTTGTTTATTTTTTTAACAATAGTAAGTCAATCAAAAGCTACTAATTATTATGTTGATCCTTCTTCTACCGCTTCTACCCAAAACGGATCATTGAACACTCCATGGAAGTCCCTTGCTTCTGTAAACAGCAATATGTATTCTTTTAAAGCGGGCGACACCATTTTTTTTAAGCGTGGGCAAACTTTTGTTGGTAACCTAAATATTACAGTATCGGGTAGTGCTGGGAAACCAATTGTGTTTACTACTTATGGTAGTGCATCTGCACCGCCTGTTTTTCAATATGCATTGCCCGATAGCAAATCGAATGCCGCACGTAATGCCATTTATATGTATCAGCAAAGCTATATTGAAATAAATGGTATTAAGATTACGGATACAACCATGAATCCTAATGACCATACCATAACTTCAAATGTGGGATATGGTGTTTCAATGGATCAATGTAATTATGTTAAACTTAGGAATTTAGATATTTCTTTAGTTGGTGTTGGGGTTTCTTGGGATGGAAGTAGTAATAACTTAATGGATAGCTGTAAGATTTATAATATGCGTATGGTTCGAAATACCCCAACCAGTGTCAATAATAACGATGATTATGGTGCTAATGGTATTGTGGTTGGCGGCAGTAATAACATTGTTACCCATAACTTATTTCAAGATTGTTGGGCAATGAGTTATGACTATGGATGGGATGGGGGAGCGGTAGAAATGTTTGGGTCTGCCATTAACAATAATACATTTATGTACAATACCTCTATTAATAATAATGGCTTTACTGAAATTGGCAGTAATGCCGGTGGTACTTGTAATAATATGTTAGTAGCTTATAACCTACTTATTAATAATGGTTCATTAGCGTATTTACAGAACAGTGGTACCTTTGCTATAACAATTAATAACCTTCAGTTTTATAATAATAACATTATAGAAACAGTAAACCAACTAACATTGCCTACTTATATGTTGGGAATGCAGGCTACGTCTTCAATTCAAAATATTATTATTTTAAAAAATAACATTTTTTGGTTAAATACCGGCATTAGTGTAATTAGCTCGGGTAGTGCAAGTAAATTCACCAATGGTCAAATGGTGCACCAAAACAATTTGTATCATATAATTAATGGCGGAAAAACAAATTTTACTTTAGATCCAACAGAAACATTGTTAGGTAATACAACTGCCGTGTTTACGAATACCAGTAATTCAGATGCTTCACAATGGAATTATACATTATTAAATCCCGGTCCTGCAATTGCTACTGGTCAGGGTGTTGGTTTATCAACTGATTATGCCGGCAATTCAGTGCCGTCATCTAAACCCGATATTGGCATGTTGCAGCATACTACTAATGTTGCAGCAACTAATCCATTGTCTATTAGTGCAGTTGCCGGAAAAATTACATGTAATGGCGGTACTACTACAGTTGCCGTTACTGCTACAGGTGGTACATCGCCTTATACAGGAACCGGAAATTTTACTGTGGGTGCCGGTACTTATACTTACAAGGTAACCGATGCCAAAGGCGATACAGCTAGCACCACTGTAACTATTACGCAACCAACTCCAATTACCGTAAGTGTAGTTACCGGAAATATAACAACCTCCACCGGTACTACATCTGTTACTGCAACTGCGTCGGGTGGTGCAGGCGGTTATACCTACAGTATTGATGGTGGAAGTTTTCAAACCTCTTCTACTTTTTCAAATATTGGTTTGGGAAATCACACTGTTATTGTAAACGATGCGAATGGCTGTAGTGGATCAAAAAGTTTTACAATCGTTCAATCTATAAGTTCTACTACAACTTTAAAGGCAAGTGCAACTGCAGGTAATATTTCATGTAACGGCGGAACAACTTCTGTTACGGTTACTGCTACAGGTGGTACATCGCCCTATACAGGTACGGGAACTTTTACAGTAAAAGCAGGAACATATACCTACACAGTTAAAGATGCAACCGGTGCTACTGCTTCAACTTCAATAACAGTTACAGAACCAACAGCCATCGGTGTTAGTATTAATACAGGTACTATTACCGTTTATAATGGAAGTACTTGGGTTACTGCTACTGCCACTGGGGGTGCAGGCAGTTACAATTATAGTTTAGATGGTGGAAGTTTTCAATCATCCGGAAGCTTTTCAAATGTAATGGCGGGAACGCATACAATAGTTGTTAAAGATGGAAACGGCTGCTCATCTGCAGCGCAAAACTTTACCTTAACACAACCATCAGGAACAGATACTGTACGGGCAACTGCAGTTGCCGGAACTATAAAATGTAATGGTGATAAAACTACTGTTACTGTAAGTGCAACCGGTGGTACACCGCCTTACACAGGCGCTGGTACCTTTACTGTGGGTGCCGGCACTTATACTTACAAGGTAACTGATTCAAAAGGGAATTATGGTGTAATTACTATTACGATTACTGAGCCACCTGCTTTAACTATTTCTGTACCTATTCCAACTATAGCGCCTTACAATACAACTACAACAGTTGCTGTATATGCTTCAGGAGGCACAGGGGCATTTTCATATAGTTTAGATGATAACACTTTTCAAAGTAATAATTTGTTTTATAATGTAACGGCAGGTAATCATTTGGCAATTGTTAAAGACGCTAATGCCTGTACAGCTCAACAATCATTTACTATTGCCCCAGCAACTACAACTACTGATAGTTTTAAATTGGAGATTAAAGCTTTTCCTAATCCTACACACAACCAATTTAAATTGCGAGTAAAATCGGGTAGTAACCAACGTATATCCATTTATGTTTATAATTCCAATGGTCAACTTGTTTACAGTTTACTAGATGGGGCGCCCAATAATGACTATAATTTTGGAAGTAATTTTTCTACCGGTATGTTTTATGTGAAGGTACAACAAGGTACTACCGTTCAAACTTTAAAGATTATGAAACTATAAACATGAATATACAATACATTCCGGAAAAATTAAAAATGAGGTTCTGCATTCGGGCCTCATTTTTAATTAATAAGCATTTTTTTCACCTTTTATAACATTGTACACAGTTAAGAAAAGTATTCTTATATCTAGCCATATAGTCCAATTTTCTAAATACCATAAATCATTTCTAACCCGCATAATAATTTGCTCATCATTAAAAATTTCGCCTCTATACCCATTAACTTGTGCCCAACCTGTAATGCCCGGTTTTAGAAACTGACGAATCATATAATGATCTACCATTTTAGAAAAATCGTTGGTGTGTTTTACCATATGTGGTCTGGGGCCAACTAAACTCATTTCACCTTTTAATACATTTAAAAATTGTGGAAATTCATCTAAGCTTGTTTTACGAATGAAACGTCCTATTCGTGTAACCCTGCTATCATTTTTGGTAGCTTGCTTGGTATCAGCATCTTTATTGATACGCATACTTCTAAACTTGTAACAATAAAAAGGTTTATTGTTTTTTCCGGTTCTTATTTGTTTAAACAAAATTGGCCCGGGCGACTCTAAATAAATTAATAAACCCAGTAATGGGAATAACCACGATAAAATAAAAATTACAACCAAAGCACTTACAACAATATCTAAAATTCGTTTCTTTACCCGGTTGCCAATATCTTCCAAAGGTTCACTTCTAAAGGATAAAACCGGAAGGTCTCTTATATAATCAATAAGTACAGGTTTGGTAAAAAAAACTGATAAATCGGGTACTACTTTAAATCGAATGCATTTCATTTCTGCATCTTTCATTAATTGATATATGTAATGATTTTGCTCTGGTGAAATTGTAGAAAATATTTCTTGAACATCTAAATCTTCAGCAACTTTTATGGTTTTGGTAATGTCGGGAAATATTGGATGATGTGTTAATTCAGAAACGTTTTCGCTATTTTCAACAAAACCAACTAAACGCATATTTAATCCTTCTTCTTCAAAATAGCTTTCAAGTTTTCTGGCCGTATCATTATATCCTATAATCATTACTTTGCTCAGTAAATTACTTTGTTTTCGAAAGTATTTTTTAATGCTTAAATACAAAAACCGATTGATGATAAGACCGGTGCCAAAAATGGTAATTGTTGAAATAATAAAAAAGCGCGATAATTTAAACTCTCTTGATAGGAATAAATAAAACAGCATTATTACAATCCATAAAAAATAAACCTGCGCACTTCGTTTCGTAAAAGTTTCAAAATGTAAAATGCTTTTTTCATTATAAATACCAAAGTAAAATGAAATGATTATCCAGCTTGCATTAATTAAAAGCCAAAATAAAAAGTATGATGAATAAAAACTTTCAGGAATGTTTTCATTCATAATTTCATACAAGAAAATGCGTGACAAAAAATAGCTTAGATTTAGAATGAATAAATCCATCCCAATTAAGCTGGCTTGTAAATAATACTTTAATTGCCTGTTCATAAAATATATGAAAATTATCGATTACAATTCACTTTTTATAATCAGGTGTTACAAGGTTTCTTTGATGGCTACTTTTTTTTGTAAGTAATTTTTAGCAATATTTTCAACAATGCGCTCTGCTGTTTTGCCATCCCATAAAGGTGGTACAGTGCCTTTTTTCCATTTATTTTGAAGAATTAACTGAATACATTGATGCATTTTTTCCATATCGTCACCAATTAACTCATTGGTACCCATGGTAATTGTTTCGGGCCTTTCGGTTGAATTGCGTAATGTTATGCAAGGAATTTGAAGTACTGTAGCTTCTTCTGTTATGCCACCGGAATCAGTAATAACTCCTTTGGTATGTTGTACTAAATATATAAATTGCAGGTAGGGTTGCGGGTCAATCATAATTAATCGCTCATATTGTATCTCAAGTTGATCAATAATATGCTTAGTTCGTGGATGTACCGGGAAAATAACCGGATAATCAGATGTTGCTAACATTATCTCCTTTAATAAAGAATTTAGTTTTTCCGGATTATCAACATTGGATGGGCGATGTAGCGTAATTAAAAAGTAATTTTTATTTGTTAATTGATATTGGTTCCAAAAATCGGGTTGAATAGTTTTATGAAGATTGTGATACAACGTATCAATCATCGTATTTCCCACAAAATGTATTTTGTTTTCCGATACTTGTTGTTTACGTAATAATTCATTGGCGTAGTTACTGGTTGTATAAAAATGATCGCATATAGAATCGGTAACTATTCTGTTTATTTCTTCCGGCATTGTCATATCACCGGACCTTATGCCGGCTTCAACATGCGCTACATCTATACATAATTTTTTTGCTGTAATGGTGCATGCCATTGTTGAGGTAACATCGCCAACTACTATTACTAAATTAGGTCTATTATTTAAAAGCTCTTTCTCAAACTTTACCATAATAGCAGCGGTTTGCTCAGCTTGTGTACCGCCGCCGCATTCTAAATTTATATCAGGCTCAGGTATGTTTAATTGTTCAAAAAAATCGCTACTCATTTTTTTATCATAATGTTGTCCGGTATGTACAAGTCTATACATAATGGGTGTACCGTTATTTTGAGCTTTTTTTATGGCATGAATGATAGGTGCAATTTTCATAAAATTGGGTCTTGCACCTGCTACTAAAGTAATTAACATACATTAAGGTTTGGGA
Organism: Hydrotalea sandarakina; assembly: GCF_003254115.1. Lineage (GTDB taxonomy): Bacteria > Bacteroidota > Bacteroidia > Chitinophagales > Chitinophagaceae > Hydrotalea > Hydrotalea sandarakina. Next base: position 363,257 of record NZ_QKZV01000002.1, read on the forward strand.
TGAAGTAATGGGATGAGAATAGTTTATAAACTATTGAACTGTGGTTGTAATTCGTGGGTATTAATTAATGTTACCATTTCCTTTATATTGTTTTTGCTTGAGGCACCAAATAAAATAGAAGCAATATTGGGTAAGGAATTAACATAATCAACAGCTTCTTTGGGCGAAATGGCGCCACCTGCTAAAACTTGCATAGCAATTACTCTAACTTTTTTAGTTTGTAATGTTTGTTCATATAATGCTTTTCCTCCCGACATTCTAAATCCATCTTTATTTATGGAAGTACATATAATTGGATTTTCAATGCCTACACTTTCCAACATATCAACCAGTTTAGGCAAGTTCATAGTAATAAAACCGGGTTCGGCATTGTATTTTTTAATGATATAGTCGTTAAATGCTTTTAAAATATCTTTCATGCCTAACCCAATTAAAAGGTCAGTTATTACATTTTGTAGAAATATAACCGGTGTGTCAATTCCTTTGAACATTTTCATTTCAGCATCAATCATCAATTCCATCATTGATATATAATCCTTCGATACAAAAGCAACCCCTCCTTTCAATAAGCTTCCAAAAAAATTACCGGGTACATACTGTTTCATTGCCCCCATAATTCCCAACTCGGTTACAGCATTTGCATATTTGTGTGCATATGGCATGCATGGATAAATTTTATACCCTTTATATTTCTCAGGATTACTTCTAATGGCATTGCATATATTCGCTATTCTATCGTGGGTTGTACACATAAAAGTGTTAATGCCACAGTCTCTTGATTGATCTAACACTTTAAGTATGGCAGCATCTTCTTTAAATTTAATTGCCTGTGCTCTGGATTTTTCATCAGATATATGGTTCACGCCAAAAAACTGATTATCTCCAAATAGTATTCTTTCCATTTTAGTTATTTTTAAAATTTTTAATTTGTTCAATGGCCATATCTGTTAATAATGCACTTTCAAAAGTGTTAATTATATTGGGTACTTTTCCTTGAACTGCTTTGATAAAATAATCTACTTGTAATGAGTATTCTTCGCCTCTCAAATAAAAATCAACCGGTTGTGTTAATTCGTTAATATGCCTTATGTTCCAGCCTTTGGTATAATTTGTTGGGCATTGATTGTCTTTAAAAAACACTTTTAATTCAGTAGCATCTACAATTATTTTTCCATTTGTGCCAATGATTGTGAGTGAGGTTGACATTTTTCTGTAAGTTTCATCACTCCAATTAACGGATAGTACTCCTGAAATTTTTGAGCTGGTTTCTAATAATGCATATACAGCATCTTCAACAGTATCTGAATAAAATGATTTTAGTATAGAGCCATGCACATTTTCAACCGGCGCTATTAAATAGTTTATTAAATCAATTACATGTGATGCGTAATCCATTAGACATCCACCTCCTTCAGTTGGTTTTGAACGCCATGTATCCTGTTTGGGTTTAACAACTACCGGGCCATAAGCTTCCCCGGTAAAGTGTTGAATTTTTCCTAAAAAACCCTCTGATATCAATTGTTTCGCTTCTTCAAATGTTCCTAAGAATTTGTTATGATAACCAACTTGATTAATCAGTTTTTTTTCTTTTGCTAACTGAACCAATGTTTTTCCTTCATGTGTGTTCAATGAAAAGGGTTTTTCTACAAATACGTGTATATTTCTTTTAAGTAATTCACTTACAATTTCTGTATGATATTTTGTGGGTGCTGCTACAAAAACTGCTTCAGGTTTTTCTGCCTCTAACATTTTTTTATAATCACTATAGCAGTTAAATGAACCATATTTCGATAAAACATCGGTTACTAATTTAGATGTATCTGTTACACCTACTACTTTAACATCACTATGTGCACCTAAAATTGCCAAATGTGATATGCCCATTTTTCCGGCGCCAATCAATGCTACCTTTATCATACGTATTGTAATTTTAAAATTTCGTTTTTTAATAATTTATAAGCTGCCTCTCCTTTATGCATCAGTTCTAAATCCGGTTGTTTGTTATTTAAGTTGTGAAGAAATGCTTCTACCTTATCCGGTGTTAATGCTTTTTCATGAAACATTAAATTCTTTTGAATGATATATCTATCAACATCTAACAATTCATCTTGATATACTGAAATAGTAGGTATGCCTAAAATGGCTAATTCTCTTGTCATAGATCCGCCTGCACCAATAAAAAGGGTACATTTTCTTGCTATTTCATCAAAGCCAATGGGTTTGTCAGCAACTACTATGTTTGAAAATTTCGACTGGTGATAATGTTCTGATTGTGCTTTATCACGTGGAAGGATAATAATATTGTATTTATTCTGTAATGCAATTATCGTATCATCTAAAAAATTTTTTTTGCCATTGTAATATTGTGCTGTTTGTGGTTCAGGACGTATGTAAATATTTATTTGAGTATCATTATTATTTTTTCGTTCATTTTGAATAGCAATTCCTTTTTGCCATAAATAGATACCTTCTTTTACACCCGGATATTGTTCAATTTTTTTAGATGAAATTCCATTTTTTGCGATTTTATTAATGGCCAGTGTTTCCGGAATAAAAACCTTTGTGGCACAATAAAAACCTGCTTTATTTCCAATAGCGTGTTCGTTGTCATTTGTATAAATAGATGGGATGCCCAATAACTTAGCCACTACCGGAGAGTGAAATGAGCTTTGTGATACTGCAACATCAATTTTTTTATTCTTTAAAAATCTGTATAGTTGATAAACACGTATGGGATATCCAAATATTTTTTTTACAATATTTTTTCCATAGTGTTCGCCTATAGGTGTATGTGTTAATCCTTTTTGATTCAATAATGCAATTGTATTGGCTAAAGGCCTTGATGTAATAATTACTTCATGTCCATCTGCTTCTAATTCCTTAATAAGTTGATAAAACATATTAACATGAGGAGAATTCGAAAGATCGAACCATATTTTCATAATGTATAATTTAGATTTTTTCCCATTGCAAAAATTTAACCGGCTAAATTGGTTTCATCAATTACATATCGATGTTTTGCATTTTCTGCCGTTAAAAATGGTGTATTAAATATCATTTCATATTTTTCAAAATGTAGATGTTTTTTTATTGCATTTAAGTATATATCGTATTCACACAGACTTTTCGTATTATCTACATTTAAGCATATTTTGATGGTGTTTTTATTAAATGTTACTTGAAATTGTTTTACCGTTGGATCGTTTCGAAATAAAATATTAAAGAAGGCTGCATGTAAAACTTTCTTATTCATATCAACCACAAAGTCATAACTTCTGCCAATTACATTATCTATGATTGGGTAATTTCTTTTACACTTGCAAACATTTTCTTTAGAGAAAAGTACTTTATCGCCTGTAAAATAGCGCAACATAATGAAGCCTTCATTGGCTAAGTCTGTACTTATCAAATTGTTTTCTTTATCTGTTTCATACCAACTTCTGGTGGAAATTAAATGCATTTTTTTGTGTTCACATTCAAATGCTGAAATGCCTGCTTCGTTACAACCATATTGATTATAAACGTTTGTTTTAAATGCTGTTTCAATATTTTTTCTGTTTTCTTCTGTTAATACTTCCGCAGAACTTACAATGCCTTTAAGATGAGGAAATGTGATTTCCGGCATTTTATTATTAATATAAGTTGCCATTTTATCTAATGCGGTTGCGTAGCCGTATATCAATTTTGTTTTTCTTTTTTTAATATCATCAATATAGTGTTGTATATTTTCATCATTTAGTGTAAAGGTTGAATAACATTTTATGTTTAATAATTTGTAGAATATATTATGTTGTGTGCTTGATTTTATTATTGCTGAACCTGAAATAAATGCTATTCTATCACCTACTACAAATTTTGTTACTTCCCATGAAAGTAATAATCCTGCCCACATAAATGATTGTGCAAGCTGGGTAGTATAGTACACTAATGGTGTTCCGGTTGAACCACTGGTTCCTTTTTTAAATAATTTCTTTTTAAAATTTTTATTTTTTAGGCCATCTTCATTTTTTCTTACTAAGTCCTTAGTTAAAATGGGAAGCTCTTCATAGCTTTTATAGTTTCTATAATAGTCTGTATTGGTTTGAGCTAATGCAAATATTCTGTCTAATCTTTCCTTTTGAATTTTTTTTATTTCATTACTATTAAAATATTGTTCTCGGCGCAAATAAGCAAGCTGCTTTCTAATATTTGTACCTCTGGCAATATCTATTATTAATAACCTTAATTGGCCTATCCAATAATTGAAAAGCATATTCTTAAAATTGAAAATAATTTTAGAGATTTTACAAGAAGTAGTTCTTAACTTCTTCTTTTACACTGGACTGAAGAGGTAACATTTCAGAATAAATGGTTAACAATTTTTGAATAATTGCTTCCGGTTTATATTTCTGTGCTTTTATCCATGAATTTTCACCATACTTGGTTATTAATTTTTTAGAAGAAAATATTTCATCGAAAATTTTATTTAACTGCTCAAATTTTCCCGGTTCAAATAACCACCCATTTTCATTAGCTTCTACAATTGATGGTACTCCACCAACCTTTGTTGCAATAATGGGTTTTCCTGCTGACATACATTCTAAAATAGAAATTGGAACACCTTCAAAATAGGATGGGAGAATATAAATGTCTGCTTCTTGAATTACTCTATTTTTTTCTTCAGCTTTTATCCAACCAATATATTGAATATGTTCCGATAAATTTTCGTTATTAATAATGTGTAATAATTTTTGTATTTCACCATTTCCTGCAATTGTTAACCCAATATAATTTTTTTGGAACCATACATTTGTTTTAAGAAATTCTATTAAGTCGAAAATTCCTTTTTCCTTACAAACTTTTCCCAAGAATAATAAGTTAATTTTTTCTTTATTATAATCAAACAATGTTTTTACGTGTGTATCAACCGGGTTTGGAAGTACAATTACATTTTTTAAGTTCAACTCTTTGCTATAAAATTCTAACCATTCATTTGACAGACAAATTACTTTATCGCTTTTCTTTAGTGTATATATTATATATTTCTTCAGTAAACCCGCATTGTAATAATAGTTTTTGAAATTTCCGGAATGTATATGTAGAACCACTTTTTTGTTTAAAACCTTTCCAATATGGGTTAAAATTGATTTTCGAATAAAACTGCCATTGGAAGCACTATGTATGTGTACAATTTTTATTTTTCTATCAAATATTAATACATATATGTAGTGAAATATACACTGCAAAAAAAATAGCGAGGCATATATTTTATTTTCCCATCCTTTTCGCCCCGACTGGAAAGAGGGGTAGCTGGCTATAAATTTAAAGCTTGGTATATAGTTAGCATAAATTTCTAATACTGAGCCCATTCCGCCATAGTCTTTTTCAGGTCCTATGAATAGCACCTCTTCAAATTTTTTGTACATTTTTTTATGTTGTATTGTATTAAAGAATATAGAGAAGCTTTTTATGTCTTACATATTAATATTATCTTATTTTTAAAGCATTGCTTGGAACCATTTGTTTAAACAATTTTATTGGTGCGTTTTTATGAATTGAGAATCGCAGTAATTGCTCTAATTGAAGAAATGTTTCATTTGAAAAACATTTCGGATGACCGATTATGCAAATATTTTTCTTGTGCTCTAAAAAATATTTCTCTACAGTCGTTATTAATAAATTAGCTTTATAATTATCAATAGATAATACATCGGTTGTTGAGGTAAATAATTTTTTTAACGTTTCAATTTTAGATGGTTTAGTAGACTTCCCTTTTCCTTGATTCTTTTTTTTATTAAATAGTCTATCAAAAAGCACTTTCCAATATAAATTGGGTTTTACGCTGTGTGAGCTTATGGGTATTTCTATGAAAGGCCCTGCTGCATTTATTATTTTGGGTTCTTCTTTAAAATTCCAGCATGTTTCATTTGGATAGTTTGTATAATTAAAATGATGGGTTTTGGTTGTTGATTTACCATTGCTAAATACAGATGAATCAATTTTAATTCCGCATATTTCCATGGCTTCTTTAATATGATGAAATGGTTCCAAACACCAACCACCGGCTCTGTAGCTTATGATTTTTTGTTGTACTAAAGCAGATAATTCTTTATGATATTGGATAAAAAGTTCTTTAGCTTTTTCTTTGTTAAAATCAGCAAGTTTAAATCTGCTTAAATGCATATGCCATTTTTTTCCATCATAATAGCAATCTTCCCAATGGGGATGCATATGTAAACCAATTTCATGGTCACGATCATCTATATCACTTATTTGAGTAACAATAGCTTTATAGTTTTCTTGTAATTCTATATGTTTATGCATTTGCTTTTTTAAAGCAATTACATATCCTATATCTATAAAGAATACCGCCTTTTTGTTATATTTATCTAACTCGTTTAATAATCTATTCGTTGGTTCTATTAAATATTTTTCTATATTCTTTGTGGCTTCTCCAAAAAATATTTCGTAATCAAGAGTAATAAATATATTCATAATGTTTAATTTTCTATTAGTTGCTCGTACTGAACAAGCATATTATTGATATTGAATTTTCTTATTACCAATTCTCTTATTAATTCCTTATTTGCATTCATTCTTAAAAGCGTATCCCAACTTTTGGCAATAGATGTTGGGTTGTTGGGTGCAGTTAGTAATCCATTCACATTTTCTTCTATCATTTCCGAGGCACCTCCAATATTTGTTAGTGAGCAGGGTAAGCCAAATGCCATTGCTTCTAATGCAGATAATGAAAAGGTTTCACTGTTAGAAGTTAAGGTAAATATATCTGAAAGTGCATAGTAGGGGCGAACATCGGCTTGATTTCCGATAAAATGTACATAATTTTCTAAATCTAATTCCTTAACTAAGCTTGTTAAACTATTGATATAGTTACTATTACCATTTCCGGCAAATATTAAGTGTGCCTTATTATTTAGTTGAGTATGTAAAATATCAAGCGCTTTAATAGCTGCTTCATGGTTTTTTTCACTTTGAATTCTGGCTACTTTAATAATAATTTGCTCATTATTTTTTATGCCAAGTTTTGTTTTAATTTCAGGAATTTTATTTTGATCTACATTTTGTGCAGTAAAGTAATCTGTATCTATTCCGTTGTAAATTATTACTTCATTTTTCGGACTAATCCAATACTTTTTTCGTAAATATTCTCTTTGATTTTTACAGATGTAAATGAAACAGTCTTGTTGATCAATAAATCTAAAATATACTATATTTTGTAAGTAGCTCTTTCTAGAGAATGGCTTAGTAGTATGAAGTGAAACAAATATTTTAGTATCCTTATTTCCGATATATGCAATTTTAGTTAAGAAATAAGCATAAGAATTAATGCATATTATTTTATTTATTCCCTCTTTTTGAATGTATTGTTTTATTCTTTTAGTAACTAAAATATCGAACCTGCTGTTTTTTAATATTTTTGTTACTGTTATACCGCTTGGAACTTCTTTAATTAATTCATCATCATTGCTTAATAGAATAATATGTATTTTATAGTTTTTGTTTTTAAAATGATTTGCTAAACCAATCATAAATTTTTCGGCACCACCCATTGGAAGGCCGTGTATAACAAATGCAATTTTTTTTTCTTTTACCATATATTAATTGTGCATAAGTAAATGCATTGCTAACTTTTAATCTTTAGTACTTCTCTGTATTTGTACTTTCTTGTTAAAAATAATTTAAGACTTGAAGTTCTTTTATTTCTCATTTTTAATACTCTTTCGTAAGCATACAAAAGGGTATGTTGGTTTTTTTCTATTTCTGTAGCAGTGTCTTCATTTTCAATATTCATTTCAATGTTTTGATATTGATTATCTATTAATGCTTCTTCTATTTTTTCAGCTAAGTCTTTGCTGTTAGGTTCACATAATAATCCATTTTTGTGGGGTGTTATGTATTCTTTAAAAGCACCAACATTTGTTGCAACAACCATTCTGCGGTTTGCAAAAGCAGTCATTAATACGCCACTTTGTGTAGCATCTCTATAAGGGCATACAACAAATTTTGATTTTATTATTTCTTCGCTTAATTCTTCAGTTGTTAAATAGCCTTCATGTATCTCAAAATTCATTTCATATCCCACTAATTGTTTTTTATCAATTTCATAATTAAATGATGGCGCTCCTGCAATAACAAACTTTTCTTCAGGATGCTTTTTCAAAATAATTTTAGCGGCTTCTATAAATAAGTCAATACCTTTATATTCTGATAACCTTCCAAAAAATAGGATACTATTTCTATGAAATTTGTTATCCTTTATTTGTGCAGAAATACTGTACGGAAGCAACTTTAGTTGCATTAGTGGTGCCTTTATTTTTTGATAGTTAATTTTAAAAAGTTGCAACGAAAAATCCGAATAAAAGAAATATCCTTTGGCCCAACTAAAAAATATTTTTCTGGGTATGTTTAGTTTCCAATTATTTTCGCCACTATGTGGAACGGGATCATGTATAGTAATGAATAATTTCTTAAATCGTATAAATGGATATAGTCCTATACTTCTGGCGGTTATACTGTCAAAATGTATGATGTTTGCTTTTAGCTTATTAATATGACTTCCTAATTTAAAAGCATATTTAATACTTGTTAATCCAAATCCTCGCTTGCTTTTATGTATTACAAATTTTACACTGCAAACACCTTCAAAGTAGGGTTTAAATTTTTTCCATGTTTCTTCTCCTAAAACATATTCAGCATCTTCTAAATAATTGTATTTTTCTAAGTTTTCTAAATTAATTACATTGCTCTGTTTGGATTCCGGTGATATTTCAATTATCACATGTAATAATACCTGATACTTTATGCTTTGAATAGTTTCTAAAGCAGCATCTAAAAAGTAAGGTGTGGTATAATATACGACTACCATAAAGTCGGTATTTAAAAGAGCTTATTATACAGTTATCTATCTTTTGTAGAACTGTAACTTGATTTTTTTGGCAAAGTTTTCTTTATACATATTCCAAACAAAAATGCCAATAATAGTTGTAACAATCATCCAAAAACCGATAAATAACACATACTCATTTATTATTTTACTTCCCCAATAAAATAAAATTATTATGCTTATTGTGGCTGCATAAAAACTTATGGTATGCATTACCGAAATAATTTTTCTTTTTATTAGAAGTGCATCTTGTAGTATATGAAAAAAGCCAAAAGAAAAAAATATAGAAAAGTTGATAACTGAAAGTGATTTGAAAAAATAAAAACCTGTTAAGCTAAAAATTAAATTCAACGCTAAACTTATCAAATTTAACCACATATCCTTTTTCTCCATTTTCATTGCTACCAGTAAATTGGCTTGTAATAATGCTGTTGGAAATATTAGTATTGTTAAGAACATTTCTTTACAATACATTGCTGTGTTTAAATATTTTGCACCAAACAGAAAAGGAATAATGGCATCTGAAAAACTGTAAATAAAAGTAAATGCTAATATTCCATATAACGCATAAGCAACAAATGCTCTTCTAAATAGTTGAATGGTTTTTTCCTGACTTTCCTGATAAGTTTTCACCAATAAAGGATATATAGATGTTGATACAATTACCGGCAATATTTCAGCCATTGAAAATAACTTAAATGATATTTCATAATTGGCTACATCTTGTGCCTGTAAAATTTTTGAGATTAATATATTGCCCATTCGCCAATAGATGATTGAAATACTACCTATTACAACAAATGACCAATTGCTGATTAATAATTTTTTTATCTCAGTCCAATCTATGCTTGTTTGTAGAATGGCTTTTATGTTTACCAAATTTGAACTTCCGATTTTAATAAATAGATTAAGTGTAACAAATCGAAGTAATATTAAAATGATTGATAAGTAAACGATTGGAATAGGATATATAAACAGCAAACAACCGGCACCAAATTTTAAAACTGCTTCTACGGTTAAAATAATAAAGCTTTTCTTTTGTTTTTCTTCCGCTACATTGATGTATTTAATTACATAAATAACATTATCAAATATTACATTAATTCCGATAAAGATTGATAGTGTTCTAATGGTTTGATTTTGGTATAAAAGAACTGCGATAATTAAATTAACAACATAAAAAAATACACCTACAAAAATTTGAATTTTGAAAAATTTATTTATTAAAATTTGTTTGCTGTTTGTTGTAATTAATTCTCTAATAAACCATTGACCTAATCCTAATGAGGAAAATGCTACAACAAATGAATATAAGGTGTTGGCTAAAATGTAATTGGCAAAATCATCTGTACTATACTTTCTGGCCACTACAATAAAAAAAACACTAAATAGTATATTCTGAAAAATATTTGAAAATATTCCCCAAGCACTGTTCTTAAATATGCTTCCGGAAATTTTCTTATAGAATTGTTGCAGCATTTTTTTCAATATTATAATTACTCCATTTATAGCTGGTTGCCAGCATTACTAAAAATGTAATAATAAAAATGGTCATTCTAACATCACTAAATGAATACACTGTATAAAATCCAATCATCCAGGCTATTACGCCGGCAATTAGTAAAATAATTGTACTGTCTTTGTTTTTAACAAAAAGGAAAAACGCTTGCGCCATTGGAAATATAATCATAAAAAATATGCTTATAAATCCTGTTGCGCCTAATTCGGTTAAAAACTTTAAATAGCCGCTTTCCGGATGATCATAATACGTAATTTCATTATCGACCAACCAAAACTGGTCAGGGTTATGAACAGAAACATAATTGGTATAATTACCTAATCCAATACCAAAGTATTTGTGATCTAAAAATATTTTAAATGCATCAACCCAAATTGCAAATCTGAAAGCATAGGTGTCATCAACCGATGTACGTTTAAACATTGCTATATTATCCTTAAAGTTGTCAATAACAATGTAAGCTAAAATTCCTACAACTATAATGGCGTAGCGATAGCTAGATTTTCCAAATAAAATTACTAAGAACATTCCGGCAGCCCATCCACCCAATCCACCACGCCCACCTGTAAACAGTATAGCAACTAATGCGCTTAAAAATAAAGCGTAATTAAGTGTAGATACTTTTTGTGTTGTTGGATCTTTTATTAAAAAAATAAAACTCATGGCTGCCAGGTACTGTGCATACTTTTGTGGATCTTGAAAAAAGCTTGTATATCTGGTACCTTCCGATAATACGTTGGGATTTTGCACTTTTGCTAAAGAAAATCCTACACCCAAAACAAATTGTCCCAATAGAAATGCCAGTGAGAAAAGGAATACTATTTTTAAACACTGAACAATTTTATAAAAAAATGTCGGATCGGCAACTATTTCATCAACTGAAATTTTAGCAAATAAAAATAAACATATATATTCTATGCAATATGTGGTAGTGGAACTTGTTAAGCTTTCAGCTTTATAAAGTCCTACAATTATTATAATAACGAGAAATATGAATGTGATAAGATATACTTTCCCATTTTTAAGATTTACTTTTTTGGGTGAATAAAACCCAAATAAAAAACTTAGCGTTACTACATCAAAATCCGAAAAAAATAAGTCGCCATAATGTGTATCTATTGCAAGGAAAGGGAATGCTAATAATATGAATTGTACATAAGCCTTATTTTTATCGCCGGTAGTAAATAGCATCAATGCAAAAAATGATGCTACAGTTAACATGAATAATATGATAAATATCTTACTGCCCATCTAATACTTTTTCTTTTGATTGCTATTAAACCAAACCCCGGTTATTCTACTAATGGTTTCAAAATATCCTGCATTTTCCCAAATTTCAAAACGCGGTATTTCAAATTTGTTGGTAAGCTGCTCCTTAGTTAAATAATTTGTTTTAGTGGTGAATGCTAATTTGTATCCATTTTTTTCCAATAATTCTAATTCTCTTTTTCCATAATCTCCGTTAGGGTAAGCAAACTCATCAATTTTTTTACCTAACAAGTGTTCTAATTTTTTTTTTGATTCTTTTATTTCGAACTGTGCTTCATCATCATTACAATTAGGTAAAATAGGATGTGTTACTGTATGGCTTCCTATGGTAATGTATTTGCTTTCCGATACGGACTGCAATTCTTCCGGATACATTGCTTCTCTATCCAAATTCAACACATTTTTAATTTCATTTACCACTTTTAATCGTTCAGCATTATTTAGTTTTTTTAATGCTTCTGCATTGTGCGTTGTTAAATGTAGTTTTTGAGCTTTATTAACATAGGTCCACCAATAGCCACCGCCCATTTCAATGGCTTCAGTAGCAGCAAATATGGTTACGGGAATTTGATATTGTTTGGCTACGGCCACAATATTTTTTATATTGCTTCTCCAGCCATCATCAACCGTTATAATTGCGGTTGCCTTTGGAAAGGGAATTTTACCCGTTGCAATTTTTTCAATTTGTTTTGTAGGAATAATAGTAAATCCGTTATTTAAAAGCCAACGGATTACAAACTCAAATAATTTGGATGATGGTTTATGAAAGTAAATAGATAGAATATATTCACCATTCAAAGCTCCTTTTTTTGCTCTTTTAATTTTTCCCGACAACAGATACCAAAATCCAAGTAATTCAGCTAAAATATTTCTTACAAAGTTTTTCATATATGCATCTTCCCAACTTAATTGTTGATAATTAAATCAATAAGCCATGTTTAGAAAGATGGCATAAGTTTATTAAAACTTACTGAAGTTGTGCCCAACATCATAGTCGGTATTTCAGCTAAATCAGCTAATAAATTATAGCCTAATGAAGGTATTGACAATTTGATTGTATTTGTATCCAATTGTGTATTGGTTTTGTTAACATTTACAAACTCTGTCATGTGCATTAAAGTAGCTTGATTAACAGGGCGTTTTTCTAATCTTACATTTTTAAACTCGTTCAAAAAATATTTAATATCATTTACTTCAGATTCTTTAATTGTGGCCACCTCATCAAGCCAGTAAACTAAATTAATGATATCATCACTGATGCTTGTAATATCTTTTAACTTATTAGGTGTTGTTTTTACAAACACGTAATTTTTGAACATAGGTTCGAATACAAGCTTTTTCTTGTCTTGATAATGATTTAAAATACAGTTTAACGGACAAAAGGCTTCATAACCTTTCTTTGCTAAATGCATTGCTACTTTTTTTTCAGCATTTGATTTAGTGTAAACTACATACCAATTCTGTGTCATTTTGTGAATTTTTAAAGGGTTATAAATAAAAGGCTATTGGAGGTTTCATCAAGGCTAGGGTAACCTTAGGAAATTGGAATTGGTAGTATCAATAAATTATTTGTTTTTTTGTTTAGGTCGGTTATAGGTGTAAACATAATCATTACCATAACCATAACCGTACTCATAATTATTTTTAAAGAATCCACGCGATTTCACTCCATTAAATATAATTGCTGCATTTTTTAATGGATTGATTTTACAAGTATCATCTATTCTTTTCAGCAATTGTTTAGGTGTGTATTTATGACGTACTACATACAATGTTGCACTACTATAGTTTGATAAGATAAACGCATCGGTAGCTAAGAAAACAGGTGGACTATCAATAACAACTACATCAAAAATATTTTCTACATATTGAATCAATTCTTTTGTTTTTTCACTTACTACTAATTCAGATGGATTATCGGGTAGGTTACCTGCCGGTATAAAAAACAGATTATCATAACCATTTACTCTTCTTATTACTTCTTCCGGCTCTTTTTCACCTTTTAAATAATCACTTACTCCGGGTTCTTCTGTTTTTTCTAGTGCTCTACTTAAGCCCGGATTATGTAAGTCAAAATCTAATAAAATAACTTTTTGACCGGTTAATGAAATGCCCGCTGCTAAATTGGCTGCAATAAAACTTTTTCCTTCACCGGAAATGCTTGAGGTGATTAGAATTTTTTTATTTTTTTCAGATATTCCTAAAAATGGTAATGCAGCTCTAATTTTTCTGATTTGTTCAGATATGATGCTTTTCTTTCCTGATTCAATAACAAAGGCATCTTTGGTTTTTTCAAAGAAAACTTCACCAATAATTTGCATTGAGGTGAGTGCAGTTATTTCATCTCTAAACAATACTTTTTTATTGAAGCCTTCTTTTAAAGTTATGAAAACAACAGGTACACCAAATGCAAATGCTAAAGCTGCTAAGTAAATAATAATTTTATTAGGACTTACCGGGTCAGTTCCCGCTTCTGCATAATTCACAATTCTGCTGTCTGATATAATTGCTGCCAATGATAGTTTTGTTTCTTCTCTTTTTTGTAATAGGAATTGATAAATGCCATTCTGAATATTTTGATTCCTGCTTATTTCTAACAGTTGTCTTTCTTTTTGTGGAATGGTGGTTAATACTGCATTGTATTGGTTATTGGTACTTGCAAGTTTTTCCTTTGCAGCTTGAATGCTGTTTTTTTGTGATTTTATATTGTCAATTATATCTCCTTTAATTCTTTTAATTTGATCGGTTACAGAAATTAGCATGGGGTTGTTTTCAGCAACTGTTCTGCGAAGTTTATCATATTCAGACTGTGCATTATTTAAGTTGGTTATTAATAATACTAATGCGGGATCATTTACACCTAAAGTAGATGGAAGAATAATGCCTCCCTTTTCTGAATTCACTGTTTTATCGAGTTGGTCTAATACCGCAGCTTGCATATTTAAATCGCTCATTTTTTGATCGTTGGCACTAACATTTTGCAAGTATAATTGCCCTTGTGTACTTATATCAACAGCATTGCTGCCTGCTTTATAACTTTGAATGTTTTGTTGAATATTATCCAAATCACGGCCAACTAAATTTAATCGTTCATCAATAAAAGCCAATGTATTGGTTGCCAAGTTGTTTTTTTCAATGATGGCAGCATTTCTATATTCTTGAATTAAATAGTTTAAAATGTCTTCTGCCCGTTTAGGAACTGCATCGCGATAACTTAAATCGATAACACTTGATAATTTGTTGGATGCACTTACTTTTAATACTCGTAAAATATTTTCTACCGTTTCTTTCGGGCTTAACAAAGAAAAATAATAAGGTTTATCATTAT
Organism: Hydrotalea sandarakina; assembly: GCF_003254115.1. Classification (GTDB taxonomy): domain Bacteria; phylum Bacteroidota; class Bacteroidia; order Chitinophagales; family Chitinophagaceae; genus Hydrotalea; species Hydrotalea sandarakina. The sequence goes on from NZ_QKZV01000002.1 coordinate 378,257, forward strand.
TGTTATCTACAAAAACAGTTGGGTTGGGAATGAACTTTAATATTCCGTAAGGTGTGTAAACCCATTCATTTACTGCATATGTTAAGTTATTGTTCAAGGTTACTGAAGTAAAAGAACTGTTTATTTTTATAAACACTTTTTTTACATTTTTTATAGAATCAGGATTTGCTGCTTCTATAAAAACAGGACTTTCTTTGTATACGGGTCTTGGGCGAACTTTACCTTCTTGCGTTATGGGTGCATACAAATGTAATTTCCTCACCACACTATCCATTAATGTTCTTGATTGCAACACCTCAATTTCATTTTCAATAATTTTTTTGGTACTAATCATGTTTAATGATTCAACAAATTTTGAATCATCATAACCTTTTTTTTCATCTTTTACCAATAGTGTTGCTGTTGCTTCATACTTAGGTGTAGCATACCGCAAATAAGTAAAAGCTAAGGCTGCACCAATTATTAAAAACACTACAAATAATGGCCAGTAGGGAAGGTACTTTGTTACCATTTGCCTAAATAAGCTTTCATTTTTAGGCAATCCGGAAATTTGATTGGCTGACATAATTTACGTGTATTTATTATTTTATAATTCTATCTAATACAATGGCAACTACTGATAAGCCGCTTAATACTGCAGGTAATAATAGTTGCGTTCTATTAACACTTGCCACTTTGTTTTTATTGGCTTCTACATAGATTACATCGTTTGGTTCTAAATAATAATAGGGTGAAGTAAAAAAGGAAGGTGAGTTTAAATCAATACGAGTAACTTTTCTTTCACCATCGTGTTCTCTTATTAATAACACATTGTCCTTTCTACCATATATAGTTATATCGCCTGCTAATCCGAGTGCTTTTACCATTGAAATTTTTTCGCTGGGTACTGTTATTACGGTGGGTCTTCCTACTTCACCCAATACAGTAACTTCATAATTCATTTGTCGAATGGTAACAATTGGGTCTAATAATAATTTCTTTTCCAAAATTTGATTGGTGATATAACTTTTTAATTCTTTTTTAGATAAACCTGCAGCTTTTATGTATCCTAAAACCGGCAATTGTATGTATCCTTCATTGTTTACTAAATAACCGCCAATATTTGCTGATGTGCCTGTACTTGAAGTGGTGCTTGCATTAATGTTGTTGGTAGAATTAAATATAGCAGAGGCTTCTGCATTTAAGCTACTAATGTTAATGTATAAAATGTCGCCTTTTTGAATAGGTACTTCTTTAACATCATCCGGTACTTTAAATTGCACTTGTCCTGCATCATAAAAGTAGGTAGAACGTTTTGTACTAACACATGATGTAACAGTAAGAATAACTAAACAAAAAAAAGTAAATTGTTTTAATTGTGTTTTCATATAGCTAATTGGTTATAGGGTTAAGGTTATTTTTGGTAGAATATGAAAATTGCTTATTTCGTTTCAAAATGATCGGGGTTATCGCGGTACCATTTTATGGTAATTGCCAGCCCTTCATCAATTGAAAATTCTGGATTATAATCTAAAATTTTTCTTGCTTTATCAATATTGGCTAAACTATGTTTAATATCGCCTTTTCTTTCCGGTAAATAATTAGGGGAAATATTTACATTACCTATTGCATTAATTTTTTGCCATAGTTCTGTTAATGTTGTGGAACTGCCATAAGCAATGTTAAATACTTCACTTTCAAAAATATTATCTGCAAATAGTGCTTTTATATTTGCCTGAACTACATTTTCAATAAATGTAAAATCTCTCGATGTTAATCCATCACCGTAAATGCTGGGTGCAATTTTTTGAAGCATTGAATGAACAAATAATGGAATAACCGCTGCATAAGCACCTTTAGGGTTTTGTTTTGGACCAAATACATTAAAGTATCTTAATCCAATAGAGTGGAATTGATAAGATGTTGAAAACACTTTTGCATACAATTCATTTACCAATTTTGTAACTGCATAAGGTGAAAGTGGGTTCCCTATAATATGTTCAACTTTGGGTAAGTTTTTACTATCACCATAAGTACTTGAGCTGGCTGCATAAACTAATCGTTTGATCCCTATGTTTTTTGCAGCAGTTAAAATATTTAAAAATCCTGAAATGTTTACTTCATTTGTTGTTATAGGATCTTCAATTGAACGTGGTACAGAGCCTAAAGCTGCCTGGTGTAATACAAAGTCTATATCAGTTATTGCTTTAACACATGTTTCATAATTTCTTATATCACCTTCAATTAATTCAAAGTTGGGATAATGCAAAAATGGCTTTACATTATTTATATGGCCTGTGCTAAAATTATCTAACACCCTAACTTTTTTTGCTTCATATTTTAGTAAATATTCAACTAAGTTTGAACCAATAAAACCTGCGCCACCCGTAATTAATATTTTCTTGTCGTTAAGTGGAGTAGAATGAAAAGGCTTGTTAAACATATATTACAGTCTTGCGTCAATTAATTCTTTATCAAAAACCGATTTTACATCATACACCACACATTGTTTTCTACATATATTTTTTATTTGTTCATACGTGAATTGTTTATGTGCAACGGCAATTACAACGGCGTTATAATAGTGTTTAATTTCCGGGAATTCTTCTAAAGCTTCAATGCCATATTCATGTTTAACTTCTTCTCTATTTGCCCAAGGGTCATAAACATCTACATTAATTTGGTATGATTTTAGGTGACGAATAATATCAATTACTTTAGTATTTCTTACGTCGGGGCAATTTTCTTTAAAAGTTATTCCTAAAACAAGTACTCTGCTTCCCACAACTTGAATTTCTTTTTTTACCATTAATTTAATTACCTCATCTGCTATATAACTTCCCATACTGTCATTTAATCTTCTTCCGGCAAGAATTATTTCAGGGTGATAGCCTACTTCCATAGCTTTTTGTGCTAAATAGTAAGGGTCAACACCAATGCAATGACCGCCAACTAAACCTGGTTTAAATTTTAAAAAATTCCATTTAGTAGCTGCGGCATCTAAAACATCATTGGTATCAATGTTTAAATGATTAAATATTTTCGATAGCTCATTAATGAAGGCAATATTGATATCGCGCTGTGCATTTTCAATCACTTTTGCTGCTTCTGCCACTTTAATAGAGGGGGCCATATGCGTACCGGCTTCAATGATACTTGCATAAACGGCATTTATTTTTTGGGCTGCCTCAGGTGTAGAACCCGATGTTACTTTTTTGATTTTTGAAACGGTATGTTCCTTATCACCCGGATTGATACGTTCGGGTGAATAGCCTACATAAAAATCTTGATTAAATTTTAAACCCGATTTTTTTTCCAAAACAGGTACACATTCATCTTCAGTAACGCCAGGATAAACAGTTGATTCATAAACTACTATGTTGTTCTTTGATAAATATTCACCAACAATTTCGCTGGCTTTTATTAAAGCAGTAAGATCGGGCCTGTTGTATTTGTCAACAGGCGTTGGTACAGTAACAATGTAAAAGTTGGCTTCAGCTAAAATTGCCTTATTCTTAGTAACAAATAAGCCTGGTTCTGCATTATGTTGTTGTTTTAACACTGCATTTAATTCTTCTTCATTGGTTTCAAGTGTGTAATCATATCCATTATTTAATGTTTGCACTCTTCTTTCATTTATATCAAAACCTATTACAGGATATTTTTTTGCAAATTCTACTGCCAGCGGTAAGCCTACGTATCCTAAACCTATAATCGCTATTTTCAATTCCTTCATAAAAACAATGTTTTAAGCCAATTATTTATATTATTAATCCTAGTTATGTTTTTTTGTATTGCTTTGTTGCTATTCTTTGAATGTTTATAATTAATTTGTGCAATATGCCATTCACCTTTGCCCATCCAGCAGTTATTATTCCCATTTACAGAAAATGGAAAAATTATTTTTCACTTACCGGGTTGGTAGTGGGTAGTTTAGTGCCAGATTTTGAATATTTCATCCGAATGTCAAAAAACCGATTGTACACACATAATTGGTTCGGATTAATTTGGGCTGATTTGCCACTTGGCATAATTCTTGCTTACATTTTTCATTATGTTGTAAAGCAACAATTGTTGCTGCATTTGCCCCCCGTCTTTAAAAATAAATTGTTACCCTATAATTCCTTAAACTGGAATACATACTTTAAACATCATTATGTTGTAGTATGTATTTCTATTTTATTGGGAGGTGCTACTCATCTGTTGTGGGATAGTTTAACCCACGACAATGGCTTGATTGCGCAATTATTACATATTAGTGGACATAGGATAAACATTGCTAACATTCGATTACATATCACATCTTGGTTGCAATTATTGAGCTCTGCAATTGGAATGTGGTTTATTGTATGGGTTATTTTACAATTACCAAATAGAAATTGTACAACACAACAAAGGGATACAACTATAAATTATTATTGGATAAAGGTTTTAATTTTTGCTTTTATAATTTGCTTTGTAAGAATTTATTTTTTTATGCCGTTTTATCGGCCTCTTTCAATATTGGTATCCATTATTGCATCTTTATTATATAGCTTAATTGTTGTTCCAATTGTTTTTTCAGATGTAGTTTTTAAAAACTTGCATACAAGGAACTGACAATTAATAATTTACGCACTCATTGAATTGGTTCGGTTGTTATCAATTTTTTCAACATGATGAACATCTATTTCTGCAACCATTGCATAGCCAATAGAAGGTAATATTACTTTGATACTTTTTTTGTAAACGGCTAATACTTTTCCCTCATATTTTTTTAGTGGTCCTTCAATAATGCGTATTGTATCATTGCAATGAATCCTGTTACTTTCTACTGTTACATTATTGTATTGTTCCAGGAAAGATTGAATCAAGGTTATTTCTTCTTCTTTAATTACAGCCGGTTTGCCTTCATGTGTTACAAAATACAATACACCATCTGTATTACGGGTTTCTATTTTTTCTTTTTCGCTTATTTGAACAAAAATGTATGAACGAAATAAAGGCTCATAACTTGTTTTTTTCCTGTCTGACCACTGTTTAATTACCTTGTTGAATGGGCAGTAATTTGTGATATTTTTTTTGTTTAATAGTTGAACTACTTTCTTTTCCCATTTAGGTTTTGTGTAAACAGCGTACCATTTTTTTTCTAAAGCCATAAAAATTGATTTTAGGCATCATTTTTGTTATATTTCATTTTCGTAATTTCTTTACTTTTTTATTGAATAATTTAATCAGTGTGCATTTATTCGATAAAAAACATAAAGCTAGCGCTACTCTTTGCCACATTTCTGTGTCTCAGAAGCAATTATTTGCATTTTTAAACCAGTAAATACGTATTTACCGGTTCACGCTTTATTTAATTTAATTATCCCACATTCATTCAACCAATATTTACACGGCTATCATTTATAGCGTTTATATTGATTTTATGAACATTATTAATATTTATTTTTTAGCATTTATACTAAATCTAATTATTAATAACCTAATAATAAAATAATGAATAGGATTTACAGTTAGTTGTTTTTTACGGAGGATAGTTGGGTAGGATGTTTGGATGTTAAAACACTAAAGCACGGGTTTTTGATAAGGATTTTTGGTATTGATATTAATGATATGTAGCAATCAATATTGCGTTATTTCTATAGTCAAATATATGGTTTTTTTCGATTGAGAACCAAATATTTAATTATGCACATTAGCCCAATTTCATACTTTTTATGTATTCGTAATTAATTGAAAACAAATATACTTATCGATTTTTAACCTAGCAATCCCCTAAAATGGGTATTTTGTTTTTTTCATAAACTTTAGCTGAGTTTGATTAGTTTAGAATGATGGTTAATATTATTTTATTGAATTCACATTTCTGCATTAAATAAGTTTAAATCTTCTCTTTCCTTCTATTATATGCCTATACTATTATTCAGTTGTATAAAGTTCTTAGGGCATGAGTGTCGTCTAATTACTAGTTTAATGATGATATTTTAACCTTATTAATAAAAATCATTGTAATTACCTTTTCATCATAAATGTTTTAATAGTTATTTTTTAGGTGTTTTGTAAATGATAATCAATGTTTTGTAGTTATCGGTTTACTATGATTGCCGAAAAAAATGATGCGATTAAGTTTATTCATGTGTTATTATTTCCTTGTTTAACAGCTTGTAAAATGTCTTATATTTTTTGATGTTTTTTTACTTCTATCGATTTTCATATACATATTTATTATTATTTATTATTTGAAACTATCATGTTGTATTGCAATAGTTTAATGATATTCCAAGTAGTCTTATATGATTTAAAGTGTCAAATTGTTACTACAATGATGATATATAAATAATGTATTCAGTTAAATTTTAGTTATTTATATGTTATATTATAAACTAATGCAAATTTTTCTTTTTTTCGACTGATTTCAACATCATTTTTTTTTGTTCAATGCCATGCTACATTTGTTAAGTAAAATTTAATATCGAAAAAACCTATTATTACTCACATGATCTAAAAAAACTTTTTCAATTACACATATTGTTGAGTGCTATCATTTAAAAATAGCAAAATGTTAAACAAGCGCCCTTTTGTTAGCACTGTAACGTTTTTGTGTTTTTGATACAACCCTTAAAAAATTTGTATATGAAAAAAACTTTACTTCTAGCATTATTTGTTTCTATTTTCTTTCATTTATCTGCACAAACAGTAGCTGACATAAAAGCCAAAATGAGTGTAGTGCAAAAAAACGATTATTCAAAGTCGTTGCAGTTATTACAAGAGGGTAATATTCTAGGTCAATTAGAGACTGCTAATACGGCTACTATTTTTTTAATACCAAATATTGCTTTTGAGGCATTGCCGGCAAATATCTCTCAGGCATTATTGGTTGAAAAAAATCAACAAAATATCATTCAATTTTTTTCAAATCTTAGTTTCTCGGCCGCAATTGATGCGGGTGAGTTATTCTCGTCGCTTCAAGTACCTAATAGCATAGTACACTTAACCAATAAGGCAGGTGAGGAACTTGCGGTATCAAAGAATGGTGATTGGCTAATGGTTACTTCACCCAAAGGCAGGGAGGCAAATATTATTGCACATTTTACTGTAGGTAAAATGGTGATTGGCTTACTTTCTTCAATGTACTAATTTTTTGTCTGCCCATTTTATATTCTAACCTGATTAAATATGTTATATGAGAAATGATTATTCTGAATATTTACAAAAGAGCAGACAAGTCTATTACAATAGGTTATTGATTATTGTGGCTGCTTTTTTGATTTTGAGTATAAATAATTTATATGCTCAATGTCCTGCCAATTTCAATTTTAATTATAATAATTTGTCGTATTGGACAATTAATTTACAATTATACAATGGTGCAACAGTTCCTAATACAAATGTTACTACATTCAATGCCCCACCTGCATCTATTCAATCACTACAGTCATATTTAGACCAATCTGGTGGTCAAAATGCGGTTCAAATTTTTGCGAACACCGGTAGTAGTCAATCAACTGATCCAATTGCACCAACTATCAAAACTGTACCAAACATTAATGGCTATCAGTATGATTATGCAGTAAAATTGGGGAATACAACTACCGGCAGGTTGGTTAGAAAAATATCTTATTTAATTAATGTGCCAACAGGTGTTACCGCTTATAATGTAACTTATGCATATGCTTTGGTGTTGCAAGATCCCGGGCATGCCTGGGATGCGCAACCGCGTTTTACAGCTACAGTGCGTGATCCAGAAAAGCCTGCTGGGCAAGATACTATTAAATGTGCTTCTGTTTCTTATTTTGTTCCTGCCTCAGCGGCAGATAAAGCAGCCCAAGGTTTTTTCTTAACCAGTTCCGGGGCATATGCTAAAGATTGGTCAGAAGCATCTTTGGATATAGCCGGTTGGTCAGGCAAAACTATCATTATTGAATTTGAATCAGATGACTGCTCTGCAGGTGGGCACTATGGTTATGCTTATTTTGCTATACGGAATGATGGTTGTGGGGCCGGTTCTGTTACCGGTAATAGTATAATTTGTGGTAACAATGGTACTTATTTATATTCTACACCGCCTATTTTGGGGGCAAGTTATAACTGGACTCTCCCTTCAGGATGGACAGGTACTTCAACAACCAACGCAATTACTGTTACCCCAAGCAGCAATGGTGGTTACATAACTGTTACGCCTACAAAATCTTGCGGAAGTGTTCAAACCCGTTCATTAAATGTTACAGTAGCTACTTCTGTTCCGGCAGCCCCGGGAACAATTAGTGGGCCAGCTTCAATTTGTAATAATTCTTCTAACTTAACATATACCGTTAACAGGGTAAGTAATGCTTCTTCTTACGCTTGGACAATTCCGCCAGGATGGACGATTGTTAATGGAGGAACTGATACAACCGTAACAGTAAATGCTACTACGTCTGGTGGTTCTATTTCGGTTGTTGCTAAAAATGGTTGTGGATCTAGCAATCCCAGTGCTTCAACACTTTCTATTATTAATTCACCTGCCAGTGTGGGTGGTACAACAACAGGAGGTACAAGTGTTTGTGCAGGAACTAATGTTTCATTAAGTTCTAGTGGTTATACCGGTACAATTCAAAGTTGGCAAAATTCAACTGATGGGGGATTAACTTGGAATGATATTGCCGCTACAAGCACTTCTTACACAGCTAATAACCCTACTACAAGTGCTTTATATAGAATAAAGGTACAAAATGGTTCTTGTCCTCCTGCATATAGTACCCCAACTACTTTGTCGGTAAATGCACCTCCTGCTATTATGTTTAACCCAACTAGTGTTGGTGCTTGTACGGGTGGTACAGTTAATTTTTCAGTTACAGCTACAGGTGCCGGATTATCTTATCAGTGGCAAAGAAGCACAGACGGAAACAATTGGGTAAATATAACCGGCTCAGGTACTCCCGCTGATGGTATTACATATAGTAATTATACAACAAATCAATTAACACTTGCCAACGTTCCAATTGGCGCCAATAATTATCAATATAGGTGTGTTGTTTCCGGAACTTGTAGCCCACAGGCTATTTCAACGGCTGCTACCATATCAATATCTGGTGCATCTGCAACCATATCTACACAGCCAACGGGTATCACTTTGTGTCAGGGTTCTACAACAACACTTTCAATGTCAGCAGTTGGAAGCAATTTAACATATCAATGGTATACTAATACCAATAATGCTAATACAGGTGGAACTGCAATATCCGGTGCTACGCAAAAAGATATAACTTTTTCAGCATCTTCTTCAGGAACTACATATTATTATTGTGTGGCAACTTCTACTTGTGGTGCAAATTCAGTTACTGCAGCCACCAATGCAGTACCGGTAGTTGTAAATACTAGTAACACAGTTAGTGTATCTTTTTCAGCTAATCCCGGTAATACTATATGTGCAAATACCCCGGTAACGTTTACAGCAAATCCAATAAATGGAGGAACAAGTCCCAGTTTTGTTTGGACAAAAAATAATGTTGTAGTTGGAACCTCAGCAGCAACTTATATAGATAGTAGCTTGAATAACGCAGATGTTATAGGCTTAACATTAAACTCAAACGTAAGTTGTGCAATTGGAAATCCGGCATCTGCAGCCCCTGCTATTATTACAGTTAATCCTTTGCCTGCAGTTGCAAATATTACAGGGCCCAATACTGTTCAAAAGGGAAACACCATTACACTCAATAATTCCACCAATGGAGGTACATGGAGTTCATCAAATAATAGCATTGCAACTGTAAATAGTAGTGGCTTAGTAACTGGCGTTGCAGAAGGAAATGTTACAATTACTTATACTTATAATAATGGAACATGTACTAATAGTTCTTCTTTGAATATAACTGTTACCGAGGTGCCACCAAGTGCCTTAAGTTATACTACGCCAAATGTTTATACAGTGGGTTCTACTATTTCATCACTCAATCCAACATATAGTGGTGGTATAGTAACTGATTTTGGTATCAGTCCTGCTTTACCTGCGGGTTTAAGCTTTAATAGCACTACGGGTGTAATTAGTGGAACACCGACAGCAATAAGTGCAGCGACAAATTATACGATTACAGCAACTAATAGCGGTGGTAGTACAACAGCAATTGTCAACATAACAGTGAATGATGTAGCACCGAGTGGCTTAAGTTACACTACGCCTAATGTGTATACAGTAGGCACAGCGATAACACCATTAACACCGAGTGTGAGTGGTGGAGCAGTAACTAGCTACAGTATAAGTGGAACATTACCTGCGGGTTTAAACTTTAATACAACTACAGGTGTAATTAGTGGAACACCGACAGCAATAAGTGCAGCGACAAATTATACAATTACAGCAACTAATAGCGGTGGTAGTACAACAGCAATTGTCAACATAACAGTGAATGATGTAGCACCGAGTGGCTTAAGTTACACTACGCCCAATGTATATACAGTAGGCACAGCGATAACACCATTAACACCGAGTGT
>NZ_QKZV01000002.1:389735-519750 GCF_003254115.1 Hydrotalea sandarakina
AGCGATAACACCATTAACACCGAGTGTTAGTGGTGGGGCAGTAACCGGTTACAGTATAAGTGGAACATTACCTGCGGGTTTAAACTTTAATACAACTACAGGTGTAATTAGTGGAACACCGACAGCAATAAGTGCAGCGACAGATTATACGATTTCAGCAACCAATAGTGGCGGTAGTACAACAGCTACTGTAAATATTACGGTAGTCAATAGTGTGGTACCCACATTTGTGAATGTGAATAATAATAATATATGTGTAGGCCAGGTAATACAGTATAGCACTCAGTCAGGTTATTATAATTATAGTTGGAACATACCCGGAACTTTAAATGTAGATTATAAGATAGTGAGTGGGGGTATAGGAAGTACAGACAATCAGGTTACGTTGCAATGGTTAAGTTCGGGTAATAAAACTGTATCAGTTAATTATGCGGATGTGAACGGATTTACAGGGACATTAGCAGCAGTAGTTACTAATACGGTAAATGGTTTGCCAAGTGGTACCATAGTGGCACCACAGGGAACAATATTGTGTTCAGGTACAAATTTACCTCTTAGCGTTAGTGGAGGAGTAAGTTATGCCTGGCAATTAAATGGAGTAGGGATAAGTGGCGGAACCAATGGTCAATTGTCTGCTAATACAGTAGGGACATATAGTGTATTGATTACAGATGCGAATGGATGTAGTAACAATGCCGGCAATACGGTTACGTTAACGGGAATTAGTGCACCGGTAGCATCCTATACTGTTAATAGTTATTGTGTTAATCAGCCGCTACAAGTTAGCAATACCTCACAGACTACAAATAGCGGTATGGTAAGTTATACATGGAGTGATAATTTGGGTAATACGAGCAGTAGTTCAGTTCCATCGTTTAGTTATAGTCAGCCGGGGAATGTACAGTTGCAGTTAACAGTAACGCCGCAGTTGTGTCCACAATTAGCTAATAGTGTTACGCAAAGTATAACAATAGCATCACCGCAAGCGGGGTTACGGATGTCTCCGGTAAATGTGATAATGGGAAACAATACAACCTTGAATGCTCGTCAAATTAGTGGTGTTATTAATTACAGTTGGGTTCCTTCAACCGGCTTAAGTAATGGAAGTGTATCTAATCCAACGGTAAATATCAATCAGGAGCAGTTGTATTATATCAATATGACTACATCATCAGGATGTGTAACAACGGATACACTATTGGTACGTGTATTTGCGGGATGGGACATATTTGTTCCGAATGTATTCTCACCGAATGGAGATGGTGTCAATGATATATTGAATGTGAACTTGGTAGGTGTGAAGAGTTTACATTACTTCCGGATATACAATAGGTGGAGTAAAAAGGTATTTGAGACCTCGAATGCGGGAACAGGATGGGATGGAAAAGTAAATGGGGTATTACAACCAATGGCTACGTATGTATGGGTAGCGGAGGGTGTAGACAATAACGGGAATATAGTACACAAAGAGGGAACCGTTACATTATTAAGATAAAAAAGAATTGAAACCAAAACGATATGGAAAAGTACAGTATTTATAAAAAAATAGTTATTACAGCAACAGTTGTAATAGCATTCATGAGTGGGATAAAGGCGCAGGATCCGCATTTTTCCCAATACTTTAGTTCACCAATGACAATTAACCCATCGTTAATAGGAAAGGATGTAGAAGATTGGCGTTTAACGAGCACGTTGCGCAGACAGTGGTGGGGTGGTACGGTAGCGCCATATAATACATACACAGCTTCGATAGAGAAGCGAATAGCGATGAGTAGTACAGGGGATAACCAGTTAGGGATTGGTATGATGGCATTTAGTGACGAGTCGAATAATGGTTTATTGAAGGATACTTATTTGAGTTTAGGAGCTGCCTATAATATGACATTAGATGGTACCGGTCAGCATCATTTAGGAGCCGGATTAACGGCGAACTATGCGGGACGTTTGGTAGATCCGAGCAAGTTTGAGTTTCAATCGCAATTTGGGAGTATGGGATTTCAACGCAGTGTTCCTTCAAATGATCCTGTGACAATACAAAGCAATCATTACCTGGAAGTGAATGCGGGCTTGAATTACAGTTATGATAGTAAGAAGTGGGGATTTAATTTGGGTGCAGCGGTATTTCACGCATCAAGGCCCAAGGGTGGTGTTTATTTAAACTCAACATATACAATAGATGCACGCTATAGTATACAGGGTGGATTGTATTTCAATTTAGCAAATAAGAATCAGATATTATTGAGTGAGATATCGGAGATGCAGGGACAGAACAGCATACATAGTGTAGGGATGGTGTATAAGATAAGTGTAAAGGATAAAACATTGCGGAGTTTGAATGTAGGGTTATGGGAGCGCTTTGGTGATGCGACATATCCTTATATTGGATTAGAATCAGAGCGTTGGATAGCCGGGTTAACATATGATGTAGTTACATCGGGTGTAAAAACAACATCGAATAGTGTACAGAGCATGGAGCTAAGTTTCGCATGGCAGTTTTTTTCTGCCAAACATCAACCTAAACCTGTAAAACGCATTATACAATATTAGCTATCATTTAAATCGATCTTTTGATGTAAACTTAATTCTATATCCTTTGGGAATGATGAAGAACCGGGTTAAGCGAATTGCTTCCCGGTTTTTTTTATATCTATTGTCTATGTTTCTTAATAACAAATTTTGCCAATTGTCAATTTAATTATAGGTATAAAAAAATATACTTATTAAAAAAGTATTTTATAAAATTTAAATCATGACAACTTGTAGTATTACTTGAATTTTAAGATGAGGATTGTACTACATAGATGCTGTATGACTTATATTTTTTACCCATTTTTTGGCTGTTTTTTATGACAAAAATCATATTTCTTAAATATAATCCATAATTAGTTTTTGCATCTTCTTTTTTAAAAAAATTGTGGCGAAAAATTACTACAAATATTGGTAGCTTACTGCTACGTTTTCTTGTTGCATTGCTTTACGGCACTTCATTTTATACTGTAATAACTTTATACTCAGATAGCAATATCCCCGTCTGAAAATTCATGAAAATCCTAAAAAACCATAGTGATTCATTTCAATATCCATTCTTTTCAAAAATATTATTGAGTATCATAGGAATGGTTTTTTCATTTTGTGCTACTAGCCAATCTTTTCAATTTGAAAAAGGCTATAGTGATTTTCCATTTACATATAATCATATTATTGTTTCTGCATCTGGTTCCGGCTCTTATGTTCCTTATGATAATGCTTGGATCAGTTGTGGAGTTGCTACCAAGGCAGGAAGTATTTGGTTAGGTGCTTATGGCCCGGCTTCATTTACCAATCAGTTTTCACAACCGGTGAATGATATGGTTTATAATATCAATGCAGCCGATACTACTGAAACTTTCACTTTTTCTGTAAATAATGGAAATATTCAATTAAATATTTTATCAGGTTGTTCTGACAAATGGCTTATAAATGGTAATCAATTGGTATGTCAGGGCGTAAATGCAGGCTTACGTATTCAAATTCATTCTTCACAACCGTTTACACAAGTTGATATTCAACATAATGGTTTAATGGATGGCTCTTTAGTTACTATGGTATTAGATGAAGTTTTAGAATTTGCAGATACACATTCCTCTATAAAAGTGCAACCCATACCGCCGCAAAAAATTTGTTTAGGAAATGCTATACCCGACATTCCTATTGCTATTTCGGGAGATAATAATGAACTTGGTTTAATAAATTGTAGTGTTAGTTCTTCTGATCAACAATTAATCGCCGATTCAAATATTACAGTTGTAGGAACAAAGGGAGATAGATATATACATTTTACAAAAACTCCTGCCTATGCTGGTATTGTTTCATTACTTTTAAATATTCGTGATGATGATGGACTATATATTCAAATACCCATTACGCTGGAAGTACTTAAAGGAAATGTGAAGGTGATGATAAAAACAAAATCTAACTTATGCAAAGGTGAAACCGTTACATTAGACGGAACGCCTGCTAAAGGTATTTGGAACATTAATCAAAATACAATGTCCGATGACCTAACAACAAATAGTGCAGGTTTAAGTATGCAAAATGGCAAATTAATTGCCAATAATGTTGGTAAGTATCAATTGTCTTATACAGTAGTTGATAGCAGCACAGGTTGTTCTTTATCAACTAATACATCTATTCAGGTGCATGATTTGCCGGTGAATAAAGTATTTACTGCAAAAGGAACTTTGCTTTGCGAGGGCAGTGAGCTGCCTTTGTCAGCACCCAATGCCGCAAGTTATCAATGGTTTAAAAATCAACAACCATTGCAGGAGAAAACTCAAGTTATTCAAGTAAAGACAAGTGGAAATTATGCAGTTCAAATTAAAGACTCAAATGGATGTGTGAACCCTGCTTTAATTCAGGTATCCATAACCGGTATTGCTAAGCCCAAAGCTGCATTTGTAATAAATTCTTATTGTACCAACTTGCCAATTCAATTACAAAATCAATCAGATGTAAGTCAAAGCGGCCCTGTTAATTTTCAATGGATTGATAGTAGAGGGAATAGTAGTTATGATGCTACACCGTCATTTATTTACCAAACTGCAGGTGAAGTAAAAATTCAATTAAAAATTACTTCACAGGTTTGCCCCTCTTTAATATCCGATGCGGTAAAAACAATGTTAATAGAAAGTCCTGATAAGGGGAAAACTTTACCAGAGTTAACCACTCAAGAAACAACAGTTAGGTTGCAGTCAGGAAGAGCAGGTAAACAATATCAATGGCAGCCTGCAAGTGCATTTGTTAATGCAAGTGTGCCAAATCCAATATTGAATGTTACTGAAGGTAAACACGAATATACTGTTACAGTTACTAATGCTTCAGGTTGTACTGTTACAGATACATTAGTGGTAAACGCTGCTGCTAATAATGGTATTTATGTAGCCAATGTATTTTCACCCAACGGTGATGGACAGAATGACAAGTTAATAGTGAATTTAATTGGGTATACTCATTTAAAATTTTTTAGGGTATATGATAGGAAAGGGCGTTTACTATTCCAAACCTCAAATGTTGGTGAGGGTTGGGATGGAACAGTAAACGGTTCACTACAACCTTTAGATACTTATGTATGGGTTGCAGAAGCCCTAAATGATAAAGGTCAACGTATTTACAGGGAAGGAAGTACTACCTTACTTCGATAGAAGGAAGTTTGTTAAAATAATTTTTATACCAAATATTAAATTCCACTCAACTGAAATTTATATCTTAATCCCCGCTAATTCCAAACTTCTTTTTTTTATTTTTTTAATTTCTACATTTTCAATAATGGGTTCCGGCATAACAATTAATGAAGTTTGATTTGTTTTCCACCATTGTTGTCCGTATAAATGTTGCGCATGTATTACACCCACCAAATATTTTCTTTCCTCACCGGCATGCCATTCTTCAATCCATTCAAATTTTTCCTTTGGAATATGATTCCAATCTGTAAAGCTTAAGTAAACCTTTAAATAAAAGTCATGTGAAAGTGTGTGTGGTTGGTGGTGGTAAAGTTTTTTGTATTCATATTTGTATTGATAACGTAACGCAGCAATGTCACTTAATACTGCCGACGCTGTTGGAAAACTTCCGGCACCTTTTCCATAAAAAAATTGCTTATCGGCAAATCCGCTTTCAATTACAACACCATTGTATTCATTTTTTACAAACGACAAGGGTTCATCTACTTTGGTAAATTGTGGAAGTACAAATGCTGCAACATTTCCATCTTTCAACTTTTTTGCTTGTGCTACTAATTTTATCTCAAACTTTTTTTCTTGTGCAACTTGTGCATCTGTTGTTTGTATATTTTGAATACCCGTAAATAAAATATTATTCGGATGTTCAATTATTCCATAAGCATGATTTAACAGGAGCGACCATTTGTTTACTGCATCATATCCTTCAACATCTAATTTTGGATTGCTTTCAGCAAAACCTGATTGTTGTGCCAATAAAAGTGCTTCAGCAAAACTCAAATTTTCTTCAAACATTTTAGTTAAAATAAAGTTTGTTGAACCGTTCACAATTGCTTTTATTGCATGCAACAAATCATTGTCATAATATTCTTCTAAATTTCTAATTACCGGAATTGATGCACAAGCCGCACTTTCATACAGTAATGAATTACCGGTTTCTAACTGTAATTGTAATAATTCAGGTAAATGTTCCGCTAACATTTTTTTATTGGCGCTTACTACTGCTTTTCCTTGTTGTAAAGCAGTACTAACTATATCAAATGCTGCATCTGCATCATCAGTTACTTCAACAATTACGTTTATATTGTTATCATTCAATAAAATGCTTTTATCGGTACAAAATAATTCTGCCGGCGCATTTCTTTTTTTTTCAGGGTGTTTAATACACACTTTTACTAATTCGGCTTTTAGTGAAGGGGTTTGTTGTAAAACCTTGTATAATCCTTCGCCTACTACTCCAAAACCAAACAAACCAATGCGCAATGATTGCTGCTGCATAATTAATTATTTATAAAATGAAAAAAGTTTTAAAGAGGAAATCTGTAACGCAATAAAAAAGCCTGCACCGATAAAGTCAGGCAGGCTTTTAAACATATATTTATAAGAATGTAATAAAAACTTCTGACTTATCTTTCCCGTTTCCGGGATGGAGTTGGCACCTTCATGTAAAACATGGGTTGCCAAGGCTTCATTGGGCCAATTCCCTCTGCCTTTCTTGATAAGTATTTTTCAAATAAGCTGGCGCAAAAGTAATAGATGGTGAGTAATACTTCCAAATTTTTTTATTTTTTGAATTAGAATTTAATGAAGCTCAACATTTCGCAAGCATGCTTGTTCCTATATTTGAAAGAATTTTATGGGTACATCAATGAAACATCAGAAAAATCATAATTCATCGGCTTTATTGGAATTTATTGAAATTATGGGGGCAAGGGAACATAATTTAAAAAATATTGATGTTTCTATTCCCAAAAATAAATTGGTTGTAATTACCGGCTTAAGTGGAAGTGGTAAATCTTCTTTGGCTTTTGATACCATTTACAATGAAGGGCAACGTCGCTATATGGAAAGTTTTAGTGCCTATGCTCGACAGTTTATTGGCGATATGGAGCGCCCCGATGTTGATAAAATAACGGGCTTATCGCCAGTTATTTCAATTGAACAAAAAACTACCAATAAAAATCCTCGTTCAACAGTAGGTACAATAACCGAAGTGTACGACTTTTTGCGTTTATTGTATGCTCGTGTAGCCGAAGCATATAGTTATGAAACAGGTAAGAAAATGGTGAAGTTTTCTGAAAAAGAAATCATTGATCACATTTATGCTTCATTTCCTAATCAAAAAATCTCCATATTGGCACCTTTGGTAAGGGGGCGTAAAGGACATTATCGAGAATTGTTTGAGGAAATTAGGAAAAAAGGTTTTCTAAAAGTTAGAATTGATGGTGAAATTAAAGATGTAACTGCAAAGCTTCAAGTGGATAGATATAAAGTACATGATATTGAGGTAGTTGTTGATAGAATGGCGGTTACAACTGATATGCGTTTGCGTATTGTGCAGAGTGTTGAAACTGCACTTAAGTTGGGAAAAGATTTAATGTTTATTTTACTGAATGATACCAATAAAATTGTTCAGTACAGCAGTAAGTTAATGTGCGTTGATACGGGTATAAGTTACGAAGAACCTTCCCCCAATGCATTTTCATTTAATTCTCCTTATGGTGCCTGTACAACTTGTAAAGGATTGGGTTCAATTTATTCCGTTAGTTTAACACAAATCATTCCTGATAAAAGTATTTCCATAAAGGAGGGTGGTATTGTGCCTTTAGGTGCTGAAAGAAATGCACAGCTATATCAACAAATGGCAGCATTTGCAAAAAAAAATAAAATTAATATTAATGTTCCTATTAATCAATTGAAGGAAGAGCAAATCAATCTGCTACTTTTTGCTACAGAAAATCCCGGTGACATTGATAATGCATTAATTGCTAATAGTGATGCTTCAGAAACCAATTATTTGTATGATGGTACTTTTGAAGGCGTTATACCCATGTTGAAAAGATGGTTCACTGCTTCAGGCAGTACTGAAACTACTCGTGAATGGGTTGAACAGTTCATGGAATTGAAAACTTGCCCTACTTGCAATGGGGCAAGGTTAAAAAAAGAAAGTTTGTGGTTTAAAATTAATAACAAGAATATTGCTGAATTGGGCGAATTTAGTTTAGAGGATTTAGCCAATTGGTTTAAACATTTACCTGCACATTTAACTGCCAAACAACAAATCATTGCTAAAGATGTGTTGAAAGAAATCA
This sequence comes from Hydrotalea sandarakina, assembly GCF_003254115.1. Classification (GTDB taxonomy): domain Bacteria; phylum Bacteroidota; class Bacteroidia; order Chitinophagales; family Chitinophagaceae; genus Hydrotalea; species Hydrotalea sandarakina. The sequence goes on from NZ_QKZV01000002.1 coordinate 398,044, forward strand.
ATGATAGATTGGGTTTTTTGAATGATGTCGGACTAACCTATCTTCATTTAAACAGATCGTCGCGCACACTAAGTGGTGGAGAAAGCCAACGGATACGGCTTGCTACACAAATTGGGTCACAATTGCAAGGCATCACATATATTTTAGATGAGCCTTCTATTGGTTTACATCAGCGTGATAATCATCGCTTAATTCAGGCGCTGCAAAATTTACGTGATATAGGTAATACCGTAATTGTTGTTGAACACGATAAAGATATAATGCTTGCGGCTGACTATTTAATTGACATTGGCCCGAAAGCTGGTAAAATGGGTGGACAGGTAGTTGCAGCAGGTACCCCTTCTGAAGTTATGAAAATGCATACACCCACTGCAGGTTATTTAAATGGTTCCATACAAATACCGGTTCCAACACAAAGACGTAAAGGCAATGGTAATTTTATAGAGATTAAAGGTGCTTCGGGGAATAATTTAAAAAATGTACATGTAAAATTTCCTTTGGGTACATTAATTTTAGTAACAGGGGTAAGTGGCAGCGGAAAGTCAACCTTAATCAATGAAACTTTATATCCATTGCTGGCAGCTCATGCTTATGATTCTCGAACAAAACCCATGCCATTTAAATCTATTACAGGTTTAGAAAATATTGATAAGGTTATAGAAATTGATCAATCCCCCATAGGACGTACGCCACGAAGTAATCCTGCTACATATTGTGGTTTTTTTACGGATATAAGAACACTATTTGCATCGGTACCGGAAGCTAAAATAAGAGGGTATAATGCAGGAAGATTTTCATTTAATGTTAAAACTGGGCGGTGCGATGTTTGTGAGGGTGGAGGAATGCGTGTAATTGAAATGAATTTTTTACCCGATGTTTATGTGCCTTGTGAAAAATGCAATGGTAAAAGGTATAATAGAGAAACTTTGGAAATAAGATATAAGGGGAAGTCAATTAGTGATGTGCTCGATATGTCTGTTGATGAAGCTTGCGATTTTTTTCAGCCGGTGCCCTGGATACATCGTAAAATTAAAATACTACAAGAAGTGGGCTTGGGTTACATTACCTTGGGTCAAAGTGCTGTTACTTTAAGCGGTGGTGAAGCACAACGCGTTAAACTTGCTACTGAATTGGGTAAAAAAGATACCGGAAAAACTTTTTATATACTTGATGAACCTACAACCGGATTGCATTTTCAAGATATTATGATGTTGATGGAGGTTGTTCAGAAATTAGTAAACAGAGGCAATACTGTTTTAATTATTGAGCACAATTTAGATGTAATTAAACAAGCCGATTATATTATTGATTTAGGCCCCGAAGGTGGTTCCGGTGGCGGAAAATTACTATTTGCCGGTACACCTGAAGAATTGTGTAAAGTAAAAGAAAGCTATACTGCATTATACTTAAAGAAGGAGTTAGAAGAGAATAAGGCAACACAAAAAACATTAAAAACAAATAAAAAAATATAAAATTAAACTTACACTTGTAAGTTTGAATTGATTTTTGTCAAGCAGTTGCAATGAAATGACATAAAAATTGAAATTCTAATCTGCTTCTAATCTATATTTCGTATTTCTAACAAAAAATTTTATGCTTCGTATTTAGTTTTGTGCTAGAAAATGCAGTAACCCATGCATCGCTTTTATAAAGCATATAATTTAATTATCAAGTTACTTTTTTTTACCCTGTATATTTTATTTTTTGGGGTGCAGTTACTTTTTAATTTCGATGCAGTATCTGAAGATCAATTAATTGATACAGAATTACATGCTCACGCTTCCTTTCATAACCGGCATTTTTTCCATCAATCCGTATATACGCATAATACTTCGCAGCAAGGTGATAACATACGTTTGAACAAGCGTTATCAGCCCGAAACTGTTGCAATTATAACATTATTTGTATTAACTGTTTCCCCATTAATATTTTTTCGAGTAATTTATTCTTATTATAAAGAATCATTTGTATCTTTCTTACAGCATACAACTACCCTGCGAGGCCCACCGGTTAGTATGCCTTTTTAAAGTTCTCTTTTATTTCATTTTTAAAAACCTAAAGGTTATATGTTTTCATTTAACAAAAAGTCAATAATTGGCTCTATGCTACTTGTTGTGTGGTTAGGTAGTATAGTAACAGTTTTCGGCCAAACAACACCATCGTATTTTTCATTACCACAATTAACCGATTCTGCTTTGCATTTTTATCCATCAGTAATGAGTAAACAAGCATTGGTTGCTAGTGCTCGTGCCGGCATTATGGATGCAAAGCATGCTGCTCTACCTTCTTTAGATGTACATGACCAGGTAACTACATCTACTGCTAATGGCGTAACCGGTACTTTTTTGCCATTGGGTATTGCCATTCCCACAGCAGGGGGTATAACTGCTAATAACAATTGGCAACCTGCTGCCGGTAATATTGGTTTAATATACAGTCAATATGAGTTATACAACTTTGGTTTAAACAAAGCAAGGGTTATGGATGCTATTGCCAATGCTCGTTTTGCTGAATCAGATTATGCAAAAGAAACCTATTTATTAAAATTAAATGTTGCCAATTACTATTTGGCTTTATTAAAAAACATTCAACAATTGGGTGTTGAGCAAGATAATGTACGCCGATATGAAACCCTGTTTACAGTAATTAGAGCACAGGCTGCCAGTGGCTTAAAACCCGGCGTTGATTCATCTTTGGCAAAGGCTGAGTTAGCAAAAGCACGCATTAATTATAACAATCAATCAGATTTAGTTTTACGCTTACGCGAACAGTTATCCATGCTTACCGGTATATCTATTGATAGATTGAATGTTGATACCGCTGTAGGCAGGTTTAACGATTTAATTATTCAGAATAATTTTTCTAGTGAAGTTGACACATTAAATAACCCTTTGGTTGATTATTATCGTCAAATTAAAAATCGTTATATCGCCCAAGGAAAATTAATACAAAAAACTTATCAGCCTAAAATTTACTTAGCCGGTGGATTTTGGGGAAGAGGTTCAAGTATTGATTATCAAGACCAGTACAAAGCCTTTGCTTCCGGTTTGGGCTATCAAAGGTTTAATTATTCTGTTGGTTTAGCATTTACGTATAATTTATTCGATGGTATTCATAGAAAAGATCAAATGACAGTTAACAAGTTTGCAACACAAAGCAGTGACTACGATTTGCAGGAACAGAAATTGTATTTGTCTAACTCCTATCAAAAAGCAATGGCTTCCATTGATATCATTCAGAAAAATTTATTGGAAATACCCATTCAACTTCAATCAGCACGCGATGCTTATCATCAAAAAGTAGCACAGTACAATGCCGGTTTAATTAACTTAATTGATTTAACCAACTCTGCATTTGTATTGTACCGAAGCCAAACCGATTATATTCAAACCATAACAAATTGGTTACAAGCTAATTTAGATAAATCAGCTGCAGCAGGTACAATTGATTCATTCATTCAAACAATAAAATAATTAATATGGTACGTTCTGCCCTTAAAAGGCCTATTACAGTAATTGTTTTGTTTGCAGGGTTATTACTATTTGCGGTAATGGCTTTGCGTACAATTCCTATTGATATATTCCCCAAACTTAACTCACCTACCATTTATGTAATTGAACAATATGGTGGTATGTCGGCAGCACAAATGGAAGGATTTTTTGCCACCCGTATGGCCGACCAATTTTTGTATATTGATGGAGTAAAAAATATTGAAAGTAAAAATATTCAGGGGTTAACACTTATTAAATTAACCTTTTATGAAGATGCTGATATGGCAGAAGCTTCAGCCGAGGTAGCCTTACAGGTAAATAGAACCATGGCCTTCTTCCCGCCAAGTGCTTTACCACCTACCGTAATTCGTTTCGACGCATCTTCATTACCGGTTGGTGAGTTGGTATTTAGCAGTAAAACCCGTCCATTAAGTGAAATATTTGACCTTGCGGTTACGCGTATTCGTCCACTATTTGCAACCGTACCGGGTCTTTCTGCACCACCGCCATTCGGTTCAAATGCTCGTACTGTTTTAATTAATATTAATCCTACTAAACTCAGTTCCTATAATTTGTCTGCTGATCAGGTAGTTGAAGCTATTGCTAAAAATAACTCCATTTCACCTTCAGGAAACATACGGATTGATAGTACCATGTATGTTACTTCGGTAAATTCATTGGAAACTAAAGTAAAAGACTTTGAAGATATTCCCATTGTTAGTAATAATTCTACTTCCATTTTTGTAAAAGATGTTGCCACTGTTACCGATGGTGCTGATATTACAGTTGACTATGCCTTAATTAATGGGAAACGTTCAGTGTATATTCCGGTTGTAAAAACTGCCAGTGCTTCAACTTGGGATGTTGTGCAAAAATTGCGGGCTAAGCTACCTGAAATGCAAAGCTTATTGCCGAAAGATGTTCATATTGAATATGCTTTCGACCAATCGGTATTCGTAATCAATTCCGCCAAAAGTTTAATGACGGAAGGTATTTTAGGTGCGGTACTAACCGGATTAATGGTGTTATTGTTTTTGCAAGACTGGCGTAGTAGTGTTGTGGTAATTATTACCATTCCGGTAGCTATTTTAAGTGCCGTATTCTTTTTAAAACTTTCCGGACAAACCATTAATATAATGACCTTAAGTGGTTTGGCTTTGGCTATTGGTATTCTGGTTGACCAGGCTACGGTGACCATTGAAAACATTCACCAACATTTGGAAATGGGTAAGTCGAAGAAGCAAGCCATTTTAGATGCGTGTCAGGAAATATCATTCCCATTATTATTAATCTTGTTATGTATATTGGCGGTATTTGCACCTGCGTTTGTAATGAATGGCGTTCCTAAAGCCATGTTCCTGCCATTGTCATTATCTATCGCATTTGCTATGATTATATCTTACATAGGTGCGCAAACTTTAGTGCCGGTAATTTCAAACTGGTTACTAAAAGAAGATATGTTTAATAAGTATCATCATGAACAACCTCATGCACATGCAGGTTTAGCTTTAGATAATGAGGAAAAAAATGAAGTAGTTCACCATACACATCAAGATGAAACCCATAAAGAAGAAGACAACTTCTTCCAACGGTTAAAAATGGCGTTGGCTCGTCGCCTTGAAAAATGGATGCCCAGAAGAAAGATAATTGTAATTGTTTATTTAATTGTGGCTTTTAGTGCAGCCGGATTCTGTTTCGTAATTATTGGTAAAGATTTATTGCCCAAAACCAATGCAGGTCAATTACAATTGCGTTTACGTGAACCCGATGGTACTCGCTTAGAAGTAACTGAGCGTGCTACAAAAGGAGTACTAAACATTATTAATAAAACTGTTGATGATAATGTAGAAATTTCATCTGCATATGTAGGGTTAGTACCTGCCAACTTTGGTACCAGTAACTTATATATTTTTAATAGCGGTACCCATGAAGCGGTTATTCAAATAAACTTGAATGAAAAGTATAAAGTAAACATGGAAAATTTAAAGGAAAAGCTAAGACATGAAATTGCAAAGGCTTATCCTGACATGAAAATTTCATTCGAGCCAATTGAATTAACAGAAAAAATTATGGCTCAAGGTGCTTCTACACCCATTGAAGTTAGGGTGGCAGGAAAGAATATGAATGATATTGAGAATTATGCCGATAGAGTTATGGCGAATATGAAAGCCATCCCATTCTTGCGTGATGTACAAATAGCCGAGCCTTTGAAATATCCTACCATTAATATTAAAGTTGACAGAGAAAAATTAGCATTGATGGGATTAAGTATTGACAATGTTACACGTAGTATTACTGCCAGTACTTCTTCAAGCCGTTATACCAATAAAAACTTCTGGCTCGATCCCAATAACTCATACACGTATCAAACTCAAGTTCAAATTCCGGAATATGCAATGAATTCTTTGCAAGAATTAGAAGCTACCCCATTGGTAAAAGGGCAGGCCAGACCGGTATTATCAGATGTTGCAACAATATCAGTAGATAGTTTACCCGGCGAATATGATAGAAGTGGTCCAAGAAGATATGTTGTAATTAGTGCTAATATTTATAAAAAAGATTTAGGAACTGCAACTACCGCAGTGCAAAAAGCAATAAAAGAATCCGGAACTCCTCCAACAGGGTTAATTACAGAGGTAAAAGGAATGTCATCATTACTAATAGAAACATTAGATTCTTTACAGAGTGGTTTGTTGGCAGCAATTGTAGTTATTTTATTGTTGTTGGCTGCTAATTATCAATCGTTTGGATTAGCCATATCTGTACTTGCTACAGTGCCGGCGGTATTGTTGGGTGCATTATTAATGTTATTAGCTACAGGTGCAACGTTAAACCTCCAATCTTACATGGGTATTATCATGTCCACAGGTGTATCTGTTGCAAACGCAATTCTAATTGTTACGAATGCAGAAGCATTACGATTAAAATATAAAAATGCTTTCAAAGCGGCTTCTGTAGCTGCGAGTATTCGTTTGCGCCCAATATTAATGACCAGCTTGGCTATGATAGCCGGTATGATACCCATGGCCAGTGGTTTGGGTGAATCAGGTGATGAATCTGCACCATTAGGAAGAGCTGTAATAGGCGGTTTGGCTGCCTCTACAGTAGCAGCTTTGTTTATTGTGCCATTGGTATATGGTTGGATTCAACAAAAAGCTTCATTTAAAGATGTATCATTACTGCCTGAAGATGAGGTAAAAGATGAACATACTGAACATGAAAATGATTAACTCAATTTTTTGTAACTTGATGATAATACTAAATTAACTTTTAAAATAAATAAAAATGAAATATAATATTTTTTTACTTGGTGGTTTAATTTTGTTAGCCTCCTGCTCTTCAAATAAGGAAAATAAGCCCAAAGATCCCCCTGTTTCCGACTCTTCAGTTCATTATTCTGTTGCTACCGTTAAAAGCGGCGGAGTAAATGAAGTTTTGAAACTGCCGGCTAAACTGGCTGCCTATCAAGAGGTAAGCATATTTCCAAAAGTGAATGGATACGTTAAAAGCGTGTTGGTTGATATAGGTTCAAAAGTTACGAAAGGCCAACTGTTAATGGTGTTAGAAGATCCTGAATTGGAACAAGCAATGTTACAAGCAAAAGAAAGGTATGAACGTTCTAAAGCTGATTTGTCTATTGACCGCGAAAATTATGTTAGGCTATTAGAAGCAGCAAAAACCCCTGGTGCCATTTCGCCATTAGATGTGTCAGCAGCCCGTACTAAGGTACAAGCTGATAGCTCATTAAGCAATGCTGAAAAGGCAAATTGGAAATATCAGGAAACAATGATGGGTTATTTAAAAGTATATGCTCCTTTTTCCGGCGTAATTACCGAAAGAAATGTACACCCCGGGGCTTTGGTAAGTGCTGCTATAAAAGACCAGCGCATGCTTGAATTGAAAGATATAGCCCATTTGCGTTTGCAAATAGATGTTCCCGAAGATATTGCTGCTCATTTTAAAGATCGTGATACTGTTGCTTTTTATACCAGTGCTTATCCCGGTAAACGCAACATAGGATTTGTGAGTAGAAATTCATACAATGTAAACCCGCAATTTAGAACACAACGGATGGAAGTTGACGTATATAATAATAATTATACACTTTCACCCGGAATGTTTGTTGAAGTGCAGTTGTACACAAAAGGTAATCCTAATGCAATGACAGTTCCCAAATCTGCCATTGTAACAACAACAGAAAGAAAATATGTTATTGTTGTTAGAAATGGTAAGGCTGTAAAAGTGGATGTGCATACAGGAAACGATAATGCTACACAGGTTGAAGTATATGGCGATTTAAAACCCGGTGAAGAAGTTATTACAAATCCATCTGATGATATTAAAGATGGAAGCACCATACATGTATAATAGGTATAAGTTGGTTAAAACTTTAAAAGGCTGTCTTTATAATTAGACAGCCTTTTTTGCATTCTATCAAATAATAATTGTGCTAAAGATTATGTGTTTATAGAGCTTGTAATGCTTATTTCCCGGAAATGGGTTGCTGCTTTGATGCAAAGCGCATAAATAAATTTGTACTGTTATTGGGTTGTCCATGTAAGTGAATAAGGTAGAATGGTCTTTTAATTTCTAAAAATTTAACTTCCACTCTTTTAAATACATTATTCTGCAGTTCACTTTGTATAGCATGAACGGAAATAAAAGCATAGCAATTGCTGTGCATAAGATAAGTTTTAATGCTTTCAGTGCTGCCTAATTGCATTTCAACGTTTAAATGAGAAAGTTTAATGTTGAAAGGTTGTAAAGCATGTAAAATAACTTCTAACGTTCCTGATCCATGTTCTCTTAATAATAAAGGAAGTTGTTTTAATTCTTCAGGCTTTGAAATAATTTTTTTGGCAGTTGCATTTTGGGCATTGGTTATTAATACAATTTCATCATCTAAAAAAGAAGTGTATTTAATAAGCTTGTTTTTGGAATGACCTTCAATAATCCCCAAATCAATTTCTTTGTTGGTTAAAGCTTGTTCAATTTGTTCGGTATTGCCATTGTGTAGGGCAATTTCAATATTGGGATATTTTTTATGAAAGCCCGCTAAAAGTGGTGGAATGACATATTGTGCCACAGTTGAGCTTGCGCCAAGTTTAAGTAAGCCTTGATGCCGATTGGCTAAATCATTCATTTCCTCTTCCATATTTCTATACAAGGCCAATAACTGTTCGGTATGCTGCAGTAAAACTTCACCGGCTGCAGTTAGTTGAATTTGATTGCCGGTACGTTCAAACAATTTTAATTGAAAATGTTGCTCTAACTCCTGAATATGTTTAGTAACTGCCGGTTGTGTTATAAACAATGCATTAGCAGCTTTAGTAAAATTTAGCCGTTTGGCTACTGTATAAAAAACCTGCAGTCTAAAATCAAACATGCCGTGAATATACTCGTTTTCACGCTTGTTTAAAACTAAAACTGCAGGCATAATAAATTATTTTTACAATTAAGGATGAACGGTTGCCCAACCCTGATAATGCCGTATAATAATTTCACCGTTTCCACTGGGCACGAAACTAATGTAAGGCCATAATTCATCTTTGGTAATATGACGTTCACGCATGGTATTGCTGCATTGAGCCAGTATTACCCCTTTTTGTTTTAATGCTGTTAATAATGAATCGTATGGATTTGTTTTTTTGTACACTTCTACACCGTCGCCAAAAGCAATTAACTCTATGGTTATTTTACCTTTTAAACGAGGATCTTCCAATGCGTTATTGATGTTTCGTAAAGTGCCCCTAATCTTTTTATCGTCTTTATCATCTAAAATATATAAAGCATTGTAATGTTTAAGATTGGCTTCAGCACCTGTAAATACTTCATTGTTAGTTTGTGCCTTAGCGTGTTGATAAGTTATGCTGGTAATAAATAACAGCAAAAATGTAATTTTTTTCATGGTGTTTTTTTTAATGTGAAAAATGTGGTTATAAAATTTTACTTCAGCGATACATTATTTTTAGCTTGTTTTTTTGCATCAATAATAGGTTGATAGGGGCCGTATTTGTGTTGTTGTTCAGAAAAACTATCTGCGTATGGCCCAAAAGGAAAATCAAAGGGTTTGGTTGATAAATCTTTCCAATCATTACTTTGATTTATATGCGGCCTGGGCTGTGAGTTAATAAATGCTGCAACATTCCAAGCATCTTCAGTTGAAATAGAGGGATGGTGGTAGGTAGTGGTACCAAAGGGCATATTTGGAAAAATAAAACCGGCTAAACTACTAATCCTATACATACCTGCACCATCATTATAGCTATGTTCACCCCATAAAGGCGGATAAGTATAACCGGTGCCATCCATGTTCAGCAACCCCTGTCCGTTAGGGCCATGGCAACTTTGACAATGTGTTGTAAAAACTAGTTTGCCAAGTGCAGGATCAGCAGGTTTGTCCATCATTTTTATTTTCATAATTCCTGTTCCGGCAGGTTTGGTGCCTTTCGGAACATCCTTGCCTAACCATTCCATATAAGCCACTATTGCTTTCATTTCGTGTGAATTAGAGTCTAAGGAATGGCCATTCATACTTCGTTCAAAACAATCATTCACCCTTGCACTAATACTTTGCCATCCGTTATTGCGTGCCCTGTATTCCGGATAATTAGCTGCTACTTTTCCAAAATTATTCCCATATGGTAAAGTTCCTGCTTGTAAATGACAATTCTGACAATTCATTCCATTGGTTATTTGAGCCACGGTACCTTTTGGGCCCAAATAATAACTGGTATTGGTAATTAAATTATAACCATATAAAATTAAATCGCCTTCCGGTGTACCAATGGGTATTTGCGATTTTGATTTTCCAATCCATACTTCGGGTTGGGCATCTTCTTTTAAAAGTTCCTGAATATTTTTTTCTTCTTTGCTGCGCTCCATATAAAATTCAGTACCCTTTATGCCTATAACAATAATAACTACCAGTATTAATAAAATGATAAATCCGTTTTTTCGCATAGGTTAAAATATATTCATTTATAAAGCAAAGTTATTGCCATTGCTGCTGTGTCGTTTATCATATCCCTTTATGTTCAATAACTTTAAATTATTACTATGCCGGTTTAATAGATTTTTGTTTATACTGAATCAGGTTGCTTAATCATTTCAATATGATCGATGCCATCTTCATCATAAACAGGACTGCTTTGTACAAAACCAAATGACTCGTAAAATTTTTTAAGATAGAGTTGTGCACCTATTTGTATAGGTGCTTTTCCAAATAGTGTATAGCAGGTTTGTATAGATTCATGCATGAGTATTCTGCCAATATTTTTTTTTCTAAAACCTGGCGATGTTACCACTCTTCCAATACTCATGTAGGGATACACTTTTTGTGGTGGAATTAAACGAGTATATGCTACCAGTTCTTCACCAATGAATGCCATGTTGTGATAACTGAACTGGTCTTTATTATCCATGTCTAAGAAAACACAGTTTTGTTCTACTACAAATACCTCACTTCTTAATCGCAGTAATGCATATAATTCAGTCGGAGTTAAGTTTTCAAAAGTTTTCAATTTCCATCGTAAGTTTAAATTATTGGCTTGCATATTGTAATAAATTAATTAGGCATTATTTTTTGTAAAAATTGAATGGATTTTGAATAGGTGTCAATAAGATTATTTCCTGTCCAACCATGTCCGGCTCCTTGGTATTGTATGTATTCATGATATACATTTAAATTGTTTAAACGATTGTTCAAACTATCACTTTGACTGATTGGCACTACATCATCTGCCGTTCCATGAAATATAATGGTAGGAGGAATTTGGGTGTTTGTTGCCAAAAATAACGGACTGGCACTTGTGTAGGATGCGGGATTGGTAACCGGTGTTCCATTTAAAAATATACTTAATAGTGATGGATAATATGGGTTGGGTGCATTATAATATAATGCAGCTAAATCTGTTGGTCCAAATAAATCAATAACTGCTTTAATATTATTATTAATGGTATAACCCAGCAACAGTGCTAATTGTGCGCCTGCACTGGCACCAAAAGCTGCAACTTGCTTTTTGTTAAAAACATATTTATTGCTTTGTTGCAAAATGAATTGGTAAGCCTGTTGCACATCATTTAACTGAGTAGGCCATAAGTTAGTTCCTTGAATGGAAGCTAATCTATAATTAATGTTGGCTATTACATAATTGGGTAAGCTTGTTTTAAGCGTTGTAATAGCGGTGTCGAAATCTGTTTTATCGCCGCTGGTCCACGCACCGCCATGAATTAAGAGTAAAAGCTTAGTATGTATGGTATCTCTTCCCGCCGGTAAATAAATATCCATTGTTTGTAATGGGTTATTGCCATACGCTACATTTAAAAGGGTTTGTTCCTGCAGTGTATTATTCGGCAGTACATTTTTTTTGTTACAACTAATTATGGATATTGTAAGTGTAACAAAAAAAAGATAACAGATACCTTTTGACAATTGCATACAGTTATTTTTGTTTAAAGTTAACTAAAACCTGAATGTTAATAACTGTATGTTCTATTGTGTTGGAAGCTGTTATCTTTTTAACGCTTTAAAGCTGTTTAAGTTGTTTTATCTTCCGGCAATACCGGGAACAACAGGCAAACTTTCATTGCCATCTTCACCTACAGATTGTACAGCAAAAAAGTAGTTATCTTTTGAGTAGGGTAAGTCGGCTTTCGTATCAGTTGTAAAAATCTTCTTTTGCCAGTAAGCACTGGTTGTTTCGCGCATTAAAATGTAGTACCCTTTCACTTTTCCGGTTGCCGGCTTATCCCAATGCAAATTGGTATAATTGCTCAGTTTTTTTACTTCTACAGTTACATTTTGTGGCATAGCCGGTGCTTTAGCCAAGTTGGCCAAATTACTGAGATTAACTGCTGTATTTTTTCTTAAATATTCAAAGTCCATAAACTCCGGTAAATCGCCATATTGAATGCCATTTTCTTTACGTACGTCTTGGTGTTGATGGTTATAGTTTTCGTTCATTTCCGTAATTCTTACAGCCGCAAATCCGTTTTCAACATAAGGTAAATGATCGCCACCACGCAAAAAGCGATCATTCCTGTATATCATTACTACTTGAATGTTATCTACATAACGTTCACCAATTTCTTTTACATAACGTGCTAACTGACGTGCCTTGCCGTCGTTTTCCAAGCCTAATGCACGAATACGTTTTGCTTGTTTCTCAGTTTCATAAGCCGGTAAGCCTTCACTAAATACGCGAAGGCGGGTATTGTCAATAATATTAGTTTCATTACTATTATTGCTTCCCATAATATCATTATTCAACACTGCTTCAATATCCCATCCTTCTTTTTTGGCTTTATTAGCCATATAATAGGCACCTAATAAGCCTTGTTCCTCACCACTTACAGTAACAAATATGATAGTTGCCGGAAAAGCATGTTTGCTCATTACTCTTGCGCATTCAATTACAGCAGCCGAACCACTTCCATCATCGTTGGCGCCGGGGGCGTCATTTACTCTGTCCATAACATTGGTGCGCATATTATCTAAGTGTCCGCTAATTATAAAAATGCGATGGTCGTTGGGGTCAGTTCCTTTCAAAGTGGCTACCACATTTCCTAAAATAATGGTGCTATCAACACGTTTACCATCGGGATGGTAGGTTACCGTATCAATAAAAGCCGTCATTCTACCATTGCTATTGGCTGCAAATTCATTAAACTTTTGAAGTACCCATTTTCGTGCAGCACCAATACCTCTTTTCGGATTGGTTTGCGTACTTAATGTATTGCGGGTGCCGAAATTGACCATGGTGTTAATGTAACTGCGCAATGAATCGGCCGATACTTCTTTTACCATTGATGCAATTTCCGGATCGCGATCAATAATAGTTTGGCCATAGCCAACTGAACTACAAAGTGCAGTAACCAATACTGCTGTAAAAATTTTTCTCATGGCAATAGTTTAAGGTTTAAAGATAAAACAAAGCAACATTGTTTGATTAATAACCGTATTTGTTTTTCCAACGGACTTGTAAAAATTTTCTTATTTCCACTTCACGGGCATTATTACCCGGCTGATACAATGTGGTTCCAGATATAGCCGTGGGTAAGTATTCCTGCTCAACAAAATTTAAAGGGTATTGATGAGGGTATTGATATGCTTTACCATAATCCAAATTTTTCATTAAGCGGGTGGGCGCATTATGTAAGTGCAAGGGCACAGGTAAATCGCCGGTAGTTTGCACCAGTTGCTGTGCATTATTTATGGCCTCATAGGCGGCATTGCTTTTGGGTGAACCGGCTAGGTAAGTGGCGCATTGACTTAAAATTATGCGACTTTCCGGATAACCAATTTTATTTACCGCATCGAACGTGGCATTGGCTAATAATAACGCATTGGGATTTGCGTTGCCAATATCTTCACTGGCAAAAATAATCATGCGGCGTGCAATAAATGATACATCTTCTCCGCCTTCAATCATTCTGGCTAACCAATACACAGCAGCATTGGGATCGCTGCCGCGCATGCTTTTAATAAAGGCAGAAATAATATCATAATGTTGTTCACCGCCTTTATCGTACAAAGCCGTTTTCTGTTGTGCAATAGCGTTTACCATTTCATTGGTGATGGTAATACTTTTTTCTTTAGAAGAAAGCACTACCAATTCAAACAGGTTTAATAATTTTCTGGCATCGCCGCCGGAAAATTGCAGTAAGGCATCCGTTTGTTGCAACCGAATATGGTATTGCTTCAAAATATCATCTTTCTCCAAGGCATTTTGTAAAAGCTGCAATAAATCTTCATTCTGTAAAGGTTTTAGAATATATACCTGGCAACGACTTAGTAATGCGGCATTTACCTCAAATGAAGGATTTTCGGTTGTGGCACCAATTAAGGTAATAATGCCTTGTTCAACTGCTGCCAGCAATGCATCCTGCTGGCTTTTATTAAAGCGATGAATTTCGTCGATAAACAACAATGCACGCTTGGTTTTTCTAGCAGTATCAATTACTTCTCTTACTTCTTTAACGCCACTGCTAATAGCACTTAATTGAAAAAAAGGTACTTGAAGTGTTTGTGCAATAATTTGTGCCAAGGTTGTTTTTCCAACACCGGGTGGTCCCCAAAGTATCATTGAAGGAATATAACCTTGTTGTAAGGATTTATTCAATATACTGTTATCGCCGGTAAGGTGTTGCTGGCCATATAAGTCGTGCAATGTTTTGGGGCGCATTCTTTCCGCCAATGGAGGCATGTTATTCATACCTGAAAAGTAAAAAATTTTAGCCTGTAATTATCTAAAATTATTTACTGAAAAGTACACTGTATTTTTTTAATAAACGGAAGGTAATTAAAACATGAATGAAAAGGATAATCGAAAACGGCAATAAAATAATTAATGAACTACGCATAGCCATTAATAACTCCTGCGATGAATAGCTGGGCGGTAAGCCCGCCGGCCTTGAACTATTCAACATTTCAATGAATTGGTTATACATAGCTTTATTGCTCATTAGGTATAAAATTGAAATGCAACTTATAATAGCCAAAGCGGCAAAAATTATAGCAATAACTGCATTGACTTTTATCCAATCTTTCAGGCTTGCTCTACAAAAGGTGTTTTTTAGAATGCCTTTAAATAGAAAGAAGGCCGAAGTGAAAATATAAATTACTACACAGGCAAGAATGACTGCACTTAGCATAACTGCGGGATTGCCAAAACCGGCGAAGATAGATAATACACTATCTAACCCAAATAGTGCTGCAAATGGTAATAATACAATTGTAAATATCCTATAAATGTTTAATGTCATAATTTGTTGGCAACTGTTTATTTATCAGTTATTGCAAGTTTAATTTTATTTGTAATTCTTGCATTTGTTTTTCATCAATTGGGCCCGGTGCATCTAACATTACATCGCGGCCACTATTGTTTTTAGGGAAGGCAATAAAGTCGCGAATACTTTCGCTGCCGCCTAAAATGGCACAAAGTCTGTCAAAACCAAAAGCCAATCCGCCGTGTGGTGGGGCACCATATTCAAAAGCACCTAACAAAAAGCCAAATTTTTGTTGTTGTTCTTCCTTACTCATACCTAAGGCTTGGAACATTTTTTCTTGCAGATTTCTTTGATAAATTCTTATTGAGCCTCCGCCAATTTCGTTACCGTTGAGTACCATATCGTATGCGTTGGCTTTAATATTAGCATAAGGATGTTCTAAATATTTTTCAGGATTGGTAATAACCGGTGAATGCTGAATCATGGTTTCAATATCCTGAGGTTTAGGCGAAGTAAAAGGATGGTGACGTGCTACCCAACGATTTTCTTCTGCATCATATTCAAATAAAGGAAAATCGAGTACCCACAATAATTTAAATTCATCTTTTTTACGCAAACCCAATCTGTTAGCCATTTCTAAGCGTAGTTCACTAATAGCTTTGCGGGTTTTTTCTTCAGTTCCTGCTAAAATTACAATTAAGTCGCCGAGCTTTGCATTTGCTGCAAGTGCAATGGCTTTAAGTTTATCTTCAGTGTAAAATTTATCAACACTACTTTTTAAAGTACCGTCGGTATTGTATTTAATGAATACCAAACCTTTCATGCCTATTTGTGGCCGCTTAACCCATTCAGTTAATTCATCGGTTTGTTTGCGGGTATATTCGCTGCAACCCGGAATTGCTAATGCTATGACAGTTTCTGCCTCTTCAAACACTTGGAATCCGGCACCCTGTACTAAGTGCGCTAAATTAGTTTTTGTTGGAAAAGTGTGTGCAGGGAATTTAATGTTACATAATTGCATATTGAAACGAATGTCGGGCTTGTCATTACCATATTGCCACATGGCTTCTTCCCACGACATGCGTTGTACAGGTTCATTATAGTTAATGTTTTTTACTTCTTTGAAAATGAATTTCACCAATCCCTCAAACATATTTAGAATGTCTTCTTGCTCAACAAAACTCATTTCACAATCTATTTGTGTAAACTCGGGTTGGCGATCGGCACGTAAATCTTCATCTCTAAAACATTTTACTATTTGATAGTAACGGTCGTAACCACTTACCATCAATAATTGTTTAAAAGTTTGGGGACTTTGCGGTAAAGCATAAAATTGTCCCGGATTCATTCGGCTTGGAACAACAAAGTCGCGGGCACCCTCGGGGGTTGATTTAATTAAAAACGGTGTTTCAATATCTAAAAATCCGTTTTGGTGTAAATAGTTACGCGTAGCACGGCCTACTTCATATCTTAATATTAAATTCTTTTTTACTGCATTTCTTCGCAAATCTAAAAAGCGATATTTCATTCTTAAATCGTCTCCACCATCGGTATCGTCTTGAATGGTAAATGGTGGAACAGCCGATTTATTTAAGATGGTAAAATTTGTAACCAGTATTTCTATATCACCGGTGGCTAATTGTGGATTTTTATTGCTTCTTTCTTGCACGGTTCCTGTAGCTTGAATAACATACTCGCGACCTAAAGGATTGGCATCAAGTGCTTCATTCAAATTTTCGTTAAACAACAATTGTGTTATTCCATAGCGATCCCTAATATCAACAAAGGTAATGCTGCCAAATTTTCTAACTGTTTGTACCCATCCGGCCAAAGTAACTGTTTGTTGTACATGCTGAATGTTTAATTCGCCACAGGTATGCGTTCTGAACATATATTTAAATTATATTAATATGCTTTGTAAAATTGTTCGGTTGTAAATTTTTTGGTTTGTAATGCTCGGTAATGAACAAGGCGTTGCAGTGTGCGACGCAACGATGCTGAATACTTGTACAAATGCCGGTAACATAACTAACCTATTGGGCTGCAAATATAGCTGAATTGCATGGGATGGATGCAGTTTTATGCTGTTAAAACAGGGAATTATTGCGCCCGGTTTTTAAGGAATGTTTTACATGCTGTCTAATGCATTTTTGTGCGTAGGTTTCCAATACAGATAGTAATATGCTAAAATTAAAACGCCAATGGTAAACGGAATCATGGCCAAATGTTTGAATGTTACGCCGGGGAAGGCTAAGCGATCATCAAAGTGTAGAAATTCGCTAATCATCCAATAAGAGTTGGCACTTATCCAAACCGTAATTGCTAAGTTATGGCATAATTCTGACATGTATTGACGAGTGCGATAGGCAATAATGATGGAAATTATTAATGTGGGAAATATCATGGCAATGCCCAGTGGACGCCAAAACATGCACCAACTTATGTCTTTAAAAAGCCAAAACACAATATGTAGGTTTTCCATTTTTCGATACTTTAATGGAATATTATATTGTTTTTCGGCCGGTAGTAAAGGCACAACGTTAGCTGAATTGTTGGGAAGAGCTTGTTGTGCATTGATGATTGGTTGTGGCACTTTGCTGAATTTTTGAATGTTTTGAAAAGCAAATAACCAGCAATATTAAATTTTTATGAACAAATTATGGCTGTAAAATTTTTTGGAATCGGTTTATGGCTGCTTCAGCTAAAATTGGATGACCATTTGTTAAATGCTGCACTAATGCATATGCAAAATAAGGTGCTAATGAGCAGCCCTTGGTGCCAAAACCGTTTAAAATGCCAATTTGCGGAAAATAGGGATGCATACCTACAAATGGTCGTCGTTCCAAAGTAGCAGGCCTTTCAGATGCTATGTGTTGTTGCAATTGAAAAGGCATTTTTAACCACTGTTGTAATTGCTGCATTGTTTTTTGTTGAAAGTTTTGTGTAGGCAGTGCATTGCTGTAACTCCACTCGTATGAAGAACCTGCCCACCACAAATCATTTTGCCAGGGTATTAAACTAATGCCATGTTTGTACAAGTATTGAGTGGGCAAATTGGGCAAATACAAAATAAGTGCTTCACCTTTATTGGGGGCAAATGGAAGTTTATTAAAATAAGGTAAATGCATGGCCTGTACACCATTGCAAAAAATTATGGCTTTTGCTTTAATATTTCTGTAAGTAATGCTATTTGATGATAAGGTTAAATTTTGTAAACTAAATACTTCTTGAATGAGGATTTGCTGCTGTTGTAGATAATTGCGCCATGTGCTTAATAAGGTTTGTAGTTGAATGTGAAAAACGGGTTGAATAGTGCCAATGCCATGTGCGTATTGAAAATATTGTTGCCAATGGTTGGTGTTTGTTAATTCAGAAACATAGGTGTTGTCATCGTTAGCACGCTGTTGAAATGCTTGTTGCATTTGCTGCGTTGTATGAAAATCAATTAATTGAGTTTGTTGAATAATGGAAATGTTTAAAAGCTTTTCTAATGCTTGATAGGCTTTCTGTGCAAAGGGCATTAAGGTTTCAATCATCCAGGTTGTAACAAATCGTCTGCCTGTAACGGGATTAATAACACCACTGGCTACCTGAGAGGCACTATTAGGGTTAAATTCATCTACTACAATAACGGTATTTCCTTGCTGTAGCAAATAATAGCTTAGCATGGTGCCTGCAATACCTTGTCCAACAATTACATAATCAACTTCCATTCTTCAAAAATAAAAACAGTTTTGTTATTTTATTTATGCTCTG
This sequence comes from Hydrotalea sandarakina, assembly GCF_003254115.1. Taxonomy (GTDB): domain Bacteria; phylum Bacteroidota; class Bacteroidia; order Chitinophagales; family Chitinophagaceae; genus Hydrotalea; species Hydrotalea sandarakina. The sequence continues at coordinate 417,021 of NZ_QKZV01000002.1, forward strand.
CTACTTGTATAAGAGTAGGAGCTGCATAGCTCATTTTTTCTTCATCTTCTTGAATGGTTGCTATGCCGCCTGAAAACTGTCCGGGTGTTGTTATTATGCCGTAATATCGAATAATTTGTTTTGTAGAAGTTACGTTAAGTTTATATTGAAAGCCAGAATAAATGCCAGAATTAGTATGGGTTTCGATATTTGAAGCCAATCGGTATATTTTTATGCAAGAAGGAAAATTGTCTGTTAACAGGCAATTGGTAATGGTATGATTACTTTGTACACCTATTTCAATCATAACGGTATCGCCTATGTGTAATGTTTCCTTGCTTTGATAAGTTTCCCAAATGTTTTCTTTACTTGGATTCTTAACAAAGAATTTTTTTGAAATTTTTATAGCTTGGTTAGTTAATTTTCCGGGAATGTTATCAACATTTTGTAAATATTGCCATTGAAAATTTCCGTACCAATCATTGCCCGATTTTGTAGGCAGGTTTAGTTGCATTTTAACAGGTGAATTTTCTAATTGTTGAATCGGTATTTCCTGAATACTATTTTCCCTAAACGCAAAGGCGGTATTGTTAATGTTGGCAGTAATGTTGAATGGATTATTAGCAGCAAAGCTTAACAGGGAAGCGCCGGTAATAACAGTTGAAAAACGGTCAACCGAAGCTGATTTTAAAAAATTATTACTAATGTTTTGCAGATATGTATTTATAAAATTTGTTGAAAATAGTGCCGGATTTTTTTGTATTAATTGTAAGATGTATGCATGGGTTAATGTATTAGTCTCGCCAAAGTTAGTTTTGGTAATTAAGCGCTTAATAATGGTCTTGAAAACTACATCGGTATCATTACATTGTTGTAAAGTTACAGCCAATAAGGCTTGTTCATGAAAGCTTAAGTTAGAAGCTTTTTGCTTTAAGAATTGCAGTTGTAAAGAGTCGGTATTGCTAAATTTAGTAACAAATTGAAAAGTTGCTTTGCTAAATAAGCAGTATAAACTAGTAAAAGTATTTGTGGCGCTTGGATTGCTAAACTGTTGATTTAGCCCATTAATACCGGGTTGTATTAAATTAGTAATGCTTTGTTGTATGTTATGATGATGATGGTTTAATGAGTAACTGCACGCTAATAAATACAAAATTTTTGCGTTTAAAAGGGTAGTGGTTGCATTGTTGTCTTTATAAAAACTGCCATTGGGTTGTTGTAATAGTCTTAGTTCACGCAAATAGTAGTCCGTTAATGGGTGTTGTATGTTTTTTTGTATAGTATCAAAATGCCCCAAATTAGTAACTGAAAATTGTGACTCTTGTTTTTTCTCTGTTGTAATGCTGCTAATGAATGTTTCTTTTCGATTTAATAAACTGCCGGCTACTATTTGTAGGGCTTTGTCAATCGGTTGTTCACGGTTACTACTTATTAATTCTTTTAGCCTTTTTTGTATGGCATAATAAGGAATCCGATTAAGACCAATTGCGAGTGCAATGGGTGAAATGCTTTCATTAGAAATTTGCAACAATGAATCTAAATTGGCGGTATAATTATTTTTTTGTTGAAAATTATACAGCAATGTTTGCTGAATGAATGCTCTATTGGTATACACGGGTAAAATTGTTGCAGTGCTATCAGTATATTGGTTGTATTTTATGAAAAGTGTACTCTTTACAGTGTTGTAAAAACTATAAGGAACTTGTATGGGGAAATGGACTAAAACACTATCATTGGCAGGTACAGTAAAGTATTGAACAGGAAAGCTATTGGTAAACCAGCCATCTACACTGGTGCCGGATAAATAGTTGGTAATTTGTAATTGTGTTTGTCCTGTAAGTTCAATATTACTTGTATTTTTAATTTTTCCTACAATAAATACTTTATCGCCTTCTCTTAAAAATTCAGGCGTTAATAAACTTATCTTAATTTTTGGGTCTTCTGAATGCCATTTAAAAAACGGATAGGCATATGAGGCTGTGATATTCAACATTCCAATCAATATAAGAAATAATAGTCGGTACATGCAACAATATTAGTGAAAAAGAAATTGCTGGGGGTAGTACAAAAAAAATCCCGCCGATAGGGCGGGATATATGTGAGAAAATTTAAACTTATTTTTTCAATGCTGCGGCCATGGTTTTACCAATATCGGCAGGGCTTGCAACAACATGAATACCGCATTCACTCATAATTTTCATTTTAGCTGCTGCAGTATCTTCCGCACCACCAATAATAGCGCCGGCGTGTCCCATTCTGCGACCTGCCGGTGCAGTTTGTCCGGCAATAAATCCCACTACAGGTTTCTTGGCATTTTCTTTAATCCAACGAGCAGCATCAGCTTCCATACTGCCACCAATTTCACCAATCATTACAATACCTTCAGTTTCGGGGTCGTTCATTAGTAATTTTACTGCTTCAACAGTAGGTGTTCCAATAATTGGGTCGCCACCAATACCAATTGCAGTACTAATACCCAAACCTGCTTTTACAATTTGATCGGCAGCTTCATATGTTAAGGTACCCGATTTGGAAACAATACCTATTTTGCCGGGTTTAAAAATAAAGCCGGGCATAATACCAATTTTCGCTTCGCCGGCAGTAATTACACCGGGGCAGTTGGGCCCAATTAAACGAGTTTTTGAACCTTGTAAGTAATTTTTCACTTTCACCATGTCCTGCACCGGAATACCTTCAGTAATGCAAATAACCAATTCAATGCCTGCTTCAGCAGCTTCCATAATTGCATCGGCAGCAAAGGCAGGGGGAACAAAAATTATACTAACATTGGCTTGGGTAGCTTTTACCGCATCGGCCACGGTATTAAATACAGGTTTATCCAGGTGAGTAGTGCCACCTTTGTTAGGTGTTACACCGCCTACTACATTTGTACCATATTCTATCATTTGTGTGGCATGAAAAGTGCCTTCCGTTCCTGTGAAGCCTTGTACCAAAACTCTGGAACTTTTATTAACTAATACAGACATAATAAAAAATTGAGATTAATAAGATTTGCAAAAATAAAGAAATCTTACCCAATGCTTACATTACTAATTTATTTTAAAATGCTATAGAAATTTTTAATGTTGTATTTAAGTTGTTTCATTTGCCTTGTTATGAATTAAAATTGCTTTTCCTACATTTGCAGTCTTATTTTATTCTCTTTTAAAAATTTTTATAATGGCAACAACAGCAGATATTAGTCGTGGCTTAATCATTAAATTAGATGGTAGCCTTTATAGTGTAATTGATTTCGGTGAAAACAAAACCGCTAGAGCTGCAGCAAAAGTTTGGGCTAAGTTAAAAGGTGTAGATAATAATCGCACTATTGAAAAAACATGGAATAGTGGTGAAACAATTCATCCGGTAAGGGTTGAAAAGAAAGCATTTCAATATTTATATAAAGATGAGAGCGGATATAATTTAATGAATAATGAAACTTTTGAGCAAATTACTTTAGGTGAGGAAATGATAGATTCCCCTCAATTTTTAAAAGAAGGTTCTGAAGTGTTTGTTTACATTAACACCGAAACTGAAATGCCTATAGGTGCAGAATTGCCGGAAAAAATTGTAGTAAAAATAACTTATTGCGAACCCGGCTTAAGGGGTGACACGGCAACCAGAGCATTAAAAACCGCAACCATAGAAACCGGGGCTACCGTGCAAGTTCCATTATTTGTGGAGGAGGGTGAATTAATTCGTATTAATACCAAAACCGGCGATTATATTGAACGAGTGAAAGAATAGATTCACATTTTTTATAAAATAGCTTCGCAAATTGCGAGGCTATTTTTGTTCTATAAGTTTTTTTTATTGTGGTCATAAATATTTCAAATTCCAAAAAAACCCTTAATTTGAACAAAAATTGCCTATTTTGCCCCACTTTTCATACCTAAATCCCCTTTTTTAAGCAAAAAACACATCAATATGGACTTAAAACAAATTCACGAATTAATTAAGATTATTAATAAAAGCAACATTGGAGAAATAAGTATTGAAGACAAGGACGGAAAAGTTACTATTAAGCAAAAGGAAGAACAAGTAATTAATGTGGCACCACCACAACAGGTATACAATGTAGCTCCACCCGTTGCAAACATACCTCAACAAGCGCCCGCAGCGCCCGCACCTGCAACACCTGCTGCACCACCCACTCCAAAATCTGATGAAAGTAAGCTATTAACCATTAAAAGTCCAATGATTGGAACTTTTTATAGAAAATCTGCTCCGGGTAAACCTAATTTTGTTGAGGTAGGCAGTGAAGTTGAAATAGGAACTGTTGTTTGTATTATTGAAGCTATGAAACTGTTTAATGAAATTGAAAGTGAGGTAAAAGGTACAATTGTAAAAGTTTTAGTGGAAGATAGTACGCCGGTGGAATATGATCAGCCCTTGTTTTTAGTGCAGCCCAGTTAAAATATTATTCCTGTTTCAATGGAATTTCAAGGGTTAGATAGCTGAAACATTTCATTGTTTTGCTATGCTTTATGATTGACCATACAGCAAACTTTTAAATTATTTGTTTTTATCAATTGTACAATTTTAAACAATGTTCAAAAAAATATTAATTGCTAACAGGGGTGAAATTGCTTTAAGAGTTATTAGAACCTGTAGAGAAATGGGTATAAAAACGGTAGCTGTTTATTCAACTGCCGATAAAGACAGCCTTCATGTACGTTTTGCCGACGAAGCGGTTTGTATCGGTAAACCTGCCAGTTCAGAATCTTATTTAAATATACCCCATATAATGGCTGCTGCAGAAATTACCAATGCAGATGCCATACATCCGGGTTATGGTTTTTTGGCAGAAAATGCTAAGTTTTCACAAATCTGTGCTGACCATGGCATAAAATTTATTGGCCCTACTCCCGACATGATTAACGCCATGGGTGATAAAATTACCGCCAAAGAAACAATGATTAAAGCAGGGGTTCCGGTTGTTCCCGGAAGTGGCGGTTTGTTAGAGAGTATTGAACAAGCAAAATCATTAGCCAAAGAGATTGGTTATCCTGTAATGTTAAAAGCTACTGCCGGCGGGGGAGGAAAGGGTATGCGTATTGTTTGGGAAGAAAGTGAAATGGAACGCGCATATAATACTGCGAAAGCAGAAGCAGGAGCTGCTTTTAAAAATGATGGGGTTTATATGGAAAAATTTGTAGAAGAGCCTCGTCATATTGAAATTCAGGTAGCTGGCGACCAATATGGAACAGTTTGCCATTTAAGTGAGCGCGATTGTTCCATTCAAAGGCGTCACCAAAAATTGGTTGAAGAATCTCCTTCACCTTTCATGACCCCCGAACTGAGGGAAGCTATGGGAGCTGCTGCTATTAAAGCTGCTTCTGCCATTAATTATGAAAGCGTTGGTACCATTGAATTTTTGGTTGACAAACACCGCAATTTTTACTTCATGGAAATGAATACGCGTATTCAAGTTGAACATTGCGTTACTGAAGAAGTAATTAACCATGATTTAATTAAAGAACAAATAAAAATTGCTTTAGGCGAACGTATTTCCGGACGGAACTATTTCCCTCAAATGCATGCTATTGAATGTAGAATTAATGCGGAAGATCCCTACAATGATTTCAGACCTTCACCCGGTAAAATAACTACTTTACATACACCCGGTGGACATGGTGTAAGAGTAGATAGCCATGTTTATGCAGGATATGTTATTCCGCCATTCTACGATTCTATGATTGGAAAATTAATTACCGTAGCACAAACCCGCGAAGAAGCTATTGATACCATGTATCGTGCCTTAAGCGAATATGTAATTGAAGGTGTTAAAACCACTATTCCTTTTCATTTACAACTAATGAAAAATGAAGATTTCAGAAGTGGTAATTTCACTACTAAATTCTTAGATACCTTTAAGATGCAATAGTATTCCAATCAATATTACATCATTATAAAAATAAACCCTCCAATACAAGGAGGGTTTATTACATTAGAACATATCTAAAACAAGCGGGGGTAAGTTTCGCTAAAAGTGTAAAAACTATTGTTGACCACGATTTTGCATTCTTTGTTTCCGTTGCTGTTCATAAAAATCTTCTACTTTCTGTGCCAATGCTTTATCGTTGTTTAAAGCTGCAGTCCAACGTTTCAATCTTAACTCATTTAATTCTTTCATTTTACTCATTCGCTCATCAGGGCTTAAATCGCGCATTCCACGCATTTGTTGCATCATATCCATATTAATGGAAACTATTGAATCCATTTGTACATCTGTTAAATTCAGATTTGAAGATTTAAGTTGTTCAATTTGTCTTGCTTTCATTTGGGCAGGGTCAAAGCCACCGCGCTGTGCCATGGTTTTGCCTGCAAAGCCAATGGTGAAAATAATTAATACAATAAAAATTTTTTTCATACAAATGCTGTTTAGTTTAATGAATAAATGTTTCATTAGTGACATTAAAGCTACAAAGGGATTTATTGTTGTTATTGAATTTTCGGTGAAACGAGAAAAAAGCGGGTTAAATATAATTTCATGAAAAATATTGGATGGATTTATTCATTAGTTAGGGTAGATAAAAAAAACTGCGTTCTATTTATTGGAACGCAGTTTTTTTAGAAGATAGCAGTAGACTTATTATCGTAAGAATAATAATTCTCTGTATTTCGGTAAACTCCAATGTTCATCATCTACCAAAGCTTCTAATTTATCAACGTGGTATCGAATAACATCAAAATACGTTTCTTTAACCTGTGTGCAATAGGCTATGGCCTTAGTTCTTGTATTTTCAATATTATTCGCAATTTTTCTGGCTTCAACTAAAGCATGTACTTTTTCATACACAATTTGTACGTGCTCACTTATTTTATTTAAAATTTCTAATTGTGTTTTATAATGGCTTTCCGGTAAACCTGCCGCTTTTAATCCATTTATATTTTGCAGTAATTCGTTTTGATATTTAATAGCAGTAGGAATAATATGGTTTAAGGCTAAATCGCCCATTATTCTGGCTTCAATTTGAACCTTTTTGATATATTTTTCCAATTCAATTTCGTGGCGTGCTTCCAATTCAGCTACCGAGAATACATTATTTTTTTCAAATAAATGTTTAGCTTTACTTGTTACCATTGCATCTAACGCTAAAGGAGTAGTTGGTACATTAGGTAAACCTCTGCGTTCAGCTTCATGGTGCCATGCTTCGCTGTAACCATCGCCTTCAAATAACACATTCTTACTTTCAACAATATATTTTTGAATGGTTTGCATAATGGCAATTTCTTTTTTATCGCCTTTTTCAATTAATGCATCTACATCTTTTTTAAATTGTTGAAGTGTTTCAGCCATAATCACATTTAGCACCGTCATGGGATTAGCACAATTTGCCGAAGAGCCTACAGCTCTAAATTCAAATTTGTTTCCGGTAAATGCAAAAGGCGATGTACGGTTTCTATCAGTATTATCCAACATTAACTCCGGAATAGAGCGATGTATATCTAATTTAAGAATGGCTTCATCCTGTTCATCAAACTTATCGCTTACCCTTGTTTCTATTTCGTTTAGTACTTTAGATAAATACTGACCAACAAAAACAGAAATAATGGCCGGTGGAGCTTCATTTGCGCCTAAACGATGGTCGTTGCCTGCAGAGGCAATAGAAGCACGAAGTAAATCGGCATAATCATGCACCGCTTTAATGGTATTCACAAAAAATGTTAGGAACATTAAATTGGTTTTGGGTGTTTTGCCCGGCGATAACAAGTTTACACCTGTATCGGTAGCCATGCTCCAGTTATTGTGTTTACCGTTTCCATTAATACCTGCAAATGGTTTTTCATGTATCAATACTTTTAATTTGTGGCGGCGTGCAACACGGTCCATTACATCCATTAATAAAGCATTGTGGTCAACTGCAACACTTACTTCTTCAAAAATGGGTGCCACTTCAAATTGTGAGGGTGCCACTTCGTTATGGCGAGTTTTTAAAGGAATGCCCAGTTTATAGCATTCATTTTCAAAATCGCGCATAAAGTGGTAAACCCTTTCAGGAATTGATCCGAAATAATGGTCTTCTAATTGTTGCCCTTTTGCAGGTGCAGCACCAAATACTGTTCGTCCACACTGAACCAAATCGGGTCTTGCGTTGGCCAAACGCTCATCTATAATGAAATATTCTTGTTCCCAGCCTAATGTAGCGGTAACTTTAGTAACATTTTTATCAAAATAATTACAAACTTCAACTGCCGCTTTATTCAACGCTTCTAATGCTTTTAATAAAGGTGCTTTATAGTCTAATGATTCGCCGGTATATGACACGAAAATGGTTGGAATACAAAGGGTTTTTCCGGAACCAATTTCAATAATAAACGCAGGTGATGAGGGATCCCAGGCAGTATATCCTCTTGCTTCAAAAGTAGCCCTTAATCCGCCGCTGGGGAAAGAAGATGCATCCGGTTCTTGCTGAATTAATGCATCCCCGTCAAATTGTTCCAAGGCTGTTCCATCACTTTTAATAGTAAAAAAACTGTCATGCTTTTCGGCAGTAGTACCTGTAAGTGGTTGAAACCAGTGTGTAAAGTGTGTTACGCCTTTACTTTCAGCCCATGCACGCATACCATTTGCAATTGAACCGGCAACTGCCCTGTCAATTTTTTTCCCGCCTTTAATGCTGGCTAATAAACTCTTGTAGGCTTCATCACTTAAATATTCTCTGGCTGTTTTTAGTGTAAAAACGTTCTCGCCAAAAATGGTAGAAATTTTACGGCTACTTACCTCAACATCATTTGTTTGATTTGATAAGTCGTTAATTGCCTGAAATCGTAATGACATATTTTTTGAATTTTGAGCTACAAAATAAACGAATCTTTCTAAAAAAAATCAAAATATTTTCTGTTTCATTCAAAAAAAAATAGTTTTTCGGCAATTTTATAAATATATAATAATTTTTAATGTTTTTATGTATTGAAAAAAATGTAATATTTTCTGCCTTAATTTGCATTGTTTTAGTAGGTAATTCCGGCTTATTTGATGGGGTTTAATAAATGGGTTAGCCCATTTAATTTAATTTCATACATGGTGGCCAATAAAGTTCCCAACCTTCCTTTTGGAAAACCTTTTTTTGCAAACCATTCTAAATAAGGCATGGGTAAATTGCAGATTAAAACATCTTTATACTTTCCAAATGGCATTTTTACGCTAACTAAGTCATTTAAAATAGAAGGGTCGCCAGTTTCCATTAAGGTTCATTTTAAAAAAAAATACATGATAAATGTATTGAATAAACTGCTTATTCCGTAGTACTGCCTTTATTGTTGTAAAGCATTTTTTTAAATAACCACAATAATTTGAATTAGTGAGCGTTATATGCTGAAATACAAATGTTTTTTTAATAGCATATTTTTTATTACATATACATTTTGCTTTTGTTTTAATGTGTCTTTAGCTTTTTTCACCCTTTATTCTATGAAGAACCACCTATACTGTGCCTTGGGTGTGTGTTTTCAATAATTCATAAGTGTATTTCTTAAAAACAGCACTCAAATAAATGTTTGATGATAATGCTAACATTCAGATAAACTTAAAACTGGTTTTATGCTATTGTACTTTCGACCCTGGTTTAAAAAAGAGCAATTCTGTAAGAAAATACGGTTTGCTAAATTAGTTTTATCCATTACTGAACGAATTATTCAGCAGAAATATGAGGGGCAGGTTGGAAAGGTTGCTGATGCTACGGAAAGCATTATTTGGAATTACAGCATGTTGAAAAGCAGGTATATGTATAAAGTTTATTGGGTTGATGTGGCACCTTGCAGTAGCAATGAACGTTACCTAAAGAAATTAGTACCATATATAGCAGATGAATTAAATTCCTACTTGTCTGATGATGAGTTAGTTGAGCAATTCAGTAGAATTGCCTCTTAATTTCCTTAACTTTTGGCGTGGTTTTTGCTCAGTTTTGACATCTAATTTGGTAAAGTTTTTTTGTTTGAATTAAAATAAATAGTATATTAGACAAATTATATACTAATTTTTTTTAATTATAACTTTATCCAAATCCATCTGTAAAACCAAAAGTTATGTTATTTGTAAAACCATGGTTCCGTCAACGGCCATATTCCCCCAAAATTAAACTGGCCGGTTTAGTAGTTAAGCTTTCTGAAAAGCTAATTCAGCAAAAAATTGATATTACCAAAAATGGGCTTTCTTCCGAAGCAGAAAGTTTTGTTTGGAGTTATACTATGCTAAAAAGCAGGTATATGAACAAAATGTTTTGGATGGATGCCATTTCCGGCAAAAGCAGCAATGAACGTTATTTGCATCAATTAGTGCCACTGCTTTCTGAAGAGTTAAGAAGTGAGGTGGATGATGTTGAATTAATGGAGGTATATGAACAAATTGCTTCCACTGCAGTGTAACTTGTTTTTATAGTTTTGTTACTTTTTTATAGCTGGCATCTTACATTGGTCGGCTTCCATTGCTTTGCATTACCTTTGCACCATATTTAGGTAAATCAACTCTCATATTCTTTACAATTAATGCAATGGAAATAACCGTTACAACTGCCCAACAACTTCGTTTAACTGAAGAAGAATTTGAATTAATTCAACAAAAACTTTCTCGTACACCCAACTTTACTGAGCTATGTTGTTTCAGTGCCATGTGGAGTGAACATTGTAGTTATAAAAACTCAATTAAGTGGTTAAAAACATTGCCTCGCGAAGGTGGCAGAATGTTGGTTGCCGCAGGCGAAGAAAATGCGGGTTTAATGGATATGGGTAACGGTTACGGTGTTGTATTTAAAATAGAAAGTCATAATCATCCTTCTGCAATTGAGCCTTTTCAAGGTGCAGCTACCGGAGTAGGCGGTATACAACGCGATATTTTTACCATGGGTGCTCGCCCCATTGCTTCCTTAAATAGTTTACGATTCGGTAATTTAACCGATGCCAAAACCCAACGACTGCTAAAAGGCGTTGTAAAAGGCATTGGCCATTATGGTAACTGTTTTGGAGTTCCTACGGTGGCGGGTGAAGTTTATTTTGAAGATTGCTATCATACCAATCCATTGGTAAATGCCATGAGTGTTGGTATTGTGAAAGCCAATAAAATGGTAAGTGCAACTGCAAAAGGAGTTGGTAATCCGGTATTTTATGTAGGAAGTGCTACGGGGAAAGATGGCATTGGCGGTGCCAGTTTTGCCAGTGCTAATATTACAGAAGAAAGTGTGGAAGAATTGCCTGCCGTGCAAGTGGGTGACCCTTTTCAAGAAAAAAAATTATTAGAGGCCTGTTTGGAAGTAATTGAAACAGGTGCTGTTGTAGGTATGCAAGATATGGGGGCTGCCGGTATTATTTGCTCAACCTCCGAAATGAGTGCCAAAGGGGGTGTTGGTATGCGTATTGATTTAGATAAAGTGCCTACGCGCCAACAAAACATGAAAGCCTGGGAATTACTATTAAGCGAAAGCCAGGAGAGAATGTTGTTGGTAGTGGAAAAGGGCCGTGAAGCGGAAGTTATAGCGGTTTTTGAAAAATGGGATTTAAGTGTCAGTAACATTGGTGAAGTTACCAATGATGGTTTATTGCATTTTTATTACCATGGTAATTTGGAAGCAGTTATCCCCGCAGAATCATTGGTGTTGGGTGGGGGGGCACCTCAATACGACCGTGAATACAAAAAACCTGCTTATTTATCAAATATTGAAAATTTTGACATCAATAGCATCAATGATATTACCGACCTGCAATCAACCACTAAAGCATTAATTCAAATTCCTAACATAGCCAGCAAAAAATGGGTGGCCGAGCAGTATGATAGTATGGTTGGCACAGCCAATGCAAGTACCAATGCCCCCAGTGATGCTGCTGTGGTTTTAGCCAAAGGTACCGGTAAGGCATTGGCTATGACGGTAGATTGTAATAGTAAGTACGTTTTTGCCAATCCTTATATCGGTTGTTCCATTGCTGTTGCTGAGGCTGCTCGCAACATTGTGTGTTCCGGTGGTGAGCCCCTAGGTCTAACCAATTGTTTAAACTTTGGCAACCCTTATGATCCTGAGGTTTATTATCAATTTGTTGAAGCCATCAAAGGCATGGGTAATGCATGTAGGGCTTTTAATACACCTGTTACCGGTGGTAATGTAAGTTTTTATAATCAAAATCCCGATGGTCCTGTTTATCCCACACCTACCATAGGTATGGTTGGTATAATTGATGATTTTAAAAATAGAATGACACTCGATTTCAAAAATGTTGATGATGTTATAGTATTAGTAGGTCATCAAGTAAATGATATCGGTTCATCAGAATATTTGCATAAAATAAGAAAGCAATACTTTTCTCCTGCACCTTATTTTAATTTGGAAGAAGAATTACGGATGCAGCGGTTTCTGTTGCAATTAATTAAAAATCATGCAATCTTAAGTGCTCACGATATTAGTGAAGGCGGATTGATTATTACATTAATGGAAAAAGGATTTAATCGCTCATTAGGATTTGAGGTGTCTAAAACTGAATTTCAACATTTGCGTAATGATGCCTTTTGGATGGGCGAAGCACAAGGCCGCGCTGTAATTACCTGTTCAGCTATTCAATGGCCCGGTATTCAGCAATTAGCCAATGAATTAAATGTGCCGGTTTACAAAATAGGAAAAGTAACAAATGATATTGTTAGCGTAAATAATGAAAATTGGGGTAGCATTAATGCGTGGAAAGAATTATATGAAAATGCAATTGGAAAATTAATACAATAATGGCAAATAATATTGTAAAAAAAAATCAAGAAATAATTATTGTAACCGGTGCAGCCGGTTTCATAGCATCATGCCTTGTTCAGCAACTTAATAATGCAGGAATTGCAAATATTGTTTTGGTGGATGATTTTGGTGTTGAACAAAAAAGAAAGAATTGGGAATCAAAACAATTTTTAACTACGGTTGAAAGATTGAGTTTGTTTGATTGGTTGGCAGAAATTCAACCCAAAGTAAACATGTTTTTGCATATAGGTGCACGTACCGATACTACTGAATTTAATTATGCCGTTCACGAAACTTTAAATGTGCAATACTCACAAGATGTTTGGCAATACTGTACCGTCAATTCAGTGCCGTTAATTTATGCTTCTTCGGCTGCCACTTATGGCGATGGTCACTTAGGGTATAATGATGATCATGCCATTGTTTCTAAACTACAACCACTCAATCCATATGGTGTTAGCAAAAATGAATTTGATAAATGGGCATTAGAGCAAGCTTTTACAAAGCATCAACAACCGCCTTATTGGGTCGGCTTAAAATTTTTCAATGTTTACGGACCTAATGAATATCATAAAGGAAGAATGGCCAGTGTAATTTTTCATTCATTTAACCAAATACAAAATCAGGGTTTTGTAAAATTGTTTAAAAGTCATAAGCCTGAGTATAAAGATGGAGAACAATTGCGTGACTTTGTATATGTGAAAGATGTGATTGCAGTAATTAGCTGGATGATGCAAGAGATGCTTACCGGTAAATGGTTACCTGCAAATAATGGGTTATATAATTTAGGAACCGGAAAAGCCCGAACATTTTACGATTTAGCTAAAGCAACATTTGCGGCTATTAACCAAAGTCCCAACATTCAGTTTATTGATATGCCCACTGATATACGCGATAAGTATCAATATTTTACAGAAGCCAATATGCAAAAACTTAAACAGGCGGGTTATCACCAGCCTTTTTATAGTTTGGAGGAAGGTGTAGATGATTATGTACGCAACTATTTAGTAAATGGAAAGTATTTTTAGGAAAAGAATGAATATGATATCTTGAATTCATTACTATATTATAAGTAAAAATTGATATGCAAGCACCATTTAAAATTACTATTATTGGCGGAGGAAACTTAGGTACAGCAATTGCAGAAGGCCTGCTAACCAGTGGTTTTGTTACTCCGAATAACCTTTGTATTACCAAGCGAAATATTGATACACTTAAATTATTTCAACAAAAAGGTGTTACAATATTGTCTGATAATGCACAAGCCGTTCAATGGGCCGATTATATAATTTTTGCCATTAAGCCTTTTCAAATGCACGATGTGTTGCAACAATTGCAACCACATTTATTGCCTAATAAACATGTGTTAATTAGCGTTGCTACCGGCGTTTGGATAAAAGATATTCAAGAGGTAATAGGTAATCAGTTTGCTTTATTCAGGGCAATGCCGAATACCGCTATTGCTATACAACAAAGTTTAACCTGTATTAGCAGTTATAATGCTTCTGTGCAACAAACTGCATTTGTCACTGATTTATTCAATAAACTGGGAAAAACTGTTTTTATTGAAGAAAAATTAATGGATGCCGCCACAGTTTTGGGCGCATGTGGTACCGCTTATGCTATGCGTTACATTCGAGCCAATATTCAAGGTGGGATTGAAATAGGGTTTAGCGCATCAGTTGCATCACTCATTGCAGCACAAACTGTTAAAGGTGCTGCTGAATTGTTATTGCAAAATAATACCCATCCTGAACAAGAAATTGATAAGGTAACCACTCCTAAAGGATGTACCATTGCAGGTTTAAATGAAATGGAGCACCAAGGTTTTAGTTCATCCTTAATTAAAGGTATTGTAACCAGTTATAAAAAAATTTTGGATGATATGTAAAACTTTTTGTTATTGCCTAAAGCAGAAATGAGGCTTAACAACATTTTCTTAAACCATTTTTATAAAAAATTGTCTATCAAAAAAAATTGCCTGTTTGAGTAGAAAGTATTCATATATCGTTTTAATATTATTTTTTTTATTGATGAATGTTTGCGCTCATTCTCAAACTACTTTTAATTCAAGTGCAGCGGTTCGATCGGTTTATAAAGGAGTTGACAGTTCTTTAGAGCGTGATTTGGTTGATGTTACACATAAATTATTTCACAAAAAGCATACGGAAGATTCTTCTAATATTCGTCCCGAACACAAATACAATTTAGCCATTGTTCCAGCTGTTGGTTACACTTTGCAAACCGGATTTGCAGGGATTATTAGTGCTAATGTGGGTTATTTCAATAATGGGTCTAACAAAATTTCAAGTATTACTACAAGTGTAACCTATTCTCAATACCAACAAACCATAGTGCCTTTGGTAATTGATATTTGGACCAAGAATGATAAATTCAATATTGTTTCTGATAATCGATTCATCGATTATCCATCCAGCATTTACGGTTTAGGTGGAAGAACTGATCCCAATAAAGGGCATACAATTGATTTTATAGGGTTGAAACTGCACGAAAGTGTACTTATGACAGTAGGGAAAAATATTTATGCAGGCATAGGTTATTATTATGATCAGTTTTGGAATATTCGTGCTTTAAACCCTGCTACACGCCGAATTAATACAATTATTACAAATGAATTGGGGCATTATGAAATTGCTTCGGGGCCGGTATTAAAGTTTTTATATGATAATCGCGAAAATCAAATAAACCCTTCACAGGGCTTATATGCAAATTTTGTTTGGCGTAATAGTATGGAATGGATGGGTGGCAACCCCAACTATCAATCACTTTTAGTTGATGTACGAAAGTATTTGCCTTTTCCGCATAAATATTCTAAAAATACACTGGCATTATGGAGTTACAACTGGTTAACAGTTGCAGGTACACCACCATATTTGTTATTGCCAAGTACAGGTTGGGATGATCAATACAATACCGGTAGGGGATATATTCAAGGACGTTTTCGTGGGAAAAATATGGTTTACTTAGAAGGAGAATACCGTTATCGTATTACCCGTAATGGTTTAATTGGTGGTGTTGTTTTTGCCAATGTTGAAAATTTTTCAGGTGATCTTTCGCAACAATACAATACGCTTTTGCCGGGCTATGGCTTAGGTATTCGTGTAAAATTAAATAAACATTCAGGCACTAATCTTTGTGTTGATTATGGCTTCGGTAAAAATGGCTCCGGTGGCTTTTATGTGAACATTGGTGAAGTATTTTAATTGCGCTAACTTTACACAGTTTTATTGCTTAATAGTTGTATAATGTAATGCCTTATTAAGCAATGTTTTGTTAAGTATAACAGTGGCTCATTTCCTTACCCTTTAACTGTAACCTTATGAAATATTTTATGCTTTGCTCATTAGCCGCCATATCATTATTTTTTTCATCATGTAGCAATAACTCAAGTCAACAAAAGTCAGATGTTGATTCTTCCGGAAATAAAAAAAATGATTGGTGGAAAGAAGTGGTTGTTTACCAAATATATCCCCGCAGTTTTAAAGATAGCAATGGTGATGGTATAGGTGATTTAAAGGGTATAATTTCAAAACTCGATTATATTAAAAGTTTGGGCATTGATGTAGTGTGGTTGAATCCCATTTTTGAGTCGCCTAATAAAGATAATGGTTATGATATAAGTAACTATGAAGCCATTATGAAAGAATTTGGTACCATGGCCGATTTTGATACTTTATTGCAAGGTATGCATGAAAGAGGTATCAAATTGGTATTGGATTTAGTGGCAAACCATAGCAGCGACCAACATCCATGGTTTATTGAAGCCAGGAAAAGCAGAAAAAATCCATATTACGAATATTACCATTGGTGGCCTGCTGAAAAAGGTAAACCCCCTTTTCGTCAGGGTTTTTTTGATGTAGATGGAAGTGCTTGGACATTTAATGCACCCACAAATTCATATTACCTTCATTATTTCAGTCAATATCAACCCGATTTAAATTGGGAAAATCCTAAAGTGCGCGAAGAGATTTTCAATATTATGAAATTCTGGTTTAACAAAGGTATTGATGGTTTTAGAATGGACGTTATTCCTTTCATTTCAAAAGATACCAGCTTTCCTGTTATTACTCCCGAAATATTAAAAGAAAAATACAATGGTGATTGGGCACAGTATTATGCCAGTGGTCCGAACTTACATACCTACTTACGCGAAATGAATGCTGAAGTATTGAGTAAATACAACGATATGTCTGTTG
This sequence comes from Hydrotalea sandarakina, assembly GCF_003254115.1. Lineage (GTDB taxonomy): Bacteria > Bacteroidota > Bacteroidia > Chitinophagales > Chitinophagaceae > Hydrotalea > Hydrotalea sandarakina. The sequence goes on from NZ_QKZV01000002.1 coordinate 433,927, forward strand.
CGGAAGGTGCCGGTGTAACCTTGGCTACAGCCAATGATTTTGTTGATGCAGATCGCCATGAATTAAATATGCTTTACAATTTTGATGGTGTGAATTATGGATACTTACCGGGGAAATTTAAAACACCCGATCCAAATGGTTATAAATTACCGGGATTTAAAAGAATATACACAGAATGGGATAGCGTGTTTGCAAATAAAGGTTGGGGCACTATTTATTTAGGAAATCATGATCAACCCAGAATGGTTTCACGTTGGGGTAATGACAGCCCTGAATTTAGAGAGCCATCTTCAAAAATGCTAACTACTTTTTTACTTTCCATGCGAGCTACCCCTTATTATTATTTCGGTGATGAGTTAGGAATGAGTAATATTAAATTCGACAAAATTGAAGATTACCGTGATATTGAAACCATTAATATGTATAAGCAAATACAATTAAAGGGGGGTAATTTGCAAGAATTCCTGAATGCACAAAAAATTTCTGCCCGCGATAACAGCCGTACACCTTTTCAGTGGAATAATTCACCTAATGCAGGGTTTACAACAGGAACACCATGGATAAAAGTAAATCCCAATTATACTACGGTAAATGTTGAAGATGAGGCTAAAGACCCTAACTCTTGCCTCAACTATTTTAAGAAAATGGTACTGCTACGCAAATTGCATAAGGATGTATTGGTTTATGGAAAATACCAGTTGTTAGATCCCGATAATCCAAAAATTTATGCCTATACTCGTGGTGAAGGTGCTAAAAAAATGTTGGTTGTACTGAACTTTAGTAAAGATAGAGTTGGTTGGGATTTGCCGGCAGGTATGCAAATAAAACCTGTACCATTAATCAATAATTATAATACATTCATTCCCGGAAAAACATTGTCGCTGGAACCTTATCAAGCAGTTATTTTAGAATTGAAATAATATTACAATACATTACATTAAAAAGCCCGGATTCAATTATCCGGGCTTTGCTTTTAATAAACGGCCTTGATTAATGTGATTTCAAAAATGCCAGTGCTTTCGCATTTGCATCTGCAGCAGCCTCTTTATTATAAATAGGGTTAGATGGGTTTGCAAAACCATGTCCTGCATTGTATCTGTAAACGGTAAGTTTTTTGCCGGCTGCTTTCATATCATCTTCAAAACGAGTTACCACTTGTGGGTTAATTCCTTGGTCTTGATTAGCAAAGAAACCTATCACATCACAATTCAATTGTTTTAAACGATCAATATTATTTTCCGGGCGCCCATAATACATAACACAACCGGCTGCTTGTTTGCCAGCTAATAATGCCGCCTGTAAACTCCATCCACCTCCAAAGCACCAGCCAATGGTATATATTTTTGCATTTTTACCGGCGTAACCAATGGCACCATTTACAATAGCATCAAGGCGGTCGGCGTTAGCATTACGCATATAAACCATAGCACTATCTGGGGTTGTTGCCACTTTACCATCATACATATCAGGTGCTAAAACGTTCACATCACCTAGTTCTGAGTACAATTTATCGGCTTCATTTTTAATATTATCGTTTAATCCCCACCATTCTTGAAAAACTAATAACCATTTATCAGTAGGTTTTTTGGCTTTAATAAAATAGCCTGAAGCCATTTTTCCATCAGCAGTTTTATAATGAATGGTTTCACCCAATGCTGTATAATTTTGTAAAATAATGGGGTTAGGGTGTAGTTTTCCAAATCCCGGTTTTGCTGCATCTAATTCAATTAATTGACGCGTTTCAGTTGTAAAACAACTAATATAACATTCAGGTGTTAATGGGGCGGGTGCTTTTGTTTTAAAGGTGGCACTTAACAATAAGGCTGTTAGCATGGCTGCACCGGCTAAGTACAAAATTTTTTTCATAAAGCTTTATTTTGGTTAAAAATTTTACTTAGTGATTCATTGGCTCAATCATGGATTTTTTTCACTTTCTCTATTTTACGATATATTCTAAAAGCCATAATAAGCGCTGTTCTTTAACACAAATTACAATGAACTGTTTAATTTTTGCAATGGTATTTTTCTGAGCCAAAAAAATGCCTTAGGTTTGTGCGACCTTCAAGAGTGACTCTATTCATTTTTTTCCACTCTCTTCAGGTCTAAAAACTAAACAATATTCAGCATTCTAAGTAGTAGTAGCTCAATTCAAAAAAATTGTACTTACCGCTATTTTGTTGCTACAATTGTATAAATGTGTGAAAAACATCCATTTATTATGGCTAAATATATATTTGTTACCGGTGGTGTAACAAGCAGTTTGGGAAAGGGAATTATAGCTGCCAGCTTGGCAAAATTGTTGCAAGCTCGTGGTTTTAGTGTTACTATACAAAAGTTTGATCCTTACATCAATGTTGATCCGGGTACATTAAATCCTTACGAACATGGCGAATGCTATGTTACGGAAGATGGTGCCGAAACCGATTTGGATTTAGGCCATTACGAACGTTTCTTAAATATTTACACCTCACAAGCCAATAATGTAACAACAGGAAGAATTTATCAAACAGTTATTAACAAAGAACGAGCCGGCGACTTCCTCGGAAAAACAGTGCAAGTGGTTCCGCATATTACCGATGAAATAAAACGAAGAATGCTTTTATTGGGAAAAGATGGCAAGTACGATATTGTTATTACCGAAATTGGCGGTACGGTTGGCGATATAGAAAGTTTACCTTTTATTGAAACAGTGCGTCAAATTCAGTGGGAATTACCTGAGGAAGATGTAGTAGTTGTGCATTTAACGCTTATTCCATATTTAAAGGCTGCTAAAGAGCTCAAAACAAAACCCACGCAACACAGTGTTAAAATGCTGAGCGAAACGGGTGTGCATCCCGATATTATTGTTTGCCGAACTGAAGAGCCACTGAATGACGATATAAAAAGAAAAATTGCCTTATTCTGTAATGTAAAAAAAGAAGCCGTTATTGAAGCTATGGATGCGGGTTCAATTTATGAAGTACCATTACTCATGCAAAGTGAAGAGTTAGATGTTATTTGCATGAATAAACTGCAAATCACTTCTAAACAAGAACCCAAATTAGATGATTGGATTTCATATATAGATAAAATTAAATATCCTAAAGGAAAAGTTACCGTTGGTTTAATTGGTAAATACATTGAATTACAAGATGCATACAAATCTATATTAGAAAGTTTTATTCATGCAGGTGCAGCAAATGAAGTAAAAGTGCAAGTAGTAAATGTGCATAGCGAACATATTACGAAAGAAAATGTAGCAGAAAAATTAGAAGGTTTAGACGGATTATTGGTAGCTCCCGGTTTTGGCAGTAGGGGTATTGATGGAAAGATAATTGCTGTACAATATGCCCGCGAAAATAAGTTGCCTTTTTTTGGTATTTGTTTGGGAATGCAAATGGCTGTTATTGAATTTGCCAGAAATGTGTTAAACATAAAAGATGCCCATTCGCTCGAAATGGATCCAAATACACCCAATCCTGTTATTAATTTAATGGAGCACCAAAAACAAGTTACTTTAAAAGGTGGAACCATGCGTTTGGGTGCATATCCTTGTGCCATTAAAGAAGCTACGCTAGCATTCGAAATTTATCAACAATCTCTAATTAGTGAGCGGCACAGGCATCGTTACGAATTTAATAATGATTATAAAGAACAATTTGAACAAAACGGTATGATTGCCAGTGGAATCAATCCCGATTCAGGTTTGGTTGAAATTATTGAAGTTCCTTCGCATCCATTCTTTATTGGTGTACAATATCATCCTGAATTAAAAAGTACTGTTGAAAAGCCTGCGCCGTTGTTTGTTCATTTTATAAAAGCAGTAAAAAAATTCCACGAAGCCAAAAAACAATTAAAGCAAAATTCACCGGCAGTGCAAGATGCATTAATTTAATAACATAATAAATATTGTATATTTAATTAAAAAAGGGGAGAATTTGAATCTCCCCTTTTTAATTAGCATTTAAATGTAGTTCTGAAAGCAAAGTGTATCTTTATAACACTTCATTATCGTACAAAAAACAAATAAATACATATGAAATTTTTACTAAGCATATTCACGATTTGCTTTTTAACGGTAGTTGTGGCACAACCTCCACATGGCTTACATTGGAATAAAGCCGGAAATATATTGTACACGGTAGAAAATAATAATATTATTGCTACTGCATTTCCTTCCATGCAAAGCAATGTTTTAGTGTCAGAAGCCGAGTTAACTCCTGCAGGGCAATCACAGCCACTGCATGTCCGTAATTTCTTCTTTAGTAATGATGAAAAAAAATTACTTATCTATACAAATTCAAAAAAGGTTTGGCGTTATGATACACGTGGTGATTACTGGGTATTAAATTTAGTTACGAAAAATTTGAAACAACTTGGTAAAGGGAAACCTGCATCATCACTCATGTTTGCAAAGTTTTCGCCCGATGGCAATAAAGTGGCTTATGTATGCGAACACAATATTTATGTAGAAGATTTAAATAATAATACCATAAAACCATTAACTACGAATGGTAATCGTTATTTAATTAATGGTACTTTCGATTGGGTTTATGAAGAAGAATTTTTTTGTCGCGATGGCTTTCGTTGGAGTCCCGATGGTACTAAAATTGCTTATTGGCAAATTAATGCTAAGAATACACCCAATTATTTAATGATTAATAATACCGATTCTGCTTATCCTTTTATTAAACCGGTAGAATATCCTATTGCAGGTATCGCACCTTCTCCTTTTAAAATAGGCGTTGTTGATATAAGCACTGCTAAAACTAATTGGATGAATATTCCAACTGATCCTGTTTTACAATCTTATGTACCCAGAATGGAGTGGGCAAACAATAGTGATGAAATTATATTGCAACATTTAAATCGCAAGCAAAATGTTTCCGATATTTTATTGTGTAACATAAAAACCGGTCAGCCCAAAACAATTTATCATGAAACGGACAGCGCCTGGATTGATGTTTTGGCCTTGTGGGACGAAGATTATTCATATGGCGGTTGGGATTGGTTAAATAACGGTAAAGCATTTATGTGGGCCAGTGAACAAGATGGATGGAGACATTTGTATAGTATAAGCCGTGATGGAAAAACAGTTACTAAAATTACCAATGGTAATTTTGATGTAATGGGTATTAGTGCAATTGACGAAAAAAATGGATATGTTTATTTCTTGGCTTCACCTAATAATGCTACGCAAAAATATTTGTATCGTACTAAACTAAATGGAGCACAACCCGCTGAACGTATTTCACCGGCTAATCAAAATGGTTTTCATGAATATGCAGTATCGCCCAATGCGCTTTTTGCAGAACATATTTTTTCCAATCATTATACACCTTATGTTCGTGAATGGATTTCCTTACCCAATCATAATGGTTTAGATGGTAATTTGGTAAATGAGGCAATAGCAAAAGCTGATTCTGGTAGTTCAAACGTGCAATTTTTTACCATCAAAAATAGAGAAGGCATAAGCATGGATGGTTGGAAGGTAATGCCAGAGCATTTTGATTCTACAAAAAAATATCCTGTAGTATTTTATGTATATACTGAGCCCTGGGGACAAAATGTAAAAGATGAATACGGTATAGCATATAATTTTTTATACAATGGTAATATGGCAAAAGATGGGTATATCTATATTTCTATCGATAATAGGGGTACGCCTGTTCCTAAGGGGCGCGAATGGCGTAAATGCATTTATCGAAAAATTGGCCGTGTGAATATTAATGATCAAGCCGATGCTGCTAAACAAATTTTGCAGTGGCCATTTGTAGATACTTCCCGAATTGCGGTATGGGGTTGGAGCGGTGGTGGCTCTGCAACACAAAACTTAATGTTTCAATATCCTGATATTTACAAAACTGGTATAGCGATAGCCGGGGTAGCCAGCCAGTTTACTTATGACAATATTTATCAGGAACGTTATATGGGGCTTCCTCAGGAAGATAGTGCCGACTTTAAAGCTGGTTCACCTTTAACTTACGCTAAAAATTTACAAGGCCATTTATTACTTATTCATGGCACAGGCGATGATAACGTACATTATCAGAATATGGAATTACTGATTAATGAGTTAGTAAAATATGGTAAACAATTCGATATGATGAGCTATCCGAACAGAACCCACAGTATTTCGGAAGGCCCTGGTACTCGCGAACATTTAATGAACCTATACACTCGTTATTTAAGGGAGTATTGTCCGCCCGGGGGCAGATAGAAAAAGAATAGGTGATTAATTGTTTTATTTTTATAATATGATTGCTGTTATGGGTCTTAAATCACCCACTTGTACTAATATTTGGGGGTTTACAATGGTGCTTTACATTGCAAACCCTACCTTTGCCGCTCAATATTTTTAAAAATATGAATTTTGACAAGAATACCATTATTGGTTTTGGATTACTAGCCATTTTATTTTTTGGTTTCTTTTGGTACAATAACAAAGCACAGCAAGAGTTACTGAAGCAAGAAAAACATGTGCAAGATTCTATTGCACATGTTAATGCCATGCGTGCAGCTGAAAATCCGCAAAAATTGTTGCAAGATTCTCTTCACCAAGATTCTTTAATGAAGCAAACTTCTGCCGGTAATTTTGCTACTGCTGCCATTGGTGTACCCCGTTTCGACACTATTGAGAATGAAGTAATGAAAGTTGTATTTACTAACAAGGGTGGTAGAATACAATCAGTTATTTTAAAAAATTATAAAGCTTACAATGGGGAAGATGTTACGTTAGGTAGCGCACATGATACTTTAGGCTATAATATCAATACAGATAACAATAATTCAGCCAATACAAACAATCTCTTTTTTACTGCTTCAGATATTACCAAAAATGCTGATGGAAGCCAACAAATTGAATTTAAATTGAGTGATGCATCCGGCCAAAGTATTGTTCATCAGTTTACTGTATTGCCTAACAATTATATGGTGAACTGGAATATTTTATTGCAAGGTGCCAACAGGTTGGTAAATAATAATCAACTAAATTTTACGTGGATTGATCATGCCCACCAGGTTGAACGTTCTGCTCACTATGAAAGAGTAACCAGTAACTTGTGTTTTTATGAAGGAGATAATTTCGATTATATATCTGCAAAATCAAGCCACCAATTTGAAAAGCCGATTAGTTGGTTTTCCAATGTGCAACAATTTTTCAATATAACACTGGTTGCCAAAAATAATTTTACAGGCGGCCAAATTGAATGGAAAAGAGAATCGGAAGACACTTCAAGAATGCTTTTCCACAGTACTGCCAATTTGCAAATGAAATTGCCTGCCGAAAATACTGTAAGCATACCCATGCAAATGTACTATGGGCCAAATTCCTATGCTATTCTTAAAAAAGAGGCAAAAGGAATGGATCAAATTGTGAATTTAGGTAGAAGTTTATATGCCTTTGTACGACCTATTAACCTGTACATCATAATGCCCGTGTTTAATTTCTTTGCAAGCTTTATATCTAATTATGGTTGGGTAATTTTATTGCTAACTTTGTTTATACGTTTAATTACTTCGCCACTTACTTACAGTAGTTATTTAAGTGGTGCAAAAATGAAGGTACTAAAACCTGAATTAGATGCTTTAAAACAAAAATTTGGTTCCGATCAGCAAGGTTTTGCCATGGAACAAATGAAATTATACCGTGAAGCCGGTGTAAATCCATTAGGGGGCTGTATTCCCGCATTATTACAAATTCCTATATTCTTTGCTTTATATAGCTTTTTCAATTCAAACATAGCATTACGTGGTCAGCCTTTTTTATGGAGCAAAGACCTGTCATCTTATGATGTAATTGCTCGTTTACCATTTAGTTTGCCTTTCAACTTTGGCGACCATATCAGTTTGTTTACTTTAACGGCTGTATTAACCAGTTTCTTAATTTCATTTTATAATATGGCTTCAACGCCAACCCAAGATAATCCGGCGTTGAAATACATGCCATATATATTTCCATTCTTTATGTTGTTTTTCTTTAATGGATTGCCTTCAGCTTTAACCTGGTATTATACTGTTTCAAATACAGTTACATTAATTATTCAATTCGTTATTCAAAAGAAAATTATTGATCACGACAAAATATTGGCTAAAATTGAACAAAAACGTAAGTCGCCAAAAGCAAAAACAAAAAGTAAATGGCAAGAACGTTATGAACAAATGGTGGAATCGCAGAAAAAATTACAAGAATTGAAAGAACGTACACAAAAGAAAAAGTAGCATTAGAAATATACAATATAAAAAAAAGCTGTTCTAATTTTTTGGAACAGCTTTTTTATCATTCAGCAATTATTATATGAAGTATGAAGTGTGCATAGCTTGTACGCTATTAACACATATTTGTGTTATAATTGTAGGTTTATTTTTAAATTAGCAACTGTACGAAATTAATAGGTAAACTAATTAAATTGAAATAAATGAAGTTTTTAATATTTTTATTATTAATGCCTATTGCAACCGTTTTTTCGCAACAGCGAACGGTAGCTGAGTGTACTATTTATTATGATAATGTTATACCTGCCGGTGCAGAAAAAGGCACAACAGAAGTTATACATAAAACAGTATATATAAAAGGAAATAATAGTAGAGTGAATGTTTCAAGCCCTTCTTATCAAATTTCTACCATTATCGATCAATCAACCGGCAAAGTGGTTGTTTTGCGAAGTTTTGGTAATAACAAATATATGACTGTATTAACTAAAGCACAATGGGTAGAGGCAAACAAAAAATTTGAAGGGATGAAATTCATTCCTTTGAATGATACCAAGAGTATTTTGGGTTATAATTGTAAAAATGCACAATTGTTATTAAAAGATAGTTCGGTTTACAATATTTATTACACTACTGCCATTGTTCCTTCCGTTAAAGATTTCGAATACGAGTTTAAAGACGTACCTGGTTTTGTTTTAGAATATGAGGCAACAGATAATAATGGCAATAAAATTCATTTTTTGGCCAATAAAATAAGTTTTGACCCCGTGCTATTGTCCGAGTTTGAAATACCAACAAAAGGGTATAGAATAATTAATTGGAAATAGGAGAAGGTGTTTTGAATTTAGGCACATGCACCTTAAACTTATAAGGAAAAACATAAGTGGTATTCCCGCTTTTATACTGCATAATGGAATGAACCTCAGTACCTGAATTATAATTTTGAGATTTTAAAACATTCAAGCCATCATATTCCAAACTAGATTTGATAAGCGAAAGCGAGAAAGTTTTATGGCTGTAATGGCTCAAATTTTTAAGGGTGTATTTACTGTTGTTTTTTGATTCATCTGTGGTGCCACTGAAAGTAAAGGCAGCAACGGCACATTTCGCAAATATGATAAACACAAATGCAAAAGTCAGTTTTGATATGAATCTGTTTCTAAACATCGATACAAAAGTATAACTTTTTTTACAATTTTTAACAATTATTGTTCATTAAATCTATATTAACATTTTTCTTTTCCAAAATAATGCCAAAATTGTAAAAGTTTTACCGTATATTAGATAAACCTTAAAGCTATGAGAACACCCTCTTATAACGACGATGAAAGGAACTCGCTCAAAGAATTGCTTCAGCAATACCAAAATATGAAAATGGGACGGGGAAATTCATTTTTGGAGGAAGAAGCTTTTGAAAAAATTGTAGACTATTTTGATGAGAGAGATGATTTAAATGAAGCCTTTAAAGCAGTTGAAACCGGATTGGAAATGTACCCCTATTCCGCACATTTAATGATTAAAAAGGCTGATTTGTTAATTGCGCGCAGAAAATATGCCCAATCGCTGGAATTATTGGAAAAAGCCGAATTATTCGACAGTACTGATATTAATTTATACATTCTAAAAACAGATGCTTATTTAGCTTTAGATCAACAACCCAAAGCAGTTGAACTTTTGGAAACTGCCTTGCATTTATTTGATGGTGAAGAAAGAATTGATTTATTGTTTGAACTTGCCGATGTTTATGATGATTACGAAGAATTTGATAAAGTTTTTGATTGCTTAAAGCTGATTTTAGAGGATGATCCCAACAATGAAGAGGCATTATACAAAATTTGTTTTTGGACCGATTTTACCGGACGAAATGAAGAAAGCATTAAAATTCATCAGAAAATAATTGATAATTATCCCTATAATGAAATAGCTTGGTTTAACCTTGCAGCTGCTTATCAGGGTTTGAAATTATATGAAAAAGCTATTGATGCATATCAGTATGCATTGGTAATTGATGAAAAGTTTGAGTATGCTTACCGAAATATGGGCGATGCATACTTACGCTTACACAAATACAAAGAAGCAATAGAATCTTTGGAAAAAGTGTTGGAGTTAGCCCGTCCCGAAGATGTAATTTATGAAGCCATTGGTCACTGTTATCACAAATTAGGACATACCGCTCAAGCTCGGTTTCATTATAAAAAAGCAGTGCATTTAAATGCGGAAGACAGTAAACTGCATTTTAAAATTGCCACCACTTATATGCAGGAAGGACAATGGAACAATGCCATAAGACATTTAGAAAATGCACTTCGCTTGCAACGTAATGTGGCAGAGTATAATTTAGCGATGGGTGAATGTAAATTGCATTTGCAACACTATAAAGAAGCGTTATTTTACTTTGGTTTTGTAGTAAAACATAAGCCAAAAAAAGTTGCAGGCTGGGAAGCTCTTATTCGTTGTTTATACTTGGCAGGTTATTATGAGGAAGCGGCAACACATTGTTTATTGGCTTTGAAGGCTACTGATGAAAAACCCATTTTCATATTTTATCAATCAGCTATCTCATTTGCTCTAAATAAAAGTAAAGAGGGATTAATTTATTTAGAAACCGCAATGGAGAGAGCCCCCAAACAACTAAAAAAATTAATGGACCTAGCCCCATCATTGCTTCAAAATAGTAAAGTGATTGATATAATAGCCCGATACAAAAAAGGAAGGAAATTTTAACGATACCAATATTCGAAATTTTTAATTAAAAGCAATTCACTTGTTTGAATTGCTTTAATTTTGCGGGCAATTTAATAAACAACCCCATGAATTTTAATTTAACTCAAATTCCCGACAGAGTACAAAAACCACGTACTTATGGTATAACCATGGTAATGGACAAAGGATTAAGTATTAATGAAGTTGAAAACTTTTTAAGTGTTGCCGGTCCGCACGTTGATATAGTTAAGCTGGGTTTTGGAACGTCGGCAGTTACTCCTAACTTAAGAGAAAAAATTGAGGTATATCATAAACATAAAATGCCTATTTATTTTGGCGGCACTTTATTTGAAGCATTTTTAATTCGCAACCAAATTGATGACTACATTGCCATTTGTAAAGATTATAACATTTCCTACATGGAGGTAAGTGATGGTTCAATAACCATACCGCATGCCGAAAAATGTGGGTACATTGAAAAACTTACCAAATATGGCAAGGTATTAAGTGAAGTGGGAAGTAAGGATGCCACTAATATTATGGCCCCTTACAAGTGGATTGAATTAATGCGTGCAGAACTTTCAGCAGGTGCGTCATACGTTATTGCTGAAGCAAGGGAAGCAGGTAATGTGGGTATTTATCGTGATAGTGGTGAAGTTAGACAAGGTTTAGTAGCTGAAATTTTAACACAAATTCCTGAAGAAAAAATTTTATGGGAAGCACCACAAAAAGCACAACAATTATACTTTTTACAACTGTTGGGATGCAATGTTAATTTGGGTAATATTGCACCCAATGAAGTTATTCCACTGGAAGCAATGCGTATTGGTTTACGTGGCGATACTTTTGATTTGTACCGCAATAAATAATATAGAATGATGCGTATTTTCGGACTTATCGGGTTTCCTTTATCGCATTCTTTTTCAAAAAAATATTTTGACCAGAAGTTTGCATCGGAACAAATAACCGATGCAAACTTTTTTCTATATCCAATACCCAAAATTCAGGACGTTGTAAGCTTAATACAATCCACGCCCAATTTACAGGGGTTAGCCGTTACCATTCCATACAAAAAACAAATTATTCCATATTTAAATAAAGTTAGCCCCGAAGTACAGCAAATGCAGGCCTGTAATTGTGTGCACATTCAACAAGGTGAATTAATTGGTTACAATACGGATGTAATTGGTTTTAAAAAATCATTACTCCAACAACTGCAACCGCATCACAACGGTGCATTAATTTTAGGAACCGGCGGAGCAGCTGCAGCAGTTGCTTTTGTGTTCAATGAATTGAAGATCCCTTTTCAATTTGTTTCGCGTAACCCTTTATCGCATCACAACTGTATTGCTTACAAACAAATTAATGAGACTTTGTTAGGGCAATTCCCAATTATAGTCAATACAACACCGTTGGGAACTTTTCCCGATGTGAATAACTGCCCGCCAATTCCTTATGAATTTTTATCTGAAAAAAATTATTTGTTTGATTTGGTGTATAATCCTGCAGAAACCCTGTTTTTAAAAAAAGGTAAGGAAAAAGGTTGTTTAGTACAGAATGGATACGATATGTTGGTGGGTCAAGCTGAAGCCAATTGGGAAATTTGGAATGCTTAATAAAATACTTAGCTCATTTTTTCTACAAACTTTGCCGGAACCGGCGCCAATTTTTTTTCTTGGTAATTATAACACAACATACCGGTTTTGGCGGTTGCAGCTAATGTTAATTCGTTATTGTTTTTGATGTGTATTTTGTAATAAAGATCAAAGCCCATGGCATCAATACCCGTAATTGCTACATCTATTTGTATGGTTTGATTGTAGTGCAATTCTTTTTTAAATTCAATGGCTGCATCGCGTATAATTAAACCAACACCTTCAACATTCAATTCACTATAACCGTAAAATGCTAAAAATTCCATACGTGCTTCTTGCAATAACGCTAAAAATCTATCATTGCCAACATGGCCACCATAGTTTAAGTCAGTAACGCGAATTTTCATTTCCGTTGAAAATATAAACACTTCCGGTAAAACTAATTTAATGCGTTCCATGGTTAAAAGTATATGTTTCTAAAAAAGCAATCATTTTATCCAATGCTTTCTTTCTGTGGCTAAATTTACTTTTTTCAACTAAATCCATTTCTGCAAATGTATATTGACTGCCATTGGGAATAAATAATGGATCATATCCAAAACCTCGGTTGCCTATGGGGCTTAATGTAATAGTACCCTCGCAAATGCCTTCAAAATAGTAAGTTTTACCTTCCAATATTAAACAAATAACTGTTCTAAATTGGGCACAACGATTGTCTTTTTCCCGCATAGCCAACAATAACTTCTCATTATTTTTTTGGTAGTTTTGTTCTTCGCCTGCATATCGAGCGCTTTTAACCCCCGGCGCACCATTTAAACTAACTACCTCTAAACCGGTATCTTCACTAAAGCAATGTTGGTTGGTTAATTGAAAAATAGTATTTGCTTTTTGAAAGGCATTTTCTTCAAGCGTATTAAATGGTTCTTCAATAGTTATATGAATGCCTGCTTGCTTTAAACTGGTTACTGTAAAAGTTTTTGGTAGCACGGCTTGTATTTCCTGAACTTTATGTTCATTGTTGGTGGCAAAAATTAACGAAGTAGTCATTCAGGTAATTTAGTTAATGTGAAACATTAATTTTAAGGCATTCCACAAATTTCTTTTTGCTTGGTTGCTTTTTGTTACGTCAGCTACTAAATAGTTTTCTAAAGGTTCTGCAGGTAAATAGGTGCAATCATTGAATTCTTTTATTTGATAAGCCGGTACAATAAATGGTAAGTTTAGTTTTTGCAGCTCATCACTAAAAACAATACAATATTTTGTATTTAAGTTTTGATGCAATTGTTCATATGTAATAAGTTGATTTTGAATATTAATTACGGCAGCATCACCCACATTCAATTTACAGGCTAATAATATATTGCTAATAAATTGCAGCCATTCTTCTCGTATAATGGGTGCCGTTTCATCATGCACTAAAATAGCAATTTGTTTTTCATTGTTACCCAAATAGTTAAGAGTTGAATTTGAAGTGGTATCCTCAACATTTTTGCTTTTTAACGAAGCCGATTGTTGCACTGGGGCATTTTCTTTTAAACTGTTGTTTAAATTTCTATTTGGCTGTTCAATAACCACCAATGTATCTTTGTACAGTGAAGCAATGTAGTTTGGAGGCAATTGTATTTCTTCAAATTTCATTTCCAAAAACTTTTTTAATTAACACTTGTTAGTTTTTTGTTTCTTTGCACCAAAATTATAAAGATATGATTAAGACTTCAGGCTTTCCGGTAACTAAAGTTGCTGAAAGCAAATTAAACAGTTTAAGTTTAGAAAATATACCTTTTGGGAAGTACTTTTCAGATCATATGTTTATGGCTACTTATAAAAACGGAGCCTGGCAAGATCCCCAAATTTTACCTTATCAGCCTTTACATATTGAGCCTTCACTAGCAGCATTGCATTATGGTCAAGCCATATTTGAAGGAATAAAAGCATACAAACATAGTTCCGGCGAAGCTTTTATTTTCAGACCCTATGATAACTTCAAGCGTTTTAATCTTTCGGCTGAACGCATGTGCATGCCCGAAGTACCTGAGTATATTTTCATGGATGGAATGCATCAATTATTAGCAATTGATAAAGATTGGATTCCCGCGAAAGCTGAACACTCATTATATATTCGCCCTGTAATGTTTGCTACCGATGTTGCTTTGGGGGTCCGTCCTTCTGAAACCTATGCTTTCATTATTATGCTTAGCCCAACCGGGCCCTATTACGCCAAACCCATGAAAATTTATGTTGAAGAAACATATACACGTGCCGTAAAAGGCGGGGTAGGTTTTGCAAAAAATGCCGGGAACTATGGTGGTAGTATGATGGCAGCCAAAAAAGCCAATGAGCTTGGTTACGACCAAGTATTATGGACAGATGCAATTGAACACAAATGGTTGCAGGAAGTGGGAATGATGAATGTTGTATTTATAATTGATAACAAGGCTATTACCCCTTCTTTAGAAGAAGGTACCATTTTAAATGGAGTTACTCGTAACAGTGTTTTGGTTCTTTTGCAAGAAATGGGCATAGCAGTTGAAGAAAGAAAAATAAATATTGATGAAGTAATTGCTGCCTATAAAAATGGTACTTTACAAGAAGTTTTTGGTACAGGAACAGCGGCTACTATTGCTTTAATTAAGGAATTGCGCTATAAAGACGAACAAATGTTGTTCGATACTGAAAAATGGAAGGTGGCTCCAGCGGTTCGGGAAAAATTGAATCAAATCCGCTATGGGCTTGTGCCTGATGTGCATGAATGGCTTTATAAAATTTAGTTTATTCACGCATAAACGCTAGTTTTTGAAATAAATTTCATCTTTTATTATTTTTCTTTTTGGAATTTACGGTAAGTGCTATTACCTTTGCCGTCCTAAAATTTAAACAACGTAGAATGCCTACTATACAACAATTAGTTAGAAAAGGCCGCGAAATTATCAGGGCTAAAAGTAAATCAAGAGCTTTAGATGCTTGTCCACAACGTCGTGGTGTTTGTACCCGTGTTTATACAACAACTCCCAAAAAGCCAAACTCAGCTTTGCGTAAAGTGGCAAAAGTACGTTTAACCAATAAGGTAGAAGTTATTGCTTACATTCCGGGTGAAGGACACAATTTACAAGAACACTCAATTGTATTAATTAGAGGTGGTCGTGTAAAAGACTTGCCGGGTGTACGTTACCATATTGTAAGAGGTAGCTTGGATACTGCCGGTGTGAAAGACAGGAAAAAAAGTCGTTCTAAATACGGTACCAAAAAAGAAAAAGCCAAAAAATAATTCTGTTAAACAGCTAATTTTTATATAACATGCGTAAAGCACAAGCCAAAAAATTACCAGTTGCTCCCGATGGAAGATATAATGATGTAATGGTAAGTCGTTTCATCAACAATATTATGTGGAATGGCAAAAAAAGTACTGCCATCAACATTTTTTATGATGCAATTGACAAGGTATCCAAATTAACTAACGAAGATGGTTATGAAGTTTGGAAAAAAGCTTTAGCCAATATAACACCTTCTGTTGAGGTGCGTAGTCGCAGAATAGGCGGTGCTACTTTTCAAATTCCTACCGAAGTAAGACCTGACAGGAAAATATCTTTAAGCATCAAATGGATGATACGTTACAGCCGTGAAAGAAACGGAAGAACAATGGCCGATAAATTGGCAAATGAAATTATTGCCGCTAGTAAAGGTGAAGGTGGCGCATTTAAAAAGAAAGAAGACGTGCATAGAATGGCTGAAGCCAACAAGGCATTTTCACACTTCAAAGTTTAATTGCAACATAACTATTCATATAAAGCTACCCATTTGTGGTAGCTTTTTTATTTTAAGGTGCGCACCCAACCACTAAAAATCATTCAATTCGTACAATTCTCTCTTATTTTACAAAATAATTTTAAGAACTTACCATTAAATCTTTCATTAAAATCTTGTAGAATTACCTAAATCCCTACCTTTGCCGCCTGAAAAAAAATAAACAATCACTTTATGGCGGATTTGAAATTTCAACGCAATTTTGGTATTGCCGCTCACATCGATGCCGGTAAAACCACAACTACCGAGCGTATTTTGCGCTATACCGGTATGATACATAAAATTGGCGAAGTGCACGATGGTGCTGCCACAACTGACTGGATGGAGCAGGAGAAAGAAAGAGGTATTACCATCACATCAGCTGCTGTTAGCTGTCAATGGAACTTTCCTACCGTTTTAGGAAAAGCTACTCCAGAAACAAAAAAGTATTACTTTAATATTATTGATACTCCCGGTCACGTTGATTTTACCGTTGAGGTTGAACGTTCAATGAGGGTTTTAGACGGATTGATTGCTTTATTTTCTGCCGTTGATGGGGTAGAGCCACAATCAGAAACGGTATGGCGTCAAGCTAACCGCTATCGTGTACCCAGAATTGGTTTCGTGAATAAAATGGACCGTTCAGGCGCCGACTTTTTAAATGTGGTAAAGCAAGTAAAAGAAATGTTGGGTGCTAAAGCTGTTCCTTTACAATTACCCATTGGTGCCGAAGATAATTTTAAAGGGGTAGTTGACCTTATTAAAATGAAAGGCATTGTATGGCATGCTGAAACAGAAGGAATGACTTTCGATGAATTACCTATTCCGGAAGATATGATGGAGGAGGTAACCTTCTGGCGTCAAAACTTAATTGAAGCAGTTGCTGAATATGATGACCATTTAATGGAAAAATTCTTCGATGATCCTAATTCAATTACTGAAGACGAAGTACATGCTGCTATTCGTAAAGCCACCATCGATTTGAGTATTGTACCTATGATGTGTGGTTCTTCATTCAAAAATAAAGGTGTTCAAACTGCTTTAGACGCCGTTTGTAGATACTTACCTTCACCGGTTGATATTGAAGCCGTAAAAGGTATTGATCCCGAAACAGGAAACGAAATTAGCCGCAAACCCGATCCTAAAGAACCGTTCTCAGCTTTGGCTTTCAAAATTATGACGGATCCTTTTGTAGGCCGTTTAGCATTTTTCCGCTGCTATAGCGGACATTTAGATGCGGGCAGCTATGTTTTAAATGTTCGTAGTGGTAAAAAAGAAAGGATTAGCCGTATTATGAAGATGTTTGCTAACAAGCAAAACCCAATCGACTTCATTGAAGCCGGTGATATTGGTGCTGCTGTTGGTTTCAAAGAAATTAAAACAGGTGATACTTTAACTGATGAAAATCATCCAATAGTTCTGGAAAATATGTTTATTCCGGAACCGGTAATAGCCATTGCCATTGAGCCTAAAACTCAGGCCGACGTTGATAAAATGAGTATTGCCATATCTAAATTGGTTGAAGAAGACCCAACATTAAGGGTAAATACCGATGAAGATACCGGACAAACCATTTTACGTGGTATGGGTGAGTTGCATTTGGAAATTATTATAGATCGTATGCGCCGCGAGTTTAAGGTAGAAGTGAATCAGGGTGCACCTCAAGTAGCATATAAAGAAGCTTTCCAGGCAACTTATCAGCATCGCGAAATTTTGAAGAAGCAAACAGGTGGTCGTGGTAAATTCGCCGACATTCAATTTGAAATTGGCCCTGCTGATGAAGAATGGCTAAAAGAAAATGAAGGCAAGAACTTCCAGTTTGTGAATGATATTTTTGGTGGAGCTATTCCTCGTGAATTTGTTCCTGCCATTCAAAAAGGTTTTGAAACAGCCATGAATACAGGGGTATTGGCAGGATATCCTGTCAATAACATGAAAATCCGTGTATTTGATGGTAGTTACCATGATGTTGACTCTGACTCAATGTCATTTGAATTGTGTGCTAAAGCAGGTTTTAGAGAAGCTGCCAAAAAAGCCAAACCGGTATTACTTGAACCTATTATGAAAGTGGAAGTATTAACGCCCGACCAATATATGGGTGATGTAACCGGCGACTTAAACCGCAGAAGAGGTATGTTGGAAGGAATGGATAGCAGAAATAACCTGCAAGTAATTAAAGCAAAAGTGCCTTTAAGTGAAATGTTTGGTTATGTAACGCAATTACGTTCTTTGTCTTCCGGACGTGCTACTTCTACAATGGAATTCTCTCATTATGCTCCGGCGCCTAATAACATTGCCGAAGAGGTAATTGCCAAAAACAAAGGCAGAGTAAAAGTAGAGGACTAATGCAAGGTAAACTGTAAAGTACATTTATATTGAAAACCGGCTAATACATTGGCCGGTTTTCTTTTTTTATATGAAAGGATGCTTTTTTAAAGAATTAAAAAAAAAAATTAAAAAAAAATCTTTTTTTCCTTGCCTATTCCAATTGCTCCCCCTACCTTTGCAACCCAATCGGAAATTTGGGTAAAGATTATGTCTCAAAGAATCAGAATAAAATTACAATCTTACGATCACAACTTGGTAGATAAATCTGCCGAGAAAATTGTGAAAACAGTTCGTAGTACTGGTGCCGTTGTAACCGGACCTATTCCTTTGCCTACGCATAAAAGAATATTTACTGTATTGCGTTCGCCCCATGTGAATAAAAAGAGTAGGGAACAATTTCAGTTATGCACGCACAAGCGTTTACTGGACATTTATACATCTTCATCAAGAACTGTAGATGCTTTGAGCAAATTAGATTTACCTTCCGGTGTAGAAGTGGAAATTAAAGCTTAATAGCTTAATAGTTAAGAAGTTGCCATCTCCCAATCTGAAAAATGAAAAAGGAGCTCTGGTGTTTAAATAAAATTTTTGACATATAAACAGGCCCTTCGAGGTTTGTTTACTTCCGGTACTTCCAGCGTCTTTAAAGCTTAAATGTTTTAAAGAACACAGTAACCACAAAAAGTGGTAAAAGGGAAAAGGTCGGCAGCAAACAGGGATTGAATTTTGCAGCACTGCAAAATGTCCATTACACCTTCGCGGGGCAAAAACCGCAAAACATGAAAGGTATTATTGGAAAAAAAATTGGAATGACCAGCATTTTTGCCCAAGATGGTAAACAACTGGCTTGTACCATTATTGAGGCCGGTCCTTGTGTAGTTACACAAGTTAAAACAAAAGATGTAGATGGCTACGAAGCCTTACAATTAGGTTTTGAAGACAAGAAAGAAAAGCATTCAACAAAATCCGAGCTTAATCATTTCTCTAAAGCTCAAACTGCTCCCAAACGTTTCGTTAAAGAATTCCGCAACTATACTATTGAAAAAGCGTTAGGCGAAACTATTACCCTCGATATATTTTCAGAAGGCGAAACTGTTGAAGTAATCGGTACCACCAAAGGTAAAGGTTTTCAGGGTGTTGTAAAACGCCATGGTTTTGGTGGTGTTGGTGAAGCAACACACGGACAACACGACCGTTCAAGAGCACCGGGTTCTATCGGTGGTTCCTCTTATCCTTCAAGAGTGTTTAAAGGTATGAGAATGGCCGGCCGTATGGGTAATGACCGTGTTAAAATGAAAGGATTGAAAGTTGTAAAAATATTCCCTGAAAAGAATTATATATTAATTAGTGGATCAGTGCCGGGGCACAACGGTTCAATTGTTTACATCCAAAAGTAATCACCTTTAATTCACACAAATCATGCAATTAGAAATTTTAAATATAAAAGGCGAAAAAACAGGTAAAACGGTTGAATTACCCGAAGATATTTTTGGTATTGAACCAAATGATCATGTTATTTATTTAGCCGTAAAACAATATTTAGCCGCTCAACGTCAGGGTACTCATAAGGTTAAAACTCGTTCAGAGGTACATGGCTCAAGCCGTAAATTACACAAGCAAAAAGGTACCGGTGGCTCACGTAAAGGAAATATTCGTAACCCATTATATAAAGGTGGTGGTACTATTTTTGGACCTAAACCCCATGGCTACGACTTTAAACTAAACCGTAAGGTAAAAGATTTGGCTAAAATTTCAGCCTTAAGTTACAAAGCAAAAGACAACGCTATTTTAGTTATAGAAGACGTTACCATTGACACGCCCAAAACTAAACAAGTAGTTAATATTATGCAGGCTTTACAAATTGCTAATAAAAAAGCAATTATTGTTACACCTGATTATGATGATAATTTGTTCTTAAGCACCAGAAATATTCCTAATATAGCTACCACTTTATTGGCTGATATAAATACTTATGAAATTATGAATGCAGATGTTTTGGTATTAACTGAACAGGCAGCCAAAATTTTTGCTGACAATGAAGTAGCTGAAGCTTAAAAATTAAAAACCGTTTCAAAAGCAATAAAATGAAACCAACCGATATTTTAATAAAGCCTATTTTATCTGAAAAAGCAAATGCTAAACAGGAAACCCTGCGTCAGTATGCTTTTAAGGTAGCACGTTCTGCAAATAAATTGCAAATTAAAAATGCAATTGAAACTTTTTACGGAATAACTGTGGTTAACGTAAATACAATGGTAGTACCCGGAAAAAATAAAACACGCTACACTAAAGCGGGCTTTATACAGGGAAAAAAACCGGCTTATAAAAAAGCATTGGTTACCATAGCAGAAGGTGAAACAATTGATTTATACGCAAACATTTAATTAGATTATTATAGTAGCGAAGCTGAAAAATTCGCATTTAAACTAAACAAACAATGGCATTAAAAAAGTACAAACCAATTACAGCCGGCACTCGTTGGAGAATTGGCAATGCCTATGCTGAAATTACAACTGATAAGCCCGAAAAAAGCTTATTAGAACCATTAAAGAAAACCGGTGGTCGTAATGCTCAGGGGCGCAGATCAATGCGCTATATAGGTGGAGGCCATAAAAGGCATTATCGTATTATTGATTTTAAACGTGACAAACACAACATTGAAGCAACAGTTGTTTCAATTGAATATGACCCTAACCGTACAGCTTTTATTGCCCTATTGCAATATGCTGATGGTGAAAAACGCTACATTTTAGCCCCACAAGGTTTACAAGTTGGCGCTAAAGTAATAGCAGGTGATGATGTTGCACCTGAAATTGGCAATGCACTTCAAATGAAGCACATGCCTTTAGGTACAAACATTCACAATATTGAAATGCAACCCGGACAAGGTGGAAAATTAGCACGCAGTGCCGGTGCTTCAGCTCAATTAGCCAATAAAGAAGAGAAATACGCTGTATTAAAAATGCCTTCCGGTGAATTGAGAAAGGTATTGATTAATTGTTATGCCACTGTTGGTGTTGTTTCAAACAGTGATCATAATTTACAAACTGCCGGTAAAGCAGGTGTAAATCGTTGGAAAGGTATTCGTCCACGCGTACGTGGTGTTGCCATGAACCCTGTTGATCACCCAATGGGTGGTGGTGAAGGTAAAGCATCCGGAGGTCATCCGCGCAGCAGAACCGGTAAATACGCCAAAGGTGAGAAAACCAGAACCAAAGGAAAAGCCAGCGACAAACTGATTATTCAAAGAAGAGACGGTAAAAAACTTACCAAGTAACAATATTTAGATAAACGCAATAAATCGTAAATCCAAATGGGTCGTTCGATTAAAAAAGGTCCTTATGTTGATGTTAAGCTTAATGAAAAAATAAGCGCTATTAACGAAGGCAAAAATAAAAAAGGGGTTATTAAAACCTGGAGTCGTCGCAGTACAATTACTCCCGACTTTGTAGGGCATACATTTGCCGTACACAATGGTAACAAGTTTATACCTGTATATGTAACTGAGTTTATGGTAGGTCATAAATTAGGCGAATTTGCCCCTACCCGCAACTTCAGAGGACATGCCGGTCAAAAAAAGTAAATTAATTCAGGGTAAAATTGCCTAACAGTTTTACCGAATGATAGAAATTAAAAAAAAATGGAAGCAGTAGCTAAACTAAAAAATTATCCCACAGGACCCATGAAAATGCGGTTACTAGCCGATGTGATCCGTGGAATGGAAGTTGAAAAGGCTTTGGCTATATTAGAATTTCACCCTCAACACAATGCTACACCGTTGGCAAAGCTGTTGAAGAGTGCCATTAATAATTGGGAACAAAAAAATAATGGAGCCAGTGCTGCCGATAGTGGCCTTATTGTAAAAACAATTTTTGTTGATGGTGGTCGCACTTTAAAAAGAATGCGTCCGGCACCACAAGGTCGTGGATACAGAGTAAGAAAACGCAGCAATCATGTAACAATCATTGTAGATTCTAAAAACTAATTGAAACCATATTATGGGTCAGAAAGCAAATCCAATTGGTAACAGGTTAGGTATCATCCGCGGATGGGAAAGTAACTGGTATGGCAATAAAAAAGATTTTGCAACCAAGTTAATTGAGGATCAAAAAATCCGTACTTACCTGAATGCCCGTATCAACAAAGGTGGTATATCAAAAATTGTTATTGAACGTACACTTGGTAAATTAATTGTTACCATACATACTTCAAAACCAGGCATCATCATCGGAAAGGGCGGCGGCGAAGTTGATAGCATTAAAGAGGAATTGAAAAAATTAACCGGTAAAGACGATGTTCAGATTAACATTCTTGAAATTCGTCGTCCGGAATTAGATGCTACCATTGTAGGCGATACGATTGCTCGTCAAATAGAAAATCGTATTAACTACAAGCGTGCCATAAAAATGGCAATTGCATCAACTTTACGTATGGGTGCCGAAGGTATAAAAATAAGAGTAAGCGGTCGTTTAGGCGGCGCTGAAATTGCCCGTAGCGAAGAGTTTAAGCAAGGTCGTGTTCCATTGCACACTTTAAGAATGGATATTGATTATGCTAGTGTATTTGCTCAAACCGTATATGGTAAAATTGGTATTAAGGTTTGGATTTGTAAAGGCGAAGTTTTAGGTAAACGCGACTTAAACCCCAATTTTATTGGCGGAAAAAATGACTTGAGTGATAGGAGAGAAAGAGCAAGTGCCGGTGCCGATGAAAGACGTGGTGGTAACCGTGGCGGTGGTCGTGGAAATGAAGGAAGATCATCCAGAAGAGGACAAAACTAAAATAGGTATCAGCCGTATTAGCTATACTTTTTTTAAATACCATATAGCCTTGGCTATATAAAAAAAGCAAACAAATGTTACAGCCAAAAAGAAGTAAACATAGAAAACAACAAAAGGGGCGCATTCGTAATGTTGCTAAAAGAGGTACTGCAATAGCTTTTGGTTCATACGCCTTAAAAGCTTTAGAACCTGTTTGGTTAACCAATAGGCAAATTGAAGCAGCCAGACAAAGTATGACACGTGCTATGAAACGTGAAGGAAATGTTTGGATTAGGGTTTTCCCCGATAAAATTATTACTCGCAAGCCTTTAGAGGTAAGGATGGGTAAAGGTAAAGGTAACCCCGAGTTTTGGGCTGCCGTTGTTGAGCCGGGTCGTATTATTTTTGAATGCGATGGTGTAAGTGAAACTGTTGCAAGAGAAGCTTTACACTTAGCCGCTCAAAAATTACCAATTGCAACCAAATTTATTGTAAGAAGAGATTTGCAAGCTTAAACAAACTATTAATATTATTTGCAATGGCAAAAAAAATTGATTTTAATAAGAGCCTAAGGGAAATGACCGAAACCGAAATTAAGGCAAGAATTGAGGAAGATACCTTAAGGTTAAAAAAATTAGAATTTGCACACGCAATTTCTCCATTGGAAAATCCAATGAGTATTCGTGAGTTAAGAAAAGATATTGCTCGTTTAAAAACAGCATTACACATAAAAGCTTCGGCTAAATAACCAATAAATTGCTAACAATGGTTGAAAGAAATTTGCGTAAAACAAGAATTGGTGTTGTAACCAGCAATAAAATGGCTAAAACCATTACTGTTGCAGTAGAAAGAAAAGTGCAACACCCTATTTATGGAAAGTTCGTGAAAAAAACTACGAAATTCCATGCACACGATGAAAAAAATGAGTGCACAATAGGCGATATCGTAAAAATTATGGAAACTCGCCCGCTGAGTAAAACAAAGCGTTGGAGACTAGTTGAGGTAATTGAAAAAGCTAAATAAATTATTATTGAGATAGCCTGCCTAAAGCAGCCTGTTAACTATCAAATTATTAAACAATGATTCAGCAAGAAAGCAGATTAAATGTAGCTGACAATAGCGGTGCCAAAGAAGTACTTTGCATTAAAGTACTGGGTAACAGTGGCCAGGATTATGCAAAAATTGGCGATAAAATTGTTGTTACTGTTAAAGACGCCATTCCTGCAGGTGGAATTAAAAAAGGCACGGTATCTAAAGCAGTAATTGTGCGTACTAAAAATAAATTACGCAGAAAAGATGGCTCATACATTCGTTTTGACGATAACGCTGTTGTTTTATTAAATAATGCCGATGAACCACGTGGTACCCGTATTTTTGGACCGGTTGCCCGTGAATTAAGGGATAAAGGGTATATGAAAATAATTTCACTGGCCCCTGAAGTTTTATAAAAATGCTGCCTTGCGTTACAGCTGTACAAGTGTGCGACGCAACGAAAGCTGAATATAAATTTAAAAGCTGGTAACAAAAAAATAACTAACCATACAAGGTTATAAAAGGGTAAACACCATGAATAAAAGATTTAAACCCAAGTTTAACATTAAAAAAGGCGACACAGTAGTTGTTATTGCCGGAGAAGATAAGGACTTGAAAAAACCTAGAAAGGTATTAGAAGTTCTGATTGATGAAGCACGTGTTGTGGTTGAAGGGGTAAACATTGTAACAAAACATACTAAACCCAATGCTCAAAATACAAAGGGTGGTATTGTTAAAATAGAAGCACCTATACATATTAGCAATGTTATGTTGTGGGATGCTAAAGCCGGTTCTGCTACTAAAATTAAAAGAAGTAGAGAAAATGGTAAATTAATTAGAATATCAAAAAAATCTGGGGAGGTTATTAAATAATGAGCACAACTAAATATACTCCGAGAATGGCGTCAAAATATCGCCAGGAAGTAATGCCAGCTTTAATGAAAAAGTTTGCTTATAAAAGTGTTATGCAAACTCCTAAAATTGAAAAAATTTGTATTAACCGCGGTGTTAACGGCGCTGTAACCGATAAAAAATTAGTTGATGTAGCTGTTGCCGAGTTAGAACAAATTACTGGTCAGAAAGCTGTACCTACTTATTCTAAAAAAGATATTTCGAATTTTAAATTGCGTAAAGGAATGCCCATTGGTGCTAAAGTAACTTTACGCGGTGATAAAATGTACGAGTTTTTAGACCGTTTAATTTCTGTTGCTTTACCTCGTGTACGCGATTTTAAAGGCATTAGCGACAAAGCATTTGATGGCCGTGGTAATTATACTTTGGGTGTAACTGAACAAATCATTTTCCCTGAAATTGATATTGATAAGGTGAATAAAATTACCGGTTTCGATATTACCATTGTTACTACTGCTAAAACTAATGAAGAGGCGTATGAATTGCTGAAAGAAATGGGTATGCCTTTCAAAAGTGCAAAAAAAGATAATAATTAATCATTAAGTGAGTATTAAAAACTCACAGTATTAATAATAAGAAACAATATGTCAAAAAAATCAATCATAGCCCGCGAAGCAAAAAGAGAAGCATTGGTGGCTAAGTATGCCGAAAAACGTGCCGCTTTAAAAGCCGCAGGTGATTATGCTGCTTTAGATTTATTACCTAAAAATGCTTCACCTGTTCGATTGAAAAATCGTTGCCAATTAACCGGAAGACCTCGTGGTTACATGCGTTATTTTGGAATTTCAAGGGTAGTATTTCGTGATATGGCATTAAATGGTAAAATACCCGGTGTTAAAAAAGCCAGTTGGTAATTTTTACTCCCATTTCATAAACAACATTTAGAACCGTATTTAATTTATATACAATGGTAACTGATCCTATTGCAGACTTTTTAACCAGGATTCGTAATGCTCAAATGGCAGGGCATAGAATTGTAGAAATTCCTGCTTCTAACTTAAAAAAGCGGATTACTGAGATTTTATATGAGCAAGGTTATATTTTGAAGTATAAGTTTGAAGACAATACCAAACAAGGTATTATAAAAATAGCTTTGAAATACGACCCCACCAGCAAACAACCTGCCATTCGTTCATTGGAGCGCGTAAGCCGCCCGGGTTTACGCCAATATGCAAAGCCCTCTGAAATGAAAAGGGTAATTAATGGCTTAGGTATTGCTATTATCAGTACTTCAAAAGGAGTATTAACTGATAAACAAGCCAAAGCTCAGAATGTGGGTGGTGAAGTATTATGTTACGTTTATTAATTTACAATTTTAAGTTAGATAATTAAGCCTTTTAGTCGGGGCTGAACACAACTTAAAATCATTATCAATAAAACTAAAAAACGACTATGTCAAGAATTGGAAAAAAACCGGTACAAATTCCTAAGGGTGTAACCATTACAGTTGGAAATGACAATGTTGTAAGTGTTAAAGGCCCCAAAGGTGAATTAAAACAAGCTGTTGATAGAGACATTATAGTTACTGTATCAGATAACACTCTGAATTTATCACGTCCTACCGACCAAATTCGCCATCGTGCCATGCATGGCTTGTATCGCTCATTAATTGCTAACATGATTAAGGGGGTTACTGACGGATTTAAGAAAGAATTGGAATTGGTTGGTGTTGGTTTTAAAGCTTCAAATCAGGGAAATACATTAGACTTGTCTTTAGGTTATTCTCACAACATTATTTTTGAAGTACCTAAAGAACTAAAAGTTGCAACTGCTACTGAAAAAGGTAAAAACCCAACTATTACTTTGGAAAGTATAGATAAACAATTATTGGGTCAAGTAGCTGCCAAAATTCGTAGCCTGCGTAAACCTGAGCCTTATAAAGGAAAAGGTGTTAAATACTCTGATGAAATTATTAGAAGAAAAGCGGGTAAAGCTGCTGGCAAATAACCATTAACAAATAAAACTTCCGGCAGAATCGGAAGCATAAAAGATAAAAGCAATGAATAGTAAACTTGTTCAAAGACAAAAAATAAGATACCGTATTCGTAAAAAGGTATCGGGTACTGCTACTAAGCCTCGTTTAGCTGTGTTTAGAAGTAATGCAGAGATTTATGCACAATTAATTGACGATGAAAAAGGATTAACATTAGCTGCTGCTTCATCACGCGATAAACAAATATTAGTACAGAAAATTACTAAAGTTGAAAAAGCTAAATTGGTAGGTAATGCTATTGCGCAAAAGGCAATTGCATTAGGTATAACTGCTTGTGTTTTTGACAGAGGTGGAAATTTATACCATGGCAGAGTAAAAAGTGTTGCTGATGGTGCCAGAGAAGGTGGATTACAATTTTAATTAAATTAATACATAATCATTTAGATCCATGTCTAAAATAACTGAAAATAAAGTAAAGCTTACCGGTGAAGTTGAACTAAAAGAAAAAGTAGTTGCCATTAACCGGGTAGTAAAAACCACAAAAGGTGGACGTACATTTAGTTTTTCTGCTTTAGTAGTTGTGGGTAATGGTAAGGGAATCGTTGGTCAGGGCTTAGGAAAAGCAAAAGAAGTTCAGGAAGCTATTTCTAAAGGCATTGACGATGCTAAAAAGAATTTAGTAAAAGTTCCGGTAATGCATGGTACTATTCCTCATGAACAATTTTCTAAAGCAGGTGCAGCTAAGGTTTTAATTAAACCTGCTGCTCATGGAGCCGGAGTAATTGCCGGTGGTAGCATGCGTGCTGTTTTAGAAAGTGCCGGTGTTACCGACGTGTTGGCTAAAAGTTTAGGATCTGCTAACCCGCATAATGTGGTGAAAGCTACTATTAAAGCTTTAACCGAGCTACGTGAACCCGTACAAGTTGCTAAAGATCGTAACTTAAAACTAACCAAAGTATTCAATGGCTAAACAATTGCCTTAGCATTGTTTAAAATTTCTATTCATTATGAAAAAAATTAAAATTACACAAATAAAAAGTGGTATTGACCGGTCTGAAAGGCAAAAGAAAACCTTGGTAGCACTTGGTTTAAATAAATTACATGCCACTCGTGAAGTTGAAGCTACTCCTCAAATATTAGGAATGGTTAATAAAGTTAGCCATTTGGTAAAAGTAGAAGAAGTTAAATAATTTTTGAATATTTATGCTTAATGGTATGTAAATGAAATTACATACCATTTTGCGTTCTTTTTTTAATGCGAGGGGCGATTCCCCGATAAGTACAAAATCAATTAAACATGAAATTACACAACTTAAAACCAGCAACTGGTTCAACACACAAGCAAAAAAGATTAGGAAGAGGTGAAGCCTCAGGTAAAGGTGGTACATCTACTCGCGGTAACAAAGGTGGTCAAAGCCGTGCAGGTTACCAACGTAAAAATGCATTTGAAGGTGGTCAAATGCCTATTCAGCGTCGCTTACCTAAGCGTGGTTTTAAAAACATTAACAGAGTTGAGTATAAAGTTTTCAACTTAGGCCAAATTGAAAGCCTTAATGAAAAATATGCTTTCTCTGAATTTTCATTAGAAAACCTATACATTAATGGTTTGGTAAATAGAACCGATAAAGTTAAAATACTGGCTAATGGCGAATTAAAATCTAAATTAAATTTTAAAGTGAATGCTATTAGCGAAAAAGCAAAATCTGCTATTGAAGCTCTTGGCGGAACTGTTGAACTAATTAAATAATTTACCGTATATTGCCCTGCGCATTTTTTAATTAAGACAGTTTACCTTAGGTTTTCAACTATTAACAACAGTATTTGTGAAAAAATTCATTAAAACCATACAGAACATTTGGAGTATTGAAGAACTACGTAATAAAATTGTTATTACGTTGGCTTTAATATTAGTTTATCGGTTTGGTACCCACGTGGTATTACCCGGAATTGATCCTAATTTGTTAGACCAAAGCAAACTTAATGCAGCTAATAAAGGCTTGTTAGGTTTGTTTGATACGTTTGCAGGTGGTGCTTTTACGCAGGCTTCTATTTTTGCATTGGGTATTATGCCTTACATTTCTGCTTCTATCTTTATGCAGTTAATGACCATCTTAGTACCTCAATTGCAAAAGATTCAAAAAGAAGGAACCAGCGGTCAAAATAAAATTAACCAATGGACGCGTTATTTAACCGTAATTGTTACTGCCTTTCAGGCCGGTGCTTATGTTGCTTATTTAACGAATCCTCAAGGTGGTTATGCTCAAGCCATTTTGTTAGATAGAACTGTATTTACATTTACAACCATTATTACCCTTTCTGCAGGTACTTTATTTGTAATGTGGTTAGGTGAAAAAATTCAAGATAAAGGTTTAGGTAATGGTACTTCTATCATTATTATGGTGGGCATTTTGGCTCGTTTTCCTCAAGCAACTATTCAGGAATTTTCTGCCAAAAGTGAAAAAGCCGGTGGTGGTTTGTTAATTTTCTTAATTGAAATAGCCATCCTGGTTGCTGTTATCATGAGCCTTATTATTTTAGTGCAAGGAGTAAGAAAAATACCTGTAAACTACGCTAAGCAAATAATTGGTAACAGACAATTTGGTGGTGCACGTCAATTCCTGCCCGTTAAAGTGAACAGCGCCGGTGTTATGCCTATCATCTTCGCTCAGGCTATTATGTTTTTACCTACGCTTGTTTCTTTTACCAATATTGAATCTGCAAAAGGTATTATCAAAATTTTTAACGATCACAGTAATCCATGGTACATGCTTATTTATGGCATTATGGTGATTGGTTTTACCTTCTTGTATACTGCCTTAATTTTTAATCCTAAACAAATTTCTGAGGACTTAAAGCGTAACAACGGTTTTATTCCCGGTGTAAAACCCGGACAACCAACTACCGATTATATTGGCGCTATTATGGATAAAGTTACTTTGCCCGGTGCCATCTTTTTAGCCATAGTTGGTATTATGCCTGGTTTCGCTCAAAAATTAGGTGTAACCAGTGCATTTAGTACGTTTTACGGAGGTACCTCATTATTGATTATGGTAGCTGTAATTTTAGATACATTGCAGCAAATAGAAACCTATTTGCTCATGCGTCAGTACGATGGTTTAATGTCTGGTGGTGGTCGCATTCAAGGTCGTCAAAGTATTACTTCATCTGTTATGTAAGCTATTAATTGTTATTGATATAAACCTGTTGGGCTTGTGCCTGACAGGTTTTCTTTTTTTTATTAGTTGTTCAATTCACGAATTTATAATCTAACTACATTTAACTTTGACTTAGGATGTCACGTAGAAATAATATTAATATGATGTATGTAAAAACGGAACAGGAAATTGAATACATGAAGCAAGCTGCCCTTTTAGTAAGTAAAACATTAGCTGAGGTTGCTGCTTTTTTAAAGCCCGGTGTAACAACCATGCAAATAGATAAACTTTGTTTTGAATTTGTGAAGGATCATCAAGCTATACCCTCATTTTTAAATTACCATGGTTATCCTTATTCTGTATGTGCTTCAGTAAATGATGTAGTAGTGCATGGTTTCCCAAACAATCATCCCATAAAAGAAGGCGACATTGTTTCTATTGATATGGGTGTAATTTTAAACGGTTGGCATGGTGATCATGCTTATACTTTTATTATGGGCGATGTGTCGGCAGACGTTTTGCAGCTTGTAAAAATTACCAAGGAAAGTTTATATAAGGGCATTGAAAAAGCTATTGCAGGAAACAGAGTAGGTGATATTTCATTTGCTATTCAAGAACATACTGAAAAGAAAATGGGATATGGTGTTGTTCGTGAATTGGTTGGTCATGGTTTGGGTCGCTCATTACACGAAGACCCACAGGTACCCAATTATGGTAAAAGAGGTAATGGACCTAAACTAAAAGAGAATATTGTACTGGCTATAGAACCCATGATTAACTTAGGTTCCAAAGATGTTTATACTGATAAAGATGGATGGACTGTAAAAACCCGTGATGGTAAGGTATCTGTTCATTTTGAACATGATGTTTGCGTAAAAAAAGATAAACCGCTTATCTTATCTGATTATAGTATAATTGAAGCAGTAGAAAAAAAGAATGTTCATTTAAATACAAGCTATTATTCTTAAATATGCTTGATTTTTTTTCATTCATTGAAAATTGGCTTACATGCGTCAATATTTAAAGTACCTATTTGCTTTGCTCAGTGCTTGTTTTGTTGGGTTTGCTTCCAATGCTCAAAATGATTTGCAATGGTTTCAAAAATATGTTCAACAAAATAAGGAAACCATCTTGCAGCAGTATATTGATTTTGTAAACATACCCAATGTTGTTTCGCAAAAAAATGCCTTTGCTTATAATGCTGATTACTTGGTTCAATTTATGCAGCGTGCTGGCATACAAAACACCTTGTTACTCTTTACGGATAATACAAAGCCACCTGTAGTTTATGGTGAGTTAATGGTGCCGAATGCCACACAAACTATTGTGTTTTATGCACATTATGATGGGCAACCGGCCGATAGCAGTGGTTGGTATAAGGGATTAAATCCATTTAAACCCTCGTTCTTTACCAATGCTATTCATAATGGCGGTAAGGAATTGACGAAAGAAGAATGGCTAAAACAACTCAACGATAATTTTAGAATTTATGCACGTGGTGCTGCAGATGATAAAGCCGGGGTAATGGCTATACTACAAGCATTCATAGCTTTGAAAAAGCAAAATCTTTTACCTACTGTCAATGTTAAATTCTTTTTTGAAGGGGAAGAAGAAGCCGGTTCACCCAACTTAGCAAAAATATTGGCTCACTATAAATCATTATTACAATCAGATGTTTGGATAATTTGTGATGGGCCACAACCCGCTAATGGAAAAAATTTATTGTCGTTTGGTGTACGTGGCGACACACACATGGACATTACTTTATATGGAAGCAAGACGCCATTACATAGCGGGCATTATGGTAATTGGGCACCCAATCCGGCTTGGAATATGGTACATTTATTGGCTTCCATGAAAAACGATAGCGGTATTGTTACCATCCCTAATTTTTATAGCGATGTGCAACCCATATCCAATGCAGAAAAAAAAGTTTGGAATCAAATTCAGCAAAATGATGCATTGTTAAAAGAACAATTTGGTTTCTCTGGAAATGAAATGAATGGAATATCGCTAATAAACGCTATACAACTACCTACTTTAAACATTAATGGTATAGCCAGTGGGCATGTGGGTAATTTGTCCACCAATAGTATTCCTGCCACTGCTTCAGTTAGTATTGATTTGCGATTGGTTCCCGGAAATGATTATTTAAAACAACAACAGAAAGTAATTCAACACATAACAAGTAAAGGGTACTACGTTATAAGCCATGAACCTACTGATGAAGAAAGGATGAAATATCCCCTTATTGCTAAGGTTGAGACCGGATCAGGCTACAATGCACAAAAAACACCCATAGATTGGCCAATGTCGCAACAAATTATTAAGGCAGTTAATGAAGTATCACCTAACGGATTAATCATCATGCCATTAACAGGTGGAAGCTTACCCTTAATTATTATTGAACAACAATTAGGCGCAAAAGCTATATCGTTACCCATTGCTAATTATGATGACAATCAGCATGCCGCTAACGAAAATATACGGATAGGTAATTTTTGGAATGGCATAAAAGAGATTCTTTCAATTATGACTATGAAAAATGGGCAATAAAAAAGTTTTAATGGTGGTTGGTGGTGGAGCTGCAGGTTTTTTCTGCGCTATTAATGCAGCTGAAATGAATCCGGACTTAGAGGTAGTTATTCTTGAAAAATCCAATAAGGTACTTTCAAAAGTTAAAATTAGTGGTGGTGGCCGTTGTAATGTTACCCATGCTTGCTTTGATATATCAGAACTTATTCAATATTATCCAAGGGGGGGCCAATTTTTAAAAAAATGCTTTCATTGGTTTAACCCTCAGCACACCATTCAATGGTTTAAGTTGCGTAATGTTCATTTAGTTGCCGAGCCCGATGGAAGAATGTTTAGTTCTACCAACACTTCGCAAACAATCATCAATTGTTTCTTAGATGAAGCGAGGAAAAAAAATATTAGAATAATGTTGAATAAAAATATTACTTCAATTATTTCTGCTAATCAACTTTTTAAATTAACAACACATACTTCAGAAACATTCGAAGCCAATTATGTTTGTATAACTACCGGTGGATTTCCTAAACCGGAACAATGGAATTGGATAGCCGCATTAGGGCATACAATTGTACCTCCGGTTCCTTCATTATTTACATTTAATATGCACAAACATGCCATTCAGCAATTATCAGGCATTGCAATACCAAATGTATGTGTGCGTATTGCGAATACTAAATTAGAACAAAGCGGTGCACTGTTAATAACGCATTTTGGTTTTAGTGGTCCGGCAATTCTAAAATTATCGGCTTGGGGCGCCAGGTGGTTGGCAGAAAACAATTACCATTTTAACATCAATATTAATTGGATATCTAATGAAACTGAGCATACTATTCGCTCTTCATTACAAACATATCGTTCAACCAATCCTAAGCAGTCAATAGGTACCCGTTGTATGTATAATTTCCCTGAAAGATTATGGCATTATTTTTTAACTGCAGTTCAAATAAATCCACAAAGTAAATGGGCTGATATTTCAAATCAACAAATTAATCAGCTTATTAAAAAATTGCTGTACGATAGTTATTTAATTCAAGGTAAAACAACATTTAAAGACGAGTTTGTTACAGCAGGCGGTGTTCAATTAAATGAGGTAAATGCTAATACAATGGAAAGTAAGAAAATTCCCGGATTATATTTTGCCGGAGAAGTTTTGGATATTGATGGTGTTACCGGTGGTTTTAATTTTCAAAATGCTTGGACAACAGCCTTCATAGCTGCATCTGCCATTGCCAAATCATCGCGGCAATAAAATAAAAAACTGCCCATTGTTTTAGTGGGCAGTTTAGCATTTATTTCTAATATTTTATTAGCCATTCTTTTTTGGTGTTTTATTGGCTTTGTAGCGCATATCGGGGGTACCATCTTTTTTCTTAGGACCTTCCTGTTTTTTCTGCATCTTATTTTCTTTATAACGCATATCGGCTGATCCATCTTTTTTAGTGTGTACCTGTTTAGTAGTAGTTGTTTCTTTTTTTGTTTTTGTAGGTTGCTGTGTTTTAGCAGCTTGTGCAAAAGAAACAGTAGTTAAAAAGGCTAATGCCATAAATAATGATAGAATTTTTTTCATTTTTCATTGTTTTAGATGATGTAATAGTTGAATTGCAGTTTTACCAACGAAAACTGGTCAATAAATATATTAAAACTTTCTTTTGGTTGTGCTGTTATTTTTTTTTGAATAGATATTTTTAGGGCCACCTAGAAAAGCCCCCAATTTTTAAATAAAACCCCCTAAAATTCATCGTTTATCTGTCAAAAATGCCTACTTTTGCAGCCCGAATTAAACCAATCGGGTATTATTATGATTATTTACAAACAATTAAACGCTGATGCACAGGAGCCTGCATCTGGTGCTGCTCAGGAAGCAGTGCAAGAACAAGCTACAGCGACAACAACTGCACCTGTGGCCGAGCCTGTTGTAGAAACAGCTCATGATGATTTTGACTGGAGTGTAGACAAACGTAATGTAAGTACTTACACTTCTGATGAAAAAGCCAAATACGACAAAGTGTATGAAAACACGTTCGTACAAATTGAAGATGGCGAAATTTTACAAGGCGATGTAGTTGCCTTAACTAAAACCGATGCTGTAATTAATATTGGTTTTAAAAGTGATGGCTTGGTTTCTTTAAACGAATTCCGCGATATGCCGGGCTTAAAAGTTGGCGATAAAGTGGAAGTAATGGTGGTTGAAAAAGAAGACCGCAATGGAAACTTACACCTTAGTCGCAAATCAGCTCGTATTTTCCGTGCCTGGGAAAAAATTGTTGAAGTTCATAAAACCGGCGAAGTGGTTACAGGTACCGTTACATCTAAAACAAAAGGTGGCTTAATTGTAGATGTATTTGGAATGGAAACTTTCTTACCCGGCTCTCAAATTGATGTTAAGCCTGTAACTGATTACGATCAGTTTGTTGGTAAAACAATGGAATTTAAAGTGGTTAAAATAAATGAAACCATTAAGAATGCCGTAGTATCTCACAAAGCCTTAATTGAAAGTGATATTGAAGCGCAACGTGCTGAAATCATGAGTAAATTAGAAAAAGGTCAGGTATTGGAAGGTACTGTTAAAAACATTACCGACTTCGGTGCCTTTATGGATTTGGGCGGCTTAGATGGTTTATTGTACATTACCGATATTTCTTGGGGAAGAATTTCTCATCCATCTGAAGTAGTTAAAATGGATCAGAAATTACAAGTTGTTGTTTTAGACTTTGATGATGATAAAAAACGTATCAGCTTAGGTTTAAAACAATTAACTCCGCATCCTTGGGATGTATTACCGGCTGATTTAGTAGAAGGTGCTGTAGTGAAAGGTAAAGTGGTGAATATTGAAGATTATGGTGCATTCCTTGAAATTCAACCCGGTGTTGAAGGCTTAGTTCACGTTTCAGAAATTACATGGGCTAATACACCTATTAATGCTAAAGAATTCTTTAAACTGGGTGATGAATACGAAGCTAAAGTAGTTACTTTAGATAAAGAAGCTCGCAAAATGAGTCTGTCAATTAAACAAATGACAGAAGACCCATGGAGCACTATCGAAACCAAATTTGCAGAAGGAAGTAAGCACAAAGGTTTGGTTAAAAACATTACTCCTTACGGCGTATTTGTTGAGTTAGAAGCCGGTATTGGTGGAATGATTCACATTAGCGACTTAAGCTGGTTAAAACGCTTTAACCACCCAAGTGAATATGTAAAAGTTGGTGATTATATTGATACCATCATTCTTGGAATTGATAAAGAGAACAGAAAATTACAATTAGGACATAAACAATTAGAGGAAGATCCTTGGAATGCTTTAGAAGAAACCTTTGGTGTAGGTACTGTACATGAGGGCACTGTTATTCGTAAAGATGATAAAGGTGCTATTGTGCAATTACCCTATGGCTTGGAAGGTTTTGCGCCCAATCGTCATTTAGTAAAAGAAGATGGTAAATCAGTTGGCGCTGACGAAACCGCTCAATTTATTGTAATTGAGTTTGACAGAAATGAAAAGCGCATTGTATTAAGTCATAGCAAAATATGGGAACAAGCTCAAGCAGAAGAAAAAGAAGCTGTTAAGAAAGAAGCAAAAGCTGAAGCTGAAAAAACCAAAAAGGCTGTGAAGAATATTCAAAGCAAGGTTGAAAAAGCTACCCTTGGTGACTTAGGTGCCTTAGCTGATATTCGCGCTAAACTTGAAGGTGACGAAAAAGAGGGCGATAACAAAGACAACAAATAAAATTTGTTGATGAATATTAAAAAAAGCGGTTGCTTCTTAGGAAGTAGCCGCTTTTATTTTTTACAAATCCACACCTCGCATATATCAATATTTTTTATGCTTAATTAAAATTTTAATTTGTTATTTGATATCTTCTTTTTTTGCTTTGTTGATATTTGTTATAAATTACGTTACTCATTGTTGTATTATAAACTTTCGATTCAAGCCATGAAATAATATCTAAATAAGCAAAGGCTCTTGTTTCAAATCTGTTTTTTTCCAGGTGCTTAATCTTTGATAACAAAATGGTTAGTTCTTCATGCATTTTAACTTTTCCGGCATAGAATGATCTTCGTAAAAAACCAAAAATTTCCTCTTCTACAATGGTTAGATTTTGCATCTTGGCCATATAACGATACACCGATTTAATCAGTGAATCCATAATATCTAAATTCCCCAACTCGTAATGAGCCAACAAATGCATTAAGCGTGCATAGCATTGCAAATCGTTCCGCAACGAAAAATTATCATTAATAATTTTTTGCAGATAATCAATGCATTTAGCAAACTGCCTGCTACCAAAATATAACGATGCAATTTTATAATTAAAAACTAAAATACGATGTGCATCAATGAATCTTTCCAATTTCTGCATTTCGGTTTCCATTTCAGGAACCATGGTTAAACCTTCTTCAAACGTACCGGTCATTAAGTGCCAGTTTATTTTTGCGCTGTATATGTAAATGAAAGTTTGCGTTCTAAAATTATCGTGCTTGTTAGCCACTTCACTTTTTGCAAAAGCCTCAAATCGTTTCAATGTAATTTGAAATTTTTCATAATTTCTTAAATCGAAATGTGCATTTAATAAGTTATGAATACCTTTAATAAAATGGCCGGTTTCAACGGCAATCATGTTAGGATGTTCATCAAACAGTGTTAGCCATTTTTCGGAATAGCGATAATACATTAAAAAATCTTGCCTAATAAAAGCATACCAAGTATAGCTTTGGTATAAATATAAACGTTCATAAAATCCGTTTAACCGAAAGGCATTAGGCGGCAAATTTTCTTTAAAAAACATTTTAACATCTGTTTCATCCTGTTCATTGCGGGCATGGCCATTTTTGATGTACCAGGTATATAAATGCAAGGCAAGGTTTGACAATGCAGAAACTTGCGTAACATGTTCACTAACCTTAATAGCTTCAGCTGTTATTTGCATTGTTTTACCCGGCATACTTCGGGTAATATGCAAGGTTTCAATTTTTTTCTCCAGCGATAGAACCTGGGTCATGAAATTGAATTTGTTGGCTGCAATAGCTATTTCCCTAGCCCGTTCCAATATTTTAAGACTTTGCAAGAAAAGCCCTTTGTTATAAAGAATGCGTGCATAGTCTAATTGTTCATTCAACTGCAAATCAATACTGTCTGCACTTTTCAACAATCTTAAACTTGCTAACACTTGTTTGTATAAATGTGTTTTTAAATTGGCTAATTGAGGTTTGCTAATATTATTTAGTCGCTTTAATAAAAGTTTTTCATCATAATCCTGCATTTTTTCAAGCGCATCAAATAGTTGCACTACTTTTAAATCTTCTTTAGTTGAACTCCGTTTAATATATAATTTAAAATGCCGTTTTTCCGACTTTTCTAGTGATTGAATCAGCAGGAATAAAGCATCTGAATTTCTGTTGGGCATCATGTATATTTTTGTGTGAAACGCTTTATTTATGCGGGTTTGGCACAATTTATTTATTTTTTACCATAATAAAATCATGCCTAACTTAATTTCCCGCAATAAAAAACCCATCTTACTTTTGCATAGTGAAGATGAGTTAAGGTATTGAAGCAATCGTTAAAGAGGCAAATCGTTAGAGGCAAAATCTTCGAGAAGTTTATTAAAAACTTCTTTTAAAAAGAATTCTAAGAATTTTCATATGGCAAGCAATCGTTAGAGGTCGTTCTGTTTCTACAGGATGGCCCTTTTTTTTAAAGGCACAGCAAGTTAAAGATAATTTAACATATTCCAAATATTTTTTCCCTTTTTATCAAAATTTAAATAATTACAACCCATTTAAATGTAATGTGCCAAAATTTTGTAATGAACTTATTTTTAAATCAGCTGCAGCCCAACGTTCTTCCTTTTGCTGGTGATACATGGGTATAACAACACACTTCATTCTGGCTGCTTTTGCAGCAATCATGCCGTTAAAAGAATCTTCAAAACAAATACATTCTGTTGGATGGGCATTTAATGCTGAAGCACAATTTAAATAAACTTCAGGATGTGGTTTGCCATATTGTAAATGCTCGGCAGAGGCAGTTGCTTGAATAACATTTTTTATGTTTAACTGGTCTATAACCTGTTCAATAATAAACATGGGTGAAGAAGAAGCCAAGCCAATTTTAAAAGACCTAGATTGGAAAAAATTAAAAATATAGGGTACACCCGGCATTGGTTTACCTTTGTCTGCAATTTTTTTTGCAACTGAATTCAGGATGTTTTTTTCGGCAATAGCTACTTCCGATTCAGGAATTTTAAATAATTGAAACCATGTACTTACAAATTCATGTGTACGTAAACCTGTTGTAGTATGGTATTGTGTTTCTGAAAGATGAATGTTGTATTGTTCAAAAACTTCGTCTGCTGCTTCTTTCCATAATGGCTCACTATCAATTAATAAACCATCCATATCAAAAATAACTGTATTCAATGCCATTATTTTTTGTGCAAATTTATTCTAATGGTCGGAAGAACATGTTTTTCAAACTGTAATTTTCTAAATCTAATTATGAAGTGTTAAGGAATCTTAACAATTGCTATATTGTGCAGCTTATTTTCTAAAATCTAACTACGTACATGCCCTTTACTGAAAAGCTAAAGCATATAAAATTGTTACGCAAACTTATTTATGTCATTATTGGCATAATAACCTATCCTGTAATTGCCATATTTAATAAATTAAAAATTGAAGGAACGGAATAC
The DNA here is from genome assembly GCF_003254115.1 of Hydrotalea sandarakina. Taxonomy (GTDB): domain Bacteria; phylum Bacteroidota; class Bacteroidia; order Chitinophagales; family Chitinophagaceae; genus Hydrotalea; species Hydrotalea sandarakina. The sequence goes on from NZ_QKZV01000002.1 coordinate 473,536, forward strand.
GTTGCTTCATTACCCAAAAAAAATGTGTTATTTGTTAGCAATCATCAAACCTATTTTGCAGATGTAATGGTTTTTATTCATATATTCTGTGCTATTAAATGGCGGAAGAAAAATAGATTGGGTATTCCATTTTATTTGCTCAATCCTTTCACTCGTGTATATTTTGTAGCTGCAGAAGAAACCATGCGTACCAATTGGTTAACACGCTTGTTTATTTTGGCCGGTGCATTAACCGTAAAACGTACTTGGCGCTATGAATCAACCGAAATTCGAAGAAATTTAGATCCTTCTGATACGCGAAAAATTCAAAAGGCTTTAGAAAAAAATTGGGTTATTACTTTTCCTCAGGGAACTACTAAACCATTTGCACCGGGAAGAAAAGGTACAGCACACATTATTAAAAACAGTAAACCCATTGTTGTGCCGGTAGTTATTAATGGCTTCTGGCGTGCATTCAATAAAAAGGGTTTAAAAATGAAAAAAAGAGGTGTGCAATTATCCATAACATTTAAACCCCCTTTGGTTATAAATTATGAGGATAGTGTTGATGATATTTTAGGACAAGTGATGGATGCCATTGAACAAAGCAAAAAGTATATGCTAAAAGGGGCACATCATAGAAATAGCTAACTGTTTTATTTGTTGAATAGTGCTTTTAATTCATTGGCATCATCGGGCTTCATTTTGCCGGCCAAAATAAGTCGCAATTGTCTTCTGCGTAAAGCCCCTTCATATAATTTAATTTCCTCTTCGGTTTCAGGAATAATAGGTGGAACAGGCCTTGGTTTTCCGTTGGGGTCTAATGCAACAAAGGTGAAATAAGCTTCATTGCTTTCATATTGATATTGGTGCACACTGTCTTCTCCCCAAACTTTTAAATGTATTTCCATTGAAGTGTTAAACGAACGGGTTACTTTGGCTTCAATGTGTACAATGTTTCCAAGTTTAATGGGGTTTTTAAAACTAATATTATCAACACTGGCGGTCATTGATGGTGTATTACTGTGCTTCATAGCAGCCAATGCAGCAGCAATATCCATCCAATACATTAATCTGCCGCCCATTAAGTTACCAAAGCTGTTGGTATCGTTGGGTAATACTAATTCATTCATTACGGTGAAGCTGTTGCCGGCTGTTCTTCCTTGCATGGCTAATTATTTGGCTGCGAAGATAATATAAGCAATTGTTTTATAACAGATGTAATATTAAATTGTAATATTTTCCAGTGTTTTTAAAAAGTTTTCATCAACCGTAGCACCTAACCCAGGGGTTTCAGTGGCTGTTAGCAGCATACCATTGTTATAGTTCACTCCGTTTATTACCGGATCTTCCAAATGTCCTAAAAGGCAGGTATCTAAATCGAAATAGTGAATATTGGGTTGTGAAACAGCAAAGTGTACCATGGCCGTTAATGCCAAGCGGCTTTCTAGCATACCTCCCATCATACAGGGAATATGGTGTAAAGAAGCTAAATCATGAATAGCTAACCCTTCTAAAATTCCCCCGCTTTTAGAAAATTTGATATTGATGGAATGACAAGATTTTGTTCTGATTATTCGATTAGCATCTTTGCTTGTAAATACACTTTCATCGGCCATAATAGGTATGGTTGATTGTTGGCAAAGCTCGGGTAATAAATCATCATTGTATTTTGCCATAGGTTGTTCGCAAAATTCAATTTTGTATTCGGCTAATTTGTTTAATATAAATTTTGCATCAGCAGGTTCCCAACCTTGGTTTGCATCAATTCTAATAGTTGGTGTATAGCCAATAGCATTGCGTATTTGTTTAATTCGTTCAATATCCGCTTCTTTATCTTTTCCAAGTTTTACTTTTATACAACGTACCCCCTTTTGTGTAAAATCAACAGCACTGTTTGCCATTGCTTCAGGTGTATCAATGCCTATAGTTAGGTCGCTTTCAATGGTTTTGTTTTTGCCGCCTAAATAGGCATACAAGGGAAGTTGTTGGTATTGGGAAGCAATATCATACAAAGCCATGTCAAATGCGCTTTTTATGGTGTAATTGCCGGCTACATGGTTGTGCAATTCTTGTAATCGTTCTTTAATTTCAAGCGGATTTTTATTTTTCCAGATACCTGCAAAATCTTTTGCCAGTGCATAACAACTGTTTTGTGTTTCGCCTACAATCATCGGAAAAGCAGAGCATTCACCCCAACCAATAATACCTTCATTTGTAAAAATTTTTATAAGAATATTTTGTGCAAAGTGCATGGTTCCTGTAGCAATTGTAAATGGCACCATGGGTATGGAATATTTGTAAATAGCTATATTTTGAATTTTCATACTTTTTAAATTATGATTTTATGATGTAGTGTTGATGTAAATATAGCATGGGTTATTTTAAGATAGCTGCAACACTAAAGTGTTTTTCATTGAAAGCAATTACTTTACGAAAAAGAAGCCTGATATTTGTGTTATGGATGCAACTGTATTAAAACAATTAGCGGCCGAGAAAGCAGTAGAGTATGTAAAAAACGGCATGGTAGTAGGTTTGGGAACCGGCAGTACTGCCTATTGGGCCATTCAATTTTTGGCCAAACGAATTCAGCAGGGATTATCTATTCAATGCATCGCCACTTCTACTCAAAGTGATGAACTTGCTCGATCATTGGGCATACCAATGACTAATTTTGCAGACATACAAACAATTGATATTACCATTGATGGTGCTGATGAAACCACCAGTGATAAACAACTCATAAAAGGCGGTGGAGCTGCATTACTTCGCGAAAAAATTGTTGCCGCTGCTACTAAATTTTATATCATTATAGTAGATGAAAATAAGGTAGTTGAAAAATTAGGAAAATTTAAAATTCCTATTGAAGTAGTGCCTTTTGGCTATGAAGCTACCATGCGGAAAATTCAGCAATTGGGTGCTAATGTAGCCGTTCGTTTAAACAAAGCGGGTAAAATATTAGAAACCGATAATCATAATTTTATTATTGATGCCGATTTTGGGTTAATAGAGCACCCACAAAAACTGCATCAGCAAATTAATGAAATAGTTGGTGTGGTTGAAAATGGGTTATTCATTAACATGGCAAATATTGTGATTGTTGCCCATGCAAATGGCACCATTGAAGTATTATAAATAGTGGCTCACCGCTATGCACAATTTTCGCACATTGAATCATACAAATAGACGATTTATTGTATTTTAATTGTAAATTTTGATTTAAAAAACATTTCTCATTTTTTACTTTACCATTTGCATGCGATATTCGCATCACGAACAATTGTTAGTATGGAAATTTCATTTGAAAATACGGAACAAGCATTTGCCTATAAAACCGATAAAGAATTAAAGCAAGCTAAATTCTTATTTACTACCATGGGTTACCCACTTTTTGTGCCTATAGGAACCCGTGTTACTCCTTTTTTAATGAAGACCGGTTTACCCATACATGGCATTGTTCGGAATACTATTTTTAAACAATTTGTTGGGGGTGAAACCTTAGAAGAAACTGCACCGGTTGTGGAAAAATTAGCAAAATACGGTGTTCAGGTAATTTTAGACTATGGGGTTGAAGGCAAGCAAAATGAAGCTGATTTTGACCATGCCACTGAATCATTTATAAAAACAATTGAATACGCCGGAACTCAAAAAAATATTCCATTTATTAGTGTTAAGGTTACGGGCATTGCTCGTTTTGAACTATTACAGAAATTAAATGAAGCACCCCGTTTAAGAAGCGGTATTCATGATAATGAATCTGAAATGGATGAATGGAGTAGGGTGGTTGATAGAATGTATGCCATTTGCAATGCTGCTGCAGAAAAAAATATTGGCGTTTTAATTGATGCCGAAGAAACCTGGATACAAGATCCTATTGACCGGCTTACCATGGAAATGATGGAGATATTTAATAAAGAGAAGGCTGTAGTATATAATACCATTCAGCTATATCGTCAAGATAGACTGAAGTTTTTGCATATATCTCATCAAATAGCGAAAGCACAAAATTTTGTATTGGGATTAAAACTAGTGCGTGGGGCCTATATGGAAAAAGAGCGTGCCAGAGCACAACAAATGGGTTATGAAAGCCCCATACAATTAAATAAAGAAAATACTGATAACGATTTTAATGCCGCTGTAAAATACTGTATTGAAAATATTAATGACATATCTGTGATTGTTGCTTCACACAATGAAGCCAGTAATTTATTAGCTGCAGAACTGGCCGATAAAGCCGGGTTATCTCACAATCATGCCCATTTACATTTTTCACAATTATATGGAATGGGCGATAACATAACTTTTAATTTAGCCAAAGCCGGTTTTAATATTAGTAAGTATTTGCCATTTGGACCAATTAGAGATGTTATTCCTTATTTAATGCGTAGAGCCCAAGAAAACTCCAGCGTAAGTGGACAAACCAATCGCGAATTGTTACTTATTAAGAAAGAGTTGAAACGCAGAAAACTAGCCGCAGCAATTCATGCCTAATTTTAAACAGAAGCTAACTTTTTTTCATTAGTTAGCATTTAGAATTCCGTCTGCTTCGGTGCTTATTTTTTCCATTATGGGTGCTATTTTATCGAATTCATTGGCTTTGTCAATAAATTGATATGCTCCGATATTGAAGCAGGTATTTCTGTAATACTCAGTAGAATGATTGGTTAACATAATCACCTTTACTTCTGGGTAATTTTCTTTTACTTCTTTCAAAACTTCAATGCCATTTTTTTCGGGCATATTGATGTCTAATAATAAAACATCGGGTTTAAATTCTTCAATGGTTTGTAATGCCTGTACGGGTGCAGAACTTGTTTTGATAGAGGAAACGCAGGGTACAGTTGACAATACCTCCGACATTACTGTAAGTATAATTGTTGAATCGTCTATTAGTAATACTTTTAAATTCTTAGCCATGTACTTTCTTTCACTTTTTGTAATAATCATACTTTTTTTTGTTTTAATACGAGTTAATTATTTTATCCCGTACTGGCTTTGCATCTATTTCCCCCGAAGGGGAAATAGTGCATCTATTTTCATAGAAATAAGATGTAAGGATAGTCGATTTTAAAGACGGGCTGGAGTAAAAAGCTTCTCGATAGGTATATGCATTTAGTATAACAAAGTAAAGCTTAATAAGCTTAGTACTAAATAGCTATTCACATCATTTAATTGTAGTATATTTTCTACACTTAAACGAATTTTAATAAAACAAATTGTAGTAAAAAAGTATTAATTCTTTGTTTTTAGCGGAATGGTAAGTAATAATTGGCTGCCTTCACGGTTTTTGTTGGGCTCAATACTAAAAGTACCTTTTAGGTTTCTGGCTCTGTCTTTAATTCCAATAATAGCTAATGTTTTCAATTTTTCTTCAATGTCATGACCATTTCCATTATCGGTGATGCGCAACTGAATATTATTTTCTTTTTTATATAATTCTATTGTTATTTTAGTGGCCTGTGAAAACTTATCAATATTATTAAGAGCTTCTTGTACAATTCGGTAAAGGTTTGATTGTATTTCTGATGATTCATCTTTTAAACTGTTATCATATTCAAAATAGCAAAGAATGCCGGTCTTTTTTTCAAATTCTCGACATTCCCATTCAATGGCAGCAGCAAGTCCAAAATCGTCTAGGATACTGGGTCTTAAATCAGTTGCCATCTTCCGGGTAGCTAAAATAACTTGATTGGCAATTTCAATATTGTGTTGCAATTTCTCTGCTAAGTCAGGCTGAGTTTTTAACAGCTTATTTTTAATAACCGTTAAATCAATCTTCATACCTGTAACAGGCTGGCTAACACTATCATGTATGTGTTCGGCTATATATTTTCGCTCAGCTTCTTTTGTACGTCGCTGATGCGCTGATAAGCGTTGTAACTGTATGTGCGAAGCCATTAGCTCTTTTTCTGCTTTTCTTCTTTCCGTAATATCTACAAAAATGATGTACACTGTTTTTTTGTAAATACTAAATAAATAGCTAAATGTTTTAATGCTTCCGTCTTTGCAGGTAATATCACTTTCTACATAGGGTATTTCTTGTTGAGGATTTTTACTAAATGCTTCAATTAATGATACCCAATGTTGATAATATTGTTGCCGTTTGATAGGATCAGGTTGTGTTTTGGCATACCATGCTTCAATGGTTGGTAATTCTTCGGCGGTATATCCGATTGTTTTAATGAAATATTGATTAATAAAATTTACGGATCCGTCTGTATCATAACTTCCTATTGCAATGGGCATATTTTGTGCCAGTGCTTTAAAGCGTTCTTCACTTTCCTGTAATAGTTTTATATATTTATTTTGCTCGGTAACATCTTCTAATACGGCAAAAAGTTCATTGTCAAATAAATTAAAAGTAATGTTAATGTCTCTTAGTTCCCCTTTTTTATTATAAATCTGACGATACAGAACAGGTGCAAGTTTATCGGGATCGGTTTTCCTGGCTTTTAAATAACCATAAAATTCTTCATCATGTTTTGCTTCATCTTCCGGTGTATTGAATTTAATTTTTTTGAACCAAGCTGGATATTTTTTTATTTCATCCATTTTGTATCCAAATACTTCTTCAAACTTATTATTGGTAAACAGAAGATTATAATTTAAATCGCAGCTGGCCATAGGTATTGGAAAGTTTTCAATAATGCGTTTAAATTTCAATGCCTGTTCTTTTGCTTCGGCTTCCAATTTCCTTTTTTCAGTAAGGTCAATAAAAATTTGATATATATATCCGTTGTTATAGGTTGTTTTTAACTCAATAATTTTTTCTTTTCTTTTGTGAGTCAGCAATTTTAATTCAATGGAATCTTCTATGGGTTTTTCTTGTACATTTTTTACGTGGGCATTCCATCTTTTTTTCGCTTGCTCAGCTGATGCTTTATTAGGATATGCCCTGTTGAACCAATCGTGAACGGATTTTATTTCTGATACTTTGTAACCAAACATTTGCCTGAATGCTTGATTCATATATAACACCTTGCCGTTTGTTTCGCAAATGGTTAAACCTATGGGTATGGCTTCCGTTATTGACTGAAATTTGCGTTCGCTTTGTTTTATTGCATCGTAAGCATTTTTAAGTTCCGTTACATCTAAGCCAATACTTAAAGTGCCCTGAAACGTTTTACCCGAATATATTGCCGTATTTTTCCATTGTATTATTTTCGTATTTTTTTGCTTGGTAATAATTGCATTTTCATGATCAATACTTTCTTCGCCTGATTTTAGTTTCTGAAAAATTGCAATAGTTTTTTTACGCTCATTTTCAGGTACAAACAATTCAAACCAATTTTTATTTGCTATAGTTGCAAAATTGTATCCGGTTATTCTTTCACCAGCTTTATTTAAATAGGTAATTTCGCCGTTTTTATTTAAAATGAGTATTGCGGCATGTATATTATCTAAAATAGTTTCTCTTAACAATAAAGGAACAGGAAATGATTTTGGCTTCAATTGTAAAGATTGAATTTGTTGAACATTTATAATGAAATGATTGATTTTTCCTGTTTTAAATTTTTTTTGAATAATCAATTCAGCAGCAAATTTTTTCTTTTTCTCATTCAAAATAAATGTTTGAAAGCTTACAGTTTTGTTGTTGGAAAGTTTGAATTTTTTTAATTCATTCATGAAAACATCCTGCTCACTAAAAATTATAATATGCTGTAAGGGCTTTTGAAGCCAATGTTCCGTTTGTTTAAAGTAAGCATTTTTTTCTGGCCATACTTCTTCAATCGCCCATTGAGCATTGGTTTTTATAACCAAATTATTGCTATATTGACTGAGTGCACTAGTTTTCATATGGACGATTTAGTTTTCCTGCTCATGGCTTGTAATGAAATATGCATTTCCTTAAAAACTAAATTTAGGAAAATGTTGGATACAAAAAACTATTAAAAGAAGGTTTGGAATAGTTTGTCAGAATATTCACAGGTTTTGAACATTTACACGCAATTGTGGTTTGCTTTGCCATAGTGTTTGTATTTTGCAGTATGAAGCAATACCATCAATTATTACAATTTATACTAGATAATGGCCAACAAAAGAATGATAGAACCGGTACCGGGACTATAAGTTGTTTTGGCTATCAAATGCGATTTGATTTAGCAGAAGGTTTTCCTTTGGTAACCACCAAAAAAATGCACGTAAAAAGCATTATTTACGAGCTTTTATGGTTTTTAAAAGGCGATACTAACATTAAATACTTAAATGAGCATGGCGTAACTATTTGGGATGAATGGGCCGATGCTAATGGTGAATTAGGACCTGTTTACGGGCATCAATGGCGGAGTTGGAAGGGCGCTGATGGGAATACCATTGATCAGATTTCAGACGTAATTCAACAAATTAAAACCAATCCCGATAGCAGGCGCTTAATTGTTAGTGCTTGGAACGTAGCCGATTTGCCTAAAATGGCCTTAATGCCTTGCCATGCCATGTTTCAATTTTATGTTGCCAATGGTAAGCTAAGTTGTCAACTTTACCAACGCAGTGCCGACGTTTTTTTGGGGGTTCCTTTTAATATTGCATCTTATGCACTGTTAACTTTAATGATAGCACAAGTATGTAATTTACAACCCGGAGAATTTATTCATACTTTTGGTGATGTACATTTGTATAATAACCATATTGAGCAGGCAAATTTGCAGTTAAGCAGAAATCCTTATCCTTTGCCTACCATGCATTTAAATCCTGATATTACTAATATTTTTGATTTTGATTATGATGATTTTAAATTAGAAAATTACCAATTTCATCCGGCAATAAAAGCCCCAATTGCAGTATAAATTAATGAAAACCTGTGCAAAATAAATTTGATTTAACTACTCAACAAACTTTACCTATTATTACGTTAATTGTGGCTGCAGCCGAAAATAATGCCATAGGTAAAAACAATGCCTTGTTGTGGCATTTACCCAACGATTTAAAATTTTTTAAAAATAAAACATGGGCTATGCCAGTGCTATATGGTCGTAAAACATTGAATGCATTGGAAAATAAACCACTCAATGGCCGATGGAATATGGTGTTAACCAGAAATGCTGATTTAAATGTTAAAGGAATTACCATAGTACACAGTATTGCTGCTGCAATTGAAAACTGCCTAAACAAAGGTTATAAAGAACTTATGATATTGGGTGGAAGTGAAGTGTATGCCCAAACAATTGGTATGGCTCATAAAATATACATAACTCGTGTACATGCCGTATTTAATGATGCAGATGCATTTTTCCCCAATTTTAGCAGAACGGAATGGCAGTTGTCATCAGAAGAAAATTTTACGATTGATGAAAAGCATGCTTATGCATATTCTTTTCAATGTTGGAAACGCATTTAGCCGTAATTAACTTTATCATAGTATTTTGCAGCTTATCATTTTATTTCCGCAAACAAAATTATGTATTCTAAAACGCAATTGGCTTTAAAATATATACGCTATTTTATTAATGCAAAAAATGGTAAAGGCCATGGCATACATTCTCCATTTGTTTTTGATTTTACTCAGCAAGTTTTAAACAAAAAGAAACTTCCCAATTCATCTAATCAAATTGAAGCGTTTAGACGACAATTAAAAAACAATCACAACTTAATTCAAATTGAAGATTTTGGTGCAGGCTCACGAGTAATTAAACAAAATACACGCAAAGTGGCCACCGTTGCAAAGTCATCATTAAAACCATTTAAGTATAGTGTGTTAATTGCAAAAATGGTTGCCCATTATAAACCCAATATAATTGTTGAATTAGGTACTTCATTGGGTATAACTACGGCATATATGGCCAAGGCAGCTTCAAATGCCAACGTTTATACGATAGAAGGATCACCTGCTATTGCTGAGTTAGCCAATGAAAATTTTGAAAAGTTAGGGTTGAAAAATGTACATTCTTTAGTTGGAAATTTTGATGTAGTATTACCCAATTTACTGCAACAATTAAATACCGTTGATTTTGCTTTTATTGATGGTAACCATCGTTTTGAACCAACGCTTAATTACTTTCATTTATTATTGCCAAAGATTAATGAACACAGCATTTTGGTTTTTGATGATATACATTGGAGTAAAGAAATGGAACAGGCATGGCAAAATATACAAAACCACGATGCTGTATCTGCAACTATTGACTTGTTTTTTGTTGGAATAGTTGTTTTTAAAAAAGCATTCAAACAAAAGCAGCATTTCATTATTCGCTATTAAGTTTGGTGATACAGATGTTCAGGCAAAAAAGATAAAGCATTCATCAGCTTATTTGTTTGCATTAATTTCATTGCAATGTTGTTGCATTTTATGATGAAAAAACCTTTATTCTAATCTGTAAAATTTAGCAAACCCTTCATATAAAAAAAGAAAAATGCATTATAAAAACAACTAAATTTGATTTATAATGTAATGCACATGATAGCAGGGATATTGAAAGAACCGACAGGCGAAAACAGGGTATCTTTTTTGCCCGAACATTTAGCTGGATTATTAAAATTGAATATTGAAATTTGGGTACAAGAAAATGCCGGTGCTGCAGCTTATGCTACCAATGAAGTTTATCAACAAGCCGGCGCCAGTATACATTCACGATCGGAAATTTTACAAAATGCTCAAATTATTTTCAGCATTCTTCCCCTCACTAATGATGATTTACAAATTATAAAACCCGGCACCGTTGTTATAGGTGTATATCAGCCTCTGTATAACTATGCAGAAATGCAATTATGGGCTAACAAAAATTTAATTACGTTTAGTTTAGATACCATACCGCGTACCACCCGTGCACAAAGTATGGATGTACTCAGTAGTCAGGCAAATATTGCGGGTTATAAGGCAGTTTTATTGGCTGCCGCTAATTATGGTCGATATTTTCCCATGTTCATTACTGCTGCCGGAAGTATACCACCTGCCAAGGTATTGGTATTAGGAGCAGGTGTTGCAGGCTTGCAAGCAATTGCAACTGCTAAACGATTAGGAGCTGTAATTGAGGTGTTTGACACACGTCCGGCAGTAAAAGAGGAAGTGATGAGCCTAGGTGCAAAATTTGTTGAAGTGGAAGGCGCAGCCGATGCTTCAAAAGCCGGTGGTTATGCAGTTGAGCAATCAGCCGAGTATCAGCAAAAACAACAGCAACGCATTGCTGAAGCGGCCAAAAAAGCCGATATTATTATTACCACAGCTCAAATACCCGGTAAAAAAGCACCGCTGTTACTAACAGAAGCTATGATTCAACAAATGCGAAACGGCAGTATTATTGTTGATTTAGCCGCTGCAACCGGTGGCAATACACCACTTACAAAAAATAATGAAACCGTTGTTACTGAAAACGGGGTTACCATTATGGGTTACAGCAATTTACCCGGCACAATGCCGTTTGATGCCAGTAAATTATATGGTAAAAATGTTTTTAACTTTTTACAATTGATAATTTCCAAAGAAGGTAAGTTGAATATTTCTTTCGATGATGATATTGTAAAAGGTTGTTGTATTACTTACAATGGCAAAATTGTGAATGAACGCGTTTTGGCGTTAAATAATTAGTTGAAATAAATTTTTTATATTATGGAAGCAACATTGCAGTGGATATCTGCCAATCAGCAAATGATTTACATAGTTATTCTGATGATATTTCTAGGAATTGAAATTATAGGCAGGGTTCCCAGTGTACTGCATACACCGCTAATGAGCGGTGCCAATGCTATTCACGGGGTAGTTATTATTGGTGCCATTATAGTAATGGGACGTGCATCAGAACATAATTATTTGGCACTTATTTTAGGATTTCTGGCAGTAATTCTAGGTACTTTAAACGTAGTTGGCGGATTTGTGGTTACTGACAGAATGTTGGAAATGTTTAAGAAGAAAAAATAATATTTACTAAAGCCTTGGTTATGAAGTTTGATATTTTAACCATTTGTTATATAGTTGCTGCCGTTACTTTTATTGTTGGTTTAAAAATGTTGTCCAGTCCCGCTACTGCACGTCGTGGAAATTTAGTTGCAGCAGCAGGAATGTTTATTGCAATTGTTGGAACTATTTTTTTATATAAAGATGAAGATGGATTACCGCTTCATAATTATGCATGGATTTTTGCAGCTTTAATTATTGGTGCTATTATTGGTGTGGTTGCTGCTAAAAAAGTAAAGATGACAGCAATGCCTGAAATGGTAAGTTTTTTTAATGGTATGGGTGGTGCTTGTGCTGCATTGATTTCTGTAATTGAATTTGATTATGTTTTTAGAGCGGCAGAAAAAATGAATTATGTTCATTTTTCTGAAGGAGTTGTCCCCGGGCATTATTTGGCTATTGTTGCCGGTTCCATAATTGGAAGTGTTTCTTTTGCCGGAAGTATGGTAGCATGGGGTAAATTAAACGGTAGTTTTAAAGATGTAATTTTTAAAGCCCAACATACTATTAACTTGTTAATATTTGCAGGGGTTATTGTTTTAGCCATTATTACCTTCTTTGCTGTAAATGCTTATGCAGATTATTTTTTTATTGCCACGGTTATATTAGCATTAATTTACGGTGTGCTATTTGTGTTGCCAATAGGCGGTGCTGATATGCCAGTTGTTATTTCCTTATTAAATTCATTTACTGGCGTTGCTGCAGCTTGTGGTGGTTTCCTGTACAATAATAAAGCCATGCTCACAGGCGGCATTTTGGTTGGTGCTGCAGGAACTTTATTAACTATTTTAATGTGTAAGGCAATGAACCGTAGTTTAACCAATGTGTTAATCGGCTCATTTGGTGGTAATGAAACTTCCGGTGGTGGTAATGCCCGAACCACTGGTGGAACGTATAAAGAAATTAGCATTAGCGATGCGGCAATGGTAATGCGTTATGCTAATAAAGTAATGATTGTGCCGGGGTATGGTCTTGCGGTTGCACAGGCTCAACATACTTGTCATGAACTAGAAAAATTGTTGGAAGAAAAAGGTGTTGAGGTTGGCTATGCCATTCACCCCGTTGCCGGTCGTATGCCGGGGCATATGAATGTATTATTAGCTGAAGCCGATGTTAGTTATGATAAATTGCTGGAATTAGAACAAGCCAATGATGCCTTAAAAACAACGGATGTGGTGTTGGTATTAGGTGCTAATGATGTGGTGAATCCTGCTGCAAAAAATAATCCTTCATCACCCATTTATGGAATGCCTATCTTGGATGTTGAACAGGCCAAAACGGTAATTGTAAATAAGCGAAGCATGAAACCCGGCTACGCAGGTATAGAGAACGACTTGTTTTATCAACCCAAAACTTCTATGTTGTTTGGTGATGGAAAAAAAGTTTTGCAAGATTTGATCAATGAAATCAAGGCACTTTAAATATTTTTCTGATAGGGTGATTTCATTAAAAAAAATAAAATCACCCACCTTTTATAGCTCATTGCCACTTATCTTCGCCGGGTGTTACCTACTGCATTCATTCATTCATTAAAAGGAATTCCCGGTTTTGATGCTGAAGCTTTTATGGCTGCACATCAACAAACACAGGGTATAACTTCTATTCGATTCAACCCCTTCAAAAAACCTTATTTAAAAGAAATTCCTTTTAGTTCACTATTACAAGCACCGGTACCTTGGGCTACTGACGCCTGGTATTTAACTGAACGACCTTCATTTACACTCGATCCATTATTGCATGCGGGTGCTTATTATGTACAAGAAGCCAGTAGCATGTTTATTGAAGCCATACTGAATCAAACCATTCCAAATCCTACAAATGAAGTTGTATTAGATATTAGTGCTGCGCCGGGCGGAAAAACAACATTACTATCCGCATATTTTAAGCATGGAATAGTTGTTGCCAATGAAATAATAAAATCACGTGCGGCAATATTAAGTGAAAATGTAATGAAGTGGGGAACTGATAATATAATTGTTACCAACAATGAACCTCGCCATTTTGAAAAACTGTCACATTTTTTTGATGTAATATTATTGGATGCGCCTTGCAGTGGTAGCGGTCTTTTTCGGAAGGATAAAAATGCTGTTGAAGAGTGGAGTGTTGAAAATGTTGCAGCATGTAGTTTACGCCAACAAAAAATAAGTAAGGAAATTATTGGCTGTTTAAAACCGGGTGGATTGTTTATTTACAGCACTTGTTCATATTCTGTAGAGGAAGACGAAAATATTACAGACTATTTGTGTAATGAATATGGATTGGAGAGTGTTCGGGTGCAAATTCAACCCGAGTGGGGTATTGTAGAAGTGCAATCTTCACTGAATGCGGCATGGGGCTATCGATTTTTCCCCGATAAAGTAAAAGGGGAGGGATTCTTTGTAGCAGTATTTAAAAAGCCCAATGTTATTGAAGGTGTGTTCCAAAATTGGCTTGAAGCCCATATTGCTATTCCGTCGGCAAAACAAACAGCACCAATTGAAGCAATGTTTCAAATACCGGACTTTTATCAGTTTTTTTTGCAAGAAGATTCCTTCAAAATTATATCGAAAGTTTACTGGCGGACATTACTAATGGTATCAAAGCATTTGTATATAAAAAGAGCGGGTATCAGTTTGGGTAGCTTAAAAGGAAAAGATTTTATTCCTTCGCACGAATTGGCGCTAAGTTTGCTGCAATTACCATCTGTAAACCAAATTGAGTTACATTTAAATGAAGCTTTAGCATATTTGCGTAAACAACCCATTGAATTAAATGGGAACATGGGTTGGAATGCAGTAAGCTATTGTGGATTAAGATTGGGTTGGGTAAAAGTTTTACCCAATCGGGTCAATAACTATTATCCATCTGAATGGAGAATTTTAAAAGATTAATTTTACCAACAAGTTGAAAAAATAAATGGATATGACTGTTACATCTGTTTTTAAAGCGAGCATTTTTTCTTTCAGTATGTTACTGTTTGTTTCACTAAAGGCACAAACAGGTAATACAATTGTACATGTAATAAAACATGGGGAAACTTTATCAGCTTTAGCGCGTCAATATCATACTACTGTTGGTGATATTATGCGATTAAACGGTATGAACAGTAAAAGCGTTTTACGTATTGGTGAAAAAGTAAAAATACCCGTAAAAGGCGAAAAAGTGACTGCTTCAGCTTCCAATAAAGTTCCTGCTGCACAAACAACAGAAAACACACAACCACAAAATAATACACAACCTTTAGTGCATGTTGTAGAACCAAAAGAAACTTTATATGGAATAAGTAGAAAATATAAGGTTACTGTTGCACAAATACAAGAATGGAATCATTTAACCACTACAAATATTCACACAGGGCAACGGTTAAGTATTGGTGCAAGTGCTGCTGCATCTGTTGCCTCAAATAGTTCAGTTGTTACAAATGAAACTGCAAATGCCACATCTTCATTGCCGGCACAAACCAAACAAACATCGGTTGTAACGGCTACAACATCCAATGTATCAAAGTCTTCAACACCAAATACAGCAAACAATATTCCTGCTACTGCTGCTACACCCACTTCTCAAAAAGAAGTAACAAGTGTTAATACTAGTGTGAGTGCTGATGATATACCTGTTACCGGCTTTTTTACTGAATATTACAAACAAACTGGACAATCAATTTCCGGCAATGCATCTGTTTTTAAAACTGCCAGTGGCTGGATGGATAAAAAGTATTATGTGTTGATTAATAATATTCCCGAGGGAACTATTGTTAAAATTGAAAGTAACCAACGAGTAGTATATGCAAAAGTATTGGGCGCATTACCCAATATTAAAGAAGATAATGGTTTACTATTGCGATTAAGTAATGCTGCTGCTTCCGTATTAGGAATGGCAGATAAAACTTTTCCTGTTACCGTACAGTATTAACAGCTAATTTAATAAATGGCGATATCCTCTTAAAAAACTCGCAACATCCATTCTTTTTTTGCCTTCTAATTGCAAGTCGGTAATGTGTAACCATCCGTCGAGTGCTGCAATTTTTAATTCACTTTTGCCATCGGTTACAAAAGTGCCAGCAGGAATATTTTTTGTAGATGAATTATCAATGGTAGCCTCGTAAATCTTTAGTTTCTTGCCATCTAAATGCGTAAATGCTCCCGGATAAGGCGATAAACCTCTAATTAAATTATAAATATTTACAGCAGGTTGTTCCCATTTAATTAAACAGGTTTCTGTAAAAATTTTTGGTGCATGTTTTATAGCTTCTGCCGAAATTAATTCGGATTGAGGAGTTTCTTTTAATGTTCCCGATGCTAATTGTTGAATGGTTTTTACCAATAATGCTGCCCCAACTACTTTCATTTTGTCGTGTAATTGTCCTGCATTCTCGTTAGGTAAAATTGTAATTGGTTCTTGCAATAAAATATTTCCTGTATCTATTGCATGTTGCAATTTAAACGTAGTAACTCCGGTGGTAGTTTCGCCATTAATAATAGCCCAATTAATGGGTGCGGCACCACGGTATTGCGGTAATAATGAGCCATGTAAATTAATGGTACCCATAGGAGGCAAACTCCATACTATTTCCGGAAGCATTCTAAATGCCACTACAATTTGTAAATGAGGTTGCAAAGCTTTTAATGAAGCAATAAATGTTTCGTTTTTTAATTTTTCCGGTTGTAAAACAGGTATTTGTTTGGCAACAGCATATTGTTTAACGGCACTTTGTTGTAATTGCATGCCACGCCCGGCCGGTTTATCGGGGGCAGTTACTACAGCAACAATATTACAACCTGCTTGTATTAGGGCGTCTAATGATGCCACAGCAAAATCGGGTGTGCCCATGAAAATGATTCTAATGTCGGAAATTTGCATGGTGCAAATGTAGTGTATGCAAATGTTTTGTAACTTGCTGTTATAAGCGGAAATAGCTCATCCGGTAGAGCATCAGTTTCCCAAACTGAAGGTGGCGGGTTCGAGTCCCGTTTTCCGCTCAATAAAAATCTTTATACAATAAATATTTTTTTCTAATTTTTTTAAAAGCTTGCAGTTTCGGTTGCCAGCTTGCTCTAATGCTTCCTTCGCTGAGTCCCGCTTCTATTTGTTTCATTAATTCATCAGTGCCGGCTAAACGGTTAAACGCACTCATTTTTTTATCCCCATTTTTGGGTAGCATAAAAAAGTGTGTTTTGTCGGGAAATAATTGATAGGCTTTTAGTAAATATTGAATGGGTAAGTGATTGTTGATAGAATTTAAAACTTCCTGCTCAGGTGCAAATAAATTCCAACCAAAGCAGGTTTGACCATTTAATTTAGGGTTGGCTGCACCGGGGCCGGGCTTTGGTATGAATGAAAATAAGGTGTCGGGTAAGCTGGGGTGCCCAATATAACAGAATGGATGCGGCGTGCCTCTACCTTCACTCAATACCGTTCCTTCAAACAAACAATTGCCGGCATACCAATAAACACTGGCCATATCCGGCAAATTGGGTGAAGGTGGAATCGGTAATTGGTATTTGCTGTTATGGTCATAATTTTTACAACGTACAATTAAAAATGAAGGCAAGTATTTGGAAAACTCATGCTGTGCATAATGTTCATAAAAATTACGGTCAGCTTGTTTCGAAAGCCAATGTTCACCAATTAACATATTGGCATATTCACCAATGGTCATTCCATAAACAATGGGTATGGGTTGCATGCCCACAAAACTTCTATACGTGGTATCCAACACAGGACCATCTATATAAAAGCCATTAGGGTTAGGTCGGTCTAATAAAATAACAGACTTGTTGTTTTCAAAGGCGGATTCTAATATTTCCTGAACGGATGAAATAAAGGTATAAAATCGGGTACCTACATCTTGTATATCAATTAAAATAATGTCTACATCTTCCAAATCTTCTTTGGTCGGTTTTCTTTTATTGCCGTATAAAGAAATAATGGGAATGCCGGTAATAGGGTCAATGGTATCATTAATAACTTTGCCATCATCAGCGGTGCCTCTAAAACCGTGTTCCGGTCCAAATGCTTTTACTACATGGAAACCGGCATTTACAAGTGTATCAATTAAATGTTTATGCTCAATGGTAGCAGTATGATTAGCAAACAATGCTACACGTTTATACTTCAACCATTTAAAATAGGTTTGCGTTTGATAAGCTCCGGGTAATATGGCATTTTTGGGTTGGCTGAATCCGGCAATGTACAGAAGCGTCATTACAACAATGAACATTGTTTTTGTGCCTTGAGTCCAAAATGAAAATCTATGTTTTCCCGAAGCAAATGTTCGCATATAAATATAAAATTTTGTAATCATGGAATTTTTATAACTAATTGAATGATAATATATTGGGGGAAAGTTAACGAAAATTAATTGTCTGTTCTGATGCTAAGCCGTAATTTGCACTTGAAGTTAGTGTTCAATGCCTTTTTTTAGGTTGTATATCTTTCAACACCAAACAATTGGCTATGATCAATCCAATGCTAATTTCTTAAACCATTTAAAATTTTAGAAAGCAATGCAACAAGTAAAAAAAGGTGATACCGTTAAAGTTCACTATCATGGAAGATTAGAGGATGGTACTACATTCGATTCATCTCAAGGCCGTGAGCCACTAGAATTTGAAGTAGGCAGCGGAATGGTTATTGCCGGCTTTGATGAAGGTGTAACCGGAATGCAGGTTGGTGAAAAGAAAACCATTCATATTCCTGCAAGTGAAGCCTATGGCCCTGTACAGCAAGAAATGATTATGGAGTTCCCTAAAAATCGTTTTCCTGCCGACTTAACTCCTGAAGTAGGTATGCAGCTGAATATGAGCAATGGTCAGGGACAAAATTTTCCTGTCGTAATTGTGGAAGTAAGAGATGATGTAGTAGTTTTAGATGCTAATCATCCATTAGCCGGAAAAGACCTGATATTTGATTTAGAGTTAGTAGAAATTTCCGGTGGCAGTCCATTAATTATTATGCCTTAAATAGCGGTAATAATTTTATATACAGCCTCCTGCAACATATCAGGGGGCTGTTTGTTTTATAAAAGCGTTAATGTTACAGAACCCTTTGCCGCAGCAAACTGTACTGCACAATAAATATGTAAATTGCCTAAAATTGATTGGATATGTTAAAGAATTATCATTTCACCGTTGCCGAAAGATTTATGCAATATGCACAAATTGATACCGAAAGTAATCATGCAAGCACCAGCTTCCCCTCAACCGAAAAACAAAAAGATTTAGCAAAACTATTGGTATCCGAATTACAACAGATGGGTATTACAGATGCCAAAATGGATGAATTTGGTTATGTTTATGCTACTATTCCTTCTAATACAACCAAACAAGTACCCGTAATTTGTTACTGTGCTCATATTGATACCAGTTCAGATTGCAGTGGTACAAACGTAAAGCCCATTTTGCATAAAGGTTATAACGGTAACCCCATTGTGTTACCCGATGATCCCTCACAGATATTAACTATTGAGCAATACCCCTACCTAAAAGAACATATTGGAAACGATATTATTACTGCCTCCGGAACTACATTGTTAGGGGCCGATGATAAGGCCGGTGTTGCTATTATTATGGAATTTGCTCAATACATAATGCAACATCCCGAAGAGAAGCATGGAACCATTAAACTTTTATTTACTCCTGATGAAGAGGTTGGACGTGGTACTGAACATGTTAATCTTGCATATTTGGGAGCACAATATGGTTATACTTTAGATGGCGGCGAGGCCGGGCATTTAGAAGTAGAAACATTTAGTGCCGATGCTGCAACCATTACTATTTATGGCGTAAGTGCACATCCGGGCTATGCAAAAAATAAATTGGTGAATGCATTAAAAATTGCCGGTGAGTTATTGTCTATTTTGCCTAAAGCAGAATGGAGCCCCGAAACTACCGAAAAAAAGCAGGGCTATGTTCATCCTGTTAGAATGGATGGTGTTGCAGAAAAAGCGACCATCGATTTTATTATTCGCGATTTTGAAACAGCCAACTTGGCAAAATATGAGGATCGTTTAAAACATTTTGCTGAAACAGTTGTAGGTTGCCATGCCGGTGCCAGTTTTGAAATGGAAGTGAAGCAACAGTATCGTAATATGTATGAAGTATTACAACATCACCCCAAAGTTGTTGAATATGCCGAAGAAGCATACCAACGTACAGGCCTTGTTGTAAGAAAAGAACCTATTCGTGGTGGTACTGATGGTAGTCGCTTAAGCTTTATGGGCTTACCTTGCCCCAACTTATTTACCGGTATGCAGGCAATACACAGTAAAAAAGAATGGGTGGGTGTAAAAGATTTACAATTAGGCGTAGAAATGTTGGTTCATCTTTGTAAAATTTGGGAAGAAAAAACATTAAATTAGAAATATGAAAACTTATAAGCTGCTTATTTTATCCTTATTGGTGGGTATTTTTATGAGTTGCCAGGCTCAAAACAAAAGCAATGAAGCATTAAGTGTTGATGCTTTTCAACAACAAATTCAACAACCCGGTGTTCAAGTTTTAGATGTTAGAACAGCAGGTGAATTTGCCAATGGGCATATTGAACACGCATTGCAAGCAGATTGGTTAATACCTGCTCAGTTTCAGGAAAGAGTGAAAAGTATTGATAAAGACAAACCCGTGTATGTTTATTGTTTATCCGGAGTGCGAAGTGCTGCCGCAGCCGATTGGCTAAGAAATCATGGCTATGCTCATGTATATCATTTGGCAGGAGGTATTCAAGCCTGGAACCAAGCCGGTAAACCTTTGGTAGGCGAAGCAAAAGAAGCTCAAATAACCATGCAACAATATCAATCAATGGTACAACAAGGGGGTTCCGTTGTATTAGTAGATTTTGGCGCTGATTGGTGCCCACCCTGCAGAAAAATGCAACCGGTGTTAGATGCCTTGAAAGAAAAATACGGATCAAAATTAAATATTATTCGAATTGATGCAGGCCAACAAGCTGAAATTATGAAACAAATGAATTTACCTGCAATCCCCGTATTTATATTATATAAAAACGGCAAAGAAGTGTTCAGAAAAAATGGTATTGTAGCGCAAAGTGATTTTGAAACGGCTATTCAACCTAATTTGTAATACCATAAAATAATACAAAAAAAAAGCCGGATCATTAATATAGATGATCCGGCTTTTTAAATGAATATAATTAACGACCGCTCTTTAAAAAATCAACTATTTTTTTTCGTTCTGCATCAGTTATTAATGCTCGGGTTTGCATATGCATTCCAATGGTTTCCCATTGTTCTGCCGA
Source organism: Hydrotalea sandarakina (assembly GCF_003254115.1). Lineage (GTDB taxonomy): Bacteria > Bacteroidota > Bacteroidia > Chitinophagales > Chitinophagaceae > Hydrotalea > Hydrotalea sandarakina. The sequence continues at coordinate 494,630 of NZ_QKZV01000002.1, forward strand.
ATAAGATGCGGGTGAGGGTGTGTTATGACATCGCTGACAATTTTCAGCCCATAATTGTGCTCCAGATTTTGCAGCTACTGCCTTTGTTGGTGCACAACCATTTATGGATAACACCGCAACCATTGAAAAAACTGCTACAAGTACTATCGTAATTTTTTTTATAGATAAAAACTGTTTCATGGCTTTTGTTTTTAGAGTTGTATAGAAAATTGCAAATAAAATGTATTGGTATTAGTTAATCCATTGTAACTTCCTAATACTTTGCTGGCGGTGCTGTTACCCGTATAGGTTTCATAAGTAGCTTTTAATACAGTTCTCCAACTTAACCAATAATCTAATCCTACCGTTACTGTATGTTGATTTGTACCAAAGGTTGAGTTTCCCGGTAAATTATAACTTGTGTATCTGCCGGCTAATTCAAAATTCTTTAGAAAATTATTGGCCTCTGTCGGTCTTACTGAGCATTGAACAAAACCTGCAGTAGTGTGGTTGTTAAATGTATAGCTTTGTGTAGTGTCGTTGGGGTTAATGAAATTTTCATTGGTAATGTTTTGAATATTATACTGTGCTTTTATGTTTAATAAAACAGGGCTAAATGTTTTTACATAATTTAAATCAAAAGCATACATATTACCAACAGCATTGGCATAAGGTGAACCCATATCACCAACTTTTCCAAACATGCCGGACACACCCAGTTCTAATGAAGAGTTTGAAAAGGGTAACCAGCCAATTCTGGCAGTAACGGTTTTATTGTTGTTGTTATCCACAACATTTCCGCTGGTTAATGTTCCATCACTTAATAGTTGGCTGCCATTGCTTAGTGCAACATCATAATTCAGTTTCATGCTTCCAAGTGGTAAACCACCTTCTACTTCAACACCATAATCAGTAGGTGTCATATCGGCAATGCCCATAGGGTCGGTTGCAAGTTTGTCTATCCATCCCGCAGCTTCTCTTTTTGCATACGTACCAAATGGTAAAACCAAATAACCTGCTCTAATAATTAAATTGGGTGCAGCAAAATATGAAATGTCAGCCCAGTTTACACTTAAGCCATTGTTATTGAAAGAGGGTTCAAATTCCATTAAAAATTTGGTTCCATGCCGCCATAAAAACATAGGGCTAAACTCAAAATTGTCGGCATCCGGAAAACTATTGTTTTTACTGGTACTTCCAACACCATTCAAAGTATTGGTGTTTTTACTGGCAGCAAAACCAAATGTGGTTAAACCTACCATCATAAAATGATCATTTCCCGGTTTTTTGTAATTCACTTGTTGTTCAAGTGTATTCAATCTGTCTAAAATAGAAGAATCTAAGCTGCCGGAAGTTTGGCTATACAGTTGTGACGTGGTTAATACAACTAAAGCAAGTAGCCATCTTAACTGCTTTAATGCAATATGTTGTTTCATAATTTGGTTGTTTTAAGGTTAGCATAAAATCATTCATGTACTCATTCTATTTTCTTTTTGCTAATGAGCGGATGTAATTCACCAACATCCATCTTTGTGTATCAGTTAAAGCTTGTTTGTATGAAGGCATTGGTGTGTGGCCTTCTGTCATTTTCCAATAAAGCGCTCCATCGGATTCTTTCTGTACTGCTGCTGAAGTATGATCGGCAGGTTTGGGATTTAGGGCAGCTGCAGCAATTCCATCGCCTTTACCATTGTTGCCATGGCAGGGGCCACAGTTGGTAGTGTATAATTTTTTCGCTTCTTTTAAAACTGAGGTATTTCCTGCCAAGGGATTTTTTAACTGATTGGCCGATGCCGGTGCATTCCATTGTCCAACTTGTGCTTGTGCATAATGGGTATTTAATACCAAAGCAAGGACTAATATCCCTAATATTTTTGTCCATTTGCTTATTACGGTTGTAGTTGTTTGTTGGGTCATAAATTTTGTTTTTGTTGAACAAAGTTTCACTCATCGCATAGCCTATTTTTATGACCAATGTTAGCTTTTTAAATTATAAGCATTTTTTAATATGATAATTGTCATATATTATTTCGCTACAATCGTTATATTATTCAATGAACATATCAATGTCAGTAATTACAATTATTTTCAATTAAATCCATTCCACCCATCCACCTATTTCCAAATATTATATTATCTTCAAAAAAAATTACATTATGGAAATCCTGATTTCACTTTGGTGGCTCATCATCATTGTTATCATTTTATTTTTCGGTTTGGTAACTGTGCAACAGGCGAATATTGCTGTCATTACTATGTTTGGTAAGTATCGTCGGGTGTTGCGTCCGGGCTTAAATTTCAAAATTCCTTTCTTAGAACAGATTTATAAAGTTGTAAGTGTTCAAAATCGCTCAGTGGAACTGGAATTCCAGGCTGTAACAGTTGATCAGGCCAATGTTTATTTTAAAAGTATGTTGTTGTATTCAGTTATTAATTCAGAAGAAGAAACCATCAAAAAAGTAGCATTCAAATTTATTAGTGAGCGCGATTTAATGCAAGCACTTATTCGTACGGTTGAAGGATCTATTCGTGCTTACGTAGCTACCAAACGTCAGGCTGAAATTTTATTGTTACGGCGCGAAATTGTAGAATATGTAAAAGAACAAATTGATCATTCTTTGGAAGATTGGGGTTATCATTTACAAGACCTTCAAATTAATGATATCACATTCGATAAAGCCGTAATGGAAAGCATGAGTAAAGTAGTGGCCAGCAATAATTTAAAAGCTGCAGCAGAAAATGAAGGCCAAGCTTTGCTCATTACAAAAACAAAAGCAGCTGAAGCAGAAGGGAACGCCATTAAAATTTCAGCCGAAGCCGAAAAAGAAGCTGCACGTTTACGTGGTCAGGGTGTTGCTTTGTTTCGTGAAGAAGTAGCCCGTGGTATGAGCCAGGCAGCTGAACAAATGAAACAAGCCAATTTAGATACCAATGTAATTTTATTCAGCATGTGGACCGAAGCCATAAAAAACTTTGCAGAAGCAGGGCAGGGTAATGTAATTTTCTTAGATGGCAGCCCACAAGGCATGGATAAAAATATGCAACAAATTATGGCCATGCTTCAAATGAAGAATAACAAAATAACTTAAATAATCCACTTAATACTGCAACAAAAATGCATAATAATACCCTAAATGTGTAAAAGCTTTGCTAAAACAGGAGTTCAACACAATTTTATACACAAGTATCCAGTTAAGTTTGTTTAACCTATATTTTAGTGGTATCATAAAAAATTAATAGCATGTTTCATTTGTTGCAAGTAACAACAACACCAATTGTTGATTCATTACATAAAACCGCCGCAAGCATACCGCCCGTAGAAGAAAAAATTTCTATGTGGGATATGTTGCAGAAAGGCGGCTTTTTAATGTATCCATTATATTTTTTATTGGTATTGGCCATTTTTTTCTTTTTTGAACGCTTAATTGCTATTCGAAAAGCTTCTAAAATTGAGCCCAATTTTATGAATATTATACGCGATAATATTTTGTCCGGCAATATTTCTGCGGCGCGCAGTTTGGCAAAAAATACACCCAATCCCGTTGCTAAAATGATTGATAAAGGACTTCAACGAATTGGCAAACCCATTGATGCAATAGAAAAAAGTATGGAGAATGTGGGCAAATTGGAAATGTACAATATGGAAAGAAATTTATCCATTCTTTCATTAGTAGCCGGAATTGCACCAATGTTCGGTTTCTTGGGTACAATTGTAGGTATGGTGCAATTGTTTTATGGTATTGCTTCAACCGGTGAATATACTTTAAACACCATTGCAGGCGGTATTTATACTAAAATGGTTACCAGTGCTACCGGTTTGATTATTGGTTTAATAGCATATGTTGGCTATAATTTTTTAAGCACACAAATTGATAAAACTGCTAACAAAATGGAAGTAGCCAGCGCCGAGTTTATTGATATTTTGCAAGAACCAACCAAATAATTTTTATGTTATCGGCTGTAGTACATTGGGCATCACCTGTTGCGTCGCACACTGCAACTGCAGCAAATAAAATGAGCTTTTTTATAAATAATTAGTATTTAATATGAATATTCGCCAGGGTATACGAAAAAGACATGCTGAAGTGCATACCGGTGCATTAAACGACATTTTGTTTATTCTGCTGTTGTTTTTCCTTATCGTATCTACCCTTGCCAATCCAAATGTGATTAAAGTAGCAAATCCCAAAGCTAAAAGCGATACAAAAGCTAAACAAACGGTAGTAATTACGGTTGATAAAGATCAGAACATTTATATTGGCCAAAAATTAGTACCATTCGATCAGTTAGAACCTCAGTTACAAGCTTATTTGGCCAAAGAAACAGATAAGCCTTCCGTTGTTATAAATGGTGATAGCACCTCACACTTAGGCACTGCCATTAAAGTAATGCAGGTTATTAAAAAACTAGGCGCAACGCCGGTTGTAGCTGTTGATAATAATGGTGCACAATAAAATTTTAATGTAAGGTTTGCAATAAAAAATATTAGTTTTTTCTACAAAATAATTCACAATACAAAAAGGCCATTATGTAATGGCCTTACTTATTAATAGCAATTTTCTATGAATTGATAATAGGGTATTTTATTTCATCCTTTCGTTCAATTAAATCCCACTTATTGCCGTATAAATCTTCAAACACCAATACAGTACCGTAAGGTTGTTGTTGGGGTTCACTAACAATGTTTACTTTGTTATGCAACAAATTTTCATAATCTCGTTGAATATTGTCGGTATGCAGAAATAAAAATACTCTACCGCCTGTTTGGTTGCCAACGCAATGCAATTGTTGTTCGTTGGCAGCTTTTGCTAGTAATAATCTACAACCCGAACTACCGGGTGGGGCAATCACTACCCATCTTTTCGTATCTGAAAGAGTGGTGTCTTCTATTAACTTAAAATGTAATTTTTTTGTATAAAAAGCAATGGCCTCGTCGTAATCTTTTACCAACAAAGCCATTTGCATAATTTCCTGTTTCATGTATCAATGAACTGTACTTTAATAATTTTATTCCAAACTTTAATTGCGAACCGGTTTTCCTGTTTTTAATACACTTTGAATGCGCTCAAGGGTTTTCTTTTCACCACACAAACTTAAAAAGGCTTCCCGTTCTAAATCCAATAAATATTGTTCTGAAACCTGAGTAGGAGCGCTTAAGTCACCACCGCACATTACATAAGCCAGTTTGGTTGCAACTAAGGCATCGTGTTCTGTTGCATAGCCTGCCCGTTTCATTGAATTAATGCCAACCAATAATGCACCTAAGGCAGAACGGCCTAAAACGGTAATATCTTTTCTTTGTACAGGCATATTGTATCCGGCATCAAACAAATCTATTACGGATTTTTTCGCTGCAGCAATTCTTCTGTCAGGGTTTAAAATTACACTGTCTCTATCTTTTCGAAGAATACCTAATTGATATGCTTCAAAAGCGCTGGTTGCTACTTTAGCGGTAGCAATGGTTAAAAAACGTTCTTTTAAAGTATTGGGTTCCGGTTCATCTTTGTGTAACTCATCTGCTGCCCGTAACACAAATTCTTTGGTTCCGCCACCACCGGGTATTAAACCAACACCCAGTTCCACCAAACCAATATATGTTTCAGCTGCAGCACAAACCTTATCGGCATGTAAATTTAATTCGCAACCGCCGCCTAAGGCCAAACCATGGGGTGCACTAACAACGGGTACTGCCGAATAACGAACGCGCATCATGGTATTTTGGAACATACGAATGGCCATGTCTAATTCATCGTATTCTTGTTCAATGGCCAACATAAATATCATTCCAACATTTGCACCTGCACTAAAGTTGGCACCCGGATTGGCAATTACTAAACCTTTAAATTTTTCTTCCGCAACGGATATACCTTTTTGTATGCCTTCCAGAACTTCACTTCCAATACTGTTCATTTTGGTGCTCCATTCCAATGCTGCTACATCATTACCTATATCGTATAAACGACATCCATTGTTCTTCCAAATTAATCCTTCCGTAAAATTGCTCAACACAATAAAGCTGTCTTCACCCGGTAAAAAGCGATAGGTTTTAGAGGGAATATCATAATATTTTTTCTTCCCTTTTTCCAAACAATAAAATGATGTTTTGCCCGCTGCCAGCATTTCTTCAACCCAATCAGCCACTCTATAACCTGCTTGTTTCATTCCATGCAAGGTTTTGGCAACTCCCAATAAATCCCAAGTTTCAAAGGCGCCAATTTCCCAACCAAAACCGGCTTTCATGGCATCGTCAATGCGGTACAGTTCATCGGAAATTTCCGGTATGCGGAATGAAATGTAAGAGAACAAAGCATAGTGAAAACTTTTATAAAAATTTCCTGCTTTGTCGGCAGCATTTTGTAATAATTTTATTCTTTCTTTTAAATCCTCTATTGGTTTAGCAGCATCCAGCGAAGCAATTTTGGGTTTTTGCCTTGCTTCATATGCCCCGGTTTGCAAATTAATTACTTGAATATCTTTTCCCGAAGCAGATTTTATTTTTTTAAAAAATCCTTCTCCGGTTTTATCGCCTAATTTATTTTCCTGCACCATTTTCTCAAGCCAATCGGGAATTTTGAAAATGGCATTTGCTTCATCATTCGGACAATTTTCTGCCACGCCTTTTGCAACTTTCACAAGTGTATCAATACCCACCACATCGGCTGTTCTGAAAGTGGCCGATTTTGGTCGTCCGATAATAGGTCCTGTTAAAGCATCAATTTCATCAATGCTTAAACCCTGTTGTTGCATAATGTGAAAAATACTCATGATGCTATACACCCCAATTCTATTGGCTATAAAAGCGGGTGTATCTTTACACAAAACGGTGGTTTTACCTAAATGCAGGTCGCCATATTGTAAAAGAAAATCAACCACTTCTTTTTTAGTAAATGGGGTAGGTATAATTTCCAACAATTTTAAATACCGCGGGGGATTAAAAAAGTGAGTGCCGCAAAAATGTTGTTTAAAGTCATCGCTTCTGCCTTCAGCCATTAAGTGAATGGGAATGCCTGATGTGTTAGATGTAATTAACGTACCCGGCTTTCTGTACTGTTCAACTTGGGCAAATATTTGTTGTTTTATATCCAAACGTTCTACTACAACCTCAATCACCCAATCGGCAGTAGCAATATCCTTCATGTTATCGGTAAAGTTACCTGTGGTAATTTTTTTAGCCACATCAGCAGTGTAAACAGGTGAAGGATTGCTTTTTAATGCAGTTTGCAATGCATCATTCACCAATTTATTTCTTACAAGCGGATTAGGGTTGTCGCCGGCATCTTTACTCAGCATATCTAACAGTAATACTTCAACGCCTGTTCCGGCAAAATGGCAAGCAATTCGGCTGCCCATAATTCCACTGCCCAATACGGCAACTTTTTTAATAATGCGTTTCATTGGTTTACACTTTTATTGTTTTAAGTGGGCATTTTCAGCATACCCCTTTAATGTAGGTTATGCAAAAAAATTATACATACATTTCTGTAAATGCTATGATAAAACACTTAATGTTCGTTCCATAGCTTACCTAAATGAAGGTTTTTCAAAGCTAAATAAAAAATAGTTAGCTATGCAACTAATTTTTGCAAAAAGAAGTATAATATGTAATTTTTTTTATTTATTGTGCCAATTGACTTCTGCGTTCCATTAGTTCACGCCAAGTTGTTAAAATAATGCCATTTTGTTTAATAAATGCTTTTAAACGAGGGTCAATCATAGCCAATAAATCACCACGCCTGGTTGGGCCGCTATCCGAAATATATTGGAATAATGGTGAGTTGGCCGTGCAATGCATAATTACCATGGTTACACCTGGTTCAAGACTTTTCAAGGCATTAATGTATTGGTTGGTTCTAAATGTTTGCAATAAACTATCATTTTGTAAAGTGTTGGGTGGATTTACCCAGTCGTAGCTTTCATTGTACAAATCATCTAATACCGGTAGTCCTGCATTCCACAATAATTTGCCCAAGAATTGCATCTGTTGAATAAGTGCTGATGGTGCATGCATTTGTTGAGCAATAAGTGTTGCATGTCCGCCAGGTAACATAACCGGAATATGATTTTGAATACCCAATTGTATGTACACTTTTGCAAAATCAGGTGTGGCCAATAGAGTTCCCATATGGGTATCAACATGTGTAGGAGTAAAACCCATATTAAGCGCCCGTTGAAGTTGGGCATTTATTTCAGTGGCTACTTCAGTGGCTGAAGCATGCTGCACTACATCAGCTACACTATTCCATAGGCATCCTTCATTGTCAACTAAACCGGGTGTTGTAGGTTTTCCACTCAAAGGTCCCCAACGATAATTTTTCCATTCGCTGGTTAATGTTAAATGTAACCCTGCATCAATTTGCGGATGAGTTTTTAAAAAGTTCACAAATTCCGGTACCCATGCACAAGGCATCATAACACTTGTTGAGGTGGCAACCCCTTTGGTTAATGATGTTATGGCCCCGGCATTCGATTCATGACTCATACCGGCGTCATCAACATGTAAAATAACAACCTTGGCACCTTTGGGGAATCCTAATTTTTCAGCATAAGTTGTATCAGCAGCTTTTGCTAAAACAACCAATAAACAGGCGAAAGCTAATGGTAATATCTTCTTCATATGCAAGTTGTTTTCAGGTGTTGTTACAATCAATTGGCAGATTATATTTCTTTAAAATTAAGCGAACCAAATTTTCATGCTATTAAAATTGCAGCATTATACATGAATGATGAAATACTTTAGAACAATTCATCACTTTTTGCCTAAAATCAAATTATGCAAAAACTTAGAAAATATGGTATCGGCTCCATACATGAATACCGTAAAATGCGTACTTTCAAACAACTAATTCAAACCTAAAAAAAGCAAATTATTTATGGGTGAACTCCAAATTAAGAAAGAACCAAAGCAATATGATGCAATTATTATAGGCTCAGGTGCAGGTGGTGGTATGGCTGCCTATGTGTTAACCAAGGCTGGTTTAAAAGTTTGTATGTTGGAAGCAGGCCCTAATTATGACCCGGCAGTGAATTCCGATCAATTAAAAAATCCTTGGGAATCGCCCAGAAGAGGTGCCAGTACCAAATTTCGCCCTTTTGGTGATTTTGATGGTTGTTATTGGGGTTGGGAAATTGATGGAGAGCCCTATACCCATGCCAATGGTACCAAATGGGATTGGTGGCGCGCAAGAATGGTTGGTGGTAGAACCAACCACTGGGGCAGAATTTCATTACGCTTTGGCCCAAAAGATTTTAAACGCAAAAGTATTGATGGTTTAGGAGAAGATTGGCCAATCGGTTATGAAGATGTGAAACCTTATTACGATAAAATTGATCAATTAATTGGTGTATTTGGAACAAATGAAGGATTACCCAATGATCCCGACGGTATTTTTTTACCTCCACCCAAACCACGTTTACATGAATTAATGTTGAAGAAGGCTGCAGGTGGCATAAATATTCCCGTAATACCTTCTCGCTTATCAATACTTACCAAACCTATCAATAAAGATAGAGGTGCTTGTTTCTTTTGTGCGCAGTGCAACAGAAGTTGTAAAGTGTATGGCGATTTTTCTTCCTCATCCGTATTGATTAAACCGGCATTGGCAACAGGAAATTTAGATTTAATTACGAATGCTATGGCTCGGGAAATTTTAACTGGCAACGATGGACTCGCTACAGGCGTATCTTATGTAAATAAAACAGATATGCTGGAATATCAGGTAAAGGGCAGGGTAGTTATTCTAGGTGCCAGTGCTTGTGAAAGTGCCCGACTATTATTGAATTCAAAATCAACACGCCATCCTAACGGATTAGCCAATAGCAGCAATGTGGTAGGTAAATATTTACACGATTCTACCGGTGCAGGTATGGGTGGGGTATTGCCTCAATTGTTTGGCAGAAAACGCTATAATGAGGATGGAGTAGGAGGTATGCATGTATATACCCCATGGTGGTTAGATAATAAAAAATTAGATTTTCCTCGTGGTTACCATATTGAATATTGGGGCGGTATGCAACAACCTGCTTATGGAATTGGAATGGGTATTCAATCGTTGAATGGAAAATTTGCAGTGAATGGTAAAACCAAAGAAGCTGGTGGTTATGGTGCTTCATTGAAAGAAGATGTTCGTTTTTTCTATGGTGCTAGTTTCGGCATGGCCGGGCGAGGCGAGGCCATTGCAAGAGCTGACAGTTATTGTGAAATTGATCCGAATGTGGTAGATAAATATGGTATTCCTGTACTACGGTTTAATACCACTTACACCGACTATGAAATTAAACAAGCCAAACACATGCATGAAACCTTTCAGGAAATAATGCACCAAATGGGCGCTGTAATTACTTGGGGAGGGGATAATGGTCCACATAATAATTGGGGATTAGCTAATCCCGGTAACATTATACATGAAGCCGGTACCGTTAGAATGGGGAATGACCCTAAATCTTCAGCACTAAATAAATGGAGCCAGGCACACGATTGTAAAAACTTGTTTTGTGTTGATGGTGGTCAGTTTGTTTCGCAGGCTGATAAAAACATTACCTGGACCATTCTGGCATTATCCATGCGTGCAAGCGAATACATTATTGACCAAATGAAAAAACAAAATATTTAAAGTATGGACAGAAGAAAATCCATTAAAGCATTACTCATTACAGGAGCTTCAGCCGGTGTATTGGTGGAGGCTTGCAAGAATGCAGATAAAAAAATTACCGATGCATCTTCGGTTAGCGCTAATCCATTTCTTGGTCCCGATAGAATGCCCGAAGAAATTAAACACTACGAAAAAGTAGCCGCCGAAAAATTTTTCGACGATCATGAAATGAAAACAATTCGGGTGCTTTCTGATATTATAATTCCAAAGGATGAAGTAAGTGGTAGTGCAACAGAAGCTAAAGTGCCTGAATTCATTGCATTCATTGTAAATGATATGCCCGAACATCAACTGCCGCTCAGAGGTGGCTTGCGTTGGTTAGATATGCAATGCCTAAATAAGTACAACCATGCTTTTGTTGATTGTACCCCACAACAACAAATTGAAATGGTAGATGCTATTGCTTATCCTAACAAAGCCAAGCCCGAAATGTCACAGGGTGTAGCTTTCTTCAACAAAATGCGCGATTTAGTAGTTACCGGCTTCTATACTTCTGAAATGGGCGTAAAAGATATTGGTTATATGGGCAACGTACCGAATCAATGGAATGGTGTACCCGACGAAGTTTTAAAACAATATGGTTTAGCCTACTCTGAAAAAGAACTAAAAGAGTGCGCCCATTACGACAAAGCGTAATACCTGCTTTTACATATACAAATGCCGCTCCGTTTACAGGAGGAGCGGCATTTGTTATTGTTGAACTATTTTTATTTATCTTACCTCACTGCCATTCTCTGTTGTGTCTTCTGCATTAATAAAGTGCAGTTTTCCTTTGCTGTCTTCCGCCATTAGTATCATGCCATTACTGTCAATGCCTCGCATTTTTCTGGGTGCCAGGTTGGCTACTACAGTAACTTGTTTGCCTACAATGCTTTCTGCTGTAAAATGCTGTGCAATGCCCGAAACAATAGTTCTTGTTTCAAAACCTAAATCAACCGTTAATTGCAATAGCTTATCGGCTTTAGCTACCTTTTCTGCAGCAGTAATAGTGCCTATTCTAAAATCTAACTTGGCAAAATCATCATAAGTAATTTCAGGCTTCAATGGTTTGTATTCAATGGCTGTTGTTTCGTTGGTTGTTTCTTGCATGGGTTTACTTTGATTTTTTAGTTTTTCAATTTGAGCCGCTATTGTTTCATCCTCAATTTTTTTGAATAACAACTCCGGTGCTCTTAATGCATATCCGGTTCGTAATAAATTTAAGGTTCCTGCATTTTCCCATTCTAACATTTTCGGTACAACCTTCATCATATGCAACATTTTTGCTGCAGTGTATGGTAAAAAGGGATTGATTAAAATGCTTAAGTTGGCTGTAAGTTGTAAAGCTAAATGCAAACAGTTGTCAATGTGGTGCTGATTGGCAGGATCCTCTGCCAACAAATTGGCTTTTTTCCAGGGTTCCTTTTTTTGTAAATATTGGTTGCCTTTTCTCGACAAATCAATTACTTCAAACAATGCATCTCTAAAACGGTAGTGTTCAATGTTGTCTTCAACTTTTTGTTTAGCAGTCTGTATATCCGCAATTAAACTGTTGTCAATTTCATCTAAAATATCTTTATGTAACGGAGGTACCTTGCCGTTACAAAGTTTGTGCATTAAAACAAAAGTTCGGTTAACAAAATTGCCAAAAATAGCAACCAATTCATTGTTGTTTCTATCTTGGAAATCTTTCCAGGTAAAATCATTATCTTTTGTTTCCGGAGCATTGGCACACAATACATAGCGAAGTACATCCTGTTGGTCGGGGAAATCTTTTACATATTCGTGTACCCATACCGCCCAATTGCGCGATGTTGATACTTTCTCGCCTTCAATATTTAAAAATTCATTGGCAGGTACATTGTCGGGCAAAACAAAATTGCCATGTGCCTTTAACATAGCAGGGAAAATAATACAATGGAAAACAATGTTATCCTTTCCAATAAAATGCACCAATTTTGTATCATCCTTACACCAATAATCGCTCCATTCATTGGTTAATTCTTTAGTAGCAGAAATGTAACCAATGGGTGCATCAAACCAAACATATAATACTTTTCCTTCTGCATCAGGTAAGGGTACTTTTACACCCCAATTGCTGTCTCTTGTCATGGCCCTGGGTTGCAAGCCATTGTCTAACCAACTTTTGCACTGTCCATAAACATTATTCTTCCATTCTTTATGCCCCTCAATAATCCATTCCTTTAACCAAGGCTCATAGTTTTGCAATGGAAAATACCAATGTTTGGTTTTTTTCTTAACGGGTATGGCATTACTGAGTGTGCTACGTGGGTTAATTAATTGCTCAGGACTTAATGATGTTCCGCATTTTTCACATTGATCACCATACGCACCCGGATTGCCGCATACGGGGCAAGTTCCTATAATATATCTATCCGCTAAAAAAGTTTGGGTAGTTTCATCAAAAAACTGCTCAGTTTCTTTTTCTTCAAATAATCCATCGTCATATAGTTTCTTAAAGAAAGCGGATGCTGTTTCGTGGTGTATGGGGTTTGATGTTCTTGAAAAAATATCAAAAGCAATTCCCATTTGCGCAAAACTTTCTTTAATTAACGCATGGTATTTATCAACCACTTGTTGTGGTGTAATCCCTTCCTTCATGGCACGAATGGTTATGGGTACGCCATGTTCATCCGATCCGCAAATAAATTTTACATCGCGTTTTTGCGCCCTCTGGTAGCGCACATAAATATCTGCCGGTAAATAACAACCTGCTAAATGCCCAATATGTACAGGCCCGTTTGCGTAAGGCAGGGCAGCGGTAACCAATAATCTGTTATAATTTTTTGTAGTCATCTGTATCACTTTATTCAACTTCCGTTGCGTCGCACACTTGTACTGTAATGCTTTTGGCGGCTGTTGGGCTGCAAAAATAAGCATAAGTTGTTAGTATGCGCTTTTAGCTTTCCATATCACCATTTATTCGGTTAGTGCTAGCATATTTTATAGTAAATTGCTGCAATAATTGTCATATCTCTCATTTTCCTTTATGTCAAATACACGTATCATAATTTCATTATTTTGTTTGCTAACATCATTTGGCGCCAAAGCACAAACCATTGAAGTTAATCAGGTAGGTTATCAAATAAATGCACCCAAAATTGCTGCTGTACTCAATAGCACCAATGGAACTAAGTTTTTCATAACCAATATTTCTGGCACTGATACCTTGTTTTCTGCTCAATTGCAGCCTGCCCGCAATGATGTGTATGCCAATAATATTCCTGTTCAATTGGCCGATTTTTCAGCTTTTCAACAATCAGGTACTTTTCAATTAATTGTACCCGGTGCTATAAATAAACCTCAAATAATTATTCAGTCGCTGCCTTTTTATACAGTAGGTAAAGCCGTTTTAAAAGGATATTATTATCAACGTGCATCCATGCCCTTATTACCGCAATATGCTGGTGTATGGGCTAGGCCTGCCGGACATCCGGATAATGCTGTTTTGATACATGAGTCTGCAGCCACTAATGAGCGCCCTGCCGGTTCAACTATTGCAACGCCCGGCGGTTGGTATGATGCGGGCGATTATAACAAGTATGTGGTAAATTCCGGCATTACTATGTACACATTGCTTAGTGCTTATGCGCATTATGCTACTTACTTCGATACCCTTACCACCAATATTCCTGAAACAGGCAATGGACTTCCCGATATTATTAATGAACTATTGTACAATTTACGTTGGATGCTCACCATGCAGGATACTGATGGGGGCGTATATCATAAATGCACCAACGCTGCTTTTGATGGAATGGTTATGCCAAATGCGGCAACCCAACCCCGTTATGTAATTGAGAAAACAACAGCAGCCACTCTTGATTTTGCAGCAGTAATGGCACAGGCAGCAAGGATTTTTGCAAAATGGCAAAACAATCGTTTACCTCATTTAGCCGACTCGTGTAAGCAGGCTGCAGTTAAAGCATGGCAGTGGGCTGAGCAGCATCCTAACTTAGATTATAACCAAACTTCCATGAATGCTAAGTTTAAGCCTGCAGTTACAACCGGTGCTTATGGTGATACCCACTTAATAGACGAATGGTTTTGGGCAGCAGCAGAATTGGCTATCACTACGAAAGACAAACCTTATATCAATTGGTTATTGCAGTATAAAGTTCCTGTTGCGGTTATACCCTCATGGAATCAAGTAGCAGCATTAGGCATGTTTTCATTATTAAACCATGCAAATCAGCTGTCTGCTTCTTTACAACCACTTATTCAAAATTGTAAATTACAAGCTATTGAAGTTGCCAATTATTTATTGCAACACGGTAATATGGCCATGCATACCGTTATGGGGCAATCGAATAATGATTTTATATGGGGCGGTAATGCAGTAGCAGCAAATCAGGGCATGTGGTTATTACAAGTGTTTCAACTTACAGGAGAAAGGCGTTATTTGAATGGTGCACTATCCAATGCCGATTATTTATTAGGCCGAAATGCAACAGGGTATTGTTATATAACCGGTTTTGGTACCAAAAGTCCTATGCATCCACATCATCGGCCATCCATAGCCGATGGTATTCAGGCACCGGTTCCAGGTTTATTGGTTGGCGGGCCTAATCCCGCTAGGCAAGATGGACAAATATATCCGAATAATTATCCTGAAACAGCTTATACAGATAATGATAAAGCCTATGCAGCCAATGAGATTGCCATTAACTGGAATGCACCCGCCGTTTTTTTATTGAATGGTTTAAATTATTGGGCATTACAAAAAGCTTGGTAGCGACTGTAGAATTTTAATGCAGTGCTTCTATTATTCAAAAAATTGCTTATTATTGAAATGACAATTTTTTTTAGTTATTTGCCCCCTAATTTATGATGCAAGAGAAAGTACTGCTAATAATTCCCTGCTACAATGAAGAGGCTGCTTTACCGGCTTTACTAAGTGAGGTGGCAAAAACTGCATTTCCCGATTTATATAAAGTAGATGTTATAGTAGTGAACGACTGCTCAACCGATAATACGGTAGCTGTTGCAAAGCAAATGAATGTTTTGGTACTTGATTTACCCATGAATTTGGGTATTGGCGGTGCGGTTCAATCAGGCATACAATATGCTTTTAACAATCAATATGATTATGCTATTCAGTTAGATGGAGACGGACAACATCCCCCGGCTGAAGTAGTTACATTGCTTAATGCGCAAAAAAAATACAATGTCGATGTGGTAATTGGTTCGCGCTTTGTAGGTAACGGTGATGGATTTCAGTCTTCATTTATACGTCGGTTGGGTATACGTTACTTTCATTGGTTAAATAGAATATTTACAGGAAACCAAATTTTTGACAGCACTTCGGGTTTTCGTTTATTAAATAAAAACGCCATTGCATTGGCTTCCAATAATTATCCTGATGAATATCCGGAACCTGAATCATTAGTATTATTTGCCAAAGCAGGTTTAAAGGTGAAAGAAGTGTCCGTTCAAATGCGAGAGCGGCAGGGTGGAACTTCTTCAATCGGAAAATCTGCCTCTGTTTATTATAGCTTAAAAGTTAGTTTAGGAATGTTTTTTACATTTATTCGTCATTAAATATTATACCATGGTACGCATACAATTGCTGACAATCGTTGTTAATATTTTGTTTTTAGTGTATATTTTCCGTTTGATTATAAAAGGAAAATTAAGAGAAGAATATGCTATTGTTTGGTTAATATGTACATTTTTTATAATGATTTTTTCATTTTGGCGGAGAGGGCTTGATGTAATTGCACATTTTTTGGGTGTGTTTGAAGCGCCCAACTTGGTGTTTACAGGGGCTATTTTTGCTATTTTTATTTATTTGTTGCATTTAAGTGTAGTGGCTTCAAAACTGCAAAACAACATTCGAAAGCTATCACAAGAAATTGCACATTTGAAGTTGGCAATAGAAAATAAAGACAAAACTTAAATATTGTGCAGCGTGGTGTTTTGCTATATTTAATAACAATAAATAAAAATATAATAAATTTATTCAGTATAAAAATGTTATTATTATATCAGTGCTTAAATGCAATGAAAATAGTTGTTACGCAAAATATACTCATTTAAATATATGCGTTTTACGATAAAAAAATTGATTGACTAACTTCTACTTCATGAATAATAAAATCAGAAATATATTAATACAGTATTTACCCATTGTTACTATTGTTTGGTGTATTTTTATGCTTCTATCATTAAAAACGGGTTGGCTCAATATTTTCTTTTTTGATTCAGATAATCTTCATGTACAAGGCATTGACTACTTTGCTTTACCAAAATCATTTTTAAATTTAAAAGAGGGCAGAAGCATGTTTGATACATGGGGTGGAACGCCATATGGCCCTTATGCAACTTGGTATTTAGCGCATCCCGCTTTTGGACTATTCGTTTGTAGTTGGTTTGCATTTTTTACCCCATGGACCAGCTATTGGCTTTTCGTTGTGTTTTCATTCTTGCTTATGGTTTTGTCGGCCTGGTTAATGGCTAAGGAAGCAACAACTATATTATCTAAGCGCTTAATTTGGTTTTTAATGTTATTCGGTTTTCCCATATTTTGGATGTTTTATGTGGGTAACATGCATGCGCCATTAATACTTGCTTTAACTTTCATTTTCTTGGCTTTACACCTTTTTTCTCAATCCATTAATAATCAGCATAATGAAAAATTAGCCAATAAATATTTAATGGCAGGTTTATTAATTTCTTTTTTTAGTAAACCTATTGTTTTATTAATGTTGCCATTATTATTGTTGTTGAAGAAAACACGTAAGGCTACCTTTATTAGTTTAATCATTTACGGAATAGTTTCTTTACTTTTTATTGTTGTACCGTTTCTAAATCCGGAGCCAATTGGGTTTAAAAATATTATTTATCTCTTATCCAATCCTGATTTTGTTAAACAGCATATGAATATTTATCAAAATCAATTTGTGCTGAATGCTTATATGAAAGACAATAGCATACATTGGTTCAACTTAATTGCACAAAGTGATTACAGATTAATGCATATAGATGTTTTTTCATTCCCTGTTTTTTTCGATACATTATTAGGCTATTCATTAAATGCAGGTTGGTATAAACTTCCCATATACATAACTTTATTACTTTCATTCGTTATACCATTTATAAAAGACAATGCAATTAAATACCAGTTAGCGCTCTTATTATTAATAAGCATTTCGCTTACTTTTTTTCTAAGCTATAATACCGTTTGGGAATATCAATATGCTTCATTAGCGCCTGTATTGGGTATTTTTGTATTACAATATAATAGAATGGTATTTTACCGGCGGTGGGTTCCGTTATTGCTTATCATTTGTTTTATTAGTAGCTTACCCAATTTTTATTTTTTACTTAGGGGGAAAGAAAGTTCAACAATCAGCCTATTTTTAATGCGATTTAATCATGTTGTTCCTGTATTTGTATTATTTTCTATTTTAATATTTCTTATTGTAAAAAAAGTAATAGCTACCAATTTCAATTATTCAAAAATAGGCTAATGAATTAAATTGAAAGTATTATGCAGGTGTATTCGGATATAACTATTGTGTGTCAATAACTTTAAACGATTCAATTATTCATATGGTTGAACTATGAATTTTGGTTGATTATTTAAGTAATTCAAATAATCCTTTCTGAAATAACCTACACAGCCGTATTCAGGGAAGTCTTTATTGATGATTTCAGCTAATTGATACTTTTCCTTAAAATTAGAATCATTAAATATGTTTTTAAATATGATATTATCCCACATAGTGGGGTTTGTATAATAATCATTAGTTCGTTGTAAATTTATTGAGTTAGTCTTCAATGCTTGTGCCATCAAAATTTCAGGGGCTAATTCATAAAATGTTTCTTTATCAAATGATTCATGACCTTTCGGGCCCTCTTTTATGTTGTTGGCATGTGCCATAAGCGTATTGTTCAAACCCATCATATCAATTATATTCCCTTTATATGCATAAGCTATTCCGCCCGCTGAGCCATATCCAATGGTTGGCAATGAGTCTTCAAAAATGATTGATAAATTTTTTCCATTTTCTCTTTCATTTGCAGCAATATAAAATTCATTTGAAATACTAAATTGATAATTAGCTACTGGGCCGTATAAATTTTGACTATTTTTAAAATACAACCAATTCTGGTATATGTTTTTTGTAATCCATAATCCTGCTGCAATCAAGAATAAATAGATATACTGCAACGAAACTTTTTTCGTTACATAAACTATAGGGAAAAGATATAAAAAATATATGATGGGGTAAATTGGTTGGTACATTCTAAACCCATTAAAATGTTCGGCACCTTCTACAATAGGGATGGTTATACCGGTAAAATTGAATAGAACTATTATTAAGCCTACATAAAATATAATATTTATTTTGTTTTTTATATATTCAACTAAAAGCAATGATAAAGAAATTGCTAAAAATAGTATGATAGATATGCTATAACTATTTAGAAAATTTTCGAAATAATTGAATCCATCATTCAATGTTTGAGAAATGGATGCAGAAACTTTTGCATAGAATGTATTAGGAAAAGGATATTTGAAATAAATTAACCGAAACGTTGTAATTATTGAAAAACTGCCAGTATAGCCAATTACCGGTAGTATAATAGTTTTAATTGTTGCATTAAAATTGTTGGTTTGTATGTAAACAATGAAGGTAAATAGGCTGATAATCATTAAGCCCCAAATAACTGCTTCAGGCCTGGTTAAAATGAGCGTAATAATTAAAACTGTAAGAAAAATTCCTTTTTTTTTATTGATATTATTGCGCTTAATTACTAACTCAATAAAGAAAGTAAAAATAGCTATCAGAATAAAGCTGTATATCCCGGCGTCCATTAATGAAATAATGATCCATCCAAAGTATAATGGGTTGCTGATAAGCCATGCTAAATATCCTATTTGTAAACAAAAAGTAATGGTTTTGCTAAAATCTAATTTTTTGGATAATAGTTGAATAGCGTATTGAATGAGCAATGTGCTTGCAATTGCTATAATTAAATTAAACAGAAAAATTAAAATTTCAGGATTGGGACTAATCAAATAAAATGCACTGCAAATTAGAAAATATAAGAAAGAGGTAAATCCTTCAACATGTTCTCCACCTGCATTGTAAACAATACCATGTCCGTTCACAAAATTTTTAGCATAAACAAATATAATGTTTGCATCATCTACACCAATAAGTGGTTCATTAATAAAGTGGAATGAATAATAAGACCCAATTAAAACACATATAATTGAAATGATATTGATATAATAGTTTTGTTTTAAAAAATTCATGCAAACCTTCTTTTACAAAATTATTTTTGATTAAGTATTTTATTTACTTATCATCCATTTCTTGTTGAGCCCATGCTATATTATTTTTAGCTAGTTGATTATTAGGATCTGTAGCAAGTGCTTTATTGAAATTTTCAATGGCTTTATCATATTCTTTATTGAATACCTGAGCTGTACCTATATTATTGTAAAATATGGAACTTGCTGAAGGATATTTTTTCAATCCATCACTCCAAATGGCTATACTCTTATTATACTCACCTACTTGCATGTAAAGAAGTCCAAGTTGAATGTAAAAAGCTTGATCCTGCTTATCGGGTGATGTTGTCAATAAGGTATTAATGATATTAATGGTTTTTTGTTTTTCATCTAAGCCCCATTTCAAATTATTTTTTGCTAACTGAAAACTAGTGTCAAGACTAATAGCTTTTTTGCATGCATCAATACCCAATGTATAATTCTTCAACATAATGTTGGCTACCCCCAAATTATTATAGGCATTGGCATTATTGGGTTCTTTTTTAATTAATTTTTTTAAAGGTTGAATGGCTTTTCCAGGCATTTTTGCATTAATGTATGCAGCAGATAATGCTAATATATTTGCTGCATTCGGATTAACATTGGCTGCTTTTTCTAAGCTGGCCAATAAATTGTTGAGACTGTCTGTATTTGATTTTTCAGTTTTTTTATTGTTGCTTTTGGGTGTACTTGAAATTAAAATGGCTATTGGAATTGCCAAAACAATAACAATTCCTGCAATAATTAATATTCGCTTTACTAATGGGCTGATGGTATTGCTTTCCATATTGCTGTTAGTGTTAGTTTGATTCATTTTTTATATGTTTAAAAAGTTTAATTTTTTTTAATGAATATAAAGGTTGATATTACTTTTTTTGTGCAGTTAAAGCTAACTGAAGGTTGTTTTTTGCAATTGTAAAATCAGGTTTTAGCTCAATAGCTTTTTGTAATGCGGGTATAGCTTTATTATATTCTTTCAAAGCAATGTAACTGGATCCAATGTTGTTGTATGCTTCAGCAAAGTTGGGCTTGATTTTTAATGCTTTTTCTGCCGCTCTAATGCATCCAGCATAGTCTCCTTTTTGATAATAGCCTAAACTTAAATCAATGTATTTATTGGCATCAGGTTGTGCATCAATTAAACTTTCCTGCATATCTAAACCATTTTTCTGTGCATCAGCCATACTCAAATATTCTTTAACTGATGCATTATCAGGTATCAACTTTTGTGTTTCCAGTGCTAAATTTTTTAAGGCAGACCATTGTCCGGTTTCACTATAAGCACGCATTAAAAGCATTCTGGCATCTATTTGTGCAGGTGATAATTCCAACGATTTTTGTAAGTAGGGGATTGCTGCCGTATAGTGCTGATGATTTATTAAATATCTTCCATAAAAAAACCAGCTTTCAGGATAAGCAGGACCTAAAACTAATGCTCTTTTAAAATAGGTGCTAGCGGCGGTAGTATCGCCTTTAATGTCATTAATAATTGCTAAGTTTATTTGTAAGGCATGATAGTTTGGTAGCAATTGTAATGCTTGAATAAAGTACTTTTCGGCAGTGGCATAATCACCTTTATTCATTTGGGTTAATCCATAATTCATTAATCCTCTTCCATTATTCGGACTATTTTCGGTTACATTCTTCCACAAACTTTCTTCAGTGTGCCACACTTTATTTCTATTAATAGTGGCATAAGCATATACACCTAATAATAAAAGTGCTGCAATTGCAACATACGTTTTATAAGGTAATTTTTTTCGGTTTAACCAAATTTTCAATGGCTCTAAAAATAATCCGACTGCCCAAACTACACTTATCATCAAGCCAATATAAGGAAAGAAAATTCTGTGGTAGTTTAATACTTCTGCCAAAGGGAAAATGCTGGAAGTGGGAATTAAAGCTAAAAAGAACCAAAAAATGCCAAAGCTAATGGGCTGCCATTTTTTATTGAATGATGTGATAATAGCAACAATGAGCAATGCTGTTACGAATAAAATACCTGCAATAAATCTAGGGTCTGTTATGCCCGACAGTAACCCCCAGTCTGTATCGGCACTTAATTTTATGGGTAAAAAATAAATACCAAAATAATGTGCAATAATGTAAGGCTGCGTTATTAGATATTGAAGCGCAGAGTTTCCACCGGGAATCCAACTTGGCGGAGTCATTTTATCAATGAATACATATATTAATCCACATACTATAAATACAGGAATTATTTTTTTGAGGAGTTGAATTACTTGCTGCCTGTATTTTGCTTGAAATAGTTGTTGCAAGTTCAGTTGGTATTCAAAATATAACAAATAGAAAAAGAAAATAGGCGCAAACATTACCGCAGTAGGTTTGGCCAAACTCCCAATTATAATAGGTATAAGGTATAAATATTTTTTTCTGAAGTTGGGCCAATATTGATACACAACAAAAGCTAAGACTACAAACATGGTCGATTGCAAGTCGCTTCGCGCAATAATATAATTGATGGTTTCTGCATTGGCGGGATGAATTAAGTACCATAAAACCCCAAAACCTACCAACCATTTATTTTTTGATGGTTGATTCTGCGTTAATTGAAATATTTGCCAAATGAAATAAAATAGCAAAATACCTTGCAGTAAAAAAACAATAAAATCATCCATTTGAAACCAAAATGGGTTGTAACCTCCGGCCAGCCAATAATCAATTGCCAATGTAAAACTTACTAAAGGTCTATATGATTGATTCTGTGGTAAAGAGCTAAAAGTAGTACCGTCAATAAAAAAGCTTGGAATATTCTTTAAGCTTCGTATGTAAACATTATTTAAAATGGTGTGCGAGTCGTCAAAATGAAAAGTGTTGTTAAAATGATTCCAATAAACAATGGATGTTACTAACAAAATGATTATTAGAAAATACACATTTTTCGGTTCTTTCATATGTGTTTGGTTACAGGGTGTTTCTGGGCTTTTCAGTTCAATTTAAATATAAAGTTTGGCAAATTTCAAAAAAATAGTATTATCAATCAGCATTTTGTCTTTTTCTCTTCAAAAAACATAAAAAATTACAAAATAGTAAGGATACTTCCAAAAAGGGATTGCTAAAGCTGAATATTGGCATTACTACCCATAAGTAGGGGATGTTTTTTAATTTAAAATTAACTTTTTTAAGTAATTATACATTAAATAAATGTATAATTACTTAACGATCAAAATATCATTGAATCAAGTGAATTTGTTTCATTTAAAAACATATAGGGGCTGGAAAAAAACAAACTTTTTTTAAAAAGTAGTTCCTATAACCTTAAGTAAGCTTCTGCAATTCAATTAGAACAACAAATTTTCCAATTCAAAAGCTACGTACCCTCTTTTTGTGTATTGAGTACACAATTTATGTTTACAAAAAGTGTAATAGAAGTAAATAAAAATTTGTGGTTGATAATGAAAATTTAATGTAGTTTTTATAAAAATTTGGCACCTTGAAAACTTTTACTATCTTTGTAGTCAAATCACTACAAGCATGTATAGAAATCTACGCAATTTTATAGTAATTTTAGCAGTAATCTTCGCTGTAAATACATCTGTATCTGCTCAATCTATTCAGCGTCAAGTTGTAGCTACCGCAGGTGGTTATACCAATCAAGGTAGCATTGCTATTTCATTCACTGTGGGTGAACCGGTAGCTGATTTATTCCCAAATGTTTTCCAAGGCAAAGCCCTAACTGCGGGGTTTCAACAACCTGATCCTGAGATTCAAGAGAATATATATCGTGATTCCAGCAATTATTTTGTATTATTTCCTAACCCTACCATTGATGGGAAAACCAAGTTAGGATTTAGAGATGTACCGAATGGAACATATACCATTGACATTATCGATGCTTTGGGTAGGGTTGTACAAACAACTACTGTTGAATATTTTAATCACAACTTCTTGTATGTGGATTTAGATGTAACTAATTTGGCACGTGCAGTTTACTTTATCAGAATAAGAAGTGATAAAAATTTCCGCGGCGAGTTGAAGTTGATGCGTTTGTAATTTCATAAAAATGGGTGATTTTAGTGTCACATAAAATTTAACACCTGCTGTAACGTTTAACATCTTATTATGATTATATTTACTTTTGTAGTATAAACTGTTAATGGGATTTTAACGTATTGAGATAACAACCTAAACCTTGGAAGTGTGAAGCGAATTTTACTAACCTTGTTTTTATTGACTGGTATTGTAGTATCCTCCTATGCTCAACCACAGTCATTCAAGTATCAGGCCGTTGCACGTGGTCTGAACGGCGCATTGTTAAGTAATCAACAAATCAATGTGCGCATTAGCATTTTGCTTGGAACCAGTCCCAATCGAACTTTAGAATACCAAGAAGTTCAAACTGTTACTACAAATCAGTATGGTCTTTTCTATTTAGATATTGGAAAAGGTACTCCAACAACCAGTGCAAAATTCACTGATATAGATTGGGCTAGTCCTTTACAACAATACATACAAACCGAAATTGATTTAGGTCAGGGTTATGTAAACATGGGAGCTTCCGAAATGTTAAGTGTTCCGTATGCGTTATATGCACTTAATTCCCCTAAAGGACCAACAGGGGCTACGGGTCCAACCGGTGCTACGGGAACTACTGGAACACCGGGTACAAATGTTTTAACTGGATCAGGTGTTCCCTCTAATACTTTAGGATTTAATGGTGATAGTTATATTGACGTTACTACCGGCAATGTTTATACAAAAAATGCAGGTACCTGGGTTAATAGTGGTGCCTCTTTAAAAGGGGCCACCGGTGCTACTGGTCCAACAGGACTTACCGGCAGCTCAGCACTGAGTGGAAGTGGCGTTCCCGGTAATAGTTTAGGTAATAATGGGGATACATATATTGATTACACAACCGGAATTATTTATACGAAATCTGGAGGTACTTGGACGAGTACAGGAAATAGTTTAATGGGTGCAACCGGCGCTACTGGAGCGGCCGGATTTTCTGTTTTAACAGGTGCTGGTATCCCATCTAATAGTTTAGGAAACAATGGCGATACTTATATTGATAATAATAGCGGTATTTTATACACTAAGTCTGCTGGCGTTTGGAACAGTACAGGAAAATCCATTATGGGGGCTACAGGTGTTACCGGTCCTACAGGTGCGGTTGGAAATACTGGTCCTCAAGGAGCTCAGGGTCCTCAAGGTCCACAAGGTATTCAAGGTGTAACAGGTGCCAC
>NZ_QKZV01000003.1:0-357500 GCF_003254115.1 Hydrotalea sandarakina
TATCTTCTAATTTTATTTCTACATTAACAAATAATCCAGTTAATGCAGCTATAACTGCATATAATGCTTGTTCTATCGGAGTATTCCAAACAAGCCATTTCTTTCTTGTTTCAAACCAAAGCGTTAAGTGGTACACTAAAAAATCTAATATTATCATAACTAATTTATTTTTTAAAATAATCTATTACTCCATCCACAACCATAGTTCCCAAATTCCAGCCTAATTCTATATCTTCCCCTCCGCCTGCCAAGAATATAGTAGTGGCTGTAGCCTCTGTTCCTTTCCAAATACCCATACTTATGTCCTTGCTTAAATTGTAAAGTTGATTCTTTGTAATTAGAGTAAATAGAATAGACACCTGTTGCTTTTTGTATAGCAGCAAAAGATGGTATTTTCTTTCATAAACATTTACAAAGTTCTGATACGACTTTTAAGTGCTTATTTGGGCCGATGAGAAGCTATTTCACTCATTGCCTTAATAGAGATACCGGAAGTGACCAAAATAAATGCAACTATCAAAATCACTACCCAAGTGCCAATGATATTCTTGTATCTTGGTAGCTTATCGAACTCTTTAAAGTAATGTTTCCACTCTTCCTTAAAAATGAATAAAAATGAATTTATTGAAAGTATTACTGATACTGCAATGATCACTTGTAAAGACGTAAGCTCATTAGTTGGATCTATATATTCAATGTAATAGAATTTCAGTGAGAATATGAACACTATTTCCAACATGGATATAGCTGTGGCTGCAGCCATATCGTGTGGAAATACAGTATGCACCGCATCTGTAAACTTATAAAATTTATAAAAAAGATAGAAATAGGCTTTTTTTATCATCAGTATATGTTTAAGTTATAAACCTCCGGATTCCATTTTAACTTGCCTCCATTGTTGTGCATGTTGTGACCAGTCGGATACTGCTTGATTTGCTCCGCCTGGATAAAAAGCATTTAATCCAAAATAACCCACCGATATTGAAGCGCCACCTGGCCCTAAAAAACCAATTATCGTAAATACCCCATTCTCCCCAGCCTCTCCCCAAGTTGTCGTTCTATTAAATATACCAACTAGATCACTTGCTGTTCCAAGTCCTGCCACTGTAAAACCACCAAACTTACCAATTTTGGAGATGCTAATTGTCTTAACAAACTGATTAGCCTTAAAAACACCCCCTTTAATTGTTGCCATATAAATATGTAAATTAGACCCAATTCTTGCAATACCTGATAGATTTTCAGTAGCACTAGTAGCCCCGCTTACGATTGAAAGTATCTGATCCATAATACTTGGACCTCTATTGTCAGCTTTATGATTGGCATGAATTTCCTTGTGTTCATCATCCGCTTTTGAATTTGATGAACCTATATTATCATTAAATAAGGGCACATGCTTTAAATCAGGCTTTTGATAATTATTTTTGGGTGGTATAGGGCCGTCTTTCTTCTTTTTACTTTTATCCTCTCCTTCAGACTCGTTGGTGCTGCCGCCTCCACCTGAACCACTCCATATAACACTTCCACTTGAACCATAAAGATAACCATCAGTAACATTTACCGCATCGCCACTTTTTTCCCAATCCGATAAATTCGAACCATAAGGCCCATCATTATTTTCCACCGCTTCCATCCCATCTTTATCTATAAACCGTTCCGGGTTATCTAATGCATAGTTGTAGGGAGAAAAGCGGCGCATTTGCTCTGCCAATGGATCAACACCATTCCACCGGCCTAATTGAGGATCTTGCATTCTGGCTCCAAAATCATACAGTTCTATACCACTGCCATCACCAAACTCCCTGTGCTGTAATTCCTTGCAGTTGTATTTGTATTTGTTCTCAGTGCCGCCTGCTGCCTTACTGCTTATTCCCGCCATTGTTAAGCCGAACGGATAATAATGTGTTTCTTCCAACAAAGGCCCTCGGGTATGTACTACCTGTACATTATCAAAGAACACATCTACCGGACTTTCATTGCTGCAGTAAATATAAATATATCCATTTTTGGGTATTTGTATACCCTGCATACTGGCATCGTTATGGTGGTCTTTTACTACTCCACTACTGCCTACCACACTAAAGCCTCCGCTAATATACTGAAATAATAATGCTATACAAAATTATTAATATGGGTTTTTGCAAGAAATTCATAAGCGTTTAATATCAAATAAAAAAGCAACCTTTTACAAGATTGCCTTTTGAAAGAATATGTTGGCAGTGGTGGGGTTTTGATGTAGAGGTGATTATTGGATGAAATTTGCTACGGGTAGCTGGAAGCTACAAGAAAATACGGCGTAGGCTAAGCCAACGCCGAGGGGAAATTTTTATGTTGGATAAACTTAAACTACGCTTAGGTTGGGTAATAGTAAAAAAGCTGCCGTAGATAAACAAACATTGAAGCTGATGCATGAGATTGAAGACCTGGAACCTGCTGTAAAAGACAAGCTCCTGTTCCTGGCTAATGCTGTCATCAGAGATGCAAAAACCGGTAAAGCGTATGCACATTAAAAAAGCAGGTCAAAAGACCTGCCTTTATCTTTTACTTCGCGGTGCACTGTCGCTAACACTACGAAGAACTGGGCGATGCGGCGAAAAAAAATAATTATTCAAACCCATCACAGCTTTTCTGAAGAAACGAAAGTAATGAAGTACTCACTCCAATAAACTCATTATCTAACATAATATCGCCAAACCGATCTATACAAGCCACTGAAGTTTTACCATTTGAATAATGGATATAAGCCTTTGCTCTAACATCTATATTTTTTACTAATGGCGGCGCTTTATAATTACTCAATGATTTCATGAATAGACATATTTGGGCTTTAATTGTTAGGTTTTTAACCATAAAGCCTCCTTTCCCCTTATAAGCATCAAAGTCATTACAGGATATATCATGTTGAGTATCTGTTTTTGAATAAATATAATGAATAGTAATTCGCTTGACCGCAACGCTATCATTTGCTTTTAAGACATTCCAAAAAGACATAACTAATATGATATATATTATCTTAATTTTCATTTTTTTTCTTATGTGGTTTTGATGTAATAATCACGGGAGCTAAAGTGCCTACACTGCCAGGAGCTGGAGTGACTATGCCATTTGTTGACAATGGGTCGCTTGTCGCAATCGTCCCCGAATAACTATGGTCAGTGCGGGTTACTTGACCGTCTTTAATCTCACCCATACCCAAAGCAGTCGTTTGTTCGGAACCTGTAATTACTCTGGCTTCTTCAGCATTACCGTAATTCGCATCCGGAGTATTTTCCCTTGCTTCATGACCTTTGGGGTCAGTTAACGCGTCATTGGCATGATCGGCTTCATGCTCCAAACCCGTTGCAGCTGAAATCTTTGTACCATTAGTTGTCTCCAAGCCTTCTTTAGGATTCCAGTATATTGTATTGGTTTTAGAGTCATACCGATCCCCTTTTTTATCCTTACTATTAATTTCAACAACATTGACCTTTTCTTTTCCTGCTGCTAAATTTGCTATGTGCTGCCCGACACCTTTATTTACCATACCCATGATTGCTTGCCCTGTGGCTTTTATAAATTGCTTTGAACCATTTGGAAAAACTAATGTATCACCCAAAGGGTCATTATGTAAAACAGGATTATTGCCCATTGAACTATATGGGCTTTCTGCATAATCCGGCTTTGGGTCGATCTGCCACCATCTTCCTAACTGTGGATCAAGTTGTCTAAAATGTGTATCATACATTTCCAATCCGCTACCATCAGAGAACTCTTTATTCTGCAACTCTGAACCTTTATTGAACTTGCGGAGATTTTCTAATTTTCCTGCGGCTTGTGAAGATATGCCCGCCATTGTCAATCCGAACGGATAATAATGCGTCTCTTCAAGTATCGGCATTCGTGTATGCACTACCTGCACATTATCAAAGAACACATCTACCGGACTTTCGTTGCTGCAATAAATATAAATATACCCGTTTTTCGGTATTTGTATACCCTGCATACTGGCATCATTATGGTGGTCTTTTACTACTCCACTACTGCCTACAACGCTAAATCCTCCGCTAATATACTGAAATGAATAATGCTATACAAAAGGATGAAAATTGGTGATGGTAGCTGAAAACTACAAACCTGTGCGGCGTAGGCACAGCCTTACGCCGAATGCGTTTTATTATTTTGATCTTGATAAACTCGGCATATCCAACAACTGACGTATTAAAACAACAAAGCCCCGAAAGGAGCTTTGTTGTTACTCAAATTTTGGTAATGTAAATTTTTTAATGTTAGGAACAGGAGGTTTAAACATTTCCTCATCCGTTAATATTTTAAATAATAAGGCTGTTATTTGTAGATAGTCCTTGCTGTTATTGTCAACATCTAATATTTTCCCCATTCTCCATGTGTTTGATTTACTAATTAACAATCCTATTTCAGGATTAAAAAAATAAGAAGTGGCTCCATCAGTTACGTTTTTGTCTGCTATTAGCTTTAGTAACTTAAAATCTTTTCCATTTACAGTGTAAAACTTTTCTACCTCTAAGTCAAAGATTACGGTATCAGCTTTAGTAAATATGCCTTTATAAGCTCTATTAGCTGTATCACATAGAAAAGCAAAGTTTTCCCTATCACCCTTGTAGCTAAAGACAATTGTTCCGTTTGGAAAAGTTTGCTTACTAATTCTATAATTAAGAATATAGGCACTATCTTTTTCAATAACAGAGAAAGTCCTCGAACTATTTTCAGGTGATGGTAACTCTTGCTCATTTTTATTACTTCCCTCCTGAGTGCATGAGAAAAGAATTGTGAAGAGTAAACCTGCTATTATTAAATATTTCATAAGCTCTTACTAATAATTACGGAAGTCGTTAATCTTTTTATTAATATAATCAGATTTACTTGTAACCTTCCCTTGAGATTTTTGCCTGTTATAATCAGCCTGCCACAGTTGCTTATTTTCAATGTAAAAGCTATATCTCTCCTCGTATGCTTCAGATGTAACTGGTTTCATAAAATCTCTGTGAATAAGATAAGGGCTTATTATGGCTTTATCTGTAATTAAGGTTTGTTGGTCTGCTCGAACATGCTGAGTTTCATGCAAAATTGCTTCACCGCCCTCTACTTGTTCTGTAGAATTGTTCATGTCATCACCCTCTCGTAGGGTTACCTCGAACTTCAAATAGCTGTCTTTACTTTGTCCACTTGCAACTTTGTTTATACCAGCATACCTTTTATCTGCAATAAGTTCTGTAGATGATCCGTCTTTTCGATTTACTGAAAATGTTTTTGTATTTCCTTGAGCAGAGTTGTCTTGATTTGTTTTTCCGACTTTAAATATCACTTTTGTTGTCCCGTATTTGCCCCCGGGACTATATAGTTTAACAAATCTCTTTCCTGCTTTGGAGTTAAGGAAGGTATTATATGCCTTACCCCAATTTTTATCAGCTTTTATTTGTGCATCAATTATTGTATCTCCTAAAGGATCATTAAATCTAATTGGATTGTTACTCATTGAGGCATAGGGGCTTTCGCTTTCGGTTGCTTTCGGATCAATTTGCCACCATCTGCCAAGCTGTGGGTCTAAGCTTCTAAAGTTGGTTGCATACCATTCTAACCCCGAACCATCGGAGAACTCTTTGCTTTGTAACTCACTTCCTTTATTGAACTTGTATTTGTTTTCGGGTTGTCCGAAGTTGAGTGCCTGCGAGCTTATGCCTGCCATAGTGAGCCCGAATGGATAATAATGCGTCTCTTCCAACAAAGGCCCACGGGTATGAACTACCTGTACATTATCAAAGAACACATCTACCGGACTTTCATTGCTGCAGTAAATATAAATATATCCATTTTTGGGTATTTGTATTCCCTGCATGCTGGCATCACTATGATGGTCTTTTACTACTCCACTACTGCCTACCACACTAAAGCCACCGCTAATATACTGAAATTGATCATTCAAAATAATATAATTTATATAAGCCCTCGGTACGGTGGAGGTGGTGGGTAACCTGCCGGATGTTAAAAAACTACCCACGCCACTACTATTGTTGCCTATACTACTTAGCTGGCTTCCTGTTATTGCCCCATGGGTGGCCGCTGCCATTGGATTAGCAGGTGTACCCAATAAACCGCTTAACAGGGTTAATATGGGTAAATTATAATTGCTATTATCATTAGTGTTATTTTGGCTGTAATAGCTTTTACCAAAAATATCAATTACATCACCGGCCATTACTTTTAGGGTAATACCTAGTCCGCTCTTATCACCTGTACTGCTATTTAATTTGTACACCTGTGTACTATTGGCCGTGGTATTGCTATTGGGATTGTTGTTGGGTATGCCATTGTTATTGGCATAAGTTGGCATAAACCGGGGGTTGGGTACTATGGCTGCCGGATTAATGCTATAATATTGATTTTCTATGTACGCAGCACTGGTATTGCTGGTAATGCTGCCTTCTACTGTAGCAGCAGGGTATATGTCTTGTTTTTGCTCATCGGTCAGTACCATTCGTACATTACCCAAATGGTCTTTAATAAAATAATCCATTGCAAAGCTGGCCGGTACACTGCCAACCGCGGGTATAAATCTTGCCCTGCCTTCTTCATGGCTCACAAACTGTAGCACATCGTTTTGATACACAAAACCATTAATATACAATGTGGCATTGGTAACAGCAGGGTTTAGGGTATTATCCGTTGTTATTTTTGCCAGCTTGTTACCCGATGCATCATATACATATTGAATGTTTCCTTTTGCTGTTACACTTACCTGTTGTGGCAGGTTTAAATAATTGTATTGTATGCTGCTAATGGCTTTGTTCTGGTCGCTGATTAAATTGCCATTGGCATCATAGGCATAATCGGTAGTGGTTTTTGTGGCGGTATTATAATGAAAATCGCCTAAGGTGCTGCTTGGGTTATTGGCCGCATCGGTTACCTGTTGCAATTGATTACTGCTACCATTATTCTGATAGGTATAATTCAACTGGTCTATTAATCCTGAACTGCCAATTAAATACCCATACTGATTCATGGTTAGTATATTGCCATTGGCATCGTAACTAAGGTTGTTCACACTAAAATTTAAAAAGGCATTGTCCCAACTGTTGCTATTGCTGTTTTGCAGAAAATTGGCTGCTGTTATCCGGTTCACATTATCGTAAGTAAAATCATATTTACGGTTAGTGGCATCACCGGCAGATTTCCATACTGTACCTGTAATGTTACCATTGTATTGTGCATTGGCATAAGTTGTGCCTGCAACGGAATTGGTTTTGTCATAAGCTAATTCCATTCCAAATTTATTGGTGCTGCTGCCGCTAATATAGTTGCGGTTAATACCCAATAACCACCCTCTAATATTATAGTCATAGGTAAGCGATTCAATACCACTGCCCAGGGTTTTTGCTTTTAACTGCCCTAATTCATCATATTGATTGCTAACAATTGTTTTTTCAGGGCTGCTAACTGCAACACCAGTTACCGTACTATTGATGGTTTTTGTAATAGTAAGCAGTCGCCCTGCCTGATCGTAACTGTATTTGGATAAAACTGTATGGCTTTGGGCATTATTGCCAGCCTTATTGTGTTGCAGCAGGTTACGCAATATTTTACCGCTAAAATCGTATTGGTTGGTTGAAATATCTATACCGCCTGTATAGTTTTTTGTTTGGGTTTGTATAACCCGGTTATGATCATCATAAAATGTTACAGTCCAAATATATTGTGCGGGGTTACTGCCCATTACCTTTACCATAGTGCCTGTTGGCAAACCGGTAGTATTAGCGTAGGCAATAATGGGTTGTGCATAAGTTGGCGTAGTATTGTAAGCAGTGATGAAATAATTACTATTGGTAGTGTTTGAGGCATCCATAGTTGCCGGTAACGGACTGCCGTTGGCATTTACCCAATTATAATTATCATAAAAGGTTTGTGTTAATAGTTCTGTTGAGTAAGCTGTTAAATTGGGGTAACTATTGGTGTTATAAGCATTGGTAAGATGGTAATTAAAATTATTGTAATTGGCAGGGTCGTACATTAAACCGGTGGCAATGGGCCTGTTAAGATAGTCATATTGGGTATATAACCATTTCTGTGCATTGCGGAGATTGGCATCTTGCATCATCACTAAACGTCCCAGACCATCATACACCATCCAGGTTTCTCCTGCACCGGGTACTTTTTTAATCACCATGCGATGCCGTTGGTCATATTCATAACGAAAGCATAATTGATCGGCAATAGATGTGCTGATTAACCAGTTATTGTTAATGAGTTCAACTGCTCTGGGTGTAATAACAAAACGCAATAAATTAAAATCATCATACACATAATAGGTATTTAGCCAGCCTGTATGATCAATGCCAGGTGTATCAGATAATTGCACTTTTTTTAAAATCACTTTACCCTGCATGTCTTTATATTCAATTACCTGTTTTCCTCGTTCATCAATAGTAACAGTTTTATAAAGCAAGCCATCGGCATAATTTGCAGTTGAAACAGGTATACTTCCCCATACTGCACCAATCGTCCAGATACGAATATTTTCAGCAGCCGTATTCATCTGGTGTTGCACCGTAATTCCCCTGTTACTACCTATCCAACTTGTTCCAGGTGCATAAGTATTTTGAATCCTGTTGAGCGGTGATGCTTCATAAGCAGTTTGACTATAAGCCCAATTGAGGCCGGATGTACCTACATATGTTTCGCCTGTTTGCCCACTTAATTGATTATTATAAAAAGCAACCTGCTGTTGTATTGGATCGAGTTTAAAATTTCCATCATTAATATTGTCGGCACTATTTGCCCTTGTGTTTGCAGCAAAAGGCAGGTATTGGTATTGTTCTCTT
The DNA here is from genome assembly GCF_003254115.1 of Hydrotalea sandarakina. Lineage (GTDB taxonomy): Bacteria > Bacteroidota > Bacteroidia > Chitinophagales > Chitinophagaceae > Hydrotalea > Hydrotalea sandarakina. The sequence goes on from NZ_QKZV01000003.1 coordinate 8,832, forward strand.
CCAAGTGCATCATAAATATTGGCGGTAACCATATCATTTTGTAATGGACTGGTTTGTTTATGCACTGTTTGCACCAAACGGCCTAGCCCATCGAAGTATTGGGTAGTCTGATGCACATCAGTAAAAGGTCTGGTGATTAAATTGGAGGAACTTTGTTCCGGAGCCAAAGCCTCCCATGAACGCACATAATTTATTGTTGCTGCTGAACTGAATGCAGCAGGTGGTGCAATTTGTGCATCAGCAAATTGCACAGCGAAACATGTACAGAAGAGAAGCAAAGAGTTGAATAAAGATTTTGAATATACCTCTGTTCGCATAGGTTACGAATTAATTGTGATCATTCTGATTATTTGGAATGAATATATTTTTCAAAAGTTGTATGGTATTAATCTGTGGATGTTCATAGAAAGCAGATAGTAATTCACCCTTATTGTTCAGGATATAAATTTTATACGCAGCATGATTGTATTCATTTTCAAAATGCCGGTTATCCTTGGAATTATTTAGCCACCTTACCAAACTATTTTTTGTTGTATCATACAGGTTATACTTTGAAACAGAGGCAGAAATAGTAAAAGGGAAATGAAGCATATCCGACAAAATATGTTTCAATGCACTATCTGTTAGCATTGCGCTATTATCTTTTTTAGGCAAAAGAATAACCTGAAAAGCATGTTTAGTTTGTTGATATAAAGTATCTAAAGAAAAAAATAATTGAAATGGAATATCATTAGGTGTATTGGCTAAAAAATTAACCACTACTATTTGCTGTCCTTTTAATTTTCCGATATTCATCGGGTGGTGTTCTATATCCATTTGTTGAATGGCATAAATAGTATGTTCCTGTGCATGAATGAAATGTTGATTCATGAACATTAGAAGCAGCAATATGGAAACATTTTTTTTCATAATGATTATTTATAAAAAATAAATTTAATAAATGGCTACTGTTGTTGTAGCGGTTGATAGGGAAATATTATTGAATGTAGCAGTGGCCACACCCGATTCGGAATAAGTGTTATTAATCATCCACATATGATTGGCACTATAGTCAGACGCATGTAGTGTGATGTTGTAATTTCCATATGGAATCTGACCATAAACACCCGTTCCAATAATTTTAAAATTATAAATCTGGCCTGTGGCTACATTCGTTAATTGTATAAAATAAAATACGCCGGTGACAACATTGGTTACTGAAATGGATGTCATCTGAACTGTACTGGAATATGCGGGTTTTTGGTATTGATAATCAAATAGTTTAATAACATTATTACTATTATCACGAATATCTTTTAATCTGCCAAGACCCTCATACTCATAATAATTTAATATACCATTGGATGATGTAAAAGAAGTCATACCTAACAATGGTGAATAAGTGTAAATATTTGCCTGACTATTAGGTAAATTTTGCGGATTTAACTTACTTAATTCAGTTCTAAGTTGTGCATCAGTGGCTGGATTTTGAATAATACTTTGGTTCAATAAATTATTGGCTGAATAAAAATCTGCCCCAGTTATCTTAGCCACAGGATATTGGTTATTATAACCCCAAATGTAACTGTTTTTAATACCATCTTTTTTAGTAACACTTACCAAATTACCACCATAAAATATATAATTATTTTCATCCTCATATCTGTTATCTTTTGTAATAGAGGTATTATTATATGTTACAGCGTTTGTAAAGCTGGCAGATGGACTTATTATATTTATTTTCTGTGTTTTTTGTGGCGCAACAAAACCTGCGGGATTAGTTACATAGTCATATCTCGTAAAGTCTGCGCCAACTAAACTACTGTTTTTCCAATTTGATGTTTCAATTAATGCATTATCAAATTCATCCTGTAATTCCAATATCGGTTTTAATTCTGTATCAGCATTATTTTTGTCTTGAATGTGATTGTTATTGAAAGTGCTGGTTGGACTTGTAAAATTGGAATAGTGATAATTAACATAGTTGCTTCTTGCTTGAGCCTTATTTATACGATAATTTTCATAACTAAGCCATCTGCAGTTATTGGCGTCATTGGTGGTTGGAGTACAAGAATATATACTATTATAAAAGGTTGAAGTTGCTGTATTGTAATTGGTTAAATAATTTTGATAGCCATTATCAATGCCATCACAATTAGATAACCTGAAATCAAAGGCATAATTGTAATTTGTAATTAAGTTATCACCCAAAGAAGAATAAATAATTTTTTGTGATGGCTGATGATGGAAAGGACTTTGATAATTAATTATCGAGGTGGTACTTATTTGCTTACCATTAATAGGTTCATAATCTGTTTCAACGGTTTTATCTTGAGTCTTAAAAAAGGAATGTAATTCATACTCGGTTCCCCAAAGTAAGTTTGAGGTTGACGATATTGGCACATTCTTACAAATATATCCCGGGGTGCCAACAGAATCTTGAGAATAAGTCGGATAGTGCCATATGTCTTTTAATATTTGATTGCTTTGATTGAAATAGGCTTCATACTTTAGTTCCCCTGTAATTGAATCAAACGGAAGCGGTGCATAAGGATAGCTACTAACAGAACCATCACAACTCAAGTCATTCACATTTCTAACAACAACATCGTTACTATTTTGAAAGGCATCCCAATAATGAGCACTGTAATATCTATATACAGATTTTCCATTACCAGACTGAGATACATCTACCTCACTATAACCAATATGGTTACCCATTGTAGTACGCATCGGCAAAACGGAACTGGGAGATATTAAATAGGCAGCTTCAAATCCACCTCCCGTTAAAGTAGCACATCCATAAGGATTATAAACTCCATTAGAAGTATTACCCCAAATCAGTCCATACATATCATTACGCAACACATTAACATAAGTTGGCATACTATATAAAATACCAGTCGAGGAAGACCCACCAGCATTATAATCATAAGTAGTTACAATATCTTGAGATGCTAATGGGTCGTGATGTACCATGGAATTAATCCGAAGTCCTCCAATAGTAATATTCGTAATATTCGTTACGGGCATTTGATATGAAATGGAAGCTGAGCAACCTCCCCATGCTGTTGTAGTTGTAGTTCCGTATAATCTTGAAGTGTAAGTTGTGCCGGGTGTTAAAGTAATTGCCTGAGTAGTAGAAGTACCAGATTGAATAGTAGCATTAATCACCATATTGCCATTTGGATCAAAAACTTGATAGGTACCACTTACACCGGTTGTTGTACTACTTAAAGAAAGCATATAATTCGAGTATCCTGACGGGGTAGTAAAACTTAATGTCTGATAGGTACTGCCATCATATAAAACGGAAGAATTGGTAACATTGATTGTTTGATAACCGGGAACTGACCTTGTTACATAGTGGGGCTCAAAATTAAATTTGGTATATCCACCGGTAGGATAAGTAATTTGTTGTAATGCTCCACCTCTCATCGCTGGCCATTGTGCATCTCTATTAGCACCGTTAACCGTTTTTGTATTATTTACTGTATAGGTAGGAATTAATGTATTATTACTGGTAATTCCGTTATAATAACCCCAGTGATCAATACCAAAAGCCAATAATCTGGGTACCATTTCACCATAGTAACCAAATTGATAAGGCGGTTCAGTTATGCTTCCATCACAAGAGGACTCTTGTAATGCATCTAATCTTAAACGGTAGGTATCAGATTGTATATTTGATAAATAGGTACCTAATATTCCATTAAGTCCATTGACACCATCATGAAAATATCCATAAGTGAATTGAAATTTTTTACAAAATCCCAATCCATTACTGATTGTAATATTATCCAATGCATTTGCAGTAGTATTCGCATTATCAGCCATTGTTTGTGGCGTATATGCACTTAAATCTATTCTTGGTGTTGCTGCAGGATTAAAGCTAATTGTATTACCATTATAAGTAATAGAACTTAATCGAACCCCCTGTACAAACTGTTTTACTACATCATACTCATACTGTCCAATGGTATTGGTGCTATATATTGGGAACATAGATAAAGTGTAGTAACTATAATTTTCTTGTTGATAAGTAAAATTTATAGTGAACATATTATCTTTTGAGACAATTTTATTTAAATACCAACTTGAAACTGCAGAGCCACTTGATAAGCCGTTTTTCATAGAATATGGACTGGTTATTTCTAAAGGCATTACACTTCCTGTATTACCTGTATTTCCAAAGAAATATTGTGTCCCATCAGGGGTTGTTATTTTAAAACCTTGAAAACAGGTTCCATTCTGATAAGGAGTAGTCAGATATTTATAATCTGGTTCAATTTTCAAATCTTGTTCAGGTACTGTAATGGGAGTTCTATCATCTCTGAAATAAAATTTGCCTGTATATTTCCCGAAATTAAAAAAGTACAAGTCCGGTTCTCCATCTTTCCTGCCCTGATAAAATCCAGCATCATCAACATTCCCATTTGTTGTGCCGAGATAACTATTGTAACCAAAATCTGACCAATGCCCATTTGTAACATTTGTATTACTAAATCCACGATCATCTGGCAAACCCACAACTGAACGTGTTATAACGCCACCAGCATTTAAACTCCATCCTGCACCAACCCAACTAGCTAATTCCTGCACCTTTAGACCCGAAGCATGATAACTTAAACTAATGGGTACTTCCAATGGACCATTTTGTACTGTATAAATGGGAATATTAATATTGGGGATGCCAGTATGATAACTTACAGGATAATCAGCATATTTTACCAACGCTGCTGCAGTTGGTGGGGTAATATTGGTCTCTGCCAATGGATTATTTTGTGCTTCTATTTGACCATTTATGGTGAAAAAACAAAAGAATAAAAACAAAATGCGTTTCATAAAAACATACATAATATTATTTTTAAAAATTATATCCAATTCTAAATTTTAAAGGTTGCGTAACGGGTATATTACGATAGCTTAAAAAATCCCACAATAATTGTACATTACTAGCTTTTTTACCTACTTTCATTTTTTTGGTTATCCCAATTAGTCCACTAGTTTGCCATGCGCTGTAATTCTGTAATTGTGGGATTTGAGTAAAGGCTGATTGGTAATTTTGTTCATATCCTCCTGTAACCCATATACTGCCCTTTATTTTTATATCTAAAAAACTTCTCAGACCTATGCCCTGATTGCTTATTCTTACATCATTGATCCCATTTCCCCAACCCATTTTATAGGCAACACCTACACCAACTGTACTTTTATCATTCAGTTTATATCCTATGGTTCCGGCAATGTCGCTTGTTACAGGTAGATAATAATTAGTTTTTTGTGATTGTATGTTAATACCGTATTCAAATCTTTGCCAAATCGTTTTTGTTTTCTGCTTGTTGGGTGTAAAATCAGGCATGATTAATGCATTATTACCTCCGCCTAGTTGATTAATTTTATCTTTTAATGTATTAAGTTGATTTTGTGCAGACTGCATTTGTTGTTGTATAAACTGTTGTGGGTTACTGCCTGTAGTTACTACCGTGCCGCCCACCTGTTGGGTTAATAGTTGCTGCACCAGTGCTCTACTTTGTAATCCCGCTAATGCCTGCGTTGTACCTATATTGCCTGTAGCAGGAAATAATTGCGCCAACAGGCTATTGCGCTGCCAAAAAGATTGAAAAGCAGGAAGATTTCGCAATTCTGACAAGATTTTTTGTTCTAACAGATTTTTATCATTTAAAATTTCTTTGTAGTACTCAATTTGTTGTTGATAATAATACACCTGTTGCTGAAATAATTTAAAGGAGGATGCATTCAAAGATTGAGGGGAAAGTTGACTCATTAATTGTATTCGCTGGGATAATGCCTGTGTAGTAGCCTTAGTAGCATCAAAGTTTTCCTGCAATAAATTGGAAACCTGTTTTAAATGTGTCAACTGAGACGAATTTATTTTTAAAGCATTTTTTATTCCATTCAATAAATAACTAGTTGCTGTACTGATACTATCTAAAGAAGGAATATAAGCAGTGGCATTACTCATTCTACGATACACACTGCCAGTATTGGGTTGATTTGTCGCATAAATATTATTTCTACTTTCCAATAATTGTTTGACTATCACTGAATCTTTAGGTAGAAAACTTAAACAAACCTTTCTCTCTAAAAGCTTTAGCTTTCTTAAATATTTGCAATTTTTTTTATTAAACTGCTTGTTTAGGCTTGAATACTTTTTATCAAGCTTAGAAATAGGACTATTATAAGTGGATATAGAGAAAAGTACTTTTTGTGAAGCAGTATCAATTACAAAAACTGAATTAAATGTACCCGCATCAACACGGATAATTGAAAATAATAAATAAAAAAAGCAAATAATACCTTTTATGTATGTATTAAACACAAGCAATTAATTTAGTCTTCAAACTTAAATGCATTTTTACAACTATACAATGGGGAAAATTCCCTATTGTATATACAAATAATATTTTTAATAGAAAATAATAATGTTAGTGAAAAATAATATTTATTATATTTAATCACTAATAAAAAAAAGTTATATAATTTCAAAGTTTAAAATCCAATTTATAATGCAAACTTTTTTACTGGCAGATGATCATCCAATACTGAGAAAAGGGATTAGAAATATTTTAGAAAATACTGGGAAGTACAAAATTTTAGCTGAATTCAATAATGGAAAAGCACTGATAGATTTTATTATCAGTAAAAATCAATTCCCTGATTTTGTACTTTTGGATTTAAAAATGCCAATTCTGAATGGGTATGAAACTAGTGAAATACTTTTAAAAAAATATCCAACTATTAAAATAATTATATTTTCAATGTTTATTGATTTAAAAGAAATTAATTATTTACTAAAGCTCGGTATTAGCGGATTTATACAAAAAAATCTAGAACCAGAAGAATTACTAGAAAATATAGAAAAAATTCACCAAAATCAGAAAATACTATGTATAAATGGAATGAATGAAGTAAATAAATTTATTAATAAATCATATAATTTTTCAGAACGCGAAAAAGAATTATTACGTTATTGTGCATCAGAATTAACATATAAAGAAATTGCAGACAAAATGGGTATTAGTCCAAAAACGGTTGATAAATACAGGGAAGACCTATTTAAAAAACTAAGTGTTCATAGTAGAGTAGGATTAGCTTTATATGCATTACAAGTTGGTTTGTTTATGTTTTAAATAAATATTTATATAAACTAAAATAGAATTTAATTCATAATACATATTAGTTTAATAATCTCAAATAAATCTATAAATAGCTGATGGCAATTTTTATTAAATCATTAAAGCTTTCTAATAAATTTATATAAATATGAATTCTGAAAATGAATCAACTATGAATTACTTCATTAATGTTCCAGAAGAATTTAATACACTGTTTAAATGCAAATAAATAATGTAGCCAATTCCCTTTATTTGCAATGCAAAAAGCACTTTAATAATAAATGTATATTTAAATTACCATTACAGTAAACTATGATTCTGCCATTAAAAACAAAACAGTGAGCTACATTCTCCATGAAGAGAAATAAATTCCTGAAAAAAAGTTCAAAATCGAAAATTTTTTAACTATCAATAAAAATAAATCAAAACTTCATTTCTTAATCAAGTTAGTATTATAATGTAAATATTTATTAACTTAATCGATAAGGAACAATTGCAAATCATTCAAATATTGAACTGATTCTAAATAAAATAATTTAAAGAAAAAAAAGTTATTGGATGCTATAGTTTTTTAATCGCGAACTTAAATTCATATAATAAATATTCGTTGTGGATTTCAAAGAAAGAATAAGAAAACTTGTGTTATTTCACAATTCACAATCTTTATAATTTTATTGATTTTTTCAGAAATTCATATTCGTAATTTTTTATCAAAAAAAAAATCATCCATCATATTTATGTTGTTAGTTCGCGCAACATTTTATTATATCAATATGCGTATTTATTAAATGGAAATTAACTTTCTTTTTTTTGAAAATGTTAATAAAATGAAATTTTAAAAAATTAAGAAACTAGCTTTTAATTCAACTCATTAATTTTTGTAGGAGATTTTATAAATTTTTTAAAGAAAAAAATTTTACTCACCACTATTCAAAAGCAAAATACGCTTATTAAAATAATTGCTATTATTAGCCTTAATTTATCAATAAGCGAGATTTCATTTTTTGATTATGGGTTAAAGCTTAATAGAACATTATTTAAAAAATTCCGCTATTCAATTTTAACCATATAAAAAATGAAGTTGTTTTATATTTTAAAATTTTAATCTCACGACAATATAGGAGGCCTTTTTAAAAAGAAAAAAATCCGTAATTATTAATTTAATTATAAGTGGAAACTTTATTAATAATTTCTTAAAAATTAAAAGATACCCTCATGAATTTTGTATACCACATTTTATGTATTTCTTTCTTTAATAAATTCAATGATATTTATAATCTAGCAAAATTCAATTAACTATTATGATATTCACTCATTATGAAAAATAAGTTGTACTTAAATATATAAAGATTAATAAATAAATTTATAAATAGATAAATTCACAGATTGATAAATTGTTTGCTTTGGATTTTATCTGAATAAAATTCAAATAAAGCCTAAAATGATCTAGTTTAATTTTCTTCAAAATCCCCTCAAAAATTATTAAATAAAATAATTGATTGTTATTGTCAAAAAAGCACTAAATGATTCAAAGCATATAACATTCATTTTTATGGATACTGAACTCAAATAAATTAATAAGTATCTTGTTAAATATTTTGTACTTTTATTCAAATAAATTAATTTGCATTTTTAAATGCTAAAATGAAAAATAATATTTTTGATAATTTAAGCCATCTGAGAACCGAAAATTGGTTATTGCATTTGATAGAAGATGCGCCCTTAAATTATTTTGAAGTGATTGAACAACTTTATGAAGAAAAGTTCTCTATTAGGCATGTAGGAATCAATAGACAAGAAATACAGTTTTGGAAAGCTAATCAACTAGTAAATATATCGGAAGCAACAACTGAAAAAAGGGAATGGTCTAAAATATCGTTTTTTAATCTTTGTTGGTTACGTACTATCAAGGAAATGCGGCGTTTAGGAATGGATATATCCACTATTCAAAAAGTGAAAGAATTTTTATTCAACGTTGATCAAAATGCCTTAGACATGATTCTTGAGGCAATCACTAATGCTCCTGAATTTGAAAAATTAAGGGCAGTTGCGGGAGAAAAAGCAATTAAAGAATTTTGCAGACAATTACCAGGAGTGAAAGATTGGGCGTTTGGCCAATTCAATTATTTTGTAATGCTCATTTTGGTATTGTTAGATAAGGATATCCCCATTTATTTAATTGTATTCCCTGAACCAAATCAATCTACTTTCATCTTACCGATTTCAAACGAAATGATTGAAACGAAAGATTTATTGAATCAATTTTTGCAAAACCGTTCATTTTATGCTATTTTTCTAAATACTGTTACTAGTGCTTTTTTTGATAATCCCAAAATTAAAGAAACTGAAATTCAACAACTATTTAGATTATCCAAATCTGAAATAAAAATATTACAATTACTTCGTCAAGAAAACATTAAGGAGATCAAGATTAGGTATAGTATACAAGCTCAAAAAAGGTGTTTAATGGTTGAAGTAACGGAAAATAAGGATATCGGTAAAATGAGAAACAAATTATATGGTTTATTAGAAAAAGAAAAGTTTAAAAAAATTGTTATTCAAACTGAAGGTAAAAATTTGGTATTTGTAGAGGAAACAACCAAGATAAAAATACCAATAGAATAAACTTAGATGAATGTACTGTACACAACAGGCTTATTATATAAAAGAATGTAATATGGTAAACATCCAATTACTTCCCAAGCATTACAACAATGAAGGGAAGAAAAAAGCAACATGGTGATAAAAAGAAAATATTATTTAATAATCAATCCATCACCAATGAAGAACAAAAAATTATTAACAATGAAATATTGCAGCAATTAGAAATTCTTGCTGATATAATTATTGCTGTTGTGTTAGAAAAATCCAAAAAGTAATTTATGAAACATAATACCGTTACAACATCTGAACAATTACTTCAAAATAATTTTTGCAAAAAAGCCTCTACTAATGCTTTACGCAACGGTAATTTATGTTATAGTTATGAAAGAGTATCCAGTAAAAACCAAATGGTTAATGGAAACTCTTTGGTTTGGCAGTATGAACAGATAGATGCATTTGCAGAAAAAAATGGTTATATCATTAAACGTAGATATGGCGGAACATATGAATCAGCCCAAAATGATGAACGAAAAGAGTTTAAACGAATGCTGGAGGATATTAAAAAAGATCAATCAATTTCTGCTATCATCGTTTATTCTTATGATCGTTTTTCACGTTCCGGGGCTAATGGTATTTTTTTAATGGAAAACCTAAGAAAATTAGGGGTTCGGATTATAGCTATCACACAAAAAGTCGAATCTTTTACTCCAACCGGCACGTTTCAAGAAAATTTATACCTCCTAATTAGCAAACTCGATAATGATTTGAGAAAAGATAAGAGTATTGCTGGTACTAAATCTATGCTGCAAAAAGGATATTGGCCTTATTCATTACCAATTGGATATACCAATTTAAACAAAAAGATGACAGCAGACAAGCATCATTATATTATCAATGAAAAAGGTGATTTTATTAAAAAAGCATTTTTGTGGAAAGCCTCAGGCCAACTCACTAATCAACAAATAGTAGATAAATTAGGTACATATGGTTTTAAAATAGGATTAAGAAATTTAGCATGGGTTTTATCCAATCCCTTCTATTGTGGCTATATTTCTTCCTCCATGCTCCCTGGAGAACTTATCAAAGGCAAACATCCTGCTTTAATTGATATCAATACTTTTTTAAAGGCAAATCAAATAAAACAACAAAATCCAAGAACAGGTGTTCCTAAAAACCTAAGGAATGAGGAACTCCCTTTGAAGGTATTCATCAAAGATGAAATAAGTGGTAGCCCTTTTACAGGTTATTATAATAAACCAAAAAAAATTTATTACTATAAATCAAGAGCTAAAGGTACTAAAGTAAATGTTGCAGCTAAATCGTTGCATCAACTATTCATTCAAATTTTACAACAATTTGAGTTTAATGAAGCTTACCAAAGTGAACTTAAAAGCATATTAATTGAAAAATTTAAACAATATATAGAAAATACTCCTGATGAAATAATCCAATTAAAAAAGAATGCTTCTATTTTAAAAAATCAATTAGAACTTTTAGAAGAACGTTTTGTGCTGAACGAAATCACAAGGGAACAATACCAAAAATATTTTGAAAAATACAACGAATCCCTTTCAAAAACTACTGAAGAATTAGAACAAAGACAAGATTTGAGTTCGAACCTAGAAATGGCAGTAGAAAAAGGTTTAAAAATGGCTGCAAATCTTTGCTCTCTCTGGCTTTCATCAAAATTTGTGGAAAAACAAAAGTTACAATATCTCATTTTCCCAAGTGGCATAATGTATAACAAGAAAAATAACACAGTTCGAACCAACGAAGTAAATTCCATATTTGCAGCAATTGCAAGCCAGCAAAGCATATCATCACCCGATAAAAAAAGCAATCTTTGGCAAGATTGCTTTTTGAGTAATGATGTCGGGATGACTGGATTCGAACCAGCGGCCTCTTCGTCCCGAACGAAGCGCGCTACCGGGCTGCGCTACATCCCGCCTCGTTTTAAATCGGCGCAAAAATACAAATAAACCATTTTACAGTAAAACCTAAATCCAATGAATCATCATTTGGTTACATGAATTTCTAATTGAAATTTCTTATGCATCTTGCAACCTGCTTATCTTTACCCTACCATGAAATACTATATTATAGCCGGTGAAGCCAGTGGCGATTTGCATGGCAGTAACTTAATAAAAGCCTTAAAACAAAAAGATGATGCTGCCCATATTCGATGTTGGGGTGGCCATTTAATGGAACAAGCAGGTACCCAACTGGTTAAACATTATCGTGATTTGGCTTTTATGGGTTTTGCTGAAGTAATTAAAAACTTACCAACCATTTTAAAAAACATTGCTTTTTGCAAACAAGATATTATTCAGTTTAATCCTGATGTTTTAGTGCTGATTGATTACCCGGGCTTTAATTTGCGCATTGCTAAATGGGCAAAAAAACAAAACATAAAAGTTGTTTATTACATTTCGCCGCAAGTATGGGCATGGAAAGAAAACAGGGTTAAAGCTATGAAACAATGCATTGATAAAATGCTGGTAATACTACCTTTTGAAAAAGAATACTACCATGAAAAATGGAATTGGGAAGTAACCTATGTTGGGCATCCGTTGGTTGAAGTGGTTGAACAATTTCAATTTACACATTCCGAAAAAATTGCTGCTTCAAAACCTATTGTTGCCATACTGCCGGGTAGCCGTAAACAAGAAATTGAAAAAAAATTACCGGTTATGTTGCAGGTTGCACAACATTTTCCTGATTACAGCTTTGCAGTTGCACAGGCTCCCGGCCAAGAAGATGCATTTTATTCCGAATTTTTAGCTCCTTACAAAAATGTGTTATTGGTTAAAAACAATACATATGGGCTGTTAAACAGTAGTGTTGCCGCCTTGGTTACCAGTGGCACCGCTACACTTGAAACAGCTTTGTTTGGTGTTCCGGAAGTGGTTTGCTACAAAGGCAGTGCCGTTAGTTATGCCATTGCTAAAAGGCTGGTTAAAATTAAATACATATCATTGGTGAATTTAATTATGGATAAACCGGTTGTAAAAGAACTGATTCAACATGAAATGAATGTGGACAATATTGTGACTGAATTGAATGAATTACTAAACAACGCAGCTAAAATCAATGCAATGAAGCAGGATTTTTTGCAGTTGAAACTACTATTGAAAGCCGGTGGCAATGCATCGGAAAAAGCTGCTCAATGGGTGTACAGTATGGCTAACCATGCCGAATAAACTTGTTGCCGTACAAGTGTGCGACGCAACGAAAGTTGAATAGTTGCACAGCAGCCGGCTACATAATAACCCACTACCCTTTGCGTAACAAAGGAAGAATGACCAGTTTAATGAGCATTATAATTACCGCTACAATAAACATGAGTAATGAAATACGGTTCATGCCATGCATAAACTTTATATAGGTATTGCGAGGTTGGTTAGGATCGCGCTTTTTGATATACAGGTACTGTAATATTTGATTCCAAATGCCCATAATGCTGTTTTGTATTGAAACAACCAATGTTGTTTTTTGTTGACTTATTGTTTTAAAATGGGTGCTAAAACTTTTAATTGCCCATCAATTGCATCGGCCTGATATTGTAAACCCAATATTTTAGCTATTAAAGGAAATACATGCACATTTTCAAACCCACGAATTTTGAATTGTTGCTTAAATGCGGGTCCCCAGGCATAAAAGGTAGCCCGCATTTCGGTCATGTTATTATCATATCCATGCTTGCCGGGTGTAATTTTACGGCTGCTTAAATTAAATACTTTAGGGTATTGCGGCACTAGTAAAATATCGCCAACACGATTAAAATAATCGTTGGCGGCATTGTAATGCCAGTTTTCGGGAATTTCGTTGGCTAAATAAACATTATACCCTGTTGCACTATTTTTTAATGCCGTGTAAGTGGGCATAATAGCATTTTTGTTTTTGGCATATAAATGCAATAACATATCGCTACGGGGAACAATGAAGTTGGCAGTATCAACCTGAGCCGGCAAAGGAAGGGTATGGTTTACATCAACATCAACCATTCCATGGTCGGATAAAAATATGTAATTAATGGGCAGGTTTAAGGGGGCCAATGCCTCGTTTAATTTAGCAATGGCTTCATCTACAAACTGCACGGCATGGGCTGTTTCAGGACTAAATACTCCGTGCATATGCTCCTCATGATCTACTTCGGGCAAATAAAAAGTAATGAAATGCGGTCTTTTTTCGGGTGGTAATTGCAACCATTTTTTTACGGCAGCAATGCGCTCATCAATGCCAATTTTTTCATTATAGATGTAATAATAAGTGGGTCTAACACCCTGAATGGCTGCCTCAGATGCTACCCAATAAAAACTGGCCGATAACATTTGCTGTTGTTCGGCTAATACCCACAAAGGTGTGCCACCATACCATGAGCTATCGGCCACCTCGGTTTTATTACCCATTGTATATATTTTGTTTTTATTGGCATCGTAAAACGAATTATCCACCAAACCATTGTGGGCAGGATACATGCCGGTAATGATGGCATAGTGATTGGGAAATGTTAGCGATGGATAACTAGGTTTCATGTACTCGGCTTGAACGCCTTGCGAACGAAAACGAATTAAATTTTTTGCATGAAAACTATCGGCCAAATCGTAACGAAATCCATCGGCTGAAATTAATATTACGTAAGGTTTTTGTTGTTGCGCTTTACTGTTTTGGCGGCCGGGAACAATGTGTTGGGTAGTATCTTGTGCAAACGCCCACAAGCCTAACACTTGGGCAAATAACAATAGTACAAACGCTTTAGCACTTAATTTCATAGTATATAATTTATCTGAATGGTTGGCAAATATTAAGGTAACCAATGCTGCAAAGAACGGGTAATTTGTTCAGTTTCTATAATAAACCCGTCGTGTCCATAGGTTGAATCAATTTGAATTAATGTGGCATTGGGCATGTGTTGTACCATAAATTGTTGTTCGGCTATAGGGCATAAAATATCGCTGGTAATACCAATAATTAAAGTAGGTGTTTGTATTTGGTGCAACACCTGTATTAAATCGCCGCCACGCCCACGGGCTAAATGGTGACTATCCATTGCTTTGGTTAATAACCAATAACTATAGGCATTAAACCGATTTACTAATTTATCGCCTTGATAGTTGATGTATGAAGATGCCTTGAAGCCATCAATTTTTTCCGGATCGGGGTCGGTTTGTTTTTGTTGAAAAGTTTCATAATTCCGATAGGTAAGCATTCCAATTGCCCTTGCTGCTTTAAGCCCTTTTGCGCCGGCTTTTGCATTGGGTTGTTGCCAGGTGCAATCGGCTTCAATAGCTAAGCGTTGTGCAGTATGTACGGCCACTCCCCAAGCACTTTCAGAAGGGGAAGTGGCAATTAAAAACAATTGTTGCACCACTTGCGGTTCCATTACGGCCCACTCTAGTGCTTGATAACCGCCCATACTACCGCCCATTAGTAAGTGAATACTTTCAATGCCTAAATGTTTCCGCAATAGTATATGCGCCTGCACCATGTCGCGAATGGTTACAGAAGGAAAAGAAGCATAGTAGGGTTGTTGTGTTTGCGGATTGATGCTTAAAGGACCGGTTGTGCCATAACAGGAACCCAAAATATTGGCCCCTACAATAAAATGTTCATTGGGATTAATATAACACCCCTCGCCTACCAAGCCTTTCCACCATTCTGCTGCATCGGCATTAGCAGTAAGCGCATGGCATACCCAAACTACATTGTTTTTTTGTGCATTCAAAGTTCCGTAAGTGGTGTAAGCAATGCTAATTCCGGGCAATATTGCTCCATTTTCTAAAACAAAATTGTGTGGATACTCAAAAACATGCGTCATATTAATTCCGTATTTAAACAGCAAAATAAGTACATGATTAAATTACATTTGCATAAATCTTTTGAAGATGACAACAATTGCAATAAAAAGAGTGGATGATGCCTATGCATTTGAAGGAACGGATGCCAACGGACACACCATTAGAACTGATGGTGCCGTTGAAATTGGCGGACACAATAGTGGATTTAGACCTATGCAAACTTTATTAATGGGTTTGGGTGGTTGCAGTGGTGTAGATATTGTTTCTATTTTAAAAAAACAGCGCCAGGAAATTGAAGATTTTTCCATGAAAATTGATGCTGAACGTGAACATGGTAAAGAACCTGCTTTGTGGAAACACATACATATTCAATTTATTTTCAAAGGGAATATTGAGGTTGAAAAAGCTAGAAAAGCCTGCGCCTTATCGATTGATAAATATTGTTCGGTAGCAGCTACCTTAAGAGCTGCGGGTTGCACCATTGAATGGGATGTAACAGTACAATAATTATAAACCATAACAAAAGCGGTATGCAACAAAATAAAATTACACAAGCCATTCGCATTCAAACCGAACGTACACCGGAAATGGAACATAGCACTCCTATGTTTTTAACCAGTAGTTTTTGCTTTAACGATGCAGAAAGTATGCGGGCTGCATTTGCCGATGAAACTGACGATAACATTTACAGCCGCTTTAGTAATCCGAATGTGCAAGAATTGATTGATAAAGTGTGTGTATTAGAAGGTGCTGAAGCCGGATATGCCACGGCTTCGGGCATGAGTGCTGTATTTGGTTCATTTATGGCACTGTTAAAGCAAGGCGACCATTTGCTGGCTTGTAACAGTATTTTTGGAAGTACACATACCGTAATTACCAAGTATTTAAATCGCTATGGTATTGCTTACAGTTATATTAGTGCTACTGCTACTGAACAAGAATGGGCTGCCGCCATTCAACCCAATACAAAAATGATTTACGTTGAAACGCCCACCAATCCGGGGTTAGACATATTAGATTTGAAAATGTTGGGTAAACTGGCTAAGCAAAATGGCATTATTTTAAATGTGGATAATTGTTTTGCTACGCCTTTAGTGCAACAGCCTATTTTATTGGGTGCAGATTTAGTAATTCATTCCGCTACCAAATGGATGGATGGACAGGGCCGTGTGTTAGGCGGTGTAATTGTGGGCAGAAAAGATTTAATAAAAGAAATTTACGCTTTTTGCAGAAGTACCGGGCCTGCTTTATCACCATTCAATGCGTGGGTACTAAGTAAAAGTTTAGAAACATTAGAAGTGCGTATGGAACGTCATTGCAGCAATGCAATTTATCTTGCCAATGCCTTACAACACAATAATAAAATTGCTTTTCTAAAATATCCATTCTTACCAACACATCCACAATATGCCATTGCCCAACAACAAATGCAAAACGGAGGTGGTATTATTTGTTTTGAGCTAAAAGGCGGTTTAGAAAGTGGCAGAAATTTTTTAAATGCATTGCAAATGTTGTCATTAACCGCCAATTTGGGCGATAGCCGCAGCATTGCATCGCACCCTGCCAGCACTACACATGCTAAGCTTACAGAAGCTGAACGCCTGGCAGTGGGTATAACCCCCGGACTTATTCGCATAAGTGTAGGCTTAGAGCATAAAGATGATATTTTGAAGGATATTGAACAGGCTTTACAGCAATGCTAATCCGTTACAATGGTTTATTACAAGTGGCCACTGCAATGTTAGAATCGGCAGTGCCATAATATAACCACCATTTTTGTTGAAAATAAACCAGCCCTTCTATAAAACAAACATTGTTTACCTGTCCGGTAATTTCGTAAGGCTCTGTAGGCTTCATAAAATAATGATTGAGTCTGTGAATTAACTGCACAGGATTTTTTGCATTGAATAAAGCCTGCCCGGAAGCATAGGTACCCTCGGGTAAATTTTTGTCGCCAATGGCGGGAATATTTCTGCCATTGTACAGCAAGCGGATACCGTTAGGTGAATACATAGCAGCAGGCCCTGATTCTACCAAATCACTATCAAATTTTCCTTTTCGGGTGGGTAATACAATTTGCAGTTGTGGCATGTTGAATGCCTGACCTCTTAAAGCTACAGGCGGCTTCATGCCTTTAGGCATTTCAATGGGTTGCCAGTTAATAAGGTCGGTTGAAGTAGCAGCCCAAATAAATTGGTCGCCCCAATACATCCAATATTTTCCGTTTACCTTGGTTGCAACAATGTTATTGGGTGAATAAGTTGCCACAATAGCGCCGGATTTAGACCATACATTTAAGTATTTACCGCTGTAAGCTTTTGCAAAGGCAGGGCCATGTTTTTGCCAATGAATTAAATCGGTTGAGGTAGCCACCATTAAGCGCGCCAATTGCCCATCGAAAGCGGTGTAGGTTAAATAGTACGTACCATTGGCATCAGCAACAATGCGGGGATCTTCACAACCACCGGGCCATTCATATTGCTTAAAAGAGTCATTATCGGGAAACAATACCGGCTGTTGGTTGCGAGTAAAATGATGCCCATCGGTACTAACAGCAAGGCCTATACGTGAGGTACCGGCACTATCCTGCGCACGATATAACATATAAACAGTATCATGACGTATTATCATGGCAGGATTAAAAACATGCGCTGCTTCCCATTTAACCGTTTGTTGGGTAATGGGGTCGGTAAAAATGCTGCTACCCGGCGTAAGAATGGGATTGTATTGGTTTTCTTTTACAAAAGGCAAAAGCGCCCATTGGTTTTGGGTTTGAAGGTTTTGGGCAAATACGTTTTGAGAGGTGAATTGTAGCAGTAGTATGAGTAAAGCCACATTAACGAAAAGAATATGTTTATAATGTTTCATTCCCCAAACTTACCAGTTTATTCTTGATTGCAAATAGTGCCAATCCTACCCTATTTTTAATGCCTAATTTTTCAGAAAGCGATTGCCGATAATTTTCAACCGTACGCTCTGCAACGCCCATGGTTTCGGCAATTTGCCGATAAGTTAACTCGGTTGCGCACAATCGTAAAAATTCTAATTCTTTTTGATTGAGGCCATATTGTTCGTACCAATCTTCAATATGTTTACCGGACTTTAATGATTTGATGAGTTGATCGGAAACCAATTCATTGCTGTAGAATCCATTTTGATGAATAGCAGTAATGGCCGCATATAATTCCTCTGGGGAAGATTCTTTCAGCAAATATCCACCTGCACCTGCTTTCAACATTTTAATAATATCAATACTTTCATCAAACATACTTAAAGCCAAAACGGCCGTTTTAGGATAATGCGTACTTATCCATTCGGTCGTATCAAATCCATTTAATCCGGGCATTTTAATATCCATCAATACCACATCAATAGGCAGGTGTTGTGGAAGCAGTAATTGCAATTCTTTTCCGTTCGATGCTTCAAAAACAATCATTAAATCATCAAATTCTTTCAATAAAGCAGCAATACCACTTCTAAATAAAGCGTGGTCATCAACTAAAGCAATTCTAATAATTTCACTTTCCATTAGTTACAGGGTATATTAAACAAAATTCGGGTTCCTTTTTTTTCGGCAGTCATAATACGCATGGTGCCGTTCAATAGTTGAATACGTTTTTGCATGTTATTAATTCCCATTCCATTCGATTGAAAATTAGATTCATTATACCGAAAGCCCTTACCGTTATCACTAATTTCCATTGTAAAACAATCGTCTTTTACACCTAAAAATATAAAAATTTCGGTTGCGTCGGCATGCCGAACAATATTGCTTAAACACTCTTGCAATAAACGATAAACAAATAAGTTGGCATAAGGATGGGAAAGCGTAAAGTTATCGGGCAAATTATTTTTAAATTCAACTTTAAAATATGCATTGCGCTGAAACCATTGCACTTCCTGCGAAATGGCATCCGACAAACCATTTTCCATTAAGCTTTCGCCTTGGTGCAACTTGGCTAAAATTCGAATTTCTTTTATGGCTCGTTTAATTAATTCTTGTGCCGATGAAATTTTTGAAGCCGTTTTAGCAGCATCATTCACATTTACGGAAGCCAGGGTAACATTGGTTAAGCTTAGCAGTTGACCAATGTTATCATGTAAATCCGCGGCAAAATTTTGTAAGGTTTGTTCCTGCACTTCTAATTTGGTTTGAATCAGTTGTTCTTCAAACAATTGATTCATTGCGTTTTTCTCGGCTTCATATTTTTTCTTTTTACGGGCATAATTAATAACCTGTACTACAATGTAAAAAGCCACCAATAAAAAAACGGCCGTTAAACATAAAATGATGAAGATGATATAGTTTTCCGATACTTGCATATAAAAGCATAAAGCCAGGCGCTATAAAAAAACACATTGAATAATACTCTTAATATAGTGATAACCGATATGCCCCAATTGGCATGGTCGGATAAATATAACTGAACAATATAGGAAAAAAATAAATTAATAAAAAAACTGGCAAACTGATATAGAAATATTCCCGTAACCAACCAAAACACATAATCGTTTTTAGCCTGTACTGCTATTTCAAGCTGAATAAGGCGATAATAATAAACAAATCCTACTACTATAAAATAAAATGAAATAAAAGTATGGCTAAAGAACACAAAAGCATCCATAATGCCTTTATGGTATAAAATTTCGGCCAAGTATAATGCAAAAAAAATGAAAAGGCCAATTTTGGGCCATTTATGCCATTGCAATTTGGGCGGAATATTTTTTTGCATGATAATAACCAGCAAAACAAATTCAATTGCCACAAACACATTATAAATAGATTGATTGTGTATGTTATGTTGAGCCGTTATTTTGCCTAAAATTTCGGTAAAAAATGTTAAAACATACAGTATTTTAAAGAAAATTAGCCCGGGAAGGTTAAAATTTTTGAATTTCAGAAATAAATAATAAATCCCTGCCAGTAACAGTAAAAGCTCGATATAGACTAAAGTTCCGACCATTTATAGAATGATATATGTAAAAATAAGTGATTTCACTACGTAGAAATACGTTTTTTTGAATGCATGCTTTAAATTATGTTCGCACTATAATTCTAAACCAACCACAGCTTTATATTTTTTGGTTTTTGATTGGGGATAAGAGAGGGAAGGATTGTGGCCTCCCTCTTTTTTTATTCACCAATTTTGCTGTTAAATATCTCCACCTTTTAGTTGTGCCCTTTCAAATATGAGTTGAGCAATAAGACTGGTCCAGCCTGTTTGATGACTGGCCCCTAAGCCATGACCGGTATCACCATGAAAATACTCGTAAAACTGCAATAAATGCCTGTTTTCAGGGCGTTGATAAAACCAATTATATTTACCATATAATTTACGTTCGCCTTTTTCATTCAAAGTAAATAAGCGAATGACACGTTTTTCCAACTCATCTGCCACATCGGTTAATTCAATAAACTTTCCGGAACCGGTGGGGTATTCCACTTTTAAGGAACCATCATAAAATTCACCAAACTTTTGAATGCTTTTAATAATTAAATAATTAATGGGCATCCAAACCGGGCCACGCCAGTTGCTGTTTCCACCAAAAAAATCGGAAGTAGAGTCGCCCGGATCGTATTGTATGGAATATTGTACCCCATCAATGGTAACCGAATAGGGATTTTTTTCGTGGTACTTTGATAAAGCACGAATACCGCCATCCGATAAAAATTCAGTTTCACTAAGCAAGTGCTTCAATAATCCAACCAATCTATCTTTGGGCAATAAGGATATTAAAATTTTATCTTGTTCCGTTTTCTCTTCATTGGGCCAAAACTTGTTGTTTTTTAACCGATATTGTTTATACCAACTAATTCGTTTATCAAAATCTTGCAACTTTTTCAAAACTTTTTTATCAATTACCGAAACGGCAAATAATGAGGTAAGGCCAACAATAGATTGAATGCGCAATTGAATGGTTTCGCCACCGGCCAACCCCAGTTTATCGTAGTAAAATTCATCTTCTTCATTCCACATACCTAACTGGTTCAATGCCTCTGCAATTAAAATGAAGTGCTCAAAAAATTTAGTAGCACTGTCTTCAAATGCATCATCCTGCATGGCAATTTCAATGGCAATATCCATTAAATTCAAAGCATACATACCCATCCAACTGGTACCGTCTGCTTGCTCTAACTGTGCCTGATTATTAATTTGAATACTTCTATTAAACACACCAATGTTATCTAAGCCTAAAAAACCTCCTTCAAACATGTTATTTCCTTGCGGGTCTTTCCGATTAATCCACCAGGTAAAATTGATAATAAGTTTATTGAAAACTTTTTTCAAAAATCGAATGTCTCCTTTTCCGGTCTTTTCTTTTTCAATATTATAAATTTGCAGTGCGCTCCAGGCTTGTACCGGGGGATTAACATCACTAAAATGCCACTCGTAAGCAGGTAACTGACCATCGGGCTTCATGTACCACTCACGCATTATTAAAGTAAGTTGGTGTTTGGCGAAATTGGTATCAACCAAAGCCATTGAAACGCAATGAAAAGCCAAATCCCAAGCCGCATACCATGGATATTCCCATTTATCGGGCATCAATATAATATCTTGATTTTTTAAATGTTGCCATTCACTATTGCGACCATGAGTTCGTTGCCACGAAAGTGCTGTAATACCATCACTTTCTTGTAACCAGCGTTCAACATCGTAATAATAAAATTGTTTACTCCACAAAAGGCCTGCCAATGCCTGTCGTTGAATGTTTTTTAGTTCGGAAGAAATATTTTTTGGCAGAATACTATCATAAAATTCATCGGCTTCTGCTTTACGATTAATGAACAATTCTTCAAAATTATATCCAAAGGGATTGTATTGAAGTAAAGTAGATGAAATGCGTAAGTATAATACTTTGGTCTCACCTGGTTCAATTAAATATTCATAAACAGGTGCGAATTTAGTTCCCGATTTTTGTGAGCTTAACAATAACTTATTTTTATTGTGAATGATGGCATCATGAAAAGCATCTTTCACAAATGGGGTAGCGTTAGGAATACCGAATAATTTTTCCGTATTGGTTTCATTTTCAGTAAAAAGCTGCAAATGTGTTTCGGGATAATAGAAATAATAATTGCCTAATCGTTCATGCATGGCTTTTACCACACCCGGTCGATTCATTGTTTTTATTACAGGTTTTTCATCGGTAATTTTCGATTGCCATCTATTAAAAAACCAAATAGTGGGCAAAACCGTTATGGGTGCCGCTTTTGAAAAGCGATTGGTAATTTCTACTTTAATGCCAATATCTTTTTTATTTAATTTGGCATAAGTAACCAATACATCAAAATATTCATTGTTGTCGAAAATACCGGTATCTAATATTTCGTATTCGGGTTCAAATTTGCTGCGCTTTTTATTTTCAGCAATAATTTGTTCATAGGGGAATGCCTGTTGCGGATATTTGTACAACATTTGCATATAAAAATGGGTAGGCACATTGTCTAGATAATAATAAAGTTCTTTTACATCTTCCCCATGATTGCCATCGGAATTACCCAAACCAAATAATCTTTCTTTTAAAATACTATCCTTTCCGTTCCATAAAGTAACGCTAAAGCAAAGATTACCGAAAAAGTCAGATATGCCACACAAACCATCTTCACCCCAACGATAGGCCCTTGATGAAGCATGATGAAAAGGGAAATAATTCCATGCATCACCATTGGTGCTATAATCTTCCCTAACAGTACCCCATTGCCGTTCAGATAAATAAGGCCCCCATTGTTCTAATGGTACTTTTTTTGTACTATTTTCTTTTAATCGTTTTTCTTCTGCGGTCATAACATCTGCAAATTAATGCTGCAATGTATAGAATAACAGATTAATTGAAGATTTGTGGAGAAAATGTTGGCATATTTTGTATTTTAACAGAAAATAATGCACAGGTAAATATAATTTATTTACCCAACCATTCTTTAAACTCGGTTACCCTGTCCAGACTTACAAATAATTCGTCTTTAAATGCAGGCTGCACATCTACTTTTAATTTCCCCTTGGGAAAAACATGTATTGCAGATATAGCATTTAGTTTAACAATGGTTTGCCGATTGATTCTAAAAAACTCAGTAGGGTTTAACAATGCAGATAATTTATCTAAACTAAATTCAACAGGATAACGTTGATTATCTGCCGTAACTAAAAAGGTAATTTTATCGGCACTGTAAAAATATTGAATATCAGCAGTTTCAACTGTTTTTAACCGTGAACCCAAAGAAATTAAAAATCTTGATTTATATGATGCAGTACCCGGTTGCAGTGAATGCATTAACTGTTGTAAACCTTCTGTTGGCCAATTCTCATCTTCATTACAAGCAGGAGAATGTAATTTTTTAAATTTTTCTATCGCTTGTACCAACTCGTCAAAGTTAATTGGCTTCATTAAATAGTCAATACTGTTTACTTTAAATGCCTTTATCATATACTCATCATAGGCGGTTGTAAATATGATGGGTATTTCTAAATTAATTGTTTCAAATATTTGAAAACATTGCCCATCTTCTAAATGAATATCCATAAAAACTAAATCAGTTCCCTGATTTTCTTTAAACCATTTTACCGCATCAGCTACCGAAGGCAAAATGGCCTGTACTTCAATATTACTATCATATTTATTCAGCATACCATCTAAACGCTGGGCAGTTAAAAACTCATCTTCAACAATAACTACTTTCATAATATTAATTTTTTATAAGTTATTTTAATTACATTTCCAATAATATTTTAAACTAGTTTAATTTGGCAATTAAAGGCACTGATATGGAGAAGAATTGATCGTTTTTTTCTATTTCCACTTTACTGGAAGTTCTATAAGCTACCCTACGAGCAATATTTTGTAAACCTATACCTGTTGATTTTTCCGTGTGTTCCCGTTTATTAATACTATTGCGAACAATTATTTTATTTTCCATTGCCGTAACATCAATACATAAAGGATGAGTAGTTGACATGCTATTGTGCTTTACAACATTTTCAACCAGTAGTTGTAATGTTAATGCAGGTATTAGCCATTCATCTGCATTAACCTGTATATCCATATTTAAACAAACTTTTTTATTAAACCGAATTTGCAACAAATAGAAATAGGTATCTAAAAATGCCAGTTCTTTTTCAAGTGAAACCCATTCTTCATTTTTTTGGTCTAATATATACCGATAGGCTTTTGATAATTGTAGAATAAATTTTTCAGATGCATCTTTATCAACATGTACCAAATTCGATAATACACTTAAGCTATTAAATAAGAAATGCGGGTTGATTTGACTTTTTAACACTTGCAATCGCATTTCAGCATATTCTTTTTGCAGCTTCTCGGCAAAAGCTGCTTTTTCTAAAGCAGATTGATAAAAATAAAACGCCCTGTTTAGCAAGTAAATAAATGATACACCTAAAATGTTTTCAACCAAGTATAAGCGAAAATAAACCATATCCAACAACTCGGCAGTGCTGATAGGCCTACTTAAACGAAACTTGTAGATGATTAAAATAAAATAATAGGAAACAATACAAACAAATAGCCATTCTAACCAATAGCGAATTGGACCTGCCTTATGAAAATAAAGTTCGCTGTATTTTACCAGATACACAATAAAGAAAGTAAAAAATATTCCAATACCCCAGGTATAGGCTAAATCTTTAAATAAATTAACCAAGCTGTTTTCATTACCTAAATAGGCAAATAGCAAAGGGTACACCGTATATACTATCATTACAACCAAACTAAATCGTAGTAATGGAAATTTACCGGTATTTTTAAAGAGTTTACTCATTGTTATTTTTTATCAATGGAATGACGATGAAATTCTCCAACGTATTTGTATTTGTGTATAATTCAATTTTTTTGTTTATCTGTGCATATCGGTTTTCTAATTGCTGAAATGGCTGTAACACCCCATTACCCGATATTTCTTTTACCTGACCTGTATAAGAAAAAAGTGCTTTTTTTTCGGAAACTGATACAACAATATGTAAAGGATTGAGCACTGACATACTTGTTTTATTGATGATATACTCCATAATGACCAGAAATGTATTGGGAATAATTGAATAAGCAATTGACTCATCATGGTGTACATTAATATCTAAAAAAAGCTTATCTGCATAACGCTGTTGAATTAAGAAAATATAATTTTTTAAAAAAGCAATTTCATCTTTCAACGGTACCCATTCTTTTTCTCTTTGATCGAGCAAATAGCGATAGGTTTTGGATAATTTTTCGATGAATTGCTCGGCTATATCGGCATTAATTTGTACTAATGAGCTTAATATGCTGAGACTATTAAATAAAAAGTGTGGATTCAACTGGTTTTGTAAAGCCTCAAAACGCGATTGTGCATATTCCTTTTCAAGTCTGCTTACCTGTGTTTTTCTTTGTTCCATACTTTTAAAAGAATTGAATCCTGTAATTACAACATAGGTAAGCATTAAATAGGTATGCGTCATAGCCAGTAAATTTCTTAGCCGCATTTCGAGCGATTCCGTATTTGCTTCTGGTATCACAATTAGTTTTACAAATAGAAAATAAAAAATGCTCTTCAGTGCAAATCCACCCAAAAAAACAACCGGTATTTCAATGGCATATCGTTTTATTGATAAAGTATTGGCGGCAAATTTTTTGTTGAAAAATTGTATGGAATAATACACAAAATACATGGATGTTACCATATCAACCAACAGGAAGAAACCTTCACGTATAATGCTGTGAACATCTAATAAAGGCCTGAAACTTCCTGTATTAATAAATGCAAGAGATGCTAAAAAAAGAAAAAAGAATACAATACCACTTATTGGCAACCAAAAGTGTACACTGCCGGTTATCTTTTTTACAACGTTTATTTCAATTTTACTTTGCAACATTTAAGTTATTTATAGGCTAACGAAACATAGTGTACCGGGCTTTTGCTTATTCAGCAATGATTTTGTGCTGTTAAAATGCATTAAAAAATTTACATGAATGCCCATATTACTTCCAAATAAACTAAAATATTGGAAGAATGCCTTTAAATAAGGGATGAAAATGTTACAAGAATTGGTTTGAATAACAACTAAGAATAGATACCAAAATAAAAAAAAATCCCACTACGAAGCGGGATTATTGGTGGAGAATACCGGAGTCGAACCGGTGACCTCTTGCATGCCATGCAAGCGCTCTAGCCAGCTGAGCTAATTCCCCATTTAACTTTTAGGATTGCAAATGTATAGCCTGATACTTGTTGCACAAAATTTTTCTTCCTCAAATTATTAATACCAGTGTACCCACAATGATAAGTAG
The DNA here is from genome assembly GCF_003254115.1 of Hydrotalea sandarakina. Lineage (GTDB taxonomy): Bacteria > Bacteroidota > Bacteroidia > Chitinophagales > Chitinophagaceae > Hydrotalea > Hydrotalea sandarakina. Next base: position 35,629 of record NZ_QKZV01000003.1, read on the forward strand.
TGCCCCAATGGCCATTTTCAAAGTAACTACTTCGCCCAAAAAAATAATTGACAATATAATGGCAATAGCTACACTGGCTTTATCAACCGGGGCAACCTGTGCCACATTACCTAACTGCAAGGCTTTAAAATAAAACAACCACGACAAACCGGTAGCTATGGCAGACAAAATTAAAAACAACCAATTTTGGCGGGTTAATGCTAAAACACTGCCTTGTATATTTCCTTTAAAAAAGGCAATGCCCCATGTTAAGATTAAAATAAAAGAAGTACGAATGGCAGTTGCCAAATCACTATCAATATGGCTAATTCCCTTTTTAGCAAAAATGGCTGTTAAAGCTGCAAAGAAGGCTGAAAGCAAAGCATAAATCCACCACATTAAATCTAATTTTTTTGAAATTAATATAAAAAAACCTGTAAACACAAAGTTCGTGCCTACAGGTTAAAATTAAATTGACCGCAGAACTATGCATGAAAGATTATCATACACAATTAGCTAATGATACTTATTCCCAAATTTCATCTTCGCCTTTTAACCAACGTTTTACAGCTGAAGTGGTAACACTTTTTGGACGTTCAATGGGGAAACCTAAAGCTCTGTCCCAACATAAGTTGGCTAATACGCCCAATGCACGGCTTACCGCAAATAATACAGTGTAAAATTCGTATTCAACCAATCCATAATGTACTAATAAAGCCCCGCTATGCGCATCTACATTTGGCCATGGATTTTTTATTTTACCTAATGATTGTAAGATGGGGGGAACCGTTTCATAAATTTTCCAAACGGTATTCACCAATTTATCATCGGGCATGTGTTTTTTACCAAATTCCATTTGCGCAGTAAAACGTGGATCAGTTTTGCGCAACACGGCGTGTCCATAACCGGGAACCACCTTACCGGCCGCAATGGTTTTTTTCACGTAATCTTCAATTTGTTCTTTTGAAGGATTATCGGTTCCCAATTCTTTCTGCATTTCAAAAATCCACTTAATTACTTCTTGATTGGCTAATCCATGTAATGGACCTGCTAAACCATTCATACCCGCAGCATAACTTAAATAAGGATCGCTTAATGCACTGCCAACCAAGTGCGTAGCATGTGCACTTACATTACCACCTTCATGGTCAGCATGTATAGTCATATACAAACGCATTAATTCTTTAAAGCTTTCATCTTCAAAACCCATCATATGTGCCAAATTACCTGCCCAATCCAATAAACCATCGGGTTGTATATGTTCGTTATTTTTATATTTACGACGATAGATGTAAGCGGCTATGCGCGGTAAACGCGCTATTAAATCCATTACATCATCATAAGTAGGATTCCAATAATCTTTTTTGCTAATGCCTTTTGCGTATTCACGGGCAAAATCGCTTTCCGTTTGCAAAGCCATTACACCCACTACAAACATCGTCATGGGATGTGTTGAAATGGGTAATGCATCAATAGCTTTAAACACATGTGTAGGCACATGGCTTCTACGTTGCCAAACATTGGTTACATGATGTACATCTTCTTCAGTTGGCAATTCACCAATTAACATTAAATAAAATAAACCTTCGGGTAAAGGTTCGCCGTTAGGAATAGCAGTCGGTAAACTTTTTTGTAATTCAGGAATAGAATAGCCGCGAAAACGGATACCTTCTTGCGCATCTAACAAACTGGTTTCAGAAACCAAACCGGTAATGCCCCGCATTCCCTGATAAATTTGAGCAAGTGTTACTTCTCCAATTTTTTTATTACCATGTTCCTTTAATAAATCTTTTATTTCTGCATTGGCTGCATCGGCTTTTAATTTAAACCTTTCTTTAATAATTCCCATAGTGCTAAATTTTATGTTCGAATAATTGTATTTATTGCCTTTTTGAGGTATGCAAGCAAAGAGCTGGCGGCTTAGCTTAACTGATTGAAAAATGGAGTGCAAAATGTTTGCGAACTACACATAACAATTAGCGGCTATAAAGGTAAATGAACTTAACAGTTGTAACAAATGAATTATAGAAATGTTACACTTTTATAACAAGAAATTAATGGGAATGGAAAGGTTATTTGGGCGCTTTTCTATACAAGTAAATAACTACGAATAAAAATAGGAAATTGGGAATCCATGGTGCAATAGAAGGTGGCAAATTGCCTTTAGTTGAAAAAATGGTAGAAAATTTATCTGTAATAATAAAGAGTGCAGCAATAATAAACCCCACTGCCAAATGCAAACCACTGCCCCCCCTTACTTTTCTTCCCGCTACAATAGCACCAATTAAGGTAAGTAAAATAACGGTTATGGGGGTAGCATATCGCCTACCTGCTTCTACTTTTAGTTCATTTAATCCTTCGGCGCCACGCAGTTCCTGTAATTTGATAAAACGAGCCAATTCGGGCGAGGTAAGTTTATCTTTTGTGTATTTATCCTGGCGTATATCAAATGGCGTAAAGTTCAAATTTTTATATAAAGCCGGAATTAACTGCACGTTTTCACCCAAGGGCAGTAAAACACGCTGAACAACATATTCCAATTTCCACTGTTTGGTTAACGTATCCCACGAAATACCTTCGGCACGTGTATTTTTAACCAACTGATTATTGCGAATTTCATCTAAAAATACAGGCCCGCCGCGCTTACTCACCGTATCATAATTATAAATTCCGGCATACGTAAAAGTATCTACTTTCATATAGAAATCGCTGCCACTGCCATTGCGGCTTTTGGTTAGGTTTTCGTATGAAGAATTGGGATCTAAATACTTGGCTTCAAAATTTCCGCGTATTACATTGGCTTTTGGAACAATGTATAAATTGGCTGCCAAAAGCATTAAAGCCAATAAAATACCTGCTATCCAATAGGGTCTTAACCAGCGGTTATAAGTAGTGCCACTGGCCAAAATGGCAACAATTTCACTTCTGCCGGCCATTTTAGAAGTAAAAAATATAACAGCAATAAATATGAATAAAGGAAATAACAAAGCCAGAATATAGGGTACGAAACCAAAATAATACTGTGTAACAATTTCCCGAGCAGTTAAACCCGATTTGGCAAAATCGTCGGCTTTTTCACTAATATCAACTACAACGGCAATTACGGTAAATAGAAATATGGAAAAAAAGAAGGTAGATAAAAATTTATTAATGATATACCAGTCTAATTTTTTCATATTTATTATGCGTCCTTATTAATGAGTGCGATTCAGGCAATGGAAAGATTGGTGGGCACATTGTAGCAACAACACATTTTTCCGTATAAAAAGCCTAAATAAACCGTTGCAAATATAATTGAGATAGCACATGAATGAAGCAGAAACCTGTTAAAGATGGTTCAACGCCATTCAAACCATAAAAAAACATCCATTAAAATGGATGTAGGGGGAACGTATTTCACAGGTAACAGATTAGTAAGTAACGTAAAACTAATTTTAATTTTTTGAAAAGCAAATCAAAAAACTGCACGGTGGATAACTGTTGAATAACTATTGGATTATACACATTTTCTATATAAAAATTATATGTATATTTTATCAATTATTGCAATTAACCCTCCAGAAACCGGTTGAATTACAAGCGTTGCTTTAATATGGGCACCATTTCCTGCTTCCAAGCATAAAAATTGCCGTTTAAAATTTGGTTGCGAGCCTCGCCAACTAACCACAAATAGAAAGAAAGATTATGCAGGCTTGCTATTTGCAAAGCCAAAATTTCATCGGCAGCAAATAAATGCCTTAAATAGGCCTTTGTATAGTAGTTGCTAATGTTAGAAATAAACCCATCATCTATTACTGAAAAATCTGTTGCCCATTTTTTGTTCTTGATATTGATTACCCCTTTTGAAGTAAATAGCATACCGTTACGACCATTTCGGGTAGGCATTACACAATCAAACATATCAACACCCAAGGCAATGCTTTCCAATATATTCCACGGGGTACCTACTCCCATTAAATATCTTGGCTTTTCAACAGGCAAAAATTCACAACAAAGGGCTGTAAAATCGTACATCATAGCTTCCGGCTCACCTACCGATAAGCCACCAATTGCATTACCGGCGGCATTTTTATCAGCTATATATTGAGCTGAAGCAGTTCTTAAATCTTTATAAGTTCCTCCTTGCACAATGGGAAATAAATTTTGTGTGTATCCATATAAATCTGGCGTTTCCTTTAAACGGGCAATACATCTATCCAACCAACGATGGGTTAATTCCATACTATTTTTGGCATATTGATACTCAGAAGGATAAGGTGGACATTCATCAAAAGCCATAATAATATCCGCACCTATATTTCGCTCAATATCCATCACATTTTCGGGTGTAAACAAATGCCTGCTGCCGTCAATATGCGATTGAAAGGTTACCCCCTCTTCCTTAATTTTTCTTTGCGATCCCAATGAAAATACTTGGTAGCCGCCACTGTCGGTTAATATAGGTTTATGCCATCCCATGAATTGATGTAAACCCCCTGCCTTATTTAAAATTTCAATACCGGGACGCAAGTATAAATGGTAAGTATTTCCCAAAATTATTTGCGCCTTAACATCTGCATTTAATTGCTGTTGGGTAACTGCTTTTACTGAACCTACTGTACCCACCGGCATAAAAATGGGAGTTTGAATGGTTCCATGATCGGTAACTATAGTACCTGCCCTTGCTGCACTGGCACTATCCACTTGTTGAATACTAAATTGTAAAGCTGGCATAAGTTTGCAAAAATAAGTGTATGGTGCTTTTGGTGTGCTATTGGAATAAACATGTTTGCAAAAAAGCCATAGGTTACGCAATTGTTATCCACAATATGAATGGTCAGTGCCTACAAGTATGCTTGTCAACTATTTTTGCAGAATGACAATACCTTTACCCTATCCCATTGCATTATATATTTTTATTGCTTTTTGTGCATGCATTGCCATTCAAATATTGTATTATTTATTTTTATTTAGTAAAACGGCATTTTATAAACCAAAAAACTATTATGATGAGGCACTCAAACCTTTATCGGTTATTGTTTGTGCCCGCGATGAGGCGGCGAATTTGGTAAAAAACTTACCGGGCATTTTGGTGCAAGAATATCCTGCAACGCATGAAGTAATTGTTGTGAATGACAATTCAACCGATGAATCGAAATATGTATTAGAAGAATTGAAAGCCGTATTCCCCAATATTCATCATATTGAATTAACACAAGAGGCTAAATTAATTGCCGGAAAAAAATTTCCATTGTCAATTGGTATTAAAAGCGCCAAGTTTGAATATTTGTTATTAACGGATGCGGACTGTGTTCCCGCCAGCGAGCTATGGATGAAGAAAATGCAGGAAGCTTATAAACCCAACACTGAAATAGTATTAGGTTATGGTGCTTATCATAAAAAACCGGGCTTTCTTAATAAAATTATTCGCTTTGAAACGTTTCATACTGCCATTCAATATTTTTCTTATGCTTTAGCAGGAATGCCTTACATGGGAGTGGGTAGAAACTTAAGTTATAAACGCGATGTGTTTATACGCAACAAAGGTTTTTCATCCATGAATCAAATACCCGGCGGTGATGATGATTTATTCATTAACAAAGTAGCTACTAAACACAACACTGCTGTTGTAATTGATCCGGACGCATTTACTCTAAGTGAACCTAAACAAACCTGGCGTGATTGGATGAAACAAAAAAACCGCCACTATTCCACTTCAAAATATTATAAGTTTAAGCATAAGTTTTGGTTGGGCTTATACACTTTCAGCTTTTTTTGTATATATCCATTATTGGCTGCCAGTATAATATTTTTTAATTGGTGGTTGCCATTGTTGGTTTTTGCTTTTAGGTGGTTAATTCAAGGAATCATCTACTATAAAGGCATGAAGAAATTAAATGAATCTGATTTGTTTCCGCTGTTTTGGTTATTCGATATTTGGATGTTTTTTTATTACATATTGTTTTTCCCTGCTTTATGGAAAAAGCCTAAAAAAACATGGAACTAAGCTTTGGCGCTATTAACTTTACCACATGCAGGAAATATTAAAATATTTTGATGAATTTTCGGATAAACAACTACAACAATATAGTGCATTAGCAGCATTGTATAAAGAATGGAATGAGAAGATTAATGTTATATCCAGAAAAGACATTGACAGCATTTATTTACACCATGTACTTCATTCATTAAGCATCGCGGCCATTACATCCTTTCAACCCGGACAGGAAATTATAGATATTGGCTGCGGTGGCGGTTTTCCGGGAATACCATTAGCTATTTTTTTTCCTGAAGTACGGTTTCATTTAGTGGATAGCATTGCCAAAAAACTTACTGTGGTAAATGCTGTTTGCGAGTCGGCAGGTATAACCAACGTTACTACACAACATACACGCGTAGAACAAATTAAGGATAGAAAATTTGATTATGCTATAAGCCGTGCTGTAGCACCTTTAAAAGATTTATGGCAATGGAGCAAACCATTGTTAAAAAAATCAACACCCCATACATCGGAAGATATATTAGCCAATGGATTAATCTGCTTAAAGGGGGGTGATTTGCACGAAGAAATTTCAGCAAGTTTAACCCGGCCAACATTGTATAGCATTTATGATATTTTTCCGGAACCTTATTTTAAAGAAAAGTTTATAGTTTACGTTAAAAAATAAGAGGCACCTATTGAGTGCCTCTTTAATTTTTTGCATCATTTTATTTGGTACCATTAATTCGGGATTACCAACTTGTTATTACTTCTATTAACATCGGCCATACGCTGCGAAGGATCAATTTCAATAGAACGAATATCACCAATATTTCTGTTAATGGTAAAATAATATTCCGGGTCGGTCCATTTCCATTCTTGATGAACTATACGCGGTGTGGCATCTTCGGCGGGTTTTATTCCATACATTAAGTTCATGGGTATATAATGCATTTCAGAAGTACCATCCTTATAAGTAATTAACACATCAATGGGCATAGGCATTTTACCAATGCGTTTTAAAGTAATTTGGGGCTTACCGTTTACCAAATCAATATTACCAATTCCATAATCAATGGTTTTAGTTGAATATATCCAATACTCCTTATACCATTCCAATTCAATGTTGCTTACTTTTTCTGCCACACGGATAAAATCGTTGGCATTTGGGTGTTTAAATTTCCAGGTATTATAATAGGCTAATAACACTTTATTGCGTAAGCTATCGCTGATAATGTAGCCTAATTGCTCTAAAAACACAGCGCCTTTGCTATAGGCGGCTAATGAGTAAGCAAAATTAGTGTTGAAGTGATCGGCATGGGTACTCATGGGTTCTTCATAAGGACTACGCGCTAATGCAAAATAACCGGCATAATTTTCATATTGATTTTTGGGCAGTTTATCAGCATCTTCAATAACCTTATTTTTCAAATAATTCTTAACAGGGATACTGGTGTAGGGCGATTGCTGTGCAAAGTTTTCATTATACCAAGCCATTACTTCAGCTTCGGCATACGAGGTAAACCCTTCATCCATCCAGGGATACAAACTTTCATTGGTACCCAAAATTTGTTGATACCAACTATGCATCCACTCATGAAAAACGGTGCCTAAGCTGGGTCCTTTAATTAAAGTAGCCATGGCGTACTCCATACCGCCATCACCGCCCTGAATAAAGGAATATTGTGGATAGGGATAGGGACCAAAACGTTTTTCCATGTATGGCAATACTTTTTCGGCACTCCACAAAACATTATTCCAAGCGCTATCGGCATGTGCATCACCTGCTTTATAAAATACGTTTAACGTTAAACCGGGTCTAACTTTTTTTGATAAATGTTTATAATCCGGATCAGCAGCCCACACAAAGTCGTGTACGTTATTGCCAATAAAATTCCAAGTAAGTGTGTTGCCTTTATGTTCGGGTACTTTAACACCGGGGGATTCATAACCAAATCCTATTTCATTAGGTTTTTGTAATACGCCGGTTGCTGCAACCATATAATGTTTATCAATAGTAATTTTTACATCAAAGTTTCCCCAAACGCCATAAAATTCACGGGCAATGTAGGGGTTTGCATTCCAACCCTGATAATCATATTCAACCATTTTAGGATACCATTGGCTCATACTATACCGCACTCCTTCTGCATTATCGCGGCCGCTTCTCCTAATTTGTAAAGGAACCTGCGCTTTGAAAGCTACTTTAAAATTAGCTTTACTATTGGGTAAAATTGGGGATGATAGAGGAACCTCTAAAATGGTTTCGTGATAAATCATTTTTTGTTCAACACCATTCATAGTAATACTTGTAACACTATCATAACCAATTTCGTTGGGTTGTAATTTGCTAATTCTGTCTTTTACACGGCTATCCCAATCGGGAATGGGATTACCATTTCTATCTTGCCGAGTAGCTATTTTCCCTAACTCACGGCTTCTAACATCCATACTACTGTTAGGCTGAAAGGCATTCCAGTATAAATGAAAAAATACCCGATGCAAAGTATCAGGCGAATTATTGGTGTAAACAATATTCTCACTGCCTGTAAAGCGATTCGTTACAACATCCATGTTTACATCTATTTGGTAAGCAATGTGTTGTTGCCATCGTTCAGGCTGTGCAAAAAGCATTGATATTGTCCCCAAACCCATCAATAATAAAATTGATATTTTCTTCATCATGTGCAAACAATTTTTAAAATTATATTATTTATATATCACAACAGTATTGAATATGCCTTGCTAATACTGCTTAACAAGGTATAGCAAGGTAAAATAAATATTTTATTTATGCAGTTGAATTTGCTTTATAAAGCAGGCGCATCCTTTTGTAGTTGCCCTTTGGCATTAAAATACAAATAAGTTTTGCGAAATGCGTTTTTGCGAACTTCAATCCGATACAATACTTCATTATTGAGTGAGGTAATTTTTTGTACCAACAAAATTTCCCAATCGTTGAATTTGCTTTTATCGAAACCATCCTTTATCGCATCATTTAATTGATCATAAGGCATTTTGCTAATGGTTTCTAACCATTGGCCCTTGTTGTTGTACTTCACTTGCATTACCGTATCGCTATTTTGAAAATTTGCTTGAAAATTGGTAAGGTTATCTTTCCAACTAACCTGCGCAGCTTTAGGAAATTGCTTAGCAAATGCATCTGTTACTTCAGATGGAATTTTTCTTAATTGGGCTTGAGAGGATATAGAAAAGCCAAAGAAAAGAACAGCAAATGCAACGATTATTCTTTTTATTTTCATACAGTATTTATTTTGCATATTAAGAAATTAGTCATTTTTGCCTTCAATTACCAGCACTATTTCACCTTTAACACCATGCTCCTGAAAATAATTATGCACTTCAAGCAATGATCCGCGTATATGCGTTTCAAACATTTTAGATATTTCTCTACTCACTGAACAATTTCGCGATTCGCCGAAATAATTCATTAATTCGAATAATGTTTTTTGTAGCCGCATAGGGCTCTCATATAAAATAATTGTTCGTTCTTCCTGCGCCAATTTTGTTAATAAGGTATGTCTGCCTTTTTTGGGTGGCAAAAAACCTTCAAATGCAAAGCGATGAGCAGGTAACCCACTTACTACCAATGCAGGAACAAAAGCAGTTGCGCCGGGTAAACAAAGTACATTGATATTGTTTTGTACACAAGCTCTTACTAACAAGAATGCCGGATCGGAAATACCCGGTGTACCTGCATCGGTTATTAATGCAAATACTTTACCCGACTGCATTTGCGAAATTAAATGGGGAACTATTTTATGTTCGTTATGTTGATGGTAAGGCGAAACCGGTTTTTGAATTTGGTAATGTTGTAATAAGCGGGCTGAAGTACGGGTGTCTTCACACAAAATAACATCGGCACTTTGTAAAACTTCTATGGCACGAAAAGTAATGTCTTTTAAATTACCTACAGGTGTAGGAACTAAATATAAGCTAACCTTTTGCTGGTTTGTTGATTGTTGTACTTCCGCCATTACAAATACTTAATTAACCCTGCACCATTTCAATTTCATAAAATTCCATAACAGGGTTGGCTAATAATTTTTTGCAGGCTTCTTCTGCTTTAGTTTTAGCGCTTAATTCAGATTCGGCCTCAATTTGAAGTGTTATATGTTTACCAATTCTTACATCGGAAATTCCATTTAAACCCAAGTTGTGTAAACCGCCTAATACTGCTTTTCCTTGCGGATCTAATAAATCTTTTAATGGCATTACTTTAATTTGCACGTGGTAGGTCGTCATGATGTGATGCTTTGTTTTAAAAGCAAAGATAAAACTACATAAGCTATAAAAGTTACCGGTACGGCCATCCATCCTAAAAATAGTGCAATGATAACAGCAATTAGCGCCAATATTAGGAATGGCCATAATTTTTTAAATTCCAATTTTTTAAATTTCAATGCCATCATAGGCGTCTTAGCAACCATTAAGTAACTCAAAATAATAATTGCGGCATACAAAAACCACTTGTTTACCATTAACTCAATTAACCATGCCTTGTTAGAAAACCAATAAATTAAAGGAAAAGAAGCAACACATAAACCAACTGCAGGAATAGGTACGCCCTTAAAATAGTGGGTTTGTGTATCATCTATATTAAAGCGAGCCAAACGAAAAGCACCCGCACAAGGAATTAAGAAAGCAGGCAGTAACCATAAAACTGATACATCTAATCCATTAGGTTGTCCTGCGTAAGCCCTGCGTAAAAACTCATAAAAAATCATTCCCGGTGCAACACCAAAGCTAACCACATCAGAAAGTGAATCCAATTGTTTGCCTAATTCAGAAGTGGCCTTTAATGCACGAGCCACTAATCCATCTAAAAAATCAATTACAGCGGCTATGCCAATACAAACACTTGCCCAAAATATTTTTTGTGGAATTTCTACGGTTTGTTGACCTGTGTCATCAACACTTAACATTAAACCGGGTTGTAATATTACAACGATGGCAATACAACCAAAAACCAAATTTAACAGCGTAAAAATGTTGGGAATTTGTTTGTGCATAACAGGGTTATAATAAATTGGTTTTATTTTTTATGTTGCATTAATTTTTCAATTTCTTCTACCGTAATGGGAATATTTTTCATTAAATCGGTATTACCATTTTTGGTAATCCAAACATTATTTTCAATGCGCACACCCATTTTTTCTTCTTCAATATAAATACCGGGTTCAACGGTAAATACCATACCCGCAGTTACGGGCTGCAGGCGATTGCCTAAATCGTGTACGTCAATACCTAAATGATGCGAAATACCATGATACAAATATTTGCGATAGGCCGGATTATTTTTGTCTTCATTTTTAACATCAGCTTTGTTCAATAAACCAATTTTTAAAAACTGTTTAGTTGCCTCTTCCCCTACTTTGTCATGATAATCGGATAGTAATATACCGGGTTTTAAAATTGATTTTGCATAGTTATGTAAGTGCAAACAAGCATTGTACACTTCTTTTTGTCGTTTTGTAAATTTACCATTTACAGGAACTGTTCTGGTTAAGTCGGCGCAATAACCACCATATTCTGCTCCAAAATCCATTAAAACGAGGTCGCCGTCTTTACATTCCTGATTGTTGAAAATATAATGTAATGTTCTTGCATTGTCACCACTGGCTATAATGCTGTGATATGCCGGCCCTTCGGCACGCTGACTTAAAAAGCTTCTGTAAATTTCTGCTTCAATTTCATATTCCATTACACCGGGCTTAATGAATTGTAAAAGATGCCGAAAAGTATTTTCCGTAATATCAATAGCTTTTTGAATAACCGCTACTTCTTCTTTGGATTTAATACTTCGTAATTGCTTTAATATTTTGGCTGCCCGTTTATATTCGTGTAAAGGATAACGCGCTTTCATTTCATCAATAAACCTGTACTCATTTGTACGAATCAGCGATGCTTTTCTGTCGTTTTCATTTGAATCGAGATAAATGGTATCAACACTGTGTATCCATCCCTGCAACAAAGCTTCTATGCTATCTAACCATACAATGGTTTCAATACCGGAAATAGCCTGTGCTTCTGAAATGCGTAGTCTTTTTCCATCCCATTTTTCTTTTAGTTCATTGGGCCTTACTAAAACCAAAACTTCTCGGTATTTCTTTTCAGGATTATCCGGATAAAGAATAACCATGCTATCTTCCTGACTAATACCGCTTAACCAATATAAATCGCTATTTTGTTTAAAGGGATGTAAAGCATCACCATTAACAGGGAATGCATCATTGCTAACAAAAATGGCAATGCTGTTGGGTTCCATGGCTTTTATAAAACGATGCCTGTTTTCAGTAAACAATTCGGCAGGTAAAGGCAAATTTTTCATATGCAAAATTTAAAATGGAAAGATAATTCATTCAAGCGAATACTATTGTAATTTATGAAAGGCATTAACAGTTATTTACCATGATGCATAAAAATAAAATTAAATAAAAAACTAAATTAATTTTAAAATTTGTTATGATATTAAAAACAAACTAAGAAGCTTATCCGAAATAAATAACCATTTAAAACCGATTAAATTGTAATAAAACGGCAATAGATAGCATGAAACTGTTAGTTTATAGCTATACATTTGAGTTTCATAATGTTAATTTTTCAAAATATTTCACGAACCCCCGATTCTTCGGGGGTTCCTGTTTTACATAGCCTTATTGGAAAATGCCAAAGGCAATAAGCTCGTTGCATTTTCTACAACAATAATCTCACCCCATTTGGAAGCTAAAATTAAACGCATGGTATGACCATAACGACTTTGGTGCTCTATTATAGCCTGCCGACACATTCCACAAGGAGAAATAGGTTGCAGGCTGTTATTTCTATTTGTGTCATAAGTAATAGCCATAGTAGTAATGTATGCTTCAGGAAATAATGCTGCGGCGGAAGCCAATAAACTTCTTTCCGCGCAAATACTTACCGGATAACTGGCGTTTTCCTGATTGGTTCCCGTAACTATTTCGCCATTGCTTAATAAAGCAGCAGCCGAAACTCGAAACTGAGAATACGGTGCATATGCTAAAGCAGTATTATGCCTTGCTTTTTCCACTAACTTGGCATCTGACTCAGATAATTCATTGATGTCATTATAAACCTGAAAGGTAAATTCAATGTGCTTTTGGTGCATGTAATACAATTTTAGTCAAGCAATTATTACCAATAAAAAATCCTTGTATTAAATACAAGGATTTAAAAAAGTGAAAATAAAGATAACTAATTTATTGATTTAAATATTCGTTTCCATCTTGGACCATTATCCCAACTAAACCAAATGAGTGAGGCTTTTCCTACAATGTTAGGTTCGGGTACAAAGCCCCAAAAACGGCTATCTTGACTATTATGTCTATTATCACCCATCATCCAGTAGTAATTGTAACGGAAGGTGTATTGCGTTTCAGGCTTTCCATCAATAATAAAAGTTCCATCTTTTTCTTCTAAAGAATGATGTTCATATACACGAATTAAACGTCTGTAAAAAGCAATATTATTGGGAGTTAGTGTAACGGTAGCGCCTTTTTTAGGAATATAAATAGGACCATAGTTATCTACTCCCCATCCTAAAGAAAGCTGGTAAGGAAAAATACTGTAAGTAGCTTCTGAAGAATCAAAGGGAATAACAAAGCGTTCAACCGAAATAACGTTAGGCACTTTGCGTAGAGTAGTAGCATCATCATGCGTTAATGGCATGTAATAAGCACCGCTTTGGCGAAACATATTTTGCAAATCTTCGTGCAATTGTTCGGTTTTTTCATCATTTCGAACGTCAATATTGTACTGAGATTTCAATAAGTCGAAATCGAGTGGACGGCCATTGGTTTTTACAACGTAAGTAGTTTGTGAATATTTAGGTTGGAATGCTCTTTGACCATTTACGTAAAGAATGCTTTCTTTTACTTGAACAGTATCGCCCGGCATACCAACGCAACGTTTAATATAATTATCGGTTTTATCCATTGGGTGAACAATGATATTATCGCCAAATTGTTGCCAAACAGCTTCACGCCCTTGCCTGCGAACAAAATCATAATAAGGTTGTGCCGAACCATAACCCGGTAAATTAATAATGGTATCGCCTTCGGGAAAGTTGAATACTACCACATCATTTCTTTTAATAGGTGCATAACCCGGCAAGCGCATATATTTTAATTTAATCCAGGTTAAATACGAAGGTGTTGTTTCACTGAATGGCATGGTATTATGAACAAATGGAAATGATAATGGTGTTTCAGGAATACGAGGCCCGTATGCCATTTTGTTTACAAACAAAAAGTCGTGCACCATTAATGTTTTTTCCATACTTCCCGTTGGAATTACATAAGCTTCAAAAATAAACGTGCGAATAATAGTTGCCGCTACTATAGCAAATACGGCAGCGTCAATCCATTCACGTGCAGCTGATTTTTTATATTGCTTTACAACTTTTTCACCACCCCATTTTGCATTAGCCGAAAAACCTAAATAAGGGAAATAAATAAATGGTAGGAATACAACTAGGCTGTGTTCAATTAAATTAAACCTTCCAAAATGCATGGTAAAAATAATGGTTATCCAAATTGTAATGAATTGCCCTGCAATAGGAATGAATTGCAACCAAAACCACCATTTTTTTATATTACATTTTTCAACAATTAGCCAGGTATTGTAAAATGGAATAAATGCTTTCCAAGCCTCTATTCCCGCTTTTTGAAACATGCCATACATTCCAACATGCCAACCTATAATACCAATAATAAAGAGTGCTATACCCATACGTAAGTTTTAAATAACGCTATATTTTCTTTTGTTTTTTTGCTTTTAACAATGTTACAAAGCTTGGTTTAGATTTGTTAAACAAAACCCAAACTTATATTAAGCCGGTAAAGCATAGTTGGTTACATCGTCAACAGTGATGGTTTTACCCGATAATATCACTAACCTTTCAATTACATTCCGTAATTCACGAATGTTACCCGACCATTTTTTGTTTTGTAATGCTTCTATGGCTTTTTTATCAATCGCTTTTTTTGCTTCACCATATTCCTCGGCAATATCTTCTAAAAATTTTTCAATTAATAAAGGAATATCTGAAACTCTTTCATTTAATGATGGTACGTGTATTAGAATAACGCTTAGCCGATGATATAAATCTAATCGGAAATTTTTTGCTTCCACTTCCTCCAATAAATTTTTATTGGTAGCGGCAATTACCCTAACATCCACATTAATTTCTTTATCGCCACCAACTCTGGTTATTTTTCCTTCTTGCAAAGCTCTTAATACTTTAGCTTGTGCCTGAAGGCTCATATCGCCAATTTCATCGAGAAACAAGGTGCCACCGTTAGCTTGCTCAAACTTGCCAATACGTTGTTTAATGGCAGAGGTAAAAGAGCCTTTTTCGTGACCAAATAATTCACTTTCAATCAATTCGCTCGGTATAGCTGCACAGTTTACTTCAATTAAAGGTGCACTGGCTCTATTGCTTTTTTCATGTAACCAACGGGCTACCAGTTCCTTTCCGCTTCCATTTTCGCCGGTTATTAAAACACGGGCATCGGTGGGTGCTACTTTATCAATTGTATCTTTAATTTTTTGAATAGCTTCGCTTTCACCAATAATTTCCTGAACCCTGCTTATTTTTCTTTTTAAAACTTTGGTTTCCTTTACTAAGGTTGTTTTATCCAAAGCATTGCGAATGGTTATGAGCAATCTGTTTAAATCGGGTGGTTTTGAAATATAATCAAAGGCACCTTTCTTCACGGCATCTACAGCTGTTTCAATATTACCATGCCCACTAATAATAATGATGGGCACTTCCGGCTTTTCAAGCAATGCCTTCGATAAAAACTCAATGCCATCCATTTTGGGCATTTTTATATCGCATAATACCACATCGAAAGTTCCGGCTACAAATTTTTTCCAACCATCTTCTCCATCAACTGCCTCTTCTACCTTGTAGCCTTCATTACTAAGAATATCTTTGAGCACACTTCTAATAGCACGTTCGTCATCTATTACCAAAATTTGTGACATATAACTACTTATAGTTTTTGCTAAGATAAGTGTTTCGTAATTGTTTTAAACAGAACCACTGTTAAAGCCGCCTAAAGCTGTAATTGACAACCTATATAGAAGTTACGTAATGGAGCAGGATTATAATAGCGGCCACCAGCTGCATTAATATCATTTCCCAGGCTATATTGCTGATTTAGTAGATTATCTGCTCCTACAAATGCATTCAATTGCCATTTTCCCCATTGAAAGTTCTTGCCCATTTTCAGTTGTAAATTTTGATAGCTATTAGCAAATACTGAGTTGGCATCATTTAAAGGAATTGCACTTGTTGCAAATAGCATGATATGCAAATAGTATGCATTGCGGGTATGCACATCAATTCTGCCGCTAAAATTATTTTTGGGCACACCTGTTACGCCATTTCCAGAATAATCGGTATTGCCTTGTTTGTAATTATAAAAGTGATATGGTTGATAGCTATAGCTTCCCCAAACAGACAATTTTTTTATTAGCTTAAAAGGCTGTTGCAAAATTTTATAATGAGCAGTTACCTCAACTCCCTTTTCCATGGCCCCCCCGGCATTGACAAAATATTGCTGACCCTGTGCATTAATACGCATCACTATGGCATTTTGCAATTGAAACCGATAGGCTGCCACGTCAAACTGCAATGCATTATTGAGTAGGCTACCTTTAAATCCTGTTTCTAAGTTCCAGCCATATTCAGGTTTCAATTCGGAATGAAAAATTCTGTCCTGCGGAAAAAACTCGGCCAAAGTGGGTGGCGAAAAACCTTTAGCGGCAATACCGTACCAAGTTATAGAGCTATTAATTGCATAACTTACCGAAAAACGCGGTGTTATTACTTGTTGGCTTTGTGTTCGCAAGTCGTGCAACATAGTAGTATCAGTTAATCTGCGATAACTGAGTAACTGATTATTATAACTG
Organism: Hydrotalea sandarakina; assembly: GCF_003254115.1. GTDB lineage: Bacteria > Bacteroidota > Bacteroidia > Chitinophagales > Chitinophagaceae > Hydrotalea > Hydrotalea sandarakina. The sequence goes on from NZ_QKZV01000003.1 coordinate 52,529, forward strand.
AGTCCGGCACTAAAAATTAATTTGTACAATTTGATTTGTAATTGAGAAAAGAGATACCACTGATTAGCAAATAAGTTATCTTTAAATTGAACTGGTCCTGCAACACCATTTAAGTTGTAATAATCATCAATTCGGGAATGATTATAAAGCCATTCTCCCCCATTGATCCAAGTTACATTGAATTGTTTTTTTTGCAAACGATAAATAAATTGTTCGGATAAACCGGTATTGGTTTCATCTCTATTTTCATATTTAGTTAAAAACGGATTGGTAATGGCATTGTGATTTAACATAACAGTGGCCTCATTAGAAAATGCAGAACTGATTTTCCATGTATGATGCACTCCCACCAAACCTGTTTTATCATATATAGCAGATTTTTGTTGTACAGCACCGGGAATATTACCCGATGGTGGTCTTGCAGAAGTAGGATTTTTAAGCATTTCAGCCAATGTTAAACCTCCCGGCGTTTGGTAATACATATTGGTATAATAGGCTAAAACATCAAAGGTTTGCGAATTTGTTTGCCATTTTCCTACCCAATTATAAGTATCCCTTCTAACGGCACTCTGTTGACGATAACTGTTTGATTGTAAATGGCTTTGCTGTAAGGTTGATGCAAATTGTTTGCTTTGATAGGTGTAACCTGTGTTTTCAGCCATCAAACCATATGAGCCTGCTGTGATACCTGCTGTTACATGATGTTGTGCCTCATTACTAAAATTAGGTAGTGAATTCATTAATAATACACCGCCTGTTCCTGCCCCATAAACACTGGAAGAAGGGCCTTTGATAATTTCCATGCTATTAATCTGGCTAACATCAATTAAATTCAAATAGGTATTTCCACCACCATCGGTAATGGGAATATTATTCCAATAAACTTTTACATTTCGTACACCAAAAGGTGAACGAAGTGTACTTCCCCTAATGGAAAGACGATAACTACCGGGAGAACGTTCTTCCATTCTTACCCCGGCTACTGAGTTAATGGCAGGCAGTAAACTGGTAGGCGCAGTTTTTTCTATATCCGAATGATTAATAATTGCAACAGCAGCAGGTGCCTCTTTCCATTTATTATTCAGCATAAATGCATGTACCGTTACATCGGCCAATGTATCATTACCAAAATCAATCCGGTTATTTGCTGTTTGTGCACTAACTTGTTGAATAAATAATATGCCGATTATTAATACTAAATATTTCATTATTAGCATCCACTATTAAAACGCCTGTAATTACAGGTATAAAATTATGCCATTTAACTTGCCTTTACCGTTGTTAACTCAATAATTAATTGAGCAAAAAAAATCCCGAAAAACTTCGGGATTTTATATTAAAAATAATTGCACTTATTTTTTCATATACATCACTTCCTTAGCTAACTTAACGGTACGCTCAACATCAGGAATGGCTAAAGCGGCTAAGTTAGGCGCGTAGTGCATAGGTGCATCAGCACTTGTAATTCTGCGTATGGGTGCATCTAAATAGTCGAAACCCTCTTTTTGAATACGATATGAAATTTCAGAACTTACGGAAGCAAATGGCCATTGCTCTTCTACAATTAATAAACGATTGGTTTTCTTAACACTTTCTAAAATGGTTTGCCAATCTAAAGGGCGAATGGTTCTAAGGTCAATTACTTCGGCACTTACCCCTTCTTTTTCCAGTTCAGCAGCAGCACCTAAAGCAACTTTCATCATTTTATTAAAAGAAACGATGGTAATATCCTTACCTGATTTTTTGATATCGGCTTTTCCAATGGGAATATAATATTCTTCATCAGGAACTTCACATTTATCACCGTACATTACCTCACTTTCCATGAACACTACCGGATCTTCTTCATAACGTATGGCTTGTTTCAACAAACCCTTTGCATCATAACCATTAGAAGGAGAGATTACTTTGATCCCGGGAATATTGGCATAATAACTTTCAAAAGCAGTTGAGTGTTGCGCACCTAATTGACCGGCACTACCGTTAGGCCCTCTGAATACAATGGGACAGGAAATTTGTCCCCCACTCATGGCTAACATTTTTGAGGCGGTATTCAAAATTTGGTCTAAAGCCAAAACAGCAAAATTCCAAGTCATAAACTCAACAATCGGTCTTAATCCGTTTTGAGCAGCTCCAACGGCAACGCCTGCAAAACCCAATTCCGTAATGGGTGTATCTATGACACGCTTAGCACCAAATTCTGCTAACATACCCTGGCTAACTTTGTAAGCACCATTATATTCAGCTACTTCTTCACCCATTAAAAACACTCTTTCATCTCTTCTCATTTCTTCTTGCATGGCCTCTCTTAGTGCCTCTCTAAAAGCTATTGATCGCATAAAATTATCGGTTAGTGAAAATTGAGTAGCAAAAATAGAAGATTATCGGGTATAAAACCAAAAACAGGCTATTTCATCCATAAAAAAGCCCTTTGAAAAGTTTTCAAAGGGCCATTTTTTAAAAAATTAAGTTAGGTATTAAAAAACATTATAACCGTAACTGATGTAATACAATCCGCCAATTTGGGCATTACCAAAGCCATTGGTATAGTAATGGTTCAACAAATTGGTTCCACCAATTTTAATCATTGATTTAGTTGCAGGTAATTTAAATGTAATTACCCCATCAATAGTTGAAAAAGAGGGAACGGTACCGGTACCGAAAGTACCTTCATAATAAAAGCTGTCTTGATAATGGTACATTAAACTAAAGCCCAAGCGGTTGTTCAACAAAAATCCGGAATTGCTGAAGCCAATGTTTGTTCTGATTTTTGGAGTATTAAAATAAGATACAAAACCGGAAGGAAGGCTGCCAATTTGATCGGAATACAAATTAGCATTCAAAGAGAAGTTCCTGGGCAATAAATATTGCACAGAGGCACCCCAACCATTTGTAGAAACATTACCCGGTGTATTTACGGAAATACTGTAAATGGTACGTGTTGCTGCGGCATTACCTGAACTTCCATTTGGATTTAAGCCTAACAAACCTAAAGGTGAACCATTTTGAGATTGTACTACCGTTACACTACCCAAAAAGTCTTTGTAAGAAGCCCAATATGCATAAACATCAATTAATAATTTTTGTGCTATTAAGCCTTTGTATCCTACTTCAAATGAATTAGAAGATTCCGGCTTAAATTTTCCGAAATTTTGAACCTGCAATAATCCAGGATTGGGTGTACCGGCTTGAACTGATGCACCAAAGGCTTGCACGCTTGCCAAGGTATAAGAAGGATTATTATTGAAGTTATAATAATTACGCAATTGTGGCAAACCGCCCATTAAGCGCGTACCTCCACTTACTAACAAATTGATCCATTGGTTTTGCGTAGATGGGAAACGATAAGCGGTTTGATAAGAGAAACGGAGATTATGATTTTTGGCCAGTTTTACAACTGCAGAAAAACGAGGTGTGAATTTTCCATCGAAATTGCTGTTTTTATCATAACGTCCGGAAGCTGTTAATTTTAATACATCATTGAACAATTGTTGTGACAGCTGAGCATATGCGCCTACTTCATTAATATATATTTTGCCTGCTGTATCAGCAAATAAAGTTCCTTGAGAATTTAAAGCATATTGTTTCCAGTTTCCACCCACTAACAAATCTGTTTTAGTTTTTTCCAAACCTAATGCATGAGTTAAATTGTACTGTCCTTCAACCATATACAATGCTGTTCTATCCACAAACAAAGCGCCGCCTTTGGAAATAGGAGTTTGTACAATTTTTTGGAATAATGGATTATTATAAATAGCACCGGTGGGCCTACCAGAAGCGGCATCAGTTGCTGCACGGGCATACATTTGTGCAGCAGCGTCACTTAAAGCAGCTCCGCCTAAAGCAACCGGCAATCTTGACTTAATATAATTCTGAGTGTATTGTGAAAACCATCCTGTTGGTCCGCCACTGGGTAACAATGCTTCATTGAATAAACGAGCAGCAATGGTTGAGTTGTAAGAATCACCGGCATTTTCTTGTGTTGTGTATGCTCTTAAAAACCAATTTTTATTCCTCATTTCAATTTTATATTGCCCCATTTTCAGATTCTTTAAAGCATATCTGTCTGAACCTGTATAAACGGTACTACCGGTACCCCAGTTACCCTCGGCAATTAAATCGGTGCGGCTGTTAATCTTATAAACTGCCTGACCTGAAATTTTAAAATTGTAGGTAGTAGGCGCAATTACATATTTTTCATCGAACCCTGTACGAGAAACATTTTGATTAGGCGGTATGGTAGATACGATATTGTTAATAACGGAACTTGGTACTCCTTGTGCAATGAAAGCTTGTCCAACTTGTTGTGCTAAAGTGTTAAAAGTAATACCACCTGCATTTACTAAATTGGTTTCATCACCATAAACGTTTACACCATCATAAGCGGGGTCCGAATCGCGAGTACCCGGAATAACCTGACCGTTAGGTGTACCTGTGGTACGGGAATAATCGCGTTTATCGTTTGCCACCCAATCTTGCGCTTGAACATATTGAGATGCGATTTTGAAAGCGAATTTGTCAGAAACTTTTTTAGCCCAGCGCATACTCCAATCATAATAAGGTGCAGCATTGCGTTGGTAATTATCAACATGGTTTACTCCTTGCTTAATTTGAAAACTTAAACCCTGGTATTTAAAAGGATCTTTACTGTTGATTAATACAGTACCATTCATTCCCCCCGGACCATACAAAGCTGAAGATGCCCCCGGTAGCAATTCAATGCTTTCTACGTCTAACTCTGTTAAACCAATTACCCCACCTACCGGGAAGTTTAAACCGGGTGCCTGGTTATCCATTCCATCTACAATTTGGTTTAAACGCAAATTACCATTCACATTAAAACCACGGGTACCCACTGATTTAAATGTTAAACTGGAAGCTACCACATCAACACCATTTAAATTGCCTATAATATCATAGTAGCTGGAAGCCGGTGCCTGACGAATAGTTGATGCACCTACTCTTTCAATAGTTACAGGTGATTCTATAATTTTTTCAGGAACACGTGAAGCGGCAACAACCACTTCTTCACCTAAAGCATAATGAGGTTGAATACTTGTTTCGATAGGTGAGCCTGTGAAATTTACTTCTTTTGTGGTATAACCAACAGAAGAAATAACAAGTGTGAATGGAGGTTTTTGCGAGGTGGTAAATTTAAAATACCCTCTTTCATCGGTGTAAGCACCACTGGTACCTCCTTTAATAGTTACAGAAACAGAAGATACAGTTTCATTATTGTTGGCATTTTTAATAACCCCACTTACAACAGTAGGTTCCTGGCCAATAGATAGCTGTGGAAAAATTATCCAACATACCAAACATAATGAAAGCACCAATTGTAATTTTCTCATATGGCAGATTTTGTTTTTAGCAATATAAAAAAATGTTGGCTGAATAAAAAAATTATTAAAAAAATAATTGTAAAAAAAATTGAGAATTAAACACATCGCAAAAAATTAAATGTACAGATTTTTAAATAGCACCCTGTATTTTTGAGGTATGGCAGCAACATATCAATTCCCAAAACAAACAAATTTTTATAAAGGCAAGGTAAGAGATGTTTACACCATTGCAGATAATACACTGGTTATGATAGCCAGTAACCGTATTTCTGCATTCGATGTAATTTTACCGAAACCCATCCCTTTCAAAGGACAAGTATTAAACCAAATTGCGGCACATATGCTGCATGCTACACAAGATATTTGCAAAAATTGGTTGTTGGCTGTGCCTGCACCAAATGTAAGCATTGGAAAAAAATGTACCCCGTTTAAAATTGAAATGGTTGTTAGAGGAAACTTAACCGGCCATGCTTGGCGTACGTATCAATCGGGCAAAAGAAGTTTGTGTGGTATACCTTTACCCGAGGGCATGAAAGAAAATGATTTTTTCCCTTCCCCCATTATTACACCCAGCACTAAAGCAGCAGAAGGTCATGATGAAGATATTTCTAAAGAAGCTATTATAGCTCAAGGCTTAGCAACTGAGCAAGAGTGGCAGCAATTAGAAAAATTGACTTTAGCATTGTTTGCAAGAGGTAAAGAATTAGCTGCTAAACAAGGCTTAATATTAGTTGATACCAAATACGAGTTTGGGAAAATTGGTAATGAAATTTATTTAATGGATGAAATTCATACACCGGACAGCTCACGTTACTTTTATGCCGATGGGTTTGAAGAAAGGCAACAAAAAGGTGAAAAACAAAAACAACTAAGTAAAGAGTTTGTAAGAGAATGGTTAATTGCTAACCATTTTATGGGTAAAGCGGGAGAAGTAGTTCCCGAAATGAGTGAAGAATGGATTACCACTATACAAAATCGTTATATTGAGTTATATGAAAAATTGATTGGTGCTAAATTTAAACCTGAACCACTTTCAGAAGCTGAAACTTTTGAAAAAATTGTGGCTGCATTAAAAGAAATTGGCGTTTATTAACTAAACGCCATTTATTTCGTCAAGACGTGGCCGTAAGCGCGCCTTAGATTTATGGAAAATATTTTGACCTTTGTTTATTCCTTTTCGTAATTGTTTTTGACGTTCAAGCGGCAAGTTCAAAGTATCTGCACATTCTTTGCTGCAACATCCATTGTAAGCTTTGGCACAATCTTCACATTGTATAAACAACAAATGACAACCATTATTCTTACAATTGGTATGTGTATCGCATGGCTTACCACATTGATGGCAACGTGCAATAACATCATCGGTAATTCTTTCACCCAAACGATTATCGAATACAAAGTTCTTGCCTTTAAAATAACTTTCTAAACCAAGCTGTTTCGCCTGCCTGGCATAATTAATAATTCCCCCTTCTAAATGATACACATTTTTAAAACCTTTGTGTAACATGTAAGCACTAGCCTTTTCGCAACGAATACCACCGGTGCAGTACATGATGATATTTTTATCTTCATTTCCTTTCATCATTTCTACGGCCATGGGAAGTTGCTCACGAAAAGTATCAGAAGGAATTTCAATTGCTTTTACAAAATGACCTACTTCATACTCATAGTGATTACGCATGTCAATTACTATCGTATTCGGATCTTCCAGTAATTTATTCATGGTAATGGCATCAACATATTTACCCTTTTTATACATATTGAAAGAGGGATCGTTAATACCATCTGCCACAATTTTTTCACGCACTTTAACTTTCAATACCCAAAAGCTTTTGCCATCATCATCAACCGCAATATTTATGCGCAAACCATTTAAGGCAGGAATACTGTATAAAAAGTTTTTCATGGCCTCAAAATTTGACTCGGGTACACTTGCTTGTGCATTAATACCCTCTTTAGCCAAATAAATCCGGCCAAATACTTTCAAAGCATGCAAATTTTTGTACAAATAATCGCGGAAAGCAGGAGGATTTTCAATTTCAAAATACTGATAAAAACTTACGGTAATACGTTTTTCAGTTTCTTGCATGAGGCGTTGCTTTAACTCCTCATTGTTAATACGGTTGTGTAACAATGCCATAGTAAAATTACATTTCAGACTTTTTATTGCTTTTCGGCAACAAAAGTTCCATTAACAATATGGACCCACTTGCAGGGTGGGCAAAATATCGGCGCAAAAGTATCAATTTTAAACAATCAATACCGTAAAATTTGTACTTTATATGCTGGAAACATGGAAAGTTTAAATCTTCCGAATTAAACTACCTGTTAAAGCGGCCATTCCGGCAACAATACCACCTACCAATGCTGTTACCAAAATTATAGCTATAGAGGAACCATGAAGTGGTAATATTTCGGCTACTTTTTTCGACAAAATATGGTTATTTGCCGCATCAATCAAAAATGCCCAGATTCCCCACAATAAAAACAATGCAATAAATGCAGCCAAAAAAGCCTTATAAGGTTTTTGATGAATAGCCAAAGCTACTACGAATGCACATATAGCAAAGGTGTACCAAGGAAATGCTGCATATAAGCTAAAAGCAAAACTTAAAAGTGCTGTTATTAAGATAGATATTACAAATTTCATATTCAATTATTTTTATTTTAGTTATGCGTTGGTGCATTGTAAATGCCATTTTATTTCTGAGCTCTTTTCAGCCATATCACGTGTTAAAAAAAGCAATGGATAATATTTTCCCGCAGCCCATTGTTCAATAAAATTATCATAATAAAAGCTGCCCGGATTGCCACTTTGTCCGCCAGGATAAACACCAAATGCCTCAGTTTTATCTGTTAAATGCACAATCATCCGCCAACTGGGTCCGTGATTTGAAGTAGTAGCATTAATAATATTGGCACCACCGCCAATTGGCACATGCAGTTTACTGAAAGCAGGAATTTTCAATAAATGACCAATGTAAGTATCTTTAAATTTTCCCCAAGGCAGTCGCCCATCTTTTTCAATATCTTCTAATGCAGCACAAGCTTTCTTACATGCTTGTTGCACTATGGTTTGCATATTTTCTTTTACATCTTTGGTGCGAATATCATCAGCAAAAATATAATTGCTATCTTTTATCATTGCTTCCACTAATGTTGATTGATCGGGCCACATGTACGGCAAGCCGGTGCTGTTTAATTCATCGGCATAGGTGCCTACAAATACACTATCCCAAAAACATTCAAAAATAGTTGGCGCAGTAGCATCATAATCACTCACCAAATTCCACGATTTTAATTTATCAATATATCTTTTTTCAACAGGGGTTAGTTGCTTTTCATCTAAATATTTTAACAAAGCAGGGCGTGCCATTTCAGCAAAAACATTATAGTTATTGGTTTGCATACGCATCATATCTTCCGGAGTTATATTCTGCATCTGCGATAAAAATCTATTGATAATTATTCCACGATAAATAGGAAAATTCCCTTCACGCCCTAAATAGTATGGATAGGTAGTATCAACAGCCATTTGATTGGCACTGCTTACAAAACCTCGTGCAGGGTTGTACATTAAAGGATTTTCTTTGTTTGGAATAACACCTTGCCACATATAACTACTATCCGTTCCGGGCATTACAAACTCGCCCTGGTGTTTCCATTTAGCAATAAAAGCACCTTGTTGTTGAATAGCTATATCGCCATTTTTGCAAGCAAATGCAAAATTTTGTCCAGGGCATTGAAAATAACCAATGGCATTTTGATAATCGTTGTAATTTTTAGCACGATTTAAACGATAGAATGTAGCCAATTCATTGCTCCCATCGTGTGCTTTCCAGCGAACAGCATAATAGTGACCATCTTTATTTTTACTTTCATAATTTTTATCATACATAACCGGACCAAATATCGTCATGGCTAACGTTTCCACATCATCCGGCCCATCTTTTACTTTTATAACTTCTTTTCGTATTTCAGCCTTTTTCCATTCGTTATTAAACCAGTACTCTTGCATGGTACTGTCTTTAAATTTCATTTCATAAAAATCTTTTACATCTCTACCGGCATTGGTTACTCCCCATGCACAACTATCATTAAAACCAATTATTACGCAAGGTGCACCCGGAAAGGTAGCTCCATAAGTATTTTGTGTGGGTGTGTTTATTTGTATTTCATACCAAAGTGATGGAAGATTTAAACCTAAATGTGGGTCATTACATAATATGGGGCGCCCACTTTTGGTTTTTGTTCCATTCACAGCCCAGTTGTTACTACCATTGTTTTTGTTGGGAATAATGGGTGGAATGGCTGTTGTATTACCACCTGCAATACCATAATAAACAGAATCAATATTGGCAGGAATTTTAGGTATAATAGATGGCTTTTCGAATTTGGTTCCAATAGGCAAAATTGGATCCAATGAATCAGCTCTATCGGGAAATAATTTTTGAAACAAATTGTATCCCAACAAATTTTTGGTATTCGTCATCAATAAATCATCATCGCCCTGTCCGGTTAAATCGTACGACATGAATTTTAGAAACAAAGCAGAACGCATGTTAGTCCACAATTCAGGTTGCACATTCAATAATTTAAATTCAATGGGCCATTCAGAAGGTTTTAGTTGTTGAATGTAAGCGTTTACCCCTGCAGTATAAGCATCCATCGCTGCTTTAACTTCCGGGTCGGCTTCCATTACCTTTAATGAATTTTCAGCCGCATAAACCATACCCAATCTTCTAAAATATTTATCTATGGCTAATCCGTCTTTACCAATCATTTCACTCAAACGCCCACCGGCAACATTTGTTTCAAACTCCATTTGAAACAAACGGAATTTAGCATGCAAATAGCCTTGTAAAAAATAGGCATCCGCATCATTTTCTGCATATATATGCGGCACCAATCTACTATCGAAATACACATCAGCTTTTCCTTTTAGTTGCGGTAATATCAATTTACCGCCAAAATTGGTATTTTCAGCTTCGGCATTTTGCCAAAAGCCTAGTTGTGGCGATAAAAAATAACCCAAACGAGGGGTTTTCGACTTTCCCGCAGGCAACTGAACATTTAATACAACAATTAAAGCAATGGTAATAATTGCAGCTATTGCAGCGTAAACATATTTCATAGACAAGATTTGTTTCAATGGTTTTTAATCAGCACTATCTTGGAATTAATTGCAAATAATCATTATTTATATCCGAATACAAATGATTGTTGATTGAAAATAACAAATTTTTGCATACATCAACAAATTTGTTACAGAGATTTATGAAGCTTTCATATTGTTGAATAATTGCAACAATCGTTGAATCTCTTCTTTCGTATTATAGGCATGCAAAACTATTCTTAGTCGCTCTGCACCTTTGGGTACGGTGGGATATAGTATGGGGCGCACTGCTATTCCATTTTTCTGTAAAAACTGAGCTACTGTAATTACCTGTTCATTGCCGGGTATAACCACCCCTTGAATGGGAGTTTGTGAATTGAGTTTTTGAAATGGAATGTTTGCTTGTTGAAATTGTTGAATGTGCTGCTGCAATAAACTACGTGCTGATTCCATAGTTGGGAACAGTTGATACGACTTCATTATACCCTGTACCAATATGGGTGGCAAAGCCGTAGTATAAATAAGCGGGCGAGAAAAATTAATTAAATATTTTTTTAACCTGTTAGAACCTACAACCACAGCACCCTGGCATCCTAATGCTTTTCCAAATGTATGAATACGTGCAAACACACTGTTTTGTACTTGCAAATGTTGGGTTAACCCCTCGCCTTTATTTCCAATAATACCGGTTGCATGCGCTTCATCAATAATTAAATGAGCCCCATACTTTTGCGATACATGAATCAAATCTTGTAATGGACAAACATCGCCGTCCATACTGAAAACCGATTCTGTAACAATAAAAACATTGCCTTTTGCAGTCTTTAATTTATCTTCCAACTGCTGCATATCATTGTGCTTAAATGAAAAACTTTGTGCAAAAGAAAGCCTTACCCCTTCGCGTATGGAAGCATGCGAGAGAGCATCGTATAAAATAGTATCGCCTTTTTGTGGTATGGAAGATAAAACGCCCACATTTGCATCATAACCGGAATTGAATAAAAGTGCCGACTCTGTTTCATGAAAACCGGCAATTATTTTCTCCGCTTCTTCTATTAATGCATAATTGCCTGACAAAAGACGTGACCCCGTTGATCCGAATGCCAAATAATTGGAAGCTTCCACATGAATCAACTGATTTTTCACAATGCCCAAATAATCATTCGAAAAAAAATCAACAGCATTCATATCGGGCAATTGCAGCTTTCGTAATAATCCAAGTGCAGTTCGCTCTTCAATTTTTTTATCAAGAAAATGGTCGTTATACATAAGTCAAAACTAATGAAATACTATTGTTTAGCTGAATATGAGGAAAGAATACCTGAGGGTAGTAATTTTGCCGGGAATACTTTTTTATGGAAGATACCGTAGATGTAAAATCAATTTTAAATCTGCAATTGGTAACTGACCCACGTTGGGTACAATTGGCCTCCATTAGTACGGAAGCTATTTTAACCGATCATGCTTACTGTGAACAAAAAGCGGCCATTTCATGTATTTCAATTATTCAACACTATTCTTCCAAAAAAGAAATAGTGCATAAACTGTCCCCCATTGTTACGGAAGAATGGGGACATTTTCGGTTGGTATTGCAAGAATTGGAAAAAAGAAAACTGAATTTAGGGAAGCAACGTAAAGACGTGTACGTTAATCAATTGTTAGCCTTTCAACAAAAAGGCGGTAGTGAAGAAGGACGTTTATTAGATAAACTTTTAACCATGGCTTTGATTGAAGCACGCAGTTGCGAACGTTTTAAGCGACTTAGTGAAGGATTAGAAGATGCCGGTTTACGAAAATTTTACAGGCGCTTTATGGAAAGTGAAGCCGGCCATTATACATTATTTATTGAATTAGCTCGATTGTATTTCCCTGCTGAAAAAGTAAATGAACGTTGGAAGCAATGGCTGGCTTATGAAGCACAAGTAATGCAAAGCAGTGAATTAAGAGGCGATAGAATACACTAATGATAAGACATATTTAATCATTGATTGTATTTGTAAAATAATCCAGCACATGGTGCAAAGGAAGGTATGGATGCACTTTCAACAATTGCTGTGTTAGAGTAGCATATTTTCTTAAAAATGTTTGATGCTGTTGTGATTTGGGATTTGAGGAAACATGCCGCCTGGCTATTTGTATTTCCTCAATTTGTTCAATTAAATCAATAGTTTCAGCAGTCATACAAGCTTCTTTCAGCTTAGTCCAAACATATTCTGTTGCTGCATGGTTAGGGTGAACTAAATCTTCCGCATAAAACCGATAATCGCGCAAATCATCAATTACTAGTTCATAAGCAGGGAAATAATAAAGCTGTGGTAACTGCTCTACTAAATAATGCACAGCACTAATTAAAGCTGCTTTGCTTCGGTTATTATTAATTACACCTTCGCGTAAATGCCTTACAGGACTAATTGTAAAAATTACTTTTATGTTTTTATTAAATGCACCCAATCTATCTAACATAGTTCCCAATACAGTAATTACTTGTGTAGTATCCATTAATTTTTTTTGAAACCATGCTGCAGGTGCTTTATGATTATTTGCAGCAACGGTACCGGGTTTAGCATTGGCCGCTTCAGCAGTTAAAGTATATACCCAAGCAGAACCTAAGGTAACAATAAGATAATCGGCTGTTTGCAAAAATTGATGCGCATTAACAATTGAAGCATTCATTTTTTCTGTTGCTTCATCGGCAGTTACACCGGAAAAGCGACTATGAAATTGCCAGCTATGCCAACTTTCATTCAAAAAGAATAAATCAGCAGGGGTATATTCTTTTTTTGAAATAATGTTAATGATTGCTTCAGCTACACTTACCGGATTAAATAAAATTCCATTAGGATTTTGATGTACCCGAAATCCTGCATTGATTAATTTTTCACCTATGTTTTCTGTAAAACAGGAACCTATCAACATTATTTTGTGTTGATGATGAATAGGCATTGCTAATTTTTGAACATCAAATTCGGCATGAAACTTCATGAATGAAAAAAATACGGATTAAACAAAAATTTCGGCGGCCAGTTGAATACTTTTTTCTAATGCAGATTGATTAAAATTAAAGTCTTTACCAATTTGTTGAAAGTATTCCATAATTACCAGGCTATCCATATTTCCTACCAATTCATCTTGTGCCATTGGGCAGCCGCCATAACCACGAATAGCACCATCAAATCGAATGCAGCCACCTTCGTATGCTGCAGATAGTTTAGCCATTCTATTTTGGGCGGATGCATGCAAATGTGCACCAAAAATAATGTTAGGATATTCCGGAATAAGTACTTCAAAAGCAGCCTTTATTTGATTTGGGGTTGCAACACCCACTGTATCGGCTAATGAAATAATGCCAATATTTTTTTGCACCATAGCATCGGCCCATTGCAATAATATTTCACCATTATAGGCATCACCATATGGATTACCAAAGCCCATGCTTAAATACACCACCAAAGTTTTATTATTTTTTAAACACAATTCCTGAATAGCATCAATGGTATGCAAACTTTCTTCTTGTGTACTGTTGGTATTGCGTAACTGAAAAGTGGGTGATACAGAAAATGGAAAACCTAAATAAGTTATTTCATCAAACATTACTGCCGATTCAGCACCACGTACATTAGCAACTATGGCCAATAACTTAGTGTTTGTATTGTGAAGGTTTAAACCTTTTAAAACATCAACAGTGTCGGCCATTTGTGGAATGGCTTTGGGGGAAACAAAGCTGCCAAAATCAATAGTGTGAAAACCAACTTGTAATAATTGATTGATATAATTTATTTTTTGCTGAGTGGGTATAAAATCATGCCATCCTTGCATGGCATCGCGGGGGCACTCAATCAATTGTATATTGTTCAATGTGTCATTTTTCATAACCTACGTAATTAGGATAATTTATTTGCAGAAATAGAACTAAACTGCCTCTGCTTTAATGCTTCATACAGTACAATACCAGCTGCAACCGATACATTAAATGAATCAAAATTTCCTGCCATAGGAATTTTAAAAAAATAATCTGCTGCTTTGGCTAAGTAAGGTTGAACGCCCCTACCTTCAGCACCCATAATAATACAGGCAGGTATTGTTAAATTTAATTCAAATACATTTTTTTCAGCTCTCATTTCTGAAGTATACACTTGTATGCCATTTAAATGCAGTGTATCTACAGCTTTCAACAAACTATTTACCCTACAAACTTGAATATGTTGTAGGGCACCGGCACTGCTTTTTAAGGCTTCTTCATTCAATGCACCTACTCCTTTATCGGGAATAATGATAGCCTGAGCACCACAACAAACAGCACTTCGTGCAATGGCACCAATATTGCGCACATCAGTAATGCCATCTAACATAACAAACAGTGGTGCTACACCCTGCTGCACAACAAAATCAATAACCTGTTGCAAATCCATGTATGGCACTAATGCCGCAAAGGCTATGATGCCTTGATGATTAGCCTTAGTTAATGTATTCAGCTTTTCAACAGGTACCAATTGAATGGGTATTTGGTGTTGTTTAGCCAATTGCTTAATGGTAGCAATAGAATCGCCTGAAGTGTTTTTTTGCAATAGTATTTTATCAATAGCTCTACCCTGCTCAATGGCTTCTATTAATGGCTGCCTACCAATTATTAATGATGCAGATGATTTACCCATAATGCAAAATTAGGGTTTCCATTTGCCCTGCATCCATAATAGTTGCAGTTTTTGTAAAGCAATAATTGATACAGCATCTGTAATGGTTCCATTTTCAACCATTGCAAATGCTTGTTGTAAGGGCACTTTTTTAATTTGTAATTCTTCCGTTTCTTCAGGCGAAGCCGAAAATTGTTGTAATTGTGTAGCTACAAACAATTCCGCAATTTCATCAGTAACAGAGTTTGATAAGTGTGCACTACCTAAATATTCCCATTTGCCTGCCTTCAACCCGGTTTCTTCCAATAATTCGCGTTGGGCTGTTTGCTGTGGCTGTTCCTTATCAGGACAACCACCCTCGGGTATTTCCCAACTGTATTGTTGCAAAGTAAATCGATATTGTCCCACCAAATAAGTATTCATTTCCTCATCAACAGGAATAACACCTACGGCTATATTTTTAAAATGCACTTTCCCATAAATACCTTCATTACCGGAAGGATTAATTACTTGATAGTGGTGTAATGCAATCCAATTATTTTCATATACTAAATTTTCACTTAGTATTTTCCATGGATTTTTTTCTGCGAATGGCATGACAATATTTTTATGATGAAGCAGTTACAAATGTAAGCACAAGAAAAAAGGCCATCAAAACAGACGGCCTTTTACTATTTAGTGCAAGTAGTTAGCTATTTATTTAATTCCGAAAGCTTTTTTTACCTTGGGTACATAATCTAATTTTTCCCAAGTAAATAATTCCACTTTCATTTTCTTTACTTTACCATCTGGTGATCTAAACTCTTTTGTTACTACTTCATTCTTACGGCCCATGTGTCCGTATGCAGCGGTTTCACTATAAATTGGATTTCTTAATTTCAAACGTTGTTCAATGAAATAAGGACGCAAATCAAATAATTCCATTACAATTTTACTGATTTCATTATCAGTCATGTTCACTTTAGCAGTGCCATAAGTATTTACATAAATGGATGTGGGTTGTGCAACACCAATGGCATAAGAAACTTGTACCAAAATTTCATCGGCAACACCTGCTGCTACTAAATTTTTCGCAATGTGGCGCGTTGCATAAGCTGCAGAGCGGTCAACTTTTGAAGGATCTTTACCGCTGAATGCACCGCCACCATGTGCACCTTTTCCACCATAAGTGTCAACAATAATTTTTCTTCCGGTTAAACCGGTATCACCATGTGGGCCACCAACTACAAACTTACCGGTTGGGTTTATATGGTATTTAACTTGATTGTTGAATAACTTAGCGTATTTTTTATATTTAGCTTTCACCCTTGGAATCAGAATTTCAATCATGTCTTTTCTGATTTTGGCCTGCATTTTAGCATCAGTGTCAAAATCATCATGTTGTGTTGAAATAACAATGGTATCAATCCTTACGGGTTTGTTATTATCATCATATTCCAATGTAACTTGACTTTTTGCATCGGGGCGCAAATATTTAATTTGTTTGTTTTCGCGACGCAAAGCAGCTAATTCAATTAAAATTTTTTGTGCCAGGTCTAATGAAAGCGGCATATAATCTTCGGTTTCATTAACGGCATATCCAAACATCATACCTTGGTCGCCGGCGCCTTGTTCCTCTTTCTTTTGGCGTTCAACACCTTGATTAATGTCAGGTGACTGTTCATGAATTGCGGATAAAACGCCACAAGAATGTGCTTCAAACATGTATTCGCTTTTAGTATAACCAATTTTGCGAATAACACCACGAGCAATTTCTTGCACATCTAAATATGCTTTTGAGCGCACTTCACCTGCCAAAACAACTTGACCGGTTGTTACTAAAGTTTCACAAGCAACTTTAGAATTTGGGTCGAATGCCAAAAAATTATCGATTAATGCATCGGAAATCTGATCGGCAATTTTATCGGGATGCCCTTCAGATACGCTTTCAGAAGTAAATAAATATGACATGAATACTTGATTTTATAAATACGTTTGCAAATATAAGCGTAATGTTATTTGAAATGTTTGTAATTAAACGGTTGTTCGTTTTATGTGCATAAGGTTTATTTAGACAGTTCCTGAAACAATTCAATGTATTCAGAAAGGTCAGAGTCTAACCCTTTAAAAGGAACTATTGTTTTACCTTTTAGTTTAGCAATATCATCAGCTAATTTTTTTTCAATCATTTCATCGCCAATAGTAACTGCATCCGCAAAATGAGCACCTCCCCTGAATAGGGCAGTGTTGTTGGCCTCTTTATATAACTCTAAATCTTTTTCTTTTATGTTGGCATTAATAACAGCCTTTTTTACAAAATCAGCACCTAAGTTTTCTTGAAAGGTATTTTGGCCAACCGTAAATACAACTTTACTATTGCTAAACATTGCTTCGCGTTTATACGCTGTTTTAATATAGGCAGGAATAAGGCCTGTCATCCATCCACTGCAATGAATTACATCGGGTGCCCATCCAAATTTTTTTACGGTTTCCAAAGCCCCTCTTGCAAAAAATATGCTTCTCAAACCATTGTCTTCAAACCAATTTTCATCATCATCATGAAAAATGTGTTTGCGTTTAAAGAAGTCTTCATTTTCTAAAAAATATACCTGTAATCTGGCATTGGGTAATGATGCTACTTTAATTTGTAAAGGATAATCATCATCATCAACTGAAACATTAATACCCGATAAACGAACTACTTCATGCAAGCGATGCCTGCGTTCATTAATTACACCAAAACGCGGCATAATGCACCGCACTTCCAAACCACTGTCATTGCTTTTTATTGCAAGCCTGTTCACCACTTCTGCAAACTCTGTCAGCTCTAAATAGGGCGACATTTCGGTTGCAATAAATAAAATTCTTTTCTTTGACATGAATTAAGTCAATTTACGTGAGGCAAAATTTAAGGGTGCAAAGTTAAATAAAATACACCAAATAGGTGATAAATGCCCTTTTATACAAAATAATTTTGAACAAAATGATTATTTGCAAAACAAAACAGGCATTGCAAAAAGTGCTTCAATTACAAAATAACCCCATATCCATTGGTTTTGTGCCTACTATGGGCGCATTACATAATGGCCATTTGGCTTTAATTGATGCCAGTAAAAAAGCCGGAAATTATACCGTTTCCAGCATTTTTGTAAACCCCACCCAATTTAACAACAAGGAAGATTTTGACAAATATCCCATCTCAATTGAGGCTGACATTAACTTGCTAATACAACATCAATGCGATGTTTTGTTTTTGCCTACGGTAGCAGAAATGTACCCTGATGGCCCAAAAATTCCACATCATTATCCCTTGAATTATTTGGAACAAATTTTAGAAGGGGAATACCGTCCCGGCCACTTCCAAGGTGTATGCTATATTGTTGAACAATTGCTTAAGTTGGTAACTCCCACCCATTTATACATGGGTAGTAAAGATTACCAACAGTGTATGGTCATTCAATTTTTATTACAGTACAATCAACAACTTTCCAATATTCAATTGCATATTGAGCCCACTGTTCGCGAGGCCAATGGATTGGCCATGAGTTCAAGAAACAGAAGGCTTTCAACTGAAAATTTTAACAAAGCTGCAACATTATTTCAAACCCTTGTTTTCATAAAACAAAACATAGGTCAATACAGTTTAGATGCTTTAATCAACATGGCTAAAACCAAACTCATAGAAGGCGGCTTTGAAAAAATTGATTACATAAGCATAGCCGATGCCCACACGCTGAAACCTATTGAACAATTCAACCCACAACAACCGGCCATTGTTTTAGCAGCAGCATTTTTACAAAATGTTCGGCTTATTGATAATTTACCGCTTAACTAATGCTTTGAAAACTTGTTATAATCAAAGCATCTTTTACTTTTGCGCTCATTATGTTAATAGAAGTATTAAAATCGAAGGTTCACCGAGCTGTCATTACAGAAGCTAACTTGAATTATGTGGGTAGTTTAACCTTAGACGAAGACTTGATGGATGCTGCCAACATGATTGAAAATGAAAAAATTCAAGTGGTTAATGTGAACAATGGAGAGAGATTAGAAACTTATTTAATTAAAGGTCAACGAGGATCCGGTGTTGTGTGTTTAAATGGTCCTGCTGCCCGTAAAGCCGCTGTTGGCGACATTATTGTAATTATGTCGTATGCACAAATGGATTTTGAAGCAGCCAAAACATTTAAACCGCATGTAATATTTCCAAAAGCAGGAAATAAATTATAATTAATCAGGCTTCTGTAAATTGCAGTAAGAATTAACCTGCATGGCAAGAAAACTGAAGGTATTTATCAAATACTTATTTTTTTTAGGACTAGGCATTTTTTTGGTTGCCTGGAGCCTACATCAAATACCGGCCAATCAATGGAATGAATTTACCGGCGCTTTGAAGCATGCCAGGTACATTTTATTTATTCCTGTTTTTTTCATTTTAACACTAAGCCATATATTTCGTGCCTTACGTTGGAAAATTTTAATGCAACCTCTGGGCTATTTTCCTACACTAATCAATACCTTTTTTGCCGTTATGATTGGTTATTTAGCCAACCTTGCAGTTCCTCGGTTGGGCGAAGTTTTAAAATGCACCTTACTGGCCCGTTATGAAAAAGTGCCTGCAGAAAAACTGGTTGGTACTATTGTGGTTGAAAGAGCCTTTGATGTACTTTCTTTAGGCATTGTTTTCATATTAGCATTTTTAACCCAATATGAAATTATTGGCGATTATGCCATTCAATTAGTCAAACAACTGTTTCAATCTAAATCGGGTGGCGTATCGCTGCGCAAATTAGGAATTGCCATATTGGTATTAATTGTTGTAATATTTATTATCCGGCACTGGTTTCAACGATTTGCACATCTTAAAATCGTAATTCAAATTAAAAAAATTATTAAAGGAATTTGGGAAGGACTCATCAGTATTAAGAATATCAAACAAAAAGGTTTGTTCATATTTTATTCGGCCGCTATTTGGTTATTATATCTTTTAGGCACATGGATTGGTTTTTATGCTACTATTGGCACCAGCGGTTTAAGCTTTCCGGTTGCTTTTTCTGCTCTGGCATTTGCCAGTATTGGTATGATACTAACACCCGGCGGAATTGGTGCCTATGCTTACTTTATGGCCATGGTATTGGAAAAAAATGGTGTTGCCTATGGAATAGGATATGCCAATGGAACTTTACAATGGTTTGCACAATTTATTATTATTTTACTTTGGGGCTTTGTATGTCTTGGTTTATTGCCTTGGTACAATAAAAAAAGATTACCACAACAAACCCCATCTACAATTCATTAATATGCGATACACACAAGCAATTCAACAAAAAATATTTCATTTAGATGCGTTAAAAGCAATAAGAGCCGGATGGAAAATGCGAAATAAAACGGTTGCCTTTACCAATGGTTGCTTTGATATTTTACATGAAGGGCATATTTCCTCATTATCTAAAGCTGCTGAAGCAGCCGATTATTTGATTGTGGGGGTAAATAGTGATGCCAGTACCAAACGATTAAAAGGAAATGACAGGCCTGTAAATAATGAGCATAGCAGAGCATTAATACTAGCATCATTAATTATGGTTGATGCAGTTATAATTTTTGAAGAAGATACGCCTTTACAACTCATTGAGGCTTTAATGCCCGATGTTTTAGTGAAAGGAGGAGATTATACCATTGAAACCATTGTAGGTGCAAAAGAAGTAATGGCCAATGGTGGGAAGGTGCTTATTAATCCTATTATAGAAGGTTTTTCAACCACAGGCATTCTTCAAAAAATAAGGCAATTGGGTTAATGATTTTGTTAAATTCATACACATACAATAAAGCCCCTAACGCTTTCATTAATTAGGGGCTTTATAATAGGTTTTATATCCAATTATTGAAAGGCTTCTTTCACCCTATCGAAAAATGATTTTTCATTTTTTCCGGGTTGAGGTTTGAAGTTGGGGCTTTGACTTAACTTTTCCAACATTGCTTTTTCTTCAGCAGAAACAGTTTGCGGTGTCCAAATATTTACATGAATAAGTTGGTCACCTTTAGCATAGCCTTGTACTTCCGGGAAACCTTTTCCTTTTAACCGAAATATTTTACCACTTTGTGTACCGGCCGGTATTTTAATTTTAGCCTTACCATCAATGGTAGGCACTTCAACCTGTGTTCCAAAAATAGCATCAGGAATAGAAATATGTAAGTCGTAAGCAACATTCAATCCATCGCGTTGTAATTCTGGATGTGGTTCTTCTTCAATTTGAATTAATAAGTCGCCGGGCATTCCACCACGTTCACCTGCATTGCCTTTTCCGCTCATACTTAATTGCATACCCTCTTGCACGCCTGCAGGCACATCAATTGAAATAGTTTCTTCACCATATACCCTACCTTCACCTTTACAGGCAGTACATTTATTGGTAATAGTACTTCCTTCACCATTACAAGTAGGACAGGTAGTAACAGTTTGCATTTGTCCTAAAAAAGTATTGGTAACTCGGCGAACTTGGCCTGTTCCACCACAAGTAGCGCAGGTTTGAATACTGCTTTTATCTTTTGCACCATTGCCACCACAAGTTGAACAAACTACATATTTTTTTACTTTAACTTGTTTGTTCACACCATTGGCAATTTCTTCATAGTTCAGTTTAATCTTTATTCTAAGATTACTACCTCTTTGGCCTGTAGGTCTTCTGTTACTGCCACTACCGCGTCTTGAACTTCCGCCACCAAAAAAGCTACCAAAAACATCATCGCCAAAAATGTCACCAAAATGGCTGAAAATGTCTTCCATATTCTGAGCGCCGCCAAATCCACCTGAGCCGGGGCCAAAGGCCTGATGACCATACCTATCGTATCGAGCCCTTTTATCCGGGTCACTTAGCACTTCGTAGGCTTCTGCTGCCTCTTTAAACTTTTCTTCAGCGGCCTTGTCACCGGGATTTCTATCAGGGTGATATTGCATGGCCACTTTGCGATAGGATTTTTTAATTTCTTCAGCAGTAGCTGTTTTTGTTACGTTTAAAATTTCGTAATAGTCTCTTTTTGTTGACATAATTTTTGGATTGTGGAGTAGTAGAAACTACCAAATTTTATTTTCCTACAACAACTTTTGCAAAACGAATTAATTTGTCGTTTAAATAATATCCTTTTTGAATTTCATCTAACACTTTACCTTTTAATGCTTCTGTAGGCGCATCTATTTCAGTAATGGCTTCATGCTTTTCAGTGTCAAATTCCTGTTGTAAACTATCCATTACTTTTAAACCTTTACTCTGCAAAATATTGCGCAGTTTATTGAAAACCAACTGTATGCCTTCTTTTTGCAAAGCAATATTATCCGATTCATTTAATTGCTTCTCTGCCCTGTCGCAATCATCTAAAACTTCCAACAATGACATTATAACTTCTTTTCCGGCAGTTTGTTGCAATTCAATACGTTCTTTGGCTGTTCGGCGTTTGTAGTTCTCAAATTCAGCCAATAAACGTAAATATTTATCTTTTTGTTCTTGAATTTCAGCTTCTAACTTTTCTATTTGGCCTTGTTCTGCCACAGGTTCATTTAAATGAGCAGATCCTGCTGCATTTTCGTCAGTATTTAATGTTAAATCGGTTTCATTTACCTGATTTTCCTTCTCATTTACGTGTTTGTGATGTTTTTCTTTTCCTTGCATAGCTCAAATTTGAAGTGTTACCTGTAAGGCAATTTTTTTGCCAATTAAACTTAAGCAGCAAAAATGGCAGTACTTGCGCTTACTTTTGCAAAATGACGAAGGTTTTTTTAAACAAAAAAATGAATGAAAGAATTGCCGGTGGCCACCCTTGGATTTTTGGTAATGAATTGCAACCAATACCCCCTGATAGCATTAAAGCTGGCAGTTTAGTTGAAGTTTATACAATTGACAAAAAATGGATTGGAATAGGTTATTTTAACCCTAAATCACAAATTGCTGTTCGTTTATTAACCAGGAAAAAAGAACCGGTTGATGCGCATTTTTTTTATAAAAGAATTTTGGACGCTTGGCAATACCGTCAAAAATTGGGTTATTACGAAAATTGCAGATTGGTATTTGGCGAAGCCGACGAACTACCTGCCCTTATTATTGATAAGTTTAATGATTATTTTGTTATACAAACATTGGCTTTGGGAACAGATGTTTGGAAAGCCGCCATTGTTGATGCATTGGAAAAAATTTTTAAACCCAAAGGCATTTATGAGCGTAATGATGTTCCGGTTCGCGAATTAGAAGGATTAACTCAACAAAAAGGTTTTTTATCGGCTCCCTTTGAAACGGAAATCATTATACGAGAAAATGGTTTGCAATTTTATGTTGATATTGAAAATGGCCAAAAAACCGGCTATTTTTTAGACCAACAACACAATAGAAGTGCCATTGCACCCATAGTAAAACAAGCAAAAGTATTAGGTGCATTTACCTATACCGGTACATTTGAAATACATGCTGCACATTATGGAGCCACTTCCGTAAAAGGCATTGATATTAGTGAATCAGCCATACAACAAGCCAAACGCAATGCTGCACTTAACCATTTAGAAAACATTTGCCACTTTGAAGTTGCCAATGCATTTGATGTATTGAAGCAATGGGCTAAAGAGGAACAAAAATTTGATGTGGTAATGTTAGATCCACCGGCCTTTACAAAAAGCCGCCAAAACATTCAAAATGCTTTGAATGGTTATAAAGAAATTAATTTAAGAGGAATGAAATTGGTGGCGAATGGTGGGTTTTTAGTAACAAGCAGTTGTACCAATTTGGTGAATGCACAACAGTTTTTGCAAACCATTGAATGGGCTGCTAAAGATGCACGAAAAAAAATCAGGCAAGTTACTTTCCAAACACAATCCAATGACCATCCTATTATTCGCGGACTGGAAAATACGGAATACCTAAAATTTTTAATTGTTGAGGTAAGAGATAAATAGGAACCAATCCATTATTTCACCACCTGAAAACGACCGGATTGTACAATCATGCCATTTTGATTGCGTAATTGATAAACATACATACCACGGTAATACTCATCTAAAGGAACAGTTATTTTATTGCCATCTACGGCATACTCGTTCATTTTTTTGCCAATGAAACTAAAAATATACAGTGTGTAATTTTTATAATTTTGATTGGATTCGAATTCAAAATTTACAAATGATGTAGCGGGATTAGGATATACAGTCACTACTTTTACCTGATCGAAAACATCGGGAAACGGGCTTTTTTCAGGATTAGCATTACCTGCAAAAAAACTGAAAGCAAATAAAAAAGTTAAGTAAAGTTTAATCATTCAAGCACACTTAAACAATGCTAAGTTAGCAATAAGGATTGAAAAAATATAGTGCCTTAACAATTACTACAACATTTGTATGAACTTCTCAGGAGGGCTTGTAGAAAAATTAAGGGAGCATTAACAAGTTATACCCCCTTAAAATACAGTTAAACCAAATAAATAAAGGCATTAGGCTGCCAGCGTTTGTTGAATAGCATTAAAGTTAGGTAACTCGCCGGCATTTTCCAACACTTCGGCATATTGAATTATGCCGTTAGCATCAATAACAAAAGCAGCACGCTTACTTACGCCTTTCATCCAACCAATAAAATTATCATATATTGCTCCATAAGCTGTAGAAACTTCTTTATTAAAATCGCTTAATAAAGGGAAGTTCAATTGTTCTATTTCTTTAAACTTAGCCAATGTGAAAGGCGAATCAACAGAAATGCCTAAAACAACGGCATTTGCATTGTTGTAAACAGCAATACCATCGCGTACAGAACATAATTCTTTAGTACATACTCCGGTAAATGCCATTGGAAAAAATAGCAATATAACCTGTTTACCCCTGAATGAACTTAATGTAACCTGATTTTTTTCAGTATCGTACAAAGTAAAATCGGGCGCAGGCATGCCTGGATGTAATTGCATAAATGAGGTTTTAAGGTTTAAAAATAAAATTTATAATACAACATACGAAAACTAAATTGGTTGCTTTCATTATCATAAAGTAATTGAAATATTATTTTTTTAGAATTTGTAAACAGGCTTGCAGGCTATTTTGCCATTCGGGTGGCCGAATACCAAATACCTGCGTAATTTTTTCGGTATTTAAACCACTGTATGCCGGCCTTTTGGCAGCAGTTGGAAATTGTGCCGTTGTAATGGCATTTACTTTGCACTGCAACTGCATATTTTGTTGTATGGCCAACGCAAATTGATACCAACTAATTATACCCTGATTAGCATAATGATAAATTCCGTAAGGAACTGATTGCAATGATTGGGTACTAAGTGTTGTAATGATTGTCATGACTGCTAATGCTAAGTCGGCCGCGTAAGTTGGACTTCCATACTGATCGCTTACAACGCCAATTTCATTTTTTTCTTTCATCAGTCGAATCATGGTCTTAACAAAGTTGTTGCCGTAGCTGCTATATACCCATGATGTTCTTATAATGATGGCTTTGGCGCAATTTGCTAATGCCAGTTTTTCGCCCATATATTTTGTATAACCATAGTAATTTATGGGATTGGTTAGACTGTCGGGTAAATAAGGCTGAGTAGCAGTACCATCAAACACATAATCGGTTGAGAAACTAACCAATACAGCATTATATTTTGAACAAGCTTTAGCTAAATAACTAACAGCATCAGCATTAACGGCATAGGCTTGTTGCTGATTAGTTTCGGCTTTATCAACGGCAGTGTATGCTGCACAATTAATACAAAACGCAGGTTTATATTGCTGAAAAAGTTGTAACACTTCAGTTTCGTTCGAAATGTCAAGTGCCTCTTTATCGCAAAAAACAAAACGAAAGTGTTGGGCAAATTTTTCCGATAACTGCTGTAATTCAGTTCCTACTTGCCCATTTTTACCGGTAACTAAAATAAGAGGTAATTCCATATTCGAAATTTATAAAGTCCAGTATTTTCTGGAAAATATTTTGTTGGCATAAATTCCTTTCACGTCAACAATTAAAGCATGCGGCAAAGTTATTTGGGCAAAATAGGCATCATCCAATGCTTTATATTCATTATGCGCTACGGCTATTACCACAATGTCGTAATTGTTTTGTATTTGATCAATCAATCCGAAACCATATTCTTTTAATAATGCTTCATGGCTAGCCCTGGGATCAGTAACATGCACCTGAATTTGAAGTTGCTGCAAGGCTGTTACCACATCTGCGATTTTTGCGTTGCGAATATCGGCCACATTTTCTTTAAAGGTGGCACCCATAATTAACACCTTAGCCTGCTTAACCACATCAACCGCAACAATTAAATGCTGAATAATTTTATCGGCAATGTATTTGCCCATACCATCATTAATCATTCGTGCAGCGGTAATAATTTGTGAGTTATAGCCTAACTTCGCAGCTTTGTAAGTTAAATAGTAAGGGTCAACACCAATACAATGCCCACCCACCAATCCGGGTGTAAAAGGCATAAAGTTCCATTTTGTTGCTGCAGCTGCTAACACCTCATGGGTATTTAATTCCATTTTATCAAAAATCATGGACAACTCGTTCATTAAACCAATGTTTAAATCACGTTGAGTATTTTCAATAATTTTAGCAGCTTCGGCCGTTTTAATATTAGGCGCAATATGAATACCCGCTTCAACTATTGCCCCATACAGAGTCGCAATTTGCTTAGTAGCAGTTTCATTACATCCGGCCACTACTTTTATAACCTTTTGTAAAGTGTGTTGCTTATCACCCGGATTAATTCGTTCGGGCGAATAACCGTACATAAAATCTTCGCCGGCTTTTAATCCGCTGTTCTGTTCAATAACAGGAATACAATCTTCTTCAGTACAACCCGGATAAACCGTAGATTCAAATACAACGGTACTGCCTTTACTAATAACATTACCCAACGTATGGCAAGCTTTAAGCAAAGGTGTTAAATTGGGAATACGCTCCCCATTTACGGGGGTGGGTACCGCTACAATATAAAATGAACAGTTTTTTAAGCACTGTTCATCATTCGAAAAAGTTATGTTTAATGCTTCAAATGCTTCCGCATTAAACTCTTGGTTGGGATCAATGTTTTGTTGTAGTAATTGAATTTTATTTACATCAATATCATAACCAACCACTTTAAATTTTTTTGCGAAAGCCAATGCCAACGAAAGGCCTACATAGCCCATACCAATAATAGCCACCGTGGGGTTGGGTTGCATACGCAATTGAATTTTGCAATTAATGCTGTGTAAATTCTTTCGGTTGTTTAAACAATTCTTCTTTTGGTAACTGTTTAAAATATTCGTAGGTTCTTCTTAGGCCTTCACTCCTATCAATGGTAGGTTGCCATCCTAATATTTCTTTCGCTTTGGAAATATCAGGTTGTCTTTGTTTAGGATCATCAACAGGTAAAGGCTTATAAACTATTTTCACCTTTGCACCTGTAAGTTTTAAAACTTCTTCAGCAAAATCTTTTAAACTTATTTCGTTAGGATTACCAATATTCACCGGATAAGGATAATCACTTAAAAGTAACCGATAAATTCCTTCAATTAAATCATCAACATAGCAAAAAGAGCGCGTTTGGCTACCATCACCAAAAACCGTTAAATCTTCACCACGCAAAGCCTGGCCTATAAATGCAGGTAGAGCACGGCCGTCATTTAACCGCATACGGGGCCCATATGTATTAAATATGCGCACAATTCTGGTTTCTAATCCGTGATAAGTATGATAAGCCATTGTAATAGCTTCTTGAAAACGTTTGGCTTCATCATACACACCCCTGGGGCCTATTGGATTTACATTTCCCCAATAGGATTCTGTTTGCGGGTGCACCAATGGGTCACCGTAAACTTCAGAAGTAGAAGCAATTAACATGCGTGCTTTCTTTTCTTTAGCTAATCCCAAACAATTATGCGTACCTAATGAGCCTACTTTCAGTGTTTGAATAGGTATTTTTAAGTAATCGATGGGGCTGGCCGGTGAAGCAAAATGCAGTATATAATCTAGGCGACCCGGCACATGTATAAATTTAGAAACATCATGATGATAAAATTCAAAATCCGGTAATTTGAAAAGATGTTCAATATTTCGCAAATCGCCGGTAATTAAGTTATCCATTCCAATTACATGGTAACCTTCTTTAATGAATCTATCGCATAAATGTGACCCTAAAAATCCGGCTGCGCCGGTAATTAATACGCGCTTTTTTTCCATTTATTTACATTTTTGGACGGCCAATACTTTCGTAATAAAAACCTTTATCCTGCATTGCTTTTACATCAAATAAGTTTCTGCCATCGAATATAACTTTATGTTTCATTTTTTGAACCATCATATCAAAATCAGGCGTTCTAAATTCATTCCATTCGGTAGCAATTATTAAAGCATCTGCATTGTTTAATGTACTGTACTGATCATTAGCATATTCAATAACATTACCAATTTGTTGTTTTACATTATGCATGGCCTCAGGGTCAAATGCGGTAACAGTTGCACCTTCAGCTAATAATGCTTTAATAATGTATAAAGCCGGTGCTTCGCGTATATCGTCGGTATTGGGTTTAAAAGCCAAGCCCCAAATTGCGAAGTGCTTACCTTTTAGTTGGTTATTAAAATAATGCTTTATTTTAGGCAATAAATGTAATTTCTGATTTTCGTTAACTGTTTCAACTGCTTTTAAAATTTTAAAATCATACTGCACTTGTTCAGCCGATTTAATTAAAGCCTGAACATCTTTGGGGAAACAACTTCCGCCATAACCAATACCCGGAAATAAAAATCGCTTCCCGATTCTTTCATCGCTACCAATACCCCGTCGAACCATATCTACATCAGCACCCAATCTTTCACACAACTGCGCAATTTCATTCATAAATGATATTTTAGTTGCCAAAAATGAATTGGCTGCATATTTGGTTAATTCTGCACTTTTTTCATCCATGTAAATAACGGGGTTACCCTGACGCACATAAGGTGCATATAGTTCACCCATTATTTTACGTGCTCTTTCCGAGGTAGTTCCTATTACTACTCTATCGGGTTTCATAAAATCATCAACAGCAACGCCTTCCCGTAAAAATTCGGGATTGCTTACTACGTCAAATTCACCTTTGTAATGTTCAGCTATAGCATTCCGAACTTTTTCGGCAGTACCAACAGGCACGGTGCTTTTATCAACAATTACTTTATAATCAGTTAATAACTTACCTAACTCACTTGCTACACCCAACACATATTTCAAATCGGCCGAACCATCTTCACCCGGCGGTGTAGGCAAAGCCAAAAAAATAATTTGTGCATCTTTTATGCCTTCAGCTAAATTGGTAGTAAAATCTAAACGCTTTTCATTTAAGTTACGAATAAATATTTTTTCCAAGCCGGGTTCATAAATAGTGATGGTTCCAGATGCCAGCTTTTTTACTTTTTTTTCATCAATATCAATACAAGTAACATGATTACCGGTTTCGGCAAAACAGGTGCCGGAAACTAAACCTACATATCCGGTTCCAACTACTGCTATCTTCATATGTTGTTATTTACGAATTTTAAAACGTGTGAGCTAATATATTCTAATTGTTCATTATCCAATTCTGTGTGCATGGGTAAAGAAATAACTCTTTCAGTAAGCCAATCGGTAACAGGCAAATTCACTTCAGGCAAACCAAATGTGCTAAACATTTTTTGTTTATGCCCCGGTACAGGATAATAAATCATTGAAGGAATTTTTTGCTCGGCCAAATAAGTATTTAATGCATTGCGGTTTATTCCGTTCAATACTAAAGTATATTGATGATACACATGATTGGTATAATTAGCCACTCCCGGAATTGTGATTGCAGCATTATTGGCAAAGGCATTGTTGTAAAATGCTGCAGCCGCATTACGAGCAGCAATATACTCGTCTAAATGTTTCAATTTAACATCTAAAATAGCTGCTTGTATAGCATCTAATCTGGAATTACAGCCCACCACTTCATGATAATAACGTTCTTTTTGTCCATGATTAGCAATCATCTTAATTTTTTCGGCAAGGGCATCATCGTTGGTAAAAATAGCGCCCCCATCTCCATAAGCACCTAAATTTTTACTGGGGTAAAATGAGGTACAACCAATGTGGCCGATGGTGCCGGTTTTAACAGTTTTGCCATTGCTAAACGTATAAGCACAACCAATAGCTTGTGCATTATCTTCAATTACATAAATATTGTGTGCATTAGCAATAGCCATAATAGCTTCCATATTAGCAGCCTGTCCATATAAGTGAACGGGCACAATTGCTTTCGTTTTGGGTGTAATTGCTTTTTGCAAAGCTTCCGGATCTATACAAAAAGTAACCGGATCTACATCAACAAAAACGGGGGTTAAACGCAACAAGGCCACTACTTCGGTAGTAGCAATATAAGTAAACGATGGGGTAATTACTTCATCGCCCGGTTGTAACCCTAATGCCATAAGGGCAATTTGCAAAGCATCGGTTCCATTGGCACAAGGAATAGTGTGTTTACTACCCATGTACTGATTGAGTGATTGAGTAAATCTTTGAACTGCAGGACCATTGATATAAGCAGCACTTTCCAAAACCTCCTCAATTCCTTGTTGTATGGCCTGCTTTATTTTCAGATACTGGCCTTTGGTATCTACCATTTGTATAGGCTTCATGGGCTTCATTTAAGTGCGGCAAAAGTAAAACAAAAACATAATTGAAAACAGTTTTACATATTTCATGCCATAAGTGGTACAGGTAATTGTATAAAAGTGTTTATTTGTGGTTACAATGAAGTGGCAATTACCTTTTTATAACCTTTTTTTAAGCCTTTACGTATTTGTTGCCCATGTTATAAAAGGCGGCAATAAAAAAGCTGCTTTGTGGCTAAAGGGCAGAAAAGATATTTTTGAAAAATTAGCTTTGGCTTTAAAAAACAACAAAGCACCAATCATTTGGTTTCATTGTGCAAGTATTGGTGAGTTTGAGCAAGGACGTCCTTTAATGGAACAGTTAAAATTGAAGTTTCCAAACTATAAAATTCTGGTTTCTTTTTTTTCACCATCGGGTTATGAAGCCAAAAAAGACGACAGCATAGCCGATTGGGTATTTTATTTACCGATAGATGGCAGCAAAAATGCCGAAAAATGGCTATCAATTGTACAGCCTTCTTTAGTTGTTTTTGTGAAATATGAATTTTGGTATTACTATTTAAAACGCATTCACGAAAAAAATATCCCGGCAATTTTAGTTTCGGGAATTTTTAGAAGCAACCAACCTTTTTTTAAATGGTATGGTGGGCTACATCGTTACATGCTACATTGCTTTAAACATTTGTTTGTTCAAAATGAGCAATCCAATCAACTGTTAACCAAAATTGGATTAGAACAAAAAACTACTGTAATGGGCGATACTCGTTTTGATAGAGTAATACATATAGCTAAAGAATTTTACGAGAATAACTTAATTGAACAACTGATTGATAACCGACAAGTAATTGTTGCTGGAAGTACTTGGACGGAAGATGATGAGGTGCTTGATCATTTTGCAAATACCCATCAGGAATTATTTTTCATTATTGCGCCGCATGAGGTTGATGAAGATAGAATTGCCGAATGTAAAAACTTATATAAGCATCATATTTGCTACTCAGATTTATTGGCGGGAGTTACCGCAGAAAATAAAAATGTTTTAATTATCGATAATATTGGTATGCTAAGCAAATTGTATCGCTATGCTACAATTGCTTATGTTGGTGGTGCCTTTGGCGATGATGGTGTACACAATGTATTAGAAGCCGCTGTTTATTTTAAACCGGTAGTATTTGGACCGGTTTACGATAAATTCGTAGAAGCAGCATCGCTTATTGAAGTGGGTGGTGCTTTTAGCATTGAAGATGCGCTTCACTTAGAAAAAATTTTCATTCAATTATTATCCGACCCCGAATACTATGGTAAAGTTTGCAACAGTGCCGGCAATTTCGTTTTGCAACATGCTGGTTCAACATATGGCATCATTCAATTTATTCAAGAAAACCTGCGCCTAACCAATTGATTAAAAACAGCTACTACTTCATTATCATCTTTCCAGCCTAACTTTTGTTGTAATTCTTTTTGCACCCAAAAAGCAGCTTCGGGGTAAAGTGAAAAATTATTAATTGTTTTAATACTCTTTTCAAATAAATTTTCATCGCCATTAAATAACTCTTTCACAAACAGATAGCGATCATTTATACCAATTGCTTTTCGTAAATCTTTAATAGGTGTTTCCTGTAAAGCGGCAGCCAATTCTTTTTGTTGTGGTTTTAATTTATCATTTAAACTTGTTACATTTTCAAAAACATTAGGCATATCCATTTTTTCCTTTGTTCCAACTGTTGCATTAATTTTAATGAAAGTGTTGCTTTTCAAACTATCATCAGTAATGGCATTTGTATGAACTTTTTGTTCTATGGATTGAGGTGATTGTTGTTGTGTGATAGGAGTTTGAAAAGGCATTACTACAGAAACAAAAGCATGCTCAGTTTTAACCGTTGTCATCTCTTCCTGTAAGGCTGTCCATAATTGTTGAATGGTAGTTAATAAATTAACCACGGGTTCGCCTGCGGCTCTTTGCTCATTTAATTTATGAAGAAGAGTATCTACAGTTTGCATAGTATGTAATACATTTGAGGTTTGAAATGATGGCTAAGTTAACAAGCTTTTTTCAATTAACACTTTATTAAAATGTTTATAGAACCACATATTAAAGGCGATAAAATTGGTTGGATAGAAGTAATATGCGGCAGCATGTTTAGTGGTAAAACGGAAGAATTAATCAGGCGCTTGAAAAGAGCTAAAATAGCCAATTTAAAAGTTGAAATTTTTAAACCGGCCATTGATACGCGATATGATGCTCAGGATGTAGTTAGCCACGATGCCAATGCTATTGCCTCAACTCCTATTGAAAACTCGCAAACTATTTTATTATTAGCACAAGATGTTGATGTGGTAGGCATTGATGAAGCCCAGTTTTTTGATGATGAAATTAGTGAGGTTTGTGAAAAATTGGCTTTACGTGGCATACGGGTTATTGTAGCCGGATTAGACATGGATTATTTGGGTAACCCATTTGGCCAAATGCCCAATTTATTGGCTAAAGCAGACTACATTACTAAACTGCATGCCATTTGTGTAGTATGTGGTAATATTGCCAACATATCACACCGTAAAACAGATCAAATGGGGCAAGTTTTATTAGGTGAAAAAGATATATATGAACCTCGCTGCAGAAAATGTCATCAAATTAAGCCTTAATGAATAAACAACATATAATTGCTTTAATTAAAAAAGATATTTTGCTGGAAACCAGGCAGCAATATACTTTTTATGGTATTCTTTTATATGTTGCCTCAACCATTTTTGTAGTGTATTTAAGCATGGGGCAGCCAGAAGATAAGGTATGGAATGCCTTATTTTGGGTTATTCAATTGTTCATTTGCATTAATGCGGTAGCTAAAAGTTTTTTAGCAGAAAGCAGAGGCAGAATGCTTTACTTTTATTCCATTGCCGGAGCCGGCGATTTTATTATTGCCAAGCTTATTTTCAACGCTCTGCTCATGCTGCTAATGAGTTTGTTAAGCTTGGCAGTATTTACCGTATTATTGGGAAACCCTTTAGCCAATGCCACTGCTTTTATTGGAATAAGTATGCTGGGCGGAATTAGTTTAAGCTTGGTATTTACTTTTTTAGCCGCTATTGCAGCAAAAGCAGAACAACAAGCTGCATTAATGGCTATAATGGGCTTCCCTATTATTATTCCACAATTACTACTTTTAATAAAAATTTCTTCAATAGGATTTGCAAGTGTTGTGCAAGGCGGTTTATGGCAAATGATTGCGTTAATGACCGGTTTAGATGCCATGGTAATCATTCTCGCCTACATTTTGTTTCCCTTTTTATGGAAAGACTAGAAACGCAAATGCCTTACCGTTAATCCATTATTTTTTAATTGAAGTAAAGAATCAATGCCAATTTTAATGTGCCTATCAACAAACTTGCTGGTAACCTTTTTGTCACTTGCTTCAGTTTTTACCCCTTCCGGTATCATTGGCGAATCGCTTACCAATAATAAAGCACCGGTTGGTATATGGTTGAAGAAACCAACGGTAAAAATGGTTGCAGTTTCCATGTCAATAGCATAAGCCCTTATTTTAGTAAGGTATTCTTTGAATTTTTCATCATGCTCCCATACCCTTCGGTTAGTAGTATAAACAGTTCCGGTCCAATAATCTACCTTATAATCACGAATGGTGGTTGAAATTGCTTTTTGTAAGGCAAATGCAGGTAATGCAGGAACTTCAGGCGGAAAATAATCATTTGAAGTTCCTTCGCCTCTTATAGCAGCAATTGGCAAAATTAAATCGCCTATCTTATTACGCTTTTTTAAACCACCACACTTCCCTAAAAATAAAACAGCTTTTGGTTCAATGGCTGAAAGCAAATCCATTACCGTTGCTGCACCGGGACTTCCCATGCCAAAATTAATAATGGTTATATCATTTGCAGTAGCACAGGTAAATGAGCGGTCTCTACCTACCACTTCTACATTATTCCATTCGGCAAATTTTTCAACATAATTACTAAAGTTGGTTAATAGAATGTATTCCCCAAAGTTTTCTAACTTTTCGCCAGTATAGCGGGGCAACCAATTTCTAACAATTTCTGCTTTTGTTTTCATAACTTTTTTATAATGTACTATTTGTTGAATAAAATGCTATTCGTCGGCAAAAAACTAAATTACCACCTACCCCTTTTAGTTTAACCGATAAAAGTAATAGTTTTTGGCAAATAATATTATTCTTTCAAAAAAAATATTAGCACACTATATTTATGCTTCTTTAGCGAAATTTTTAATCTTTTTGCATGATAATTCAACTTAAATATCCGCCACCGAACTTTCAAATAAAAAAAAAGAACGATAAGAATTTTATTTTTGATACTTACAGAAAACGTTGGATTTTATTTACCCCTGAAGAGTGGGTACGTCAAAATTTTTTAAACTATTTAGTGCATCAAAAAAATTATCCGGCTTCGCTAATAGCTGTAGAACAAGAAATTTCATTAAACGATAAAAAAAAACGCTTCGATATTGCTGTTTATAAAAATAATTTACCCTGGATGCTGATAGAATGTAAAGAAATGGAAGTAAAATTATCAATCCAAACGATTGATCAAATTCTAAGTTATCAACAAAAGTTACAATGCCAATTTTTAGTATTAACGAACGGGAATGAAACCTTTTGCTGGGATACTCATAATGCCGTGGCATTAAATCAATTACCCGACTATTAATTGATTGGACTATTGCCTGGTGCCACTTCTGCCATTCCCTTTTGATTAAGTTTATATGGAAGTGACCGAATTTTGAGTACACCGCCATTTTTTAGTGCACTAAAATCTTTCACTACTAAATTGGGAAAATATAAACTTCCACCTGTAGTGGCTGCAATGGTAACATAATCCGGGTGCACACCTATTTGCCCCCCGCATACCAATATTTGTATTGGTTTCTTTATTTGATTCACCAATACTATATCACGCACCGGCGCATAATTATCGGCTATAAGAAAAACCTCTTCGCAATTGTTACATGCTTCAAGGGCTTTTATAATAGCTTCACAAACATTTTCAGGCGTATCACCACCCGATCCTTTTTGCATGGCTAATTCCATTAAACCGGCTGCAGCTGCCATATTAACATACTTGGCAGTATATACTCCACCTGTTTTACCCACCACTTTTTTTTCAGTAACTATGTCATTACCATCATTAAAACATGCAAATGTGGATATACAATGCAAACTATCCATTTGCTGTAACCAATGTAACAGTTGAATAGTATATAATGACATACTGGCCGTTACATCTGCAATGACTAAAGCATTTTTACAAGGCAAACTTTTTAAACTGTGTAACAACCCTGTATCGGGCAAAGCAATAATGGCATTGGTAGAAGGATTGCTTCGTTTGGGGGTATCCTCTTCCCATTTTCTGGGTGGGCCTACTAAACAATATAGTTGCTGCGTTTTTTGATATTGCTGTACTTGTCTTCTCGTTAATATTCTTTTTTGAATGGCAATATTGGTTGGAATACTAAAACTTGAATCAAACTCGGTTAAATGAATAAAGGGGGTATCTGCAACTTGCAACAAAGGTCTGTTGTTAATATAAAACGTGGGAGTAGCAGGGCTTGATGTTGACCCATAAATTTCGTCCCAATACCTTACTTTCTGTTTTTTTGTAATAGGTTCTGATGAAGCAGTTGCCTTAGCAATTGCATTTGTTTTTTTTATTTCTGTTAATGATGTAACAGTTTGTTTTATTTGAATTAATTCTTTGTTCCTGTTTTCTAAAGTAACCGAATTTCTATAATGAATAACGAACCCGTGTTTTAATAAAGCGGCACTGTTTGCATCTTTCCCATCCATTTGCCGAATTACCCTCCATTGCGTAAAACTTTGATGATGAATAAATGGAATTAATTGCAATAAAGATATAAATCTTGCTGCATTTAATGCAAACAAATTATTGGATGCAGGATAATCGGTAAATACCAAATCAACAGATAAAATATCGGCATTTTGCAAATGACTAACTCCATTGGTATCCAAAAAATTAGATTGACCAAATGCCATAGGTAGATACAGCATATGCGTACTTATTGTATCTACCGAATAAACAGGTAACCGAATAAGGTTATCGCTTAATATTTTATTGATCCAATTAGGAGTTTGTGCCATAGAAAACAGAGGAAGTAATAAGATAACCGATAAGTACTTTAACATGGCACCAATTATTTTTCATCAATTTACAACTATTTATAATTGAAAAATAAATGAGCTGATTCTTTGAATAATTTGCCTATTTCTGTTCCAACATAACATTGCCTGTACCGAATCAAATAAAAAAGGCTGACTACTTAAAGCCAGCCTCGTTTATTTATAAAATAATTGATAACTACTATGGGAATATACCCAATTCATTATAAGAAGTAGCCACTTTATTAATAGCACAAACATAAGCGGCAGTGCGCATATCGGGTATTTCAGGATTGTTATTCCAAATTTCCATAATTTCCTGAGTAGCGGTAATCATGGTTTCTTCTAACCCACTATGTACAAGGTCAACTTCTTCAGGACCATGTAATATGAATTTGCGTTCTGCTTCGGATACATTTTTGCTGGTTAAATTTTCCATTTGGCTTAAAATATGCATATTCATATTCTCGGTAAATCTTTTTTCTAAACGGCCATAACGTACATGCGACAGATTCTTTAACCATTCAAAATAAGATACTGTAACACCACCTGCATTCAAATACATATCAGGTACTATTAAAACTCCTTTTTTATTAAGAATTGCATCAGCTTCAGGAGTTAAAGGACCATTAGCCGCTTCACCAATAATTTTTGCTTTAATTCTATCTGCATTGGTTTCATTAATTACATTTTCCAATGCGGCAGGAATTAAAATATCGCATTCCATTTCTAATGCTTCTTTGCTATTGGTTATATTGGTAGCGCCGGGGAAGTTTAGAATTGAGCCGGTTGCTTTTCTGTGTTGAAAAACTTCTTCTTCATTTAAACCATTTGCATTATAAATGGCACCTTCATATTCAGCAATGGCAATTACTATTGAACCATGTTCTCTGAAGAATTTGGCAGAATGGTAACCCACATTACCTAAACCTTGAACAATTACTTTTTTGCCCTCAACACCGGGTGTTAATCCTAACTTCTTCATTCTATCGGCCATGTTGCACACTTCGCGAACACCATAAAAAACTCCTAAACCGGTAGCTTCTTTTCTTCCTCTAACACCACCTTGCGAAACAGGCTTTCCGGTTACACAACCGGCAGCATCTAATTCACCGGGTTTTAATGAAGCATAAGTATCTACTATCCATGCCATTTCTCTTTCTCCTGTTCCATAATCAGGTGCCGGAACATCAATACCGGGGCCAATAAAATTTTTCTTAACCAATTCACTGGTGTAGCGGCGCGTAATTTTTTCTAACTCATATGCACTGTAATTCCGGGGATTAATTTTAATACCACCTTTTGCACCACCGAAAGGCACATTTACAATGGCACATTTATAAGTCATTAAGCTTGCCAAAGCCATCACCTCATCTTGGTCAACAGCATCACTAAAACGAATACCACCTTTACAAGGAGTTTTGTGCTGGCTGTGTTGCACACGATAAGCTTCAATTACTTCAATTCTACCATCATCCATTTTTACGGGGAAACGCATTCTGTAAACACTGTTACAGGCTTTAATTTGTTCTAATAAACCTTTATCCCATTTGGTAAATTTTGCTGCTTTATCAAAACTGCGTTCAACGTTATGAAAAAAGCTGTACTGTTCATTTGACATAATCAATCGTTTTAATATTAATATATCGATTTTATGAAGAAATTGTTTTTAAAAATAATAAATTTAAAGCATTTAATTTATTTTTTATTTATCCTTTTCTATTTGGCGCAACTTCCTGTCTAAAGCAAAGAGGTATATAAACAAACCCAAAACAATAACTATAACTACTGCCATAACTACATAAATCTTTCCATTGCTTTTCATTAAACTGCCATCATCCGGCACATTGGTTTGTGCCAATACAACATAGTTAATTAGTAAAAATGCGCAAGTGAGTAGCCAAAATTTTGATTTTTGTATCATTAGTTATAAGCTTTTTCTTTAATAAAGTAAAGGCGTATGCGTAAAGTTGTAATCCAAACGCCCAATAAGGTCCAACCAAAAACTGCCGGCCAAAACACTAAACGCATGGAAGCATCTAAATCGTTTCCATTTAAAGCAGGATTTCCATCGCTGCCTAACCCACCCGGATGCAAACTTTCTACTAACCTGGGTAAAATCCAAATAGATGGGTACAACATGAAGAATGCAAAAATATTATATACGCCACCCACCCTAGCTTTCTTCTCTTCGTCATTTAAAGACCCCCTTAAAACAAAATAGGCCAAATAAATTAATAAGGCAATGGCAGCACCATTCTGCTTCGCATCACCACTCCATGCTGCTCCCCACTGATATTTTGCCCAAATAGCACCTGTAATTAAACCTAATATACCAAATACAATTCCGGTTCGGGCAAATTCAAGTGAATAGGCATCATATTTCTTTAAGGGATTACGCAAGTATTTAATCGCATAAATGAATGACACTAAAAACAAAATGTTCATTCCAAACCACATTGGTACGTGGAAAAATAAATTACGGATACTTTGCTGCAAAGGAACACCCGGTGGTGTTGGCACTTTTACCAAAAAACCCATAGTACAAGTGTACATTAATAAAACAAAACTTAATATCTTCCACCAGGCTAACTTAATCATAATAAATGGGCTGAGCCAACAAATTTAGTTCAGCAAAATTAGTGCTTTGCCATCCAACTAAAGCATAACAAATTTAAAATTTACGCAAACATTAACCTACCAGCATTTTGCATAAACACTATTTAAACAATATTGCAAATTTTTAGAAATTGTATGCAAAAAAATGGTTTAATTAGCGTAATGTTCAACCCATTATTAAATATAGACCAACTTTCAGTTGATTTTGTACATTATCACCAATCAACTTCGGCTATTAAAAATGTTAGTTTAACTGTTCAAAAGGGGGAATGGGTAGCCATAGTTGGTGAGAGCGGTAGCGGAAAATCGGTTACCGCCTTATCAGTTCTACAATTAATAAGCGGCTCGCAGGTTCATTATAAAAATGGTCACATTTATTTGAACGTGAATAACGAAACTATTGATTTACTAAAAGTTTCTAACAAGCAATTACGTTCAATAAGAGGTAATAAAATAGGCATGGTATTTCAGGAACCAATGTCATCATTAAACCCTTTAATGACTTGCGGTGCTCAAATTGTAGAAGCTTTACAAACGCATGTAACCATATCTTCAAAAAAAGCGCAACAAAAAGCAATAGAATTGTTGCAACAAGTTGAATTAAAAGATCCTGAAAGCATTTTCAGAAAATTCCCTCACCAATTAAGTGGTGGCCAAAAGCAAAGGGTAATGCTTGCTATGGCCATGAGTTGCCAACCCGATTTATTAATTTGTGATGAACCCACCACTGCTTTGGATGGAACAGTACAAAAAAAACTACTCGATTTATTGCAGCAACTGCAAAAAAGTCAAAACATAGGAATATTATTCATTAGCCACGATTTAGGAGTTGTAAAGCAATATGCCCATAAAATTATGGTTATGTATAAAGGGCATATGGTAGAATGCAATACCACCCAACAAATATTCAATAACCCGCAGCATCCTTATACCAAGGCGTTGTTGGCATGCCGTCCTTCCAATTATAAACATAATGAAGTTTTGCCATTGGTACAAGACTTTATAGAAGAATTACCTACCGGGGAAATAATAGAAAAAAAACAAATAAATAAATCAGCAATTACAAACCCCTTTTATTCAACAAAAGAAAACAATGAAAAACAACCTATTCTTCAATTAAACAATGTTTGCGTAAGCTATGTATTAAAGAAAAATTGGCGTGGACAACCTATTGCTGCCAAAGAAGTTGTAAAACAAATTTCAATGGAAGTATTGCAAGGCGAAATTTTTGGCATAGCCGGCGAAAGTGGTTGTGGTAAAAGCACTTTAGCAAAAGCCATTATGCAAATTGTACCCTTAGCGAAAGGATCTATTTATTTCAAGAATGCACCCATTACCAAGCACACAAAACAAGCCATACAAATGGTGTTCCAAGATCCGTATGCTGCGTTAAACCCACGGCAAACCATTGGCGCAGCCATTGCCGAACCTATGAAGGTTTATCAATTATACCATTCGGCTGAAGAGCGCAAAAAGCAGGTTTTACAACTCATGGAGAAAGTAAAATTACCGGCACAATATTTTCATAAATATCCCAGGGAACTCAGTGGTGGGCAACGGCAAAGAGTAGTAATAGCCAGGGCTTTGGCGGTAAAACCTGAATTCATCATTTTTGATGAAAGTGTTGCTGCGTTAGATGTTAGTGTTCAAGCTCAAATTTTAAATTTAATTAATGAATTAAAACATTCATTCCGGTTCAGTGCAATTTTCATTTCACACGATTTGGGTGTTTTACAATATTTATGTGATAAAATTATGATTATGTACCAAGGCAAAATTGAAGCTATGGGTACGCCTGAGCAGATATTTCAAAATGCCAACAGTACATACACCCAAGAATTGATAAATGCCATATTATAAAATATTCTATTAGTTATACATTCGTTTTGTAATAAGCGCAAATAATGGTAACTTTGCCAACTTCAAAAATTCATGCCGTAACATGAAGCGAGTCGCCCCGTAAGGCGGCGGCAAACTGAATGTGGCTATCATTTAAAAAAGATATGACACATGAAACTTTCACAATTTCGTTTTGATTTACCCCTAAATTTAATTGCCCAAACCCCCACCAAACGCAGAGAAGACAGCCGAATGATGGTAGTTGACCGTAAAACCGGCAACATGGAAAACAAACACTTTCGCGACATTTTAGATTATTTTGACGACAAGGATGTGTTTGTTGTCAATAACACCAAAGTATTTCCGGCCAGAATGTATGGTAGAAAGGAAAAAACAGGTGCTAAAATTGAAGTTTTTTTACTTCGTGAATTGAATAAACCCAATCGTTTATGGGATGTAATTGTTGACCCCGCCAGAAAAATTAGGGTGGGTAACAAACTTTATTTTGGTGATAATGAGGAATTGGTTGCTGAAGTAATTGATAATACCACCAGCCGTGGACGTACCATACGCTTTTTATGGGATGGGGATGATGCCAGTTTTAAAGAAATGTTGGAAACCTTAGGTGAAACACCCCTGCCTAAATACATTAAGCGCAAACCTGATGAGGAGGATAAAGAACGCTATCAAACTGTTTATGCAAAATACGAAGGTGCTGTTGCTGCACCTACTGCCGGCCTTCACTTCAGTAAAGAATTAATTAAACGTTGTGAAATTAAAGGTATTCGTTTTGCTGAAGTAACACTTCACACCGGTTTAGGCACATTTCGCCCAATTGAGGTAGAAGATTTGAGCAAACATAAAATGGATGCAGAATACTATCAAATAACAGAAGAAGCATGCCGTATTGTAAACACAGCTAAGCAAACAGGTCATAGAGTTTGTTCTATTGGCACCACTACCATGCGTGCCATGGAAAGTAGCTTTACTGCACAAAAATTATTAAAACCTAGCGAAGGATGGACCAATCATTTTATTCACCCACCTTATGAATTTAGCGTTGCTGATAGTTTAGTAACCAACTTTCATTTACCAAAGACAAGTCTTTTAATTATGACTTGTGCTTTTGCAGGGTATGAATTAACTATGGAAGCTTACAAAAAAGCTATTAAAGATAAATATCGCTTTTTTAGCTATGGCGATGCTTTATTGATACTTTAATTAAAATAGTTGTTTGAAAAAAAGACTGCCGCAAATGCGAGCAGTCTTTTTTTTTGAAAACTTAGATATTTTATCTGCATCTACTCTAAACCAAATAAACCTTTGTTCAATAGTTGCAAAGTTTCCTTTTTATAACCGGATGGTACTAACAATGAAATATTGTGTGGACTTCCGCCATAACTTACCATACGAACAGGAATAGTGTGAATAGCATCAAATAACTTTTTCAGCACATCTTTCGTTTCGGCTATTTGGTTACCGACAATAGAAATAATTGTTTGTTCAGTATCAATTTCAACTACACCAAAAGGTTCTAATTCTCTAACAATTTCTTTTAAATAAGTAGGTTGATCAATTGTAACTGACACAGCCACTTCAGAAGTGGTAATCATATCAATAGAAGTTTTGTATTTTTCAAACACTTCAAAAACTTTTCTTAAGAAACCATAGGCCAATAACATTCTACTGCTTCTAATTTTAATGGCAATGATACCATCTTTGGCAGCAATTGCTTTTACACCAACACTTCCAGCCTCATGCATTATAGTTGTGCCTTTTGCTGAAGGTTGCATAGTATTCAATAACTTAACCGGCACATTTTGTTGCTGTGCAGGCCAAATACAAGTAGGATGTAAAATTTTTGCCCCAAAATAAGCTAACTCAGCAGCCTCATCGAAACTAAGTTGTTCTATGGCTACAGTTTTATTTACTACACGTGGATCATTATTGTGCATACCATCTATATCCGTCCAAATTTCACAAACACTTGCATTCACAGCCGCAGCTATCAATGAAGCAGTATAATCACTACCACCACGCTTTAAATTATCCACCTCACCACGTGCATTTTTACAAATATATCCTTGGGTAATAAACAATTTAACGGAAGGGTATTGTCGTAATAAATCGTTCAATTTTGTTTTAATAGCAGGTAAGTCAGGTTCTTCATTAGCATCTATGCGCATGAATTCGAGTGCCGGCAATAAAACGTGATTAATTCCTTGCTCTTCTAAATAAACAGAGAATAAACGAGTACTCATTAATTCACCTTGCGCCAAAATATCTTTATTCAATGCATCGCTGAATGAAATGCGGGTAATGATATGTAAAAACTCAAAGTGCTCCGCTACAATACTTTTGGCTTTTTGCAAATATTGAGGCTGTTGCACCAACGATTGAATAAAATTCTGATAATGCCCTTCTAATTGTTCAATAAGTTTTCTGCCTTCTTCTTTATTGCCAACAGATAATGCGTTACTTATTTCAACCAAAGCATTTGTAGTACCACTTAATGCACTTAAAACGGTAATTACGGGTTCATTACCCTGAGTTATTAGTTGCGCCACTTGGTGCATTCTTTCCGGTTTGCCTACACTGGTGCCGCCAAACTTCATTACTTTCATAGTTGCCTGCTGTATTTTTTAAATAAAATAAAATTTATATTTAACGAATAAGTAGCTTTAACCAATTTTCGTTAAATTGTTTGCAAAAGTAATAGGCAATATGCATATAGCATTGCACTTTTTAAATAACAAACGTTAGTAGATTATAAAAGCAATAAAATGAACCTGAACGCACATTCTATATCATTATGGTTAATGATAATGCTGTATGTTACAGCAGGTTGTAATCATTTTATTCGCCCGAGAATATATATTAAAATCATGCCTGATTATTTCCCTTTAAAATGGTGGTTAAATTATGCGGCAGGACTATTTGAAATTGGTTTGGGAATAGCACTTTATTTTGATGCCACCAGGTATTGGGCTGCCTGGCTAATTATGGCTATGCTTACAAGTTTTTTCCCCGTTCACATCCATATGCAACAATTGGCGCCTTTTAAATGGGGAAAAATTACTATTACCAAGAAAATAGCTTTCATTAGAACTCTATTGCAGTTTGCCTTAATTTATTGGGCGTATACCTTTACACGATAAGTTATAATACCCTGTTGAATGGTTTTTGATTGGCACATCCGATGTTTGGACCGGGTGTAACATGCAAATAATTACAAAAATATTGGTAGTACCCCATACGACTATATTGAGTATATGGCTTATTATTTCCACATTCAATACCGCCATTTATAATATTGATTACCGTACCAAAGCCGGGCAAAATATTGCGTGAACTATCATATGCATTAGGTTTCCAAATGCCTGCCATTACCTCATGGCAACTAGGCTTGGGCTTTTGCGGATGCATCCAAAACCACAAAGCAGAAGCAAAACTTACTACCCCGTTGGTAGCTACTATTTCGGGATGTTGCAATAATGAGTCTTTATTCCCAAATAAAAATTCACTAAACTGACCATAATTGTAATTCCAACTTAATTGTAAGGGTCCTCGTCCATGGTACGATTTTCCCGGAACCGGCATCCAATTTTTTTTTGAAGTATCTGAATATTGTTGACAACCATTAAGGCATGCTTGTTCCTCAACAAAATG
Source organism: Hydrotalea sandarakina (assembly GCF_003254115.1). Classification (GTDB taxonomy): domain Bacteria; phylum Bacteroidota; class Bacteroidia; order Chitinophagales; family Chitinophagaceae; genus Hydrotalea; species Hydrotalea sandarakina. The sequence continues at coordinate 97,481 of NZ_QKZV01000003.1, forward strand.
CAATCCCCATTTAAAATAACCATCGGGTGCGGTAGGCCACCCACCCCCGGTTTCATAAGCCATATTTGCCAAAAAAGCCGCCAACTCCCTTTTTTGCAAAACTTTATCATTAGTATTTAAGAAATCAGGGAAATACTGAAGCGCTTGTAAAAATGCATTGAAGGAATAAAAATCGTTTGAAGATTGACCATTCTTTATACCAAAGCGATGCGGAAATAACTCATTCCATTTTTGGACATTTAAATATTGTAAAACGCGTTTTTGAACCGGAAGTAATTCTGATTGATTTGCTTTTATTGTTCCATTGTTAAATAGCGGTGACGCATTTGTTATACTAACAGTGCAAAGCAAAAGCACAATTATTAAAGTTCTAATCATTTTAACATAGTTACCCATCATTCAACAATTCATTAAAAACAAATTCATTTTAGCAAATACGTTGCCAAAGCACAACTTATTTTATGCATTTAAAAACCGGTATCAATATTCATTTTTTGGGCAATATTTCTTAAATCATTTACAACCGGCTCCAGTAAAGGAATCCCTGATTTCATACGGATAGATTCTAACTCACGTTCCGGATCGCCGGGTATTAGTACTTTTTGCGCTTCATTAACAGGTTTAGCATTTCTGAAACGCTCAATCCAGTTATCCATATGATGTTTGAAATCTTCTGCCGGCCTAAAAGCATCAACCCGCATTGCACCAAAAAAATGACCAAGTCCCTTACCGGGCATATTTTCCGGCATAGGCACATAAGCCGGGAATGGTGGAACCCATGGGCCATAAGATGCACCACTTAAAACAGCCGAAAAAATATCAACAATACTACCTAATGCATAACCTTTATGACTACCATGTTCTCTATCACTTCCTAGGGGCAACATAGCACCTCCCGATTTCAAAATTGCTGCATCGGTTGTAGGCTCACCATTAACGGTTTGTACCCAGCCCAATGGCGCTGCTTGATTTTTGCGTTGCAAAATTTCTAGTTTTCCATTAGAAGCAGTGGTGGTGGCAAAATCAGCCACAAACGGAGGCTGCTTTCCGGCAGGTATAGCTACTGCTATAGGGTTAGTTCCCAACATTTTCTCAATTGAAAATGTGGGTGCAACAAGTGCACTGGCATTTGTCATGGCAATACCAATCATATCATATTCTAAAGCCATCATGGCATGATAGCCTGCAATTCCAAAATGATTGCTATTTTGAACACTTACCCAGCCGGTTCCACATTGTTGTGCTTTTTGAATGGCCACATTCATGGCATAAGGGGCAACCACTAAACCTAATCCGGCATCTCCATCAACCACAGCGGTAGAAGGTGTTTCGTGTACAACTCGAATATTCGGTGTGGCATTAATTCGCCCTGCTTCCCACAATCTTACATAACCACTTAATCTGGCAACACCATGGCTGTCAATGCCTCTAACATCAGCTGATAATAAAACGGTTGTAGCCATTTGTGCATGTTGTTCACTACAACCCATTTGTAAAAAAGTATTTTTCGTAAACTGAAATAAAGTAGAATAGGATACCAACATGAATTCAATGATATTTTTACTAGAAAAAAAGGCAATTTATACAATGCTTGCTGCAAATAAATGTTTTAGCCGTTAATATGTTGGAAAAATTTAAAAAACACCCATCCATAAAACAAATAAAAAAGCCGGATTTTATCAATCCGGCCTATAAGCAGTTATTTCATGGCATTAAAACGGTAAATCATCGGTAGGCTGCTCAGCACCTGCATCCGTCATCGAATCCATTGTAGCAGCATTAGAAGCATAAGCTGTTCCACCAGCATTGTTACCCCCACTTGCTCCTCCTTCGGATTTTGAACCTAATAACTGAATATTAGCAATACGCAATGATAGAGAGGCCCCTTGTCGCCCGTCTTGAGTAGTGTAAGTGCGCACATCAGGCTGCCCTTCAGCATACACCTGTGTACCTTTTTTTAAATAAGGGGCAATAGCCGTTCTATCAGTCCAATAAGCACATTCCACCCAAACCGTACGTTCTTTTTGTGCACCCTGCGCATCTTTATATCGTTCGGTATGTGCTACTGAAAAATTAATGACTTTCCTACCATTCACATCATTCACCACAGCATCTTTACCAAGGTTGCCAATTACCTGAAGTTTAATCATAACCCAAAATTTTGTCGTTATATAATGTAAAAAACATAAAATGGGAAATTAATGAAAAAAAATTAAGTCTGAAAAAAGTAATTGCAGGAAAATTTGTTCAACATATTTAGTCTTATACATAAACATAAAAAAAATGATATGTTTATTGAAAAAAGTTGTAGCTTTTAATCATGAAGAAAAACATTCAGCAACAACAATACATAGTTAGCCATTTAAACGAATATGGACCGATAATTGAAGCCGAAATATACACAAATGAACAAATATTTTTATATAAAAAGAATCATAATAAACCCGTACATTTTAAAACAGTTCAACTGTTAATTGATACGGGGGCTAGCATTTCCGGTTTAGATAATTCCATTATAAAATCGCTACAACTGCCCGAATACAGTGAATTAGCACAAGTTGAAGGTGCAGGCGGAAGAGTTCAACTTAAAAAATATCGGTGCCTGTTATATTTACCTGTTTTTTTACAAAAAGGTTTACCGTTAGATGTTTTGGAAGGAAATTTTAGTCGAGAACCCTATCAGGGAATTTTAGGAAGAGATGTATTGCAATATTGCCATTTTGAGTACCATGGTTATTCAGGAAAATTTGTTCTACGTACCGTAAACTTCTAAATGGTGTGTTTCAAAAATTCACAAATAATAAAAAACAATTAATTGTCTGTTAAATTATGCAGTGCATTTTATTCAACAAATTTTACAATTAAACATTTAAGCCCGGCATAGCAACTAAAATACATATATACCACCAAAATTACAGGCAGCATCTAATCGAGTAACAATTTGTATCTTTGCACGCTTAATGCATTGAATATTTTATGAGCAGACACGGAAAAGTATTGGTGGCCATGAGCGGAGGAGTAGATAGTACTGTTACCGCTTTAATGCTGCATGAACAAGGATATGAAGTGGTAGGCATTACCATGAAAACATGGGACTATGCCAGCAGCGGCAGTAGCAGTAAAGAAACCGGCTGCTGTAATTTAGATTCTTTTAATGATGCCAGGCAAGCAGCAGTGCATCATGGATTCCCTCACTTCATTTTAGACATAAGAGAAGAATTTGGCAGTTTTGTAGTTGAAAATTTTGTTGAAGAATACATTGCAGGACGTACGCCTAATCCATGTGTAATGTGTAATACACATATTAAATGGCGCGCTTTATTAAAAAGAGCCAATGCTCTTAACTGCGACTTTATAGCTACCGGTCATTATGCTTCTATCTACCGACATAATAATCAACGGTATGTTATTTCAAAAGGTAAAGATGAAACCAAAGACCAGAGTTATGTATTATGGGGCTTGCAACAAGATTTATTAAGCAGAACCATTTTACCCTTAGGCAATTATCATAAAACAGAAATCAGGCAAATGGCCCACGATTTTGGCTACCCCGAATTGGCCAAAAAAAGCGAAAGCTATGAAATATGCTTTGTACCTGATAATGATTATCGAGGATTTTTAAAAAACAAAGTAGCAGGATTAGAAGAAAGAGTAAGCGGCGGCTGGTTTGTTGATAAACATGGTAAAAAATTGGGGCAACATAAAGGTTATCCTTTTTACACTATTGGCCAACGGAAAGGCCTTGACATTGCTTTAGGTAAACCGGCTTTTGTTACTGCCATTCACCCTGAAACCAATACGGTTGTTTTGGGTGATGAAAAAGACCTGGAACAAAACAAAATGCTGGTTACCCGCCTTAATTTTATAAAATACGATGGCATTGAAGATGGAATGGAAGCAGTGACTAAAATTCGTTATAAAGATAAAGGCACCTTTAGCCATTTATTCAATCATGACCAAGGCATTGAAGTGCAATTTTTTGAACATGTTAAAGGCATTGCACCCGGGCAAAGTGCGGTGTTTTATGAAGGCAATGATGTAATTGGGGGCGGCACCATAATGCGCAGCCAATTGGATTAAAAGTATAATTGAAAAAGGAATCAGTTTCGTTGCAATAAAGCGGCATACATGGTATCTGCCTGCATCTGATAACCTTCCATTAATTGTTGCTTCATCAATGACAATGGGAAATTTTTCAATATATACTGTACCATTTCTTCATTTTCCTTTTTAAATACCGAACAGGTTATGTAAAGTAGAAAGCCTCCCGGTTTTAATTGTGGTATTACTTGTTGTACAATTTTTTGTTGCAACCGGGCATATTCCTCTATTTGTTGTTCAGAAAAAAAATACAATTGCTCAGGTGTTCGGCTCCAGGTTCCACTTCCACTGCAGGGTACATCGGCTATAATTAAATCATAATACCGATTTTTTAATGCTGGTGTTAATGGTTTTGAAACATCTGCTAAAAATAAATCATAGTCTTTAATACCGGCAACGGCAAATCTTTGCTGCAAATTGTGCAAAATGCTTTGCCTTATATCGCTTACTGTTAATTGAATTGCATTCAACGTATCTTTTACTAAAATTGATTTTCCACCACTGGCTGCACAGCAATCCCAAACTGCCAATGATTTTGAATCATGGGGAATGCATTGTAATAACTCCCCTACTCTTTGTGAGCTGTAATCTTGAATGACACAATTTTTATTAAGGGGCAATATATTTTCAATTTTCATGCCTTGTTCTAATGCAATACAAGTTTTATTTAACTGGGTGTAAGTTACTTTTTGTTGTTGCAGTATGGCTATAATTTCATTTTCTTTTCCGGGCCTTATGCGAAGAAAAACTTTCGGTTGAAGTAGAAAAGCAGCGGAAAAATCAGTTGAATGAATATTCTCAGACAATGCACTTTGAAGAGGAAAAATTGCAGTGTATTGTAGGTTTGGAAAAGCTGTTTGCAAAATTTTCCAACGTTTTGCAAGCGTATCATATTCTTGCTGCAGCCAGTTTTCGGGAAAAACAATTTGCCATTCCTGTTCGTGCCCCCACAACAAAAACAAAGCAACTTTTAATCGCATTGCGTTATTCAATTCCTGCAAAGCCTTACCCAACCGATAATAAGCATAACAAGCTTTTGTAATCATTTTTCTATCGCTGCTGCCATGCTTTTTATGCAGTGCAAAGTATTGTTTTAAAAAATGCGCTAAAGGCATCTCACCATGATAAGCATTAATGATATTGAGTGCGGTATTAAAATATGATTGATAGCGCATGAATGAAAAAAAGAATGATTATTGAACATAAAAATAGCCGATTGAATGTAATCAATCGGCCAAAAAAAGTTTTGTACTTTAATTTTATAATTCCAACAAAGTCTTAACCGGATCTTTTCCAAATAGCAGTAATTCCGGATTTTCTAATAACTCTTTTATACGCACTAAAAAGCTCACGCTTTCTCTTCCATCAATAACACGGTGGTCGTAACTCAGCGCTAAGTACATCATAGGGCGAATTTCCACTTTGCCATTAATAGCCATTGGCCGCTCTTGTATTTTGTGCATACCCAAAATAGCACTCTGTGGAATATTAATAATAGGTGTGCTCATTAAGCTGCCAAATACACCACCGTTAGTAATGGTAAAGGTACCACCCTGCAATTCTTCAGCAGTTAATTTGCTATCGCGGGCTTTTGCAGCAAGCTCAACCACCTTCTTTTCAATATCCGCCATACTTAGGCTTTCCACATTTCTAATAACAGGAACAGTAAGGCCACGAGGTGTACTAACAGCTATGCTAATATCAGCATAATCATGATAAACTAATTCATCACCATCAATAAAAGCATTTACTGCCGGCCATTCACTCAATGCAATGGCAGAAGCTTTAGCAAAGAAACTCATAAAGCCCAGGTTCACACCATGCGCTTCTTTGAATTTATCTTTATGTATTTTTCTAATATCTAAGATGCGAGTCATATCCACCTCATTAAAGGTGGTAAGCATGGCAGTTGTGTTTTTGGCTTCAACCAAGCGTTTACTAATGGTTTTGCGCAGGTTGCTCATTTTTTCTTTGCGCACATTACGCGAAAACAATTCAGCACCTGAAAAAGCTTTTTTACCGGGATTAGCCAATGCATCCAACACATCGTGTTTAACTATTTTACCACCAAAACCGGAAGGGGTAATTTGAGCGGGATTAATATTTTTATCGGCAATAATTGCGCTGGCAACGGGGGTGGCCTTTATGTTGTTAGGCACTGCAGTTACCGGCGATTGTGCAGGTGCAGCGGCAGTATCAGCAGATTTTTTTTCTGCCACCGGTGTTTCTTTTACTGAAGGCGCAGGTGTACCGGCAGGCTTTTCGGCAGTATCATCAATTTGTGCTAAAACTGCACCAATTAAAATTGTATCACCTTCATTCGCCATGGTTTTTAAAATGCCGGCTTTTTCTGCATTCACCTCAAATGTTGCTTTTTCACTTTCTAATTCAGCAATTACTTCATCTCGTTCAACATAGGTGCCATCTTTTTTAACCCATTTCAGTAAAGTAACTTCACTGATTGACTCTCCTACGGTTGGTACTTTAATATCTATCATAAAATAAACTTAATGTGTTTTGTTATCGGCTTTATTACTTGTTGCAGCATTTGTTGCGTCGCACACTTGTACGTTTTGTTCTATGTGCATCAGCTTAAATACTAAAAGCGGTATTAATAATTTCAGCTTGTTCCTGTGCATGAATTTTAGAATAGCCCGTAGCTGTGGCTGCGCTGGCATTTCTACTAATAATACCAAAATTAAGTTGTGTTAAATTCATTTTCAGGAATGTGGCGGCGCCCATATTTAAAGGTTCCTCCTGCACCCAAAACCAAGTAGCTTTATTGTATTTTTTCTGCAATGCTTCAATTTGACGATAAGGTATCGGATAAATTTGTTCTAACCTTACAATTGCTACATTGTTAACATTTTCTTTCTTTTGCCTTTCCGCCAACTCGTAATAAATTTTACCGGAACAGAAAAGCACTTTTTTAACGTTTTCAGGCTCAGTAATTGATGGGTCATCGATTACTTCTTTAAACCCACCAACAGTAAATTCTGAAACATGTGAGTAGGTTCCGGGATACCGCAAATAAGCTTTGGGTGAGAAATTAATTAATGGTTTTCTGAAAGGAAATGCCAATTGCCTGCGCAATACGTGGAAGAAGTTAGCAGCAGTAGTAATGTTGGTAACAATCATATTCAATTCTGCACACATTTGCAAATAGCGTTCCATGCGAGCACTACTGTGTTCCGGCCCCTGCCCTTCATAACCGTGTGGCAGTAACATTACTAAGCCGTTCATTCTATTCCATTTTTGTTCACCACCCGCAATAAACTGGTCAATCATGGTTTGTGCACCATTGCTAAAGTCGCCAAACTGTGCTTCCCAAATTACCAGAGCATCCGGATTGGCTAAAGCATAACCGTATTCAAAGCCTAAAACGCCATATTCGCTAAGCAATGAATTATAGATGCGGAATTTTTCTTGATGTTCTTGTAAGTGCTTTAAACGATTGTAACCTTTATTGGTTTCTTCATCGCGTAAAACTGCATGACGGTGTGAGAAAGTACCCCTTTTCACATCCTGGCCACTCATGCGCACTATTTTGTTTTCAACTATTATACTGGCATAAGCCAATAATTCGGCTGTTGCCCAATCAATTTTATCTTCTGTTTCCAGTAATTTAATTTTTTCCTGCAACAGTTTTTCAACCTTTTTCAAAGGTTTAAAATCGTCGGGCCAGCTCATAATGCCCTTGAACAGCCTACGTACTTCTTCTTCAGCAATACCGGTTTCAGGTGATTGAATAAAATCATCGGGCGTTGCTTTACGCAAACTTTTCCAAGCTAGTTCCGGAGGTTGATAGGTATAAGGAAGCGGCTTTTGCTTTACTTCATCTAAACGTTCTTGCAAATCGTTCCAGAACTTTTTCTCCATTTCTTTAGCCAATTCCTGAGCTTCAGTATCGCCGTGTTCCATTAAATATTTCACGTAAACTTCACGTGGATTGGGATGCTGATCAATTAACTTGTACAGTTGCGGTTGGGTATATTTAGGATCATCGCCTTCATTATGACCATGGCGACGATAGCAAACCATATCAATAAAAATGTCAGAATTAAATTCCTGACGGTAACGAGTTGCAATTTCTACACATTTTACTACTGCTTCTGCATCGTCACCATTTACATGTAATACCGGTGCTTGTACCATGGCAGCTACTGAGGTAGAATAGTCAGCACTTCTTGCATCATCAAAATCAGTTGTAAATCCAATTTGATTATTGATAACAAAATGTAAAGTACCGCCAGTGTAATAGCCCTTCAAATTGCTCATTTGCAATACTTCGTAAATAATTCCTTGTCCGGCTACAGAAGCATCCCCATGAATTAAGATAGGCAAAATTTTATCGTAATCACTTTTATATAATACATCTGCTTTCGCTCTTGAAAATCCTACTACAACGGGATCAACGGCTTCCAGGTGCGAGGGGTTAGGCATTAATTTCAGGTGAATGGTTTTATTATCAAAGGTTGTTACTTCACTACCAAAACCCAAATGGTATTTAACATCACCACTACCCATGGTTTGATCCACTTTTGCTGTGCCTTCAAACTCGCTAAAAATTTGCTCATAAGTTTTACCCATAATATTGGCTAACACATTTAGCCTGCCTCTGTGGGCCATTCCTATTACAACTTCCTGCACATCATTATTGGCAGCAGTATTTATAATAGCATCAAGTGCAGCAATAGTAGTTTCACCGCCTTCCAATGAAAAGCGCTTCTGACCAACGTATTTAGTGTGTAAAAACTTCTCGAAAATAACTCCCTGATTCAGTTTTTCTAAAATTCGCCTTTTTTGGTTAAGCGGAATGGGTTCAAAAAACTGTTTTTCAATGGCATTATATAACCAATTCACTTTATTTTGATCGCTAATGTATTTGAATTCAATGCCTACATGTCCTGCATAACATTTTTGCAAATGCTGTAAAATGTTACGAAGCGTAGTGGCACCTAATCCAATTAAATTACCAACCTGAAAGGTTTGGTCTAAATCAGCTTCCGTTAAATGATAAAATTCAAGGTTTAAATTAGCCCCACGATCCTTACGTGGCCTAATTGGATTGGTATTAGCTATTAAATGACCCTTATTTCGGTATCCTAAAATTAGCCGATATACGTTTACTTCTTTTAACCAATCAATATTACCGGGCACAGTGGCAGCTGAAGCAGAAGTGCTAATACTACCATTTGAGTTAGCTACGGCAAAATCAAAACCTTCAAAAAACTTTCTTAAATCCGGATCAATATTTTCAGGGTTTTTAACAAATTCCTGATATAAACTTTCAATGTATGCCGGATGCGAATTGGTGATGTATGAAAAATCCTTCATTTTGTGCGAGATTGAGCTTGCAATTTAATGGTGTGCAAATATCGTACATTGCAATAAGAAAACGACCGAATTATTGAATAGTTTTATAGATAATTTAAGTACAGGACCAAAGAATTAATGTGAAAAAAATAATTTTTGAATTTTAATTTTTAATTTTCCCTGAATGCCCTTACCTTTGCCGTCCTTAAAAAAAGGTCACAATGGCAAATCATAAAGCTACTAAAAAAGATACCAGGCAAGCAGCCAAACGCAGAGAAAGAAACAAGTATTACGGTAAAACTACTCGTAATGCTATTCGTGGTTTAAAAGCTACAACTACTGAAAGTGAGTATAAAGATAAATTACCTGAGGTAATTTCTATGATTGATAAATTAGCTAAGCGTGGTGTTATACACAAAAACAAAGCTGCCAATTTAAAAAGTAAATTAGCTAAGAAAAAAGCAGCAGCCACTGCTTAATTCCATTTTGCCTTGTTTGTAAAATGATATAATTTTTTGAATAACAAAATATAGCCTCCTTTTTGGGGGCTTTATTTTTTTGGGTAACTCATTCAATTTTTGGGTAAAACAATCGTAAAACAATTCAAGTTGTTGTTAATTGCTTCGTATGTTAATTGGCCTTTATGCAGTTGCAATATTCTATGTACGATTGATAAGCCTAATCCGTAGCCTTTTACTTTTTGAACATTTGCTCCCCTAAAAAAGGGTACTATCAATTTATTTGCCTCTTCACTACTTAATACTGTACCCGTATTTTCAAACTTAATTTTCATATTTTGTTTTTCGGGTACCAAGGTAATTTGCACCTTTTTATCGGTTGAATAATTAATGGCATTTTTAATAAGGTTAATAATGGCCACTTTTAGCAAGCCTTCATTTCCTTTAATTAAAATTTCTTTTTCATCATCAGGCAAAGAAGAAAATTGAAACATAATGGATGCTTCCGGAATCATTTTTTGAACAGTGGCCATGCTCTCATAAATAACTTCATCTGCTCTAATGGCCGGCCATTCTTTTTGCTCAGCCATTTTTTCATATTGAGCTAACAACAGCAAAGAATTGGTTAGTTCAATAATATTCAGTTCATCTTCTTTTAACGATTGCAGAACCTGTTTATATTCTTGCTCAGTAAGTTTTTTATTCAGGGCTGACTCAGTTTGCGATAACATACTGGCTAAAGGTGTTCTTAGTTCATGTGAGGCATGGTGTACAAAGCTTTTTTGATTTTCAAAAGCAGTATTCAATCGGCTTAGCATTTCGTTGAAGTTCTGCGATATTTGCCATAACTCATCATGTGTTTTCCTTTCGGGTAAACGTTTATTTAAGTTTTGCTCAGTTGTATATTTCATTTGTACACTTAACAACCGTAGTGGCTTCAGTGCACCATTTACAAATAAAAATGAAAAGAAGGCGGTTAATAATAAACCCCCAAGAAATACAATGGTAAGTATTATTCGTAAGTCCGTTAATTTGTTCATGCCTACCAAATCAACACCCGATGCAATAATATAGTGTTTTGTTTGGGGCATATACATAGCAACAAACTGACGTTGATTTTCCTGATAATGATGTTCCCCCACTTTTTTAATATGGGCAAGAAATGAAGTGGTAAAATGATAATTAACTGTGTCCGGTATTTTATCGATGATTTTACCGGAAGAATCCAATAAAAACAAAGCTTCATCCCACAAAATGGTTTCGTGCAGCATTTGCAATTTTTGGGTGGGAATACGATTCTTTACAGTAGAAATTTGGGTTTCGTAGTCATAAAACTCCAACCCTTCACTTTTCACTAAATCGTAAAAGTCGGCCTGCCTATAGCTATAGTACAAAAAATAAATGGTTAATGAAGAAATGAGTAATACGATTGCCACAAAAATGGTAAAAAGCAGGGCAAAGCGCAATCGTAAACTCATAAATGCTTGGGCATTATTTTATATAATAACCAAATCCGGGTTTGGTATGTATTAGTTTATCGTTAAAAGGTTTATCAATTTTGTTACGTAAAAAGCTAATATACACTTCAATGGTGTTAGTGCCGGTATCGAAGCTTAAATCCCATACCTTTTCTAAAATTTGCTGCTTGGAAATAACTTTTCCTCTATTTCTAGCCAATAAAGCCAATAAAGAAAATTCTTTTGCAGTTAAAGGTATTTCAACCCCTGCCCTAGTAACCATTTTGGTAGAAAAATCAATGGTTAAATCACCAATTTCTATATTTTCAAAAACCTCTTCAGTGGTTTCAGCATGTTTTAGAGCCACCTTAATGCGTGCATTTAGTTCATCGAAATGAAATGGCTTTACAATATAATCATCTGCCCCTAAATTAAAAGCATCCATTTTATCTTGAATTTCACCCAAAGCAGTTAGCATAATAATGGGAACTTTCTTATTGGTTTCTCTAAATTGCTTGCACAACGCAAAACCATTTTTATAAGGCAGGTTAATATCTAACAATATTAACGCATAATTATGCTCTGCAAAAAGCTTTTCGGCAACTAAACCATCGTAGGCTAAATCTACCCTATAATCAAGCCTTGTTAATTCTTCCTGTATTACCTGCCCTAATTTGGGTTCATCTTCGGCTAATAATATTCTGTAGTTTTTTTCCATTATGTTTCAAGTATTAACACAGCAAAGTAATGAAAAAACTTTTCCACAACATCATATTTCCTATTTAAGCTACATTTTTTCTTCAAAAAAAGTAAAATTTTAGGGCTTCAATTCAAATAATTTGGTTCTACATTTATCCAAAATGGGCAAAAGAGGTTGCTATTACCAATAATAATATCAATCTATTTTTCTTATGTTTCCAGAGCCGGCAATATGTTGGGTAACAGTGGCATTGCCTGAGTAATTAACAGAACCACTTCCGGCAATATGAATATCTAACTTATTCTCTGCAAAAACATTAACAGAGCCACTTCCGGCTATTTTAACGTTTACATTTTCTGCTTTCAAATCGCCGCACTTTATGGTTCCACTACCGGCAATGGAAATAGTTTCATCTTTTGTTTCACCATCCAAGCTAATGGTGCCCATTCCTGCAATTTTTGAAGTAACGGAAGGGGTATTTACTGTCAATTTAATTTTACCACTACCGGCAATTTCTGTATGTAACTCTTTGGCACCCGAAAATTTCCCGTTTCCGGTTATACTTCCCGAACCCACTATATAAGCTCCTTCTAAACTTTCTAGTTTTACTTTTATTTGAATGGGTTGAGTAGCATTTAAACGATAATGTTCTCTCGCTTTTATTTCTAAAGTACCATTACCGGTAACATTGGTTAAAATGTAGGGTATAACATTTTCATCGGCTACTATGCTTATATTTTCCGGTAAATCCTGTTCAACCAAAACATCAAAATTGCCAATGGCTTTTATAGTGTTTATGCCATTTATGGAACGTTGCTGGGTAATAATGTGCCCATTTCCATTTACTCTTTCGTCAAACAAATAGTTACAGGCGCTGGACAAAAAAATGAGCGAAGCTAAAATAGTGTATAGTTGAATTTTAGGTATCATGCAGTAGTTTTTAGGTTTGTGAATATAAGTAAATCAATGTAAGAAAATAATACCGGCTTTTGGTATTCAAAATAAGCGTAAATACTTCGTTTAAGGCTTACAAATAATAACAATGGTTTTTACGCCTGAAGACCGGACAAATAATTACATAAACATAACAGTTTTGCTGGAATTTCCTATTGATGAAGCACTGTAGAAAGCCCATTTTGGGTTACCTTCGCCGCATGACAGAAAAAATCATTATTCTAGATTTTGGTAGCCAATATACTCAATTAATTGCCCGTGCCGTTAGAGAGGCCAACGTGTATTGTGAAATCATTCCCTACTATCAACAGTTCGATATAAATGAAACTTTAAAGGGTGTTATTTTAAGCGGTTCGCCCTTTAGTGTAAATGAAGAAAAAGCGCCGGTAGTTGCCATAAGCGATTTTAATAAAGCATTGCCCATTTTGGGCATTTGCTACGGGGCACAACTAACCGCAAAAACCTATGGCGGTGTTGTAAACAAAAGCAACAAACGCGAATACGGAAGAGCTACACTAATATTAAAAAATGAACAAGATGCTTTGTTTGATGGTGTACCCCAACAATCGCAGGTTTGGATGAGTCATAGTGACTCAATTCAACAATTACCGCCTCATTTTGAAGTATTGGCTACTACGGAAAGTATTCCGGTGGCTGCGTTTAAACAAAGTAATCATAGCCCCAATCCTCTTTACGGATTACAATTCCACCCTGAAGTATTTCATTCAACTGAAGGTAAAAAAATTATACGCAACTTTTTAGTAAACATTTGTGGCTGCAGCCAAAACTGGACTCCCGCCAATTTTGTGCAGGAAAGTATTGCACAATTAAAAAAACAAATTGGTGACCGCAAAGTTATTATGGCTTTGAGTGGTGGTGTGGATAGCACTGTTGCTGCAACCTTAATCAGCAAAGCCATTGGCGACCATTTATACTGTTTATTTGTTGACAATGGCGTGTTACGCAAAAACGAATATGAACAAGTATTGCATACATACCAACAACTACATTTAAATGTTGTGGGAATTGATGCCAAAGAACATTTTTATACCAAACTGGCCGGCAAAACCGACCCGGAAGAAAAAAGAAAAATTATTGGCAATACCTTTATTGAAATTTTTGACAGAGAGGCCAAACGAATGAATGACATTGGTATGTTAGGCCAAGGAACTATTTATCCCGATGTAATTGAAAGCGTTAGCGTGCATGGCCCATCACAAACCATAAAATCGCACCATAACGTGGGGGGATTGCCGGATTATATGCAATTAGAATTGGTTGAGCCTTTACGATTTTTGTTTAAAGACGAAGTTAGAAAAGTGGGTATTGAATTGGGCATTCCTGCAGAACTGATCAATAGACATCCATTTCCCGGACCGGGATTGGCCATTCGTATTTTGGGTGAAGTAACCGAAGAAAAAGTGCATTTATTACAACAAGCCGATGCTATTTTTATTGATGCATTACGCAATGCCAACTTATATTCTAAGGTTTGGCAGGCCGGTGCCATTTTATTGCCTGTTAAAAGTGTAGGTGTAATGGGCGATGAACGTACATATGAATATACTTTAGCGCTACGTGCAGTAACAAGTGTTGATGGCATGACAGCCGATTGGGCTCATTTGCCTTATGATTTTTTGGCCAGTGTTTCCAACGCCATCATTAATCAGGTAAAAGGAATAAACCGTGTGGTTTACGATATTAGCAGCAAACCGCCTGCTACCATTGAATGGGAATAATTTTTGATAAAGAATAAGCCACCAATTCAGTTTAAAAAATTTTAGAATGAAATTTATTTTTCGCGCTGTTTTCTTGGTTATGGTGCTTTTGTTGAGCAATATTTTGCCTGCACAGAATAATCCAATAAGGGTAGCAATATTCTCACCCATATATATGGACTCTGCATTTATTGGCGATACTTATAAATTGGGCGATGCGAATTTGCCTAAACAAATGTTGCCGGGTTTAGAATTTTATAATGGTGCTATGGCGGCTATTGATTCTTTAGAAAAACAGGGCATGAATGCTGAAGTAATGGTATATGACACTAAGAGCAGTAATCATTCACTGCATAACATTCTTCAGCAATTGGAAGAAAATCCGGTTGATTTAATGATTACTTCCTGTAACGACAGGAATGAATTAATGCAAATGGCACAATTTGCTTTACAAAAGCACATTCCGTTAATTTCTGCAACTTATCCCAACAATGCCGGTATTTACAACAACCCCTACTTCATTATTTTAAATTCAACGCTGCAAACTCATTGCAGCAGTATTTACAAATATTTACAACGCAATAATGCATTTGATAAAATTGTGTTGTTTACACGAAAAGGTAAGCCTGCTGAAATTATACAAGGCATATTCTCGCAAATGTTACATAACACGTATAGTATTCCATTAAAATATTTAACGGTTCAACTACCCGATACATTTACGGTTAATCAGGTAAAGCCTTATTTAGACAGTACGAAAAAAAATATTATTATTTGTGGTTCGTTGAATGATATGTTTGCATTGCAGTTAATTAAGGCTGCAGGTGATGCAAAAAATTATGACATAGAAGTTATGGGGATGCCCACCTGGGATGCCATGCAAGGGTTAGATCAACCCGCCTATGCATCTACCACCATTGTTTATACCACACCATTTTATTATAACAGAACATCACAACTGTACAATAATATTGCCCAACAATATAGAACACAATTAAATGCCAACCCAACTGATATGATGTTGAAGGGATATGAAACCACTTTTCATTTTCTACAACTTTGGCAACAATTTGGCCCTGAAGCCATACATCACTTATCTGAAAACAAATTTGTTCTATTCAACAAATACAACATCCAACCAGTAAGAGATAATAAAGATTTATCAGCCATTCATTACTTAGAAAATCAACAACTCTATTTTGTGAAAAAACAAGGTGGGGCAATAAAAAGTGTTAATTAACAACTAAAATAAATTTAATATTTTTTTCAATTGAATTTAACTGATTCATTTAGCTACTGCTAATTTGCAAACTGCTTTAATTTTTAATGAATGATGCATTAACTGATGTATTTATTGCATTTATGCAAGCACACCTTCCATTTATAAAAAAATGAATAACTTTAAATAAAAAAATGGATAACAGTAACACCACCATTTTCGAATTTTTAGAAGAAGCGAAGGAAAGTTTAACGGCTTATGTTAACGTGCAAATAAAACTATTTAAACTGCAGTTGGTTAAAAAAAATGCAACCATTGGTGGACTATTAATATGGTTACTTATATTGTTTTTCTTTCTGTTTGGTTTAATGCTATTTGCCGGCTTTGCTTTTAGTTTTTGGATAGGCGCCTTATTGCAAAATATACCCATTGGCTTTGCCATTACAGCATTAATTTTTGCAATACTTATTTTATTAATTACCCTGTTCCGAAAGCAATTGTTTATTAATCCCATCATTAAAATCATCATTCAGCAACAAATGAGTGATATAGATGAATAAAAAAACAGTTATGAAAGCTGCCAAAAATATATCGAATCTTACCGAGTTAAACGAAGCTATTCATGAATTAAAATTGCAGAAGCAAGAGTTGGAATTTACTATTGCCAATCAATGGAATGATTTGCAGGACAATTATCCGGTACTTTTAAAAAATGCGCTATTTCAAAAATTTCCGCTGTTAAAAAAAGGAAACATTTTAATTACTTTACTCGGAATTCCGGCCATTCAACAAAACGCACAAAAAATAGTTAACAAATTGGCTGAAAAAGCAGAAAACGCATTGGATAATTGGATTGATAGATTGTTAACTAAAAAAGAAAAAGATACACCCCAAAATTGAACTTAACAAAATACTAATAAGCTTGTTAAATAAGTTTGTTAAGTAAATTTAGTGGGTATGCATAGGAAACAATTGTTGGGCATATTGTGCATTATTGCGTTCATAACCTTATCGGCAACCGTAACCAATAAAATGAATAATGGTGAAAAGCCTGAACCAATTCCTGCCTATCAACAACAAGTTGGTGATGCACAAAAAGGCTATGAGTACCTGGTTACAGGCAACTATGTGAGTAGCGGATTCCCTTATAAATTTTATAAATTAATTGCAGGAAAAGACAATACCAATCTTTTAAACAGAACCGGTAAAAACGCTACTGTTCCATTTGGTTTTAATGTAATTAAAAACGAACAAGGCATTGATATGGTTGTACCAAATTGTTTGCAATGCCATGCACAAGTTTTTAATAATCAATTGTATGTTGGTCTTGGTAATAGTTTTATTGATTTCAGCAACACAAAAAAACAAAGTAACATTTTTACGAATGCCACCTTTCAATTACTAAAAACAATAGCGCCCAAACAATTTGAAGGAACCCAAACAATAGTTCAATCATTTAAAACTGTTTATCCTGATTTACAAACTGAAGTTAGAGGCGTAAACGCAGCAGACAGGTTAGCAATTTTACTTGTGGCACACCGTAACCCGGTAACGCTTCAATGGAGTGATTCCGCTTTATTAAAAATTCCGAATGAAGTAATACCCACCGATGCGCCTGCATGGTGGTTACTAAAAAAGAAAAATGCAATGTTCTATACGGGTTTTGGCCGAGGCGATTTTGGAAAATTTTTAATGCTTAGTAATTTACTTACTGTAAAAGATACTACTGAAGCAGCAACAGTATATCAACATTTTGCTGATGTACTGGCTTATATCAAAACTATAGAGCCGCCAAAATATCCAAAGCCAATCAATCAATCATTAGCAATGGAAGGACAATTATTATTCACCACCAAATGCAGTAAATGTCATGGCTCATATGGTGCTGATGCATATTATCCAAACTTACTTATTCCCGAAAAAATTATTGGTACAGATTCTTTGTTATACAAAAGCAATCAACAAAATCCTCAATTCATACAATGGTTTAATACAAGCTGGTTTGCCGGTGGTGCGCACCCGGCTAAATTAGTACCTTATAACGGATATATAGCCCCACCCTTAGATGGTGTATGGGTAACGGCACCCTATTTTCATAATGGCTCTGTTCCAACCTTAGAAGGCGTTTTAAATAGTAAAAAGCGTCCCAAATATTGGAGCCGAAATTTTATAAAACCTAGTTATAATTATGAATCAGTAGGTTGGAATTATACAGAACATCAAGAAGCTAATAACAAAAAAATTTACAACACTACCTTACCGGGCTATGGAAATTACGGCCACAATTTTGGGGACGAACTATCTGAAGCAGACAGAAAAGCTATTATTGAATACTTAAAAACATTGTAATCAATAATTTTTTAATACAATCCCTTGATAAATTGATAGTGTTCCTCTTCCGGCACATGTTGCTTCAACAAAGCCTCATCTTTTTTTAAGGCAATTACATATGCATATAAGCGAAAAATTTGAATCACTATAAAAAGAATTAATAATAAAGCTACTAAAGTAAAGATTACAGTATTCATAACATTTTTTTTATTGAACAGATAGAATATATTTTGCCAAGTTTTCTCTATCAGCATCTGATAATTGACTTAATGTAGGCATTTGCGGATAATCGGGCCTTTTTTTACCCGGTGCTTTTATCCATTGTTCTAATCCTGAAATATTATTTTTATAAATACTTACCATTTCGGTTATTGGGGGACCCACCAATTTGGTATCTTTTTGATGACAAATACTACAATTGGTTTTAAACAATGCAGCCCCTTTTTCTACCGGACTTAATGCATTATCTGACAATTGTGATGCTTCATCCTTGTTAACATTTAGACGAGCATTGGCTGATAATTTTTCAAATTCAGCAGTTTTAATAGCCATTAATTCCCTATGTGGATTTAAAGCATTAGCTCTGTACACATGTCTGCCACTTCCCATAAATAAAACGGTAATAGTCATTAATACAACAATACCGCCGAAGCGTTTATTAATGGCTTCTTTAGGACCGCTCAAGGCTTTCCATATCCACCACATAGCTATTAATGCCAATGAAGCACCTAATAAAATAATACTTAACAATCCCCATCCAAAACCCTTCGAAGGCAAAGAAATAAGTACAATCGGACCAATTAAAAACTGCGCAACACTTGCACCCAATGTTAATGAATAAGCAATTTTTTTAACATCATATCTTGTATAGTTATTCGGAAAAATGGTTTCAAACGGATAATTTTTTCTACCAACGTACCAAAATAAAAACAAACCTGTAACGGCTAACGATGCAAATAAAAAATGAAAATAACGCGGAAAAACATTTGGCAAAAACAAAGCACTGATAAAGCCATGAATGCTTGACCATTTTTCAGGAAATAACATTAAGTTAATGTTCACTAAAAAAATGAGTGGGATAAACAAAAACAACAACACCGATAATGCAATAATTCCAATATGTAAAATTTTAAATCGCTCCATACTGTGCCAAGTGTACTTATGTAAATAAGTAAGCAAAAATGCAATGGCTACTAATGGAATAATTAAAATCCACATGATGCCGGTAAGTGCATTAGCTGAATAAAAATATATAGTGTACAATGCATTAATACTTAACAAAGGCGCAACACCTAATACTACTGCCAAACTTTTATTTACCGTAATTGTTCGGGCTACTTCGTATGCTAATGTATCGTAAAATTTATTTTTTAACCCTTTTATTTCAGCCCATAGTGTTACAATAGATCCACCTAACATTAGGTTTACAAAAACAATGTGTAACAAAAAAGAAAAAACCAATAAAACTACCAATAGCCATTCCGGCAAAGGCAAAGGAATAGGAATATCGCGAGGTACAGGAGTATTTACCTGTAAAAAGTGTACGAATAAAATATTCATATAAAACTATTTATTACTGAAAATTATTTTTGCGCTGTTTTAATGGTATCGTTTGTATGTGCCGCTAATTTTTGTTGAATAGCAGCATCCATATTATTCAAAGGATTAATGACAACACCGGATGTTTGAGCTCCGTCTAATGTTTCATGACTTTGCTGTAAAAACTTTATATATGCAGCCAAGGCTTCTGCCTCTTTTTGATTACCCGGAAATGGTGGCATAAATGTTCTTCCGTTATGCATATTAGGTATGTATGCGGCCATAGCACTCTCATCTAAAGGTTTATTAAAACTGCCATACATTCTTTCAAACACATAGGTAATTGAGTTAATGCCTTGTGTGGTATGACATCGACTGCAAGAGAGCATAAATACATTTTTACCTGCCTCAATTTTATTGCTTTCCGTAACTTCAGGAGTAGAAGTATAAGTGGCATACTTCAATATTCCGTCTCTTTGGTATAAAGGATAATCTTCTTTTCTTAATAAGTTCGAGTACATATATCCTCCAATAACATAAGGCTTTCTGATAAATTCACGTACACGCTCAAAAATGCCTAAAAAGCCGAATGCCATTACGGTAGGAAATACAACCATGTACCACCTAATTTTAGAAGGCTTAATAACACCAAGCAAAGCAATTAAGAGAACAGATGCTGTAGCACCTAAAATAATATATTTTAAAAGATTATAATACTGCTGAAACTCTATGGTTCCAACTGCAGTGCTCATATTATCTCGCATGGCAGCGGGCATGGCTTTGTAATAATATATGGCACCCAGAATTGACAATGGTGTCCAAAACAAAACCCATTTAGCGGTTGTTGATATTGTTTTTGTACGTAAATCGCTTCCTCTTTTTGTAAAAATAAAAACCAAAAAATAGCCGAATGTCCCGGCCACAATCATGGCAGTTGGTGTTCGGAATAATAATTGCGGCAAATAAATTGGATTGGTAAATCCGTTAATAAAACTGTGATGCGTATTCCAGTTGCCCGGATCCATCATAAAACCTAAAATAGCAACAATAATAGCCATTGTAAACCACGAAAAAACAGATAAATACCAACCAAACCGAATATGCTTCAATTTAGCCTGCAACGAGCGATTGGCATTTTTCCAAGTTAAATAGTAAACCATTATTAAAACTACTTCAGTAACAAAAATGGTCCACTCAGTAAACCATGCCCAATAAAAAACTCTTATTAAACTTCCAATAGAAGCAGGACTAACCAATGCTGCAGAAAACCAAATACCCACACCTGTCATAGCCCCCACAGTAGTTGTAATAATAAAAGCAACTTTCATCATTTTTTCTGCAACAGCATCCCATTGCAAATTGGTAATTTCATCAGGCTTACTATTCTTCACCCCTTTCTGCTCAAGCCAAGTAATATATGGCACAAAACCAACTGCAATACCATGATTAATGAGTACATGTATAATAGCAATCATTGCTATTAAAAATCTATCATTCAACCAATCTAAATGAAACATAGGGAAATCCATAAAACAATATTTGTAACTGCAAAGCTACTTTAGCCTAATGGGCCACCTATTTACCCTTTTACGGAAACTATGTACTTATTTATGGAAACTATTAGTATGGAAATTTTATAGACAAAAAATTAATATATACAACTTTTTGTATTTGAAATTTGCTTTCTAAATAATTCGGGGGTTATAGAGGTATATTTTTTAAAGAATCGGGAAAAATAAGAATGATTCTCAAAGTTTAATGCCCATGCAATTTCATTGATGGTTAATGAAGAATTAACCAAAAGTCGTTTAGCTTCAAGAATAATTCGATTGCGAATATGTGTACCTGCAGAGTGGCCAAAATGACTAATACACAGCTCATTTAAATAATTCGGGGTTATATATAGCATTGCTGCATAATCCTTGGGCAATCGTAATGTTGTATAATGTTCTTCAATTAATCTATCAAACTTTTGTAAAATATTGGCTCCTTGTCTTAATTCATAAGGCTTACTAACGTTGTTTAAAGGTCGGCTCATCCACTCTAATAGCTGCAATAAATATAAGCGAAGCATATATCGCGCACTTTCATCATTACGGGCATATTCATGCTTAATTTGTTGAAATAAAATCTGAACATTGCTTGATATACTTTCAACATTAACAACAGAGCCATTTCCATTCGCAATAAAAAACGGATAATTTTTTAAATGATTCAAATTGGCCAGAAATAATGAAATATAAGATTCAGTAAAATTAATTAATATGCCCTTGGGCTTGTAATCAAATTGCCACTCATGAACTTGTCCCGGATTGAGAAAATAGATTGTATTTTCTTTTATTTCAAATTTCGTAAAATCAATAATATGATATCCGGAACCCGATTCAATAAACATTAACTGATAAAAATTGTGTCGATGTGGAAACTGCATGTTATTGTGATACGCCAAAAAATCAGCTAACTCAAACACCAAAATTTCGTGTTCAGTTTCACTTGCATCTACCATATTACAAATATCCAATACCGGAATTTTTTCTTTGCTAAAAACCATACAGCCAAAATTAATTTTTATAAAAAAAATGTATGGTGACTTTTAACACATTGGTAATTTTACATGTTATACGGTAACTTTTACTGCTATTAAAATCATGCACCAACAGCATTCTAAAGGCTTTAAAATTATAGAACAATACCTGGCTGGTATGCAGCAAACAGCTTTCCCTTTTCAAATAGCTGCATGGCATGCTATTCAGAGTGGAAAAAGTGGTTTGGTGAATGCACCTACCGGTATGGGAAAAACATTTGCAGTTTTTTTAGGCAGTATCATTCAGTTTATTGATGAACATCCCAACACTTATACCCAACAAAATAATAATGGATTACAATTACTTTGGATTACACCATTAAAAGCATTGGTAAAAGATTTAGCCCGTGCCATGGAAACCACTTTAAAATATTTGAATATTCCATGGCAAGTAGGCATACGTACCGGTGATACAACAACCCAAGAAAGACAACAACAAAAAAAACAATTACCCGAAATTTTATTAATTACCCCCGAAAGTTTACACTTGTTGTTTACGCATAACAACCATGCTAATTATTTTAAAACATTAAAAATAATTGCAGTGGATGAATGGCACGAATTGCTGGGAAGTAAAAGAGGTGTTCAAGTTGAATTGGCAATAGCACATTTAGTTCAATTGCACCATACACAAAAAATTAAACACAAACATAAGCTATGCATCTGGGGTATTAGTGCTACCATTGGTAATTTAGAAGAAGCAAAAAATGTTTTATTATTTCCATTAAAAACAAAAGGTGTAATTATACAAGCCCCCCCCACTAAAAAAATAAATGTTCATACCATTATACCCGATGAAATAGAAACCTACCCTTGGGCAGGCCATTTGGGTCTTAAATTGGCACACAAAATTATTCCGATTATTGAGCAAAGTAATTCAACCCTAATTTTTATTAACACCAGAGGAATGACAGAAACCTGGTACCAAACTATTTTAACGGCTGCACCACAATTAGCAGGTGCCATCGCCATTCATCATGGAAGTATAGAAAAAGAATTGCGTTTGTGGGTGGAGGAAGCATTGCATCAACAAAAATTAAAAGCCGTAGTTTGTACTGCCAGTCTTGATTTGGGAGTTGATTTTAAGCCTGTTGATACGGTTATTCAAATTGGTTCACCTAAAGGTATTGCTCGATTTATTCAACGAGCCGGAAGAAGCGGTCATCAACCCAACGCAACATCGCACATTTATTTTTTACCTACACATTCGTTGGAATTAGCAGAAGTAGCAGCATTAAAACATTGTTTACAAAATAATATCATTGAATCGAAGCCAACCCTTTTATTGTGTTATGATGTGTTAGTGCAATACCTATGCACATTGGCCATAGGTGGCGGTTTTAATGCTAAAGAACTGCTTGAGGAAGTTCAACAAACATATTGTTACCAACAGCTTAGTATTGACGAATGGAATGAAATTTTATTGTATTTAACAAGTGGCGGTGCCGCTTTTCATGAATATGAAGATTTTAAAAAACTGGAGTTAGATTCGAATGGAAAATATGTAATAAGAAATAGAAGATTGGCTATGCAACATCGCATGCATATTGGCACCATTGTAAGTGATGCGATGTTAAAAGTAAAATGGATGCATGGCAGTTATTTAGGGGTAATTGAAGAATGGTTTATTAATAGATTGAATATTGGCGACAGTTTTGTTTTGGGAGGAAGGAATGTAATGCTAACCATGATAAAAGATATGACGGTTTGGGTAAAGGCATCTCAAGCAACAAATACCATAATTCCCAGTTGGATGGGTGGAAGAATGTCATTAACAGCCAATTTAGGGTCAGAATTAAGAAATATTTTTTCAAATGCATTGCATAGTCAATTACCTGAAATGAAAGCATTGGCACCTTTGTTTCAATTACAACAACAACTATCCGTTATTCCCAATAACAATGAATTACTCATTGAAATAATTCAAGAAAAAAAACATTGGCATATTGTTGTATATCCTTTTGAAGGCAGATTGGTGCATGAGGCCATGAGTGCATTAATGGCATACCGACTTTCTAAATTACAACCCGTTTCATTTTCCATTGCCATGAATGATTATGGATTTGAACTTTTATGTGATGAACGGATTGATTTAACCCCGCAAGTAGTTGTACAATTATTTAGCACCGAAAATTTAATTACCGATTTACAAAACAGTGTAAATGCTACAGAAATGGCAGCCCGTGCATTTAGGGAAATTGCAGTAATTGGTGGACTAATTTTTCAAGGATATCCCGGAAAAAATAAACGTACCCATCATTTACAAGCTTCAGCAACTTTATTATTCAAAGTATTAAATGAATATGACAGCAAAAATGTTTTGCTGCAACAAGCGTTTAAAGAAGTATTTGAAAAACAGATGGAAGAAGTTCGTTTAAGAAGTGCATTAAAAAGAATTCAAGAGGCTGCCATTCGTATTACCCATCCCAAACAATTTACTCCTTTCAGTTTCCCAATTGTTGCCGATGGTTTAAACAGAAACCATATTTCATCTGAACAATTGGAAGATAGAATAAAAAAAATGCAGCAACAGCTTATTCATTAAAACTGTTGCTGCTTCAAAACACCCATTCCTTTACTTGTTAGTCAAATATTTTATTTGGCTGGAATATAAAATAATAAACAAGACAATGAATCCATAACCCAAATATGCCCCTAATCCCGTAATAGAAGATTTACCCAGCAAAATAATAGAAGCAATAACTGGAAAAATTTCTCCAATTATCCACATATAATATCCCTGCATTTTCAATTTTCGCATATCAATGGCACCTAAAATACAAAGTATGGCACCAATAAGCGTTACAACCAGTATGGGTAATTTATTTACGACTGATAAGCGAACAAGTTCTATTGCCTCAGGTGAATAGAACTTTTTAGCAAAATCAGGCATTTTATCGAAATCAGGACTATTAGCCATTTGCTGCATGGCAGCAAGGCTTTTATCAGCAGTCATATATTGATAAATGCCGGATAGTATGGCAATGCCACTTCCAATAAATGTAAGTATGGTAAGTACTTTAAGCATTCCATATCTGGGCGCAATGGGTTCATTGCCTTTTAAGTTGTATTCCATCATTGTAATAAAAAATTAAATTGATCTAAAAATATTATTCTCAATTCATTCAGCAAAATTTAATGTATTAAATTTTTAAGCATTGTTTTTACATTTGCTACTATGTTTGCGCCATACCTTTTTCCATTTAAAAACCAGCACTTATGGTTAGTTGCCGAAAAATGTATTTTTTGGGAAGAAGAAGGCGCACTTATTCTCTCAGACACACACATAGGGAAAACTGCTCATTTTAAAGCCAATGGTATAGCTGTTCCTGAAGCCATTTTTAAAGATGATTTGCGTAGGCTATGGCAAGTTATTTCGGTATTCAATCCAAAAAAAATATTAATTGTTGGTGATTTATTACACAAAAAAAACAATCAAGAAGTAACTCATTTTTTAAAATGGAAAAATGAAACCACAAAAGTTCCATTTCATTTAATAAAAGGCAATCACGATATATTATCTGAAGAATGGTATAACGATGCGGGTATTATATTGCATCAACACCAATTGCTGCTTCCACCATTTTTATTTATTCATAATCCCAATGAAACTGAAAATGATGAAGAAAAAGATGTATATACCATCTCCGGACATATTCATCCCGGCATTCGTTTAAAAATAACAGGCAAACAACAAATAAAATTGCCTTGTTTCTATTTCGGTAAACACCAAGCAATATTACCTGCCTTCAGCAATTTCACAGGTTTAGCTATGCTAAAACCTACTAAAAAAGACAAAGTTTTTGCAATAGCGAATCAAAACATAATTGAAATAAAATGATTGAAATTGCTTTTCATCCATTATATGCACATGCCCTTCCTGCCGGTCATCGATTCCCAATGGAAAAATATGAACTAATACCAGCACAGTTATTACATGAAGGAAGCATAACCAAAGAAAATTTAGTACAACCCATACCCGTTGACGATGAAATTGTTTTATTAACTCATGATAAGTATTATGTTCAAAAGCTAAAAACACAAACACTTTCATTGGCTGAAGAACGTAAAATCGGTTTTCCTCAGTCAGTTGCATTAACCCACCGTGAATGGTTGATTACGCAAGGCACCATTAACTGTAGTTTAAGCGCATTTAAAAATGGTATTGCATTAAATGTTGCAGGTGGCACCCATCATGCTTTCAGCGATCATGGCGAAGGTTTTTGTTTGCTGAATGATTTTGCAGTTGCAGCCAATTATTTATTATGGGAAAAGTTAGTCAATCAAATATTGATTATCGATGTTGATGTACACCAAGGTAATGGTACAGCTGCTATTTTTGAACATAATCCTAACGTATTTACATTTTGCATGCATGGTGCACATAATTATCCATTCCATAAAACCATTTCAAATATTGATGTTCCATTACCCGATGGTACGGATGACTACACTTACTTAACACAATTACAAGAAGCCATTCAGTATTTATTACCTTTAGTAAAGCCCAATATTGTTTTTTATTTATCGGGAGTAGATGTTTTACAAACCGATAAATATGGTAAGCTGAATATTTCGATGAATGGTTGTAAAAAGCGAGATGAAATAGTTTTTAAAGCATGCAAACAACAAGGCATACCCGTTGTTGTAGCAATGGGTGGTGGCTATTCGCCCGATATTCGAACAATTATTGAAGCCCACTGCAATACTTTCAGAACCGCTTTACATTTGTACTGATTTATTTCTGCGAAGTTGGTTATAATCAATGAAATAAATAAACTTTGCTGAAATTTGATTACTTAAGGGAGAAGCAAATGCCTCAAACAAATTATCCATGTATTTTTTGTATTGTTCCCCATTAATAGTAACATCGGGACCTATAGCGTTCTTCCAGGCAATAATCAACCTGCTTCCCAATCTAAAATCCCAGGTATAAAAAGCATCAACATTTAATGCATTAAAATTATTATCATAACCGGGAACAACAGGAATTTCAAGATTTTGAAAATTGCCTTCACTATCCACATGAAACATTTTTACATAGTGCACTCTACTCCAATAATGCCTTACACGCAAAGTAACATTCATTCTTGCCTGAAAATTATATATAGCATTGAATACATTATCCATGCGAATTACTCTGCGTTGGCCAATAACAGGTACATTGGTACCCGATTCAAAAAATACCCAGCCGAATTCGCCGGCATCAAATTCTTTTTTACTATTTAAACTAACAGAAAATTGATTATTGAACCTAAATCTTATTCCTCCTGTGACTACTGAGTAAGGAATATGTTCACTGTAGTCATATGCAGTTGCATAACCTATTCCATAATTAAAAAACAATTTTTTTCTACTATCTGAACTACCAAATACTCCGGAAAAAACATAAGGTACCCTTTTAAGTTTTGCACCGGGAGTTCTTAATTCAAAATAATCGTTACTCCATACAGGGCTACCTTCAACAACTAATTTCGCATCGTAAAAGTTTTTAAACACCTTTAAAAAGGTAGTGTAATAATATAGGCTGCTAAATGAATAGGGTTTATATAAATTTTGATATTTTAAACTAAAACTGTATATTTTAAAATTATAATTTTTACCGGGTTTATATTGGTTATAAGATACGTTTGCAGTATAACTTACTTCATTTGGCGCTTTCAAATAGCCTAAATCATTAGGATCGTATTGATCGCTTTCAATATTGTTAGAAAAATTCCATTGCCACAAACCACTCACTTTTCCAAAACTATTCATTAGTTTAAATCCGTTATGTGCATAGGCCCCTCCTACTGTGCTATAAGCTGCTTTGCTTTGCAATGAATATTGGTTGGCTTTATCAAACAAGCGTAAGTCAACTGCACTCACATTAGCCAATTGATCACCGCCACGTCTAATAACATTTGTGTTTGTAAATGAAATACTGCTTCTATTGGCCAAAGCTTGATCGAGTACAATGATATTGTAATTTGAAAGAGGTTCTGTTTCAATATGGTGCACACTACCCTTATTGTCGCGTACATCTGCAAACATTGGCGCGGTTACTGCATTAAAAACACCTATTCCCAAATTATGCTTGGTACGACCTGAAAATTTAGTGGCATTATATAATTGTGTTAGGGAAGGATTTTGCAAAATAGTATAACCACTATCAACTGCTAATTGATTAATACTGTCATATAAAGTTGGTGTTTTCCCTATACGTCTGGAATAAAAAATTCCGGCTTTATTAAACAATTCGGTTCCTTCGGTAAAAAAGGGCCTGTTTTCCGCAAATTGAACTTCATAAGGTGATAAGTTAAGAATTACATTATCACTCAATGTTTGTCCAAAATCAGGTACTAATGTCATATCCAACGTAAAACTTTCATTAATGCCATATTTTACATCCATACCGCCATTATGTAAAACATTTTTAATAGTTCCGGTAGCCGTAGGCACCGTACTATATCCTGCTGACACATAGGGCAAGAATGAAAGTCGCAAAGGAGGTTGTAAATTCTCTAAACCGCTTAAAACACCGAATTGATTTACCAAACCAGCAATATTGGGATTGACAGGATTCCAATAGCTTACTTCATTTAAGCGCCGGGTTGATCGATAAAAATTAACACCCCAATCTTGCACATTTTTTTGTGCAAACCGAAGACTCATGTAAGGAATTTTTATTTCTACTATCCACCCATCATTCACTATATTCACATGGCTATCCCATACCGCATCCCAATTATAGTCAACGCCATTATTCAAATTAAAATTCCCGGAAAGTTTTGCATCGCTTTGAACATTGGCTGCAGTTACCATAAACATGAAAGCATTTTGCCCATCATGATAAGTATCAAATGCAACGCCAAAAACGTCTACATCTTGCCGCTGTTCACCATCGCGTAAGGTCATTTGTCTGCGAATTAAAGTGGGGTCATCATGCAAATAGGCGCTTACATATATTGCATTATCATCATACAAAACTTTAACTTCCGTGCTTTGAGAAGCGGTTGCACCAAATTGAGGTTGATTTACAATAAAATTATTGGCAACTTCAGCTACTGCCCATTCATTTTCATTTAAAATTCCGTCTATTTTAACGGCATGTTGCGTACGAAATGCCTTGAAATGTTTTTGTTGGGCAAAAACCTGACAAGCCAATAAAATTAGCAAAAAAGATAATTTTAATTTATTATCCATGGGTTACATGAGCTTCTTTCAAAACTACACGAAAACAAAATTTTGCAATAATGAAAATAGGATGAATGGCAGAAATAAAGGGATGTAATGAAAAAAGCTGCTTGATAATGAGCAGCTTTGAAAATTGGCAAAATTAGATGTGAATTGTTTAATTAAGTTTCTTTTTTAATGTGGAAACCTGTGCCTGCAAATTATTCACCATACCGGCTAATTGGTTTACATCCCAGCGTTGCACGGTATTGGCTTTTTGTAAAATGAAAACGGCTTTCCAAACTTCCAAAATATCATCAGTAGAAACCGAATAAGGTTCATAAACCGGATTATCACTTACCAAGGTTAATTTATTTTTAGCTCTGTTATTTTTTAAAATGCGTTTGTAAACAATGCCGTCTTGCTTAGATAGCACAACATAGGTATTACTCGATTTAACTTCTTCAACATTTTCTACTTTTTCACCCACAATTACGCTGCCACTTGGCGTAGGTAACATACTATCGCCAATAATTTCAAAAGCACGGTACTGACCGGGCGCTAACATGGGTAATGTAAAAGTGTTTAGCTCATCTAAAAATTCAGTATCGGCATAACCGGCTAAATAACCTGCAGCAGCTTTAACCGGAACAAAAGATATTAATGCAGTATTTTCGGAAGCCATCTTCAACTTCCTACGTTGTTCTATATAACTGGTGCCTTTTGCTGCCGATAAATCTTTCAGTAACAATTCATCTAAACTGAGTTTATACATTTGAGCCACATCTTCTAAAACTTCTAATTTAGGCTCTGCACGCTCTTCTTCATATGCACCAATTAAGGAACGTTTAATACCTAATTTTTGTGCAAATTCTTCTTGGGTATAACCTCTTAATTTGCGTAAATAGCGTAAGTTTTTTCCAGCAAAACTCATAAACTAACGATTTTAGCGGCAATATACTAATTTTTTTAGTAAAAAAATATTTTTTACCAACTTGCCCTTGCAGAAGGTGAAATACTTAAGTCGGAGAATTGGTTTGCCCGGTATTTATAATATGCCGTAATAGCTATCATTGCTGCATTATCGGTACAATATTCAAAAGGAGGAATAAAAGTTTCCCAACCTTTTTCTTTTCCTAAGGTTTCAAAAGCATGCCGTAATCCTTTATTAGCACTTACACCGCCTGCAATACACAATCGTTTAACACCGGTTTGTTTTACTGCTAATTGTAATTTGTGCAACAACATGGTAATAATGGTGTATTGAATAGATGCACATAAATCATTCATGTGAGCAGCAGCAAAATTTGGAGGTTGTTTTTGTAAGAAATATAAAACGGAAGTCTTTAATCCGCTGAATGAAAAATTTAATTCGGGCACTTGTGATTGGGCAAACTTAAAGGCATGAGGGTTACCTGACTGAGCATATTTGTCAACTAAAGGCCCACCCGGATAAGGCAATCCAAGCAATTTAGCCGTTTTATCAAATGCTTCTCCGGCAGCATCATCAATTGTTTCGCCCAGCACTTCTAAGTTTAATGGGCTATGAGCTAAAACAATTTGTGTATGCCCCCCACTTACCGTTAAACATAAAAATGGAAATTGAGGTGCCGGTTCTATAATTAAATTAGCTAAAACATGTGCTTGCATATGATGCACTGCGATTAAAGGTTTTGCCAATGCCAATGCTATTGATTTTGCAAATTGTGTTCCAACCAATAAACTACCTAACAAACCCGGGGCCTGTGTAAACGCAATGGCATTTACGTTAGCTAAACTAATATTTGCTTTTTTAATGGCAGTATCAACTACCGGTACAATATTTTGTATGTGTGCTCTGCTGGCTAATTCAGGTACTACGCCACCATACTCAGCATGTATGGCTTGCGTTGCAATAATATTTGAAAGAATTTTTCCATCTACACAAACTGCAGCAGACGTTTCATCACAAGAAGACTCAATTGCTAAAATAGATAATGACACAATTTTTTTATCAAAGGTACATGCTATTTACTTCTAATAGCCACTACCGGATCCATTTTGGCAGCAATAGATGCGGGAATAATGCCTGATAAAATTCCTAAAACAATACAAATACTTAATGCCAATAAAATGATATTAGGGGCAATAAATATTGGAAAGGGTAAAACCTTACTTAAAGCAAGTGTTAAAACCCAAACTAAGAATAACCCTAACAAGCCGCCTATTACACATAAGAAGGCGCTTTCTAACAAAAACTCGGTTAATATGGTTCTTTTTTTAGCACCTATGGCTTTTTTTAAACCAATTTGTGCGGTGCGCTCTCTTACTGTAACAAACATAATATTGGCTACGCCGAATGCACCTACCAATAAACTTAAACCGGCTATTGCCCATCCGCCTAAATTTAGCGACCCAAATAATCCATTCAATGAATTACCTAATAAGTTTACGTCGTTTAGAGCAAAATCATCGGCTTGTTGGGGGCTTAATTTACGAGCTTGCCGCATTATTCCATCCAGCTCATCCGACAAACTGGTTGTGGCAATATTTTTTTTGGCCTGAACCATTATAAAAGGGCTACTTTGTTTTATGACATAAATGGAAGCAAAGTAGCGATAAGACAATAATATGCAATCGTCATAGTTAAACCCGCCTAATAAGCTGTTTCCTTGTTTTTCCAAAACCCCAACAACTATGGCTTTATGGTTATTAAAATCAAGCTGTTTACCAATTGCTTTGTCAGGATTACCGAATAATTCCTCAGCAACCTTATGTCCTATTACAGTTGAATTGGTGCCATATGTAAAGTCATAATCATTGATATAACGACCGGCAGCTAAATTAATAGATTGAATTTTCATGAAATTTTCCGTAATGCTATATATGTTCACATTGGTTAAGCTGTTATCACCGTAAGAAACGGTAGCATTCCGCGAAGCAAAAAAAGCAACAGCATCGGATAACTCACTTTTTGACTCAATAAATTTCATTTCTTCATAGGTGGGTGTCGGTCTTTTTACAAACTTCCACCATGGGTAATTATCACCACCTCCACTATATTCCCATTTATCAATGTAAATTGTATTAGTTCCTAAAGTTTGTACTTCACCACTTACTTTTCTCTTTAAACTATCAACAGTAGCCAATACACCAATAATGCAAAATATTCCAATGGTAATACCAAACAATGATAAAAAAGTACGCAGCTTATTTACCCGTAATTCTTGCAGGGCCATTTTAAAACTGTTCCAAACAATGTTGAGCATTTTCAGCATATTCCAAAAATAGTATGTTATTTCTCAAAATTTTAAAATAATGGTTCAATGATATAATTACGTGATGAACGCAAAAAATAAACCATGAGCAATTACATACCGATTCGAAAATTCAATGCAAAATTTCAAATTATAAATATTTATAGTGGTTTTGTTATTAAAATATACTAAAAAACAGCGTTTCAACAGTAAAATTCAACAAAAATTTACAGCTACTGTTATATGTTTCAAATACGTTCCAAAAAAATAAAAAAAGTATTTGTCTATAACATTACATCGGTTTGTATTTTTGCACAGATTTATTTATCAAATTCAATTTTGCTATATGACCTGGAAGCAAGCTTTTACCTCATCAGTAGGAAAGAAATTAGTAATGGGTTTAACTGGAATTTTCCTCATTTTATTTTTAATAGTACACGCCGGATTAAATGCCTGCATTTGGGCTAACGATGGTGGCGTTATGTTTAATCGTGCTGCTCATTTTATGGGTAGTAATGTAATTCCGAGAATATTAGAAATTGGGCTGTTTCTTTTCATTTTTATCCACATTATACAAGGTTATGTTTTAGAAGCCAGTAATCGTAGCAAAAGAAAAATCGGTTATGCGGTTTCGTATGGTAACAGAGGAAGTAAATGGTATAGCCGCAGCATGGCCATTTTAGGTACCATCTTACTTTTATTCTTTATTGTTCACTGGAAACAGTTTTGGATACCTTCACGTTTTACAGGTATTGAAGAAACAACATTACCTAATGGTATTCAAGTACACAACTTATATGCCTTAATGCAAAGCACTTTCTCAGAGTTGTGGGTGGTTATTTTTTACATTATTTGCTGTATTAGTTTAGGTTACCATTTAGCCCATGGCTTTCAAAGTGCATTTAAAACAATAGGTGTACATAACAAAAAATATCAGCAAGCGCTTAGCTCATTTGGCTATGGTTTTGCAATTGTAATACCACTCATTTTTGCTTTAATGCCAATTAGTTTTTATTTCCATTGGATTAATTAATACAACAAAAATTCTCTAAATGAAAAAAACTTGGTTCAACAAAACAAGTTTAACGTTTAGAAAAACACCAACTTTAATCTACAAAAAAGTAGTACCATGATACTAGATGCAAAAATTCCATCAGGCCCTATTGAACAAAAATGGACCAATTATAAAGGCCATTGTAAATTGGTAAATCCGGCCAATAAGCGCAAGTTAGAAATAATTGTTGTAGGTACCGGATTAGCCGGAGCCAGTGCTGCTGCCAGTTTAGGCGAATTAGGTTATAAAGTAAAAGCATTTTGTTTTCAGGATAGTCCTCGCAGGGCACACTCCATTGCAGCACAAGGTGGAATTAATGCTGCTAAAAACTATCAAAATGATGGCGATAGCACTTTCAGATTATTTTATGATACAATAAAGGGTGGCGACTATCGAAGCAGAGAAGGTAACGTTTACCGCCTTGCCGAAAATAGTGCCAATATTATTGATCAATGCGTTGCGCAGGGTGTTCCCTTTGCCAGGGAATATGGTGGCGTTTTAAGCAACCGTTCTTTTGGTGGTGTACAAGTGCAACGTACTTTTTATGCTGCCGGACAAACAGGACAACAACTTTTAATAGGTGCTTACCAGGCATTAGAACGCCAAGTTGCATTAGGCAATGTAAAAATGTATGCTCGCCATGAAATGCAGGAATTGGTAATTATAGATGGAAAGGCACGAGGAATTATTGCCCGCGATTTAGTTACCGGAAAATTAGAACGCCATTTCGGTCATGCGGTTTTACTATGCAGCGGTGGCTATGGCAACGTTTTCTATTTGTCAACCAATGCAATGGGCAGCAATGTTACTGCAGCATGGAAAGCACATAAAAATGGTGCTTTAATGGGTAATCCCTGCTTTACACAAATACACCCAACTTGTATTCCTGTTTCCGGTGACCACCAAAGTAAATTAACCTTAATGAGTGAATCATTAAGAAATGATGGTAGAATTTGGGTACCTAAACAAAAAGGCGATACACGCAAACCCAATTTAATTCCGGAAGATGAAAGAGATTATTATTTAGAAAGAAGATACCCCGCTTTTGGTAACCTGGTTCCACGCGATGTTGCCTCTAGAGCTGCAAAAGAAAGATGTGACGAAGGTTATGGGGTAGGTTCATCTAAACAAGCTGTTTATTTAGATTTATTTGATGCATTTGACAGATATGGCCACACAGAAGCCGTTAAAAAGGGTATTGATAATCCAACTAAAGAACAAATCAGAGCATTAGGCGCTGAAGTAATAAAAGAAAAATATGGTAATTTATTCGATATGTATGAAAAAATTACCGGTGAAAATCCTTATGAAGTTCCCATGCGCATTTACCCAGCCGTTCACTATACAATGGGTGGTTTATGGGTTGACTATGAATTAATGACTACCATTAAAGGACTATATGCATTGGGTGAAGCTAACTTCTCCGACCACGGTGCCAACCGTTTGGGTGCAAGTGCCTTAATGCAAGGATTATCAGATGGTTACTTTATTATACCCTACACAATTGGTAATTACTTGGCAGATGAGATTTATAATAAACCAATTTCAACAGACCATGAAGCTTTTGCCCAAGCAGAGAAAAAAGTTCAAGAACGTTTAGAAAGCTTGTTAAGCATAAATGGCACCCAACCTGTTGAAAATTTCCACAGACGTTTAGGTAAAATTATGTGGGATAAATGTGGAATGGCCAGAAATGCCAATGGTTTACAGCAAGCCATTCAGGAAATTCAACAATTGA
The DNA here is from genome assembly GCF_003254115.1 of Hydrotalea sandarakina. Lineage (GTDB taxonomy): Bacteria > Bacteroidota > Bacteroidia > Chitinophagales > Chitinophagaceae > Hydrotalea > Hydrotalea sandarakina. The sequence goes on from NZ_QKZV01000003.1 coordinate 133,041, forward strand.
AAAAAGAATTTTGGACAGATGTTAAAGTACCCGGCGGTTTACATGAGTTAAATCCGGAACTGGACAAAGCCGGACGGGTAGCAGATTTTATTGAATTAGGGGAGTTAATGTGTATTGACGCTTTACACCGCAATGAAAGCTGCGGCGGACATTTTAGAGAAGAATATCAAACACCTGATGGCGAAGCATTGCGTGATGATGTTAACTTTATGTACGTTGCTGCTTGGGAATATAAAGGCGAGCACCAATGGGAATTGCATAAAGAGCCATTGCAATACGATGTAATTAAACCAACACAAAGAAATTACAAATAATTTAGTAAGGAATGATATTCAATTTTTAAAGATTTTAAATTTTTACTATGGAACACTATACCATGAATCTAAACTTAAAAGTTTGGAGACAAAGCAGCAAAGAGGCAAAGGGTAGTTTTAAAATGTACCGAGTTGAAAATATTTCATCGGAAATGAGTTTTTTAGAAATGTTTGATGTATTAAATGAACAACTCATAAAAGCCGGTGAAGACCCTATTGCATTTGACCACGATTGCAGAGAAGGAATTTGCGGTATGTGTTCTATGTACATTAATGGTAAACCGCATGGCCCTTGGCAAGCCAACACTACTTGCCAATTACACATGAGAGCCTTTAAAAATGAAGATACCATAGTAGTTGAACCTTGGAGAGCCAATGCATTCCCTGTAATAAAAGATTTAGTTGTAGATCGTTCAGCGTTTGACCGAATTATTCAGGCCGGCGGATATATTTCTGTAAATACCGGTAACGCTGTAGATGGAAACGCAATTTTAATTGACAAAGACGATGCAGATAAAGCTTTTGCCGCAGCCATGTGTATTGGTTGTGGTGCTTGTGTTGCTGCTTGTAAAAACAGCAGCGCAATGCTTTTTGTATCTGCCAAAGTTTCTCACTTAGCTTTATTACCACAAGGCCATCCCGAACGTCATACCCGTGTTTTAAATATGATTGCACAAATGGATAAAGAGGGTTTTGGTGCTTGTACTAATACCGGTGCCTGTGAAGCAGCTTGTCCTAAAGAAATTTCTTTAACAAACATTGCCCGCTTAAATAGTGAATATATAGCAGCAAGCTTAGTGGCAGAAAAGTAGAAACTATATTATATCCCTACCACATCTCACCACTGACAAAGGGTGGTGAGATTTTTTTTGTAATTAATTATTACGTTAAGTTTTATTGTATATTGTATATTCGTATTATTCATTAAAATACATATTATGCTTGCCAGAAAAACGTAATCAACAGTTTACATAACCCCTTACCTATTCAGTTCAATTTTTTATGCCTAACAGTTTTTTTGCTTTTAAACAGTTTACCATTCATCAGGATAAATGTGCAATGAAGGTTTGTACAGATGCCTGTCTTTTCGGTGCAATTTTGGCTAATTATCTTCAAAAACAAAAATTGAATAGTCTAGCAGACATAGGAACAGGAACAGGTTTATTAAGCTTAATGGTGGCACAGAAAAATAAATGTTTAATTGACGCATATGAAATAGATGAAAATGCCGCTTTACAAGCAGAACAGAATTTTAATCGTTCACCATGGCATGCACAACTTCGCCTTATTAAAGGCAACATAAAAACACTGCACATTAATAAAAGCTATGATTGGATTATTTGCAACCCACCTTTTTATGAAAACAGCCTGAAAAGCAATAACCAACATAAAAATATTGCCATGCACAGCCAGGAATTATTACTGGAAGATGTATTAAATATTTGCAATAAATGTTTAAATGAGCAAGGAAAATTTGCTGTTTTACTTCCCTACTTTCGAAGCACTGCTTTTATAAGCATGGCTCATCAAAAAAAATTTTTTCTTGAATACAAGATGGATGTTAAGCCAAGTCCTAAGCATCACTTTTTTAGAGCTATTTGTATTTTTTCTAAACAACCAACACCCTTGTTGGCTGATGATACCCTTACCATTCGTGAAGTCAATAACAATTACACTTTACCTTTTACCGAACTGCTAAAAGACTACTATCTCTTTTTGTAACAGCCTTACTTTTAGTGAGCTGCATAATCAGCTAAATAATTAAAATGATTGGTTAATTGGCCTTGTTTTAATATGGTAGCCCGCTCTACCATATCATTACCGGAACCCAACAAATCGGGTAATACATGTTTTATCAATTGTTCACCAAAATAACGACTGGCATCGCATGGCAACTCATTAGGTAAATTACCCACTGCAATTACATCAATACTGCCCGGTAAATAAGGAGCTGTTTTAGTAAAATTTTTTCTATCAACACCATAAACTGGGTCTTCAATAGTTTGGTCACCTAAGTTTATCGGAATTGAACCATGCGCATCATCAGTAATGTCAGAAATAGTTTGAATAGCAAAGTGTTCATCAATATCGGATAACTCAAATAACCGAGGCATATCTTCTGTCCAAAATATTCCATTCATTAAAATGTCTGAACAATGGGCATAAGGCAAAAAACGACTTCTATAATCAGAAGGATTTGCATGAAAATGTTCTCGTTGATATGTTTTTAAGTGCTTATGGGTAAATAAATCAGGCCCTTTCAATTGTACATAAACCGGATAGGTAAACTTTTTTTCCAAATATTCATCAGGTTCTACTTCTGTAATTCCCATTAAATTCATCACCTCTAAAATTCCATGTGCCACTCTTCCACTGCCGGTTACAACAATTTTTACGTTGGGTAATTTTAAACCAAAATATTGATGGATTAGTGAACGATAATCTTTCTCTTCATAAACTCTTCCCAGTTTATATAAACCCGTTCTGTTGCCATAACACATCATACCATTATGGGCACCTACAACACCTGCAAAAAAACCAAAGCCAATAACACGTTGCCCATCTTCATGTTCTAAGCATTCATAATCAATTAAAGTAATTTTTTTATCCATCATTGTATGAAATAATGCTTGATTATATGGTTGCTTTTTCCGAGTATGCGAGAAGAATAAATAAGTTTTGTTGGGAACCAGTGCATCTTTAGGTACTTCCTTAATGCCCATTAAAATATCGCAATCAGAAATATCGTTCACTACAGCAATGCCGGCACGTTTGTATTCTTCATCACTAAAACAACGAGTATTTGATGATTCTACCACAATATTAATATCCTTAAAATGTTGCATTATCCATTTGCATTGTGCAGGTATTAATGCTACTCGGCTATCGGAAGGAACCTTACCTTCTTTAATCAATCCAATCTTAATCATACAGCAAACTTTTACTGCCTAAAGTTATTTTATTCAATACAAATTGTAACAATTTAGGCATCTTTTAATACGAATTAGTTAGATGCATTAAAATAGTTGGAAGATAAGTTATTAAAATAAATTGCATTATTTTAATTTATTGAAATAGGCAAACCTAACAAAAATCATTTTTTAAAATTTCCATCAAATGTTATTTTGCAAATAAAACATGCAAACAATTGAGTATGTAACTGCAGCCAATGCATTATCCATTATACAAAGCAATCAAAGAGTATTTATACACGGCAGTGCCTGTACACCACTTTTTTTATTAAGAGAATTAGCCAAAGAAGCACCACGCTTACAAAATGTGGAAACTGTATTTATTACGGTACAAGGTGATATCGTAATTGATAAACCGGAATATCAAAACGCTTTTCACATTAACTGTTTGTTTGTATCTGCATCTGTTCGCGAAGCCGTAAACAGTGGTCGTGCCGATTTTATTCCCGCATTTTTAAGTGATATACCCGATTTGTTTAAAAAGAATGTGCTTCCCATTGATGTGGCCATTGTTCAAGTTTCACCACCCGATGAGCATGGCTATTGCACTTTAGGCTTATCGGTTGATATTGCTCGTACAGCTGTAAACACGGCTAAATATATTATTGCGCAAGTAAACCCCAATATGCCCCGAACACATGGAGACGGGTTGTTGCATGTTAGTCATATTACAAAAATGGTTTATCACGAAGAGGCTTTACCTGAATTAGATTATGCCAGTAAAACCGGTGCAGCCGAAATTCAAATTGGAAAATATATTGCTGAAATGATTGATGACGGAAGCACACTTCAATTGGGAATCGGCACCATTCCAGATGCTGTTTTAAAATCATTACACAATCACAAAAACTTAGGTTTACATACCGAAATGTGTAGTGATGGTGTGATAGATTTAATGGAAAAGGATGTAATTAACAATAAGTTTAAAAAAATTCACCCCAATAAAAATGTTACCAGCTTTGCTTTTGGTACCAAACGATTGTATAGTTATGTAAATGATAACCCTGCTTTTGCTTTTTTAGATATTGATTATGTAAATGACCCTCATGTTATTAGAAGAAACAATAAGGTAATTGCCATTAATAGTGCTATTGAGGTTGATATTACAGGGCAAATTTGTGCCGATAGCATTGGCACCTATCAATATAGCGGTATTGGTGGCCAAATGGATTTTATGCGAGGTGCTGCTTTAAGTGAAGGAGGTAAACCCATTATTGCCTTAACAAGCAGAACTAAAAAAGGAATATCACGCATTACCCCACATTTAAAAGAAGGAGCCGGCGTTGTTACAACACGTGGCCACATTCATTATGTTGTTACAGAATTTGGAGTTGCTTATTTATATGGAAAAAATTTACGGCAACGTGCAAAAGCTTTAATAGCCATTGCTCACCCCGATGACAGAGAGACATTAGCCAAGAGTTGCTTTGAACGATTTAAAATTTTTGTTTAATCAATAAAATTATGGCACCGAATTTTGTGTATTAAAGCATATAATGTAATATTGCAGCCCCAAGCCCAGATGGCGGAACTGGTAGACGCGCCAGACTCAAAATCTGGTTATCGCAAGGTAGTGCAGGTTCGATTCCTGTTCTGGGCACAAAAGTGGTTGTAAAACCACTTTTTTTATGCCCCATTGCTATTAAAACATAATAGATTGTACACACCAATGATTCCTTATTTTTTGTTGTTACAATAACACAAACAAATGTTCATATTAATTATCTTTAGCCGCTAAAACCAGAGAAGCATGTTGAAAGTAGGAGTATTTGGCGTTGGCCATTTGGGAAAATACCACTTAAATAATTGGAAAGAAATTGAGGGTGTTAAATTAGTTGGTTTTTTTGATCCGAATAATGAAGAAGCAAAATTGGTTGCTGAGCAATATGGCATAAAACGCTTTTTAGATGAAGAAAAGTTGATAGATGCTTGCGATATTATTGATGTTGTGGTGCCCACCGACAAACACTTTGAAATATGTATGTTAGCCATTCGAAAAGGCAAGCATGTATTTGTTGAAAAACCTTTTACCCATACCATACAGGAGGCCAAAAGCTTGGTAAACATGGTTAAAGAAGCGAACGTTAAATTACAGGTGGGTCATGTTGAACGCTTTAACCCGGCTTATTTAGCACTAAAAGATGTACAATTAAACCCCATGTTTATTGAAGTACATCGTTTGGCTCAATTCAACCCTAGAGGAACTGAAGTAAGTGTTATCCTTGACTTAATGATCCATGATATAGATATTATTTTAAGCTTAGTTAAAAGCGGGGTAAAAAATATTTATGCAAGTGGTGTTGCAGTTATGACAGAAACACCAGATATAGCCAATGTTCGTATAGAATTCAATAATGGTTGTGTTGCCAACTTAACCAGTAGCCGTATAAGCATGAAAAAAATGCGTAAAATTCGTTTGTTTCAAAAAGATGCTTATTATGGCATTGACTTCTTAGAAAAGAAAACGGAAATAATTACGCTAAAACAACCGCAAGACGACAATAGCTTTACGTTTGATATTGAAACACCACATGGAACCAAAACCATTGCTGTATCAAATCCTGAAATTCAACCGGCTAATGCTATTTTGTTAGAATTACAAAGTTTTGTTGATGCCATTAACAACAATACCCCCACGTTAGTTAGCGAAATAGATGGATTGTTGGCGCTTGAAGTAGCCCACCAAATTCTGCAGAAAATTAATAGCAATAATATTGCTATGTCATAACTTAATGCCATGTTTTATAAAACTTTGGAAATAGAGTTAGCAGATAAAAAAGGTCAATGGCAGCCCATGCAAAACAAACATATTTTGTATGGAATAACTAAACGCGTTATTGATGTTTTATTTTCAATAACAGCAATTATTCTATTACTTCCGCTGATTATTTTCATTGCTATTAAAACCAAATTTTCTTCACCGGGAAGTGTTTTTTATTCTCAACAACGTGTAGGATATAAAGGAGTGCCGTTTACTATTTATAAATTTAGAAGTATGTACGCTGATGCGGAAGTAAATGGGCCTCAGCTATCAAGTGATACGGATGACCGTATTACCCCCTGGGGAAAAATTATGCGGAAATGGCGGTTAGATGAAATACCACAATTATGGAATATTATTAAAGGGGATATGTCGCTGGTTGGACCAAGACCTGAAAGGCAGTTCTATACTAATCAACTAATACAAATAGTACCCAACTATGCCTCACTGTTTCTGGTAAAACCGGGATTAACATCCTTAGGCATGATAGAGTTTGGATATGCATCAAACCTCAATGAATTAATAGAAAGAGCGGAATATGATTTGATTTATATTCAGAAAAGATCATTTTTATTAGACATGGCCATTATTTTAAAAACCTTCCTTATTATTTTATTAGGCAAAGGGAAATAAAGCGTTATGCAGGATAGCAATTGGCAAATAATACCCGCATCCGCAATAGATGAAGTAAAATGGAACCATTGCATTAATCAATCAATCCAACCAAGCATTTACGCCCAATCATTTTATTTAAATGCTTTATGCGCAAATTGGTTAGCATTTGTTTATAAAGATTATGAAGCTGTTATACCGGTTCCATTTAAAAAAAAATGGAGCTTTCAGTATTGTTATCAACCCCCATTTATACAACAATTGGGTTTATTTGCTGCTAATATTAATGAAGACTTACTAAAAGGAATTAATCATGTTATAAAACATTTCAACTACGGAGATTTATATATTCCGTACCCACAATTACCTAAAGAACTTAAAAAGTGCAAAGCGATATTAAAAGATAACTTTGAGTTACATCTACATAACGGCTATGCATTTATACAACAAAATTATTCTGGTGATTTAATTCGGAATTTAGAAAAAGCACAAAAGCATAATTTAGTACTTGCGGAAGACCTTCATCCGCAGGTGGTATTAGAAGCATTTTATAGATTATATGGTAATACCATGAATTTATCCCGGCAACATACCAACACGTTTTTACAGCTTTTATTAAAAACAGAGATGCAAAATAAATTTTTGGTATTAGGAGTTCATAATACCAACCAAAGGCTTGTTTCGGGGGGCATTTTCTTAATGCATGAAAGCAGCGTTTATAACATCATACATTTTGTGAATGAAGAAGGAAGAAAACAAAGTGCAGGTCATTTTTTAATTGATCAATGCATAAGAAAGGTTGCGGGTAATAGCAAAATTTTCGATTTTGAAGGCTCATCTTTGCCGGGCGTACAGTCGTTTTACAAAAACTTTCATCCAAAGCACAGTCCTTATTGGCATATACACATTAATCAATTACCAATTCCATTGCGTTGGTTAAAACAATGAAGGATCATCAAGAAACTTTTCGGCTATCAGTAAGTCAATAGGGCGTGTAATTTTTATGTTTTGATGTTCACCTTCAATTAAGTGTATGGGGACACCACTATACTCAACCACAGTTGCTTCATCGGTAAATTCAGGTTGATGTTCTTGCTGAAAAGCAGACAACAAAATGTCACTTCTAAAGGTTTGTGGTGTTTGAACTAAAAATATTTCATCGCGATTTAAAGGCTTTGAAGTATCATTAATTGTTTGCCGAATACTATCAGTAGCTTTAATGGCAGGTATTGCACTTCCCTTTTCCATGGCTTGCTGATAACATTGTTGAATAAGTTTTGTACTAATTAAACAACGCACTGCATCATGAACAAAAATAATAGCATTGGTTTGTGGTGGAATAACAGATAAACCGGCCTTTACCGAATGAAAACGTGTAACACCACCAGCAACAAGCCGTATACGTTGATGAAGCGGTATTTTTTCAATAAGTTCCATACCCATGTTTAAATAGGCATCCGGCAATACCAATATAATTTGTAAGTCAGGAAACGACAACAAAAAAGTTTCGAGGGTATATTGTAATACAGGCTTGTTTTTAAGCGGTAAAAACTGTTTAGGTAAGGCACTTCCCATTCTAACTCCGGAGCCACCGGCAACAATTATCGCAATTTTTTGCATGGAATGAATATTCGTTAATTGCAAAAGTAGCTGTAAATCTGAATTACAAAACTAGTAGCCGCTATTGTTCACCATATATACCAATTTCGAATAAACCATTACTGGTTTTTGCAGCACGATACATACCGGCACTATTAAATACCATTGCAATATTTCCTTTCGCATCAACGCCAATCATACCTCCTTCCCCATTCATGGCAACTAATTTTTTATGTACCACTTCGTGCATAGCCTCTTGCAATGTAAAGCCTTTATATTCCATTAAGCAACTAACATCATGTGCTGCAACAGCTCTTAAAAACATTTCACCATGGCCGGTACAACTAATACCACAAGTTGCATTATTGGCATAAGTACCTGCACCGATTACGGGGCTGTCGCCAATGCGACCATATTTTTTATTAGTCATGCCACCTGTACTGGTTGCTGCGGCAATATTTCCATCTGCATCGCAAGCCACAGCACCAACGGTTCCAAATTTTTTATCACGGAGTAACTCTTCCAAATGGTGGTTGGTATGATCTAAAGAATAATTATCACTATCGCGAATCGCTTTCCATTGTTCATATCTGAAAGGCGAGAAAAAATATTCATCGGGTTCCAACTTAACTCCTTGTTTAATAGCAAAGTCATTAGCACCCTTGCCACTTAAAAAAACGTGATTACTATGCAGCATTACTTCAGTGGCCAATACAATGGGATTTCGAACATTACGAACACCGGCAACTGCACCGGCATTTAATGTATTACCATCCATAATAGCTGCATCCATTTCTTGAACGCCTTTTTTTGTAAAAACAGCACCACGTCCTGCATTAAACAAAACATTATCTTCTAATACAACAATTGCTGCTTTAACTGCATTTATGGCACTTCCACCATTTTCCAAAACTGCATATCCGGCTTGCAATGCAGCATTCAAACCTTGTTCATAAGCCTTTTCTAACTGTGGAGTCATATCTTCTTTTAAAATAGTGCCTGCTCCACCATGAATTACCAATGCGTATGTTGACATTCCTTTCAAAATTTCTTCCCCGAAATTAGAAAATGGAATGAAACAGAATTTTGAAATATATTGAACGAATGCTGAACAACCTGCAATAAAAATGCGGAAATTTTAAACAAAGCTATGAAAGCAGTTTTTTACATTCATTTAAAAACTTTTGTTTTTGTATGGCTGCTGTTCCCACTTCTTCACAAACCAAACCACCGGCAATATTGGCCATTTCAGCTGCCAATTCAATTTTACCGGTAGTTGCATAAACCAATGATGCAACGGCAATAACAGTATCGCCCGCCCCACTAACGTCAGCTATATTGCGTACATGTGTAGGAATTATTTTGGATTCATTGCCGTTTTGATAAAACACCCCTTTTTCAGAAAGTGTAATTAAGGATATACTATGCCCAAGTATTTGTTGTAATTGAATATGAATTTTTTGCAATACAGGAAGCGACACATCATCAATCAATAAATTCAAACCATCTTTTACTTCTTTTAAATTCGGTTTAAAAATATCTACCGATTTAAATGACAAAAAGTTTTTGCGTTTTGGATCTACTGCAGTTAATACCCCATATTTTTTACAAAGTGAAATTACCTCATTGATGACTGTAGCAGTTAACACACCTTTATTATAATCTTCAAAAATGAGTACGTGTGGTTGCTCTGTTTTAAAATATTCTTCAATTTTTTGAAGTAGTTGTTTTTCCGTATCTGCATTGATATCTGTTGTTACTTCACAATCTAACCGTAGCATTTGTTGATTACGGCTCATAATACGGGTTTTATTGGTAGTAACCCTATTGGGTGCAGTAACAATATATTTTGTACTAATGTTGTTTTGTTCTAATAAATTCACCAATTGTTTACCATCATTATCATTGCCAATCACTGTTAAGATGGTGGTGGAAGCTCCTAATGATACGGTATTCAAGGCCACATTTCCAGCCCCGCCAATACGTACTTCCCTTTTATCGAATGCTACTACCGGAACAGGTGCTTCGGGTGAAATTCTATCTACGTGTCCCCACCAATAAGTGTCCAACATTACATCGCCTAATACGGCAATTTTCATTTGGTTAAACTGCTGAAAAATAGATTCAAAATTCATGAATTAAGACTTTGACTTTGTTGCGAGTGCAAGATAATACAAAGGAATACCCAATAGTGCAAAAATTAATCCGTAAATGGTATAATCAGGTTTATAGATGATAAGCAACGTGCAAAATGCTAATCCCATTATAATGTATAATGCAGGTAGAATAGGATATCCAAATGCACGGTAAGGCCTTTCTGTATTAGGCATTTTTTTACGCAAAATAAAAATGCCAATAATTGTTAAAACATAAAAAATAACCACAACAAAAGAAACCATATCGAGCAAATCGCCATATTTGCCACTTAAACACAATAAACAAGCAACCAAACATTGAATCCATAATGCAAAAGCAGGTACCGCTTTTTTGTTAAGTTGGGCGGTTTTTTTAAAGAATAACCCATCATTGGCCATTGTATAATAAACTCGGGCTCCTGCTAAAATAAGCCCATTATTACAGCCAAAAGTTGAAATCATAATCATAACTGCAATGATAATGGTACCAATATTCCCAAAAATTACGTGCGAGGCTGCTATGGCTACCCTATCATTTTCAGCCGAAGCAATGGCCTGCATGGGCAATAAACCGGTATATACAAAGTTGGTAGAAACGTAAACGATAGTAACTAACAGTGTACCTAAAAACAAACTTAAACCAATATTACGTTTGGGGTTTTTAATTTCACCGGCAATAAATGTTACATTATTCCAGGCATCGCTGCTAAATATGGAACCAACCATTGCTGCAGCAATTGCGCCCATAGCAGCAGCTAATCCATACGATTGAATGCTGCCATCTTTATTCAAATGCTGTAAACTCCAGGCATTTCCCGACCAGTTCTGATGCCATATTTGCGGTTGAAGGGCAATAAATCCAAATATGATTAATCCAAATAAACTTAGCAATTTGGTTAAGGTAAATGTTGTTTGAATAATTTTACCGCTTTGAATACCCCGCGTATTAATATATGTTAAAAATATAATAAGAATGATGGCTAAAATTTGTGCAGGTGAAATATGCAATGCGCCAATACTGAATAATGTAATTTCATCGCTTACCTGTGGAATTAAATAAGCAGTAAATTTTGCAAAAGCAACCCCTACTGCAGCAATGGTACCGGTTTGAATAATGGCAAAAAAACTCCAACCGTATAAAAAGCCAACTAAGGGGTTATAAGCTTCTTTTAAATACACATACTGCCCACCGGCTTTAGGAAACATGCCGCTCAATTCTCCATAACTAACGGCAGCAATTAATGTCATTAAACCGGTTAATAACCACACAATAATTAGCCAACCGGCAGAACCTACATTTCTAGTTATATCGGCACTAACAATAAAAATACCGGATCCTATCATACTTCCGGCAACAATCATGGTGGCGTCTAATAAACCTAAGCTGGGTTTGAACGAGGGTGTATCCATAAAAAAAGTCCCTTTATTGCATTTGGGACTTTGAAGATAACGATTTGCTACAAATAATTATTTTTTCTGTTTGTATTGTTCATTCAAGCCTTTCACGATATCAGCTGTAATGTTATATACAGTATCTTTGTAATACATCATATCGGGTACATTAGAAAAAATATAAGCGTACCCTTTGTCCTTATTATATTCTTTCAAATAGTCTTCAATTCTTTTTTTCACATCCTGCAGCTTTTTAAAACTTTCATCTTGCATTTCCTGTTCCATCATTTGGCGCTTATTTTTCAGGTTTTTATCCAAATCCATAATTTCCTGCTGACGATTGGCGATTTCTGCTTGGCTAAGTGAGTTGCCATTCTTTTGCAATTCCTGATATTTATTTCTTAAAGAATTTTCCATGTTCGATAATTCTTTACCCATTTCCTGATCTTTAGCCATTAAAGCAGTTCTTACTTCTTTTAATAAATTGTATTGATTTTGTAATGAATCCATTTCAAAATAAGCAATTTTAAAACCGTTGGCAGTTAATGCAGCATTGTTATTGGCAGCCGACATTACTTTTTGAGGCCCTTTAAAATGTTCATATAATAAATAAGCAACGGCAATTACTAATAGGGCATTAACAATGAGTAAAACATTTTTCATATACAAAATGATGTTTAATTAAGTTTTATAAATGCTCCGATTTAAGTACAACAAACCGGTACATATTTTAAAAATGGGAACGAATATACAGGCAAATCATTCATTTAAAAAATTAGCTTGCACTTTTAAATTTTAATTAGGATTTAATGAAAAAAAACCTGCAATATTTTTTTAAAAAATTGCAGGTTACATTTAAAAGCTCAGTAATTAATTACTTCACTATTCGTCTTCATCAAAGTTCATAGCCTCACGAGTGGTAGAAAGTACTTCAAAATCTTCTTTACTGCCAACAATTAAATTTTCGAAATCACGAAGGCCTGTACCGGCAGGTATTAAGTGTCCGGTAATAACGTTTTCTTTCAAGCCAATCATTTCATCGGTTTTACCTTGTATAGCTGCTTGGCTTAATACTTTGGTTGTTTCTTGGAATGAAGCGGCTGAAATCCAACTCTTCACACCTAAAGACGCTTTTGTAATACCTAATAAAACAGGTTTTGCCGTTGCAGGGCGTGCATCCCGAACTTCTACCAATTTTTTGTCCGCACGACGAAGGATTGAATTTTCTTCTCTCAGTTCGCGTAATGTTACAATTTGACCTGCACGTAACTTAGTACTGTCACCGGGATTTGTAACTACTTTTTTATCGAATATTCTATCATTTTCTTCAATAAATTCAAACCTGTCTTCTAAATCTTCTTCCAGGAATTTAGTATCACCCGCATCAACAATTTCTACTTTCTTCATCATCTGTCTTACAATCACCTCTATGTGTTTATCATTAATGTCAACACCTTGTAAACGATAAACTTCCTGAATTTCGTTTACTATGTATTCCTGAACAGCATAAGGACCTTTGATGGTTAGAATATCATAAGGTGCAATTTGCCCATCTGATAAAGGCGCACCGGCTTTCACGAAATCTCCATCTTGTACTAAAATTTGACGCGTTAATGGAACTAAATATTTCTTAATAACTCCATCTTTTGCTTCTACTACAATTTCGCGGTTACCACGTTTTACATTACCGAAGGTTACTACACCGTCAATTTCGCAAACAATTGCAGGATTGGCCGGATTTCTTGCTTCGAATAATTCGGTTACACGTGGTAAACCACCGGTAATATCGCGCAACTTACCTAATACACGAGGAATTTTAACCAATACCTGACCCGCTTTTACCTCTTCACCTTCCTCAATAGCAATATGGCTACCTACGGGTAAGTTATATTGTTTGGTTTCCTTACCTGCAACAATAATGGTAGGTATTTTGGTTTTATCTTTTGATTCAATTACTACCTTTTCACGGTGACCGGTTTGTTCATCGGCCTCATCACGATAGGTGTAACCGTCAATAATATTTTCAAATTTAATAACACCGTTTTGCTCGGCAACTATTACGTTATTGAATGGATCCCATGTACAAATAACATCGCCTTTTTTCACCTGTTGGCCATCTTTTACCAATAAAGTAGAACCATAAGGTATATTGTTAGTTAATAAAAGGCGATCATTTTTTTCATCCATTAAACGCATTTCACCGGTACGACCAATAACAATGTTTACTTTATCACCTTCATTGTTTACATTCGATACAGTACGCAATCCATCGAAACGAACGGTACCATCGAACTTAGCTGTTAATGATGATTCAATAGATGAGCTACCCGCAACACCACCTACGTGGAAGGTACGTAATGTTAACTGTGTACCGGGCTCACCAATTGACTGAGCGGCAATAATACCAACAGAGTCGCCGCGTTGTGCCATATAACCGGTGGCTAAATTTTTACCATAACATTTAACGCAAACTCCTTTTTTAGCTTCGCAAGTTAATACTGAACGAATTTCTACACTATCAATACCTGCTTCTTCAATACGTTTGGCAATGTCATAAGTAATTTCTTCGCCGGCTTTAATGATTAACTCATCTGTTACCGGATGTAAAACATCATGTAAAGAAGTTCTTCCTTCAATTCTGTCTGATAAAGGCTCTATGATGTCTTCGTTATCTTTTAATGCGCTTATTGAAATACCTCTTAAAGTACCACAATCATCTTCTGCAATTACAACATCCTGTGCCACGTCAACCAACCTACGGGTTAAGTAACCGGCATCAGCAGTCTTCAAGGCCGTATCAGCCAAACCTTTACGAGCACCGTGGGTAGAAATGAAATAATCTAATACATTCAAGCCACCTTTAAAGTTAGACAGAATGGGGTTTTCGATTACCTCACTGCCTGAACTTCCACTTTTTCTTGGTTTAGCCATCAATCCCCTAATACCCACCAATTGTTTTACCTGTGTTTTAGAACCGCGAGCACCGGAATCCAGCATCATAAACACGGAATTGAATCCTTGCTTATCGCTAGCCATTTCACGGATTAAAGTTTCTGTTAAACGCATGTCCACTCTTCCCCAAATATCAATTACCTGGTTATAACGTTCATTATTGGTAATTAAACCCATGTTATAACTTTCGCGTACTTCATCAACTTCAGCTTTGGCATTTTCCAGTAATTCTTCACGAACATCGGGTACAATTAGGTCGTTAATGCTAAAGCTTAATCCGCCTTTAAAGGCCATTCTAAAACCTAAGGTTTTAATATCATCGAGGAATTTTGCAGTTTTAGGAACATTGGTAATTTTAATAATATTACCAATAATTTCCCTTAAACTTTTTTTGGTTAACAGGGTGTTGATGTAACCTACTTCCTCAGGAACATATTGGTTGAATAAAACTCGTCCAACGGTTGTTTCTATAATCTTCTTTTCTAAAACACCTTCTGCATTCCTAATTTTTGTTCTTAATTTGATGTGTGCATGAAGATCAACGCGTTTTTCATTGTACGCAATGATAACTTCATCCATGCTGTAAAACACTTTTCCTTCACCTTTAACAGGTTCGGTTTCTGTGCTTTTCTTTCCTTTGGTAATATAGTACAGCCCAAGTACCATGTCTTGTGAAGGCAGCGTAATGGCGGTACCGTTTTGCGGGTTCAAAATGTTATGAGAAGACAACATTAACAATTGCGCTTCCAATATTGCGGCATTGCTTAGCGGTACGTGAACAGCCATTTGGTCACCATCAAAGTCGGCGTTGAAAGCAGAGGTTACCAATGGGTGTAATTGAATGGCTTTACCTTCAACCAAGCGAGGTTGGAATGCTTGAATTGACAAGCGGTGTAATGTTGGGGCACGGTTTAGTAATACAGGATGACCTTTTAAAATATTTTCTAAAATATCCCAAATTACCGCTTCTTTTTTATCTACTAATTTTTTAGCAGACTTAACTGTTTTTACAATACCTCTTTCAATTAACTTACGAATGATAAATGGCTTGAATAATTCGGCAGCCATATCTTTAGGCAAACCACATTCATGCATTTTCAGTTCCGGGCCTACCACAATTACAGAACGACCGGAGTAATCAACCCTTTTACCCAATAAGTTTTGACGGAAACGACCTTGTTTACCTTTTAATACGTCGCTTAATGATTTTAAAGCTCTACCACCTTCTGCTTTAACTGCATTCGATTTTCTACTATTATCAAATAGTGAATCGATGGCTTCTTGTAACATTCTTTTTTCGTTACGAAGAATTACTTCCGGTGCTTTAATTTCCAATAAACGTTTTAAACGGTTATTACGAATAATTACCCTGCGATAAAGGTCATTTAAGTCGGAAGATGCAAAACGACCACCATCTAGAGGCACTAAAGGTCTTAATTCCGGTGGAATTACAGGTATATATTGCATTACCATCCATTCCGGACGGTTGCTAATTCTTGAATTGGCATCTCTAAATGCTTCTACTACGCTTAAGCGTTTTAAGGCATCAGCTTTACGTTGCTGTGAAGTTTCATTTGCAGCAGCATTTCTTAATGAGAAGCTTAGTTCATCTAAGTCTAAACGGGCCAGTAAATCGCTAATGGCTTCAGCTCCCATTTTGGCAATAAACTTATTGGGATCTTCATCAGGAAGCATCTGATTTTCTTTTGGCAGAGCATCAATGATATCTAAATATTCTTCTTCAGATAACAAATCGCCTGTTGCCAAATTTTCTTTAATACCGGCTTGTATTACAACATATCTTTCGTAGTAAACGATGCTTTCTAACTTTTTTGAGCTCATTCCCAACAAATAGCCAATTTTGTTAGGCAAGCTTTTAAAATACCATATATGTACTACGGGCACCACCAATTTAATGTGCCCCATTCTTTCACGACGAACTTTCTTTTCAGTTACTTCAACACCACATCGGTCGCACACAATGCCTTTATAGCGAATACGCTTGTATTTACCGCAGGCGCACTCATAATCTTTTACCGGCCCAAAAATTCTTTCGCAAAACAAGCCATCTCTTTCAGGCTTATAGGTGCGATAGTTAATGGTTTCGGGCTTTAACACTTCTCCGAAACTTTTTTCCAAAATAGAGTCGGGAGAAGCCAAACTAATGGTGATGGTAGAAAAACTTGATTTTGGACGATTGTCTCTTTTAATGGCCATAGTACATTTTATTTGATTCCTGACCCGAAATACCCCATTCATTACAATAAAAAAAAGCGGACAATGCAGCATGCATACTGCATTTACCCACTATGGTATTAATTTTTTATATAAAATGTAATGGAATACTTCAAAATCATTAAGGGGGCAAAGGTAAGGACTGGTTTTTAAATAGAAAAAAGAAACCCCAAAATTTTAAAGACACACTTTATTATGATAATTGTCATTCTGTCAGGTCAAGGCAATTTTTACAGGATTATTAACATTACAAATGTATATGGAAATTTATATGTTCCCCACACTTCAATAGAATATGATAAAAATCAGTGTTTAGGCCAATTAGCCCAAATAATTTTGTTTAGAAGAATGAATATTATGCAGATTATTATAGATGATACCAAAAATGTGCAAACCCTGCAATCGGAATTTAACCAAATGTTTCCTTACCTAAGATTATTACTGGTTAAGATGCAACCCGGACAGGAAAGTGGGAAAATTGGGCAAGATCAACCTCAACCTACGCAGAATACAACTTTATTGGAATATAAAATAAATAATGATAAAACTCCCTTTTTCATTTACCCGGAAATGACGGTAGCAGAACTGGAGCAACAGTTTACTAAGCTTTATGGACTGGAACCGATTATTTTACGAAAATCGGGAAATGTATGGATAGAAACCTCTATTACAGATGATTGGACACTGGAAGAACAAAACACCCAAGGTGAACTAATTACTCAGCAAATCAACGAGCGGCAAAAGCCACCTAATATGGTTTAATTGCGTAATGCCGCTAATTTTTCATAATTGATGATAGTTATTTTGCCGGATTGTATTTCAATCAATTTCTCATCCTTTAAATCGCTAAGTGTTCTAATAGTACTTTCAGTGGCAATACCTGCAATATTGGCTAAATCTTCTCGTGAAATTTGCATACTAAAATTACCTTGTTTACCCTGTTGGAATTTATTGTGAAGGGTAATGAGAGCATCAGCTACTTTTTTGCGTGCTGAGTTATAGGCTAAGCGCAATAATTGCTCCTCACGTTGCTGAACCTGGTGCGATAACATTTGAATAAATTTCTTGGAAACCTCAGCATTTTTATAAATTAATTCAAAAAAATCGTTTTTGGGCATCATGCAAACCTGCGCGTCTTCTAAAACAACGGCACTCTCTTTATGTTTGGTATCTTCTAATAATGCTACATAACCAAAATAATCACCTTCACTATACAAGCCTGTAATCAGCTCTTTACCATCTTCATTCGTTTTACAGGTTTTTACTTTTCCGCTTACCAATAAATAAATTCCTTTAGGATAGCTGTCTTCTTTATAAATCTCTTCTTTTTTTCGATAATTTCTGAGTTCGTTTTCTTCGGAAATCTTTTTTAAAGTGTCAAATCCTTTAACGGTTTCAATAAATTGATTTAAGCCGCTAACATTATTGGCAAACTCTTGCCGCATAAGCTCGGACTTTTTTAAGCGACTTTCAATGGCATTTAGTAATTCAATATCATCAAAGGGTTTGGTTAAATAATCATCTGCACCCATTTCCATGCCTTTTCTAAAATCAGAACGTTCAGCTTTAGCTGTTAAAAAAATAAACGGAATACCATTGGTGTTTTTATTCTTCGATAATAAATGCAATACCCCATAGCCATCTAATACCGGCATCATAATGTCGCAAATAATCAAATCAAAATGCTCTTTTTCGGCCATTGCAACGCCTTCTTTACCATTTTCAGCAGTTTTTACTTCATAATTGGCCAATTGCAATATTTCAGCGGTGTTTTCCCGCATATCTAAATTATCTTCAATTAATAAAATTTTTTTACGCATTTTCAATGATATTTGGAATTACAATGGTAAATGTGGTGCCTTGTTCTAAACGACTTTCAAAGGTAATATTCCCGTTTAATAATTCAACATAGCGAGCTATGATATTCAACCCCAAACCGGTGCCTTGTATATTGGTAACATTTTTTGCCCGGAAAAATCTATTGAACAAATTTGATTGATCTTCTTCCGGAATGCCCATGCCCTCATCTTTCACAACAATAGTCAATTGCTCATCTGTAATATTTAAATTCAAATAAATAGGTTTATTTACCGGTGAAAACTTTATTGCATTTGAAAGCAAATTAGTAACAATCGTAATAAATATATTGGGATCAATATAAGCCAACTCCTGACCGGCAGGATGAAAATGAATGACTTGGCCAGCTTTTAATATGGGTTGAATTTCTTGTATTATGTTTTGTGAAAGCTGTACAACATTTACCCAATCTTTTTGAACAACAATTTTCCCTTCTTCAATTTTACTGATGGACAGCATATCGTTTAAAATATCAGTCATATGGTTAATGGCTGATTTGATGCGTAAAATATGCCTTTGCTGGTTTTCTCTATCATTCAGTTCACCATACTTTTCTACTAAATTTAGTGATGATAAAATAGTAGCCAATGGTGTTCTAAATTCGTGTGAAGCCATTGAAACAAATCTTGACTTTAACTCATTAACTTCTTTCTCTTTTTCCAATAGTTGGCTTAATTCTTCCCTTGAACGCTCCAATTCGTGCAATGCCTCTTCCAAAATGAGTGTACGATGACGTACCCTTTTTTCTAATTCGCTATTCAACTTTTCTAATTCTTCTTTCTGCTTTAGCAAAGCACTTTCCGTTTGTTTACGAATAGTTATATCTATAATAAAAGCAATAACAAAATTGCCTTCCGCTGTTTTAAAAGGACTTAAACTAACTTCAACCGGAAATTCAGTGCCATCTTTTCGCAATGCAAATAAATTCATACCAATTCCCATAGAACGGGCATACGGCTGATGAGCATATTGATTGCGATATTGTTGATGCGATTTTGTAAAGCGTTTTGGAATCAGATTTTCTAACTGTATGTTTAATAATTCACCTGATTCATATCCGAATAGCTTTTCGGCTGCAGGATTGGCCATGGTTAAATATCCCCTTTCATTTACTACAATAATTCCCTCAGTTGCATATGTAAACAACGCACTAAACCCCTCTTTATTAGGCATTTTGCTTTATTATTTATTTTTCAGAATTTACTTTTATTTTACCAACGGAACCGGATTTTCTTCCTTCCAAAAATTTTCTTCTTCGAACTTCTTGTACCGGTACTCCTTCAATTTTACTTTCTAACCATCCAATAATATCTAAGTACATGAATGAACGTGTTTCCAATGGTTCGCCTTGCAATTGCTCTAATTTTTCTTTTAAACTTTTGAAAGCCGGTAATAATTTTTTGGGTGAAAGATTAAATGATTTGCGTATAAATTTAAAAATCTCTTCTTCCACAATACTTAAATTTTTCATTTTAGCCATAAACCGATATACAGATTTAATTAAGTATTCCAGTAAGTTGTCATTGCCTAATTCATAATGAGCAATTAAGTGTAACAAGCGGGCATAACATTGTAAATCTGTACGTAAATCAACTTTCCAATTAATAATTTTATTTAAGTAATCAATTGCTTTTTCATTATCACCGCTGCCAAAATACAAACAGGCAATTTTATAATAAAATACCAACACCCTATGCCTATCTAAATGCAACTTATATTCATCCAAGTGTTTTTCAATTTCAGGTACCAATTGCAAACCTTCCGTAAATGTTCCCTCTAAAAAATGTTTATTAATTCTGGCAGTATTTAAATATACAAAAGTTTGTATGCGAATATTATCATTACTGTTGCCTAAATCTGATTGAGCAAAGGCTTCAAATTGCTGCAAGTATTCATTAAATTTATCAAAGTTATTTAAGTTGAACTGAGCCCCCAATAAATTGTGCATACCTCTAATGTATTGTCCGGTTTCAATGCGCATCATAATTTCATTTTCGTGAAATAACGAAACCCATTTTTGTGTGTACCGATAATACATTAATAAATCTTGCAAAATAAATCCATACCAGCAGTAGGATTGATATAAATATAATTTTTCGTAAAAGCCCAATTCATCATAATGTATGGGTGGTAAATTCGATTCAAAAAAAACTTTAACGGCATGTACATCGCGTTTATCACGGGCATGCCCGTTTTGTATATACCAACTATATAATTCTAAGGCTAAATTGGACAGTTTATTGCTTAATGCTAATTGATGATAAATTTTTTCCGATTCTCCGCTCAATGTTTCCGCACGGTTTTCCATACTGCGCGTAATATGCATAGACTCAATTTTTTTCTCAAATTGAAGGGTTAGCAACGAATAAATATATTGATGTTGAGAATTGGCAACTTCTTTCAACTTATCAAGCAACTTTAAACTTTGCAAATAAAGCCCTTTGTTGTATAAAATTCCGGCAAAGTCAAGTTGCTCATGGGCATAGCGAACTATATTATCCGATGGCTGAATTAGCCGCAAACTAGATAGCAATTCTTTATACAAATGGGCTTTCATATTGGAAAGCTGCTGCTTCTTTATGCTCGGATTTTTTTGTAATAATTGCACTTCATCATAATCTTTCATTTTATCTAAGGCATCAAACAACTGTACAATTTTCAACTCTTCGCCTGATGCATTGCGTTTTACATACAGCTTAAAATTGCGTTTTTCACCCTTTTCAAGCGATTTTATGAGTTGAAACAACATATCGGTACTTCGGTTAGGCATCGTAATTCGTTTTATTTAAAATGCAGTACTGTAAAGGGTTTTAGTCAATTATATACCTTTTATCCAGCGTAAAATACTAGTGAATTTAACGCATTCCAGCATTATTTATAAGCTACATTCGGTATCCCGTAAAATTACAAAGGGTTTTTGGTTTCATTAATATTAACGTTTAACCATTATTTCATGAGTGAAAAAATATATATATTCGATACTACTTTACGCGATGGTGAACAAGTGCCCGGTTGCAAATTAAATACTTCAGAAAAAATTGAACTGGCGTTGGCACTGGAAGATTTGGGTGTAGATATTATTGAAGCAGGTTTCCCCATTTCTTCACCGGGCGATTTTCATTCCGTACAAGAAATTTCAAAAATTATTCAACACGCATCGGTATGTGGCCTTAGCAGAGCTGTAAAAAAAGATATTGAAGTTGCTGCCGAAGCCCTTAAATATGCCAAAAAACCAAGAATACATACCGGCATTGGCACTTCTGATTATCATATTAAAGGAAAATTCAACTCAACAAGAGAAGAAATTTTGGAAAGGGCCGTACAATGTGTGCAATGGGCTAAAAATTTTGTAGATGATGTTGAATTTTATGCAGAAGATGCAGGCAGAACCGACAATGAATATTTGGCACGTGTAGTTGAAGCGGTAATTAAAGCCGGCGCAACCGTGATTAACATTCCCGACACAACCGGTTATTGTTTGCCTTCACAATATGGGGCCAAAATTGCATTTTTAAAAAATAATGTTCCCAACATAGACAAAGCTATTCTTTCCTGCCATTGCCATAACGATTTAGGTTTAGCCACAGCTAATTCAATTGAGGGAATAATACATGGCGCCAGACAGATTGAATGTACAATGAATGGCTTGGGTGAACGTGCAGGCAATACTTCGCTGGAAGAAGTGGTGATGATTATTCAACAACACAAGCATTTAGGCTTTCATACCAATATTAAAACAACACAATTAAACCCTATGAGCCGGTTGGTTAGCGATACCATGCGTATGCCCGTTCAACCCAACAAAGCTATTGTGGGTGCAAATGCCTTCTCGCATTCTTCCGGTATTCATCAAGATGGATTTTTGAAAAGTGCTATTACCTATGAAATTATTAATCCAAAAGATGTGGGTGCCGATACCTCAAAAATTGTATTAACTGCACGCAGTGGCAGAAGCGCATTGGCTTATCGATTAAAGAACTTAGGTTATGAATGTACCCGAAACGATATTGATACTTTGTATGAAAGATTTTTACAAATAGCCGATCAGAAGAAAGAAGTATGTGATGACGATTTGCATGCAATGGCTAAACAACACCAACGGATTGAAGCATAATGTATGAATAACTTACCTGCAATACAAGTTACCCATTTAAATATACAACAATATGGCATTACCATTTTGCAGGATATAAGTTTCACCATTCAAAAAGGCGAACACTTGTTCGTAACCGGAATGGCGGGCAGTGGAAAAACCACATTGGGTAAGGCTTTGGCTGCTAAAATATTTTTTAAAGGAAAAATTGCTTTTCCTGCATTTGAAAACGCTAATCAATTACCCGGAATAGTTTATATTGAGGATACTCACCAATGGAAAAACCTTACCAACCTTTCCGATTTTTATTACCAACAACGATACAATAGTTGTGATGCTGATGATAGTGAAACCATAGTACAACATTTAGCACATTACACACAACAATTAAATAATAACGGCAAGGACACCGAAAATTATTATGAGCTGTGCCAAAAATTCAATTTGCTGCATCGTTTAGATACTCCGCTTATCCAACTTTCCAACGGAGAACAAAAAAAATTACAAATTATAAAATGCTTATTGCATGACCCCGAAATTTTAATTGTTGATAATATTTTAACCGGATTAGACAAAGCAGCACAAAATACTTTATTACAACTTTTAGAAAAATATGCAATTAACGGTGTTACTATTGTGTACATAGGGAATGATAATATTGTTCCTAACTTTATAACACATGTACTGGAATTAAATGCGCAGAAAACAAGTAGGTATTTTTCTAAAGAAATGTACTTGCCGCAAAATGAACATCAAATCTTACCTAACTTTAAAAAGCTTTTAATTGCTAATCAATTGCCAACAAGTGAAACGAGGGTAATTGAAATGCAGGACACAACTGTTATCTACGGTGATAAAAAAATTTTAGACAACATAAATTGGAATGTACGTACAGGTGAAAAATGGTTAATAAAAGGACATAATGGCGCAGGTAAATCTACCCTACTCAGCTTAATCAACGGTGATAATCCACAAGCTTATGCTAACGTTATTAAAATTTTTGGAACAAAAAGAGGTGGTGGTGAAAGCATCTGGGATATTAAAAAAAGAATTGGGTACATATCGCCCGAATTGCATAAATACTTCGACAAACAACTGAGTGTTGAAAAAACTATTGCATCCGGTTTTTTTGATACGATGGGTGTATATAAAAAACTGAATGAAGTGCAAATACAAACCCTTAACACCATCATTCAAGAATTTCAATTAGAAAATGTAATACATAAACAATTAAGAGCACTATCGTTTGGTATGCAACGTTGGGTGTTATTGGCAAGAACATTGGTAAAAAATCCCCCCCTACTTATTTTCGACGAACCTTGTCAGGGATTAGATGCCACTTTCACAAAATTATTTTTAAATACCATACAACAAATTGCCGCTCAACAACCTACTACTACGCTACTGTATGTAACACATGTAGATGATGAAATTCCTGATTGTATAAACAAGGTATTAATCTTACAAAACGGGAAAGCAAAAATTGAAGAAGCAAAAAAAATTCAAAATATAGAAAATAAAAAAATAATACATAGCAACAGTTATTGTGTACAACATTTAAATGCTTAAAGTATGAAAAAAAATATTGCAGTAATACATGGTGATGGCATTGGACCGGAAGTAACTACACAGGCTACAAAAGTATTACATGCCATTGCAGAAAAATTTAATCATGAATGGCAATTTACTGATTGCTTAATGGGTGCAGTAGCCATTGACAAAACCGGGAACCCCTTGCCGGATGAAACAATTGAAGTTTGTTTAAACAGTGATGCTATTTTATTTGGTGCAATTGGCGATCCAAAATATGATAATGATCCTTCGGCTAAAGTTAGACCTGAACAAGGTTTATTGAAACTAAGAAAAGCCTTACAACTTTACGCAAATGTGCGACCGGTTACAACGTACCCGGCTTTACATCATTTATCTCCTTTAAAAGAAAAACAATTAAAAAACGTTGATTTTGTAATCTATCGAGAATTAACCGGAGGAATTTATTTTGGCAAAAAAGAACTAAGCAGTGATAAAACCCAAGCCATTGATGAATGTATTTATAATACCAATGAAATAGAAAGAATTGCACATGCGGCTTTTAAAGCAGCCATGCAGCGAAAAAAACAATTAACCTTGGTTGACAAAGCCAATGTACTGGAAACATCACGTTTATGGCGTTCCGTTGTGCAGAATGTAGCTCAAAATTATACTGACGTAAAAGTGAGTTATTTATTTGTTGATAATGCAGCCATGCAAATCATTCTTAATCCTGCTCAATTTGATGTAATACTTACGGAAAATATGTTTGGTGATATTTTAAGCGATGAAGCAAGTGTATTATCCGGTTCACTGGGCTTGCTGCCATCTGCATCATTTGGTATTAGTACCGCTTTATTTGAACCTATACATGGATCGTATCCACAAGCTGCCGGAAAAGATATTGCTAATCCACTGGGTGCCATTCTTTCCGCTGCCATGATGTTAGATTATTTTGGATTAAACACAGAAGCAGCCGTAGTAAAGGCAGCTGTAAACTGGACGTTGACACACAAATTTGTTACGAAAGATATTGACCCCATTAATTTCTATTTCACCTCTACCATAGGTGAATTGATTTGCGATTTTATATCGGGCAATAACAATTTCGAAGACATTAATCATAAAAATATTGAGTTGAGAAAGTCAACCATTATTTAGCATATAAAAAGTTCTTTGTTCATTCAAATACAACAGGTATATTTGTTCAATACAAAAAAATAACCGTGGCGAACAAATTACATAATGCAATTTTTAATAACAGCACTGCAATTATTGCTGTCATTATTATTGTCATTATTATACCTGTCTTCAGAGGAGGGTAGTTTGTTTGTTTACAGCATTCATAAAACAATTCAACCCGCCTCAAAAAGGCGGGTTTTTTATTTCATATAAAACACAAAACACCATGTATTATAACCAAAATACATTCATTTACTTCAATGGCAGCTACATAAAAGCGGCAGATGCAACTACTGATTTATATAGCCAAACCTTACATTATGGTTATGGAGTTTTTGAGGGCATACGTTCTTATAAAACTGTAACCGGTCAAACTAAAATTTTTAAAGCTGAAGCTCATTTCGAAAGATTACGACAGTCGGCCTTAGCATTGAATTTACCTTATACTTACTCAGTTGAAGAATTAATTGAAGCCTCATACAAAGTACTAGCATTAAATGATTTACAAGATGCTTATATACGACCATTGGTGTTTGCACCAGCTAATATGAGTTTTGCCAAAAATACTGTTTCACATATAGCTATTGAAGCATGGCGCATGGAGCCTTTCTTAGGTAACAAAATGTTGCGGGTAGTTACTTCGTCTTTTGAAAGACCTAATCCAAAAGCATTTCACATTCATGCAAAAGCAACAGGGCATTATGTTAATTCAATTTTAGCCAGCCAGGAAGCAAAACAAAAAGGGTTTGATGAAGCTTTATTGCTAGATATGCACGGTTACATTGCAGAAGCCCCGGGTGCCAATGTATTCTTCGAAAAAAATGGAACACTCTTTACTCCCCAATTAGGAAATATATTACCCGGTATTACACGTGCCACAATTTTAGATTTATGCAGCGAATTAAACATTCCTGTTAAAGAAACCAAGCTGAAACTGGAAGATATATACCATGCTGATGCAGCTTTCTTTTGCGGCACTGCCGCTGAAGTAATTGGCATTGAATCTTTAGACAACAAGCCCTTTACTAAGCCTTGGGCTGAAACCATTAGTAGACTGATTCAAACTTCTTACAAAAACTTAATTACCGAAAACCAAAAAACAATTTTAAACGAAGTATTAGGAACAGAATAAAATTAATATAAAATAAATACTATGCAAAAAGAATTAAACAAATACAGCAAAACGCTTACTCAAGATGAAACACAACCGGCAGCACAAGCAATGTATTATGCACTTGGCCTTAAAGAAGAAGATTTAAAAAAAGCGCAGGTAGGCATTGCCAGTATGGGATGGGATGGGAACCCTTGTAATATGCACTTGAATGATATGGCTACTGTGGTGAAGAAAAGTGTTGATAACACTGAAGGTTTATTGGGTTTACGTTTTTATACTATTGGTGTTAGTGATGGTATTAGCATGGGAACAGATGGCATGCGTTATTCATTAGTGAGTCGCGATTTAATTGCCGATAGCATAGAAACCAATGCTGCCGCACAATATTACGATGCATTAATTACTATACCCGGTTGCGATAAAAATATGCCGGGTTCCATTATGGCTATGAGCCGTTTAAACCGTCCAAGTTTAATGATTTACGGAGGTACCATTGCTGCAGGCCATTATAAAGGCGAAGATTTAAATATTGTTTCTGCATTTGAAGCATTAGGGCAAAAAATTGCAGGAAAATTAAGTGAAGGAGATTTTAAGGGTATCATTCAGCATGCTTGCCCGGGAGCGGGTGCTTGCGGTGGCATGTATACCGCTAATACCATGGCTTCGGCCATTGAAGCATTGGGCATGAGTTTACCTTACTCATCTACTAACCCTGCTTTGAGTAATGACAAACAAAAAGAGTGTGAAGCAGCTGGAAAGGCTATTAAGCTTTTAATGGAAAAAGACATTAAACCTAGCGACATTATGACCCGCGAAGCTTTTGAAAATGCTGTAACAATCGTAATGGCATTAGGTGGAAGTACCAACGCCGTATTGCATCTTATTGCAATGGCTAAAACCATTGGTGTGCCTTTTACTATTAACGATTTCCAAAAAATAAGTGATAAAGTTCCTGTATTAGCTGATTTTAAACCCAGCGGAAAATATTTAATGGAAGATTTACATCAACACGGAGGTTTACCGGCTGTAATGAAATACTTATTGAAAAAAGGTTTTCTGCACGGTCAATGCCTAACCGTTACGGGTAAAACAGTAGCAGAAAATGCTGAGGAAGCAAGAGATTTAGATTTTGAAAAACAACAAGTAATTAAACCCGTTGAAACCCCTATTAAAGCAACGGGACACTTACAAATTTTATTTGGCAATTTGGCAAGTGAAGGTGCAGTAGCTAAAATTACCGGCAAAGAGGGTACTCATTTCAAAGGCCCAGCTCGTGTATTTAATGGTGAACATGATTTTATTAAAGGAATTGAAAACAAAGTAATTAAACCCGGCGATGTGGTCGTTATCCGATACATTGGCCCTAAAGGTGCACCGGGCATGCCCGAAATGTTGAAACCTACCAGTGCCATTGTAGGGGCCGGCTTAGGGAAAAGTGTGGCTTTAATTACCGATGGCAGATTTAGTGGTGGTACACATGGTTTTGTGGTTGGCCACATTACACCCGAGGCATTTACAGGAGGCCTATTGGCGTTAGTAGAAAATGATGATATTATTGAAATTGATGCCATTAAAAACACCATCAATTTATTGGTAGACGAAAAAACCATTGAAAGCAGAAAACAACAATGGAAACGCCCCGAATTAAAAGCCACAAAAGGAGTACTGTATAAATATATTCAATTGGTAAAATCAGCGTCTGAGGGCTGTGTTACCGATGAGCAAACCTTTTAATCACAATAAAATATTTAATAATGGATACTGTAATCACTGCACCTAATAAAACAGCTACATCAACACCTAAACCAACTGTTTCCATTTCAGGATCACAAGCGGTGTTAGATGCGTTATTAGCTGAAAATGCAACTACCATTTTTGGATATCCCGGGGGTGCAATTATGCCGATATATGATGCTTTATACGATTATACCAACCAAATAAAGCATATATTGGTTCGCCACGAACAAGGCGCCATTCATGCAGCACAGGGCTATGCCCGCAGTTCGGGTAAAACCGGTGTAGTATTTGCAACCAGTGGTCCTGGTGCCACTAATCTTGTTACCGGTTTAGCAGATGCAATGATAGATAGTACTCCGTTAGTGTGCATCACAGGCCAGGTATTTGCACATTTATTAGGAACAGATGCATTTCAGGAAGTGGATGTAATCAACATTACAACCCCGGTAACCAAATGGAATTATCAAATTACAGACGCAACTGAAATACCGCATGTTTTAGCGAAGGCATTTTTTATTGCCGGCACCGGAAGACCGGGCCCTGTTTTAATTGATATTACCAAAAATGCGCAACTGCAAAAGTTTGAATACAGTGGTTACGAAAAATGTAATCACATAAGAAGTTACAGGCCCAAACCTATCATTAGAAAAAGTTATATAGAAGAAGCTGCGAAAGTGATTAATGAAGCCAAAAAACCATTCGTAATTTTTGGACAGGGTGTTATTTTAGGAAAGGCAGAACAGGAACTAAAAGCATTTATTGAAAAAGGAAATTTTCCCGCTGCATGGACTGTATTAGGTTTAAGCGCTTTACCAACAGAGCATCCCTTAAACATGGGTATGTTAGGCATGCATGGCAACTATGGACCAAATGTTTTAACCAATGAATGCGATGTGTTAATTGCGGTAGGAATGCGCTTCGACGATCGTGTTACCGGACGTTTAGATAAATACGCCAAACAAGCTAAAGTTATTCATTTAGATATTGATCCTGCAGAAATTGATAAAAACGTTCAAACCACAGTTCCTGTTTGGGGCGATTGTAAGGAAACACTTCCCATGTTAACCCAACTCATTCAACCCAATAACCACACAGCATGGATTAATCGTTTTCGCGAATATGCACAGCAGGAATATGATGTAGTTATTCAAAACGAATTAAATCCAACATCGCCAATTATGACAATGGGTGAAGTAATTAAAACCTTGAATGAATTGACCAACGGCGATGCCATTGTTGTAACTGATGTTGGGCAACACCAAATGGTTGCCTGCCGCTATGCAAAATTCAATCAATCAAAAAGCAATATCACATCCGGCGGAGCTGGAACTATGGGCTTTGGCTTACCGGCAGCAATTGGTGCAAAATTTGGTGCACCAAACAGAACCGTAGTAGCAATTATTGGCGACGGAGGATTTCAAATGACTTTACAGGAATTAGGTACCATCATGCAATTTAATGTTGATGTAAAAATTTTAATATTAAATAATGAGTTCTTGGGTATGGTACGTCAATGGCAACAGTTATTCCACGATAAAAGATATTCGTTTGTAGATATTACCAGCCCCAATTTCGTGCAACTTGCCAAAGCCTATCATATTGAAGGCAATAGCATTAAAGATAGAAGCCAATTGAAAAATGCGTTACAAACCATGTTAAACCACAAAGGGAGTTATTTATTAGAAGTTATGGTAGGAAAAGAAAATAATGTATTCCCCATGGTTCCGCAAGGCTGCAGCGTAGCTGAAATTAGATTACAGTAATTGCATTTTAAAAATACAAATATGAAAAAGGAATATACCATAACCGTTTATACCGAAAATCAAATTGGCTTATTGAATAGAATTGCCATCATTTTTTCGCGTAGAAAAATTAATATAGAAAGCTTAAACACTTCACCCTCTGAATCGGAAGGCATTCATCGCTTTACAATTCTAATTAATGAAACAGAGGAAGTGGTAAGAAAACTCTGCAGGCAAATTGAAAAACAAGTTGAAGTTTTAAAAGCATATTACAATACTGAGGATGAAATTGTATGGCAAGAACTAGCCATGTATAAAGTATCAACCGACGCAATAGCTGAAAAAGTAAAAGTTGAAAGGCTACTACGTGAATATGGAGCCCGTGCAGTTGTAATTAGAAAAGATTATACAGTTTTTGAAACATCAGGTCATCGCGAAGAAACCGACCGCTTAATAAAAGTGTTAGAGCCGCATGGCTTAATTGAATTTGTTAGAAGTGCAAGGGTAGCCATCATTAAATCAAGCAATGGCTTCCACGAAAAATTAAAACAATTTGAGCAATTAGAACCCGGTGAAGAGGTAATTGAAAATGAATACCTGAGTAAACAGGCTGAAGTATTTTCTATGTAATAAACCATTATACAAACAACCAACATTAAAAACTAAAAATTAGCAAAATGGCAAAACTGAATTTTGGCGGCGTTGAAGAAAATGTAGTAACCCGCGAAGAATTTCCTCTTTCAAAAGCACAGGATGTATTGAAAAATGAAATTGTGGCTGTAATAGGATATGGCGTTCAAGGTCCCGGACAGGCTTTGAATATGCGCGACAATGGCATTAACGTTATTGTAGGCCAGCGCAAAAATTCGAAAACGTGGGATAAAGCCATTGCCGATGGTTTTGTTCCCGGACAAACTTTGTTTGAAATTGAAGAGGCTTTACAAAAAGGCACCATTATTTGTTACCTGCTCAGCGATGCTGCTCAAATTGCTTTATGGCCAACCGTAAAAAAACACTTAACACCGGGGAAAGCATTGTATTTTTCGCACGGCTTTGGTATTACTTTTAATGATCAAACCGGTATTGTTCCTCCTAAAGATGTGGATGTATTTTTAGTTGCCCCAAAAGGTTCCGGAACTTCATTAAGAAGAATGTTTTTACAAGGACGTGGCCTAAACAGCAGTTTTGCCATATACCAAGATGCTACAGGAAAAGCTAAAGAAAGAGTAATTGCTTTAGGCATTGCCGTTGGTAGTGGTTATTTATTTGAAACTGATTTCAGAAAAGAAGTATACAGCGATTTAACCGGTGAAAGAGGCACATTAATGGGTGCCATACAAGGCATATTTGCTGCACAATACCAGGTATTGCGCGATAAAGGCCATTCACCCAGTGAAGCATTTAATGAAACTGTTGAAGAACTTACCCAAAGTTTAATGCCTTTAGTTGCAGAAAATGGCATGGATTGGATGTATGCCAACTGTTCAACTACTGCACAACGGGGAGCACTTGACTGGTGGAAAAAATTCAGGGATGCTACCGCACCTGTTTTTAAGGAATTATATGAAAGCGTTGCCAGTGGGAAAGAATCACAACGCTCCATTGATTCCAACAGTCAGCCTGATTACAGAGAAAAATTAGAAAAAGAATTACAAGAATTACGCGATAGCGAAATGTGGCAGGCCGGAAAAACTGTACGCAGTTTAAGGCCTGAAAATCAGTAATAAAATGTGTGTCAAGATGATGGTGTAGCGTTACACCATCATCTTTAAAAAAAATTGTGGCAATGCAGGTTCAGGAAAAAATAGAGGTATTCAATTTTCAAGAGGCTTATCAAAAACTAAAGCAGGTAGTAGTAAAAACACCACTACAATACAATGAAGTTTTATCAAAACAATACCATTGCAAAATATTTCTTAAACGCGAAGATTTGCAAATCGTTCGTTCCTACAAAATTCGCGGCGCATATAATTTACTAAACAGCATTCCTACACAACAATTACAAAAAGGCGTTGTATGTGCAAGCGCCGGTAACCACGCACAGGGCTTTGCGTATAGCTGCAAATACCTGGGCATTAAAGGTGTAATTTTTATGCCGATAATCACACCCAAACAAAAAATTAATCAAACTAAAATGTTTGGGGAGGATGCAATTGAAATTATTTTAACGGGTGATACTTTTGATGATTGTGCCGCAGCCGCACAAGAATATACCTTACAACACGGAATGACCTTCATTCCCCCATTCGATGATTTTAAAATTATTGAAGGACAAGCAACAGTGGGAATGGAAATTCTGGAGGAATTGCACTTAATTGATTATTTGTTTTTACCCGTTGGGGGCGGTGGATTAGCCGCAGGTGTTGGCAGCTATTTCCAAAGGCAAGCACCTCAAACAAAAATTATAGGTGTTGAACCAGAAGGGGCTCCATCCATGACACGAGCTTTTGAATGCGGTTATCCGGTTGCCTTACCAACTATTGACCGATTTGTAGATGGTGCTGCCGTTAAAAAAGTGGGTAATCTTACCTACCCCATTTGTAAATCAACACTTTCAGAACTATGCCTGGTTCCCGAAGGAAAAGTGTGTACCACAATTTTAAATTTATACAACCAAAACGCCATTGTTGCAGAACCCGCCGGCGCTTTAAGTATTGCTGCATTAGATGCATTTGCAGACCAAATTAAAAACAAAACCGTTGTTTGCATTATTAGCGGAGGCAACAATGATATTGACCGAATGCCCGAAATAAAAGAAAGGGCTTTGCAATTTGAAGGTTTAAAACATTATTTCTTAATACAATTTGCACAACGTCCCGGTGCACTCAGAGAATTTTTAAACGATGTGCTGGGTAAAAACGATGACATTACCCGCTTTGAATACATGCAAAAAACCAATAAAGAAAAAGGTCCTGCATTGGTAGGCATTGAATTAAGTAATCGTAACGATTATACCGCACTTATTCAACGCATGCAACAACATCAAATAGATTTTACGGAAATTAATAAACAAAACACACTTTTTAGCTATCTTATCTAATTTTTTAAGCAAAAACTTAGATAATTTAAACAATTTTCCCAAAAAATTAAATATATTTGAACAATTACCGCCATTACATAAAATAATTCAAACAACAATGGTAAACTTTAACAACACAATGGCTGCAAACGAAGGTTTATACAACCCTGCTTTTGAACATGATGCTTGTGGTATTGGTTTCGTTGCCAATATTAAAGGCAATAAGTCGCATCAAAATGTATTAGATGCCCTTACCATTTTAGAAAACATGGAGCATAGAGGTGCCTGCGGATGCGAAAACAATACGGGCGATGGTGCGGGCATTATGATTCAACTACCCCATGAATTTTTCTTTGAAGAATGTGTAAAACTTGGGGTACATCTGCCCAGTTTTGGAAAATACGGAGTTGGCATGATCTTCTTTCCAAAAGATATTCGATTAAAGGAAGAATGCCGCGATATATTTAACAGAGCTGCTGAAACACTCGGACTTGAAATTCTTGCCTATAGAAAAGTGCCTGTTAATCCTTCAAACATAGGTGCAACAGCTCTTTCAGTAGAACCTGAAATTGAACAAGTTTTTATAGCATGCCCCGATCATATTAACCATGCCGATGCATTTGAAAGAAAATTATTTGTATTAAGAAACTATGCTACACATACAATTCAAAATACAGTAAAAAAAGATAATATTGGTTTTTACATTGCTTCACTTTCTTATAAAACAATTGTTTATAAAGGGCAATTAACCAGCATGCAGGTTCGCACTTATTTTCCCGATTTGCAAAATAAAAGAGTAGTAAGTGCATTTGGCTTGGTACACTCACGCTTTGCTACCAACACATTTCCTTCATGGAAATTAGCACAACCATTCCGTTACATTGCACACAATGGCGAAATCAATACATTACAAGGCAACTTAAACTGGTTAAAAACCAGTGAGAAAGGATTCACTACACCTTATTTTACTAAAGAAGAAATGGAAATGCTTTTGCCCATTGTTTCTGAAAACCAGTCTGATTCTGCTTGTTTAGATAACATGATTGAATTGCTAACCTTATCAGGTCGATCACTTCCGCATGTAATGATGATGCTGATTCCGGAAGCTTGGGATGGTAATGAACAAATGGATCCGGTAAAAAAAGCGTTCTATGAGTTTCATGCGGCTTTTCAGGAACCTTGGGACGGGCCTGCTTCCATTTCATTTACCGATGGCAAAATAATTGGTGCCACTTTAGACAGAAATGGATTACGCCCATCACGTTACTGTGTAACAAAAGATGATAGAGTAATTATGGCTTCTGAAACCGGCGTATTGCCCGTTGATCCTGAGCTAATAATTGAAAAAGGTCGCCTACAACCCGGCAAAATGTTTGTGGTTGATATGGAACAAGGTAGAATTATTAGTGATGAAGAATTGAAGAAAGATATTTGTTCCAGAAAGCCTTATGCAGAATGGTTAAACAAATATAAAATTCGTTTAGAAGAATTACCTGAACCCAGGGTAACGTTTACCCATTTACATCACGATCAGGTATTCAAATACCAAAAAGCGTTTGGCTACACCACAGAAGATTTAGAAACCATTATTGCCCCTATGGCATTAGATGGCAAAGAACCCATCGGTTCAATGGGTACTGATACACCATTGGCCATTTTAAGTAATCAACCACAGCATTTAAGCCATTATTTTAAACAATTGTTTGCGCAGGTTACTAATCCACCTATCGATCCTATTCGCGAAAAGATGGTGATGAGCCTTGCCACATTTGCAGGAAACAATGGAAATATATTGGTAGAAGATCCGCTTGATTGCCATAGTGTAGCACTGAAGCATCCAATTCTAAACAACCACGAACTAGAAAAAATTAGAAGTATTGATACCGGAATTTTTCAAGCAAAAACACTTCAAACCTATTTCCGTGCTGATGGACAACCCGGTTCATTACAAAAAGGCATTGACCGACTTTGTCGTTATGCAGTTGATGCGGTTGAAGATGGCTTTGAAGTACTCATCCTCTCCGATCGCGCAATTGACAGTGAACATGCACCTATTCCAACTTTATTAGCAACTGCTGCTGTACATCACCATTTAATTAGAAAAGGATATCGTGGGCAAGTAGGTATTATTGTTGAGGCAGGCGATGTTTGGGAAGTACACCATTTTGCCTGTTTAATTGGTTTTGGTGCAACTGCAATTAACCCATATTTAGCATTGTCAACCATTCGCGATATGAAGATGAATGGACAATTAAAAACTGACCTGGATGTTGATCAGTTGAAGAAAAATTATATTAAAGCAGTTTGTGACGGGTTATTGAAAGTGTTTTCCAAAATGGGTATCTCAACCTTACAATCCTACCAGGGTGCGCAAATTTTTGAAATTGTGGGATTGAATCAATCCGTAGTTGATAAATATTTTACCGGTGCCACTTCCCGTATTCAAGGAATGGGGTTAGATGAAATTGCTCGTGAAGCTTTGGCAAAACACCAATTAGCTTTCAGCAAAAAAGAAGCACCTGTTCAGCGATTAGCAGTTGGTGGGTTATATCAATGGAAAAGAAAAGGAGAAGAACATTTGTTCAATCCTCAAACCATTCATTTATTGCAATATGCTACGCGAATGAATGATTATAATACCTACAAAAAGTACGCAAAGCTTATTAATGAGCAGGGCGCAAAAGCATGCACTATTCGCAGTTTATTAGATTTTAAAAGAACAAGACAACCTATATCCATTGACGAAGTAGAACCTGCAGAAAATATTTACAAACGCTTTGCCACAGGCGCAATGAGTTTCGGCTCTATTTCCCATGAAGCTCATAGTACATTGGCTATTGCCATGAATCGTCTTGGTGCAAAAAGCAATACCGGCGAAGGCGGCGAGGACGAAATAAGATACACGCCTTTACCCAACGGCGATAGTATGCGCAGTGCTATTAAACAAGTAGCCTCTGCACGCTTTGGTGTAACCAGTTTATATTTAACCGAAGCCGATGAATTGCAAATTAAAATGGCACAAGGTGCAAAGCCCGGTGAAGGCGGACAATTACCCGGCCATAAAGTTGATGAATGGATTGGAAAAGTACGGCATGCAACGCCGGGTGTAGGATTAATTTCACCTCCGCCCCATCACGACATTTATTCAATTGAAGATTTAGCACAACTGATATACGATTTGAAGAATGCCAATAGAAAAGCACGCATTAGTGTTAAATTGGTTGCGAAAGCCGGCGTTGGAACCATTGCTGCCGGTGTTGCAAAAGCTAAAGCAGATGTAATTCTTATTTCAGGGTACGATGGGGGCACAGGCGCCTCACCCATTAGCTCCATTAAACATGCAGGTTTACCATGGGAATTAGGATTAGCAGAAGCGCACCAAACCTTAGTAAAAAATAAATTACGCAGCAGAGTGATTTTACAAGCTGATGGACAAATGAAAACCGGCAGAGACATTGCTATTGCCACTTTAATGGGTGCTGAAGAATGGGGCGTAGCAACTGCAGCATTAGTTGTAGAAGGCTGTATTATGATGCGTAAATGCCACCTCAATACTTGTCCGGTAGGTATTGCTACGCAAGATGAAACACTTAGAAAACAATTTACCGGCAATCCCGACCATGTAATTCATTTCTTCCAATTTATTGTACAGGAATTGCGTGAAATTATGGCCGAATTGGGTTTTAGAACTATTAACGAAATGGTAGGACAGGTTGATAATCTTACCGTTCGTGATAATATTCATCATTGGAAATATCAACACCTCGATCTTTCACCAATTTTATATAAGCAACCTGCTTCACCATATGTTGGTTTATACCAGCAGGAAATACAAGATCATGGATTAGACAATGTACTTGATTGGCAATTATTGGAAAAAGCAAAACCTGCTATAGAGGAAGCCAAAAAAGTACAAGCACAATTCAAAATTAAAAACACAGACAGAACTGTTGGCGCTATTCTTTCAAATGAAATTACGAAACGATATCGTTCAAAAGGACTTCCTGAAAATACCATACATTTTAAATTTTTGGGAACTGCCGGACAAAGTTTTGGCGCTTTCAACACAAATGGCATTACGTTAGAATTGGAAGGCGATGCCAATGATTATTTTGGAAAGGGTTTAAGCGGTGCTAAACTGATAGTTTATCCGCCCAAACAAGCTTCATTTGTGCCGGAAAACAATATCATAATCGGCAATGTAGCCCTGTATGGTGCTACTTCGGGCGAAGCATTTATTAGAGGAAAAGCAGGGGAACGTTTTGCCGTTAGAAATTCCGGCGCTATTGCGGTTACAGAAGGAGTTGGCGATCATGGATGTGAATATATGACCGGTGGTAAAGTGGTAGTATTAGGTAATACAGGCCGAAACTTTGCTGCAGGCATGAGTGGCGGAATTGCCTATGTGTACGATGTAAACAATAATTTCAAAACCAATTGCAATACTGAAATGGTTGATTTAGATCCATTAGATGAACAGGACAGCCTTGAATTATTTCAACTCATTCAGCAACACCATCAATATACCGGAAGTACCGTTGCCAAGTTTGTTTTAGATGATTTTGAAAATCAATTAAAAAACTTTATTAAAGTGTTCCCAAGAGATTATAAAAAGGTGTTACAAGAAAAAAACAAAGCAACCGTAACACAAAAAAAATAACTCAACTTATTGCATCAACCCACATCATTTAAAAAAATTTCAACATGGGAAAAACAACAGGATTTTTGGAATTTGAAAGGGAATTACCCAAAAAAAGGCCGGTTGAAGAACGTATTAACGACTACAAAGAATTTGTACTTCCTTTCACAGCAGAACAATTACATCAACAATCTGCACGTTGCATGAATTGCGGAGTTCCTTTTTGCCACAATGGATGTCCGTTGGGAAATGTAATTCCTGAATTTAATGATGCAGTGTATAATGCCAACTGGCAGGAAGCATATGAAATTT
The DNA here is from genome assembly GCF_003254115.1 of Hydrotalea sandarakina. Taxonomy (GTDB): domain Bacteria; phylum Bacteroidota; class Bacteroidia; order Chitinophagales; family Chitinophagaceae; genus Hydrotalea; species Hydrotalea sandarakina. Next base: position 171,238 of record NZ_QKZV01000003.1, read on the forward strand.
TAATTTCAACCAATAATTTTCCGGAATTTACCGGACGCATTTGCCCGGCCCCTTGTGAAAGCGCATGCGTATTAGGCATAAATCGCCCCGCGGTTACCATTGAAGAAATAGAAAAACATATTATTGAAATTGCCTTTGAAAAAGGATTTGTACAACCAAGAAAACCCAACATAAGTACCGGAAAAAAAGTTGCCATTATAGGTTCCGGTCCTGCCGGATTAGCGGCGGCGGCTCAACTAAATTATGCAGGCCATAGTGTTACCGTATTTGAACGCGATGATGCACCGGGCGGCTTATTAAGATATGGCATACCCGATTTTAAATTGGAAAAATCGGTATTGGATAGAAGAATTCAATTAATGGAGCAAGAAGGCATTGTATTTAAATGCAATGCCAATGTGGGCGTAAATGTGAGTATTAACGATTTACTGCGAGAATTTAATGCCATTATATTGGCGGGTGGTTCCACCAAGCCACGAGATTTACCTATACCCGGCAGAGAATTAGAAGGTGTTTATTTTGCCATGCAGTTTTTAAAACAAAATAATAAACGAGTGGCAGGTAAAGCACCTACAGCATCTACCGGTAATACCATAGAAAGCAATATGCTTGCTAATGAAATTATGGCCACTGACAAAAATGTAATTGTAATTGGCGGTGGTGATACGGGAAGTGATTGTGTAGGTACTTCCAATCGTCATAAAGCTAAATCAGTCACTCAATTTGAATTATTACCCAAACCACCTGAAAGTCGTACACCATTCATGCCCTGGCCTACCTACCCCATGCTATTAAAAACAACTACTTCGCATGAAGAAGGGGGTAATCGCCATTGGGCTATTGTTACCAAAGCATTTTTAGGTGATGAAAATGGGAAATTAAAAGCAGTTAAAGTAGTTGATGTTGAATGGACGGTTAGTAATGATGGCAAGCCAACTCGGTTTGTAGAAATACCGGGTACAGAAAGAGATTTGCCTTGTGAATTAGCTTTATTAGCCATGGGTTTTGTACATCCGGAACATGCCGGTTTATTGGAGGAAATAGATGTGGAATTAGATGAAAGAGGCAATGTAAAAGCTTCTGAAAAAAATTACCAAACTAATATTACTAAAATATTTACAGCCGGTGATATGCGTCGCGGACAATCATTAGTAGTATGGGCAATTAGTGAAGGCAGAGAATGTGCCCGTAAAGTGGATGAATTTTTAATGGGACAGTCAGTTTTAGAAACAAAAGATGCATCGCTCTGGGAAATTGCATAAATTAATTATTTTTTAATACTTATAATTTTAGCCGCTACATGAGCGGCTTTTTTATTTTTTGAATAATAAGTACTGAAAATCAATTACTTAAGAAAATATCGCAGTTCTTGTTATTAATATTATATTTATTTACATTTGATAATTTATTTCATTTTTCTATTTTTTTTGTTATTTTAGCAAAATAAAATAAATATATTTATTTTTATAACATAAAATGAGCATCATGGTGAACAAACTGTCATTTAAAACTATTGCCCCTTTTACTTTATTAGGCATTGTAGCAATTGCTGCATTATTCGTTCCAACTATCCCAGATTTTGCTGATTCGAAAGGACATTATAATACGGCAGATATTGCTTGGATTTTAGTTGCAACTGCATTGGTATTTTTAATGACACCCGGCTTAGCATTTTTTTATGGTGGCATGGTACATCGCAAAAATGTACTTTCAACTATGATTAAAAGTGTGGTTGCTGCCGGTATTGTAAGTATACTATGGATTGTAGTGGGGTACAGCTTAGCTTTTGGCCAATCTATTGGCGGCTTTATCGGTAATCCTTCCACGCACTTTTTCTTTAAAAATGTAGCTTCCGGAGCACCATGGGCAGGTGCACCTACCATTCCACTCACCTTATTCGCCTTATTTCAATTAATGTTTGCCATTATTACGCCCGGATTGGTGGTAGGTGCTGTTGCTGAACGCATTCGGTTTACAGCCTATATTTTATTTATTGCTTTATTTAGCTTACTGGTTTATGCGCCAATTGCACATTGGACATGGCATCCCGATGGATTTTTAGCTAAAATGGGTGTTTTAGATTTTGCCGGTGGAACGGTTGTACACATATCAGCCGGTTGTGCAGCTTTAGCAGGTGCTTTGGTTTTAAAACGTAGAAAAGTTCATATTGAGCAACGCGAAATTCCACCCGCCAATATCCCCTATGTATTAATAGGCACCGGTTTATTATGGTTTGGTTGGTTTGGTTTTAATGCAGGCTCTGCATTAGCAGCTAACTCATTAGCGGTATCAGCATTTGCAACCACCAGTATTGCAGCCGCTGCTGCGGGTTGTGCCTGGATGTTTTTTGATGCCATGAAAGGCAAAAAACCTTCTGTTTTAGGATTTTGCATTGGGGCTGTGGTGGGTTTAGTAGCCATTACACCTGCCTCGGGTTTTATTGGTATTCCTCAAAGCATATTTGTGGGCGTAATTGCTGCAGTTATTTCGAACATTGCTGTTCACTATAAATCAAAATCGAAATTAGATGATACATTAGATGTATTCCCTTGTCATGGTTTGGGCGGCATTGTAGGCATGTTATTAACCGGGCTATTGGCTACCAAAGCAGTAAATGCTGCCGGGAACAATGGATGGTTGTATGGCAATGCTGCTTTATTCTTTACCCAAATGAAAGCCATGTTAATAGTTGTAGCCTACAGTTTCATTATGTCATTTGCTATTTTCAAGTTTATCAACTTCATTTTACCGCTGAGAGTTAGTTTGGCTGAAGAAGAAGTGGGATTGGATAAATCACAACACGATGAAAAATATGTACAAGGAACATTAATTGTAGAAAAAATTGAAGAAACAGAACCGGGATTAATCACTCAAAAAGAAATTATCATGCATGCATCATAACACGAAAAAGGTACAGCAGGTAACAAGCTTCTGACCAAGCCTATTTGCTGTACCCTTTTATTAACAAAAAACCAACCACAATGTTAAAGAAAATTTGCCAACTAACTGCAATAAGTTTTGCAGCGGTCACTTCTATTGAAGCACAAACCGACACAACCAAAAAATTGGAAACGAGCTCTACCACTTTCACCTATTCAGTAGATGCTTATTACAGAACCGATTTTACAGACCCTGCTTCCGACAGCAAAACAAACAGCTTAACCAGTTTTACCAATTCTAAAAATTCATTTGAATTGGGCATGGCTTCTGTGAGAGTAGATCAAACTTTTGGAAAAGTAGGAGCTACTGCTGATTTGGGTTTTGGACAACGTGCCGAAAGTTATTCTTATAACGATGTAGGAACCATGGCAGCTATTAAACAACTATTCCTCACCTATCACCCATTTAAAAACTTAACCTTCACCGCCGGAAAATTTGGCACCTTCATTGGCTATGAAGTATTAGATGCTTACGCTAACAGAAACTACAGTATGAGTTATGGGTTTTCCTACGGCCCATTCTTTCATACCGGTATTAAAGCCGATATTTCTTTGGGGGGCAAAACCGCCATCATGGTAGGAATAGCCAATCCAACAGATTATACAACCACTTCCTCATCTAACAAAGTGGCATTGGCGCAAATAAGCACAGGTACTAAAGATGATCATTTTAAAGCCTTCCTCAATTTCCAAGGTGGTACCGGTTTTAATCAATTCGACTTAGTATTGAATGCAACGTTATCAGATAAACTAAGCCTTGATTATGACGGGACTATTAAAACCGTGCATGAAAATGGAGTAAGTAATAACTGGACTAGCAATGCATTGTACATTAATTACGACATCAACAAAACAGTGGGGTTCACTTTAAGGAATGAATATTTTAACGACAAAAAAAATGTAGCCGGTGTTGGTGCAGCCATTTTTGCCACAACACTTTCCGGAAATATTCACATTAATAATCTTACACTCATTCCGGAATTCAGAATAGATAATTCACAATCAGCCATTTTCTCTAAAAGCAGCTTATATAATTCCAGCAAAAATGATATCAGCTGCCTGCTTGCAGCCGTTTACAAATTCTAACCTACACCAAAACCAAACTAACTAAAAACAAACTTATTATCATGAAAAAATCAAAACCGTCCTTTTTAGGAAAAAAATATTTATATACACTAATATTGTTATTTGTATTTACGATAACATTTATACCATCACACAGTTTTGCACAAGACCCCACAGGAGCCAAAACCGGAACATTAGCGGATATTGATACATCTGCCGTTAAAACATTAGATACAATAAGCAAAGCAAAAGATAGTAGTACCGCAAAATTGGCTGAACATATTAGCCAATTAGCAAGCACAGTTCATAGTATTGGAGATGCAGATGGCCACAATAAAATTGCAATTAATATTATGTGGACCTTAATTGCCGGTTTTTTGGTAATGTTTATGCAGGCAGGATTTGCCATGGTTGAAACAGGATTTACACAAAAGAAAAATGTGGCACATACCATGCTCATGAATTTTTTAATTTATGCAATTGGCATGTTAGGATTTTGGATAGTTGGATTTGCTATTATGTTTGGCGGATCTCTAAATCCTGCAACATTGGGTGGTGCACCGGGCGTTTCCAGTCATGAAGTAATCATTCATTTATTTGGTAAAGATTTTGGCATTGCCGGAACTGCTGCCTACTTTTTAAACAGTAAGGTTTATGACGTAGGGGTATTTACGTTGTTTTTATTCCAAATGGTTTTCATGGATACAACTGCCACAATTCCTACCGGGTCAATGGCTGAACGTTGGACTTTAAAATCATTTATTGTATATGGCTTTTTTATCTCCATGTTTGTTTACCCACTTTATGGAAATTGGGTATGGGGCGGTGGATGGCTTTCAGCTTTAGGCACCAATTTTGGTCTGGGACATGGTCATGTTGATTTTGCTGGCTCTTCTGTTGTTCATATGGTTGGCGGCGTTGCAGCTTTAGCCGGAGCAATAGTAATTGGTCCACGTTATGGTAAATATGGGAAAGATGGATCAGTAAAAACAATTCCCGGACATAATATTCCAATGGCCATTATTGGTACGTTTATTTTAGCATTCGGTTGGTTTGGATTTAATCCAGGATCAACATTAGCCGGTGGTGATTTACGTATTAGCATTGTTGCAGTAAATACAATGTTAGCCTCAGCAGCAGGTGCTATTGCAGCATTGTTTTACATGTACATTAAGGGCGGAAAAGCTGACCCAGGCATGGTTGCAAATGGAATGCTGGCGGGCTTAGTTGCCATAACAGCACCCTGTGCATTTGTTACAGCAACATCAGCAGTAATTATTGGTGCTATTTCAGGTATTCTGGTGATTTTAGTATACAATTTTGTAGATACCAAATTAAAAATTGATGACCCTGTTGGAGCATTTGCTGTACATGGCGCAAATGGAGCTTGGGGTGTGTTAGCACTTGGTCTATTTGCCGATGGATCGTATGGTGATGGTTGGAATGGCATTTCAGGCACAGTAAAAGGTTTGTTTTATGGTGATTACAAACAATTTATTGCCCAATGCATTGGCACAATTACCTGTTTTGTTTTTGTATTTGTAGTGATGTATGTGTTTTTTAAACTACTTAACAAAGTAATTCCTTTAAGAACAAAAGAAGCCGATGAAATTGCCGGTTTAGATATTCCGGAGACCGGCGTGTTGGGATATGTTGATTAATTAATGATCAATAAAATGTTTTCATAAATAAACATGAGGAGGGATACACAGGGATGGGGTTGCATAACCCCTTCCCTTCTATCATTATTAAATTAAACATTTACTATATGTATCCAAAAATTAAAAAAGCTATTCAACCATTTAGGTTACTATTAAACGATAGTAGGGTAACCGGAATTTTATTAATAACATGCACATTGGTATCAATAGTGCTTTCAAATGCAACATCTACGCACAACTATCTTTTATTTTGGCATAAAAGCATTCTAAAAACCGATGCTGAAATTTTTCCTAACACCCCTTTAAGCTTCGTTAATACGGCACTCATGTCATTCTTTTTTCTTTTAGCCGGAACTGAAATAAAACGAGAATTGAGCAATGGTGAATTATCTGCTTTCAAAAAGGCAATACTACCTTTTGGAGCAGCTTTAGGTGGCATGGTTGTACCTGCATTATTATATTTTTTATTCAACCGAACCTCAGGTCATTTATCCGGATGGGGTATTCCAACTGCAACAGATATAGCATTTTCATTGGGCATTGCTTCTATCATAGGCAAAAGATTCCCCGTTTCCCTAAAAATATTTTTAATGGCTTTAGCTATTATTGATGATTTGGGTGCAATTATTATCGTAACTTTTTTTTATGGTGGTGCTATTGATTTCAATTATTTTATTGCTGCAGTAGTTTTATACGGCATCCTATTGCTGATGAATTTTACTAAAACAAAAAATTCAGCACTATACATTATCATATCTATTGCGTTATGGTATTGTCTTTATCAATCAGGTATAGAAGCTGCAATAACCGGTGTATTAGTAGCATTAGCACTACCTATTAGCAGTTTAAACAAACTAGAGAAAATAATTCATACTCCTGTCAACTTCATCATTCTACCTTTATTTGCATTAGCCAATACGGCAATAATCTTACCCAACAATATATGGCAAAATATATTTACGCCCATTAGTATGGGCATTCTTTTAGGTTTAGTAGTTGGTAAACCAATTGGCATCTTTTTATTTAGTCGGATATTAGTATATTTAAAAATTGCACATTTACCCGCTAAAACATCTTGGATTCAATTTATAGGTATGGGAACATTAGCCGGCATAGGTTTTACCATGTCCATTTTTACAACAACACTGGCATTTGATCATTCTATCCTAAAAGAACAAGCAACGGTGGCCATTTTATTAGCCATGTGCTTATCATTTGCCATTAGCAGTATTTACTTTTTTATATTAGATATAAAACAAATAAAAATAGCTCGTTCACAACAAATGCTAAAGACCAACCAAGCCAACAACTGGGTTATTCACCAAAACTAACCACCTATTAAGTTGTGAGCACTTTCTTATAAAAGAAAGTAAAAGGCCTTCTATATAAAGAAGGCCTTATTTAAATAGTTTATGCAGAATTCCTCCCTGCATTAATAATTCCAAACGAGCATCGCATGGCCAGCTTTTCGTAAATATTTTTCAACGGTTCTTTTGAGGGTATATTTTCTAGTTCTCTAATTTTGGTAATTGCATATTGCTGAATAGTAACCAATGGCAATACTATTCTCTCACGCATTTGAATAGATAAATGATCAACCGGATAATCGGCCATTAAAGTAGTTTTACCATTTAGCAATAAAACATATTTTTTTGTTAGCTCATATTCATGAAACAACATATTCCAAATATCGCTGTATTTTTCATCGTTCGCTAAAAAAGCAGTTAATGGGAAGAAGCATTTCTGCATGGCCATTTCACAATTATCAATCAGTGTTTTGAAAAATAAAGAATGTTGATACATGGCTTTTATATCATTCCATTTGCCTTGCTTTTCGGCAGTTTGCAAAGCAGTACCTACACCAAAATAACCGGTTACATTAATCTTAATTTGACTCCATGAACCTACAAATGGAATGGCACGCAAATCGTTTAACGTTAGTTTGGTTGAGCTACCTCGTTTGGTAGGCCTACTGCCTATATTGGTTTCAGAATACAATTTTAAAGGACTAACATGCACTAAGAAATCAATGAAATAGGGATGATTTTTCAATTGCAGAAAAGCATCATAGCTGATTGAAGCAATTTCACTCATTAACGCTTCTTCTTTTTCAGTAAAAGTGATAGCATTATTTGAAAATATTTCATTATACATACCTGCATGTATCAGTTGCTCAATATTGTATTGGGCAGAATCAACAGTTCCAAAATTAGAACTTACAGTTTGACCTTGTATGGTTAATTGTATTTCTTTATTGGAAATATTCTTACCCATTGAAGCATAAAACTGGTGGGTTTTACCGCCACCACGTGCAGGAGGACCACCCCTACCATCAAAGAATACAACGTCAATGCCATATTGTTGTGAAATAGCAGTTAAAGCTTCTTTAGTTTTATAGATACTCCAATTGGCCATTAAATAACCCCCATCTTTGGTACCATCACTAAAGCCTAACATAATGGTTTGTTTGTTATTCCGATATTTTAAATGAGCACGATACACCTTATGTTGGTACAAAGTTTCCATAATATGTGCTGCATTTTGCAAATCGTCAATAGTTTCAAAAAGGGGAACAATATCAATTGACATTTTTTCTTTTGGCCACCCCATCATTAAAAACATACCAAACACTTCCATTACATTCACAGCACTAAAGCAATGGCTAATGATATAACGATTACAACCGGCTTCACCATTTAACTGTTGAATTTGACGGATAGCACCAACAATTTCCAACGTATCTTTTTGCACTGCATCGGCGAACAAATTAGTATCTATAACAGTTGAAATATTAGCAAGTAAATTCAATTGCTCATTCTCAGATACATCATTAAAGTTTTTGGGCAAAATAGCGTTGTTAGCAATAATCGTTTCGTAAATTTTTCCGTGAATACTACTATCCTGCCTTATATCTAAGGTTGCAAAATGTAAACCAAACAACTCTACTTTATTAATTAATGAATCAACTAAACCTACAAATAGTTGGTTATACTCATAAATTAACTGATGCTTAATTTTTTCGAGTGCGTCTAATATTTCAGCTTTAGTTAAATCGAATGCATGACCAGGAACAAACAAGTTATCATACAATCTTTTTTCCAAATTAGTTAAGGCTGCATCTACACCTTTAAAAGTTAGCCTACGTTTTAATTTACGTACTTCAGTATAATATGATTTTACAATACTTTCTCGCAATGAGTTAGCCACTTTTACTGAAATATCTTTCGTAACAAATGGATTTCCATCACGGTCGCCACCCGGCCAAAAACCCATTCGCAAAATGGTATGATGCGGCTGCAATAAATCGGGCATATTTTCTTTCATGTAAGAAATAATTTTCCCGGCAGCATGGTAAAAAACATTTTCTAAATACCAAATTAAACTTACTGCTTCATCGTAAGGAGTAGGTTTTTGTTGTTGAAAAAAAGGAGTACGACCCAGTTGTTGTAAATAAGTATAAATCTGTTTTTCATTATTGGCATTAATAGCACTCGATAAATCGTGAATGATTCCCAAAACAGCACCTCTATAAAATTGAGTTGGATGTGCCGTTAATACCAATTGAATATGAAAATCATTCATTCGTTTTTTTAAAACTTCTAACAATTGCTTTTGTTCTGCTTCAATTAACAACTGCTTCACTGTACCTTTTCCTTGCATATCATTCACTTCACGAAAAGCAGCATCTTCCAATGCATCAAACAAAACAACTTGTCGTTCAACATATTGAACAAATCGAAATAACAAATCAATTTTTTCTTGTTCGTTTAATATTTCTGTTTGTGTTTGAAAAAAATGTTCAATAATTTCCGAAGGTGCCTGCTTTTTCTTATATCCTTCTTCACAATGCAATAATAACATTGACACCAATATTCCGGTTTTTTCAATTTTATGGAAGGGAAGAGATGTAAAAAGACTATTATATAATTGAAATTTAATAGCTACCTGACTTTGGAATACGGATAAATTTGCAGAACCAGACATAATAAACTTTATATTTTAAACGAATGATACAAATTCTTAGATATTTCAGGCTTGAAAATTAATAAATATTTTGGTAGAATTATTGAATTTTATTTATCTTAGCAACCGAAATTGTAAATATCGTCAATTCAACACGCATTATTAGCAATGTTGTACACAACTTTAAACATACTTGCTATTACAACCACCACCACAACTACCCTGTAAAGGGTAATACTACATTTATATAATACTCCGGGCAATTTTGCTGATTTTAGTTCCTGAAACTAGTATGCACTTTAGTTTAATTTTTACATTTTAAATAGTATAAATTTTATATAAAATAATTATTTTATGATAGTAATGAAATTCGGCGGTTCGTCAGTAGCCAACGCAGATAACATTAAAAAGGTAGGTGAAATTGTAGCTAAGCAACAAAATGAACGTTGTTTAGTTGTTGTTTCAGCACTGGGCGGCGTTACCGATGCTTTAATTCAAGCAGGCCAAACAGCATCTAAAGGCAATGAAAATTACAAACAATCGTTAGGTAATTTAGAAGCAAGACACTTAGATACTATTAAAAACTTATTGCCTATTACTGCTCAAAGTAGTTGTCTGAGTAATGTGAAACAAAAGTTTAATGAATTGGAAGATATTTGCGAAGGGGTATTCAGATTAGGGGAACTTTCAAAGCGTACATTAGACAGAATTATTAGTTACGGTGAACTTCTTTCGTCCGTAATTATTTCCAGCTATTTCAATGCCATTGAAATAAAAAACGTTTGGATAGATAGTCGAAAACTTATCATTACCAACAGCAACTTTGGATTTGCACAAGTAAATTTTGTTGAAACCAACAAAAACATTCAAGCATTTATCAACAATAGCAATGCGAATCTATTTGTAGCTCCTGGTTTCATTGCTTCAAATGAAACAGGACTAACAACCACTTTAGGCAGAGGGGGTTCTGATTATACAGCAGCTATTTTTGCAGCAGCTATTCATGCCAATGCTTTAGAAATATGGACTGATGTTACAGGCATGATGACAGCTGACCCGCGTTGGGTAAGTAATGCAAAAACCATTCCTTCTACTTCATATAAAGAAGCCATGGAATTATCGCACTTTGGTGCAAAAGTAATTTATCCTCCTACTATACAACCTGCCATGCAACAGCTTATTCCGATTTGGATAAAAAACACTTTTGAACCACAACAACCCGGTACCGTTATTGAAAACATTTCTAAAAAAGAAAATGAAATAATTACCGGTATTTCAAGTATCAACGCTATTAGCTTATTAAGTTTAGAAGGAAGCGGCATGGTGGGAATACCCGGTTTTTCTAAACGCTTATTTGAGGCATTATCTTCTGCAAACATCAATGTAATTCTAATTACTCAAAGTTCTTCTGAACACTCAATATGCGTAGCAGTAAATACTGCAGATGCAATTATTGCTCAGCAAGTTGTTGATGAGCATTTTACACACGAAATTAATACCGGAAAATTAGAGCCATTGAAATTAGAACACGATTTATCAATAGTAGCATTGGTTGGTGACAAAATGAAGAGCCATCCGGGTATTGCCGGTAAAATGTTTGCTGCATTAGGAAGAAACGGCATTAATATAAGAGCTATTGCACAAGGATCATCAGAACGAAATATTTCTGCAGTAGTAGCTAATAAAGATGTAAAAAAAGCAGTGAATGTTTTACATGAAGCTTTCTTTGAATCATCCTACAAGCAATTAAATCTATTTATTGTTGGAACCGGTAATGTTGGCAGTAAATTAATAGAACAAATTAATCAACAACAAAAATATTTATTAGAAAATTTAAATATTCAAATTCGAATAACCGGAATTGGAAATAGCAGGCACATGTTGTTTAATGACGAAGGTATTGATTTATCAAAATGGCATCAGTTAATAAACGAGGCACCGGCTATGCATTTACATTCATTTGTGAAAAGCATTATTACAAAAAATTTACGTAACAGTGTTTTGGTAGATGTTACAGCAAATGAACAAGTAGCTGAAACATATGCCGAACTTTTAGCCAACTCCATAGCAGTTGTAGCTTGTAATAAAATTGCAGCTGCATCAACTTATAACAATTATAAAAAATTAAAAAACTTATCGCGAGAATATAATGCTCCTTATTTTTTTGAAACCAATGTGGGTGCCGGATTACCCATAATTGGAACTTTAAACGATTTAATGAAAAGTGGTGATACCATTCATTCAATACAAGCCGTTTTATCAGGTACTTTAAACTATGTATTTAATCACTATGATGGTAAGGAACCCTTTGCGGCGATAGTAAAACGCGCACAAAATGAGGGCTACACAGAACCTGACCCGCGATTAGACTTAGGTGGAACTGATGTAATGCGCAAGATTTTAATATTGGCACGTGAAGCCGGCACAACAATGGAAATTGAAGAAGTTGAGAATCATAGCTTTCTTCCCGCCTCATGCATGGAAGGAACAGTTGAAGACTTTTACAATGAATTAGCAGCTCATGAATTACACTTTAAAGCATTATACGAGAATGCACAAAAAAATAATTGCAAATTAAAATTTGTGGCAGAGTTTAAAAATGGAAAAGCAGAGGTTGGATTAAGAGCTATTCCATCTAATTCAGATTTTTATCATTTATATGGAAAAGACAATATTGTGCTCTTCTATACCAAACGTTATCCGGAACAACCTTTAGTAGTAAAAGGTGCCGGTGCCGGTGCAGACGTTACCGCATCAGGTGTTTTTGCCGACATAATTAGAGTAGCACAATAATTTTAAGCCACCTGACACACTTAGAAAATGATAACAATTAAACATCAAAGCATTACCGTTAGTAGTCCGGCAACCGTTGCCAATATGGTTTGCGGTTTTGACATTTTAGGCTTTGCATTACAGGCACCTTATGATATTTATACCTTAACAATCAGCAATGAAAAAGGCATAAAAATTATTCAGGAGGATGCTTTTGATTTACCTGCAAACCCTGAAGAAAATGTTTCAGGTGCCGCACTATTAGCATTTTTGGAAGCAGTTCCTGAAATACCGGGATTAATATTACACAGTAAAAAAAACATTAAACCCGGAAGTGGCATTGGCTCAAGTGCTGCAAGTGCTGCCGGCGTAGTGGTTGCAGCAAACCATTTAATCAATAATTATTTTCCTAAAGAAGAACTGGTGCGGTTTGCTATGTTTGGTGAAAAAGTAGCCAGTGGCGTTAAGCATGCCGATAATATTGCCCCTGCTATATATGGCGGCGTAACCTTAATTCGTTCTATTTTCCCCTTAGATATTATTCCAATTCAAGCCCCGGATTTGTACGTAACAATTGTACATCCACAAATTGAAATTCGTACAGCTGATGCCAGGCAAATTTTAAAACAGAATATTTTATTAAAAGATGCCATTAAACAATGGGGAAATATTGCAGGCTTGGTAGCAGGCTTAATACATCACGATTACGATTTAATTGGCAGAAGTTTGGAAGATGTAATTATTGAGCCCGTTAGAAGTATACTTATACCAGGATTTAATGAAATTAAAATTAAATGCAAAGAAGCAGGCGCATTAGGAGGTGGTATATCAGGCTCAGGCCCATCTATTTTTATGCTAAGCACCACATTACAAATAGCCAATTCAGTTGAACAAATTATGCAAGAAGTTTATAACCAAATTGGATTGGCATATAACACCTATGTTACCACCATTAACCATGAAGGTGTAAAAATATTGGATTCAAAATAAAATGAACAACAACGCTACAAACAGAAAAGTTTGAACAATGAAATACTATAGTTTAAATAAACAATCACCGGTAGTTGATTTTGCACAAGCTACAATTCAAGGACAAGCACCTGACAAGGGTTTATATTTCCCTGAAACCATTCCTACTTTACCAAAAGGATTTATTGATAATATTCATCAATACAATAAAATTGAAATTGGCATTACGGTTATGTTACCGTATATAGGCAACAGCATGCCACTTCAACAATTGGAAAAAATTATTGAAGAAACCATCAACTTTCCATTTCCATTAATATCTATTACACCTTCCATACATGCTTTAGAATTGTTTCATGGACCAACATTGGCTTTTAAAGATGTTGGTGCCAGATTTATGAGTAGAAGCTTAGGTTACTTTAACAGGAATAATTCCAAACCGGTAACCGTTTTAGTAGCAACATCGGGTGATACAGGTGGTGCAGTTGCAAATGGTTTTTTAGGAGTACAAGGTGTTGAAGTAATTATTTTATTTCCTAAAAATAAAGTAAGTAAGGTGCAGGAATTACAACTCACTACACAAGGTAATAATATTACTGCCTTGGAGATTGAAGGTAACTTTGATGATTGCCAAGCAATGGTAAAAGATGCTTTTATAGATAAGGATTTACAGCAACATTATACACTCACATCTGCCAATTCGATTAATGTAGCAAGATGGTTACCACAGCAACTTTATTATTTTTACGCATACCAACAATGGCAGCAGCAATTGCCCCCCGTTATATCTGTACCAAGCGGCAATTTCGGGAATATTTGTGCAGCTATACTTGCCCATGAATCAGGCTTACCCGTACAACATTTCATAGCAGCATGTAATTCCAATAAAGTTGTAACCGATTATTTAAGCAATGGTGTTTATCAACCACAAAAAGCTATTCCAACATTTTCAAATGCAATGGACGTGGGCAATCCCAGCAATTTTATTCGAATACTAGAAATTTTTCATCAATCGTTTCAAACACTAAAAAATAAAATAAGCAGTTATAGCATTAATGACGATACAACTTTACAAACCATACAAGAAGTCTATCAACAACATCATTATTTACTTGACCCGCATGCTGCAGTGGCTTTTGCTGCAATCAATCAATATTTACAGCAACATCCTAATTTAAAAGGATATATAGCTGCAACTGCCCATCCTGTAAAATTTCCGGATGTTGTTAAAAAGGCTACTCAAATAGAGGTACCTATTCCCGAGAGCATTCAAGATTTATTTAGTAAACCACAAAACAGTACAGTATTGCCTGCACATTTCTCAGCGTTAAAAGAGTTTTTATTGAACAGGAAATAATTTAATACACACAGGCTTTTCTGTTTTTATTTGAACACCGGTTGGCATAAGCATTCCGGTGCTTTTATATATTGAAAATACAACAATGTTGTTCGTATCGCGATTGGCTACTAATAAAAATTTTCCTGTTGGGTCAATGGCAAAATTGCGTGGATGTACGCCTAGGCTTGATTGATGTCCCAATTCTGTTAGTGTTCCATTTGCAGCAATTCTGTAAATAGTAATATCATTTGCCTTTCCTCTGTTTGAAGTATATAAATATTTACCATCGGGAGTAATGTGTATATCAGCACTACCTCTATCATTAGGGTCACCAACGGTGCAGGAATTGACGGTTTGTATAGCATGCAAACGGCCTGTTGTACTATCGTAATCAAAACAAATAACTTTACCAGCTAATTCAGTAATTAAGTAAGCAAATTTTCTATTAGGACTAAACGTTAAGTGCCTAGGGCCATAACCATCCGGAACATCAAACAGTGCCGTATCTGTTTCCGATAAGGGTGCTGCACTGTTACTTGGGTTAAACTTATATTGATATACTTTATCAGTACCTAAATCATCAACAAATAAATATTTATTATCGGGTGAAAAAATGGTACAATGTACATGTGCTTGTTCCTGACGTGTAACATTTACGCTATAACCATGGTGTTCAATATTCTGGGCAAGTGGTTGTAAAGATCCATCTGCATTTATTTTTAACATAGACAAACTACCACTGCTATAATTAGCAACTGCAGCCCATGTATTTGTAGCATCTACATCAATATAACAGGGATCATCGCCCCCACTTGGGGTAGAGTTGAGTAATTGTAATGTGCCATTTTTTTTATTAAATGAAAAAGCGCTTACGCCACCCGGTACCTCTTTATGATTTTCGTTAACTGCATAAACATATTGTCCATTATGGGTTACAGTTAAATAAGATGGATTTGAAGTACCGTTAAAAGTACTTACCAATTTAGCCTCACCATTGGTAGCATTAAATTTATACACTTCAATGTGATTGGTATAGCTACCTACCAACATGTAATATTGATTAGGCTGACTAATACCGAAAATACTAATACAAAAAAAACAAAGGGTTACCAACAAACGCATAAAAATAGTTTTATAGTACAAGATAAATATTTTGCTACGAAACAGTTAGTTAAAAACCAATGAATGGAAGTTTTTGATATTTGCTAATTGTGCATTAAATGCATGCGAATAAAAAAAGCCATTTGAAAAAAAATCAAATGGCTTTTATGATTAAACTTTCAGGCAGATTATTCAAATTTTAAATCTAAACCTAAACCTCGTAATTCATGTACTAATACATTGAATGATTCAGGCACACCGGCTTTAGGAATATTTTCGCCTTTCACAATAGCTTCATAAGTTTTAGCACGGCCAATGATATCATCAGATTTTAATGTTAACAATTCCTGCAATATATTGGCAGCACCATAAGCTTCTAAAGCCCATACTTCCATTTCACCAAAACGCTGACCACCAAACTGTGCTTTACCACCTAATGGCTGTTGTGTAATTAAGCTGTAAGGCCCAATTGAACGAGCGTGCATTTTATCATCAACCATGTGGTGTAACTTAATCATATAAATAACACCCACGGTAGCTTTTTGGTCGAAACGTTCACCGGTTTCACCATCATATAAATAAGTGTGACCGTTTAATGGTATTTGCGCTTCTTCACAATATTTTTCAATTTCACCGGTAGTAGCACCATCAAATATTGGAGTAGCAAACTTCAGTCCCAGTTTTTTTCCGGCCCATCCTAAAATGGTTTCGTAAATCTGACCTAAGTTCATACGAGAAGGTACACCCAGAGGATTTAAAACAATATCTACCGGTGTTCCATCTTCCATGAATGGCATATCTTCTGCACGTACAATTTTTGCCACAATACCTTTGTTACCATGGCGGCCGGCCATTTTATCGCCCACTTTAAGTTTGCGTTTAACGGCTAAATAAACTTTAGCCAATTTCAATACACCTGCAGGTAATTCATCACCAATTGATATATTGAATTTTTCACGCTTATATCTGCCTAACTCTTCATTATATTTAATATTGTAATTATGCAATAATGTATTAATATAATGATCGGTTTCAGCTTCGCCGGTCCAACCTAATGGGTTTACACTTTGGTATTCAATTGCAGCAATATTTTTGGCATTGAACTTAGCGCCTTTACCAATGAGCACTTCACCGAAAGTATTGGTTACACCTGCAGAAGTTTTGTCTTTCAACAATACCTGCAATTTGCCGATTAATTGCTCTTTTAAAGCTTCAACATTTTGTTGGTGTATTTTTTCTACTTTTTCAAGTTGTGCTTTTTCTTTCTGTTTGCTGTTTTTATCTTTCTTAGCACGTTGGAATAGTTTTTTATCAATTACTACTCCTTCTGTACCGTTAGGTGCTTTCAAAGAAGCATCTTTTGCATCACCGGCTTTATCACCGAAAATTGCTCTTAACAATTTTTCTTCGGGTGTAGGATCTGATTCTCCTTTAGGAGTTATTTTTCCTATTAAAATATCACCTTCCTTAATAGCGGCACCAATTCGTATAATTCCATTTTCATCCAAATCTTTTGTTGCTTCTTCTGAAACGTTTGGAATATCGGGTGTTAATTCTTCTTCACCTAATTTGGTATCGCGTACTTCTAATTCATATTCATCAATATGAATTGAAGTAAATAAATCTTCTCTTACAACCCTTTCATTTATCACAATTGCGTCTTCGAAATTGTAACCTTTCCAAGGCATGAAGGCTACTTGTAAATTTCTACCTAATGCCAATTCACCGTTTTGGGTTGCATATCCTTCAGTTAAGAAATCGCCTTTTTTAACAATTTGTCCTTTTTTAACAGCAGGACGTAAATTGATAGAGGTGGCTTGGTTGGTTTTTACGAACTTGGTTAGTTTATAAATACGCAAGTCATCATCAAAAGAAATTAAACGTTCAATTTCATTTCTTTCATAACGAACATGAATTTCATTGGCATCAACAAATTCAACAACGCCATCACCCTCAGCATGAATTTGAATTCTGGCATCACGAGCAGCTTTACCTTCTAATCCGGTACCAACAATTGGTGCCTCTAAACGAATAAGGGGTACAGCTTGACGTTGCATGTTAGAACCCATTAATGCACGGTTAGCATCATCATGCTCTAAGAATGGAATTAATGAAGCACTTAAACCTACAATTTGGTTAGGTGCCACGTCCATATATTCCACTTCATTTTTATCTAAAATGGGGAAGTCGCCGGTTTCACGAGAAATAACCTGATCAACAGCAAATTCACCATTTTCATTTAATGGGGTATTACTTTGCGCAATTTTGGCTGTATCTTCTTCTTCAGCACTTAAATAGGTTAATTCTTTCAAATTTACTTTACCATTTTCCACCTTACGATAGGGTGTTTCTATAAAGCCCATTTCGTTTATGGTAGCATGTACGCATAAAGTAGAGATCAAGCCGATGTTAGGTCCTTCGGGAGTTTCAATGGTACATAAACGTCCGTAGTGAGAATAGTGAACGTCACGCACCTCAAAACCTGCTCTTTCGCGGCTTAAACCACCGGGTCCTAAAGCTGAAATCCTTCGTTTATGTGTAATTTCTGATAAGGGATTGGTTTGATCTAAGAATTGAGAAAGCTGAGAAGTACCAAAGAATGAATTGATTACAGAAGATAATGTACGAGCATTGATTAAATCAACGGGTGTAAATACCTCATTATCGCGAACATTCATTCTTTCACGAATGGTACGAGCCATACGAGCTAAACCAACACCAAATTGAGCGTATAATTGTTCGCCTACGGTTCTTACTCTACGATTGCTTAAATGGTCAATATCATCTACTTCTGCTTTACCATTGGTTAAGCGAACCAAGTATTTAATAATTTCAATAATATCTTGCTTGGTTAATACCTTTTTTTCAATGGATAAATCCAGATTTAATTTTCTATTGATTTTGTAACGACCTACTTCTCCTAAATCGTAACGTTTATCAGAAAAGAATAATTTATCTATAATGCCTCTTGCTGTTTCATTATCAGGGGCATCAGCACCACGCAATTGGCGATAAATGTGCTGTACAGCTTCTAATTCACTGTTAGAGGTATCTTTATTTAAAGTGTTATAAATAATTGCATAGTCCCCACCTACATCTTCTTTTTGAATGAAAACGCTTTTAACGCCAAGTTCAACAATTGTTTCAATAGCATCTTCATCTAAAATGGTGTCGCGCTCCATTACAATTTCATTTCTTTCAATGGAAACTACTTCACCGGAATCTTCATCCACAAAATCTTCAACCCAGGTTCTTAAAACACGAGCTGCTAATTTTTTTCCAATGTATTTGGATAATTCTTTGGCATCGGCTTTTATTTCATCAGCCATTCCAAAAAGTTCCAAAATATCTTTATCGGTTTCGTAACCAATGGCACGGAGTAATGTTGTTACGGGAAATTTCTTTTTACGGTCAATGTAAGCATACATTACGTTGTTAATATCGGTAGCAAACTCCATCCATGCACCTTTAAACGGAATAACACGGGCAGAATAAATTTTAGTACCGTTGGGGTGTACAGACTGACCGAAAAATACACCGGGTGAACGATGTAATTGAGATACTACTACCCTTTCGGCACCGTTAATAACGAATGTACCGCGGGGAGTCATGTAAGGAATATTCCCTAAGAATACATCCTGAACAATAGTTTGGAAGTCAACATGTTCTTCATCGTTACAACTTAAACGCAGTTTTGCTTTTAAAGGAACTGCATAAGTTAATCCACGTTCCATACACTCTTCAATGGAATAACGGGGTGGGTCGATGAAATAATCTAAAAATTCCAGTACGAAAATGTTACGTGTGTCGGTTATAGGAAAATTTTCCTTGAACACACGAAACAGGCCTTCATTATTCCTTTTATCAGGCGTAGTTTCTAACTGAAAAAATTCACGAAATGATTCAAGTTGAATGTCTAATAAATCAGGTGCTTCTGCTAAGTTTTTTGTTTTGCCGAAGTTGATCCTTTTGTTCAGTGTTGTTGTTGACATAGTATTTTGTAAAACCGGTTTTAGCTCAATAAATAAGGAAACATATTGTTTCCAGCGCTTTTCCTAACACGATGAAGGGGTTTCAATGGCCATTCCCCATCATTAAAAAAGTAAATGCCTTAAAATAAGGATGGCAAAGGTATGGAAACCATATGAAAGTAAAAACAAAATTTATTTCCCCATTCATTACTGCATCATACGAGGGAAGTAGAGCGGTAAATGAGGGGATAATTGCGTTTTTACAAAAAAATTACCTCCGAAGCAATTTCGGAGGTAATAAAAGCTTATGTGTAAGGTAGTTTATTTAATTTCTACTTCAGCACCGGCTTCTTTCAGCTTGTTGGCTAATTCTTCAGCTTCAGCTTTAGAAATACCTTCTTTTACTGGTTTTGGAGCGCCATCTACTAAATCTTTAGCTTCTTTCAAACCTAAACCGGTTAATTCTTTTACAATTTTAACCACGTTTAATTTGCTGGCACCACCATTTTTCAAAATAACATCAAATGAAGTTTGCTCAGCAGCAGCAGCGGCACCACCACCATCACCACTTGCAACTACTACAGCTGCAGCAGCAGCGGGTTCAATACCGTATTCTGCTTTTAATACGTCTGCTAATTCTTGTACTTCTTTTACTGTTAAACCTACTAAGGTTTCGGCTAATGCTTTTACGTCTGCCATAATATTTAAGTTTTAAAAACCGCCTTCATTGCTATTGCTCCGGCGGAAGGTTATGGAAAAAATACCTCATTTTTACCTCAGAGGTGTTGGTTTTAGCTATTTTAATTTTATTTATTCTGCAGCTGTTTCAGCCTGCTTTTCGTGATGGTGTAACAATGCAGCCAATACACGCTTAGCAGGTGATTGTAATAAGCCGATTACTTCGCCTATTAATTCTTCCTTCGACTTGATTTTTGTTAATGCAGCTAAGTTTGTATCGCCACTATAAATTTCACCGTTTATGAAAGCGGCTTTTAATTGTGGCTTTTCATTGTTGCTTTCTTTTCTGAAAGAAGAAATGATTAAAGCAGGTTCTTTTGGATTTTCAGAAAACAATAAAGCGGTTACATTGTGCAATGAATCGTAAACGCCTGTATATTTTTCTGCGTCAATGGCTTCTAACGCTTTTTTAATGAGCGTATTTTTGGCCACTTTCATTTCTACTTTCTTATCGTAACAAGCTTTACGTAATTTACCAATTTGTTCTACCGTTAATGATTCGGTATCGGTAACGTAGAAGTTGTTGTATTGAGAGAACTTTTCTTTTAAAAGTTCAATTACTTCATTTTTTTGTTCTTTGGTCATAACTAAATTTTTAAATACCCGGGTCATTTTCGAATTAACGAATCACCGGGACTTAGTTGGCTAATGATTTTGCATCTAAAGTAATACCGGGGCTCATGGTAGAAGCCATGCTTACACCTTTCAGATAAGTTCCTTTTGCTGTAGCCGGTTTTAATTTTAAAATTGCATTGATTAATTCGGCAGTATTTTCAGCAATTTTTTGAGCATCGAAAGAAACTCTTCCAATTGAGGCGTGAACAATTCCTGCTTTATCAACTTTGAAAGCAATTTTACCGCCCTTTACTTCATTAACGGCTGCTGCAACATCATTAGTTACAGTACCGGTTTTAGGGTTAGGCATTAGGTTACGAGGGCCTAATACTTTTCCTAATTTACCAATTTTGGGCATTACAGAGGGGGTAGCAATAATAACATCTACATCTACCCATCCGCCCTCAATTTTTTGAATAAATTCATCTAAACCAACATAGTCGGCTCCGGCTTGTTTAGCTGCATCTTCTTTATCGGGAGTACACAATACTAATACACGCTTTGTTTTACCGGTACCGTGTGGTAAACTTACTGTTCCACGTACTTGTTGATCGGCTTTTTTAGGATCAACCCCTAAACGAATATGTACGTCAACAGAGCTATCGAATTTTGTACAATTAATTTCTTTCACTAATGCAGCTGCTTCTTTCAGGGAATAAACTTTGTTTTTATCCACCTTACTTTCTGCTACTTTTCTTTTTTTAGTCAGTGCCATAATTAAAAATATTATTTAAGGTGAATAATTAGTTTTTCCAGGGAGCGTCTCCCTCAATGTTTAAACCTAAACTACGTGCAGTGCCGGCTACCATTTTCATGGCGCTTTCTAAAGTAAAACAGTTCATATCGGGTAACTTGTCCTTAGCAATAGCTTCAATTTGCTGCCAAGTTACTTTGCCAACTTTTGATCTGTTTGACTCTTTACTGCCCTTTTGAATTTTAGCCGCTTCCATTAATTGAACAGCAGCGGGTGCAGTTTTGATAACAAAGTCGAAGGATTTGTCTGAGTAAACGGTGATAACAACAGGTACAACTTTACCCATTTTATCCTGAGTTCTTGCATTGAATTGCTTACAGAACTCCATAATGTTAATTCCCTTAGAACCTAAGGCAGGTCCAACAGGTGGTGCCGGATTGGCTTGGCCACCTTTTACCTGTAGCTTAACAAAGCCGGTAATTTCTTTTGCCATAATTTTCGATTTTATTGGTGATAACGTGCTTTTTACAAGCACTCCCAAACTCCATCATTTACTTATAAGAACTAATTTGGGACGGCAAAGGTAATAGAAAAATGAATATACAAATGTGTTTAAACAAAAAAATCTCCGAAATGGGAGATTTTTTAAAGAGGTAAGTTAATTTTTATGATGCTAACTAATTTTTTCAACCTGCATGTAATTCAATTCTACCGGTGTTGAGCGACCAAATATTTTTACGGTAACTTTTAATTTTTTCTTTTCATCATTCACTTCTTCAATTATACCGTTAAAGTCATTAAATGGACCTTCAATAATTTTAATGGTTTCACCAACTATAAATGGTTCGCTAATGCTAATACCTTGATCATTCATTTCATCAACCTTACCCAACATTTTATTTACTTCCGATTTGCGCAAGGAAATAATATTGCCTTTTGAACCTTTACCATCAGTTAGAAAATGCATTACATTGCTAATATTGCTAATATGCTGTATAATTTCGTCAGTTAATTTTCCATCGGCAACTTCAATCATTACATAACCGGGGAAGTAGTTTTTTTCGCGCATTATTTTTTTACCATTTTGTACTTTATAAACTTTTTCCATTGGTAAAAAAACCTGCTTGATAATATCAACCCATCCACTGCGTTGAATGTCTTTATCCAAATATTCTTTTACTTTTCTTTCTTTACCACTAACTACACGAAGCACATACCACTTGGTTTCAGGCTGTGGTGCAGTAATGGCATTGATAACTTCAGAAGAAATTTCCATGGATAAAAAATTACTTAAATAATGAATAAATTAATTTTAGAACCTGGTTGGAGCTAAAATCCATTAACCAAACAATTCCTGTAATAATGATGGTTGCAACCAACACAATTACGGTACTTTGTTGTAAATCGTTCCAAGTTGGCCAGGTTACTTTCTCAACTAACTCGCGATAGCTGTCTTTGAAATAGGTAGTAACTTTATTCATTTAAATTAAAATTAGGTAATTATTACTGCCATTTAATCAGCAATAATTACAGTTAAACGTTTAACCAGATGCACGGGTACTAGGATTCGAACCCAGATCAAAGGTTTTGGAGACCTCTATACTAACCGTTGTACTATACCCGTATAAACTTAAAAGCTATCCCGAAAATGCCTCGGGACAGCCTTTAAGAAATTTAATTGATGCAAATATATAAAAATTGCAACAAAAGGTTTTATTAAAATAAAGAGCCTATTTTAAAATTTCAGTAACCTGTCCGGCACCTACTGTTCTTCCACCTTCCCTGATAGCGAATTTCAAACCTTTTTCCATAGCTATGGGTTGGATTAATTTTACAGTTAGGTTAATGTTATCACCAGGCATTACCATTTCAGTTCCTTCAGGTAAATGTACTTCACCGGTTACGTCAGTAGTACGGAAATAGAACTGAGGACGATATTTGTTGAAGAATGGAGTGTGACGACCACCTTCTTCTTTACTTAATACGTAAACTTCGCCTTTAAATTCGGTATGTGGAGTAATGCTCTTTGGTTTACAAATTACCATACCACGACGGATATCTTTCTTTTCAATACCGCGTAATAATAAACCTGCATTATCACCAGCCTGACCTTCATCTAATAATTTTTTGAACATTTCAACGCCGGTAACAGTTGAAGAAAGTGGGGCTTCCATTAAACCTACAATTTCAACGGCATCACCAACTTTTACAATACCACGCTCAATACGACCGGTAGCTACAGTACCACGACCGGTAATAGAGAATACGTCTTCAACGCTCATCAAGAAAGGCTGATCGATTGGACGGGGAGGTAAAGGAATGTAAGAATCTACAGCTTCCATTAACTCATCAATTTTACCAACCCATTTTGGATCTTCAGCTAAAGCACCGGTAGCAGAACCTTTAATAATTGGGGTATTATCGCCATCGAAACCATATGAGCTTAATAACTCACGGATTTCCATTTCAACTAATTCTAATAATTCCGGATCGTCAACCAGGTCAACTTTATTCATGAACACTACAATACGAGGTACACCTACCTGACGGGCCAAAAGAATGTGCTCTTTTGTTTGAGGCATGGGACCATCAGTTGCAGCAACTACCAGAATTGCACCATCCATTTGCGCAGCACCGGTAATCATGTTTTTCACATAGTCAGCGTGACCAGGACAGTCAACGTGAGCATAGTGACGATTAGCGGTTTGATATTCCACGTGTGCAGTATTAATAGTAATACCACGCTCTTTTTCTTCAGGTGCACCATCAATCTCATCATATTTACGAGCTTGTGCAAGACCTTTTTTTGATAAGATTGTAGTTATGGCTGCAGTTAAGGTGGTTTTACCATGATCCACGTGACCAATTGTACCAACGTTTACGTGGGGTTTATCCCTCAAGAAGCTTTCTTTTGCCATTTTATTTGTTTTTTAGTTGTGTTTAAAAAATTGCGGCTTTCGCCATTTTATTGTTTTTATTTTTAGGATTTGTTCATCCTATTTTAAATAATCTTCTACACATTCATTGCAACACATTCCATTGTAAAAATGGAGCCGTTGATGAGAGTTGAACTCACGACCTC
The DNA here is from genome assembly GCF_003254115.1 of Hydrotalea sandarakina. Lineage (GTDB taxonomy): Bacteria > Bacteroidota > Bacteroidia > Chitinophagales > Chitinophagaceae > Hydrotalea > Hydrotalea sandarakina. Next base: position 196,147 of record NZ_QKZV01000003.1, read on the forward strand.
TTCCTTACCAAGGAAGTGCTCTACCCCTGAGCTACAACGGCCTGATAAAAAAACTAGATTCTGTAAAATTTTTGAACCTACTTTTTTTATTTCCGTTATTTCAGGCAAAGAGCGGGAGACGAGGCTCGAACTCGCCACCTATAGCTTGGAAGGCTATCGCTCTACCAAATGAGCTACTCCCGCTTGAAATGATATCAGAATTAAGTTGTTTTAAAAGAACTTTTTTTCGAATAAACAGTGGGCAGGAGTGGATTCGAACCACTGAAGTCGAAAGACAGCGGATTTACAGTCCGCCCCATTTGGCCGCTCTGGAACCTGCCCGGTAAATTTATTGAGCCGAAGAAGGGAGTCGAACCCACGACCTGCTGATTACAAATCAGCTGCTCTACCAGCTGAGCTACTTCGGCTTAAAAAAAGAACTACTGTTTTTTTCGGGATGGCAAAGGTAATGGAAAACTTATTTCAACAAAATTCTTCAACAAATATTTTTAACCAGTTTTCAACTTTTTTTTTAACACCGCAAATTTAATGAATTAAAAGTGCCATAAATACAGCATTACCAACATAAAAAAACCCTCATTTCTGAGGGCTTAATTTTTTGCTAAGCAAGGGTTAGCTTTTCTTTTTTGCGCTTAATTTGATTAATTAATGATTCAAAAGCCATATCAAATGATTCTTCAAATGACTTAGAAGAGGCTTTTACAAAAAAATCGTGCTTAGGCACATGTACTCGTATTTCCACTATTTTGTCCTTTATTTTATGAACAACGTTATCCAGCTTCAGAAAGACATCTACTTTTAAAATCTGGTCGTGAAATGTGTTTAGTTTTTCTGCTTTTTTAGTTACATAATCTAATAATTTTAAATCTGCTTCAAAATGCACAGTTTGAATGTTGATGTTCATAACAACACACGTTTAAATGGTGAAAAAATATGGTAAAGAACTGAATGAAAACAATGCGATTTTCTCGTTTTATTTTCAATTATAAATCTACTGCTTTCATTTTATAAAATAAAGCTAATTCATCATTGTTTTTTTAAAATAATTCCTGTATAACAAAATATTTACAGCATTAAGCTTTTGGGTGCGCCTTTTTATAAATTTCCTTTAGCTTTTCTATTGTAGTATGTGTATAAACCTGAGTGGCGGCTAAACTGCTATGGCCCAATAATTCTTTTACTGCATTTAAATCTGCACCATTATTTAGTAAATGCGTGGCAAAACTGTGGCGCAAAACGTGCGGACTTTTTTTCTTTAGGGTTGTTACTAAACCTAATCTTTTTTTTATCTGCTCATATACTTGTCTGGGTTGTAGAGGTTTGTTTTTATGAGTAACAAAAACCTGTTCAATTTCAGTACCGAATTGTTGATGTTTTTCATGAATATAATCCATTATTTGCTGCAGCAGTTGGTGGTGTATTGGAATGATTCGCTCCTTATTTCCTTTTCCCAAAACTTTTAATTGGTAATTGGCAGCATCAATTTGTTTTTCAGTTAAATAAATTAATTCACTTAAACGCATACCGGTATGGTAAAATAATTGAAGCACCAGGAAATAAGTCCTTTCCTCCCAATTGGTTGCATCTATGGGCATTTGCAATAATGCGTTCATTTTAGCTTCTTCAACAAAAACAGGCAACTGCTTTTTTGCTTTAGGGGCAACAATAGTAACCATTGGCGATTGTTGAATACATCCTAATTTTTGTAAAAAACGAAAAAAAGATTTTAATGTGGAAATTTTACGGTTAATGCTTTTTGATTCAATTCCCTGTTCTTTTAAAAATGCCAGCCAGGTTTTTATAAATGGGGCTTGAATATCGGCCAGTGCTGGCGCGTTGAATTGATGGATTTGAAAATGCAAAAATTGCATCAAATCGTTTTCATATGCTATAAGCGTGTGTTTTGAATACCTTTTTTCATACCGTAGGTATTCAACAAATTTTTGCGCTTCAGTATATACTTCAGTTACAGACATAAAAAAGTAGCCTAAAATTAAATATCTCAGGCTACCAAATATATGAATGGGTATAAAAGCAAACTAGGCTTCTATTTTTCCACTGGCAATTTTTTGTCTGTATATAGCTCTTAAAACAGTTTCTCTGCGTTTAACAGATGGCTTAACATAAGTTTGACGCTCTCTTAGCTTCAATAAAGTTTTACTTTTTTCAAACTTTTTCTTATACTTTTTTAAAGCCTTGTCTATATTTTCGCAATCTTTTGAATCAATGATAAGCATAATAAAATGTCTCCTTTTTTGAATGAATGGGGTGCAAAGATAAATGGTTTCATTAAATTTCCAAATATCAAAATTATTTTTTAGGGTTTTACTGCTAACTTGCAACCATGTTTACCGGAATTATTGAATGTTTAGGCACTATAATCCAAATTGAGAAAAAAGGTAGTAATGCCAGTTTTTTCATCGAATCGCCTATTAGTAACGAGCTAAAAGTAGATCAAAGTGTTGCACATAATGGGGTTTGTCTTACCATTGAACAAATTGAAAACAACATACACAAGGTAACTGCAATTGAAGAAACGCTGCTAAAAACCAACTTGGGCTTTTTGAAACCCGGAGATGCCGTTAATATTGAACGTTGTTTATCTATGAATGGTCGTATTGATGGGCACATTGTTCAAGGACATGTTGATTGTACCGCAACTTGTTTACAAAAGAAAACAATGGATGGCAGTTGGGAATATGTGTTTCAATTCTCGGAAAAATTTGCGCCTTTGGTGATAGAAAAAGGTTCAATATGCGTAAACGGTATTAGCTTAACTTGTTTTAATGTTACCAAAAACACTTTTACGGTAGCTATTATACCTTACACTTATGAGCATACCAACATTGGCCACATTCAAGAAAATGATAGCGTTAATATTGAGTTCGACATTATTGGTAAATATTTGTTACGCCTACAAAATTTAAACAAATAACCAAGCATTATAATACATAAGGCTTATGCTTCTACTACCCTAGTCTTACTCAAATAATCATGTAATGGCATTTCTAAAAAAGGAATAAAAAATGCATCAATAATTGTTAAGCGAATGATACTGCGTACAATAAATTGCCAAAATACAGGTCTGCCCCCTGTTTTGTTCTTCACTTTACTTCCTGTTAACCATTTTCCGGGTGTTCTTGTAAAAATTAATTCAAATAAAAAATAATATATTACCAAAACCGGTGCAAATATTTCACCAAAATTGTAAGGGGTATATTGGTAAAAAATCACATACCAATCCCACACTTTTTTTAAGATGTATGCAATTATAAAAATAATAGCGGTATCTATTAAAAAATTTAGAACACGGGTGCCGAAACCTACTATTCGCATATTGATTATTTTACTTTGAATGATTATAGTGAACAACCTGCATTAATACTCAATAAATAAGTTTATTGCAAACATACACGAACAATTACATTTACACCAAACAGCATTTGTAATTACATTTGCCCAAATTGAAAATTGTATGACTTTAATGGAAGAATTACAATGGCGGGGATTAATTCAAGACATAATGCCCGGCACCATTGAGCAGCTAAATAAAGAAATGACTTCAGCATATATTGGATTTGACCCTACCGCTGATAGTTTGCATATTGGTAGCCTCGTTCCTATTTTATTGTTAGTGCATTTGCAAAAAGCCGGGCATAAGCCTTATGCATTGGTAGGTGGTGCAACCGGTATGGTTGGTGACCCCAGCGGCAAAAGTGAAGAAAGAAACCTATTAAGTGAAGAAGTGCTGCTACACAATGTACAATGCGTAAAAAAACAATTAGAGAAATTTTTAGACTTTGATGCTTCAAAACCAAATGCTGCGGAAATAGTGAATAACTACGATTGGTTTAAAAACATGAGTTTCTTGCAGTTTATTAGAGATGTAGGAAAACATATAACCGTTAACTACATGATGGCAAAAGATAGTGTGAAGAAAAGATTGGAAAATGAAAATGGGATGAGCTTTACAGAATTCACTTATCAATTGGTTCAGGGATATGACTTTTACTGGCTTTACACGAATAAGAATTGTAAACTGCAAATGGGCGGTAGCGATCAATGGGGAAATATTGTTACCGGCACTGAACTAATTCGGAAGAAAGCCGGTGGCGAAGCTTTTGCATTTACATGCCCTTTAATTACCAAAGCCGATGGTGGCAAGTTTGGAAAAACGGAAAAAGGAAATGTTTGGTTAGATGCCCAAAAAACTTCACCCTACCAATTTTATCAGTTTTGGTTGAATGCCAGTGATGAAGATGCCAAAAAATGGATTAAAATATTTACCCTTTTACCCAAAGAAACCATTGAAACCTTAGTGGAACAACATGATGCTGCTCCACACGAAAGAATTTTACAAAAAAAATTAGCTGAATCTTTAACCATTTTTGTCCATAGCAAAGCTGATTTTGAATTTGCACTTCAGGCATCTGAAATTTTATTCAATAACGAAACTGCCGATATTTTAAGCAGTTTAAATGAACAACAATTGTTGCAGGTATTGGAAGGTGTACCTACCATACACGTTGAAAAATCGCAATTAGATAACGGTAGTGACTTGGTGAATTTTTTAACTGAAACAGGAATTTTCCCCAGTAAAAGTGAAGCAAGAAAAATGTGGCAAAATGGTGGAATACGCATCAATAAAAAGAAAGTTGAGACCAACTATACCCACATTACTTCAAATGATTTATTGCAAGATAAATACCTGCTAATTCAAAAAGGAAAGAAAAATTATTATTTAATTGTTGCAAATTAATACATCAATTCTCAGAAACATTCAGCATGAAAGCAGTTATTGTTAACTGCTTTCATTATTTCATAACAGGCAATGTTTGCAAAACATCCCAAATTTTGGTTGCCACTAAATTATTACCGACATCATTTAAATGTACTCCATCCTTGGTTAAAAATCCTCTGTCAAAATTTGAAGTATTGTTTTTTTGAATATAATCAATTGCCGCTTTTCGCAAATCGCACAAGGGCAAATTATGGGTAACTGCTAAGTTTCTGATAATACCATTATACAAATCAATATCCTCGTCTTGCGGATTTTGACCTTGCCATTTTTCTCCAATGCTCAAAATGGTACATAATACAGTAGCTATACCCTGCTGTTTAAGTTGTTGAATGATAGCTGTATAAAATTGTTCAAATTTTCCTGCATCGGTTCCTGTGCCATGCGACAACTTATGCCAAACATCATTTACACCAATGAAGATAACTACCAAAGCAGGTTGCTGTTCTATTACATCTTGTTGCAACCTAAGATACAAATCATAAATTTTATTTCCACTAACTCCGGCACCAACACCAATCAAGTTATTGAAATGATGCTGCTTAAGCATATTGTTAAAAATTTGAATATACCCGCCGGGTAACAAGCCCATTTCAGTAATTGAATCACCGAAAAAAATAATTTTCTTTTTATTTTTTAAATGTGTTTGCGACATAAGCAACATTACAATTACAAATAAGGTTAAAAGAATGAGTTTACTTTCCATTAGCCATTAAGCTTCTTAAAGTTAATAATAAACCTTTTTGCCGTAAATATTTTATTTTTTTGTCAATATTTAATTTTACCAAATAATAGGCTGAACTTAGCTGTGCATTTACTTTTAAAATTTTGCCATGAAGCGACTATTGTTTTTAAATATATTTATATCATTATTTGTATCATTTGCTGTGGCAGCGGAACCTGATACTACCAGCGCACGTATATATTTTCCATTACAAGGATATAAACTTACCCAAAATGCCAAAATAATTTTAAATGATGTACTTCCCGATGATTCATCTATAACCCTAACCGGTATAACGATTTACGGCACTTCATTAGCCATTGAAAATCATGAAAAGCTGGCTTTAAAGCGTGCTCAACAAATAAAAAAATATTTAGTACACTTAGGAATTAAGTCATCTATTATACATATACAAACAATGATTGATACTTCAAATCAACTTAGCACAAACCATGAAGTAATGGTACCTATTAAAATTGATTATGATGCTGCACTAATTGAAAAAACAATTATTATAAGACCTCCGGCTAAACAAACAGAAGAATTTTGAATAAATAAGGTTCGGTAAATTAACATGCAATAACACTGCTAAAAAAATATACAGAATTGTGCGAAAATTTTTTGGAACAAACCTATTGCTACCCTATTTTTGCAGCCCAATATAAACATTGGACACCAGGATTGGGTTATGGTGTAACGGTAGCACTACAGATTTTGGTTCTGTCTGTCTAGGTTCGAATCCTAGTAACCCAACCAAAAAGCCGGTTCAACATTGAGCCGGCTTTTTTATTTTGCCTCCTCAAAATTTCTTTGCCCTAACAATTGTAAACAGGTTATGCAACCAAAAAAAAGCCGAAACAAACAGTTTGTTTCGGCTTATATATTCATTCAAAGAAATTAATTGGTTGCTTTAATTTCCTGCATTGGGTTAGGTGGATTCACCGGGTTCCTTCTATTCATCAATCCGGCTTTAAATAATTCAAACTTTGTGGGTTCATTTACTTTTGGCCATTGGTTGTTTGAAACATCAATATCGGCAGTTTCACGATAGGGATCTAACAAGATGGAAGTAACGGGCTTATTGGTAACGAAAACTTTGGTTACTTCATTTTCATTCTTACGCCAAATTTGTGCGGGTATTCTTTCAATTTCTTTGGTGCCATCATTAAAAGTAAATTGAACAATAATTGGCATCACCAAACCACCTTTATTTTTAAAAGTTACCTCGTATAAATGTTTACCTAAATATGGTTTTAATTCTTCTGCAGTAAATGGTTCAACTGCAGCAGGTTCAGGTAATTTTACTTTTATGGTAGAATCGTATGCAATAATTCCACGATCATATTTCCAATAAAAATCATGTAATGAAGTGTCTGCATCGGTTAAAAAAGTAATACTGCTATTTTCTCTATTCCTGATTTTAGAAATATCATCGAATTGTGGAACAGCAGGTTTTGCTAAAGGAATCATTCGTGCACCATTACGTTGCGGCATAATGCCGGTTGAATTTTCATTCACAACTGCATGTTTAACAGTATCAATAGCTATGTCGCAAGGTTCAGTAGTAAAAAACCAACCTCTCCAAAACCAATCTAAATCTTCACCGCTGGCATCTTCCATAGTTCTAAACAAATCGGCAGGTGTAGGATGTTTAAATGCCCAACGACGTGCATATTCTCTAAATGCGAAATCAAACAATTCACGCCCCATTACTGTTTCACGTAAAATATTTAATGCTGTTGCAGGTTTGGTATAGGCATTGGGCCCGAACTGAACAATATTTTCACTATTTGTCATAATAGGTTCTAATTGATCTTTCGGTAAACGCATATAATCGGTAATAGTCCATGCAGCACCTTTTCTGGAAGGAAATTTATTATCATACAATTCTTCCGTAAGGTATTCTACAAAACTATTCAAACCTTCATCCATCCAAGTCCATTGGCGCTCATCACTATTTACAATCATTGGGAAGAAGTTGTGGCCTACTTCATGAATAATAACACCAAGCATTCCATTTTTTACTGCTTCACTATAAGTGCCATCTTTTTCTGTTCTTCCGTAATTAAAGCATATCATGGGATATTCCATACCATTACTAGCTTCAATACTTTGTGCTACCGGGTAAGGATAAGGGAAAGTAAACTTAGAATAGGTTTTAATGGTATGTGCTACCACTTTGGTAGAAAATTTCCGATATAATCCATAAGCCTCTTTACCATAGGCGCTCATACACATAATTTTTTTACCTTCTATATAAGTAGGCATGGCATCCCAAATAAATTTTCTGGAAGAAGTCCAAGCAAAGTCGCGAACATTATCGGCATTAAAAATCCAGGTTTTCGTGGTGGTAGCTTTCCCCTTTTCTGCATTTTTTGCCTCATCTAAAGTAACAATTTCTACAGGCTCTTTGGCAGTTTGTGCTTTTGTCCAACGTGCATATTGCTGAGGACTTAAAACCTGTTGATAGTTTTGACAAGTACCGGTAGCCATTACAATATGGTCGGCGGGAACTGTCATTTGCACTTTAAAATTACCAAAGGTTAAAGCAAACTCACCGCGACCGGTGAATTGATGGTTTTGCCATCCTTGAAAATCGCTGTAAACGCACAAACGTGGATACCATTGCGTTATGGTAAATAAATAATTTCCATCTTCAGGAAAATATTCATAACCACCACGGCCACCCATTTGCATTCTGTCAGAAATTTTGTAGCTCCAGTTAATTTTAAAATTGAATTGCTGACCGGGTTTTAAAGGTTGCGGTAAGTCAATCCGCATCATGGTTTTATTAATGGTATAAGGTAAAGCCTTTCCCGTAGCTAAGTTAATTACAGCATGAATTTTATCGCCATATCCATTGTCTTCTTTTGAACTTTCTAAGCGATCAATCATGGTATTGGTTAAACGGTTACTTAAGTAACTGGCATCTTGGTAATTGGCATTATGTAAATTATTATGTTCGTTTTCATCTAACTGAATCCATAAGTACGTAAGCACATCGGGCGAATTATTATAATAGGTAATGTTTTCCGTACCGGTTAAGGTTAAATTTTTTTCATCAAGCGAACACTTAATATCATAGTCGCAACGTTGCTGCCAATATTTTGGACCCGGGGCACCACTGGCTGTGCGATATTCATTAGGTGTAGGTAAAATGGTACCCAATTGTTCAAACCTATTACCATGATTTGAACCCGGGTTGTTTTGAATGTTTTGCGCTTGCAAGTGCTGCACAAAAGGGAATAAAAAGCATAAAAAAATCCATTTTCTCATAGCATTCATGTTTTATATATGAAAAGGTAGTCTTTGAAAACACATTTCTAAAGATAGGGCAATAATGGCGGCTGACAAAAATAACAGATAATCACGCCTGCTTACCTTTAAAATAGAAACCAAGATAAAAGCAATAATTAAAATAATAAGCACAATGATTAATTGTCCTATTTCCAAACCACAATTAAATGCAAATAATTGCCAAATAATATTTTCGTTTTTTCCCAATAAACTTTTTAAATAGTTACTAAAACCTAACCCATGAATAAGTCCGAAAAACAGAGCAAAGAAATAAATGAGCGGAAATTTTGATTTAAATACGAATTTCTTTACAAACAAATTACTAAAAGCCGTAATAAAAATGGTTATTGGTATAAGAAACTCAATCCAGGCAGTTGAAAAGTGAATAATGTTTAAGACACTTAATGCTAAGGTTATAGAATGACCTATGGTGAATGCGGTTACCAACACCAATAATTTTTTCCAGTCGGAAAACTGATAGCGGGTACATAAAGCTGCCAAAAACAAAATATGATCTAATGCAGTGATATTGGCAATATGTTGACGACCAAGGGTAAAATACAAATTAAAATCGCTCATGGCGATGAATATAATACCGACATTTGTATCCACCAAAAAATTGCGATAAATGGTTGCTATTCTGTATAAATGGGTATTACTGGCTTTTATAAGCATGGCCCATCCGTTTTATGTGTCGGTTACCGACTTGCATTATAATGATAAAGAGAAAATGGTTGAAGTAAGCATTAGAATTTTTACTGATGACCTTGAAAAAACACTGAAAAATAATTTTAATAAAAATATCGACCTAACGCATCCTACCAATAAAGCTGAAGTAGATAATTATATTAACCAATACATTCTAAAGAAACTAAATATAAAAATCAACAATAGCATTGCAAAAATGAAATATGTTGGTTATGAAATTCAACAAGAAAGTACCTGGTGTTATTTTGAAATTGATAATGTAAATAGCATTCAATCCGTAGCTATTACTTCTACTCTATTATATGATTATCAACCAAGTCAAATAAACATATTTCATATTACGTATAACGGTAAGGAGAAAAGTTACAAATTAGATAATCCGAATAGCTTTGTAAGCTTTAGTTTTTAGTTATTTTTTTATTGGGAATGGTTAAATCAACAATAGCATAATGTTGTAAAACTTCAGGTCTGGTTTCAGGGTTTAAAAATGTAATGTTCAATTGGCTTACATGAAAATTATCTCCTTTATGCAACACTTTAGCATAGGGAAATTTTTGTTGAATGCGTTCTAAACTATCGGCATTGGTTACTACAATTTCATTTGGTTGTAATGCATTGATAGCAGTATCGGGAAAAATATATTGCCCATAAAAATAAAATGGATATCCGGGATGAATGCCGGCAGTAACAACCTTGCTTTTATCAATATGTTGTGCATTAATATATTCCGCTGCTGTATTGCCCATTTGGTATTGCAGTAAAGTTGGATAAAAGGCAGTATTCAAAAAAACATTAATGCCTATAATGGTAAAGAACGCAATAATCAACAACCGGTGAAAGTGTAATCGTTTAGAATAAAACAACGAATACATTAACAATAAACACAACGACGAAAGTGCAGCCACATATTTTGGAATGTCTGAAAAAGGGAAAGCAATTAAAACTATTAATGCCATCCATAATAAAGTAAATACAATTAAATGCAACAAAACCAAAGTTCGCCGCAAATGCCTCCATTGGTGTTCAAAAAATAATTGATATAAAAATTTAGCGGTAATAATTGCTGCTAACGGAAAAACCACAAATATGTAATGGGGTAATTGAGCCTGACTTCTTGCTAATACACAATATGTTAATATAAAACCGCCTGTTGTAATCCATTCTTGGTTCAACTGTAATTTACCTTTTTGTTGTATCAGCTTTTTAACTTCCAAGAACAATGCTATTAAGAAAAACAAGATCCACGGCAAAAAACTCCAAAGCATATTTTGAAGCAAGAAAGTAAATTCATTCATTTCTCTATTGGCATTCTCGCCGGTGTATCTACCAAAACTTTGTGTCCAGTAATAAAATTTTAGTCCGGATGTTATATAGTTACCCCCTACAATTTTTCCCGGATGCATATCAAACTGCCTATAAAGTCCTATGCTCATGGGTAACAATAAAATGGCAATGATTGCAATGCCTAATACATATTCCCAATGCCAAAAATGTTTCCAATCTCTACGCAAAATAAAATGAGGTAAAAAACACAATATGGGTACAATTAATGCAATGGGACCTTTTGTTAGCATTCCACCAGCAACGGCTATACTGGCAATAACAAAATGAATTATTTTTTTTGTGTTGAACCAAGTTGCAAATTGCCAAATACTTAACATTACCCAACCCATTAACATGGTATCAGTTCTTACATCATGATTCATTAAAAAAAGGGCTTGGCAAGAAGCTAATACCATTGCACTTAAATAAGCTATATCTTTTTTGTAATAAAGCAATGCAAAACGGTAGGTTGCATAAATAGCAAGTAATGAAAAGAAAAAAGAAGGTAAGCGATAAGCCCAATCATGTACACCCAAAACATACATACTAAAACCTGATAGCCAAAAAAGCATGGGTGGTTTATCTAAATAATCATGGCCTAAATCATATACCTGCAAAAAACTTTTATGCACATACATTTCACGGGAAATAGATGCGTATTGGGCAGCATCAATATCCATTAAAGGAATTAAAAATATTCCCAACAGGTAGGTAATAATACACAAACCAATAACCAATAAAACAACATTTTTTTTTAACATATCCGTTGCCTTAAGCCACCCATTCAAACATTTTTGCGCAAAATACAGTTAAATTAATGAGAATTATACAAACAAAACCTAAATATAACCTTAGTATTAAAAACCAACAATGCTGCAACTACTATGCCATGGTAAAAAATTATGCCTTTTAAGTATTGAATGCCAATAGAATACTAATATGTACCAACTATTTCAATTCATTATTTACTGCAACAATTTGTTTTTATGGCTGAATTACTTATAAAATTATCGGCAGATTCTATAAATTTGCAGACACACCTCTGCTGAGAAAATAATCCAAACTTATATGTCATTAATCAAAAGCATTTCAGGAATTCGAGGAACCATTGGCGGTAAACCCGATGAAAATTTAAGTCCGATTGATGTTGTAAAATTTTCTGCAGCATTTGGCACTTGGTTATTACAACAAAACACAACCAATAAAAAAGTAATTATTGGTCGCGACGGAAGAATAAGTGGTGCCATGGTACAAGAATTAGCTGCAGCCACACTAATAGCCCTTGGAATAGATGTAATTGATGCAGGTTTAAGTACAACACCTACCATTGAAATGGCGATTCAATTTGAAAAAGCGGCAGGTGGTATGATTATCAGTGCCAGCCATAATCCTAAAGAATGGAATGCATTGAAATTATTTAACCATTTAGGCGAATTTATTTCGGCTGAAGATGGAAAGCAAGTATTATCAATTGCAGAAAAAAACGAATTTAATTTTGCTTCAGTTGATAAATTAGGTAACAAAACTTTTGATGATACATTTATTCAAAAACACATACAAGCCATTGTTGCTTATGATTTGGTAGATGTACAAGCCATTAAGAAGAGAAAATTTAAAATTGTAATTGATGCAATAAACAGTACCGGCGCCATTGCAGTACCTGCATTATTACAAGCATTAGGTGTAAAGGATAGTGATATTGTTGTTTTAAATAGTGAAGTAACCGGAAAATTTGCACATAACCCCGAGCCTTTACCCGAACATTTACAAGAATTGTGCAATGCCGTAAATAAACATAAGGCAGATATTGGCATTGCAGTTGATCCTGATGTTGACCGTCTATCCTTTGTTTGTGAAGATGGAAGTTTATTTGGTGAAGAATATACCTTGGTGGCTGTTGCTGATTATGTGTTGAATAATAGAAAAGGCAATACCGTTAGCAACATGTCAAGCACCCGAGCATTAAAAGATGTTACCTTAAAACATGGTGGTAACTATTACCCTTCAGCAGTGGGTGAAGTAAATGTGGTAAATAAAATGAAAGCGGTTAATGCCGTAATTGGTGGTGAAGGAAATGGCGGTGTTATAGTTCCAGACTTGCATTATGGTCGTGATGCCTTAATTGGCATAGCGTTATTTCTAACCTTTTTAGCCAAAGAAAAGAAAAGTGTAAAGCAACTTCGCAATACCTATCCCGATTATTTTATTAGTAAAAATAAAATTGAGTTAGGTAAAGACTTTAACATTCAACAAATTTTTGACCAAATCACTAAGAAATATAAAAAATACCCCATTAATACAGAAGATGGTTTAAAAATTGAGTTTGAAAATGATTGGGTTCATTTACGCACCAGTAATACCGAACCTATTATTCGCATTTATGCCGAAAGCAACTTTTCAACCACAGCCGACAACATTGCCAAAAAAATGATGCAAGACATAAGAGAAGTAATGTAATAGGCTAAAAGTATATTAGTTTTATAAAAATTGCGGTTTACATGCTCATGTAAACCGTTTTTTGTAAGCACAATTACAGTATTTACCTTTACACATCATTATACTATACCTATCACCAACATGACCAAGAGAATTTATTTCGACAATGCAGCCACCACCCCACTCGATCCGGAAGTTTTAGCTGCTATGATGCCTTATTTAACTGAACATTTTGGAAATCCATCTTCTATTTACAGTTATGGCAGAGAAACGCGTATGGGCATTGAAAATGCACGTAAAACCGTAGCTAAGCTATTAAATGCCCATCCTGCAGAAATATTTTTTACCAGTGGTGGAACGGAAAGTAGTAACACGGCAATCAATGCTGCCATTGCAGATTTAGGTTGTAAACACATTATCACATCACCTATAGAGCATCATGCAACTTTACATACCGTTGAGCATTTACAAAATGCACACAACATAAAACTCAGTTATCTAAAGATTTTAGAAAATGGACATGTTGATTTACACCACCTTGAACAAATTTTAGCTGACAGTAAAGAAAAATGCTTTGTAACCTTAATGCATGCCAACAATGAAATTGGCAATATTACAGATATAGAAGCAGTTGGAAATATTTGCAAAAAATTTAATGCTATTTTTCATAGCGATACAGTACAAACTGTTGGGCATTTCCCATTTAATTTAAGAGAATTGCCTGTTCATTTTATTACCGGTGCTGCCCATAAATTCCACGGACCAAAAGGAGTTGGCATGCTGTATATTAATGAGAATATTAAAATACATCCGTTTATACAAGGTGGCGCACAAGAAAGAAATATGCGTGCCGGTACTGAAAATGTTTATGGTATTATTGGATTTGCCAAAGCCTTAGAACTTGCAACAGCCAATTATGAAACCAATAGCACCTACATTCGATCATTGAAAACCTATATGATGGAACAATTAAAAATGCACATTCCAGGCATTGGTTTCAATGGTGATACGTCTAATAATAGCCTATATACAGTACTGAATGTAAGTTTCCCCAAAACTGAAAAAAGCGAAATGTTATTATTTAATTTAGACATTCATAACATATGTGCCAGTGGTGGAAGTGCCTGCACCAGCGGAGCCGACCAAGGTAGCCATGTAATTAGAGCCTTTAACAATAACCCCAATAAAGTTGCGGTACGTTTTTCATTTAGCAAGCACAACACAAAGGAAGAAATTGATGAGGTGATTCAACACTTAAAAACAATGATTTAATTGAGTAGCCTTTTTGAAAATGCTGTATTAAAAAGCTTAATTAATCGATACGTACTGAAAAGAATTTTCAACTTATCCCAAAAACAACTGCGGCTGATTAATATTAATCAGCCGCAGTTGTTGTATAAAGTTTATGCCTTTATGCTATTGTAGTTTCATTGCCAGTTTTTTGAATGAAAGCATATGATAAATCATTAACAATACAGGCACAAAAACAAGTGTTGATAGTAAAGAGTTTTTATAAAATGGCAATCCATCTGTTAAACACATACCTAGCCCTTGCAATGTTAATGGACGTTGGTATCCGCCATGGGTAGCCCATACCCAACCATTGGAAAGTAAATAATAAATAGTAGGTCCGGCAATAATACCTATCAATATAGCACCATAACTTTTCCCTTTCAATAACCAGCCTGTAATAACCAACACACTTAAAAATAAATAATTCAAAAACTGATAACTATATATTCCGGGAAAGCCAAATAAACCGTTTAAATAAAGTATTTCTATAATTACATCGCTAGCTATCAAAGCAATTAACGGAAACAAAAAGGTAGAATGTTTTTGGTGTATCATCATGCCTGATACGAGTGCTATGGCCATAATGGGTGAGAAACCACTCCAGCTAATATTATTTGCAAAAACCAACTTGCAGCTAAGTGTAAGTGCTATTATTACAATACCATAAATAATATTTTTCAATGAAAGTTGCATAGGGTCATTTTATATATTTCAAAAATAAAAATTAGTTAATCATTGCAACAAAAATAAGCATTCTGGCGGTTATATTACTGCAACATTTTATAAAACCGGAACAAATGCCTTAAACAATTGTACACTACCACTACTGTTAATCTTGTATTCCGTATTAGGTGTAATAAAACAAGCTTCGCCCTGTTTTATTACTTTATTTTTGCCTGTGTTATCTTGAATAATAAAGCCACCCTCCACTGCTAAAATAATTTCCGGGGTAGCAGCCACTGTTTCATATTGTTTTGTCCCTTGCCATTGAATTTTATTTAAAGCAAAATCACTTACAGGACAACGATATTCACTTTCCGGTGAATGAAGGGTTATTGGTTTTCCTAATAAAACTTCCGGAATAATGGGTTCAATAATGGTATGCTTTAATAATTCAGCTACATCAATATGCTTGGGGGTTAAACCTGCTCGCAAAACATTATCACTATTGGCCATTAACTCAACATTTTGTCCTTCCAGGTAAGCATGCGGAACACCAGCCTGTTGAAATATCCCTTCGCCTTTTTTTAAACAAACTATGTTGAAAAAATAAATTGAAAAAATTCCCCTATCAATATTTTTCAATTCATCACTATTTTCAAAAAGCTTTGCCACCCACCAACCTGCATCAAATTTTGTTAGTTGCCCGGTAGCTTTTTTATGTAATTCCTTTCGAACTAAAGTATGTAACATAGCATTCACATCAGCTTGTTCCATTTCCATTACAAACTGATAAAGTGCTTTCAAACCTTGTTTTTTAAACAAAGGCAATAAAATACTTAACTCGGTTGTGTTGGCAAGTGTAGCTTCTATAGCATTTAAGCTTTTAAAACCGTGTAATAACCAAAACTCATCGCTCAAAGCAACCATTACTTCAGGCTTATGGTTTTTATCCCTATAGTTACGATGAGGTGCATTTATCGGAATCCCCGCATTTTCTTCGTTTTCAAACCCTTTTAAAGCATTTGCTTTAGTTGGATGCACTTGAATAGAAAGCATTTCGCGTACATCTAACACTTTTAATAAAAATGGTAATTCACCAAAAACTGAAAATACCTTGTTTGATAAAGTAAATTCAGGGTTAGCTTGAATGAAATCATATAAACTTATACAGGAGCCATCATCTAAAATTATTTCAGATGTGTGTAAGGCATGGGCACCTAACCAATATTCAGCATAAGGTTTATGTTCTGCATTATGAATACTTAATAAATGCGGTATAAAATCATACCCACCCCATGCATAGTGCTGAACTTTACCCTTTATTTTATATATCTTATCTTGCATGTATATTTATGAATTTAAATACAAATATGCCTACATTAGAATGTAAAAATTTGTATTACTATTGCTAAACTATGTTTTCCTTTGACTTGTAAAAATAAATTTTTACACATGTCATTAACCAAACAAACCGGCAATTATGGTGAAGAACTAGCTCAAAAATATGTAGTAGAGCAAGGCTTTAAAATACTACATACCAACTGGCGTCATAAAAATTGGGAAGTTGATATTATTGCAGAAAAAGAGGACATTTTACATTTTATTGAAGTAAAAACAAGGCAGTATTCCCCATTCGGATATCCGGAAAACAATGTAAAGCAGCAAAAAATGAATGCTTTGAAAAATGCAGCTGCTGTTTATTTAGAAAAAAATCCACAATGGCATTCCATTCAGTTTGATGTAATTGCCATTACACTTCAGAACAACTTGGTGAAGGAAATTTGTTGGATAGATGATGTGTTCTTTTAAATTTAAAGAAATACCCCTTTTTTCTTAAATTTAAGAAAAACCCCTCCTTTTTTTAAATTTAAAATTTCCAAACTAAAGCGGAATAGCCGCCATCATTTTTTCAACCATTGAATACGTAGCCGGGCAATATTGTACATTTTGCTGATGTACATGCAAGTATTGCACAACAGGCTTTTTAGTTAAATGTGGAAACCCGGCACAACTTTGTGGCCTAACGGCATAAATGCTACACTTGTTATCTTTTAAATTTAAAAATTGACAAGGTTGTTTATCATTTACCCAATCTTTATCTTTTTTATCGAAGTGCAACCAACGATTTTTCATTTCATCTACTGTCATGTTTAAGTGGGCTGCAATACGCTTCATGTCTGCATTGGTAAAAGTAGGAGTCATTGTTTTGCAGCAGTTAGCACATGTTAAACAATCAATTTCCTTCCATACAGCATTATTCAAAGTAACCACTAATTGATTCAATGAACGTGGTGCTTTTTTTTCAACTTTACGAAGATATTTTTTAAAGGCAGACTGATGATGCCTTACTTTTTGTTTAAACGAACGCAAGTTTACAGGTTGCATAAAATGTAAATATTACAAGTATTGCGGTAAATGTATTGTGGTTTTAGCAAATACAAAAATTAATGTTACAACTGATACAAGCAGTAATACTTAAAATAATGACAAAAACCTAAAACACATTAAAAGCCAGTTGTAATTTTAAATACATTATTTTACAACCTCATTTTAGGTTATGTGGGATTCATTTAAGAAAGGCTTTAAAATGTATTTACAGCTTGAGCGTTCCTTAAGCAATCATTCTATTGAAGCTTATTTACGCGATATAGATAAGCTAACCCAATATCTGCAACTAAACAATGCCAATAAAAATCCTTCAGAAATTGAACTAAATGACTTACAAAAATTTTTAGAATGGATTAGTGATTATGGGCTCTCTTCTACTTCGCAGGCACGTATTATTTCAGGTATTAAGCAATTTTACAAATACTGTTTGAGTGAACAAATGGTAAAAATTGATCCTACCCAACTATTAGAAGCACCAAAAACCAAACGCAGTTTACCTGAAGTACTCAGCTTTGATGAAATTGAAAGAATGATTGCACAAATTGATGTTAGCACTAATGAAGGCACCCGAAATAAAGCCATATTAGAAACCATGTACAGCTGTGGTTTACGAGTAAGTGAAGTGATTAGCTTAGCCATTAGCCAAATTTATGTTGATGTGGAATTTATTAGAGTTACCGGCAAAGGCAATAAAGAAAGATTAATACCCATAGGGCAATCTGCTTTAAAATATATACAGCTATACATTGATGGTGTACGCAAACACCTAAACGTTAGCAAGGGCTGTGAAGATATTTTATTCTTAAACCGCAGAGGCGGCCAACTTACCAGGGTTATGGTGTTTTACATTATTAAAGATTTAGCCCAAAAAGCAGGCATTCAGAAAAATGTTTCACCACACACCTTTCGGCATTCATTTGCCACACATTTAATTGAAGGGGGGGCCGACCTTAGAGCTATACAGGAAATGTTGGGCCATGAAAGCATTACCACAACAGAAATTTATACCCACCTTGATCGTAATTTTTTACGATCAACCCTACATAGCTTTCACCCGGCCTTTAAAAATTAACACCAAGAACTGGCTTATTCCAAAAAGGTTTAATAGGTTTGTAATTAAATAAACGCTGTAATATGAAAAAAATAGTATTTGCATCCATTGCATTATTAACCATGCAATTAGGATTTGCTCAAATTAAAGTTCCGGCTGCCAGCCCAACTGAAACCATTACGCAGGACTTTGGCATGGGTAAACTTGAATTAACCTACTCCAGGCCTAACTTAAGAGGAAGATCTGTTTTTAAAGATAATAGTGAATTGGCACCACTTGGAAAGGTTTGGCGTACCGGGGCTAATGCTTCCACTAAATTAAAAGTTACAGACCAAATTGACTTAGCAGGTAACCGACTTGATTCAGGTACATATGCCATTTTCACTATACCGGGAAAAAAAGAATGGACCATCATTATTAATAAAGATTCAAAAAATTGGGGAACTGATTACAGTGCGAATGATGATTTATTTCGATTCAATGTTCCGGCCGAAACTACTAAAGAATCAATGGAAACTTTTACCATGCAATTCACCAACATTCAACCCGAAAGTTGTGAATTACATTTAATGTGGGGAAATGTTGATGTAAAAGTGCCCATTATTACGCACATTGTAAGTAGGTTAAATGCTCAATTTGAAAAAGCACTTTCGGCCGACAATGTAAATCCTAACTTGTATTTTACTGCTGCAAATTTTTATTACGATATTGCCAAAGACTACAACAAAGCATTAACCAACGTAACCAAAGCAACTGATAATAATCCTAAAGCCTACTATATGTTTTTATTGAAAGCTAAAATTGAAAAAGCTTTAGGCGATAAAGCCAGTGCGAAAGCCGATGCTGAAAAATGCGTGCAATTGGCTACAGAAGCAAAAAATGATGATTATGTCCGCGGTGCTAATATGTTATTGAAATCATTATAACCATTTACTACCCCCAACAAAAAACTGCCGCTCAAATATTTTGATGCGGCAGTTTTTTTATTAATAACGAATAAGATTAATGCACTTCAGCCATATCAGGAATAGCATCTACCTTATATGCACCTGCATCTAATTTTGCTTTTGTTTCACTAAATGCATGCAATGTTTCTTGAATATCTGCATCAGTATGCACTGCAGTAGGAATTAATCGGTAAATAATATGTCCCTTCGGAATTACCGGATATACTACAATTGAACAGAAAATATGATAGTTCTCACGCAAATCCATTACCATGGCTGTTGCTTCCTCAACGCCCCCCTTCATGTAAACAGGTGTTACTACTGAATCGGTTTTACCAATATCAAAACCTCTTTCCTTAAGCCCTTTTTGTAATTGTAAAGCATTGTGCCACAATTTAGCTTTCATTTCGGGCATGTTTCTTAACATTTCCAAACGCTTTAAATTACCAATTACAATAGGCATTGGTAAGCTTTTGGCAAATATTTGCGAACGAATATTGTAGCGTATATAATCAATAATTACTTTAGGACCTGCTATAAAAGCACCAATAGAGGCCATTGATTTAGCAAATGTGGAAAAATAAAGATCAAT
The DNA here is from genome assembly GCF_003254115.1 of Hydrotalea sandarakina. GTDB lineage: Bacteria > Bacteroidota > Bacteroidia > Chitinophagales > Chitinophagaceae > Hydrotalea > Hydrotalea sandarakina. The sequence continues at coordinate 216,367 of NZ_QKZV01000003.1, forward strand.
TTCATCTTGGCATCCTTGCTCTTCACCGGCACCTGCCCCGGTTTTACCCAAAGTGCCAAAGCCATGCGCATCATCAACCAATAACCTAAATTCAAATTGCTTTTTTAAAGCAGTAATTTCTTTTAGTTTTCCCTGATCGCCGGCCATTCCAAAAACACCCTCTGTAATAACTAAAATACCGCCGGCTTTTTGTTTATCAATTAAAGCAGTAGCTCTCTCCAATTGCTTTACTAAATCTTCCATATCATTGTGCTTGTACACATAACGATGCCCTGTATGTAAACGAAGACCATCAATAATACAAGCATGGCTTTCAGCATCATAAACAATTACATCATGTCTGCTGCAAAGCACATCAATGGCACTCATTATTCCCTGATAACCATAATTCAATAAAATAGCATCTTCTTTATGCTCAAAGGCAGCCAACTCTTTTTCCAATTGTTCATGATAGTTACTGTTACCACTCATCATTCTGGCACCCATGGGAGCAGCTAAACCAAATTCTTTAGCAGCTTCTGCATCCGTTTTTCTAATTTCCGGATGATTGGCTAAACCCAAATAGTTATTTAAACTCCACACTATCATTTCTTTACCGCGAAATTTCATGCGACTTCCAATCTCACCCTCTAATTTCGGAAAGGCAAAATAACCATGCGCTCTCTCCCGGTGTTGCCCAATGGGGCCGTAATGCTTTACTAATCTTTCAAAAATGTCTGCCATGCCACAATTAAGTTTTTTAAATAAAAAAATTACTTACATATTGAAAAACCTGTCCATCGTTAAAATGGCTTGGTTAATAGCGATATGTTAGTCAGGTTGCAAAATTAGTAAATTGCTAAAATGATGGCCCAAAAAAGATTTTTGAATGTAAAATGGGAAGTTTAAACAATAAATTAATCAACCCAACAAGCTTATGGTGCTTATCTTTAACCCTTTAAACGGAAATTATTATGAATAGAAAAAAAATGTTAATGTCGCTTGCAATGGTCATTTTAGCCATTTCAGGTGCAGTTGCGCAAAATAAGCCAAATAACAACGCTTCAGATGCAACGATTGCCAGACCCAAATTAGTGGTTGGAATTATTGTAGATCAAATGAGATGGGATTATTTGTATAGATTTTATAATGTTTATGAGCCTAACGGTGGATTTAAAAGACTATTAAATCAGGGTTTTTCATGCGATAATACTTTAATGCCTTATTTACCCACAGTAACAGCAGTTGGTCATACCTGTGTGTATACCGGTAGTGTACCTACCATTGCCGGCATAACCGGCAATAACTGGTATGATAACAATACCCATAAAACCGTTTATTGTACCGATGATGCCAGTGTAAGCACTGTAGGAAGCACTACCAAAGCAGCCGGAGAAATGAGCCCTCGTAACCTTTGGGTAACTACTATTACTGATGAGTTACGACTTGCCACCAATTTTAAAAGCAAAACAATTGGCCTATCCATCAAAGATCGTGGTGCCATTTTACCCGCAGGCCATGCAGCCAATGCGGCTTACTGGTATGACTATCAAACCGGTAATTTCATTTCAAGCACTTATTATATGAACCAATTACCGGAATGGTTAACGGCTTTTAATAATAAAAAATGGGTAGATACTTATTATGAAAAGAATTGGTCTCCTTTATTACCCAAAGCCACTTATGAGGCACTTTGCGATGCAGATGTGAATGATTATGAAAGCCAACCTTTTGGAAAAGACCAAAAAGGTTTTCCTTACAACTTAGAGAAATTTAAAGGGAAAGATTACAGCAAAATTGCCAGCACTCCCTATGCGAATGAATTGTTAGAAAACTTAGCTGAAACCACCATTGCCAATGAGCAATTAGGCAAAGGGAATGCCACCGATTTCTTAGCGGTTAGTTTTTCAAGTACAGATTATATCGGGCACGCATTTGGTCCAAATAGTTGGGAAGTGTTAGATGTTTATGCCCGTTTAGACAGAACATTGGGGAAATTCTTTGATTATTTGGATAAAACAATAGGCAAAAATCAGTACACCGTATTTTTAACTGCCGACCATGCAGGCGCACAAATTCCGGAATTCTTGGCTAAACACAATATACCGGGTGGCAGAGCCGATGATCCGGATATTAAACGTTCTTTAAACCAATATTTGGCAGAACAATTTCATCAGCCCAATTTAATTAATGCCGTTTGGGAATTTGATGTGTATTTAAACCACAACTTAATTGATTCATTACAATTAAACCAAGCTGCCATTGAAAAAAGCATTGCTCAATACTTACAAAAAGATGACAGGGTTTTAACTGTAGTAAACAAAGCGAAAGCTGCTACTGCTTCATTACCCGTAAATATTAGAGAAATGATTGTAAATGGATATACACCAAAACGCAGCGGTGATTTACAAATCATCATGAAATCAGGTGTTATGGATGCAGGTAAAACAGGAATGAGTCATGGCGTTGCTTATACCTATGATACACACATTCCTTTGTTGTTTTATGGTTGGGGTATTCAAAAAGGGCACTTAAACAGAACAACTTACATGACAGATATTTCAGCAACCATTGCTGCTTTATTAAAAATACAAATGCCTAGTGGATGTATTGGCCAACCAATAACTGAAGCGTACAGAAATAACTAAAAGCAAGTCAATACATAAAAGAAAAGCAGTGCTTATAATTGGGCACTGCTTTTTTGTTGAAATGGTTTAAGAAAAATTTATTGAGCAAGTTTGGCTTGCAAATTAGTATTTAAAGTTTCTAAAAACTCTTCAGTATACAAATAATGTTCGCCATGTTTTACTTTATTGCCATAAATACAAACGGCCAAGTCTTTGGTCATTTTTCCGCTTTCTACGGTTTCAATACAAACCGCTTCTAAAGCGTGACAAAAATGAATAAGTGCTTCATTGTTATCTAATTTGCCTCTAAATTCCAAACCACGAGTCCATGCAAAAATGGAAGCAATGGGGTTGGTTGAAGTAGGATTACCTTTTTGGTATTCACGATAATGGCGTGTTACAGTACCATGTGCAGCTTCAGCTTCCATAACTTTTCCGTCAGGTGTAATTAATGTTGATGTCATTAAACCTAATGAACCAAAGCCTTGTGCAACGGTATCGCTTTGTACATCACCATCATAGTTTTTACAAGCCCAAACAAAATTACCATTCCATTTTAAAGCTGAGGCAACCATATCATCAATTAAGCGATGTTCATAAGTAATGCCTGCTGCTTCGAATTTGGCTTTAAATTCATTTTGATAAATTTCCTCGAAAATATCTTTAAAGCGACCATCGTATTTTTTTAAGATGGTATTTTTGGTTGATAAGTACAATGGCCATTTTTTATTCAAAGCTTGATTAAAGCAAGCATGAGCAAACCCACGAATACTTTCATCGGTATTGTACATAGCCAATGCTACACCGTCACCTTTAAAATTATACACCTCAAATTCTTGAATATTACCATCTTCACCCTCAAACTTTATGGTAAGTTTACCTTTACCTTTTGTAACAAAATCGGTTGCACGATATTGATCGCCGAATGCATGACGACCAATGCAAATAGGTGCTGTCCAGTTAGGAACTAAACGAGGTACGTTTTGACAAACAATTGGTTCACGAAAAACAGTACCATCTAAAATATTTCGGATTGTGCCATTGGGGCTTTTCCACATTTGTTTCAGGTTAAACTCTTTTACTCTTGCTTCATCGGGCGTAATAGTAGCACACTTAATACCAACACCTACTTTTTTTATGGCATTGGCGGCATCTATGGTAACTTGGTCGTTAGTGGCATCGCGGTGCTCAATACCTAAATCAAAGTATTGAATATCTACATCTATATAAGGTAATATCAACTTATCTTTAATGTATTTCCAAATAATGCGGGTCATTTCATCACCATCCAGTTCCACAACGGGATTAGCTACTTTAATTTTTTCTTTCATATAACAATTGATTTATTTAAGGGATACAAAAGTAGGGTTTTTGGCATTTTATTGAACTTTAGTATTTACAACTTCTACCCTATTTATTTCATGCCACTAAATGTTCACTACTAACACCGGAATTTTAACGCGATGCCTTACAGTTTCAATGGTTTCACCAAATAAATAATCTTTAATGCCCCTGTGTTGATGGGCGCCCATTACCAATAAATCAGCTTCGTATTCTTCTACAATTTTCACAATAGCTCGCTTTCGGTGATTAAAACCTAATACAGTAATAGCACTATGCCCCATTTGTGTTAATTGTTCAGCATATTTGTTTAATCGCTCTTGGTCGCGTCGTGTTTCATCATCATCACTCATTTTTCCGGAAAAAATTGAGGACACACTTTCTACTATGTGAATAAGAATATACTCGGTATTTTCATTGCCTTGTGCCAATGCATAAGAAATGAGTTTTTCATCTTTATTGGAAAAACCAAGAGCTATGGCAATTCTTTTATTTTCTTTCACAGGTAAGGTTTGAAGTTGCGGAATTTCGCCATGCATTTTAAATATTTTGTGCATTCGATGCCGCACTACTAAAGGTAAAAAAGTGGTGGTTAAAAATAGCCAGGTGAAAAAAACAGCTGCAATGGCAACAACAATTTTCCAACCTAAATTTCCGGGTTCGGCATATAACTCAGCGGCCTGCTCTACCACCATTTTTACATTCAAATAAATTAGAATAAGGGCAACAAGCCATGAAACAAGCTTTAGGGGTAACCCAATGGCAAATTTTCCCATGGTAGCCTTATCGCTTACAAAATGAATAAGTGGCACCATGGCAAAACCAAGTTGTACACTTAATACTACCTGACTTAAAATTAACAATGCGTCTATTCTGTCATCACCATAAACCAAAATAGTAAACACAGCAGGGATAATGGCTAGTAAACGAGTAATAAGTCTACGCAACCAAGGGTCTATACGAATATTAATATAGCCCTCCATTACAATTTGCCCTGCGTAAGTACCTGTAATAGTTGAGCTTTGCCCTGCAGCAATTAAAGCAATAGCAAATAAAAGCGGTGCTAATTTTGTACCCAATAAAGGTTCCAGTAATCTATGGGCATCTTCAATTTTAGCCACATCTGTATTTCCCGTAGTAAAGAAAACAGAAGCAGCTAAAACTAAAATGGCTGTGTTTACAAAAAAAGCTGCATTCAATGCCACAGCGCTATCAATATTATTGTATTTTATAGCACGTTTTAGCCCTTCTTCATCGGTACTTATTTTGCGCGTTTGTACCAAAGCAGAGTGTAAGTATAAGTTATGTGGCATAACGGTAGCCCCAATAATTCCTACGGCAATATAAAGTGCACCACTACTTAAATGATGTGGAACAAACCCCCTAACAACATCACTTAAAACAGGTTTTGCCAAAAGTATTTCCACCAAAAAAGAACCACCGATAATTAATACCAATGCAATAATAAAAGCCTCTAACTTTCTAATACCAAAATTCTGTAATAAAAGCAAAATTAAAGTGTCGAATACCGTAATACATACTCCCCAAATTAAAGGCAAGCCGGTAAGTAAATTAATACCCAAAGCCATTCCTAAAACTTCTGCCAAATCACAAGCAGCAATGGCAATTTCCGCCAAAACATACAAACTAAAATTAATAAATTTGGGATATACTTCGCGGTTAGCTTGCGCTAAATCTTTTCTTCTTACAATACCTAACCGTGCACTTAAACTTTGCAATAATAAAGCCATTAAATTACTCATTAGCAATACCCAAATAAGTGTATAGCCAAATTGTGCACCACCTTGTAAGTCGGTAGCCCAGTTTCCGGGATCCATATATCCAACACTAACCAAGTAAGCCGGGCCAATATATGCTAAAATTCTGCGCCATCCCTTTTTAGGTTGCTTTGTAGTATCTACACTTTCATGAACCTCGCTTAAAGATGCCTCGCTACTGTGTTGTATTATTTTATTCATAAATATTCCACACAAATTTAACTGTTTCAATATGGCAAAACAATTAAACTTAAATGATAATTGTTATTTTTAAACTTCGAAATTAACAACATGAAAAAACTGCAACAATTATTGGGAATTACATTTGTTATTTTTTTTATTTGTTGTCAGCAACAAAAAAAAGATTTCAGTGGTTCAAAACCCATTAATAGCAATGATTTTTTTGCGGCATTTCCTCCTATTAATTTACCCGTAACAATTGCTGATACTAATATTAATTCATTTTCCGACACAACCTCTATTGGCTTAAAAGCAATGGAACAATTTATTCCGGACAGTTCAGTAATTCCCTACAGCTTCAATAAAAAAGCTGTTGTACATCCGGTTGGAAGTATTCAAAAGGCAAAAGAAAAATACTTATTAGCCAATTTCACCATAAAAAATAATACCCATTTGGTTGTATATGTGTTTAATGAAAAGAATCAATTCATGGCAGCGAAAGAATTGGTAACCATGAAAAATAATGATGGATATTTTCATAATGTTTACATTAATAAAGAACCCACTTTTTTAATTAGCCGAGAAAAATACAGCTCTGACAAAAAACTATTGTACACCCGAAATGGCTGGGTTTACAATAACGGTAACACATTTATGATAGCCATGAGTGATGGGAATGAGAATACAGTAAAAAACAATACCATTATTAATCCTATAGACACATTACCACAAAAAAATAAATTGAGTGGTAACTACGTAAAGAATAGTAAAAATTTTATTGCCATTCGAGATGGCAAAACACCTAAACTTTACCATTTTTTCATACACTTTGAAAACAGTGACAATTGCACAGGTGAATTAAAAGGCACATTAAAAATGATTAATGAAGAAAAAGGGGTTTACAAAGAAATAGGTGAACCTTGCGGCATTGAATTTATTTTCAAAAACAATGAAGTTACATTTAAAGAAAATGGTAAATGCGGCAATAAAAGAGGTATTCAATGCTATTTTGATGACACTTATCCCTTACAAAAAAAACATAAAGCAGCAAAAAAGAAATAACGCTACTATTCTATAACTTTTATAGAATAAACACTACAAACGTTTGCAGTTCATAATTTTTACAATTTTATACCGCAACTTTCAAACAATTAACATAGCTTCAACTTTCATAACAAAACAATGTGTAAAAAATACATTTTAAATAAAACAGTTAAATTGCATTCCCAATTCAAATAACCAACCAAGAAAAAACAACGTATGAACTTTCGAAGCTTTCAGGTGCCATATGCAGTTAGTGAACAATACAATAAGCGCGCCGCCTACTTTTCAATGGAATTTGCGATACACCAACCTTTAAAAATTTACAGTGGTGGTTTAGGATTTTTAGCAGGCTCACATTTAAGAAGCGCTTACGAGTTGCGGCAAAACATGATAGGTATTGGTATTTTATGGAAATACGGTTATTACGACCAAACACGCAACCAAGACCAAACTTTGCAGCCCACATGGATGGAAAAAATTTATTCATTTTTAGAAGATACAGGTATAAAATTCCAAATTATTATTCATGACCATCCGGTTTGGGTAAAAGCCATGTATTTAAATCCGGAAACATTTAAAACAGCGCCTTTATTTTTATTAACTACTGATTTACCGGAGAATGATTATGTTTCACAAACAATATCGCATAGGCTTTACGATGCTAATGTATCAACCAAAATTGCTCAATTTATGTTGTTGGGCATTGGCGGTGCTAAATTAATTGATGAAATAGGCTTTAATCCGGATGTATATCATTTAAATGAAGCACATGGAGTTTCCGCTGCATTTTATTTATTGAATAAGTTTAAAAGTGTTGAAAAAGTAAAAGAACACTTGGTGTTTACCACTCATACTCCCGAAGAAGCCGGCAATGAAAAACACGATATTTACTTGTGCCAGAAAATGAGTTACTTCAGTGGTATCAGCATTGATGAAGTGAGGAAATTAACCGGCATTCAGGATGATTTGTTTAATCACTCACTAGCTGCTCTTCGCTTTGCACGTAAAGCCAATGGCGTTAGTCGTTTACACGGAGAAGTAAGTAGAAAAATGTGGAGTCATTATGATGGCATCTGTGAAATCATTCACATTACTAATGCACAAAACTGGCGTTATTGGGCTGATAAACAATTGTACAAAGCCATGGAGGAAGGTAACGACCTGGCTTTTGACGATAGAAAAAATTATTTAAAAAGAAGGGCTTTTGAAATTGTTGCTGACCAAACCGGAAAGTTATTCGATCCAAATGTATTAACTATAGTTTGGGCAAGAAGATTTGCAGGCTATAAACGTGCAGATTTCTTAACGCAAAACTTAGAACGATTTGAAAAATTAATTAACAACCCATCAAAACCTGTTCAAATAATTTGGGCCGGTAAGCCCTACCCTGTTGATTATCCGGCTATCAGCCAATTCAACAATTTAGTGCACTTAAGTAAGAATTATAAAAATGTAGCCGTACTAATTGGGTATGAGCTTACACTTAGCAAACGTTTAAAACAAGCAGCAGATGTTTGGCTAAACAATCCAAGGGTACCAAGAGAAGCTTCAGGAACAAGTGGTATGACGGCTGCCATGAACGGAGCAGTTAATTTTTCAACAGATGATGGATGGATTCCGGAGTTTGTGAATCATGGTAATAATGGTTTTGTTGTACCGAAGGCCGATTATGAAAACTTAAGTGTTCATGACCAGGATAATTACGACTTAAATAAAATGTATGAAATTTTAGAGCAACAAATTGTTCCATTATACTATAACAATTTTGAAACCTGGCGCCAAATTATGAAAAATGGAATGCGAGATGTTCGCTTCCAATTTGATAGTAATAGAATGGCACATGAATACTATGAGTTAATGTATAAATAATCATTTCAAGCATCCAAATAGTATATAACCGCAGCCACATAAAAAAAGTAAGGGGAAACAAAAAACCCCTTACTTTTTTAGTTAGGGGTTTTTGATATTGCTGAAAATTTAAGTTGCTGTTAATAATAGCGCAGCTTTAATTCAACTCTTCTATTCATAGCTCTACCCTTAGCAGTTTTATTGTCCGCAATGGGTTTGCTTGAACCGTAACCGGCTGCATGTAAGCGATCTGCGTTTATTCCTTTTGAAATAAAGTATTGCATAACCGCATAAGCACGTTTTTCACTTAATGCCTGATTTACTGCTTCACTTCCTACATTATCGGTATAACCTTCTACATCTAATTTCAAATTTGGATCGTCTTGTAAAATTTTTACCATTTCACCCAAAGGCTTGTAGGAGTTTGCAATTAATTGAGCACTGCCTGTTGAGAAGAAAATATTTTTAGCAATTGTATTCACCTTTACAATTACTTCTTCTTTTATAACAGGACAGCCAAAGTTTTCCTTAACGCCAAATACATTTGGACATTTATCTTCTTCATCATTAATACCATCACCATCTGTATCAGGTACAGGACATCCTTGGTAACGAGCTACACCGGCAACTGTAGGGCATTTATCTTCTTCATCATTAATACCATCACCATCGGTATCGGGTACAGGACAACCATTGTATTTAGCCAAACCAGGTACAGTTGGACATTTATCATTTTCATCATTAATACCATCGCCATCTGTATCGGGTACAGGACAACCATTGTATTTGGCAACACCCGGCACATTTGGGCACTGATCTTTATCGTCGGGAATACCATCACCATCAGTATCTTTTGGCGTTTCTTTTACCGGTGGTGGAGGCGTTGGTGCCAATTTCACTTCTTTTTTTCCGGGTGCAATTGGTGATGCAAAACCTAAACTATATTGAAAATTATAGTTGGTTAAATCAGATACGCCTAGATGATAGGAGTACTGCAAATTGATGAAATTACCTTCACCTAAATTGAACTGCAATCCGGTTCCAACAGGAATATAAGCACCAAAATAAGTTCCTGCATACATAGAGGCACCAATACCGGCTGATAAATACGGTACCATGAAGTACTTATCAGTCAATAACTTCAGATTTACATTGGCATCGGCTTCCAATAAAAATTTATCCTGAACAGGAGTTTGAACGCCACTTTTGTAAAGGAAGGGGTATTTTAAGAATGAACCGCCTAATCCTGCCATGAAATCTAAATGATCAGTGAGACCTTGGAAATACTGCACATTTAAGCCGGGCGCCATGTCTTTCATTTTCGTCCATTGCTTGTTTTCAAAAACAGTAGTAATGGAACTGCTGCTAATTAACTCGGGGGTTGCGAAATCCTTCAGGAAGAAGTTGATACTCAATGAAGGCCTTTTTATCAGCTGAGTTGCATCCTGCGCGAAAACAGATAGCATACCGCCAATACTGATTAAAAGTAGTAGGGTTTTCTTCATAATGTTAATTTTATTATAGCAAAAATAAAGGGGTTATTGAATTTTAATAAAATTTTTGCTATTTTAATATTCAGTTAATATTCACAACCTCTTCACCCGAAGGTTCATTGGGTAATTCTTCTACCTTTACTTTTACCAAACCCATCTTCATAAACTGTAGCTTTTTGGCAGCAATTCTACTCAAATCAATCACTCTGCCCTTTTTAGACATCCGCTTGTTCATCCGGTCATTAATCCGCACAATTACTGATTTGTGATTCCGAAGATTGGTAACTTTTACCCAGGTATTCAGTTTAAAATTGTTGCTGGCGGCAGTTAATTTTTTATGTTCATATATTTCACCGGTAGCAGTTTCAGTTCCTTGCAAGTTTGAACTGTAAAAACTTGCTATTCCTGTTATTGTTTTTAATGGTTTTACGGGATCATTTGCCGTACTATCCTGGCCTTTTACCTGAAAAGTAAAAAAAACACACACCAATAAATTCAAAATCACAAACTTCATACTACATCAATTTTTGTTAAAAAATTCCTTCATTTGGGTTTACTCAGCAGCAGAATTTAATTTCATAGGCATTTTCATTCGTTAAAAAAAGCATTGCAGGTATTTCATTCCGTCAAATGACCTGGAAAATGAAAAAAATGCTTTAAAATATTTAAAAAGTACCAATTTTAATTAACCAACCAATTGAGGCGATGAACTTTGCTAATTTAAAATATCCATGGTACTTCAATTACCGGAAATATAGTGCACTGCTGTGCTTGATATTTGGATGCTTGGCCTGTACAACTACTATGCCAAAGCGCAAAAGTAAGGTAAATTTCGCTGAAAATCAACACTTTTTCAAAAAGAACGACAAACGCTATGATAGTTTAAGCATGATTAACTTAACACAATATATTCCGGGTATTGTGATTGATTTAAGATATGCAGGCTACAATAATTTCATGCATATACCTATGTATAAACAGCACCCTAACACTACTTTTTTAAGAAAACCTGCTGCCGAAGCTTTAAAAAAGGCACAAGAGGCGCTTAATCAACAATCACTTTCGCTGGTTATTTGGGATGGTTACCGTCCTTATGATGTTACAGTAGATTTCTGGAATAAGGTGCACGATGAACGTTATGTAGCTAACCCTAAAAATGGTAGTGGTCATAATAGAGGCATTGCTGTAGATGTATCCATTATCAACTTAAAAAATGGGCAATTGCTAAATATGGGTACTGATTTTGATAATTTTACCGATAGTGCACATGCTAACTTCATGGGCTTGCCCGATTCTGTTTTGGCAAACAGAAGATTATTACGACAAACTATGCAAGCATTTGGTTTTGAAGCACTACCTACTGAATGGTGGCATAATAGCTGGCCCAATGCAAAGCATTTTCCCATTTTGAATGTTACGTTTAAGCAACTGCAGCGAATGACTAAGTAATGTTATTGGTTACTGCTGAAATTTTTGCGTTTTTTCTAAACCGGTAATATCGCCCTTACTTCTAATCTGTATTTGAATATTTTGAATCCATTCCTCACAACCCAAACTGTATAAATACTCATTAATATTTTGAATAACCTGCATCACTTCAGTATATTTTCCTTCAATTACCGTTGCGAAAGGCCCAACTTCATAAGTAATACCTGATTGCTGAATGATACTGATTGCTTCATCTACCCACAAATAGGGATGCTTATCTGTTACAACGGGGATTAACTGAATAGAAGCATTGACTATAAATTGATGCATGATTATTGATTTATATATTGGATATTAACGATTTCTGTCAATGGTATTCTGCAATACACATGTGGGAAAAGTTCAGGAACCATGGGTGAAGGTTCAAATTTGATGTTGCTTTTTAAATTATTGGTAAGTATGGTTAATTGAACTAAATTTTGTATGCCTAAAAAATATCGTTCTAAAACACCATCCATTTGCTGCAAGGTACAACAGTGAATAAATCCTTCTTTTAACAAACTTGGGCTTTCATAGTACCCCTTTTCTTGAGCAGCTATCCATTCATTTTGCGTGGTAATATGATAAATGAATGCATCTTCTTTCATACAACTATTTGTTTGATTGATTCCAAATACGAGGAATGAGTTGATTCATTAACATAAAATCGGCTAATACAATGGCTGTAACTGCTTCTAATACAACGGGAACACGAAGCGCTATACACAAATCGTGGCGACCTTTTACTGTAAATGGCTCTACTGTATTGGTTTCCCAATTGAATGACTCTTGTATTTTAGGCGTTGATGATGTTGGTTTTACTGCCACCCTAAACACCAATGGATTGTTATTAGAAATACCTCCCACAATTCCACCGGCGTGATTGGTTTTCGTTAGTCCATCTGAATTGAGAATGGCATCATTGTGTTCACTTCCCAACATTTTTGCTGCTGCAAATCCGGCACCAAATTCAATTCCCTTAATAGCGGGAATAGCAAAAACAGCATGCGCTAATACACTTTCAAGTGAATCGAAAAAAGGCTCACCTAATCCCATAGGTAAACCGGTAACCGTGCATTCAACTATACCGCCTACTGAATCTTTAGCGGCTATGGCTTTTTCAATTCCGGCATCAACTGTTGGTAAACCTCCCACTTCTGTAATAGTAGCCTGAACAGTAATATGCTTCAATAATTTTTTTGCAATAACACCGGCAGCAACTAAAGCAACAGTAAGTCTGCCGCTAAAATGGCCGCCTCCTCTGTAATCTTCAAACCCACCAAACTTTTGGTGGGCAACAAAATCGGCATGTCCGGGCCTTGGAATGGCACGTTGTTTATCATAATCACCACTACGGGTATTATTGTTTTCAAATAAAATGGTTAATGGTGCTCCGGTAGTGTGATGATTAAATACACCGCTTTTAAAAATAGGCAAATCTGTTTCTTGCCTAGGCGTTGTTGCCTTTTGAATGCCACCTTTTCTGCGTTCAATATCCGGCAAAAAATCATCAATGGTTAAAGGCAAACCTGCAGGTATTCCATCAATACAAATGCCTACACTTTCGCCATGCGATTCGCCAAAAATATGCACCCGAAAAATTCTGCCAAATGAGTTCAAAATATTTCAATTAAGTTGTTAATGATGTAAAGATACAATAGCTCCTAATTCGTTAATATGGTGATAGAAGTCAGGATAAGATTTATTAATAGCCTCAGCATCGTTAATTTCCACTGCTCCATTTGCTTTTAATGCAGCCAATGCGCAAGCCATAGCTATTCTATGGTCATGATGCGATGAAACATTAGCAGCCTTAATTTCATTCCCACCTTCTACCAGCATTAAATTGTCCTGTAATTTAATTGTAACACCCAATTTTGCAAATTCTTGCTGTAATGTCAATGCCCTGTTACTTTCTTTATGTGCTAAACGTTCAATACCTTCTATAACGGTAGTGCCTTTGCAATAAGCAGCTAAAGCTACTAATGGCGGAAATAAGTCGGGGCAATCTGTTGCATTGAAATGAAAGGCACTTAATGAACTTTGTTGAATGTGAATTTGCTGTGTTTCAATTGACATAATTGCACCGGCATCCATCAATGCCTGTAAAATAGCTTTATCGGCCTGAACAGAATCTACATCAAGTCCTTTAACAGTAATATTACCTGCAATAGCACCGGCCACCAATAAAAAAGCAGCACCGCTCCAATCGCCTTCTACAGTATATTCAACTACAACATTTTGCGCAGCATTATGCGAAGCTGCATCAAAATAAAAAGATTCATAATGATTGTTATGCGGCGTTTTCAAACAAAAATGCTGCATCACTTTTAAGGTTAAATCAATATAGGGTTTGCTTTTCAAATCGTTTACGGTAATGGTTACGTTTTGGGCATGAGCTGCAGAAAATGCCATTAATAAACCCGTTAAAAATTGAGAACTTAAATGTCCATCAACCGTAATATTAGCAGGTTGCAAGGGGCCTTTCACTTGTATAGGCAACTTACCATTGTTAGATTTTATTTGCACATTCAGATCGGGGAAAATAGCATCGAAAAATTGCATGGGGCGTTGCAATAAGCTTCCTTCACCATTAATGTTAATTGGAAAATTATTTAATGCAATTAATGGGGTAAACATTCTTATGCCAAGGCCACTTTCGCCACAATTAATTTCGTTGGTAGTTGCATGAATGCCTTTTGAAGATATGATGATGCGATTATTTTCGTTTTGTACTGTTGCTCCTAATTGTTGAATTACTTGTAATGCTGCTCGATCATCGTTTGAGTAACCCGGATTGTTAATAATGCTGGTACCCGTTTTAACCAAGGCTGCAGCACAGGCTCGCTGCATAGAACTTTTAGAAGCAGGAGCTTGAATAGTGCCTTTTATTGTAGATGGATGAATAGTTGCTATCATGTAATTAAATTATGATAATTGTGTATACATTTTTTCAAGATCTTTCAAAGGAATGGGAAGAATAACGCCTTTGCCAATTTTTTCCAATAAAATATAATGCACTTCTGCTTGTTGTCGTTTCTTATCCATTTGCAGCATTTGCATTACTTTTTCTGTATTAAAAGAAAAGGTGGTAGGTAATCCAAACTTTGTTAATAGATTAGATACTGCCTCTGCTTTTTTAAATCCTAATATTTGTTGTGATAGAAGGGCTGCATAATGCACACCAACTGCTACTGCATGCCCATGTGAAAGCCCATATTCATTTTCAATAGCATGACCTAAGGTATGGCCAAAGTTTAAAAGTTTCCGTTCACCCTTTTCATTTTCATCGTTCTTAACCACAGCCATTTTTATTTGCACATTTTTTTGAATCAACTGGTTTAATTGCAATTTATTTTTCTTTAATGCTGCCGGGTTTACCTTTTCTAACATAGTAAACATAGCTGCATTTTTTATGCATGCATGTTTTATTATTTCGGCAAAGCCATTTTGCCATTCCAGTTCAGGCAGTGTATTTAAGAAAGTAGTATCATACAAAAGAAATGAAGGCTGACGAATAGTGCCAATAATGTTTTTATACAAATTCCAATCAACACCATTTTTACCGCCAATTGAAGCGTCAACCATGGCTAACAAGGTAGTTGGCACAAAACCAAATGCTACACCACGCATATAAATAGATGCAACAAAACCGGTTATATCAGTAACCACACCGCCGCCTACGCCAATAATTGTAGCAGTTCGGTCGGCTTTTAGTTCAATTAATTGTTCAATAATTAACTGAACAGTTGCTAAATTTTTGTTGGATTCACCGGCAGCAATTACAATGGTTTTCCAGTTTTTAAATGCCGATTTATGTAATGCATAAACGTTAGCATCTGTAATTATAAATGTACTTTGAACATTCACTAACTGTTTTAATTGCTTAAAAGATGCATTAAAATAAAAATTTATTTTATTTTGGTTAACTTGAACAGATTTTTGAAGCATGTTACAATAAATTGGTTGCACAAATTGTAAAAACGGTTTGGCAATTGAACGCAGTTATATTTGCCAACAAAAAAATACAGCCAATAACTGTTTACATTATT
The DNA here is from genome assembly GCF_003254115.1 of Hydrotalea sandarakina. Lineage (GTDB taxonomy): Bacteria > Bacteroidota > Bacteroidia > Chitinophagales > Chitinophagaceae > Hydrotalea > Hydrotalea sandarakina. The sequence goes on from NZ_QKZV01000003.1 coordinate 232,176, forward strand.
GGCTGCAAATATTATGCGTTCATAATTTTATTTTGATGCTGAATACTTTCCATATGAACAGCATCGAAATACCGTGTAATGAATTCGCGGCTTAATCCCAATTTTTCACCTTTTGCGTATGCACGTTCCAAAATATGGTTCCAACGATTGGTTTGTAAAATAGTAATGTTATTTTCTTTTTTATACAAACCAATTTTTTCGGCTACTTTCATTCTTTGACTAAGAATTTGCATGAGTTCATCGTCTAAATGATTGATTTGTTGACGAAGTTTTTCCAATGCAGCATGGTATTCGGCAGAAGGTACATCTTCTTTACGCCAATTAATACTTCCAATCATTTCACCTAAACGCTCAGGCGTAATTTGTTGTTTTGCATCGCTCCAGGCATGATCGGGATCAATATGGCTTTCAATAATTAATCCATCATAATCCAAATCAATGGCGGTTTGAGCAACATCTTGTAAAATATCGCGTCGGCCGGAAATATGCGAAGGATCATTAATCATTAACATACCCGGATTTCTGCGCTTCATTTCAATAGCTAAATGCCACATAGGTGCATTACGATATTCCGTATTACCGTAGGAACTAAAACCACGATGAATAAGCCCGATATGTTGAATGCCAGCTTTAGCAATACGCTCCACTGCACCTGTCCACAATTCCAAATCAGGGTTAATGGGGTTTTTAATAAGAACAGGAATATTAACGCCTCTTAAAGCATCAGCTACTTCCTGAACACTAAAAGGGTTAACCGTTGTTCTGGCACCAATCCATAATACATCTACGTCAAAATTCAATGCATCTTCTACTTGCTTTGCGGTAGCCACTTCAACTGTAGTTAAAAGTCCGGTAACTTTTTTGGCTTGCAATAACCAGGGTAATCCCTTTACTCCTATGCCTTCGAACTGGCCGGGACGTGTACGAGGTTTCCAAATACCTGCTCTTAACATATCTACCTTACCCGTTGCGGCCAAACGGATGGCAGTTTGCAATACCTGCTCTTCAGTTTCAGCGCTGCATGGGCCACTAATGATGAGTGGGCGCTTTTGCCACACATCCATTACGTTTTTTGTTTGTTGGGTTGCCTGCTCCATGTTGTTACAATTTGTTGTTGATGAATGGTTGTTTAATTGCTTTGCATAAATAATTGTTGACCGCATTATTTACTTAAGCAAAAGTTTTTATAATTAATTGGCTTCGTTCATTCTAATTTTTCTGCCACGGTAATTTTTTCCATCTAGTGCTTTAATCATTTTAGATGCTGATTTCTTTTCAATTTCAATCCAGCTGTTCATTTCACGTAAATCAATTCTACCTAAAACATCTTTCTTCAACTCGCTCATATCTAAAATAAACTGTAAAAAACTGGCTTTATAAAAACCATCTTTACTACCTAAATTAATAAACAAACGAGTAGTATCAGAGTTGGCTGCATGATTACTTTTTTCATAATTACGGCTACGCGATTTTTCGCTAAAGTTTGTGTTACGCGTTTGATTGTCACGTTTATCGCGCCGTGCTTCCCGTACATTTAAATCTTCAGCATTTTCATAATATTTTAAAAACCGATCAAATTCAAGCGCTGCAATACGGGTTAACACTTCTTCTTTAGTTATATCGGCAAACTTTTCACGAAGCATGGGCACATAAGTTGCATATCGATCATCCGATACATCTGTTTGCAATAACTTATCCATGAATGCATAAAATTGTTTGCGGCATACATCTTTTCCTGATGGTAACTCTAATTTATGAAAAGGGCTTTGCACCAATTTTTCAATAGAACGGATTTTATAAATTTCTTTGGTATGCACCAAACTCATACAAATACCGGTACTGCCTGCTCTTCCGGTACGGCCACTTCTATGCGTGTAAACCTCGGTATCGTCGGGCAAATCGTAATTAATAACGTGTGTAATTTCTTTTACATCAATTCCACGAGCTGCTACATCTGTTGCTACTAAAAGTTGTAATGATTTTTCGCGAAACTCACCCATCACTTTATCGCGCTGTTGCTGCGACAAATCGCCATGTAATGCATCAATATCATATCCATCACGAGTTAATTTTTCTGAAATAGTTTGTGCATCTGCTTTTGTACGAGTAAAAATAATACCATAAATACCCGGATTAAAATCAATCAATCTTTTTAATGCTTCATATTTGTGATGCGCATTTACCACATAATATTGATGGTCAATATTTTTATTGGCAGTATTCACTTTTCCAACCGTAATTTCAAAAGGTTCGTGCATGTATTTTTTACTTACCCTTTTAATTTCCGGTGGCATGGTTGCACTGAAAAGCCAAGTAGATTCTCGTTTTGGAGTATTTTCTAAAATAAATTCAATATCATCTTTAAAGCCCATGTTTAACATTTCATCGGCTTCATCTAATACTACATAACTAATCTGGTCCAACTGAATTGCTTTACGTTCAATTAAGTCAATTAATCGGCCGGGCGTAGCCACTACAATATGAACGCCCTTTTTCAAATCACGAATTTGCAAACCAATAGAGGATCCACCGTAAACGGCGACTACCTGAATTTGTTGTTTAAACTTTTTAAACAATTCTATTTCATGTACAATTTGCAAACAAAGTTCACGAGTAGGGCAAACAATTAATGCCTGAGGATATTTTTGATTAGGGTTAATTAATTGTAATAATGGTAAACTAAAGGCAGCTGTTTTACCGGTGCCGGTTTGCGCCAAACCAATTAAATCTTTGGTTCCGCTAAGTAATACAGGAATAGCTTTTTCCTGAATAGGTGTAGGATGCTCAAATCCAAGAGCAGATGTGGCTTTCACTAATGTTTCATCTAATCCTAACGCTTCAAATGTTATCATGTCGTCTTAAATTTTGTGCAGGTTTATTTTAAAACACTGCGTTGTTTGTAAAGCATAACAGTTATATTTTTTTGTTATGCGTTTTAATGAAGAATGCGTTTTATTTTGTTAGCATTTTCCATTAATTCCTTTAAATAATCATAATTCTCTTTTTCCAAACATGCTTTAAATTTTCTCAATTGAACGATGTGTTCATTTAAAACATCTAAAACATTTTCTCTGTTTTGCATAAATATAGGTGCCCACATTGCCGGATTGCTTTTTGCTAAACGAACGGTACTTTCAAAACCTCCACCGGCTAAATCGAAGATGGCATCCTCTTCTTTTTCTTTTTCTAAAACAGTATTGGCTAGTGCAAATGAGGTAATGTGAGATATGTGGCTTACATAAGCAGCATGTACATCATGCGCATCCGGCTGCATATACACCAAGTGCATGCCCAATGTTGTGTAAATGTGTTCAATTTTTTGAACGGCATCAATGTCCGATAGTTGTTTTTCACAAATTACACATGAACGTCCTGTGAAGGCCTGACGTGTTGCAGCTTCAGGACCACTATATTCTGTACCCCACATGGGGTGTGTGGCAACAAACCGATGGCGCATAGGATGGTTTTGTATAGCATTACATAATGCTTGTTTTGTAGATCCTGCATCGGCCACAATTTGTGTTTCATTAATTTGATCAAGAATATCTTTTACTACGGGTATAGTAGCATCAACAGGAATGGCTACGTAAATAAAATCACTTTTTTTTATGGCTTCATTTAATGGCAATGCTTCATCAATCAATCCTAATTCCAAAGCCTTTTGTTCGCTTTCGCGGGTACGACTTACACCAATAATATGTTTAGCAAAGCCTTTATCCTTTAAAGCAATTGCAAAAGAACCGCTTATTAACCCAACACCTACTATGGTAACATTATTAAACATGCAAATTGTTCTTAATTCTGTTAATAGCTTCGTTTAACTTTTCTTCGGTAGCACAAAGGCTTATCCGTACATATTCATTTCCTGCGCTACCAAAAATTCCACCGGGCGTAATAAATACATTACATTGATATAAAACCGCATCGCTCAATGCATAACCATCTTTATAAATATTCGGGATTTTTGCCCAAACGAATAAACCCACCTGGTTTTTTTGATAAGTACATTGCAACATATCTAACAAATCAAACACTAGTTTGCGGCGGTTAGCATATACTTGATTTAAGGATTGAAACCAATCTTTTCCTAAAGTAAGTGCTTTGGCTGCCGCCAGTTGCAAGGGTAAAAACATGCCACTGTCCATGTTACTTTTAAACCGCAACACTTCAGTAATAAATTGTTGATTGGCACACAACATACCAACACGCCAACCCGCCATATTGTGGCTTTTACTTAAAGAATTAAGTTCTAATACAACTTCTTTGGCACCATCTACTTGTAACATACTTAATGGCTGTTCATTCAAAATGAAGCTGTATGGATTATCGTGTATAACTAAAATTTGATGTTTTTTAGCAAATGCAACAATCTTTTCAAACAAGTTTAAACTACCATTCTGCCCGGTAGGCATATGCGGATAATTTACAAACATCAGTTTTACCTTACTTAAATCTTGTTTTTCCAATGCGTTAAAGTCGGGTGCCCAATTTAAAGCTTCACTCATGGCATAATTTTTTACAACACCCTCGGCTAACGTAACCGCACTGCTGTATGTAGGATATCCCGGATTAGGCACCAATACTTCATCACCACTATTCAAATAAGTCATGCAAATGTGCATAATGCCCTCTTTACTTCCAATTAAAGGCAATATTTCAGTGTCGGCATTTAATGATACATTGTACCAGGTTTGATACCATTGAGCAATTGCATTGCGAAGAATTGGAGAACCTTTATAAGATTGATAGCCATGTGCATTGGGTAAAACCGCATTTTGATGTAACTCTGTTATAACATCAGGATGAGGAGGAAGGTCGGGACTACCAATACCCAAGCTAATAATTTGTTTGCCTTGGCGATTTAGAGTATCTATTTCACGAAGTTTTTCGGAAAAATAATATTCTCCTACTCCAGCTAATCTATTTGCTACACTTATCATTTTAAATATTGCCATTTTTATATATACCGAAATTTTTAAACATGTCAATATGCGGTTTCAATAATTTTAAAACCTTATTGAAATCGGCCATGGAATCAAATTCCATATCAGCATAAAAACTATATTTAAAGTTGGTACCGGCAATGGGCATGCTTTGTAGTTTGCTTAAGTTGATACCATTATCAGCTATAATAGATAACACTTTAGCCAAACTTCCGCGGGTATGGTCGGTAGCAAAATGTACGGTAGCCTTATTAGCACCATCAGTTTCTTTAGCATCTTCAGCACGTTCAACCACTAAAAAGCGGGTATAATTATTTTTTTGTGTTTGAATATTGCTGGCAATTATTTCTAACTCGTATAATTCGGCAGCCAAAGAACTGGCAATAGCAGCAATAGCTTTTTTATGTTGAGCAGCCAATAACTGTGCACTTAAAGCAGTGTCTTCGGTTTCTACTAATTTCCAATTATACTTTTCTAAAAATTCTAAGCATTGCTGCAAGGCCATTGGGTGAGAATGTACTTCTTTAATATCTTCCAAACGGACACCGGGATCAACCATCAAATGTTGTTTAACAGGCAAATAAACTTCACCGGTAATTTGCAAATTACTTCTTTGTAATAATCCATAATTAGGCAAAATACTTCCGGCAATAGAATTTTCAATGGCCATAATTCCACCATTGCTTTCTTTTTTGGTTCCGGCAATTTTTACTAAATCTTTAAAAGTGGCACAAGGAATCACAATTACTTCTTTACCAAAGTACTCGGTTGCAGCCATGTGGTGAAAGCTACCTTCATAACCCTGAATTGCTATTTTCTTTTCCATAAAATAAAAAGCCCGGTCTGAGACCGGGTGTTATATTGGTTGTTTTGAAATTAAACATTACAAATTACACCCGGTTACTGCTAATTAAAGTAGTAATAAAAAAAACAGAAAGCACCGGTATATTGTGTAGTTTGTTTCATTGCTGTTCAAAAGTAATCCTTAATACTTTCCCCACAAAATAAATTTTTAAATATTTTTAAAAACTAACATACTTTAGTTTCTAATAACACAAAAATTTATAATAATAAAATTTCAATATATTAAACATGGCTTAAAAATGAAATAAAAAAGCCCTTCCGTGGAAACGGAACGGCCTCTAACGATTGCTTGCCATATGAAAAAGAGTTGAATAAAATAAAAGCTGCAAGCGGGCTATTTATTTTATTATGCTAAATACAATTATTTTTTAGCAGCGCTATCTACTTTTTTAGCAGAAGTATCAACTTTTGCAGCACCAGTATCAACTTTAGTAGCAGAAGTATCAACTTTTACAGCTGTAGTTGAATCAGTTTTTGCTTCATCAGTTTTTGCATTGTTGCAAGCAACCATTACACCGGCTACTGCTAAAACGGCTAATAATTTTTTCATTGTTGTGAGCTTTTTTTGTGAATAAATTTCCTGTTAATACTCCAACGTGGTAAAAGGTAACCCTGTAAGTTGTATTTTTTTTGAAAAAAAATTTTGACTATTTTTTGGGTTACTTTTACCCCCAAATCAGTATTAAAAGTACAACCCGTGAAAGCTGAGTTAAACGAACAGGCATTACTGAAAGGTTTGGCAGAAAATGATACCAAAGCTATTGAAACCATATATAAAAATAATTTTAATATGGTTCAATCGTTTATTATCAACAACAATGGAACATACGACGATGCCAGAGATATTTTTCAGGAAGCAATGATTGCGCTATATGAAAAAGCAAAAAGCGAATCATTTGTTTTAACCTCAAAAATTAACACGTATGTATATTCCATATGCAGGCGATTATGGCTTAAACGCCTTCAACAAATGGGAAGATTTGTATTACAAACTGATAGTTTGGAAGAGACTGTTCAGGTTGAAGATGACCTTGAAATGCACGAAAAACGCAATGCCGAGTTTACGATAATGGAACGGGCATTAAATAGTTTGGGTGAGCCTTGTAAAAGTTTATTGGAAGGGTTTTACCTGAAAAAATTAGATATGCAGGAATTGGCTAAAGCATTTGGCTACACGAATGCAGATAATGCCAAAAACCAAAAATACAAGTGCTTAACCCGGTTAAAAAAATTGTTTTTTACGCAATATAATATTGGAGAATAAATATCATGGAAGATATTCTTTTAATACAAGCCATTGAACGCTACCTTGATGGGTCCATGCTACCGGATGAAAAGGCTTATTTTGAACAACTCAGGAAAAATTCGCCCGAAATTGACCAGATGGTGGTGGAACACAGTATGTTCTTAAATCAGCTGAATGCGTTATCCGATAGACAACACTTTAAGCAAACCTTACACCAAACACATCAAAAACTTGTAAATGAGGGTGTAATTGATGAAGGTACCATTGTACACACTCAAAGTAAAATAGTATCGCTTTGGCATAAATATAAAAGAGTTACCGCTATTGCCGCAAGTGTAGCCGGGGCTATTGCTATTATTACCAGTGCTATTTTTTCTTATTTTTCCCCCGCAGTGAATGCCAACCAAATTCAACAATTAAGTAAAGATATAGAGGTTATTAAACGCAATCAGCAAGTTCAAGGCAATATTATTAATGAAGTAAAAAGTAAGTTGCCTGAAAATGCTCGTTTAATTAGTGGCGGTACAGGCTTTTTAATTGACCCGAAAGGTTATTTAATTACTAATGCTCACGTATTAAGAGGTTCAGGCGCTATTGTGGTGAATAACAAAGGTCAAGAATTTACTGCCAGTATTGTAAACATAGATCCTAAAGTGGATTTGGCAATTCTAAAAATAAACGACAAGGACTATAAACCCTTAAAATACATTCCTTATAACATAGCTAAAAATTCAGGTGATTTAGGAGAAGAAATTTTTACACTTGGTTATCCTCGTAATGAAATTGTATACACTCAAGGTTATTTAAGTGCGAAAACCGGTTTTGATGGTGATACATTAAGCACACAAATTCAAATGAGTGCTTACCCCGGTAACAGTGGTGGACCCGTATTAAATAAGAAAGGTGAAGTAATTGGTATTTTAAGTACCCGCCAAACGCATGCTGATGGTATTACTTTTGCTATCCAAAGTAAAAATATCTATCACTTAGTCAATCATTTAAATGATTCTGATACAGCAAGTGGATTTTCTAAAATTAAATTACCTGCTAAATCATACCTCATGAACATTAGTCGTGAAGAACAAGTTAAGAAAATGGAAGATTGTGTTTTCTTGGTTAAAGCTTATAACAACTAATTTTTAAAATATAAACAACACACAATAAAAAATCCACTGATACAATTCAGTGGATTTTTTTTAGGTTTAACACGCTTACAATTATTTAAGCACTTACCACAAACTGGCAGGATAAACACCATTATTAATGAGTTGTTGGAAACTTTTTTTCACTTCGGGTGCATCTTCTTTATAGGTAACGCCAAACCATTGTGCCGAAGTGGGTAATACTTTCACTATGCCAATTTTTTGTTTCACAAACTCATCAACCACCAATGGAATAAAGAATTCTGATTTTATGTTCTGAATATTTTTATCCAAAAACTCATTGAATAATTTTTCAGCTAAAGCAATAATGTTGGGATGAAAACCAAAGAAGTTCATACTAACCGGTGTATGCTCAGGCAATTCAACAACACCGCTTTCATCTTCGTACACAATTTTTCCGGTATCAGCATTGCGGTAAATTTTAGTGCGCTCAGTTATGTTTACCAAATTACCTTCGGAATTTACCGAACATACACCCCTACTTACGCTTCCATGTCCACTTAAAGTTTTAGATAATTCATAACCCATAATTGCATAAGTGGTTTCGTTGCATTGGTTTTGTAAAAATGCAACTGCTTTTTCAAAAGCCTCTCTGCCATAAAAATCATCGGCATTTATAATTGAAAAAGGTTCATTCACTTTTCCTTTGCAACAAAGCAAGGCATGTGCTGTTCCCCAAGGCTTTACCCTATCGGCTGGTATAGGACGATTGCCAACAAAATCTTCTAAATGCTGATATACGTAATCAATGGCAATTTTTCCTTTTAAACGAGGTTCGAATTGTGCTTTAAAAGCTTCAGCAAATTCTTCGCGAATAATGAATACAACTTTACCAAAACCACTTCTAATGGCATCATAAATTGAGTACTCCATAATTGTTTCACCACTTGGTCCAAATGCTTCTGTTTGCTTCATTGAACCATATCTACTAGCCATTCCTGCTGCTAAAATTACAAGTGTTGGTTGCATAATTGTACATTTGAATAGCTGCGAAGCTAAAAGATATGTTTAAAACAGCCAATAGTTTTATTTAAATAAATTCATACATGTTTACGTTGGAATTTGAGCAAATGCCCTATTTACAAGCAATTCCATTGCCCCAAACCCTTCTTAACCAAAAAATAACATTTTCTGTATTGCGGTTAGATGTCATTCATTCGGAAATAAGCGGCAATAAATGGTTTAAATTAAAGAATTATTTAAATAATGCATTGCTACAAAATTGCCAACGTATTGTAACATTTGGCGGACCATTTTCCAATCATATTTTGGCTACGGCTGCAGCATGCCAACAAGCTAAAATTGCTTGCTTGGGTATTATAAGGGGTGAAAAAGTAAATAATTACACTTTAGCAGCTGCTGCTGAAAAAGGGATGGCCCTACACTTTGTTTCGAGAGAAGCCTATAAAAACAAACGATTGCTTCAGCAACAATTGCAACAACCTAACGATTATTTTATTAATGAAGGAGGTTATGGCCATTTAGGTGCACTAGGTGCCAAAGATATTCATTCATTCATTCCACCAACGGCCACTCATATTTTGGCTGCAGTTGGAACAGGTACCATGGCAGCCGGACTGTTAATGGCTGCCGAGCCCAATCAAACTATTATTGCAATTCCGGTTTTGAAAGGGGCCGATGCTATTCAACAAGATATTGCAGCATTGGTAAATGATTCTGACAAAATGAAACAAATGATTTGGAAAAATGAATACCATTTTGGTGGTTATGCCAAACATCCTGCTGCTTTAATTCAAAGCATGAATGAATGGTGGAATTTATACCAATTACCAACCGATATTGTTTATACTGCTAAACTTATATATGCTACCCGACATTTAATGGAACAACAATTTTTTCCACCCAATAGTCATGTTGTGGCTATTCATAGTGGTGGATTACAAGGCAACACTTCTCTTTCTAAAAACATTTTGCAATTTTAGTAACAGGCTGACTTGTATATTTGTTAGAATGAAACGTATATTATTTTTTACTATTTTATTTTTTATCGGGTTTGCAACTCACGCCAATGCACAAGCCATAGATACATTGCCCAATTTTTCGGTACATTTTTTAAATAAAAATAAGGTTCAGGTAAGTTGGATCAATCCTTACCCCGATTGTAACCAGTTGGTAGTGCAACGTTCTTATGATAGTATAAAGTTTTTTACAAGTATCTTTTCGGCCCAATCACCCGAACTGCAACAAAATGGTTTTGTAGATAACCAGTTTACACCGGGTGTAAAAGTATTCTATCGCATATTCTATGTATTAAAAGATGGGCATTATTTCTTTACTGCTTCTAAATCTCCGGCCAATGGTATAGCAACCAATGCCAATGCTTCACCTTCAATAATTACCAATGATAATAAAGTACTCTATAACAATAATGATGCGGTAATTATGTACCGCATTTTTAACAGAGATAGAGATTCATTATTGTATATGCTGGAACCTCAGGATTTTAAGCATTTTAAAGATTCGGTATATGCTCATTCAAAAGATACCTTAACCATGTTGGCGAATTATGAAGTGTTGTTGAAAAGATATGTACCTAAAATTGTTTGGAAACCATCTGTTTATGTCTTCACTAATAATAAAGGTTACGTTACCATTGCATTGCCCGATGCCAAAAAACATGAGTACCACCTAAAGTTTTTTAACGACAAAAATGAACTTATGTTCCAAATGAATAATATTCAGGAAAATTATTTGGTGGTTGATAAATCAAATTTTTTACAGGCAGGCTGGTACTTCTTTGAATTGTATGAAGACCATCATTTAAAAGAAAAAAACAAATTTTACTTGGAAAAAGAGTTTTAAGACATCCAGGTTACTTCAAACACTCGGGCAAAATTTTCTTTTACCAATTGTTTTACTTCTTCCATGGGAACGGTTCTTCCTAATTCTTTTTGCAAAGAAGTTACTTGTTTGTTTTTTATGCCACAAGGAATAATGTAATTAAAGTAATTTAAATCTGTATTCACATTCAATGCAAAACCATGCATTGTAATCCAACGGCTGCATTTAATACCCATGGCACAAATTTTTCTTTCAAAGCCCGGTTTATCAGGATCAATCCATACACCGGTTTCACCCTTACTTCTGCTGCCTGTAATACCATAATGCGCCAATGTTAAAATAATAACTTCTTCTAAACTGCGTAAATACCAGCCTAAATCAGTCTTAAATTTATCTAAATCTAAAATAGGATACCCAACCAACTGTTGTGGGCCATGAAAAGTAATATCGCCCCCTCGGTTTATATGAAAAAAATCAATGTTTTTTTCATGCATTTCTTCTTCTGAAATTAAAACATGTTCGCGTTTACCACTTTTACCCAAAGTATAAACGGGTGAATGTTCCACAAAAAGCAAATAATTGGTGGTTAAGTTCCGAGTAGTTTCATCCGATTTTAATGCTACATTACGGGCTAATAATCGTTCCTGATAATCCCAAACGCTTTTATAATCTCGAAATCCCAAATCTTCAAAATACACTAAATGTTCCATAGCAATATGGGCAAAATTAACGTTAACGAATTGTAAACCGGCAACAAAGTTACGAAAGCTTGGGCGTGAAATACATGCGCTTACAAATGCCTTTATATTTGCAACAATGAATACAGAGGATATACAAATAATGCCGGAAGAAGGAAATGAAAACCTGTATGAAAGGAAAACATTTTCTATAGATAAAAACCAAGAACCCATACGCATTGATAAATGGTTACAAATGCGTTTAGAAAATGCTTCGCGCAATAAAATTCAAAAGGGCATTGAAGCAGGTTTTTTAACCGTTAACGGTAAAATAGTAAAAAGCAATTATAAAATTAAACCCGGCGATGAGCTGGTATTGTTAAGTTATACCAATCCGGAATACACGGAAGTAAAAGCTGAACCTATACCACTGGATATCGTGTATGAAGATGATACTATTTTAGTTGTGAATAAGCCCGCTAATATGGTTGTGCATCCCGGAGTGGGAAATTATACGGGTACGCTTTTAAATGGCGTGAAATACCACTTACTACAACAAAATAAAAATGTTGATGAAGATGAACTGCCCCGGTATGGCTTAGTGCACAGAATTGATAAAAACACAACCGGCCTATTGGTATTAGCCAAAACTGCTGATGCTGCCGCACATTTAGCCAAACAATTTTTCCATCATACCGTACAGCGCAAGTATGTTGCATTGGTTTGGGGTAATGTGGAAGAAAATGAAGGAACCATTAATGCACATATTGCCCGACACCAGCAGTATAGAAAAATGTTTGCTGCCTACCCCGATGGCGAAACCGGCAAACATGCCATTACTCACTATCGCGTTTTAGAAAGATTTAATTATGTTACTTTGGTTGAATGTGTTTTAGAAACCGGAAGAACCCATCAAATTAGGGTGCACATGAAACATATTGGACATACGCTGTTTAACGACTACGAATATGGCGGCGACAAAATTTTAAAAGGCACTATCTATTCCAAATACAAACAATTTGTTGAAAATTGTTTTGAAGTATGCAACCGCTGTGCTTTACATGCCAAAACACTGGGCTTTGTACATCCTAAAACAGGTAAAGCATTATTGTTTAATTCAGAATTACCTACCGATATGCAACAGCTTATTGAAAAATGGAGAAATTATGTTCAACACAAAAATATAACGGATTGAACCCGGTAAACAACTTTAAAGCATTTGCCAAATTAATTGTAACAAAATTACCCTTTGCTATTACACGTAACGAGCAAATAGACCGCGCAACTGAAAGGGTAATAAAAAAAGTATTGGCACCTAACGGACTAGGAATTGACGTTGGCGCACATACCGGAAAAATTACCCAAATGATGGTAGCTGCTTCACCACAACAACATTTGGCTTTTGAGCCAATACCTGAACTATACACCGCATTACAAAAAAAATTTCAACAAAAAATTCGTTTGTATAATTATGCATTAAGCTATGAAATAGGGAATAGCAACTTTAACCTGGTAACTACCAACAAAGCATATAGTGGTTTATTAAAAAGGCCATATGATAAGTTAGAATCAGATACAACCATAACAGTAAATACAACAACACTAGACGCAATTATTGCACCTCAACAACGTATACATCTTATAAAAATGGATGTTGAAGGGGCTGAATATTGGGTATTAAAAGGGGCACAACAAACCATTGCACAACATAAACCCATTCTTTTATTTGAGTTTGGTAACAAAGGGGCAAGCACCTACAATATTACCCCTGAAAAAATGTATTCATTTTTGCAAAATGATTTGAAGTATAATATTTTCACTTTACAGGGATGGTTAAATCACCAACCGCCCATATCGTTTTCAATGCTGGAAAATTATTTTAACACAGATACTTGCTATTTCTATCTGGCAGCCCCAATTTAGCATTCAACCCAACTTTATTCAGGTATTCCTATATTTGTTGCTTCAAAAATGAAATTTGTTTTTTTATGCATAACGATATTAGAAACAATTGGACACTATCTGAAATTGAAGCCATATATAATACCCCTTTGTTGGATTTAATTTTTAAAGCAGCCAGCATACATCGTAAATACAATACTACTGCCGAAGTGCAAGTTTGTACTTTGTTAAGTATTAAAACCGGTGGGTGCACTGAAGATTGTGCCTATTGCCCTCAAGCAGCTCGATACAACACCGGTGTTGATGTGCATGCATTAATGCAAAAAGATGAAGTATTGGCTTATGCAAAAAAAGCAAAAGATGCCGGCAGTACTCGTTTTTGCATGGGAGCCGCATGGCGTGAAGTTCGCGACAATCGCGATTTTGATCGTGTGTTAGAAATGGTGAAAGGGGTAAATGAAATGGGCATGGAAGTATGTTGTACCCTTGGTATGTTAACGGAAGAACAAGCTAAAAAATTAGCTGATGCAGGTTTATATGCCTACAACCATAATTTAGATACGAGTGAAGAGCATTATCATGATATTATTACTACGCGTACTTATCAGGATAGATTGAATACCCTTGAGCATGTTAGAAAAGCAGGTGTTACGGTTTGTTGCGGCGGTATAATTGGTTTAGGCGAAACACAGGAAGATAGAATTAAAATGCTGCATACTTTGGCTACAATGCCTCAGCACCCGGAAAGTGTTCCCATTAATGCATTAGTACCCATTGCCGGTACCCCATTAGCAAACAATAAAAAGGTAGATGTGTGGGATATGGTTAGAATGATTGCTACTGCAAGAATTATTATGCCTGCCACTATGGTACGTTTAAGTGCAGGAAGAACAAGCATGTCGGTAGCTGAACAAGCTTTATGCTTCTTAGCAGGTGCTAATTCCATATTTGCAGGAGATAAATTATTAACCACACCTAACCCCAGTTTTGAAGAAGATAATGCAATGTTTGATTTACTAGGACTTGTTCCCCGGGAATCATTCAAAGAAGAGAAGCAAAAACTAAGTGAAATGGTTCAAGCAACTGTATAAAAACTACTTTTGAAAGTTGCGTTAAAGGCCTGTTCCTTTCCAATTAAAATTTAGGCTGATTTGGTGAAAAAGGTTTTGTTGGTAAAATCCTGTTGCATAACGAATGTGCAACTTATTTAACAACACACCGGCACCTAACGTAAACCCATTTAACCCATTAGCGGTGGTGTAAGCATTTAAATCATGCCGACGCAAAAAATTATAACCACTGGTAATTTCTACCTTGTGGTCAATTAACAGTTGAACAGAGCCAACTAAATGGGTAATTAATTGGTTTAAAAATCCACCATTCGAGTTAATGCCATAGGCTGCATTAAATGCAGTGTCATTGTATAAAGTGTTGAATGTTTGCAAGTGATGAGCAGTTAAAGAAAATTGAAATGGTGCTTTTGCTAATTTTTTTGTAAACCCCATTTGTACATCAAAGGGTAACTCTTCTTTTACGCCTTGGGTATAAGTATTGAACTGTGTACCCATATTTTTTACAACAAATGCAGCTTGAAACCCTTTAGCTGAATCGAAATAATTTAATCCTACATCAACTGCCATACCGCTACTTTTATATTGGGCATAGTGGCTATTAATGAATTTAATTGTACCACCCACATTCCATTTTTCGTGGTAGGCATGCGAAAACATTAATTGAGCAACATAATCAACCGGTTTAAAAGTGCCATATACATTTCCGGCGGCATCAGTTTGAGTTAGTGTACCATAATCAAAATAATTAATACCCAACGCCATATTGGTTTGGTATTTAGGCAAATACCAGGCAGTAGTTAAACTATAATTTTTTATACCCGCAACAAAATTGTTGAAAGAAGTATTTAATTGCTGCTGCATATTACTTCGCAATAAAGCAGGGTTTTGAAAAGCCATGCCTACATCATTGGTAATGTTTGAAATATTAACGCCACCCAAGGCAGATAACTGAGCGGTATTAGGTTGGGTAACAAAATTAAACACAGTATTCCCCCCCAAAGTTTGTGCTTTTACAAACTGAATACACATCATTAATAAAAGTATGGATAGCAGTTGTTTCATGTACGGGTTCAATATACTAAAACTTAACCATGTAATAGACTTTCAGCTATAAAGTTCACGATTTTAAAAAATGAATAGCAGCTCACAGCAGCAATAATTATATTTGTTGCCATGCAAAAGTCAGCTTCCGATACCCCATTAATGCAACAGCACAATGCTATTAAGCAAAAGTACCCCGATGCTATTTTATTATTTAGGGTGGGCGATTTTTATGAAACTTTTGGCGCCGATGCCATTGTTGCTTCCAATGTACTGGGTATTACACTTACCAAGCGCAATAATGGCGCAGCTTCATCATCAGAACTGGCGGGTTTTCCACACCATGCTTTAGAAACATATTTACATAAATTGGTAAAGGCCGGTTATCGTGTAGCCATTTGCGACCAATTAGAAGATCCTAAACAGGCAAAGGGTATTGTAAAAAGAGGTGTAACCGAATTAGTAACACCCGGCATTGCAACCAATGACAAATTATTAGAAAATAACAGTAATAATTTTTTAGCAGCCATTCACTTCAATAACAATATTGCAGGAGTTGCATTCTTGGATATTTCAACCGGAGAATTTTTCATTGCGGAAGGGAATACCGAATACGCCGATAAATTATTGCAAAGCTTAAAGCCTGCAGAAGTTATTTTTCAACGTAGTTATCAAAAGCAATTTAAAGAACTGTTTGGCAATAAATTCTATACTTATACTTTAGAGTCATGGATTTTTGATGAAACCTATGCGCAGGAAAGTTTATTAAAACATTTTCAGTCGCATTCTTTAAAGGGATTTGGTATTGAACATTTAAAAAACGGCATTATTGCCGCCGGTGCTATTTTACATTATTTAAAAGAAACCGAACATCCCAATCTGCAACACATTACCACTATTAAAAGAATTGAAAAGGATGATTTTTTGTGGATGGATAGATTTACCATTCGTAATTTGGAATTAATTGGCAGTAGTGTTAATGAAGGAAAAGGTTTACTGCAAATTTTAGATAATACTGTAAGTGCAATGGGTGCAAGGCTGCTACAACGTTGGCTTATCTTTCCTTTAAAAAACAAATTAGCCATTGAAGAAAGATTAGACGCAGTTGCTTTTTTAATTAAAGAAACCGACTTACGCCATAAGCTTGCACAAGCCATTAAACAATGCGGCGATGTGGAGCGACTGATTAGTAAAATTGCATCTAAAAAAATTTCACCCCGCGAAGTTTTACAAATTGCTAAAGGCTTACAACAAACTGCCATTATAAAAAAACAACTGGATAATTGCACTAATAAGTACCTGCAACGATTAGCAGATGGATTGAATACGTGTAGTGTAATTACCGATAAAATTTTAAGTGAATTAAAAGATCCACCACCTATTACTGCTCAAAAAGGCGATTTAATTCAATCAGGTATCAACAAAGAATTAGATGAATTGCGAAGCATTGCTTCAGGTGGTAAATCATACTTACTAAACTTACAACAAAAAGAAGCTGATGCTACTGGCATTACTTCATTAAAAATTGGGTTTAATAATGTGTTTGGTTATTATTTAGAAGTTACCAATGCACACAAAAACAAAGTGCCTAATCATTGGATTCGGAAACAAACTTTAACGAATGCTGAACGCTATATTACACCCGAACTAAAAGAATATGAAGAAAAAATTGTAGGGGCTGAAGAAAAGATGTTAGCACTAGAAACACAACTTTTTGATGCCTTACTCAATGCATTGCAAGATTATATAGCACCAATACAAGTAAATGGCACTACGTTAGCCATTATTGATTGCTTGATATGCTTTGCGGAAAATGCATTAAAATATCATTACCACCAACCCATCATTCATGATGGATTGACATTACAATTATTAGATAGCAGACATCCGGTAATTGAAAGGAATTTACCTGCAGGTGAAACATACATACCTAATGATATTACGTTGGATCCCGATAATCAGCAAATAATTATATTAACGGGCCCCAACATGAGCGGTAAAAGTGCCATTTTACGGCAAACAGCACTGATTACTTTAATGGCGCATATGGGCAGTTTTGTGCCTGCAACTGAAGCTTCCATACCATTAACCGATAAAATATTTACTCGTGTAGGCGCCAGCGATAATTTAAGTGGTGGTGAGTCAACTTTTATGGTTGAAATGAATGAAACAGCCAGCATTATCAATAATTTATCGGAACGTAGTTTGGTGTTATTAGATGAAATTGGACGCGGTACATCTACCTATGATGGCATATCTATTGCTTGGAGCATGGTAGAATATTTGCACAATTCCGTCTATAAACCTAAAACCTTATTTGCTACCCACTATCATGAATTAAACGCATTAGAGCATCATTTACCGGGCGTAAAAAATTTCCATATTACCAATAGAGAAACCGGAAATAAAGTAATTTTTTTAAGAAAATTAGCACCGGGTGGAAGTACACATAGTTTTGGTATTCATGTAGCAAAAATGGCGGGCATGCCACCTGAATTAATTGCACGTGCTAACGAAATATTGCAACAATTAGAAGGAAAAGAATTACAACAGGAAACACAAATTTATCATAACAACCCATTACCAACTGTGCGGTCCGGGAAACCAAAGCCAACAACTCAGTTACAACTGTCCATTTTTGATGCGCATACAGAAACATTTGAAGGCATAAGAAAAATGTTGGAAAATATTGATATTAATCGACTTACCCCTGTAGAAGCTTTAATGAAACTAAATGAAATAAAAAATATGCTTCATTAAAAAGCAAAGCGGTTATGCATTTTACATAACCGCTTTGTAAGCTGTTTGCTTTAGTTAGAATATTGGAAGGGACAGTTTTTACAAAGAATATTGTTTGTTTTGGTTTTTCATAGGATAATTGTTCACCCCTCGATAGAAAATATTTTATGGAAGCAAAACAGTATCCACTACGTGTATTACACCATTACTTTGATTCACATCTGCAATAGTAACATAGCTTTTACCGCCTTTTGCATCTGTAATCACCAATTTATTCCCTTCCATACTAGCCATTAAATTTTCACCTTCTACAGTTTTTAAAACAGCCTTACCATGTCCTGCTTTAATAAGCTTTGCTATATCTTTTGCATTATACTTACCTGCCACAACATGGTAGGTCAATACTTTTGTAAGCATTGCTCTATTTTCAGGTTTTAATAAGTTATCAACTGTTCCTGCCGGTAATTTATTAAATGCCTCATTGGTGGGTGCAAACACTGTAAAAGGCCCTGCACCTTGTAAAGTTTCAACCAAACCTGCAGCTTTTACAGCAGCCACTAACGTTGTATGATCGTTAGAATGAATGGCATTTTCTACAATGTTTTTACTTGGATACATAGGGGCACCACCCACTTCTACAGTTTTTTCATTTTGCGCCATAGCAACATGCATAACAAATGCAGAAGCCATTAAAAGGAAAAGTTTTTTCATAATATTCAATTTTGTTGTTCGTAATACATATACGGCACTTGTTTTACTTTGGATTGCGCTAAGTGCATTTTTTTTAAAAGATTTAGCCAATATGTTCTAAATTCACTTTTCAACCAACCACTAAACAAAAGCCATATGCATTATTGGAAAATTAAATTGTCCATATTTATTAACTATTTTGTTTTTGCCATTTTATTGAATAGTGTAGGCACGGTTATTTTACAAGTGCAAAACAATTATGGGGTAACACAAGGCGCAGCTGCTGTATTAGAGCCCTTTAAAGATTTAAGTATTGCAATTGTTTCATTTTTGGTTTCCTCATTTATTACAAAAATTGGATATAAAAAATCCATGCTAATTGCTCTGGCATTCATTTCAATTGTGTGTTTCATAATGCCATATACCCACAGCTTTTTAGCAACCAAATTATTGTTTGCTGCTATCGGTGCCAGTTTTGCGTTGATTAAAATATCGGTTTACAGCACTATAGGCCTGGTAACACAATCAGAAAAACAACATATTAGTTTAATGAATTTTGTTGAATCTTTTTTTATGGTGGGTATTTTAGCAGGCTACTTTATATTTAGTTATTTCGTTAATGATAAAGACCCCCATTCTACATCGTGGCTAAAAGTATATACATGGTTGGGCGGTTTTACAACTGTTGCATTTTTATTGTTATTAACAGCAACACTTGACGAATCAAAAGCTCAACATGAAATACAAAAAGAAACATTGTTACAAAGTTTTATTGCAATGCTTCAATTAATAGTATCACCTATTGTATTAATATTTATTGCCTGTGCATTTTTTTATGTATTAATTGAACAAAGCATTATGAGCTGGCTGCCCACTTTCAACAGTCAAGTATTAAAACTGCCCACTACTTTAAGTATAGAAATGGCCAGTATTTTAGCCGGTTCTACAGCAGCCGGACGTTTTGTGGCAGGGCTTTTATTGAAAAAACTAAATTGGTTTGTTATTCTTTTAATTTGTTTAATTTTAGCGGCTACGCTTGTATTAATAGCCATGCCGTTGGCAAAAAATAGTGATGGACATGAAATTACCGGTTGGGGAAATGCTCCTTTAGCTGCTTTTGTTTTTCCGCTTATTGGTTTATTAATTGCACCAATTTATCCGGCAATTAATTCGGTAATATTAAGCACTTTGTCGGTTGAGAAACAAGGTGTAATGGCCGGATTAATCATTATATTTTCTGCTTTAGGTGGCACAACAGGATCATTAATAACAGGAAATATTTTTCAATATTATGGCGGTTCAGCAGCCTTTTATTTTTCATTAGTTCCAATAACCATATTGGCCATTTGCTTATTCATTTTTAGAAGACTTCAATTGAAATATAAACAAAGTAGCGCTGTGTTCAATTCATAAACATGAACCCTATGCAAATTAACCATCAATTGTTAAATATAGAAGAACTTGGATCATTGTATATAGCTGTTCAACAAAGCAACTTATTCAGCGATTCAAAATTTTTTGTAGATGCAATTCCTTTGCACCCAATAGAAGAAATTCAACAAGCATACCATCTTGAAAAAGATAAACCTCATTTCAACTTATTGAATTTTATTAAGCAACATTTTAGTTTACCTGCAGAAAGCCATCAAGGGTATCAATCTAACAATAAACCTATTGATATACACATTTATGAATTGTGGAATGTACTAACCAGGCAACCGGATGAAGCGGCCGGCACACTTATTCCTTTACCTTATCCTTACATTGTACCAGGTGGCAGATTTAGAGAAATTTATTATTGGGATAGTTATTTTACCATGCTGGGTTTAAAGGAACACAACAGGTGGGACATCATTGAAAACATGATAAAAAACTTTGCTTATTTAATTGAAAAATTTGGACATATTCCTAATGGTAACCGCACTTATTACTTAAGCAGATCGCAGCCCCCATTTTTTGCACTTATGGTAAAATTATTAAGTGAAAAAAATGGATTACAAAGTTGTATTGAATACCTTCCAATAATTGAAAAAGAATATGCTTATTGGATGGATGGTGTTGAGACACTTAACCAACCCAATACAGCATATAGAAGAGTTGTAAAACTTTCTGAATCCTATATTTTAAACAGATACTGGGATGATAGTGATACACCCAGACCGGAGGCATATAAAGAGGATACCCATTTAGCAAAAAATTTGTCGGATGACAATGCCCGATTATTGTACAGAAACATTAGAGCAGCTGCTGAATCGGGTTGGGATTTTTCAAGCCGTTGGTTTGCCAATGCCTATGACATGTCTACCATTGAGACAACCGATATTATTCCCATTGATTTAAACTGCATTTTATTCAGCGTTGAAAATATAATGGCAGAATTATATACGTTTACCAATCAAACCGATAAAGCTAAAACAATGTTGGCCAAAGCAGAACAGCGTTCACAAGCCATTGAATATTTCTGCTGGAATGAGGAAAAAAATTTTTATTTCGATTATCATTTTATTCATCAACAACAAAAAGATACTTATTCATTGGCAGCTATGTATCCCCTATTTATCAAAATAACTAATAAGGATAAGGTTGAAAAGATAATTGAGGTTCTAACAAAGCAGTTGTTAACAACATCAGGCGGTGCACTAACTACCAACATTGAATCGGGACAACAGTGGGATGCACCTAACGGCTGGGCACCTTTACAATGGATAACTTACGTAGCATTAAAAAACTATTCACAAAACAAATTAGCCTTACAATTAAAACAAAATTGGATGGCTCAGAATGAAAATACTTACCAACAAACCGGTAAGCTAATGGAAAAATACAATGTAAAAAATACCAATATAAATGCTGGTGGTGGTGAATATCCTACGCAAGATGGTTTTGGATGGACAAATGGTGTTTATATTGCCATGCTAAATGACCAATTGATTTTTTAAATGATTTATCTATGGCACAAACCAGTACATTAAAGCAACTGGCACAAATTTTAAACATGAGTATTTCTACGGTATCTCGTGCTTTAAAAAACCATCCGGACATTGCAGAGAAAACCAAGCAAAAAGTAAGAGAATTGGCCGCTTCGCTGGAATATGAACCCAATGCATATGCTATTCAATTGCGTACTAATGTAAGTAACGTACTGGGTATTATGATACCCACCATTACCAATTTCTTTTATGATACTTTTATTGCTTCAGTTGAAGAAGAAGCGCGTAAAGCAGGCTACTCTTTACTCATTATGCAATCGGGTGAGAGTAGTGAGTTAGAATTAAATAATTTAAAACTGTTGAAGAAAAATCGGATATCGGGACTGTTTGTTGCAGTAACTAAAGAAAACAATGATATATCAGCATTTGAAAAATTAGAAGAACAAAATATTCCGGTTGTATATATTGACAGAGTACCACATGCCGATAATTGTAATAAAATTTGTTTAGCAGATAAGGAAAGTGCAACAATGGCGGCACATGCACTCATTCAACACAACAAAAAAAACATATTGGCTTTATTTGGTTACCCCAACTTAACTATTACAGAAAAACGATTAGCAGCTTTTACCCAAACCATTAATGAGTATGCACCAAAAACAAAGGTTCATTGCCGTTTCCCCGATCAAACCAAAGCTGCCAAAAAAGAAACTTTACATTTTTTAAATGCGCAACAAAAACCGGATGCCATATTCTGTATGGGTGACCAGATTTTAATGGGTGCCATGCAAGCACTTTATGAAAAGCAAATTGACATTCCAAAACAAACAGCAGTAATCAGTATTAGCAATGGTTTCATTCCCACCTTATTTAAGCCTACCATTACTTATATAGAAACAAGCGGACAGAAACTTGGCAAATATGCTTTTAAACGTATGATGGAATGTTTGAATGGCGATGCTTCATTCAAAGAAATTGTAGTACCCTCTATTCTGGTACAAGGGCAATCACTTTAATTGTGCATACAAATTAGGGTAATCGCTAATTAACCCATTAACACCCATATTTTTCAATTTTTGCATAGTGGGTAAATCATCCACTGTCCATGGTATTAATGCAATACCCATATCATGACATTGTTTTACTAATAAGGGTGTAACCATTGTATAATCGGGGGAATATATGGTAGGTATAAATCCTAATTGTTTTAATTGCCCTGCAAAATTTAAAGTTACCGGTGGTTCAACCAAAAGTGCTGTTTTTATGGTTGGGTAATGCTCGTGCAAATATTGTAAAGTTCTTATATCAAAAGATTGAATGATGACCCTCGATGCAATTCCTTTTTGCTCAATAACTTGCATAATTAATCGTACAAATGTTGCAGGATCGGGATGATAAATACCATCCGTTGAGTCGGTACTTTTGGTTTCAATATTATATTGTACAGGTGGTAAATGATGCTGTTGAATGTATGCTTCCACTGAATCAATAACAGTACTTAATAAAGGCTTATGTACTTTTATTTTTTGTTGTTGTGGAAAGCGAGGATAGTACTTAGAACCCACATCGTATTGCTGTGTTTCAGCATACGTCATTTTATAAATATTCAATTGTTTTTGATCGGCCTTTGTTAAGTTTTGCCCATTCGGACCTAATGAAAACTCGTAATTGATGTAGGGATCATGACTAATTAAAACTTGACTATCTTTTGTAATTACCGCATCCATTTCTAGTGTAGTAACACCTAAGTCAAGTGCTTTTAAAAAAGCAGGAATTGTGTTTTCGGGCATTAAACCGCGGCAGCCTCGGTGCCCTTCTTTATCAAAAGGCATAACGGTATGGGTTTGCTGTATTTTGGCAGATGTGCATGACATGAATAACAATAAAAAAAACCATCTATTTATTTTCATACAAACGATTTCTATTTTGATCCATCATTTCCTTGGCCAATTGTTGTTGCTGAGGTGTTCCATTTTGTAAATGCTGCACTACTGAATGAAATGTTGCATCATCCTTATTCTGACTTAACTTAAATACATGTTCGTAAGCAGCTATTTTAACTTCAAATGCAACAATGGCTTTCATGTTCGCTTTTAAATAATCATCAGGAATTTTTACCACATCATTAATACTATCGGCTTTACCCTCAAAAAAACGTGTTTGCTGCAATAACACATTATACAATGCAGCCTCATCCAGCATTCGCATGTAGCCTGTGGCATGAACTGCCATATAATTCCATGTGCTTGCTTGCAATGGCTGAGTGTACCAACTTGCACTCACATAACTATGTTCGCCTTGAAAAATAATCAATACCTTATTATTTTTTTCAAAAGCTTGTGTATGCATTTGCTTGCGCATTAAGTGGCCTGTAATAACAATATCTTCTTCATTATGATTGACCAAAACCGGCACCTGTGTGGCAACAGGCCAACCTTCATCAGTAACGCCACAAATAGTAACAAAAGGATGCGTTTGCATAAAAGCAAGTACATCCTTTTGTTCTAACGCCTTAAAATAAGGTACATTGTACATATAACAGAATTAATCACCCATGCTTTCGTCAAGCATTGCAGCCGTTTGTAATTTCATTTAAACAACGGCTGTTGCTGCTGCTTTAGCATTCTTAATGGCAATATTTCTAATGGCAATATTGGTAATATTTCTAAATGCTTCTTGTGTAATAGTATCATTGCTTACCATTGCGGGCAATCCGTTATCACCCCCTTCACGAATAGTTTGTACAATTGGAATTTGCCCTAAAAATGGCAGTTCATATTCTTCAGCCAATTTTTTTCCACCTTCCTTACCAAATAAATAGTATTTATTGTTAGGTAGTTCTGCCGGTGTAAAATAGGCCATATTCTCAACTAAACCAATAATAGGCACATTTACCTGCGCTTGTGAAAACATAGCAATACCTTTTTTAGCATCGGCTAATGCTACGGTTTGTGGCGTAGTTACAATAACAACCCCGGTTACCGGTACGGTTTGTAATAACGTTAAATGTATATCGCCGGTTCCCGGTGGCATATCAATAACCAAATAATCTAATTGCCCCCAATCAACATCAGTTACAAACTGCTTTATAGCACTACTAGCCATAGGGCCACGCCATACTACTGCATCTTTTTCGTCAATTAATAATCCAATACTCATTAATTGTATGCCATATTTTTCCAAAGGAACAATCATTCCTTTGCCATTTACTTCGCGCATCATAGGACGTTGACCACGAACACCAAACATAATAGGTACACTAGGGCCATAAATATCAGCATCCATTAAACCCACTGCAGCACCATTTTCAGCCAGTGCTAAAGCCAGGTTGGCTGCAACTGTACTTTTACCAACGCCACCCTTGCCACTAACTACGGCAATAATATTTTTAACACCGGCCAATAATTGCATGGCATCTTTTCTATTTGAGGTGGTATGCGCATCAAAATCAATTTGCACCAAAGCATCCTTATTTACATGAGTATGAA
Source organism: Hydrotalea sandarakina (assembly GCF_003254115.1). GTDB lineage: Bacteria > Bacteroidota > Bacteroidia > Chitinophagales > Chitinophagaceae > Hydrotalea > Hydrotalea sandarakina. Next base: position 257,734 of record NZ_QKZV01000003.1, read on the forward strand.
TGGCGTCTTCACAATTTTTTCGAAGCATTTCTTTTAAAGGGCAGGCAGGTGTAGTTAACACCAAGGTAAATCGAACATTATTCCCATCAATTGAAATGTTACGAATCATATTTAAGGTAACTAAATCTTTCCCCAAATCGGGTTCCTGCACATGGCTTAAGGCTTTTAAAATATCGGTTTCTTTCATCACGTAAGTATTTGTTAAAAAAAACAATGTTTTTGCAAAGTTAGCCCCCTTCCCCCTTACTTTGTTAGGAATTAAATGGCAACGTTTGGGTTATTCCCTGCTTTAAAGTATAAACATAAGCGCACTAAGGTTAAATTAAGCCTATACAATTGGTGAAGCAAAGCATAATTTATACTAAATTGCAACATAGCTGAACGTATATTGCACCGAAAATTATTTACCAGATTTTTCGAATGAAAAAAACTTTACAATATTTTTTGCTTGCCTTCGGGGCGTTATTGTTAATGCCAAAACTACATGCACAAATTAGTAAGGCACCCAAAGACTCCGTTATTCAACTTTATGGTGTGGTAATGACTTCAGATAGTTTAAAAGCTATTCCATCAACCAGCGTTATTGTAGATGGAAAAGGAAGAGGAACTATTACCAATTATGATGGTATATTTTCAATTGCAGTATTGAAAGGCGATAGAATTACCTTTTCGTCTATAGGTTATAAAGATAAAACCTACGAAATTCCCAGTAACTTAACCGATAATCAATACAGTTTAATTGTTCTTTTAGTTAGCGATACCAACTATTTACCCGCCGCTATTTTAAAACCAAGGCCTACTCGTGAGCAATTTGAACGCGACTTTGTGAATACCGTAATTCCGGACGATCAGTATGAAATTGCCCGACAAAATACGGATGAATCGAAACGACGTGCACTATTAGCAGCTTTACCTGCCGATGGGCGTGAAGCAGTGAATTATCAATTAAGGCAACAAGCTAACCGCTATTACTATCAAGGTCAGTTACCCCCTCAAAACATATTTAATCCATTAGCCTGGGCCGATTTTATTAAGGCTTGGAAGCGAGGTGATTTTAAAAGCAAAAAGTCTTCTTCATCCGACTCGGGTAGCTATTAACTATAGGGAAGTATAAAACACGAACATTATGGAAAATATATCAGTGATTGGCGCTGGCACCATGGGCAATGGCATTGCACATGTGTTTGCACAGAATGGATTTAAAGTATCATTAATTGATGTACAACAAGCCCAACTGGATAAAGCATTAGCCACAATAGCCAAAAATTTAGATCGCCAAATTGCTAAGGGAACTATCACAGATGCCACCAAAGCTGCAACACTTAGCAATATTTCCACTTTTACTTCAATAGAAAAAGGTATTGAAAATGCAGCATTGGTTGTGGAAGCTGCTACTGAAAATATTGACATAAAACTCAAAATTTTTCAACAAATTGATGCGCATGCACCTGCAAATGCCATTTTAGCTTCCAACACTTCTTCTATTTCTATTACCAAAATTGCTTCGGTTACTAAACGCCCCGAAAAAGTAATTGGCATGCACTTTATGAATCCTGTACCGATAATGAAGTTGGTTGAAATTATTAATGGCTACAGTACCCATGCCGATGTTACGAATACTATTATTGCATTAAGTACCCAGTTGGGAAAAACACCCTGTGTAGTAAACGATTATCCGGGATTCATAGCCAACCGCATTTTAATGCCCATGATTAATGAAGCTATCTATAGTTTGTATGAAGGTGTTGCAAATGTTGAATCTATTGATACTATTATGAAATTGGGAATGGCTCACCCTATGGGCCCTTTACAATTAGCCGATTTTATTGGGTTAGACGTTTGTTTAAGTATTTTAGAAGTTTTACATAAAGGATTAGGGAATCCCAAATATGCCCCTTGTCCATTATTAATTAATATGGTTACTGCCGGTAAGTTAGGGGTAAAATCGGGCGAAGGCTTTTATGTGTACACACCGGGCAGTAAAGAATTGATTGTGAGCAATCGCTTTCGACATTAATACGAATTAAGCTTATATTTAAAACTACCTATTCAGGTAGTTTTTTTATTTTCAATCTTCATTCAAAAAGCATGTTCTTCTTACTATCCAAACTCTTATACTTTTTACTTTCACCGCTAACCTGGTGTGTTATTGCAATACTTATATATTTTCTATCGAAAACACCACTTATTAGAAGGTGGGCAAAAATAATTGCAATTGTTATTTTTTTAATATTTAGTAATACCTACCTGTATAACCTTACAGAAAGATACTGGCAAATAAACCCAATACCTTTACATCAGCACGTTGAAGCGGGAATTGTTTTAGGCGGATTGATAAGCTTTAATCAACAACACCAAGGATTTTTTAATGGTGCTGCTGAACGATATACTGCTGCATTACAATTATATGAAGCAGGTTATATAAAAAAGATTATTGTAAGCGGTGGCTCGGGCTTGTTACTTGATACAACAGATAAAGAAGCAATATTTTTAAGACAACAGTTTTTGAATGCAGCTGTGCCTGATAATGCTATTTTGGTTGAAGATCATTCGCGGAATACCTATGAAAATGCATTGTTTACAAAAAAATTAATTGAACAAAATAAATTACAACCTCCCTTTGTTTTAATTACCTCAGCAGAACATATGCGAAGAGCTTTAGCCGTATTCCATCAAGCAGGCATATCGGTTATTCCCTATCCGGTGAATTATAATGTATTACCTCATGGAAAAAATAACTGGTACGATTTCATCATCCCCAACTTGTGTAACTTTTATAAATGGCAAGATTTATGGAAAGAAATGATTGGCTATGCGGTTTATCACATTACACATAAATTGTAATTATAGAGCAGTTATTTCTACGCCTTGTAAATCATTCAATTTAAATAGCACTTCATTTTTTCTTACTTTAGGAATGCCCAACTGCATGTAGCAGAACAATTGAGTATCTTGTTGAATAATGCTGCAATTGTATTGTTTAACAATAAGCATTACATCATTCATTGCGGTATAATTAAAGTGCAAACTGTAGTTTTCTAAAACAGCACATTGAATAATGGGTACCATTTGCAAAGCCAATGCTGCAGCGGATTTATACGCATTAATTAATCCGGGAATTCCCAACAAAGTACCACCAAAATAGCGCACCACCACCACCAACACATTGGTTACTTGTTTACTGTCAATTTGGTTTAAAATTGGTTTACCTGCCGATCCCGAAGGCTCGCCATCGTCATTCACACGAAAATCATTTTTATCAAGCCCCAAACGATAGGCATAACAATAATGCACCGCTTTGGGATGTTCTTTTTTTAATTGAAGAAGATAATCTTTTACTTGTTCTTTATCTTTCAACGGATAGGCAAAAGCTAAAAACTTGCTACCACGATCTTTAAATTCGGCAGTAGCCGTTTGTTGAATAGTAAAATAAAAATCGGGTGAATCACTCATGTTCTGCAGGGATAAAATATTCAATAAAATCGTTTTGCAAAATTTGGGAATAAATGTATTTAGCACCAATCAATGAGGGGGCTTTAAGCCCATCACTAATGCTAAGGGTAGTATTGGTAATAATGCGTGCTTCATCCCATAAACCGGCATCAATCAATTGTTGTAACAAGTTAGTTCCACCTTCTACCAAAATACTTTGAATATTTTCTTGATAACAAGCTTCCAAAATAGCGGCTAACGTTGGTTTTTTATTATCCCATTGTTTGAAATGTACATTATTTTCAGAAACTGTTTTGTGCTGATTCCATACCCAGGTAACCTGTCCATCATTCAACAATTGCAAGTGATTTGGTAAATTAGCATGTGCATCAATGACCATTCGTATAGGTTGAGGTTTACCGGGCCAATATCGATTGGTTAATGCGGGATTATCTGCAATTGCCGTATTTCTTCCAACTAAAATGGCAGCTTCTTCACTACGCCACTCATGCACCATTCTATTCGTTAATTCGTTTGAAATATACATTCGATCCGAACTTTTGCCGGCAATAAAACCATTATTTGATTGTGCCCATTTCAAAATAATATATGGTCTTTTTTTTGTATGATAAGTAATAAATCTTTTATTCAATGCCTTACACTCGTTTTCTAACACGCCTAGCACTATTTCAACACCGGCTTGTTTAAGCTGTTCAATTCCCTTTCCATTAACTGAAGCGAAGGGATCTTGCATACCAATTACCACTTTGGGAATTTTGTGTTGAATAATAAGCAAACTGCAAGGCGGCGTTTTACCATAATGGGCACAAGGTTCAAGCGATACATATAAAGTAGCTTGTTGAATGAGATGGCGATTTTCGGGCTTCACGCTATTAATACAATTTACTTCTGCATGAGGGCCACCATATTGCCGGTGAAATCCTTCACCAATTATTGTATCATCATACACCAAAACAGCGCCTACCATTGGATTGGGTTGCACCCGACCGGCACCCATTTTAGCCAATTGCAAACAACGCTGCATATATGCCTCATTCCATTCCATATTCTAACACTAGTTGCGCAAATGTAGCAGAAATGGTGGTATTTTGCAGCATGACTATTAAAACCGCCTACCAACAATTGGTTTTGGCTTTATTTGAAATATATGATGACCGCGAGGCTGCAAACATTGCCAACTGGGTTATTGAAGCTGTAACAGGTTTCAATAAAATAAACCGCATTATGCACCCCGAAATAAATTTAAGCAGCAGCCAGCAAAACTTATTAGAAAACTATACCGCCGAATTACTGCAACACAAACCGGTTCAATATGTATTGAAGCAAGCTTGGTTTTGTGAATTGCAGTTTTATGTAAATGAATCAGTATTAATTCCAAGACCGGAAACTGAAGAATTAGTGGCATGGATATTAGAAGATACGAAAGGATTAAATGGCAATATTATAGATATTGGTACAGGCAGCGGCTGCATTGCCATTGCATTAAAAATACAAAATCCTGCACTAAATGTAACAGCAATTGATATTAGTGAAAAAGCATTGGAAGTTGCAGAACAAAATGCAGAACAAAACCGAGCTGACGTTCAATTTAAAAAAATAAATATTTTAAATAAAGAAGAATGGGCTGCATTACCTGAATTTGATTGGATAGTTAGCAACCCACCCTATATAACTTTACACGAACAAAATGAAATGCCCATTAATGTGGTAAAATACGAACCCCATCAAGCACTATTTGTACCCGACAATGAGCCTTTAATATTTTATACTACAATTGCAGTTTTTGCCAAAAAACATTTGAAAAAAAATGGTTGTATTTTTTTTGAAGTACACGAACATTTTGCCAATGCAACTGAGCAAGCATGTATTAATATGGGTTTTAAAACTGTTTTAAGAAAAGATATGCAAGGAAAAAACCGCATGTTAAAAGCAATTAAATGTTTTGAATAGAAAAAATAGTATATTACTGCAAATAATTGCATGGAAAATATTCTTACTACAACCAATATTTCAAAAAGTTATGGCCCGGTAAAAGCACTCAACAATTTGAATATTGAAGTGCCGAAAGGTTCCATATTTGGCATTTTAGGACCAAATGGCAGTGGCAAAACAACTACGCTAAGCATATTATTAGATGTATTAAAGCCCGATACCGGTACATATTGCTGGTTTAATAATCCTAATGATATTTATTATAGGAAAAAAATTGGCACTTTACTTGAAACGCCTAACTTCTACCATTATTTATCAGCAAAAGATAACCTAAAGATTACTGAAGCCATCAGCGGCAGAGGAAATGAAGCAGATATTGACAAAGCTATTGCAATGGTAGGATTGCATACAAGAAAACATGATAAATTCAGCACTTACAGTTTAGGCATGAAACAACGGTTAGCCATTGGTGCAGCATTATTAGGAAATGCGGATGTGCTTGTGTTAGACGAGCCTACCAATGGACTTGATCCGGTAGGAATTGTAGAAATTAGGAATCTGATAAAACAGTTAGGAGAACAAGGTAAAACCATTATTATGGCCAGCCATTTATTAGATGAAGTTGAAAAGGTTTGTACACATTTTTGCATATTGAAACATGGCAATTTACTTATTAGTGGTCCTGTAAAGGAAATTTTAAGAAATGAGGACATATTAGTGATTGAAACTGAAAATATGGCTGCTTTACAACAACTACTAACTACTTTACCTCATTTCATTGAATTAAAACAACAAAAAAGTTTTTGTGAAATTTACTTTAAAAGCAATAGTATTTCACCCGCTGAATTTAATGCTTATTGTTTTAATAACGGTATAGTATTGTCGCATTTAGAAGTTAAAACTAAAAGCTTGGAAGAAAAATTCTTTGAATTAACTGAAAATTAGGATTAAATAAAAACGAATGAAACAATTATTACGAATTGAATGGTTAAAAATAAAGCACTATGCCGCATTTTGGTGGATGCTTGGTATTGTACTTTTTACCTACCCTGCCATTAATTTGCTATTTCAAAATATTTATCAAAACATTACCTCAAGAAAAGATATGGCCGGCAATGCGGCAAAGTTTCTATTAGGTAATCCATTTGCCTTTCCCGATGCATGGCATTCTATTGCTTATTTTTCTTCCTGGTTTTTACTGGTTCCTGCAATTCTAATTATAATGCTGATTACCAATGAATATCATTACAAAACACACCGGCAAAATATAATTGATGGTTGGACGCGTAATCAATTTATTACTGCTAAACTTTTAGATGTAGTAATTATAGCATTCATTGTTACAATTGTATATACACTTGTCGCAGCTATTTTAGGTATCTATTATTCTGATGCGGTTAATGCACAAAGATGGAGCGAGGAATTGTACTTTATACCATTATTTTTTTTAATGACTTTTGCTCAGCTAAGTATTGCTTTTTTTATAGGCTACCTAATAAAAAAAGCATTTATTGCCTTAGCCGTTTTCTTTTTTTATATGCTAATTGTAGAAAACCTTATTAAAGTGTACTTTGCCTATAAAAGTATTCCTCTAAATGCCTATTTACCCTTTGAAATTTCTAACCGATTAATCCCACGCCCTAATTTTTTGGGTAAAATTGATGAAGCCGCAAACAAAGCTTATTTGGATAGTTTGGCCGCTATTCAATGGCATGTAATTTATACCTTAATTTTTACAGCTATCATTTGGTGGATTTGCTATCGTTTATTCAAAAAAGCTGATATATAATTATTCGGAATTTTTTAAATGACTTAATGCCGGCTCAATGGTTGGATACAAAAATGTAAACCCTGCATCACGAATTTTTTGATTATTAACGGTGGTACTTTTCAGTACTTCAATACTCATTTCACCCATTGCCACTTTTAAAAGTATAGAAGGAACATAAACAGGAATGTAGCGTTTACCGCGTTGTACTTTAGCCAATGTTAAAGTAAGTTCTTTATTTGTTACTGGAACATTTGCAACAGCATTATATACGCCATTTAAATGATTATTCTCAATAGCGAATAAAAACATTCTGCACAAATCTTCTATATGAATCCAACTTACCTTTTGAGAACCATTACCCAAAATAGCAGCAATACCCATTCTTAAGGGTTGTTTAAACGCAGTTAAGGCACCCCCTGTGTTACTTAATACAATTCCAATTCTATATTTTACCAAGCGAATATTTAAATCAATTAAAGGGCTAATACTCTCTTCCCAAAGTTGGCAAGTCTTCCCTAAAAAATCATTATACGGCATATCTGTTTCAACAAAACCATTCAATTTACTTTCGGGTGTATCTGGTCCATACCAACCAATTGCAGAAGCACTGATACAAGTTTGCACTTTATGATTGGGCAAATTTCTTAAGGCACTAACCAAAAGTTTACTACTCTCTATCCTACTTTGTTGAATTATTTTTTTTCTTTTGCCAGACCAACGTTTATCAGCCACTCCGGCACCTGCTAAATGTATTATTACATCAGCTTTTGCTAAAGCTTCTGTGTCAATTTCTCCATTATCAACATTCCATGCTGCATATTGTAAATTATTCAACAACGGCTGTTTTGGTGGGTTTCTACTCAATACAATAACACTATAACCATTTTCCAATAATTTTTTTATAAGGTAAGTACCTACCATACCTGTGCCGCCTGTAATTAAAACTGTTTTCATTTTTGCTAAATGATTTCAATAAACAAATCAACAATAAAAGATAATAGTTTGTTGTAAAAAATAAACCCTTCGTTACCTAAAGCGAAGGGTTTTATGTATTCTACCAACTAAACCAAATAGTTAATCGGGCTTTTTACCGTCCAAAAAACTATTTAAGCTTGAAATTTGTGTTTTGTTATTATCGTCTTTTTCTACAGTAAGTTTGCTATAAAAATTTTCAACTGATGCCAATTGGTTATTGCCAAACAATTCCATTTTTTTACGTACATAAGCAGGCACTGTATCAAACTCATTGTTTGGATCATTAGAATTCATATTGAATGATAAATTTCTTAATCTATGAATTCTTTCTGCTGCACGGCGACGTTGTTCTTCACTTTCGTCTACATCATTATTATATTGAAATAATGAAGGCTGTTCAGCTTGTGTACGTTCAGTAAAATGGCGGGGGTTATTTTCTGAAACTGTTTTTGATGCATCTATTACAGGAGGTTTAACATTACTTTGTGCAGGAGTTTCATTTACCTCATTGGTTGAATTGGCATTTAAAGTTTTTGAAGCATCCGGTTCAGCATAAATATTTACCGGTTTAGATAGTATAGAAAAGTTAAGAGGTTTTGCACATTCTTCAGGTTTTTCCGTTAGCTTCATCCCTGCAATATTTTCCTGAATAGCAGTTTGAAAATCACTTTCTTTTTTTACCTCTTCTTTTGGTGATACTACGTCTGTAATTTCTGTACTTAATTCAAATTGCAATATTTCGGTTTCACGTGCTTCCAACAACTCGTCATGATTAGACACAGAGACAATTTCTTCCTGCTGAGTTTCTTCTTTAATGTGGGGTGCATAAATATCCTGACCTGATGAAACTGATGTATCAGCAGTGTTAACAGTATTGTTAGTTGGAGTAGTACCGTTTGAATAATTTTCATGTGCATTTAAAGTAACTACAATTTTTTCAGGCTTTGTCTCTACCTTATGTGGCGCTGCAGGTTTCGCAAAGGGATTTTTATGTTCAAATCCGGTTGCAATCATAGTAATACCAATTTTCTTATCAAGCGAGTTATCATAACCCATACCGACAATTACATCAGTATTTTCGCCTGCTTGCATACGCAAATAGTTATTAATAATTTCAATTTCATCCATCGTAACCTCATGATCACCTTCGGCACTATTAATATTAATTAAAATCCACTTAGCACCTCTAATATCATTATCATTTAATAATGGTGAGTTCAATGCTTCTTCAATAGCACGTTCAGCCCTATTTTCTCCTTCAACTTCTGCTTTTCCTAAAATGGCAACACCACCATTTTTCATAACTGTACATACATCGGCAAAGTCAACTATAATATGTCCGCGACTATTAATAATATCGGTAATACATTTAGCAGCAGTAGCTAAAACATTATCGGCCTTACTAAAAGCTTCTTTCATTTTTAAGTTACCATATTGCATGCGTAACTTATCATTGCTAATTACCAGTAATGTATCTACATAAGGTTTCAATTGTTTAATGCCTTCTTCAGCCTGTGCCATACGCCGAGGGCCTTCAAAACCAAATGGTGTTGTAACAATACCAACAGTTAAAATACCCAAGTCTTTACATGTTTGTGCAACAATTGGTGCACCGCCTGTACCGGTTCCACCGCCCATACCCGAGGTAATGAAAGCCATTTTGGTATTAACTTCTAAAATACTTTTTATTTCTTGTAAAGATTCTTCTGTAGCTTTTTTCCCAACTTCAGGATTGGCACCTGCACCCAGACCTTGTGTAAGATGGGGGCCTAATTGAATTTTATTAGGCACCTTGCTTTGCTCTAATGCTTTAGCATCAGTATTACAAATAATGAAATCAACACCTTCAATGTTTTGTTCATACATAAAATTAACGGCATTGCTTCCACCGCCTCCAACACCAAGCACTTTGATGATGGAAGATTTTTGTTTAGGTAAATCGAAGTGAATCATAATGTACGGTTTAATGGTTAGTTAGTAGAATAAACAGTTTTGAATTTATTTAATTATTGGGTCATCTTCTTCCTTGAACAGTTCAATAATACTATTTTTAAATTTATCCCAGAATCTTGTACCTTCTTTTATTGTGCCGGGTTGTTGTCGTATTGCAGTATTTTCTTTAGAAACTTCAGTTTTTATCCCGCTAATCAATCCTTCCGGTACTTGTACAATATTTGTTTGTTTAGAGAACTCTTTTGATTTAGATTCATAATCATTGTAACCTTTTAAAATTAATCCCAAACAGGTAGCATACATAGGCTGTCTTAATTCAGCAATTTGATTAGGCGCTAAATGCTCATTTGGATATCCAATCCGAGCATTTAAACGTGTAACATATTCTGTTAATAGTCTTAAATCTTTTAATTGCGAGCCGCCACCGGTTAGTATAATGCCACCATTAAGGGCTTTTTCATCTAAACCAATTTGTTTAATATGATAACTAATGAATTCTAAAATTTCAGTCATTCTTGCCTGAATAATTTGGGCAAGATTACGCATACTAATTTCTTTTGCAGGCAACCCTTTCAATCCGGGAATAGTTATGTACGTATTGGCCTTTGCTTCATCGGCAATAGCGCAACCAAATTGTACTTTAAGCGCTTCAGCTTGTTGTTTTAAAACACCAAGGCCCATCCGTATATCGTGGGTAATATTTTCACCGCCAAATGGTATTACCGCTGTATGCTTTAAAATCCCTTCATAAAATATAGCTAAATCGCTGGTACCGCCGCCAATATCCAAAATTGCTACCCCTGCTTCTAAATCTATATCACTCATTACTGCAGCAGCACTGGCTAAGGGTTGTAATACCAAATCTTTGGTATGCAAACCACTTTTCAATACTGCACGATTAATATTCCGAATGGCATTTTTATCGCCGGTAATTAAGTGGAAATTAGCACCCACTTTCACCCCATTATAACCTACCGGGTCTTTAATGTTTTGAATATTATCTACTTTAAAATCCTGCGGAATTACGTCAATAATTTCATCACTGGCCGGAATAAATGTTCTTCTTTGATCTGCAATCAGTTGATCAATTTCTCTTTTCTGAATTTCGGTTTCAGCATCTTGACGAACAATATCACCACGAGTTTGTAGGCTTTTGATATGTTTACCGGCAATTCCTACATATACTTCTTCTATTAATAATTGAGGATTACTTTTTAAGCAGTTATGCAATGCTTGTTGTATTGACTTGATGGTTAAGTCAATATTCAACACATCGCCATGTTGCACACCATTGCTATTGGCTTTTCCAAAACCTAAAATCTCTAACTTTCCTTGTTCATTTTTTCTTCCTGCAATAACGGCAACCTTGGTGGTACCTATATCAAGACCAACAATAATTGGCGACTCCTGATTCTCTATAACACCCGTATTTGGCGTCGCCGACTCTTTGATATTTGGTTGATTTTGCTGCATCATACTAACTAGTTTTGTATAAGGTACGTTTTAAAATTTTATTGTTTTTTCATTACAGCTTTTGGAACATGATTGTTTTTTTTGTGTAAAGTGTTTTTTGTTCCTAATTTCTGATTAACTGATAACGTTGGTTTAGATGTTTTATTTTGTTTATCACTTATTTGTTTTTTTTCGCTCACAACATCAGTTTTATTAGAAGTGCCTTCCTTCAAATTTTGTACACCTAAAGGCTTATTTATTTGTTTAACATAGCCGGAATCACTTACCCATGATACCTCATTATTATTCATTGCTTTTGCAGAATCCGACAAAAGCTGTGCAGAATTATCTTTAACTCCTACAACCTGATTATTAAACCGTACATCAATTACTTTATAAGCACTCATGGAAACGTGTGGAAATATTTGCTGATAAAATGCCAACAGATTATTAAACTTCTTTCCCAAACTATCCGCAGTACCGAAGTTTATAATATGGTTACCAATAGCCGGAACAATTTGAAATTCTGCATTGGGTTCAATATTAATTTGCGCCACTTGCGCATTCCAAAACTTATTGGCATTAATGTACGCAGCCATCTGAACCATATTACGCAACAATAAGCTATCAGGTTTTGAAATTTTTGCAGCCATATTGCCCGGATAAGCTGTAAAAACAGGTACATGTGCCGCAAACTTATCACTAACCGGTAATTGCATAGCTGAACTATCAATATAAAATGTATTACCGTTAGTAGTAACTACTAAAGCAATCGGTATTCTTTCTTTAACTTTTACATGCAAAACATTTTGATTATCAAAATACAATGCAGCATCTTTCACCCACGCATTCTTTTTAACCAAAGACTCGTAATATTTTAAATGAATAGCCGAAAGAGGCTGATGATCAATGTTACCACCTTTCTTTAATATATCTGCAATATCACTTTCATCTATAAATGCTTCCTGATAATCTTTATCCAATTCCACACTAATACCCGAGCAAAGTTGTTTATTTTGTCGCTGCATGGCTGCGGAAAAAAGTACAATTACACCAATACCCAAAGCAATCCAAAACAGCAATACTATACCGTTTTTTTGGAATAACTTTTTGGGCTGTATGTAATTTTTTAATGTCATTAATGTGTTAATATATTTTTTAAAGGTTCTACTAATTGGTCAATATCACCAGCTCCGGCAGTCACAATCAATTCCGGCTGATTTACATTTACCCATTGCAATAATGCTTCTTTGTTCAAGAGCAAAGTTTTTTCAGCTGGCATTTTAGAGGCTAACCAAGCACTGTCTATACCTGGAATTGGTAATTCACGAGCCGGATATATTGGCAACAGTATAACCTGATCGGCTTTTTGTAAAACCGCAGCAAAATCATTTCCAAAATCTCTGGTTCTGGTAAACAAGTGCGGCTGAAACACCAATACAAATTTTCTATTGGGAAACAATGTACGTACACCTTCAATTAAAGCATTTAGTTCTGCAGGGTGATGGGCATAGTCGTCAATTAGACTATGTTTATCTGTATTTACAATCATTTCAAACCTCCGCTTCACTCCTTTGAAAGATGCAATAGCTGCTTGAATTTTATAATTGTCAATACCCAACTGTTTGGCTACCCATATGGCTGCTAAAGCATTTTCAATATTATGCATCCCCCCCATGTGTAATTGAAGATCAGCAATTAATCCCTTGGGGGTTTGTGCAGAAAAATGAAGAGCACCTTGCTGTACACTGATATTTGTTGCATACACATCGGCTTGTGTATTGTTTAAACTATAAGTAAAATTTTCTACTCCTTTATTCAATTGGTTGCCACAATGTATAGAAGCATGATACAATAAACTACCTTCATTTTTAACTTGATGCGTAAACGCAACAAATGCTTCCTCAACTGCTGCAGCTGTACCATAAATATCTAAATGGTCAGCGTCAACTGCTGTAACAATGGCCAAATTAGGATGTAATTTCAAAAAACTTCTATCATATTCATCTGCTTCAACCACCACAACATTATTATCACTGCTCCAGAAATTCGTACCGTAATTGGCAGCAATTCCTCCCAAAAACGCACTACATCCAAACCCGGAATGCCTTAATATATGCGCTATCATAGTACTGGTAGTAGTTTTACCGTGTGTGCCGCTAACGCAAATATTAAAACTGTTAGCGGTAATCCATTGTAAAACATCACTTCGCTTTACCAATAAAAAATTATTTTCTTTACAATAAATAAACTCTTTATTATTTGTTGGAATTGCCGGTGTATAAACAACAACATCCGGATTAAGAGGAATTGATGTTACATCTTCTTCATAATGCACACTAATACCTTCTTTATTCAACTGTTCGGTTAATGCCGTTTTTGTTTTATCATAACCACTAACGGTTGCCCCCTTTGCATGAAAATAACGAGCCAAAGCACTCATGCCAATGCCGCCAATGCCTATAAAATAAATGTTCGTTATGGTTTTAATATCAATCATTGAATAGTATCTAAAATTTTTTCAGCAATGGTTTCTGCTGCATGTAATTGCGCCAAACCGGCAATATTTTGTGTAAACTTTTCTTGCATTATTTCATTGGTTAATAATGAAATAATAGTAGGGACCAACTGTTCTGCAGCGTTGGCATCTTTCACCATTAATGCAGCATCTTTATTTACTAGATATTGTGCATTAATTGTTTGATGATCTTCTGCCGCATATGGATAAGGCACAAATACAACCGGCTTTTTAGCTACACATAATTCTGCAACCGACATGGCTCCTGCACGAGACACTACGATATCTGCTGCTGCATATGCCATTGCCATATTTTCTATAAATGGCTTTATACAAACAAAACTGTATTCTTTAACCAAATTTTGATATTCACTATACAAAGCCGTACCCGTTTGCCAAATTATTTGCGCATCGGCTTCATTAATCAAATGCAAGTTTTTAGCTATAGCTGAATTAATACTTTTTGCACCTAAACTGCCGCCTAAAATCAAAATAGTTTTTTTATTTTCATTTAACTGAAAGTATTGTATTGCTTCTTTCTTGTTAATGTTATTATAGATAATTTCTTCACGAACAGGATTACCTGAAAATATAATTTTGTTGGCAGGAAAATACTTTTCCATTCCATCAAAAGCTACAAAAACAAAATTGGCTTTTTTGGCCAATAGCTTATTCGATTTGCCAGCCAAAGAATTGCTTTCATGAATAAATGTGGGGATATTTTTGCGTTGAGCAGAACGTAAAACCGGGAAAGTTGAATAACCGCCAACTCCAATGACAGCATTGGGTTTAAATTGTTGCAATATTTTATTTACCTGCCAAAAACTTTTGATTAACTTAAATGGTAATGAAATATTTTTGAAAATATTGCTTCTATTATATCCTGCAATGTCAATTCCAATTATTTTATAACCTGCCTTAGGAATTTTTTCCATTTCCATTTTGCCCTTTGCACCAACAAACAGCAAAGAAACAGCAGCTTTCTTTTCCAATGCTTTAGCAATGGCTAAAGCAGGAAAAATGTGGCCACCTGTACCACCACCAGCTATTAATATGTTCACTTTATTTTGCATTACTGTTTGTGTGTATAAGAATTATGCATTCGCTACTGCTGCTGTTAAAGTTTCAGATTTATTATTTGTAACTTCTCCAATATCTTTTCCTTCTAATTGTTCCACATTGCGTGCTACACTTAAAATAATACCAATAGATGCACAAGTGAATAAGAAGGAACTACCACCCATGCTAATTAATGGAAGTGTAACACCGGTTACAGGAACAATATTTACGTTTACAGCCATATTGGCTAATGCTTGTATTGCCAATGTAAAGCTTAGTGCTAAAGCTAAAAATGCTCCAAATGCATAAGGACAACGTCGGAAAATGCTAATACATCTGTACAAGAAAAGCAAATAAATAAAAATAATAAACCCGCCACCTAAAAGCCCATACTCCTCAATTATAATGGCGTATATAAAATCGTTATAAGCTTGCGGTAAATAATTGCGCTGGCGACTATTTCCGGGCCCAAGCCCCACCAATATACCACCGTTGGCAATCGCTATTTTAGCTTGTTGTACTTGGTAAGGCACATCGGTGCTGTTACTATAAATAAAATCCTGCACCCGCTTTACCCAAGTAGTAAATCGGCCAACATGATTTAATTTTTCAATGCTGTTCGTTTTTTCTGCCACTTCAGACTTCACGGGTTTGTATGTTGAAACTGCCACTAATACAATAACCAATAATGGAATTGCTGCAATAGCAATAACCAATAATAAATGCTTAATACTTACCCTACCAATAAACATAAGCAGTAATGAAGTAGCAAATGTTAGTAAAGCATTAGAAAGATTGGCTGGTGCAATTAGCACACACACTAATGCAACGGGAATTATAATAGGTAAAAATCCTTCTTTGAAATTTTTAATAACTTGTTGCTTTTTGCTTAACATTTTTGACAAGTACATGAAAAGCGCAAGCTTAGCAAAATCGCTGGTTTGAAAGGACATATTAATAATGGGTAAACGAATCCAACGACTACCATCATTAATACGTGTTCCAAAAAATAAAGTATATGCTAACAAGGGTATTGAAATATAAAATAGAAAAGTTGCTATTCTAGAAAAAATGGTATAGTTTATTTTATGTAAGAAATAGATAAGCAGCATACCCATTACCATAAATGCCAACTGCTTAAACAAATAAACTTCATTGTTACCCTTGTTCATTTTGTATGCCAGCGATCCGGTAGCACTGTAAACTACCAATACCGATATCAAAGCCAACAAAATAACAATACCCCAAATAAACTTGTCACCTTTTGTTTTTTTCAAAAGATTCCCCTTTACTTCTTCAATAGAAGAGAGTTGCGCAAATAGTGTATCGTTATTAAGTTGACTCATTTTTATAGATCTTTAACAGCCAGTTTAAATTGGTTACCTCTATCTTCAAAATTTTTAAACAAATCGAAGCTTGCACAAGCAGGACTCAATAAAACCACATCGCCTTTTGCAGCTAACTTAAAGGATTGAGCTACAGCATCAGTAGCACTGGCAGTTTCAACAATTACCGGAACAACGTTTTTAAAAGCAGCAATGATTTTTTTATTATCGGTGCCCATACAAACTATTGCTTTCACCTTTTCCTTTACTAAGTCAGTAATCAAGCTGTAGTCGTTTCCTTTATCAACGCCACCTAAAATTAAAATGGTAGGCTTGGTCATACTTTCTAAAGCAAACCAGGTACTATTAACGTTGGTAGCTTTACTGTCGTTAATAAAATCAACACCACGAACAGTAGCAACATATTCCATTCTATGTGCCAAACTTTGAAAATCGTTCACCGCTTCGCGGATTTTTTCTTTTCTAATGCCAACTGTTGTTGCGGCAATGCATGCAGCCATAGTGTTGTAAGTGTTATGCTTTCCTTTTAAAGCGAAATCGTAAATACTCATACTTACGCGTTCTTCTTGAATGCGTAACATCATTTGGTCTCCTTTAAGGTAAGCTCCGTTTTTAATTTCGTGTTTCATAGAGAATGGTAGTGGGTTAGTATGTGTGATTGAAATATTTTTTAATTGTTGTTGAATTACCGGATCATCATCACAGTAAATGAAATAATCTTCATTAGTCTGATTTTCAATAATTCTAAACTTACTGTTGATGTAGTTTTGAAAATTGTATTCATATCTGTCTAAATGATCCTCAGTAATATTTAGCAATACTGCTATGTATGGTTTAAAGTTTACAATGTCGTCTAATTGAAAAGAACTTATTTCGGCAACATACCATTGCTTAGGATCTAATGCTACTTGTTTTGCAAAAGAAATACCGATATTGCCTACCAAAGCCACATCAAAACCACCTTCATTTAAAATATGATAGGTTAATGCAGTTGTTGTACTTTTTCCATTACTACCGGTTATGGCAATAATTTTACTTTCGCCGCAATATTGAAAAGCAAATTCAACTTCACTAATAACGGGTATCCCTTTCTGTTTAATTTTTTGAATAATAATAGTGTTATTAGCTATACCGGGGCTTTTTACAACAAGAGCAGATTGTAAAATTTTATCTTCTGAATGCTGTTTTTCTTCAAAAGCAATTTCGTACTTGTACAACTCATGTTTATATTTTTCGGCAATAGCATTAGCATCACTAACAAATACATTAAATCCTTTTTGTTTTGCCAAAATAGCTGCACCCACGCCACTTTCACCGGCACCTATTATTATAAGAGGCAGGTTATTTGGTGAACTAAAGTTGATATGACTTAATATATTCATCATACTATCACTATCGAATTTTTAAGGTTACAATTGAAAGCAATACACAAAAAATGGTAATTATCCAAAACCGAACTGCAATTTTGCTTTCATGAAAACCCTTTTTTTGAAAGTGGTGGTGCAATGGACTCATTAAAAAAACTCTTCGTCCCTCGCCATATTTCTTTTTGGTGTATTTAAAATAACTAACTTGAATAATTACACTTAATTCTTCAATTAAAAACACTCCGCAAAAAATAGGAATTAAAAGTTCTTTACGTACAATAATAGCCAATGAAGCAATAATGCCACCTAAAGCAAGACTACCGGTATCTCCCATAAATACTTGTGCAGGATATGCATTATACCATAAAAAACCAATACATGCTCCAACAAAAGCACCAACAAAAATGGACAACTCACCCAAGTTAGGGATGTACATAATATTTAAATATTCAGCAAATTTTAAATTGCCACTAACATATACGAATATGCCGATTCCAGCTCCAATTATAGCACTTACACCTGCAGCTAAGCCATCTAAGCCATCGGTAATATTGGCACCATTTGATACTGCTGCAATAATAAATGTTACAATTAGTATATAGATTATCCAAGTATATCGATCAGCACCTTCACCTATCCAACTGATTAATTTGCTATAATTAAATTCATGGTTCTTGGTAAATGGAATAGTTGTTATTGGTGTTTTTACTTCAACAAATTTTCTGTTTTCACCTTCAATATTTCTTGTAACTACATTTGAACCTTTAGCTACAATTTCACCGGGATGCAATGATTTGTTTACTTCTTTTGTAATCACTTCTCTTTCCACAGTTACATTACTATTGAAATATAAGGTTGCACCAATAATAATTCCTAAACCAACCTGACCAATTATTTTGCTAACTCCCGCTAATCCATCACTATCTTTCTTTTTATATTGTTCACCGCGTTGAGTAGCCAATTTTCTTGCCTTTATTTTAAAGTAGTCATCTAAAAAGCCAATAATTCCTAACCAAACTGTACACAACAACATGAGTCGGATATATACTTTATTTAAATCTGCAAATAATAAAGTAGGGATAATAATGGCCAATAAAATAATAATACCGCCCATTGTTGGTGTACCTTTCTTTTGTTGTTCACCTGCCAATCCTAAATCGCGAACAGTTTCACCTAATTGTTTATTTTTTAAAAACTGAATCAATTTTTTTCCATAAACAGTAGTTATAATTAACGATAATAATATAGCCATGGCTGCACGGAAAGTCAGGTATTGAAATAACCCGGATCCCATGATATTATAATGTTGTTTCAGCCAGCTAAATAATTCGTATAACATGATTTATATTATTATCGGTTATTGTAATGTTTACTACAGGTTAAAAAAATGATTCAAAACTTCTTTATCATCAAATGGATGTTTTACGCCATTTATTTCCTGATACTTTTCATGTCCTTTTCCGGCTATTAGAATTATATCCCCTTCATTTGCCAATTTCACGGCTTGCTCAATGGCATTTCTTCTATCGGGAATTACAATGTATTTTTTCTTTGCTGCCGTAGTTAAACCTTTTTCCATATCGGCTAATATATCCATTGGATTTTCGGTGCGGGGGTTATCGCTTGTAAAAATGGCTTTATTACTGTAATCGCAAGCTGCTTGCGCCATTAATGGACGTTTTGTTTTATCCCTATCACCACCACAACCAACTACGGTAATAATGTTTTGGTAATCTTTTTTTAATTTCTTTAAAGTGGTTAGTACATTTTCCAATGCATCAGGTGTATGTGCATAATCTACAATACCAATCACATTTTTATTGCTAATAATATAATCGAATCTGCCTTCAGCACCTGTTAACCCACTAAGTGTTGTTAATACTTTTGTAGGTTCTTCATGCAAACAAACTGCAGCGCCATAAACTGCCAACAAATTATAAGCATTGAATTCGCCAATGAGTCTGAAATGCACATCTGTATTATTAATTTGCATTTGCAAACCGGTTAATGAATCGTCTAAAATTTTACCTTTAAAATCAGCAGAGGTTTTTAAACTATAATAATATTTTTTTGCTTTTGTATTTTGCAACATTACCTCACCACGCTTATCATCTTTATTTGAAATTGCAAATGCAGTTTCAGGTAAATTATCGAAGAAACTTTTTTTAGCTTTTAAATATGCTTCAAATGTTTTGTGATAGTCTAAATGGTCAAGTGTAATATTCGTAAACAAAGCACCGGTAAAATTCAACCCTGTTATTCTATGCTGATGAATGGCAATACTACTGCACTCCATAAAGGCATGTGTACAATTTTCATTTACCATTTTATGCAATAATGCATTTAAGCTAATAGCATCCGGTGTTGTTAATGACGCAGGAATTACAGTTTGTTGAATTTTATTTTCAACGGTACTAATTAATCCGCATGAATATCCCAAAGCTGAAAATAATTTGTACAACAATGTGGCTACCGTTGTTTTTCCATTAGTACCCGTAACACCTACTAATTTTAATTTTTCAGAAGGACAATCATAAAAATAATGAGCCATATAAGCTGCTGCCTCATGAGAATTAGCAACTTTAATATATGTTACACCTTCCACCTTATTTTCCGGCAACTCTTCTGCAACAATAATTGCAGCACCTTTATTAATTGCAGCAGCAATAAATGTATGACCATCAACTACAGTACCTTTTATAGCAATAAAAGCAGAGTTTTTTTCAACTTTACGAGAATCAATACATAAAGCTGCAACCGGTACATTAGTGGATCCATGTACTTCGAGTAACTTTATTTTATACAATATGTCCTGCAATAATTTCATCGCAATTAATTTAATGTTACCGATACAACCATTCCTTTTGAAATGGATTCTCCCGGCATTACTGATTGATTGATTACTTTACCTACACCTTTTACATTTACTTTTAAACCCATATTGCCACATAAATACATTACATCTTTTAACCCCATACCGGTTAAGGCGGGCATTTTATTCAATTGCACACTTTTAGAATATAACTTTGCACCTGCTTTTGTTCCTGCAATTCCAACCCAGTCATCAACAATATTCGCTGAATCCTTTGTTTTTATTTTCAATGATTGTACCAAGGTTAATGCATCATTTTTATATCCTATATAATTAAAATAGCTACTGTCAATTGCAGAAGCAAACATTTGCGTATTATTTTGCTTTACGTATAAAGTATATAACCTGTCGGCAATTTCTTTGAATACAACACCTGCCACATCTGCACCATAAAAAACTTTAGCAAATGGTTTGTTTTTTATTACCACTATACAAGTGTATTGTGGATGATTAGCCGGGAAATAACCGGCAAAAGAAGACTGATATACTTTATTGGCATATCCCTTATTTCCCTCGGCCACAAGTGCAGTTCCGGTTTTTCCTGCAACGGGATAGGGTGAGTTTTTAAATAATTTTTTAGCTGTGCCATTAATGCAAACCCCTTCTAAACTTTCTTTTACTTGTTTTAAAGTACTGTTGCTGCAAATCTTATTAATCAAAACTTCCGGTTCAATTTTTTTCAATACTCTCCCTTCCTCAGTTATTGCATTCACCAAATAGGGTTTCATCATTTTACCATTATTGGCAATGGCATTGTATAATGTAAGTGTTTGCAATGGTGTAACCTCAACATTATAGCCAAAAGCCATCCATGGCAAAGTGGTAGCACTCCAATTTTTACTACCGGGCTTAATAATGGTTGAATTACGTTCACCTACTAAATCAATTCCGGTTTTTTCGTCTAATCGAAAATTGTGTAATTGTTTAATGAAAGCGGATGGATTATTCCTATAAGCTTCTAAAGCCATTTCGGCCATACCAACATTCGAACTTAATTCAAAAGCTTGCTTAGCAGTAACTTCATAATTCCCATGTTGCTCGGCATCTAAAACTGTTCTGTCTGCAATTTTGAGAGTTCCACCATGCAAGTTCACCGTTTGATTGAGGGTTATTTTTTTATCTTCCAACAAAGCCATCAGGGTGGCCAACTTAAATGTTGAACCGGGCTCAGATGCATTTATGGCATAATTATAATTTTCATAATAATTACCATCTTGCCCTTTTCCCAGATTAGCCATTGCTTTTATTTTGCCTGTACTTGTTTCCATTACAATAGCGCAACCATGCTCAGCATCATTTTGAACCAACATTTTCAATAATGCATTCTCGGTAATTTCTTGGATTAGAACATCTATATTGGTAATAATATCTTTCCCATTAACTGCTTCCGACTCATATGCGCCATCAACAGGAACACCCACGCCACCGGCAATAAAACGAACCAACCTTGTTCCTGATTTACCTTTTAAAATGCTGTCGTAGCTTAATTCCAAGCCCACCTTAAATGAATCTCTATCTAAACCAATGGTTCTAAAAGCCAACATTTTATATGGATTTAACCGAATACTTTTATCATCGGCAATAAAACCACTTTTATTTTTACCTAACCGAACAAGCGGAAAACTTTTCATGGCTGTATATTGCTCGTATGAAATATTTTTTTTCAGCAAATAATACCTGAATTTTTCTTTATAGCCTTTTATCAAAATGCGCTTGTATTCTGCAGCAGATGCATCTTTAAACAAATTAGCCAAAGCAATGCTTAAAGAATCAATGTTTTCTCTAAACCTTTTACCATTTTTTTCCCTTAATCCTTCTGCACCAAAATCAACATAAATATCAAACTGAGGAATACTTGTACTTAACATTTCACCATCTTCACTGTAAATGGTACCTCTTTCTGCATCTGTTTCTACATAACGTTCATGTAAACTGTCACTTAAGCTTTTCCAGTACTTCCCTTGCACTTGTTGAATGTAAACAGCTTTGCCAAAAATGAAGACACCTGCCACTACTACTAAAATGTAGATTAGGTAAACTCTCCATAATATGTCGTTTTTTACATTCACTTGTATTCTTTATTTTTTGTTGATATAAATTTTAACAGGCAGTTCTTTATTTATTTGTAAACCCATTGGTTGTACTTGTTTTAAAATTTCCGATTCCTCGGTTTTGTACATAACCTCACTTTTTAAAGTTTTGTACTGATACTGTAAATCAGTTATTTCATTTTTTGTTTTACTTATGTCACGAATGGTTTTGTCAGCTATATGTCCGTTAGCTATGTATAACACAATTAAAAAGCTTACAAACAGAATAAATACCAGGTTATTGGTTATCCATTCCGACTTAAAAAGTTTATTCAACTTTTTGTTTTTTTTATTTTTAGATTGACCAGACACCATTCTATCTTCATTTTAAATTTTTTCAGCAACGCGCAATTTGGCGCTTCTGCTACGTGTATTCAATTTCATTTCTGCTTCACCGGGCACTATGGGCTTTTTGGTAATTAATTTAAATTTGGGTTGAAAAGAACTATTTCCAAAAGGATTATTTTCTTCTTCATCCATAACACCTTTAAAACTGTTTTTCACCAACCTATCTTCCAGCGAATGAAATGTAATTATCACTGCTCTTCCCCCTGACACTAGCACATCGGGTAATTGCTTCAGCAAATCAGTTAATGCCCCTAATTCATCATTCACAGCTATACGCAACGCCTGAAAAACTTGAGCAAAATATTTATTAGGATTACCCTTAACCATGTTGGCAATAGCAGATTTAAATTGTGCTATTGTACTAACGTGGGTGTGCTGACGAAACTGAATTATATGCTTTGCCAGTGTTCTGGAATTGGTAACCTCACCATACTTTTCAAATAACTGATGCAATTTTTGCTCTGAATATGTTTCAATAATCTTTTCAGCCGTTAATTCATTTCTATTATCCATCCTCATATCCAATGGACCATCAAATCGAATTGAAAATCCACGTGATGGCTCATTGAACTGATAACTACTTACACCCAAATCTGCCAGCACACCGTTTACCTGATTAATACCATAAAGCTTTAAAAAACGAGCTAAATGACGAAAGTTTTCAGGAATGAATACAACCCTTTCATCAGCCTTAAAATTTTTAAAAGCATCCGCATCCTGGTCAAAAACAAACAAACGCCCTTCATTATTTAACTTTTGCAGAATAGCGGCTGAATGCCCCCCACCACCAAAAGTGCAATCAACATAAATACCATTAGGTTGTATGTTTAACATATCAATGGCTTCATTAAGCATTACGGGTATATGGTAAGCAGCGTTCATTATATATTATTTAAAATAAATACCAATTTATTGCCTGCTATCCTCTAACCCACCCATAACATCTTTAGCCAAATTGCTGAAATCTTCAGGTGAAAAATCTTCAAAGAGCTGTTTATATTTAACAGCATCCCAAATCTCAAACCTATCTATGGCGGCAGCTAATACAATATCTTTTTGTAACGATGCATATTCTTTTAAAGAAGCAGGCAACAACAAGCGTCCTGCAGTATCCAATTCAACTTCGGTAGCACCACCTAAAAACTGGCGGCGGAATTGCCTTACTTTTGGGTCAAAATCATTTAACCGATTAATTTTTGCAATGATGGTTTCCCAACTTTTCATGGTGTACAGGGTAAGGCATTTTTCAAAACCACGACTTACAATAAAACGAGATTCTCCCTCCGGCAACTGCTTTTTTAAGCCACCGGGCAACAGGAAGCGACCTTTCGCATCAACTGTAGCCTCATATTCGCCGTGAAATCCGTTCATGTTATTGTTTGTGGTTTAAAATTACCATTTATTTACACAAAATAACACTTTTTCCCACTTTAAATGCAAATTTTGGGCTTTTCAATTTATCCACAGATGAAAATGAACGAAAAGCCTTATTCAGCCTATATTTGCTGCGAAAAACGAAACAAAACCCATTAATAAAATGTTAATTAGTGTGGATAAGCAATCAAAATTTGTGAATTAACATGTGAATAAGGAAGAAAACTGCCTAAAATTCAAACAACAACTCGCAGGTTCAATGAAAAAGGCCAATATGGAAAGAAAAACTTTTGATTGTATAATGCGGCGTAACCTCATACCAAAAAACCAAAGTGCATGAAACCCATCCCTTATATAGAAATAAAAGATTACCAATATGAACTACCTGAAAAGGCAATTGCCAAATATCCTTTACCGGAGCGAGATGCCAGCAAACTTTTAGTTTATAAAAATGGGAAAATTGAAACCAGTCAGTATAAATTTTTAGCTGAGTTTTTACCCGAAAATGCCACTTTGGTATTTAATAATACGAAAGTAGTTGAAGCACGTTTACAATTTTCAAAGCCAACTGGAGGCCAAATAGAAATTTTTTGCTTGGAACCTTTTGATGAAAATGAAGATATTATTGTGGCCATGCAAACTACCGGAAAAGTGAATTGGAAATGTTTAATTGGCGGTGCCAAAAAATGGAAAAGCGGAAACTTAGAAAAAAATATTGCTACGCCCAACGGTAATGTATTGCTGCAAGCCTGTAAAAAAGAACAAAGTAACGAAACAGGTGTTTATGTTATTGAATTTATATGGAATAATGATTCGTTAAGTTTCGCAGAAATTTTGCACTATGCAGGTATTATACCTTTGCCACCTTATTTAAATAGAGAAACAGAAAAGGAAGATGCCGTTCGCTATCAAACCGTTTATGCACAAAAAGATGGTTCAGTAGCAGCACCCACTGCGGGCTTGCATTTCACTACCCGTTTAATGAACGAATTGCAACAAAAAGGCATAAAGGAAGTTTACATTACGCTGCATGTTGGTGCGGGTACCTTTAAACCCGTTAAAGCAAATAACATTGCCCAACATGAAATGCATGCTGAATTTATTGATGTTCAAAAAAATACAATTGTTCATCTTTTACAACAAATAAATGCACCCATTGTAGCAGTAGGTACTACCTCTTTGCGCACATTAGAGTCGTTGTATTGGATTGGAGTTAAAATTCATGAATGGTTTCAAATACACCGAAATTACAATGAGTTAAATGATTTGCATGTGGAACAATGGGCACCTTACCAATTGAACAACAATTCCATTACCGCAAGCGAAGCATTGCAAGCTATTTTATACTGGATGGATGCAAAGGGAACTGAGCGGCTGATAACCAAAACCAGTATTATTATTGTACCGGGATATACATTTAAAATTATAAAGGGCCTCATTACCAACTTTCACCAACCACAATCAACTTTACTATTGCTCATTGCCGCAATTATTGGCAGCGAATGGAAAAAGGTTTATCAATTTGCACTGAACAACAATTTTAGATTTTTGAGTTATGGTGATGGCAGCTTATTGTGGCTGTAATTAACTATGCATTATTCATAGGCATTTCAATAGTAAAAGTGGTTCCTTTACCCAGAGTGCTATCAACTTTTATTTTGCCTTTATGTGCGTCAATAACTGTTTTAACATAGCTCATACCTAACCCAAATCCCTTTACGTTATGCACGTTACCTGTATGAGCCCTATAAAATTTTTCAAACACACGTCTAACGGTTTCTTTACTCATGCCAATACCATTGTCTTCAATTTGAATTATGAAGTTTTTACTTGCGTTTTGTGTAGTAATTTTAATTATCGGCTGTTCTTGAGAATACTTGATGGCATTGTCGACCAGATTGGATAATAAGTTGGAAAAATGTACCTCATCAACTACCAATAAATCATTTTTAGCATTGAGTTGAAGAATGACTTTCGCATTTTTTTCATTGAGCTGCAACTGGTAATTATCTATTACTTTTCTAATTAAATCGTGCACATGTATTTGTACTTTTTTCAATTGCAATTCCTGTTTCTCCGTAATAGCAGCCTGTAAAATAGTTTCCACATGTTTATTCATGCGTTTATTTTCTTCTTTAATAATGCCGCTGAAATAGTTTAATTTTTCTTTGTCAGATTGTACTTTTTCGTTGCGAATAGCATCAACAGCCAAAGAGATAGTTGCCAAAGGCGTTTTAAACTCATGCGTCATATTATTGATAAAATCACTTTTTATTTCACTTAATTTTTTCTGATTAATAAGGGTACGAACAGTAACATAAAAAGCTGCTAATATTACTAACATGAATATGGCAGCGCCAACTATTATCCACTTCAAAGAATCCCAAACTTGATGTTGAAAATCGGGTACAACTATTATTAAGTTTTCATATGGTCCTATTCCTTCTAAATCACTTCCACTTTCAGGCATTACCGGAACAAAAATTCTACGATTGTGCAGTGTGTCCCAAAATTCTTTTTCGAAGCCCGGTGACTTCATCTCTATTTCATCATTGTTGTTGGTAATGGCAAACTCAAAATTTAAATCTTTAATATTCGACTTATGAAATGCAGATCTTAATTTTTGATCAATATCCTGTTGAGAAAATCGGTCGCTTATGGCGGGTGGCTTTATTAAACTTAAAAAATCATTGGCAATTCTAAAACCGGGGCGTTTTGGAAAACGAAGTGATGGTGTATAATGCATGCTTTTACTTAAATCAACAGCTACATTAATACAAGCCTCTTTTACATTACGCTGTAGTTGCTCCTGCCTAACTGCCAGTAAGTTTTTTAACCAGGAAGCCTGTAATAAAAATAACCCGACAAGCGATAGAGATATTAAAACAACAATTAATGGAAAAGTTTTCTTCATCATTTACATCAAATATAATGTACCTGCTCTTAGCATAGGCAAAGGTTAAAGTTTTATAAAGCCTTTAACTTATTAAAATTATTAGTGATTAAAGTTCTATGTCAGGCACATTATCAGGGCAAATCAGCTTTCCCAAAGTTTTTCTTTTAATTTCTTCAACAGTAACTCCGGGTGCTTTCTCTTTTAACAGAAAACCATCTGGGGTAATTTCTAAAACAGCCAAGTCGGTAATTACCTTTTTTACACATCGCAATCCTGTTAATGGTAATGTGCAAGCCGGTAATAACTTACTTTCTCCTTTTGGATTTGTATGCATCATGGCAACGATAATATTTTTTGCACTGGCCACTAAATCCATAGCGCCGCCCATTCCTTTAACCATTTTACCGGGAATTTTCCAGTTAGCTATATCGCCTTGTTCACTAACCTCCATAGCACCTAGTACAGTTAAATCAATTTTTCCGGCTCTTATCATTCCAAAACTTTCTGCACTGTCAAATAAAGCAGCGCCTTTAATAAGCGTTACAGTTTCTTTTCCGGCATTAATTAAATCGGCATCTACTTCTTCTTCAGTCGGATAAGGCCCCATTCCCAAAATGCCATTTTCAGATTGAAATATAATGGTCATATTTTCAGGAACATAATTTGCTACTAAAGTAGGTATGCCAATACCTAAATTAACATACATGCCATCTTTCAGTTCTTTGGCAATCCGTTTAGCTATCCCAAATTTATCTAATGCCATAAATATGTGTATTAAAATAAATAAATTATTTATTAACTATTTTAACAGTGCGCTTTTCTATTCGTTTTTCGTAATTAACTCCTTGAAAAATTTTATGTACATATATACCTGCAACATGTACATCATCGGGGTCAATTTCACCGGGCTGTACTAAATGCTCTACTTCTGCAATTGTAATATTACCGGCTTTTGCCATTGAAGTAGAAAAGTTGCGGGTAGTTTTCCTAAATACAAGGTTTCCCATTGTATCTCCTTTCCAAGCTTTTACAATAGCAAAATCGGCATGCAATGCCAGTTCCATTAAATAAGGTTTATTATTAAAATAGCGGACCTCTTTACCAAAAGCCACCTCGGTTCCGAATCCGGCGGGTGTATAAAAAGCAGGAATACCCATGGCTGCCATTTGAATACGAGTAGCTAAAGTTCCTTGAGGAATTAAATCAACTTCTAATTCACCATTCAACAACTGTCGTTCAAATTCTGCATTCTCACCAACATAACTGCTAATCATTTTTTTTATTTGTTTTTTTTGCAACAACAATCCTAATCCAAAATCGTCAACCCCTGCATTGTTCGATATGCAAGTCAATTGATTAATTCCTTTTTGTACTAATGCCGCAATACAATTTTCAGGAATGCCATTTAAACCAAAACCACCCAACATTATTGTTGAACCACTTTCAATTGGTTGGATGGCTTCTTGGGCATTTGATACTACCTTATTCATACTTTATTTTAAGTTGATTTTAGAAAAATGAAAATTACCACAATCGCTAAAACTAACAATTGTTCACTTGCAATTTAATACAAATATTCTTAGCATGAGGAATAAAAAATAGCGTAGAACTTTCAGGCTATTTGTTTAATTTAAGAGAATCAACCGGTTGCATGGTAATACGTTTGCCATATGCCGAAAGTGAGTCAATTAATTTTTTCATTTTATCGGGATGCTGTTCGTAATAGGACAAACTATGGTAAAAGCTGCTTTTAGTAATATGGTGCCAATAAAAAACCTGTTCAAATTGTTTTCGATCATCTCTCATTTTTCTAAACACGGTATCCTGCCCTGCCTTCATGTTATTCCATTCATTAGCATTCAACAAATCCCACATTACCACTTTCATAGTATCGAAATTAAGTATGGGCATTTCAGATTTATGATGGTTACATGCAGTTAGTGCGATAAAAAAACAAATCAGGATTAAAAATTTCTTCATTTTATATTTAGAAAATAATAATATATTAAATTACAGTTGCAATTGTTCTTTGTATTTTGTTGCATTACCTACATCTAAATTGGTGAAAACATCAAGTGCTTTCATTTTCTCATCAGCATTTGCTTTTACAAATAAGCCAATTAATTCCTGCACTTTTGTTTGCATAAAAAATTGAACGAACATGGTATTAGGGTGTTCCCGATTAAATGATTGTAATAAATTTAATGCTTGCAATACACCTGAACGGCCTTGTTGCTCATTATCATACATATTATCTAAGCCTAAACGATAGTAATCATAAATAACAGTATGCAAAATATTGTTGGCATTGTTTGTTAAATTATCAACTAACCAATATCGGTTTCGTAAACCATCAAATGCGCGCCAGCCACTAATACTGGCATCTTCGGGTGCATTATTAACAATATTTTGCGCTTTTAAAAAATAGGGCTGACCTGCTTTTGGCGCAAACGAATCATAATCCAAACCAATAATAACATAAGCATAATATGCTAATACAGCAGTTAAATTGGCTACCAAGGGATCGCTTCCCTGTACTCTATTATCATTAAATTCAATTGGTTGAAATTCAATATATTTAAATGTTACATCCGGATCTTGAAAATTTACCAATGCCGCCTGATAGGTACTATTATAAACTGGCCTGGCTGCCTGAATTATTAAAGAAGAAGTAAACACATTGGTTTGTGGCATTGATTCAATATTGAACAAGAAACTACAAACAATTTTTTCGGCAGGGTTGAATTGATCGTCAGTCCACTTACGACTATTTAAAAAATTGGTTAATTGTGACTGTAGTGTTGTAAAAATTTTTTTATCAATAGTAGTATTTACCCTGCTTGCATTAATAGTTACCTTGGCTTGCAACTCTTGGGCAAAACCAAAATGAACCAATGAAAAAGAAAAGACAAGTAATATAATAAAAAAATTACGCATTTATTTCTTTACTTATAAAAACAACAATTTCTTTTGCCACTTCGGTTTTAGATTTTAATGGTACAACCTCTTGATTACCGTTTTTTGAAATAATGGTAACTTGGTTGGTATCGAAACCAAAACCTGCATGTGCATTATTGAGTGAATTTAGGACAATACTATCAATTTTTTTTGCATTTAATTTTTCTAAGGAATTTTTAAGTTCATTTTCTGTTTCTAAGGCAAAGCCCATAACATATTGATGCGGAAGCTTACTATGACCTAATAAAGCTAATATATCAGTTGTTTTAACTAAAGTCAACTGCCATTCCGATTCTGATTTTTCTTTTTTAATTTTCTGTGTTGCTTGCTGAACAGGAGTAAAATCAGCTACCGCCGCATTCATTATGATAATATCTGCTGTTGGTGCTTCAGTTTTGCATTGTTCCAACATTTCATTGGCAGTAGTAATATTTATGCGCTTTATTTCATCATAGTTCAGTTTTTCAGAGGAAGGACCTGCAACTAAAACTACATCAGCACCTTGCAAAAAACAAGCTTCAGCAATTGCAAAACCCATTTTTCCCGATGAATGATTGCCAACAAAACGAACCGGATCGATGGGTTCATAAGTAGGGCCGGCAGTTACCAGTACTTTTTTATGTTGCAATAAGTGTCCTCTAAAAAAATGAGCAACCAAAAAATTAATGATATTTTCAGGTTCGGCCAAACGCCCCTCACCGACTAAACCGCTGGCTAATTCACCATAACCAACAGGCATTACGGCAACTCCATCTTGTTCAAGCAATTTCAAATTACGTTTTGTTGAAGGATGTTTCCACATATCTTCATCCATTGCAGGGGCAACGGCTACGGGACATGTGGCGGAGAAGTAAACAGCCAACAATAAATTTTCGCAAATGCCATTGGCCATCTTAGCCAATGTGTTTGCACTTAAAGGGGCTATCAAAAAAACATCGGCCCAACGTCCAAGCTCTACATGGTTTGCC
Source organism: Hydrotalea sandarakina (assembly GCF_003254115.1). Classification (GTDB taxonomy): domain Bacteria; phylum Bacteroidota; class Bacteroidia; order Chitinophagales; family Chitinophagaceae; genus Hydrotalea; species Hydrotalea sandarakina. The sequence goes on from NZ_QKZV01000003.1 coordinate 289,066, forward strand.
CAAGTAGATGCACTGGATAAGTTTTGCAATACCACATTTTTGCTAAGTGTTTCCAAAACCAAAGGACTAACAAACTTTGTAGCAGATGGTGTCATAATTACTTTTACTTCCGCACCCTGTTTTGTTAGCATCCTTACCAGACCTATTATTTTATATGCTGCAATACTGCCAGTAATACCAATTAAAATTTTCTTATTTTGAAGCATATATTGAAATTTATTTCAATTAATAAAACAGGCAGTATAAAAATATATACTGCCTATTTTTTATTAATTATAAAGATATTTAAAACTATTAGCGAAACAAGTCGTTGTCAGTATTTAATCTGTAATAAATTTTTCCTTCCATAAATTCATTTAATGCCAATATTGCGGGATTAGGCATTTTTTCATAAGCACGAGAAATTTCAATTTGTTCTTTGTTTTCATGAATTTCTTCCAAGCTATCCGTGTGACTGGCGAATTCATCTAACTTATTGTGCAACTCTTCACGAAGCGTAATATTAATTTGATTGGCACGACGTGCAACTATGGCAATAGATTCGTAAAGATTGCCGGTAATTTCTTTAATATCTTTCAAACTTTTAGGCTCAACAGAGCTAGGTATATTAGCGCTGAGCTGTCTTCTTAGCTTGCTCATTTTGTATGTTTTTTATTAAGTTATTTGTTTCTGTTTTTATTTTTTGTATTTCGTTGGTGTATTTGCTTCCTTGAAAACGATCCATGAATTCAGAACAATCGGCTTTTACCTTCTCATAACGTTCTAATTGTTTGTCCGGATAACTCATTTCAGCATATTTAAAATAAGAAAGCACTGCTTGATATTTGTATAAATCACCATTCTTTGAATCAGGATAATTGTCCAAAACACCCGAAAAAGTAATGGCAGCAGCTTTATAATAGCCTAAGTTATAATACAATTGAGCATTCAAATAATCTTTGGTTTCCAGCTTTTCTCTGCATAAATCAATAATATGGTTGGCCTCATTTACTTTAGGTGAACCGGGGTGCATATTGATAAAGGCCTGCATTAAACCAATGGCTTTATTGGTATTGGTTTGGTCTAATTCAGGTTTGGGTGATTGTTTATAAAAAGTATAAGCACGCATATATTCACATTCTTCCGATTTTACGCTGGAAGGGAATGTTTCTGTGAATGTTTTAAAATAATTTTCTGCGTTCAAATAATCTTTTTGATAGTAATAGCAATAAGCCAATTTATAGTACATATCCTCGTACCTATCAGTACCTTTCACGTACGGAAATAAATCTTCAAAGAGCTGCTGAGCAAAGTTGTATTTCTTGTTTACATAAAATTGTTCAGCCATTTTAAACTTGTAATCTATGTCTTTACTTTTTAATATTTGCGAAAAGCGATGGCTTCTTTGAAGCCTAACCCCTTTGCGCGAACAGGCAGTAAATCCAACTATTATCACTAATGAAAACAATACAAGTTTCTTCATACAAGTTTGCGAAGGTAAATAATTTTGCAATATAACTATGCAGCTTTTAAGTATACGTTAATTTTTGCTATTTTTTTTAAATCTACGCAAATATTTATCATTGATTGAAAGGTATATTGTAGACAGGTTAAATAACTGAAAAAAGCCCCAAAATGGGGCTTTTTCAAGTAAGAAAACTATTATTTAATTAGTTTCTGCTTCTTAAGTTTGGATGAGGAGCAGGAACTGTATTTGGACCATCTTCAGTAGTTCCTTGTAAGTCAATAGTATTAGCATCGCCTGAACCACCATCGTATGAGAAGATGAATCTGCTTTCAGAAATACCTTGTTTATCAACTAAGTATTTAATTACGGCATTTACTCTTTCCCAAGCCATTTGTTGAGCGGCTTTGCTGGCAGCAGGATGGCCAATAACTTTTACTTTACAATCAGGATTTGCTTTAATGCTGGCAGCTGCTGCATCTAATAATTGCATAGCTTCTTTGCTCAGTTTACTTCCTTTTTTAAACTGTACACTGGGTAAGCTATTGATATTACATACCGGAGCTTTTTGCATATTAGCAATCATATCTCTTAACTCTTTGCAACATGCTGGTTCTGGGCAAGTACCAACACCGTCGGCATTAACAGGGAAACAGCTTTGTGGAGTTAAGATTTCTTTATCTCTATAGTCAGGAACACCATCACCATCGGTATCTTTTGCTCTACCATGAGAGTCAACAGGTGCACCGGCAGGTGTGTTGGGCTCTAAGTCAAATTGGTCAGTTACACCATCACCATCAGCATCAGGCAATACAACTTTAGGCATTTTCATGTGCTTGGGGCTGTTCAACTCATTGTATTCATAGTTGTAGGGGTTAATCCACCATAAGGGTTGAACTCTTTTAGCAGTTTTACCTAAGTTAATGTTTAAATGAGCAGTTGAGAAGCTGTATTGATCGCCAGAGTTACCTAACTTATTACCATCTAAATAATCGTTACCGAACATAGGAACAGTAAATCTTTGTTCAATACCAATGTTAACTCTGTTGCTTATTTTGTAAGAGATACCGGCACCATAGCTTAAACCATGCATTAATGCCCAAGTATGACGACCGTTTACAGCAGGTACATCGTTAGGGAAATTAGAAGTACCGATTAAGTTTGTTTGAGGATAATATAAGTTGTGCAATGAACCACCTTGGTTAGTCATTACTCTTGTATAAATTAAAGAGTAACCACCAAATACATAAATATCCCATTTAGGATTACCTCTGTAGTGACTCATAGAATTTAAAGATGCAATCGCATCAATTGATCCCATATGGGTATAATTTTTTGCCCATACAAAGCCGCTAGCATTGCTAGGGATAGAAACGATTGATCCGTTGTATGCACCTCTTAATGAGAAAACATGGCTAAGTGATTTGCGAAGCGAAATGCCACCAACAATACCACCATTGTAACCACCGGTTAAAATTGCTCTGTCGCCCAAAATGAATGAGCTACCGGCACTTAAACCTAATTCCCACTGATCGCGAGGTTTAGCAGGATAAGGGTATTGGTTGTTTAAAAACTCATTGTATTGAGGAATTCTTTTGGTGGGAATTTTGGAACTATCTTTCCAATCCCATCCCCAATCTGTTGATGTTTGCGCAAAACCAATGCTCTGAAACAGAACAAACATTGCCGCAAATAACGAAATGTACTTTTTGCTTGCCATAGCTTATGTTTAATGTTGATGATAAAATTCCCGACAAAAGTATTGTAATCGGAATGAACAATCAAATTTTATATTATGTTTTTACATAACTGCCTGAAAAGACAGTTATTTCCCCAAAAACGTTGCATTTATAAAATTATTGTACAACTTTTGGTTTTAACATACTGTTATCTGCTGGTTAGAATGTTTATATTGCAGCACTTTATATAAAATAGGCATGGATTTAGCGCTTCAGGTAATTAAAAATGAATTAGATGCTTTTGAAAAGCATTTTAAAACAGCTGTTCAGAGCAGGGTACCCCTTCTAGATAGGATAATGCAATACATTGTAAAAAGAAAAGGGAAGCAATTACGACCCATGTTTGTTTTACTTTCAGCTAAATTAGGAGCCCCCGTTAATGAAAGTACCTACCGGGCTGCTTCATTAGTTGAATTATTACATACCGCCACATTGGTACATGATGATGTGGTTGATGAAGCCATGGAACGGCGGGGATTCTTTTCAATTAATGCCCTTTGGAAAAATAAAGTAGCGGTTTTAGTAGGTGATTATTTGCTTTCAAAAGGATTATTATTATCACTCAACAATAACGATTTCAACATTTTAAAAATATTATCCGAAGCAGTAAAACAAATGAGTGAAGGTGAATTACTGCAAATGGAAAAAGCCAGAAGTTTAAATATTAACGAAAGTACTTATTACGAAATTATTAAAGGCAAAACTGCTTCATTACTGGCATCAGCTTGTGCAGCAGGTGCTGCTACAACTTTTCAAAATGAACAACAAGTTGAACAAATGCGACTATTTGGGGAAAAAGTAGGTATGGCATTTCAAATTAAAGATGATTTGTTTGACTATGGAAGCAATAATGTTGGGAAACCCACAGGCAATGACATTAAAGAAAAAAAATTAACCCTACCCTTAATTTATACGCTCAATAATTGCTCAAACAAACAAAAACGAGAAATTATTTATATCTTAAAAAATGAAAACAAGAATAAAACAAAAGTGCAACAGGTAATAAATTGGGTAAATGATAGTGGGGGAATTGAATACACCGTTTCCGTTATGAATCAATTTAGAGATGAGGCACTCGCTATTTTATTTGGATTTCCTCAATCGGAAACACGTGATGCCTTGGAAGAAATGGTGCGATACACTACGGATAGAAAATATTAGGCAATAATAATTTCGAATACTAAATTCACTTACCGCATAAAAATCATTCTTGGAAAATTTTATTGAATTAACCAATATCTTCACCATAAAAAAACTATTCATTTTCACTACATGGAAAAACGCTGGACTCTACCGGAATGGGATGAAAATAAAGTATTGCAATTGCAGGCTTCACTAAAAGTGAACCGGGTAATTTGCCAAATTTTAGTACAACGCGGTATTGATAGTTATGATAAAGCTAAACAATTTTTTCGCCCCCAACTTTCGGATTTGCATAGCCCATGGTTAATGAAAGATATGGATAAAGCAGTTGCTAGAATAATGCTGGCATTTGAAAATAATGAAAAAATATTGGTGTATGGTGATTATGATGTGGATGGAACAACTTCAGTTGCTTGTCTATTTCAATTTTTACAAAGCATATACCCTCATGTAGGTTTCTACATTCCTCACAGATATAAAGAAGGATATGGTATTAGCCAACTGGGTATAGATTATGCCAATGAAAACAACTATAGCTTAATTATTTCATTAGATTGCGGCATTAAAAGTGTTGAATTAATTCAATACGCCAAGAATTTAAACATTGATTTCATTGTATGCGATCACCACTTACCCGATAAGATACTTCCACCGGCAGTTGCTATTTTAAATCCCAAACAAAGCAATTGCAATTATCCTTATAAAGATTTATGCGGCTGTGGTGTGGGTTTTAAATTAATAACAGCCTTATCGGAAAAATTACAACTTCCGGAATCGGCCCCATTTGAATATCTAGACTTGGTTGCTTGTGCCATTGCAGCAGATATAGTGCCCATTACAGGCGAAAACAGGGTTTTAGCTTACTACGGTTTAAAAAAAGTAAATGAAAAGCCTTGTGCAGGCATCAAAGCTTTATTACAACTGGCCGGCATGCAAAAGGAAGTTCGTATTAATAACCTGGTATTTATTATAGCACCCAGGGTAAATGCTGCAGGCAGAATGGATGATGCTAAAAAAGCCGTACAGCTATTTATAGAAAAGGATATAACAACAGCTTTGCAATTAGCTGAAATGCTGCACAATGACAATACAGACAGAAAGGAAGCTGATTCCAGCATAACCGCAGAGGCATTGGCCTTAATTGAAGAAGATAAAAATCATATACACAAATGCTCTACCGTTGTTTATAAAGAACACTGGCATAAAGGAGTTGTAGGCATTGTAGCCAGCCGTTTAATTGAAAAACATTATAAACCTACTATTGTATTAACCAAAAGCGGTGATTACATTACCGGAAGTGCCCGAAGCGTTGCGGGCTTTAACTTATACGAGGCTATATATGCATGCAAGGATTATTTAATTGGATATGGCGGTCATTTTGCTGCTGCTGGTTTAACATTAAAAGCCGAAAATTTACATGCATTTTCAAATGCATTTGAAAATGTTGTTAAAGAAACTATTCATCCTAATTTACTAATACCTGAAATTATTATAGATGCCATCATTGAGTTGAAAGATATTACTCAGGGATTTTATAACATTATTAACCAAATGGAACCCTTTGGCCCTGATAACATGCAGCCGGTTTTCATGCTGAAGGAAGTAACCGATACGGGTTATTCCAAGATTGTAAAAAATGAACATATACGCTTCGTAATAAAACAAGATAAATTATCCATTACCGGCATTGGGTTTAATATGGCACATCAATTTCATTTATTAGCCAATCAAAATCCTGTAAACCTGGTTTGTACAATAGATGAAAATGAATATATGGGCGAGAAAAACTTACAAATTCGGGTAATTGATATGAAGCCCGCACATAAAAATATATCTGAGAATGGCATAACATATCGTCAAAAAAATGTACAGGCATAAGCAATTGAAACAGAATAAATAGTTTTACTATTTATTATAGTTTATGTTTATTAAACAGGCCAATCCATTTTATGAATTGGCCTGTTTTTAAAAAAATAAAAAAATTATTTATGCCTTTTCTGCTACTTGTTGGTGCATTAATTCAATATTGCGGTTAATGAAACCTGTTAAATAATTGCCTTTTAACAATCCTTGAGAAAGCAATGCCAAATCGGCCAAATTCCTTACTTGCTTTTCTTGTTGATCTTTATCTTCCATTTTTAATATTTTTTGAAAGATTGGATGATTACCATTAATAGTTAATGTTACTTCATCGGGCATCTGAGCATAAAATGCTGCCATTCCACCACCTATTGCCCCCATATCTTTCATACGACGCATAAATTCCGGACGAGTAGCAACTACCGGTGTAGCATCGGGAGTTAAGCCTTTTACTTCAACAGTAACATGTAAATCATTAATAGAAAAATTAAATAAATTTTTCAAGGCCTCCTGTTCATCTTTCGATAATACTATGTCGTTGTGTTCTTGTTTGTCAATTAAATTATCAACAATATCTGCATCTACCCTAACAAAATGTACATTTTCCCATTTCATTTCCATGGTGTTAATAAAAGCAGCATCAATTAGGGTTTCCATTTTTACAACTTTGAAACCCTTTTCGTTGCATGCTTTTATAAATGCATGTTGTTGAACAGGCTGGGTTGTATATAAAATTACATGTTTACCTTCTTTGTTTTTTTGTAAAGCGCTTGTTTCATTTTTATATTCATCTAATGTAAAAAACTTGGGTTTATTTTCCGGGTTTGTATCATCGGCCAACGCTTCTTCCATAATTAAAAACTTGTTGGCTTTTTCTAAAAATTTGTCATCAGTCATCATACCATACTTCACAAATAAACCTAAGCTCTCCCATTTTTCTTCAAAAGAAGCCCTATCATTATTGAAAATTTCTTCTAATTTATCTGCTACTTTTTTAGTAATATGATTATTGATTTTACGGACATTTGGATCGCCCTGTAAATAACTTCGGCTAACATTCAATGGAATATCAGGGCTATCAATTACACCATGCAAAAGCATTAAAAATTCAGGTACAATATCTTTTACCTCGTCGGTAACAAATACCTGATTACAATAAAGCTGTATTTTATCCTTTTGAATTTCGTGGCTTTGTTTAATTTTTGGGAAGTAAAGAATACCGGTTAAATTAAATGGATAATCAACATTCAAATGAATCCAAAATAATGGAGTTTCGCCAAAAGGATATAATTCTCTATAAAATTTTTCGTAATCCTCTTTTGTTAATTCGCTGGGCTTTTTTATCCAAATAGGTGCAACGTTATTAATTGGAGTTGGGGCTTCATCCCCTTTCTTTTCTTCAGCTGCATCTTTAAAATAAATGGGTACCGGTAAAAACTTGCAGAATTTTTCTAAAATTCCCTTTAACCTATGGCCATCTAAAAACTCTTTACTGTCTTCAGCAACATGTAAAATTATTTTTGTACCTCTATTTCGTTTTTCAACTTCGTACAATTCAAACTCCGGACTACCATCACAACTCCAGTAAACTGTTGCCGCATCAGCATTATGGCTTTGTGTAAGTAATTCAACTTTTTCAGCCACCATGAATGAACTGTAAAAACCTAAACCAAAATGACCAATAATATTTGCATCCTTATATTTTGACAAAAATTCTTCCGCTCCACTAAATGCCACTTGATTTAAATATTTATCAACTTCTTCTTTAGTCATTCCCACACCGTTATCTGTTATGGTAATGGTTTTTTCTTTAGCATCTAATGCAACTTCAATATTTAAATCACCCAGTTCACCTTTAAATTCACCAATTGATGACAATGTTTTTAACTTTTGAACAGCATCAACCGCATTACTTACCAATTCGCGCAGAAAAATTTCATGATCACTATATAAAAACTTTTTGATAATAGGAAAAATGTTCTCAGTTTGAACCCTAATTTGTCCTTTTTGCATATAGATAGCAGTTTATATTGAATAATTGAAAAATTGTCAGGTAAGTTAATCGAAACATTATGGATATAATGTCTTTTTTAACTTCAACAATTTTTAGCAAAATAAATACCATATTCAAAAAACTGACAAGCTGACAATTTTAATTATCCCAGCTTATTATAAGATCATCTATTGCTGAAACAGGCCGGCTACCGCTTCCACTCGTGGTTGTTTTGGTAACTATACGAATCCAAATTTCACTACTAATATTATTCAATAAATTATTGAAATTAACAAGAACTTGTTGTGAACCAAATTGACTGTTTCCGGTAATCAAATTACCTGTTACGGGCACCTGATTGAATAGGGATGGTGTTTCGCCTAATCCATATTCTATTACCCAACTAGCCGTTCTGGCACTATTAACATCTAACGATTGTAGTTGAAACGAAATTTGTAAATTTTTTTTACCTATGGTATTGGCTAAATGTAAAACAAAAGCTGCTCCAGGATCAAAGCCACCTGTTGAGGTTTGACGCAAAGCAATTGCTCTATTGCTTGCATTATCTTGCTGCGCGGTAGTAGCTGATGATGACATACCTAAAGCAGAAGCGCAATTTTTAAAACCACCTGATGTGTTACCCCAACTTGTTTTAGTTACATTAAATGCAGCAACAGTTCCCAAACTATTATTGGTTGCATTAGTATATACAAAACAACCTGTAGGAAGCCCATTTCCAATATCATTAAAATTAAATACCAGTGGCGAAGCATTTAAATAAATAGCATTATTTACATTTGAGTTATTGGCGGGTAATAATTCAACATCATTTAAATTTCGAATGTATAAAACAGGCAATGTATCCATAAAACTTAACCAACCGGTTATAGTTTTAATAGGTTGTACGGACAAATGAACATTGTAAAAGCTGGCAGACAATAGGGTACTACAATTTATTGAACCGGTAGCATCAGAAATTGTCATATGCTCATTCCAAATATTACCATTTAAAATGGGATAGTGAATTTGAATTAAAGTGCTTTCTAACAGCTTAGCATTTAATTTAAGTTGTTGAATGGTCATTTGCTTTGCCTCAATGGCTTTTGCGTAAGAATTTATTTGTATAACACTACTATCTATATTCTTTAACACTAAAACACCATTTTCTTTGCTTAAAATTCCATTTTTTAAAAAAATGGATAATGAATCACCTTGCTTATAATGATGTAATGTTTTTAAACGAACAACAATACCCGCACCATTATTACTTTCCTGTACAACTATATCGTTAGGAGCAATATTTCCATTAACTGCATCTGTAATTACATTACCTGTAATTAATTTATTATCGTTCAAAACCAATGGCGTACCGTTGTACATGTTTCTAAGTTCGGATATTGTAATTTTAGTAAACCCTGGGTTCCCGCATCGGGAATTGTAAAAATTTACATCAGCCGTGTCACGAATAAATAGTTGTTTTGCATTGCCGAATATGGAATAAACAGCAACTAATTTTCCATTGCCATTGGGCACTTTAATAGAAGCAAAATTTGCATATCCGCTGGTTCGCAATGAAATAGTATTTCCTGAACAATTTTTAATGGTTAAATTCAAAGCTTGCTTATTCAAAGCATCGGCATAAGTTTTATCTAAATCAGATATTGAAAATTCAACATTTTCTAATTGAATTAATGTGCTTTGTAATGTATCTTGTAGGTTTGTAGTAAAGGCATTTATGTTTACTGATTTAGGTGCTAACATATTATTGAATGTGCCTTTAATAATATATTTATCGAACAATGACATTGGTATAGGCATTAAGGTTGGATTATTGGGATCCGCATTATCAATGCCCATTCCTAATTGAATAACTCCTCCATAATCGCCTAAATACAAATCTTTCAATTTAATGGCAACCTTCCTGCCAACCGGGAAGTTGGCATATAAGTTATTAGCATCCATTCTAACTACAATTCCGCCACTTTCATCTTGAATAATAATTTGCTTATACCAATTACCGCTTTTATCATTTGCAATAACAATTCCCTGAATAATTAATTCATCTGCTATTTTTTCAAAATTATTCTTTATATGAAGCTGTTTAACATTCCTTATTGTAGTATTGGCATTAGGCAATGCAATATTATTTTCAGGAGGTGCATCAAAAGGTTTTGTACAACAATTGAATAGAACAAATGAAAAAACAAACCAGATGCAAATAGTAAACTTGTTCATCATAGTATTGATTTTAAAATTTTATACTTGTACTGATAAAAAATTGTGTACCATATGCTGAAAAATATTTAGGAGCAAATTTTGAAATATCTTGAGAAGCAAAATCAAATCGCATTTGCTCATAAGCACTACTGAACATTTGCTGGTTGTTCAATAAATTAGTTACACCTGTACTTATCCAAATAGGCTTTAATTTTATAATATTGCTTTTAGGAACATTTAGTTGAAAAGCAGCAAAAAGATTAACAAACAGGTATTTCGGAAGCTCACCGGGTTGAATAACATTAGCAAAAGCTATACTTTTTGCATCTAACCCTTGCACTGCTCTTGAGGTTCTTCTAATGGGATTGAGCTGCATCCAATTATCACTTAAATAATTTGTTGAAACACTCATATACGCATTACGCAATGGCCTATACGTTATAGAAAAATTAGCAGCTTTTTGAGGTGAACCCGGAACTTTAAAATTTTTCCAATAAACTATATCTTTCTGAATAATAGCAGCAGTATTCTCTACTCTTAAGGTAGCTTTAGCACGGTTGGTATAGCTATAATCGCCCAAAACAAATGCAGTAGAAAATTGCCATTTGTCATTGTATCGCCATTCTGCACCAAATTCTATACCCATATGCCTTTGTGCTATGTTAGTTAATTCATTATTTATGAATGAAAAAATATCGTCATCGTAATAGGTGTATATTTTAGAAAGATTGTTGATTGCTGTATAAAATCCGGTAATTCTTAACTTTAAAGTGTTTGTATTTTTATAATAATTGAATTCGGCTGACTTATATTGCACAGAGCGAATATCTTCCTGCATAAACGAATTGAATTTTGGTGAAATAAATACATCGAAAAAATTTGGTGGTAATGACTGCTGCAATAAATTAAGATTGAAATAATTTTTACCGTTTTGCTTATAAGTAACACCTAATTTCATTCCATAATTCAAAAAAGTTAATTGCTTTGACATTCCAAAAGAATTATCGGGAAATAGTCCGTTTTGTACCCTTCCATTCCGTTGAAGTTGAGTGTAGCCAATACATTCAGCTATATTAATGTCAACTTTTTTAAACTGCTTAACTACTTGTAGAAACCTCGATAACTTAAATACGGACGCATCAAAATCATAGCCATACTTGCCGCCTTCTTTTATTAACTGATTAGGTTGTAACAAATTATATTGAATACTATTTGAATTATTATTGTTTGTAGCAATGGCAAATTGATTCCAGTTTACCCAAAAGTCGCCACCCAATAAATCATTTACCGATTGAAAATAATGACTCTGTTGATATTGTATTTGCGCACCTATATTTAATTGCCAATTATTTGTAAATACTTTTTGATAAATTGTACTTGCGGCGAAATGAATTGTGTTTATATGATTATCTCTTAGTATATATCTGCTTCTTAAACCGGTAAAACTTTCATTAGTATTACCATTAACATTGAATATTGTTTCTTTATTATTACTGTTTACGGTGTATAGATTGCTCCAATTAATTTGTAAAGCGTCCGGGTGCTTTATTAAATAATTTTGAATGGCATTTCGTAAAACAGAATCAGCTTGAAATGAGGGCAAATACTTATAATAGTCCGGACGAGGGTCAGGAACATTATTCCAATCGAAACCGCTTTGCTTTTGTAAGCTTATTCCTGCTAAAAGCCCAATTTTAAAAGAACTAAGGGCATCCATTTGCCAATGGTAATTCATAAGCGCAATGGGTTGAATTGTTCTTCTGACAACCGCATTTCTCTTCTTCCCGTTTTGATATCCCCAATTAGCATTATAATATCTGCTATTGCTTAGCAACATTAATTCTTCTGTTGCAGGTGCTGCCATATTGTTACTATTATAATTTCCCAAAAAATTAAATGTGAAAAAATGTTTATTATTCAAACTTTTTTCTGCAGAGAAGAATGAAGCAAAATTTTTCATACCGGTACCCGGTACATAATTTTCATTTGCCCACTGCCATGCTGCACTGTAAACGAATGCCCACCCATTATTTAATTTTCCTGTATAGTGAGTTAATGCATTCCTGTTAGCATATGCTCTATTAGAAAAAGCAACATTAATTATGTTTTGCTTGGATTGAGTATTGGGTTTAACAACTATATTCACCACAGTTCCTAAATTGCCAAAAGAAAAATTATTTTGTTGCAATCCTAATACAAGTTCTCTATTCTTAAAAACATCGGTTAATCCATTCCACAAATTGACAAGGTTACCTCCATTAATTAAATTATCAAGCGGCACTCCATTAAAATAGGTAGAAAACAAATTTTTAGAATATCCACGCATTGAAAATCGTGCTATATTCCAATTAAATGCTGCGGCATTATATAACACGTCTTTTCCGGCATTTAATAATGAAGCATAGGCATTAAAATTTTCATCCGCCAGTTCAGCATCATCTAAAGCAATCAAGCCTATTTCATCACTGGTTTGTTGTTGTAATTGACGCCAATTTTCCCAAAGTACTTTATTGGTTGTATCATTAACTGTTTGGGCATAAGCACAATTTAACGTTAATAGTAGCAGAATAAGCCAGGTATAGTGCATATGGATATTGTTTTCAAAACTTTAGCCTGCTTATTAATTTTTACAATCATGCCCTTTACCCACAAGTATAGCAGGATTATAAAAATAAATTTAATACATTTTTTAATTACTTTAATCATTTTTTAATATTTTTATTTTATAAGATATTTGCTATGAAAAACATATTATTTTTTCTGCTATTCATAGCCGGCATAAGCTATGCTCAAAAAAAGAATATTTATAAATCGGCTATCATAGCATTTTATAATGTTGAAAATTTTTATGATACCATTGCAAGTAACAAATACAGAGATGAAGAATTTACCCCTAAAGGAATGAGGAATTATACAAGTACAAATTATTACTCAAAGCTGAATAACATTGCGTATGTAATTGCGGGAATTGGAAAAGATGCATTTGCCAACCAAGTAATATTGCCGGCACTAATAGGTTTGGCTGAAATTGAGAATGAGTTAGTGTTAAACGACTTAATTAATCATTCATACTTACGAAGTGGTAATTATTCATATATACACTTTGACAGTAAAGATTTGAGAGGCATTGACGTTGCTTTGTTATATCAGCCCAATTATTTCAAAATATTGCAAAGTAGGCCAATATCCGTTATATTATCAGGAAAAAGCAAAGAAAGCAAGTTTACGAGAGATATTTTATGGGTGGAAGGTTGGTTAGATGGTGAATTAGTTGATGTTTATGTGAACCATTGGCCTTCAAGATATGGAGGTACCCAACATAGTGAAGCTGCCCGTTTAGAAGTAGCACAAATTTTAAAAAATCATATAGATAGTATTAAAAGAATAGATTATAAAAGAAAGATACTGGTAATGGGCGATTTCAATGATAATCCAAACAATACCAGCATTTACAATATTTTAGACGCCAAAGAAGTTAAGTATGAAAGGTATAATGGTTTGTACAACCCATTTTTTAACATGTTTAAAAATGGCAATGGAACTTTAGCTTTCCAAGATGCATGGTCATTATTTGATCAAATCATCCTATCAACCGAATGGATTGATAAACAACAATCGGGTTTTTATTTTTATAAAAGCAGTATTTATAATGCACCTTATTTATTAGAATCTTCAGGTAAATACAAAGGTTATCCTATGCGTTCATGGGAAGGAATGCAATTTAAAAATGGTTACAGTGATCATCTTCCAGCATATATCATTCTATTAAAAAATTTATAATCTTTCATCATCATTTTCAATTAAAATACTTGCATGTAATGTACAACCGTTCCCGGGTGATGAATCGATGTACATTTTACCATTATTTAATAATAAACGGTTAGCTATATTTCGCAAGCCAATTCCCTTTGGCTTTGCAGAAGTATCAAACCCTTGACCATTATCTTTTAAGGTTAAATACACATAGCCATTTTCCGAATTAAGTTCAATTACTGCTTCGGTAGCTTTTGCATGCTTTAAAATATTATTCATTTGTTCTTGAATAATTCTATACAAAACAAGCTTAATATTTTTGCTTAAACCTTCTTCTATAAAATTATCAAATACAAATTTGAACTTCACCACACCATTATTATTAAGGGTATTTACCAAATCTTTTACCAAAAGTTGTAAACTGTCTTCTTCCAATGATGGTGCAACTAACATTTTGCTGATTTTTCTGATTTCCTGTATGGCCTTATCTAAAATATCCATGCTTTTATACATTAAATCATGACTCATGGATGCATTTTTAATAGCCATGTCTAAATATATTTTTGCACCGGCTAATAATTGATTAATGTTATCGTGCAACTCGCGGCCCATTTCTTCACGCTGTTCTTCCTGGCTTTGAATAATTGCCTCTGTAATTAGTTGTTGTTCTTTAATTTGTTGGTTTTGAATTTGTTTTTCTAACTGTTTCTTTTCTGTAATATCGCTAAAAGTGCAAATAATTTGTTGAAGATTATGATTCTCATCAAAAACGGGTATGGCATCAACTAAAAGCCAAATCCAATCATGATAAAGAGGTCTGTACATGCCCATGGTACAATTGTGCACAGGTTGTAATGTTTCTACAACAATTGGAACCGGAAATTCATTACCCGGCATAAATGTGCCATCATCACGAATTACTTTCCAATCGGTATCATAAGCTGATTTACCTAATAATTGCTCGGAAGAATAACCCAATAAATTAGATGCTGCTTTATTAAACATTAAAATTTTTGCATGTTCATCCATTACCAATAATCCAACCTGTAAATCTTCAATTAAATTCTTAAACTTGGCTTCACTTTGTTGTAACGCATATTGGGTTTGCTTTAGTTCGGAAATATTTACAATCCCTGTTAAAAAAAGTGATTCGCCATTCATTTCAACAACATCACCAGAGGCATAGCAAGTAACAAGTTGATTGTTTGCTTTTTTAAGCGCCACTTCCATATTTCTTACTTTTCCAAACTGTTTAATGGAAGTAACATATTTTTTTTGGTCAGCTTTATCGGCTAGAAAATAAGCAACTGATTTGCCTACAATTTTTTTGGAAGGCAAACCAATTAATTGCTCAACCGCGCGGTTTACCATTATAATTTCCTCATTCTCTGTATTGGAAAGCAAAAGCCCCACAGGTGAAGAATTAAAAATTTTTTGAAGGCTTTCTTCACTCGCCTTTAGTCGTAAACTATTTTCCTTCTGCAGGGTAATATCCTGATGTTGAATAATTACATTTTCCAATTCTCCATTTTCATTCAAAACCGGATAGGCCGTATTCGAAAACCACTTTGTTACCGGCAAAGCAATGGGAATGTTTTGTGATTTTGAGGCGTTATCAATGTTAAAAAATACCTCCCATTGTTCAATTGACTTTTCAGTATATACTTTTTTTAATAATTTATCAATACCATGCTTTTTAATTTCTGCATCTTGAAAAATATTATACTTCTTACCTTCTATATCTTCAGGTAAAACACCGAATATTTCAGACAATTTTTTATTAATGCGTACACACCACCCTTCTTTATCCAGAATTTGTGTGCTTACGGTGGATTGCAAGAAAATTTCTTCAAAAATATTTTTGGGAGTTTGAGGAATATTTTTAGAAAGTTTTGAATTACTTAACATGTTTTTTGAGCGCATAAAAATTTATTTGCATATACATGAACAGTCAAAATTGCTATTTTTAAAGTTACTGTGCAATAAGAGTTTATGAAAGTTACATGTAGGAAAACATAAACTAAAAAATAAACAAAATCAAAATGTTATACACTTCGCTTTTTAATCATACCTCCTTTTGTATCTTTCACACTGCTCATCACTACAAATGCATTGGAATCTATCCGCTCAATTTCCGCATTTAGCTTATTTAGTTCAAGCCTTGTAACAACAGTATAAATAATATCCACTTCTTTGGTTTCACCATTTTTCCCGAAGCCTCTTTTACCACTGTAAACAGTAACGCCCCTACCCATTTTATGTATAATCATTTGTCGAATAGTTTCATGGTGTGGTGAAATAATGGTTACACCTATATATTCATCAATACCTTCAACTATAAAATCAAGCGTTTTTGATGCAGCCAAATAGGTTATTAAAGAATACATTGCAGCTTCAATAGATAATAAATAAGCTGCTGCAGAAAAGATAATAAGGTTAATTACTACAATAATATCGCCAATAGTAGTACGTAATTTTTTACTTAAGAAAATAGCCAAAATTTCAGTACCATCAATAACAGCACCCCCACGTACCGAAAGCCCAATTCCGGCACCAAGGAAGAATCCGCCAAACACAGCTACCAACAAATGATCATTAGTGATTACCGGAAAATTTAATAAGGCTAAACTAATTGCCAACCCTGCAATAGCTAACGTTGACTTAATAGCAAATACTTGATTAATGACTCGAAATGCCAATAAGATGAATGGAATATTTATTATGATAATGTAAACATAAATTGGCAAGTGGGTTAATGCAGCCATTAACAAAGAAATTCCGGTAACACCGCCATCAATAAACTTATTAGGCAACAAAAACCCTTTTAAACCAAAAGCAGCAGATAGAATACCACCAACCAGCAAAACAACATCTTTCAAAAACCTATAAAACAGTAATTTAAAAAAACGAAATCCTTTGGCTTTTTTATAATTAGAATCTGTTTTTTCAATAACAACACTTTTCTTTCGTAAAATTTGATGATATATAAATTGCGACCAAAATGGATTCATTTTTTTATGAACAATATACAAAAAATTATTTGATTGCTGAAGATAACATTCCATTAAAAAGCCCGTTATCTAACGGGCTTTATTACATATACATTTTTTAGCATTTATTATTGCACCATAAAAATGGCATTCGCTAACATTAATTTCCCGTTCTCCCAAAACATTCTAAATATAGGGTCATCAGCCATAAATACGTAATTACCTTTTCCAAACTTCAGTGCACCAAATAGTACACCGTTGTTCAGCTTATTTTTTATTTTACTGCCAACAAATCCGGCAACATAATTATTACCTGCAATGGTACCAACATTCCAACCTTTATTTAATAATTCATATACATCTGTATTTTGCTTTAGTGTATAATAAATTTTATCATATCCATATGCAAGTGGATGCGTATTATCTAATTGCACGCTATAAATACTTCCCGGTATAGAAAAAGATAGGTCTTTTCTCTCAGACTCATTGTAAACCGGAAGCTGGCGAATATTTATTGTGTCTTCTGTATTTATTTCTTTTTGCTTTAATCCAAAAATATTGGTACCAATTAAAGCGGTAGCATTTTGAATAGTAATTAATTTTCCACCTGCGGTTACAAAACTTTTTAGTTTGTCTGCCACAGATTTATCATTAAAAACCTTATAATATCCATCGGGTACAATAATTACATTATAGGTATTCAAATTCAACCGATAAATATCAGTTGCATTTAATAATGTAACAGGATACTCCAAGGCCTTATCAAAATAATTCCAAACTTCACCGGCATCGGTTGCTGAGCTTTGCTCACCTGTAATTAATGCAACCTTAGGCACATTTATTACGGAAATATCAGGACTACCAAAATCAGGACCTTTTTGCATTAAACCTGTAGTTACCTCTACGGGTAAAATATTGTACTTAACGGCTGCATTTTTTACCAACGATACCCAATTTACGTATTCATTACTCGTTTTTAATACCAATAAAGTACCAACAGGATAAGTTATATTATTGTATGTAATAGGCTTAGCTGTAACCCTAACTTTTACATGATTATTGGTTAAATAAGCTAACAAACGGGCAGCGTTGAAAGACTGATAAGGGATAATGTAACCATAAGTACTTGTAGGAATACTATTTGCATTGATTACATTGGCTACAAATGGTTTTAAATTAAGTTTATCATTTAAAGCATATGCATCTACTCCAAATGTATAGGGTATACTCCAAGCTGTAATATCATAAGTGGCACTATCAGAGAGTTTTGAGGCAGGTTCAAACAAAACTCTGGCTAAGCTGCTTTTGGGCTGGAACATGGATACTGCTAGTTGATATTTTTGTAACTGAACATTTTCAACAGCATTTGTAGAATAGTGAAAACCTTTTAAATTATTTGCTTCCACAATACCATACTCAATATTATTTTTATCTAGCAACTCTTTAACTGCATTTATCTTGTTAGCATCATTACTGGTAACAATGTATGTCTTATAAATGTTATTAACTGCATTATTGTTATTATCGAAATATTTTTTAAAATTATCTACTAATTGTTGGTGTTGTTCAGCACTTACCTGAACAGTAGAAATTCCGGTAGTGAAATGATGCAATACTCTATCGCGCAGAGTTAAAGTATCACCATCATCATTAATTACACCAAGACCTGCACGTATGCCGCCTTGTTCAAATGTCATTCCTATGGCACCATCATAAATTGGATAGGTATCGCCATAGGATGGATAAAATAAATCGAAACGTTCTTTGGTGAAATACAACCAACCATTTTTATCGAAATAAGATGCATTATTTTTCCCAATCAATTGTTGAAAATCGCGTTGCCATTGAGTAATTACTTCGTGATAGGGTTCAGCTGCAGGTGCAAAATAATAGGGCTCATTAAAACCTTGTTCATGGTAATCAACATGCACTTCTGGCATCCATTGTTGGTATAGCTTTAAACGTTGTTGTGTTTCTACTTGTGTTTGCCAAGCCCAATCTCTGTTTAAGTCAAAATTATAATGATTGGTTCTTCCGCCCGGCCAAGGTTCCATGTGCTCGCGAGATTGTATATCAACATTCATTTGTGCCCCTACTACACTATTATACCAGTTGATATATCTATCACGCCCGTCAGGGTTTATACATGGATCCATAATGACTACTTCATTTTGTAACCATTTCTGTGCTTCAGTATTATCGGGCTTCACCAATGTATAAAGCGTTAACATAGCCGCTTCACTTGATGCCGCTTCATTTCCATGCACATTATAACTTAGCCAAACAATGGGTACTGCATTAGTTGTATTTGCTGCTATACCGTCTTTCAACATACCGGTTATCCGTAAATTATTTTTGCGTATATCTTCAATTCTTTGAAGATTATTCGGGGTTGCTATAACCGCTACCAGCAATTCACGTCCTTCATTTGTTTTACCATAGGGTATTATTTTAACCCAATCAGGGCGTTGTTTAGCAACTAATTTAAAATAATCAACTATTTGATGATGCCTGGAAAATTTATTACCGACTGTATATCCTAAAAATTCGTCGGGGCTGGTAACTTCTTGTTGAGAAAAGCTTACTAAAGAAAATTGCAATAGCAACAAAAACAACATCCATTTACGCATAATGTAGAATTTATTAACAATGATTGAGTGTATAACAATTAAAGCGTGAATATAATTAAACAAAAAAAGCAGTCCAAAAGAACTGCCTTTATTTATGATGAGTGGAAATGATTGAAATATTTATTACATAGGTTCTGTAGTCAAATGAATTTTAGTCATGTCACTATAATGATTTTGGAGTTGATGTATAAAGTGTACATTAGGATGATAGCGCCTGTCTTCTCTATACCATAAATCGATGGCAGAAAAATCACCATCACCGGGAATTAGCATTCTAAAAGCACCTTTGCTATATTTGACGGACCCATCAGGCATTTGTTCTTTCTTGAACTTTAAACGTTGCAACTGTTCATCATTTAAAGGTAATGGATCAAGCGCATCAGGTGAATACCAAAACTCCTGCACTTCCGTAGCCACACAAACCTGTTTTTCATCATTGTTCAAATCAGTTACTTCGCCATCCCATTGTTTTCCATTATAGGTGCATTTAACATAATTACCTACTTTAAGTTCGTGAAACGGTATCATATTGGTAAGTTTTAGAACATGAATATAAAAAAAATATGCCAATAAAATTTAGCATTCATTTTTTTCAAAAAACATTATAGGCATTTTAATAAGCTTCTTTTTTAGTTACATCTTTTGGGTGTGTAATTGTGAAAATTTACTCAAAAAAAACAATTCAGCCATTAAAATATACAGTTCAGTAACAGTTGCATAACTGTTGTTTGAGATTGATGTTATAAAAATTAAACAAAATGTTACCGTTATGAAAAAAATATTATTCAAAACAGTTGCAATGGGTTTATTGGCGTCGGCCATAATATTGGTTGGAACTGCCTGCAAGAAAAGCTCAAATAATCCATCAACTAATCAGCAAACTATTACTACCATTGTTTCTAACAATTCAAACTTTAGTTTATTGAAAAGCGCAGTGGTAAAAGCCAATTTAGCAACCACATTAAACGGACCGGGTCCCTTTACTGTTTTTGCGCCCAGCGACACTGCATTTGCCGGAAGTGGAATTACTGCTTCTACCATTAATGCATTGACACCCAGCCAGCTAAGCACCTTATTATTATATCACACAATTCCAGCCAACATACCGGCAGCTAATGTACCTGCAGGACCAAATGCGAAAGTAATTACGGCCAGTGGCGATTCTGTTTTTGTTACTAAGAATGCTAATGGTGTTTTTGTAAATGGTATTCCGGTAACCCAAGCCGATATAATGGCCAGTAACGGTGTTATTCATGCCATTGCAAGAGTATTGATTCCCCCAATTGGCAATATTGTTCAGGTAGCTCAAAGCGATACTAGTTTTAGTTATTTAGTTGCAGCAGTACTTCGTGCCAGTCAGGGTTCAGTGAATGTAGCAGCTGTACTTTCAGGTCCCGGTCCGTTTACCGTATTTGCACCTACCAATGCAGCATTTCGAGCAGCAGGTTTTGCTACCGTTAATGATATAAACAATGCCGACCCTGCTACTTTAACTTCAATACTCACTTACCATGTTATTGCGGGCAGGGTATTTTCATCTGACTTAACACAGGGTGCCCAACCCACTACTTTAAATTCTGAAAAACTAACAATTTCCTTAATGGGCGGTGCAACCGTTAAGGGTAACGGTAACACCACTGCCTCTAATATTATAGCAACAAACATAATGGCTACCAATGGTGTAGTGCATGTAATTGATCGGGTTTTGCTACCCTAAAGATTCAATTGTAATACTCAAATATAACTTATGTAAAAAGCCTTTCACTAACTCCCATTGTGAAAGGCTTTTTCATATTTATGTTATTACATTAAAAAATGTTCAAACATTAAACTATAATAGAAAGTCAATACTGCAGTAAAAGTTTTATAATATGAACCAATATGAAAGATTAACTGTTATAATGAAACTTAATATAATTTGTTGTTAGAAATATTTTAAAGTACACTTTAGTATTTAGCAAATGGACTTTACACAAACAATTCACTAATTTATTTGCTATGCAGGTACTAATTATAGAAAAAGATATTTTAAGCGCGAAACGCTTGAAACAACTATTGCATCATATGCATTCCAACATAGTTGTTGAATTGTTGGTTTGTGAAATAAATGAAGCGTACCAATGGTTTGCAACTCATCAATTGCCTGACGCTATTTTCATGAATGTAGAATTAAAAGGTGGTAATGCATTTGAACTTTTAGGTAAGCAAAATTTTAAATGCCCTATTATTTTTATGGGAACACAAGCTGCTTATTCTTTAGATATATTTAATTATTTTAGCATACATTATTTATTAAAGCCAATTACTAAAAAACATTTAAAAATTGCTTTAGATAAACTACAACTGATTAAACAATTTAAAGAATATCCGGAAGAAAGCAGAAATGGATACATGAAGCAATTTTGGGGAAGACTGGGTAGCAAACAATATTTAATACCCATCAGTGACATTTCATTTTTTAAATCAGAAAATAAGTTAGTGAATCTTTTTAGCCATTCAGGGCAAAAATTTTTAATTAATTATAATTTAGATGAACTTGAAACACAACTTAATCCTGCAGAATTTTTCAGAATTAATCGCAGCTATATCATACACCAGAAAAGTATCAACTATATTAAACCCTTCATCAATCAACGCCTAAAAACCTTTCTAAAATTTGGTGAGCATTTAGAAGAAGCAATTGTGAGCAGACCAAAAGCCATAAAATTTAAAGGTTGGGCAATGGTATGATTTAATTTTTCAAGCAATAATAATTTTTAATTATTTTAATTTATAATATAAAATTTCAACACTTGAATTTTGACATTAAAAAAGCTGCTACGCTAATTGGGTAACAGCTCTTCATTTCAATGATAATTGTTTTAAGCAATTATGTAATCATTATTCTGCCCAACTCATAATATAATCTTTATTTTCAATTCCCAAAACGGTTTTAGTTAATTGTAAAGGATGAAACGTATCCACCATTACAGCTAGCTCTTGTGTTTCTTTTTTTCCGATACTTTTTTCAACTGCACCGGGATGAGGTCCATGAGGAATACCCGCAGGATGCAAAGTAATCATTCCCCTTGTTACATTTTTTCTGCTCATAAAATCACCATCAACATAATACAATACTTCATCACTATCAATATTACTGTGATTATAAGGTGCAGGAATAGCTAATGGATGATAATCGTATAACCGCGGAACAAAGCTGCATACAACAAAATTATTAGCTTCAAAGGTTAAATGCACCGGAGGCGGTTGGTGCACACGTCCGGTAATTGGTTCAAAATCGTGAATACTTAAAATGTAAGGATAGCAGCAGCCGTCCCATCCCACAACGTCGAAAGGATGATTGGCATAATGAATACCATAAAGCATTCCACGTTTTTTTGTTTCAATTAAAAAATCGCCTTTGGCATTTATGGGTTCCTTAAATTCAGGTAATTTTAAATCGCGTTCAGTGTAAGGTGAATGTTCCAATAATTGTCCATTTTTACTGACATATTTTTTGGGAAAACGTATAGGGCTGTATGACTCAACAATGAATAATCGGTTATGTGCACTTTGAAAGCTAATTTGGTAAATAGTGCCACGAGGAATAACAATGTAATCACCATATTGAAAGTACAAATCACCATATTGAGAATGCAAGATACCATTGCCTTCATGAATAAATATAAGTTCATCTGCATCAGCATTTTTATAAAAATATCCTTCCATGCTTTTTTCCGGTGCGGCAACAGAAATTGCACAATCATTATTCACCAATAAGGGCTTTCTACTTTTTAAATAATCCGCTTCAGGCTTCACCTGAAATGTTTCGAAGCAACGATGCTTGAGCATTTTTTCTTCAGCTATTTCAGGCATACAATTAATGGGTTCGTCTACCTTAATAATTTGGGTAGGTGGATGGTAATGGTACATTAAAGTGTAATCGCTACTGAAACCTTCAGTGGAAAATAATTGCTCGGCATATAATGAGCCATCGGCCTGCCGAAATTGGGTATGACGTTTTGGAGGAAGACTTCCTCGTTGAATATAATAAGGCATACATTAAAAGATTTGAGAATAAAAAATAGGTTTACAATTTAGTTGGAGCAATAATGACCTGAGAGTTCCAACATAGTAAGCAAAAAAACATATTTCCATTTCCGCTTATCTATCCAATAAATAAAATTTCTGAAATAAGGCATAACAATCTGCTTCCTTCAAAGATAAAAAAAAGAGGCGAAAGCCTCTTTTATAAAAAATGAAAATTTTTATGTTAAAGCCCACGGAAAAGTGGTAAATCACCAAATCTTCCCGGCCAAGGAATGGAGGCTATAATGATGATTAAAGCAAAAATATACAACACCAAAAGTTTCTTGTTTTTTCTGGCCGGTTCCATGTCCTTTTTAGCAATGCCCCGAGTAATAGTAATTAAAATAATGGCAATAATCATTCCTGTAATATGTTCCACCGCCCAAAAACGATATACCGGATTCTTCATTACTTCCGCCACCCCCATTGTTCTGAAAAACACAAAACCTATTGGACCAAAAAAATACTGATACAACCCAATTAGTAATGTAATATGTGCAGCAATCATTAACCATAAATTCATTTTTTTAGCCACATTACTCAATGGTCGTTGCATTTTTGAAAGGCTATTAAAAATGCCAACTAAAAGTAAAATCAAAATTATCCAACGCAACCAACTATGAATAAAGAGTAATAAAGTGTTAACGGTATTCATTTTTTTAATTTTAAAGCACCGAAGATAAAACTTTCAGCTGCAAAAAACATTACATCAGTACAAATTAAATATTAAGCAAGGCTGTAAGATAATTAGAAAGCTTATTTTTAAATTTTTTTGGCATATAGCCCATTACTTTTGCAAGTACAAATAATTCAAGTGTTCAATTAAATTTATACGCTATCTGTCATTAAGTAATATAACAGCTATGCAACCAAGCAAATACCTAATTATATTTTTTCTTTTTTTTATGGTAATGGCTTGCCATGAAGCTAAAACCGATAAACAATTCGATGATGCCAGTGCAAACAAAACGAATGTTATTAATCCCTACATTTCTAAGCTTCAACAAACCGTAAATGCCCATCCTGACAGTATATCCTTGCGAATGAAATTAGTGGATGCTTTAGATAGTTTGAATATGTTTAAGCCCGCTGTTCAACAAATTGATTCATTAATTATGAACGACAAATTCAACTATGAGTTATGGTATAGAAAAGGACATTTGTTAGAAAATGCGGAAGATACTGCCGGCGCCATTGATGCTTATAAGCATGCTATTGAAATATATCCTGACGCCAATGCACTATTATCATTGGCTAATTTATATGCCGAACAAAAAAATATAACTGCCATTGATTTATGCAATCAAGTGTTAGATTTAAAACTAGGCAGAGCCATTGATGCCAATTGTAGTTTTATAGAAGGTGTTTACTATGCCCGAACCGGGCAAACAGAAAAAGCTTTAAGCATGTTTAACCAAAGCATTAATTTAAATTTTACTTTAATGGAAGCCTACATGGAAAAAGGGTTTATTTATTTTGATAAAAAAGATTACACGCATGCTTTACAAATATTTCAACTTGCTTCACAGGTAAATAATACCTATGCAGATGCCTATTACTGGCAAGCAAAGTGTTATGAGGCTATGCAAAAGAAAAATGAAGCCATTAAAAACTATCAAACATCTCTTACCTTAGACCCATCCTTGCATGAAGCTGCAACTGCAATAAACCGATTACAAAATCAGTAAATTTGCATGCTTATATTTCCTAAAATTGAAAAATAAAAAATATTATGCCAATCATAGCACCCTCTATTTTAGCTGCGAATTTTTTAGACTTAAAAAATGAATGTCAGCGATTAAATGCAAGTGAGGCAGATTGGTTTCATTTAGATGTAATGGATGGTCGTTTTGTGCCCAATATCAGTTTTGGTATTCCCATTGTTGAAGCCATACGAAAAGCTACCACTAAAACATTAGATGTACATTTAATGATTGTAGAACCGGAAAAATATGTAGAAGATTTTAAAAAAGCCGGTGCAGATAGTATTACAGTACATGTTGAAGCTTGTCCGCATTTGCACAGAAATATACAACAAATAAAAAATTTAGGAATAAAGGTGGGCGTAGCATTAAATCCACATACACCAATTTGTATGATTGAAAATGTGCTGACCGATATTGATATGGTTTTAATAATGAGCGTAAACCCGGGTTTTGGCGGTCAATCATTTATAGCCCACTCTTTAATAAAAATAAAAGAATTGAAACAAAAAATTAATAAAATAGCTCCTCAAGTATTAATTGAAGTTGATGGCGGCATATCACTTGATAATGCTTCGGCGGTAATGCACAGCGGGGCAGATGTTTTAGTGGCAGGCAGTTCTATATTTCATTCAAAATCGCCTGAAGAAACGATCCATCAACTTAAAAAAATTAAATAATCATAATCTGTTTTGCATTATGAATACAATTAATGAAATTATTAACAATAATAATATGGTTTCACCAGATAGCCCTGTAGTAAATGTAAATACGGCATATAAGCAACAACTAACTCCACTTAATAAACTAGCCTTGTGGATTACCATAAAAGTGGGCAGCATGGGTTTTTTCATTTTAATTTTTAGCTGGTCAGCTTTGTGGTTATTATGGAATACTTTAGGGCCGAAGGCTTACCGTTTTGACCCCTACCCGGCATTTGTACTTTGGCTATTTATTTCAAACTTAATTCAGCTACTGTTAATGCCTTTAATTATGGTTGGACAGAACCTACAAGGCATACATGCAGAAATAAGAGCAGAAACTGATTTCAGAATTAACCAAAAATCAGAAATGGAAATTGAAACCATTTTACTGCGCTTAGAAAAACAAAATGAATTGATATTGGAAATATTAAAAAAATTAGATAGTCAAAAACAACCCACCAATACCTCAAACCCTGCATAAAAAATGAATGTTATTTTTAATATTTTAAACCTTGCTTTTATAGGATTTGTCGCATTGTTTCCTCCCGTAAATCCAATCGGTACTGCATTAATAATGGACCCCTTGCTTGATCATTTAACAAGAGCCCAAAGAATAATTGCAGCTAAGAAAATTGCCATTTACAGTTTTATGATTTGTGCTGTTGCAACTATTATTGGCAGTTGGATTTTCAAATTGTTTGGCATTTCAATACCGGTGGTACAAATTGCGGGTGGCATTTTAATTTGCAAAATGGGTTGGCAATTATTATCATCTAACAATGATGTTAAGCCGAAAGAAGAAACTAAAAGCCCTGATACGGATACGGATATGGCCAGTGTTAATAAAATTTTATTCTATCCATTATCCTTTCCAATGACAACCGGTGCCGGCACTATTTCTGTTTTGTTAACTTTAAGTGCACATGGCAATGCCAAAAAAATATCTGCGTATTTCATCAATTTAGGCGCATTAATTTTTGCGGTTTTGCTAATGGCCGTTGTTATTTTTTTAAGTTATGCTTACACCCCCATACTCATTAAAAAATTAGGTGAAAAGGGCGGACAAATAGTAAATCGCTTAAGTGCATTTTTGGTTTTTTGTGTAGGCTTACAAATTGCTACTTCGGGAATTATGCATTTAATACATCCTGAATAATAAGAAAATAATCATTCCAACAAATCCATGTTGTTAACAAAATAATAATGGTTAACTGCTGTTATATTCATTAAATTACAACAAGCTTGTAATGATAGGTGTTACTATGACATAAAAATTCTTTCCACACATGTGCATAAACAAGTTTGTAATTAAATGAATAAAAAAATTAAATTTGAAAGAAGCGGTTACTTATTATTAACCTTATTTGTTAACCCTAAAATCCAAATACATTGACAGATACAATTATTAGCCTAAACAATGTTAACCCCATTGAGTTTTTTGGTGTAAACAACGGCAAGTTTGATTTATTGAAAAAGAAATTTCCATTATTAAAAATCTTATCAAGAGGCACACAAATTAAAATTAGCGGTGCACCGGAACAAATTGATGCAGCCAAAGAAAAAATTGAACTTATACTGCAATATTTAGAACGAAATGGTCATTTAAGTGAAAACTACTTTGAACAAATACTGGGTGGTGATGATGCCGAAACTGTAGACCATTTTATTGATAGGCATCCCAATGACATTTTGGTATTTGGCCCCAATGGTAAAACTGTTCGTGCCCGTACTGCCAACCAGAAAAAAATGGTACAAGCCATTGATAAAAATGATATTGTTTTTGCCATTGGTCCTGCCGGAACGGGTAAAACCTACACTGCAGTTGCATTAGCGGTACGTGCTTTAAAAAACAAGGTGGTTAAAAAAATAATTTTAACTCGCCCCGCAGTTGAAGCGGGAGAAAGTTTGGGTTTTTTGCCCGGTGATTTAAAAGAAAAAATTGACCCTTATTTAAGGCCATTGTATGATGCATTAGATGATATGATACCTGCCGACAAATTGGGTTATTACATGACTACGCGCACCATAGAAATTGCGCCCTTGGCTTATATGCGTGGTAGAACTTTAGATAATGCCTTTATTATTTTAGATGAAGCACAAAATACCAATGATTTACAATTAAAAATGTTTTTAACCCGTATTGGTGCCAATGCAAAGGCAATTATAACAGGCGATCCTACCCAAATTGATTTGCCGCGTAATCAAAGAAGTGGTTTACACAAGGCAACCCGTATTTTACAAAACATTGAAGGTATTGAACATGTTGAATTGTCTGAAGAAGATGTAGTAAGACATAGGCTGGTAAAAGCCATTATAAAAGCTTATGAAAAAGAGTATGAACGAGAGGAAGCTTATTTAAAAGACAGATAAAAGTTAAAGCGGTAATGTTTAAAAAACATTACCGCTTTTTTTATGCTTATTTCTTTAAAATTTCATGCCCCATTTTATCGCGCTTGGTTTGCAGGTATTTTTCGTTAAAGGGATTAGGTGGAATTTCAATAGGCACAACTTCTACAATTTCCAAACCATAACCTTTTAAAGCAGCTCTTTTTTTAGGATTGTTACTCATTAAACGCAGTTTTGTTACATTTAATGCCCTAAGTATTTGTGCGCCAACACCATAATCACGCTCATCCATTCCAAAACCTAAATGTAAATTCGCTTCAACGGTATCCATACCTTCTTCCTGCAATTTATAGGCTTTTAGTTTATTCATTAATCCAATACCTCGTCCTTCTTGGTTCATGTATAAAATAACACCTTTACCTTCAGCCTGAACCATTTGCATGGCTTTGTGTAATTGTTCACCACAATCACATCGAAAACTTCCTAAAATATCACCTGTAAAACAACTGCTATGAACACGAGTTAAAACAGGGTCGCCAGCTTTCCATTCACCTTTAATTAGTGCTAAATGTTCACCCCCGGTAAGTTTTTCTTTAAAAGCAACCAGCTTAAAGTAGCCGTATTTAGTGGGCATTTCAACCCTAGTAACTTCTTCAATTAATGAATCTTGTTTTAAGCGGTATTCAATTAAATCTTTTATAGAAATTATTTTTAAATTGAATTTTTTAGCAATATCAAGCAATTGTGGTAATCGGGCCATACTACCATCTTCATTCATAATTTCTACTAAAACCCCTGCTTCTTCAAAACCCGCCAACCTAGCCAAATCAACGGTAGCTTCGGTGTGCCCAGTTCTACGAAGTACACCACCGTTTTTGGCACGTAAAGGGAAAATATGCCCGGGACGACCTAAATCTTCAGGTTTAGTATTTGGGTCTATTAAGGCTTGAACAGTTTTTGCACGGTCGTGAGCACTAATACCCGTAGTACAACCATGTCCTAGCAAATCCACACTAACGGTAAAAGGGGTTTCATGTAAAGCGGTGTTTTGATTCACCATTAAATCTAGCTGCAATTTTTGAGCTAAAGCCTCTGAAATGGGAGCACATATTAACCCTCGCCCCTCTTTAGTCATGAAATTAATGATTTCGGGAGTTACATTACGAGCAGCGGTAATAAAATCGCCTTCATTTTCACGGTCTTCGTCGTCAACAACAATTACTAATTGGCCATTTTTAATAGCGTCTATACCTTCTTGAATAGAATTCAACATATATAATAATTAACTACAAAAGTACAGCTTAATGGGGGTTTTTGTTTAAAATTAAGTGCCTGTTTATTACGATTATCTGTTTAAAAAAAATGTGGATTTCCCCTTAAAATCGGTAAACGTTTATAAAAAGCAACGATTTGTTAATATTTTAATGTTGCTGAACCTAAATAATTCATTTTATTTGCCTCTGAAAAATTTAACATTATGCTTAGTAAAAAACTACTGCGAGTCCTTGTATTGCTATTACTATGCTTACCGGTAACTCTATTTGCCCAGGTAACCACCAGTAGCATTAAAGGCTTTGTAAAAATGCAAGACGGAAAACCTTTAGAAGGTGTTTCAATTACTGCAACCCACATTCCTTCGGGAACCGTGTACACAACAGTATCGCGTAAAAGCGGTGAATACACTTTGCCTAACGTAAGAATTGGCGGCCCCTACAAAATTGAGTTTAAATATGTAGGCTTAAGGCCGGAAGTAGTAGAGGATTTTTACCTAAACTTAGGTGAACCCTACATTGCCAATGTAACCATGCAAGATGCAACGAACAATTTAACCGAAGTGGTGGTAGCATCACAAGCACGGAAAATTAACACAGACCGTACGGGGGCTTCTACCCAAATTTCACAAAGACAACTATCAACTTTACCAACTATTAGCAGAAGTATTACTGACTTTACTCGTATTACCCCTCAGGCTAATGGTAACAGCTTTGCCGGTCGCGATGGTAGGTATAACAATGTGGTGGTTGATGGTGCCAACCTAAATAATAACTTTGGTTTAAGCTCTGACCCTTTACCGGGTGGTGGTAACCAGCCCATTTCATTAGATGCGATTGAAGAAGTTTCAGTAAATATTGCACCTTATGATGTTCGCCAATCGGGCTTTACCGGTGCCGGTATTTTTGCTGTAACCAAAAGCGGTACCAACACTTTCCATGGCTCTGCTTATACATTATATCGCAACCAAGATTATAATGGTAAAAAAGTAGGTTCTGTTACTTTAACAAACCCAGCACCTTCTACCAAAAAAATCTATGGTTTTACTTTAGGTGGACCCATTATTAAAAACAAATTATTCTTCTTTGCTAACTACGAGCATGAAGAAAATACTTCACCCGGTATTACCTATTCACCAACAGGTGGAAGTGGTACAGGCAATATTTCACAAACCCCAATTGACTCTTTGAAGAAATTATCAGATTTTCTGAAAAACACTTACAATTATGACCCGGGGGCTTATGATAACTTCCCCAACTTTGTTGCAGCCAATCATAAGTTATTATTAAAGGTTGACTGGAACATTAATAAAGTGCACAAATTGAGTGTTAAATACAATGAGTTGGTTGGAACTGATATGAACCCATTAAACGGAAGTAGTATTCCTAATGCTGCACCATTTTCAGTTGTAGGTGCAAGTGGACAAATTAGCCGTTTGCCCAATAACCGCTTTAGTTTACGTTCAATGGCCTTCAGTAATTCTAACTACGGTTTCAATCACTTAGTTAGATCAGGTGCTGTTGAATTAAACTCAAGTTTCAACAGTCGCTTCTCAAACCAGTTCATTGCAACCATTACCAAAATTCGTGATACCAGAACCATTCCTGGTGGACAAGTTTTCCCTACTATTGATATTTTCAATAATAATGGACAAAATTATATGTCGGCAGGTAATGACCCCTTTACTCGTAATAACGATGTTATCAATGACATTTACAATGCCACTGACAACTTTACTTATTATGCAGGAAAGCACACCTTAACTTTCGGTGCTACTTATGAATATCAACGAGTAGGTAATATGTTTATGCCCGGCGCTTCAAGTTACTATGCGTATAATTCACTTAGTGATTTTATGAATAATCGTGCACCGGTATTCTTCTCATATACCTTCTCGTTAGTACCCGGTACACCGGCACCTTATTCAGCCGATTTAAAAATTGGGCAATTGGGCATTTATGCTCAGGATGAGTTTAACGTTAATGACAAGTTGAAGATTACCTATGGTTTAAGAATTGATAAACCTGTTTATCCCCAGCAACCATTGGCTAACCCCAACATTGCTGCATTAACTTTTCCTGACAAAAATGGTAACCCAACCCATTACTCCACAGGACAATGGCCCAAAAGCACATTATATTTCTCACCACGTGTAGGTTTCCGTTATAAAATAGATGAGGAGAATTTAGTATTCCGTGGCGGTACCGGTTTATTTACAGGAAGAATACCTTTTGTATTCTTAACAAATATGCCATCTAACAGCTTTATGTACCAAAGCGGCCAGGCAGTAAACAACCCTGCTCAATTACAAAATTTCTTATTCAATCCCAATCCGGATGCTTACTTAAGCAAATTCAACCCTACTCCCGGTGCATTACCGAACAATGCTAATATTGTGTTGATTGATCCCAACTTTAAGTTCCCACAAGTTTGGCGTACCAACTTAGCATTTGATAAAAAATTGGGTAAAGGTTGGTTAATTACTACTGAATTCTTATATACTAAGGATGTTAATGCAGTAGTAATGCGCAATGCCAACTTAAAAAATCCGGATGCTACCATTAATGGTATTGATTACAGAGGAAGATTTTCGTCTGTTGCTGCAAGGAATGTGTACAGCAACTTGAATACTGCTATTGTTTTGGAGAACACAACTTTAGGATCAAGTGGTTCTGCTACTTTCCAAATTCAGAAAGCTGCAGCTAAAGGATTCTACGGATCATTTGCTTACACTGCCAGCTTTGCTTCTGAAGTAAGTGCTAATCCCGGATCTCAAGCAACTTCAGTTTGGAACAGTAATGCAACTACCGGAACACCTAATACCGTGCAGTTGGCAACATCATCATATGTTACTCCGCACCGTTTTATCGGTACCCTTTCCTATCGTTGGGAATATTTAAATCATATGGCAACAACCATCAGCATTTTTGGTCAGTTAGCTAAACAAAACAATTACAGCTATGTGTACCAAGGCGATATTAATAATGATGGTTTAAGCGGCATTGATTTAATGTATATACCTAAAGACCCATCACAAGTTCTTTTTGTAACCAACAGTGGTACATACAATGGTGTGGCTTACAGCTATACCCCAGCTCAACAAGCTGCAGCATTCCAACAGTTTGTACAAAACACTCCTTATTTAAGAAACAATAAAGGAAAAGATGCTGAAAGAAATGCTGCTTACTTGCCGTGGTTAAGTACTTTCGATGTTAGAATTTTACAGGACTTTTATGCTAAAGTGGGTGAAAGAAAACATACCTTACAACTTTCTGTAGATATTTTAAATGCCGGCAATTTGATAAATAAAATGTGGGGGGTTCGTCAACAAACCACAACTACTCAACCCTTAATTTTTAATGGTTTAAACAGTCAGGGGCAACCCACCTTTAAAATGCAAACCTTAAATGGTCAATTATTAACTAAGCCTTGGCAGAATACACTAACTACTGCTAGTACCTGGGGTATGCAGTTAGGCTTAAGATACTTCTTTTAAACTTTAGCTTAATAGCAATTAAATTTTGATAAAGAAGCCTCGAATTATTCGGGGCTTCTTCTTTTTAACGGAATCTTTGCAGTATGTTAATGAAAGCGTAACAATCATTCAAAGGAATGTTAAAGCTTTAACCTTCAATTTTGCAACCAAAATTAAAAATCAAATCACATGCTAAGAAAACTGCTACTTATGTTTGCCCTTTTTATTGGGGCCATTAGTTATGCAACAGCACAAGAAACCACTTCCGACGTACAGGGAAGGGTTATGGACGGAAATACCCCCATTCAAGGTGCTGTTGTTACTGCTGTTCATTTGCCTACGGGCACCAAGTACGTAACCACAACCCGTAAAGATGGCCGATACAACTTGGCCAATATGAAAGTGGGTGGACCTTACCAAATTACCGTTACCTTTTTGGGTTATAGAACAGAACAACAAGACAATATATTTTTAGTATTAGGACAGGAATTTAAAGCTGACTTTAGTTTAACACCAGCAGCCAATGAACTTAAAACTGTTGAAGTAAAGGGTTTAAGGCAAGATAAAGTGTTTAACACCGGCCATACCGGAAGCCAGGAAATTGTTAGTCGCGCACAAATAGAACGTTTACCCACCATTAACCGAAGCTTACAAGATTTTACACGTCTTACTCCTTCCGCTAATGGATTGAGCTTTGGCGGTATGAATAGTTCTTATAATAACATTACCGTTGACGGTGCTAATTTTAATAACGCATTTGGTTTAGCATCTACTTTAGGTGGACAAACTAGTTCACAACCTATTAGCTTAGACGCTATTGAACAAATTCAAGTGAATATTTCTCCTTATGACGTTCGTCAAGGTAGCTTTGCAGGTGCAGGTGTTAATACAGTAACACGTAGTGGTACCAACCAAGTAAAAGGGTCTGTTTACACCTACATTCGCACTCCCGGATTACAAGGATACAATGTAAGAACGAACACTGTACCACGTCCAAGCTATACTTATAATTTACGTGGTGCATCCATTGGTGCTCCTATTATTGAAAACAAATTGTTCATATTTGTTAGTGCTGAATCTGAAAGAATTAGCCAGCCTGCAACTACTTATGTTGCTGCAAAACCCGGACAAGCTTCAGTTCCCGGTGTTATTTCTCAAGCTGTAGCCGATACTTTAGATGCTTTAAAGAATTTCTTAATTCAGAAATATGGATACAACCCGGGCAACTATCAAAACTATAACTACAATACTTATAGCGATAAGTTAACTGCTCGCTTAGACTGGAACGTAGGCAAAAACAGTACTTTCACTTTAAAGTACAACTACTTAAAATCTTATCGTGATATTGCGGCCAGTAATAGTGGCGCTCCAAATGGTAACCGTCAACCTAGCTTAACAGGATTACCATTCAGCGGTAGTGGTTACAGAATCAACAACAATTTTAATATTGTTATTGGAGAATTAAATACACGCTTTAGCAATAGAGTTTCCAACAAATTACAAATTGGTTATACTGCTTTAAGAGATTTTAGAGCTAGTCTTTCCGGGGCAGATTTCCCAATGGTTGACATTATGAATGGTCAAGGTCAAAGCTATACTGCCTTTGGATATGAACCCTTTACTTACAACAATAAATTGAATACCAATGTATTTCAGTTTTCTGATATCTTAACTGTGTATAAAGGCAACCATGAAATTACATTAGGTACTCAGAATTATATTAAAAGGTTTGTAAACGGTTTTGCACCAAACTATGCAGGCGATTACCAATTTAATACCTTAACCGACTTTTATAACAGTGCCATTAATGGTGCTCCTACTGCCAAAAACTATACACTTCAGTATGCTTTAACGCCGGATGGTTCATTCCCCTATGCTAGAGTTGGCGCCAATGAATTGGGTGTTTTTGCACAGGATAAATGGAGAATGAAGGATAACTTCACGCTTACTTATGGTTTGCGTTTAGATGCTCCTATATTTACCAATAGTTTTACTGCTAACCCTTATGCTTCGCAGTTACAGTTTAGATATGGTAAAACTTATGATGTAGGCCATAAACCCAATACGCAAGTATTAATTTCTCCAAGAATTGGCTTTAACTGGGATCCCAATCATAACCACCAAACACAAATCCGTGGCGGCTTTGGTTTATTCGCCGGACCTCCACCGTTTGTATGGATTAGCAACCAAGCCAGTAACAATGGAGTACAGTTTGGTTCATTTTTCCAAGCTACAACAAACCCGGCAACAGGTCAACCTTGGGTATTTAGTCCAAATATCAATACCTACAGACCTTCCTCTACTTCGCCCAATACTTCCTATAACTTAGTATTTACTGATCCACACTTTAAATATCCACAAGTAATGAAGGTAAGTAGTGCTGTTGACCAAAAATTACCCGGCAATATTGTAGCTACTGTTGAATTAACCTACTCAAAAGATGTGAATGGGGTTTACTTCCAAAACGTAAACCTTCCTTCAACAGGAACACCATTAGTAGGACCTGATAATCGTTTACGTTACTCTTCACCCAAAATATGGTCTGGTGCCGGTGGGGCAACTGTAACTAATCCTAATATTAGTAGTGCTATTTTAATGGCTAATACCAATAAAGGATATGCTTACACTGCAACTGTTCAGTTCCAACGCTCTGTTAAAAACCTAACTACCAGCATTGCCTATACTTATAGCCAAGCTAAAAATGTGAATGATGGTGGTTCTATTGCACAAAGTATGTGGAGAGACAGACCTACACATGGCGACTTAAACTCTGATGAATTAGGTTATGCAGGTTACTATCAACCTCACCGCGTTATCGGTTATGCACAATATCGCTTTGAGTATGGTAAACATTATGCAACTTCAATAGGTTTTGTATTTGAAGCAGCTACTGCAGGTGTTGGTTCATATACCTACCAAGGCGATTTAGTAAATGCTGCTACAGGTGGTAACAGTTCCTTAATTTACATTCCTAAAACTCAATCAGACATTGTTTTAGTGCCTGTAAACACAGGTGGTGGTGGTGCCATAACAGATACACGTACACCTGATATTATTTGGAATCAACTGAATAATTTCATTCAACAAGACCCCTATTTAAGTAAGCACAGAGGTCAATATGCTGAAAGAAATGCAGTGGTATTACCTTGGTACAAACATTTAGATATGAATGTTACTCAAGACTTCTATATTAAAGCAGGTAAAAACCGCCATACACTTCGTTTAACATTCGATTTAATTAATGTTGGTAACTTCTTAAATCCAAACTGGGGCATTGCTAAAACTTTCACCAATACTTCTTTCCTGAAATTTGAAGGGATAGCACAATCTGGTGTAAATGCAGGTAAACCCATGTTCTCATTCTTATATCAGGATCCTAAAAACCAAATTCCACAGGTTAATAGTTTCCAAGATAACACCAGCATTTTCTCACGCTGGCAAGGACAAATTGGAATACGTTACTTGTTTAACTAATTACACTAATACCTACATAAAAAAGCCGGAAGCAATTGCCTCCGGCTTTTTTATGTAATTAATTTAAAAACGAAATAATTTATTTTCCCCAACCCCATAACAAAAATTCAGCCATTGCACTGCCCCAAGTTGTAAAATTGTGTTTACCATTTTCAACCAGTAAATAATGAATGTGTGCATCAGTAAAACCTTTAGCCTTTAATGCTACAATCAAATCAAGTGTATCATCAATGCTATCAATAACACCATTATTATTTCTATCAGCAGTTTCGTCTAAGGTTCCGCATTGTAAAAAAAATTGTAACCACGGATAAAATGTACCATGCTGCACCTGCAAGTGCATAAGCCTGTCTGTTTCATCATTATAGCCATCCTCGTAAGCTTTTCTTCTCCACCATAAACTTCCACTAAATACACCTACTTTAGCAAATTCTGTTGCGTGGTTCCACACAATGTCCAAAGCACTTAACCCACCTAACGAAAATCCCGCAAAGGCCTTTTCTTTAAAAGAGGGTGCATGAAATTTTTTTCTTACATAAGGCAGTAACTCATCAAAAATAAATTTTGTGTATAGTCCGGCTTTATCACCTCGGCCTAAATAATCGGGGCTGTAAGCAACTCCATATTCTCTTTTGCGTTCTGCGCCACAATAAATGCCAACACATAAAAGTGGATTTAATTTGTTTTCAGCCTGCAATTGATTTAATTTTTCTAATAATGGAATTTTACCCAAATCCTGACCATCATTAAAAAACAATAAGCTAACTTCTTCTAAAACATGCATATCCGGAGGTACATAAAATTCAACCTCAACATTGCGTTCTAAGTACTGAGAGTATAAACTATGTGCAACAACCGTGAATTTGGTTGTTTCTTGCAAAGCGTCCATTGGCATAAATCAAATATAACAATTGAAGTATTGCAAAAGTTAAATTTTTGTCTGCAATTGTTCATTAAGCATTTCCGTATTCTGGTTACTTACTATTTTCATTTTAGAAAAAAATTCAATAAACATATGGCAGCATAAATAAAAAAGCTTATTTTAATGTTGTAATTTTTTAAAAAAGTTCTTTGTTGAAAAAACCATTATTCAAATTTAAATATTATGAAAAAAATAGGTATATTGTTTGGAAAAGAAAGAAGTTTTCCTCAGGCAATTATTGAAAGAATTAACCACAAACAAATAGATGATATTATAGCAGAACCCGTATTAATAAGTAAGGTTATGCAAGGTGAAGACAGCGGTTATACTGTTATTATAGATAGAATTAGCCAAGATGTGCCTTTTTACAGAGCTTATTTAAAAAATGCAGCTTTATGTGGGACCGCCGTTATTAATAACCCTTTTTGGTGGAGTGCCGATGAAAAATTTTTTAATAACTGCTTAGCAACAAAAATAAATGTGCCTGTTCCTAAAACAGTAATATTACCTTCAAATTCATTACCCGATGATACTTCTGATGCATCATTCGCTAATTTAGTATATCCATTAGATTGGGAAAGTATTTTTCAATATGTTGGTTTTCCTGCATATATGAAACCCTTTGCGGGCGGTGGATGGAAACATGTATTTAAATTAAAAAACGAGGAAGACTTTTTTGAAAAATATAATACCACAGGCCAATTAGTAATGCTATTACAGGAGGAAATTATTTTCGAAGAATACTATCGCTGTTATTGTATTGGCGGTAAATATGTAAGAATAATGCCTTATGAACCCCGCAATCCGCATCATTTAAGATATGAAGCTCATTTTAATCCTTCACCGCAACTATTGCAAGAAATGACCGATATTGTTATCAGAATTAATCAATACTTAGGCTATGATTTTAATACCGTAGAACTGGCTGTACGTAACGGTATACCCTTTGCGATTGATTTTTGCAACCCCGCACCCGATGCTGACAAAGCAAGTGTGGGTGAAGAAAACTTTGAATGGGTTGTAGAAACAGCAGCTAATTTTGCTATTGAAAGAGCTCAAACTCAACTACCGGGAAGAGATAACTTAACCTGGGGTGAATTTGTAAAAAGAAGTTGCGCACAAAGCAAATTGTATTAATGCTTCAAAATAAAGAATTGAAATAACTTTATATATGTCAACCCCTAACTACCATCAATTTTCAATAGGTATTGAAGAAGAATACATGGTTATTGACCCCGAAAGCCGGGAATTAAAGAGCCATGAACAAAAAATTGTAATTGAGGGACAAAAACTTTTGAAAGATAAAGTAAAAGCCGAAATGCATCAGGCAGTTGTAGAAGTTGGTACTGATGTTTGCAGTAACATTAATGAGGCATTAGATGATGTTGCTGCCTTAAGAGGGAATATTTCTGCCATTGCCAATAGTATGGGATTGGCTGTTGGGGCAGCCGGTACACATCCTTTTAGCCATTGGAATAGCCAATTAATTACCGACCATGATCGTTATCACCAAATTGTAAACGAGTTACAAGAAGCCGCTCGAAGCAACTTAATTTTTGGATTACATGTACATGTGGGAGTAGAAGATAGAAAAATGGCCATACATATTGCCAATAGTGCCCGCTACTTTTTACCGCATGTGTACGCATTAAGCACAAACTCACCCTTTTGGGAAGGGCGTTTTACCGGATACAAATCATTTCGTTCAAAAGTGTTTGATAAGTTTCCCCGCACGGGTATTCCCGATCATTTTCAAAGTATTGAAGCATATGAAGCCTATGTTAACTTATTAATCAAAACCAATTGCATTGATAATGCTAAAAAAATTTGGTGGGATGTAAGAGTGCATCCATTTTTTAACACAGTTGAATTTAGGATTTGTGATGTTCCCTTAAAAATAAAAGAAACCATTGCAATTGCTGCTCTATTTCAAGCTATTTGTGCCAAACTATATTTACTACGCACCCATAATCTTAATTTTATTTCTTACCAAAGAGCTTTAATTAATGAAAATAAATGGCGGGCCAGCCGCTATGGAATTGACGGTACTTTAATTGATTTTGGGAAAGAAACCGAAGTACCTACTCGTCAGCTCATTTTAGAATTGCTTGATTTTGTTGATGATGTAGTGGACCATTTAGACAGCAGAAACGCTTTACAATACATACATACTATTTTAGAAGAAGGAACCGGTGCCGATAAACAAATTCAGGTTTTCCAAAAAACCAACAGCCTGCCCAAAGTAGTTGATTTTATTCAAGCACAATTTTTACAACTATAAAAATCTCTACCATTAAACAATAAGGCAACCTTAACAGTCTATTTTGTTAACAATTTAAAACGATTGGGTATTTTTAAGGAAAGAGTACTTAGTAGGCAGCATTATGCACCACTATGGCATCTTTTTATTGTTAACATATAAAACCTGCCCCTCAGTTGACAGAGTTGGAAATAATTAAAGGCTGTATTAAGCAACAGGCATCTTGCCAGCGTATGCTTTATGAGCAGTATGCAGGTAAGTTAATGGCTGTTTGTTTGCGTTATGCCAAAGACCCCATGGAAGCAGAGGATATGTTACAAGATGCATTTGTTAGAATTTTTAATTACATTAATCAATTCAAATTTGAAGGGTCATTTGAAGGGTGGATGCGTAGAATAACGGTAAATGTGGCATTAAAATATATTCAGAAAAAAAAGCTGGTATTTTCTGAAGTCAATGACCAAAAAGAATCAAGTGCACAAATTCCACCTACTGCCTATAGCCAATTGGGTGAAGAAGTATTAATGCAACTCATACAACAATTACCTACGGGTTATAGAATAGTGTTTAACTTAAACGTGATAGAAGGATACAGTCATGAAGAAATTGCAACATTATTAAATATAAAAGCAAGTACTAGTAGAAGCCAACTGGTAAAGGCAAGAAAAATATTACAGGAACAAATTTTACAACTTCAAAAAATTGCTGTGTAATGA
Source organism: Hydrotalea sandarakina (assembly GCF_003254115.1). Lineage (GTDB taxonomy): Bacteria > Bacteroidota > Bacteroidia > Chitinophagales > Chitinophagaceae > Hydrotalea > Hydrotalea sandarakina. The sequence continues at coordinate 329,775 of NZ_QKZV01000003.1, forward strand.
CAGATAAACAATTGGATGAATTTTTCAGCCATAAACTGAAAAACTACTCCGCCCCCGTTCCACCCGATATGTGGGAACGAATTATGGCTGAGCGACAAAAAAAGCCTAAAGCATTTTGGTTAACACCATCCCAAAAGCTTATGCTGGCTGCTACTTTTTTTATAGCAGCTCTATTGCTCGGATTTTATTTCTTTAACAACACAAGTCAAAATAAAAATACTATCGAACAGAATACTACACCTGCCTACTCCGCAACACCTAATAATGGAAATAATGCTACAACAGAAAAGGATAATTCAAATTTGTCAATTAATAAAACACCCAACAGTATTAATTCTTCCAACTCTGATGTGAAAGCTAACTCCAACAGCGTAAACATCAATAATATCGAAGCAAACTCAACCTCTATTATTTCATCATCAAAAAGATCTCAAACTTATAGCAACCTTAACTCCTTATCAGCTAAGTATAAAACCGTAAATAATTTTTCTAATGATGGGGATGATTTAAATAGCAATAATTTTGGTTATAATCAAGTAAATGCTGAGCCTGCTTTAAAAAACAGCTTACTATACAATACCAATTCAATACACCTACCCCCACTTAACTTAAGACGCATTTTAGGCTTAGATGCCTGCCCCAACGCCAATGGAGCACAAAGGAATGACTGGTATATTGAATTATACGGTTCACCGGATTATACTTTTAAATCCATTACAGGCAATGGTGCCAGTGCTAATTATTTACAGAAAAAAGATAGTACAGAGCATTTACGTGGTGGCTTTACCGTGGGCGCCAGATTTAGTAAAACCATAGGTGAACATACTTATTTAAAATTAGGTATTCAGTACAACCAAATTAATGAATTGTTCAGTCAAAGAAAAGAAGATCAGGTGCAAACTACTACAGTTATAGTTCGCAGAACCATTACTACGCCACAAGGTACCACAACAACGGTTACAGACACTTCATCCGTAACACAAATTGGATATAGGGTTATTAAAAGCATGAATCATTATAAGAATGTGGAATTACCGGTTATGTTGGGTTATGAATTTGGTATGCCCGATGCCAATTGGCGCTTCACTATAAATGGAGGACTTATTTTTGGCCTGTCATCATGGTATATGGGCGAAACATTAGATACCAGTTTACAAGTAGTTGCCATTAATAGTAAATCCAATTCAGGGGTTTATGAACATAGTTTTACAACCAGCATTTATGGTAGCTTAGGAATTTATAGACGAATAACACCGCAGCTGGATGTATTTGCTGAACCATATTTTAGATATAATATTTTAGGTACCAATTCTTTATATGGCGTAAATCAACGTTTTGGTGCAGCCGGAATTAGTTTAGGTACGCGTATTCAATTAAACGGACGCAGGCAGCATTTATAAATCAATTGCTATCTTATTGCAAACGCTATGAAAAAAATTCTTTTTTACTTGGCACTTCTTTTTATAACCATTAGCAGTTGTAAAAAAGACTTTTCTGATGAGTTTACACCTTATCAGGGAGTGGCTTTTAATGATACCACCTGGACTAACGAACCCATTAGTAATAGTTTTATTGATTCATTACAATCGCAAATTGGATTAACAAATCCTTTTTTAAATTTATTTAATCCCAGCTTGGATACGACAGTATGGCTAAAAAATAATATTAGAATAAAAATACCTGGGAAAAGTTGTGTTTACCAAAACAATAATTTAAATGCTGTTACCGACTCAGTTCAGTTAAAATTAATTCAGATAAGAAAAAGAGGTGATTTTATTCGCTACATGCTTTCGGCAACATCCGGTCAATATCCTTTAGTTGTTGCCTCAGCATTTTATGTAACCTATTCCTGCAAAAACCAACCGGTATCTATAGATCCAAACAAGCCTATTACCATTCAATGGGAAGATGACGATGCAGTAAGTGGAATGCAATATTATAGCGGTATTCCAAATTCAAGTGCACTATACGATATTAACTGGCAAATAGACAATACCGGTACCGTTAGTAACTGGGATACAATGATGAATGGGAGTCATATTATTGGCTATACCATACAATCAACACACTCACAATGGTTTAGTGCCGGTGCTCCAATGGACACAAGCTTAGGCACTACCAATTTAAATGTAGTATTACCATTAAACTTTACTAACAAAAATACGCTTGTATTTGCTGTATTTAATAATGTTAGGTCCGTTTTAAAATTAACCCCTTCTGCCGGCGAAAAAGGTTTTTATGCACAACACATCCCTACTAATGCCAATATAACTTTGGTAAGTATTTCATTGATTAACAATAACCTTTATGTTGGCACTAATGTCCTATATGGTATAAATGCAGGATTACAAAAACTATTTCCGACCAAAATAAGCCCCCAGGCATTAAACGAACTTCTCAACAATCTTTAGTAAGTTTCCTTCAAAATTATCCTGCACCAATTAGCCAACCCACAATAAATACCAATATTCCACCTACCACAACTTGGAATATTGCTGAGAGTAGCGGTGTATCCATAAAATGATTTCGAATCCATGAAATAACGGCAAGTTCAACCACTACTACAATAATGGCTAATGTTAATGCCGGTTTAAATTGAGGGATAAGAAAAGGAAATGTATGACCTAAACCTCCAATAGAGGTCATTGCGCCACAAACTAAACCGCGTAATACCGGTGACCCGCGACCACTGATTTTGCCATCATCAGATAATGCTTCGGCAAATGCCATACTTATTCCCGCTCCGATAGATGCTGCCAAACCAACTTTAAAAGTATCACCGGGATTAGCAGTTGCAAATGCAGCCGCAAACAACGGTGCTAAAGTTGAAACAGAACCATCCATTAATCCGGCTAATCCGGGCTGTACAAAACGCAGTACAAATAATCTTTTTGCTGTTTGTCTTTCTACATTAATTATTCCTGAAGCAATTCTTTCTTTATCAATTTCTTCAGCTTTATGCTCATGATTTTCTTCTTCTTTTGCTAAATTGGATAACAATTCCCGTATAGAAGCATCATTTGTTTTTTGGGCTGCTAATTCATAAAAGCTGCGAGCTTCTTTTTCCATTAAAATTGCTTCTTGCATGGCTTTTTCAGGAGTAATCATTTCATTAAACCAAAATGCTTTTCGCTGAAACATACCTTTTACATCCTGCCTTCTTATAAGCGGAATATGCTCGCCAAATTTACTTTTATATAAATCGGTTAAATGTTGTTTATGACGATCTTCATCTTGCGCCATATTCTCAAAAACAGAAGCTGATTCGGGAAAATCAAGCTTAAAACTTTCAGCAAAGTCGCGGTATATTCTGGCATCTTCATCTTCCGTATGAATGGCTAAAGCTAAAATTTGTGCTTCCTTTAAATCTTTAAACCGCATACAAGAAATTTATCAAGTAATAAAAATATAAACTTACAGCAAATTAATACTTTTTTTAATTTTTTAGGCAATAGTGTTTATCAATCGCTGCATTAATTTTATCAATCAACAATATTTAATCTAGTGTTTTTTGTTGCAATATGTGTTTGCAAATGTTTAAATGCGGTCTTTCCGCATTAGCTATTTTCTTATTGAAAATTAAATAAGGTTGCAGTAAAAACGCCCCTCTCTCTTTTTTTAAAGATAACATCCCAGTTACCTTTATAACGCAAAATGGAAGGCACTAAATAATTTTTATAATGTGTCATTTCAACTTCCATGGTCACATCAAAATCATAAACACCGGCTTTATAACTTAATATGTACCTTCTGCCTTGAACTTCCAAAGTTTGAGTATTAAACCATGTAACCATTTCATCAACCACTACGTCATCTTTTTGTGCTGCAGTTAAATCTTCTTTAGGAGTAATAGTAAATACATAGCATAATTGCTGATGATATTCTTGTATATCTAACCTATAATCATAAAGTTCATGCGCTTTACTATCGTATAAATCTAATTTGTTTCCAATAAAAGGAATACCAGGAACTTTTTTACCCGGATTGAAGAATAGCATTTTTAATTGCTCTTTGTGCTTATCAATGCCCGATTTTTGTGCAGTAGCAATGCTATGACCTTTTACAATATTATTCTCGCCGCAAACTTTTCCTTTTGTAAAAAACAAAGCCGCATACAGCTCAGCAGTTAAATAATTGTATTCGTGTTTTTTATTATAAAAATTGCCGGTAGTTTTTTCTTCCAACACATCCATGGTTCTACAACCATCGTGATAATTTTGACGGATTTTACTGTACATAGATGCGATGGTTGCACCTGCTTTATCTTTCATTTGAATATCGTTATAAGCAGTAAAACCAAGCACACGCAAGTTGCGAAACGCCTTATAAAAAGTAGTATCTTCTTTAATTTGCTGCAATAATTTTTCGTAACCAAAGTTGGTTCGAACTAAAACGGCAGGCAATGTAAAACGCCCGGAGTTGCCAAACCCAACAGTTGTATCTGCGAGGTAAGTTTGCGAAGTAGTGTCTTGTGCCAACACTGTTCCCGTTAAACCGCTTAGCATTATTACAACAAAAAGTTGCAGTAACCTCATTTGGCAAAAAGCATTTTATAATCAACCTTTATTTTGCCTTTGCTAATGTCGTTTAATTTACCTTGTAATAACTTCTTTTTAAGCGGCTTCAAATAATCAATAAACAATTTTCCATCAATATGGTCGTATTCATGTTGAATAACACGTGCAGTTAAACCTGTAAAGGTTTCTGTATGAGGCACAAAATTTTCATCAACATATTTCAATGTAATTAACTCAGGGCGCTGAATATCTTCCCTAATTTTTGGGATACTTAAACAGCCTTCATTATATACCCATTCTTCACCGGTTAAATCAATTAATTCAGCATTTATAAATACCTTTTTTATGCCCGGCTCATCAGGATAACGTTCATCATCTTCTTCCATATTGGCAAAAATTTGGGCACTATCAATTACAAATAAACGAATGGGTTTATTTACCTGCGGACCCGCTAAACCAACACCACTACTGGCATACATTGTTTCCCACATATCATCAATTAGCTCCTTTAAACCCGGATAATCGGCAGTAATAGGTGCCGCCGGTTTTCGTAAAATGGGATTTCCGTATGCTACAATTGGTAAAATCATATAATAAATTATAATAAATTCAACAATACATTCAATACCCCAAAGATAAAAGAATATGGCTACATTGACCGCTCTTGCAAATAAGTTTGTAACATAATAGCAGCCGCTATTTGATCAACATTTTCTTTTACCTGACGTTGCTTTTTTTTCATTCCCATTTCAACCATGGCCTTAGAAGCCATTTTTGAAGTGTATTGTTCATCAACTGTTTGAATGGGAATGCCGGGAAAATTTTTTTTAAGGTTTTGAATGGCTTTATGCACTAATGGTGTAGCGTGAGTAACGGTTTGATCTAAATTAAAGGGTTCACCAATTAAAATAAGTTCAACAGCTTCTTTGGCCACATAGTTTTTTAAAAAAGATATCAATGTATTGGAAGGGATGGTAGTTAGTGGTGTGGCAATGATTTGCAAGGGGTCAGTAACCGCAATACCGGTTCGTTTTCCACCGTAATCAATACAAAGTATTCTTCCCATTGCTTTTAATTTTCTAGAAAATAAACAAATCGGCAATTACAAACAAACTGAATACTACACTGGCAATGCCATTAGCGGTCATAAATGCAATATTCACCCTGCTTAAATCGTTCGGTTTTACAATTGAATGTTGATATAATAACATTCCAACAAAAACGCCAATGCCCAACCAATACAAAATATGAAAATAGCCATATAATCCGGCATATATTACACATGCAGCACTTAAAAAATGTAAAAACGAAGAAATATTTAATGCGTTGGTTTTGCCAACAGTTGCTGGTATAGAGTATAGTTTTTGCGATTGGTCAAAATCAATATCCTGCAGTGCATAAATAACATCGAACCCACTAACCCAAAAAATTACTGCAAAAGAAAACAACAAAGGCAATAAATTAAATTGGCCGGTTACCGCCAAATATGCACCAATAGGCGCCAAAGAAAGACCAATACCCAACACTAAATGGCATAATGCAGTAAACCGTTTGGTATAACTGTAAAATAATATTACAAATAAAGCAACCGGTGCTAAATAAAAACAAATTTTATTGATAAAGTAGGTTGCGGCCAGAAATAATAAACAGTTTAGAATAACAAATCGCAGGGCACTTTCAGGCGAAATAATGCCTTTAGGAATTTCGCGAATAGCTGTGCGAGGATTACGCGCATCAAAATGACGATCTAAATAGCGATTAAATGCCATTGCCGAATTGCGTGCCGTAACCATGCAAATAATAACCAACAAAAATTTTTGTACTAAATATTGCCATGAAAAATAATGGTGCTGAATAGTTTGGTCTGCATCGGAAAAACCTGCACTTGAATGCATTACCCCTAAAAAAAAACCGATGAATGCAAATGGCATTGCAAAAATGGTATGCGAAAACTTAACTAAGCTTAAATATTTTTTTACTGTGTGCATCATTACAAATCAACATTTTTAAGATTGCAGTTGTTTAACCAATTCCCATAAAACTATGCCTGCGGCAACTGAAACGTTTAAGGAATGTTTAGACCCCCACTGTGGAATTTCAATACATCCGTTGCACAAACTTAGTGCTTCTTCACTTACCCCATCTACTTCATTCCCCAAAATGATGGCTAATTTGTTATGTCCGGCCATGGAAAATTGTTGCAATGCTATACTGCCTTTTGCTTGTTCAACTGCAAATATTTCGTAACCTAATTTTTTAAGTTCGGTAATAGCGGTAGTAGTTTCGGGCATGTACATCCAATCAACAGTTTCGGTTGCACCTAAAGCAGTTTTTTGAATATCACGATGAGGTGGTTGCGGAGTATATCCACATAAACATATTCCTTCTAATAAAAAAGCATCACAGGTTCTAAAAACACTACCTACATTATGCATACTGCGTATATTATCCAACACCACAATTATGGGGTGTTTGGTAGCGGCCTTAAACTCTTGAACCGATTTTCGGCCAAGGGCATCCATACTTAATTTTTGCATGCGCAAATGTACAATAGGCAACAGAATGGTGTACATAAAAAAAGTTCCCCCATAAACATGAGGAAACTTAACCCTTAAAACAACCAACATGAAAACATTATAACAGTTATTATCTGTATTTGTTCATAGGTTGTACTATAATTTTAAACTAACGCCAAATCAAGCACCTGCTGCATGGTTTTTACATAATGAAACTGAAGACCTTCAATAAAATTGCTGTCTATTTCCAGCACATCTTTTTCATTTTGCCAGCACATGATAATTTCTTTTAGTCCGGCACGTTTTGCGGCTAAAACTTTTTCTTTTATTCCTCCAACCGGCAATACTTGACCACGTAATGTAATTTCACCGGTCATAGCCAAATAAGGCTTTACTTTTCGGCCGGTAAATGCCGAAGCTAATGCAGTAAGCATTGTAATACCTGCACTGGGACCATCTTTTGGTGTTGCACCTTCCGGAACATGCACATGCACATTATGCGTATGAAAGGCTTCATTTTCAATACCCAGTTTTTTAGCATTGGCCTGTAAGTAGGTGTAGGCAGTAGTTGCGCTTTCCTTCATTACATTGCCCAAATTCCCCGTTAATTTTAATTCGCCCTTTCCTTCACTTAGCACAGTTTCAATAAATAAAATATCACCACCAACATAAGTCCAAGCCAAGCCAACGGCAACACCGGGCATGTTGGCCATTTTATACATATCATTGTTATAACGTTGCGGGCCCAAAATTTTCTCAACATCGGATAAGGTTAGTGTTGATTTTATTTTCTGTTTGGTAGCATATTCTTTCGCTTCATAACGCATAACGGATGCCAATTGACGATCAAGTTCGCGAACGCCACTTTCGCGGGTATAATTTTCAATAATTTTTTCCAATACTTTATCGGAAATTTTAAAATTTATTTTTCCCAAGCCATGCGCTTCTTTTTGTTTTGGAATTAAATGGCGTTTCGCTATTTCCACTTTTTCTTCAATGGCATATCCGCTCAAATCAATAATTTCCAAACGATCGCGTAATGCGGGTTGTATGTTTTGAATATCGTTGGCCGTTGCAATAAACAATACTTTACTCAAGTCATATTCCAACTCTAAATAATTGTCATAAAATGTATTATTCTGCTCAGGATCTAATACTTCCAGCAAAGCAGATGAAGGATCGCCACGAAAATCATTGCCAATCTTATCTATTTCATCTAAAATCATTACCGGGTTTGAAGTTTTTACTTTTCTTAAATTTTGAATGATACGACCCGGCATTGCACCGATGTATGTTTTGCGGTGGCCCCTGATTTCACTTTCATCATGTAATCCACCCAAGCTCAATCGTACATATTTTCTACCCACAGCATGCGCAATGCTTTTACCTAATGAAGTTTTACCAATACCCGGTGGACCAACAAAGCACAAAATGGGGCTTTTCATATCGCCTTTTAGCTGTAATACTGCTAAATATTCTAAAATTCTATTTTTAATTTTTTGCATGCCATAATGCTCGGCATCTAAAACTTGTTTGGCATGTTTTAAGTTGTAATTATCGTTCGTATATTCTTCCCACGGTAAATCAAGTAACAAATCAAGATGATTGTAAACAATGGAATAGTCAGGCGTACTGGGATGCATCCGTTCTAACTTTTCAATTCCCAATTGAAACATATTTTTTGCCGCCTCTGGCCAACGTTTTGTTTCGGCCTTTTTTTTCATGTCGGCAATTTCTCTTTCATTGGGATCGCCACCTAACTCTTCTTTAATACTTTTTAGTTGTTGTTGTAAAAAGTAATCGCGCTGTTGTTTATCTATCTCAAGCCTTGTTTTGCTGGTAACTTTATTTTTTAATTCAGCAAATTGAAGTTCTTTATGTAAAAAAGCAGTTAACCTTTCAGCTCTTAGTTTAATACTTTCCAGCGTTAACAAATCTTGTTTTTCTGTAATGGAAGTATTTAAATTGCTACTAACAAAGTTGATAAGAAAAGAAGGGTTTTCAATATTTTTTAATATAATGGATGCTTCAGTAGGAATATTAGGCGATAGCTTAATAATTTCGGTAGCCAAATCCTTAATAGTACTGATATAAGCATCAAAATCAGGATCATTTTCTACTGCTTTGTCTTCCAATAATTTAATCTGAGCTACAAAAAAAGGATCCTCACTAATCATGTGCAAAAATTCAAACCTTTTTTTGCCCTGAATAATGATGGTGGTGCCACCATCAGGCATTTTAATTAATTTCAATATTTTAGCAACTGTTCCAATTCGGCATAAATCATTTACCGTAGGATCTTCTACTTCAGTATCATTTTGTGCTAAAACGCCAATTAATTTATCGGACTTATAGGCTTCTGTTACCGCTTTAATACTTTTATCGCGCCCTACAGTTATGGGTAATACCACACCCGGAAATAACACGGTGTTTCTTAATGGCAATAAGGGCAATGTATCGGGAATAGATAAATCTTCTTCATCATCTTTCTCATTAATGGCAATAATGGGCATGAAATCATTCTCATCTTCAGCTGATAAAAGTAATTTGTTTTTATTCATAAGCTATTTTCTAAAATAAAAGTCAATTTGTCATTTATACAGAAGTATAAACGAATTATTCTTGATTAATAGAACGGAACAATATTAATGCCATGAGGTTAATTTCAAATTTTTAGGTACAAATTGGCGCAAAAAAGTGGCACATCCTGTAAGATATGCCACATCAACAAACTAAAAATATAGCATTGTGTTTTTTTAGAATCGTAAGCCAATACCCAATTGTAATTGTTGGCTTTTCCAATTATTTTGGTTATTAATATCATTTAAGTTATTTAAACCAATAACATACCTGCCATACACCCTTAAATATTTAAAATTCAGTTGAAGGCCGCCCACCATTGCAAAGTCGCCCGATGTAAAAGCATTTTGACCGTTCTGCAATAAATTGTCATTTTTGTTTAATAGGATACTGTATTGAGGTCCTGCATTTAAAGTAACTAAATTACCAATATTGTACCTAAGCAAAAGTGGTATTGATAAATAATCTAATTTAATATCTTGATCAGGCAAAAAAATAGTATTAAAAGTAGCCGATTTAGCAGCAGACTGGCTCCATAAAACCTCCGGCTGTATACCCCATTTTTTATTGAAATCAATTTCAGCAAAGCCGCCTAGCTGATAAGCTAATTGAAAACCTTGATTGAAGGATTCACCATCAATTTTGGTAAGGTTGCCACCGGCTTTAATACCAATTCTGAATGACTGTGCTTTAATACCGGCCGTAGTTATAAAAACCAACAAAATAAGTGTGGTAATTCGTTTCATAAGTTAAGTTTAAGTCATTGTAATTCAATCATTATGCCAAAGATATATTGATGTATAATCACTTATTTTCAAGAAAAAAATGAATAGTGCCATTTAACAATATAACAACATTTAACAAATTTATCACGACAACTCTATAATAGTAATTTCAGGTAAAATACCCACCCTTCCCGGATAGCCGATAAAACCAAAACCCCTATTCACATATAAATACTGATTGCCTTCTTTATACAAACCGGCCCATTGCTTATACATCCACTGTACGGGACTGAATTTAAAAAACATCGTTTCAACGCCAAATTGCATACCGTGGGTATGTCCGGCAAGCATTAAGTCAATATCAGGATATTTAGGTCTTACCTCTGCATCCCAATGGCTGGGGTCATGACTCATTAAAATTTTGAATGCATAAGGTTCGGTGCCCTTATATGCTTGCTCCATTTTTCCGTATTTTGGAAATCGCCCTTTTGCACCCCAGTTTTCAATGCCAATTAAAGCAATGGCATCGCCATTTTTTTCAATAATTACATGTTCATTCATTAACAAACGCCAACCCAAAGATGCATGTACTTTTTTCAAATTTTCCAGATTCTGTTCTTTTGCTTGTAAAGATGGCCAGGCTATGTAATCACCATAATCATGATTACCCAGTACACTGTAAACACCAAAAGGTGCGCGTATTTTGTTAAAAACATCAATGTAATTATTCATTTCTTCATAACGGTCATTTACCAAATCACCGGTAAATAAAACTAAATCGGCTTTTTGTTGCATTAACAAGTTTACACCTTTTATTACTTGTGCTTTATTGGTAAAACTACCACTGTGTATATCACTAATTTGTGCAATTTTAAAGCCCTTAAAAGCTTTGGGTAAATTAGGAAATTGCAAATGCACATATTTAACTTGATAGTTATATTTATTTCGATAACCGTAAATAAATGTGCCTAATAAAGTTGTACCAAAACCTATACCCAACCAACTCATCACAACAGAACGATGAATGGCTGCCATTTCGGGCCTATTTGTATTTTTAGCAGACATTAAATGCACCAACCATTCAATGCCTCTTCTAATATCGTCGGCTGCAAAAAAAACGCAGCCAACAAGCTTTGCAATAAATAAACCCACCAATACAGAAAAAATATAATTGCGATAAAATTTGGTTATCTGTACACTTCGTAAATAAGGCATGGCAAAAAGTGCTAACCATGCAGCCAACGCAATAATCCAATAAATAATGGTAACAGCTAATTTTACGGAAGGAGAAAATCCTTGCATTACTGTTGTTACTGCCTGAAAAAAATAAACATCAACTAGTATAAAAATTACTATAACAAACCACCAAAATCCTGTTCTACGCATACATAAAATTTAAATAAGTATATACTTTGCTTTTGAAATTTGATTGAGCATTTAATGTTGTTTAAACATCTTTCAAGTAATTTTGTTACAAGGAATGAATTTATTTTTCAACCAAAAAATTATAATATGCAATTCACATTTTATGGTCATGCTTGCTTCATGATTGAGGTACAAGGCAAAAAAATACTTTTCGATCCATTTATTACATATAACGAACTGGCGAAAAACATATCTATCGATAGTATTAAAGCCGATTACATATTTTTAAGTCATGGCCACGCCGACCATATAGCCGATTGTATTACCATTGCTAATAATACCGGCGCAAAAGTAGTGGCTGTTTTTGAAATTCATGAGTGGCTCAACAAAAATGGTGTAACCAATACGCACCCCATGAATACCGGCGGAAAATGGCAATTTGAATTTGGCACCGTAAAATGTGTAGTAGCACAACACAGTAGTGCTTTACCCGACGGAAGTTATGGTGGTAACCCCATTGGTTTTGTATTTACAACCCCTGAAGGAAATTTTTACTATAGCGGTGATACTGCCTTAACACTCGATATGCAGTTAATACCCGGCTGGGCAAACTTAAACTATGCCATATTACCTATCGGTGATAATTTTACCATGGATGTACAAGATGCCATTAAAGCCGCTGATTTTGTAAAATGCAATCAAATTATTGGAGTACACTATGATACTTTTGGTTACATAAAAATTGATAAAGCCGCTGCCAAACAAGCATTTGCAAATGCCGGAAAAACGTTGCATTTGCCTGCCATAGGCGAAACAATTACCTTATAGTTTTTTTTAATTATTGAAACATAGCCTCTATTCCAAACAAGAATAGAGGCTTCTTTTTTAATGCCGGGCAAAGCAACCTTTTCTCTATTAAAAATGAATGGTAATCACCGCATTGTTAAAATATACCCAATTAAAAATGAACTCATGCAACAGAATGCTTTAGATTTGCAACCTTGACGAATTGAAATGAGTAAATAAATTTTTTAATTGCCTTTTAAGCAATATACCCTATGGCGCGAATTATTAGCATTGCAAATCAAAAAGGAGGTGTTGGTAAAACCACATCGGCCATTAATCTGGCAGCCAGCTTTGCCGTATTAGAATACAAAACTTTATTGGTTGATGCCGACCCGCAAGCCAATAGCACTACAGGTGTTGGATTTGATTTGCATAATATAACCAACAGTTTATACGATTGTATGGTTAACAATGCTACTGCAGAAGATGTTATTTTAAAAAGTGAAATGCCCTACTTAGATGTCATTCCTTCACATATTGATTTGGTAGGGGCAGAAATTGAAATGATTAATTATCCTAACCGTGAAAACGTTTTAAAAACTGTTTTAGAGCCCGTTAAAAGTAAATACGATTTTATTATTATTGATTGTTCCCCTTCTTTAGGGCTAATTACGGTTAACTCATTGGTTGCTGCTGATAGTGTAATTGTTCCGGTACAATGCGAGTTTTTTGCCTTAGAAGGATTGGGTAAACTTTTGAATACCGTAAAAATTGTACAAAACAGATTAAATCCCGAGCTTCAAATTGAAGGTATTTTAATGACCATGTATGATGGGCGTTTGCGTTTATGCAACCAGGTAGTGAGTGAGGTTAGAAGGCATTTTGACGATTTGGTATTCTCAACCATTATTCATCGTAACACCCGTTTAAGTGAGGCACCAAGTGTGGGTAAACCGGTAATTTTATACGATGCAGAGAGTAAAGGCTCGGTGAATTATTTAAATTTAGCAAAAGAAATTTTACAGAAAAATGAAATGACAAATATGAGCAATACAGAAAGAATTATTGAATAAAGAAAAAAATTGCTTCATTTGCCATTAATTTATAACCTTCAATATGAGTGCACCCAAACAAAATAAAGCTATGTTAGGCAAGGGCATTCGCTCGTTGCTTCAAAATATTGATGAAGACTTAAAAAATACCTCAGGCCATTTAAAAAACAAAGTGGTTGAACAGGTTACCGGGGTAATGCGTATTCCAATAGATGATATACAAATAAACCCCAAGCAACCACGCCGCGACTTTGATGAGACTGCATTACAAGAATTAGCAACATCAATTAAAATACATGATATCATTCAACCATTAACCGTATCAAAATTAGCTAATGGTAAATATCAACTTATTGCCGGCGAAAGGAGATTTAGAGCCAGCAAATTGGCAGGCTTAAAAGATGTTCCGGTTTATGTAAGACAAGCTAATGATACGGAATTGTTGGAATTAGCATTGCTTGAAAATTTACAACGTGAAGACTTAAATGCCATTGAAATTGGCTTGAGTTACAAGCGCATGATGGAAGAACTAAATTATACACAGGAACAAGTAGCAGAAAGAATGGGAAAAGAAAGAAGCACCATTACCAACTACATGCGCCTATTAAAACTTCCACCCGACATTCAATTGGCCGTTAGAAACGGAAATATAAGCATGGGACATGCCAGAGCACTCATTAACATTGACAGCGTTGATAAACAACTGTATGTTTTCAATGAAATTAAAACAAAAGAATTGAGTGTTCGGCAAACGGAAGAGCTGGTTAGACAAATGTATAAAGCGCAAAGCCAGTCAGCTGTTAAATCTTCTTCAAAAAATCAACTTCCACCCGCCTATAAAAAAATTGAAGATAACTTAGCTTCGCATTTTGCCACCAAAGTTACTTTGGCACATCAAAAAACAGGTAAAGGAAGTATTACCATTGAATATTATTCACTAGAGGAATTGAATAAAATATTAGAGCTTATGAACATAAGCGTTAGTTGAACATGAAAGCAACTATCAAATTAATTTTAATTACATTTTTTTTACATGGGTTTGTTACTGCATTTGGCAATAACAATGAATTTGTTGTTGAAAGTATTTTGGCTGAAAAACCAATAAAAGACACTACAAAAGATACCAACGGCATAAAAGAAACAGCACCCATTATTAAAAAAAAACATAACCCTAAAATTGCAACACTTCGTTCAGCAATACTTCCGGGTTTGGGACAAGCCTATAATCGCGAATATTGGAAAATTCCAATAGTATATGGAGCATTGGCAATACCCACCATAACATTCATTTACAACAATACTTGGTATAAGCGTACACGCGATGCGTATACCATTAAAGTTACTAACGACACAGCCCATTTTGGCAACATCTATCCCATTTTACAAAATATTGATCCTGTTGCATTACAAACCTATCGAAATCAGTTTAGAAGAGACCGCGATTACTCCATTCTTTGGTTTGCAATTTTATGGGGATTAAATGTGGTAGATGCTACTGTTTATGGACATTTAAAAGACTTTGATGTAAGTGATAATTTAAGTTTACATATTGAACCTACTTACAATTCAACTTTATCAGCTCCGGGTTTAAGTTTTACATTTAGCTTTCGAAATAAACAACCAATTTTAAAACCATTACCTACTGCCAGGTAAAAAACTATCATAAAATGAAAATTGCGTTAATTGGATATGGTAAAATGGGACAGGCTATTGAGCAAATAGCATTAAATAAAGGTCATGAAATTGTTTTAAAAATAGATGTAAACAACATTCATGAATTTACAAATGAAAATTTGCAAAAAGCTGATGTAGCCATTGAATTTACCGGCCCCCATAGCGCTTTTCAGAATGTAATGCAATGCATTAACTGGGGGGTACCGGTTGTATGTGGTTCAACCGGATGGTTAGAAAAATTACATGAAGTAGAAGATGCTTGTAAACAAAAAAACGGTGCATTTATATATGCCAGCAACTTTAGTATTGGCGTAAATTTATTTTTTGAGCTGAATAAGTTTTTGGCTCATTTAATGAAAAAACACAGTGAATATAATGTTAGCCTAACAGAAATACACCATACCCAAAAAAAAGATGCACCCAGTGGCACTGCAATTACACTGGCTGAACAAATAATGCAGGAAATAACTACCAAGCATAAATGGGTAAACAATCCTACTCAACAACCCGAAGAATTAAGCATTATTTCTGAAAGAATTGATCCTGCACCGGGCACTCATAAAGTTTTGTATCAATCCCCTATTGATGATATTGAAATTATACACACAGCCCATAACCGTGTTGGCTTTGCTGGCGGTGCCGTATTAGCTGCTGAATTTTTGAAAGATAAAAAAGGCATATTTACCATGAAAGATGTATTAGGCTTCACATAATGCTTTTTTTTCATTAAACATTTCTTTGAAACATTTTGCAATTAAAAGTTAGCATTTCAGTATATTGAAAAACAAAATTTGTTACCGATATTAGCTAAGCTTTTTGTTTTTCATACATTAATACCCTGTATATGCTATCGAAAAAAACACAATATGCGTTTAAAGCTTTAATTTATTTGGCTCAACACCAAAATAACGGTCCTGTTCTCATTGCAGAAATTGCCCGCAAAAAAAACATTCCCCTTAAATTTTTAGAAAATATTTTACTTGAACTTAGAAAAGCCGGCATATTGGAAAGCAAAAAGGGAAAAGGTGGTGGCTACTTATTTAAAAATCCGCCATCAACTATTCCTTTAGCAAAAGTAATGCGTACTGTTGAAGGGCCTATTGCATTATTACCGTGCGTAAGTTTAAATTTTTACGAAAAATGCAAGGACTGCCAAGAAGAGATTTGCGGATTAAATAAAGTAATGATTGAAGTGAGAGATGCATCTTTAAAAATTTTAGAAGGAAAAACAGTGGCTGACCTTGCCATGCTAGAATGAAAAAAACATGTAAAATATTGTTATGTTTTTTAATGGCAGCAGCTACTCAGTATCTGCATGCGCAACCTGTTCATGAAATAAAACATTCTGATACCACTAAACCCATATTCGTAAAGCCCACATTACATAATGCACTTAAAATAAATTTAAGCTCACTGGCATTTCAAAACTATAGTATTAGCTATGAAAGACTAATTAAAAATAAAGTTTCTATAGCAGTGGGCTACCGATATATGCCATTTACAACATTACCTTTTGGCAATACCATTAGTCAAATAGCGAATAATAATAATGTTAACTTTAATGAAACTAACCTTGGAAATTATGCTTTTACAGGTGAGTTAAGGGTTTATGCAAATAAAAATATGCACGGTTTTTACTTAGCACCTTATGGACGGTATGCTAATTTTAACTTTGCCGTTCCTATTCAATATAATAGTACCCAAGGTGGAAATACAACTGTTCAAAACGCAGTATTTAAAGGTAATGTAACCTCAATAAGCGGCGGCTTATTGTTAGGCTTGCAACAGCATATCAGTCGGCATTTTGTTTTAGATATTTGGTTAATTGGTGCCAATTTTGGAAATGGCAATGGCATTTTAAACGCCGGTTTCACCACACCTTTAACAATGCAAGAACAAAGTTCTTTGCAAGATAATTTAAATAACCTTAACGGTGGTCCATTTACCTTAAAAGGAACTGTAACCAGTAGCACATCGGCTAATTTAAACTTAACGGGCCCCTGGATTGGAATACGCGCATTAGGGATAAATATTGGCTTTACTTTTTAAGCAAACCCTTTGCTTGTTGCAAATTCTGAATCATGTCTGCAGTCATTAAATCTAAATCAAAATCCGGTTTCCAATTCCAATCATTCCGAGCAGAAGTATCATCAATACTTTGCGGCCAACTATCGGCAATAGTTTGCCTATAATCAGGTTTATAATGAATGGTAAAATCAGGTATATGCTTTTGAATGGCAGCAGCAATTTCTTTAGGTGAAAAACTCATGGCCGCAATGTTATAAGAAGTCCTAACTTTAATTTGTTCTTGCGGCGCTTCCATTAATTGCAATGTGGCTTTTATAGCATCAGGCATATACATCATGGGCAGGTAAGTGTCTTCCCGCAAAAAACAATTGTAGTTTTTTTCTTCCAATGCATCATGAAATATTTCAACGGCATAATCGGTTGTTCCTCCGCCGGGGGCAGATTTATAACTAATTAACCCGGGATAACGTAAACTTCTTACATCAACGCCATACCGTTGGTGATAATAATTGCACCAAAATTCGCCGGCATACTTACTAATACCATAAACAGTTATTGGTTCAATTATTGTTTGTTGCGGACAATTTATTTTAGGTGATGTTGGC
The DNA here is from genome assembly GCF_003254115.1 of Hydrotalea sandarakina. Lineage (GTDB taxonomy): Bacteria > Bacteroidota > Bacteroidia > Chitinophagales > Chitinophagaceae > Hydrotalea > Hydrotalea sandarakina. The sequence continues at coordinate 347,623 of NZ_QKZV01000003.1, forward strand.
CCAAACACAGCAATACTACTGGGCCAATATACTTTTTGAATTTGTTCTTCACGCGCTATATCTAACACATTCAATAAACCCTGCATATTTAAATTCCATGCCAAATTCGGATTTTTTTCACCGGTAGCAGAAAGTATTGCGGCCAATAAATATATCTGGGTAATGTTTTGTCGTATTACTTGCACATGCAGCATTTCCTTATTCATTACATCTAAACTAACATAAGGCCCTGTTCCTTTCAACAATTCATTTTCCTCCCTTAAATCTGAAGCTACTACATTGTTATTCCCATAAACTTTTCGTAAAGCAAGCGTCAGTTCAACACCTATTTGGCCACTTGCCCCTATTACCAATATTTTATCTTTTACCATTTCTTTTAAATTTGCTAACAAATGTTAGCGCAAAGAAAACAAAAATGCTTGTAAGTTCGCATTTCAAACATCCATTTAATTTTTATGATTCCTAATTTTCTCACTCCATTATTGCAACAACAACAATACAACCCACAACAATTTTTTTTAATTGCCGGCCCATGCGTGGTGGAAAATGAAGATTTGGTGATGGAAGTAGCCGATAAAGTTTATACTATTTGTAAAAAATTGGGGATCCCCTATATTTTTAAAGCAAGCTATCGCAAAGCCAACCGTACAAGTGCCAATTCATTTACGGGACTTGGTGATGAAGTGGGTTTAAGTTTGATTCAAAAAGTAGGTAAAACATTTGCACTGCCTACCACTTCCGACATACACGCTCATGATGAAGCCGCAGAAGCAGCTAAATATATTGATGTATTGCAAATTCCGGCCTTTTTATGCAGGCAAACTGATTTATTACAAGCAGCTGCTGCTACCCAAAAAATTATTAATGTAAAAAAAGGTCAATTTTTAAGTGGTCCTGCTATGCAATTTGCAGTTGACAAAATAAAAAAAGCAGGCAACGAACAAATTATGCTAACCGAACGCGGCACCACTTTTGGCTATCAGGACTTGGTAGTTGATTATCGTAATATTACTTGGATGAAACAATTGAACCTACCGGTTATAATGGATTGTACACATAGTTTACAGCAACCCAACCAAACCAGTGGTGTAACAGGTGGTAATCCGGCATTAATTGAAACGATTGCCAAAGCTGCCATTGCAACAGGCGCCGATGGATTATTTATTGAAACACATCCTAATCCTGCCAAAGCATTGAGTGATGGTGCTAATATGCTACCCTTACATTTATTGGAAAACCTTTTAGAAAAATTGGCAACACTAAGAGAAACTATGGTAAAAATTGGCTAATTAAGTTATTGCTATAAATACTTTAAGGGATTTCTTCTGGCATTTAAAATATACTCTTTTATATTCATCCAAAATGCCAACACCATGTATATGATTAGTGGCGATCCCATGGTTAAAAAAGAAATGTAAATAAACCACATTCTGATGCGTGAGGTGGCAATTCCCAATTTTTCGCCTATTGCGGTACAAACACCAAAAGCATTCATTTCCAAAAACTCACGTACTTTATTCATTGCTTTCATAAGGTTTATTTTATCAATAAACAAATTGCAATTTAAGGCATTTTTACAAAATTAGTGTCAATAACAATTCAAAAAAACAGTTGTTCACAACGGCATGATTTCATGTAATTTTGCCACTTCAAAAAAACTGGTTAAAGTCTTTTCATCACATAATAAAATTTATCATCATGGCTTTCGACTTAGAAATGATTAAGAAAGTTTATGCCGAAATGCCTGCAAAAATTGCAGCAGCACGCAAAACTTTAGGTCGTCCTTTAACTTTAGCTGAAAAAATATTATTTGCTCATTTACATGCAGATCAACCCCTTAATAATTTTGAAAGAGGGAAAAGTTATGTTGACTTTGCCCCGGATAGAGTAGCAATGCAAGATGCTACTGCCCAAATGGCTTTGTTACAATTTATGCAAGCAGGCCGCCCAAAAGTTGCAGTTCCTTCAACTGTACACTGCGACCACTTAATTACTGCTCGTGTTGAAGCAAAAGCCGATTTGCAAGTGGCTACCACTGAAAGTAAAGAAGTTTATGATTTTTTAGCCTCTGTTTCCAATAAATATGGTATTGGATTTTGGAAGCCGGGTGCCGGAATTATTCACCAGGTAGTTTTAGAAAATTATGCGTTCCCCGGTGGCATGATGATTGGAACCGACTCACATACTGTTAACGCAGGCGGTTTAGGAATGATTGCCATTGGTGTAGGAGGTGCCGATGCCTGCGATGTTATGGCAGGTTTACCATGGGAATTAAAATGGCCTAAACTAATTGGTATTAAATTAACCGGCAAATTAAATGGATGGACTGCACCAAAAGATATTATTTTAAAAGTTGCAGGCATTTTAACCGTTAAAGGTGGAACAGGCGCCATAGTTGAATACTTTGGTGAAGGTGCAACTTCATTAAGTTGTACAGGAAAAGGAACCATTTGTAATATGGGTGCCGAAATTGGTGCTACTACCTCTACTTTTGGTTATGATGATAGCATGAGCCGCTATTTAAAAGCAACCGGCCGCGAAGAGGTTGCTGCTTTAGCCGATGCTATTAAATCTGATTTAAATGCAGATCCTGAAGTTTACCAAAATCCTGAAAAATACTTCGATCAAGTAATTGAAATTAACCTTAGTGAGCTTGAACCCCATTTGAATGGTCCGTTTACCCCCGATTTGGCTACACCCATTTCTAAAATGAAGGAAGTTGCTGCTGCCAACGGCTGGCCTACTAAAGTTGAAGTAGGATTAATTGGAAGTTGTACCAACTCATCTTATGAAGACATTAGCAGGGCTGTAAGTTTAGCCAAACAAGTAAGCGATAAAAATTTAAAACCCAAAGCTGAATATACCATAACCCCCGGCTCTGAACAGGTACGCTTTACCATTGAGAGAGATGGTTTCTTAGATACTTTTGAAAAAATAGGTGCTAAAGTATTTGCAAATGCTTGTGGCCCCTGTATTGGTATGTGGGATAGAATGGGTGCCGAAAAACAAGAGAAAAACACCATTGTGCATTCATTCAATAGAAACTTTGCTAAACGTGCCGATGGCAACCCTAATACATATGCCTTCGTTGCTTCCCCTGAAATGGTAACTGCATTGGCAATTGCGGGCGATTTAACTTTTAACCCCATTACTGATTATTTAACCAACGAAAAAGGGGAAAAGGTAAAATTAGATCCCCCCAAAGGTGAAGAATTACCTTCAAAAGGATTTGCTGTTGATGACCCTGGTTATCAAGCACCCGCAGCCGATGGAAGCAAGGTGAATGTTGTTGTAGATCCCAATTCAAACCGTTTACAATTGTTAGCACCTTTCCCTGCTTGGGAAGGAACCGATTTAAAAGGTTTGAAATTATTAATTAAAGCGAAAGGTAAATGTACTACCGACCATATTTCAATGGCCGGTCCTTGGTTAAAATATCGTGGACATCTTGATAATATTTCCAACAACCTTTTAATTGGTGCCATTAACTTTTTTAACGACAAAGCTAATTTAGTGAAGAATCAATTGAATGGCACTTATGGTCCGGTTCCTGAAACACAACGCGCCTACAAAGCCGCCGGAATTGGCTCAATAGTGGTTGGAGATGAAAATTATGGTGAAGGCTCTTCTCGCGAACATGCCGCTATGGAACCTCGTCATTTAGGCGTTCGTGTAGTTTTAACCAAATCATTTGCACGTATACACGAAACCAACTTGAAAAAACAGGGGATGTTGGCATTAACTTTTGCCGATAAAAACGATTATGATAAAATTTTGGAAGATGATACCATTGATGTTTTAGGTTTAACTGAATTTACACCAGGTAAGCCTTTAACCATAGTATTACATCATGCTAATGGTACTTCCGATACCATTTTGGCTAACCATACTTACAATCAGCAACAAATAGAATGGTTTAAAGCAGGTGCTGCATTAAACATTATTCGTAAGCAAGTGGCTGCCAACTAAAGTTTAATCATTTTTCAATTCAAAAGAACGTCATCTATCAATGACGTTCTTTTTTTGTTCAAATATGAAAAACACCCGAATTTGCAGTTCTTCAGCAAAAAACAGTTTCTGTTTTCAATAAAAAACCCCTACTTTTGCAGCCCCAATTCTGTTTTGGCAGAATCATACTTTCAACACAGAAAGTTTGTCCATTGGGAAAAAACCAATTTTATCATCAAAAACACTAGTAATGAACCATTACGAACTAATGATCATCTTTACTCCGGTACTTTCCGAAGATGATTTCAAATCAGCTCAAAAAAAGTATACGGATTTTGTTACTGAACATGGCGGTACCATAGTTCATAGTAACCCATGGGGTTTAAAATCTTTAGCTTACCCCATTCAGAAAAAAACAACCGGAATTTATTGGGTATTGGAATATACCGCCAATCCGGACTTTAATGAGAAATTCAAAATCCAAATGTTACGCGATGAGCAAATCATGCGTCACATGATTACTAAACTCGATAAAAACGCCGTCGAGTATAATGAAGTAAAGAGAAATGGCGGATTTAAAGTAACTGAAAAAATGGAGGGATAAGCTATGGCAAAAAATGAAATAAAATACCTGACCGCCATTAAACAGGAAAAACCCAAAAAGAAATTCTGCCGGTTTAAAAAATATGGCATTAAATACGTTGACTATAAAGACGTTGAGTTTTTAAAAAAATTTATTAATGAGCAAGGTAAAATGTTACCCCGCCGTTTAACCGGAAACTCATTGAAATACCAACGCAAAGTTGGCGATGCCATAAAAAAAGCACGTCAAATGGCTTTATTACCATATGTAACTGATCTTTTAAAATAAATCTATTCTTAGTAACCTCCCTAACCTTATTCAAACAACAACTTAATAAGGGACAGTTTTGAAATGACTGGGTAAAGGGAACTAAAAACTTAAAAATATGCAAGTAATTCTTATTCAGGATGTAGATAATTTGGGTGGAAAAAATGAATTGGTAACCGTAAAAAATGGTTACGCCCGTAATTACCTTATTCCTAAAAAGTTTGCTGTTGAGGCAAACCCTTCCAACTTAAAGCAATTAGAAGAGCGCTTAAAAGTTCAGGCCAAAAAAGAAGCGGCTATGTTAGCCGAAATTCATAAAGTAACTGAAGTATTAAAAGCTTCTCCAGTTAAAATTGGCGTAAAAACAGGTACCAGCGGTAAAATTTTCGGTACAGTTACTGCATTGCAAATTACACGGGCCATTCGCGACCAAAAAGGTTACGAAATTGACCGCAGACGCATACACATTTTAACTGAAGTAAAAGAAGTTGGATTACACAAAGCTTCTATTGATTTTGGCAATGGTAATGTTGCTGAAATTGAATTTGATGTGGTAGCAGAATAATTCATTTATTCACAATACTATTAAAAGCCGTAGTTGAGTGCTGCGGCTTTTGTTTTTTAAACATCTGTTACTTATTAAAAAAAAAGTTGGACAAATGAATAAAAAAATTATCTTCGTTAGTCCAATGACCAGTTCTTCCATTTCTCTAGAAGGTTTTAACGTAAATGCTTCGGGGCTTTTGGTTACTGTTTTTATCATTGGTATCACTTAAATTAACTTTTAAAATGAACATTTACGTTGGAAATTTGAACTGGAACATGACCAGTGAAGACCTGCAAGAACTTTTTGCACCTTATGGCGAAGTAACCTCAGCCAAAATTGTTACTGACAAATTCAATAACAACCGCAGTAAAGGTTTTGGTTTTGTTGAAATGCCTGATGAAGAAGCTGCAAAAGCTGCTATCAGTGCATTACACGACACTGATGTGCAGAATCGCAAAATTGTGGTAAACGAATCAACTCCACGCCCCGAAGGTGAACGCAAAAGCGGTGGCTACAAAAAAAGCTACGGCGGTGGTAATCGCGGTGGTGGTTATGGTGGTAACCGCGGTGGTGGCGGCTACAATCGCGACCGTGGTGGAAATGGTGGCGGTTACAACAGATATTAATCATCCGTTCCAAACAAAAAACACTTCAATCCCATTCCAAAACACGAATGGGATTTTTCATACGTATTATGGCCACTAATGTTATTAAAATAATGGTTGTGCTTATTACTTTCCCTATGCAACCTTTATTTTTGCACACAAAATTTTAAGCATGTCAATTGTTAATGTAGGATTGGTACAAATGAGTTGCTCCAATGAAAAACAGCTCAACCTGCAAAAAGCTATTCAACAAATAAAAGTTGCTGCAGCAAAAGGTGCACAAATAGTGTGTTTGCAAGAATTATTCACCTCCTTATATTTTTGCGATGTAGAAGATTATGATAATTTTTTATTGGCTGAAGCAATTCCCGGGCCATCTACGGAAGCATTATCTTTAGTTGCAAAAGAACATAATGTAGTAATAATAGCTTCTTTATTTGAAAAAAGAACCCAAGGCTTATACCATAACACAACTGCCGTAATTGATGCGGATGGCACTTACTTAGGTAAGTACAGAAAAATGCATATCCCCGATGACCCCGCATATTTTGAGAAATTTTATTTTACTCCCGGCGATTTAGGCTATAAAACGTTTAAAACAAAATTCGCTACTATTGGAGTATTAATTTGTTGGGATCAATGGTATCCTGAAGCAGCACGTATTACTAGTTTAATGGGTGCAGAAATATTATTTTACCCAACAGCCATTGGATGGGCTACTTCACAAGATGAAGCCACAAACAAAGAGCAATTCAATGCATGGCAAACTATGCAACGCAGCCACGCAATAGCCAATGGCGTACATGTAGTTAGTGTGAACCGCGTAGGATTTGAACAAAATGGTTTAATGAAATTTTGGGGTGGCTCATTTGTTTGCAACCCTTTTGGAACCGTACTTTATCAAGCTACACATGATCAAGAAGAAGTAGCAGTTGTACCGGTAGAATTATCAAAATCTGACAGCTATAGAATACACTGGCCATTTTTACGTGATAGACGCATAGACTCCTATCAACCAATTACAAAACGATTTATTGACGAACAATAATGAACTTAACACCACAACAACAAGGCTATTATTTTCCGGCAGAGTGGCATAAACATAGGGCAACATGGTTAAGTTGGCCTCATAAAGAAGCAAGTTGGCCCGGAAAAATTCAAACTATCTTTAAACCCTATACCGAGTTTATTAAAACGCTCTCAGCAGGTGAAAAGGTTTGCATTAACGTTTGCGATGTTTCAATGGAGCAATTTGCCCGTAACATTTTAAAAGAAAATGAGGTTAACCTCGATGCCATAGAATTTTACCAGAACCCCACTAATGATGCTTGGTGCAGAGACCATGGGCCTGCATTTTTAATTCATAAAACTGAGCAGAAAAAAGTAATTGTTGATTGGAATTATAATGCATGGGGAAATAAATATCCACCGTACGATTTAGATGATGTAATCCCAACGCGCATTGCAGAAAAATTAGGTCTCCCTGTATTCTATCCGGGTATTGTAATGGAAGGTGGCTCTGTTGATTTTAATGATGCCGGCACACTCATTACATCAACAGCATGTTTATTAAACCCCAATAGAAATCCACACTTATCACAAAAACAAATAGAAGATTATTTACATAATTATTATGGTGTTGAACAAGTTTTATGGGTTGATGAAGGTATTGTTGGCGATGATACGGATGGACACATTGATGATACCGTTCGCTTTGTAAATACCGATACCGTTATTACTGTTATTGAAGAAAATAAAAATGATGAGAATTACCATTTATTGCAACATAATTTAAAACAGTTGCAACAAATGCGTTTATTAAATGGGAAACAACTAAACATTGTTGAATTACCAATGCCGGATCCCGTTATCTATGAAGGGCAAAGATTACCTGCTTCCTATGCAAATTTTTATATTGCCAATCAATCAGTTATAGTTCCAACCTATCGCTGCAGTAAAGATGAAAAGGCTTTAGAAATAATAGCAAATTTATTCCCAACTAGAAAAGTAATTGGTATAGATTCAACAGATATTATTTGGGGATTAGGTAGTTGGCATTGTTTAAGCCAGCAAGAACCTGAGGTTTAGAGCAAAGAAATTATGATTATAAAAGAAAGTATTTAAGTGGTTATTTGAATAAAATAGCCACTTTTTTATGAATATTCCATTAAATAAAAAAGCCTTCTTGCAGAACAAGAAGGCCGGATAAATACGGCAGCTACCTACTCTCCCAGGGACAAGGCCCAAGTACCATCGGCCATGAGGGGCTTAACTTCTCTGTTCGGAATGGGAAGAGGTGAACACCCTCGGTATAACCACCATAAATTCTTCAATAAGGTAACATATTGGGAAGTGATTTGTAATAAATAAAAAATAAAGCTTACGGGTAATTAGTACTACTCGACTTTGCTGTTACCAGCTTTACATCTGTAGCCTATCAACGTCATCGTCTCTGACGACCCTTAAAAGTAAACTCATCTTGTGGAAGGTTTCACGCTTAGATGCTTTCAGCGTTTATCCTGTCTGTACATAGCTACTCAGCACTGCACCTGGCGGCACAACTGATACACCAGCGGTACATGCAACCCGGTCCTCTCGTACTAAGGTCACGTCCACTCAATTTACTAACGCCCACCACAGATAGGGACCGAACTGTCTTGCGACGTTCTGAACCCAGTTCACGTGCCACTTTAATGGGCGAACAGCCCAACCCTTGGGACCTTCTCCAGCCCCAGGATGTGACGAACCGACATCGAGGTGCCAAACCTTACCGTCGATATGAGCTCTTGGGTAAGATCAGCCTGTTATCCCCGGAGTACCTTTTATCCTTTGAGCGATGGCCCTTCCATGCAGAACCACCGGATCACTTTAGCCAGCTTTCGCTCCTGCTCGGCTTGTCTGCCTCACAGTCAAGCACCCTTCTACTAATGCGCTCTGCGTACGATTACCAACCGTACTGAGGGTACCTTTGCAAGCCTCCGTTACTTTTTAGGAGGCGACCACCCCAGTCAAACTACCCACCATGCAATGTCTCCCACCACCGGCGGGATTAGGTTCTAAGCAACAAAAGGTTGGTATTTCAACGTTGACTCCATAATGCCTGGCGACACTACTTCATAGTCTCCCAACTATCCTACACATTTGTTGCTCAAAATCAATGCAAAGTTGTAGTGAAGGTTCACGGGGTCTTTCCGTCCCGTGGCGGGTAACCGGCATCTTCACCGATACTACAATTTCACCGGGCTCGTGGAGGAGACAGTGTTCAACTCATTAGACCATTCGTGCAGGTCGGAACTTACCCGACAAGGAATTTCGCTACCTTAGGACCGTTATAGTTACGGCCGCCGTTTACCGGGGCTTCAGTCAAGAGCTTCGCCTTGCGACTAACCCCCTTCCTTAACCTTCCGGCACCGGGCAGGTATCAGGCTCTATACGTCATCTTTCGATTTTGCAGGGCCCTGTGTTTTTGTTAAACAGTTGGTTGAACCATTTTACTGAGACCGCATCGCTGCGGTACGCTTTATCCCGAAGTTACAGCGTCAATTTGCCTAGTTCCTTCTCCACGGCTCACCCGAGCGCCTTAGAATACTCATCCCGTCTACCTGTGTCGGTTTACGGTACTGGCTGCTATACTCGCTTTTCTTGGCAGCAATTTTATGGTTTCGATTCCACCGAAGCTTCCTCTCAGGCGAACATCCGTCTGTTCGCAACCACCACGTCACTGCGTCACTTTCATTGTATAGCAGGTGCGGGAATATTAACCCGCTTCCCATCAGATTCCCCTTTCGGGTGCTCCTAAGGTCCAGACTAACCCTGATCCGATTAACGTTGATCAGGAAACCTTAGACTTTCGGCGAAGGAGTTTTTCACTCCTTTTATCGTTACTTATGCCTACATTTTCTTTTGAAAACGCTCCAGCAATGGTCGC
>NZ_QKZV01000003.1:362500-436118 GCF_003254115.1 Hydrotalea sandarakina
TATTTTGATTATCATTATTAGTTGCATTCAAATTACCGGAACTGTCAATTGTATTGGTAGCCACCGTTGTAACTACTTCTTTTGGCATTTGTGGCGTTGCCGGAACTTCTGCTGGTTTTACTTCAGCTTTAGGAGCCTGTTTTAAAGGTATGAATACAGCAACTGTGTCGGGTTTACTAACACCCTGCACCACGTAAATTTGATCCAGCCCTTCTGCACTCATTCTTTCAAAAGTTTTAGCCACATTGCCATTATTGGTTGCACGTGTTACCGGTTTAGGCATTACTTGTTTTTTGATAACAGCATCAGTATTAGTTGAAACAGTACCTGAATTATTTGAATTAACTGAATTGGGTTCAGCAGCGTTCGCCTTTAATGGTTTTACAGCTGCTGCTGTAGTTGATGTTGCTGTAGTAGATGCCGGATTATTATTGGTGGAAGAAGCCGCAATATTATTATTTTGTATTTGTGTAGTTTGAGCAACTGTTGAACTTTCTGAACCGGAAGGCATGGTAGCTGCAATTACCAGTTCATTCGATAAACCGGTTAATTGCCAATTGCCATTCTCACCTTTTGATAAATTATAGCCCGCATCCTGATCGGAAACAGGTATTTCAAAATTTAGTACTAATGATGGATTTTGCTGCCATTGTAACTGAATTTGATGTTTCCCGGGCATTAATCGGGGAATAATCATATAACCACCTGCGGTTGAAGCATAGTTTTGTTCATTTAACTGCACCGTATAGGGTTGCCGGTTGGCCGATTGTAAATAAACAAAATGATAATTCTGCGCAAACCCATTTTCATTGATAAAAAAGCATGCAACAAAAAAGGGAAGAATGGCTAAAGCTATTTTCTTGAAAATCATTACTCATTAAAATTTACACAAAGCTAACTGAAAAATGCGAGCTATCAGATACCCTTACCAAAGCAATATTTTTTGTGTTTTTGGCTTTCTTTAACCAAAACTAAACCTTGCCTTATTATCTTTATTCCCTATTTATTTTCGCAAACAAACTTTTCACAATTTTATTCATTAATCATTAGCAAAAAAACACATGAAAAAATTATTATTTGCATTTTTTGTTTTTACCTATGCTTCAGCATTTTCTCAAAAAGCAGATGATTGGCAGAAAATATATCGCGGTTTTGCAACAAAAATCAATGACCTGGTACATACCAAATTAGAAGCAAGTTTCGACTATGCTCATAGTTATTTAAATGGTAAGGAATGGATTACACTGAAACCTCATTTTTATCCAACAGACTCATTAACCTTAGATGCAAAGGGTATGCAAATTGATAAAATAGCAATGGATAAAAATGGAAAAATGTTGCCCCTTACCTATCAATACGATAGTTTGCAATTGAAAATTAAATTAGATAGAAGCTACACACAAAACGAAAAATATACCATTTACATTCAATACACAGCAAGGCCCAATGATTTTAAAGGGGAAGGAAGTGCAGCTATTACTGATGCCAAGGGATTATATTTTATTAACCCATTAGGCAAAGACCCCAATAAACCTACACAAATATGGACACAAGGTGAAACAGAATCGAACTCTGTTTGGATTCCTACTATTGATAAACCCGACCAAAAATGTACAAATGAATTTATTTTAACGGTTCCTGATAAATATGTAACACTATCAAATGGTAAATTGATTAAACAGCAAAAAAACAACAACAATACACGAACCGATACTTGGTTAATGGATTTACCTCATAGTCCCTATTTATTTTTTATTGGGGTTGGCGACTATGCCATTGTGAAAGATAGTTATAAAGGGAAAGAAGTATCGTATTATGTAGAAAAGCCTTATGAAAGCGTTGCCAGAAAAATATTCGGACATACACCTGAAATGATTCAGTTTTATTCAAACATTTTAGGAATTGATTTTCCTTGGCAAAAATATGCTCAAATTGTAGGACGCGATTATGTGAGCGGCGCCATGGAAAACACAACTGCAGTATTACATCAGGAAAGTGCACAACAAGATGCCCGCCAATTAACAGATGAAAATATTTGGGAAGAAACCATTGCGCATGAACTATTTCACCATTGGTTTGGCGATTATGTTACCTGCGAAAGCTGGAGCAATTTAACTGTAAATGAAAGTTTTGCGAATTACAGTGAAGTGCTTTGGGATACTTACAAATATGGAAAGGAAGCAGGTGATTATCAGAACTGGAAAGATATGAACGACTATTTCTTAAGTAATAGTGATAACAAAGATTTGGTTCGCTTTTATTATGAAAACCGTGAAGACATGTTTGATGCTGTTAGCTATAATAAAGGCGGAAGAATTCTTCACATGCTGCGAAATTATGTAGGAGATAGTGCATTTTTTAAATCGTTGAATTTGTATTTGAATAGTAATAAATTTGGTAATGGCAGTGCCGTAAAACTGCGCCTTGCATTTGAAGCTGTTACAGGTAAAGATTTGAATTGGTTTTTTAATCAATGGTATTTTGGAAGTGGCCATCCCATTTTAGACATTAACTATGTGTACGATGATAAAGCCCATTTAGAAAAAGTAATTGTTCAACAAAAACAAGTAACAGGCAAAATTTTCAAATTACCTTTTGCTATTGATATTTACACAGGCGAAAACAGGCAACGGTACCAGGTTTGTGCAGAAAATGCAATTGATACTTTTTACTTTAAAGTTGATGAAAAACCTAATTTAGTAAATGTTGATGCCGATAAAATTTTATTGGCACAAAAAACGGATCACAAAACTGTTTCAGAGTTCTTTTATCAATACAACCATGCGCAAAATTATTTAGACAAAAGAGAAGCTGTTGTTTATGGGGGTAATCATTTAGATGATATTTTGGGTTACACTTTAGTTGAAAATGCATTATATGATCCTTTTTTCAGAGTGCGTCTTCAGGCATTAAATATTTTTAATAATACCAGCCAAACTTTGCACCAGCCTACTATTGATAAAATTGAGAAACTAGCTAAGTCTGACCCCAAAAAATTAGTGAAAGCCGGTGCCATAGATGTATTAGGTAAATTAAAAAATAAAGATTACAAAAGTTTCTTTATTAACTCGTTACAAGATTCCTCTTATTCTGTAGCCGGCGCAGCTTTAAATGCTTTGAGCAAAATTGATAGTGTGGAAGCCTTTAAACAAGCACTAACGCTTAGTAAAGCAACTGCCAAAGGACGTTTATTATCTTCTATTGTAAATATGTTTATGCGTTATGGCGATGCTGATAATTTTGATTATGTAGCTTATAACTTTAATGCTTTACCTGTTGGGCAAGAAAAGTTTGAATTGTTACCCGACTTCACCGTTTATTTAGCTAAAATTAATGATAGCACTCAATTTAAGCGCGGCGTTGATTATATTATCCAGTTTAAGAATGATATTCCCCAAGCTTATCATGAACAAACTGATCCATTTATTAAATTGTTTTTGAATGAACTAAAATCTAAAAAACAAACAATGGGTCAAGTAAACTTAGCTAATTATATTACCGAAAAATTAAAATAAAAAAATCAATTCCATAAAAAATGCCGTGACTATATTAGTTACGGCATTTTTTTTATCATACAAATATTAGTATTAATCAGTTACTGTAGTTGTAATTGTACCTTTAGATGTAACAGGTGCAGATTGTCCCATCATTTCCATTGTTCCTCCTAAATCAACATTACTGGTTTCGTTCATTAATAAACGACTGGCTTTATTATAGGTTCTTGTAGCCAGGGCAGTGCCTTTTAAATTTTGAACGATGTCCATACCGTTTCTGTTCATTGTTTCTTTTAAAACCATATTGGCTTTTACTTCCAGCACAATCGTATTGTCGGTAATTTGCTTAATGGTGTATTGTGAAACTGTTTTAGAATCGGCTTCGCTGGTGGTAGAATCAGTCCATTGAAAACCTTCTTTTAAATTATTGGCAGGTAATAAAAACAAATATTTTGCCTGATCATCAGCACCGCCCATTTTAATAATGGCATCTACTTTTTGTGACTGCGAAAATAATTTACCATCTTTTACTTCAATTAAATTTGGAACATTTAATGCTTTGAATAAATCAGCCATTTCAGGATTATTACGCAAAGCAGAATCGTCTGAGTCAAAGTTCTGATCCTGCCCCATCACTTTTACGCCACCTTTAACTCTTGTAATGGTAGCTGAGTAGGTGTAACCATTGGCACTAACATTTTTAATGGTATCAATTGTAGTAGTTTGCCCGCTTGTAACAGTTTCAATATCCTGTCCGGCAAAATTTATATTGGTAGTAACTTTAATATCAGTAACTGTTTTAAAAGTTTTTCCGGGTTGTGGCAAGTTGGTTTGAGCATGCACAGCCAATAAACTACCATAAGTAAGCAGGGATAAAAATAAATGTTTCATATTATGTTTTTAAAATTTAATGTAAATCAAAAATATCATTTTAAACAAATGAAAAAAAATTTACTATTTTTTATAGTCCAATAGCAATTACCAACTACCACCGGCTCCACCGCCCCCACTACTTCCACCGCCAAAACCACCAAAGCCGCCACCGCCGCCTCCGGATCCACCCCAACTGCCACTACCTCTATTATTTAACATGCCGGATAAAATGATGGGCGCAATTAATCCACCGCCCCCACCTCCCCCACGGCCCATGTTACGTAAAATAAAAAAAACAATCAATAACAATATAATAAACACCAATGCACCACTTCCGGTAGGTACATCTTTTTTTCTTGCTACTTTATATTCACCAACAGCAGCCTTTGCTAAATCATCGGTAGCTTTATTCAGCCCCTCGTAATAATTTTGTTGCCTAAAAGCAGGCACAATATCATTTCTATAAATTTCTGAAGTAGTAATATCGGGAATAGCCCCCTCTAAACCGTAGCCAATTTCTATCCAAACTTTTCTATCATCAATAGCTGCTAAAATTAAAATGCCATTATTTGTTTTTTTGTTTCCTATGCCCCAAGCTCTGAACAAACGATTGGCATAATCTGCAATATCTTCTCCATTTAAAGTCTTAACCAATACAATGGCAATTTGGTTGGAAGTAGAGTCATCTAATGCAACTAATTTCTCTTCTAATGCTTCATTTTGTTGGCGAGTTAATACATTGGCATAATCATTTACCAACCTGGGAGGATTGGGCTTAGGCAAAACATCCTGTGCCAAGCATAAAAAACTTGGCAACAGAAGCAAAATAAAGAGAATTAATTTTTTCATTTTTAATATGCTTCAAACTTTAGCTGCAGAACAGTAAATGTTTAATCCCCAAAAACAATATCATCAGGTAGTTCATTGCCATCAGCTGCGGCTTGATTAGGAAAATGAGTAGCTAAGGCCATACCAATTTTATTAATAATTATTGTTATGCCTTCAGCAAAATGACTGGCATTGAAATGTTGCAACATTTCCTGAACAGCTTTTTCCCAAAATTCCTGACCAACTTTTTCATGAATGCCTACATCGCCATAAATGGCCAATTTTCTGCTTTGTATAGCTATATAAACCAAAACCCCATTTCGTTGCTGTGTTAATTGCATGTTTAATTCAGCAAAAATTTGTGCAGCCCTTTCAACAGGATTTTGGTTATTACAAGTATTTTCAACGTAAACACGTATTTCACCACTGGTAATTTTTTCAGCCTTTTGTATGGCTAATACAATTAATTTTTTTTCCTGCTCGGAAAAAAAATCCTTGGTTTTTTTTGGTGAAAAAATTCCCATTAATAAAAATTATTTAATGTTGAAATTAATATCGGGCGCTTTTTCAGTTCCGGGATCGGCTTGGTAATAAGGTTTTTCGCTAAAGTGAAAAATGGCGGCAAAAATATTATTGGGGAATGTACGTACTTTTAAATTATAACTATTAACTGCGGTATTATAATCGCGCCTGGCAACATTAATGCGATTTTCTGTTCCTTCAATTTGTGCCTGAAAGTCTTGAAATGCCTGCGTAGTTTTTAAATTAGGGTAAGCTTCAGCCACAGCCATTAATCTGCTAAATGCCCCTTGCAATTGGCCTTGTGCCTGTTGAAACTTTTGCAAGCTTTGCGGATCATTAATGTCTACATTTACGCTGGTTGCTTTAGAACGAGCATCAATTACTTCTTTTAAGGTTGACTTTTCGAAGTTAGCAGAGCCTTCAATGGTTTTAATGACACTATTATATAAGTCGGTACGGCGTTGATAATTGGTTTCTACATTACTCCAAGCTTGTTTAACAGCCTGTTCACCTTGTACCAAACCATTGTATTTGTTACATCCACAACCGCCTAATAGTAAAATAATAGCAGCAATAATAATGAGTGTAAGGGTTTTTGAATTCATACTTGCGGGGTTTTAAACATGTAAAAAAATAAAAAATATTTGAATATTTGTTGCTGTTTTTTTTGTAAGATAAATGTTTGCAATGAACTTATGGATTTATTTTTCAAAATATATGCCTAAAATTTTTTCAGCCGAAATGGCACAAAAAAACCATCCTTTCGGATGGTTGAAAATTATTTAGTTGATTTATCAACTATTAATGGCTGCTATTCCCGGCAAAACTTTGCCTTCAAAATATTCCAGCATAGCGCCACCACCCGTACTAACATAGCTTACTTTATTAGCAAAACCAAACTGATTTACTGCTGCAACACTATCGCCTCCACCTACTAAGCTAAAGGCACCTTTCTGTGTAGCTTCTGCAACAGCAACGGCTATGGCTTTGGTTCCATGCTGAAATTTGGGCATTTCAAAAACACCCATTGGGCCATTCCAAAGAATGGTTTTGGCGGAATGTATAATATGTGCAAACTGTTCACATGCCTCAGGGCCAATGTCTAAACCCATCCAACCATCGGGAATGTTGTTAGAAGGGCTTGTTGAAGTTTCTGCATCAGCAGCAAACTTATTGGCTATAATACTATCACCGGGCAAATGAATGCATACGCCTTGCTTTTCAGCAGCTAACAACAATTCTTTTGCTGTGGAAATTCTATCGTCTTCGCATAATGAACTTCCAATAGAACCACCTTTAGCCTTCATAAACGTATATGCCATTCCACCGCCAATAATAATATCAGTAGCTTTTTTCAATAAATTTTCAATTATTAAAATTTTATCGGAAACCTTGGCACCGCCAATAATAGCAACAAATGGTTTTTCAGCTTGATGCATGATTTTTTCTGCACTGGAAACTTCAGCTTCCATTAACAACCCAAACATTTTTTTATCGGCAGGAAAAAATTGCGCAATAACAGCTGTAGAAGCATGTGCCCTATGTGCAGTACCAAAAGCATCATTTACATAAACAGTTCCTAATTTGGCTAATTTTTCTGCAAAGGATTTATCGCCTAATTCTTCCTCTTTATAAAAGCGAAGATTTTCTAACAATAATACTTCACCAGATTGTAATGCTGCGGCTTTATTGTATGCTTCAGTACCAATACAATCATTAGCAAACTGCACAGGTGTGCCACCCAGCAATTCTGATAAATGTTGCACCAAATGTTTTAAAGAATATTTTTCCGATGGACCATCTTTGGGTCTACCTAAATGGCTCATTAAAATAACACTTCCACCATCTGTTAAAATTTTTTTGATGGTTGGAATGGTAGCCCGCATGCGATTATCGTCTGTGATTTGATAATTTGCATCCAAAGGCACATTAAAATCAACCCTTATTAAGGCCTTTTGGCCATTAAAATTGAAATTAGAAAATTTGCTCATGTTTTTTCTATTTATTTAGAAAGCCCCCTCAAGATAACAATAAAATAATATCAAATAAAAAAAGCCGGTGATACCGGCTTTTAGCTATTTTTTTATCAATCCGGCAAAATAACGAACAGTGCGTACCAATTGTGATACATAACTCATTTCATTATCATACCAGCTTACAACTTTCACTAATTGCTTATCGCCTACTGAAATTACTTTAGTTTGAGTAGCATCGAACAATGAGCCGTAGTGCATACCAATAATATCACTACTTACAATTTCATCTTCATTATAACCAAAACTTTCATTGCTGGCTGCTTTCATAACAGCATTGATTTCTTCAGCGGTTGTTTTTTTAGCCAATACAGCGGTTAATTCAGTAGATGAGCCGGTGATAACCGGTACACGTTGAGCACCACCATCTAATTTACCTTTTAATTCGGGTAACACCAAACCAATGGCCTTAGCAGCACCGGTGCTGTTTGGTACTATATTAGCGGCAGCAGCACGTGCCCTTCTTAAATCGCCTTTTGCATGTGGTGCATCCAAAGTATTTTGGTCGTTGGTATAAGCATGTATGGTGGTCATACTTCCAACTTCAATGGTAAAGGCATCATTCAAAGCTTTTGCCATTGGGGCCAAACAGTTGGTAGTACAAGAAGCACATGAAATGATAGTTTCAGACCCATCTAATATTTGGTGGTTTACATTGAACACAATGGTTTTCAAATCACCCGTTGCAGGCGCAGAAATTACAACACGCTTAGCACCTGCTGTTAAGTGGGCTTCAGCTTTAGCCTTATCGGTAAAGAATCCGGTTGATTCAATTACAACATCTACCTGATGGTTGCCCCAGGGAATTTGTGCAGGATCGCGCTGCGCATATATTTTTACTTCATGACCATTCACTACAATTGAATTTTCAGTAGCAGTAACAGTAGCATCAAATCTACCCTGTGCACTATCATATTTTAACAGATGAGCCAGCACTTTCGGACTGGTTAAATCGTTTATAGCTACTACATCAATGCCTTCCATATTAAAAATTTGGCGATATACTAACCGGCCAATTCGTCCAAAGCCATTAATGGCAACTTTAACTGTACTCATTTTTACAAGTATTTAAATGATAAAAAAGATAAATCGTTGGCAAAATTACAGCTTTGTTGTTAACTATTTGTTTTGTATTTTGCTAAATAAGGCTATTTCATATTTATTGATGCAAATCAAAAAAAATATGTATTTGATGATGAATGATGAATAATGACATAACTATCCAAAAAATAAATTTGCTGAAAAATTTTGAGAGAATATAGCCTACCCCTATTTTTGCACTCCCAAAAACAAATGGAGCGTTGGTCAAGGGGTTAAGACGCATCCCTTTCACGGATGAATCACGGGTTCGATTCCCGTACGCTCTACAAAAAACCGCCAATCAAGCGGTTTTTTTTATTGCATTAATTTATTGAAATTTTCCCTTTCAAAAGTTAATGGAACATTACTAAAATAAATTTGTCAAACAGTTGTACCTTTACACCCTAACAGGGAAATGAGGCCTTCCTACTTAAACCACCTGGATATATTTCTATATTAAGGTTAATGGCATCTACAAACGTTAACCGGCATTTGCCACAAATGTTATTTCGATGAAAAAGCCATTTTATTTCCCCAATTTATTAATGCCCATTCCTTCCTTTCACTTGCTTATTCCAATAATGCATTACCTAAAAAATATTTGTTGTCCTAATACCAATCAAGCAAGGTTAATGCCGCAAGTTGTTGTTATTCCGGTAAGAAATTACTAAACAATACTTTTAAACAGTAATCAACAAACCATTATTGCGTTTGATGGGATTTTTTTTGAAATACATATAACAATTATATAAAATGAGTAAAGAACAGAAAGTAATAGAAAGCCTATTATCGGAAACAGACATACACATTAATGGTAAGCATAAATGGGACCCACAAATTAATGACCATAAATTTTACAAACAGGTAATTGATGAAGGTTCAATTGGATTAGGTGAAGCGTACATGAATGGTTTATGGGATTGCGATGCGCTGGATGAATTTTTCTACAAGGTGCTAACAGCCAAAATTGAAACTAAGATTAAAAAAAATTTGAAAGTATTATCATACATATTTGCCAGCAGATTTATTAATAAACAAACCAAAGAAAGATCTAAACAAGTTGCCTATGTGCATTATGATATTGGGAATGACCTTTATAAAAATATGCTAGACAAAAGATTAATTTATTCTTGCGCTTATTGGGAGAATGCACAAAATATTGATGAAGCACAAGAAGCAAAATTAAATTTAATATGTAGAAAATTACAACTGGAACCCGGCATGCGATTGTTAGATATTGGCTGCGGATGGGGAGGATTGGCAAAATATGCGGCAGAGAATTTTGGTGTATCCGTTGTAGGTGTTACGCTATCAAAAGAACAAGTAATTATTGCTAAAGAAGTAAATGAGGGCTTGCCTGTTGAAATTAGATTACAAGATTACAGAGATGTTCATGAGCAATTTGATAGAATTGTTTCTGTTGGTATGTTTGAACACGTTGGACATTTAAATTATCATCATTTCATTAAACTAGCCCATGAAAATTTAACTGAGGATGGTATATTTTTATTACACACTATCGGCAGTAGTGAAAGTGTAAGTACTACTGACCCTTGGATTAATAAATACATTTTTCCTAATGGTATGTTGCCTTCTATTCCTCAAATAGCAAAAGCCATTGATGGTTACTTTGTAATGGAAGACTGGCATAACTTTGGTTTATATTATGATAAAACCTGTATGGCCTGGCTCAATAACTTTAAAAACAATTGGCCACAAATACAACAGCATTATTCTAATGAGTTTTACAGAATGTGGACCTACTACTTATCCGTAAGTGCCGCTTCGTTCAGGGCAAGAAACAATCATTTGTGGCAAATAGTGCTAACTAAAAAAAACAGAAAAGGCATGTATCTTTCAGTTAGATAAAATAATAACTACAATTTATTTGCCATATATAAGAAAACCCCTTGAAAAGTTATTGAATCAAGGGGTTTCATTTATACTCAATATTTTCAGTAAATCTTAATTCATTATACCTTCTGATAATTGTTTTATTTGCTGATAGGCGAATTCATTTTCAGCAATTTTTTGACGATTATAGCGTTGTACCAAAGAATCTACTTGCTTTTTCATGGGCATTTCATCTGCCCCACTGAAACTGCCTTTTACATATATTTTTTCTTTTAAATTAATATTGGTTGGGGCATAAGCCATTATTTGTTTTGCTGTTGCAACAAGTTTTTGTTCATCCATGTGCTGATTGCGTAAATATTGCAAAGTATAATTAAGCAAACCATAACCTTCATATTGCGATTGTACCAACTGTTGTAACACAGCGAAAATTTCGTTTGTATTTTGAGTTGACAATAATTTTAACCTGCTTAAAATAAGCCATCCGCCGTATTGGCGATAAGTATTGATATAAGGATGATTGGCATTGGCTTGTATAAATTTTTCGTAAATATTGTAAGCTTCAAGCGGTGTGTGTAACTCTGCCCATTCTTTTAATTCCTGCATACCGGGTAAGCCACCGGATACAATGAATGCTTTTTGTTCTTCAATTAATGTTTCATTGGTTTTAGAGGGAATTTGAAGAGAAGAAACAAACTGAACCGACGGTGTAAATTGTTGATAGGGCAATGAATTATCAGCAGCAAAAGAAGCGGCACTTTTAAATGCTGCAATTTTTTGTTCATCGCTGCTTTGCACCATTTTGGTTTGATGACAAGCTGCCATTATTAAAACAACAGCAAAGAATAATAATTTATTTTTTCTCATATAACCGATTTTATTTTTATTAATACTCAACAGTGTTTCAGTAAGAGTTTCAAATATGTATACCCAGAATGAATTGTAAATAAAAATAGAAAATATATTATATAATACAAATAAAATTTGTAAAAATTAACAGATAAAATATAAACGTTCAAACATCAAAACAGTTATCAGCTGTTAACACTTCACGTAAACCAAGTTTGGCTAGTTATAAAATAAATCCATAAGAAAATGTGTATAGGCATCGACAGAAATTTCATTTTGTATTCTTGTTTTAAGCCTAAAGATATTTTAGGGAAAAGAAAATTCATTGATTTAAAAAATGATGATGCACACATATATATAGATACAAAAAAGGCCTAAGTAAAAACAAAGGCCCGGTTCCATTCTTAATAAACGACTACTACTTATGAGAAAATAATTGGTACACTTTTGAAAAAGTAAGTTGATTTTGAAATAAAAACATTCCGGATTTTGTCATTTGCAAAAAATCGGGTGCAGAAGCCTCACCTTTAAAAGGAACATAATACTCTTTACTTCCGTCATGTTTAACACCGGCATTACGCCATGCCAAGGCATATGCAATACGAGCATCTTTTACTGCCGGTAAAAAGGTATTTGTCCACCAGTGTTCGTTAGGAATAGTATTATATCCAAATTCAGTTAAAGCAGGGATTTTGTGATTTTCCAATGCAAAAGTATCTAAAGCTGCCAACATAGTACGACAGTTTTTAATAAATTCATCATCTTTATTGTTTTGCTGGTAAATATCAAATCCAACAATATCAACAAAAGTATTTCCCGGATACCTTTCTGCATATTCCTCTAAGCCATGAAATTTATCCGTATTATAAGCGTACAACAAATGATGTACGTTTGCAACATCCATTAAGTAATGCACGGTATATTGATATAGTTGCTTCATTTCATCCGGGGAACAATGCACCCTACCCCACCAAAACCAATTACCATTCAACTCATGAAAGGGACGAAAAATAATGGGAATATATTCTCCACTTTTACCTTTTAATGTATTAAAGAAGCGAGCAACTTTATCTAACCAACTATTATACAAACTATTATTTTTACCACCGGGCAAAACAGATGCTACTGTTCCGGGTGCAGCATCCCAGGCTGTTTTTCCGGTTAAAGGATTGTGCAAATGCCAGCTAATGGTAATAATTCCACCCCGCTCATAAGCCTGTTGTATCAATTTTTGCGTCTTCACAAAGGGCACTCCGTCAATATCATGCTCTGCATCCAATTCAATACCTGAAATTTCAAATCCGTAAACTGCCGGATAACTGCCAATTACTGATTTAATATCACTTTTGCCTTTCTTGTATTGCCAGTTATAACCGTAAGCTAAATCATCTTGATGCCCAAATAAAATTCCTTTTTGTAAAGACAGTTGTAAAAAGGCATACAAACTTTTTGTTTCAACAGTTGCATGCTCATCAATAGGTTGCGCATATAATTGATGAAAAGAAAAAGCAAATAACAGCAATATTAATAGTATTGTTTTTTTCAATTTTTTGCTTTGGCAAATATTATGGATGCAGTTCAGCATGCTATATCTATACAATAATTTTAAGTAAAGTTTTCAATTCAAATTTCGTTATTTCATCAACTAAACTATTTCAATTGAAATGAATAGCGAACCGATTTTTTTTATAAATCGGTTCGCTTCAAGTTATTATTAGAAAAATTGAATACAGCTATTTCACCAACATTACATCATCAAAATAATACGTTTCATCTACATCGCCATTTTGTCCTTTTAAGAAAAATCCTAACTGTTGTAAAGTTGTTCCCGGCTTCCAGAAGTCAATAGAGTTTAAAGGAATTTTAAAATAAGTCCAAACATTGGGTGGAACGGTAATTGGGTTGATGGAATTTTGCCCATAACCTGCTGAAGATGTATTGGTTTCAATATTTAAAGTATGGGTAACGGTACCCCCTTTAACCCAAAATACTAAGTAGGTATATGATGGGTCATAGGGCAAGCTTGGCCACCAATTGGAGAAACCTTCTATTTTCCAACCTCCGGCAGGATAGGAAGCAATGAATGAAGCGTTACCGGTTTTAGCAGCATTTGTTGATTTACCGGAAGGAGAAGCCCAAGAACCGTCAGACCAGCCATTTTGAAAATCATCTGTAAAAATTTGATAAGTATTATCTATATCAATTAGTTCCTGCTTATCCGTTAAAGTTTTAGAAGTTCCACCCGAGTTATAGGTAAAAGTTAAAAAACCGCGAATAATTGAGGTGGAAGGAAACTGCAAAGTCATTATCGAATCATTCTGATTTACAATGGTAACGTTAGCGGTATTACCATTCACATCGCCAAACGTTACACCGGTAACTGCAGCAAATCCTACACCACTTAGGGTAATTTGTGAGCCTGCATAAAAATCATAATTAGAGTACCCGGAGGGTGTTGGTGGGGGCGCTAAAATGGTAAATTTATAAGCAGCCTTGCCATACAATGTTGTTACAACTAAACTATCATTAGCTAATGGTGGTAAATATGGAGTTTTAGAAGGCACCTGTACTATAATAGATTGGTCAGTCATCAAAGCTCTATTGAAATAAGCGGTATAGCCGTTAAAGGTTACTGAAACAGCACTACCCAAATTGGTACCATAAATTATGTAATAATTCCCCAAGTTACCTGCTGTGGTTACAGAATCAAATGGACCAACTTTGTTGGTACGTGCAACAGGTGTTTTAATAACATTACCTGATGCATCATAACTTATTATCGTATCATAAGTAGTGGTGGTGTCCGTTTTACTCCAGGTATGTACTGAAGTTATGGTTGGTTTACCTGTTCCGGGAGTAAACCCCAAGCTATCATATTTTCTGCAGGAAACAATTAACGAAAACATTAATAACATTAAACCTGCAAAAGCAATATGAGATTTTTGAATATATATTTTTTTTGTTTTCATATGCTATTTTCTAAAAGTTTAAAATTTATAGGGCACCGGTGGCATTAATAAAGATGGATTAGCCGCCGTTTCTGTAGCAGGATAAGGCAATATAAAATTGGCATCTGTTAGGGTAAAACTTCTACCGGGATTATAACTTGTAATTTGTCCGGTATTACCATCCACATTTACAGTACGTCTATCCTGTGCATTTATCATGGCAATAGCCACAGGATGGTGCGGATTATTGAACCCATCAATTCTTTGTAAATCGTACCAATAATCGCCTTCTATGGCAAATTCTAATCTTCTTTCATTCAATAATTGTTTATAGGTAAAGCTGGTAAGTGCAGGTAAACCGGCTCTTTGACGTACTTTATTTAAATATCCTAAAGCTACTGCATCGGTTGATACAGCGTTGGTATCAATACCTTGTCCGGGTTGTACACCGGCAGATTTTCCTAAAATTGCTTCAGCACCAATTAATAATACATCGGCATAGCGCAACAAGTAAGTATTATTTGAAGTAGCTTGAAAAGCACTTAATCCGCCATTATCATCAGGGGTACCTACTACGTACTTTTTCATACCGGCACCAGAACCCTGCGCATTTACAGCGCCCATACCCATATCTATTCTGTGCACATAATAACCACCGATTTTCTTTTGTATTTCGGGATAATAATCACCATCAATCATGATACATCCATGTCGTCGTATTGAATCACCCGCATTTTTAAATGCATTTTGCAAATCGAGACTAGGTCCTAACTCACCCCATCCATCACCTGTTCCTGTAATATTGGTATTGGGTGCAATTACTGATTGAATTTGATTTCCAAAACCATAACCGCCATTAGATGTCCATTGCAATGCAATCATTGATTCTTTATTATTATTGCCTGCCAATTCAAACATTTGTGTATAGCTGCCCGGCACATCTAATCCAACTAATCCAAATTCGCCACTATTAATTACTTTTTGTACTTCAATTAATGCACTATCATATTTCTGTTGATACAAATAAACTTTGGCCAACAAGCCTGAAGCCGATGCACTGGAAACATGTCCGGTAGAAGCAACTCCGGGTCTGCAATTTGCTTCAGCGAATTGCAAGTCCATTGTAATAAATTTATATACATCGGTAACCGGATTGGTCCGTACAGTTGAAAAACTTCCTACATAAGGCGATGGGTCGGTAATGATAGGCACATTACCAAATAAGCGAGTTAAATAAAAATAAGCGGCAGCCCTCATTAAGCGAGCCTCACCTAATGCATTGTTTACAACGGCTGAAGGAACAGAGGGTGGAACCGCATTTGGCAAATTGTTTATCAATGCATTTGCTTGCGCAACAACAGTGTACAATGAATTCCAGGCACTCATTACTGTTTGTGTAGCATTACTGGCACCAAATGCACCAAATGCATCAAATGCCCCATCGGTACCTGCATAGCAAATGGCATTACCGGCTTGTAAATCGCCAATAGCTAAAAACGCTTTACCATTAAAACCAAACCAGGGTGCTGCATATAAAATGTTAGTACTTGATTGCACCTGATCGGTAGTTTGGTAGTAAGTTCCTACGGTTGATGCGTTTTCAGGTGGACGATTAAAAAAATCTTTTTTACAACTTGTTACGAATAGCCCTAGAACAAGTATTAAATGAAATAAATATTTATTTTTCATATTATTCATTGCTTAATTGTGATTGAATTAGAACTCGGCATTAACACCAAACGTAATAGTACGAGGTGTTGGATACCGGCCATAATCTATATTTTGCAAAATGGGGTTTTGGTTTAATGAACCTATTTCAGGGTCTAATCCGCTATATTTAGTTATAACAAATAAATTTTGACCACTGATGTATGCTTTTAATCTTGCCATTTTTACTTTACTAGCCCATTGTTGAGGCAAGGTATATCCTATTCTTACGTTTTGGATACGTAAGTAAGAAGCATCTTCCAAAAAGCGATCGGACATTACCAAATTATTATTACCAAAACCTGAACGAGGAGCCGGTATGTTTGAATTTGGATTATTGGGTGTCCAGAAATTAGCTACATCAGCTCTTTGATTCATGTATAGGCTGTACATACCCATAGTTTGGAAGGATACTGCGTTCAATATTTTACCTCCTTGCGAACCCACTAAAAATATAGATAAATCAAAATCTTTATAAGTAAAATTGTTGGTAATACTATAAGTGAAATCAGGATTAGGACTACCTAAAGGATATTGCTTATTAGGGCCTCCTTTACCATCATTCCCATCATATAAAATGTCACCTAAATAAATAGTATTGGTTTGCGAACGGTCGCTACTAATTTGTTGAGGTTGGCCAATAACATTTTGCGGGTGTTGCGCCAAATAATTTAATTGATCTTGTGTTTTAATAATTCCCAATACTTTGTATCCATAAAATTCACCTATAGGACCACCCACTTGTGTATAAGTTGCCGGAATTAGTGGACCGAATCCGGTTGAAACATTACCAATTAAGGCAGGAAATCCATTTAAGGAAACCACTTTGTTATTGTAATGTGAGAAAATAACATTAGTAGTCCAAGTAAAATTTTTCTTAATAATATTTCTGCTGGTAATGCTGAATTCAAAACCTGTGTTTTGAATTTCACCGGCATTAACCCATGGTGGTTGTACTACAGCTGCACTTGAGTATTCAGCTGTACCACCGCCTAAGAAGGCTGGCAAAGGTTGTTGGAACAAAAAGTTTTTAGAGGTTTTTTTGTACACATCAAACGTTGCATCTACTCTATTATGTAAAATGCTGAAATCAATACCCGCATTACTTTGTATGGCTGTTTCCCAAGTTAAGTTAGGATTGCTGAAGTTGGCAAAACTAAATCCTGTTCCTAAGCCGGTTACTACAGGGGTAATAGCTGAGCCATAACGGTATTGGCCATTGGTATTAGAATTACCGGTAGTACCATAACCCAAACGAATTTTTACGTTGGTAAACAAGTTACTGGCTTTACGCATAAAGGGTTCATCAGATAAACGCCATGATGCAGCAACACCCGGGAAAAAGCCAATTTGATGCCCCGGTGCAAAGTTGGATGACTGGTCGCGACGATTGGTTGCGGTAATACTATACTTATTATTGAATGTATAAATTATCCTTAGTAACCATGACTCCATTGATGTACTTCCTTTTGGCTCATCTAAAGTATTAGATGATTGCGTACCCAGATTTAAAGTTTGTACCGCATTTCCTGCAGTAAACCCTTTGGTACTTGCAACAATTCCATCATAAGCTGATTCCCATACTTCGTGACCAAACAATGCCTGTACAAAATGTTTGGTACCAAAAGTGTGCGTATAATTCAAATGTTCCAACCAACTCCAATAATGATCAAAATTGTTATTTTCTAATAATACGGCTTGTGTGTTTACAAATGCAGGGGCACTTCCTGTTGCACCGTATGAATAAGTGGGACGAAATATTTTTGCCTGTCCCCAATTAAAACTTCCGTTAACCTCAGAGTGTAGTGTAAAGTCTTTATTAAATTTAATATCGCCATACACCCTACCTTGTATATTACTGCGAATTAAATAATTGGTTATGCTTAATGCTTGCTGTACCGGGTTTTGGCCACCTTGTATTATACCATTCACTACTGCAGGACCGGAAAAGCTACCATCGGCGTTGTAAACTGAAACATCCGGTGCCTGAAGCAATGCATTATAAATAATTCCATATGAATTGCCTAAACCTATATTGGCTTTGTTTTGATTAGCAGTAATGCTGGTACCCATTTTTAACCAATCTTTTACTTGTGAATTGATGGTTGTATGAAATGCATATCTATTAAAATCAGAGCCAATAACGGTACCCTTTTGCTGAAAATAACCACCGGAAATATAGTAATCCGTTTTTCCATTTGAACCTGAAGTAGATAATGTATGGCTCATCAAAGGTGCTCTTCTGAAAATAGCATTTTGCCAATTCGTACCCGGCCCTAACTTGCTCGGATCTGCAAAATCCACTCGCCTGGTTAAACCGTATAAATCGGCCAACGTATTCTCGAACTTGGCATATTGCGGCAAATTCATCATTTTTAAAAATTTGCCTTGCTCTTGAAAACCATAGTAGGCATCATAATTCAAATGCGCTTCGCCATATTTACCTTTTTTGGTTGTAATAATAACTACACCATTCGCACCTCTACTTCCATAAATAGCAGTGGCGGAAGCATCTTTTAAAATATCAATGGATTCAATATCATTCGGATTAATACTTGCCAACACACTGGGCTTTTGTTCTTGCTCGCTGGGCGATAATCCGCCTAATGTTTTATCGTTTGAAGATGCCTGAGAAGGGGCATTTCCATCAATAGCCACACCATCTATAACATACAATGGTTCTGAGCCACTAAATGAAGTAATACCACGAATGCGAACTGAAACAGCTGCACCTGGTTGACCAGAGTTTTGCGTTACAGTAACACCACTGGCACGACCTTGTAACATTTGATCGACAGATGGTTGTGGTATATCTGCAATTTGTTTTGAACTAACTGTAGAAATAGCACCATTAACATCTTGTTTCCGTTGTGTACCATAACCAATTACCACAACATCATTTAAATCAGAAGAAGATGGTTTAAGGACAACATGAATATTATCTTTTCCATTAATATTCACTTCTTGCGTTTTTAAACCAACATAAGAAAATACCAATACGTGTTTATCGTTGGGAACATTAATAGAAAATACCCCATTGGCATTGGTTGTAGTTCTAACTTTTGAGTCTTTTACCATTACCGTAACGCCATCTAACATGGCACCTTTATCATCGGCAACAGTTCCGGAAATTTTCCGTGTTTGCGCATGTACCACATTACCCAACAGTAGGCACATTACTACGCAAAAAAATGAAAGCAGCTTCGTTTTTTTCATATAGCAATTCGTTTTGCCAAAATTAAATGCAACCGATTGCATGTTTTAATACTTTTTTATCCATTTATGAAAAATATTTAACAATTTTTAGCGGGTTGATTTTGAAAGTACTGTAATAACCTTGATTTGACATATATCAAGAATATTTTAAAACAATACTTTTTTAGCCTAAAATGAATAATTTTATGCCGGATGCAGCGTTTTAAAAGTCAAGTTGTCTAAGGAAAATTTAAATCGGTTACATGCATAATCCGACTAAAATTCTAAAAGAAATTATTCCATTAACCCAGAATGATTGCTTCACCATTTTTGCAAGGGAAAAGCAATCCGTTGATTATCCTTTACACTACCACGAAGAAATTGAGTTAAATTTTATCATGAATGCACCTAAAGCAAGAAGAGTAATAGGTGATCATATGGGTGAAACGGATAATCTTGAGCTAGTACTAATTGGTTCTAATTTGCAACACGGCTGGTTCAATCATCAATGTACCAGTAAAGAAATTACTGAAATAACAATTCAATTTCATCCCGATTTATTTGATGACAATTTGCTAAAACGTAATCAACTCAGCTATATTAAAAACCTTTTACAACTTTCATCACGTGGCATATTATTTTCCAAACAAACTGCTTCAGCAGTAAAACCTTTGTTATTAAAACTGCCACAAAAACAAGGTTTTGAATCAGTTTTAGAATTGTTTACCATTTTGCACCAACTATCAACTTCCAAAAATTATCGACTTCTAGCGTCTAATAACAACCTTCATAAAATAAAAACAAATAATTATGGTAATTCACGCTTGGAAGCAGTGATGGAGTATTTGAATAATCATTTTCACCAACCAATCAATCTTGCTGACATTGCCAATATAGCCGCAATGACAGAAGTTTCATTCAGCCGATTTTTTAAAAACAGAACAGGCCAAACTTTTATTGATACTTTAAACGAAATTAGAATTGGCCATGCTGCAAGATTATTAATTGAAACCAATTTAAGCATAAATGAAATAGCAGATAAATGTGGCTATAACAACATGAGTAATTTTAATCGCGCCTTTAAAAAAAGAAAACAATGTACACCTAAGGAGTTTAGGGAAACTTATACAGACTTTGGTACAAAAATGTTTATTTAAAAAATGTATTGCGTCATTTAACCGCCATTACATTTAATTGTACTAATACCGTATTAGCCAAAACCCAACTTGAAGAACCAACACCAAAATCTAAACGATTAATGGTAAACTGACCTTGCAAACGATATCCTATTGACGTAGCCTCAACTTTAAATGGGAAATTAATTGTTTTAGAAACACCTTTTATAGTTAATTTTCCGGTAACCCAACACATTCCATCTGTCAAGTTTTTATATACATTAGTAGATATGAAATGCAGTTCTGGGAACTTTTCCACATCAAAATAATCACTTGCACGCAAATGCTGATCTCGTGCATTGATCCCTGTATTTACAGTGGCCGCTTCAACCGTTACATTAAAATAGTCTTTGGTACAGTCTTGTTCGTTAATAATCATTTCACCTTGTAATCCCTTTAGCGTTCCCGAAGTATTAATGCCAAAGTTTTTAATGGTAAAACGAATGTGGGAAGCTGCATCATCGGGATGAAAAATTTGAGCATTTACCTGCATAAAAAGCATGAAACAACTTACCAACAAACTAATTCTTATCATATATGCATTTTAGCCTTATATCTATTCAACAAAGCAAAACTAAAATGGTTGGCCATGTGTAGCAGCGATGATATGCCTGGCTAAGAAAGGTAAGCGGCGCATTACTCCTAAAGAAAGAGAAGTGAGCCAATCTGCACCCATTAATGATTGTACTTTTCTTCCATACCATAATCGAGTTTTGAAATGGTGTTCCCAATCAATCCTGTATTGTCGTTCCATTTCAAGCCTATTAATCATACCTTTCAAAAACTTGTCAACCACAGTAAAAGCTAATTTGCCGGAATGCATTGCCATACTCATTCCATTACCACATAAAGGGGTAATTAAACCCGCAGCATCACCAACCATTAAAACATGATTTTGTATTTGCGTTTTGGGTGCAAAAGATACCTGTGCAATAGCCTCGGGTTTTGCGTATAAAAATTCTGCCTCACTAAAAATTTTTTTTAAAGCGGGATTTTGATACAAAACCCTTTCTTGCATTGCCTCAATACTGTTTTCATTTTCCTTCAAGTTACGCATTGTAGTAAGATAACACAAGCAACATTTTTCATCTTCAATCATGGAAATACCGCAATAGCCATTTTTGAAATTATGCAGTGCTATCAAATTATTGGGAAAGTGATATTTAATGTGATATTTAATGCCAATAAAATTATTACAGGATGAAAATTTTCTTTCTTCGTTAATTCTTTTCAACTGAACATCTATATTGCTTCGTTTACCAAAACTGCCTATAACAACTCTTGATGAAAAATTTCCCTTGGTGGTAACTACCGCAAAAAAATCTTGCAAAAAGTTGATGTTCATCACTTTTGTTCCTGCAAATACTTGTACATTTTTTTCAATGGCAAGTTTATATAATTCATCATCTAACTTAAACCTGCTTATACCAAAGCCCCCTAAATCTAATTGAAACGGATAGGCATTGCCTTTGATATCTGTTACCAGCAATTGTTGAATTTCAGGTAATTGCCATGAGTTTAATGGCAATCCTAATTCAATTAAAAAAGATTTGCTTTCATTACTCACATATTCACCGCAAACTTTATGAAATGGATATTCCTCTTTTTCAAAAACAGCAACATTGTAACCGGCATTTGCACATTGAATGGCAAAAGTTAAACCACCCAAGCCACCACCTGCAACAATTATATCAAAATTAATTTCTCTTTGCATGTTGTACCAAGATTAAATATCGAAATGCCCATTTCCAAGAAATAGTATAATGTTGAATATCAGCAAATTCCAATAAAGAAATCCACTCCGTTTTTCGCCATCCTTTTGCTACGCTTAAAGCTGCATCGTGCTTTACTAAATATGATTTTGAAAAGATTTTAGTGAGGAATAAAATTGAATAGTATGCGAAACCATTTCTATGCAAATCATTTATAAAAAAACCTAACTCGCAATTTTCTTTCATCCATTTTAATTGAAAACAAATTTCTTTTTCGGTGAAATGATGGCAGAACAAACTTGAAAATATAATATCGGGTTTTTGTTTAAAATGAACAGTTGCAAAATCTGCTACTATCCAATTCGTATTCATCCTGCTGTCAAATAATGCTTTAGCAACTTCAATACAATTTTCGTTTTTATCAATACCTACTATGCTGATTGTAATATTATGTTGAATACAAAAAGTAGCAATAGCTTTTAAATTATCACCTCCACCACAACCTATTTCACAAACAGTAACTGATTTCCTATTACCTACTAATTTTTTAAATCCATTCAATGTAATTTTATGGCCGCCTAACCAAGTATTAATCACATTCAATTCCTGCATGTTTATTTTGATTTCCTCAAAAGGGATATTCTCCCCATCTAATAATTCAGGTTGATATGATCGATTTTGCAAATTCATATTAAAGTAGCAGTAAAGGTTTCCATTGTTAAACCGGGGCCAAATGCTATTCCAAAAACGGATTCCTCATGCAATGGCTTTTGCTTCATAATTTCATTTAACACAAATAATATACTTGGCGAAGACATATTGCCATAGTTTTCTAAAACATATCGGGAAGGGATTGTTTTACACGGCGGCAATTGTAATTTTTGTTCAATTACGTCAATAATTTTTCTTCCGCCGGGATGAATACACCAGTGTACAATATCTGGCGTTGAAAGTTTATTTTTTTCTAACGCAGTGGCAACTAATACATCAATATCACTTTCTATAATTGTTGGAATAAAACTGCTCAAAGTCATCTCAAAACCATTGTTACCAATTTGCCAGGCCATATCATTTTTGCCTTTATTTTCAATTGAAGAATAAAAATTATTCAATTGTATTACTGCTTTGGAATTATTTTGGAGAATTTGATTAGAAACCAATACAGCAGCGGCACCATCAGCAAACAACATGCTACTTGTTGCATTATCGTCCGAAAATTTGGGTTGAAAATGTATTGTACATAATTCAACAGCAACTATTGCAACCAAAGCATTGGGTTCGGCATTACAAATATAATTAGCCATTTTTAGTGCATGAATGGCTGCATAACATCCCATAAAATTAACAGAGGTTCTAAAAATGCTTTTAGACATTTGAAGCATTTCAACCAATTGCAAATCAATACCGGGTGCACACATACCTGTACAACTTACCGTAATAAGATGCGTAATTTCAGAAGATACTGCTACCCCTTCTAAACAATGTTGAACAGCAGAAAAAGCCAATTGTGGCGCCAAGGACTGATAAACTTCCATACGTTTAGCTACGGTAGGATTCTCATTCCCTTCAAAAAACAATTGTCTATTATTTAGTTCATGATCCGAAAAGTCTGATAAAACGGAGTAGCGTTGACGAATGCCACTTTGACGGTATAAATAGGCTAAGATTCGTTTTTGTGATTGGTTTAAAGCATACATATCCTGCATAAAATGCAGAATATTGATTTGCTGATGACAATATTTTGGCACCGCTGTTCCTATGGATATAATATTAGCCAAATTGTTGCAGTATAAGTATAAAAATAAAAGCTACATTAGTAAATATAGCAGCAATCCAATTCATTCGCATTGTTTGTTTAAAGTTTGCCTGTGCTGAATCTTTCCATACGCAATACAACCAGTAAAAAAAGTTAACCAATACCGGTAAAAAGAATAATTGAATAACAATAAATACATAGGCAGCACCAATACTTATAAAATAGTATGCCATGCATAAAAATGCCAGCATGTACATGAACATACAAAACAAAAATGTTCCTCTCACCCCCAATAACATGGATATGGTAGTTACCCCATCTGCCTTGTCGGCTTCATGTTGATACACTTGTGTAATTGGATAAAAACCACCAATTAATAAAATAGAAATAACAGCACCCATTATAGGGAATGTAACAATTGATTCACCGGTTGCGGCAACATAAACAGTAAAAAAAATTAACCCACCTTGATTAAATACCACTGTGAGAAAGCCAATAATTGGAAATTTTTTTAGTCGAATTCCTCTGTAACTATATAGCCGAGAAAAACATACGTATATGCAAATACCTATGCCAACAGTTGTACTTAACCAAAATGCCCATAAAACCGCTAACACATCCATTATGAAGGAAACATAAAATAGTTGCTTAGTGGGCAACATTGGTTTAGCTACCCCGCCAATACTTTCTGTATCCTTATCCATGTAACTATTATAGGCATTACTGGCAGGATATAATAATACATGAATAATAATAAAAAGCTGCAATACATTTTCCCAATGTATTGTTTTTACAAACAATAAAGCAAACCAAAATACCGGCATTAAAAAAAAAGAAAAAGGGAAGCGTAACAATTGTATAGTGGATTGCTTTAGCATAGTTGATTATTATCGTCGAACTTTTTTGTTCGTGGAATGGATAATTTATGAAAACGCTTCCCTTTCAATACCACTAATCCAATAAATGCTCTGAATGAAGTTCAGGAATTACTACTTCTTTAAATCCTTTTCGCAATAATCTACTGCGAAAATCTTGTTGAACATCATATTCCCCATGTACTAAAAATAATATACGCACCAAATCTTTTTGTTGGCAAGCTACAAACTGCAATAAATCGTCATAATCACCATGTGCACTCATACTATGCATTTCACCGATTTCTGCTACAACTTTATAATAATCCGCAAATATTTTTACCTCTTTTGCACCTGCCAATAAACGTCCGCCAAGGGTATGCGGCTCGCAATAGCCTACCATTAAAATGGTATTTTTACTATCGCCTATATTATTCAATATATGATGTTTTACCCTGCCTGCATCTGCCATTCCACTTGCAGAAATAATAACACAAGGTTCTGTTTTAAAATTCAATGCTTTACTTTCATCGACAGTTTTAATAAAAGTGAGACCGGGAAAATCAAATGGATCACTATCTTGTTCCATAACCTTTCTAATTCTGCTATTAAAGTATTGCGGATATGACTTAACCACTTGTGTAGCTTCTCTGCTTAAGGGACTATCCACATAAACAGCCACTTTAGGCAATCTTCTTTCTAAAGAAAGTTGATTTAAAGCATACAATAATTCCTGTGTACGACCTACACTAAATGCAGGTATAATTAATTTTCCTTTTTTTTCTACACAAGTATGTTCAATCCATTTTAATAAAGTATCCGGAACACTATGTACATCATCATGTAGCTTATTACCATAGGTACTCTCTAAAATAATGTAATCAGATTGCGGAAATGTTTGTGGGGATCGTAAAATAACATCATTATATCTACCCACATCACCACTGAAAGTTATTTGCTTTGTTTGGCCATTTTCAGTAATACGTAAATGTATGGCTGCACTACCAATAATATGCCCAGTATCGGTGAACATAAATTCAATGCCCGGCTCAATAGTTGTCCATACACCATATTCGGCCAAATTAAAATAATCAAAAGCTTTTTCTGCATCCGATAAATCGTATAAAGGTTCATAAGGAGGAAGCCCTTGCTTGGCTCTTTTTTTATTAATGAATTTCGTATCATCGCGTTGAATTTCTGCAGAATCTTGTAATAAAACATCACTCAATTCGCGAGTTGCAGGTGTTGAAAATATTTTACCCTGAAAACCTTCTTTCACCAACTTTGGTATTAAACCACAGTGATCAATATGTGCATGCGATAAAATTAAATAATCAATTTCAGAGGGTACAAAACCAAATTGCATATTTAATTGTTCAGTTTCTTTACCCAACCCTTGAAACATACCACAATCTAACAATATTTTTCTTCCATTATCTAAGGTTACTAAATGTTTTGTGCCGGTAACCATTCTGGCAGCACCGTGAAATGTAATTTTCATATTCAAATTAAAAATAAATTATTAAATGTTTGTTTTTAAAGTTAATACAAATTCATATTCAACTTTCAAATACCGGTTTATTTTCTTTTAAAACTCCAGTTAAATTCAAAATTGGCAACAATTTCATGATGTTCATTTACACCAACTGATCGGCAGATAATGCTAACACCTTCACCTGTATTAATGGTTTGTTGAATAGCTGCAGCAATGTCATCACCGTTAGTACATTTAAAATGAATAGCACCGGTAGCTTTTTTCAGAAATTGGGCATTTAACCCCACCACCAACATGCTTACGTTAGCTTGTTTATCGGCAATGTGTGCAAAAGCTAAAATACCGGTGCTTAACTCTGCTGCCATACTCAGCACAGCAAAATATATGGAACGAAATGGATTTTTATTTAAATAACGATACTTTACACCAATAACTGCCTCGTTGGTTGTTAATTGCTTTACACGTAAACCTGCCCAAAATGCCATGGGCAGATTTTTTAATAAAAAAAATTGATATAGGAATGGGTTACTAACAACCTTTTGAAAGGATTGGAATGATTGTACTTTCATATGTGCAAACTGAATAAACTACAATTTAACAAATTGTAGCCGGTAACCCAAACAAAATAACATTAAAGCAATAAAGCAGCTAATGCATAATCGGCAAACAAAATCAAAATACAACTGGTAACTACGGCACGGGTACTAGCCTTTCCAATTTCTAATGCACCACCCTTTACAAAGTAACCAAAATAAGCAGGAACACTGCTAATAATAAAAGCAAAGGTGTATGATTTGTATAAAGCAAATTGTATGTTG
Source organism: Hydrotalea sandarakina (assembly GCF_003254115.1). Classification (GTDB taxonomy): domain Bacteria; phylum Bacteroidota; class Bacteroidia; order Chitinophagales; family Chitinophagaceae; genus Hydrotalea; species Hydrotalea sandarakina. The sequence goes on from NZ_QKZV01000003.1 coordinate 389,694, forward strand.
TAAAGATTTAAATTTTGCCGTAAACCAACATCATAAATATCATATGATATAATGCCGGTTAAACTGCCGGCTTCCCTTCCACCCCATATTCCTAACACAGCAGAAATAACTATTAATGCTGGAACAACTATTAATGCTGCTAAAATTTTAGGGAACAATAAATAACTTTTTGTATTGATACCCATAATTTCTATGGCATCAATTTGTTCGCTAATGCGCATATTACCCAATTCACTTGCAATTTTACTACCAACTACTCCCGCCAAAACAATACAAACAACGGTGGGTGAAAGTTCCAAAATCATACTATCACGAACAATTTGTGCAATGGTTGCCTGTGGCACTAATGGGCTAACCAATTGATAGGCTGTTTGTACAGTGGTTACCGCACCTAAGAACAAAGAAATTATCACAACAATTGGCAAGGCGCCAACACCAATATCAACACATTGGTTCATTAGTTCCTTCCAATACATTTTCCAGTTTTCGGGCTTGGTAAACATGCCCTTCAACAACAATAAAAAAGCGCCTAGATGCGAGAAAAATGACATTCGTTTTCGTTTGTGTATAGTTAGTTTGTAAAAAAACTTATTAAAAATATTAATTCTTTTTCAAACGGCGTTTTTTCCACCATTTGGTTTTTTGAATTTCAGCTTCAGTATCCAATTTACATTTCATTTGTGCATCAACAACGGCAATTAATGCCATATTTACAATACTACGTACACTGCTTCCCAATTGTAACACATGCACCGGTTTCTTTAGCCCTAACAAAATGGGCCCAATGGCATCCGCACCACCTAACTCTTTCAATAAATTATAAGCAATATTACCGGAAGTGAGATTAGGGAAGATAAGTACATTTACATCCTGATCAACCAAATCACTGAATGGATAATTATCTTTTAAAATTTCGTTATTAAAAGCCAAGCTGGCTTGCATTTCTCCATCAATAATTAATGAAGGGTTTCGTTGTTTTACAATTTGTACGGCTTCGGCAACCAACTTTGCCTCATATGAATTACTGCTACCAAAGTTACTATAGCTAAGCATTGCAATGCGAGGGGTTAAGTTAAATGTGCGCACCTCACGGGCTACCATTAATGTAATATCAGCTAATTCTTCGGCAGAAGGATTAAAATTAATTGTAGTATCTGCCAAAAATAAAGGACCACGTTTGGTAAGCAGTAAATACATGCCTGCAATATTTTTTACACCTTCATCGGTACCAATAATTTGTAAAGCAGGTTTAATTGCATCGGCATAGTTGCGGGTTAGCCCCGAAATCATAGCATCAGCATCTCCCGTTTCAACCATCATACAACCAAAATGGTTCCTGTCTTTCATGCGTTTAAAACTCTCATAACGGTTAAAGCCTTTACGTTGTCGTTTCTGGAAAAATATTTGTCCATAAAATTCACGCTTATCGGCATAAGCATCGCTTCGTGGATCAATAATGGGCAAATCAGAAATATCAATACTGTTTTCCTCAGCTATTCGTTTAATGTCTTCTTCAACACCTAATAATATAGGATATCCTATTCCTTCATCATAAACAATACTGGCAGCTTTAATAATTTTTAAATTATCTGCTTCTGCAAACACAATGCGCTTTGGTGCACGGCGGGCTTTACTGCTAATAATGCGCATTAATTGATTATCTAAGCCTAACCGTTTATTCAATTCCAAAACATATTCATCCCAGTTATCAATAGTACGTTGCGCCACACCTGTTTCAATAGCGGCTTTGGCTACGGCAGGTGCAACAGTTGATAATAATCGAGGATCAACGGGTTTGGGAATAATATAATCAGGACCGTAAGTTAAGTTTTTAAGGTTGTAAGCTAAGTTTACAACATCAGGCACCGGTTTACGGGCCAATTCGGCCAATGCCTTCACTGCGGCCAATTTCATGGCTTCATTAATTTGAGTAGCACGTACATCTAATGCGCCCCTAAAAATGTACGGAAATCCCAATACGTTATTTACCATATTCGGATAATCGCTTCTGCCGGTAGCCATAATAATATCTTTCCTAACGGCAATTGCATCTTCATAACTTATTTCCGGGTCGGGATTAGCCATGGCAAATACTATAGGATTCTTAGCCATGCTTTTAATCATTTCTTTAGATACAACATTACCTACACTTAAGCCTAAAAACACATCAGCATCTTTCATTGCTTTTGCCAAATCCCAGTCGGGTTTATCAACTGCAAATTTCTTTTTTAAATCATCTAAGTCGGTACGGCCTTTGTGTAACACTCCATCTTTATCAAACATAATAAAGTTTTCATACTTCGCCCCTAACTCAATGTACAATCGTACACAAGCCATGGCTGCGGCACCTGCACCATTTACAACAAATTTTGCTTTTTCAATTTTCTTTTTTTGAATATCTAATGCATTCAGCAAAGCTGCGCTGCTAATAATTGCAGTGCCATGCTGGTCATCATGCATAATCGGAATTCTAAGTTGTTTACGCAGTTGTTCTTCAATGTAAAAACATTCCGGTGCTTTAATATCTTCCAAATTAATACCGCCAAATGTTGGCTCTAAACTTTTTACAATAGCCACAAATTTTTCCGGATCCTTTTCATTAATTTCAATATCAAACACATCAATATCCGCAAAAATTTTAAACAAAACCCCTTTCCCTTCCATTACAGGCTTGCTGGCTTCGGGGCCAATATCGCCCAAACCTAACACTGCCGTTCCGTTTGAAATAACGGCAACCAAATTGCCTTTTGTTGTGTATTTGTAAATATTTTCAGGATTTTCTTTAATAGCCTTGCAAGGCTCTGCAACACCGGGGCTATAGGCTAACGATAAGTCGCGCTGTGTTTTTGCTTCTTTGGTAGGTATTACTTCAATTTTTCCCGGACGTCCTTTGGCATGGTATTCCAATGCCTCTTCTCGCTTTAACTTTTTAATATCCATGGCTGCATTTTTTTGTTGCCGGCTAATACAACTTTGGGCATCGCCTGTTGTGTCACTCACTTCAGGGTTCGGGGCAGTAGGCAACAATGCCGTTACCCTAAAAACATTGTTTTAGCCGCATGCAAAGTACAACTAAAATACAGAAATAACCATGATTGTAATAAGCGCTAAAAATTTTGCGTGTAATCGGCCATATGTGTTAAGCCATGCTGATGGGCAAATAAAGTTAAATGCTGACGGCTGGTAAGTTTTAATTTATTGGACACTGCTTCAAAATAGCCATGTACCGATTTTTCGCTCAGGTTCATTAAATCGGCTACTTGTTTATACTTTAACGAAGTGGCAGCTAAAATTATGAATGCCATTTCTTTGGGGTTAAGTGTGGGTAATGCATTCCGAAAAGCAATAATTTTTTCTTTCCGTTTTTTAACGGTTGCCAGAATGTGCTCAATGTCAAAGTCAAGCCTATAGTCAATAAAAATATCTCCTTTTAGCACTTTCTCAATGGCTTCGGCCAAAATATTTTCCAACAAGGCTTTTGCAACAAAACCATCCATACCGGCTGTAATAGCATGTATGGCCATTCCTTCAGTACTATGCGAGGTTAATCCTATAATTCGAATTTGGGGAAATTGATCTTTTATAAAACTGGTAGCTTCAATACCATCTATCAATGGCATTTCAATATCCATTAATATTACATCAGGTAACTCTTTGTGGGTAATTATTTCCTTCAGTAAATCCATACCGTTACGAGCAAAATACAACAACTGCATTCCTGGTTCCCGTAATACCCAACCGGTAGTTTTATCTAAAAAATTTACATTGTCTTCAGCAATCACAATTAAGGCCATACTCAGCAGCAAATTAGAATATTACATCAATTTATACTGCAAGGTATGGGTTTACACTTTACAAAAATTCCGTGAAATCACCTGATTTTTTTGTTGAAAAGTATAGTAGATTTGCAAATTTGCGTTGTTTTTTAATTAAAAATTTTCACCATCAATATTGGAATTATAAGGAAGCACTTGCTCCCAGCCAAGCCATCATACCCATTCCCGTTTCTATGGCTGCTTCATCAATATTAAAAGTGGGCGTGTGAACCCCTGAAGTAATTCCTTTTTCCGTATTCATTACACCCAACCTAAAAAAACATCCGGGTATCACCTGTGTGTAATATCCAAAGTCTTCAGCGCCCATTCTTACTTCTGTTTCTTCAATATTATTTTCACCCATATATTGATTAGCTAATTGCCATGCATTCTCCGTCAATTCAGCATCGTTATCAACAGTTGGGTAACCAATATCAATATGCAATTGCACTTCTGCCCCCATACTTTTAGCCATACCATTAACCATTTGTTCAATTAATGTATGGGCTTTAAATCGCCATTGCTCATCCATTGCTCTAAATGTTCCCATTAATTTAACCTCGCTGGGAATTACATTAGTGGTATGCCCGCCCTGTATAGAACAAATTGACAACACCGATGGCGACAAAGGGTTATTGTTGCGAGAAATAATTTGTTGCAAAGCAGTAATAATATGAGCTGCTACCAAAATAGTATCAACAGTTAAATGTGGTGCAGCAGCATGTCCACCTTTACTTTTTATGGTAATATAAATTTCATCGGCACTTGCCATAACGCGTCCTTTTCTAAAACTTAGTTTTCCTATTGGCAAACCCGGATGTACATGTAAGCCAATAATACCTTGTGGTTTAGGATTTTCTAATGCGCCTTCTTTAATTAATAAACTAGCTCCACCGGGATTTCTTTCTTCACCGGGTTGAAAAATAAATTTCACGGTACCTTTCCACGCATGCTTCAACTCATTTAATATTTTAACTGCCCCCAACAAGCAAGTGGTATGCACATCGTGCCCACAGGCATGCATTACACCATCATTAGTTGAGCGATAGCTAACGGTATTTTCCTCTTGAATGGGCAAAGCATCCATATCGGCACGCAAAGCCATTATACGAGATGCAGGTTCAATTCCTTCAATTGTACCAACAATGCCTGTACCTGCTTTTACTTGAAATGATATACCCCACTCCGTTAGTTTTGATTGAATGAATTTAGAAGTTTCAAATTCCTGATAACTTAATTCAGGGTGTGCATGTAACCAGTGGCGCACTTCAATAAATTCGTTGGCATATAACTTAGCCTTTTGTTGAATGGCTGACAAAAGCATAATGACAGTTTAATATCTTTTAATTAATAGCACCCGTAGCTGTGTATTCCACCATATCATCTACTACATAAACGCTGAATGGGAATGTATTATTTAATTGCGTTCGTAATACTTCCGCATCTTCCCGTTTTAAAAAATTGCCGATACGCACTTTAAAATAAGGGCTTTGAAAAAGAACGTATGATTTTTGTTGAGGGAATTTAGACAATAGTTCAGATTTTATTTTAAAAGCTTCATCGCGACTACTGGTGCTTAATACTTGAATGCGATAACCTTTCACCAATCCACCAGTTGCTTTCAACATTAAGCGTTTATTCATTGCTGCCTGCTTAGCCACCAAGGTGTCCATCCGAGCATCTTTATACACAATAATCGTATCCGCAGAATTAGCATATACTTGCGTGGCGGCAATAATAAAAATAGCTATTAACAATACTCTAATCATATACACGTATTAATATCCCGATTTGCCGGCAGCCACCGTTTCAATAGGATGCCAAGTTGTTTTTATTTCCTGTACATCGGTTATAAAATAAGGCGATTGTGCAGTGTCGTCTAACCAACTTATTGCATTGTATTCAACAACACGTTTTACATTTAAAGCCGATTTTTCTTTCACTAGCTGCATTTCCTGATTTGTTAATTGATAGGTTACAACTGCATTCACATCCATGTGATCGGCAAAATATTTTAGCAGCTCGCTAACTTTTCCGGTTAAAATATTCACTACACCTGCAGGCACATCAGATGAATGAATAATTTCTGCGAAACTAATGGCAGATAAAGGCAACTGTTCTGCCGCCAATACCACACAGGTATTGCCGCCTGCAATTACGGGCGCTATGGCTGAAACTAAACCAATTAAAGCCGATTGCTGTGAAGCAACTATAGCCACCACTCCGGTTGGTTCCGGCACAGAAAAATTAAAGTGAGGCGATGCTACCGGATTAACTGAACTAAAAACCTGCTGATATTTATCGCACCAGCCCGCATAATATACCATACGGTCAATGGCTGCACTAACTTCATTGTTGGCATCAACAGATTTATATCCTAATAAAAGTAATTCATCAATTAACTGGGTTCTTCTACTCTCCATCATCTCAGCTATACGGTATAGTATTTGCGAACGATTAAAAGCTGATTTCCCTGACCAGCCGCTAAAGGCACTTCGTGCAGCAACAACAGCATCGCGAAAATCTTTCCGAGAGGCCAAACACATGTTAGCAATCAATTTTCCATTGGCGTTTTTTACGGCATAATACCGTCCGGACTCTGTTCTTGGAAATTGTCCGCCAATGTAAAGTTTATAAGTTTTTAGTACATCAATTCTTTCAGTCATATTTTCAAATTGAAGATTCAGATAATTTTACTTTGATACACAAGCGCCATTACGTTACTTAACATAAGCATTTAATCCATGTAAACCACCTTCACGTCCAAAGCCGCTTTCCTTGTATCCGCCAAATGGTGAAACCGGATCGAACTTGTTGTACGTATTTGCCCATACCACACCAGCACGTAACCGCGTTGTAATATTAAATATTCGTGAGCCCTTGTTGGTCCATACTCCTGCACTTAAACCATATGGTGTATTATTGGCTTTTTCAATTACTTCATCATCCGTTCTAAATGTTTGAATGGCTAATACCGGGCCAAAAATTTCTTCCTGTGCAATACGACTGCTTTGTGCAACATTGGTAAATAAAGTAGGCCTGCAGAAAAAACCTTTATTAGGTAAAGCACAACTGCTTTCAAACATTTCGGCACCTTCCTTCTTCCCAATGGCAATGTATTTTTGAATGGTTTGTAATTGTTGCTTGGAATTAATGGCACCAACATCAGTATTCTTATCTAATGGATTTCCAACTATTAAAGTAGCAATTCTGTCTTTCAGTTTCTGAAGTACCTCTTTGTAAACAGATTCCTGAACAAACAAACGGGAACCGGCACAACATACGTGGCCCTGATTAAAATAAATACCGTTTATAATTCCTTCTACAGCCTGATCAATGGGTGCATCTTCAAAAATAATATTAGCTGCTTTACCGCCAAGTTCAAGCGTTAATTTTTTATGAGTGTTAGCAGTAGCACGTTGAATAATTTTACCCACTTCTGTACTGCCGGTGAAAGCAATTTTATCAATGTCGGGATGATTAACAAGTGCTGCGCCTGTTTCACCGGCACCCGTAATAATGTTTACAACACCTGGCGGCAAATCGCAATCTTGAATTAATTCTGCCAATTTTAAAGCAGTTAATGGTGTAGTTTCTGCCGGTTTTAACACAACCGTATTACCACAAGCCAATGCCGGTGCAATTTTCCATGCAGCCATTAATAAAGGAAAATTCCAAGGAATAATTTGGCCTGCAACGCCTAACGGTGACACATTTCTGTTAGGGAAGGCATAATTCAGTTTATCAGCCCAACCGGCATAATAAAAGAAATGATTGGCTGCAAGAGGAATATCAATATCACGTGATTCGCGAATAGGCTTTCCGCCATCTAAACTTTCAATAATTGCAAATTCACGAGCACGCTCTTGAATCATTCTGGCAATTCGGAAAATATATTTAGCCCTTTCTTTGGCAGGCATTTTGCCCCAATGTCCATTATAGGCAGCCCGTGCAGCCTTAACAGCTTTATCAACATCGGCAGTACCTGCTTCAGCTACTGAAGCAATTTTTTGTTCCGTAGCAGGATTGATAGTATCGAAATATTTTTTGCTTAATGGTTTTTCAAATTTGCCATTAATGAACAAATTATATTGCTCGTTAATAGAGGCAGCACTTACACTTTCCGGCGCAGGTGCATATTTTATATTGAATTTTAGTGCGGGTTGAATATTTTTTGATGATTTAGCCATAAGCTTTTATTAATAATTTTTTAAATTCAAATACACTTAATCTATAGAGAAATAATTTGCTGCCTGGTATACACCGGTGCGTTCTTTTTCCAGTTGCATTAATACATCATTGGCAAGACTGCTGGCACCAAAGCGAAACCATTCATTACTTAACCAATCGGTTCCCAAAGTTTCCTGCACCATTACCAAGTAATGCAATGCAGCCTTAGCTTTTGAAATACCACCGGCAGGTTTCATGGCAATTTTTTTCCCGGTTCGATAATAAAAGTCGCGTATTGCTTCTAACATTACTAATGTTACAGGCATTGTTGCAGCAGGCTGAATTTTGCCGGTTGAGGTTTTAATGAAATCGGCACCGGCATACATGGCAATTTCACTGGCACGGCGCACATTATCGTAAGTTACTAACTCACCTGTTTCTAAAATTACTTTTAAACGAGCATTACCACAAGCTTCTTTAATGGCAGCTATTTCATCAAATACAAAATTGTATTCTCCTTGTAAAAATTTGCCGCGACTTATTACCATATCTATTTCATCGGCACCTTGATCAATGGCAAATTTGGTATCGCGCAATTTTACGTCGCGAGATGCCTGACCACTGGGAAAGGCAGTAGCAACAGCAGCAACCTTTACATTTGAACCTTGTAGGGCTTTTTTAGCTACCGCTACCATTGAGGGATATACACATATAGCCGCTACCGTTGGTAAGCCCGGGTAGGCATCATGTAAATGCATGGCTTTATAACATAACTGCTTTACTTTTCCATCGGTATCTTTTCCTTCCAACGTGGTTAAATCAATCATGTTTAAAGCCAACTTTAAGCCTTCAACTTTACTTTCAGTTTTTATACTACGCTTGGTAAAACGTGCAGCACGTTCTTCCACACCAACATGATCAATTTGAGGCGTATTTCTAAAATCGGGTAAAAATGCTGTTACAGCAGGCATATAGCAAGTTTAATTTTTTTCAAATGTAAATAAAAAAGGGGTTAAAAGCCTGTAAGCTTATAACCCCACTAAAATGACAAATATGATTATGCTTCTTTACCGTGGCAGTTTTTATATTTTTTTCCGCTACCACAAGGACAAGGATCATTGCGACCTATTTTAGGACCTACTTTTACGGGTTCTTGCTTTACAGGCGTAGGATCGTAATAATCATCTTCAGTAGTTGTACCATCAACAGATTCTTTGCGAGTACGCATATTACTTAAATCTGTTTTTTGCTGACGACCTTCACGAACTGCTTCTCCTTCCTGTGTTGGTATAGTAGCTAAACAAAGAAACTGAACAATATCTTTATTTACCTCACTGTCCATTTGTTTAAACAGGTTAAAAGCTTCAACTTTATAAATTACCAGTGGGTCTTTTTGTTCATATGCTGCTGTTTGTACACTTTGCTTCAGGTCGTCCATGGCTCTTAAATGTTCTTTCCAAGCTTCATCAATAAAGGCTAAAGTTATCCAGCGCTCTAATGCATTCACCAATTCAACACCGTTGGTATCAAGTGTTTTTTGCATGTTTACCAACACTTGTAATTGTTTGCGGCCATCGCTAAAAGGAACAATTACATTTTCAATATGTGCGCCTTGTTGTTGACGAATGTTTTTAAAAACCGGTAAAGTTTCAGCAGCTAATTCGGCTTTTTTGTTTTGATAATTACTAATGGCTTGATTGTAAAGTTTTTCCGTTAACTGTTCGGCCGACATTTTGTTCAGTTCTTCCGGTGTAATATTGGTATCGGTACCAAAATGAACAATACAAGCCAAACGCAAACCTTCAAAATCATCATCAGCTTTAAACCCATTAATAATTTCGCCGGCAACACTGTAAAATGCATTATCTAAATCCAATGCTAAACGTTCACCGAACAAAGCATGGTTACGTTTGGTGTAAATAACCGTGCGTTGCTTGTTCATTACATCATCATACTCCAATAAACGCTTACGAATACCAAAGTTGTTTTCTTCTACTTTTTTCTGTGCACGTTCAATAGATTTGGTAATCATACTGTGCTGAATTACTTCACCTTCTTTATAACCGGCAAATTCCATTACTTTGGCAATACGGTCGCTGCCAAACATGCGCATTAAATCGTCTTCTAAAGAAACAAAGAAAACAGAAGAACCCGGATCACCTTGGCGACCTGCCCGTCCACGCAATTGCAAATCAACCCTACGCGATTCATGACGTTCCGTACCGATAATTGCTAGTCCACCCACTTCTGCAACACCCGGCCCTAATTTAATGTCCGTTCCTCTACCCGCCATATTTGTTGCAATGGTAATGGCACCTGCCATACCGGCTTCAGCAATTACCTGTGCTTCTCTAGCATGTTGTTTAGCGTTCAATACATTATGTGGAATTTGTTTTTGGCGTAACATCCTACTTAACAATTCACTTACTTCAACTGAAGTGGTACCAACTAAAACCGGACGACCCAGTTTGTTCATTTTCACAATTTCATCAATAACAGCTCCAAACTTTTCACGCTTGGTTTTATATACCAAATCATTATTGTCTTTACGAATAAGTGGCTTATTGGTGGGTATAGTTACTACATCCAACTTGTAAATGTCCCATAATTCTGCTGCTTCGGTTTGAGCAGTACCGGTCATACCGGCCAGTTTATGGTACATTCTAAAGTAGTTCTGTAAAGTAACGGTGGCATAGGTTTGTGTAGTAGCTTCAATTTTCACATTTTCCTTGGCTTCAATGGCTTGATGCAATCCATCTGAATAACGCCTTCCATCTAAAATACGACCGGTTTGTTCATCAACAATTTTCACCTGTCCATCCATCACTACATATTCAACATCTTTATCGAATAATGTATAGGCCTTTAACAGTTGGTGTACGGTATGTATGCGGTCGGCTTTTTGTGTATATTCATTAATTAATGCTTCTTTTTTGTGTAATTTCTCTTCAGCAGAAATTTCTTTGTTGTTTTCAATTTCGCCAAGCCCAACGCTTATATCAGGCAACACAAAGAAATGAGGATCTTCGCCCGACCTTGTAATAAGGTTAATGCCTTTGTCGGTTAATTCAACCGAATTATTTTTTTCATCTATATAGAAATATAATTCGGCATCAACAATGTGCATTTCTCTAGACTGATCGGCTAAATAATAATTTTCGGCCTTCTGCAATTTCATTCGAATGCCGGGTTCACTCAGGTATTTAATGAGTGCATTATTTTTGGGAAGACCACGAAAAGCACGATATAATAATAAGCCCCCGTCTTTAGGGTCATCATTGCCTTCGGCAATTTTTTTCTTTGCTTCATTCAAAAATTGATTAACTGCCTTTTTTTGTGCTTCAACCAATTTTTCAATTCTAGGCTTAAGTTCAAAAAATTGTTCTATGTTATCCTGCTTTCCAATTGGACCGGAAATAATTAAAGGTGTACGAGCATCATCAATTAAAACACTATCAACCTCATCTATAATAGCGTAATGGTATTTTCGTTGCACCATTTCATTGGGAGAGTGCACCATGTTATCGCGCAAATAATCGAAACCAAATTCGTTATTGGTACCGAAGGTAATATCGGCCAAATAGGCGTTTCTTCTATTCTCCGAATTGGGGTCGTGTTTATCAATACAATCAACTTTCAATCCTAAAAATTCAAAAATAGGGCCATTCCATTCTGAGTCACGACGTGCCAAATAATCATTTACCGTAACTATATGTACACCTTCACCCGGTAAAGCATTTAAGTAGGCAGGTAAAGAAGAAACCAATGTTTTACCTTCACCGGTTGCCATTTCGGCAATTTTGCCTTGGTGTAAAACAATACCCCCTATTAACTGCACATCATAATGCAACATGCTCCAAACTACTTGTCCGCCTGCGGCAGTCCATGTATTTTTAAATACTACCTGGTTATTCTGTATAGAAATGTAATCTTTTTTTACACTTAACTCGCGGTCTAAATCGGTGGCAGTAGCTACTAAAGTGCTATTATCTTTAAATCGACGAGCTGTTTCCTTAACAACAGCAAAAGCCTCGGGCAATATTTCATTTAAAACAATTTCAATATGTTTATCCCTGTCTTTTTTCAGCTTATCAATTTTATGATATAACTTATCTTTCTCATGTATTTCTTGAGGCGGTAAAGAATCGGCCGTTTGTTGCAGCTCAGCAATTTCGGTGTCAATTTCCGAAAGATGAGCCTTTATTTTTGCTTTAAATTCAACTGTTTTATTCCGCAGTTCATCATTACTAAGGGCATGAAACTGCTCGTAATAATGATTGATTTTGTTTACGATAGGAAGAATTTTCTGAACATCTTTCTCGCTCTTGTTTCCCCCTAAAATTTTCGACATTAATTTCAACATAACTTAAAATAACTGATGATGCATAAAAATTTTATTCAAATTGGATGCTACAAAATGCATTTAGCCAAATTGTCATAAAAATAAGTATCAAAGGTAACTAATTTGCCACTTTGAATACTTTATTAACCGCAATAATACTGCTTTATCAAATACTTAACGAATTGAGTTTTTATTTTGAACTTTTTTAATCTTGGTTTATTAACGGATAAATTATATGAATAGCGCATTGAATTTTTGTTACAAAGTATTATTGGTTGCCATTGTTATTTTTTTCTGCCAAAAAAGTTACGCTCAAATAAACAGCAACACTAATCAGGAATTATCAGATAGTGTTTATAGAAACAGACAGAATATTATTAAAAGAAATATGACCGTGTTAGGGGCATGGGCAGGTGTAAACATTATACAAAGCAGCATTAGCGCAGCCAGTACAACCGGAAGCACACAAGCGTTTTTTAAAATGAATGTTTACTGGAATGTTGCCAATGCCGCCATTGCCGGCATAGGAATTTTAAGTGCAAAAAAGGCCTTAAAACATACTGTATCGGCCCAAAAAAACTGGCAACAACAACAAAATATTGAAAAACTACTATTACTGAATACAGGGTTAGATGCCGCATACATTACTACAGGCTTGTATCTTAAAGAACATGGCTTACGCGTTAATAACCCCCAAACCCAGGGCTATGGCACCAGCATAATGGTTCAGGGTGGATTTTTGCTGATTTTTGACCTAATTCAATACTTTGACCACCACCAAAATGGCAAAAAATTAAACCAACTGAATTTTGAACCTACCAATAGCGGTGTAGGCTTGGTTTGGCACCTGTAATTAAAATTTTAAGTAGTTTTTTAGGGAAGGATGGGAATTTAACTCCAATCTGCTACTTTTGCAGCCAATTTAAAGTTGAACTATGCCCGGTCAGTTAAAAGAAGTACGAAACCGAATTAAAAGTGTACAAAGTACGCAGCAAATTACAAAAGCCATGAAAATGGTGAGTGCTGCTAAATTGCGCAGAGCCCAGGATGCCATTATTCAAATGCGTCCTTACGCCAATAAATTGCAGGAAATGCTCAGCAATATTGTGAGTAATATGGAAGGCGGCACCTCTTTAGCCTTAGCCGAAGAACGCCCTGTTGAAAAAGTATTATTGATAGTAATTACCAGCGACAGAGGTTTATGCGGTGCTTATAATTCAAACGTAGTTAAACTTACCAAGCAAATTATTGCTGATAAATATGCAGCCCAATTCAAAAAAGGAAACGTTAGCATTTGGAATATCGGGAAAAAAGGGTACGAAAGTTTAACTAAACAAGGATACCATACAAATGATACCTATAAAGATATTTTTCTGCACCTTAGTTTTGAACAAGTTCAAGAAGCCGCTCAAGCTGCCATGAAAGCATTTGTAAACAAAACTTTTGATGCAGTTGAAATTGTATACAGCGAATTCAAAAATGCAGCTTCACAGCGTTTTGTTGCTGAACAATTTTTACCCATTCCCAAAATTGAACAATCGGGTAAACAAAAGGCCGACTTTATTTTTGAACCTGAAAAAGAGGTATTATTAACTGAATTAATGCCTAAAATTTTAAATACCCAATTGTATAAAGCTGTTTTAGACGCACATGCAAGTGAACATGGCGCCAGAATGACTGCTATGGACAAGGCCAGTGATAATGCTAACGAACTATTAAAAACATTGCGCATTTCATACAACCGTGCACGTCAGGCAGCCATTACTACCGAATTAACCGAAATTGTAAGTGGTGCAGCTGCGCTGCAGGGTTAAGAAAAAAATGTTATTTTAGCAGCCCTTAACAACTAAGCATTTGTGGAACTAAGTGAAATTATACCCCATTTAGAGGCTTTAATTTTTGCCAGCGAAAAACCCCTGACTGCTGCCGAAATGGTAGAGTTAGTGAACAATGCTTTGGGGTTTATGGAGGAACGCATAATGCCCGATCAGGTAGAACAAGCTTTAGAAGCTATTAAAGAAAAATACCAGTCGGAATTTTATGCTTTTGAGGTTGTTGAAAGCGGCGGTGGATGGCAGTTTTTAACAAAAAAAGCCTATCACAAAACTGTTGTACAATTAAATGGTGATAAGTTTTTAAAACGCTTATCCAATGCAGCCTTAGAAACCTTAGCCATTATTGCATACAAACAACCTATTACTAAAGGTGAAATTGAAACCATACGTGGCGTAAACAGCGATTATAGTGTTCAAAAACTTTTAGAAAAAGAACTTATCCTAATAAGTGGCCGAAATGAAGCGCTTCCGGGCAAGCCGTTACTATATACAACTTCCAAAAATTTCATGGATTATTTTGGGATAAATTCACCCAACGATTTACCCAAAATTAAAGAGGTATTAGCCGATGAAGCCATGAATGCTACCATCATTAAACCTGAAGATTTTGCCAGCAATACCGCTTCGGCAGAAGATAGTGAAAATAGCACCATTGTTGTAAATGAGCAGGGTGAATTGCTGATGAATGATGAAGGCAACAGCAACAATGAAAATTCCGAAAACAACGAAGAAGATTCGGCTAAAAATTCTGAGGAATAAAACAATCCTTACTAATTCTCATTACATTCAAGCTGTATCTTCGCAAAATGCAGCAACTGAATAACCTAACCTTAATATCTATTGCAACGCAATATGGTACACCGGTTTATGTGTATCATGCGGAAAAAATTAAAGCGCAATACCAACAATTAACACAAGCATTTGAAGGCATCAATACCCGTTTCTTTTATGCATGCAAAGCATTAACCAATGTTAACATATTAAAATATATTGGCAGTTTAGGGTGTAATATTGATTGTAGCTCTATTAATGAAGTAAAGCTGGCACTGTATGCCGGAATTCCTGCAGGCAACATTTTATATACTTCAAACGGTATTGCCTTCAGCGAGATTGAAGAAGCCGCAGAAGCGGGTGTACACATTAATATTGATAGCATTGCCAACCTGGAAAAATTTGGGAAGAAGTACGGCAATACCTACCCCGTTGGTATTCGGTTACGACCCAATATTATGGCAGGCGGTAATTTAAAAATTTCAACAGGGCATAATAAAAGCAAATTCGGCATTCCTATTGATCAAATAGATGAAGTTTTAAAAGTAATTAATCAAACTAACCTTATTATCAAAGGGCTGCACATACATACCGGAAGTGAAATAAAGGATGTGGCAGTTTTTGTAGAAGGCATTGAAGTGTTGTTTGATTTAATACCCAAATTTCAACACCTTTCTTACATTGATTTAGGTGGAGGTTTTAAAGTGCCTTATAAAGAACAAGAAGAAGGCACTAATATTCAACTGTTGGCCGAAGAAGTTAAAAAAGCGTTTGCGGTTCACCCTAACCCCAATGGCCAACCTTTAACTGTTTGGTTTGAACCCGGCAAATATTTGGTTAGCGAAGCAGGGTATTTCATTACACAGGTTAATGTAATGAAACCAACATCTGCAACCACTTTTGTTAGTGTAAACAGCGGGTTCAATCATTTAATACGCCCTATGTTTTACGATGCTTATCATCGTATTCAAAACATTAGTAATCCCAATGGACCCATACATCACTATTCTGTTGTAGGCTATATTTGCGAAACTGATACATTTGCATGGAACAGACCCTTAAATGAAGTTAGAGAAAACGATTTATTGGTTTTTTACAATGCCGGGGCTTATGGTTTTGAAATGAGTAGCAACTATAATAGCCGCTTTAAACCTGCAGAAGTATTGGTATTGAACAATGAAGCACATTTAATAAGAAAAAGCGATAGCTTCGAAGATCTGTTGAAAAATCAGTTAATTATTCTATAAGCATTTTGCCTTATGATTGAAATAAGCCACATACGCAAAGCCTTTGGCGATAAAACCATTTTGGAAGACATTAGTGCCCAAATGGAAGCAGGTAAATGCAACCTGATTATTGGAACCAGCGGTAGTGGTAAAACTGTTTTAACAAAATGTATTGTTGGCTTATTTACGCCCGATTCAGGCGATGTTTTATACAGTGGTGAAAGCATGCTCACCATGAATAAACACGAAAAAAAATTATTAAGGCAACAAATAGGAATGCTTTTTCAGGGTTCTGCCCTATTCGATTCTAAAACTGTTGAAGAAAATGTTCGTTTTCCACTTGATATGTTTTCTAAACAAACCATGGGGGAAAAACAAAAAAGAGTGGATGAGGTATTGGCAAGAGTAAACTTATCAGGTTCCAATAAAAAATATCCCGCCGAATTAAGTGGGGGAATGAAAAAGCGTGTGGGTATTGCACGAGCCATTGTACTCAATCCC
Source organism: Hydrotalea sandarakina (assembly GCF_003254115.1). Classification (GTDB taxonomy): domain Bacteria; phylum Bacteroidota; class Bacteroidia; order Chitinophagales; family Chitinophagaceae; genus Hydrotalea; species Hydrotalea sandarakina. The sequence continues at coordinate 406,354 of NZ_QKZV01000003.1, forward strand.
AAATATTTATTTTGCGATGAACCTAACTCAGGGCTTGACCCGCAAACCTCACTACTCATTGACAAACTAATTAAAGATATTACACATGAATTTAAAACCACAACTATTGTGGTTACACACGATATGAATAGTGTAATGGAAATTGGCGATCATATCATTTATCTGCACAATGGCAGAAAACAATGGGAAGGAAGTAATAAGGATATTATATTTAGTAAAGACACATTATTAAACAACTTTATTTTTGCATCTGAGTTTTTACAAGATGCAAAAGAAATGCGCATGATTGAAGCATCAAAAAACAACCAGCTTTAACTACCCTCTTTTTCGTAAGTAACTTTTTGAAAGTAAATAATCTTTACTCGCGTGCTTGTAACAATTCTTTTTAAAAAAATTATTTGTTACAAAATAAACTTCTGTGTTTGCTGCAAGTCTGTAAATAAAAACACTTTTTAAAAAAACAAAAAATGAAACTCATGAAAAAAACAGTTTTTTTACTCGCTTCCGGCTTATTTTTTACCGTAGCAGCAATGGCACAAACAGGCGCAACCACTAGTACAACAACTACTCAAAACCCTGCTGTAAAATCAGGAATGAAAGATATGCGCCACGATATCAGAGATGAAAGGAAAGACAAAAGAGAACGTGCAAAAGCCATTGAAAATGGCAATACTGCTAAAGCTAAAAAATTAACCAAGGATATACACGCTGATCAAAAAGACATTAATCAAGACAAAAAACAGTTACAAAGCGAGGGAGTTAAGCATCCCATTAAACGTGCCGACCGCCAAATACACAAACAAAATATGGCACATAAGGGATAAATGTTGTTGAGGTATTTAGTTGTTCAAACCTGCGAAAATTCAATAAATGATTTTTGCAGGTTTTTTTATGCCCAAAAACAAAGCTTATTTTAACAATACAGGCAACATTTCTCAATTAATTTTGCCGTGCCCATAAGTGGCAATGCAGCTATTCGTATCTTTACATTTTAATAAACTTGAATAGTGCGTTTATTTAAAACCTCTTAAAAATAGTTTACATGAAGCAGCTTCTCATTGCTTTCACCATGATTTGCCTTTATCCAATTATGGCAAATGCACAGCAAAACAACGACAGTTTACCACCTTACTTAAAAAATCCAACCATTCCTTCTTTTCAAATTTTAACTACTGACAGTACCTGGTTTACTAACCGTTCTATTCCCAAAAATATTCCTGTAGCTATTGTTTATTTTAGCCCGGAATGCGGCCACTGCCAGTACGAAGCCAAAGAGTTGAATAAAAAAATGGATAGTTTATCCAATATATTTTTCGTTTGGGTAAGCTATCACCCTTTTCCGGATATTAAAAAGTTTTATTACGAATATGGATTAAGCAAATACAAGAATATTGTTGCAGGAAGAGATCCACAATATTTTATTCCGGCATTTTATAAAGTAGAGTTTACACCTTATATAGCTTTGTACAATAAGCAAGGCAAGTTTGTAAAAGAATTTAGGCAAGGAGCTTCCCCTCAGGAAATTATGGAAGCTCTGCATTTGAATTAAAAATAAATTTTATTCACTAATTTTTAAATATACATTTATGAAAATTACCGTTGTAGGTGCCGGCGCCGTTGGTGCTACTTGCGCCGATAATATTGCCAGGAAAGAACTTTGCCAGGAATTGGTATTATTAGACATTAAAGAGGGTATTGCAGAAGGAAAAGCACAAGATATGATGCAAACCGCTGCATTATTGGGCTTTGATACCCGTATTACCGGAAGTACAAACGATTATACGAAAACTGCCAACTCAGATGTAGTTGTAATTACTTCAGGTTTACCACGTAAACCCGGAATGACAAGAGAAGAACTGATTGGCGTAAATGCCGGTATTGTAAAAGGTGTAGCTGAAAACATTTTGAAATATTCGCCCAATGCAATTTTCATCATTATATCCAACCCAATGGATACTATGACCTACTTAACGCTACAAGCAACCGGATTACCCAAGCATCGCGTTATTGGTATGGGTGGCGCATTAGACAGTTCACGTTTCCGCTATCAATTAAGTCAACACTTGGGTTGTAGCCCAGCCGATTTAAATGCGGTAGTAGTGGGTGGCCATGGTGATACTACCATGATTCCATTAATTCGCATGGCTACATGGAATAGTGTTCCTGTAACCAAATTTTTATCGGCAGAACAACAACAACAAATTATTAATGATACAATGGTAGGCGGTGCTACTTTAACCAAATTAATTGGCACTTCTGCCTGGTATGCACCCGGTGCTGCCTGTGCTTCAATGGTTGAAAGCATTGTACGTGATGAAAAGAAATTAATAAGCTGTTGCGTTTACTTGGAAGGTGAATATGGCCAAAAAGATATTTGCCTGGGTGTACCTGTTATTATTGGCAAAAATGGCTGGGAAAAAATTATAGATTTCGATTTAAATGAAGAGGAAAAAGCTGCTTTTGCAAAAAGTGCTGCAGCAGTTAGAAGCATGAATGATGTATTAAAAACATTATAATAATTGCCTTATTAAATATTGAGCCTCGTAAACTTTTACGAGGCTTATTTTTTTGTTACCCTTTCTAAAGCATCAGTGGCAATTTTTGTAACATCTTGCCATTCCATACAATGAAAATGTTTTTTTGGACAAGTACGTGTACCAAAATTAGAACAAGGTTGGCACGATAAATTAGGTACTACATAATTATGGGCTAATTTTTCTATCTGCCCATGGTTAGCTGTTCCATAAAAAGGGGCTACATCTAATGCAGGTGAAGTACCTCCCCAAACTGCTAAAACCTTTTTTTGAAAAGCACAGGCAATGTATAACAATCCGGTGTCGTGCGAAATAACGAGATGGGCTTGCCGAACAATATCAGCCGATTCATGAAGAGAAAATTTGCCACAGGCATTATAAATTTTTATTTCGTCAACACCGGCCACTAAAGCCCCAATGGCGGCATCTTCTTTTCCACCCACCAATACTATTGGATAGTTTAGCAATGAACATAACTGTTGCAGCTTTTCAACAGGTAATTTTTTGGTATAGTAAGATGCCCCAATAACAATGGCAATATATCCGGCACTGTGCGAAACCGGTAAATCGCCTGCTTTTAAAACTGCATGTGGCGGAATAAAATAATCCAACCCTTTCCCATCATCATATACACCCAATGGTGCAAGTGCATCCAAACACCGCAAACTAATGTGGCGGCCGGGCATAAAGTTGATGTGAAAACGGGTTAATAACCACTTTTGCCAACTTAACTTTTTAAACGATAAAACTTTTGTACGTAATGCCTGACGTATTTTGTATGAACGAAAGTTTTTATGCAAATCAATGATGTAATCAAAGCTCTCAGCTTTTAGCCGCTTGATTAATAGCGACAAATTACCCTCATAGTAATGAAAATAATCAATATATGGATTGGCCTCAGTAACAGCTTTAAATTGAATTTTACTCACAAAATGAATTTCAGCATCGGGCAATTGTTGTTTCAAACACCTAAACACAGGTGTAGTTAAAACAATGTCGCCGATTGATGAAAAACGAATGACCAATATTTTCATAGCATAAATTTATCCAACAACACATTCATTTCATACACATTGGTATAAGTTCTAAATAACAAATGTGTTGCTATTAATGAATTAAATTGATAATGAAGACATTACTGCCTATTCAACATAATTCAAATCTTTATGAAAGGTTTCTTCTGTAAATAATAATGCAAGCAGGGCAATTATCATTACTACAATTCCGGTTATCCATGCACTGGTTACATAACCGGCATATGTTTGCAATGCAGTAAACAATAAGGAAACCAATACTAATGAACCACGTACCATATTGGGTACCGTTGTGGCCACCGTTGCTCGAATATTGGTGCCAAATTGCTCTGCTGCCATTGTTACAAAAATGGCCCAAAATCCGGTACCAAAGCCAAGAATTGCAGAAACTAAATAAAGCATATTTACATTGCTATCATACAAGTTAAAATACCATATCATGGAAAGTGCGGTAATTCCGTAAAATATTAAAACAGCTTGCTTTCTGCTTTTCAACAACTGACTTAAAAAGCCAACCAATATATCACCAATAGAAATAGCTACATAAGCATACATCACTGCCTTTCCTGGATCAATATTTCCCTGAATGCGCATGTGTGCTCCAAACTCTTTTGAAAAACTAATTAAAATACCAATCACATACCAGGTTGGTAAACCAATTAAAATAGCTTTGATGTACTTGAAAAAATATTTTCGACTAGAGAACAACATAAAAAAATCGCCCTTACGTACATTTTTATTTTGTAAGGATTGAAACATACCCGATTCTAATACACCAACGCGTAATAATAATAATAACAAACCCAATCCGCCTCCAATAAAATAACAAGTTCGCCATTCAAATTCTTCTTTAATAAAAAATGCGAAAACAGCCCCGGTAAGGCCAATACCTGCCACTAACGAGGTTCCAATTCCTCTTTTTTCTTTTGGTAACAATTCACTTACCAAAGTAATACCGGCACCCAATTCGCCTGCAAGGCCAATACCGGAAATAAAACGCACCAATGCATATTGATTAACGGTTTGTACAAAGCCATTGGCAATATTGCCCAGTGAGTATAAAATAATTGATGCAAACAATACTTTCAATCTACCTTTTTTATCGCCCAATACACCCCATAATATGCCACCCAATAAAAGCCCAATCATTTGTATATTCAAAATAAATAATCCATCTTCGGCAATGGCAGCATCGGTTAAACCAAACGATTTTAAAGAGGGAACGCGGATAATACTGAACAATAATAAATCATATATATCTACAAAATAGCCTAATGCACCAACAATTACAGGCAACGATAAAATACCATATTGCTTTTGATTCATAGATATGCTTCTCGTTTTAAAAGCATGAATATAAATAAAATGCAGGTAGCAATAAAATTGATGTTGGAATTTACTTTATGTAAACAACACATTTATTGTTGCTTATTCTTTTTGCCAAAGAACAACTTTATTAACACAGGAGCAGTGGTTACCAAAACAATTACTAACACAATAATTTCCAAGTGCTTCTTAATATCGAACTGATAGGTTTCAATAAAAAATTTATCTAAGTAATGCCCACCGGCAACCATGGTAATTACCCAGGCCACACAACCTATTATATTAAAGAAAGTGAATTTTTTTTGATGCATATTCACAATGCCCGCAACAATGGGGGCAAAGGTGCGAACAATGGGTACAAAACGAGCAAAAATAATGGCGCCGCCTCCATGCTTTTCATAAAAATCGTGCGCCTGTTGCAAATAATGTTGTTTAAATATAAAGTTATCTTTCCAATTATACATTGCAGGCCCCACCTTTCGGCCAAACCAGTACCCAGTAGCATTCCCTAATATTCCCGCTAAGGATATAAGTATAATCAATAATACCAAATTAATAAAGCTATTTTGCGTATCAATGAATGAATGCATTAACATATTACTATATATACCGGCAACAAATAATAAGCTATCGCCCGGTAAAAAAAATCCTACGAACAAACCTGTTTCTGCAAACACAATAAATAGTAATACCCAAAGCCCGCCATGTTCAATATAAAATTGGGGTTGTAATAACTGGTGCCACTCAAATGAGGATAATAATATATTCATAATAAAAAAAAGTTTTAAGCCGCTTGTTCATATTCCAATGCTCCTTCCCACTTACTAACTACCGAAGTAGCCAATGCATTACCCAACACATTGGTTGCCGTTCTAAACATATCGCAAAAATGGTCAATTGGTAATATGAGTGCAATGCCTTCGGGTGGAATATTAAACATGGCACAAGTGGCCGTTACCACTACTAACGATGCACGTGGCACACCTGCAATACCTTTGCTGGTTAGCATTAATACAATTAACATGGTTAGCTGTGTGCCTAAGTCTAAGTGTATTCCATAAGCCTGAGCAATAGCTAAACTGGCAAAAGTCATATACATCATACTTCCATCCAGGTTAAACGAATAACCCAATGGCAAAATAAAGGCTACAATTTTATTGTTACAGCCATATTTTTCCAACTCTTCCGTTAATTTTGGAAATACGGCTTCACTGCTGGTGGTGCTAAATGCAATAATTAAAGGCTGTATAATTCTTTTTAACAGAGCCGGTAATTTGTTTTTCAAAATTAAAAGCCCAACCAACAATAATAAGGCCCACAATAAAAAAATACCTAAAATAAAGTACAGTAAATAAAAACTGTAAAACTTAAAAACTTCTAAACCGTTACTGGCAATTACCGCCGCAATGGCACCAAAAACGCCTAATGGCGCAAAGGCCATAACGTAAGCCACCATTTTTAAAATAACATGAGCCACTGCATCTAACCCTTTTATCACTACTTTTCCTGCATCACCCAGGGCGGCTGTAGCAATACCAAAGAACACTGAGAAGATAACAATTTGCAAAATTTCATTCGAAGCCATTGCTTCAAAAATACTTTTAGGAAATACATGCGTTACAAAAGTTTCTAAAGAAAAACTTTGTGTTTTACCAATTACATCTTTGGCATTGCCGGCATCATGTACCGTTAAATGTATGCCATGGCCGGGTTTAAAAATATTTACCAATAATAAGCCCAGTAATAAGCTGGCAAACGATGCACTGATAAACCACAACAATGCTTTACCTCCCACACGTCCTACGGTTTTTAAATCGCCTAATTTAGCAATACCCACTACGAGTGTACTAAATACTAATGGGGCTATAATCATTTGCACTAACCTTAAAAATATGGTAGTTAATAAATTTACTTTAGGTGCAAATGCAGCAATGAAACTTGGTGTAGCTGTTTTATTAACCATGTAGCCTACGCCAATGCCCAAAAACATGGCAATTAAAATGTAAAGTGTTAATCTGTTTTTTTTCATACGGTTTTTATCATTCAAGCAAAGTATGCAGGCTACTGAACCATTCATTCATAGTTTATTCAGCCCTTTTCAAGGTGGCAATATAGGTATAAACTACTTATAATTGTGTTTACCGAAACCTGAATATCACAAATAAAACCAAAATTGATATACCCCAACACATTCTTCTTCTTTGCAATAAAAATGTTGTACAAAAATGTAATACTTCTCTGTAATTCATAAAGTTTTACTGCATCCAATCAATTAAATGCCTATTTTGCCAATCCGAAAATTGTAAAACCTAATCAACTGTACCATGAGTTTATTTAGAAAAAAATCGATTGAAGGTTTACTTGCACAAACTTCCGATAGTGAATCAGGCTTAAAACGGACACTGGGAGCAAGTAACCTAATTGCCTTAGGTATTGGTGCCATTATTGGCGCAGGATTATTTGTTAGAACTGCTGCCGCTGCCGCCGAAGCTGCAGGACCGGCCGTTACTATATCATTCATTATTGCAGCCGTAGGTTGCGCCTTCGCAGGGTTATGCTATGCCGAATTTGCCTCAATGATTCCCATTGCCGGCAGTGCTTACGCTTACTCGTATTTAACCATGGGTGAATTAATTGCCTGGATTATTGGCTGGGCTCTTATTATGGAATATGCATTAGGTGCCGCTACCGTATCTATTGCATGGAGTGAATACCTTAATAATTTGCTGGGAGGACGAATTCCCTACGAATGGTGCCATTCACCATTTGAAAGCACAAAAACTGGCGAACATGGCATTATTAATTTACCGGCATTATTTATTTTATTGGTATTAACATTATTATTAATTCGTGGTATGCAAGAGTCTGCCACTGTTAATATGATTATTGTGTTCATTAAAGTAGCCATTGTTTTAGCATTTATTGCCATTGGTTGGCAATTTATTAACCCTGCCAATCATACGCCTTATTTAATACCTGCCGATACCCCGGGACATGAAGGATACTTTAAACATGGTTGGGGGGGAGTTTTAGGCGGTGCTGCAATTGTATTTTTTGCCTTTATTGGTTTTGATGCCGTTAGTACCGCTGCTCAAGAGGCCAAAAACCCCAAACGCGATATGCCCATTGGTATTTTAGGCTCATTAGTAATATGTACCATTTTATACATTTTATTTGGCCATGTTTTAACCGGCGTTGCCAACTGGAAAGAATTTAAAGATGCAGGTAAAGAAGCCTCTGTTGCTTTTGCCATTGAACATTACATGAAAGGCTATAGCTGGTTAGCTACCGCTGTAACAATAGCCATTTTAGCAGGTTTTTCCTCTGTTATATTAGTAATGTTAATGGGCCAAAGCCGTATTTTTTATACCATGAGTAATGATGGCTTAATTCCCAAAGCTTTTGGCGACTTACATCCCAAATTCAAAACACCATACAAAGCCAACTTAATTTTATTTGTATTTGTAGGCATTTTTGCAGCCTTTGTTCCTGGAAACGTAGCCGGCGACTTAACCTCATTTGGTACTTTGTTTGCCTTTTTATTAGTTAGTTTGGGTGTATGGATTTTACGCGTTAAATCGCCACAAATACACAGACCTTTTAAAACACCATTAGTACCCTTAGTGCCAATTTTAGGCTTTGTAGTTTGTTTAGGTATGATCATTGCTCTTGACCCCGAAACGCTCAAAGCTGCATTTACCTGGATGATTTTGGGTATTATTGTTTACTTTAGTTACAGTCGTAAACACAGTAAATTAAATGTTCCCGCCGATACCTTACCAACGGCCGACGATTTTAATAAACAAAACCCGGCATAACATTCCAAAAAGCCCCAAGTTATTGGGGTTTTTTGTTGTACCATCCTTAACCGCTAAATTTGCCAACAATTTTTTTGTTACCGGCTGTCGGTACTTTGGGCATCGCCTGTTGTGTCACTCACTTCAACGTTCCTGCAAAAAGGAGCCGGCTTTGCATCTGTTACCAACAGCTTAATTAATTTAATAAACGCTTATTGATTTTATTATGGGAAGGATTTTTGAAGTAAGAAAAGCCACCATGTTTGCCCGCTGGGACCGTATGGCCAAACAATTTACCCGTATAGGTAAAGAAATAGTAATTGCCGTAAAAGCCGGTGGCCCCGACCCCGCTACCAACCCCGCCCTTCGTCGCTGCATTCAAAACGCTAAAAGCGTTAATATGCCCAAAGACCGTGTAGAAGCAGCCATTAAACGTGCCATGGGTAAAGAAGCCTCTAACTACGATGAAATATTATATGAAGGTTACGGACCACACGGAGTTGCCATTTTAGTAGAAACTGCTACCGATAACCATGTGCGTACCGTGGCCAACGTAAAAAGCCATTTTAATAAAGGAGGCGGCACCATGGGTACCAGTGGCAGCGTAAGTTTTCAATTCAAAAAAATGGGGGTATTCAAATTAAAGCCCGATAATTTAGACATTGAATCGCTTGAACTGGAATTAATTGATTACGGTTTAGAAGAAATGGGTGAAAGCACCGATGATGAAGGCAACAATATTGTAGTATTGCGTTGCGCCTTCGTTGATTTTGGTAAACTGCAAAAAGCCTTAGAAGATAAAGGCATTACACCCATAAGCGCAGAACTGGAATGGATACCCACCACCACTGTTCCCGTTACCGATGCGCAAGCTGAAGAAGTAAGTAAGCTAATTGAACGATTGGAACAAGACGAAGATGTTACCAAAGTATTCCACAACATGGGGTAATAACCCTCTTTAAAAACAGAGATAGCTAAACCCTATCTCTGTTTTTTTGTTCACTAATATTATGATGGCAACCACCAATAATACACCTTCATCCTACAATTCAATTATTTTATTTGATGGTGTTTGCAATTTCTGCAGTGCAGTTGTACAGTTTGTGTTAAAACACGACAAACATCAACGCTTTCTTTTCTCACCTTTGCAAAGCCAATATGCACAAAAAATATTGGCAAAATACCAACTCAGCAATAAAGATTTGAATAGTTTTATTCTCATTCAAAACAATCAAATCTATACACAATCAACGGCAGCCATTAAAGTTGTAAGAGCTTTAGCCTTTCCAACCAATTTATTGGCCATAGCCATTATTATACCACCGTTTATTCGCAATTATATTTACCATATCATTGCAACAAACCGATACCGTTGGTTTGGTAAAAAAAATAGTTGCTATATCCCTGCCTCCAATTGGGAAAACCGTTTTATTGAATAATCTGCCCTTTATTCCTGCATCATAGTTAAAACCATTCGCACCACATCTTCAGCATTGGGCTTACTGAAATAATCACCATCACTGCCATATGCCGGGCGATGAGCCTGAGCCGTTAAAGTACGTGGTGCAACATCTACCCAACGGTAACCACCTTGCTCTTCCATTACTTTATTAAACATATATGCAGCGGCACCACCGGGTACATCTTCATCAATAAATAAAATACGATTGGTTTTTTTAAGCGATTTTAAAATATCATGGTTTATGTCAAAGGGCAATAAAGTTTGCACATCCAACACTTCGCAACTTACATTCAATTTAGCCAAACGCTCTGCAGCTTCTTCTACAATTCGTAATGTTGAACCATATGAAACAAGGGTAATATCATCACCCGGTCTAATAATTTCAGGCACGCCTAATGGAACCGTAAACTCCAACAAATTAGCCGGTAATTTTTCTTTTAACCTATATCCATTCAAACACTCAATAACAATACCGGGATCGTTACCTTTCAACAAAGTGTTATACATACCTACCGCTTGCACCATGTTGCGGGGTACACATACATGAAAGCCTCTTAAGGCATGTATTACCAAACCCATTGGGCTTCCGCTATGCCAAATACCTTCTAAACGATGACCCCGGGTGCGTACAATAACGGGACAGCTTTGACGGCCGAATGTACGATAATGTGTTGTAGCGGCATCATCACTTAAGGTTTGTAAACCATACAATAAGTAATCAATATATTGTATTTCCGCAATGGGGCGTAATCCACGCAATGCCAAGCCAATGGCCTGTCCCATAATGGTTAATTCACGAATTCCGGTATCGAAAATACGTGTGTTGCCATGTTTGGCTTGCAAACCGGCAAAACCTTGGTTTACATCACCAATATTCCCAACATCTTCACCAAATGCCAGTACTTTCGGATTATTGGCAAATAATATATCGAAATACCTGTTTAATATTTCATAACCGTTTAATACCGGCGCATCAAAAGGTATTAATGGTTTTACTGTTTCAACTTTTAAAGCGCTGGCAGTGCCCTCATTGTACAAATGCGAATTATACAACTGATTATTTTCATGCAACAATGAATTATAATATTGTTGAATGTCATTGTACGATGGTGAATGGGGTGCCATTTCCATTGCCACATGTAAAGTATGCAATACATCGCGCCGCAAGGGTTCAATATTTTTTTGCAGTTCACTTACTTTTTGTTGAATGGTGCGATACACATCCATGTCATTCACCACCATTTCATTCAACAATTCAGCGGTTTTTTGTACCTGAACTTTTATGGGTTGAATAAATTTTTCCCATGCATTATTGCGGGCTTCTTTTACTAATATTTTGGCTTCTTGTGCAATGGCATTCAATTCATCATCGGTAGCCAACCCACTCAATACAATCCATTCTCTGAATTTTTTAATGCAATCCCATTCCCTTTCCCAAGCTAAGCGTTCAGCACTTTTATAGCGCTCATGGCTGCCGCTGGTAGAATGTCCTTGTGGTTGAGTTACTTCTTCCACATGAAATAATGCGGGTGTATGTGTTTCGCGAACTTTTTGCAATGCTGCTTCAAACACTTCACACATGCCTGCATAGTCCCAGGCCTTCACTTTATAAATGTTGATGCCATTGGTATGTTCATCTTTTTGCATACCCTGCAAAGCCTCTGAAATAGAGCCTTTGGTGGTTTGGTATTCGCGGGGTACGGAAATACCGTAGCCATCATCCCAAACAAATACCGCTAAAGGCACTTGCAATACACCGGCGGCATTAATGGTTTCCCAAAATGGGCCTTCAGAGGTTGAAGCATCGCCTATTGTGCAAAAGCATATTTCATTTCCGTTATTACTTAAGTGTTTAAACTGTTGCAATACCGGTGTATTCCTAAAACATTTAGAGGCAAAAGCCAAACCCAATGAGCGAGGCATTTGTCCGGCCGTAGGTGCAATATCAGATGAAATATTTTTTCGGTTGGCCAAATCAAGCCAATTTCCATTTTCATCAACATTGGGTGTGGCAAAATGCGAAACCATTTGCCTTCCGGCACTAAATGGATCGTTTTCTATATTAGGATCGGCATATAGTTGCGAGAAAAACTGGTCAACAGTAGCCAACCCTGTTGCAAACATAAAAGTTTGGTCGCGGTAGTAGCCACTTCTAAAATCACCCGGCTGAAAATATCGGGCCATAGCTACCTGCGCCAATTCTTTACCATCACCAAAAATGCCGAACTTAGCTTTCCCGGTTAAAACCTCTTTTCTTCCCAATAAACTGGCTTCTCTGCTAATTACAGTAATTTTAAAATCATTCAGCACTTGTTGCCTAAAGCCTTCATATGATAACACGTTGGTATCAATAGCAGTATTTGTTTGTTCCATAACACAAAAATAATTTTAAAAAACTATCAACTGTAAGTTTTTTGTTCTTTGGTAAACTGTCAATTATGCAGCATTGCACCACAACACTATATGGCTAAGTAAATTTCATTTGGCTAATAGGGCTGTGCATTTTTCATTGGATTACGCAACTTCATGTTAAGGTAAATAAAATTATGCACTACAGGGACAATTGTGCCAAATTGTCAAAAAATAGTGAATAAGTAGAACAACATTTGTCCATAACACAACCATAATTTTTGTTGCCTTCCTAACTTTTAGCATTTCTTAATTTTTTTTGACTTAGCATTACTTAATTTTATTTTAAGAAGTCGTTGAAATTGTAACTATTCAATACAAAAAAATGAACCTATGCAAAACCGCATCAATGTGTTAATATTATTAAATCAGGCACCCTTTTTTACAGCTTAGCATTGTATTTGTAAAATGATAAATTACGCATTACTTCACTCTAAAACAGGACAAATGAAAAAACTTTATGCATGTTTAATTATTTTATTGGGTTTATCCGGTACATTGAAAGCGCAGATTACTAATGCCGATATTACGCATCAGTTTAATTTCACCAACGATAATTTTGATTTTGGAAAAATACCCTATGGTAAGCCCGCACAATACACCCTTACTATTACCAATATTGGAAAAGATACTGCTACATTAGATGATGTACGCCCCAGTTGCGGTTGTACGACTCCTCAATTTGAGCGTGGTAAAAAATTTGCACCCGGCGAATCGGTAAAGGTAGTTTTAGGTTTCAATGGCAACACATTAGGCCCCTTTTATAAAACAGCGGGAATATTTTTAAACAATTACAAATTGAGCAAACAAGTAAGTTTTAAGGGCGAAACCTTTCAACAACCTGCATCCGACTCAGGAAAAATGAAACAAACCGGCACTGTAATTCATCAATAAATTACATCTTTATTTATTACAATTTTTGCTTTACCAAAACCATTATTTTTACAACAAAATTTCTATACTATGAAACAATTGCTTTTAGCTGTTTTTTTATTGGCAGGTACTGTTTGCTTTGCACAAAGCCCTGTTGAATTTACAACCGTAAAACACGACTTTGGCAAAATAAAAAAAGGCGTTCCGGCCACTTATGTTTTTCATTTTAAAAATATTGGCACCAAGCCGGTAGTAATAGAAGTTGCTACTGCCGAATGCGGCTGCACTACCCCCGAGTACCCTAAATCACCAATTGCCAAAGGCAAAACAGGAGAAATTAAAGTAACCTATAATGCGGCCATGTCCGGCGCTTTTACTAAAAGAGTAAATGTTAAGTTAGCCGGCGTAAATGAACCCATTGTATTAACGATTGAAGGGGTAGTTGAAGACAGCAGTCACAAATAACTACTTTCAAAACATTTAATAAATAAGCCACTTTTAAAATAAAGGTGGCTTTTTTTTACCTAACGCTTGTTATCTTTGCGCCATGTTAAGTATTAGTAAGCGTGGCATAGCAATGCCCCCAAGCCCCATAAGGAAATTAGTTCCTTATGCCGAAGCAGCGAAAAAAAAAGGCATTCAGGTTTATCATTTAAATATTGGCCAACCCGATATTGAAACACCTCAACCGGTTTTAGATGCAGTTAGGCACAGTAATTTTAAAGTATTGGCTTACAGCCATAGTGCCGGTAATGAAAGTTACAGAAAAAAACTAACGGAATATTATCAACGCAAAGGTATTACCGTTACTAAAGATGAAATTATTGTTACAACCGGAGGCAGTGAAGCTATTTTATTTGCTTTTATGGCCTGTTTAGATGCAGGTGATGAAGTAATTATACCTGAACCATTTTACGCTAACTACAATGGTTTTGCAGTAGAAGCCGGTGTTACAGTTGTACCCGTTACCGCTTCCATTGAAAATGGCTTTGCCCTTCCTTCAATTGCTGCTTTTGAAGCAAAAATTACTCCTAAAACAAAAGCCATTTTAATTTGTAATCCCAATAATCCTACCGGCTATTTATATACTGCAGCGGAAATGGAGGCCTTAAAAAATTTAGTATTAAAATATCAATTGTATTTATTTTCCGATGAGGCCTATCGCGAATTTTGTTATGAAGGCACCCATATTAGAGCCATGCACTTAAAAGGAATTGATGAGCATGTTGTTTTAATGGATACCATTAGTAAACGTTACAGTGCTTGTGGTGGAAGAATTGGCGCATTAGTAACCAAAAACAAAACTGTTTTAGATGCCGTAATGAAATTTGCGCAGGCAAGGCTTAGTCCTCCTTCATTTGCACAAATAGCCGGCGAAGCTGCAGTTGATTTGCCCGATAATTATTTTGATGCCATAAAAGAAGAATACCAACGGCGCAGAGATATCATAGTGCAACGATTAAACGCCATGCCCGGAGTACATTGTCCTAACCCAGGTGGTGCATTTTATGCCATGGCTGCTTTGCCGGTAAAAGATGCAGAAAACTTTTGCCAGTGGTTGTTAGAATCATTTGAATACAAGGGGCATACCGTTATGTTGGCACCTGCCGGCGGGTTTTATCAAACACCCGGTTTAGGAAAAAATGAAGTAAGATTAGCCTATGTATTAAATCAAAACGATTTACATGCTGCCATGGATTGCCTGGAAGCAGCTTTAAAACAATACCCCGATAAAACCATATAAAGGCTATTCCGCTGAAGCAGCTAAACTATTAGTAAAGGCAGGAAAACCAACAACCCTGCCTTTATTCGTTTTAAACATGGGCCAATTGCATTTATCACAAACCTCATCCCACAAATCTTCATAAAACTGTATTGACTTGGCTTCTTTCAGTTGGTGAAAAATAGATTGCTTACTAAAGCTGATGTTTTCAATGTCTGAGTAAAAGGGAATATAGTTGTTTAATTTTGTAATACTATCGGCTTGTGCCTCCAAATATCGGCGATGCAAATTTTTCCTAATCTGCACCATATTATAAAATGACAGTATATTCTTACCCTGTTGTTGAAACAATTTTAAGTCAGCCTGCAAAACTTTAAAACAATATAAAGATAATGGAGCCGGTATATTGGGTATCAGTAATAAATGTGCAGCAGTAAAAACATTATTATGCAGTGAAAATTTGCCCGGCGGGCAATCAATAATGCATACATCATAATCATCCTCTACTTTTTCTAATGCAGCCTGTATGGTAGCATTATTGGCAAAATTTAATCGAGACAACAATGAACCTTTGCTTAATACATCATCACCAAAAAATGCGTCATTGCTTATAATGTCAATATGATGCGTATCGCAGGTTTGTATTACTTCGTAGATGGAAATATCATTTTCAAACAACCGCTTATACCGCTGATTATTGGCACCTTCGCAATTAAAAAAATAGCTGGTACCACCTTGGGGATCTAAATCCCATATTAGTACGCTAAAGCCCATTTTAGCCATTAAACAGGCAATGTTTATTGAGGTGGTGGTTTTACCAACCCCACCTTTAATGTTGTAAACAGCAATCGTTTTCACTTTGCGTTTTTTAAAAGGGTGAATAGGGAATACAATTTAAACAAAGTTTTCCACATATATGTGGATAAATTCATTTTTCTTTTAAAAAAACATTACAAACTATTTGGAATATGCACACTGTTCAGTTTAAAGATTATAAAGCGAACATAACATTCAACAATTCATAACCAAATGGGGCAAAAAAGCCAATAGGAAAAAATGATTTACTTTTAAGAGCATCCTCAACCATCATTCATTAAACAACTATGCCGGAAAATCCTAAAAACCGCAGGCAATTTGTAAAAAATGTTACTGCAGGAATCAGCTTTTTAAGCTTGCCTAATTTACTGCAAGCACAGGCACAACCTACTGCAAATAGAAAGAAAATTGTATGCGTTGGGGCACATCCCGATGACCCGGAAAGCGGGTGTGGCGGAACCTTAGCCATGCTATCCAATTTAGGACACTCTGTTACGATTATTTACTTAACCACCGGTGAAGCAGGTATACCCGGCAAAAGTCATGAAGAAGCCGCGGCTATAAGAAAACAAGAGGCGATTAACGCCTGCAAAATATTAGGTGCAAAACCCGTATTTGCCGGACAAATTGATGGGGCAACCATTGCAGATAATGCAACTTTACAACAATTAAACAAATTAATTACAAGTGAACAACCCGATATTGTTTTTACACACTGGCCTATTGACACCCATAAGGACCACCAAGTGGCAAGTTTATTAACCCTGCAATGTTGGGTAGCCAATGCCGCAAAATTTGAATTGTATTTTTTTGAAGTTTGTAATGGTGAACAAACCATGGGGTTTTACCCAACTGACCGGGTAAATATTACAGATACACAAGCCATAAAAAGAAATGCCGTATTTTGCCATACCAGCCAAGATCCTACGGGTATTTACAATTGTGGTCATGCCATAATGGAAGCATTCAGGGGAAGAGAAATAGGTGTAAATGCTGCTGAAGGTTTTGTTAGAATGTCGGGTAAAGGAAATGGGCTGCTAAAAATATAGCAGCACTTTATAATGTAACTTGAATGAAGTTTTGGTTTGAAATATGCCGGTTGTTTATCACCGATTTTTACAGTAACAACTTTTGCCATTGTTTTAATTGGCTTTTTTCTTCATTAGTCAGCAACTGCTTTAAATTACATTTGGTTTGTAACAATAGTGCGCCTTTATGTTGCGGATATTTCTGTAAAATAGATGCAATGACAGGCAAAAATTCTTCATAAGGATTCGCCGCATCAACAGCTGAAGGCACAGAAGTTTCTTTAGCAATTTTGTGTCGTTCGGGCATTTTTAAAATAATAGCCTGCAAGGTGCTTAACCAGTGCTGAGGCATGTCCGGAATTTTGGAAGCTTTTTGATGCAGTCCCTGCAATTGTTTTTTGCTTAAACTTCCCCTTTCTTCATACTGATGCATTAAACTTAAAATGAATAAAGCGTTGGGATTATACCGGTAACAAGCATCTAATATTTTTTCAATTACATCAACTGCCTTTTTATTAGGGTGTTTTGACATGTTGGTGTATTTATGCTTGGTGGAAACAATTTATCGAGATTTCAGCCATTGTTCGGGATTCACAAATTTATTGCTGCCATTCATTACCCTAAACTCTATTTTACCTTCCCCGTCAAAATCAGCTGCAGCATGTCCAATTAAAGTACCGGCTTTTACTTGTTGGCCCCTGTTTACACTTACATCAGACAATTTATTGTAAACGGTAAAATATTTACCATGTTGCACCAATACGCCTTGAAAATCGCCTAAATCCATTACAGAAATCACTTCCCCATCGGCTACACATCGTACAGGAGCTCCAATTTTAGTAGAAATAAAAATACCATCATTGGTTTCTTTCAGTTTTGTACCGGGTACAATATTGGTTCCAAATTGCCCAACCACAGCACCTCCGGAAACCGGCCAAGGTAACCGGCCTTTATTGTTTTCAAAGTTAATAGACATTTCTCTTCCTTCAGGTGTTGTTTCAAATACACTATACGTACGTGCTTCATTTCTGTCGGCTGAAACTACCCCTGTAATAGGTTCATCAGAAGCTTTGGGTGTGTTATTAGCCGGTGTACTATTTGTTTTGGGGGCAGGCGTATTATTCGCTGTTACAGCAGGCTTTTTAGCAGCTTCTGCTTTGGCCTTAGCCAAACGTTCTCTTTCCCTGCGTTCAGCCTCAGCTATTTCGCGGCGAATGGCGGCTTTAATGGCTTCATTTAATATTTGCCTTTGCCTTTCGGTTTTACGCAACTGTGCTAAATAATCTTTTTCTTTATTTTTCAGTTGATTCACAATTTGGTCTTTCTCTTTTTTATCTTGTTCCAAAACCTTCAACTGATTACTTTGTGTTTCCAATACCTTGGTTTGTTGTTCTTTGGCATTGTTCATTTCAACAATTGCCTGCTGTCTTAATTCGCTGGTTTTTAAAATGGTCTGCGCTTCTGCTTCGCGATATTGACGATAACTTCTCAAAAAAGCCATTCTTTTCAATGCATCATTAAAATCGCGAGCCGAGAATAAGAAGTTTAAGTATTCGTAGCTGCTTCGGTTTTTATAAGCAAAAACAATGCTTTTGGCATAATTCTGCTTAAGGGTATCTAATTGCCTTTTCAGGCGATTAATTTCTAATTGCTTATTGTATATATCATCATTCAACCGTTGTATTTCCTGATTAATTTTATGAATTAAGCGCTCACGTACTGCCAGTTTTCGTTGAATAATGGCTACTTCTGTTAGTGATTGCTTCTTGTTTTTGCGAATGGCATTTAAGGTTGCATTTAAGTTGTCAATTTCTTCTTGCAATTGTTTTTGTTGTTGCTGCAAAGCTTCACGGGTAGGTGGTTGTTGTGTACTACCTTGTGTTTGTGCCCATACCGGCAAAATGGGAAACAATAAAAAACAAAACAATATTAAACGCATGCTTAAAACCTCCACATTAAAAAAAAAGACTTATGAATTAATTTTTCATTAACGCTACAGCCCCAACAATATTATTTCACTTTGTATTTTTTAGGAACTGAAAAGGTATATTTTAACGGCTCATTAAATGAAAACTCTTTAAAATCAAGAAATATATCTAATCGCGATTTTTCAGCTACCGATATTTGTCGGAAGGTAGCAAACAGAAAATTATCAATAGGCTGATAATTACTGAATGTTATATCGCAAGTGCGGTTCCGTTGCATATCAACATCATCTAACTTACTATGTAATATTCGGTAATCTACATTATCTAATGTTACCAAATGCTTAAACATATCGCCCACCATCAATACCAACAATTGTTTATTGCCCGATTTATAGGAAACCACATTACTGTCTAAAAACACCGGATTACCCACAATTAAGTTTTGTAATGTAGTAAAATCAAAAGGTATTTGTGTAACGTCTTGCAAATAAGCAATACTTCTGTATTGAATAGATTTACCGCCTTTAAGTTTAATTAATATAACACTATCGGGCGTTACCAAAACATTGGCCACAACCCCATAAGGCGGCAGTGCAATTTTTACATAAATAACACTGTCTTTTATCATACTTAAGTAGGCCGTAACATGTTCACTTTCTTCGGCCCCTTCATAATCAACTTTAATTTTAGCATTAAAGGTTTTAAAGTCAATAGAGCGTTTCATTACCTTTTCCATAATATCCTTCACAATGGCAGCCGAATCAACTTTGGGGGCTTCGGTAACAATTACAGTTTGAGCCGTATCTTTTTTTGAAATTGCCTTTTCAATATTTTGTACCTTTTTTACAGGATGGCAGGCAAAAACAGCAAAAACAAAAAGTATAAAAACAAAAAGTCGTTGCATCATCATATTTTATTGTTTTCCGGTATGTCCAAATCCGCCTTCACCGCGGGCAGTTTCCGTTAAAGTTTGCACAGGCATCCAATTAATTTGTTCAATTTTTTGAATAACCATTTGTGCAATTCTATCACCATCATGAAGTGTTACCGGTTCATTGGAAAGATTGATTAAAATTACTTTTATTTCTCCTCTGTAATCGGCATCTATTGTACCCGGTGTATTTAAGCAAGTAATGCCTTGTTTTATAGCCAAACCGCTTCGAGGTCGTATTTGTGCTTCGAAGCCTTCGGGTAATGCTATATGCAGTCCGGTGGGAATTAAAGCACGTTCTAATGGCTGCAGAGTAACGGGTTGAAGTAGAAAAGCGCGTAAATCCATGCCGGAAGCGCCTGCTGTTGCATAGGCAGGTAATGGATGATGCGAATGATTGGTAATGGGAATAGCTAATTGTTGCATGCAGCGAAGGTAGGGGTTTAGCTTAAATTTGCTAAGGCCGGAAAGCTTAAAAAGTAAGCTTCAACCTTGTTGGTTCACCGAAAAAATGAATGATTAAAGCTTGGCATGATTGTGTTTTCCATTAAAAAAAGCGCCTTAGTAAAAACATACTAAGGCGCCGGAAAATGGATTAAAAAAAGCGGGAGCTATTATTCTTTGTATTTTTTTAACAATTTACTCATAACCAATAAGCCAATTTCTTTACCCTGTGCATAGGCATCCCAAACGGAAGGCAAATAATGGATACCGCCATAAAAACGGCTCATAGAAACCTCTCTTGCCGCTGAATCTAATGTAGGGAAAGTTCTATCCGGCCATCCCCAATTACGTTCACTTGAATCTCTGAATGGAGTTTCATTACCATAAATGGTTTTTAAAACAGCTGCAGATGCACTTGAAATAGTAGAGTGCGCACTGTTGTATTCCGGAAATGGAGGAGTTTGCAAATAGGGCTTCCAGTTAGGATCAATATACTTGTTAATAAAGGTTTCGGGCCTTACTAAATCGTAGGTGTACTTTGCATTCCATGAAGCAATAAAAGCATCAAAAATACCCAAAGCAACACCGGTGTAAGAATATACTGTTTTATAAAAATCGGCATTTTTATCTTTTGCAATGGTACCCACAATTTCCATCCAGTGGCCACAAGGCGTCATTGCTTTGGTGGCAAACATTAAATGACCTTGCACGTGAAGTTTAAAGCTGTTACAGTCCCAAAAATTGGCAATCCATTTTTGGGTAGTGTCTAAATGAATACCAGTTTCATATACTTGCTTAGCCATTTGATAAAAGGGACTACCGGGTTTATTACTGTAAACAATGGGGCCGGGTGCTTTTATTTGCCAAACAGAATCCATCACTACGGTACGAATGGTACCCCATTTAGGCTCAACTGCATCAAAATACCCCGGTGGAGTGGGTTCCCAATGACCATCTAAATTGGTTACCGTAAACCGGGCGCCACGGGTTTGTGCATAATTATCTTTTTTACTCCAGGCCATAATTGAATCTGCCACAGCCGATCCATACGCAACAGAATTGGTGTACATATTATCCGGTATGCCCGATTGCTTTACCACATCTAATACCGAATCGGTAATATGTTGCATTTTATCTTGCGAAAAGGTTAAGGCTTTCCCTACTTTCAAAAATGCCACAGTGGCCGCTAAGGGATAATCGAGTGCTTTTTTCTGCTCGGCGGTGGGTACAGGTATATTGTTTAAATCTTTAATTTTTCCCTGCAACGATTCAAAGTGTTTGCCTTCATTCGCCAAAACTTCATATGCAGCAAGGTTTGAGTAGGCAAATACTCTTGAAGCCACCGGCGGCGTAAAAATGTCGTAGATAATTACATAGTTTAATTCGTGCTGCATTTGAGTGAACAGCAATGGGTCGTGCGTAATTTTTTCATAAGCATTTTTGGGCTTGCAACCTTCGAAAAGTACAAACGCCAGTACAAATACCGCGAAGGTTTTAACAGTCGATTTCATGTTGGTTCAATTATAGATTTGTGATAAATAACACGGGTTTGAAGTTAAATAATTTACGGATAGCCGCATAAATAAAAAAACCATGTGCATTTACCACACCAACAAGGTGCAGCAAAAACCCATAGTTCATCTAACATCGTTGTTGAAACAATTACAACTTTCACTTTTATTGCCGCCACAACGATGAATAAAAGTAAGCAGTTTTTTGGAAGGAATTTTTTTACGGCATTAAAATGCTATTAAATACCACAAACATATTCAGAATAAACAAGCATGATAAAAGGAATAATAGATAATACTAATGAATAAAATGATAAACCACTACGGCCAACAAACCACCTAAAATAGGCCCAACTATGGGCACCCAACAATAGGCCCAATCGCTGGTACCTTTACCATTCATGGGTAGAATAGCATGCATGATACGAGGCCCTAAATCGCGGGCAGGGTTAGTGGCATAACCGGTTACACCCCCAAAACTTAAACCAATGGCCAATACTACTAATGCTACGGGTAATGCATCTAACGTACCCAGGCTTTGTGCAGGATTTTGCATTTCAAATACACTAAATACCAAAACAAATGCTCCTACAATTTCTGTTACCACATTCCAAAAATAATTGCGAATGGCAGGTTCGGTACAAAAGGTAGCTTTAATTACCGGTGCATCATTAGGTAAGGTATAATGTTTATAAAAAGTAATCCAAACCAATAAAGCTCCGGCCATAGCGCCGGCAATTTGTGCAATAATATAACCCGGCACCCATACCCAATTAAACTTACCCATGGCAGCAAATGCAATGGTAACTGCGGGATTTAAATGTCCGCCACTTAATTTAGCCGATATAAACACACCAATAAAAACGGCCATTGCCCAACCAAACGTAATAACTATCCAGCCGCCCCCATGCGCATAAGTGCTTTTTAAGTTCACATTGGCTACTACGCCGTTCCCTAATAAAATAAGCATGGCTGTACCTACAAATTCTCCTAAATATTGTTGCCACATTGTAGTTTTATTTTAAGTTCAAAATCAAACAATAGGTTATAACATGTATTGTTGTGCTAATTGTGTAAAGTTGTTGATTTCATTTTCCCGCCAGTCATCGGTTTGCTGCAATTCTTGCTGCATTAACCTTGCTACCAAGGGGGCAGCTTCAACGGCTGCATGCGCATCTAACAACAATAATCGAATTCTGCGTGCCAACACATCTTCTACCCTAACAGCCATTTCATTTCGCACAAACCAAATTACCTCTGCTTGCGTATAGGGATAATTGGGATGTATGCGTTGCTCCCATGCCGCATTTTCTTGCATTAGTTGCTGAATAAGTAATGCATGGGTACCATATACATGCCAATGCGTATCATAAGGAATAGGCCAATTCCATTGCCCTATGGGCAAGGTGGCAGTAATGGCCTTTTTTTTGGGTAATTTTCCCAGTTGAATTGCATGATTTAAAACATCGTCGGCCATGCGCCGATAGGTAGTCCATTTACCGCCAGTTATGGTAATTAGCCCCGATGAAGCAACGAGTATAAAATGATCGCGTGATATGACCGATGTACTTTTGCCCGATCCCTTTTTTTTCACCAAGGGGCGAAGCCCCGCATACACACTTTCTACATCTTTCATTGAAATAGGGTTGGAAGCATAAATATTATAATTATCAATAATAAATTGAATTTCTTCTTCCAAAGCTTTGGGCTCTAAACTAATTTGTTCAATAGGCGTATCGGTAGTACCTACTATTACTTTATGATGCCAGGGTACGGCAAACAATACCCGCCCATCGGTAGTTTTGGGTACCATTAAGGCTTGCTTTGATTGAAATTTAGATTGATTAATTACTAAATGCACACCTTGTGAAGGAGCAATAATTTCGGGCATGGCAGCATTATCCATTGCCATTACGGAATGTGCAAAAACACCGGTAGCATTAATTACCACATCGGCAGAAACATTATAATGTTCACCGCTTAGTTGATCATGAATAATTAATCCTTCAATTTGATTATCGGCATTTTTGGTGAATGCTTTTACGGCAGCATAATTTAACAAAGTAGCGCCATAACGGTGAGCCGTTGCTGCTAAATCAATACATAAGCGGCTATCATCAAATTGTCCATCGGTGTATTGAATACCCCCTTTTAAATTCCCTGTTTTAATAAACGGAAGTGCTGCAATGGTTTTCTTTTTCGATAGCCAGCGCGTTCTACCTAAACCCCAACCAATAGCCAACAAATCGTAAAACACCAAACCCAGGTAATAAAACCATTTACTCCAAAACGAATATACCGGCACCACAAATTGTTGGGTATGTGCCAGGTGTGGCGCATTGCGCAATAAACGGCCGCGTTCTTTTAAAGCGTGTATTACCAATTTTAAATTGCCCTGTGCCAAGTAACGAACGCCACCATGCACCAATTTTGTGGAACGGCTGGAAGTTCCTTTTGCAAAATCAAATTGTTCAACCAGCAATGTACGGTACCCCCTTGTTGCCGCATCTAATGCCGTACCTAAGCCGGTGGCCCCACCACCAATTACCACCACCTGCCAATGTGGGGTATTTACCATATTTTCAATCATTTTAGCACGTTGCATCATAGTGGTATTAAGTTAAAAGAAAAACCTGTTTAGGAATGATTAGCCCAATAAATGGTTGCATTTACGGCTCTATGCCACCCTGCCATTAACTGTTGTATTTCATGGGTGGATGATTGTGGATGAAAGGTTTGTGCCATTTGCCACAAAGCCGCTATTTCACTTCGGCTAGTATAAAAACCAACCCCTAAGCCGGCTAAATATGCAGCGCCTAATGCAGTGGTTTCAGTAACGGCAGGCTTTACCACATTACAACCCAGTATGTTACTTTGAAATTGCATTAGCAACCGGTTGGCAGTAG
The DNA here is from genome assembly GCF_003254115.1 of Hydrotalea sandarakina. Classification (GTDB taxonomy): domain Bacteria; phylum Bacteroidota; class Bacteroidia; order Chitinophagales; family Chitinophagaceae; genus Hydrotalea; species Hydrotalea sandarakina. The sequence continues at coordinate 431,076 of NZ_QKZV01000003.1, forward strand.
CTCCGCCATCAACCCGCAATTCATGAATGGCAATACCGCTATCGGCTTCCATAGCTTTTAACACATCAACGGTTTGGTAAGCAATACTTTCAATAACGGCACGGGCTATGTGTGCAGCAGTAGTTCCCCGTGTTAAGCCTGTAAGCATGCCTTTAGCTTCGGGATTCCAATACGGGGCACCTAAACCGGCAAATGCCGGCACAACGTATACGCCATCGGTATTATTTACCTGCTGTGCTAATGCTTCAATATCGGCCGAATGTTTAATAATGCCCAATCCATCGCGCAGCCATTGCACGGTAGCACCGGCCATAAACACACTTCCTTCTAATGCATATTCTGTAATGCCATTTATTTGCCAGGCAATGGTGGTTAACAAATGGTGTTGCGAGTGCACAATTTTTTCGCCTGTTTGCATTAACATAAAACATCCGGTACCATAGGTATTTTTTACCATACCCGGCTGTGTACACATTTGCCCAAACAAAGCTGCTTGCTGATCGCCGGCTATTCCCGAAACAGGAATGGCCGCCGGTGTTAAAACGGCATGTGTTTCGCCATACACTTCACTACTGCTTTTTACCTGCGGTAATATTTGCGGTGGAATATTCATTAATTGCAACAAATCGGCATCCCATTGTAAGGTATGTATATTAAATAATAAGGTACGCGAAGCATTGGTAACATCGGTAGCAAATACCTTACCGTTGGTTAACTTCCACAATAACCAACAATCAATAGTACCAAAGCATAGTTGCCCCTTTTCGGCTTTTGCTCTTGCACCGGGCACTTCATCTAAAATCCATTTTAATTTGGTGGCAGAGAAATATGCATCAATGACCAATCCTGTTTTTTGTTGAATAATGGGTGCCATGCCCTCCTTTTGCAGTTGATGACAATAGGCAGCCGTACGGCGATCTTGCCAAACAATGGCTTTATATACAGGTTCACCGGTTCGTTTGTCCCATACTACTGTTGTTTCGCGTTGATTGGTAATACCAATGGCCGCAATTTGCTGCATGGTAATTTTAGCTTTAATAACTGCTTCAGCAGCCACACTTATTTGTGTACTCCAAATTTCATTGGCATCATGCTCTACCCATCCCGGCCGGGGAAAATATTGTTGAAATTCTTTTTGCGCCAATGCAACAATTTCGCCTTTTTGGCTAAATACAATGGCGCGGCTGCTGGTAGTGCCGGCATCGAAAGCCAGTAAATATTTTTCCATATGGCTACTGTGTTTTGTTGAAAGGTAAATAATAATTATGAAACAGATGGCCTTAATGGTTTTATCTCTTTTTTATACAAGAATAAAAAAGCATGTAGTATATACAAAAATATACATATACTAAAATAGAAATATTTCAAATATGGCCTATTGATTGCATTGCCATATAGTTAATGTTAAAACATTAAAATAAGATTAAACCTTTCATTTTCAAAAATTTATTCACCGACACCGGCTACTATTTCACCGTTTATCATCGTTATTTTCCGCTCAAAATCATATTAAATTAAAATACTATTATAATACTTCCATACAGTAAATACGCCCTACAAACACTTTACATTTAATATTATTATTAAATACGAATTGAAAATTTTGAAACTGCTTACATGCTGAAAAATTACCGATATAAACGCATTTCATTCATTATGTTTTTGTTAATAACGGTAATGGTTTTACTTACCAACTGTTTTCGTTCGGGGAAAAAAGCAGTAATTATTGCACCTAACGGTGAAGCCTTTGCGGGAGATATTACCTGTATGCGTTGTCACGAAAACATTTACCAAAGTTATGTACACACAGCACATAGGAATAGCTCGGCACCTGCCAATGAGCAAACGATAAAAGGCAGTTTTGAGGAAGGGAACAATGAGTATATGTATAACCCTTACGACAGAATAAGAATGGAACACCGCGATAGCGGTTATTACCAGGTATGGTATAGCCCTTTGCGTGAGTTGGCGGCACATCGTTTTGATATAGTGATAGGTTCGGGCACCAAAGGCCAAAGTTATTTGTATTGGAATGGCAACGAATTGTTTCAACTACCTGTTTCGTTTTATACCGGCACTAATAGTTGGGCCAATAGTCCCGGGTACCCCAACCGTGTATTTTTTAACCGCATTGTAAATAGTACCTGCTTAGCCTGTCATAGTACCTATTTTAAGCCCATCAATACTCCCGGAACACCACCCGCATTTAGCCGCAAAACCATTATTTATGGCATTACTTGTGAACGATGCCACGGACCGGGTGCACAACATGTGGCTTATTTTACAAGTCACCCCAACGATTCTATTGCCCGATACATTATACAACCGCAATTATTAACCCGACAGCAACAATTAGATGCCTGCGCTATTTGTCATTCCGGTATGCAAGCAGGTAACCATACCCCATTTTCGTTTATTACGGGCGATACCCTTAACCACAGTAAAGACCAAGTACCGGCCCATTTAGATGTACATGGCAACCAATACGGTTTATTAATTGAAAGCAAATGTTTCTTACACACACAAACACTTACCTGCAATACCTGCCATAATACCCATCAAACAGAAAAAGAGAATAATACCTTATTCAATGCCCGATGCATGAGCTGCCATGCATCGAACCAATTACCTGCTTGTCCTATGTACCATACCATGGGAACAAGCATTACCCAATACTGTATTAATTGCCATATGCCCGGCCAACCTTCTACAACTTTAACCTTGCAACTAAAAAGTACTGATGAAGCTGTACCTGCAATGGTACACACACATCGTATTGCCATTTATGCCAATGCTACCCAACAAGTAATGGGTTACTTACAACTTTTACAACATGGAAAGAAACTTTTGCAATGGCCGGCAACATATTAACGGTAATAAAAAATTAAATGCCGGCGAATAGAAAAAAACAAACAGCCATTATCCGGAATGTTGGATAGTTTGTTGAGTAAATTGTAGCAACACAGTACCCGAGTTAGCCACTGCTCTTAAATGCCATTTAGGCATATTCGATACAAATTTGGTTTTCAACGCTGTTGAGTCGAATCAGTCTCGAATCTGTCTCGAAGCAGTCCCCATTCAAAATGGAATATTCCCACCCCAAAAACTGCAATAATGGCAGAAAACAGCCTTCAGAAGTTGTAGTGAAACCTGCTTTAGCTAACAGACAACATACAAAACCAATTACACTGGCTACCTATTAAAAATAGGTGATTTCACTACGTAGAAATACGTTTTTTTAAATAACATTTTTAGTATATTTTTAATGCATATCTTTTTATTACTATGTTTAACCCTGTTACCAATACCCCTACCATACCCAGAAGCCCACCCGTGGTTATTTATTAATTGATTGCCTTTACTTAATAATATATTTCAACAACATTTATTCTTTAACTAAAACATTTTTTATGAAATTTTTCCTTAGTTGTTTATTGCTAATACTTTGTTCCTCATTGGCCCACGCCCAATTAGAACAAGGCACTTGGCTGGTTGGGGGAAGTGGGAGTTACTATAATTTTACTGCTTTAAATAGCGGCACCAACTATAGTACTGATAGTAAGTATACCCAAATTAGTTTATCACCATACCTTGGTATTTTTATATTGAACAAATTTGCGATAGGGCTACTACCTACCTTTTCTTCCGTAAAAGGAAAGGTAACAAGCACTGGTGGATTATCGACAAATGTTCAACGATATCGAATTGGGCCGTTTGTTAGATATTACATTTTAAATGCATCTAAACAGTTTAATATTGTAACTGCGCTTAGCTATCAGTACGGGGTTTTTGGCGGGATAGCTTCTGGTAAATTAACCACTTTTTCTGCTTTAGCAGGCCCTGTTATTTATTTTAATTCTGTGGTTGGATTGGAAATGTTACTCGGATATGATTATAGCAAGGAAATGGAAACAGATGTAGCTACTAATGCTATTACTAAAGGATTAAAATTAAGTATAGGCTTTCAAATTCATTTAAAAAAATAAAAATATTATTATGAAAAATACATTCATCATTATTGCTTTACTTTTTTCTGCTCAATGTGCTTTTTCGCAAAGTATTTCCCCGGCAGAAGACGATGAATTTTGTCCATTACAAGATATTACTTTTACAGTAACTCTTCCGAGAATTTTAGATAATACAGTTCCATCTGTGGCTTCTTATACAAATGGTCCAATTATAATTACCGGTATATTACCAGGTTCTATCAAAAATACCCCTACACAAACTACATGTACATTCGTTGGTAGGTTTCGGGATGTAAACATTAATCAGGTATTTAAAATCACCTACCAAACTAATCTTGATTCAATTAAATCATATTTGCCTTCTTTCAAAAAAATAAAGTCATTATTTTACAACATCACACCTTCTACTACTTGTAAGCCATTACAACTCAATATTGCATCAGTTACTGTTCCCAGATGTCAGATTGTTAACATACCCATTAATTTCCAAAATATACAATGGAGTACTTTTGGAGAAAACCCGGCATATTGTTTTGGCACTATTACAACTTACGAATATTTGCTACCAAAAAACTGGTCAATTGGTAATAGTACTTCAGATGGCACAAGCTGGATTAAAGCAGGAAATAATGTAACGGTTACTTCCGATTTTTCAAATGGAATAAATGGTAGCATCCAAGTTAGACCTTCAAATAATTGTGGCATCAATTTAGCAAATGGATATATTCCTGCCCAAATTAGTATTTCCCGACCTGCACCTACTTTAAGCATAACAAGTAATTCATTTAACTTATGTAGTGCTACTACTGGTGCATTTACCATTAATGGAATACCCACCGGTGCCACCGTACTTTGGCAAGTAGATAATACTACCCTTGCACAAATTAATGGTCCTAATAATATCAACACCATTAATGTTACTGCCAACAGCAATGGCTTTAATGGAGATGTGGCTTTAACTGCTACTGTTCAACAATGCACTTTTACTTATCCGGTTACGGCTACCATTACCATTGGTACAGGTACACCACCTACTATAACCAATTTAAATTATGATAACAGGTGCGGCTCTTTT
>NZ_QKZV01000004.1 GCF_003254115.1 Hydrotalea sandarakina
ACAGGGTGTAGCTAAAGCAATAAGTGTGTATAATCATTTACGTCCACATGGTAGTATTAGTTACAAAACACCTATAGAATTACATAATCATAATGAACCGGTTGAAAGGAAATGGAAGAACTATTATGTAAAAAAGGAACTATTAAAAGTTGGAGTTGCTGAGGAAACATACCGATGAAAAAAATATTTCTATAGCTGAGATGGGCTATAAAATATTTTTTTCATCTGCAACCTTAACTTTGAATAGTAAACCAATGGCAGGACTAAAAACAAATCGTAAACCTGTCGTAGGATTAAATCAAAAAAACTGTCAACTATTTTTAGGACGATACACATTTTTTAAAACCAATTTTATTGCCACCGCACAAGTGGCACATTTGGCTTTGCCCGACACACAAGCCGACCCTTCGCAAAGCCAAAAGAGCCACTTCTTTGCCAACCCACACGAAAACTGCTACAAACTATGAGTAAACAAATCAACATAGGAAATGCAGTAGCAATGGGTCAAATCTTGGAATTTGAAGTTGCTTTTCCGGGCGAGGAAAAATTGACTATCGAACAATATTTAGCAGGAAGCAGCAGAGAAATGATTTTAAATGCAGCAGCTTTCTTTTTAGGATTCAAGAATCACAAATCAAAGTTTGATGATAATAGAGAGTTTCTCGGAATGTTCTTCCGGGCGGAAAACAATGAACTTGCAAATCAAATTTATGACCGAATAAAAGAGTTTGAAAAGAAAGGCGTTCGTATAGGCATTATTAACACATATTCAAGCTTGAAACTGTTTGAATATTTCTTTTCAAGACCAGAGGAGCCCATAACGCAAACAGAAGCTCAGTTAGAAGTCAACTTATTCAAAGCATACTTAGTTCTAAACTCTGAATTCACCCAAAAACAGAGTATTGCCTTTCCGTCTGCACAGGAAAGCGATGAGGAATTGAAAATTCCGATGATGATGTTTTGTATGCAATATCCTGTTTCGGATAAATCGAACTACGACATCAATCAGATTTGGGCTACACAAATGATAAAGGCTATTTATCTATTTCAGTTTCTTGAATCACATGAAAAAACTCAACCCTTATTATCCGCTTTTTTAGCTTATTTCAAATGCCCAACATGGCAAGAATATTTAAAAAGTCTTTTGCCATTAACTACGCCTGCAATCCAAAGCGAAAGAGAAGCACACACCGATATTGTTATTGTGCCGGGAGATAAATTTGAACAAGGGTGTGCATTCATTGAAAAACTAATGGTTCAAGAACAAGATGAGCTTGACCCAAATGACTTCCTAACCATTAGAGCCAAACCTTTCTACAAAGTCAAGGATGGTGTTTACCGAATTATTTTCAATCTGTTTGTTGTAGAAAAGATTTTCAAAGGCGTTTATTTCCTTCTGAGAGATGTAAATAAAACCTTGCCAGCGGCAAGCCGAATTAAAGATATCAAAAGCTTTTACGGTGATGAGTTCTCCGAAAAGATTCTTTGCTATAAAGTAATGGAAAGCATTTATCCTGATAAATGTATTCGATTTTCAGGCAAAGAGTTAGCTGATATGAAAATAGATGCGGCACCCGATTACTATATTAGAAAAGGCAAAAACATTGTATTGATTGAGTCTAAAGACTTCTTGATAGCAGCCGATAAAAAAATGTCTTTCGACTTTAATGTGTATGAGGAAGAGTTTGGAAGAATATTGGATTTTGAAGAATTACCAGACGGAAAGATAAAACCCAAGGCAGTAGTTCAATTGATTAACAGTATTCGCAGAATTTTGAAAAATGAGTTTTCTGCCGATACTGATTATCATTACAAGGATGTTTTCATTTATCCGGTTTTGCTAAATCACGACCACCAATACGACACACCGGGATTTAATGAATTGATTGACTTTTGGTTTCAGGATGCTTTATTGGAGTTGGCAGAAGAAGGTTTGTTTATTCATCATGTTAAGCCGCTTTCAGTCGTAAATATTGATTCGCTTATTTACAATCAAGTCGGACTGTCTAACGGTATTCCTTTGCATGAAATGTTGAATCTGTATCATGAGAACAAAAAAGTAGAAAAACCGAAAAAGAAAAACTTCAAATCTCAAGTTGAATACGAACAATATCTTGAAGAATACAAACAAATGAGAATGTCGAAACTCATTCCATTCTCAATGTTCATTTATAAGTATTTCCATAAAGAAGGATTGTGGAAGCTACCGCCATTATTGGAGTTGGTAGCTCCGGCTCTTTTCAAGGAAGAATATGAAGCAAAAGAAGCCAAGTAAATCTTAACTTAGGCGATTAAAATAATAAACAAAAGAGCACAACATAAATGGCCAAACAAAACGGAAACGGAGAGAAAGTAAAATCCATGGAATCGTGGATTTGGGATGCGGCTTGCAGCATTAGAGGTGCTGCCGATGCAGCTAAATACAAGGACTATATTCTGCCACTCATTTTTGTAAAACGCTTGTGCGATGTGTTTGATGATGAAATTGACCGCATTGCCGATGAACTACATAAAAGAAACACTCGTGCTGAGCGTAGCCGAAGCAAAGCCCTGCAATTGGTGGAAAGAGATAAATCGCTGGTGCGGTTTTATTTGCCTATACGACCCAAAGACCCCGAAAAAGAAACGACTTGGGATGTAATACGCACTTTAAGTAATAAAATCGGCCAGCAACTTACCGATATTCTGCGTGCCATAGCCAAAGAAAATCCCAGTCTGCAAGGAATCATTGACCGCATTGATTTCAACGCCACAACGCATGGACAAAGAGATATTGACGATGACCGCCTGAGCAAACTCATTGAAAAAATTGCCGAGAAGCGTTTGGGGTTAAAAGATGTAGAACCCGACATCATTGGACGCAGTTACGAATACCTGATACGCAAGTTTGCCGAAGGCAGCGGGCAAAGTGCCGGAGAGTTTTATACGCCTGCCGAAGTGGGTATTATCATGGCAAAAATTATGGACCCCGAGCCGGGCATGGAAATTTACGACCCTACCTGCGGCAGTGGCGGCTTGCTGATTAAATGTGAGTTGGTGCTGGAAGAAAAAATGCGGCTTCGGCTACGCTCAGCCGACAGTAAAAAAGGTGATGACGGCTGCCTGAGCGAAGTCGAAGGCAGCCATAGATACGCCCCGCTCAAACTTTACGGACAGGAGTTTACCCCTTCAACCTGGGCCATGGCCAAAATGAACATGGTGATCCACGACATGGAAGGCGACATTGAAATTGGCGACACACTTAAAAATCCAAAATTCAGAAACGGTAACAAACTTAAAAAATTTGACCGCGTGGTGGCAAACCCCATGTGGAACCAGGGCAGAGACAGTTTGCCTTACATTACCGATGATTTTTTTATTAACGATGAATTTGGCCGATTCCCCGCAGGAAGTTGTGGCGGAAAAATTGACTGGGGCTGGATGCAACATATTTACAGCAGCCTAAATGATAGCGGAAAAGCAGCCGTAATTCTTGATACCGGTGCCGCCAGCCGTGGCAGCGGCAACCAGGGCAACAATAAAGAAAAAGAGGTGCGTAAATGGTTTGTGGATAACGACCTGATTGAAGGCGTGATTTACCTGCCCGAAAACCTGTTTTACAACACCACCGCCCCGGGCATCATTATCTTTTTAAACAAAGCCAAGCCCGCACACATTAAAAACAAAATTTATCTGCTCCATGCCGGAAAAGAATTTGAAAAAGGCGACCCGAAAAACTTTATTCCGCCTGCAAGCATTGAAAAGATAGCCGACTACTACAAGGCTTTTAAGGAAGAAGAAAACCCGCCTGCCGGACGGGCAGGGTTTGCCCGGCTGGTGAGCAAGGAGGAGATTGTAAAAAACGATTACAACATAAGCCCAAGCCGCTACATACAAATCACCGATGCCGAAACCTACCGACCCCTGGGCGAGCTGGTGGAAGAACTGAAAGCGTTGGAAGAAGAAGCCGCTGAAATTGATAAAGAATTAAAAACCATTTTTCAAAAGTTGGGGATATGAGTAAAAAAAGCAATGAAATAGCCCTGACCCAACAGCTGATTGAAAGCAGAATATTTACCATCCGCCATTTACCGGTGATGATAGACCGTGATTTGGCTGAATTGTATGGCGTGGAAACCAAGCGGCTCAACGAGCAGGTAAAACGTAACATTGAACGCTTCCCCGATACATTCAGGTTTCAACTGACTGAAACAGAACGGGACGAACTGGTCGCAAATTGCGACCGGTTGGCTAACCTGAAACATTCTTCCGCCATGCCCTATGCTTTTACCGAACAAGGTGTGGCCATGCTTTCGGCCGTGTTGCGCAGCGACACAGCCGTAAAGGTGAGCATTCGCATCATGCAGGCTTTTGTAGAAATGCGTAAATTCCTGATGCAAAACGCCCAAATTTTTCAACGTCTTGACCGCATAGAAACCAAACAACTGGAAACTGATAAAAAATTTGAACAAGTATTTAGGGCATTAGAAAGCAAACACCCGCAGCACGACAAAGGCATTTTCTTTGACGGGCAGGTGTTTGATGCCTGGGTGTTCATCAGCAACCTGGTGAAAAAAGCCCACAGCAGCCTGATATTGATTGACAACTATGTGGACGAAACCGTGCTGGCGCTTTTTGCCAAAAAGAAAAAGCAGGTAAGTGTAAGCATTTATACCCAAAATATAACCCGCGCTCTGCAGGAAGATGCCAAAAAATTCAATGCCCAGTATGGCGGGCTTTCCCTGCACCGGTTTGAAGCTGCCCACGACCGTTTTTTGCTGATTGACAAAACCGAAGTGTATCACATAGGCGCTTCACTGAAGGATTTGGGAAAGAAGTGGTTTGCCTTCAGCAAAATGGAAAAAGACACCTTAACCATTTTTCAAAAGTTGGGGATATGATAGAAGAGTGGAAAAAATATGAGTTTTCTAATTGCTTAGTCGACAATAATGTTGGTAGGTCAAATCAAATTAATGCATCAGAAATAAAACCTACTGGTAAATATCCAGTTATTGACCAAGGTCAAGATTTCATAGCTGGTTATACTGATGAAGAGGAAAAACTTGTTTCGGAAGGTTTGCCATATATAATTTTCGGTGATCACACAAGATGCTTCAAATATGTTGATTTCCCATTTGTTGTTGGAGCAGATGGAACAAAAGCGCTTTCACCAAATAAAGATCTATTTGATCCTAAGTTTTTTTACTTTCATCTATTAAGTTTTGATATTCCGAGTCGTGGTTACAACCGACATTATAAATTACTTAAAGAAAAAATAATCCTAAGGCCCCCCCTCCCCGAGCAGCGCAAAATCGCTTATGTGTTAAGCACGGTGCAAAAAGCCATAGAGCAGCAGGACAAACTCATCCGCACCACCACCGAACTCAAAAAAGCCCTGATGCAAAAACTCTTTACCGAAGGCATCCGCTGCCTGAGCGGAGCCGAAGGCAGCGGAGCCGAAACCAGACAAAAACAAACCGAAATCGGACCCGTGCCGGAAAGTTGGGAGGTGGTGGAGTTGGGTAAAGTTTGTGAAAAAACAAAATTGATAGACCCAACAAGATACCCCAATGAAGAATTTATTTATGTTGATGTATCAAGCGTGAATAATGAGTTATTCAAAGTAATTGAATATAATAAAATAAAGGGGAAAGACGCACCAAGTAGAGCAAGAAAATTAATCCAAACTGATGATGTAATTTTTGCAACAGTTAGACCGACATTGAAACGAATTGCTAAAATCACAGAAGATTTAAATAATCAAGTTTGCAGCACGGGTTATTGTGTTTTGAAACCAAATAAATCAAAACTTAATTCTGAATTTCTTTATCAATACTTACAAACAGATGATTTTATTGCAAGAATTGAGAAATTACAAAGGGGAGCTAGTTATCCTGCTGTCAGAGACTCCGATGTAAAAGGCGTGAAAATTCCATTACCAAAATATGATGAACAAATTTTAATTGGGAATTATCTGAAAACATTAGATCAAAAGAAGAGTTTAGCAAGTTCAAAAAAACAAACCCTTACCGCCCTATTCAAAACGCTGCTGCACGAGTTGATGACCGGGCAGCGGAGGGTGCATGAAATAGAATTTGAAGCACTAAATGCAGAAATAAAAGAAATGAGTACAAGCATGTAACTATGAATGTGGTTTATCAAGATATTGACTCAACATATCGCGGCTACGATGGGGTTTCGTTTGAAGAAACCGAAACCGATGCTTTGCTTTCCGGCAAGGTAAAAGATATTCTTGTAGATAGACCGCAAAGGCAGGAAATGCTCAGCATTCTGCAAACGCTTCAGCAGGATACCGGTTTTCAGCAATCGCAAACGCTCTTACAGGATATTCAGGCATGGCAAAATGAAAGCGTGGATGTGCAAACGTTCAGGGTTGGGGAAGCCTTGGCTGAAGTGGTTTTGCAGGAGCATTTCCGTTGTCGTTTTTACTGGAACGAACTACGCGATGCCCGCAATCCGAAAGGCAATAAAACCGGAGCCGATTTAGTTGGGTTTATCGAGATTCAAAATGATGTGCTGTTTCTGTTTGGCGAGGTAAAAACTTCTTCAGAAACAAAATCACCACCACAGGTGATGACCAATCCCGGAGGCATAGAACATCAACTGAAAGATTTGTATCAAGACCCGAAAAAGCGGCGTATTCTTATTAGTTACATTCAAAATAAAATTCCGCTGAACGGGAATGAAGATTTTAAAAAAGATTTTGATAAAGCAATCAAAACCTATTATCAGCAGAATGCAGGTAAATACCTTTTGTATGGAGTGTTAATAAGAGACACAGCCGTAAATGAAAAGGATATAAAACCTTCTTACCAAAGGTTAAAGGAAGAAATTCTGGAACCAATTGGGTTGAAACTATTAGCCATTTACTTGCCTATAGCTAAAGAAAAGTGGCTGAACAATATGAATGGAACAGGCAATGAAAGCAACTGAAAAATATAAACTTTTAAGCGATGCTTATCCTGAAATGCTTCAGGACATCGGGCAGCTTATTCAAAAAGGCAAGCTGGCTAAAAGGTTTTCATTGCTTCAATTGTCAGAATCCGAGCTGAATCAACTCGCTAAAGCCAAAGAACTGTGCGAACTGGAAATTTTGAAATTGTGGAATAATCAGGATGATGAAACCTTCAAAGCGCTTTGCTCGGTTTATTTTGATATTGCTTCCCTTTTACCCTGCGAGTGCAAAAGCGATGAAGATATTTACGAAATCATCAAAGTGATTTCGCTGGGCTATCTGGGCGAACATGCACATTGGCTTAGAGATTTTTTAATCTCTCAAAAAAATGCCATAGATAATTTACAAATCCCTGAAAAATGGAATAGCCGCCTGCTCCGAAAATGCTTTCAGGTGATGGTTTCATTAGTTATCAAAAAGTCATGGGCTGACCTCTCACAATCCATCAATGCAATTAACCAACTTAGAGAGGAACAACAACAATTTGAAGAACAGTTTTTAAGCCAGGTAAAGGAAGAAGGACAACCCTATGGTGCCGCTGAAGTGGTATCGCTGTATCACTTTGCCAAAACCACTGAGATAGTAGGGCAATACCTTTTAGAGGGAAGAATTGAAAATGGACAATACGATGTTGAAAATAAAATAAAATACCATCTGAAAGTTGCCCGTGAGTTTGCCGGTGCCGCAGGCAATATGATGCTGGAACTGCTGTATCAGTATGTAGAAGCCTTCGCCATCAAACTTTGCAGAAACACGATTTGGTACACACTCACGGGAATCAATCACTGGGTAAGTGCGTTTAATCAATTCGTTGCCAAACGAGAAGAAAATGCAGTGTTTGAACTATTGTATCCGCAAAAGGAAGCCATATTAAAAGGCGAACTGTTAAATCCTGCCCATCGCTCTGTTGTTGTGAGTTTACCCACTTCCAGCGGGAAAACCCTGATAGCTGAATATAAAATTTTACAAGCCCTGAATGAATTTAGGGACCGTGGTGGTTGGGTAGCTTATGTTGTACCAACAAAAACATTGGTGAATCAGACCTACATAAGATTAGAGCAGGATTTAGGCAAGATAGGTTTACAGATAGAAAAAGCCAGTGGCGTAGCCGAAATAGACGGATTTGAAGCCTATCTTGTTGAAAATAGTGGAGACCTTACAGATTTTGACGTTCTTGTTACCACCTACGAAAAGCTCAATTTACTTATCCGTCAGGGACTTGGCACTACGGAGCGCAGGCCGCTTGTACTTACCGTAGTGGACGAAGCTCACAATATTGAAGAAAAACAACGCGGCTTAAACCTTGAATTACTCTTAGCTACCATTAAAAACGATTGCCGTGAAGCCAACTTCCTGTTGCTTACCCCCGATATTCCAAACGCCAAACAAATAGCCGAATGGCTGGGCGGAGAAAGAGGAAAAACCATCAACATTCAGTTTGATTGGTGGCAACCCAATGAAAGAGTTGTGGGTGCCTTAGGAACACAAGGAAGAGGTAAAAGCTTTGATGTGTTTATCCAAACCCTAAACACTGCCAAAGGTACATATCAGATTGGTGAAAATATTCCATTGATTAAAGTAGAAAACTCCGAAATCAACTTATCGCAAATCAAACAGTCAAAAGTTAAGTTAGCACGTTTTGTCGGTAGTGAAATTTTGGATGTGAATTCACCCATCATCATCCTTGCTGCCGGTGTTGATGAGACCTATAGCATTGCAGATTATTTAACCCAAAAATGTTCTGTAAACTTTGAGCCGGATGATGATATAGAACTGCTGAAAAAATTTGTTCAAACCGAGTTAGGAGATGATTTTCCGTTGGTCAACTATTTAGACAAACGCATTGCCATTCACAGTTCAGCTATACCGGACGAAATCAGGCAACTTATTGAACTCTTGATGGTGCAGGGCAAATTGCAGGCATTAGTAGCTACTACTACCATAGCACAAGGTATCAACTTCCCTGTTTCAGCTGTGATTATGGGTTCATACGATTATCCATTCAGCGGGCCGATGCCCACCCGCGATTTCTGGAACCTTGCCGGACGTGTAGGGAGAGTTGGGCAACAATCCTTAGGTTGGGTAGGAATAGTTTCAAAGAATGATAGTGACTTACAGAAGATAGTCAACTATGTTAGTGAAGCTTCCCGGGATTTACTTTCCCAATTGGAAAGTGCGGTCGCAATAGCGATGGATAACCAACAAGAGGATTTTGCAAGATGGCTTTACAAGGATGAGCGTTGGTCGGCTATTCTGCAATATATTTCCCACTTGCGATTGCAGGTAAACGACCTAAACCAGTTCTTAAATCATCTGGAAGAGAAACTTCAGGCTACCTTGGGCTACCGACAAATTGAAGAAAGTAAAAAGAAATTTCTGATTAACAAATTAAGAGAATACGCACAAAATCTTTCATTAGAAGATGCACGCAGGGCTGATTCTACAGGTTTTTCAACTGTTTCTGTCCGACAAATGATAGCTAGGTTGTCACAATCAAATATTTCACCCGGTGATTGGAATAAAAACCAGTTGTTTTCTGAGCAAAATCAAACCATGAAAAAACTGGTTGGCATCATGCTCAACACTTATGAAATCAGAAAATCACTGGAAGAAATAAAAGTTGGTGAACATGTATTAGACCAGCAAAGCATATCCCGATTAATTATTCAATGGGTTAATGGCAATAATATTTCGCAAATTTCTCGAAGCATTTTTCCAAATGAAGACGACAAAACAAAAGCCATAGAAAAAACCACAAAAGCCATTTACAAAGTGATTGCCAACATGGCAAGTTGGGGCATAGCCGCTTTACAGAAAATGCCAACCAGTGGAATAGATTGGCAGGATTTATCAGAAACAGAAAAAAAGAAAATGATGAATATCCCTGCTTACTTGTTATATGGAGTGAATACCGATGAAGGCGTATTGATGCGTAAGGCAAATGTACCCAGAAGCATAGCGAACAATATGGGTAGCATTTATAAGCAACAAGTGAGTGATGAGATTTACAATAAAAAAACGTATATGGTTCAAGAATGGCTAAAAAATCAAGGAGAGGATGTGTGGCAAAGCATTGTGCCGTCTAACTCAAAATTAAATGCTGGAGAATACCAAAGGATATGGAAAAAATTAAACGGAGTTCAATAATCAAAAATACTTGTGCGAATGCCTTCACCAACGGAACATAAAAGCGTTCAAAGCCGCATCATAGAATATGCCACCGAAATTGGCTGGCAATATGTTTCGCAAAGCGAAGCCGAAAGCCGCAGGGGTTTTGATGCTTCTGCAGCTTCGCCAAGGGAAAAAGCCAGAAATGCCAGTCGTTTTTTCACCGATACCCTTTTTGAAAAAGTTAAAGAGTTCAATCCGAAGTTTAAAGACAACAAAGCCGATTTATTGCGTTTGCTTGATTTGCCTTTACCCAATATACACGGCAACCGTGATTTTCTGCATTACCTGCAAGGCGAAAAAACCTTTTTCAGCCAAGAAGAAAACCGGGAGTTCAATCTGATATTGATTGATTATGACAATCCTGCCAACAACATTTTTGAAGTAACGGAAGAATATTACTTGTTCAACGGGCAATATGCCAATCGTGAAGATGTGGTGTTTTTAATCAATGGTATTCCGGTAGTGGTTATTGAATGTAAAAACGCTACCAAAGATGAAGCCATTGCCATTGGTGTTGACCAACTGAGAAGATACCACCGGGAAACACCTGAACTGATGGTTCCGCAACAATTATTTACAGCAACAGAAAGCATCGGCTTTTCGTATGGCGTAACCTGGAATACCATTCGCAGAAATATTTTTAATTGGAAAAGCGAAGAAATAGGAAACCTTGAAGCTAAAGTAAAATCGTTTTGCGACCGTCAGCATATTCTCGACCTGCTCAAGAAGTTCATTCTGTTTGCTGAACAGAATGAAGAACTCAACAAATTCATTTTACGCCAGCATCAAAAAACAGCCGTTGACAAAGTAGTTGAACGGGCATTAGACCCCACCAAAACAAGAGGGTTGGTTTGGCATACGCAAGGCAGCGGCAAAACCTACACCATGATTAAAACAGCCGAGTTGCTGTTTAAAGCCCCACAAGCTGAAAAGCCAACCATCTTGTTGATGATTGACAGGAATGAGTTGGAAGACCAAATGCTGAAAAACCTAAATTCAGTTGGTGTAAACAATGTACAACAAGTCGAAAGCATTCAGGATTTACAACGGCTTTTGAAAAACGATTATCGGGGCATTATTGTGAGCATGGTGCATAAGTTCAGAGATATACCGGCCGATGTGAACTCGCGTAAAAATATTTATGTACTCATTGATGAAGCCCACCGCACCACCGGCGGAGACCTTGGCAACTATTTGATGGCAGCCGTTCCCAATGCCACATTCATCGGCTTCACCGGTACACCCATTGACAAAACGGCCTATGGTAAAGGCACTTTCAAAACTTTCGGCACGGATGACCCACAGGGCTATCTGCACAAGTATTCTATAGCAGACAGTATTGAAGACGGAACCACGCTTCCGCTCTTCTATGGCATGGCACCTAATGAGTTGTTAGTTCCAAAAGAAATTTTGGAAAAAGAGTTTCTGAGTTTGGCAGAAGCATACGGAGTGAATGACATTGAAGAACTGAATAAAATTCTGGAACGAGCCGTAAACACCAAGAACTTTTTGAAAGGTAAAGAACGGGTGGATAAAGTGGCTGAATATGTTGCCAAACATTACAAGGAGAATGTAGAACCTTT
Organism: Hydrotalea sandarakina; assembly: GCF_003254115.1. GTDB lineage: Bacteria > Bacteroidota > Bacteroidia > Chitinophagales > Chitinophagaceae > Hydrotalea > Hydrotalea sandarakina. The sequence goes on from NZ_QKZV01000004.1 coordinate 11,710, forward strand.
GGGCTACAAAGCTTTTTTAGTAGCAGTTGACCGTCCGGCCTGTGCTATGTATAAAAAGGCATTAGACAAATATTTACCTCCCGAGTATTCAGAAGTTGTTTACACAGGCAACCATAACGACCCTGAAGAATTAAAAGCCTATCATAGGGATGCAAGAAGTGAAAAGGAAATCAGGCGGAAGTTTACCAGACCCGATGAGTTGCCTAAAATTTTAATCGTTACTGAAAAATTATTGACGGGTTTTGATGCACCAATTTTGTATGCCATGTATTTAGACAAGCCCATGCGGGACCATACGCTTTTGCAGGCTATTGCCAGGGTAAACCGTCCGTATGAGAATGAAGAATTAGAAATGGTAAAACCGCACGGTTTTGTGTTGGACTTTGTGGGCATCTTTGAAAATCTGGAAAAAGCTTTGGCGTTCGACAGTGATGAAATCAACGCCATTGTAAAAGACATCAACTTGTTGAAACAACTTTTCCAAAGCAAAATGGAAAAAGATGTTCCACCTTATTTGGAGTTGATTCAGCATAGTTTCAATGACAAAGACACCGATAACCTGATAAATCATTTCAGGGATAAATCGAAACGCAAAGAGTTTTTCAAACTCTTTAAGGAAGTAGAAATGTTGTATGAAATTATTTCGCCTGACAAGTTCCTTCGTCCATACATTGACACGTATGCAACACTTTCAGCTATTTATCAGGTAGTCCGCAATGCTTATGCAAAAAGGGTTCAGGTGGACAGAGAGTTTCAACGCAAGACAAATGAATTGGTGCAAAGTAAAATTGCTGGCACAGCACCGCATTTCAACAATGAGTTTTTTGAAATCAACGAAAAGACAATTCAAAAAATCAAAGACAGTCAAGATAACGATAATACAAAGGTTATTAACTTAATCAAGAGCATTGAGAAAATTGCGGATGAAAATTCAGACGACCCATTTTTGATTGGCATTAAGGAAAGAGCCGAAGCAGTTGAAGAAAATTACGAAAGCAGACAAATAAGCACACAAGAGGCATTAGAAGAAATCCGTAAACTTTATGAACAAGATTTAAAACGCAGAAAGGAACAAGCCGAAAAAGGTTTTGACGATTTGACTTTCTTCATTTACAAGAAAATGCTTGAAAACGAAATCAACAATGCGGAAGAAATAACCAAACAGATAAAAGGGGAATTTGTAAATCATCCGAACTGGAAAACCAGCGAAAAAGAATTAAGAGAGCTTAGACAAGCAGTTTATTTCGCCTTGCTTGCAGAAGAAGACGACATTGATAAAGCCGCCAATCTGATTGACGAATTGTTTAACCATTTATTCATTGCTTTCAAATTGTAGTTATGGCAAAGTGGACAGACAAAGCGGAATTTAAACGGGCAGTTTACACCTATGCCGACAAAATGAAAGTTAAAGTAAAGTCATTGGCATTACGACCAATGTCAAACAAATGGGCTTCATGTTCGACAGACGGAAACTTAAACTTCAATAAGGAACTACTCGACTTAGACAAAGAATTGGGAGAATATGTGATTGTTCATGAACTACTACATTTTAATGTTCCAAATCATGGTAAACTTTGGAAGAGTTTAATGACAGCTTACCTTGGTGACTATGAAAAAATAGAATTGAAATTAAAGCAGATTGCTAGAAGCCAGCCCAATTTGCAAGCACATTTAAAAGCCGCACAAGCCAAAGCAGAACCAAAACTTTTAAAAGAGCTTGCAAAGCCGACCCAAGAAATGCAAAGCATTCACGAACGCCATAGAAATGAAAAATAATGTGAGTAAAAAATTGGTTTTAAAAAATCTCCTGCCCTTCAAAAAAAATAAAAAACGCAACGCACAGCCGACACGACAATGACACGAGAACTCAATACAGACAATGGTTTGCAAGGACGGACGACAGAAGGCCTACTGCTAACAGCGGTTTGGCATAATGGCGGGTGCAGTGCTTCGTATGAAAGTTTTGTGGTAGGTTCAAGTGCAGTTCTTCGATTAAACTTTTGTGCTAAAAATCCGCCACTACGCCAAGCCGCCAAACGCTAGCGGTCAGGCTATGAAGACAGAGCGTTACTCAACAGATGGTGATTGAAACAGCAACAACGAATGACAGATGAAGTAAAAATATTTGTTTATGGTTCATGCCACTTTTCCGAGCGACTTGACAGTTATGAAGTTGTTGGTAACGGTGGTTACGGAGTTGTGATATGTACCAACGGAAAAAGGACAGAAGAATGTTCAGGTGGTTTTTCCAACACGACAAATGCACGAATGGACATTGTTGGAATAACTGAAGGACTTAAAAGAGTAACTGAGCCAAGCAACATAACCGTTTACTTGACCAACGGTTACGTAATTGACACCTTAACAAAAGGCTGGTTGGAGAAATGGAAAAAGAAAGGTTTCAAAAAGAAAAAGCATGTTGATCTTTGGCTTGAATTGGACAAAGTTCTTACAGCAAATTCACATTCAATTTCGTTTCAGCATTCAAGAGATGTCAAGTTTTCTAAGGACTTCCAACAAGCAGAACTATTAGGTAAAACAATGTCTGAGAAGAGAAATCTACCAAGCGACTTAAAGACAATGGACAACACAGTAACCGACCTTTTTGTAGCCACAGGGGACGATGCAAGTCAAAATTCAGATTTTGAAATTACTGATGACGAGCCAATTCTTGACAGTATTTGCGTTGACGCTTCAACAATTTCAAATCCTGGACCAACCGAGTATCGTGGTGTTGACACCAATACAAAAAAGATAATATTTGATCTTAAACTGGAAGAAGCAACAAACAATATTGGCGAGTTTTTAGCAATTGTTCATGCACTTGCACTTTATAAGAAAAAGGGTGAAGAACTTAAAATTATTTACAGCGATAGTTTGAACGCAATCTCTTGGGTTAAACAGAAAAAATGTAAAACCAAATATGAAAAAACAGATACAAATAAGAAAGTTTTTGAACTCATACAACGTGCTGAGACTTGGCTTCAAAACAATCACTATGATACTAAAATTTTAAAATGGGACACTGCTGCTTGGGGACAAATTCCAGCGGACTATGGACGTAAGTAAACAGCAACATGACAACAAACATGTACTTCAAACGCTCGTGGATGGCTAAGCACAAACCGGTAACAGCCGTTTTGCGTCAGGGGGGTGACATGCAAACTTAAAGGTTTGTGCTCCTATTTGGCTTTGGTGCAGGTTGACAGCTTAGTGCTTCTATTCCCGCCCGAACACAAAGCGACTAAACGTTAGTGGTCATGCTATTGAGATATCGCAACCATTAAAACAATAGAAGGGCTGACAATAAATTTTAAGATAACAAATTTTGATAGGTAGACAACATACAGGAAACATAACTTCTGGGCAGTTCTAGCAGATAGTTCGCCACTCATGCCTATGGAGGAAAAAAATTAAAACAACCCCACCGTACAAAATAAAATCAAATTTCTACGACAAACGCACAAGCGGTAGATTTGCTGTTGCCGCAACACTGCATACCCTCACAAGGGCAACCCAAAAAGAGCTGCTTCTCACAACGCTTGATCAGTTGAGCGGTAACAAAAGAGCCCTATTTTCTCACTTTTATGAATATATTTAGCAAATAGGAAATGAACTCAATTGCATTTATTGATACGGAGGTTGAGCCAAAGAGCCAAAAGATACTTGACATTGGAAGTGTCAAGGGTGATGGAAGTTCTTTTCATAAAAATTCCGTAGCCGAGTTCATTCTATTTCTGAACGGAACACAATTCATTTGCGGACACAACATTTTCAATCACGACATAAAGTATATCGGAAAAGCACTCACTGATGCAGGAATAAATTCAGCAAACATCATTGACACTTTGTTTTTATCTCCCCTACTTTTCCCCACAAAGCCGTATCATGCTTTATTGAAGGACGATAAACTTCAATCAGAGGAAATGAACAATCCTTTGAATGATTCTGTCAAAGCAAGAGATTTATTCAATGACGAAGTTGCTGCTTTCAGCCAAGCAGACGAAACTCTTAAACAGCTTTTCTATTTACTATTGAAAGACAAAAAGGAGTTTCAATCTTTTTTCCGTTTCATCGCATATACATGTGCTAGCAAAGACATTGAACAACTAATTCGCCAAAAATTTCAAAATGAAATCTGCGAACGTGTTGATTTGAGGAGAATAATTTCAGAACACCCGATTGAACTTGCTTACTGTTTGTCCCTTATAGACTCGTTCATTCAATTCAAGAAAACACATTCCATCACACCGCCTTGGGTGCTGAAAAATTATCCAGAAGTTGAACGAATAATGTTTCGCTTGCGAAACAGACCATGCGTAAGTGGTTGTGTATATTGCAACAATGCTTTAGACGTACACAAAAGTTTGAAACGTTTTTTTGGTTTTGATTCATTCAGAACTTATGCAGGTGAGCCACTGCAAGAGAAAGCAGTTAAAGCTGCAGTTGACAACAAATCAATTCTTGCAGTTTTCCCAACTGGTGGTGGCAAGTCAATCACCTTTCAATTGCCTGCTTTGATGAGTGGAGAAAATTCAAAGGGTTTGACGGTTGTAATCTCCCCTTTGCAATCGTTGATGAAAGACCAAGTTGATAATCTTGAAAAAGCAAACATTGTTGAAGCTGTTACCATAAATGGTTTGCTTGACCCGATTGAAAGAGCAAAATCTTTTGAACGAGTTGAAGACGGCTCTGCTAGCATTCTCTACATCTCACCTGAATCACTCCGTTCAAGGACAATTGAGAAATTGATTTTAGGTAGAAAGATTGCTCGGTTTGTGATTGACGAAGCTCACTGCTTTTCTTCGTGGGGACAAGATTTCAGGGTTGATTATTTATACATCGGAGATTTCATCAAGCAAATACAAGAAAAGAAAAATCTTGAAGATGGAATTCCAGTTTCATGTTTTACTGCAACTGCAAAGCAAAAAGTAATTGAAGATATTCGTGACTATTTCAAAGAAAAACTTTCGCTTGAACTTGAACTATTCACTTCAAAAGCATCACGAACAAATCTTCAATACAAAGTTTTTGAGAAAGGAGATGAAGAGGAAAAGTATCAGACAGCAAGAGATTTGATTGAGGAGAAAAATTGTCCGACTATCATTTATGTTTCAAGAACACGAAAAGCATATTCACTTGCAGAAAGATTAACTGAAGATGGTTTCAATGCAAAACCTTATCACGGCAAAATGGATGTGAAGGAAAAAACTGCAAACCAGAATGCTTTCATATCTGGTGAAGTTCAAATTATGGTAGCGACTTCTGCATTCGGAATGGGGGTTGACAAAAAAGATGTGGGCATGGTGATTCACTATGAAATTTCAGATTCACTTGAAAACTACATTCAGGAAGCAGGCAGAGCAGGACGAGATGAAAATATTGTTGCTAATTGCTTCGTATTGTTCAACGAGGAAGACCTTGGAAAACATTTCATCCTATTAAATCAAACCAAACTTTCAATCAAAGAGATTCAACAGATTTGGAAAGCAATAAAGGAAATTACAAGATTCCGTTCAACTGTTTCAAACTCTGCGTTAGAAATTGCACGAAAAGCAGGTTGGGATGATAATGTTGTTGAGATTGAAACAAGGGTAACTACAGCAATTGCAGCATTGGAAGATGCTGGGTATTTGAAGCGGGGACAAAATATGCCGAGAGTTTTTGCCAATAGTATTCTTTCAAAGAATGCACAGGAAGCAATTGACAAAATCAATGCTTCGGAAAAATTTGAGGAGAAGCAGAAAGAAAAAGGGATCCGAATTATCAAGAAACTTTTTTCTAGTAAAAGTAGAAAGCAATCAAATGATGAATCAGCTGAATCAAGAATTGATTACATCAGCGACCATTTGGGGATTGTAAAGGAAGAAGTGATAAACATTGTGAATCTTCTTCGTGAGGAAAAGATTTTAGCAGATGCAAAGGACTTAACTGCATTTATCAGGAAAGGTGAAAACAAAAATCGTTCACTCAATATTGTTGAAGCGTTCGGTAAGATTGAAAACTTTTTACTTTCTATTTTTGAAGAAACGGAAAAAACATTTCACATTAAAGAACTGAATGAAAAAGCAGAGGCAAATGGTTGTGAAGATATAACCACTAACAAACTAAAAACCATTGTCAACTTTTGGGCAATAAAGAATTGGATTAAGCGACAGAATCTTGAATACTCAAAAAATCATATTGCAGTTCTTTGCCTTCATCCGAAAGATACTCTGAAAGAAAAGTTAGGGCGGCGGCATGAGTTAGCAAAGTTCATTGTTGAATATCTCTATGAGAAAAGTAATCTGAATGTTTCCGAAGATGACAAAGACAAGGAAGATGTATTGGTTGAGTTTTCAGTTCACGAGTTGAAAGATGAGTTTGAAAGGAAGCCAAAAATGTTTGAAATGAAAATCACACTTGATGATGTTGAAGATTCTCTTTTCTACTTGTCAAGAATTGATGCCATAAAAATTGAAGGAGGGTTCCTTGTAGTTTATAATAAACTGACCATTGAAAGAGTTGAACAAGACAACTATAAAAAATACACAAAGGAAGATTATCGTAAGTTGAATCAGTTTTATGAAAACAAGGTTCAGCAAATTCATATTGTCGGAGAGTATGCAAAGAAGATGATTGACGATTACCAGGATGCTCTACAATTTGTTGAAGATTACTTTCAACTCAATTATGCTTCGTTCCTAAAGAAATATTTTCCGGGAAGCAAAATTGACAACCTGAAACTCAAAATGACCCCTGGAAAATTCAAGCAACTTTTTGGAGAACTTTCACCAACGCAGTTGAAAATTATCAATGACAGTGAACCAAAAATTGTAGTAGCGGCTGGACCTGGAAGTGGTAAAACAAGAGTGTTGGTTCACAAACTTGCTTCATTGCTTTTGATGGAAGATGTAAAACATGAACAGTTGCTCATGGTAACTTTTTCAAGAGCAGCAGCAACAGAATTCAAAAAGCGTTTGTTGAAGTTAATTGGCAACGCAGCAAACTACATAGAGATAAAAACTTTTCATTCCTACTGCTTTGACTTGTTAGGCAAGGTTGGAAGTTTGGAAAAGTCTGATGTGATTTTGAAAAAAACAATTGAGAAAATCAAAAACAAGGAAGTTGAAGCGAGTCGAATTACCAAGACTGTTTTGGTGATTGACGAAGCACAGGACATGGATGAAGATGAATACAATCTGATAAATGCTTTAATGGAGCAAAACGAAGAAATGAGAGTAATTGCAGTTGGTGATGATGACCAAAACATATATGAGTTCAGAGGAGCAAGTGCAAAATATCTTGAACAATTTATTGAGTTGAACAAAGCAGTCAAGCATGAATTGGTTGAAAATTATAGGAGCAAAGGCAACCTTGTTAAATTCACGAATCAATTTGTAAAAAGAATTCGCCACCGCTTAAAAGACACCCCAATTATTGCAAGGCAAACTGACAATGGAAGAATAAAATTGGTTCGTTATCAAAGCGGCAATCTCATTACTCCGCTTGTGCATGACATACTCACAACTGGGCTTACAGGAACAACATGTGTGCTTACGAAGACAAATGAGGAAGCATTGCAAATCACAGGATTACTTTTGAAACATAACATACAAGCGAAGTTGATTCAAACGAATGACGGTTTCAGTTTGTATAATCTTTCAGAAGTGAGATTCTTTTTAAGCCGGTTGAATTTGGCTGATGATGTTTTCATAATCAGTGATGATGTTTGGGCAAATGCAAAGCGGGAATTAATAATCAGATTTCGCAATAGCACAAAGTTGGAAGTATGCAACAACATCATTAAAGATTTTGAAGCGACCAATCCCAAGAAGAAATACAAATCAGATTTGGAAGTTTTCATTCGTGAATCCAAGTTGGAAGATTTTTTCAATGAAAACGGAGAAACAATTTTTGTTTCAACTATTCACAAAGCAAAGGGAAAAGAGTTTGACAATGTTTTCCTGATGCTTGAAAACATCAATCCTACAACAGACGAAGCAAGACGCCAGTTATATGTTGCAATGACAAGGGCAAAGCAGAACCTGACTGTTCACTTGAATTCAGATTTCCTTGACGACCTAACAGCAGAAAATTTAGAACGAGTTGATGATAGAGAAATTTATTTACCACCAAATGAAATGACAATGCATCTGACTTTCAAAGATGTTTGGCTTGATTACTTCATCAACAAACAATATTTGGTATCTCAACTTACAAGTGGAGATACTTTGACTTTGAACGGAGATGAATGTTTGAATTCAAAGGGACAATCTGTTTTGAAATTCTCGCAGCAATTTGTAAAGCAAATTCAAAGTATGAGAGAGAGAAATTATGAATTAAAAAGTGCGAAAGTTAACTTCATTCTTTACTGGCTTAAAGAAGGAGAAGAAAAGGAAGTTAAAATTGTTTTACCGGAATTATATTTTGAAAGGAGAACCAACTAATAAGCCAATACACAAATTTACAAGCTACAAGCCATGGTACAGACCAAAGCTTACAAAAGAGTGTGTTTTTTTTCCCCAATAAGAAATTCAAATATTTTTTACCCTGGCCTTTGTTGTTTTAATTTTTTCCAACCGCACAACCCACGAAAGACGAACGATTTGACAGTTTATTGCAGACCTTAACTAGAAGATGTAACTTGACACATACGCCAGATGTAGGAACTGCTAACAGCCGTTTGCCGCAATGGGGGCTGATGTGGTTAAATCAAGCGCAGTACCTCTATCAACATTTGTGCTTGGTTGATAGTGAAGTACCCCGAAATCTCCGCCACTACGCCATGCCACAAAACGCTATACACAATCCTAAAACAAAATCCCCTTCACTAGTAAGCTAAAAGTTATTCAAAGCGAAGTGTATCTAACAGCCCACTGTACATTTCAAAGTCGAACAAAATCAATAGTATTAAAAACACCCCTGTAAAAGAGATGAAATAGCCAATACATGGCAGGCATTAATTAATTCATTCAGATCGAGTACAAAACAAAATAAGAAAAAGAAACCACCAGAAGGTAAACTCTTAGGTTAATGCTACATTTAAGCTTTCCAAATTCATTTTTGCCGCATAGCTAACGTTTATTTTTTAGGAAGCACTTTTGTGTAATAATTAAATTCTAACAATTAAAATTATGGGCACCATCATTTCACAATTTAGTATCCTTATTAAAAGCAAACTCACAACACTTAACTAAAAGCAATTTAAATTATTAAAATAGGTATGCTTTTCGCCAACCCATCACTATCAAATTAACACAGCTACTCTAATTATTTAAAACCAATTTCATCACCCATTCAACATAACATTATAGGTAGGATCTTCTATTACATTTACATCAATTAATGTTTCGGCATTTTTTAGTAATCTACGGCAGTCGGGACTTAAATGTTCTAAATGAACTTTTTTGTTCTGTTTCTGGTAGCGTTCCGTTAACTTATTCAATGCTTCAATGGCTGACATATCTACCACTCTACTTTCGCTAAAATCTATTATTACTTCCTTAGGATCATTAAGTATATCAAATTTCTCTGCAAACGCTGTGGTGGATGCAAAGAAAAGCGGACCGTATATTTCATAGTGCTTTACGCCATTTTCATCTACATATTTTCTTGCACGTATACGCTTGGTAAAATCTAATGCCAATAACTTATTCAGCAATAATAAGTCTAAACCTTCAGCAATAATCAGAAATATTATTCTTAACATAATATATTGAAAGAATAAAACAGGTAAAAAAATGGAAAAAAGGAACTTGGCGGGAAAAGGTACCAATCTTATTCACTGTTTTTCAACTTAATAAAAACAACCCTATTTTTTAAAACTTCAAACAACAACTAACCATTGTATGTTATCAATATATTGTTTAAAAATTTATATCAACGGTCAATAATTTTTTCACGACTATTAAAATAGGAGATATAGTTTCAGAAAAAGGAGATATTCAACAAATTGGCAACTGTAGTGTTATTATGAAAAAAATATTGAAAGATGCAATATTTAATCATTGGCACTAATGGCATTGGTGGCGCACTGGCCACACAGTTAGCTGAAAAGAATCATACCGTTTTTGGCACTTATTTTCAACACCCTAAAACAAATACAAATAATATTGAATACCATCCCTTAAATGTTTTAGACGATAATATTGATTTAAGCTTTTTACCTGAAAAACTTGATGGATTAGCTTATTGTGTTGGAAGCATAATGCTAAAACCTTTTCAACGATTAACTGCAAACGATTTTATACAAGATTATCAGTTACAAGTAGTGGGTGCCGTTAAATTATTGCAACTATGTTTGCCTAAGTTAAAACAAAGTCAACAGGCCTCCGTTGTTTTATTCAGTACCATTGCGGTACAAACAGGCTTTAACTTTCACAGTTTGGTAAGCGCCAGCAAAGGTGCCATTGAAGGCTTAACCAAAGCTTTAGCCGCTGAATGGGCACCTGCCATCCGTGTCAACTGCATAGCGCCTTCTATTACCAACACTGCTTTAGCACAAAACTTTTTAAACACACCCGAAAAAATTGAGTTGAATGCTCAACGACATCCATTAAAAAAAATTGGCAGTGCTAATGATGTGGCTAATTTGGCTTCATTTTTACTAAGCCCTGAAAGCAGTTGGATTACCGGTCAAATTTTTCATATTGACGGTGGCATGAGCAGCATAAAACTTTAAAACACCTATAGTTACATAAAAAAAGAAAGCAACTGAGAACAGTTGCCTTCATATTACAAATCTGAACCAATATGAAAAAGTTATGCATGTAAATCAAATCTGTCTAATTCCATTACTTTATTCCATGCTGCAATAAAGTCGTGTACAAACTTTTCTTTTGCATCATTTGCGCCGTAAACTTCGGCAATGGCTCTGAGTTCAGAATTAGATCCAAAAATCAAATCCACTCTTGTAGCAGTAAATTTCACTTTACCACTCTTACGTTCCTTAATTTCAAATACATCTTTTTTATCAGATATAGGTACCCATTTGTTATTCATATCTAACAAGTGTACAAAGAAATCGTTGGTAAGTGTACCGGGCTTATCGGTAAACACACCATGTTTAGAACCATCGTAATTAGCACCCAACATGCGCATGCCGGCTACTAACACTGTCATTTCAGGTGCCGTAAGCGTTAATAGTTGTGCTTTATCTACTAACAAATGCTCAGGTAACACTTTGTTGGTACTGGTAACTTTTACATAGTTTCTAAATCCATCAGCAATTGGTTCCAATACGGCAAATGATTCAACATCGGTTTGTTCTTGAGTAGCATCATTTCTGCCGGGTGTAAATGGAACAGTTACTTTAAAGCCTGCATCATGTGCTGCTTTTTCAACGGCTGCACAACCTGCCAATACAATTACATCGGCTAATGAAACTTTTTTATTTCCTTTTTGTGCAGCATTAAATGTTTGTTGAATTTTTTCTAAAGCATCTAACACTTTAGCTAAATGTGGTGGATTATTCACTTCCCAATATTTTTGGGGTGAAAGACGTAACCTTGCACCGTTGGCACCACCACGTTTATCAGAACCTCTAAAGGTTGATGCGGAAGCCCATGCAGTTGTAACCAAATCAGCAATACTTAAACCGGAATTGAGAATGGTTTGCTTTAATGAAGCAATATCATTGGCATCGATTAATGCATAGTCAATTGCAGGAATAGGATCTTGCCATAACAAAACCTCTTTGGGAACTTCAGGACCTAAATAGCGGGTAATAGGCCCCATATCGCGGTGAATAAGTTTGTACCAAGCTTTTGCAAAAGCATCGGCAAACTCATCAGGATTTTCATAAAAATGACGAGAAATTTTTTCATAAACCGGATCAACGCGCAATGCCAAGTCGGTAGTTAGCATAAATGGAGCATGGCGTTTGTTGGGGTCTTGCGCATCGGGTACAGAACCCGCACCGGCATTGTTTTTAGGCTTCCATTGGTGTGCACCTGCAGGACTCTTTGTTAATTCCCATTCATATTCAAATAAGGTTTCAAAGAAATTATTGTCCCATTTAGTAGGTGTTTTGGTCCATGCACCTTCTAAACCACTGGTAATAGCATCTGTTCCGACACCTGTACCAAATGAATTTTTCCAACCTAACCCTTGCTCTTCAATTTCTGCAGCAGCGGGCTCACGACTTACATATTTAGAAGGGTCGGCAGCACCATGTACTTTACCGAAAGTATGGCCGCCTGCAATTAAAGCTACGGTTTCGTAATCGTTCATGGCCATTCTGCCAAAGGTTTCGCGAATATCTTTTGCGGCTGCTAACGGATCGGGATTGCCGTTAGGGCCTTCCGGATTCACATAGATTAAACCCATTTGTACGGCGGCTAATGGATTTTCCAGTTCTCTGTTGCCGGTATAGCGTTTATCGCCCAACCATTCAGTTTCTGCGCCCCAGTAAATGTCTTGTTCAGGTTCATATATATCTTCGCGGCCACCACCAAATCCAAATGTTTTAAAGCCCATGGATTCTAATGCGCAGTTGCCGGCCAATACAATTAAATCAGCCCAGGAAAGCTTCTCACCATATTTTTGTTTAATAGGCCATAAAAGTCTTCTGGCTTTATCTAAATTGGCATTATCAGGCCAACTGTTTAATGGTGCAAAACGTTGAGAACCGGAACCGGCACCACCTCTTCCATCATGAATACGATAAGTTCCTGCACTATGCCATGCCATACGAATAAACAGCGGTCCGTAGTGACCATAATCAGCCGGCCACCAATCTTGCGAATTCGTCATCAACTCAAAAAGGTCTTTTTTTACGGCAGCGAAATCGAGCGATTGAAATGCTTTTGCGTAATTAAACTTTTTACCCATTGGGTTAGAAAGTTCTGATTGCTGGCGCAGAATATTCAACTTCAGTTGATTGGGCCACCAATCTTGATTGCTGGGACCACCACCGGCAACATGATTAATCATTCCATGATTAAATGGGCATTTGCCGGTACCATTCATTTTGTGGGTCTCTTTTTCGTGATTTGTAATAGGGTCCATATTTTGTTATTTTATTAATTCAGATTTTCAAAAGTACAACAATAAAAACATAAGTTTTATTTATAAATACAATAATGAAATCGATAAAATCTATCAATTAAAATCTTCTTTTAACAAAGCATTCGCAGCAATTCATTAATAATTCAAGCAAATTTTGGCACAATACAGCGGCATATTTTTTGAATGCAGTAATTTGCAGTATGCCTTTTCAAATTAATGCACCTTATTCACCCGGCGGAGATCAACCGGAAGCCATTAAACAATTGGTAAATGGATTACGAGCCGGCGAACAATTTCAAACATTATTAGGGGTAACCGGCAGCGGGAAAACTTTTACCATTGCCAACGTTATTCAACAAGTGCAAAGGCCAACGTTGGTATTAACGCATAATAAAACTTTAGTTGCGCAATTGTATGGGGAGTTTAAACAATTCTTTCCCAATAATGCAGTAGGTTACTTTGTAAGTTATTATGATTATTACCAGCCTGAAGCTTACATGCCTGTTAGTGATACCTATATTGAAAAAGACTTGAGCATTAATGAAGAACTGGATAAATTAAGACTGCAGGCTACATCCCAACTACTTACGGGGCGAAGAGATATTATTGTGGTGGCCAGTGTTAGCTGTATATATGGCATGGGCAACCCAACAGATTATGAAAACGGCATTATTCGAATTCAACAGGGACAGGTAATTTCACGTCAAGGATTTTTGCATGCCTTAGTTAATGCACTATACAATCGTTCGCAGGTAGAATTTAGCCGAGGCACTTTTCGTGTAAAAGGCGATACCGTTGATATTAATTTACCTTATGCAGATTATGGCTATCGCATTCGCTTTTTTGGAGATGAAATTGAAACTATTGAAAGCCTTGATTTAGTTACCGGCAAAAAAATTGGCAGCTTGGAAAATGCCGCCATCTTCCCAGCCAACTTATACCTGGCACCAAAAGATATTTTACAACAGGTAATTTATGAAATTCAAGATGAAATGCGGCAGCAGGTTGAATACTTTACCAAAATCGGTAAATTTATTGAAGCCCAACGCATTAAAGAGCGTGTTGAGTACGATTTGGAAATGATTCGTGAATTGGGTTATTGTAATGGCATTGAAAATTACTCACGCTTTTTTGACCGCAGACAACCCGGCACACGTCCCTTCTGTTTATTAGATTATTTTCCAAAAGACTTTTTATGTGTTATTGATGAAAGCCACCAAACCATTCCGCAAATTGCCGGCATGTACGGTGGAGACAGAAGCAGAAAATTAGTATTGGTAGAATATGGTTTTAGATTACCAAGCGCATTAGATAATCGTCCATTGAATTTTCATGAATTTGAAAATTTAATTGGCCAAACCATTTTTGTAAGTGCAACACCCGGCGATTATGAATTAGAAAAAACGGGAGGCGTTGTAATTGAACAAGTAGTTAGACCTACCGGGTTATTAGATCCACCAATTGAAGTAAGGCCTTCTGTAAATCAAATTGATGATTTACTGGATGAGATAGATAAACGCGTTAAACAAGGCGATAGGGTTTTGGTTACCACACTAACCAAACGTATGGCCGAAGAAATGGATAAATACTTGCATAGAATTAACATAAAATCGAAATACATACACAGTGATGTGGATACATTGGAGCGGGTTGAAATTTTAAGACAACTAAGATTGGGAGAAATAGATGTTTTGGTAGGTGTTAATTTATTACGGGAAGGGCTTGACTTACCGGAAGTTTCATTGGTAGCTATTTTAGATGCAGATAAAGAGGGTTTTTTACGCAATGAAAAATCACTAACACAAACTGCAGGAAGAGCAGCCAGAAATGCCAATGGCTTAGTTATTTTTTATGCAGACACCATTACGGAAAGCATGCAAAAAACCATTGATGAAACCAATCGTAGAAGAGAAAAACAAATTGCCTATAACATACAACACAATATTACACCCACTACCATAAAAAAATCCATTGAGCAAATTATGCAACAGACCTCTGTTTTAGACATAAAAGAAACAGAGCAGGAAAAAACGGTTAATACGGTTGCTTCAAAAGAGGGATTATTAGCTGCAGAAGATGCCGCTTCTTACCAAACAATTCCTCAATTAGAAAAAAGTATTGCACAAATTAAAAAGCAAATGGAAAAAGCAGCTCGTGATTTAGAATTTATTGAAGCTGCACATCTCCGCGATAAAATGTTTGCCTTGCAAGAACAATTAAAAGCCCTAAAAAAAGATAACTAGAATACTGAAACATTGCCTCCTAAACATTTTTACCATTCAAAACACAATAGCTTTTTTCAAAATAATATTAAATGATGTATATTGTTATACATTAATAAAACCCCATACCCCATATTTTTGAAACATGAAGCTGATTGGCATTTTATTCATTTGCTTGTTTGTTTGTCATCCTCCATCCTTCGGTCAGGCTCCGTCGTTAGATTCGTTGGAAGCTATGGCATTCCATGGCACAACAGATAGCATTAAAATTGAGGGGTTATATAAACTATGTTTCAGCTATTTATCTATCGATCCGCAAAAAGCCGTTTTGTATGGTGAAGAGGCCTTACTACTCAGCAATAAAGTGCCTAATGAAATTTTACTGGCAAAAGTATTAAACAACTTAGCACAAGCATACGACTTACAACGCGATTTTAAAAAGTCTAGAGCACTTTTGCAAAAAGCAATTTATTTAAGTATTAAAGAAAATGATGAAGAGGGACTGGGCAATGCACAAAACAATATGGCCTTATCTTATTATTTAGAAGGACAACTGGACAGTTCCTTATTTTGGCATTACAGAGCATTAGAAACCAGAACGAAAATTGGGAATGTATTACAAATTGCAGATACCCACAATAATATAGGCATTCTATTCAGCCTAACAAAAGCATATAAAAATGCTTTATTTCATTTGAATGAAGCATTAAAAATTTACGTTTCACATAAAGATACCAATGACTTAGCCAATATTTACAGTAACGTGGCAGACGTATATCAACGACAAAAAAAATATGACAGTGCCATACATTTTTTACACCTCTCTATCAACTATGCCAAGTTTGCCTCATCGCCAAATTTGCTTAAAAATGCCTATCTAAATATGGGGTTTTGCTATAATGGAATGCAGGATTATAACAAAGCTTTGGAATATTTTAAAAAAATTGAAAGTTATAATAATATAGAAAAAGATGTTACTGTTTATTCCTATTTATTATTAGGCTTGAGCGATGCATACCTTGGGTTACACAATTATGCATTAGCTATTAGCTATGCAGAACAAGGCATTCAATTACCTTCGGTTGGCGACAATAACAAACTTGAATTGTATAGTTACTATTATAAAAACTTAGCCGATGCATATGAAGCCCAGGGCAATCTTTCAAATGCATTACTGTATTTCAAATCATATAAATCAGTAACCGATTCTTTAAGAACAGAAGAAAATATTCGCAACCTAAATGATTTGGCAGCCAAATACGAATCAAAACAAAAAGACCAACAAATAGAAATTTTAAATAAGGACAATGAGTTAAAAAGCTTAGCATTAAAAGACAAAAAAAACATCATCATTTTTTATAGCATAGGGCTAATTGTATTGGTATTTAGTTTGGGAAGTATTTTGCTTTTATATTTTAATAAAGAAAAATTAAACCATGAATTAGCAGAGAAAAATAAATTGATTACACAATCATTGGCTGATAAAGAAGTATTACTAAAAGAAATTCATCACAGAGTAAAAAATAATTTACAAGTAATTAGCAGTTTACTGAACCTGCAAAGCAAAACCATACAAGATGAAAATGCTTTAATTGCATTAAAAGAGGCAAGAGACAGAGTGAAAGCCATGGCCATCATTCATCAAAATTTATATGTAGAAGGCAATATTGCCGGCATAGATATGCACGAGTATATTGAGAAACTCATCAACAATTTATTTAGCTCGTACAATATTGATGAAGCAAACATTCAATTAAAAATGGAAGTGGACCCTATTCAATTAGAGATTGATTATTTAATACCCATTGGTTTAATATTGAATGAATTAATCAGTAATGCTTTGAAATACGCCTTTAAAGGCCGTGAAAAAGGCACTTTAGAGGTTACTTTGCATACCTGGCAAAACAAATTAATTTTGCAAGTAAAAGATGACGGTATTGGAATGCCTAATGAAATTGATTTTAAGCATTTGAGTACCATGGGCTATCAATTAATTGATTCATTTATCAAAAAATTAAAAGCAGAGTTGTATATTGATGGCACAAACGGTACAACAATAACATTAATTATTCCCAATTACCACACCAAAACTGCTGTATATGAGTGAAATTAAAATTTTAATTGTTGAAGACGAGCCTTTAATTGCTGCCGATATTGCTCAATGTTTAACCAATCTTGATTTTTGTGTATCGGGCATTGCATACAATACATTTGATGCGTTAAAAGAATTGGAAACCAATTTGCCGGATGCCATTTTATTGGATATTAATTTGCATGAAGAGAAAGACGGAATTGATTTGGCCGGTGTAATTAATACCAAGTATAAATTACCATTTGTGTATCTTACCTCACATGCCGATAGACTGACATTGGAACGCGCCATTAAAACCATTCCTGCAGGATATATAGTAAAACCATTTGACGAAAAAGATGTGTTGGTAAACCTGGAAATTGCCTTACATAACCATGCACAACAACACAATGCTGCATATCCCAGTTTATCATTAAAAGCCATTAATAAACATTTGGTGAAACCACTTAGCGAACGTGAATTCGAAATTTTAAATGCCATTTATGATGGCAAAACGAACCAGCAAATGGCGGAGTCATTTTATCTTTCTGTCAATACCATCAAAACACATATTGCAAATATTTATGGCAAGTTAGAAGTTACTTCCAGAACGGCAGCCATAGCAAAATTGCGCAATTGGATTTAGTATTAACACAAGCAACTTTGCAGGAATTGTCTGAACTTTCCCATATTCAATTTCATTTGCTGTTTTATGCTTGAATGAGCTGTACAATGCTTTTACCAATGGCGATTTCAGGCTTTCAAAATCATACTATTGGGTGAATAATTTAATCAGTAAAATACTTCAAATTTGCGGTATTGAATATCAGAATGTTTCTGGTTTAGGGGGTTAAAAACGTTTTGGTTTTTCATAGGATATAGGATTTATGGGCGTCTCTTTCTAGAGATGCCTTTTTTCTTTTCAGCCTCCTTTATTTAATAATTTTCTTATATATTTTGAAACCTCAAAAAAAGTTTGTAACTTGCCACTTATATAATATCCAGGCCTAATTATCTTTCGAAGTAAATACATTTGCAAGCGCTACCCTTGTAAAAGGTACAAAACCTGTGAAAATACCCATTTAACTTTAAAAAGCCTTAAAGATTGATGTGTATGTTTCACTAATTTTTGTAAAATAAAATATTCATATGAAAATAATTTTAGCGGACGACCACAATGTTTTACGAAAGGGCTTGATTATGATTTTGGAAAAAGCCTTCCCTTCTGCAGAAATTGAAGAAGTTTCTGAAGGTACAGACCTCATTAAAAAAGTAATGAAACAAAAGTGGGACATAATTATTTCCGACATTTCCATGCCCGGTCTCTCAGGCATTGATGCCATAAAGCAAATTAAAGATATTAGTCCGCATATTCCCATTTTAGTATTAAGTACGCATGCACCCGAGCAATATGCGCTAAGAGCCATTAGAGCAGGCGCATCGGGATATTTAACCAAAGAAAGCGCACCCGAAGAATTACTAACAGCCATTAATACTTTACTGCGCGGAAAAAAATACATTACACCGGAAGTTGCCGAAATACTGGCGGAAGCTTACGGAGATGATTTTGAAAAAGCCCCACACGAACAATTATCTGACCGGGAATTTCAGGTTTTGCAACTTATTATAAAAGGCAAAACCATTTCTGAAATTTCAGAAGCATTATCATTAAGTGTCAACACCATTAGTACTTACAAAGCCCGTATTTTAAGCAAAATGCACGTACACAATAATGCTGAATTGATTAAATATGCCATAGATAACAATTTAATGTAATCTACGCTAAAAGTATCCTTTATTACCCTTCCTTAAGTTTACACGGTTTATTTTGCTGTGCAGTGTAACATTGTGTATTCAACCTCTTAATAATTAGCGCAATTACATTTAAAACCATAGTTGCAAAAAAATTGTATGGAATATTTGATGCATTCAAATGTTTTGTATATTTAAACTATGGTCAGTTTAGCATTTTATAACCTGAAAGGGGGTGTTGGCAAAACCGCATCAGCCGTTAACCTTGCTTATTTAGCTGCACAAGAAGGGAAAAAAACTTTGGTATGGGATTTAGACCCACAAGGTTCTGCTTCGTTTTATTTGGGTGCTTCAGCTACTACCAAAAATGAATCAAAGAAAATTTTATTGCAAGAAATAGATATAACGGAAGTAGTACTACCAACCGCTTATGATCATTTATCGGTTATACCGGCCGATATTTCTGCCCGCTATGCAGATATTTTACTCAACGAAATGAAACAGTTTAAAAAGAAAGTAGCCGCTTTATTAAACAGTTTTAAAAAAGCATTTGATATAATAATTATAGATTGCCCGCCGGGACTTTCTATTTTGCATGAAGCTATTTTTTACGCAGCTGATTGGATTTTAATGCCCAATATTCCCACAACTTTATCTATTCGATCATTCGAAACTGTATTGCAGTTTTTTAAAGACAATGATATAAATAGCGATAAAATAAAATGTTTCTTTAGCATGGTTGACCATAGAAAGAATTTACACCATGAAACCATGCATGAATTTTATAAAGACAAACTTTTTTTAAAAAATTATATTCCCTATTTAAGCGATATTGAAAAAATGGGTATTCACCAAGCACCACTGGAAACCTTTGCTTCCAGTAGCTATGCCGCTCAATGTTATAGGGAAGTTTGGAAAGAAATAAAAAGAACTTGTTTATAAACCACTTGCATTTATGGTAAAAGAAATAACATCGTGGTTTAGTCCCGCTTTGCAAGAAGAAATGCCCATTGCAACTTATGGTTATTTCGGATTTGCTTTACTGCTGATACCTACTGCTGCTGCTGATTTTTTAGAATATGAACGATTTCAATTAATTGATGCACTCTCTCCCCATATTCATGCCGGGAAAATAAAAGTATTTAGCATAAACAGCATGAACAACCAAAGCTGGATGAACGATAATATGGAACCTGCGCATAAAGCCATTCGTCAGAATCAGTTTAATGAATATGTTCATAATGAAGTTATTCCCTATATACGCAGGCATACCAGTAACAACACCTTAATATTTACTTGTGGCGCCAGTTTTGGCGCATTACATGCCATGAATTTATTTTTAAAACGCCCCGATATCATTAACGGTGCTATAAGCATGAGTGGTGTGTACGACTTAACAGAATACACAAAAGGCTATTGGGATGAACAAGTATATTACAACAGCCCGCAACATTATATACCCAACCTTACCGACCCTTGGTTTTTAGATAAAATTAAAGCCAGTCACCATATTCATATTTATTCAGGTTCAGGTGCGTATGAAGATCCGGAAGCAAGCAGAAGGTTCTCCAAAGTACTATGGGACAAAGGCATTTGGAATGATTTAGAAATTTGGGGTAATGATATTCCACACGATTGGCCCACTTGGCGAAAAATGCTTCCATTAATTATTGAACAAAAATTTTAGCCCTTAGCCGGCCGGGCTTAAAATTTTTAAATAACATGTTAATTCCTGCTGAAAGCTATTCATCTTAGTTAATTTGGCTTTAATATTACAAACCAATTGAACAGTTTGACAAAATATATTTACTTACTATCTCTACTCATTTTTGCCATTGTTGAAGCCCACGCACAACAGCCTTCAAAGGCATTCACAATTAAAGGGACTGTTTACGACATAACAGCCCGTCGTCCAATAGAAGCGGTTGCCGTGTTAACATCATCCGGCAAAGGAACTTTAACCGACTCTTTAGGCAAATACAGCATTACGGTATTTCCGCATGATTCTATTTGGTTTTCATTGATTAATAAAACCACCATGAAATACCCGGTAGATACAATTAGTAATACTGAAGCATTCGATGTACAAATATTTTTAAACGCCTTTAACTTGCCCGATGTAAGTGTGCGCAATAGAAGCTATAAACTGGATAGTATTCAAAACAGACAGGATTATGCCAAAATATTCAATTTCAGAAAACCGGGACTTCGTTTAAGCAATGGCCCATCGGGTTACAACCCCGGCAGTGTTACAGTTGGTTTAGATTTAGATGAAATTATTAATTTATTTCGGCGAAAACGAAACCAAAGCATTGAATCATTGCAACGACGCTTAATTCAACAAGAACAAGATGCATACATTGACCATCGGTTTAATAAAGGTTTTGTTCGAAAAATTACCGGCCTTACATCTCCACAGTTAGACAGTTTTATGGTAAAATACAGGCCGGACTATGATATTTTGAAAATGTTGAACGATCTTGAATTTGGGTATTATGTTGAACAATGCTACAAACAATACATGCGTAATTTAGGGCTGGATAAATATTACTTTCGGAAGGAAGACACTCCGTTTTAACTTACATGATGTGGTCATAAGTTAAACTTCTACAGCTAAAACATTACTTGGTAACATTAACCGCAGGTTTATAGTTGCAGGTTTTATTGTTAAGCAAATGGCCATAAACAATAAAAATGACGGCAGGTATTAATAATACCACTTCCCATTTATGCCAAAACTGTTTGGCAACTAAAAAAAGAATACCAATTAAGAAAATTACCAATGGCTTCAATTGGTGGTGTTTGTATAAATAACCCCGCAGTAAAGAAAATGCACCAATAACAAAAGCCAATCCAATCATAAAATACTCAAATGCTCGGTTATGAATTACTTCTATACCTAATAGGGGCAAACTGGTTAATACAATTGGCAGCAAGGCACAGTGAATGGCACAGGCAACAGAAGTAATAATTCCCACTACATCCCAATTTACCTTTTTCAAAAACATGGCACAAAGATAAGAACATTGCAACAATGTTGCAAAATTAACAAAACAAAAAAATCTTCAACACCATTTAGCCGACGTGAAGGCGTAAATTTGCAATCTATTTAATTCATTTTCATGAACAAGAAGAAACTGATAATTTATTCCGTGTTTTTTATTGGGTTAGTGGCGGTTTTTATGTTCGTAATATCACGGGTAACCGATATGTTTCAACGTAGCACGCTTACAGAAAGAAGCACAGTGTTACCTTTCCAATTTACAAACCAAGATGGTAAACCTGTTACCAATAAAGACGTAGAAGGAAAAGTATATGTGGTAAACTATTTTTTCACCACTTGCAAAGGCATTTGTCCCAGAATGAACAACAATTTGAAAGAAGTATATGAGCAGTTTAAAAACCGCCCCGACTTTATGATATTGTCGCATACTTGTGATCCTGACAATGATTCTGTTCCAAAAATGAAACGTTATGCCGACTCTATGCAAGTAAATACCCAAAAATGGGAGTTTTTAACGGGAAGAAAGGATAGCTTATACAAAATGGCTCGTTACAGCTATGGTATAGATGATCCCAAAAATACCGTGAACGATATTAAAGATGATTTTATTCATACGCAATTTGTTGCATTGGTGGATAAAAATGGTATAGTACGAGGTCAGGTTTATGACACGCTAAAAAAAGATGAAATTGAAAAATTAAAACACGATATTGAACAATTATTGAATGAACCAACACCCGGTACTGCTTTACGATAAATGATAAACTCGCTTTATGAATAACATTTTTGCCGACATATTAAGGAAGAACAATTTAAGTATTACACCTTGTCGATCAGCTATTTTAGAATTATTTCATGAAGCGAACGGCGCATTAACCCATGCTGCTATTGAAGAAAAAACCGGGGAACAGTTTGATAGGGTAACTATTTACAGAACGTTACAAATTTTTGTAGAAAAAGGATTAATTCACACCATACCAAGCCCCGATAATTCAATATTATATGCATTGTGCAAAGATGATTGTTCAGAAGGACACCACCATGATGACCATATTCATTTTATATGCAACCAATGCAGCACTACAGTTTGTTTAGACCATATAAGCACACCCAAAATAGTTTTACCCAAAGGATTTAAAGTTCAACAAACAGATGTTTTAATTAAAGGCCTTTGTGCACAATGCAATTCCAATTCACAATAAATTCATTTTATTTAAAAAATCATCAACATGTTACACAATAAATTTTTTGCAAACGGATTTGTAATACTACTGATAACGACAGGAATCACTTTAACTGCCTGCAAAAACAATCAATCGAGTAATGAACCTGTACAAAGCACCAATGCAAGTACAAGCAATGCAACTACAGCCAACAATAACACCAACGCTGATGCCTTGCCGACCTTTAGCATAAAAGATGCCAACGGGAAAGTTGTGAATTTAAAAGATGCTTTTAAAGGAAAAAAAATATTGGTGAACTTATGGGCTACCTGGTGCCCGCCCTGCCGCGCTGAAATGCCTTCGTTACAAACCTTATACAGCACAACTGATAGCAGCAAAGTTGCCTTTGTATTTCTTTCAATGGATGATGATTTCAATAAAGCTTTACAGTATGTAAAAGATAAAAAATACACGCTTCCGGTTTATTATCCTGCACAGGAACTACCCCAATTATTCAATGTTGAAGGCATTCCTACCACATTTATTTTTGATGCTAACGGTAAAATTATTCATCAACAAGTGGGTATGGGCGATTATACCAGCCCCGAAATTAGACAACTGCTTCAATAAATAAACATTCACATTCAACTGCACCAATTTATTTCCCATTGTTATTGGTAAAACAAAACCAAAATAGCAATGGGAAAAATTATGCCCATAAGTGCCAACCACCAACCTCTTTTTTTGAAACTATACTTCCCACGCATTAAAAACATACCACTAACGGTAATAAAAATTAAACCAAGGGCAAATATATCAGAATACCAAATCCACCAGTTGCCCGTAAACTTGTGTAAAAATGCCATTTGCGCCAACACCGGTTTGGGTTTCCATAAGTTCATTTCAACCATGCCATTTTCCAAATGTATCGTTATATCTGCATTGGCAAAAACAGCCACCACAGTACTATCATTTCTGGAATCTGAACGCAAAAGTTTTCCCAATTGTTGTGCGTCGCCAAAAGCTTGCAGCTGCTGCTTTTGAATACTATGTGCCGCGCCTGAAAATGCAGATGACAACTTCTTATATTCATACAAATATTTATCGGGCTTCCAAAGTTTTCGGTGGTTTTGTGCAATACCTGAAACAGCAAAAGCAATAATCAATCCTACAAAGAAATAGCCAATATCACGGTGCCAATTACGCAGTGATTTATTCGACAAAAAATTATAAGCCATAAAGGGTTAATTAAGTGATGCGAAACTAACCCTCCATTAAAGCGAGCATTTATAAATTAGGGAAAAACGTTTATGTTTTTGGGAAGAATTTGTTATGCTTAGTCAATACCAAACCGTTAAGGTGCTAAACGTACTTTTTCCCAACTGCCATTAGCTTGTAAATTATATTGAATTCTATCGTGCAATCGATTACTCCTGCCTTGCCAGAACTCCATCATAACGGGTTTTACGCAATAACCTCCCCAGAAATCGGGACGAGGAATAAATCCACCTTCATATTGCTGTGTGAATTTTTGAACAGCAAGCTCCAACTCTTCTCTGTTTTTAATTATCCGGCTTTGTGGCGAAGCCCATGCGCCAATGCGGCTGCCCTCGGGCCTTTGTTGAAAATAAGTATCACTTTCTTCAACCGATGCTTTTTCAACTATTCCTTCTATACGAATTTGCCTTTCCAATTCTTTCCAAAAAAACACTAATGCAGCATGTGGATTTTCAGCTAATTCATGCCCCTTGTGGCTGTTGTAATTTGTAAAAAAAACAAAGCCATCCTTACTGTAATCTTTCAACAACACAATTCTGGCACTGGGTAATCCGGTTTTAGTGGCAGTAGCTAAAGTCATGGCATTTACTTCCTCAATTTCACTGTGTATTGCTTGTTGCCACCATTTTTCAAATTGATCAAATGGATTGTTGGCACAATCGCTTTCGTTTAACGATTGAAGTTTATAATCCTTTCGAATGTTTGCAATATCTAAACGCATGGTACAAATTTAGAAGCTGCCATTGGTAAAAAATACTGATGTGCATCAGTTTTCATGAAATTCAACAGAAAAGTTATTCAATAATTTCAAACTGTTTTTGTTGATGTTTTCCTGAGATATACGTATAAACGGCCGGAATAACAAACAAGGTTAAAATTAACGAAAACAGAATTCCGCCTACAACCACAATACCCAAAGGAATACGACTGGTGGATGCAGCACCTAAACTGAGTGCAATGGGTAATGCACCTAATGAGGTAGCTAAGCTGGTCATTAAAATGGGGCGCAGCCTTTGTGTAGCAGCTTGTACCACCGCATTTTCTTTAGCTAATCCATTTTCGCGTTTTTGATTGGCAAATTCCACAATTAAGATCCCATTTTTAGTTACCAATCCAATTAACATAATCATTCCAATTTCAGAAAAGATGTTAAGGGTTTGATGGAAAATAAATAAGCTTAATAAAGCACCGGCTAATGCCAAAGGCACCGTTAACATGATGGTGAATGGATCCAAGAAACTTTCAAATTGTGCAGACAGCACCAAATAAATGAGTATTAACGCAAGTATAAATGCAAATAAGATGTTGGATGAACTTTCAGCATAATCGCGGGATGGGCCATTTAAAGCAGTGTGATACGTTTCATCCAACAAGCGGTTGGCAATATTTTGCATGGCATTGATTCCATCACCAATGGTTTTACCTTCTGCCAATGATGCCGATATGGTAGCTGATTTATAACGATTAAAATGATATAACGTAGCCGGATTGCTGTTTTCCTCTAAATGCACTACTGCATCTAATGGAACTACATTGCCCGATTTTGTTCGAAGAAAAATATTCTTTATATCGTCCGGATTGTTTCTACCCTCTCTGTCAATTTGTGCAATTACTTGATATTGATAACCATTCATAATGAAATAAGCCAACCTACCCCCACTAAAGGCAGCCTGTATGGCACCCACCACATCCGCCGTAGTTAATCCTAAATCTTTCACCTTCATTCTATCAACCGTTAATCTAACTTCAGGCTTATTAAACTTTATGTTTACATCGGCATTAGCAAAGGTTTTATCTTTCCGCACCTCTTCCAGAAATTGCGGTAAAATACTTTTCAACTTATTCAAATCCTGATTTTGAATAATAAATTGAATAGGCAATGACCCTCTTGAAGCCAAACCAACGGAAATGGTTTGTTCTTGTATGGCAAAAATGCGGGCATCATTAAATTGAGGTAATTTTTTTTGTAAATCATTTACGATATCTGCCTGGCTGCGAGTTCGCAAATTTGGCTCTATTAAACCTAAACGGGGTTGTGATGTATTACTACCCGGACCAGCAGGTGTGCGAGCAAATACAAAATCGCGTTCAGGAATTGAATCGTATAAATAATTAGCAAAATTATCTATGAAATTAACCATGTAATTATAACTGGTTCCTTCAGGTGCAGTAACTACGAAGCGAATACTGCTGCGATCTTCAACGGGTGCCAATTCCGATTGCAAATTGCGCATGAGCAAGCCAATTATAACTAAACAAATGGCAACAATTACCCAGGCCATCCATCTAATTTTCATAAATCCTTTCAAAGCACGTTGATACAATGCTTCCATGCCTGTAAAAAATGGTTCTGTTTTTTTATAAAACCATCCTTCATGTGCATTTTTTGTGTTTAAGTAAACATTTAGTACCGGTGTTATGGTTAACGAAACAAAAGCAGAAATTAGCACTGCAGCTGCTAAAGTAACACCAAACTCTCTAAACAAACGCCCTACAAAACCTTCTAAAAATATAACGGGCAAAAACACCACTGCAAGTGTAATAGAGGTTGAAATAACTGCAAAGAAAATTTCTTTACTGCCTTCTAATGCAGCTTTTCGAATGGGCATTCCTTCTTCTAACTTTCTGAAAATATTTTCTGTAACAACTATCCCATCATCAACCACCAAACCCGTGGCCAATACAATGCCCAATAAAGTAAGAATATTAATGGAAAACCCGGCAATATACATTACGAAGAAAGTTCCAATTAATGAAATGGGAATATCAATTAATGGGCGCAATGCAATTAACCAATTACGGAAGAAAAAGAAAATAACCAATACCACAAGCCCAAAGGCAATGAGTAAAGTTTCTTTTACTTCGGCAAGGCTTTTACGAATGTTTACCGTATTATCAATTAATACATGAAACTGAATATCGGATTTATTAGATGCTTCAATTTGTTTTAATCTACGGTAAAATTCATTGGCAATTTCAATGTTATTGGCACCGGGTTGCGGAATAATGGCTAACCCTACTGCATTGACGCCATTGTATTTCCATGATTGTTCCAAATTTTCAGGACCTAATTCAATACGAGCCACATCATTTAATCGAACAATTCCTGTTGAATCTTCTTTTATAATTAAATCACGAAACTGTTGTTCATTGGTTAACCTACCCATGGTACGAATAACCATTTCCGTATTATTACCATATATTTTACCGGGTGGCAGTTCAATGTTTTCAGTTTTCAATGCATCACCTATATCAGTAAAAGCCACATTATGTGCCAACATTTTAGATGGATTCAACCAAATACGCATGGCATAACGCTTTTGGCCAAATATGTTAATGGCGCTTACATCTTTAATGGTTTGCAATTGTTGTTGCAAAACGGTTTCTGCATAATCGCTAAGTTCCAATAAACTTTTGGTGCGACTTTGTACAGCAAGAATCAAAATAAAATCGCTGTTTGCATCAGCTTTAGAAACAGTCGGTGGCGCATCAATATCTTGGGGTAAGCTGCGTTGTGCCTGGCCCACCTTATCGCGAACATCACTTGCAGCAGCTTCTAAATCAGTACCTAAATTAAATTCAACCGTAATTTGGCTACTGCC
Source organism: Hydrotalea sandarakina (assembly GCF_003254115.1). Lineage (GTDB taxonomy): Bacteria > Bacteroidota > Bacteroidia > Chitinophagales > Chitinophagaceae > Hydrotalea > Hydrotalea sandarakina. The sequence goes on from NZ_QKZV01000004.1 coordinate 39,792, forward strand.
TAAACTACTGGTTGATGAAATGGAACGAATACCGGGAATCCCATTAATTTGCTTTTCAAGCGGCTCTGTAATCTGACTTTCAATAATATCGGCATTAGCACCGGTATAATTCGTTGAAACGGTGATGATTGGCGGATCAATTGCCGGATAATCGCGTACGGCCAGGAATGTGTACCCCACTATACCAAATAAAATAATAATGAGGTTCATTACCGTTGCCAATACGGGACGCTTTAATGAAAGGGCAGATATATTCATGAATTAATACAACTTGAACGTTTTGGAATACAATACCATTAATTGGAAAATTCGGACAATTGCTTCACACTTCTTACCTGAACAGCATTTTGTGGCCTTGCGAACAACACACCCGTAACTACCACCGTATCGCCTTTTTGAATGCCTTTTACAACCTCAACGGCATCTGCTTGCCGAACGCCTGTTTCTACATTTACAAAAAAAGCTTTCCCATTTTTTACCAATACCGCTTGCTTATTTTTATCGTCGGGAATTAATGCATTCGTAGGCACCAAAATAGCTTTTTTATCATTATTGGTAGCTACAATTACTTTCACAAATGCACCCGGATTAACACCTCCTTCTTCCAACAAGGCACGAACTTTAATATTGCGAGTGGCGGTATTTATTTGAGGTTCTGCAGCAATAATGGTTGCTTTTTGAGTAGATTTCTCTGCAGCATCGCTTTTAACAATAACGGTATTGCCTTTGCGAATATAGCGAGCATATTCCTCAGGCATGGTAAAATCAATTTTTAAACGATTTAATTGTTGCAAAGTAGCAATAACTGATGCCGGAGTAACATAAGCACCAGGGCTAACCTGTCGCAAACCCATTGTGCCATCGAAAGGTGCTTTTATAATGGTTTTATCAATTAATGACTGGGTATAAGCAATATCGGCTTGAATACTTTTTACTTGATTGAGCGATGCATCATAATCACTCTGATTGATACCATTTATATTAAGTAGTTTTTTATTCCGTTGCTCCGTAATTTCGGCCAACTGCAATTGTACTTTTAATTTAGCCAACTGAGCTTGTAAATCGGCATCATTAATTGTAGCAACCACTGTTCCTTTGGTTACCGGTTTTCCTTCCGGCACATTTAAATATGTTAATCGACCACTTACTTCAGGCCTTAACTCAACATATTCATTGGCTACTACGGTACCATTTGCTTCAATTTGAGAAACAATAGATTGTGGGGTAGCAATTAAAACATCTACTACGGGTATGGAAGCACTGGTTGCCTTAGCAGTGTTTTTTCCCTTTTTCGTATGGCAAGCCAATAATGCAAAACTAAAGCCGGCAATGGCACAAACAATTGGTTTTATCATTGAAACAGCGGGTTGAAGTTTGGTTGCTAATATAACCAAAATTACCCGGCAGTGGACAAATGAAGGATGAACGGACGAAAAAGCTGTATTAAAGAATCAATGAAATGACCATACATTTAATTTTAATTCAATTCAATTTTTGACAAGATAATATTCCATGGAACATTTTTTTGAAAAAGCTATTTCATAGTTATTATTTCAAAATGTTGTACCTTATTTTTCAACGGCTTTAGTGTTTTAAGATAAGCGTAAATTGCGGACAAATCATTTGTATCCATTCCGCCATACATAGACCATGGCATAATGGTATTTATTTTCTTATCTGTCATGGTTTCTAAATTTGCAGTATCGCTATAGGTTTTGAATCGGGCAATAAAACTTTCCCGAGTCCAATTACCAATACCGGTTTCTTTATCGGGCGTAATATTGGCTGAGTAAACATTACCATTGGGCATTTTAAACAATCGGCCTCCGGCAAAAGCCATATCCTTTATTAAGTTACCTTTTTCTTGCATGGTATGGCATTCCATACAAGCAGCAATACTTACCAAGTAGTTACCATAAGCTATAGTATCGGAGGGCTTAGGTTTGGCCATGGGCACTGCTTTTTGGGGAATAGTGTTTAAAATTAAATTCATGGGGAATTGAATGGAACGAGGTGGAATAACATTTTGAATGGGGTGCAGTGAACGTATATAAGCAATGATATCCAATACATCTTCTTTATCCATATTGCCATAATATGGGTAAGGCATTACCGGAAAAATGGCATGTCCGTTTTTATCAACACCGGTGGTAATTACCCGATAAATTTCACCATCGGTCCAGGTACTTAAATTAGCGGGTGTTATGTTTTTTGAATAAAACTTGCCCGGAAAGCCAAGTTCTTCACCAAAATATTCTCCGCCCTTACCCTCTGTACCCGGAGTAATGGGACCGGTATATTTTTTCCAGTTACGGGTGGAATGACAATCCATACAAACCGTAACATGATTGGCCAAATAAGCACCATGCTGAACGCGCTGTGGAGTAATATCAACTGTTAATTCAGGGGCATTGCCAACATTAGGCAATACATATTGCAGGTAAATAAACACTGCAGCTATCATTAGCAGCAACAAAGCCCCAACCCAAATAAGTATTTTTTTCATGACAGGATGTTTTAGGGTAAATGGATGGCTATGCAGGTTTTGAGTTGATTGAAGAATAGTAAAATACGGCGGAAGTTTTATTTATACAAGCACAATTTTTAACCCGGACAAAATAATTAAATAATATTTTTAGCAAAATTTGCTAAAAATATTAGTGTGCGTAATTTTATTTCCTTAACTTCGTGGCATTATTAATTTTGGAAGAAAATAATTGATATGAGTAATGCAGATAAACTGAAAGCACTGAAACTTACTATAGACAAGATTGACAAGGATTATGGCAAGGGAAGTGTTATGATGATGAATGAAAAACCGGAACGATTGAATGAAGTAATTTCAACCGGTTCAATTGGTTTAGATATTGCCTTAGGCATTGGCGGATTACCGAAGGGAAGAGTAATTGAAATATATGGACCTGAGTCATCCGGTAAAACCACTATTGCCACCCATGTAATTGCTGAAGCGCAAAAGAAAGGAGGCATTTGTGCCATTATAGATGCAGAACATGCATTTGACAGTAATTATGCGCAAAAATTAGGTGTTGATGTTGACAATCTTTTAATATCACAACCGGATTATGGAGAACAAGCTTTAGAAATAGCAGATCGATTAATCCTTTCCGGTGCCTTAGATGTTGTGGTTATTGACTCTGTTGCAGCCTTGGTGCCTAAAGGCGAATTAGAAGGTGAAATGGGCGACAGCAAAATGGGTTTACAAGCCCGTTTAATGAGCCAAGCCTTGCGAAAACTAACGGCCACCATTAGCAAAACCAATACCGTTTGTATTTTTATTAACCAATTGCGCGAAAAAATTGGAGTAATGTTTGGCAATCCGGAAACAACAACCGGTGGTAATGCTTTAAAATTTTATTCATCCGTTCGTTTAGATATACGCCGCATTGCGCAAATAAAAGATGGCGATGAAGCAATTGGTAACAGGGTAAAAGTAAAAGTGGTTAAAAACAAAGTAGCCCCACCTTTCCGTTCCGCTGAATTTGATATAATTTTTGGACAAGGTATTAGTAAGATTGGTGAAATAATTGATATGGGTGTTGAATTGGGAATTGTACAAAAAAGCGGTAGTTGGTTTAGTTATGATAACAACAAATTAGGTCAGGGTCGCGATGCAGTGAAACAATTATTGCAAGACAATCCCGAATTGGCTAATGAAATTGAAGGAAAAATTAGAGCAAAAATTTTAGAAGCCAACAGTGCTGTAGAAACTGTGGCAGCAAAAGCATAAGTTTTTTGGATTTAACAGGTTAGTAAGTGTAAAGCCGTCTTTCGTTTGAAGGATGGCTTTTTTATTTGTGTACATTATTTCTTCTCGGCAAATTGTATCTTCATAGCTCAAACATTCAATCAAACGTATGGCAAATTTTCGGTTATTGGCAAAAAGAAAAAGAATTGCTTTGGTAGCACATGATAATAAAAAAAGTGATTTAATAGCGTGGGCCGAATACAATAAAGAAGTTTTAGCAAAACATGAACTTATTTCAACCGGAACCACAGGAAAATTGATTGAAGCGGCATTAGATCGTCCGGTAAAAAAATTATTGAGTGGTCCATTGGGAGGCGATCAACAAATTGGAAGCATGATTGCTACAGGGGAAATTGACATCATGATATTTTTCTGGGATCCCATGGAAGCGCAACCACACGATAGCGATGTAAAAGCTTTATTGCGTTTATGTGTAGCATGGAATATACCCATGGCCTGTGACAGAGCAACGGCAGATTTTTTAATGACTTCGCCCTTTATGCATGAAACCTATGAATTAGCTATTCCCGACTATACGCAATATTTAACCCGCAAAATTGAAACACCCAACCATCCTTAATATTTAAACCTTCTGTTCTTGACAAAACAAGTAACCCATATTAACGAAAACGCAAGTGTTACATTAAAACCCTGGAACAAAAATGATGCTGCTGCATTAGCCAATATAGCAGATAATAAAAAAATATTTATGCAGGTGCGCGATTCATTTCCGCAGCCTTATACACTTACTGATGCATTGAAATGGATTGATGCGCATTTACAAACAAGCAAAGCCACAAATTTTGCCATCTGGTATAATAATGAATTGGCAGGTAGTATTGGTTATGTACCCCAGGAAAATGAACGGAGGCACATTGCCGAAATAGGTTATTTTATTGGGGAAGTATTTTGGGGGAAACAAATTGCAACAAAAGCAGTTGAGCAACTATTACAGTTAATACAGCAACAACAAAAGTTTTATAGAATTGAGGCTTACGTTTTTGAAAAAAATGTGGCTTCTGTTAAAGTACTTCAAAAAAATGGCTTCTTTTTAGAAGGCATACAACATAAAGCTGCCATTAAAAACAATGAAATGCAAAATGTGTTGGTGTGGGTGAAATTTTTAACCAACTACAAAGTTTAATCATATGTAGTTTTACTAGTTCTTAAAAAAATGACAACAAAATAAATGCAGTACGTTAACTAGATGAAATAAAAACTACTTCAAATACGCTAATACTAATTGTCCCATCTGCTCAGTACCAACAATATTTGCGGCCTGTGTAGATGAATTAGCAATATCACGGGTACGATAACCTGCTTTTAAAACTGCATCTACAGCGGCAATTACCGCATTCGATTCCGTTGTTAAACCAAAACTAATATCCAACATTAATGCAACCGATAATATAGATGCTAAAGGATTGGCTACACCTTTACCGGTTATATCATGTGCCGAACCATGAATGGGTTCATACACACCGGTTCCATCGCCAATGGAAGCAGAGGCCAACATACCCATAGAACCGGCAATTTGTGAAGCTTCATCGGTTAATATATCCCCAAACAAATTAGCCGTTACAACAACATCAAAACGAGTAGGTTCTTTAATTAACAGCATGGCAGTAGCATCTACAAATTGATGCTCAACTGTAACATCAGGATAATCTAATGCTACTTGCTGCACTACTTCACGCCAAAGGCGACTGGTTTCAATAACATTGGCTTTATCAACCGAACATAATTTTTTTCTTCTGGTACGTGCAGCCTCAAATGCTTTACGCGCAATTCGTTCAATTTCATATCGGCTATATTCAGCAACATCGAATGCGGTATTACCATTGTTCTTTCTGCCTTTTTCACCAAAATAAATATCCCCGGTTAATTCACGAAAAAACAAAATATCGGCACCTTTTAAAATCTCAGGTTTAATACTGGAAGCATCTAATAATTCATCAAATAATTTTATGGGACGAATATTGGCATATAAACCCAGTTCCTTACGCATTTTTAGTAAACCCTGTTCAGGTCTAACTTTAGCTGTGGGGTCATTATCATACTTAGGATGGCCAACAGCACCAAAAAGCACTGCATCGCTTTGTTTCATTTTTGTAAGCGATTCATCCGGCAATGGGGTACCGGTAGCTTCAATAGCTACATGCCCAATTAAAGCAGTATCATAACTAAATTGATGATGGTATTTTTGTGCAATAGCATCTAAAACTAACTTTCCTACTGCTGTAACTTCTTTTCCTATGCCATCACCGGGCACTACTAAAATTTTTTTATTAGCCATTGCGTATAAACTTTAAATCTGATTCAACATTTTTTGTGTGGCTTTAATAGCAGAAACGGTTTGATCGCTATCTAATCCTCTGGTTTTAAATTCTCTGTTTTGATAGAACCAAGTAATAATGGTTTCGCACAATGCGTCGGATTTTCCTCCGGGCGGTATGCGAACTTCATAGTCGGTTAATTGAGGTAATTCTCTTTTTTTTAGCGCATAGATAGTTTTTAGTGCATTCATAAATGCATCATACTGACCATCACCTTGTGCATGTTGTTCAAAAATTTCCCCATCCATGTTAATTTTAAGTGTTACAGAGGGACGAAGATTTTTTGAGTGTGTAAGCACATAGTTTTCAATATGCACTCGTTCTTCTATGGAATTACTATCCAATACATCGGACAAAATATAGGGTAGATCTGATTGTGTTACAACTTCCTTCTTATCGCCAAGTTCAATGATGCGTTGGGTAACTTTTTTTAAATCTTCTTCAGATAATTGAATGCCCAACTGCTGTAAGTTATTTTCAATGTTGGCTTTTCCACTTGTTTTGCCTAATGCATACCGGCGTTGACGACCAAAACGTTCGGGCAATAAATCATTAAAATATAAATTATTTTTTTTATCACCGTCGGCATGAATACCCGCCGTTTGTGTAAATACATTTTCACCCACAACCGGTTTGTTTGCAGGAATTCTGAAACCGGAAAAAGTTTCCACTAATTTGCTAATGGTATATAATGATTTTTCAACCACATTGGTTTTAACATTTTTGGCGTAATCGTTTAACACGGCAATAGCACTGGCCAAAGGTGCATTACCCGCCCGTTCACCCATGCCATTAACTGTTAAATGTAAACCTTTTGCTCCGGCTTTAACAGCTTCTAAAACATTGGCAATGCTTAAATCATAATCGTTGTGTGCATGAAAATCGAAATGAATATTAGGATAACGTTGTACAATTGACGAAATATATTCAAAAGTTTCAGAGGGCGTTAAAATGCCTAATGTATCGGGCAATAAAATGCGCTTCACAGGTTGCTGCACTAAGAAATCAAGGTATTCAAATACATAAGATTTTGAATGCCGCATACCATTGCTCCAATCTTCCAAATACACGTTACATTCAATATCGTTATTGCGTGCTAATTGAATTACGGAAGCAATTTCAGCAAAATGTTGTTGAGGCGTTTTTTTAAGTTGATGCGTTAAATGATTTAATGAGCCTTTCGTAAGTAAATTCATTACTTTGGCTCCAGCTTGTAACATCCAATTAACAGAAGTATCGCCATCAACAAAAGTGAGTACTTCTATTTTATGTAAACAATTATTTTCTGCAGCCCATTGTGTAATTTTTTTAACGGCCAAAAACTCTCCTTCCGAAACCCTTGCAGAAGCAATTTCAATTCTATCAACTTTTACTTCCGTTAAAAGCAATTGAGCAATGGTTAATTTTTCTAATGCTGAAAATGCAACACTACTGGTTTGCTCCCCATCACGCAGGGTAGTATCCATAATTTCAATGTATTGTGTTTTTTCTTCATGCATAAGTTTGTACATTTTGTGCTAGGGTGAAAGCACTTGGTGTATTGGCAATTAATAAAAACTTTTTTCTGAAAACGCTTGAATGGCAGGTTTTATAGATTGCAGATAATCAATATCATCAAACCCATTTAACAAATTATGTTTTTTATATGCATTAATTTCAAATGAATACTTTTCACCGGTTGAAAGAATAGTAAAAGTTTGATTGGGAAGATGCACTTCGAATTCAGTAGCAGGATTTGCTTCAATTGCCGTAAAAACAGCTTGTAAAAATTCGGGGCTTACTTGTACAGGAAGAATACCGATGTTTAGAGAATTATTTTTAAAAATATCAGCAAAAAAACTGGAAACTACACAACGGAAACCATAATCGTAAATAGCCCAAGCAGCGTGTTCGCGGCTACTGCCACTACCAAAGTTTTTACCCCCTACTAAAATTTTTCCTGAATAAATAGGATTATTCAAAACAAAATCTTTTTTAGGTGTATTATCGGCATTATAACGCCAGTCGCGAAACAAATTATCGCCAAAACCTTTGCGCTCAGTAGCTTTCAAAAAACGTGCAGGTATAATTTGGTCTGTATCAATGTTCTCCATAGGCATGGGAACTGCGGTACTTTTTAAAACAGAAAATTTATCGTAAGCCATAAAATTAAATTCAAATTATTGCATTAAAGTTCTTGGATCAGTTACAACACCGGTAACGGCAGCTGCAGCAGCTACCAAAGGGCTGGCTAAAAGCGTGCGGCTACCGGGGCCTTGCCGTCCTTCAAAATTTCTATTACTGGTACTAACCGCATATTTTCCTGCAGGTATTTTATCATCATTCATAGCTAAGCATGCGCTACAACCGGGCTGCCGCAATTGAAAACCAGCTTCAGTTAAAATATCTAAAATACCTTCTTCTTTAATTTGTTGTTCTACAATACGCGAACCGGGTACGAGCCACGCAGTAATATGCTCTGCTTTTTTTCTGCCTTTTACAATTGTTGCAAAGGCGCGAAAATCTTCAATACGCCCGTTGGTACAACTGCCTAAAAAAACGTAATCCACTTTTTTTCCCAAAATGGCTTCGTTTTCTTGAAAGCCCATGTATTCTAAAGATTTTTTGTAAGATGCCTCACTACCACCCATTTGTGAAGCGGCAGGAATTTTTTTAGAAATACCGGTACCTAAACCCGGATTGGTACCATAGGTAATTTGAGGCTCAATATCGGCAGCATTGAAATATAATTCTTTGTCGAAAACAGCACCTTCATCAGTTTTCAGTGTTTTCCAATAAGCTAATGCTGAATCCCAAGCAGCACCTTTGGGTGCTTTTTCTCTACCTTTTAAATACGCAAATGTGGTATCGTCAGGTGCAACCATTCCTCCGCGGGCTCCCATTTCTATTGACATGTTGCAAACCGTCATACGACCTTCCATACTCATATTTTGGAAAACATCGCCGGCATATTCAACAAAATATCCTGTAGCGCCACTGGCAGTTATTTGAGAAATGATATATAAAACCACATCTTTCGGCAAAACTCCTTTCCCCAATTCTCCATTCACATGAATACGCATTTTTTTTGGCTTAGGTTGCATAATGCATTGAGAGGAAAGTACCATTTCAACTTCGGAAGTACCAATACCAAATGCAATACATCCAAATGCACCGTGAGTTGAGGTGTGTGAATCACCACATACAATGGTCATACCGGGTAACGTAATACCATTTTCGGGGCCTACCACATGCACAATACCATTTTTAGGATTTCCCAAACCCCAATGTGAAATGCCATACTTTGCAGTATTTTCTTCTAATGCTTTTAATTGATTAGCTGACAAAGGATCTTTTACAGGCTGATCTTGATGGATGGTAGGAGTGTTATGATCGGCGGTAGCAAAAGTTTTATCGGGAAACATTACAGAAAGTCCGCGATTTTTTAATCCTAAAAAAGCAACCGGACTGGTTACTTCATGAATAAAATGACGATCAATAAAAAGTACATCGGGACCATTATCAATGTGTTGCACCACATGTGCATCCCATACTTTATCAAACAATGTAGATGGTGTGTTCGACATGAAAAAAAATTTTTAAAAACTACATCCCCCATGACGGAGGAGTGTAAAATTCGTAAATTTTACAGACAAATGGATAGTTTTTTAAAATTTATTCAAAAAATAAGCCCTTTTTTAAATACTAACAAATGTTCGTAGTAGATATATAAAAAAAAGCAATCCTTATAACTAGGATTGCTTTAATATTTATGGATTGAATTTTATCTATTCCCCCTGCCCTAACGAAAAGGCGCGAACTCCGTTAAACGTGTATAAGTTTTCTGTTTTAATAACATCTATACCTGCTTCATTGGCAGAAAATAGTAGTTGCAGAACATGTTTTTTATCCAATTTGGTATTAGGAGCCGCGTAAAATCGACAACGCCAATGGTCGGTACAAAAAGTTTCATCAAAGCCATTTGGCCAAACCTTTGTTCCCCGATTGGTAATCATGGTTAAAGTTAGTTCGGGTGTATTTAAAGTTTGTAATTGCTTCGCTAATTCTTCAGCATGGCTGCCTTTCCAATCAACAAAAACATCAATTCCGGTTAATTGCTTTTCAGCAGGAGCCTTCCGCTTATAAGGAGGAATTGATAACGTAATGCCATTGGTGTAATGTACCTTAGGTAATTGAACGGGTTGCTTACCTAATCTTTCAATCACTGCCTCACCAAACTCTTTCGTTCCAACTAACTGTTTACTAATCCCCGGCTTATGAATATCTGCTGTATGAATACCATCTTCAATGGTGGTTAACCACGCATTTTGAATAGAAGAGGCGGCTTCATTTTCGCCAATATGATTTAACATTAAAACAGCAGCTTGAATTAAACCGGATGGGTTAGCCATATTTTTTCCTGCAATATCGGGTGCTGAGCCATGAATGGCCTCAAACATCGCACAAGAACTACCAATATTAGCTGAACCGGCCAATCCAACCGAACCGGTTATTTCAGCAGCTACGTCAGATAATATATCTCCGTATAAATTCGGCATCACAATTACATCAAACAATTCTGGTTGGTTAGCTAAACGAGCAGCACCAATATCCACTATTAAATGTTTACTTTCAATGGAAGGATATTCTTTTGATATTTCATCAAACACTTTATGAAACAAACCGTCTGTTTGTTTCATAATATTATCTTTTACAAAACAAGCTACTTTTTTTCTTCCATATGCTTTAGCATACTCAAATGCATAACGTATAATACGCTCACAGCCCGGACGTGAAATCAATTTCAAGCATTGAACAACTTCATCTGTTTGCTGATGTTCAATTCCTCCATATAAATCTTCTTCATTTTCACGTATAATAACTACATCCATGTTTGGATGTAAGGTAGAAACAAAGGGATGTAAACTTTTACAAGGACGTACATTGGCAAATAATCCCAATGTTTTTCTAATGCTAACGTTTAAACTTTTGTAACCGCCGCCTTGCGGTGTTGTAATGGGTGCCTTTAACAAAACTTTATTGGTTAAAATACTTTGCCATGCCTGCGGCTGAATTCCGGAAGTATTTCCGGATAAGTACACTTTCTCACCCACCATAATTTCATCAAATTGAACAGCCGCACCCGAAGCTTTAATAATTTTTAAGGTTGCATCCATTATTTCCGGACCTATACCATCGCCTTTCGCTATTGTAATTGTTTTCATAAAAATTAATTTCGGCGCAAAAGTATTGCCGTTATATCATTGTGTTTCATTTATCTTTATAATGAAATTGATTAAAATAATTTATGAATTACACTTTACATCAACTATTGGTTTTTACAACAATTGCCAAAACAGAAAGTATTACCAAGGCTGCAGAAGAATTAAATTTAACCCAACCTGCTGTTTCTATTCAATTAAAAAACTTACAAGATCAATTTGAATTACCCTTAACCGAAATAATTGGGCGGAAACTATACGTTACAGAATTCGGAAAAGAAATTGCAGCAGCAGCGAATAATATTTTGAACGAGGTACAAGCCATTGATTATAAAACGCAAGAATACAAAGGCTTATTAAGTGGCAAATTAAAAATAGCTGCTGTTTCTACGGGCATATATGTTATACCTTATTTTCTGGAAGGGTTTTTACAACAACATCCCGGAATTGCGCTAAGCCTTGATGTAACCAACAAAGCAAAAGTGTTAGAAAGTTTGGAAAATAATGACATTGATTTTGCCATGGTTTCCGTTTTACCCGAAAACATGGCAATAGAAAATATTCCATTACTAAAAAACAAATTGTATTTAATTAATAATACACAACAAATATTCCCGGCCAAAAAACATTCACTTTCATTACTGGAAAAAATACCTTTAATTTTCAGAGAACAAGGTAGCGGTACCCGATTGACGATGGAAAGTTTTTTTGCTGAAAAAAATATAACGGTACATCAAAAAATGGAATTAACATCGAATGAAGCAGTAAAGCAGGCCGTATTAGCCGGTTTGGGCAGCTCAATTATGCCATTAATTGGAATAAAGAATGAGTTAATGAACAAAAGTTTGCAAATAATTCCATTGCAAAACTTTCCAATAATTACTAATTGGCAACTAATTTGGCGGAAAGGGAAAAAACATTCGGCCATTGGAAGGGCCTTATTGAAACATATTCAGGCAGAAAAAGAAAATATTATAAAAAAATATTTTGACTGGTATGAACAATATTAAAACATCACCGCACCAAAATATTTAGTATAATGGTGCGGTGATAAATAAATACATTAATTCTTTTTAATGTAGGTTTTGTTCCCATTTGAATTAATGTAATAATGGCCTCCACGCTTGCCTTCGTAAATGGTTCTGCCTTTATCATCTTTCCCAATTACTTTGTCATTACCGGCTGCAGCTGTTGAAGGAGCTGCTTTGGTTACGGTTTTTGGAGGCTTAGTAGTTGGTTTGGAAGTTGTAGCAGGAGGGGTGGCAGGTGCTGCTGTTTGTGTTGCAGCTTTGGTTTTAGTTGCTTTTGCTTTTTGAGTTTTGGTTTGTTTAGTTGTTTTGGTTGCTGTAGTTTGCGCCTGTGACAGTGAAGGAGCAATTATCAGCATGGCCATTACTAAAAATAACCCACCTAATAATTTTTTCATACAAGATTTTTTAGTGAAAAATATATCCTAATATATTACAAAAAAGCAACGCTACAAACTGAAAATTGGAAATGTATAGAAATACTACTTTTTGATGATTATTGATCTTGAGGATAGCTTATCCCCGCGATACTTCTAATTGAATCAAGTGTTTCCATTAATGTAAGTGTAAGTTCATGTGTCATCACCGGACTTTCCGTTAACCCTTGTTGTAAACAATTGGTAACATGCTGCGCTTCGTATTGATAGCCCCACCCTTCCGTTTTTTCAACTGCAATTTCAACAGCCTCTTTAATTGAAAAGTCGTAGTACAAAATTTTAGCAGAGGGTTCATAAAATCTGGAAGTTAATTTAATGGAAGCCTTGGTGCCTGCAATTTCTGCTTCAGTAGGTAACGTAGTGGTAAAAGATGAAAACAATTGAGCCATTGCACCACTTTTGTAAGTAAATAAAATGGAACATTGTTCATCAACAGATGAATGGGCATGTGGTATCATCGCTGCTTGAATATGTTGAGGTTTTCCTAGTACACTTAATGCCATAAACACATTGTAAATACCGATATCTAATAATGTTCCGCCACCTAACTCAGGTTCAAACAAACGCGGTGACACTGGGGACTGAGGCTTAAATCCGAAATTAATTAATACGGCTTGAACAGTACCCAATTTACCTTCTTCAATAATTTGCATTAATTGTTGGTAGTGCGGCAAAAACTTAGTCCATAAAGCTTCCATTAAAAACACTTTTTGCTGCTTTGCCAAGGCAATCATGGCTTTGGCCTGTTTGGTATTGATTGCAAATGGTTTTTCACACAATACTGCTTTACCATGTTGTAAACATAACATTGTATGTTCAAAATGAAAGCTATGCGGAGTAGCAACATATATTACATCAATAGCTGCATCATTTACTAAATCTAAATAACTGCCATAAGCTTTATCAGCATTGAAGTTTTTCGCAAAACTTTCAGCAGATGACAAAGAACGAGCAGCTACTGCACTCAGTTGAGCATCTTTTACCAATTTTAAATCGGAAGCAAATTTTGCAGCAATTTTTCCGCAACCTAACATGCCCCATTTTATTATTTTTCCCATTCTATTTTTTTTACTACAAAAAGTTAATTGGTTTAATAGTAACGCCCAATATATGCATTATCAACAATTATTTTTTTTAATGTCGAAGGATCAATGGCACCTTCATGGGCATATACAATTTTACCACCCGGCTCAACAAGAATAGTGTAAGGCAAAGCACCTTGCCATTTGGGGTCTATGGCATCTATTAAAGCATATTTATCATCTGTATTGAGTATATAATTTTTGCATGAAGCTTGTTGCAATTTTAAAAAGTCCAATGCTTTAGCTTGTTTGGAAGGATCATCGGCACTTATGGAAACAAACTCAAAATCGCGCCCACGGTACATTCTATTCATAGTAATGAATTCGGGGAACTCAGTTACACAAGGTCCGCACCAGGTTGCCCAAACATTAATTAACCGTAATTTATTAGAGGTGTTTTTTAATAGCGCTTTAATAGAATCAATAGAAACGGCGTTTAAACTTACCGGTTCTGCTGCCCATTGTTGTTGAGCCAAAGTAATCCAGTTACTTTTTTCAGCCCATTTTATGGAACAGCCGAACACTTTTGTTGTACTAACGGTAACGGGTTTACCGGCAAGTATTTCATCAATAGCATTAGCTGCATCGGTATGTTTTGGCGTTTTCCCCGGCTTTTCTGTATCATCTACGCGCCCTGAATACCGCAGTTTCCTTTCTGCATCAAAAATAAAAACATGGGGCGTAGCTATTGGACCATATTTTTTTGAAACTTCTTGATTATCGCCATCATACAAATAAGGGAAGTTGAAATGCTTTTCCGCAGCCCTAATTTTCATTTCATCAAATGAATCACTTAAATCTGTATAACCCAATTCATCTAACCGAATTGATTTTGGATCGTTGGGCATAATAGCAACAACGGCCACGCCTTTGTCTTTATATCGATTCGTTAATGCAATAATTTTATCCTCATAAGCTTGTGCAGTGGGACAATGATTACAGGTAAATACTACCACTAATATTTTTGCATTTTTAAACGATGATAATGAATACCATTTACCATCGGTAGCAGGCAGTTTAAAATCCGGTGCCGGTGCACCAATCGGTAAAGTAGGATGTTCTGAAAAGGTATTCCGGTTTGCTATTGTTACATTGGTTTGTAAAATAACAAAAAGCAGTATCAGCATTTTTTTCATTGTCAAGCAATTTAGGAATTCACATTGCAGAAAAGGTACTGACAAAACCCTGAATCACAAAAAACTAAGTGTATTGGTGTTAACAATTTGATGTAGGTCAATAATTAGTTTGTTTTCGTAGTGAATAAATACAGAATCTTACCTTTAGGTTTTACCGGTTTAACATTTTTCACACATCAGTTTTAAAATAAAAACAATACGTATGTCTTACTTGCCTAATGAAAATCGTTACCAACAAATGGAATATCGTAGGTGCGGTAAAAGTGGAATATTATTGCCTGCCTTATCGTTAGGCTTATGGCATAATTTCGGTGACATTGATACTTTATCAAATGCGCAAAGTATTTTACGTTTAGCATTCGACAATGGTATTACCCATTTCGACTTAGCTAATAATTATGGTCCTCCACCGGGGGCTGCCGAAAGTAATTTCGGAAAAATATTCAAGACTGATTTTTTACCTTATCGCGACGAATTAATTATAAGTACCAAAGCGGGCTGGAAAATGTGGGAAGGCCCTTATGGTGATTATGGCTCAAAGAAATATTTAGTAGCCAGCTTAGATCAAAGTTTAAAAAGAATGGGTTTGGACTATGTAGATATTTTTTACCATCATCGGCCCGACCCCAATACTCCTTTAGAAGAAACAATGGCTGCCTTACATTTAATGGTACAACAAGGCAAAGCCCTATACGTTGGTATTTCCAGCTATCCCCCCGAAACAACACAAAAAGCTGTTGATATACTTGCGAAAATGGGTACACACTGTTTAATTCACCAACCAAAATATTCTATGCTTGACCGTTGGGTTGAAGATGGATTATTACAAACACTGGAACAAAATGGAGTTGGCTGTATTGCATTCTCACCCTTGGCACAGGGATTATTAACCAACAAATATTTAAATGGCATTCCTGAAAACAGCAGAGCAGCCAGTCATAGAGGCAATGGAGCCATTGAAGAAAATGCCATTACACCTGAATTAATAAAAAAGATTAATGCTTTAAATAATGTTGCACAACAAAGAAACCAAAGCTTGGCACAAATGGCTTTAGCATGGATTTTAAAAGACCCAAGAATTACTTCTGTAATAGTTGGCATTAGTAAACCGGAGCAATTAACAGATTCATTAATGGCATTAAAGCATTATAGCTTTAGCAATGAAGAATTAAAGCAAATAGAAGCAATACTTGCAGAATAATATTTAAAAGAATTATTATGAAAAAATACCTACTCTTTTTGGGATTAATCTCTTGTTTGCAAGCTTATACTCAAAAAATGCAAGGGCTGGCACTAACACCGCCAATGGGTTGGAATAGTTGGAACACTTTTGCAACCAACATAAATGAGCAACTGGTAAAAGATATTGCAGACATAATGGTGAGTAGTGGCATGAAAGATGCAGGCTATGAGTACTTAGTGCTGGATGATGGTTGGATGGCCATGGAACGTGACAAGGATGGAAATTTAGTTGCCGACCCCAAAAAATTTCCACATGGTATTAAAGCCGTAGCAGATTATGTACATGCCAAAGGTTTAAAATTTGGCTTATACAATTGTGCAGGTACAAAAACCTGTGCGGGTTATCCCGGCACCAGAGGGTATGAATATCAAGATGCTCGTTATTATGCAGCTCACGGAGTAGATTATTTAAAATTTGATTGGTGTAATACAGAAGGTATTAATGCTAAAGAAGCTTACACTACCATGAGCAAGGCTTTGGCAGCTACCGGTCGCCCCATCGTTTTTAGTTTGTGTGAATGGGGACAAAACAAACCCTGGGAATGGGCAAGCAATGTTGGCCATTTATGGCGAACTACCGGTGATATATCCAATGTTTTTGCAGGTACTAAAAACATGGGCACCTGGCAAGCCTTAGGTGTTTTAAAAATTATTGATTTACAAAAAGGGCTTCGTGCATATGCAGGACCCGGACATTGGAATGATCCTGATATGTTAGAAGTGGGCAATGGTTTAACGGATGCGGAAAATCGTGCTCATTTTTCAATGTGGTGCATGTTGGCTGCACCTTTAATGGCGGGAAACGACTTAAGAAAGATGACTGAAGCCACTAAAAATGTGTTAACCAATAAAAATGTAATTGCTGTTGACCAAGATCCTTTAGGTATTGAAGGTTTTGCATATACAGAAAAAGACAGTGTTGAAACCTGGTTAAAACCTTTGCAAAATGGTGACTGGGCTGTTTGTTTTTTGAATAGAAGCAATAAACCGGTAAAATTTAGTATGGATTGGAAACAACACCCCATTGTTGATACATTATCAAAAGCTACGCTAAACGCAGTAACCAATATTTATAATATTAAAAATTTATGGACCAACACTACAGAAGGGAATACCAATGAGCCATATAGCAACACAGTGGGTGGGCATGATGTGATAATGCTTAGATTACAAAAAAGCAACTAATATTTTTTTCATGACTGCTGTTTCTTGGCAAAGTAATTCAGCAAAATAACTTTAACTGAATCGTTAATTACTAAGTTGCAAAATAAAAAGAAAGCCAGTGTACATACAGCAGGAACAATGGGCAAAGCAGCAAATCCGGTAAAGCCAATAGGCAATAAAATTAATACCAAAACAATATCGGCAATAATTACCCATAGTAAGGTTTTACTGATGGGTTCTTTATAAAATCGCCCATTAGTGCGCACCGTTATTACTGCACATATGCCTGAATAAAAAAGTGTAGCAAAACCAAGAGAATGAGCAAGCTCCGCATTACTGATTTTAAACTGATGGGAAGCCCATAAAAACCAAAACAAGCATTCCGCAAAAAGTAAAATACCCAATACAAAACCTTTCATTACCATTGGCTTTATATTCCAATTAGCCGGTTGTTTACTCCATTGCACTTTGTCGGTTGCCAATGCCAAAACCACAAAATCAATTAAAAACAACATCAATACCATATCAATGGGGCCGACAACAAATTTTTTTGTTAACAAATAAGCAATGCATACAAACAAAATGGTTTGTAAAGTTTTGGCAATTTTATTAACGGTGTAGTTTGCAATTCGGGTATGGGTTATTCTTCCTACTCTTAATAAATCAACAATTTGTTTCAATCCGTTTTGTAACAAAATAATACTGGCAGCTTGCTTAGCCACATCGGTAGCAGAACTTACAGCAATTCCAACCTCGGCTTGTTTTAAAGCAGGTGCATCATTCACCCCATCACCCGTCATTCCGGTTATTTGTTTTTGCTGTTGTAAGCTTTTTACAATATTGTATTTATCCTCCGGCAAAACTTCGGCAAAACCATCATATTGAGCAATAACGGATCCGGATTGCTGTAACATACCCCTAACCTCATTAATGGCAACAATATTTTTACCTACGCCCGCCTGTAATGCAATTTCCTTAGCAACCGGAAGGGCATCGCCGGTTAGCATTTTTACCGTAACACCTAGTTGTTTAATAGCAGCAAGCATTTCAGCCGAGTCCGGACGTGGCGGGTCATATAATGCAGCAATACCTACTAATTCAGTTGTATTGTTTTTTTTAATGGCCACTGCAATGGTTTTAAAACCTTTTGTAGCCCAAGCATCAACAGTTTCATCTAATATATGCTCAGGATGAGTACATAATTCTTGTATAGTTAAATAAGCTCCTTTCAGTATAACAAAGGTTTCATTATGATGCTGAATGGTTGCTTCTGTTCTTTTATTGGCCGCAGAAAATGGCACAAAAGATTGTTGTTGATAATCCGATAAACTTATGCCTTCTTTACTCAACCGATTAAAAAAAGCATCATCAATGGCATCATTATTCGCTTTAACCGATGCTAAAGTGCCATATAGTAGAACATCCTTATCAGTAAAATTGGGTGTAGGTTTAATATCTTGTAAGGATAATTTATTTTCAGTGATGGTTCCCGTTTTATCAATACACAAGGTAGTTAATGTTGCAGCATCTTCCGTAGCACTTAATCGACTAACCAATAACCCTTTTTCAGATAATTCTTGCGAAGCCTTAGCCATACTAATGGTAAACATAGCCGGTAAACCAATAGGTACTGCAGACACTAACAATATTAGTATTAATGGCAAAGTAGCTATAAACGATTCACCACCCAATAATGCATTTACCACAGTTATACCCAATACAACTACCACAATTGAAAATAAAATTTGCACTACTTTCCCAACCACTTCTTCCATGTGCATTTTATGTTTGGCCGACATGATTAAGCCTTCTGTTTTCCCAAACAGCGTATTCGTTGCAGTAGCAATAACCAAAGCAGTACACTCACCATTTTTAACAATGGACCCTGCATAAATGGTTTCATTTTCTTTTGCGTCAATTAAAGCAGATTCACCGGTTAACGCAGATTTGTCAACCTGTAAGTGTCCATTTATCACCAACATGTCTGCTATTAAAAAATCACCGGTACGAATGCGAAGAATATCGCCGGGTACAATAGCTTTTGAGGGCAAGTTCACCCAATCGCCATTACGCAAAACCCTAACCGTTACAGTAAGCTTTGCTTTTAACGATTCTACCGTTTTTGCAGCACGCATTTCCTGCCAAAAACCAACAATTCCATTAAAAAGCAATAACCCTGCAATTAACCATCCATCAAAATTTCGATGTAATAAAAATGAAACAATAACTGTAGCTTCAAGCATCCAGGCAGTTAAACCCCAAAAATGTTTTAAGAAAAGTAGATAAGCTGGTGTTTTCTTTTCTTTCACTTCATTCCATCCATACTTTTGCTGCAAGCCGTTTACCTGTTCGTTAGTAAGGCCAGATTGTATGTTGGTGCCGAAATGTTGAAGTTGTTCTTGCAGGGTTATTTCAGCCATATATATCTATTTTAAATTATTTACTGCTGGGAACAATATATAATGGCTTTTTGGTTTGTTTTAAAATTTTTGCAGCTACATTCCCCAACAACAAAGTATCTATTGCGCTTAAACTATGCGAGCCTAAAACTATTACATCGGCATTATACTCATCTGCATAATCTAAAATAGCAGAGGCAGTATCGCCTTCCAAAACCATTGTTTTAATATTATTATTGCCTAAGTGTTTTGCAGCAGCGGTTAAAAAATGTTCAGCTTGTTTTTTTAATTCATCTACCATCTCAATATTATTCGCAGTATTAAAACCACCAAATCCCATAATGGGTGAATAATCTACTGCATAATAACTGGCATCGGCCACTACATGTACTAAGCATAATTCTGCATTCATAGATTGTGCCAACTCATTGGCTTTCTCGGCAATTTGTTCGGCTGAAGGATTGTAATCAAGAGCAACTAATACTTTTTTCATATTGATTTAATTATAAGTGACTAAATGGATTAAATAATGGCATCGCTTTAAAAAATGCAGGTTAACAATACGGTAAGATAAAAAATAATCAACAAAGCAATTGCATTTTTTTGCAAAAAAATGTATAAAAAATTAATTTAACCTGTTAGGCTGAATCAATGAAAAAGCACTTGGAATAGTATTTACAACAATCGAGTCGCTTGTTTCTATTGGCTCTCCATCAATGTGCAAAGGTGCATGTTTTAAATTGTGTATTGTAATAGCCGAGGTTTGAAAATAAATAACATTTTTATGGGTAATCTCATTCACCAATTCTTGTAACCGGTTATTGCCTTTAATTTGTTTTAATAAGGCAAATGGAATTTTTGCTTTATTCATTTTTTGAATAATTACAATATCTAACAGCCCGTCATTTAAACTGGCTGCAGGAGCTATGGTTAAATTATTACCAAATTGGTTACTATTGGCAATGGTTATGGCAAATGCATCCGTGAAAAAAGAAAAGTCATTCAATACAACTTCAAACTGAAAAGGCTGAGCTTTAAAAAAGTTGATTAAACTTTCTTTGGTATAAGTAAATAAACCACGTTTTGAATTCATGGCAAACCGATGTGCCACTTCAGCATCGAAGCCTAACCCACTTAACATGCAAGAGTAATGTTGATTTATGGTAAATGCATCAACCGGCATGGGCTTTCCTTCAAAAATTACGGACAATGCAGCCTTCGTTTTTTTTGGAATATTTGCCGCAAAGGCCAAACCGTTACCTGAACCTGATGGTATAATACCAAAATTTACTTTGCAATGACGCAAAGCACGAGTAACTTGGTTAACAGTACCATCTCCACCCGATATTACTACATCCGTAAAACCTTCATGTTCAATTTTATCTTTCACTACATCATAGTTTGCAATGGGTGAAGTAGGCAAAATTTCAAATGCTATTTTCCTTGCATTCGTTTCTTTTTCAATTAAGTGTATAATTCCATCTTTTTTTGAAGTACCTGAAATTGGATTTACTAAGTATAAAATTTTACGTGACATGCTTTCAAGTATTACATGGGATTTAACAAAGAGAAATTAACAGGCATCCATTATAATGAATTACCATTTTAACAAAGCACTAGCCCACGTAAAACCACTGCCAAAAGCAGCCAAGCAAACTAAATTACCTTTTTGTATTTTACCCTGTTCCCATGCTTCGCAAAGGGCTATGGGTATTGAAGCCGCTGTCGTATTTCCATAGTATTGAATATTGTTAAATACTTTTTCATCTGTTAAGCCCAATTGCTGTTGCACAAATTGCGCAATACGCAAATTGGCCTGATGGGGAATTAACATATCAATATCGGCAGGTTTATAGTTATTAGCTTGCAAAGCTTCCTTAATAACTTCAGGAAATTTTACTACTGCCTTTTTAAATACAGCAGGACCATCCATATAAGGAAAATTTTGTGCATTGTCAATCATGGCATGGCTCATAAACATTTCGCCAATAGGGGCATCGTCAAAAGTTGCGTAGTTTTGAGTACCCCAATGATTAGCGTGTGTACCCGGGTTATACATAGCCAGTATTTCAGCCGATTCCCCATCACTATGCAGATGTGTGCTTAAAATTCCACGATTTTCATCTTCAGTAGGTTGCAACACAACAGCACCGGCACCGTCACCAAAAATTACACTTACATTACGTCCACGAGTACTAAAATCTAATCCAAAACTGTGCTTTTCCGAACCCACTACTAATATATTTTTATACATTCCGGTTTTTATAAATTGATCGGCTACACTCAGCGCATATACAAAGCCGCTGCATTGATTGCGTACATCTAATGCACCAATTTCTTTCATTTTTAATGCGCGTTGCAGCAATACCCCGCATCCGGGGAAATAATAATCGGGTGAAAGCGTGGCAAAAACAATAAAATCAATATCCTGTGGGGTTATGCCGGCGCGCTCAATAGCAATTTTAGCGGCCTCAACACCCATTGTTGTGGTAGTTTCTTTGGTACGATGGGCAAATCTTCTTTCTTTAATTCCGGTTCTTTCCTGAATCCAGGCATCACTGGTATCCATGTATTGTAACAAATCGTTATTCGTCACTACTTGTTCTGGTACATACATTCCAATACCGGCAATTGCAGATCGTATCATAATTTTCAATTTAAAAGTGAAGGTACATGAAAATAATTTTGGCAGAATGAATTTTGGCTCTAATTTCGCAACCGCAATGAATACAAATATCTATACCAAACGTACCAAGAAACCTGTTTAACGGGAAGGTACTTTTTTGTGTATAGGCAACATAAATAAAAACCTTCCCAACGTTGGAAGGTTTTTTTTATGCCTCATTGCAAAATGCACACAACCAATTAGAGCAAGCAAACATTATTCTATCACCAAAAAAACAAAAAATGAAAGTAGCCGTAGTTGGAGCTACCGGTTTAGTGGGCTCAAAAATGTTACAGGTATTGGAAGAAAGAAACTTCCCCGTTAGTGAATTAATTCCCGTTGCTTCGGAAAAATCTGTTGGCAAACAGGTAATGTTTAAAGGGAAACCTTATGCTGTTGTTGGCATGGAAGCAGGAATTGCCGCAAAACCCGCCTTGGCATTGTTTTCTGCCGGAGGCAGCACCTCATTGGAGTGGGCACCCAAATTTGCAGCAGCAGGCATTAAAGTAATTGATAATTCAAGCGCTTGGCGAATGGACCCTACTAAAAAATTGGTAGTGCCCGAAGTAAATGCCGCAGTATTAACTAAAGATGATTTTATTATTGCGAATCCCAATTGCTCAACCATTCAAATGGTAGTAGCATTGCAACCATTACATAAAGCCTTCACTATTAAACGAATTGTAGTAAGCACTTATCAAAGTGTTACGGGTACCGGCAAAAAAGCTGTTGACCAATTAATGAATGAACGCAAAGGCGTACAGGGCGAAATGGCATATAAATATCCTATTGATTTGAATGTCATTCCTCAAATAGATGTGTTTTTAGAAAATGGCTACACCAAAGAAGAAATGAAAATGGTGAACGAAACCAAAAAAATTATGCAGGACGACAATATTCGTGTTACAGCTACAACTGTAAGAATTCCTGTAATTGGCGGCCATAGTGAAAGTGTGAATATTGAATTTGAAAAAGAATTTGAACTACCCAATATTATTGATTTATTGAACAACGCACCGGGTGTTGTAGTTCAACAAGATGATGCAGCACAATTGTATCCAATGCCATTGTGGGCACATGAAAAAGACGAGGTTTTTGTGGGTCGTATTCGTCGCGATGAAACACAACCCAAAACATTAAACATGTGGGTAGTAAGCGATAATTTACGCAAAGGTGCTGCAACTAATGCAGTACAAATTGCAGAATACTTATTGGCTAATCATTTGTTGTAGCGCTTTTTTAGTGCTTGTTTTTTACACCTTCTCAAAAATAGAAATTTGCGAGAAGGTGTTTTTTTTATAATAACTTTAATGCATGAAATTATTATCTGCCGCGCAATTACAAGAATGGGATGCTTATACCATTGCCAATACGCCAATTGCTTCTATTGACTTAATGGAAAGAGCAGCGAAAGCTTGTACACAATGGATATTGAAACAACCTTTTTTAAAGCAACCAATTTATATTTTCTGCGGCAAAGGCAATAATGGTGGTGATGGTTTAGCTATTGCAAGATTATTACATGAGGCCGGTATTACACCCAAAGTTTTCATTGCAGAATTTGGAAAACCGGGTACTGATAATTTTCAAGAAAACTTACATCGTTTACATGTATTGGGATTACCCATTCAGTATATTTCATCGGAAAATTTATTGCCACCCATAAATGATGATTCTATTGTGATTGATGCCTTATTGGGAGTAGGCTTAAACAAACCCCTTTCAGGCTTATATGCTTTAATTGCAGCACATATTAATACCGCCAAAGCTACCGTAATAGCTATTGATGTACCCACCGGTATGTACATTGACCAACATACTGAAAGTACCAATATTGTAAAAGCCAACTATACACTGACTATTCAATGCCCCAAACTTTGTTTTTTAATTCCTGAAAATGCAGCTTTTTTTGGCCAGGTACAAATATTAGATATTGGATTACATCCTGCTTACTTAAGCACCATAGATACAAACTTACAGCTAACCGTACTGGAAGATATTCAGCAATGCATACACGTTAGAGATGCCTTTTCGCATAAAGGACAATTTGGTCATGCACTGCTTATTGCCGGAAGTGAAGAAAAAATGGGGGCAGCTATCATGGCAACGGGGGCGGCCTTACGTAGTGGAACCGGTTTAGTAACCGCACAAGTACCGGCATCAGGAGCAACTGCACTAAACATCTGTTATCCGGAGGCTATGCTATTAATGCGCAGTAATACAATTGACAATATCAATCATTACACCGCTATTGGAATTGGACCCGGATTGGGCGTAAATACGGATTCACAGCAAATATTGTTCAATGTAATTTCACATTATAAACAACCCATGGTTATTGATGCGGATGCACTTTCTATATTGGCTGAAAATGCAGATTGGCTGCGGCTTTTACCTAAAGGAAGTATTTTAACCCCGCATCCCAAAGAATTTGATAGGGTTTTTGGAAAATGTGTTAATGATTTTGAGCGCCTGCATAAAGCTTTAGCACTAACGCTACAATATCCGTTAACCATTGTGTTAAAAGGTCACTATACATTAGTAGCCCAGCAAGGAAAAGGCTTTTTTAATACTACCGGCAATGCAGGATTGGCGAAAGGTGGTTCGGGCGATGTTTTAACGGGAATTATTACTGCTTTGCTGGCACAAAAATATGAGCCATGTATTGCAGCACGCTTGGGTGTTTACTTGCATGGCACTGCAGCTGATTTGGCATTAGAAACAGAAGCTGAGGAAAGTTTAGTTGCCACACAGGTAATAGCCTATTTGGGTAAAGCATGGAATTATGTAAAACCTTCTGCTGCCTTTATTCATTAACCCTCTATGGCCCTGTTCATAAAATGCACAAATGGTTGTAATGCTTTAAACGCATCTATTACATTTTTAACTAAGTCGGATTCTGTTAAGGCTGCATCGGTTAAAGGTTGAGCAGCTACCCAACTTTTCATTTTTAAATAGGCAATAGCCGGATTATTTTTATCATACCCTTTCGGTTCACGTTGCAAAACCATTGCCGGTTCACGGCTAAAATCGCCGTAATGTTTTTGAAACGATTTATTTTTCAGCATTAATTGCCATTCGTCCCAACAATAGTCAATTTCCTGTCGTACTTTTTGTACGAGGGCTTTATCGGGCATCCAAAGGCCGCCACCTACAAAACTTTTGCCCGGCTCTAAATGAAAATAATAGCCTGCCAATACTGATTTTTTTCCGCCTTTTGAAAATGCAGCACCCATATTAATTTTATAAGGGCTTTTATCCGCACTAAACCGAACATCGCGATTTTGGCGAAACACACAATCTTTGGGTTGTAAGGGAAGCAAGTCGGGTTCATGCTTTGCAAAACCTGTAAGTACCTGTTGGGTAAATTGCAAAAAATCAGCACGAGCAGCCTCATAAGCCGGCCTATTTGCTTGCATCCATTCGCGATTATTGTGCTTGGCCAGATTCTTTAAAAACGAAATTGTTGACTTGTTGAGCATACTGCAATAAAAAAGTTAACGAAGCACAGCAATGGTGTTCCGTTAACGCAGGTTTTAAAATTATAAATAAGCTAAATAGTGTTGTTACACTTTTACATGGCCCCAGTTTTCACCACGTTTTATGCGGGTAATAGCCATTTCGCTAACGCCATACTTTTCAGCCATTTGCTTATAAGTAAGTTTACGCTTGGGATTGGCCAACATTTTTTTAATGTCTTTTACCTGTGCCAAGGTTAACTTCAATCCTTTTTTCAACTCGGCTGTGCGCTGTTGAATTTTTTTGCGAGCAGCTTTTACACGTGGGTTGCTTTTGTTGTGTTCAATAACTTCTTCTTGTGTTGCCCATTTTAAATTTTCAGCTCTGTTATCTTTCTTGTTGTGATTGAGATGGATGATAAACTTTTCATTGGCCTTAGGCTTTTTCAAAAACAATTCTGCAACAGCTCTGTGTAACAGAAAATGTGTGTAGCTATCTTTTACTTTCAGGCGAATGATCCGATATCCTTCAATCGCTGAACCTTTAAGCAGGGTGCCATCTTTTTTAAAATTTTCAGTAAAAGAGGCAATTCTTCCCATGTTGCTTACCATATACTTTTTTTGAAGGGCATTCGAATTTGGGAAATCAAATTGACGCCACTTTTCGTTGGGTAGGTGTTCAAACATAGTTAAGGTTGTTTATTGTTGCAATAAAGATAGAAATTCATTTTCATCAATTATCTTAATTGTATTAATCTTTTTTGCTTTTTCCAGTTTCGAACCGGCATCTTCGCCCACAACCAGGTAATTTAACTTACTGCTTACACTGCCAACTATAATGCCGCCCCGTTGCTCAACCATACTTTCTGCCTCGGAACGCTTGAATTTGGTAAGTGTTCCGGTAAACAAAAAGGTTTGCCCCTGCAAATTACCGTTATGGGTTTGTGTACGCTTTTCATTATTAAACTGCAACCCATAACTTTTCAATTCATTCAGCATTGCCAAATTTTGGGCATTACTAAAAAAATGCTGAATACTTCCTGCTACTTTAACGCCAATATCTTCCAATTGTTGTAATTCCTCGTTACTCATTTTGGCCAAATCAAGCAAATGGGTAACGGCATTGGCCAGTGTTTTGGCAGTAGTTTCGCCTACAAAACGAATGCCCAGGGCATAAATCAGCCGATGCAAAGGCTGTTTTTTGGAAGCTTCAATGGCATTTTGCAAATTTTCAACCGATTTTTTCCCAAACCCGTCTAATTGCGCAATTGCTGCAAAATCAAGGCGATAAATGCCCGGAATATCTTTCAACAAACCCAGTTCATAAAACCTTCTTATGTTGGCTTCGCCCAGGCTTTTTATGTCCATAGCATCCTTACTCACAAAGTGAATAATGCGCTCTAATACTTGGGCTTTACATTCAATATTCACGCAACGCCATACGGCTTCACCTTCTTCTTTAAACAGAGGGCTATGGCATACCGGGCAATGCTTGGGAAAATGAATTGCTTTTTCATGCCCGGTTCGTAATTCGGGCATTGATTTTACAATTTGTGGAATTACATCGCCGGCTCTTTCAATTAAAACGGTATCGCCAATTTTTAAATCTTTTTCCTTAATATAATCTTCATTGTGAATAGATATACTGGATACCGTTACCCCGCCAATGGCAACCGGATTCAGCTTGGCAACAGGCGTAACAGCACCTGTACGGCCTACCTGAAATTCAACCGACTGCAAAACGGTGGTAGCTTGACGTGCTTTGAATTTATAGGCAATGGCCCACCGTGGGTGATGGCTGGTCATTCCCAACGTTTCTTGCAATGCCAAATTGTTTACCTTTATTACCATGCCGTCTATTTCATAAGGCAGTTCATCGCGCAAATGTTCAAAAGCCTCTACTTGTTGCACTACTGCATCAATTCCTTTTACAATTTTTCTTTCTTTTACAGGCGAATGCAAACCACATTCCCATAGCAACTGCAGCATACCGGCATGCGTATTTAATAATGCAGATGCTGTTTCGGTTGCATAAGGCAATTTGGTATAATAGCTAACATGGTATAAAAAAGCCTGCAAATTCCTTTTCGCCACTTCTTTCGGATCTTTCATGCGCAAACTTCCTGCGGCAGCATTTCGAGGGTTGGCCATAGGCGATAAACCCTGCTCGGCCAATTTTTCATTATACAAAGCAAAGGCTTGCTTCGTCATAATAACTTCACCCCTAATTTCTATCAATTGTATGCCATATTTAGAAAATGGAGCGGTTAAAGGAATAGAATGTATTTGCTTGATATTGGTGGTAATATCTTCTCCCTCCACACCATCTCCACGGGTAAGTGCACGCACCAAAACATCATTTTCATACACCAACGAAATACCCGCACCATCAAATTTAGGTTCAAGGGTATATTCTATGTTCGGCTGGTGAGCTATTTCCTGAACTCTTCTATCCCAGTCTAACAAATCGGCTTTATTATAACTGTTTTCCAAACTAAGCATGGGCACCAAATGGGGTACCGTTACGAAATTCTGATTTAAGCTATTACCTACACGCTGAGTGGGTGAAACCGGTGTAATTAAATCAGGATGTGCTTTTTCTGTACGCTCTAAAAGTTTATATAAACCATCAAACTCAAAATCACTAATCAATGGATTATCGGCTACATAATATTGATATTCATGAAAACGCAACACAGTGCGCAGGCTTTCAATATCGGCGGCAGCTAACTCAACAGCATTGGGCAAACTTTCAATTTGCATCCATTTACGGGTTAACTCATTTAATGCATGAATATTTTCAGCAGTGTACATTGTTTTTCGGAATTAGCTTCAAAAATACTTGCTTACCTATAAATACCCATTTTTATGCTTATGTAAAATTTACACATCATTTAAAAGTATTACCTTTAACGCCCCATTACTTTCTTCTGAAGTAGAAGATGAACTTAATACTTGCCAACAATGAAACCCAAAAGCGTTCAAACCGAACCAGCCGCACAGCGCCCATTAATAACCGATGTAAAAGCCTTAGTTAATTCATACCCTCGAGTACCCATTACCGTTGACTGTGTAATTTTTGGCTTTGATGGAGAAGAACTGAAAGTATTGCTGATAAGAAGTGATCTTGAAATGTATAAAGGCAAATGGTCGCTTTTAGGCGATTTTGCAGAAGACAATGAAGAGTTAGATGATGCCGCTTACAGGGTATTAAAAACACGAACCGGCATGACCAATGTTTATCTTGACCAAGTACGCACTTTTAGTAAGCCCAACCGCCACCCCGGAGGCAGAGTTCTAACAGTGGCTTACTGCTCGTTATTGAATATTCAACACCACGAGTTAAAAACCTTGGACAATGAATTGCACTGGCATAGTGTAAATTCAATTAAAGAAATGGCATTCGACCATAAAGAAATTTTAGATACCTGCCACCAATGGTTACAAAAACGCATTCAAGAACATCCCTTAGGATTTAATTTATTACCCGAAAAATTCTCCCTACGCGAACTGCAAAATTTATATGAAGCCATTTTAGGCGTACAATTAGACCGCCGCAACTTCCGCAAAAAATTTGCAGCAATGGGTTTACTGATTGATATAGGTGAAATGGAACAAGATGTACCACACCGCCCCGGCAAATTATACAAGTTTAACTTTCAGAAATACGAAAAAAACAAACGAAAGTGGATTGGAATTGACTTTTAAATTTCAGCCAACCTTAGAAACCCCAAGCCACTGTGTTTTCACAAATAGTAATGCGCTTAAAGCCGCCAATGGTGCATTCTTACCCTTAAGCGGCCGCTTAAAATGCCCGAAAAATGCCTGTTGAAAGGCATAAAGAAAAAATAGAGACAAAATTTTTATTGAAAATCAATTAGTTATAAACACACGATAAAAAAAAGAGCTCATAAAATTGCAAATCTCAAAGCATTCATGCTACCTTTGCCATCCCAAAAATTGGGCTATTCGCCGAAGGGATAGCTTCGGCATCATTAAAACAAATCATTATTATGAGTCATCTTCATTTCACTACCAAGCATGCAAACGCGGCTACCGTTAAGCACAACTGGTATGTTGTAGACGGTACTAATCAAACCGTAGGGCGCCTTGCTTCCAAAATTGCCGCCGTATTAAGGGGCAAAAACAAAGCGTATTATACTCCACACGTTGATTGTGGCGATTACGTGGTTGTTATTAATGCCGATAAGTTAGTATTTACCGGCAACAAAATGGATGAAAAATTGTACATCAACTTTTCCGGCTACCCCGGTGGTAAAAAAGAAGAAGCCGCTAAAGATTTATTAAGACGCAAACCTGAAGCGGTTTTAGAAAGAGCCGTTAAAGGCATGTTACCCAAAAATCGTTTAGGCCGTAAAATGTTCAATAAGTTGTTTGTTTATGCAGGCAACGAACATCCGCATAGTGCACAACAACCTAAAGAATTAAAATTTTAAACTCATTTTTCAACCATCAATTCCAAATAAATGGAAAAACAAAAAAACGCAGTTGGACGCCGTAAAGAAGCCGTAACCCGTGTATTTATCAGTAAGGGTGAAGGTAAAATTACCGTGAACGATAAAGACTATAAAGAATACTTTCCGTTAGTTTACCTGCAAAACCAGGTAGAAGCCCCTTTAAAAACTGCCGAAGTAACCAATAAATTTGACATTGTTATTAATGCACAAGGCGGTGGTTTAAAAGGACAAGCCGAAGCCGCTAAGCTGGGTATTGCCCGCGCATTATTGGAAGTAAATCCCGAATTCAGACCTGTATTAAAAGCTGCCGGCTTATTAAAACGTGATCCTCGCAGTGTTGAACGTAAGAAATTCGGTCACAAAAAAGCACGCAAAAGCTTCCAATTCAGTAAACGTTAATTGGTTTTGGATACAACAAACTTTATCATTCAAACTATTTATACAAACACAATGGAAAATAATACTTCACTACAGCAGCAGTTGTTAGATGCCGGTGTACATTTTGGCCATTTAAAAAAGAAATGGAATCCTAAAATGTTGCCTTTCATCTATGCAGAAAAAAAAGGCATTCACATTATTGACCTTAATAAAACTGTTGACCATTTACAGGAAGCAGCCGCAGCTATGAAGCAAATTGCCAAAAACGGCAAAAAAATAATGTTCGTAGCTACTAAAAAGCAAGCTAAAGAAATTGTAGCCGAATGTGCTAAACGCGTTAACATGCCTTACGCTACCGAACGCTGGCTGGGTGGTATGCTTACCAACTTTAACACCGTTCGTAAAAGCGTAAAAAAAATGCAAAGCATTGAAAAAATGCTGAACGACGGCAGTGCTGAAAGTCTTACCAAAAAAGAACGCTTAACCCTTAGCCGCGATAAAGAAAAAATGGAAAAAGTGTTAGGCGGTATAGCTCAAATGAGCCGCCTACCCGCAGCCCTTTTCTTGGTTGACATTGGCGTAGAACATATTGCATTAGCCGAAGCTAAACGTTTAGGCATTACCACTTTTGGTATGGTTGATACCAATTGCGATCCTAATAAAGTTGATTTCCCAATTCCTGCTAATGATGATGCTACCAAATCAATAGCCATCATTACCAATTACTTAACCGCTGCCATTGCAGAAGGCTTAGCCGAACGCCAAGCAAGTAAAGAAGAAGAAGAAACACACGAAGAAACCAACGAATTAGAAATTAAAGCCCGCAGATTGGAAGCCGAAGCTCAAAGCGAAGCTGCCCGTGCCCGTAAAGGTGGCCGCGGTGGCGAAGCCGGTGGTGCCCCCAAACGCAGAGTACCCAATAGCCGCCGTCCAGCCGGTGGTGGCAGATAAATAAATTGTAACAAAACCGGGTTCATTTGCCATTATTTTTATGAACCCGGCTGTTACCACTTTATTCAACTTCCGTTGCGTCGCACACTGCAACTTCCTGTACATTCTTCAACATTTCATAACAAAACATATAGCAATTGTTGAAATAGCCACAGGTAGTTTTGCAACAATTTTTAACCGAACAAAATTTATTACCATGAGTACTGTTACTATAACCGCAGCAGATATTAATAAACTACGCCAGGCAACCGGTGCCGGTATGATGGATTGCCGCAAAGCCCTTACCGAAACCAATGGCGATTTTGAAGCAGCTATTGACTGGTTACGCAAACAAGGCCAAAAAGTTGCCGCTAAACGCAGCGACCGCGAGGCAAAAGAAGGCGTAATTATTGCTAAAACCAATGCAGATAATACAACAGGTTTTATTGTTTGCATTAGCTGCGAAACCGACTTCGTTTCTAAAAATGCCGATTTCGTTGCCTTTGCTCAATCAATTGCCGATGCTGCAGTGGCTAACAACGTAAAAAGTATTGACGAATTAAATGAAGTTACCGTTAATGGTGCTAAAGTAGCCGACCTAATTAACGATAAACTGGCTGCTATCGGCGAAAAAATTGGCATTCAAAAGTTTGAAAGAATTGAAGCACCTTATGTTGCCTCATACATTCACGGAGCCTACCGCATGGGCGTTTTAGTAGGTTTAAACAAAGCTGCTGCCGAAGCCGGTAAAGATGTAGCCATGCAAATTGCAGCTATGAATCCTGTTGCCATTGATGCCAACGCTGTACCTGCCGAAATAGTTGAAAGAGAAAGAGCTATTGTTACCGAACAAATTTCTGCCGATCCTAAAATGGCCGGTAAACCTGCCGAAATGATTGCTAAAATTGCAGAAGGTAAATTAAACGCCTTCTTTAAAGAGCAAACATTATTGGCACAAGCTTTTGTAAAAGATGGCAGCAAAAGCGTTGGCGACTATTTAAAATCAGTTGATGCCGACTTAAAAGTAATTGCTTTTAAACGCGTTGCATTAGGATAAATATTTTCCAACATTTGTACAAAAAAAGGGAACTTTCAAAAGGTTCCCTTTTTTCGTTTTGTAACTTCTGCAAAAAATCAGGTTATTTGCACTATAATCATTGCACATAGAATTCATTTAATCAACAACCTTTTATATGCTGCCTAAGTACAAACGTATTCTGCTAAAGTTATCGGGCGAAGCCCTAGTTGGCGATGTTAAAAACGGCGACCCCTTTGACCCAAAAATTATTGAACAATATGCCCAAGACATTAAATTGGTTACTAACCTGGGTGTTCAGGTGGCAATTGTTATTGGTGGCGGTAATATTTATCGGGGTATGAATGAAGCAGAAAGCGGTATTGAAAGGGCACATGGAGATTATATGGGTATGTTAGCCACCGTTATTAATGCTATGGCCATGCAAGCCATGCTTGAAAAAATTGGTGTTTATACCCGTTTACAAAGTGCCATTAACATGGAACAAGTAGCTGAACCTTATATCCGTCGAAAAGCATTGCGACATTTAGAAAAAGGCAGAGTGGTAATATTTGGTGCCGGTACGGGCAACCCCTATTTCACTACTGATACTGCAGGTTCGCTAAGGGCCATTGAAATGAAAGCCGATGTTATTTTGAA
This sequence comes from Hydrotalea sandarakina, assembly GCF_003254115.1. Classification (GTDB taxonomy): domain Bacteria; phylum Bacteroidota; class Bacteroidia; order Chitinophagales; family Chitinophagaceae; genus Hydrotalea; species Hydrotalea sandarakina. The sequence goes on from NZ_QKZV01000004.1 coordinate 73,167, forward strand.
AGGCACAAGGGTTGATGGCATATATAATGCCGACCCGGAAAAAGAACCAAATGCCAAACGCTTTGAAACCATTAGCTTCCAAGAATGTATTAACCAAAACTTGAAAGTAATGGATATGACAGCCTTTACACTTTGCATGGAAAATCAATTACCCATTATTGTTTTCGACATGAATAAGCCCGGAAATCTTTTAAAAGTGGTAGAAGGCATGAATGTGGGAACATTGGTACAATAGTCCGCCCATTGTCCGTTCATAAAATATTTTTGATACAACCCTGCACCAACGCTAATTTCATGCATTATGAGAAAGTTTTTTTTATTGGCCTTGGGCTGCGGTGCATTGCAGGTAATGGCTCAGCGCCCGCTTTCAGTTTTAGATGCCGTAAACCTGGCTTTGAAACAGAATTACAATATTCAAATTGCCAAAAGCAATATTGATATTGCAAAAGTCAATAACAACATTGGTATTGCAGGTGGTTTACCAACAGTTACGGGCACTGCCACCAATCAGGAAAGCATTGTAAATATTAATCAAAAAATTAACAGTGCAACCGGCGACAGAGACTTAACCCGGAATGGCGCCATCAGTAATAACCTGAATGCAGGTGTAGCAGGCTCTATGCTGCTATACAATGGTTACCGGGTAATTGCCACTAAAAAACAATTAGAAGCAATTGAAGCACAGAGCGAATCATTGTTCAATTCGCAGGTGCAAAATACCATTGCTGCCGTAATGACCAAATATTTTGATGTGGTAAGACAAAATAGTTACTTAACCACCCTTTCAAAAAGCATTGATGTTTCAAAAAAACAACTGGAAATTATTAATGCCAAACGTAGCGTTGGGTATGCCAATGATGCCGATTTATTTCAAGCTGAAATTGATTTACACAGCAAGGAACAAGACTTTCAATCACAAAAAATTGTAGTTGAACAAACCAAGGCCGATTTATTAAACCTTCTAAGCCTTACCGCCGATTCAACCATTGTTCTTACCGACTCCATAGCCATTGAAAACAATATAAAATTTGATGATATTTTAACCCGCTTACAACAAAACCCTGATATCATTGCCGCATCACAACAAATTACCATTAATGAGTTGGCTGAAAAACAAACAGCTGCATTGCGTTATCCCTCTTTGCGTTTAAACGGGGGCATTAACTACGGAAGAAGTACCAGCAATGGCGGACAAATTTTATTAAACCAACAGTATGGGCCTTATGTAGGTTTAAATTTATCGGTACCAATTTATAATGGCAGCGTATTAAAAAGGCAACAACAAACCGCAGCTATCAATACCCAAATTTCCAAAACACAAAAAGAGGCTACCATTTTAAATTACCAAACCGATTTAGCCAAAACCTATCAAATGTATATTCATACATTGGACTTAATAGCTGCCCAATATGCCATTAATCGTTTATCGGAGCAGTTAGTAAATTTAACCTTGCAACGGTTTAGTTTATCACAAGCCACTATTTTGGAAGTTCGTGCAGCCCAACAAAGTTTTGAAGAAGCCGGCTATAAACTGGTGAATTTAAGCTATGCTGCCAAAGCTGCTGAAATAGAATTGAAAAGAGTTGCCGGCACCATAGCCCCTTAAGTTATTTAATTGCCCTATTATAATCCTATTATAATTCTGTTATGCAAATTCAATCAAAATTACCCCAGGTAGGTACTACCATTTTTACGGTAATGAGTCAATTGGCCAATACACATCATGCCATAAATTTAGGACAAGGCTTCCCCGATTTTATGATGGATGAAGTATTGGTGGAAGCTGTAAACCAAGCAATGAAAAATGGCTTTAACCAATACGCACATACCAATGGTGTGCCTGCCTTACGGGAAGCCATTGCCGAAAAAGTACTTTATTTGTATCATACCCATATTAATGCGGAAACTTCTATTACCATTACCCCCGGAGGCACTTATGCCATTTACACAGCCCTTACAACCATTTTACAGCCCGGCGATGAAGTAATTGTTTTTGAACCTGCTTATGACAGTTATGTGCCTAACATAATTTTAAATGGTGCCAAACCTGTATTTATTGCTTTGCAATATCCCAACTATGCCATTCCCTGGAATGAAGTTGCGGATAAAATAAACAATAAAACCAAAGCAATTATTATCAACTCTCCCCATAATCCCACCGGTGCAATATTATCGGAACAGGATATTCAACACCTGAGAAATTTAATAGCAAATACTCCCATAAACATTATTAGTGATGAAGTTTATGAGCATTTAATTTTCGATGGTATAATGCATCAAAGTATGTTGCGTTACCCCGATTTAATGGAAAGAAGTTTTGTAATTGCATCTTTTGGAAAAACTTACCACTGTACAGGCTGGAAATTAGGCTATTGCATTGCTGCTGAGCCATTGATGAAAGAATTTAGAAAAGTGCATCAGTTTAATTGCTTTAGTTGCGACACCCCCAAACAAATAGCCTTAGCACAATATTTACAACTAAAAGATAAGTATTTAGAATTGGGTCATTTCATTCAACAAAAGCGCGATTATTTCAGAAACCTAATGCAAGGCACCGGTTTTGAATACATTCCTTCACATGGAAGTTATTTTGAATGTTTTAGCTATACTAAACTATCCGATAAACCCGATGATGTTTTTGCTACCACATTAGTAAAAGAAGCCGGTATAGCCACTATTCCCGTATCTGCATTCTACCACAACAAAACCGATGAGAAAGTATTACGATTTTGCTTTGCCAAAAAAGAAGCCACACTGTTAGAAGCAGCACAACGTTTGCAACATTTTACCAAGAAAGGTTAAATAAAAGTCACTACTTTTTCCGGCGCACAAAAAAAGGCAACTCCGCAGTTGCCTTTTTAAAACTATCAATTTTTTATTACATCCCAATCAACTAATCAGCAGGTTGTAACTCGTGTATAGGCTGCTGGGGCACCATTAAATTTTTTACTTTTTCGGTAATTACTTGTTGCGGTAATTGGAAGGTAGCTGTTTGCAAAATGTTAGCTGATGAATTTCCAACTTTAATGGTATAATTTCCGGCATCTGCAATCCAAGCTGCTTGGTCGGTTACAAAGGAAGCCAGGTCAGCAGGCGTTAAAGCAAAAGAAATGGTTGTTGACTGTCCGGGTTGTAACAATGGTGTTTTTGCAAAAGCCTTTAGTTCTTCTGCAGGTTTACCGATTTTACTATGGGGTGCAGAAACATACAACTGAACCACTTCTTTTCCGGCAACTTTACCTGTATTCGTAACAGTTACTTTAACAACAATATTTTGCTTCATAACATTTGCACTTAACTGAAGCGGCTTCATATTAAATTGAGTGTAGGATAATCCATAACCAAAAGGATAAGCAGTGTTTACATGAAAGGTTGTAAAATAACGATATCCAACATAAATACCTTCTTCATAAATTACCTCTGCAGGCACACCAAATAAAGAAAATCCTTTGTGCTCATTAGGCTCTAATTCTTTTCCGGGGAAGTTTTTGGCAGATGGTTCATCTTCATAACGAATGGGGAAAGTAACGGCTAATTTTCCTGAAGGATTTACTTTTCCACTAACAACATCAGCAATAGCATTACCTGCTTCTAACCCGGGTTGCCATGCCAATAAAATGGCATCGGGCCAACTGCGCCAGCTATCAGTTTCAATTACACCGCCAATATTTAAAACAACAATTACTTTTTTGTTTTGAGCATGAAAAGCTTCGCAAACTTTTTGTATCATGCTTTTCTCTTCAGTAGATAAAGTAAAATCGTTTTCTACTTTTCTATCAGCGCCTTCGCCTGCATTACGGCCTATCGTTATAATGGCAGCTGCAGCATTTTGTGCTTCTGTTTGTAACAAAGGTTCCTCTAAATTCATTTCTTTAACTCGTGGTACTAATTCAAAAAAGAAACGAGGCTTGGGTTGTTTGGCTTTTTCTTCTGCTATATAAGTGGTATAAGCTTCAATCAGGTTTTTGTCAATGCTATATCCTGCATTTAATAACCCTTTATCCAATGAAATGGTATAAGCTTTATTTACATCACCGCTACCGGTACCTCCGGCAATAATATCATACGATGTATTACCAAAGAGAGCTATTTGTTTGTTGTTTTTAATCGTCAATGGCAGTGCGTTATTATTATTTTGTAACAATACCATTCCTTCTGTAGCAGCTTTTCGAGAAATTTGTGCATTTGCTTTTAAATCGGGTTTATCGGTATAAGGAATTTTTTTGTAGGTAGGCGATTCAAAAATTAAATCCACTACTCTTGCTGCATTTCTATTAATAACATCTTCACTTAATGTGCCATTTTTTACTGCTGTTAAAATAGCATTATATTGCAAAATGGTACCGGGCATTAATAAATCGTTGCCCGCTTTCATTTGTGCAACGGCATCTTTTCCACCAAACCAGTCTGTCATTACCAAGCCTTTAAAGCCCCATTCATTCCGAAGAATATCAGTTAATAAATCATGACTTTCAGAAGTATAAGTGCCGTTAATTAAGTTGTAAGAAGACATAACAGTCCAAGGTTGCGCCTCTTTCACAGCAATTTCAAACCCTTTCAAATAAATTTCACGTAGTGCCCTCTCACTTACAATTGTGTTAACACTGTTTCTATTAGTTTCCTGATTATTGGCTACAAAATGTTTAATGGAAGTACCAACGCCATTTTGTTGAACCCCACGGACCATAGCTGCTGCAATATGCCCTGAAACCAAAGGGTCTTCAGAATAATATTCAAAGTTTCTTCCTCCTAAAGGATTACGTTGAATATTCATAGCGGGTCCAAGAATTACATCAATACCATATTGTTGAATTTCACGACCAAATGCTTTCCCTACGCTTTGCACCAAACTGGTATCCCATGATGAAGCCAGTAAAGTACCTACGGGCCATGCCGTTGCATAATAAGTTTGATTGGGATGATCAGGAAGAATTGGATTAATCCGCACCCCTGCAGGTCCATCGGACAAGGTTAAAGAAGGCAATCCTAAACTTGGTATAGCATGTGTACGACCTGCAGCACCGGGTACCTTTTCTGGAATAGATGCATCTTGTGGCAACGATGGTGGCAACTGAAAACCGGGTGTTGCATGTTTAGCCGTATCTTTTTTATCGGATGCAGCGGTAGGGCCCGGTAAACGCATACCCATTCCTACTACTAACTCAACTTTTTGTTCAAGTGTCATTTGACCAACCAGTTGTTTAGCTTTTGGTGATTGTGCCAGTATAGTTTGGCCACTGTATAACAAAGCAAGGGCAGTTAAAATGTAAAGAGGTTTCATATGTTTAATTTATTGAAACCTAAAGTTCATTGCTTAAAGCATAGCTTTCATTGACAATAGTCAAAAAAAATTATCTATGTGCCCGAATACGACTGAGTGTTTCTTGTGTAATACCCAAAAAAGAGGCGATATAAGACAAAGGCACTCTTTGCAAAATGGAAGGATACTCGTCAGCTAAGCGTCTATAACGATGTAAGGCTGTTTCAAATTGTATGGCATCCATGCGTTGCTGCGAAGAGATGAGTGACCTGGTTAATAATTTTCGTAACCACCTTTCCACATCATGGTACTCATCGCAGAGGCGCATTAAATCATCATGATGTATGCCCATTATTACTGATGGTTCAATAGTATGAATATTTAACTTGCTGGGTGTTCGCTTAAAAAAACTGGTTATGGAAAGAAAAAAGGTTTCATCCATTGCCAGCCACTCGGTAATTTCTTTCCCATGTTTAAAATAATAAATACGGGCCAGGCCGGATGATACGAAATAAATATAATCGGAAACAATACCTTCTTTGAGCAGCATGTAATCTTTCGGTAATTTCCATTGTTGCCAATGTTGTAAAAAAGCCTGCAAACTATCGTTAGAAAAATAACCTGATCCTGCAATTTTTTGGGTAAGTTTATCCATAATGCATAGCAACTTTGCTGTTACGAATTTACTGCTTAGTTAATTAATTCCGGCAACAATTATTTCAACATATGATAAGGTGTTTTCCATAGCGAGATATAGCATAAACAATTATTTTAATGCAGCATAAAAACCCAAATCGGTACCGGTTATTTGTTTTGTAATAAAAGCTATTTGCCCGGTATGGTAAGATAAATGCTCCGTAACATGAATAAGGATGGCAACCCCGCTCATATGGTAAATTTGTACTGCATAAAGCTGAAGCCATTTATCAGTAATACAGGATTGGGTAATTTTTTCTGCTTCCAGTAACACATTGTTTAATTGTTGTAACAAGGTTGCTTTAGGCATGTGTTGTTGTTGCTGAAATTCAGCATCTCTATTTCTTTGATATACCTGCCCACCCAAAGTAGCCAATATGTACTGACTAATGTTGCCGCAAAGATGCACTATTAAATTACCAATACTATTGGTAACGGGGTTGGATTGCTGCCAAACTTGTTCTTCGGATAGTAGCGACAAGCAATATGTTATTTTATGTAAATTTTCATGCCAATAATGCAAACATGTTTGCACTAATTGTTCTTGAATTGCCTGCTCCATATTCTTATAATTTTACCATCCATCACCATCTAATAAATTACCTAATCCGCCCAACACACTTCCTTCTTCACGCTTTTTAAAAGTAGCATATTGCAAGATGCGGCCTGCCAAACGACTAATAGGCAGGGTTTGAATCCAAACTGTTCCGGGCCCACGTAAAGTTGCAAAAAATACACCTTCACCACCAAAAATGGTATTTTTTATACCGCCAATAAACTGAATATCATATTGCACTGTAGCGGTAAAACCTACTATACAACCCGTGTCAATTTTAAGTAATTCACCCGGTTGCAATTCTTTTTGTTCTACATGGCCGCAAGCATGCACAAACGCCATTCCGTCACCTTCTAACTTTTCCATAATAAAACCTTCACCACCAAATAACCCTGTACCTAATTTGCGTTGAAATTCAATACCAATGCTAACCCCTTTTGCAGCACATAAAAAAGCATCCTTTTGGCAAATTACTTTGTAACCAAGCCTATATAAATCTAATGGAATAATTTTACCGGGATAAGGCGCCGCAAAGCTTACATGCTTTTTACCCACTCCTGTATTGGTAAAAGCTGTCATAAACAAATTTTCCCCTACCAACATGCGTTTTCCGGCTGAAAACAGTTTCCCTAATAATCCATTATTTTGATTACTGCCATCACCGAAAATAGTTTGCATACTAATGCCATCGTCCATCATCATAAATGCACCCGGCTCAGCAACAGCGGTTTCATTAGGGTCTAACTCAATTTCAACATATTGCATTTCTTCGCCTATAATTCGGTAATCAATTTCATGGTTTTGCAGCATACTTATTTTTTTAGTGAAAATACAAAAGCTAATTATTTCAAAATAGAAAAATAAAAAACCGCTACAAAATCATAGCGGTTTTTGTTTTTTGATGGAAGTTTAGAACCAACTTCCTATAAATGCATCATTAACATTTTGCAATTGCATACGTTTCCTTTTTTGAACATGCCTTCTGTGATTAATTAGTGTTATTATGATTAATAGCAGGAAGATGATTGTAAATGGCGGTATAGCCAAAAAGCTAATCCATTTACCACCAAACATGCGGCGCATAGGTTTGCGTAAACGCTCTGCTATCAAGTACATAGAAGGTACAATAATCAATGTCATGAAGAAGGCAAAAGCCAAACCAAAAATAATGGTCCATGACAAAGGCTTCCAGAACACCACATTATCACCGCCAAAATAAATGTGCGGATTTAATTCTGAGAACAGCGTTATAAAATTAATATTAAAACCAACTGCAATAGGTATAAATGCTAATATAGCAGCTAAAGCAGTTAATAATACAGGAATAATGCGTGTTTTACCAGCAGCGATTACAGCTTCACGAGTTTTCATTCCACGCCCACGTAGTTCATCGGCAAACTCAATTACTAAAATTCCATTTTTAACTACAATACCTGCAAGACCAACAATACCTAAGCCGGTCATTACCACCGATACTTGCAAACCGGAAATAGCAAAACCCAACAACACGCCAATTACACTGAAAATAATTTCGGTTAATATAATAATAGGCTTACTAACGCTATTGAATTGCAGTACTAAAATGACTAAAATTAAACCTAATGCAATTAGTAAAGCTTTACTTAAAAAGGCACCTGTTTCAGCTTGTTGTTCGCCCTCTCCGGTTTGTTTAATGGTAACACCGGCAGGCACTTTTGGCTTAAACTGATCAATGTATTTTTTCAGTACCTGATTTACGCCTGTTGCATCGTAACCCTGATTGGTTAATACATTTGAACGCAGTGTAATTAAGCGTTTTTGGTCTTTTCTTTTTACGCTTCCCAAGGTGTTTGTTGGCTCAACTTTTACTAATGCGCTAATGGGTATGTTTTTAATTGCACCGCCGGAAGCTATATCGCGGAAAGAAATACGCATATTCAACAAGTCGTTTAAATTCTGACGTTGATAGTCTTGACTGCGTAATTGAATTTTATATTCATCTTTTCCTTCTTTAATTTTTGAAACTTCACGACCAAATAAAGAAGTTCTAATTTGTTGTCCTATTTGTGCCGTAGAAATTCCTTCCGTTAAAGCTCTATCGCGATCAATAGTTAAAGTAAGTTCCGGATTTTTTAAATCAACATCCATTTTTAATTCTTCAACTCCGGGCACTTGTATAGAATCCAAATAATTTTTCAACGATGTGGCAGTACTAATTAAATTATCAAAATTTTCGCTGGCAATTTCAATATTAATTGGGGGATCAGTTGGCGGACCGGAGCTTTCCTGGTCAACCGTAATTTCTGCTCCGGGTATGCCTTTCATTACTGCTCTTATTTCATCTAAATATGGCGCTGTAGAAATACCGTGACGCTTTTCATACTCTACAAATGAAACCTGTATTCTACCCAATTCACTGCGAGTACTTCTATCACCACTCATAGGGTCGGCAGCACCAACAGCAACGTTACTAATTACGCTTTCTACAATAGGGTTGGTTTTGCCTTTGGCTTCATCAATACCCAAAACCTTATTTACACGACCTTCTAACACACGTGTAATAGAATCTGTGTACAATACGTTGGTTCCAACCGGCAGCTTCAAATAAACATAAATTTGGTTAGGATCTCCTTTTGGAAAGAAAGTTATACCTACGTGATTTGTACTGATAGCTACAGCAAAACCAATTAGTGCAACAAAAAACAAGGCAATGGTTGCTAACAACAATTTTACCGGACGCCATCCGTGTAATGCCCATCGCAATAGGTTTTCATAATGATTCATTATCCATGGAAGACCATGATTTTGGAAATAATGAATGGCATCATCTAACACAAAGCGGTTAAATACTACCAAAATCATGAAGAACAGTAGCAGGTTGCCAAAGAAAGTTAAACCAATAACATCTAACAAAATGCCAATAACAATGGCAACCCAGAATGAAGCTTTTTTAAATAACTCTTTTTTAGCAGGCTTCTCTTCTCCTTCCGGATGATTCATAAAATCAACCGCAAAAACAGGGTTCATAATAAATGCTACCACTAATGATGCTGCTAAAGTAAAGATGAGCATGGTTGGCAGATAAATCATGAACTTACCAATAATACCCGGCCAAAACAATAAAGGAAAGAAGGGTGCTAATGTAGTAAGCGTTCCGGCCAACACAGGCACAAATACTTCACCTGCAGCCATTCTGGCCGAGATTTGAATCGGTATTTTACCTTTGCCTTGTGTAAATATTCGATGCGTATTTTCAATTACCACAATTGCATCATCTACAATAATTCCCAATCCAAACAGCAATGCAAACAACACTATAAAGTTTAAGGTAACGTGTGAACCTACAATTAAGTCTGCGCCGGGTAAAAATACAAATGCCACAAACATACTTAATGGAACAGATAAGGCAACGAAGAAAGCGTTGACGACACCCATGAAAAACATAAGTACAATTAAAACCAACACAAAGCCAATTACGATAGAGTTCACTAAATCATTGAATGAACTTCTTGTTTTAATACTTTGATCGCCGGTAATAACTGCCTTTAAATCTTTTGGAAGTGATGATGCTTTCATTTTTTCAACCACTGCTTTCACAGCATCACTTGTTTCAATTAGGTTTTCGCCTGAACGTTTAATAATGTTTAAAGTAATAACATTCTTACCATCCAATCGGGCGAAGCTTTCGCTTTCTTTCGTAGTATCTTTAATGTGCGCAATATCTTTTAAGTAAACAGGGGCACCCATTTGGTTGCGCAAAATAATTTTAGATATGTCGGCAGCAGTTTTTAACTGACCTTTAATTTGCAGGTTGCGCTTCATATTTCCTACATCTAATAAACCGCCGGAAATATCAAGGTTTTCGCGCTGCACGGCATTTGTAATATCATCAAACGTAATACCGGCTGCCTCCATTCTAAAATTATCAACATTAATTTGAAATTCACGATCGGGCGCACCCACTTCATCTACCCGATTAATTTGCGGAATATTTTCTAGTTCATCTTTTACATCATCTGCATATTTTTTTAGTTGCTGCAAATCATAATCGCCGCTAATGTTTACATACATTATGGGTTGATCGCTAAAACTAACTTCTAATACTGTAGGTTCTTGTGTTAAATCGGTTGGCAAATCTTGCTTTGCTTTATCAACCGCATCTTTCACTTTCTGTAGGGCTACTTCAGTTTTTACATCAGTTTCAAATTCAACAGTAATAGCAGAATAATCTTGCTGCGAAGTACTGGTGAACTTTTTAATTTTTGCACCGGTAATGCCCTTTATTTGTTTTTCAATTGGCCTGGTAACTAAGTTTTCAATGTCTTTTGGAGAGTTACCTACATAAATAGTTTGCACATAAATAGTAGGGATAACTATATCCGGAAATTGCTCTTTCGGCAATGTAACAAATTGAAAAATTCCACCAATGCTTACAAAGAGCATGATTAAGTACATGGCCGTTTTGTTTTTAATACTCCATGTAGTTGGTGCAAACTCTTTGAACTTACTGTTTATATCTTCTAATAAACTCATAAACTTATTTTAAAGCTGCATGTATAAGGTTAACTATAAAAATAACGGTACTACAATTGTGTAGTAATTAATTGACCATCGTATAAACTTTGATAGCCATCGGTAATAATTTGATCACCCGGTTGCAGACCGCTTAAAATTTCTACATTATCACTATTCATCATACCAATTTTTACCGGACGTTTCTTGGCAACCAATCGGCCGCCTTCTTTTACAGCTACTAAAACATATTTCCCGTTTTCATCATTCTGTATAGTATTAATGGGAGCAGTAATAGCGTTGTTAGCTTTATAGTCTTGAATAGCTACAACAGCTACTTGATTGGGATAATATTCCTTTCCAGAAGGCAGTTTTGCTTCAGCAAAAAAACTTCTATTATTCGCATCAATTAAATTGCCAATTACGCTAATATTGGCATCAATTGTTTTATTAATATCTGGTAAGGTTATTTTTACAGGTGAACCTACTACAACTTTACCCAAATAGTTTTCCGGCACCTGTGTGGTAACTTTCAAGTTACTGGTATTCACAATTTTAATTTGTGGAGAGGTGCCAGAGAAGCCGGTAAACAATTCACCAACACGAACATTTACATCATCCGCTACTCCATCAATGTCTGCATAAACCTTGGTATATTCTAATTGTTGTTTGGTAATATCTAACTGTTTTTGCAAAGCAGCCAATTGGCTTTCTAAATTTGCAACATTGTTTTTAGCGGTGATTAGCTGTACTTCAGTACCAATATTTTGATCCCACAGGTTCTTTTGTTTTTGATACAATGTTTTAGCAAAGTCAAGCTGTGTTTGTACAGTAGCAATATTTTGTTGTGCTGCATTTAAACTTTGTTTAGCTATGGCGTCATCTAATTGCAATAATAATTGCCCCTTATGAATTTTATCACCTTTCTTCACATATAAAGCCTTTACCACACCACCGGCGCCTTTGGGCGCTACGTATGCAATATTAACAGCATCAACGCGCCCTTGTAAATTAATGTAATGAATAAAGGTTTGTGGTGTTACGGTTGATAAAACTACCAGCTTTGCTTTTTCAGTATTGGCAAAACCGGTGTCTTGCTGTGCAATTTTCTTTTCTAAATCACTAATTTGTTGATTGATTTTTTGCTGTTGCTTTTTTAGTTCAGCCAGTTGCTGCTTCTCATTTTGCAGTTCAGAAGACGATGACTTTGCAGAGCAGGAAGCCATTGCAATAGCGGTTGCAGCAATAACAGTGTATTGAAATATTTTTTGCATATAATAAATTTATTTTTTGAATGAATTATAATTTTCCGATTGCTTTTAAGTAATCAACCCTGGCAATTGCAGCATCGTACAATGCATTAACGTAATTGGTTTGGGCTGTTTTCAAGTCAGTTTCAGCAGCAGTTATTTCTGTGTTACTTCCTGTTCCCACTTCATATTTCTTTTTGGTTTGGTTATATACGGTTTCAGCTAATTGCATATTTTTCTTTTGAAAATCGAGTGTTTCTAAGGCAGTAGCAAAGTTTAGCTGGGCAGTTTTCACATCATTATCAATAGAAAGTTTCAATGCATCTAAAGAATTATCTGTTTGTTTGAGTTCTAAACGCGATTGTTTAATTTTTGAATCTTTTGAAAATCCATCAAACAAAGGCACACTAATATTTAAGCCAATGGCAGATGCAGTAAACCAATCGCCCTTTTTATCAAAAAAATTAAACTGACTGCGATATGCCTGCTTTGCAAATGAACCGGATAAGGTTACAGTGGGCAAATAGCTCATTTGATAACGCTTTACATTGTATTGGTTTAATTTTTTAACTAACTGTAAGTATTGAAAATCTTTTCGGTTGGTGTACTGATAAGCAGTATCATTTAAAATATTGTCTTTTATTACATCTTCATTAATATTATCAGTAAGTACCAGTGAATCTTTTACCGGCATACCAAGTAATATTTTTAATCCTAAATATCCAACAGCAATACTGTTTAGTGTTTTTTGTTTTTCTGTTTGCAGGTTTGCTAATTGAACAGAAGTTTTATCAACATCTAATTTTTCGGCAAAACCATTTTTATACATTTCTTGAGTATCGTGTAACAATTTTTGCAGGCGTTCAATATTAGCATCCAACAATGCCACCTGAGTTTTACTTACCACTAACTGATAGTACACTTTATAAATGTTAGCTTTAATGTTTTCTTCAGTTACCTCAACATTCTTTTGCTGATATTGCATGGATGTTGAGCGGGCTTGCAAGCCAACAAAAACCTGCCCATCAAATAAAATTTGTGAAAGAGCTACACTGGCAGTAGCATTATAGGGTGTACCGAATTGTGCCTGTACATAACCAAAATCTGATGGAGCAACGATAGGATTTCCTGCTCCATTTTTTACACCTTCCTGTACTAATACTCCATAAGTAGCAGCAGCAATAAAGTTGGGAAAACTCTGAACTGCCACATTAGGATAATAATTGGTATTGATACCGCCATTCAATTGCGGCAATGCGGCAGACGTTACCCCTCGGTTTATTTGCTGCTGTATTTGAACATTCAATAAAGCATTTTTTATTTGAGCATTGTTTTTATGTGCGTATTCTAAGCATTGTTGTAATGAAAATGCATGTATTCCCTCACCGGTTTGTGCTTTTAAAACAATACTACTGCCCATGGTAATAAATAGCAGTATCATTAATTTTTGTTTCATACCCTTCATTTATTAGTTTAAGTTTTAGATATTATTTTAGTTACTTATACGCGATTCAATTCTTTTTGGAGATACTTTGCAATTAACTTTTGGCCTTTTGCAGTTGCAATTCCATATAAAAAATGCTGCGTAATGGCTTCAGCCAATTCTGCCAAACTGTATTTACCGATAGATTGATTGAAGGCAGGATTAAATATTAAGAAAATTGACTCGATTCTATAAGCCGCCATAATATCAATTTTTATATCAGAACGATACAACTCTTCCTCAATACCTCGTTTCAAATTGCGAGTAATCTCCTGATATAAAAACTTGTTTTTATGCTCATAGAATTGTCGAAAAGCTTTGGGATGATATTTTTCCAATTCGTACAACAATAGCGGATTCATGTTTTTCAGCATATCTTCTACCATTTCAATAGCCAAAAAAACCTCGTGTATTGCATTTTCGCTTTGTTGACATTGAAAAGTGCAGCGCTCTGCATTTCTTTTAATTTCATCTGCTATTACCTGTTCTACCAAATTATCCTTATCAGTAAAATATTGGTATAAGGTTTTTTTACTCATGCCTAACTGCGAGGCAATTTCGTCCATACTTATACTACGTACGCCGTAGCGCATAAATAGCTCATGGGCTTTTGCAATAATTCGCATTTCATTTTCCATAACGGGCGCAAAACTATGGAAACTTTTAATGTTGCCAAAGTTTCTATCATTATTTTTTCTCAACTTTGTATAAATACTAACTAAGTATTACTTCTAAACAAAGAAAACTGCATTAACGCCATTAAGAAAACAGCATTAAAAAAACCGATGACGAATTTGCTTAAACAAAACCGGTTTATTGATTTATGCGCTTTATTACTCATTTTATTGTAAACTTGTGGTATGAAAAAAAACCGGCTTTCATTGGTTTTTCAATTGTTACTGCGTAATATTTTAAAATATTTATTACAAGGGCTGGCAGTTTTAGCACCCATAGGTATAACCATTTGGCTGGTGGTAAGTGGTTTTAATTTTATTGATGGTATTTTACCCAATGTTATTCACAGTATTTTTCCTGATTTAATTAAGGAAAACCCCGATGGCAGCTTAAAACGCATACCCGGTGTTGGTTTTATTGTTGTAGTTATAGTTGTACTATTGGTAGGCCGCATCTCTTCTTCATTTATCTTTTCAAAAATTGTTGAAGCATTCGATACCATTTTAGAACATACGCCCGGCGTAAAATTTATTTACTCCTCAGTAAAAGATTTTTTTGAAGCGTTTTCGGGTAATAAAAAGAAGTTTGATAAACCGGTGATGGTAAATGTTGATGCCAATGATGTATGGCGGTTAGGTTTTATAACCAGCAAAGATGCATCAGGATTCAATTTGCCCGATCATATTGTTGTATATGTGCCACACTCTTATGCCATTAGTGGTATTACTTACATTGTTCCAAAAGAAAGAGTTCGTATTGTAAACAATATGAATGCTGCTGAAGCTATGAAATTTATTATTAGTGGCGGAATTACCGAACACGACTAACTACCATTTGTTTTCATGAATTTATTAACGCATTGCTTTGCCGCTATTTAATTAAATTGCAGCACTTTTAGCAATCATGAAAAAACATAATTTCAATTCAGGCCCTTCCATTTTGCCTGCACCTGTAATAGAACAAGCCGCTGCAGCATTGCACGATTTTAATGGAATTGGATTATCAATTTTGGAAATTGGTCACCGTACCGAATGGTTTATTGCTGTTATTGAAGAAGCCAAAGCGTTGGTAAAGCAACTAATGCAACTAAATGATGATTACGAAGTTTTGTTTTTACATGGCGGTGCCACAACACAGTTCATGCAAATTCCAATGAACTTCCTAACACCCAACGATACTGCTGCCTATTGCGACAATGGCATTTGGGGAAGTAAAGCTATTCAGGAAGCCGGTTTTTTTGGCAATGTGCACATTGCAGCTTCATCAAAAGATAAAAATCATACTTACATACCTAAAAACTTATCACTACCCAACAACGCCAAATATTTACACATTACAACCAACAATACGGTTGAAGGTACCCAATGGCATAGTTTACCGGAAACAAACTTGCCACTTGTAGCCGACATGAGTAGTGATATTTTTAGCAAGCCCATGCCTTTTAACCATTGTTCACTTATTTATGCCGGCGCACAAAAAAACATGGGCGCTGCAGGTGTAACCTTGGTTGTAATAAAAAAGGATTGGGCAGCTTCCATTCAAAAGCCTGTTCCACCCATTATGCACTACCAAAAACATATTGAAGCAAAATCATTATTAAATACACCACCGGTATTTGCTATTTATGTTGCTTTACTCACCCTGCGTTGGATAGTTGCAGAAGGCGGATTAACTGAAATGGAAAAGCGTAGTAAACAAAAAGCAGCATTACTTTACCATACCATTGACAGCTTACCCATTTTTACATCGTATGTTGCCAAAGAAGATAGAAGTTTAATGAATGCAGTATTTTTTATGAAAGATGAAAACTTACTGTCTTCATTTTTGCAAACCTGCACCGAAAATGGAATGGTAGGTGTAAAAGGCTATAGAACCGTTGGTGGCATAAGAGTAAGTATGTATAATGCTCTACCGTTAGAAAGCGTTCAGGCATTTTGCGAATTAGCCCAATATTTTGCTCAAAAGCACGGATAAATAATTTCATAAACACTTTTTAAATCAATTAACAATAGCATGGCCATTATTCAACCTTTTAAAGCCCTTCGCCCACAGCCGCAATACTCAAAATTTGTAGCCAGCAAACCCTATGATGTATTAAGCAGTGCAGAAGCAAAAATAGAAGCACAAGGCAATCCACATTCATTTTTACACATTACTAAAAGTGAAATTGATTTACCGGAAAATATTGATGTGCATGCACCTGAGGTATATGAACAAGCCAAACAAAATTTAAACGCATTTATTAAAAGAGAAATTTTATTCCGTGAAAGCAAACCTTGCTATTATATTTATCGTTTAATCATGAACGGCAAAAGTCAAACCGGTATTGTTTGTACCAGTGCTGTTGATGATTATGATAACAACATTATAAAGAAACACGAATTTACACGTCCTGATAAAGAACAAGACCGGATTAACCACATAACCAAAACCGGTGCGCAAACCGGTAATGTGTTTTTAGCTTACCGAAATGTAAATGATATAGATGCTTTTGTTGAACAATGGACCCATACCAAAGCCCCGGTTTATGATTTTGTTGCAGATGATGGAATTGCCCACACCATTTGGATTGTAAATGATGACACTGCCATAAATACTATTTCCAATTTGTTTCAGCAACAAGTGCCCGTTACTTACATTGCCGATGGTCATCACCGTGCGGCATCTGCAGCCAAAGTAAGAAAATCGTTTAACGGTAACATACCACAAGGTGCCAACTTTTTTTTAACTACTTTATTCCCTGCCAATCAATTGGCTATTCTAGACTATAACAGGGTAATTGCCGACTTAAACAACCACAATGAAGAGGGTTTATTAACAGCATTACAAAAAAATTTTACAGTAATTCCCCAAGGCAAAAAAGCATTTAAGCCAACAAAGCCTCATCAAATGGGCATGTACATTAACGAAAATTGGTATGAATTAAATGCATTACCCGGCAGTTATAATACCGACCCCATTGGTATTTTAGATGTTAGTATTTTACAACAAAACATTTTAGAACCCATTTTTAACATTGTTGACCAACGTACCGATAAGCGCATTGATTTCGTAGGCGGAATAAGAGGTATGGAAGCATTGGAGGCAAGAGTAAATAGTGGTGAAATGAAAGTTGCTTTTAGCCTTTATCCTGTTACCATGGATCAGTTATTTGCCATTGCCGACAATAATGAAATAATGCCACCCAAAAGCACTTGGTTTGAGCCTAAGTTACGCGATGGATTATTAACACATTTAATTTATGAATAAATGTATTTTCGCGTAAGCCAGAAAAGTATTTTTATGAAACGTGTTGCTTTATTTTTATTGTTCGGCATATTTAGCATTGCAGCATTGGCGCAAACACAAGATGCCGCACAATTGTATAAAGATGGTAAACAATTGCTGCAACAAGGCGACTATGATAATGCCATTATGGTTTTGAATAATGCTTTGCAACAAGATCCTAAAAATTTAGACATTCAAAAAGATCTGGCTTTTGCTAATTTCTTAAACCGCGATTATGCCAGCGCAATTAATGTTAGCAAAAAAATTATTGAGCAACCAGGTGCCGACGAACAAGCTTATCAAATTTTAGGCATGTGTTATAAAGCCATTGCCGAGTATAAGCAAGCAGCTGATTTATACGAAAAAGGCATCAAAAAATTTCCCAACAGTGGTGTATTATACAATGAATATGGCGAGTTATTGGCCATGAACAAAAATTTAGATAAAGCTATTCAGTATTGGGAAAAAGGAATTGAAGCCGACCCTAATTACAGCAGCAACTACTATAATGCAGCCATGTATTACAGCCAAAGCAATACCAATTTATTTTGGGTAATGTATTATGGTGAAATTTTTGTAAACCTTGAAAGCTACACTACACGTACTGCCGGCATGAAAAGTACATTGTTAGATGCTTACAAAAAATTATACACGCAATTTAAGCCCGAACAATGGACCAGTGAATATAAAAAAACACCTTTTGCACTGGCATGTATGCAGGTGTTAAAAAACAGTATTTATCAAATTGCTACAGGTGTTACACCCGATAATTTATTGGCAGTAAGAACCCGCTTTGTGTTAGATTGGTATAATGGCGGCCTAAACCAACAGTTCCCCTCTCGTTTATTCGATCAATGGCAATATTTTTTGCGTGATGGTATGTTTGAAGCTTATAACCAATGGATATTTGGTGCAGCTGCCAGCCCCGCTCAATACCAAACCTGGGTACAGCAACATGCTTCAGAAGCCAATGCTTTTAAACAATACCAAAGCAATAGAATTTTTAAAATACCGATGGGGCAATTCTATCATCAATAAATTAGTTAAGAATTTACAAAGTTTGCGTTCCTAAACCACTATTAAAGCAGGTTCTGTTTTTTTAATTAAAGTGGTTTACTTAAATTGTAT
Source organism: Hydrotalea sandarakina (assembly GCF_003254115.1). Lineage (GTDB taxonomy): Bacteria > Bacteroidota > Bacteroidia > Chitinophagales > Chitinophagaceae > Hydrotalea > Hydrotalea sandarakina. The sequence continues at coordinate 91,973 of NZ_QKZV01000004.1, forward strand.
TTTGTTGCAAACAAAAATTCATTTAGTAATAACGATTTGCCATTATGCTTACACCCAAACGCTTATTCGATGTAATTGACCACCAATTACAGCATTTTCCTAAAGAAACCATGTTGGCTGCTAAAGAAAACGGTCATTGGCGCAGCTATAGCACCCAACAAATTCAGCAATTATCCTTACAACTCAGTGCCGGCATTCGCTCATTAGGTATTAGTGGAAACGATTTTACACCTGAAGGCAGCGACAAAGTGGCAATTATTAGTAACAATCGCCCCGAATGGGTAATTACCGATTTAGCCGTGCAACAGTGTGGTGCTATTTTGGTTCCGTTGTACCCCACTACAAACCCTCTTGAAATTGAATTTATTTTAAACGATTCAAAAGTTACCACCATATTTGTTAGCAGTGCCGACCTTTTAGATAAGATTAAAGGTGTACAAGCCAATGTGCCTACGTTACAACACATTTTCACATTCAATAATATTGAAGGAGCCAGAAATTGGCGTGAATTATTGGTGACAGACGAAACTCAACTTCAAGCCATACAAAACATTCGTTCACAAATTCCAACATCTCATTTAGCCACCATTATTTACACTTCAGGCACAACCGGCACACCCAAAGGTGTAATGTTAAGCCATAGCAATATTTACAGCAATGTAATGTTTAGTAAAGAAAGCTTCCCGTTTGAAGATGCGCCGGAAAGTAAAGTATTAAGCTTTTTACCACTGAACCATATTTTCGAAAAAACAGTAACTTATATTTATTTGTACAGTGGCATTTCCATTTATTACGCTGAAAGTTTAGATACTATTGGCGATAATTTAAAAGAAGTGCAACCCGACGGTTTTACCACAGTTCCCCGTTTGTTGGAAAAAGTATTTGAGAAAATAATGCATACCGGCAGCCAACTTACCGGCATAAAACGCAAATTGTTTTTTTGGGCAGTTGCTTTAGGTACTCAATATGATAACCGTATTAATAAAGGTTGGTGGTATAATTTGCAATTAGCATTAGCCAATCGTTTAATCTTTAACAAGTGGCGTGCTGCATTAGGCGGAAATGTAAAATACATAGTTACCGGTGGTGCCGCCTGTCAGGTAAAACTATTGCGCATTTTTAATGCTGCACAAATTCCGGTATATGAGGGGTATGGCCCCACCGAAAACAGTCCGGTGATTTGTGTTAACAGAAAAACACCCGGCGGTAAAAAATTCGGTACGGTTGGTCCCCCCATTTCAGGTATTGAGGTGAAATTGGCTGCTGATGGTGAAATATTGGTGTCCGGACCCTGTGTTATGGTTGGCTATTACAAACGCCCCGATTTAACTGCCGAAGCAGTAATAGATGGTTGGCTTCATACAGGTGATATAGGTGAATGGGATGAAGGTTTCTTAAAAATTACCGACAGGAAAAAAGAATTGTTTAAAACCAGCGGTGGTAAATATGTTGCACCGCAACCTATAGAAAACAAGTTAAAAGAAAGTGCTTTTATTGAACAGGTATTGGTTGTAGGCCCCGAAAGAAAATTTGTAGGCGCCCTGATTGTTCCATCATTTTCTACCTTGCAATCATGGATGAAGGAAAACAATATTCCCTTTACCGGTAAAGAACAAGCTATTCGCGAACCCAAAGTAATTGAACAATACCAAAAAATTATTGATAAATACAACCAGCTGTTTAACCATGTAGAACAAATTAAAAAATTTGAATTATTGCCGGTTGAATGGGGCATTGATACAGGTGAAATGACACCGAAAATGAGCCTGCGCAGAAAAGTTATCATGGAAAAATATGCAGCTGAAATTGAAAAAATTTATGCCGACAATAATTAATGAAACGCTCATACTTTTTTAACACTCAAAATCATTAAAACAATGCTTAAAAAATTTACCTACTTTGCATTTTCTGCCGCATTATTTGCAGCCTGTTCATCGAACAACACAAAAAAAGTAATGATAGTTGCTACAGGCGATATTAATGTTAATACTGATAATAAAACCATTACTTTGGCCGGTGGCTCTGGTGCAACAGATAAAACAGTAGAATTTAATAGCTCAGGCCCATTAACACTTACCATAAAAGCAGAAGATGGTTCAAGCACACCTGTTACTTTAAATGATAATGGCTTTTTTATGCTGAATGCAAGAAAAGATACTATTGTAGGTGCCTACCAAAATTATGCTGCCCCAAAAACTACTGTTGATACCATTAAACAAGCTACACTTGAAAAGGGCATTGATTCATTAAGCCAACTTATTGAAGGGAAAAATGTATCCGCAGCTAATCGCAATTTTTTTGTTACGCCAAATACAGCCGTAAAACTTACAGCTAATACTGATGCATTTGTGGTACCGCCGTTTCACCAAATGACCTCTATTGAAAAAGTAGGTGATAAAGATCCGGAGGTTTACCGTTTTTATACTGTGAATGAAATTCGGGAACAACTTGCCAAACTAAAAGCTTTAACTGCACCACAACCTGCGCAGCCTAAAAAATAATTACGGTACAGGATCGTGCCCATGACTTCCCCAAGGGTGGCATTTGCTAATGCGTTTTAATGAAAGCCAGCCACCCTTTATTATACCATATTTTTTTAATGCTTCAATAGCATATTGCGAACAGGTAGGTGTAAATCTGCACTTGGGTCCAATGTTGGGAGAAATTACATATTGATAAAACTTAATCAATATTATCAATGGCCAACTAAGTATGTTCCTTATCCATTTCATCCACTTTACGGTTTAATTGAAGCAATAACTTCTTCACCACATGCGGCAATTTATCTTTTTCAGGCATTTCTTTGCCTACATAAATAATAAACAAGTTCAACTTTACTTGTTTTTGATAAACTGCAGTTTTTAATTCAACTTTATTCAAACGATAAGCCTCACGTAACAGGCGTTTAATATAGTTGCGATGAACCGCTTTTTTAAAATAACGGCTGCTAACCGCTACACCGGCCTGCAATAAATGTGTTTGTTCCGCTATATTGTTTGTAAGGTTATAAAAAATTTTAATAGGGTAAGCATACAATTGTTGGCCACCGGCAAACAAAGCTTCTATTTGCTTTCGACTTTTTAGTTTTTCGGGTTTTGAATAAGCATAAAGCCCGTTGGTCATGCTAATCTGTTTTCAATAAAAAAAGCCTCGTCCATATTTTGGGTGAGGCTTTTAAAGATATAAAGAATTTTGAAATTGCTATTTTAAACCTTTTTCGCTAGATACAGTTAACTTCTTGCGACCTTTCCTTCTGCGACTGGCTAACACCTTTCTTCCATTAGCAGTTTGCATACGCTTGCGGAAGCCATGTACCGATTTGCGGCGACGCTTGTGAGGTTGGAATGTACGTTTCATAATAATTTTGTTTTGCTAACCCAAAAATAATTTTTCAACTTCAACAGTGGCCACCATACCACTCGTTTTGTGAAAGGATGGCAAAGGTAAGGGTAGCGGATTAAAATTGGTAATTTTCAAGGCAGTTTTTTTGAAAACTGTAATTAAAAAATGAATTTTATACAATTTCTACCCGTAAAAAAGGCTTAATTGTATGCTATATTTTAACCTAAATCAATCTGTTGTGCCGTTATTTCACTGCCATAAAATAAAGTAGCTTGTTGCTCAAAAATACTATCATCATCTGTTGTATAAAAGGCTTGCCGCCCATTTTGGGTACATTTTGCTTCTATTTCAGGGTGGCGTTGCAAGTAATTTTGCAGGCTTTGTGCCACAATATTTCCTTGCATAATTACCTGAATGTGTGCAGGAAGTGCCGCTTTAATTTTCGGATACAACAAAGGATAATGCGTACATGCTAACAATATTGTATCAATGTTGGCATTTTGCTGTAACAGTTGTTGAATGTATTTATTAACAAAATAATTAGCCCCTTCATTCAAGTGTTCATTATTTTCAATTAAAGGTACCCACATTGGGCATGCTTGCTGCCAAACGGTTACTTCGGGAAAAAATTTCTGTATTTCAATAGGGTATGATTGCGAAAGCACTGTGCCTTGTGTTCCCAGAATTCCAATTTGCTTTGAAAGGGAATATTGACCAATAATTTCGGCGGTTGGCCTAATTACCCCTAACACTCTTTTATTGGGCGCCAATACAGGTAAATCTTTTTGTTGAATGGTACGCAATGCCTTGGCCGATGCTGTATTACAGGCTAAAATAACCAAGGAACACCCTTGTTCAAAAAACCATTTTACGCATTCTAAGGTATAATGATAAACCGTTTCAAAACTTCGTGAGCCATATGGTGTTCGAGCATTATCGCCCAAATATAAATAATCGTATTGCGGTAATAATGCAGCAATATCTTTTAAAATGGTTAATCCGCCATAGCCACTATCGAAAACCCCTATGGGTCCTTTGTTTTCTTGCATATTTCAAAAATAAGAAAGCATCCGGGCTTTATGCAGCACAGATGCTTTGAATATTGTTGATTGATGAATTTTAGTGTTTTACGGGCGGTTTAGCGGGAGCAGGGGTTGTAGTACCACTGGTGCTAATACCCAAAGCTTTTATTTGATCTTGAATTTCTTTGGGTAATGGAATTTTCATTTTCGCCAATACACGTAGCGTTAATTCTTCCGATTTTTCTGCATATAACAAAGCATCGGGTTTAAACACGTAAGTGTATTTTTGTTCTGCCATTACTTCTTGAAATGCTTTTCCGATAATATCATAAAAAGGTTGCAACAATTGAGCTTGTTTTTGCTGCATCATTTGGTTTTGATATTGTTGCCAGTTCTGCAATTTTGCAAATTGATCAGCCAAATCGCGTTGCATAATTGATTTCATGCTTGAATTCATTTTAGCTGAATCTGCTTTAAAAATGCTATCTTTTCTTTTAAACTCACTAATAGCATAATCTCTCTGCTCGTTTAATGAATCGGTCATGTATTGATTCAATAAGGTATCTACTTTTTGAATACCGGGCATTAAAGCTAAAACGTTTTGCTCGTCAAAAATGCCAATTTTAATGTTTTGTGCCATTGAGGTACCCGCCATAACCATAGTCAAACCAAAGGCGGCAACTAATACTATTACTTTCTTCATTTTTTTTGTTTTATAGGTTGTTTTTTGTTTGCTTTTTGTAAAAATTTATGGTTTTATGCCCAAAACGCGGAGCACGTCATCGCTCTTATCTAATTTTGGGTCGACAAATATAACGGTAATTCCTTCACTTTTATCCAATACAAAATCATATGCTTTTTCCACTGCAATTTTTTGAATAGCATTGTAAACTTTGTCTTGTATGGGTTTAATCAAACGTTGTCTTTCTTTAAATACATCACCATCGTAACCAAACCGTTTTTTTTGTAAATCGCGTACTTCTTTTTCTTTGTTAAATAATTCTGCTTCACGTTTATTTTTAAGTTCATCACTTAACATTACCTGCTCTGCTGCATAATTCTTATACATTTGGTCAAGTGCAGCTTGTTTATCATCAATTTCTTTTTGCCATTGCTCGCTAATTAATTGAATTTGTTTGTTAGCCTGAATATACTCGGGCATTTTATTTAAAATGTACTTTGTATCAATTACTGCATAGCGCTGTGCCTTTACAAACATGGTGCTTAGTAAAAAGCAACTTATCATCAATAGCAATATTTTTTTCATAACAGGTTAATTGTGTTGTCTGCCAAAAAATAATTGGTTTGAATGGTTTCGCACAAATTAAATGAATTCATTTGAAAGTTATTCAGGTTCAAATCCTAACATAAAGGTAAATCTAGAAATATCCTTAAGGCTTGCACCCGGTGTATAACGGTCTAAACCAATACCATAGTCAAATCCTAACAATCCAAACATGGGTAAGAAGAAACGCATACCCACACCAACTGAACGACGCAACTGGAATGGATTATAATATTTCAAATCGTACCAACCATTGGCAGCTTCGAAGAACGATTCGGCGTAAATAGTACTACTTGGATTTAAACTTAACGGATAACGCAACTCGGCCGTATACTTGTTAAACATGGTAAAGTATTGGCTTGCCCCGGTTTGGTCGGGATTAATGCGAGGGTTAGAACTTTCATAAACCGGGTAACCACGTTGCGAAATGATGTCGTATCCAATTAATGCATATTGGTTGCTTAAACCGGCATCACCCAACTGAAAACGTTCGAACGGCGAAATTTGTAATTGCGGGTTGTAACGGCCCAAAAATCCAAACTTAGCCGCCAACTTCAACACAAACATTTTGTTGTGGTCTTCGCCGGTACCCTTACTTAAAGGCACGTACCATTCTCCGTTAAAACGCCATTTATGGTATTCAATAAAATTATATGGATCGTTTTGATAAACAACGGATGGGTTAAATAACGAATAAGGTGGTGTTACTGCTAAGCTGGCCAAGAAGGTTGAACCCGAAGTTGGGAACATGGGTTGGTTAACCGATGAACGTTGCAATGCCACTTTAAAGTTAAAGTTGTTGGAAATACCATTATTAAACAAAGTACCATCGCGCAGTTTTAACTGTTGGCTTATGGCATAGTTTACCAATTGATAACGCGTATAGTTCACGGAAAATGAAAGTGAAAAATAGTCGTCGGGCCAAGTTAGCTGTTTACTATAGGCAACAGAGGCACCGGTTGTTTTTAAGAATGAACGTCCTGCAGCTGCAGCAGTATAAGTTCCGGTAAGCGGATCGTAGGCATTGGCAAACTTGGTATCATAGATAGAAAACGTTAGCGCATTGCGTTTTTTACCACCTACCCAAGGTTCCGTAAATGAAAAGTTATACGAACGGAATGCACGACCATTACTTTGCACCCTAAAGCTAAGCTTTTGACCATCACCCATGGGTAAAGGATCCCAAGCTTTTTTGCTGAAAATATTTTTAATTGAGAAGTTATTGAAAGAAACACCCACGGTACCGGTTAACCCAATGGCACCACCCCAACCGGCACTTAACTCTAGCTGGTCGCTCGATTTTTCTTCTAAAGTATAATTTATATCAACTGTTCCATCATCGGGATTGGGTACAGGGTTAATTCCAATTTTTTCCTGGTTAAAATAATTTAACTGGGCAATTTCACGCTGAGAACGAATTAAATCGGCACGGCTGAATTTTTCACCCGGAATGGTACGCAATTCCCTGCGTATTACATATTCCTTCGTTTTATCGTTTCCTGCTATACGTACATTTTTAATAGTAGCCTGCGGACCTTCTACCATTCTAATTTCATAATCAATAGTGTCGTTATAAACAGCAGTTTCAACCGGGTCGGCACGGAAAAACAAATAACCATTATCCAAATACAAGCTGCTAATATCAGCACTACCATCGGGTACACCACCACCTTTACCCAAGCGCTTGTTTAAAATTTCCATGTTATAGGTATCCCCTTTTTTAATACCCAGAATTACCGATAAAATTGAATCGGAATAAATGGTATTCCCTCTCCAGGAAATATTACCGAAATAATATTTATGCCCTTCACTTACCTGAATATCAATATCTAAATTGCCTTTTGAGTTTTTAAACACTTGGTCGCGGGTAATTTGCGCATCGCGATAGCCAATAGAGTTATAATAATCTATAATGGCATCCTTATCCTCATTATACTTTTTTTCGTTGAATTTGGCAGAAACAAATGGCTTTATGCGGATGTAGGGTGAAAGTACTTTACGCGTATCGGTAAAATTCAGGAAACCCTTATCGTGCATGTATTGTTGAAAAGTATAGGGTTTGGGTTTAATGAATCCACTGGTATCAATAGAAGGATATAATGTAAAATGCCCTTTTTCTTTAGTTCCTTTCATTTGTTGCTTCAGTTTAGAAGCATCAACATTTTCATTACCGGCAAAATAAATATCACTAATCTTTATTTTCCCGCCGCGGTCAACTATAAATACCAAATCCATAGAATTAGAGCGGGTTGAATCTTTAATTTCCTGGATGGTTACATGGGCGTTTTGATATCCTTTATCAAAAAAATATTTTCTGATGGCTTCAGAAGCCGTACGTTTCATGTTTTCGGTAACCACTCTTCCGGGCACTAAACCTGTTTTAGAGTTCAAATCGTCAATAGCACCTTTGCCAATACCTTTAAAATAAAATTTAGATAAGCGAGGGCGCTCAGTTACATTAATTTCAATGTCTATATTAGTGCCATGCAGTTTGGTAATATAAATTTCAACGTCAGAAAAATAGTTTTGACTCCATAACTTATTAATAGCACGGGAAAAATTGTCGCCTCCGGGAATTACAACCTCATCGCCCACATTTAAACCGGATATGGAAATAAGCAAATTTTCATCGAAATACTTGTTACCGGTAACTTTTATGGATTCAATTTTATATTTTTTGGGTGTTTTTTGATTGAAAATATTAATCAAATCGGCGTCTATAGATGTAATGGTAGTATCAGCCTTTTGTTGGGCAAATACAGACAGGTGAAAGCAACTAAGAAAAAAAGCAAGTGTCAAAAGCTTAAGCGTTTTCTGCATCCGAATAGGGTTTTTTGGTATGGTTGCCGATCTATTGTACCATAAAAAAGTAGCATTAGACAGTTGTTTCAGCATATATTAATTGGAGCAAATTAAAGGGAATAATTGTAAGTGTTTGTTAAATTGACCGTAAAATTTATGGGTAAAGTGCATGAAAATATTATTTGTGTAATTCTTCCGCTTTAATTTGTTGGCTAATTTTTCCAAAACGGCGTTCCCTATTTTGAAAATCAATAATAGCTTCATATAAGTTTTCTTTTCTAAAGTCGGGCCAACGGGTATTGGTAAAATATAATTCAGCATAAGCCAACTGGTATAATAAAAAGTTGCTAATTCTGTATTCGCCACTGGTTCGAATCATTAATTCGGGATCGGGTAAATTACTGGTGCTTAAATATTGTTGTAGGGTATCTTGTGTAATAGTTTCCGGTTCAATTTTACCCGCTTTTACATCTTTAGCAATGTTTTTAACGGCATTCACCAATTCCCAGCGACTGCTATAACTTAAAGCCATAACCAGGTTAAGACCGGTGTTGGCAGCGGTAAGGTCAAGTGCTTCCTGCAAAGCGGTGCGAGCAAAATCGGGCAACATGCTTAATTCGCCAATTACATGCAAACGAATATTGTTTTTACAAAGAGTGGGCACTTCTTTACGAATGGTTTCAACCAATAAGGTCATTAAGCCTTCTACTTCCGGTTGTGGTCTATCCCAATTTTCTGTACTAAAAGCATAAAGAGTAAGATATTCAATACCCAATTCCGCACAACCTTCTACAATATTGCGAACACTTTCAACCCCATGAAAATGACCATACAAGCGCTCCTGGCCTTTTTCTTCGGCCCAACGCCCGTTTCCATCCATAATTATGGCAATATGGCGGGGTAATTTAGCTTTATCAATTTGTTGCAGCAAAGCAGGCATGACACACCTTTTACAATTTGTAGCGGCAAATGTATGGAAAGCAATGGTATTGCAAATAAAAATATGGTGCGCCGATTAATGTTTTTGTATTTGCCGGCTCTTAGTTTAAATTTTCAGCAAATTTTAATTTTATCCGGTTCACCGCAAGCATTAAAATTTTAATGCGTAGGGCATTTATACGATTGAATATTGAAAGATATGCCTATTTGCAATGAAACATAAGAGTCGTTTTTTAAACTGGTGCCACGCTGGCGACCTTTTATGCCAATAACTGTTCCGGTTTCATAGCTGCGATCTTGCAATAAAAACCAAGTGGTAGGATTTCCATTGGCATCTACCGCCGGAAAAGCATCGGGTGCATATGTAGTACTAACATCGTCAATATAGTCGGTAGAGGTAAATCTGTAGGTTACTTCTGCAAACACATTCATTTTTTCATTTAAGGCATATTTGGCACCAATACCAAAAGGCACACACAAGGCAGTAGTACCATATTGTTTACGATTAGGGTAAAGAGGGCTTCCTTGACCTTCAGTACCTAATGGGCGTAAATAAACTTTTGTTCCGTTTAAATAGGTGTAAGGATTATAAGAAAATATGCCAACACCTAAACTTACATAAGGCGTAAAACTATATTCTGGCACACCGGGAATGAATTTGAAGAAGTTAAAATCGCCACTTATAGCCATTTCCCAAATGTCGGTATTAAAACTAAGGTTACGGCGGCGTTGAAATGGGTTATCACTATACTTATCGGAATAACCTAAAAACAAGTAGTTACCCGAAAGACGAACCCCAACGTAATTATTAATTTGTTTGCGATAGAATAAGCCTGCTGCAAATTTGGGTTTGTTTAATTTACCGGTAGGATTTAAATCGCCGAAATAATGATCTAAGCCAATTGATGCACCAAATTCCCCGTCATGCACGAAGCTATCATATAATTGAGCTTGTACAGGCAGGGCGAAGAGTATAAATAAGGCAAATAGCAGCCAATATCTTTTTATCATTACATGGTGGTATTTCCGGATGTAAATATAGGTGCAAAGTATTTCATTTTATCATAAAATAACTTTATCAACTGTTAATTTCTTTTATCAAGCCCCCAAGTAAGCTTGTTATGCAGGGTTGAAAGGAAACTGTTTTCATTTAAACGAATCAGGTTTACATAAAACTTTTCCTTACGTATGGCTATTTGTGTGTTAATGTCAACAATTTCTTTGCGGGCATCTAAAGCACAAATAAATTGATCGGTTCTGCCTTCTACTTCAAATGAAATTACGCTGGTATCGGCTACCACTATGGGACGAACATTTAAATTATGCGGCGCAACAGAGGTAATAACAAAGCTGGGCGAATCGGGATATAAAATAGGCCCATTACAACTCATGTTGTAGCCTGTTGAACCGGTAGGTGTTGCAATAATTAAACCATCGGCCCAATAAGTATTTAAAAATTCACCGTTTAAATAAGTATGAATTTTAATCATTGGCGAAGTATCGCGTTTATGAATGGAAAATTCATTTAAGGCAAAGGGTGCATTATTGAACAGTGGCACATTGGCATCAATATGCAATAAACTTCTTTTATCTACCACAAATGTTCTGTTCAGCAAGGCATCAACTGCACTTAATAAATCATCGGGACCGATACTGGCCAAAAAGCCCAAACGACCAAAATTAATGCCCAATATGGGGATATTGGTATTTCTTATTAATGTTACTGCATCCAACATGGTGCCATCGCCCCCTAAACTAATGAGACATTCTACTTCCGGGTCAAAATCATCGGCGCTTTCAAAGGCAGCAATGTGTTTCAGCAAATCGTCAGGCAAATTAATTCTATTCATTAATGGGCGGTAAATTAATATGCCGATTTTATGTTGCACCAACAGTTGAACCAATTGCTGCAGAGGATTACCCTGCTCAATATCTAAACCACGGCTATAAATAGCTACTTTCATGTGTAATTAATTTGTAATAGCAATTTTGCGTACACTTTTACAGATTGCTACTTAAACGCTTTGTGTACGCATTTTGATATACCCAATTGGTTTTAAATTTTGATTTACGTTTTTAAAAACCATTATTAGCATGCAAATATAGCCCTTTGCCCCCGAGTTGATTAAAGCTATATTCCAGTCGAAAAACAAAATCGTAAATGGACACAATATCTAACCCAAAACCCCATGTGTGCAGCAATTTATTGTTCAACAAATTGTTGTTAATGTATGGGTTGTAAGCATAACCAACATCTGTATAAATTTTGGCATAAAAACGAAATGGAATTTTATCGTGGGTTTTGCTTTTAATCGGGTTTTTAAAAATGTATTTTAAAAACTGGTGATTTAATGAAAAATGTGCTAAGCCCCCCGCCATTCCATCGGCCACATAATATTCAAGCCCGGGCATTTGGTAACTGCCATAACCTAATAAAGCCTGACTAAAAAAATAAGGATTGTAGGGGAATTTAATGGTGGCAGAAGCATCGGCCACTATAAAAGTTTTGGGCAAAATAGGTTTTGCAAACAATCCATATAAACCCACTTGCCACATGTTGGTGGTTTTGTCAATGCCCCGTTTATATAAGCTGGCTTGTGCCTGCCATCCCTTGCTGGGATAAACATTGTAATCTGTATTAAAATATTGATACAAGTAAGTAAAATCAATGTATTTAACCTGAGTTGCGCCATTAGGAAAGAACATTGGGTTTAAAGCTGCAACAGTGTCTGCTATGTTATCACTATCATATGAAACCCGAAAATAATGCCGTTGAAACTGATCGGGACGGTAGGAGTACGTGGCATCTACTCTATAAAATGTTCGGGCATAATTATTATCGTTTTTAAAAAACAATTGCTGGTTGGTTAAACTGGTAGCATAATTAATTTCGCGTTGGTTGGAATAGCCAAAGCCAACATTAATGCCTTGTTTCAAGCTTTTATCAAAAAAAGGTAAGTTATAACGCAGTGCCACTTGTTGGTTATAACCATTGATTAACCAAATATTTAAATTATCGTTTTGCCCGGTAAAATTGTTGTAATTAAACTTTATACCATAATTCACCCTACTTAAACTTCGGTTTTGTTGCACCCACCATTCATTGAAGTTTCTATCAACTAATCTAAAATAAGGCAAGGGTAAAAAATACAGCCGTTCTTTTACCCGAATATGAATAAAGGCAACATTGCCTTGCAGTCTATCTACATAAACACTATCATCAACAAACAAACCGGTGTTATAAATTAATTGTTTCGATTCAATTAATTTTTGAGACAATTGGTCTGGTGTAACGCGGTCACCTTTTTTTAAAGTAGCTTCTCGTAATATGATGTAGTCTTTGGTTTTTTTATTCCCAAAAATGGAAATACCGCCAATAATGTATTCAATAGGTTGTTGTAAGGAGTCAGAAATTTGTGCCTGCGTAGGTAAACAACTGCATAATAAAATTACAAGGCACCAATAGCGCATAATAGCAAAAAATGTGATTTTTGGGCGGTAAAAGTAAGGTTTAACTGCTATTTGTTGGAAAACGCAGGAAAAATTAACAACAAGGGGGCACCGTTCAGTTTTAAATGAATGCAGAAAGGATGCCTAAACATTTAAATAATTCATTAGGTTGTTGTAATTATCCTTCAGCTCATTTGTGTACCATTCATCGCCTAAATAATACAGCACATTGTATTCATAGCGTTGAAATGTAGCTACCACATCACTTATTTCCGTTTTGTTTATTTTAATGATAACATCTAATAACCCGTTGTTGCTATTGATGCTAGAGTTTAACTGCGTAATAAATGCATCATTTGTTTCTACCAAGCGATTAATTTCCCCGAAAGAATACTCTTTTCGTTCCATTTGCAAAACGATGGTTCCTCCTGGTAGTTCAATGCCGGTATAATGTGCGGTAGCCCGCAGCAAATCATTTGCTGTTACAATTCCATCTAAAATATTTTCAGGTGTTACCACCGGAACCAATGTAAGATGGTTTAAAGCAGCAAGTTTTACGGCGGTAAAAATAAAGTCGGTATTTAAAACAGCTACCGGAATAAATTCATCAATTAATTCAGAAAGTGATGCTTCTTCGGATACAGACGCTAAAGCATCTCTATTCAAAATACCAACAAAAGTGCCATTGGTACAAACAGGCCAATGTTCAACAAAATAATCTTCCATTAAAACAATAGCTTGTTTAGCCGTATCGGTTAATTGCAGAATGGGATAATATGTGCGTTTATATTCCTGAACCAACATACCGATTCATTTAACTAAAAAAGCCATTTTTGAAACTAACGTATTGGAGCCGCAGATTGTTTTGTTTTAGCTAAAAAAGCCTCTAATATTTTATTGAATTCATCGGGCACTTCCATCATTGGTGCATGTCCGCATTTATCAATAAAATGCAATTCACTATTGGGTATCAGCTTATTGAATTCCTGGCCCACAAACGGAGGAGTAATGGTGTCATTATTACCCCAAATAAGTAAAGTGGGTTGTTTAATTTGGTTCAATTCTTCGCCTAAATTGCTTCTAATGGCACTTTTAGCCAATGCAATAATTTTAATAACTTTTAACCGGTTATTGGTAATTTCAAACACTTCATCAACCAATTCTTTGGTTGCCATTGCCGGATCGTAAAAAGTTAGCTCCGTTTTTTTCCTAATATATTCGTAATCGCCACGTTTGGGATAGCTATCGCCCATACCATTTTCAAAAAGTCCTGAACTTCCTGTAAGGGTTAAGGTTTTAATTTTTTCGGGATGTTTTAAAATATGCACTAAGGCAACGTGGCCACCTAATGAATTTCCTAAAAGATTAATGTTTTCATAACCACGCATTTCAATAAACTTATGAACAAATTTTGCTAAGCCATGAACGGTGGTATGAAAAATATCAAGTTCAAATAGGGGTAAAATGGGTACAATAACCTTATGGGTTTTGCGAAAGTGCTCAACTAAATCGGAAAAATTACTTAACGCCCCAAAAAGGCCATGTAGTAATAGTAATGGTTCACCCTCGCCTTCTTCGAGAAACTTAAACTTTTCTATTTGATGTAATTGGTACTTCATGTTGCTTTTCTTAACCAAATGCTACTACGTGTTTATTTACAAATAAAAGCAAATTATATGGAAAAAACCAAGTTTAGCGGTTTTGAATGCCGTTTTTTGCTGATAATTATTCAGCTAAGTTATTGTATTCCTATTGGTATTGTGCAGTTTACAAAATTTAATTGAAAAAGTTTGAGAAAACCTGACTAATTACCACTTACCAAACAGATTGTAACCTTTGCAAACTGTTCTCCAAAAACGGCACAACTGATGCTGCTTTATGTAGCAAAGCAGGAACATATGCCTGTATAAAACCTAATGTTTTAGAAGATTCCCGTACCCGGCTATTTAAAATGGGCAATTGCGTGGCGTAAAATATAATAATAGCACCAATGCTAACATACATAAATACGTATAATGCTGCACCCAAAACTTTGTTTAACATACCCATCCACAGCATTTCAAGGGTATGCTGTAATACATTCGCCAACAAATGAATAACAATAATTACAGCTATAAGTACCAATAAAAAAGCAATGAAACTTAACCAACGCGTTGTTAAGGCAGTTTGCGCTTTTAGCCAAATGGCCACCCATTCAAAGGTTTTAAATGCTACTACCAAACCAACTATTAAAGCAATGATTGAAAATATGGCTACAACAAAGCCGCGCTTTACACCCTTGTAAATGCCCAATAAACACAAAATAAGCATCAACACATCTATTAGCATAAATACATATTTAATGTTTGTTAATACATAATACAGCCAATAAATGTGCCAATGCAAGCATATTGAAAATGGGTTGGTTATTGTAATAATTCTTTTACACAAGCAGCAATGGCTTTACCATCTGCCTGACCGGCTAATTGCTTAGATGCTACACCCATTACTTTACCCATGTCGGCTGCAGAAGTTGCGCCTACTGTACTAATAATTTGCTGAACTGCTGCTTTTAATGCTTCAGGTGATAATTGTTGCGGTAAAAACTTTTCTATAACAGCAATTTCTTCTTGCTCTTTAGTGGCTAAATCGGCGCGGTTTTGCTGTTGATATATCTCTAACGAGTCTTTTCTTTGCTTCACTAATTTTTGCAAAAGTTTTAATTCTGCTTCGGCTGAAATTTGACCATTGGCGCCGGGTTCCGTTTTGGCTTTAATAATTTCAGCTTTTATGGCACGTAATCCACGTAATAAAGCCTCATCTTTCGCTTTCATGGCCTCTTTCATTTCAGCCATAATTTTTTCTTCCAAGTTCATAAAAAAGTTTTTAATGCGTTAAACCAATTTGTTTTGTTCCATTTGCAATTGGCGGAATTTTTGGTAAAAGCTTTTGGCAAAGTTTTTCATTTCCTCCACCAGTTCTTTATGCTGAGTAGCACGACCAAAAGTATCTGCCATTGACATTAGGTTTTGATAATAAAAATCGGCCATTTCATCAACCATCATGTCCTTGGTCCATAAGTCAATACGCAGGGCACTTTTATCCATACCATCCCAAAATGCCAACATCATGGCTTTAGCTTGTTGCCAATCTTCGGCAGTACTATCGGTTGCCCGCCATTGAATTTTTGAAGGAATTTTATCGGTATCTAAAGTTACTTGAATTTGAATGTCGGATTGATGCATGCGAATACTGTATTAAAGTTAAAAGCGCAAAAGTACAATAATCGTTTGAAGTGCCATATAGAATAGCCGGCAGCGCCAAAACTATTTTGCTGCAATGTTTACCATAGCCTCCCAAAATTGTTGAGCACTACTATCCCAATTGAATTGAGCTGCCCTTTGTTTACCCGCTGCAATTAATTGAGATCGTTTTATTTCATCCTTGTACATCAAAATCATTTGCTGTGCCAGTGCTTCCACATTATCCGGTGCAGCCATTAATGCAGCATCGCCTGCAATTTCCGGCAAACTGCCTGCATTACTGCAAATTACAGGGGTTTCGCTTTGCATAGCCTCAATAACAGGAACACCAAATCCTTCAAAAAAGGAAGGATATACCAATGCATAAGCCGAAGCCATTAGCGCCTGTAATACTTCATCACTTACATAATTCATTACTACCACATCGTTGCGGTGTTTGTAAGTTTCTATTTTATTCATTACCGCTTCATAATCCCAGGCAAGCCTTCCCACCACAATTAATTTCATATTACTTTTTTGCCATCTTTTAAAAATGGTAAAGGCTTTTAATAAGTTCATTAAGTTTTTTCTGGGATGAATACCCCCCACAAATAAAAAGTATTCACAACCTTCAGCATATTGTGCTTTTACCTGCTGTTTTTCATCAAAAGAAAGGGGTTGAAAACCCGGCTTGGCAGCATTATAAATAACTGATGTTTTCGCTGCTGCATAAGGATAATGCTGAACAATATCGGCCTTAGAAAACTCGGACACCGTAATAACCTTTGCTGCTTTTTTTAAAAACTTGGGTGTATAAAACCGATAGTAATACAAATGATGTTTAGGAATAAAATCGGGATAATGTTTAAAGGCCAAATCGTGTACCACCAATAATTGTGGTATTTTAGAGGTTAACGATGCAAATCCATAAGGCTGTACCCAAACTTGCGGCGCATATTTTTTTAAAGCCAAAGGCACTTTTACATCGTACCAATATTTAAACGAAAGGGCATGCCTTGCTTTAGGATTAACCACTAACGGTAATATATTGTCGGCAGTAATAAAAGATGCGTCATAGGGCCTATCGAATACATAAATGAACTGCGTTTCCGGATGTTGCTTTACCAGTCGCTTAAATATTTCATGCACATAATTTCCGTACCCTTCCATGGCATTGGGTTGCAAAAAAAGCGCATTTAAAGCCACACATTTCATAATTACCGGTTTACTCTTCTTAGCCTATTTTAATATTCGTAAAACCCCTTTCCTGTTTTTTTACCTAATTGTTGCAGTGTAACTTTTTGTTGTTGCAATGCAGAAGGTTGCAAACGAGTTGGCTTACCCAACGCCTCCCAAACAATGCAACTTACACCGTAATTAATGTCAATACCAATTAAGTCCATTAGCTTAAATGGCCCCATTTTAAAGCCTGATGCTTCCATAATTTCGTCAACTTGCTCAACTGTGGCCAAGCCTTGTTCTACCAAACGCAATGCTTCTAAATAATAAGGCCTTGCTACTCTGTTAACAATGAAGCCGGGTGCATCATTACAAAGTACCGGCGTTTTACCTAATTGTTTGCTTAACGCTATTAAGGTATCTATAATTTCAGGAAGTGTTTGAGCACCTTTTATTACTTCAACCAACTGCATAATGGTAGCCGGGTTAAAGAAATGCAAGCCTGCCAATAATTCCGGCCTTTCAATTGCTTTTGCTAATGCATTAATAGATATGGAAGAGGTATTGCTTGCTAAAATGCAATTATAATTATTTACTGCTAACAACTGATTGAATAATGAAACCTTGGCTTCTTGTTGTTCAATAATGGCCTCAATAATAACAGGGGCTTTACAGTTTTGTATTTCATGCGTAAACTGTAGTCTATTGAAAATATCTGTTACTTGTTGTGCATCTAGTTTGCCTTTTTGTTGCAGTAAGTTTAAATTTTTAGCAATACCATCACGACTTTTGGCTAATACTGCTTCATTTACCTCAAACACAATGGTTTGTATGCCTTTTTGTGCACACAACTGTGCAATACCACTGCCCATGGTACCTGCACCACAAACTGCTATGGTTGTAATTGTTTGCATAGAACTTGCAAGATAAATACAATAATTTTATTAACCCATCTTGAATGCTTTTACGAAATGTTGGTAATTTTACAGCATGGCTGCACAACAGTTAGATTTATTTGGAAACCCGGTTCCTGAAAATAACGGAAAAGGCAAAGTAATTTTTGCCAACAACCAAATTCAGGTAAAAATTAAACAAAAAACGGCTCCTGTAAGTTCATCTGTTGTTGAAACAACAAACACCACGGATGCACAAAATACTGAAATAGTCTCAACCGCCAATGCCCTACCGTTAGTAGAGACCAATAAATCCAAACGGGGAAGAAAATCGCATAAAGTGTTATTAACTTCTGCAGAAGCCATTCAGTTACCTGACGATGCTACATTGCAGCAAAAATTATATCATCCAATTGGTGATGTTGCCAAGTGGTTTAATGTTACCACCTCATTAATTCGTTATTGGGAAAATGAATTTGATATTTTAAAACCAAGAAAAACCCGAAAAGGGGATAGGTTATTTCGTTTTGAAGACATAAAAAACATTGCGTTAATTTATTATTTACTACGCGACAAAAAACTAAGTATTGAAGGCGCTAAACAATATTTAAAAGCGAATAAAAACAAAGCCAACGAACAATTTGAATTGGTACAATTACTGGAAAAAATGCGTAGTTTTTTATTGGAAATTAAAACCAATTTAGAAAGCTAATCATGATGCATTGTCGCTAATATTCTTTACATGCACCTCTGTATTGGCTGCAGCCAAATCAATACCCAGTTCTTGTACTTTTTGAATACCGAATAAATTCACTCCTTCACACAATAATAAAAAATCACTGTATTCCTGTGGCATCTTTACGTAATACAACGCACTAATAATATGGGCTTTTTTTCCTGCATCTACCAAATTAACCATACAACTGGCAACTTGCGAATTTTGTTGCAAATACGCACGAATGGCGTTTAATAAATCTTGTATTTGTTGCGATGTAGTGGTTAATCCCAACTCCATGCGCAATTCAGCCATACGTTGAGTAGTAAGGGTAACATTATCTACCACACTATCTACCATTTGTTTATTTGGAATTGTTAACAGTGTTTTTCCGGCGGAACGAATTTTAGTACTACGTAACCCTATTTTTTCAACCGTTCCGGAAAAGCTTTGCACTTTCACAAAATCGCCCACCCGAAAAGGTTTATCAAAAAATATAATAAATGAAGCAATTAAGTTTTCAATACTTTCTTTTGTGGCAAATGCAACAGCGGCACCAACTAAACTTAATCCCGTTAATAAACCGCTTACATCGCGGTGAAAGGAAAATTTCAACACCATTAATACACCTGCCAACACCAACAACACCTTCAAAAAATCTTTAAAGAATAATAATATTTGCCTATCACCCGCTTCTTTTGATGCCAAGGCCTTATCGGCTAATATGATGGCAATAAAATCAATTACTCTCAGGCAAAGCCAAATAAAAACAATAATGAGTGATGCATTGGTAAGGCTATCAATAGCTTCGTAAAAAGTTACTTTATATATGCGGAAATCAAATTCTTTGGGAAAGTTTAAAGCATCAAAAGCGGTAAAAGCTATAAATAAAAACAAAAACAATTCTAAAGGCGGTAGAATTAAACTAATAAATGCTTCGCGATGATAAACCTTACCTTTTTTAGAAAACAAACGATAAATAATACGAGCCAAATACTTGGAAATAAAGCGTTTTACAATAAACGCCAAAACAATAGTAGCCAATACCACCAGGTAACTGCGCACACTATTGCCCCCAATTATTTGTTGTAAAAACTGCCTCATAGTAACTGTAAAACTAAATGGAATAAGTAATAATAGTTTACTAATTATAATAAAATTTATTGAAAAAATATCATCTTTATTTTCGTTATAAAACTAATTTTCATTAATCGCATCATTTAAAAAAGCTAATATGCCCCCCGCAATTAACTACTACAATAAAAATTCATAGTATAAAAGGCAAGAGTCCATTTATAAGCAAACTAGCGATTACTATGTTATTCGTTAGCTTGTTATTTGCATCCTGCACAAAGTATACTTATCCCATTAGCTACAAACAGCAATCCTCCTTTTTTGAAAGGATTGATTCTTTAAGAAAGTTTTATAACATACTTAATGGCGGTTTAGCCAATGATGCATTGTTAAATAATACAATAACTCATTTTAAAGATTTTGATGTTAAAACGATTTAGTACCTCTGATTGAATATAAATATGGAAAGGCCTTTGGGATGTTAGTTTGGTATTAGAAGACAAAAATGGCACATTTACTGTTGTTACTCCGATTATTAATGCTGAAAATAAAGTAACCGCTTTGATATTTGGATCGGCTAGAAACAAAGATTACAGCTATTTTAGATTAATAGATCGAAATACACCCCAGTTGCATTTAACAGAATATGGTGACAAGAAAGCTACAATATTTACAAAAGCAACTTTGTATGGAATTTTTAATGTTCTGGAATCTAATTGGAAACATGCTATACATATTCTAAGCAATAGAAGTGAGAATATGCCTATTGGCACAATGAGTAATAATGGTATAAGTGAATTGCATGTTGCTTCTATTCAATCTTGTTGGGATTATAGTTATACATATGTAGAAGCAGGCTATAATTCTGTTACTGTGATTACAAGACAATGCCAAAGCAATGCTATGTATATTGATAATAGCGCAGGTAATTCCGGCTTGGGGGCTGCCACGCCAATTATGGAGTGGTGGTGGCGGTGGTGGTAAAAGTGCTATTTCAATACCCAAGAATAGTATAACAGATGTAAGAAAAAACTTGCAGAATCCTTGTTTTAAAGCAATTGCAGATCTTATGAATAAATAATAATTTGCAAAATATTGTAACAAATATCTTACAAAAAACTTTTAATGTTAGCCCCAAAATTCATCTTACGCTTGCTGAAAGTAATTATATTGTCAACCTAAATGGAAGACCAGTCGCTGCTCAAACACAATCTCAATATGATTCCTCTAGCGGAGTTTTAAATATTACCACTTACATCCGAATAGATCAAATAGACCCTGCAGCAAGTCAGGAGTATAAAGCCAGTTTATTAATTCATGAAATTGTACATGCTTATATATTCACACATCCTGAAGTATTAAATGGGTTAACGCAACATGCTTATATGTTACAGAACTATATTGATGGCATTTTGGGTCTTTGCAAACTTTCTTTCCCTCTAACTTCGCAACAAGCAGCCAGCCTAGCCTTAGGTGGATTAGGGGATGATATGACCGGTACACAAGCTTTCGCTGATGCGTTAACTAAATATGGATTTACAACTGATAATAACAGTAATAATTACCAATTTTATTTACAACAATTTCAATATGGCACAATAGGAATACATTGCAACGACTAAATATTTTCAAAATTTATGAGACAATCAATAATAAAGTGCAAATACCTAATTATTATTTCTTTAGCAAGTTGTGTGTACATTCAAACATATGCCCAACCAATTAATAGGAAAAATTTAAGGGAAACAAAAAAATTTTTGAAATTTATTAGAGCTACAGAATTCAATGGATATAACTTTTTAAAGATTGAAAATTATTTATGTAACAAAAATTTATTTTCAGGTGTAATATTATCTGGCAATGGCACATATGGCTTATCGAATGAAGAAAAAATATTTTTGCAAAAACATTTTAAGGATACTTCAAAATATATTATTAATAAACATTTTTTGAAAAATATAGAATTTGTTAATGAAAATGACAGTAATTATTGGAAGCTATCAAAACCTATTTTCCTAAGAAATTATTCTATTTGCATATTTTCTTTTGAATCAATTATTAAACCAGAAGGCTCGGAGGAGTGGACTTATATGTATAAAAAAGAGAATAGGAAATGGAGTAAATTATTCCCAATGGCGGAAATTAGGTATTACTAAAGCATGCATTTAATAAATTTGGTGAGCATGTATTTTAATTTAAAATATTTATAGCCAACCATTCGAATCAATCTAAAAAGTAAAAATGTAATTTTACGTACTGTGTTTTCGGTTTTAATTAAAATTCTTTATTAATTTTTTATTTATTTTTTACTTTATAATTATTATTCTGCAAAAAAACTCAACCCTTCTAATTATTCTTCCCATTTTTTCAAATCTACCTTTGTGCCATCAAACACAGCATAGGTAAAATATTGAATCCAATCGCCAAGATTAATGTAACGGCTATTGTCATTCAATGCAAAATCAATAGGTAAGTGGCGGTGACCAAAAATAAAATAATCGTAATGGTGTTTGGCCAGCATTTCTTTACAGTAAGTAATTAGCCACTCGTTTTCTTCACCCAAAAAATGATCTTCGCTGCTACCGGTTTTAGCACGGCTTTTTCTACTTAAATAATTTGCCAAACCCATACCCCAGGTGGGATGTAATTGCCCAAATAACCATTGGCATAAACGATTACGAAAAATTTTTTTGATAAACTTATAACCGTAATCTCCGGGACCTAAGCCATCTCCATGGCCTATATAAAATGTTTTACCATTCCATTCATATACTTTGGGCTCAAAGTAAACCGGTATGTTCAGTTCTTTTTGAAAATAATCTTTCATCCACATGTCGTGGTTTCCCACAAAAAAATGTACAGGAATACCTGCATCGGTTAATTCGGCCAATTTACCTAATAAACGTGTATAACCTTTGGGTACCACAGTTTTATATTCATACCAAAAATCAAAAATATCGCCAACAATAAAAATTTCAGCAGCTTCGTCTTTAATATTATTTAAGAATGCCACTACTTTTTTTTCACGCACCAAACTACTGGCATAATTGGGTGCGCCTAAATGAAAGTCGGAAAGAAAGAATATTTTTCTATCGGGAAAATCGTTCATGTTGTTGAGCATAAAAAGGGTTTAACCTGCCGCATCTACCAAAAAACAAAATACTTCTTTGGGTCCATGTACACCTACAACTAAAGTTTTTTCAATATCGGCGGTACGGCTAGGACCGGTAGCAAGGCTTACCAACGATGGCCAATTGCCGTTATACTTTGTATTTATTAATTGCAGTCCATCTTTCACATCAAACACCAATTGGTGTGTGTAAGCAATACAAATGTGAACAGGCGCATAAACACTTACTGTGCGCCCACTTTCGCCGGCACTGCTTAATAATATACTGCCGGTTCGGGCAATTAAACTTTCGCAACCTGTAATGGCTGCTGCACAATTATGTAAGTCGTTACTTTGAAGATGATTAAAACCGTTGTGCTGCAAGGTGTTTATCCATTGCTGTTCATTACAAAACAGTTGTGGCCAATTACGAGTATTGACTAAAGTTTGTAATTGTTGTACCAGTTCCTGGTGGTTGGCACAAAATGAAAAGCGACCGGATAATTGCGTAAAGTTTTCGGCAAATAATATTTCTAAATCGTCGGGTTTAACAAATTCCGGATCACTGCCTTCTGTTTCCGGAAAGGGAACAGGCACCGGTTGCGCCAGTGCCTGCCGTATTTTTTTTAGTATGTTTTCTTTTGCAGAAGATACCTTCATGGTTTAAGCCTCTTTTTTTTCTGCTTCATTATTGCTTGAAATACCATCTCCCGAAACGGCCGGCATATTGGTTGGAGGAACTCCGCCAATGGGATCGGGTTCAACGGGATTATCTAAAATTTTCTTTTCGTCAAATGGACGTTTGCCTATTAACTCTTCCACATCACTTTTGTGTAGCACTTCTTTATCTAATAAAGCTTTGGCTAATTTTTCAACTTCAGCTTTCTTCTCTGTTAATAAATCAAGTGTTTTTTTATAGGCCTCATTAATAATGTTGCGAACAGCTTCATCAATCATTTTGCCGGTTTCTTCACTGTAAGGTTTTGTGAAGGTGTTTTCCTGAGCAGGATCGTAGAAACTTACATTACCAATTTTATCATTCATTCCATATACAGTAACCATGCTGTAAGCAATGCGCGTTACTTGTTGTAAATCATTTGAGGCGCCGGTTGAAATTTTACCAAAGAAAATTTGTTCGGAAGCTCTACCACCCAATGTCATACAAATTTGATCCATCAACTGGTCGGTGCTGTATAAGTATTGTTCTTTAGGTGTGTATTGCGCATATCCTAATGCAGCGGTGCCACGGGGCACAATGGTTACTTTTAACAATGGATATGCATATTCCAAGAACCAACCACAAATAGCATGACCGGCTTCGTGGTAAGCAATAATTTCCTTTTCGTGCGGAGCAATAATTTTATTTTTCTTTTCCAATCCGCCAATTACCCTATCAATGGCATCTTGAAAATCAATCATTTCAACTGCAGTTTTGTTTTTGCGTGCTGCAATTAAAGCTGCTTCATTACATACATTGGCAATATCAGCACCTGCAAAACCGGGTGTTTGTTCGGCCAATTTATATATATCTAAACTTTCTGATACTTTAATAGGGGCTAAGTGAACTTTGAAAATCGCTTCGCGGCCTTTTAAATCGGGTTTATCAATAGTAATTTGTCTATCAAAACGACCGGGGCGTAATAAAGCGCTATCCAATACATCGGGGCGGTTAGTGGCAGCCAAAATAATGATACCTGAATCACCACCAAAACCATCCATTTCAACCAACAATTGGTTCAAAGTATTTTCACGCTCATCATTGCTCATAATGGCATTTCTTCCACGAGCACGACCAATAGCATCAATTTCATCAATAAATATTATACAAGGTGCTTTTTCGCGGGCTTGCTTAAACAAGTCGCGTACACGACTGGCACCAACGCCTACAAACATTTCCACAAAATCACTACCGCTAAGGCTAAAGAAAGGCACTTGTGCTTCACCGGCCATGGCTTTTGCCAAAAGGGTTTTACCGGTTCCCGGAGGTCCAATTAACAATGCCCCTTTTGGAATTTTACCACCTAATGAGGTATATTTTTTGGGATTCTTCAAGAAATCAACAATTTCCATTACCTCAACTTTGGCTTCATCTAACCCGGCAACATCGGCAAAATTGATATTTACTTTAGAGCCTTTATCGAAGAGTGTAGCTTTTGATTTTCCGATACTGAAAATACCACCGGCACCACCGGCACCACCGGCACCACCACCCATTTTACGCATGAATAAAATCCATACACCTATTACCAAAGCCATTGAAATGAGTGTACTGAAAATAGGGCCGCCAAACCAGTCGGCATCATCGGTTGGATAAGTGGGAACTTGTTGTACATCCGGGTGTGTTTTGTAGAATTGATCCATTTGATCATTAAACACCTTCCAATCAGTTACTTTAAATTCAAATACCGGCACATTTTTAAAGTCGGCAGGATTTAGTTTGCGTTTGAATTTTTCTTCATAAAAGGGTTTAGTAAGGCTATCGGGTTTAATGTAAACACGAACCAATTCTTTATTTCTAACCAAATCTAATTTCTCAACATCACCTTTAGCCAACATATTTTGTTCCATGTCTTGTTGGCTAATTTTTGCTGATTCGGGTGTAAACCTTCCCCAAAAAGTTGAACCAATTAAAATGGCAAAAACTATCAGGTAAATCCAATAGATATTGAATTTGGGTGTTTTTTTATTTGGGTTACCGTCACCTTTATCAGAAAATGGAAATTTAGGTTTATTATCTTCTTGTGCCATATAATTTGCGCTTCAATTTTAAGTTTTTCTCTGTCAAAATTAGGGTTATTCTTCGCTGTGTGCCATAGCAGGCGCATCGCTCCACATTTCTTCCAAGCGGTAAAATTTGCGAGCATCGGGCTGCATAATGTGCACTACCACAGTTACATAATCAATTAATATCCAATGAGCCAAATGCTGACCTTCCTGGCGATAAGGCAATTCATTGCAAATTTGTTTTACTTGGTACTCAACAAAATCAGCTATTGCTTTTACCTGCGTATTACTGGTTGCTTCACAAATAATGAAAAAGTCGGCAACCGCTTCCGGTATATTCCTTAAATCCAGGCTGGTTATTTTTGAACCTTTTTTTTCCTGGATGGCGCTAATAATTGTTTTAAAAATTTTTGAATTCCGGTTAAGCCGCGAAACCTTTGAAGTTTTTCGGTTATTAATTGCTGAAAGAGGTGCCAATAATCAGATAAATTTTAGTGAAAAAATGAATTTTTAGTTGAATATAAATAAAACAATTGAACTTTAAAACAGTTTAATGCAAATTGCGATTGCATTTTTGAACTGTTTGGTTACACCAAATTGTTCATTTATATATTTGTGTCAAAAGTAACAATCTTTTGTCATCTAACAGCATTATACCCACCATTGGAGAACGCCTGATTGAACTTAGCAGTATCGACAGTACCAATAACTATGCCCTTCAATACATTAAAAACAATTTGGCGGAACACGGAACCGTAATTTTTGCCCATGAACAAACAGCTGGGAAAGGACAAAGAGGCAAAAGTTGGGTAACAGCCCCTAACAGCAACTTAACTTTATCGGTTATTTTAAGCATGCGCTTCTTGTCATTACCGAAACAATTTTATTTTAGTGCGGCCATGGCTTTAGCAGTTCAACAATTTTTTAACAATTATACAGCCAATGAAACTGTCATAAAATGGCCAAATGACATTTACTGGAATGACAGGAAGGCAGGTGGCATTTTAATTGAGAACAGCATTTCGGAAAAAGGTATTTGGAATTGGGCTGTGGTAGGTATTGGATTAAACATTAATCAAACCCAATTCCCTGATTGGCTACCTAACCCCGTATCACTAAAACAAATTACCGGCAAAACATTTAATTGTAAAGCATTAGCTATTGAACTTTGTTACTATTTACAAACTTATTTTGCATTGCTCCGCACCGGAAACTTTCAACACATTTTAGCATTATATAATCATAATTTGTATAAAAACAACTGCCGGGTTACTTTGAAAAAAAACAATGAGTTGTTTGAAACCAATATTATTGGTGTGAATGAAGAAGGACTATTAATTACAAAACGAGATGCAACCACCCAACTGTTTAGCTTTGGGGAGATAGAATGGGTTATTCCAAAAAAACAATAGCTGAATGATGAATTTTACTTTTGCCGATTTGGTAGGCTTTACGGGCGTTTTATTATTACTGTTAGCCTATTTTATGCAACTAAGTAATATTATAAAAAAGGATAGTAAGTGGTATATTGTTTTAAATGTTGTTGGTGCCGGACTTTCGTGCTTAGCCAGCATTTTAATACATTATATTCCTTTTGTTATTTTAGAATTTACCTGGATGCTGGTATCGTTTTTCCCTTTATTTCAAAGGCCTAAAAAAGCCTAGCTCAATTTGCTGAAGTAAACAGGAAGTTTGTTCAGAAATATTCATACCGACTCTCAAACAGATGAAACACTATGATTTTTTTTATAAATTATGAAACATATATTGAAGCTGCTTCACAAAAGCACATTTACTATTTAGAATGACTTGGCAGAATGTATAATATTATTAATTGGGAAAATAAAGGTGAATGACACACCTTTTTGTTGATTATTTTGTACTTGAAATTGACCACTTAACAAGGCTGTTCTCCGTTTCATTGACAAAAAGCTACTTTGCCTTTCTAAAACATCTTCAGAAATTCCCACACCATCATCGGCAAATACAATTTTCATTTTATTGTTTTCATTAAAAACATACAACTCGGCATGGCTGGCTTTAGAATGTTTCAATAAATTATTAAAGCATTCCTGTATTATTCTATAAATGTTAAGTTGTGCATTAAAATCAAAATAAGGCTCAACTGAAAAATCAAAATCGTAAATAATTTTAGTACCACTGGCTTCAGATATATTTCTGATTAAATCGGCCAAGCCTGCAAATAAACCATTATCAATTAGTGCTTTGGGGCGAATATTGCTCACAATATTTTTACAATCGCGAATAGATTTTTCCAGCAAATTATTAATGCTTTCAGCAATGGCTGCATTTTCTTTCTCCATTGTGTTTTTAAGGAAAGAAAAATATACTTTCATTGCAATTAAATTCTGAGTTAGTCCATCATGTATTTCTGCGGCAAATCTTTCACGTTCCTGTTCCTCTATGGAAACAATATTGGCATAGGCCTCTTCTAATGATCGTTTTAACAATGTTTGCTCTGTTACGTTATGTGCCACCATCAATACACAAGGAATATTGTTGTAATCAATATCAGCTAAAAGAATATTTACCAATAATTTATTGCCGGATTTGGTAATATGATTATAAACAACTTCTTGCTTTGTTTTTTCGCAATCAGAAAATTTATTTTTGCAGCCATTTAAAAGTTTTTCAAATTCATTTTTAGCAAACAAGTTGGAAATAATCATTTGCAAAAACTCTTCATGCGTATATCCGTATGTTTTTTCAGCAGCTTCGTTTACTTCAATAATTTGCAAAGTTTCAGGATGATATACCCACATGGGTTGCGGACTAAGCTGGAATAAACTGCTGTATTTTTTTTCGGATTGTTGCAGCAGGTTTACCACTTTAGTGCGCTCAATGGTATAAACAATACTTTTATAAATTGTATCAGGTTGCAAATCATCTTTCAACAAATAATCCGCCACACCAAATGAAAGTGAGGTAACACTAAACTGTATATCGGCATAACCGGTTAGCACAATAACAGGAATTCCTTTTGATAATGCAACTACTTCTTTTACTAATTGCTCACCATGTTTATCAGGCAATGACAAATCGAGTAAAATGGCTTGAAATGAATTTTCAGCTTGCAATAAATTAGCAGCTTGTTTAAAAGTACTGGCACGAGTAATTAATACTTCGTCAAACCTATCCCGTAAGTATTCATCCAATAAAATAAAATCGCCTGAGTTATCTTCAATTACTAAAAGGGAAATGGATTTAAAGCGTTTTTGCATATTTGCCGAAAAAGTTTTTTCTACGGTAAGGTAACAATGTTCATCCAAAAGTTTTCAATTTCTTTTACGGCATTTATAAAATCTTGTACATCAACCGGTTTTGTAATGAAACAGTTTGCGTAATTCTTATAGGCCGTTTCAATATCTCTTTCTGCAGAAGAAGTAGTTAGCATTATAACCGGTATTTGTTTTAAGTTTTCGGAGTTTTTAATGAATTGTAATACCTGATGCCCGCTTTTTTTAGGAAGATTAATATCAAGTAAAATTAAATCGGGTAATTCTATTGACAAATTTGCAGAATCACTTAAATAATCAATAGCAGATTTCCCATCTCTAACAACACTTATCTTTTTAACTAAACGACCTGAGCGCAATGCTTCTGTTGTTAGTAATACATCGCCTTCATTATCCTCAACCAATAAAACATGCAAATTTTTCATGGGCATGAATTTATGATAAGTAAATATAGAAAATATATTCCATTAATTAAAGTAATATTTGATATTTATTTTTTAAAACTTTAGGCGAAGTAGATTATTAAATTTCAAACCTGAGTTGTAAAAAAAATTGAAAATACATTAAGCCATTTCAGGTAGCCATACATAAAAAATGCTTCCTTCATCAGGCTTTGATTCAACCCAGATTTTTCCGCCTAAATGGTCAATAATTTTCTTAACAATGGCTAAGCCAATACCCGTTCCGGAATAATGTTCCTGGGTGTGTAATCTTTGAAAGATAACAAATATTTGTTCTAAGTATTCCGATTCAATGCCAATACCATTGTCGGCAACAGTAAATAACCAACCTTCATTTTCAGGAACTGCATTTATGACAATTTTAGGCGGTATATTGGGTTGGCGATATTTAATGGCATTATTGATTAAATTATTAAATACTTGAATTAAACTGCTGCGGTAATTATAAATTTGAGGCAAATCACCAATTTGTATGATAGCGCCGGACTCTTCCATTTGTGTTTTTTGCATAGCACAAACTTCCTGCAGCAGTTGATTCATGTTTATTGTTTCTTTTTTGGTTTTGATTTTTCCAATTTTTGAAAATTCTAATACATCTAAAATTAGCTGACGCATACGTTTGGCGCCATCTGTAGCAAAATGAATATATTGTTTAGCCTGTTCGTTTAATTGATGTTGATATTTTTGTTCTAACAAACTTAAGAAGCTGGTAATCATTCGTAAGGGTTCTTGCAAATCGTGTGAAGCCACATAAGCAAATTGTTCCAGTTCACGGTTACTTACAGCTAAATCGTGAATATGTTGTTGTAAAGAAAGTTCGTTGGTTTTTTGTTGATGAATATCTTGAATACTACCGTAAATTTTTACGCATTTGTTTTGAACCCATTCGGAACGGCCAATACAACGTACCCATTTTTGTTTACCGGTATAAGTTGTAATTAAAAATTCATCGTCAAAATCAACAGCGTTCTGTATAAGCTGTTGAATGGATTGTTCAATTTTTAATTTATTCTCGCCATTAAAAAACTCATAACCTTTCGTAAGGGCAGGCACATAATTTTCCGGTACTTCAAATATTTCACGGGTAATTAACGACCAATACATACTATCGTTACTTTCATCTATCAAATTCAGCTCCCAGCTTCCTATTTTCGCCATTCGCGATGTACGTTTGGCCAACTCTTGCAAATTGTGTTTCTCGGTAATATCCATTATTATTGAATCCCAAACTATTGACCCATCTGCACGTTTTTGTGGATTACCAAATCCTTCATGATAATGTAAAGTTCCATCAGGTAAAACATGACGAAAACTTGCATGCCATGGTGTTAAATGCGTAGCAGATTCTATGATAGATTGTTTTACCAATTCAAAATCACCGCCTTGTTTTATACCTTCCCAAACCAATTGTATATTATCCATGCATACTTGTGGCGATAACTGCCATATTTTATAGGAACCTTCAATTACAAATAAGAGTTTATCTGAGCCATTAGGTTTTAAATGGTATTGATAAATAACACCCGGTGCATTGTTGGCAATATTCTTTAACCTGCTTTCCATCATTACCCGATCATTAATGTCCTGAATACTACCAAACACACGAATGGTGTTCCCATAATATGTTTCACATTTGCCAATAATTCTTACCCATTTTTCATTCCCTTTTTGGGTAACGATGGGCACTTCTAAATCGTACGACATTGCTTTTTGAACGGCATTATTAAATGCTTCTTTTACGATTTTCTGATAATCGGGGCGGTAAAATTGTAAGGCTGAATTTTCATCAGGTACATAATTAGCCGGCACTTCATGAATGAGTTGAGTCATCTCAGACCATTTGAGCTGTTTTTTTCTGATGTCATATTCCCATGCGCCTACTTTAGCCAATTGATTAGCTGTTTGCAATAATTCCTCAAGCTGCAGAATTTCGGTAATATCGCGCCCATATACAAACAATAAATCCTGTTCACCATATGCGAGTGATGTTTTCCATGATATAGAAAGATATTGTCCTGCACTTGTACGGTATCGATTAATGAAATTATTGCTTTGACTTATTGCAGTTGCATTTTGTAAAAAGTACTGTTTTGTTGTAAGTTCATCATCGGGATGAACAAATGCGGTAAAGGGCTTTGTTGTAAGTTCATGTTCAGAATAACCTAATGCCTTGCAAAAGGCCTTATTAACTTTTATAAAATATCCATCAGGTGCCAAAATGGCCAAATAATCGTTTGCTGCATCAAAAAACAACTCCAATTGTTCTTCTTGTTGCCTACGCCTGATTTCACCACCCAAAAATTGCCCTAAAGGTTTGTAAATTTTATACTTTATATCTTTAATGTGAATGTTGTTGGTTGAAGCTAACATTAGCACCCCTATAAATTCATTTACATCGAATAATGGAATAGCCAAAGCCGATTGTAATTGTACCTGTTTAGCACTTTCTCTTCTAATAAAAAGTTTGTTTTCAGTTATATTATCTAACACTTGCCACTGCCCGGTTTTCCATACCAAACCCGGAATACCTTCACCCATTTTCAATTGTTGTAAATCTTTTGAATGGACATGAAATTGAGCAAATTGATCATTACTTGCATAGGCAGAAGCTAACTGCAATACATTTTTCCGATAATTCAACAACCACAACTCAGCAATTTGAAAAGTGCCATAGTTTGCTAAATAGTTTAATACCTGCAGCATTTGTTGTTGCAGGGATGCTTGAGACTTAAAGAAAAGCCCTATTTGCTGTTGTACACTTTGCTGTAATTCATTTACTTTAGAAGCAGATATATCGCGCAATACGCCAATCATTCTAATGGGTCTGCCGTTTTCATTTCGAATTAAGTAACCAATTTCTTCTACATAAACAAAAGCCCCATCAGCACGTTTAAATCTAAATTCTTTTTTCCAGCTGTTTTGATTTTTATCGTTTAAAAAATCTTCCCAACTGTTTTGATTCATTTCTGCATCGTAAGGATGCATTAACATTGCCCAATCAATTAACCGAAATGTTTTATTTGATTTTTCAAATCCAAATATTCTATAAAAACTGTCGCCCCAATAAAAAACATCATTTACAACATCCCAATCGTACAAAGCATCATTGGTGGCTTTATTGATGAGTTGGTACCGTTCATTGTTTTTTTGAATATGTTCAATATATTCGAACTTAACCAATAATACACTTAACAAACGTTGCGTACGCGTTATGGCCTGTGTTTCGAGTGGCGACAAACCTTTTTCACTGTTAAAGTAAACTAATAAATTAGCAATTATACTGCCTGAAGAATTTAAGATAGGTTGTGCCCAACATGAGCCTAAGCCAAACTGCTGAGCAAGGCCGGTGAAATTAGCCCAGCGGGCTTCCGTTAAATTTTGAGTGTGAACAGAAGTATGCTTAAAGATATTTTTTTCGAATTGGATACCCGATTCATCGCCTACCAATGTTCCATTAACAGCATCAATGTAGTTTTTAGGCATGGAAGGGGAAGCAATATTCAACAATTTTCCTTCATCAATTTTTACAACCGATGTTTTTAAGTTTGGAAAAATTTTTTCAAAATCAGTTAAATAAGTTGAAAGCAAATGCTCTACCGTTATATTTTCGTTAAAGCTTAATGCCATTGCATTTTTTTCAATTTTATCTAACTCTTTGTAGTAGAACTCGGCAGTAATATCTTGAATGGCACCTACCACACGAATAGGCTGTCCTTTTTCGTTTCGCTTAATAATAGCCCTATCTCGAACATATGCATATTCGCCATTTAATTTTCTAAACCTAAACTCTTTTAACCACTTTGTTTCAGTTGTTTTAAATGCCATATGTCTAAAATCAGACAAAACAGCATCGCGCTCATCAGGATGATATAAAGAATTGAAGTATTCATTATTGTCTTTCAAATCTTTGCTTGCTGATGTGCCAAAATTTTCAGCAAAACCTTCGCCTAAATACATTTCATGCGTAACAGGATTATAATCCCACACACTTTCATAACCAGCCTGAAACACCATTTCCAATCGTTCATTTAACTCTTGCAAATGAAGTTTAGAGTAAATTTCATCTGAAACATCTTGAAAAACACCTACTAATTTTTCAGGTTGATTTTGATTATTGAAAATTATTTTTCCAAAAGAACGTATATGCTTGATGTTTCCATTTTTTGTAATAAACCGCTTTTGTATTTGATAGGCTGATTTATTTTTAATAGCCTCTTGCATGGTTTGAATGGCCAAGGCTCTATCATCAGGGTGAATAACTTCAACTCCTTTTTCAAATGTCACTTCAAATGCATTAGGTTCAAATTCTAACAGTTTAAATACACCATCGCTCCAATATAAAGCATTGGTAATAAGATTAAGTTCCCAGCTTCCGGTTTTAGCCAGCTCTTCTGTTTGCATAAGCAACAGTTTTTCACGGGCAACTATTTCATTATTTACACTTGACGATTCCTTTTGCATTCGAATGAAAATTTAGTGTGTGCTAAACCGGGAACTTGTTTCTATTGTTCAATTAACAAGTTAAGCATTTTTAAGAATAAAGCATATTGTTTATCGGGTGTAAGATTTAAAATTCAATTACAGAATCAGGTAAAGTAAAATAAAAAGTACTGCCTACATCGGGCTGTGATGTTACCCAAATTTTACCGCCAAAGTTTTCTATTATTTTTTTGGTAATGGCCAACCCAATACCACTTCCGCCGTATTCATCTTTACTGTGCAAGCGTTGAAAAATAACGAATATTTGTTGAAAATATTCTTGGTCAATACCTATTCCATTATCTTGTACACTAAATTGCCATTCATTATTTTGACGGGTGGCATTAATTTGAATAATGGGGGGCTGATTGATTTTACTGTACTTTAATGCATTTTGTATCAGGTTTAAAAACACCTGGCGAACTGGTGCTTTAGGTAAGAAAAGTTCCGGCAAACTATTATATTGAATGTTTGCTTGCTTTTGTTGAATTTGTTGTTGATATAGCAACTTAATTTCTTCAATAACATCTTTAATAGCAATATTTTCAGCTTTATCATGTATGCGCCCAACCCTTGAGTAGGCCAATAAATCTAATATAATTTGGCGCATACGGGTAGCCCCGTCAACAGCAAAATGTATATAAATTTTTGCTTGTTCATCTAACTGCTTAGAATATTTCTTTTCTAATTGTGTTAAAAAGCTGGTAACCATTCGAAGGGGTTCTTGCAAATCGTGCGATGCAACGTAAGCAAACTGTTCTAATTCTGCATTGGAAGCGGCCAATGCAGCGGTTTGCTTCTTTAAATCATCATTTAATAATTGCAGTTGTATGCCTACTTTTTTAACATCGGTAATGTTCTTTGCATAGCATGCAACTCCTGTTATTTCACCACTTGACGACTTAATGGGGTTTAAGGTTACCAGATTATGACTTACATTTCCTTCAGAATCAATAAATGATTCTTCTAAACTAAAAGATTCACCCATTAATGCTCGGTGATAATACATTTCCCATTTTTCTAATTGATTGCTGTTGAATGCATCTTTCAAAATATATTCACCTTCATTTAACGGCGAACCGGTAACATTTTCTATAAATTTAAGAAATGCTGTATTGGCAGCAATTAAATTTAAATGTACATCAACAGACCAAATAAAATCTTCAGTGGCGTTGATTAATGCATGTAAGTTTTGCTGTATTCTTTTTATTTCATTGGTGTGTTGTTTTTCGCGAGTAACATCGCATGATGCACCAATTATACGAATGGCGTTTCCATTTTTATCGCGAATTATATAACCTCGGTCGTAAATAATAGCATAGGTGCCATCTGGTTTAATTAAACGATATTCATCTTCCCAGAAATTAGCATTAGGATTTTTGTACAGCTCAGCCCTGTCATCACTTATCCGTTTCCAATCATCAGGATGAACATGAGTTGCCCAAAAGGGATCAACTTCTTCCGGTTTCAGTTTTTCATAACCCAAAAGTTGTTCCAAAATTTTTCCCGGACGCGTAACGGTATTTTTTTTCAAATCCCAATCCCAAATGCAATCGTTAGTAGCTTTGGCTAATAAATCATAACGTTCCTTACTTTCAGCAATAGCTTGTTGACTTATTATTTCTTGTGTAATATTTCGGAAATAAACCGACAAACCAATTGGCGTTGGGTACACACTTATATCAAACCATTCTTGAAGTTCATGATAAAAATCTTTAAAATGAAGTGATACTTTCTCATCCATGGCTTGATGATAATATTTCCAGGAATCAGAATGCTGATAATTCTCAAAAACAGTCCATAAATTTTTACCAATAATATTTTCTTTCTTAACCTGCAATAACTGTTCAGCCATTCTATTCCAATATGTTACTTCCCATTTTTTGTTAACTGCAAAAAAGCCATCTCCTATACTTTCTAAAATAGTATTCCGCTCTTCATATAATTTCAGTAATTCAAGCTCTGTTCTTTTTCTTGCATCAATGTCTTGAAAACTGCCATATACCCTTATACACTTGCCATTTTCAAACTCACCGCGACCTATGGTTCGCACCCATTTGTAATTTCCTTTATGCGTAATAATTTCCAATTCTTCATCCCAAGGTGTGCCTTTTTCTATACAATTGTAAACGCGCTGTGCAATAACTGACTGGTTTTTTTCACCATTAAAATAACTGATACCAGTATGTAAATCCGGTTCAAAATCCGGTGACACTTCGCGAATTTTTTTGGTTATGGGCGACCAATACACTTTGTTATTGATTACATCAATTTCAAAACTGCCTATTTGCGCCAGCTCGTTCGATTCATCGAGTAATGTTTGTAATTTTCTTTGTTCGGTTATATCTTGAACAATACCTAAAACTTGAATTAAATTTCCTGCTTCATCATACACCAATTTACCAGTTGATTGCACATATATAATTTGCCCATTTTTATGAATATACCTTGTATGGGTACTGTAAGGTTGTTTATTGTTTAATGTTGTTTGAAACAATGCTAACGCCGCAGCTCTATCGTCAGGATGAATAATGTTTAAAATATTATCAATATTTAATATTAATTCATTGGGTTCATAACCTAACAAGGCATATAAGCCATCAGACCAAACAAATTCTTGGGAAGCGATAATATACTGCCAAGTACCAAAACGCAATAACTGCTCAGCTTCGTTCAACAACATTTTTTTGTTTATTAATGATGGGGTTAATGATTAAGGGTTAATTTTTTCAGTTTATAATTCAAGTTTCACCTTCACCAATTAATTGGTATAGTAGCCAACTAATATCTAAGCTTTAAATCAAAAGGTTTTTTTCATATGCACTTTTTTTTACTATTAAAAATTACTCTCGGCACAATTTTTAAACCTCAAAATATACTTAGATATTTTCAAGGGAAAACAGAATTCCTGAATTCGAATTTCAATATTTTGAAATAAAACATTACCTAAAGAAAAAGAAAGTTTCATTAAAGAACTTGTCTTTGGCGATAAAAGAATATTGGCCATACTATTGATTAATTATCTGAATATGAAATGTAATTAAGAACTATTTGTATAAATATACAGATTGGCTAACAAAAAAGGAAATAAGATATGTACTATTTTCCTCTTTTAATTAAAAAAGTATTGATTTTCTATATGATTTACTTAAGAAAGCTTTTTGTAATAAAAGAATATTTTATGGAATTCAATTGGAGAAAATAACCTAATTAATGGAAAATGATTCATGTAAATCCGGAAATGAAAATGATATTACAAGAAAAAGCTGCCTAACCTTGGCCATTGGGGTACATTTATTTGCTGATTGACCTTGTTTTTCAAAAAACTAATCAATAAAAGGAATTTCAAAATTAGGCTGTTGTTACACCAAGTGTATTGTTATTGCAACATTATTTGTCCTTCATAATATAATATCCAACTGAAATTAATACAAATCAGGCTGTAGAAGTTGTAACTTGTAAAATGTTTAAATTATTAATAGAAACCTTTTTCAACCTTTTTTTTGAACGTTTTATTTATGCAACCAACAACCCATAATCAAAATACTGCTGACCATTTGGCCAACGAACGTACTTTTCTTGCATGGATACGCACAAGCATTGGCATTATGGCATTCGGATTTGTGGTAGTAAAATTCAGTTTGTTTGTAAAACAAGTTTCATTAATTCTGGGAAAAAATACCACTACTCCTTCAGGAAATTATTCCGGCATCATCGGCATAATAATAGTAGCTGTTGGTGCAATAGTGCTGCTGTTATCGTATATCCGTTTTAAAAAAATAGAAAAGCAGTTAATAGCAGGTCAGTACAAGCAAACATCAAACTTAGTAAGTGTTCTAACTATTGCAATTTTTATAGTGAGTATTTTATTATTGATATATCTAATAAGTAGTATTTAATATTGCTCAAATTAATTTCCATAGGTATAATCTATGTTAAATCAATAATTCATTTTTCGTCAATAAAATCTATTATATGTCGTTAAAGAACATTAAAGTAATTATTAAAATTGCAAGTTTACTGGTGATAAATATTTTAATAACTCACTCAACACATGCACAGTGGTTAGTAGCTAATGTTGCAGGAAGGCATGTACAAAGTTTAAATGGCAGTTGGGCTGTAATTGTAGATCCGTTTGATGTGGGCGAAAGCAATTGGAAACCCATATGGAAAAACCAACATGCAACGGGAGCACATGATTTTTATGAATATGCATTTGACGATGCTATTAATTTACAAGTACCCGGCGATTGGAACTCACAACGGAATGATTTGGTATATTATGAGGGAACGGTGTGGTATAAAAAAGATTTTAACTACGAGCCTAAAGCCGGACAACGCAGCTTTTTATGTTTTGGTGGTGCCAATTACATAACCGACGTTTTTTGTAACGGAGAAAAAGTAGGTAGTCATGAAGGTGGCTTTACCCCTTTTCAATTTGAAGTAACCAATAAATTGCACACAGGTAAGAATGAAGTTATTGTTCGCGTTAATAATCAAAGAAGGGTTGATGGAATTCCTGCTTTAAATTATGATTGGTGGAATTATGGTGGTATTACACGAGATGTTGATTTGGTAAGTACACCCACTCAATATATTCAAGATTATTTTATACAGTTAAAAAGAAATGACACTTCGCATATTACCGGCTGGGTGAAACTTGCAGGAGTTAGCCATCCTACCCAATTAACCATACATATTCCCGAATTAAACTTTAAATATACTGCACAAACCAATGATTCCGGAAAAGCAAATATTTCGTTTACAGCACATCCCAAATTGTGGAGCCCAACAAATCCAAAATTATATAAGGTACAAATAACAACCGACACAGATACAATTAGCGAATTGATAGGTTTTAGAACGGTTAGTGTAAAAGGTACCAACATTCTTTTAAATGGAAAACCAATTTTTTTGAGAGGCATTAACATACATGAACAAATACCACAACGAGCCGGGCGGGCTTATTCTGAAACTGATGCGAATATGCTCTTAACATGGGCACAACAATTAGGTTGCAATTTTGTACGCCTTACCCACTATCCACACAATGAACACATGGTACGTATGGCCGATAAAATGGGAATTTTGTTATGGGAAGAAATTCCACTTTGGCAGGGAATACAATTTAGTAACCCCGTTATACTTGCAAAAGCCAACAGATTATTAGATGAAATGATTGAACGCGATAAGAACCGCAGTGCTATTATACTTTGGAGCTTATCGAATGAAACTACACCTTCGGAAAGCAGAGATACCACTTTAAGGGATATGGCAGCGCATGCTCGTTTAATGGATCCAACCCGACTTATTACTTCGGCATTTAATCATGTTGCATACAAAGGCAATACCGTTACCATTGATGACAGCCTGAGTAAGGTGTTGGATGTAGTGGGTGTAAATGAATATATAGGCTGGTACACACCTTGGCCTGCTGAACCTCAAAATATGGTTTGGAAAAATCCATTTAATAAACCGCTCATCATGTCTGAATTTGGTGGCGAAGCCTTGTATGGCCACCATGGTTCTAAAGACACTGTCAGCAGTTGGAGCGAAGAATACCAGGAACAATTGTATAAAAATCAGGTAGCCATGTTTCAAAACATTCCTTTTTTAGTTGGTACTACTCCCTGGGTATTGGCCGATTTTCGCTCACCCGGACGTTTACAACCCGTTTATCAACAAGGCTGGAATAGAAAAGGATTATTATCAGACAAAGGCTATAGAAAAAAAGCTTGGTACATTATGCAACAATACTATAAGCAAAAAGAAAATAATCAATAACAAATATGCATTTTTTATAGTATCAATCAGTTAGTATGATTAATTTTTTCTGACAAAAAAAAGAGGACGCCAAAAAAAGCATCCTCGTATTCCTATTTACCCCTCAACTAAAACTTCATCAACATTATGCAAGTTTTAGAAAGTTTTATTTACTACATGCGTTCGTAA
Source organism: Hydrotalea sandarakina (assembly GCF_003254115.1). Taxonomy (GTDB): domain Bacteria; phylum Bacteroidota; class Bacteroidia; order Chitinophagales; family Chitinophagaceae; genus Hydrotalea; species Hydrotalea sandarakina. The sequence goes on from NZ_QKZV01000004.1 coordinate 131,877, forward strand.
AATGATTTTTAAATTGTAAATATTTTTATTGTAAAAAAGTAGAAACTAGTTGTAAAACATTAATACAATAATGATGTACACCTAGGTTTAGCATATGTTTTGTTCGCATAGTTAATTATTAAATTATGCGCAATATAGATTAGGTTAAAATGTTGGAAAATACCTCTTTAGGGTGACAAGTTTGAATGGCAACATTGAAGATAATTCAAACTGAAATTTTTTATGCAATGTGGTGTAACAAATAAACCAATTGCGAAATACTATTTAAGTTATTTTTTTGCAGCATCCGTTTTCTATGCGTTTTAACCGTTTCTACACTAATGTTTAACCTATGCGCAATTTGCTTAGAAGAAAATCCATTTTGTATCAAAGCTATAATTTCTCTTTCGCGTTCTGTAAGCGATAATGTTGAACCATTTGGTTTCCCTGTTCTTTGTTGCATTAATTGAAATATAGCCATACGAATTGCAACCAAAAGTTGAGTTTCAGAAAAGGGCTTGGTTATATACATTACCGGCTTTAAAGCAAAAGCCGATTTTAGAGTAGCAGCATCACTAAATGCAGTTAAAAAAACAATTTCACAATAAAATCTTGCTTGAAGTGTTTGTGCTAAAGCTATTCCTGATTCATTGCCTTTTATATGAATATCGCAAAGTGCTACATCCGGTAAAACGCTTGATTTTTCACAAACTGCAATGGCTTCAGCAGCACTTTTTACAGGCCCAAGAATATTAAATCCTTCTTCTATTAATATATCACAAATTAAATCAGCAGTAATTAATTCATCTTCAACCACCAATATTGTTTCTGTTATGCGCATCATACATTTTGCATTTCAATGATAAATTGAGTGCCATTTTGTATAGTAAAATGAAAACTAGCATCTAGCTGGCGTACAAGCGTTTGCACCATTCGCATACCAAAAGAAGTGCTTTTTTCAATACTTTCAGTTTGATTAATTCCTACGCCATTATCAAACACTTTCAATTGTATTGTATTTTTTTCATGCGATTGTAATTCTATACCCACCAATGGGTGCAATGTATTTTTGAATGCATGTTTAAATGCATTGGTAACCAATTCATTAATAATCAGGCCGATAGGAATAGCTTTATCAATTGACATCATATTATTGTTTAGCTGCACATCCGAATGCACATTAGTGGCATCATAACCAAAAGAATTGGCTAAGGAAATTCCCAAGTTTTGAATATAATCTTGCATATTCACATTCGCTATGTCATCATCCATATAAAGCCTTTGATGCAAAAGGGCAATGGCATTTACTCTTGCCTTCCCTTCTTCTAAAGCTTCTTTAGCTGAATTATTTTGAATACGGTTTGCATGAAGTGAAAGAATTCCTGATACAATTTGTAAATTATTTTTTACTCTGTGGTGTAGTTCTCTAATCAATAATTCAATTTTTGTATTTTTTTGTGCCAGCAAATGGGCTTGTTTTCTTTTTTGTTGCCAAACATATCCAACTAAACCAAGTATAATAACCAATCCGATTATTGAGGCAAACATTAAATGGTTCATTTTTTTGGCTTCGCTTAATTGCATTTTTTGATACATTCTAATTTTATCTGCCTCTGCTATCCGTCTATCTTTTTCTTCCGTTTGGTATTTTGCGTCAATTTCTTTCAGTTGCACATAATGTGCTGCTTGAAGCAATGAATCTTTCAATTTATAATAACTCAATTCATACATCATGGCAGAATCGGGTTTGTTTTTTTTAGTATAATAATATGCCAATTCTTTACTATATAATGCTTGTGGAAAATATACAAATGAAGATTCCTTTTCCTTATTTAAATATTGAATAATAGAATCTGCCTTGGCAAAATCATTCAGTTTACTATAGCTTCGCAGCAAAAAAAAATCACCTAATTTGAAAAGGTTTCCATTTAAATAACATGACTTGTTATAATTCTGAATAGCCTTATCCAGTTTCCCATCCATCTCATTTAACCAACCTTGCATCAAATAATATGAAGCATTATTAATATTATTAGATAGTTTAATTTTTTTAGCTAACAAAACACAACTATCAAAAATTGTTTGTACGAGTTGTTTGTTATTTAAATAAATAGCAGGAATACTCAATTCGCATAAACTATAGAATGTACTTCTGTCATTATTTTGGCTTTTTTGTTCATCTACTATTATTCTTTGATAATTATAACAGTTTTGGAAATCCAACAACAATAAATAAGTGCTGGCTATTTGAATATAAGTAACAATTTTAGGATTATTAAACTTAAAAGGTATTCTTTTCCAGGGTTCATAAATCGGTTGCATTAATTCCTTATTATTAAAGTATTGTTTTATTGAAAGCAACATCTCCAGCGAAGCAACCCAATCTTTGCTGCCTTGCATTTTAAGAAAATAGGAATTATTATAAGCTGCAAAAATATCATCATCAACAAGCGAAGTTTTTTTTGCATAAAAACCGGCAGAATCATATAAAGAAAGAATTTTTTGTTGATCAAGCCTGTCACGCTGAGATATGGCTTCTAAAGTTAGATTTATACTATAATTAAACCAATCATTTACTTCTTTTGATAGTGATTTATTTTTATAAATCCAATACAAACAACTATCATCGCCTTTAAATTCTAAATAGATTATTGATAAAAATGAAATGGCATCACGGCTTGCTTCTGTTTGCAATTTTTTGTGTAATTCTGCTATCTGCACAGCACTATCGGCTAAACCAATTGCATTTCTATAGTCGAAATTATTTTGGTACAACTTAGCTTTCCAATGATATAACTTTATCAGTAACTCAATTTGATTTTGCTTTTTGGCAATATAAACAGCCTGATTAAGCAGTGCATCTCTGGTTGCAACTTGTGCACTACTTAATTCCATGGATTGCTTCCACAATCGAATGATTTGTAAACTATCATCTGCCGAGGCAGCCATTACATGATAGCTTTTTACAAACAACAGGAAAAGCAAAAGTAGAAATGTTGGCTTACGCTTCATTTCGTAAAAGGGGGTATTATATAAGATTGATTAGTTTTGGTTTATGACATTTGATTGGAATCAAATATATTAAAAAAGAATTAAAAAAACATAACTTCCTATAAAGTCTTTTCAGCTTTGCTATTGTACTTTTTTTGTGAAATAGTGCCATTAAATGCAAGGCTTTACTATCTTTAAAATATAAGTACTTCATTTTTACCATTAAACTTCCTTTAAATGAGTATAGAACGTAGAAAATTTTTAAAATATTCAGCAGGAAGCGCTGCAGCCGTTTCATTCTTTTCAGGCATTACCGGTTTTGTAAAAAGCGGCAAATATTCAGACCCCGACTGGAATAGTTTACATAATATGACCGGCGATGTTAAACCCATTACCGTTAGTGAAAGAAAGACACGTATTGCAAAAGCACAACAACTACTGCAAAAAAACAATATGCAGGCTTTGATATTAGATGCCGGCACATCATTAAACTATTTCACCGGTATTCGCTGGTGGCCGAGTGAACGAACAATGGTGGCAATTATTCCGGTTAAAGGCGAGGTGACTTATGTAAGCCCCGCATTTGAAGCAGATAGATTGAAAGAGTTAATTACCATTGGCAATGGCGTACATATTTGGCAAGAGGATGAAAGCCCTTATGAAAAAATTATTAAAGTGCTGAATGAAAATGGCATTACCGGGGGCAATATTGGTATGGAAGAGCGTTTGCGCTTTTTTATTTTTGATGGATTGCGCAAGGCTGCACCCAACATGCAGTTTGTAAGTGGTGACCCCATTAGTATTCCTTGTAGATTAATTAAATCGCCGGCAGAAATTGCTTTGTTGCAAAAAGCAAATGATATTACGTTAGCAGCCATAAAGTTTGCAGCTGCCAATGTAAAAGAAGGTATGTCAAATAATGATATTTCGGCTATCATTGGTCAGGCTCAGCGTAAAATGGGCGCCGCATCAGATGGGGCATTGGTTACTATTGGTCCCGCTTCAGCTTTACCACATGGCAGTATTCAACCCCAACATTTAAAAAAAGGCGATATTTTGTTAATGGATTGTGGTTGTTTGGTTGAAGGTTATACTTCTGACATTACCAGAACTATTGTATTTGGTGCACCACCAACTGACAGGCAACGCACTATTTGGAATTTGGAAAAGAAAGCACAGGCTGCCGGTTTTGCGGCTGCACAAATTGGCCAACCTTGTGAAGCTGTTGACCATGCTGCACGTAAAGTATTGATTGATGCAGGTTTCGGACCGGGATATCAGTTACCCGGTTGTCCGCATAGAACCGGCCATGGTATAGGTATGGATGGCCATGAATGGGGTAATATGGTAAACGGCAATAAGCAACCCATACAAGTTGGTATGTGTTTTAGTGTTGAACCTACCATTGTAATTCCGGGTGAAATGGGTTTAAGATTAGAAGATTGTGCCTATATAGCAGAAGATGGACCTCATTGGTTTTCAAAACCTGCCAATAGCATTGATGCGCCGTTTGCATAATATTATATAATTGAAATTACACATAACTACTGTTTTCGCAATAGCTTTATTTGTATGAAAACAGTAGTTATTTAGTATTTTTTATTCCAGATATTTCTTTTTTAATGTATCATACAAATACAGGTGTGTATTAGCATGCCCGTTTTTATCAAAAATAGCTTCCCAAGTATTTAACGGTTCCCAAATAAATGTGCCTTTCCCTTTTCCATTGGGCAGTTGAAAAACTTTGTCATTCACAGCTTCTTTTTTTGCAGAATATTCTACAACTATTACATCTTTTTGATAGCGTTGAACCAAATCATTTAAATTATAGGCTAAATCATTTAAGGTGCCGTGCCATTTAGGATAGTATGACAAACCAATTACATCAAAATGAACACCACGTTCCAACATATTGTTTAAAAAGAAAACTGATTCATCATTTTGACCACCTAAAGCAATATGCAACATAATTGGCATAGAGGGATCAACTGATTTCACGGCAGCAATTCCTGCATTCAGTAATTGTGCTAAGCTATCCGGATGCTGAATATTACCCACAGGCCACAAAATTCCATGATTAATTTCATTGCCTACCTGAACCATACTAGGCAAAGCATTTGCATTTTTTAGTACTAATAATGCATTACGAGTAAACGCATAAACCGAATCTTTTAACTGCGTAAAATTTAAGTTTTCCCACGCTGCCGGCAGAAATTGTTTTCCGGGATCGGCCCAGGTATCACTATAATGAAAATCAAGCAGCCATTGTAAGCCGGCGGCTTTAATGCGTTTAGCCATTTGTACCGTATGGGCTAAATCGCAGAAACCTTTGCCTGGGGCATATCCACTATCATTAGCCGGATTGTTAAACATGCGCAAGCGAATAAAATTAAAGCCATGATGTTTTAAAATTTGAATAGCATCATTAGCAGTATCACCATCATAAAACTTTCTGCCTTCCGCTTCTAATTGTGGCAAAAAGGAAATATCCGCTCCAATTATTTTGTCAATCTTACGCGAATGCATTTGTGTAGAAGATAAGGTGTACTTATTATCGATTGATAGATTGCTTAAGGCTTTGGGTGACACTGATATTATTTCTGTAGAGCCCGGCCATAATCCTTCAGCAGAGGCAGTTACTTTTATTAAACCGGGTGTTGTACCGGCCTGAATAATAAATTGACATTTACCATTGAAGGCACTACGCTGCCATGCGCCATCTATGCATTTATCCGGCTCATGGCTACTGGGGTCGCCATTTCCAACACCAATAATTTTGGCATCGCCCGTTACAGAAAAACGAATCATGTTATTGGCGTTAGGCACTGCTCTTCCTTCATGATCAACTAAAGAAATATTCATAACGGCAACAGATGTACCATCGGCCACTAACGTAGTGGTTGAGGGCGAAAGCACCACTTCAGCAGGCAAGCCGGTTGTTTCAACAGAAGCATTCAAAGTTCTTCCGGCTCTATGCGCTACTGCTTTCAATATACCGGGTTCATAAGGTACAGACCATTGAAGATGTCCATTTACAGGCATTATTTTAGTTCCTAAACTTTTTCCATTTAAAAACAATTCAACATCATTAGCATTGGAATAAACCCAAACGTCAATGGGTGTTCCGTTTTGCCCTAACCAATTCCAATGGGGTGCTATATGCAATACGTCTTCATTACTCCACCAGCTTTTATAGTAGTAATAAATATTTTTGGGAAAACCACAAACATCCATTACGCCGAAATGCGAATTAATATTGGGCCATTGAAAAGGAGTAGGTTCACCCCGATAATCAAAGCCGGTCCAAACAAAACCACCCATCCAGTATGGTGCATTGGCAGCCAATTTCCACCATGCTTCGGCTGTACTGGCCCACCAGGGTGCAGTTATGTCTTCATCAGGTAAATAACCACGAACACTATCTACTTTATACTCGCCACGGGTAGTAACGGTACTGCCCATTTCTGTACCAACAATGGGTTGTTGAGGATGATCCTTGTGATAATCGGCCACAGCAAATTGCCTGTAATTAAATCCTCGTATGGGAATAACTTCATTTACTCCATGCCATACATTTCCCAAATCAGCCGCATAGGTACAGGTACGTGAGGGATCCAATTGTTTTTGTTTTTCAATAAGGGTGGTGGCAATACGTTTACCAATGTCAGTAGTTTGAATCCATCCTTCTTCATTTCCGATTGACCATAAAAATACAGCAGGATGATTGCGATCTCTTTTAATTAGTGTTTCAAATTGATGAAGATATTCAGGACTGCTATTTAATAAGCGTTGTTCATCCAGCACCAGCATACCCAAACTATCACAAGCATCTAACAATTCAGGCGTAGGTGCATTGTGGCTGGTTCTATAGGCATTTACACCCATTTCTTTTAATAATCGAATGCGATAATATTGCATACCATCAGGTAACGCAGTACCAATGCCGGCATGATCCTGGTGGTTATTTGCTCCATGAATTTTTACATTTTCATTATTGAGAAAAAAACCTTTCTCTGCATCAAACCTAATAGTTCTGATTCCGATTCGATAGGTAACTGAATCTAATACTTGATTGCCGGATTGAATAATGGTGGTTACTCTATATAAATAAGGATCATTCAAACTCCATAATCTGGGATTATTAACGGGGATGGATTGTTGTAATTGAAAGCTATTATCAGCAGCTATTGATACAGGCTGTTTGGCAGTAGTTGCAACCATTTTCCCGTTTCGTTCAGTTACATAACTATAAACAACTGCGTTGCGTTGTTGAAATGCATCATTGTGAATAGTGGCATTGACCAAAACAATAGCTTTATTTTTTTCGGTTTTGGTTTGAATGTAAACACCATTGGTTGCAAAATGCAAGGGTTGCATCATATTCAACCAAACATGACGATAAATGCCTGCACCTTCATAAAACCAACCTTCATATTGCGTAGCATCAACACGCACCACAATTACATTATCGCTATTCCATTTTAAAAAGTTGGTAATGTTATAATAAGCACCCACATATCCACTCATATTATTGCCAACAAAAATGCCGTTTATCCAAATATTGGCATTACGGAAAATTCCATCAAATTGCAATTGAAATTGTTTGCCTGAATCGGCTGCTGAAATCCATATGTGTTTTCTATACCAACCAATACTGGTTTCAGGAAACAATCCACCAACGGGTTTATATCCATGCGATTGAACGTCGAAATTATTCACGTTCACGAAAGGCAATTCCACCGCCCAATCATGCGGCAAATTCAGTGTTCTCCAACTGCTATCATTAAATTTCGGATCAATGGCTGTGCCCACAGCGCCTCCCGTTTTAGCAAAAACAGTTGCAATACTGTAATTAAAATCTTTGGAAGCATCTGCAGCATTTCCAAAATGGAATTTCCAATTGGTATCTATGCTGATGTGTTGTTGGGAAAACGAAGATGTAACTATAAACAAGTAGCAAACAACATTAACTACAAATAATAATTTCCGGGAATGGCAATAGTACATGAATGGCTAATTTGTATATTAATGGATAGAATTGACTAAGCAAATTATAGCAAAATTTGTTTTGTGAAATTGATATAAGTTAAATGTTAAGTAGCAATAGAATAAAAAAGGCCATGATAAGCATTTTACCATGGCCTTAAAAACCAAACAAATGAGAAGGCAAGCGTCAATTTTACTGCTTAGGCAAATTAGGAGTTTGTTTTTTCTGATTATTCAAATCTTGTAAAATCATCAATTTACTGTTAGATGCGCCATTGGTAACTTGTTTGGGCAAATCGAAATAACCACAAACAGTTTTCTCGCATACGCGACAATCAACATCTTTTACCGTTACTTTTAAGCAGAAGTACACACGCCCTGTACAACAAGGTATTTGTAACATATTTGGCATTACAAGCGATATAGGTATGTTTACACCGGCACCAATCATGGTAGGAGTTCCCAGTTGCCAAGTAAGCATATTATTTACAAATGGCGGAGTTGGGTTTTGTAATATTAATTGACCACTTGTTCCGAATAAATTGGTTAATGAACTGGTTAGGTGCATCATATAATCACCCATTTGTTGCGGTTTACAGTCATTATAGTTATATTGAACATGAAAGTCAGTTAATGTAACGGTTAATTCTTGAATTGGTAAATTTCCTGCCTGAACATTCAAATTAAAATTAGCCAGTGTTGCTGTATTACCTGTAGGTTGAAGTGCTGCATTCATTCTTTCAATTTCGCAGCACAAACTGCTTTTTACACAAACGGGACCATCTTCATCTTGTATAGTTTGTGCAACAGCATCGGTAGTTGTACCCTTTCCAACTGCTTTTAAATTACAGCATTGTTTTGAAGTGTCCTGTGCTTTACGTTGCACATTAATAACAAGTACAGCACAATCACCCGGTTGAATTACCGTAGAAGCAGGGAACACAAAATTGGGAGCAGCACAACTAATACCGGAAATTGTTTGCTGTTGTCCCTGGCTGTTAATTAAATATCCGCTACATCCCGGTTGCAACTGCACACAGTTAGGCAACACATCTTGCACACTTAAATTTTTTAATCCAACGCTACCCCTATTACAAACTGAAATTTGGTATTGAAAATTTTGTCCCGGATTTACAAAACCTGAAGTTCCTATTTGCCCATTTACACTAACTTTTTTGGTAACATCAATTTTTGCCAAACGCATAACATTATAGGGTACATAGGAAGATATGTTAAATCCACTGCCTGTTAAGGTTGTTGTATTTGAATAATTCCCGAAAGATTGAGGCAGCACCGTTGCGTTGAATTGAATAACCAAATAATAAGCACTGTCTAATTGACAATTACCCGGCATTCCATTAATATTCCAACTTAAATTCTGAGTATTGTTTCCGGTATAATTTAACCAAGAAGGTTGGGAATTAATTGGATTAGTAATAGGCGGTGAGCACCAGGGCAATGGATTGTTCACGTCAAAATAACCCATACCATACGAGTATTGAATACTTCCAGGAACTAATTGAAGATTTTGTGGGCTACCCAAAAAGTCTTGAACATTTACGGTTCCCAGAGGTGCCTGTCCATGATTAGCTACAACAATAGTAAATGGTATTACATCGCCTACATTAAATGATTGTTGTCCATTGGAAATACATTTTTTAATGAAGGGTATAGCCTTAGGTTGACGAACATAAAACGTATCGCATGCAGTAGCCGATCCATTATAATGTGTTTCAGGAAATACAAATCCGCATTTATTAGCATTTTGCGGCATACGGCCATTTGTATAAGTTATATTTGCACAGTTAGTAATTAAAGTTCCGGCCGGTGCAGTAATAACAAATTTTACACGAATTTTTATGCATTGATTATATATAAGTTGTCCGGGGGTTGATGTAAATGTAAAGCCTGATGGAGGGGAAGAAAAGTAGTAAGTTTGAAGTACATTACTTCCAATATAATTAATGGTTGTACTTCCTGCGGTTAATGTACCATTGATGGGTGGTAACGGACCAGCGCTATTTGATATTAAACTGATAGCTGTTACTTGAATACCTGATGGGAAAATATCAGTAATCTTTAAAGAATCTAAAGGAACATTTGAACCACAATTTCCACAAGCATCAATATCATAAAAACCTTCACAACCCTGTGCCCAGTTAATATTAGCGGCACTTGGTCTTGTTTTACCAAAACAAATAGCATAATTGGGTTGGCCTACAATCGTTACTGAATCGCAAACATTCCCAAATGCAGATGCACAACATTGTCCAATCGGATTAGTTAGATTATGCCCTGCAAAACCACTGCCGGTAGTTGGGTTATTGCTTACTTTCTTTCCCAAACAAAAACTATAATTCACACAATTTTTTACAACAGTACCCGGCTGGCTGCAAATTTGAGTTACTACGTCATACCATACTGCACTGGTATAGGAAGATATTGTACCAGTACTCCAGGTAGCAGTATTGGTTCCAATACCTGTTGCGGCGGTAGAAACACTAACGATGGTATTGCTTCCACTAATTTGATCGACGATATTACCGCTATAAATATTTAAGTCGCCAATTCCCGGATTAGGATTAGTATTAATCACCTTTACGCGCCATAAAACATATCCACCAAATAAATTACCCCAAACTCGTTGTTTAGTTACTATCCAATAATTTTTGGCAATGGCTTTTAGCGACACATTTAGTACACAACTATCAGTTTGATTGCCACATATATTTTTAATAATTACTTTAAATGTACCCAGTTCTGCATTACAAGTGGTACCCGGAAGAAAGTGAAAGGGTACATTTAATCCATATCCGTTAGTACTGGGTATTGGACTTACATTACAAAATGTTAAAGGTGTACTATTGCATTGTACAAATGGGAAAACCGTAGAAGCAGGTTGATTACCTAATGTTAAGTTATTTGATGTTTGTATTTGTACACTATACCCTGAACAACTCTGCGAACCCATTCCGGGTAAAGTAATATTCAAATTAAAGTCTTTACCCGACTCAATACTATCTAATGGCGCTCCGGTGGCACTTACTAAACTTGCATTAACCGGATATTGATTTCCTCTTAAAAAACAGTTCGCTTGAGGCTGAGCAAATATTTTCCCTGCCGATAGCAATGTAATGAAATAAACTACATATATAAATATATTTTTTTTCATAGCTTATAGCATTTGAATTTATTGATTAGATAGCTGCAGACAAACAGTTTTTTCGCAATACCTGCATGAATTATAGTAAACACGTATAGTAAAACAAATGGTATAATTTATGGCACAGCAAGAAGCATTATTTCCATTTGCCGGGGCTGGTAAACCAACTACCAAATTAATGGGAACCATAGTTCCTGCAGAAATGGGTGATGAAGCAATCCACTTCAAATCCTTAAACACATTCGCATTTCCCACAGGAGCATTACCAAATACCAATCCGGCAGTTGTGTTGTTAATAGTGGTTCCGTTACCCACTATCATACCATCATGTTCTACACTATCTACATAAGCACATCCACCGGGATTTGCAGTGAATGAAAATGAATGAACCGAAATTTCTACTGCATAAATGGGCACATTAGCACTTAACATGCCACTAATATTATACAAATGCGGGTCATTTGCTTGTTGATTTACCTGTGGTTGGCCACCCACCTGAATTCTTACCTGATCACAATCATGACAGATACAAGTAGGCAAACTATCTTGAGACAAGATATTAACCGTATTATTTAACGGGTCGCTCCAAGTTCCATTTATAGTAAATGAAACATTGGTTTGCGATAAGTTTGCAGGTGAATACGTAAATGAAATACAACCGGTTTGATTAGGTGTAATTGTTAAAGGCAAAGTATTAATTGAACTAATGGTACCGCCCGAATTTGATACAATGCCGGTATAAGTAGCATTACACCCAGCTGTATTGTTGGTAGGTTCATTCCGTAAACAAAGTGTAACTGAATAAGTTGGAAGTCCTGTTTTAGGATCCCATCCATTACAAGCAATATGCATTGAATCATAAATTGTTCCACAACTGGCCCCTTGTACTGAGTAAGAAGAATTTCTAGAAGTGGTACCGGTTGTTGTTTCTATTACTTTCCAACTGTAAAAACTTGTTGTTTGCGCTTCTCGCATTTGGTTTATTTGATTAGCCGGCAATTGATACGGCTGATTAGGCATCACAGTACTTTGCGCAACGGCATTCATTACTTCACCTCTATCATTCACTTGCATAATTTGTATGGTGTATTGTGCTCCTTCCGGCGCTTTTCCTTCTACATGCCATTGAAATACCGGCATAGCACCTTGTTTTTTATAAACTGCATTATTTTTAGGTGCATCTAAAACAATGCGAAAATTATTCTCTTGTTGTTGCGATTCCTGATTAGGATTGGTGAATTGAATAAACTGATTATTATTTGTCTTTACTTTTTCAGGTTTATTTTTTACAACATTTTTAGTTTCGGGCTCAACTGCTACTTGATTGGGTTGTTGATAACTTGAATTAGGCTTATTCAATTGTTTATTAATGGTAAAATTTAAGCCTACATGAGTGTTGAAAAACTGTGTAGGTGTTGTATAGGTTTTTTCAATAAAGGGCGCTATTTGTGGGTTACTTAATTGCGTTTGAATACTGGCAGGTGTTGCATTAAAATTCACCTTACTTATATCACGTTGAGAAACAGTGAATGAATTTGAGGGCAGCCATAAATAACCCGCTTGCAAATAAAATCCCAGAGGAAACGACTGAAATGGATGCCAATTCAATCTAACATTCCCCTGGGCCCCCCAAAGTTGTTTATTAAAATTTGCCGGTACTTGATAGTTTTGATACAATACATTTTGAACCGGATCGCCTTGACGAAATTGTGCAGGCTGAACAATAGTTAAGCTGGGACCGGCAGATAGTGTTACATCAAAGATGGTTCCCGTGGTTTGCCAAGCCGGGCCAATAACAAAACTATTCAAGCTCCAGTTTTTACGGGTATTTTCCGTAACGGCAAAACTGCTAACTTGTTGTTCATACCCATCCAATAAATGCTGAGGAGTGAAGTTATAATTTGAAAAATTTACATCAACACCCCAATGGCTTTTTCCCGGGTTCATTATTCTGCTGGCATCAGCCTTGGTTAGCTTAGCACCACTTGCAATAGCATCAATCAAGTCAGCAGATTTTTTAGATGTTATTGGGAAAAACAAACCTACTTGCGGTTGCATTATTTGTGGTGTTTTCATTCCACTTAAACTATTGGTAATGCCTAAAGGGGTAGCATATATATCCATTATTTTTTTATGGGCTATCCCATTCCCGGTTTGCTGATTAACTTTTTGGTAGTTAAAAAAATATTGATTGTCATATGTTGTTATTGCACTTGCTGCATTGCTTTTTTCAACATTATTCTCATCAAATTTTTCAAAAAATTGCTCTTTAAGTTTAAGTGAATTAGCAATTGGTTGGCGCAAATAAGTATTCAATTCTATTTGTTGAATACCCGTTTTAAAATCCTGAGCCAAAATAGCAGTAAAGTTGCAGCATATTATAAATAACAGCATACATGCCTGCAATGGTTTAAACACAGGCCGAGAGGGTCTAGAAGTTTTTTGCTTCATAGGCGTTAGTTTTGGCAAATTCTATAATGCAAAAATTACTAACCTATTTTGCAAACAAATTGACTATTGTATAGGTGGACACAAAATTTGTATAGTTGGCACTATTTCAATTATTTAGGTATGGAAAACAAGGCATCAAAGGCAGTAAAAAATTGTTTTTTTTGTCGTCGTGAAACCGGCAGGCGCATACCATTATTCATCAACAATATTAAATCGGGCCCTGAACTAAAACTTAAAACTTGAAAGAGTGCCACAAGATATTTATGATGAATTCTACAGAAATGTGTTTCAGGTAATTCTTGCTGAAATTTTCCAAGTTGTTTACATACCAAAACAGGAGCATGATCTTGCAAATAAATACGCGTATAATTTCCTAAGCTTTCTAAAAAAATTAAATCCCCAATGTTGGTAAGAATTGAATCTTTGCCAATAGGTATTACTATTTTACCCAATTGTTCCCATTGATTATTATTGGAACGGGAAGCTACGGCATTTGATTGTTGTTTGCGAAGTTGCAATTTGTTTAATATGTTATGGACACAGGTTTGAAATTTTTCAGTATGAATAGGTTTGGTTAAATAACCTGAAGCATGCACATCAAATGCCTTCAGGGCATATTCTTGATAAGCTGTTATAAATACTATTTCGGGTAAATAATCGGGAATTTTGCTTAACAAGGTAAAACCATCCATACCCGGCATATGAATATCCAAGAAAATTATGTCGGGCATAAACTGAGAAATTTGCATTAATGCCGATTGTGCATCGGTATGTGTTCCCAAAATTTTTATTTCGGGAAAATCATCTTTTAGCATTGACGTTATTAAACGAATACTTCTTGGTTCATCGTCAACTATATAGCAAGTGATGGTTGCCATGTAACTTGTTTTTTAAAAATCGGAATTTCAAAAATTGCCATAGTGGTAAAATTTGCATCTTCATGCTCACAATCCTTTATATAAAAACGAATGCCATGCCATTCAGCTCGTTTTCGTGTTATTTCAAGCCCTCGTCCATTATTTTGATTTTTATTTTCATTTAATTTAAATCCTAACCCTGGCCCATTATCCAATACTTCAATTCTATAAACAGAATTATTTTCCATTATTTTAATGCATAACAATCCTTTCTTTTGTTTTAGCTGCCGAATACCGTGTTTCACTGCATTTTCCACAACCGGTTGTAACATCATTGCAGGAATAAAAATTTGATTGAGTTGTAAATTATCATCAACCTTAATTTCATAAGCAAATTGATCACCAAAGCGAAGTTTTTCTAAATCTAAATATTCCCGAATGTATTCTAATTCCTGTTGCAAAGAAATAATATCTTTTTGGCGTGAATACAAGTTGGCCCGAAGCAAATCACTAAACTTATCCAAATACTTGTTAGCCTGCTTAAATTCATTATCATAAATCATTTGCTTAATTGCATTTAAAATATTAAAAATGAAATGAGGATTTATTTGTGCTCGCATCATTTGCATTTCTAAATCAGTCATTTTTTTCTGTTGTTCCAAATAAAATAAACGTTGTTGATGTTTTTTCTTACTTAATTGCCACAGCACTAATCCTATTATGATAAAAACGACACTAATGGTTGTGTACCAAAAATTGGGTTTTAAATAAATGGGTGCTTTTATTTCAAAACTTGCTTCTGCTATTTGAGAAGAAGGCAATCCATCGCGCCGAAATGCCTGAACTGAAAATGTGTATTTTCCATACGGCAACTCGTACAAATGAATAACAGGATCTTTTGTACTTACCCACTTAAATTGATTTAAACGATACTGATACAATATACCCGGCAAACCTGAATAATCTACTGCAGAAACATCAAATCGAATATGATGCTCTTTGTATGACAAAACAGGTGTTTGTTGTGAGGGATTTGCATAATGCTTCATTCCTGAACTCATGCTCATAATATACACCGGAATATCATTAGCCGGGAAAGCCAATGTATCATTAAAATAAGTTATACCATTTGATGTGGCCACATAAATTTTATTATCGAACGCCTTTATATCATTTACTTGATCACCTGAAAGCCCATCATAAATACTATAAAAAGTTGAATGAATACTTGCTTTGCTGTTACCTGTTACTTCAATTCTACCTAAGCTTTTATTGGTACCTATCCATATATGATTGCCATAAGCATAAAGACATTTCACTATATCACCCGGGAAATAATCATTAGCACGCATAACCATTTTTAGTTTTTCATTTTTCAATACCAATATTGAATCGCCGCCATAAGCTACCCAAAGATTTCCCTGCCTATCCAAACACATAGTATTGATTTTTTGGAAACCTATTTTACCGCTTAAATTAATCTTTGTTAATTGTTGATTATGGTATTTGTATAAACCATCATTACTTCCTACATAACAAAAACTATCGGAAACAGGAGCAATTGATGTAACACGTTGCCCTTTATAAGCAACTTTCAGGTCATAAAAATGATTTTTGTATTTACACAACAATAAGTACCCATGTGTTCCCAACCAAAAGGTAGTATCATTTAACTTGGCTGCTACTTTAAACCCATCAAAATTAGGATGTATTCGTTGGGGAGTTTTTCCTTTGCTGTATTGATAAAGACCTAATTGAGAAACAATTAAGTAGTTTGGTTGATTATAAAATATGTTTCTTACCCATGCATCTAAATTAATACTTTTGGTTAATGCCACTTTTTCGGTGAAATTTTTTTTACAAACAATCATTTCGCCTCGGTTATTGCCTGCAGTTATTTGGTCACCATCAATGTGCAAACAATTTAAATTAAAAACTTCATTTCCGGAATAATTCAAAATAGAATGCATGTATTGCTTTCGCAACATTATTAGTCCCTCTTCTTTGGTGCTAAGCCATATTAAACCGTTTCCCGCATCATATGTATCATTCACAGAAGCATTTTGCCATATCTGTCGTTTCACTGTCAACGTATTGGTATCAACTTCCAAAACGCGCCCTTCCAGTGATACCAAATATATTCCCGAAGCTGAATTATTGATTTGCCTTACGTGAAAAGGATATATTTTTTTTGATAATACACTTCCGGTAGTTACGTCAATTTTGTATAGATATTTTTCATAACCACAATATAAAGTACCGTTTTTATAAAGCGAATAACGTATGGTAAATGGGAACTGCTTGTTTAACAATACCGAATGATTATGTATAAGTAAATAATTATTGGTCAGTAAAATACCATAATCATGTTCATTTATTTTTATCAATCTGTTTATTAGCGCATGTTCATTAACACTGTCAACAATGTTTTTTGTAATACTGGATATTACATAAGTGTATCCATGTATATCTGAAATTGCAATCGCTTTATCCGACAAAACAAATCCCTTATAACTTCTAAAATGTTTATCCGATAAAGTTTTTAGTGCTACAAACTTGTCGGTATTTTGGTCATAATATACCGCAGGCTTTTGAAATGGCAGTGCCCAAAGTGTGCCTACACTATCAATAAATACGCTTAACACTTCCAAATCGGGCAAACCATCTTCTATACCATAATGTTTAAATTGAAAACCATCAAAACGGCTTATACCATTTTCAGTTGCAATCCATAAAAATCCGCGTTTATCTTGTACACTGCCGTACAATGCATGTGCAGGAAGCCCTTTACTAATGGAAAAATAACGTGCGGCGTAGTTTTGTGCTGTTGTTTGTGTACAACACATAATACATAAAACATAAGCAGTTATTATTCTGTACATGGCCGGCAACTATTGTGTATGTAATATTGGAATATGGTTGTTTACATTCACTAACCAATAAGCCACACCTGCTAATAAAATTCTTTCACCGATAAATTTAACTGAATTTAGCTAAAATACATCACACTATAACGGTTTCGTTCAAAGCTTTTGAAACAAAACACCCAAAATTCTTGGCTGATAGGTATCAACACCTTCATCAAAATATTCATGAACCTTTTTTACGGAAAATCCTGCATTCAGGCCGGAGTTTATAAATTCGGCGAAATGATGTACGTAACAAGTTAGCACCTGTAAACCTGCTGCATCTTCAAATCTGGCTTTTGAACCATTGTATTGTTTAAATGGATGTAATTCGCCTACATACATATAACCACCCGGAACCAGTGCATTTGCTGCTTTTTTAAAAATTGTCTCTAAATCTTCAATATGTTCTAATACCAAGCTAAAAACTACCAAATCGAACGACTGTTGAACAAAATGCCATGGTTCCAGAATATTGGCTTGCAAAAATTGTACATTAGGATGATTAATTTTTCTTTTAGCCGCTTGCAGCATTGCTTCAGAAAAATCAACCCCCAACAATAGCTTGGCTTTATGCTGTAACCAAATGGTATTTTTTCCTGTACCACACCCCACTTCTAAACAACGCTCAAAAGCTACATCATTTAACAATGTTTGTAAAACAATGGCCTCCGCGTCTCGGGTCTTATTTTCATTCGTATCATATTGTGCCGCCCATTGATTATATGCTTGTTGAATACTCATGTGCTGTATCATTCATTAAAAAGAAATTTACAATAATGCTTCCCATAAAACCTCAACGGTATGTTTAGCCTGTTTACCTGTTCCATCTTTAATTTGATGCCGACAACTAGTACCCGGTGCCGCAATAATGGTTGTAGCATCGGCTTTATTAACTGCAGGAAACAATACCAAATTACCAATTTGCATGGATAAATCATAATGCTCCCTTTCATAACCGAATGAACCGGCCATACCACAACAACCGGACGGTAATGTATTGACGGTATAATTTTGGGGTAAGGATAAAACTTTTACGGTATCATTCAAATTAGTTAAGGCTTTTTGCTGACAGTGACCGTGTAACACAATTTTTTTGTCGGTATCTGTAAATAAAGCAGCACTTATAAAACCTTTTTCTATTTCGCAGGCTAAAAACTCATCAATATAAAAAACATTTTTTGCCAGCTGCTTGGCTTTTTCATAATGATCATCATCTGCCAAATCAATATACTCATCTCTAAAAGTAAGTATTGCCGACGGTTCAATACCTATCAATGGTGCTTCTTCGCTCACTATATCACTTAACCAATCAATATTTTGATGTGCTATTGCTTTAGCTTTCAATAACAAACCTTTGGATAGCATGGCTCTTCCACTTTCAACATGATGGGGAATTACCACTTCATATCCCAGCTTTTCTAATAATTGAATAGCAGTAATACCAATACCGGCATCATTATAATTGGTAAACTCATCACAAAAAAAGTAAACTTTTCTTTTAGCACCATTATTGGAAGCAGGTTCCTTTCTTTTACGCATCCATTCTCTAACCGTTATTTTTGAAAGAGTTGGCATTGAGCGCTTTACAGCAAAACCTGCGATTTTTTTTATCAAACTACCTGAAATACGATTGGTAACCAAACCATTGTACAAGCCGGGCCATACCGATCCAATCTTTGCAACGGCACTAAAATTTGCAATAAGTTTTGACCTAAAGGGTATTCCGTTAGCATTATAATATTGCTGTAAAAATTCTGCTTTTAATTTAGCCACATCAACATTCGAAGGACATTCAGATTTGCATCCCTTACAACTCAGGCACAAATCCATTACCTCATAAATTTCTTTGTGATTGAATTTATTAATAGCAATTGAATGCGTTAAAAACTCTCGTAAAATATTAGCACGTGCCCGGGTAGTATCTTTTTCATTCCGCGTTGCCATGAACGATGGGCACATAGTACCGCCGGACAGATGTGTTTTACGGCAATCACCCGATCCATTGCATTGCTCTGCATGCTGTAAAACTGTTTGGTTTCCCCAACGAAAAACAGTTATTACATTCGGATCTTTTTGCCCAGGGGTATAACGTAAAAAAGTATTCATGGGAGGGGTATCAACAATTTTACCCGGATTAAAAATATGATGTGGATCCCAAGTTTCTTTTATTTGTTTTAATAATGCATAATTTTTCGCACCAATCATTTTCGGAATAAATTCACCACGCAACCTGCCATCACCATGTTCACCGCTTAATGAACCATTATATTGTTTTACCAAAGCAGCAACTTCCGTTGCAATGGTTCTGAACAAGGCATTTCCTTCGGCAGTTTTTAAGTTAATAATGGGGCGCAAATGTAATTCACCTGAACCTGCATGTGCATAATGCACGGAATACAAACCATATTTTTCTAAAATTTTATTGAAGTCAGCAATATAATCAGGCAAATCATTCACATCTACTGCAGTATCTTCAATAACGGGAACGGCTTTGTCATCACCCGGCATGTTCCCCAACAATCCTAATCCCGCCTTGCGTAAATTCCATATTTTTTTAGTATCATCGCCAAACAATAACGGAAAATGGTAACCCAATCCTTTTTCACGCATTGCCGCCTCTACTTGTTCGGCAATCCGCGTTATTTTTTCACGTGTATTTTTCTTAAACTCAACTACCAATATAGCACCGGGATCGCCTTTTACAAAAAACCGATTTTTTTGCTGTTCAATATTGCCTTTCGTACATTCTAAAATATAATGATCAATTAGTTCGCTGGCCGTAGGTGCAAACTGCAAAGCAATTAAATTAGCCAACAACGATTCATGTATTGTATTAAAATGCACACACAATAAACCCGTTTCTTTAGGAGGTAACGGTACCACATTTAGCTTTATCTCTGTAATGAAAGCCAAAGTACCCTCTGAGCCTGCAATTAAGGTGCAAAAATTAAAATTCGGACCACCGGCTTCAAAGGGTGCCGTCTGCATTAATAAATCAATTGCATATCCGGTATTTCTACGCTCAATAGATTTTTTTGGAAACTGTTTGGCAATTTCAACACGGTTATCATAATTACTCAACAATTGCCTTATGTTATTATAAATTCTCCCTTCCAATGTATCCATTTCACATTTTGCATGAAAGGTATCCAGGTCGGTTTCACCAAACACCACATCACTGCCATCACTCAAAATAGCTTTAATTTCAATAATATGTTCACGAGTACTTTTATAAACCACCGAATTCGAACCGCAAGAGTTATTACCAACCATACCCCCAATCATTGCCCTGTTAGCGGTTGATGTTTCCGGTCCAAAAAGCAATCCATAAGGCTTTAAAAAAACATTCAAATCGTCTCTAATTACACCCGGTTGTACCCGTACCCATTTTTCATTAACATTCAACTCTAATATTTCATTAAAATATTTTGATACGTCAACGACTATACCGTTACCAACCACTTGGCCGGCCAATGATGTACCTGCCGTACGTGGTATTAAAGAAGTTTTGTGTTGTAATGCAAAAGCAATTAATAATTTTATATCGCTTTCTGTTTTGGGCAAAGCCACGGCCAACGGCATTTCTCTATACGCCGATGCATCAGTTGCATACAAAGTGCGCATGGTTGTGTCATAATACAATTCGCCCTGCAATTGTTGTTGTAATGTTTGTAAATGCGCTATCATGAAATTTTTTAATTGCAGCTATTAATGCAGTAAAATTAAAGTATTTCGTTGCGAACTGTTGTTAGTTTATGGGCTATCGGCCAAAGTGCTTTATTCAGCAGTAGTTCGGGCTGTACGCTTATAGTCCGCACTGCGTTTGCGGGCTACCGCTTCCATCCCGCAGCCTTTCAACTGAATACCCTTATTAAACAAAAACCACGTATACAAAATAAAATTGCATACGTGGTTAAAAAATTAAACAAACCAATATTTAATCTTCATTTTTTATGCCAATAACAGGCAACTGTTCTTTATTAATTAGGGTATTTAAGGCAGGTATATCTTTCTTCAAAATAGCATCCAACAAATGCAACTGTTCATCGGCTTGTGCACTTAAGTCGGCATACACTTCACGAGATTGCTTACTGGGTGCAGTATAGCCACTGGCTACAACATTAAATAATCCGGATAATTTATCGTTTATTCTAATCGGGTAGTTTAAAACATCCTGACTGCTTTTGGCTTTTGTTTGGTACAATGCTTCTTCAATTTTTGTTAACCGTTTATTAATGCTATCCGTAACAGGTTTCAGCATTTTCGATTTTTCGGCATCTAACCGAGCAACAAAATCGTTCATTTGCTTACGCAAAGCCCTAATATTTTGTATGGCAGTTTGCACTTCATTAAACTTATCTCGAATTTGTAACAAGAAATTCACTTGTGCATCATAATCCTCTTGTGTCATATTTTGATCAGGAATTCCTTTAATTACAAAAGGCACATCAACTGAATCTTTCATGAATTTAAATCGTGCCATGTATTTACCCGGAGCAGCTTTTACGTTACCAATAGTACCGTTCCATAAAATCATATCATCAATTTTTTTACCACCGGGGTAATTCATATCCCAAACAAATTCATTCATACCTGTATTAACATCAACAGGTAATTTTTTTGTACCGTAAGTTTCAATAGGTTTACCCTGTTTATCAAATATAGTAATGTGAATCTTACCAGAGTCGCCGGCATTTTTAATAAAATACCTAAATACTACTCCGTTAGGCGGATTTGTTCCCATGTTAGCATTGTGTGTTGTAAAAGTTCTTCTAAAGCGACCGCCGGTGGTATATCTGTAAGCATCACTTACGGCAAACACATGCAAATTTTGTTGCAATGCTGTTGCTTCTTTCTGTTGCAATAAACCCAAGTCATCCAACACCCAAAAACCGCGACCTTGTGTAGCAACAATTAAATCATTGTCTTTAATGGTTAAATCAGTAATAGGTACTTTGGGTAAATTCAGCTGAAATGGTTGCCAGGTCTCACCATCATTGTAACTAATAAACAAACCATATTCAGTACCGGCATACAGTAATCCGGCCCGTTGCTTATCGGCCCTGATGCAGCGAGTAAAATAATTGAACGGAATGCCATTGGTGATGCGCTTCCAGGTTTTACCATAATCTTCTGTTTTGAACAAATAGGGCGTATAATCGTCCATTTTATATTTAGTACCGGCAAAATAAGCTTTACCTTTTTGCTTAGGGTCAACTTCAACACAATTCCACATCATCCACTTACCTGCATCGGGCGGTGTTACATTTTCCCAATTTTTGCCTCCGTCTTTTGTAACATAAATCAATCCATCATCGCTGCCGGTCCATAAAACATTGGGCTCCGTAGCTGATTCAGCAGCGGTAAAAATGGTGCAATAATATTCCACTGATGTATTATCCTGAGTAATAGGTCCGCCACTGGAAGCTTGTTTGGCTTTATCATTGGTAGTTAAGTCGGGGCTAATCATTTCCCAACTTCTGCCTTCATTTTCGGTTACAAACAAATGATTTCCGGCAGCATACAATTTTTTAGGATTGGTTGGAGAAAAGAAGATAGGGAAGTTCCATTGAAAGCGGTATTTCAACACATCGGCACCTGCACCCATAGGATTATCCGGCCAAACGTTAATTGCTCTGTTTTCACCGGTACGATGGTCAAGACGCGATAAATAGCCGCCATAATTTCCTCCGTACACTATGTCAGGATTAAGCGGATCGGCCACTACATAACCACTTTCTGCACCTGCTGTAGCTTGCCAATCAGCTTCGCCAATGCCCGGTCCGTTAGAACGACTTTTAATACGCAATGTTGTATTATCTTGCTGTGCCCCTAATATTCTGTAAGGGAAAGAATTGTCGGTTGATACCCGATAAATTTGTGCTGTTGGTTGGTTCATCATGGTACTCCAGGTTTGTCCGCCATTAAAAGAAACTTGTGCGCCACCGTCATCTGCTACAATCATTCTATTACCATCTTCGGGGTCAATCCATAAATCATGGTGGTCGCTATGCGGGGTATTAATGGCCTGAAAAGTTTTACCGCCATCACGGCTGCGCATCAATTCAACATTCAGCACATAAACCGTGTTTTCGTTTTTAGGATCAACAAAAACCTTAGAATAATACCATGCCCGTTGCCGAATATTGTTATCATTGCTTTGTAAATTCCAAGTTTCACCACCATCATTACTTACAAATAAACCGCCTTTTGCATTTTCAATTATTGCATACACTTTATCGGTGTTTGAGGGTGCTACTGCAACACCTACAATTCCCCAAACACCTTTGGGCAAGCCTTTTTTTGCCGTTAAATTCGTCCAGGTTTCACCGCCATCGGTACTTTTATATAAGCCGCTTCCATCGCCGCCGCTAATCATACTATAAGGTGTTCTTTCTACATGCCACATGCCTGCATACAATACATTAGGATTACCCGGTTCCATTACCAAATCAGAGCAAGCCGTAAGATTGTTTACATATAAAACCCTTTTCCACGTTTTGCCGCCATTGGTAGTTTTATACACGCCTCTTTCTTCATTAGGCCCAAAAGTATGCCCCATGACAGCTGCCCAAACTATGTTCGGATCTTTAGGATCTACAATTATGCGTATAATGTGTCGGCCATCTTTTAATCCAATATTCTTCCAACTTCTGCCGCCATCATCACTGCGCCACATACCGCCCAAACCTTCGGAAACATTACCACGTAATGAATTTTCACCTTCACCCACATAAATAATTGTTTCATCGCTGGGTGCAACAGCAACAGCACCAATACTTCCACCAAAATATTTATCACTTATATTTTTCCAGTTACTGCCACCATCGGTTGTTTTCCATACTCCACCACCTGTTGCTCCAAAATAAAAAGTGGTTTTATGACTGAAACTTCCGGTAACGGCAGCACTTCGGCCACCACGGTAAGGGCCAATTTCCCTAAACTTTAAAGCAGAAAAATAAACCGAATCTACATTCATTGCCGGAGCAATAGTAGTTGCTTTTCTACTTTGCTGCGCTGGCAAATTGGTTACCAAAAAAACTCCCAACAATAAGGGTAAACTAACAAAGCATTTTCTCATGTTATATGGTTTTAAGTATTGAACTATTTATAAATTTGCTAATGATTGCCATTTTTGTTCTAATTGCTGCAACTGCCGAGTTAATTGTTGAACTGCATTTTGCATAGCTACGGTTGGCGGCATATCGGCATCTTCTAACATGCTTAACACATTTTGACTTTGTTGTAAAAGCGCATTATAAGAGGTTTCCGAGCCCATACCTCTGCGGCCTACATTATTTCCTTGCAAAGCTTTTAAAGCAACATTATCGTTGTTGTTTGATTGCATTAATTTTTCTTGAATGGCATTCAATCTATTCAAACAGGTTTTGCCAATTTCATAACATTGTTTTGCCAAGGTAAATTGTTGTTGCAATTGCGCTTTAGATGTTGTTACCCTTGGATCCATAATTACTTCCATGTTTTGTTGTAACTTTTTACCATTGGCTTCCAGCTCAACAATGTACTTTCCGGGTAATACCCAAGGCGATGTTGGCAACGGTGCAGTATTGCCGTAAATAGCAGCTATTGGGTAAACCGGGGGCAATGGTAACGGTGTGTAATGAACATCCCACAAAAAACGATGCATACCGGGTTTTGATGACAAAATTTGCTGCGGACGAATCCAGTATTTGGGAATATTTACTTTTGGAATATGATAAGGTGTATCGGTACTGGCATATTTTCGAACAATGTTACCGGCCATATCTTTAATGGTTAATGTAACAGTACCTGCATAATCATTGGGCAAATAGTAGTCAATAATTGCTCCATCGGGCGGATTTTGGCCTGCCGGTTCTTCTTGTGGCAACGGTGTGTCCGTATTCATATCCCAACGAATACGCATGGCTTTTTGTGGTTGAAACAAATAGGGATTACCAACGGTAATGCGTTGTTGTGCAATTTGACGAAGCGGTGTAATGTTATCTAAAATCCAAAATGAACGACCATGTGTTCCTACCACAATATCATCATCCTTAATTACCAAATCACGAACTGAAGTTGCCGGCATATTTAAACGAAGAGATTGCCAATGGGCACCATCATCAAAGGATACATAAACTGCATTTTCTGAGCCTGCAAACAATAAGCCTTTAACTTTTGGATCTTCCCTTACAACATTAATGGGTTCATTATCGGGCAGCCCATTCACTTTTTCCTGCCAAGTTTTACCACCATCATGCGTTATATAAATGTGAGGGTGTAAATCGTCGCAACGAATTCTGTTTACAGCAGCATAAACGGTATTATTATCAAAATGTCCGCAATCCATCAGTGAAATCTTACTCCATGATGTAATAGAAGCGGGCGTAATGTTTGTCCAAGTTTTACCGCCGTTTCTGGTAATTTGAATATAGCCATCATCTGTGCCACACCAAATAGTATTGCTATCGGTATAGGAGGGAGCAATGGTATAAATTACACCTCTACGGGGCATGGTTTTAAGTGCAGCAGTAGTATAAATACCTACGCTGGCAGGTATGTCCCATTCACTTCTGGTTAAATCGGGGCTGATAACTTCCCAGCTATTACCACCATTATTGGTTTTAAACAATACATTGCCGGCAAAATATAACGTATGTGGATTGACGGGTGAAAACAATACCGGCGCCGTTCTAATAAAGCGATATTTACCACTGCGTATAGCTTCGGGGGCAACATTTTGAACCTGTCCGGTACGCTTATCGTATCTTGTTATTTTCCCGCCATAAATAATATTCGGATTTAATGGATCGGCTGCCACATAACCATATTCTTCAACACCAACGGGATGCCATTCACGAAAAGTAATTTGTCCATCATTGCCGCGTGATGCTATGCCTACCGAACCGCTTTCCTGTTGCCCACCATATACATTGTACGGAAAGGCATTATCGGTACTTACATGATAAAACTGAGCAGTGGGTTGATTATACCATGAAGAAAATGTTTTGCCGCCATTTACGGTAATAATAGCACCTTGGTCGGCAGCTATTAAAATAATGTCAGGGTTATTTGGGTTTATCCAAATGCGGTGATAATCATCACCACCGGGTGCACCTCTAAAGTCTGTCCAGTGATGGCCGCCATCTTCCGATTTCCAAACAACCACATTAGCGGTGTACACAATATTTTCATTTTGGGGATCAACTTTTACTTCTGCAAAATCGCTGCCTCGGCCCCAATAGCGACCATCATTACTAATACTGTACCAACTTTCACCACCATCATCACTTCTAAACATACCGCCATATTGGCCTGCATCCACAGTAGCATACATTCTGTTTGGATTACTGGGCGCAATGCAAAATCCAATTCGCCCTAAACCTTGTTCTGTTGTGGGTAATCCTTTGGTTATTTTTTTCCAGGTTTGTCCGCCATCGGTTGATTTGTATAAACCACTATTCGGACCATTCCATTCGCCATTTTCCCAAGGACCTTGTCTGCCGGCCCATAAGTCGGCAAAAACAATATTCGGATTTTTGGGATCGATGGCTACCTGAACTGCACCGGTGTTTTCATCAACATACAAAACTTTTTGCCAGGTTTTACCGCCATCTAAAGTTCTGAAAACCCCTCGTTCGGCATTGGGGCCATAAGGATGCCCCATAGCGGCAACAAATACCCGATCCGGATTTTGCGGATCAATTACAACGGCACCCACTTGCTGTACATCGGTTAAGCCAAGATGTTGCCAAGTTTTACCGGCATCTGTTGATTTATAAATGCCATTCCCTACGGATAAATCGGGGCGTTGCAATCCTTCACCTGAACCTACATAAATTATATTTGGATTGGAAGGCGCAACCGCAACATCGCCAATAGATCCCGTGGACTGCTCATCAAAAATGGGTGTCCAGGTTCGGCCAAAATCATTTGTTTTCCATACACCACCATTGTTTACTCCAATATAAAATACATTGGGTTGTTGGGGTACGCCTACTGCGCCTACTGTTCTTCCGCCACGATGGGGGCCAATCATGCGCCATTGCATTTCCTGAAATAAAGCAGGTGCAATTTGAGCAAAAACACTTGGAACTTCTGCTATACAATAAAGCAATAGAAGAATGCGGGTAATCCATTTCATAGTGGGTGTATTTTGAAAGGTATGTAAGCTTTACAATCAATAGCACGTTTGTGCATTCATGATTGAAAAATATTTTGCATTTGAAACTAAAAGGTACACCGTTAGCGGTATTCTTTCAAAAAAATTATACAAATGGCAAGCGAATTACGTTTATCCAATAATTCAATGCAGCTTTAAAAATTTTGCTACCTTTCAAATCTCAAAAAATTAGCAGCATGAGAAAATTGTACTATGGCCTGTTGTTAGCTTCAGCGTTTTGCTGGCAGGCAAAAGCACAACAGGTAAATCTTTCTACCCAATTTAAAAATTTACAACCCCGAACCATTGGTCCTGCCGGAATGAGTGGCCGTATAACTGCCATTGATGCGGTATGGACTAATCCTAACATTATTTATGCGGGAAGTGCCAGTGGTGGCGTTTGGAAAACTGAAAACGGAGGTGCTTCATGGACACCGGTTTTTGATAAAGAACCTATTCAAAACATAGGTGCAGTAGCTATTACCCAAAGTAACCCATCGGTTGTTTGGGTTGGAACCGGCGAGGGTAATCCACGCAACTCAGTAAGTTTAGGCGATGGTATTTATAAAAGTTTAGATGGAGGAAAAACATGGCAATGCATGGGTTTGCAAAAAACAAAAAACATTCATCGAATTATCATCGACCCTAACAATCCCGATGTTGTTTATGTTGGCGCCATTGGTAATCCTTATGGCGTGCATGGCGAAAGAGGTTTGTATAAAACAACTGATGGTGGACAAAGCTGGAAGTTGATATTACATACCAACGACAGCAGTGGCGTTGCCGATATGGTAATGGATCCCAGTAATCCCAATAAGCTTTTAGTGGCTATGTGGCAACATCACCGCACACCTTGGAGCTTTACCAGTGGCGGGCCCGGCAGTGGCTTGTTTGTAACCTATGACGGTGGGAAAACATTTAAAAAATTAGGTAAAGCCGACGGATTGCCTGACGGTGATTACGGCAGAATTGGTTTAACCATTTGCCGTAGTTTACCCAGCCGCATTTATGCAATGGTAGAAGCCACTAAAAATGGTTTATATAAATCAGATGATGGTGGAATTAAATGGGAACTGGTAAACAGCAATCCAACCGACGTTACCAACCGTCCTTTTTATTTTCAAGATATTAGAGTTGACCCCGAAAATGAAAACCGTTTATATAACATTAATCAAATGGTGAGTGTGAGTGAAGATGGCGGTAAAACTTTTCGCATCTTAATTCCTTACAGTGGTATTCATCCCGACCACCATGCCTGGTGGATTCATCCTTATGATCCCTCATTTATTATTGATGGTGACGATGGCGGATTAGCTATTACCCGCGACAAAGGAAAAAATTGGCAATTCGAAAGCAAATTACCGGTTGGTCAATTCTACCATATTAATGTTGATAATGCTTTACCTTATCATGTAATGGGTGGTTTACAAGATAATGGAAGTTGGTATGGCCCTGCCTATGTTTGGATTAATTCCGGTATTCGCAACAGTTATTGGACTGAAGTTGGCGGTGGCGACGGATTTGATGTAGTACCTGATCCTGATAATTATAACTGGGTATATTCAATGAGCCAGGAAGGAGAATTAGGAAGGTACAATGTTGCCACCGGTGAACAATGGCGTATAAAACCCCCGGATGTTGGTAGCACTTTAAGGCATCGCTTTAATTGGAATGCAGCCATTGCACAAGACCCATTCGATAACAATACCATTTACTTTGGCAGCCAGTTTGTAAATAAAAGTACCAATAAAGGAATATCATGGAGTATTATTTCGCCCGATTTAACCACCAATGATACTGCCAAAGAAGATCAAAGCAAAAATGGGGGTTTATCAATTGACATAACCGGCGCAGAAAATTATTGTACCATTTTGTGCATTGAACCTTCACATGTACAACGGGGGGTAATTTGGGTAGGCACCGATGATGGGAACGTACAACTTACTCAGGATGGCGGTAAAACATGGACCAACTTCCGAGGAAAAATTCCGGGCATGCCGGAAGGCAGCTGGATTCCGCAAATTCGTGCATCACGTTACAAAGCAGGTGAAGCGTTTGTGGTATGCAATAATTATCGTTTAGGCGATTTTAAACCCTATATATTCCGCACAACCGACTTTGGAAAAACATGGACCAGATTGGTTGATGAAAAGAAAGTAACGGGATATGCTTTGTGTATGATTCAAGATCCGGTTGAGCCAAATTTAATTTTTGTTGGAACAGAACAAGGATTATGGGTAAGCCTTGACAATGGCGAAAAATTTCAACAATTTAAAAACAACTATCCTTCTGTTTCAACATATGACTTAGCTATTCAGGAAAGAGAAGGTGATTTAGCCATTGCTACCTTTGGACGGGCTATTTGGATTTTAGATGATATTAGACCATTACGTAAACTGGCTGCCAATAACGGAAATGCCTTTACACAGAAGCTTGTAGCTTTCCCCATTCCTACTGCTTATGAAGCAAAAATGAAAAACCCTTCCGGTATTGAATATAGCATATGGGGTACTTACGAGGGTGAAAACAGGAAAAGAGGTGCTTCTATTAGTTTCTATACCGAAAGAAATGCAAATGATACAGGCAAACAAAAAATGCCGGATACTTTGCAAGTACATATTTATGATGCACAACACAATAATGTAAGAAACTTAATGGTAAAGGCTGATACAGGTTTTAATCGCTTTTTCTGGGGGCTTGAAGGCAAGGGCGTAAGAAGCGCCGGTGGCAGAAGAGGTGGCTTTAGAAATGCAGGTAATAGTAACGCAGAACCGCCCGGATTACCGGTTGACCCCGGTACTTACACTGTTGTGTTACAATGGGGCAAATTAAAAGACTCAGCAACCGTTGTGGTTAATGATGATCCCAATGCTCCTGTTTCAATGGAAGTTAGAAAAGCACAACGGGCCTTTAATGCACGGATTGATTCATTAACAGTTCAGGTAAATGAATTAACAGAACGTTTAGCTACTGCGGAAAGTATTATGAATAATATTAAAAACAACTTGCAGAATATTGACAGCAGTAAACGTGATAGCATTAGCCGTAGCATGAAGCATTTAGAACAATCCATTAAATCAATCCGAGAAGATATTAATGGCAAGCCGCAGGAAAAACAAGGTTATGGCACTATACCGCAAGTAACCGTAAACAGTAATATTGCCAATGCCCGCAGTACAGCTTTATATAAAAATGCAGTGCCGGGTGAACAAGAAGAAAAGCTTTACAAAGTAGCCGAAGAAAGTGTACAAAAAGTAGCGAAAAAAGCAGGAAACTTCTTTGATACTGAATGGAAAAACTTCCGCAATTATGTTGAATCAGCGAAACTTGATTTGTTTAAAAAAGACAATGAAAAAGATTAATTCTTTTCAGTAACGCTGTTTTTTCCAATAATGGCGAAAGCGAATAACAGAAGCTGCTATCAGAACCAATCCACAAATTTCTGATAGCAGCTTTTCTGCATCTAAGAAATCAGGTGTACGGTCTTTTAATTCCTGATCCATCCATATTCCATGAATAATAAACAACAAGGCCATACCGTAAGCTATTAAATGCACATTTTTCCAATATCTAAACCCCATTTTGCTTTTTATTATTTTTTGGGTAGTTATGATAATGAGCAATAAAGCATAAAAAGAGATGCTCCCCAACAAAGCCATATAAGGTTGATGGGTATTGGTTAAAGGCCATAATAATTGCAACCACGAAAATGGCGCTGTAGCATCTATTGGTATTAAAATGATGTGTACCAATACCAATACCAGAGCCACATATGCCGTGTAATTATGCAGATCGGTTAAACTGAGTTGTTGCAAAAAATCAGGTATCCTTTTCCAATGTATGGAACGCTTGTACGCTGAACTTAACAACATCCCCAACAAAATATTAACGGTTAATACAACGGTAGCTATTAATGCAATGGTAGATGAAATATCAAGGGTTTGCATAAACAAATAGAGCATTTAAGTATTAAGGTTGAAAATAAATGAATGGATAACCGGTATTGGGAATAGGGAGAGGCATTGAACCAATGCCAAAAACAGCTTTTGTTAAACTATCCGTAATTTGAAACGGCGGATATAAGCTTGTAAACAAGCAACCGTCTTTTATAAAGTGCAATGTATCGGCAAAGGGCAGTGCCAAATTAATATCATGTAAAATAGCTATAACGGTAACTGATTGACGAGTAAGCTGTTTGGCTATTTGCATTAACTGATACTGGTATTTAATATCTAATTGCGAAACCGGCTCATCTAACAATAAATATTTTTCATTTTGTTCATCGGCATCTAAAATTTGTGCTAATACCCTGCACATTTGTACCTTTTGTGCTTCACCGCCCGATAAATGTTGATAAATGGTATTACCCAAATCTTGCACATCCATTAATTGCATCGCCTTATCTACGATGTCCTCATCTATTGCTTTTGGATGATTGTTGAAGAAAGGATATCGCCCCATCATTACCACTTCGCGTACTGTTAGAGCAAATGGCAAATAATATTGTTGTGAAAGAACGGCTCTTTTTTGTGCTAACTGCCTGGCATTCATAGTTTGCATATCTACACTATCCATAAAAATATTTCCGGCAGTAGGCAACAAGCTGCCGGCTAATAATTGTAATAAAGTACTCTTTCCTGCACCATTTGCACCCATGATGACTGTAAAACTGTTTTTGGGAATTTTCAATTCTATTTGCTGCAATATTTGTTTTTTATGAATTGAAAATTCAAGATTTTTCACTTCAATCATAACCACTACCTCCTTTTTGCAGTAACTGAGTTTGCTTTAATAAAATAATGAAAACAGGGGCACCCACCAACGAGGTAATAATTCCAATAGGAATTTCGCCGGGTGCAATTAATAAACGAGCAGCCATATCGGCAATGGTTAATAAAATGGCACCACACAAAAACGCAGTAGGCAAAAGCACTCTGTTATTACCCCCTACCCATAAACGCATAATATGTGGAACAATCAATCCCACAAATGCAATTACGCCCACAAATGCAGTAGCAATAGCTACCATAGCCGTATTCAGTAATAAAATTTGCCATTTCAGTTTTTCAGTTTGCACTCCTAAAAAACCGGCTTCTTTATCGCCCAACATCAGTGCATTTAATTGATTGGTACAACGCTGCAACAAATACATAACAGGTACAGTAACTATAGCCACAATTATGACCTGCCACCATGAAGCCCCGGAAAAACTTCCCAAGTTCCAAAAAGTAATACTGCGTGCCTGAGGATCGCGAGAAATAAAACTTAAAAAACCGGTTCCACTTAAAGCAATAGCATTAATGGCAATACCAATGAGCAATAAGTTGGTTACAGAAACTTTGAATGCTGAACGAGCTAATGTATAAACCAATACCGTTGCTATTATACCGCCAATGAATGCAAATAAAGGCAACAAAAAAACACCGGATAAATGTTGCATCCATAAGGGCAAGGTGCCTGATAAAACAAAAATAAATGATGCTCCAAAAGCAGCACCGGCACTGGTACCGATTAGTCCTGGCTCAACAATAGGATTGCGAAACAGCCCTTGCATCATTACACCTGCTGCTGCTAAAATGCCACCCGTAATTGCACAAAGTAATACACGAGGCAGGCGAATATCTAAAAAAACCGCCTCGTGTATATTATTCAAACTTTTGTTTTGAATAACCAATAAAACGGATTCATACATTTCATGCAAAGAAATAGGAACAGCACCCCATGCAATAGCCAGTACCATGGTGATGGCGAGTAAACCAATTAAAACAATTATTGCAATTTTAGGGTAACGTAGCATGTATATTCGGGTGTAATAATTTCATGAGCAATAAAATATTTTCTGCGCTTCTTGGACCAAAATAAACAATATCGTGTTCATTAAAACGATATATTCTATTATTCTTAGCAGCATTGGTTAATGCTACACCGGGTAATTTTTTTACACCTTCAACACCGCCCAATTTGTCAAAACCAAAATCGGTAACAATTACCACATCAGGATTTGCCGTGGCAATTGCCTCTGCACTTAATTGCGATGCTCCTTTAGCCTGATACACTGCCGGTTTACCCACAGCCAAACGAATCATGGCATCGGCAGGCCCATTTCTTCCACTCATTACAAAAAATACATTGTTGGCCTGGCCAAACTGTATCACCATTACTTTAGGGGTATCTGTACATTGTTTTTGTGCCGCATACACTGTTTGCATTTGTTGTTGCAGTTGTTTATTTAATGAGTCGGCTACACCTTTTACGCCAAAATAATTGGCCAATGCAGTTAATAAAAGTTGCGCACTGTCTAAAGTATTTGATTCAAAAAATTCTTTGCAACGGATACCCACTTGTTGTAGTTGGGGAATAACGGTTGCAGGACCAATATTAGGGCTGTATACTACCACATCAGGACGCATGGAAACAATACCTTCGGTACTTAACAAACGGTGATATCCCACCTTAGGTAAAAGCTTTGCACTATCGGGGTAGCTACTGGTTAAATCACATGCAACTATATCTTTCCCTTTTCCCAAAGCAAAAAGCATTTCTGTAATTTGCTTTGAAACAGAAACTATTCTTTTAGCTGTTGCCGGATTAAAATTTTCATCCTGCTGCTTTTGTTTACAAGCCATTAATAGCAGCAGGATGAATGATAAAATTATTGGGTTTAAAATTTTCATAGTTCTTAGTTTAGAAATGATATGCCAGCTTTAATCCACCATACCACATGGCCGTATAAGGACCCGGTATAAAATGAGGATCGGTTTGTGAAGCCAAAGTAGGCGATAAAAATAAAAACGTATAGTAGGTGTTGTTTAATA
This sequence comes from Hydrotalea sandarakina, assembly GCF_003254115.1. Taxonomy (GTDB): domain Bacteria; phylum Bacteroidota; class Bacteroidia; order Chitinophagales; family Chitinophagaceae; genus Hydrotalea; species Hydrotalea sandarakina. The sequence goes on from NZ_QKZV01000004.1 coordinate 166,172, forward strand.
AATTATCAGCGCCGATAAAAGCATCTATATCAAAATGCTGATGGAATGTTTTTCTAAAACCAAGCTTGGCACCTAATAAACGATAAGCATTGGCATAATTTAAATTATCGTAAGTATAAGGCACTTTATCAACATATTGAAAAGTACTATTGAAGTAAATACCCGGCGCAGTTACAACGTCAAATCCAATATTTAAAAAATTAGGGGCTACACCGGCCACCTTATTTCCTGAAAAATTGAGTGTTGCGGAATTATTGTTATTATCGCTTTTAAAATCTACATAAGTAAAATTAGAGTAAGTATATGTAACAAATGGTTTTACCGAACGGAAGAAAGAAGTATTCGATTGAACAGCCAAATAATTCAACGACAATTCTACACCGTTATCGCGTTGCTTACCCACATTTACGGCAAAAGTATAAAATGGATTTGTTTGAGTAGCTGCCACTGATTGATTTACGATTTTGTTACTTACATCTAACTGAAATAAAGCCAACTGATAAGATAATTTATTATTCAACAAACTGCCTTTTACACCTACCTCATACTGAATACCCATTTCAGGTTGTAAACCATAGTTTACCTTGCCAATAGCAGGTATTACTACATTGCTGGTAGTAGGTGGTGTATAGCCGGTGCTTATATCCACATAAACAGAATTATTCTTATTTAACATTTTTAATAGTGCAATTCTTGGTTTTACAACCGGTGTAAAACGCTTATAGCCCGACTGGTCAGCATGGGTAGGATTAGCACTATTGGTTAACATATCACGAATACTATATTCTATAAAATTAACACTGCTTCCTGCTGTTAACATAAAATTAGCGGGCAAATTCAGTTTCCACTCGGTAAATACGTTATAGGTTTGTGCCTGAATTTGTAAATCGGTTCTAATACCACCCAGTACACCATTGGTTAAATTATAGGTTTTATTAAATGAAAGTGTTTTTTCGAACTGTCCGCCAATAATTCCATGAATACCAACGGAACCGGCCTTGCCATTATACACAAAACCTGTTCTGCCACCAAAAGTCAATACTGCATTAGAGTTTAATCCGGCAGCAAATGGCTGATCTAATGTATAACCCGAAGTATAAGCTGTTGTTTGATTGGAAAAATGTGTGTTGATTTTAATATCATCGGTAATTCCGGCTCTAAAACTTTCAATTAACACATGTGCATTGTTATTCACGTATTTTGGATCACTCCAAGTAATCCGTCTGTACAATGTATCACCGGGAATTTCTCCGGCTAATTCTTCATACGAACGACTATAAGATAAATAAGTGGATATAGTTTGTTGATCACCCACATAAAAATCGCCTTTAAAAGAAGCATAATCTTTCGAGGAAGCACTATGATTACGGTATCCGTTTGACGTTTGATGACCATAGTTAAAAAACAAAACGGAATTACTTCCTGCAGACTCAATACGTGTGTTATTGCGATAAAGTCCATAACTTCCCACAGTATTTTCTTCCAAAAACTTTGTTGTGTTGGGCTTGGGTTGAATAGAATATAATTTAACCACACCGGCAATACCCGATCCATATAAACTTGACTCCGGCCCCTTAAACACTTCAACTCTTCCAATAGTTGAAAAATCAATATCATCTAAAATAGTAAGCCCTGTTGCATCGGTTAATGGAATATTATTTAAATACACCTGATAACCTAAACCGTTAAAATTAGTAGTATTGCCATAGCCACGAATAATAATACGTTGACCACCCGAAATACCACGTGTTTGCATAAATACACCCGGAATAGTATTCATTTGAGTTTCGGGAAACAAACCATTACCGCGCTGCAAATCCTGATAAGTTAATACACCCACCGATTGTGCTTCGGTTAACTGATTATCGCGCTTACCCGTTGCCCAACCCGTAACCTGTACTTTATTTAAGTTGTCGGTAGTAGGGGTAAGTAATATCAATAAATTTTTGTTGGAAGGTTTTACCAATACTTGTTGACTTTCATAACCCAAGCTATTAACAGTAATATTAATATTAGATGTAATGTTTTTTAGAATAAAAATGCCATTATCATCCGTAATTAGTTTTTGCTGATTGGGCAGTACAATCACGGCACCCACAACAGGCTGATTGGTAAGATTATCAGCTACCCTTCCCTGTATGCTTTGTGCTTTTAATTGAATAATGCATAGTACTGTGAATATAATTACATATAACTTTTTCATATTGTTTTAGTATAAATACAAGAAACATTTTGGCCAATGACCAACATTGGATTTGATAATAAATTTTGATAGCAGAATATTAGCTGAAGTAAAAGTCTATTCGCGGCGGTGGCTGCAAGATAAAAGCCGGGGGATTGCTGTGTTTAGAAAAACCAGTAACGAACCAAACATTTTCAGCTACAAGTATCGGGTTAATTTGTATATGCTGTGGAGCATAAAAGAAAGAAAATATTTGAGAAAAGCTTAACCGATTTTGTTTACCGGCATCATTGCTACTTTTTTGTAGAGCTACATGTAAAAGGTCGGTATTATTTTCTGCCTTATCGGGCAAACAGCAAATGGTTACCGTTACTTGATTGTATGTAATGGTTATTACATCATACAACATGCCCATCCATTTAAATTCTTTATTTTTTTCTTCCCATGTAAAATTATTTTGAGCAATATGCCCGGCCTTATTCAAATTAAAAACAAAATGGCAAGCAGCTTTTGCATCAGGATGAGCAATGATGTATTGATGCATTTCGGCTTTAAGATGCAGTTTATATAAAGCATACCATAAGTGGTAACCACCCATGTAAATTAATAGTACAGTAAGTAGTAATATGGATAAGCTTTTCCTCATATTGCAGGCACGGAAATTAATAAAAGCCCACATGCCGAGCAAATATTTTGGATGAACGCTTATCCTTCTTACTACTTAAAAACCAACAGAAAAATTAGGGGGCATTGTATTGAGTAACTTTTACCCAATCAACCAGCATTTTCGCTTGTTTTTGTTGGATGAGTTTTACTGTTTTTTCGGGAAGACCCAAGTAAGGCTGTTTTACTTTATTTACACCGGCGGGATAATTTCCACCTAATGCAAAGTTGAGTATTAAATATTTTTTATTGCTAAATGCCCAAGGGCCATACTTAGCAGTCATGGCTTTTGTAACCGTGTACATGGGTTTTCCATCGTATTCAAACACCATAGAATCTGGGGTCCAATTAACCGCATAAATATGCCATTTGGTAGCATCGTTATTTTTTGGGTAATAATAGCGTTGCACAAAAGGTGTTTCGCCACTATAACCGGGACCATGAATGGCTGCGCTACTCCAAGCTGCATCACCTACATTCTCCATTACATCAATTTCGCCGGTTTGAGGCCATTCATCATTTCCCAAAATCCACCAGGCCGGCCATAAGCCTGTACCATTGGTAAGTTGAATACGTGCTTCTGCACGACCATATTCAAATTCAAATTTGTCTTTTGTATTAATGCGTGCAGAAATAAAATCAAAATGTTGTCCGTCGTATGTAACAAATCCCGGAGAATACAATGGTTGCAAAACCAATTGATTATTCTTTACATACAAAGTTGCATTGGAATCAACATAAGCTTGTAATTCGTTGTTTACATGAAATCCGGTAACCACCACATTCCATTTATTGGTATCTAATTTTGATGATTTAAAATCATCGAAAAAAATTACTTTACCTTTTTGACGGGACTGTGCAAGAGTTATTGAAGAAATACCGATTGCGAATGCTATACAAATAAATACCGACCGCATAAATTAATTATCAGGTTTTAAATGAAGAAATGGTTGCTTGCTTAAATTATTTAAAAATGTTTCAGTTATTGGTAAACGCGTACATAATCAATTTCCATTTGGTCAGTAGTAAAGTTGGGATCAACAGTTCCACCAAGCGTTCCACCCATTGCTACATTCAAAATAATAAAGAAGTTTTGATTGAATGGGAAGTTGCTGTTGTTGGGTAATGTGTAATATACTACATCATCAACCAGCAACTGTATGGTAGTAGGCGACCAAATAGCTGAATACTTGTGAAATACGGTAGAAGCATTTGCAACAGAAGTGGTAGCACCATCACCATATTGATTCACTTGTTGTGGATAGTGTAAGGTACCATAAACAATATTTTTGTTATTACCATTCTGTTCCATAATATCTATCTCACCGCATGCTGGCCAGCCAACAGTTGAAATATTATTACCCAGCATCCAAATAGCAGGCCAGGTTCCTATGGATGCAGGCAGCTTAGCACTTACATCAATTCGGCCATATTTAAAGGCATATAAGCCTTGTGTTTTTAATCTTGCAGAAGTATAACTACTGCCGGAATAACTTTCTTTTTTGGCTATAATTTTTAATGTTCCATTAGAAACAACGGCATTGTCGGTTCTGGAAGTATAATATTCTAATTCATTATTACCCCAGCCACCGGCACCTAAATCGTATGTCCATTTGGTTGGATCGGGGCTGCCCGGTGTATTGAATTCATCTGACCATACTAAATTCAATTTAACTGCAACCGTAACTTGAATATTAGCAGATGAAGTTAATCCGGATGCGCTTTTCGCAATTACATTAACCGTGTAGGTTCCTGACGATGTGTATTTGTAAGTCGTTATTCCCGATGGTATAGTTTGAATAATGCCATTACCAAAATCAAAATCATACGATACGGCATTGGTAGCAGATGCTGTAAAACTTACATTACCACTACTATCAGTAGCTACTACAGCTGTAATTTTTACACTGCCCGGTGCTTGGTTGGGTGGGGTAGGATTTTTGCTGCTACCCCCACAACCCACCAGCATTGACGTAATTAATACACTAAAAATTGTTAGCTTTAACATAATACTGTTTTAAATAGCGTTATTGTGCTCTGAAAATTTGATACCACGCATTACCATCACTTCCTATATTTCGTAACCACATCACATTGGAAGTTAGTGATAATATTTCGTATGTAGTACCCCCTGTTCCAAAACCTATAATACCATTACCCGGAACAGTAAATTGAATACCGGTTGAATTGGTACTGTTTGAACCGGAGTTAGCGGTTCCAAAACCAAGGGTCTTGGTACCACCGGTTGCAATGGGATAACAACCATCACCACCGGATTGTCCGTAAAACGCAGTGGCAGCAGCAATTAAGAAAGAAGAACCATTATTATTGTCATTCATAGTAATAGTATTGCTTCCTGCCTGAGTAAAGGTAATGACACTACCATATGCGCAAGCCGGCTTTTCATTAGGTTGTGCCTGATACCAATCGGGGAAAAATGAGGTGGAAGGTCCTACACCAAAATGCCCAACAGTATCGCTGGCTATAATCCAATTCTTGGAAGTTCCATTGGTTAATGCAGCCATTATATCGGCAGGTATTTGAAACTTATATAATACCCTAATTTGTTTGCTAAGGGTAGTAATAGCACCACCTGTACCAATTGCATTTACAGTTATGGTGTAAGTATTGGTATCTATGGTTGTGTACTTATAAGTAGCAGTACCGGAATAAGTCATAACGGAATCACCATTGCCGAAATAAATTTTGTATTGTAAAGCATTGGTAGCTTGTGCCGAAATGGTAACGATACCTGAACCATCACCGGTAGGATTATTAGCATCTTGGCCCTGAATGTTTACATTTATCACTAAATCCTGTGGTGTTTTAATACTACCAAAACTATACTCTGTTTTTTTACAGGCCATAACCGCAAAAAAGGTTACCAACACTGCAGCAATCATGTATTTAAAATTCGTTTTCATATACAGTTCATTTATTATTGAAGAATCACATTGTTCCAATAAAATGTTTTACCGGATCCTGCATTATTAAAGTCGAAAAAGATAGAACACTTATCATAAGTGTTTGAAGCACTCCATGCGGGTGTTCCCGGTTGAGGCTGACTAAAATCAAAGGTTAGTGTTTCCCATTGATTGGCCACAGTTGTATTTACCAAAACTTGTACATAATTATTGCCATTGTTATGATCTTCAACTTTTAATAAAACAGGAATACCTGCTGCAGGTGAATAAACCTGCACCGTCATTTTAGTTCTGGTTGCACTTAATGGAATAGGTGTAGCAAAACCAACCGGTGTTCCCATTGTTGTTCCTGCCCAAGTTTGTGCTCCTGCAGGTTTAGTGGTTTTCATTACCCAAAGTCCGGTATTGGCAGGGTCGGGTGCTAATACAGAACTGTTATTACCGAAATCCGTTACCGTTGGGTCCATGTCGGGATTATTAAAATCAACCGGTAAATTCATTTGTGATAAGAAATGAACCTCATCCCAATAAAACACAGAACCGGTACCCGGATTACCGAAGTCAAAGAAAATGGACGCCAGGTCGTAAGTGTTGGATGGATTAAATGCCGGTGTGCCGGGAGCAGGATTTGAAAAATCAAATATTAATCTTTCCCACTGATTAGCTACAGTAGTTGGCACATCGGTTTCCACTGAAAGACCATTATTGGGATTGGTGTGATTATCTACCTTCAATTTAATATCCAAGCCTGCAGCGGGTGAATATACTTTTACAGACATTTTAGTAGCAACTGATGTAAATGGAATTTTTTGTGCAAAGCCGGCAGGAGTTCCAATGGTTGTACCAGCCCATATTTGTGCACCTACCGTTTTAGTTGATTGCATAACATGATTAGCATTATTTAATGGATCTGTTGTTAATACAGAAGCATTGCCACCAAAATCAGTCATAGTATAATCAACCGTTGTACTTTCAAATGTTACGGGTAAATTAATTTGTGACAAGGATGCCGGTGCCATTTTGAGATCATCAAAATAGAAAGTGGAACCCGTTCCGGGATTACCAAAATCGAAGAAAATTGAAGCCAGGTCGTATGTATTGGATGGATTAAATGCCGGTGTGCCGGGAGCAGGATTTGAAAAGTCGAATGTTAACATTTCCCACTGATTGGCTACTGTTGTTAAAACATCTGTTTCAACAGAAAGACCATTGTTGGGATTTGAGTGATTATCTACCTTTAATTTAATGTCTAACCCCGCTGCCGGTGAATACACCATCACCGTCATTTTTTTATTACTGTTAGTTAACGGTATAGGATGTGCGAACCCTAAAGATGTACCAATGGTTGTTCCTGCCCAAGTTTGTGCTCCGGCAGTTTTTACTACTTTCATTACATGGTTATTACTATTTACAGGATCAACAGTTAGGGTAGAAACATCACCCCCAAAATCAGACATGGTATAATTTGTATTCGGATCTTCGAAAGTTACCGGTAAGTCTATTTGTTTTGAAACCTGAATAGTATCGGTATATTGAGTGGTTGCACTACCCCCACTTAATGCTATTACTTTTACAACATACGTTCCTGCATTTAGGTAATTGTGGGTTATAACCTGCCCCGGTAGCGCTGATGTATAGGGCTCAGGGGTAATATTGGTTGAATCACCAAAATAAATTTTGAAGAAAGTAGCATACTTAGCTGTGGCACTAACATTAACCGTTAAATTACTGGTTGTTAAATTTACTTGTAAGTTTTGTGGTGCAATAAATGATACTACTAAAGGCTGTGTGAAGGTAGTAGTACCGCCTTTTAAATCGTGTCCCACAATTTTAACCTGATAATTCCCTTCTTTATAAATGTGCTGCACACTTGCACCTGCCCTAATGTTAACCGGAATTGTAGTGGTATCGCCAAAGTACACATCATAACTTACTGCACCCACGCCATTAGGGGTAATGGTTACCAGCCCGGTATTATCCTGCGTAATATTAAACATTACAGATAAATTACTTGCTGTTGCAGCCGTTGAAACGAAAGAAGTGTCAGTAAATGCTTTTTTACAAGCACTAACAACAACAATCAGCATTATAAAAAATGTTATTTGTTTGATTATTTTCATAACAAAATATTTTATGTGTTTAATAGCCTGGATTTTGTGTTAAACCCGAAACCAGAATTTCTTGTTGCGGAATGGGGAATACTTCATTTTTACCCACAACAAACTTTGGCCCTAATACAGTAGCTGCCTGGCCGGTACGAACTAAGTCAAAAAAGCGTTCTCCCTCCATGGCCAATTCTAATCTTCTTTCATTTAAAATAGCATTATACAAAGCCGGTCCTGAAGCAGTAACATCATGGCTGGCATCATTTACTTGAAAAGCTCTTCTTCTTACCATATTAAGGTATTGACGTGCTAATGCATCATTAGGTGATGTGCTTTTATTCAATGCTTCGGCAGCCATTAACAAAACATCGGCATAACGAATGGTTCGGAAATTGTTCAAGTAGTTTAATTCAGGCTGACCACTGGTTTCACCAATACGAGGTAAATACTTTTGATTGTATAAGCCTGTGTTTTTATAAGGAGCCACCTGATAAGTTATACCCCAGGTAGGATGCGCAGCAATATATGCTTCAATATCAAAACAGGTAGCAGCTTTGCGCTGATCGCCATTTTCATAAGCATTATTTAAGTTTTGAGTAGGCAAATTAGTACTCCATCCCGGAGCATAGGGCATTAAAGGAGAAGTAGCTTTTAAATTACGTACACCGCATTGCTGTACTGAATAGTTACCCTGACCTTGCAACACGTTTGACCACTGATAGTATGGTGATGTATTGGTGTATTGTATTTCAAATACTGACTCAGGACCATTTTCGCCGGACTTTAAAAATATGGAAGCAAAATCATTTACTAACGTAAACGCATTGGCGTTAATAACACTTTGTAATACAGTTGCTGCAGAATCATATTTGTTTTGATACAAAAACACTTTTCCCAACAATGCCTGTGCGGCATATTTTGTAACACGTCCCGGCTGTAATTGTACAGTAGGAAGCACTCCAATGGCACTATTCAAATCACTTTCAATTTGCAAATAAACATTTGCTTTGGGCGATCTTTTTAGCGTACCTGAATTGGCAAAGTCTAAACGTTTATCAACAAACAAGGGTACATCGCCAAACATTTTTACAAGTGTAAAATAATAGTAAGCACGTAAAAAGTACACTTCACCATACATGGCATCCTTGCCGGCAAAATTGATGGTATTACCTGCAGGATTTTTGTCTTTGTACTGTACCAAATAGTTGGCACGGTTCACTCCTTCATAAGCATATTGCCAAATTTGGGCTAACGTACCATTTACAGGAGTTAGCGTATAATCATCAATTTGCTGCAGATCTAGCACATCAGAAGCACTTTCGCCACCGGCAACTGAATTATCAGAAGCAATATCGCCAATAGGCACTACCTGATTTAACCATTGCAAGGGTGTATAAACACTAATTTCCATTGTACGGTAATCAGACTCAGACTGCAAATAATCTAATGCAGTAACAAGAAAGGCATCGTGTGGATTATAGTCTATATATCTTTTGCAGGAAGCAAGTATGACTATCACACTAAAAAACGTAAAAATTTTTATATATTTTTTCATAACTGTTAGCATTTTATAAAAGTTTTAAAATCGCAGATCAATACCAAAGTTGTAAGAACGTGCTTGAGGATAAGCACCTAAGTCAACACCGGTATTTAAAATGCCGCCTGATATTTCTGGATCGAATCCGGAATATTTAGTGAAGGTGTAAGCATTCTTAACCTGCATATATATACGCACTTTATTAAATGCATTTTTTGCAAACGATTTGGGGAAAGTGTAACCCAACTCTAAATTTTTAATTTTTACGAATGAACCATCTTCTACATATCTATCAGAAACCCTTGCATTATTATTGGGGTCAGTAAATGAATAGCGGGGATAGCGAGCATCATTGGTAGTTCCGGGGCCGGTCCAACGTGCCAATATGCTTCTGAATTTATTGGTGAAGCTGGCATTACGTTCATAGGCACGATAAATATTATTACCTACTGATGCATACAAGAAAGCAGAAAAATCCCAGTTTTTATATTCTAAATTTAAGCCCCAACCCATTGTAAATTTTGGAAATGGATCGCCAATTTTTGTTTGGTCTTTACTATCAATAACCCCATCGCCATTAATATCAACATATTTAATATCGCCTGGTTGAGCACCGGGTTGTGACGCCCATTTGGCAATATCGGCAGCAGTTTGGAATAAACCCGCTGTTTTATAGCCATAAAAATATCCGGGCGACTGGCCTTTTTCAAACACCGTAACAGTTTGCGATTGACCATTGAAAAAACTTCCACCTACTAAACGAGCCGTATTATCAGAGTTAGTGGCTGTAACTAAATTTTTTGAACTGGTGAAGGTTACGGATGAATTAATGTGAAAATATTTTCCAATATGGTCATTATAAGTTAGTGTTGCATCTACTCCACGGCTGGTAGTTGAACCAATATTGGCTAACGGAGCCGGTATTGTACCCAAGTACAATGATTGTGAAGGAGTGAATAACAAACCATTTACATCTTTTCTAAAATAATCGGCAGTAATTGAAAAGCGATTATTAAAGAAATTCATATCGAAACCCACATCAAACTGTGCTTGTCTTTCCCAAGCCAAATTAGGATTGGCTTGTGAACCCAATGATGAACCGGGCGTAAACATATTACCAAAGCTGTAACCATTACTATTACCTATATTATTATAAGGTCCGCCGGTAATAATGGTAGTACTTTGAGGACTGGTATTGCCGTCATTTCCGGTAGTACCATAACTGGTTCTTAATTTCAGGTAATTAATAAAGTTAGAATGGAAGAATTTTTCATTGGAAACTATCCAACCGGCAGAACCTGCAAAAAAGTTACCAAATTTATTATTAGCGCCAAATGCATAGGAACCATCTCTTCTGGCACTGAATGAAGCAAGGTATTTTCCTTTATAATCGTAGTTAATGCGTGAGAAATAGGATATGTTTTTTCCGAAATATTGATAATAATATCCGGTTTGTGCATTGGTATTAGTAGCTGTATTTACACCTGTTGCAGCAGTATAATCGGCAAAAGTCCATGAATTAAACGGAACATCTTGCCTTGATACACCAATTTGATTACCGGAATTACGCAAGAATACAATACCTGCCACTGTTTCAAAATGATGATCATTTCTCCATTTAAAATTATAATTGGCAAATGTTTCCCAACGATAATTAAAATTACTGTTACGGGTTGACGAAACTGAATTATGCCTTCCTGTAACTGTACTGCCATCAGCATTCAATGAATTATCAACATTCAACGGACCATAGAATACTAAGGGATAAAATGCTTTTGCATTATCATTATAAGCAGTATAACCAAAACGAGAGGTAATTTTAATATTCTTCACTACATCATACTGCAATTCAAACTTTCCATAAATTTTATTACCGGCATCTTTATTATAAGTATTGGCCAAATCGGTTAATGGATTATGCACTTCCTGCAGCAATAAATTACTGAAACCGTAAGTTCCAATGGTATTGGGTACGGTATTGTAAACCGGTACAGTAGGGTCAAAGTTTAAGGCTTCACCAATAATACTATTAAATGAATTTTCAGCAACACCCTTTGAATTCAACAATACCCCGGTTGTATTCAAAATAAACTTCAACTTAGGCATTAATTGGAAATTGAGGTTTGCAGTAAAATTGCCTCGTGAATAATCACTCTTACTTCCGCCACCTACAATACCTGCCTGATCGGCATAGTTTGCGGAAAGAAAATAGGATACTTTATCAGAGCCGCCCGTTACTGAAAAGGAATACAATTGCAAGGGTGCCTTTTTAAAAATTTGGTCTTGCCAATTTGTTCCAACGCCCACTTTACTTAAATCCGGGAAAATTACCGGACCACCGGATGTAGTGCTGCCCTCATTTACAATAGCTGCATATTCCGTAGCATTTAAAACACCAATGGTATTGGCTACTTCTTGCATTCCATAGTTCGCATTTAAATTGAATTGTGTTTTTTGATTGCGACGTCCCGACTTTGTGGTAACTACAATTACACCATTACCACCTTTCACACCATAAATTGCTGTGGTGGCGGCATCTTTTAATACGTTAATGGATTCAATGTCTGATGGACTTAAAGAGTTAAAATCAACCAATGATTGCTGAACCCCATCAATAATCACCAGTGGGTCAGATCCGGAATAAGAAGGAATACCGCGAATTAATACAGTTGGAGTTACACCCGGCGAACCACTTTGTATAATGTTAACCCCCGAAGCTCGTCCCTGAATAGCATCTTCAACCCTTACCGGATTAGCTTTTTCAATATCGGCTGCTTTTACCGTAGAAATGGCACCGGATACATTCGTAAGCTTTTGTGTACCATAACCAATAACAACTACATCATTCAAATCATTCACCGATTCTTCCAATGCAAAATTTTCTATCCCGCCGGCATCAACCGTTCTGGTAACTGTTTGCATGCCCACATGCTTTACCACAATTTGTTTCCCTTTTTGAGGTATGGAAAGTGTATAATTACCTTCCGAATTAGTAGTTGTTACAATAGGTGTGCCTTTCACCTCAACACTGGCACCAACTATAGGCGCACCGGTAGCTTTATTAATAACCTTGCCGGTTATTTTTATTACCTGTGCCCGCAACGAAAATGTTGCACTTAAAAAAATGGCAAATAGTAGCCAAAATGGCAATTTTAATTTCATAAGCAAGTAATTAAAAATGAACAATGAACAAGCAAAAAAACACGCCAAAAAGGCAGTATCTTTTTTATATGGAATAAAAAATTGGAATTAGAATGCGTAAACAGTGGCAACGAAAACCCTGCAACTTTACAATGTAGTATGGGCAGTTTGTTGAGCAACATAGCAAGCAATAAGATGGCAAATAGTTATTAAATTCTACACCGTTTAGTGTTTTGTAAAACTAATTGCTACCTTTACCATATAAAAATTTTTTGCCACATCAATACTACATCTATTCATTAAAAGCCTATATTTAAGCCTATTTTGAGTACATCAATACTACATCATGCTTTTCCCTAAAACTATTTTTCAACGATGTATGCCACAAAAACTTAGTTTAATGGTTTGCTTTGTTGCTTTTGTAATTAGTAGCATAGGACAATCATTTATTGGGCAGCGCGAAGTAGTAAATTTTACCAAACAAACCTATAATGCGGGGCGTCAAAACTGGAAAATATTACAAGACAAACAAGGCCGATGCTATTTTGCCAATAATGAAGGGGTGCTCATTTTTGATGGCAGCTTTTGGAAATTATACCCCTTACCCAACAAAACCATAGTTTGGTCGTTCGACTTTGGGAATGACAATAAACTATATGTGGGCGGACAGGATGAGATAGGCTATTTTGCTACCAACAAATATGGCAATTTGTCATATACCTCACTTAAAGAATTACTGGATACGGAAGATCAAAAATTTGCCGATGTATGGAATATTGTGCATTTAGGCAACGATGTTTTTTTTAGAACTACCTCTAAAATTTTTCGATACCATGATGGGAAAATGACGGTATTGCTTCCTTGGTCTGCATGGGGTTATATGGGTATTTATAATAACCAATTAATTGCCCACGATGAGGAAAAAGGAATTATGGTGCTTCGCAATAACCAGTGGCAAACGTTAGTACCAGAAAGCAGTTTGCCGGCAGGGTTTTATATAACCGGAATGGCCCCCTACAACAATGGAAGCTTAATTACGACAGCTAAAAACGGATTATTTGTTTTAAACGACAAAGGCATTAACAGCTTTCAGGCGCAAGGCACTGCTTCACTACAAGGATTTACCGCTGTAATTCAATTAAACAATGGCAGCTATTTATTGGGCACTTATAACAATGGCATTATTCACATTCAAGCCAATGGCACTTTTATAGAAGCCTTTACCAAAGCAGAAGGCTTACAAAACAATAATATTAAAAGTTTATTGGCCGACCAATTTCACAATATTTGGGTAGGATTAGAAAACGGAATTTCATTTATCCCATTGAATAGTGCCATTAAGCATATCAATCCTACGGTATTTAATGATGCTTCCGGTTTTGCCATGGCCCTTCATGACCAACAATTATTTTTTGGATTATCAAATGGCATATATGCCTTACCTGTAACCAATACACATGATTTAAGCTTTTCGCTGAATAATGTACACCGTATTGCAGAGGGGCAAACCTGGCAATTGTACCATTATAAAAATTTATTATTGGCAGGAAAAGAGGAAGGTTTTTTTCAATACAATAATAGTCGTTTTATCCCCATCGATGTTTCAACCGGCTATTGGACCTTTAAACCGTATGATGCTCAAAACGATTCATTTGCATTAGCAGCAGGCAATTATTTAGGTTTACACTTGTTTAGCTATCAAAATAATCACTTTATTAATAAGGGAATAATTCCTAACCTAAACACCTCAGCCCGTTATGTGGCGTACGATAGTGCTTTGCATTGCATTTGGGTATCCCATCCTTACAGAGGTGTTTATAAAATTAATTTACGGAACAATGATGTAAAGTTATATACTGCCGCTAATGGGCTGCCATCTACATTAAACAACCACGTATTTAAAATTAAAAATGAAATTCTTATAGCTACCGAAAAAGGAATTTATACTTACAATGCAGCAGCCGATAATTTTCAACCATCTGCGGGTTATCAACCCATTTTCGACAGTTTAAGTATTCGATATTTAAAAGATGATGCTGCAGGTAATATTTGGTTCGTTCACGAAAAAACGATTGGAGTTGTTGACTTTTCCACTTCAAAACCGTTTATTGTTTACTTACCTGAATTAAGCGGTAAAATATTAAGCGGATTCGAGCATGTATTTCCCATTGATCAAAAAAATATTTTTATAAGTGGCGAATCGGGATTTTACCATTTAAACTACTTACAATACAAACAAAACATTCATCCGCTAACAGTATATATTAGAAATGTGAATGCCAAAAACAAAGAAGCCAACATGGTTTTTGGTGGCTTTTATGGCGAACCTAATGCCGATGTTTCGCAAAGTGCAGCAAACTTTCCTTCTATTACACACAAGTACAACTCCGTTCAATTTCAATATTCCGTTGCGTTTGATGAACAACAAACCAGCATTGAGTATAGATATTGGTTAAAAGGATTTGACAAAGAATGGTCAGAATGGACAAAAAAAACAGAGAAAGAATACACTAATCTTCCTGCCGGGTTTTACACATTCCAAATTCAAGCACGCAATAATTTAAATAACACTTCGGCCATTAGCAGTTATTCCTTTTATATTTTACCGCCTTGGTATAAAACTATTTGGGCTTATTTGGTTTATGGCATTCTACTAATTGCGCTAATCATGTTTTTGTACAAGTTTCAAGAAAATAAAATTCAGCAAAAGCAGGAAAAACGAATGTTGGAAGAACGAAAAAAATACGAAGAAGAACAACGTAATTTGGCATACCAACATCAGTTGGCTTTAGAAAAAGCGGAAAAAGAGTTAATACAATTAAAGAATGAAAAACTTGAATCAGAAATAAATTTTAAAAACGCTGAATTGGCATCAACCGCCATGAACCTGGTGCAGAAAAAAGAATTTTTATTGAAAATTAAAGACGAGTTAAGCAAAATAAACAAATCAGGAAAAGAACAAATTGAACTTAGTGAACTAAAGAAAATTTTGAAAGAACTTTCTGAAGAAAAAAATTTGAATGATGAATGGGAGCAGTTTTCTGTACATTTTAATCAAGTTCATAGCAACTTTTTATTAAAACTAAAATCACTTTATCCCGACCTAACAGCGAATGAATTAAAATTGTGTGCTTATTTACGCATGAATTTATCGAGCAAAGAAATTGCACAATTAATGAGCATTTCAACCCGTGGTGTTGAAATAGGTCGTTATAGATTAAGAAAGAAATTACAAATTCCTTCCGATACTAATTTGTTTCGTTTTTTGTTGGATATTGAAGAAAGTAATACAGACAGTGACAATGCTTCTTCCAGCAACGAAAAAAATGATTAATCATTATAAAACACACTAAATAAACGCTACATTAAAAGAGGGGCTAAAATTTTTTGCCATATATGATACCCATTCGCATTCATGTGTAATTCATCACTTAAAAAAATGGATTGATTAATAGTACCATCTTTATTCAACATGGCATCAAAGACATTGACAAATTGGGTATTAGCTTGTGTTTTCAAATATTGTTGAATCAATTGATTAGCAGCTCGCATTTTTGATAACCATTGAACACGACTTGGGCTTGGCTTTATAGAAACATAATCAACAGGAATAGTTGGATACTTTTCACGAATTAATTTTAAAACTGTTTTTACTCTATCCAGTATTTGCATTGGCGTAATCGTAGTATCCTCAGCAATATCATTTTCACCACAATAAATAACAATTTGTTTGGGATGATAGGGCCAAACAATATCAGGAATATAATGAATTAAATCGGGCAGTGTAGAGCCGCCAAAACCTCTATTAATAATTGTATGATTTGGAAAATAACTCTGCACATCGGTCCATTTTCTGAACGATGAACTACCTACAAATAAAATAGCATTTTTAGGAGGAAAGTGAATGCTATCCTGTTTTTTAAAAGCGGCTATTTCGTCATAAAATCTCGGTGACTGTGCATTTGTTATACCTAAACTCATTATGCACAAGCATACAATTAAAAGCTTTTTCATGTTATTTATTTTTTACCAAACATAAGTGGCCACACTGCCTGCAGGCAGCACAGCTGCAGCATATTTGTTATTAAATTGAATACCAAATGCCTGAGTAGTATTGTTTGAATTAAAAACAATTAATACTTTTTTGCCTTGTGGTGTTAAAAAAGCAACATTAGGCAAGTTATTAATCATATTCGAAGCAATTCGGTACGAGCCGTAAAGTACAAACTTTGATGCATGTGCTATGATATAGTATGCCACATTTCTGATAATACTATTTCCTTGTATAGTTAAAGCGCCTAAACATTGTGTACATCCGCCGGATGTGTGTGGTTCATCATTCGCATCCGCAGCAAGATTCCACTCAAGCACTGTTTTACTCCAATTTCTTGGCGCACCAATAATTAAATTTTGGATGTGCCATTGTAAGTTAGAAGCAAAATCGCCGGGTGCACCTACCCACTGTTCTGTAAAATAAACATGCTTATTAGGAAATGCATCATGCACCTGGCTAAGTGCACTAATATTACCAGCATACAAATGAAAAGCTGATCCGGTAACATACTGCGCAGCACTTGGGTTATTTAAAATTGTTAATGGATAATCAGGTCTGTCGCAATTATGGTCATATAACCAAATTTGCGTAGTAATATTATTGTTTTTAAATGCCGGACCAAGTGCATTTTGAATAAATTTTGCTTGTTCATCGGCTTGCATTACCATACTGGGATTATTGTTTGGATTTAACGGCTCATTTTGTATGGTAATAGCATAAACGGGAATGCCTTGCTGTTGCATAGCCACTATGTACTTAACCAAATATTGTGCATAAACCTGATAATATTGTGGTAATAAACTTCCACCAACGGTAGCGTTATTGCTTTTCATCCATGTGGGTGCAGACCAAGGAGAACCTAAAATTTTTATGTTCGGATTGATTTGTAAAATTACTTTTAAAATCGGAATTAAATCAACAGTATCAGCAGCCAGACTAAAATGTTGCAGTAAAGTATCTGTTGTTCCGTTAGGCACATCATCGTAAGAAAAAACCGAACTATTTAAATCAGATGCACCAATGCTAATGCGTAAAAAATTAATGCCAATACTACCAGAATCATTACCAAATAATTCATTTAATAAAGCTGATTTTTGTGAGGTTGGCAACTGATTAATTAAAGCAGCACTGCCACCGGTTAAGGTAAAACCAAACCCATCCATTGTTTGGTATTGTTGAGTACTATCAACTGTTATAACTGCATTGGTTTTGTTTGTTGAACCGAAATAAATAACAGGTTGCTGCTGCAAACGGACAGTACCGGAAGCATTAGTTAACCAACTATACACTTCACCTGCATATGGCTTTAAAAAATTACTTTGCGCACTGGCACCTATACCGCTTAACAATGTATAGCTTAACCCTGCCAATAAAAGCAACAATTGAATAGAACCAATTTTGCGAAGCTGCATGTATTAAAAATACAAAATACTATCTAAATGCTAACGCTACACCTGCACCAATACCATTATACTTGGCAAAAGTATAATCGGCATAAATTTTCAAAATAGCTAAGTTAAGGCGTACACCCCAAGTATTAGAAATACCCGAAACTGTATAGTTCATTGCTAAAGGGTCGGTAGTGTTCACCACAACGGTATTATTGGGTGGTGGAAAGTTTGTATATAAAGTAGCTTGATATGTTCCATTTACATTAATATTTGATTTTCCTGAATTATAACCGATAGATGTATAAATTTCAAGAATTGAAAATTTTGCAGAAGCAATGGCTTGCACAGTAAAAGCAGAAATGTCATACTGCAGTACAGCATTGTTGCTTTTTATATTGGTTGAATTAGTCAAATCGGGATAATAATCCGCTGAAAGGTGATTGTACGCTGCTAACGCAGACAAATGCAAGAAGGGAACTTTTTTAATAAAGGGTAAATAGTTAGAAAACTCATGTTGCAAACCCACACCAAAAACTCCCATTGATACATTGCTTAAATCAGTTTTGGGAAAATATCGAACTTTTAAATCAGTATGTTTAAAAATACCAACCCCCACTTGCGCTACCGGTAAAGGAACCGATACCGGCAAAAATGAAATATTCTTCTTAAAATCATTACCTATACCCGAAGGGGCAGTAAAATCGGTATAAGCCTGTTGTCCATTTTCTGTAACATTAACATGAATGCTTTGAGAAGAACTTCCACCCATAAATGTAGGTAAGCTTGCACTAGTAGCCCCACCATTTAATTTGAAGGTAGTATAATCAGCATTATTAAAGGTGAAACTTTGTTTACCGGTTGGTACAACTGCTGCTTGTAAACTAACAGATACATCTACACCTAAAAATTTATGAGTTCTTGCTGTACTGAACCAACCTCGGTTCATGTTATAAATTTCACCTTCACCAAAGGGTTGTAAATAATTTCCAACAAATTTGTTGGCATCGGCAGTAGCAGAAGCTATTCCTTGGGCTTTTGATTGTGTTGCAGTAAGTGCAACCAAACAGAGCAGGGCAATTTTTTTCATATTCATGCATTTAGGTTTTATTGAATAGCAGTACTTATGGGCAAATGCTAAATTAGCAAAGCAACTTTTTACTTAATAACTTTTTAAGCAAAATTTGAATATGGCTGCTAAATAATACATAAATGATTGAATTAGCGCAAATATTGCTGCTTATCAAAAAAGAATAGTACAAATTTATGATAGGATTGTTGCTACTTTTTCTTCCGCTAGGCCAAATGAAAGCGTCATCCCGGCTCCACCCAATCCATTTAAAATGTAAACATCGGGCAAGGGTTCTAAAAACACTTCAGTAGCGCCATTGGTCATTTTTGCATAAATACCATTCCAGCTTTGTAATAAATTCCATGACTGAGCATGTACAAACTGTTTTAAGTATTGGGTAACCAAATTATTTAAATAGGCACTGTCAAAAGGATCAAAAGTTAATCCATATTCATGCGTATCACCCACCGTAAATTCTCCTAAATGATTTTGAGAAACCATTACATGTATGCCCCATTTTACATATTCTGACATTTCGGCTTCATAACGTGCTTTTAACTGAGGCAATGAAGGTGCGGCTTTAAAGCTTTGATAATGAATTAAAGAAAGACCGCCACATAATGAAGTACCAATATGCATACCATCGGCACCGGCATTGTAACGCAACATTTGCAGCTTGCATTTGGTAATTGCCAGGCCATTAAATTGCTCAGGAAAAAGTGTTTCAAAATCGGCGCCTGAACAAACAACAACTACATCAGCCTGCAAACATTCTTTACCCAAATAAACTTTACCTGATTCAATGTTGGTGACTGCTTTGCCCCAAATAAATTTTACTTCTAAAAACTCGGATAAATATTGTGGAATTGCAGCAATAGCTTCCCGTGGATCAACAATCATTTCTGTAGCACTATACAAACCTCCTAATAAACCGTTTTCTACTACACCTTCAAATTCTTCTATAATATCTTTTTTCCGCATTAATTCAACGGGCCGGCCGTCAGCATGAAAAGCATCATACAACTCTTCTAATACTTGCATTTCATCATCGTAATAAGCAACATGTAAACTACCCGATTCCCTGTACCATAAACCTATACTGTCCGCAACCTCTTTCCAAATAGCTTTACTGCGCAAAGCACGGTTGTATAAAGTACCCGATGGCTGTCCAATTGGCCATATCATTCCAAAATTTCGAACAGAAGCTCCAACAGCTCTTTCACTTCGTTCAATTATGGTAACACTAAATCCTTTTAAACTCAATGCCCTTGCCGTAGCTAATCCTACAATGCCGGCACCAATAACAATTGCTGATTGCTTATGCATATTGAATACTTGTTTGCGAATACTTTAATCTGAAATAATACAAAGCCATTGCCGTTCCAATAATGCCAATTACTGAAAAAACCATTACGCCCAGCCCATATAATTGCGACCATTGCATTTGTGCATTTGAAAATGTTTTAACCATAATTACAGCAACACTTCCCAAGTAACCAAACGAATCGGCTACGTACATTAAAAAACCAACATTGCCGGTTTGACGATACGTGCCAATCATTCTATCAAACAACATACAATTAAAAGGAATATAACCAATGTATAAGCCTAAACCAACCAGTGTTATCCAATAAACAGGAGGTAATATTTCTTGCAAAAACAACCACGAACAAATACCGGAAATTAAAAAACCGATAATAATTAAGTAATGGGTAATAAAAAATGCTTTGGCATTATTCTTAATTAGTATCATGGAACCAATGAGTAATAATACCATTAATGAAATAGGTATTTCTGTTTCAGTAAAAATAGCGGCATTTTTACCCAAGCCCATTTCGCGAAACATATCAGCGGCGAAATTGTCGCGTATATCACGAAATACCGTTAAAATAACATACACAGCAATTAGCAAAACCAAACCAACACTAAATTGCTTAAAAAAGTGTTTACGTTGTTGTTTGTCTAATACAGTTCTGATAACCCGTTGCGCTTTATCTTCATCAGTGGGGGGTGGAATTTTTTCTAATAAAAAAACCAACCCCACCATTGGTATAGCAAAAACAAGACCTGTTACAAATGGCATCCAAAGTTCATTCACATGGAATTCAACCAATAAAGTTTTTCCTACAGATTTCACAAAACCTGATGAAAAAATAAAACTAACAGCTAAGGCTGCACCTATGAAATCGGTAGCCTTTCTGCCTTCTACAAATGAAAATACAATTCCCCATATAATTCCCAACGGAAACCCATTGATGAATAAAAAAATAATATTGTAGGGTGAAGGTGTAATTGCAAAAAATAAAAGAGCTATCCAGGCAATGGCCACCAACAACAAAATAACCTTACCACGACCTACTTGTTTTAATTCAGCAATGAATTTGATACCATAAAATTTACTAAACATGTATCCTAAAACCTGGGCAATTACTAAGGCATCTTTGTATGGCAATCCAAATACATTGGGCATATCATGAAAAGTTCCCGCAGTAAAAGGCTTTCGGAAAGCATATACCGTTGCATACGTTAAAAATGTAATAACGGCAGCATACAAAGCCACTTTTATATCATTAATCTTTTTGTATGACAAATTCTTTAATGACATTCAATAATGGCTTTCAGTTGTTCTAAAGAGTGTATAACATAATCCGGCGAAAGCACATTTAATTGTTCTTCACTACAAGCACCTGTTGTAATGGCTATTACCAAACCACAATCAGCATTTCTCCCTTCTAAAATATCAACTTCTGTATCACCCACTTTAGCAATATGCTTTGTATTTTGAACACCCGTTTGTTGCATAATTGCTTCAATCATATATTTAGCCGGTCTACCTTCCGGCACCTCATCACTGCATACTACACAACTAATATAAGGATGATTAAACCAGTTTAACCTATGTAAAATAGCATTGGTAATTGGGCGAGTAAATCCGGTATCTAATGCAACTTTAATACCTAAACCTTGCAACCATTCAAATATTTTTTCGGCATAAGGCAATGGTTGTAAAGTTGGAGTTGTTTCGTAAAAGTGTACCATTCTTTTTGTAAAATCATCATGTATGGTATTAGCCGAATTACCGGGCAACAATGGCTTTTGATACTGTTGCAAAATAATTTCAATAGCTTCTATTTTTTTGTAGCCCATTACTTTGTCAACATCTTCCGGTGCAACAGATAATCCTGCTTTTGAAAATGCATCGCGAAACGTTTGATTAATATTTCCATTATCGGCAACTGTTGTTCCGGCTATATCAAAAACCACTAATTCTATTGGCATATTACTGTTGTTGTGTTAAATGTTGAATAATACGTTGGTAATAAGTTGACAATGATGGCAACGGTTTATGCGTTTGCTTTGCTTGTTCGTCCCATTTACGTAAAACAATATATAATGGGAATAAAGGGTCTGCTTCAAACAAAGCGGCTTCCTCTGCTTTCATTTTCCCACCTTGAAATGCTAAGGTTTGCTTACTAGCTTCGGATAGCTGATTGTAATATTCAGGATATTTATAGGTCAGATATCTTTTTGCATTCACATGCGACTCAATCAATTTGGCAATTTTTAATGAGAATCCTTTTTCCAGCACAAAGGCTGCGCCCAGTTTTTCATGATCAACCATACCATATTTGTCCATGTGTGCGGTTGCACTTACATCATTAGGCAATACATGCTCATATAAATGCCCTACATCGTGCAAAAAAGCTGCTAATACCACATCATTGTCATAGCCTGCATCCTCGGCTAATTGTGCACATTGACACATATGTTCTATTTGCGAAACCGGCTCTCCAATATAATCTTCGTGTCCAAATTTTTCATAAAGACCTATAATTTCCTGTGCTGTTTTTTCAATATTACCGGGTACCATACCATTAATTTTGAAACAGTTGTTGAATTGGCTTTGCAACAGGGTGATTAGCCTTAAATGTAAAACCTAAAAGTTCTGCAATAGTTGCTGCAATTTGATCTTGGTAAATCTGCATGGGTTTTTTAATTTCTCCCTCAGGAGTTATATCGGGCCCCATTACCGCCATCCATATTTGTGAAGATTCGGGAATACGGGTACCATGACTGCGCCAATTTTCTTTATTGACATCACCTCGACCATGATCGCAGGTTACTATTAAGGTAGTTTTGTTTTTATATTTCGGGTTACTTTGAATATAATTCCACAAATCGTGTATCATAGCATCTTCAGCATGTGCACTCTTCAAATATTGATCATATAAACCACCATGTGCAAAATCATCGGTTTCATCAAATGCAATGTATAATACTCGTGGTGCATAAGCTTTCATGTACTCACGAGCAGCAGTATAGGTAAATATATCAGGACGAACATTTAAAGGTTGTGCTGTTAAAAACTGCATATCATTAATTAATGATAAAGCGGCATTGTTAAAATGCAAAGTATCTGTATCTGCGTTTACAAATATTCCGCTTTCCCATTTATTTAAGATGTAAGGAAACACATCCCAGGTAGTAAAGGCAGCCACTTTTCCCGTAAAACCTTTTTGTTTATTTAAAAAACCCAATACATTTTCATTTTTGTTTTTTATTTTATCATTCGAATTAACAGCAGTATCGGGATAACCGGTAAATATTTCATTATATCCGGGGTAAGAAAAATTATATGGGTTGGCAACATTCATATCGTTTTCATACAAACGATTGCCATACAAACGACCATGTTGCTGTACGATAGACCATAAAAAAGGAAATAATTTGGCTCTACTTGCTTCAGGTGTTGGGGCTGTAAATTTTTCAGCAATAAAACTGCTGTCGCGGGTAAATTCTTTGTTGGCTAATAATGCTGCATCAACCCCTTTAAAAACTTCTTGCCAACGCATACCATCTAATGTAACAATTACTACGTTTTCTGTTTTATGTTGTGCATGTAGTTTATTTTGGGTAAATACGATTGCTACAACAAGAAATAACATTATTTTTTTCATAAATTTATTTTGCTGTTTTGAAATTAGTTCATTTTGTTAGTTCTTACATATTTTTTTAAATAGCTAATTAACTGCTCGGGTTTATCTGTTTGCAAGCCATTAACACCCATTTTCAAGTACTTATTCCAAATATTTTCATTTTCATTAGCGCTTTCTACATCTAACCAAACTTTTATACCCAATTGTTGGGCTATTTTAATTAGTTTGGGTTGATATAAATTATCAACAACCGCTAGTTTTGTGTCAGAAAAAAATTGTGCAAGCTTATCTTCGGATAAATACGATTCCGGAACACTGGTTATAATGGGTATTTGTGGAGCCATTTGTTGCCATTGCTTATATTGTTGAATATTATTGGGATACACAATAACTTGATGTTGCATGCCGTTTTTTTGTATTTGTTCCCACACTTTTTTAACCGATGCCATTTTAAAATCAAGGTAGATATTTATTTTGTTCTTACACAATTGCAACACTTCTTCTAAAGTTGGTATCTGATATTGCTTGCCATCAAGTGATTTTACAGATAAATTTTTTAGTTCATCATACATCAATGCATTAACGTTACCTATTCCATTTGTAGTTCTATTAACAGTAACATCATGCATTAATATGGGAACACTATCCTTTGTTTCTCTAACATCTATTTCAACATAGGCAGCACCTGCTTCAATGGCCGCTTTAATGGCCGCCAATGTGTTTTCAGGATAAACAGTATGATTACCTCTGTGTGCAATTACTACAAAAGCATTGGAGGAATGAGGCAAAACCCCATTCCCCTGCTGTGCATCAACTGAAACTGAACATAAACAAGTAAGCCAAAAAATTAGAATAAATACACAATGCTTTTGCATAATGCAAACTTTATTATTTTAACAACCATATTTTCTGGTTAAGATCATCTGCACTGAATTGCTGATTTTGTAATGCGGCATTCCAATTAGCTGCATTCTGTGCTTGTTCGGAAACGGGATAAGCCCAACGAATAGGAATTACACCATTATTTCCAACACCACTTCCACCCTGAAAAGCAGGCACACCTGTTCTTCTCCAATTGTAATAAGCCTCATAGCCTGAATTTTGAAACATAGCTATATATTTTTGTAAAACGATTTGCTGGATGGCCATAACCGGATTGGTTGACAATTGCACTGCTGTTTGAGCATAGTAGCTATTAAAATTAAAGCTTACCGGATAAGGGGTTACTTGTGTAGTTGATGTTTTGCCGGGAGGCAAGAAATATGCCGTAAAACCGGGCTGTGTCACATCTATTCCATAAAACTTCATCGATTCAATGATACCGGTTTTGTAAAAGTTTTCAGCATTACCTGAAATCCATCCTCTTTCAATTCCTTCAGCAATATTGAAGCATTGCTCTTTATAACCAACTATAACATCGGGTTCACCAACAAAAGTGGAATAATATCTTTTCCTGTTAGGGAAAGAATATAAATTGGCAGAAGCATTACCATACATTATAGATAATGGCAAACCTGTACTGGCACCAACAAAGTATTGAAATTTAGCAGGCTGCAAAGTATCGCTTCCTACTAATGCCCAAGCCGGTTCACAGGTTACAAAAACACGAGGGTCGTTAATTGAAGTTAATGCACTTACATAAGTACTTGCCATGTTATTGCGTTGGGCAATAGAACCAAAGTTTGTTGGGTTAAATGGATACTGTAAGTAAGTAGCATCGTACTGAGCTGCCATATCATCTGCCTGACTTGTAAATAATGGATATTTTGACGGATTATTCACAATATTGGCAAATTGTGCAGGCACATTCAATGTAGCATCATTGGCTTTATTGCTTAGTTGTATTAACACCCTAAGCTTAAATGCATTCACTGCTTTTTGCCATTTAGTTAAGTTACCTTGATAAAACAAATCTTGCGATGCTAATAATGATTGGTCGTTATTAGCTATTAATGCAGCAAAATGTGTATTAGCCGTATCTAATTGGTTCAATACGTATGCAAAAACCTGTTGTTGTGGTGTATATGACGGTGTAGGATTGCCGGAACCCAATAAAGCTTGAGTTAATGGCACATCACCAAACAACATCGTTAAATTATAAAAATAATAAGCACGAATAAATCTTCCTACCGCTTCATAAGGATTAACAGCACCTGCACCCTTAGCAGTGGCTTCATGCTCCATTTGTACTACATTTTTCAACACTAAATAAGGATCAAACGAACCATTGGTCCATGAGTAAATATTATTGCCATAATAATCGTAGTTATTACAGAAATACTGGTTCCAATTTTGCACATTATTCCAAGAGCTTAGCCCGCCAAGCGTGCCATAACTGCCATTACCGGCCACTGCTGTTAATACATTTCCCAGTATTAAGCCGGGAGGAACATTTGTAGGTCTATTTGGGTCGGCTTGCAAATCATCAATTTTTTTTGAGCATGATGCCAGCATTAGAATACCAACCAGTATAATAGCTATATTTTTAAGATGTTTCATACTGAATATTTTTAACATTAAAATGATAGGTTTAAGTTAAACCCATAACTGCGGGTTGTTGGAGTTTGAAGGCCTGATCCGCTGTCTTGTGTATATTGATCAACATCCAAATCCTTATAACGATTGGGGAAAAAGTATAATAAATTTCTACCCACCAGTGAAACACTTGCACCGCGTATAAAAGCAGTTGACTTTAATTTGTTCACCGGAATATTATAAGTAATGACCACTTCGCGCAGCTTAGCATATGTTTTCTTTATAATATCTAAATCAGGTATAGAAGCCATGCGTGTTACAAAAGGTTGCACCTGACTTTTAGTTGTATTTGTTGTTTCGGTTAATGATTTCATGTTCGTAATTTGCCCGGTAATGGGATCAAGATTAATAGGTGCGCCTGTTAAGTTTACACCTTGCCCGGTATAAGCTGCAATGTTTGCTTCATCAAAAGGCCTTGCTGCACCAAAAGCTCCGGTTGCGCTTTCAATATGGCGACCACCTTGCAATGTTTTTTTACGAACATAATCTTCCATTACACCGCCCACCATACCATCGAACTGAAAACGAAGTGCAAAATTTTTATAACTGAAAGTGTTAATAGCTGCCCAAATGAAATCCGGATCAGAATGGCCATAAATTTTTTGTGCGGATGATCCTAAATCAGAAAATCTTAAATACAATCCTGATGCCGGGTCAATGACCATTTTTCCATCGGGTGTACGCACAAAGGCATTACCGTAAACAAGATCAACACGTGTACCATTTTTTGAATAATTATTGGGATTGGAATTGTTTACCCATTTTCTAACGTAAGTGGAAACATTGGCTGTTACATGCCAACTAAATCCGTTAGCATTGCTTATTGGGTTTGCATTCATGGTAAATTCCCAGCCATCATTGGTATAAGTATTACCATTGGTTAAAAAGCTGGAATAACCCGATGCAGATGATGTTCCCTGATTAACAATTCCGGTATTTAAATAGTGGTAATGCGTAATGTCTATACCCAGTTTATTGTCTAAGAAACGAATATCCATGCCAAACTCGGTAGCTTTTCTTTCTGCAGTTTGAATATTAGCACTGACAGTTTGATTCGTATAACTGGCACTGTTGGTAAATTGATTGGTGAATGTTGGACTTAAAGTATAAACCTGAGCGAATTGATAACTAGGCCCATTATAAGGCGACATCCAATTATATCCGTAGCCGGCAGCCGGTGTTCCGCTTATATCTGGTGTAAAAAAGGCATTTGTTCCTCCACTCTTACTTTCAGCATAAGATGCACGTAATTTTAAAAAGCTAATGGCATGTGGCAAATGCAAATAATCGGATAATACTGAAGCCACATTGAATGAAGGATAAAAATAACTATTGTTATTGGCCGGTAATGCGCTTGACTTATCTACCCGTCCGGTAACGTTGGCAATTAAATAAGATTTATAACCTAAATCAACAGAATAATATGCACTTAACACCTTCATGGAAGAACGGAAAGTGCTGCCCGTTAGTGGGTATAAAGAATTGGAAAATGCGTAAATACCCGGAACATTTAAATAGTTGGTTGAGGTAAAATTCGAATTGAAATTAAAACTACGTACTGTTCCTCCGCCTAGCGCTTCCATATCTAACCATCCAAACAAACTTTTTTTATACCTAACCTGACCATCTACATAAGAATCAAAGAGAGATCTTCTGTCTTCTCTGTAATCACCCATACGTAATTCACGACCATAAGCACCTGCAGAATAAGGCATTTTTTCATAATTGAACATATCATAAGTTGATATACTTGGCCTTAATTGAAATTCCAAATTAGAAGTTGGCTTATAATTCAATGACACATATCCATACACGTTATTTTGATAATGACCTCTCAACCATTCATATGACATGAAATAAGGGTTGTTATAGCGATAATACTCTTCATATTTCTGCTGTATTCCAGCTAATCCGGGTTGCCAGTAATTACGCATATCGCTCATAGCCCAATCAGCACCGCCCCAAAGAATAATATTATAAATTATACTATTAGGTCCATACTGTACATCAGGAATATTTGGAGTGGATTGGCGGCTGTAATTAATGTAACTGCTTAAAGTAAGTTTGGGATTAAAGCGTTGCGTTACATTTCCTGTTACATTAAAATTATTCAACTGTGTATTCGGTACAATTCCTTTTTGATAAGTATTACCAAATGAAAAACGAACATCGGTTTTTTCAGTTGAAGAAGATAATGATATACTATTTGTTGAAAGTAATCCCGCTTGTATAAACTTTCTTAAATTATCTTTTCCGCGTGCTATCCAAGGAGTAGGTTGCACATGGCCAATATAAGTTGATCCGTCAGCAAAAGTGGTAGTATAAGTTTGTGATGGATCATATTTACCATCGTATTGAGGTAATAATTGCCCCTTGAACTGTGGACCCCAAACATCATAATCATAATCGTTTACGCCAACACCAATTGCGCCGGTACCTCTATAATTGGCGGGTCCTGAACCACCACCTCCAAAAGCATATTTACCATTATCACCGGGACCATATAAATCTTGATATTTAGGTAATGCTATAAATCCTTTATTGATTTGAGTACTGGAATTAAAATCAACATGCAGCCCTTTACTTTTAGCGCCTTTCTTGGTAGTTATAATAATGGCTCCATTCTTTCCCTGAAAACCATACAAAGATGCAGCATTAGGTCCTTTTAATATGGTAATGGTTTCAATATCATCGGGATTAATATTATAAGTATCCGACGTAAATGGCACACCGTCAACCACATAAATAGGTTGATCGTTAGCACCATTTTCCCCGCGAACAATAATTCCCGGTGAATGGCCAATTTCTGAATTGATATTGATGGTTAAACCTGCTGCATTTCCTTTCAAAGCGTTGATGGGGTCGGCCTCACGGGCTTTGGTTAATTTAGTTGCATCAATGGTTTGCACTGCATAGCCTAAACGCTTCGATTCTTTTTTAATACCTGTTGCTGTAACCACTACTGCACTTAAATCGGCATTTTGAGGGTTTAATGCCACCGCAACATTTTCTGCATTGTGAACAACCAGTCGCTTACTTTCAAAGCCAACATAGGTAAACTCAAGTACATCATTTTTTTCAACAGAAATACTAAAATCACCATTTGCATTGGTAGTTGTACCTCTATTGGTTTTTTTAACGGCAATAGAAACACCTTCAATAGGGGCTTGCGTTACAGCATCTACCACACGCCCTTTTAGCACAATTGCTTGTGCCTGAACGGAAGCAGTTGCCAATAAGCCTACTGCTAATAATAACAGAAGCTTAAATAGATTGGGGAGAATTTGCTTCATAAACAATTATTTTGAAGCAAAACTATCCGGCCAGTGTTACGGAATTATTGCGCAAAGATTAACAAATGGTAAAGCAATAGTTAACAAAATGAGTAATAAAAGAATATTTGTTTACAAATATTAAACTTTTATGAAAAAATTGTTAACAGAATTCCTCAATCATTATTGTGAGGTTGAAAAAAATAAACTACCAACAAAACAGCATCAGTAGTTCCTGTATTTTCCGGATTATGCCATTCATTCGCATCAAAAAATAAGGAATCACCGGCTTCCATTTCATAAACTTCTTCGCCAATAGTATAGCGTAAGTTTCCTTGCAATAAATATTTAAATTCAAATGCTCGGGTTATAACCGGTTCGCGTTTGGCATTGGGTGTAATGCGTAATAAAACAAAATCTAAATGATATTCTTCAAATGTGGTAGTAAAAATGCGCTGGTAATAAAAACCTTCCGCATTTTCTTTTTCAAATTTCTGATAGTCGTTCTTTTTTTTAAATACAACTTTACTTCCGCTTTGTTGCAGATTTATATTTTTAAAAAAATCATTCAAATCAATTTCCAAGCCTTTAATTAAATTAAGCAGTACATTTAAAGATGGAATTGTTCGGCTGTTTTCAACCTGGCTAAGCATACTTTTAGTAATACCTGCCTTATCAGCTAGTTCCTGAAGTGTAATATTTTTGTCTTTCCGAATTTCTTTCAAGCGGTTGCTTATTTGTATAATAATATCTTCCTGCATAAAAATTCATTGGGTTGTAATATACATTCGCAAAAGCAAATTATGGAACATTCCAAAAAGCTTAACCTCTTATTAAAATATGCTTATGCGCATATTATTTTGTTTTTAGAGTAGCTACTTTTGCAAAACAATATGTTAAAAAAGCTGGTTATATTACTCATGTTGGCCGGAATTGGCGGGGAAACTTTTCAAACCAATTTTATTGAATTGTATTACCGACTCAATACTGCTGCAATAACCCAACAATATTGTATTAATAAAGATAAACCGCAAATGCATTGCAATGGCCAATGCCATTTAGCTAAACAATTAAAAAAAGCAACCCAACCCGAAAGCTCAAATTCAAGCAACAGTAAAAGCTTCAAATTAATAGATTTATTTGCAAATACTTACAATGGTTATACCTACACTTCTTTGCAAGTACATCAAAAATATTATATCGTAAAAAGTGCTTTCATTCCTACCGGTTACTATAATCTCTGCTTTCATCCCCCCACCATTTATGCATAATTTTTAAAATGTAAAGTTTTCTGCGCGGTAGTTTTCAATTACTGTAGCAAACCTGTATTCACATATTATATTTAAAATAAATTTATGCATAAAAAAATATACCTTACACTTGTATTATTAAGTGTAACCTATATCACATTTGCCTGTGCTATTTGCGGCTGCGGTGGCAGTAATTTTTACCTTGGTTTAATGCCTCATTTCAGAACAAAATTTATCGGCATTCGGTACGACTATAGTAATTACAATACTGTATTAGCCAACGACCCAACACAATTCAGTCATAATTACTATAATTCAATACAATTATGGGGTGGTTTAAATATTGCCAAGCGTTGGCAATTATTGTACATAGTGCCCTTTCATTTAAACAAACAAATAGATGATGATGGCATTACCAACCAAAACGGCTTGGGCGATGCTTCGGTAATGGCGAATTATTTATTGTTTCATAAAACAAAAACTTACGAACACAAAGCAGGCATTGAACAACAGCTTTGGGTAGGCGGAGGTGTAAAATTACCCACAGGGAAAATGAATTTGAATCTCAAAGATCCCAACATTACCGTTGCCGATGTAAATGCACAATTAGGCACAGGTAGTATTGATTTTATTATGAATACTATGTATAATATACGCATTGGCAATTGGGGCATCAATACCTCATTAATGTATAAAATAAATACTGCTAAAAATGGCTACATATTTGGCAATAAATTTACCGGTAGTACTATTGGTTATTACAATATTGCCATGAAGCAAATAAACATTATGCCTAATGCCGGAATGATGTATGAAGATGTAGCTGCCAATAAATTAGATGGTACAAGCATTTCAGCAACCGGTGGCCATATTGCCAGTATAATTTCAGGAGTTGAGGTTGGCATTAAAAAAATAAATGTTGGAATTAGTGCAATGGCACCATTTAACCAATATTATGCTATGGGGCAAACAAAATTAAATTGGCGCGGTAATGTACATGTAAGTTTTAGTTTTTAACTTTACACAAAACCATGTATATGAAGCAAATTATCGTATCGGCATCAGCCCTGCTTATTTTAGCAGCCTGTGCCGGCAACAGTAACAAAACGGATGCAAAAAAAGATAGCACCGCAACCACTAGTGCCCCAATGGCTATGCAGGCAAAATTTACTGCTGATATGGTTGATAATCAACGCGACCCTTCATGTGGTATGCCCGCAAAAGCCGGGTTAGAAGATACCATTCACTATAAAGGTTATGTAATTGGCTTTTGTAGCAAAGAATGTAAAGATGAGTTTTTAAAAGACCCCGAAAAGGGTTTAACTGCAGCCGATTTAAAAAAGAAGCAATAACTAAAAAGCCGCTTTAAATTTAAAGCGGCTTTTTAATAAGTTCTAATTGACCTAAAATTCGCTGATATCTCATCCAAACTTCTTGGTAGAGTTGATGCGTAGTAACATTAGGTTCATAAGTAATGATGTTATTTGAATTCACATCTAATTGTGCATTGATTGCCTTAGCACCAATTATAGCTGCACCTAATGCCGAGGTTTCAATAGTATTGGGCAATATAACTTTCATATTGGTTATATCTGCCAACATTTG
Organism: Hydrotalea sandarakina; assembly: GCF_003254115.1. Taxonomy (GTDB): domain Bacteria; phylum Bacteroidota; class Bacteroidia; order Chitinophagales; family Chitinophagaceae; genus Hydrotalea; species Hydrotalea sandarakina. The sequence goes on from NZ_QKZV01000004.1 coordinate 198,837, forward strand.
AACCCAGATGGTGCTTTCAGCAAAACCGCCACCGGCAAATAGGGTATATTCAGTATTATCATCCGTAATCAACTGCTTTATGATGGCATAAACATTTAGCAAAACACCTTCCATAACAGCTTTCATACAATGCGCTTGTGTGTGTTGCCGAGTTAAACCAACAAAAGCTGCGGTGGCTTCAGCATTCCATAAGGGTGCACGTTCCCCGGCTATATAAGGCAACACAACCAACCCATCACTGCCGGGTTCAATATTTACCGTTTCATTGAACAAATTTTCAAAACTGCTATTGGTTTTTAAAATCTCATTTTTAAACCATTGTATTACACTAGCACCATTATTGGAAGCTCCTCCCATAACATAGGATTGTTGATGCAAAAAATAACAAAAAGTTTGAGCAGATGCATTTAATATGGGTTGATGAATAGTGCGCCTTGCAGCAGCACTGGTACCAATTGTAACGGCAATTTGATGTGGCGCTGACACACCCATGCCCAAGTTGGCTAATGGACCATCGCCACCACCAATTACTAATGGAACCTTACTTATCCAATCAGGTAATAATGTATGAGTTCCATGAAATACTGTTTCCGGTGCAACAATGGTACTGAGTTGTTGTTCACTAATTTGAAGTTTATTCAATAGGTTAGTTTCCCATTGTAACTTGTGAATATTACACAAACCCGTTGCCGTTGCTATAGATGTATCAATTACATACTGTTGTGTTAGTGCAAAAAATACATATTCCTTCAAACTGATAAACTTTGCCGCCTTATTAAAAAGTTTGGGTTCATTTTTTTGCAACCATAAAATTTTACAAGCAGGTGTCATGGCATGTACCGGCACACCTGTAATTGTATAAAATTCAGCAGCGCTTTTATTTTGGTACAATTCCTCAGCTTCAGCATTAGCTCGGGTATCATTCCATAAAATACAATTTGTTAGTGCATTTCCATCCGCATCCATCACAATTAAACCATGCAAAGCTGCACTAAAGCTTATACACATGGGGGGGTGTTGCAAATAAGCTGTTACAGCATTTATACATTCAATTACCGCTAATAAAATAGTGTATGGTTCTTGTTCGGCATAACCGGCTTGGGGTTGAAGGGTTGTATTATTAACAGAATAACGATATAGCATTTCTGCTGAACCGGAAAAAGCCACTGCTTTTACCGATGTAGTACCCATATCAATAGCCAAAAAATAGCCCATAGTATCTGCTGCTTATAGTAAAAGTGAAAATAAAATAGGAACAAGTTACAGGATATATTTTTTTTTGCAACAACAAAACTTATAAAAAACAAAAAGCGCCAAATGAATGGCGCCTTTGTTGGTTTGGATGGTTGGTGATAAGCTATTTGATTCCTGCTCTTTTCTTTAGTTCGCTAATGGGCATTGCTATCATTCTGCCCATGGGTTTGTCACCTCTATAAGTAATTACTTTTAACATAACAGCATCTTCCGGCGGTGTTAATGGTGTAGTATAAACGGGATAATATTGATCGGGGAATGAGTTATCGAAACTGTAGTGTATTTGCAAGTCAGGCACTTCCGTACTCATTTCAATTTTTAAAGTGCCATCCTCATTTTTAGAAGCATTAAAAATTGGGTCATACATGCTGGGTGCATATTTTACTTGCTCAATATCTAAGCGTTTAAATTGGTGTTCAACCCTACTAACAAAATCATTCCAATTTTTATTACCTTTTGGCGACCATACAGTTTCAGAAACAGCAAATGCTCTGGGCCAAGTCATATATTGCAAATGCCTGGTATTATACACCTGTTCAGTCCATAAGTTGGCTTGACCACCTAAAATGTATTTACTATCAACACTATCAGGTACAGGTTCAAATTCATAGGCTTTCTGCAAACGTAATGTAGCATAAACTCTTGGTTCAATAATTGAATCACCTTGCATATAATCTAAATATGCAAAAGTAGTTGGGCTCATTACAACCTGGTGTTTCATTTTAGCCGCTTCAATGCCACCTTTCATACCACGCCAGCTCATTACAACTGCATTGGGTGCCAAACCACCTTCTAAAATTTCATCCCAACCCATAAATTTCTTCCCTTTAGACTCTACAATTTTCTCTATGCGTTTTTCAAAATAACTTTGAACCTCTTCCATTGTTTTCAATCCCTCTTTTTTCATCAACTGTTTTATTTCAGGACTTTTTTCCCAAAAGTTTTTCGGACACTCATCACCGCCTACATGTATGTAAGGGAAAGGGAACAACTTCGCTACTTGCGAAAAAACAGTATCTAAGAAGGTATATACTTTGGGATTAGCCGGACACAATGTATTATCAATTAAAGCAATGGGTGGTGCACCATGTGACCAATCCATAATTTCTTCACCTGACCTTACTTGGTATTTATCTGCTCCAACGGTACAGGATAAATCAGGGTAGGAAACAATGGCGGCTAAACTATGCCCCGGCACATCTATTTCAGGAAGTATATTTACGTAATGTTGTTGTGCATAAGCAACCATTTCTTTAATATCATCTTGTGTATAATAGCCACCATAATTACGTGGCTCATCGGGTCGCGGTGCCTTAAATGTTCCAAAATAACCCACCTTTTTTACATTCCAGGCTCCTACCTCTGTTAAACGGGGTAATCCTTTAATTTCAATACGCCAACCCTCATCATCTGTTAAATGTAAATGCAGAATATTGAATTTGTATTTAGCCATTTCATCAATATAATCCATTACCTGTTGTTTGGTAAAGAAGTGGCGAGCTACATCAAACATCAATCCTCTCCATTCAAACCGAGGATAATCTGTAATATTAACTTCGGGCACTTGCCATTTTATATGATTCACTATACTTTTACTTTCAATAGCGGCGGGTAGCAGTTGCCAAAACGATTGTACGCCATAATAAATTCCGGCAGGCGCATTCGCTTGTATCAAAACATTAGTAGGCGTAACGTTTAAACGATACCCCTCTTTTCCCAACAAGGTATCCCAATTATTGAGCAACTGTAATTGAATGGTAGCATCTTTTATATTTTTACTTTCAGCCAAAGAATAACCGGTTGAACGTGCAATTTTTTGCTGCATTTGTTGGGCAATAGCCTGAACTTGTTTATTGTTGGTGTAACCAATTTTAGCAGTAGGCTGCAACAAAAAACTACCCATGCCCTGCTGTACCGACACAGGTATTGGAATAATATTAATACTTGCAGAATGTTGTGTTTGTTGGGCTTTTGCTTGAAGCATTGCAATGCCCAAAAATAAAATAGCAATCGTTTTTTTCATGTATCAAGGTTTTGATGGGGATTAGAAGCAGTTTTATCTAATTGAATTGAATAAATACTGCATCAATTGGCACAAGTTATAAAATAAACACTACTACTGCAATTTAACGCAGCATATTTGTAAGGAAATTCTGATTATTTGATGAAAATCAATATGCATTTTTTTTATTACAATAACCAACCCAACACTAAGCAAACTAATACAATAACAGGCGGCGGAATTTTAGTGTAGTACAAAACGATGAAAGTAGCAATGACAACCGAAATATCTAAAAAACCATTTATTTGTAAATTCCATAATTCAACAAATAAAATATCTTTAATCAAATAAAAAGTGGCACCTGCAATAATACCAACTACCGAGGCATTGATTCCCTCTAACGAACGATAAATAACTGCGTATTTTTTTAAATTATGCCATACGGGGAAAAAGAATAATACCAACAATGCACTTGGAATAAACAAACCAATAGCACCTAAAACACAACCTACCACTTGTAGCGTAGGATCATTTTCACTTTTTAATACCATTCCACCCACAAAAGCACCGATTGAAAAAACAGGACCCGGAATAGCACGCACAATTCCTGAGCCGGTTAAAAACTCATCTCGATTCATTTTCAATACATCAGGTCTTTTTTGTAAAACCCTTTTAGTTTCGGGGCGTGTAACATATTGCTCATACATCATGGGTATTAATACATCGCCACCCCCAAATACCAAGCTGCCATTCCTATACGTGTTTTCAAACAAGTTAAATGCTTTTCGGTATTTCCAATTTTGACGAGTAGCAGTTTCAGATAAATAACCGGCAATAGCAAAAATGAGTAAAAATATTAATAAATTTCCCCATTTGGTTTGTTTAGGCGGTTCGCCTTGTTGCGGAATTCGTTTATCGCTGAAATTAGTAACAATACCTCCTAATACAATTAATGTGGGAAATATCCATGGAGTTTTAAAAGCCAAAAATGTTGCAATTGCTGCAACCACCATTATAACACGGGTTATGGTATTGTGTATGGCCACATGAAACATTCGAACAGCAGAAAACGCCACAAAACCAATTGCCATTGGTCGTATAAATTTAAACAAGGCTATATTAATACCTATTCCGTCTAAATAATTCAATAAAAATGACAGTGAACCCATTAAAATACTGGCAGGTGCAATCCATACCAACAAGGTTAAAATAGCCAATGGAATTCCACCCCGCTTATAACCGATTAAAGTAATAGTTTGAGTAGAAGACGCGCCGGGCAGCATATTGCAAAAACTCAGCAAGTCTAATAACTCATGTTCTGTTATATCTTTTCGTTTTTGCACAAAGGTTTTTAACATCATGGCATAGTGACCTTGCGGGCCGCCAAATGCCGTAATGCTATAAAAAAATACGGCCCTTAAAAAAGCCAAATGCCGTAAAAGTAACATGTGTTATAATAAGGGTGTAAAAATTAAGGCCATAAATTAAGCAAATTTATGTTTGCATAGTTACATAAAGGCATGATAGTTAGTTGAATTGTACATATTTTTAGCAATTAAGGGTTTTAAAGACGACACAACAAGCTGTTTTATTAACACATTTGTTTACTTTTAAACAAAACAAACTTATGCGGTATAGCATTATAATATTCGCAATATTTGTAATATCCTGTAATCATAGTTACTATCGATTAGCCAAAAACTATAGCGTAAATAATAACACAAATGCTACTGAAAGTCCAGACTATAGTCATTTAGATAATTGGGCTGCCATTCCATTAAAACACAACCCTTCAGATAGTGTACCCAAGCCTTTAAGGAATAATTATTTTGCTGATACTTTGGCCGATGTTTTTTTTATTCATCCAACTACCTACACAGACGCATCCAAAGCATTTGGTTGGAATGCACCTGTTAATGATGCTTTGCTAAACGCCAAAACTGATTACAGCACTATTTTATACCAAGCCAGCATTTTTAATGCAATTGGAAGAATTTATGCACCCCGATACAGACAGGCACATTTAAGTGCCTATTTCCCAAAAACACAAGCAGATAGTTTACATGCTTTGGCTGCATTTAATGAGGCTTACAATGATATAAAAAAGGCATTTGAATTTTATTTGCAACATTATAATCATGGACGCCCGATTATTATTGCTTCACATAGTCAGGGCTCAACTCATGCCATTCGATTAATAAAAGAGTTTTTTGACGGTAAACCATTACAACAACAATTGGTAGTAGCTTATGTATTGGGCATGCCCGTTCCGCAGCACAGCTTTCAAAACATCAGTGCATGCAATTCACCACAACAAACAGGTTGTATTTGCAGTTGGCGAAGTTTTAAAGAAGGATATTTACCTTCCTATGTACAAAAAGAAAAGTTCCATGCTATTGTAACAAACCCTCTTACCTGGAAAGCAAGCGAGCCTGATACAAACAGATTAGCCAATAAAGGTGCTGTACTAAGAAATTTTAATGCTGTAATACCACATGTTGTTAATGCAGTAATTGAAAAAAATGTGCTTTGGATGGATAAGCCCCATTTTTTTGGCAGTATTTTCTTACGCACCAAAAATTATCATATTGCCGACTTTAACTTTTTTTATGTGAATATTCGCGAAAATGTTGCAGAAAGAACTAAAATTTTTCTGGAAAAAAAATAGGCCCTGCTAAACAACAAGGCCATTTTTTGATACATACCCCCAATTGAAAAAAATGTATAACGAGTTTTGTTTTTTCTTTTTAGTAGACACCGATTTCAAAAAAACTGTTGCTTATGGATAGAAAAAAGATTGTTAAGTTTAACGACTTCTCTAAAAAAATTGAAGTTATTACAGTTGAAAGCAAAAACTTTCACCCGAAAGTGTGACTTTTAACATTCCTTTTTGAAGATAATAGAAATATTTTTATTTTTTTAATTCGACTATTATCATAAAAAAAGCAGCTTCTGAAAAGCTGCTTTCCTGTTAATTGTTGAATGCGTTATGAAACATTACATTCCATAAACATTCAAAAATTTAATGCGCATAATTTTTAGTTGTTCCCAAGTAAAATCAAACTCACTTAATTCTTGTTGTGCAATTTGTAAGGAAGCCGTTTCACAACTTTTAAAATAATCTAATATTTCTTCTTGTTCATCTTCATCTAACCATTCATCAATGGCATAATCTAAATTTAATTTAGTACCGCTGGCAGCAATGGTTTCCATTTCTTCCAACAATTCATGCAATTGTAAATTTTTATTTTTTGCTATGGTTTCAAGCGGAATTTTTTTATCAACGTTTTGAATAATATAAATTTTGTTACTATTTTTATTGGCCACACTCTTCACCACAAAATCGTCGGGCTTAATAATATCATTATCCTCAACATACTTTGCAATTAGCTCAACAAATGGTTTTCCGAATTTTAACGCTTTTCCTTTACTAACACCCTGACATTTCTCTAATTCTGTTAAGGTAGTAGGGTAAAGAGTAGCCATATCTAATAATGAGTTTTCCAAGAAAATTACGAAAGGTGGTAATCCTTTCTTCTTGGCTTCTTTCTGCCTTAAATCCTTTAGCATTTCAAATAAAACGCTATCGGTAGCTGCGCCGGACTGACCTGCTGAATCATTATCATCGTCATCATCTGCACCTTCTTCAAACAAACGATTTAACACAATTTTGAATGATACCGGTTTTTTCAAAAACTGTAATCCTTTGTCGGTAAACTTCAATAATCCATATTCTTCAATATCTTTACGAATAACATTTTCTAATAATGCTTGCCGAATTAAGCTGTTCCAATAATGACTGTCTTCTTCTTTACCAATACCAAACTCCGCTAAATTTTCGTGGCGGAACATGGTAACTTGTGGGGTCAGCTTTCCGGTTAAAATATTTACAATATAATCTGCAGCAAATTGTTCATCTAATGCTTTAATAACTTTTAATAGTTTCACCAGGTTGTCCTTAGCTTCAATTTTTTCTTTAGGATGTTTACAATTATCGCAGTTATTACAGTTTTCTTCCGGCCAATGTTCGCCAAAATAATGCAACAATAATTTACGGCGGCAAACGCTACTTTCGGCATAAGCCACGGTTTCATCAATTAATTGTGCACCCACCTCGCGTTCGCTTAAGGGCTTATCGCGCATTAAATGCTCTAATTTAGAAACATCTTTGTGCGAATAATACAACAAACAAAGCCCTTCCATGCCATCGCGTCCGGCACGGCCGGTTTCCTGGTAGTAATTTTCAATGGATTTGGGTATGTTATAATGTATAACAAATCGAATATCGGGCTTATCAATACCCATTCCAAAAGCTATGGTAGCTACAATTACCTGTACCTCTTCGTTTAAAAATTTGTCTTGCCGTTCCGCTCTCAACTTTTGGTCTAAACCTGCATGGTAAGCCACTGCTTTTATATTATTAGCCACCAATAATTCAGCCAACTCTTCAGTTGTTTTCCGGTTTAGAGTGTAAATTATTCCGCTTTTTCCTTTGTGACTGGTAATAAATTTTACAATGCTTTTAATGGTTTGCTCTTTACTGATTTTAGGTACCACCTCATAATAGAGGTTGGCCCTGTTAAATGATGACAGAAAAATATTCGGTTCACGCAAGCCCAAATTTTTTACAATATCACTTTGTACTTTGGGGGTTGCAGTTGCAGTTAATGCAATAACAGGTACAGTAGCATTAATAGCATCCATCATTTCGCGTAACCGCCTGTATTCCGGCCTAAAATCATGTCCCCATTCCGAAATACAATGCGCTTCATCTACGGCAAAAAACGAAATCTGCAAGTCGGAAAAGAAATCAATATGCTCTTGCTTTGTAAGCGTTTCGGGTGCTACATATAATAATTTTGTTTTACCGGCTAACAAATCTTCTTTAACCGCTTTTATTTGCCCTTTATTTAATGATGAGTTGAGGAAATGCGCTACATGATCTTTTTCACTGTAACCTCTTATCAAATCCACTTGATTTTTCATTAATGCAATTAGTGGCGATACCACAATGGCACATCCCGGTTGCATTAAAGCAGGTAATTGATAGCATAAGCTTTTTCCGCCACCGGTGGGCATAATTACAAAAGTATCTTTACCACTTAACAAACTTTGTATGGCTTTAAGTTGGGTTCCTTTAAATTCCGAAAACCCAAAATGCTCTTGTAAAGCCTCTTGTAATTGGGATAATGAAACAGTATGATTGCTTTCTTTAGTTGTGGTTGAAGCAGGAGATTTGGATTTTACAGTTTTTTTGGCAGTTGCACCAGCCTCAGTTTTTTTCTTTGTCGTTGCCATGTATGGAAATAATTTATTCTATGTTTTTAAATTTCTGCATTTATTAAATTACAACTTTTTTCTGAATTAGCAGGTTAAATTTTATTGGGAAAAAAATTGTTTTGTAAAAAGGTGGGCGAAGTTAATAAAGCAGAAGGGGAAACGCAAGAGTTTGTTGTTAAAGTTTACCTTTGCGCTGCATGAACCATCAAATTACTGAAAAAGCAAAAGAAACCATAGCCATTGAAGCTGCCGCTATTCAGCAATTAACCGGCTTTGTTAATGAACAGTTTGCAGCTGCCGTTCAGGCTATTTATAATGCCAAAGGAAGGCTGGTAGTTACCGGTATTGGGAAAAGTGCTATTGTAGGTCAAAAAATTGTTGCTACTCTTAATTCAACAGGTACACCCGCCCTGTTTATGCATGCTGCCGATGCCATTCATGGCGACTTAGGCATGGTACAACAAGATGATTTGGTAATGGTGATTAGTAAAAGCGGCGAAAGTCCTGAAATTAAAGTATTGGTACCTTTTATTCAACAATTAGGTAACCCCATCATTGCTTTAGTGGGCAATACCCAAAGTTTTTTAGCGCAAACCGCACAATATGTAATTGCTTGTACTGTTGAAAAAGAAGCCTGCCCCAATAATTTAGCACCAACAACCAGTACAACTGCCCAAATGGTAATGGGCGATGCATTGGCCATTGCCTTAATGACTTTAAATGGATTTGATGGAAAAGATTTTGCGAAATACCACCCCGGTGGTAATTTGGGCAAACGGCTTTACTTAAAAGTTGCCGACTTGTATGTGCATAACGCTATGCCTAAAGTAATGCCCAACGCTTCATTAAAAGAAGTAATTGTGGAAATTACGCAGAATAGACTTGGCGTAACCGCTGTGGTTGAAAAAAATAACGATTTATGCGGTATTATAACGGATGGCGATTTACGCAGAATGCTAAACAAGACTGATGTATTAACCAACATTACGGCAGCGGATATTTTTACCCCCAACCCCAAAACCATTACACCACAAGCATTAGCCGTAGAAGCTTTGGAAGTATTAAAAAAATACGATATTAGCCAACTGGTAGTGGCAGAAAACAACCAATACCTGGGCATTATACATTTGCACGACTTAATTCGTGAAGGCATTATTTAACCACACAAACTTTTTGATTGTGAATAAAAATTACTATGTAGCTATTATGGCCGGCGGAATTGGCAGCCGCTTTTGGCCTAAAAGCAGAACCGCTTACCCTAAACAATTTTTAGATATTTTAAATACCGGCAAAACATTAATTCAATGGACATATGAACGCTTTGCCAATTTTATTCCGACAGAAAATATTTTTGTTGTAACCTCTAATGAATACACCTCGATTGTAAAGGCGCAATTGCCACAATTAAATGAAGCCAATATATTAGCAGAACCCAGCAGGAAAAATACAGCACCTTGTATTGCTTATATGGCTTTTAAGCTGCAAAAAGAAAATCCTAATGCCGCATTAATTGTTGCACCCAGCGACCATATGATTTTGGATAGTGATACTTTTCAACAAATAGCGTTAAAGGCACTAAAATTTGTATCGGACCATAAAGCATTATTAACCTTGGGCATCAAACCCACCTATCCCAATACCGGCTATGGTTATATTCAACATGAAGTACAGGAGTTTAAACCGGGTATTTATAAAGTAAAAACATTTACAGAAAAGCCCAATCTTGAATTGGCTAAAACCTTTTTAAGCAGTGGCGATTTTTTATGGAATGCCGGAATTTTTGTTTGGAAAGTGAGCAGTATTTTAGAAGCTTTTGAAAAATACCAACCCGAAATGTATGAATTGTTTGATGCAGAAAAACAACAATTTAATACACCGGAAGAGAATAATGCACTCAACCGCATTTATCCGCTTTGCACCAACATTTCAATAGATTTTGCCATTATGGAAAAAGCGGATAACGTGTATGTATTACCGGCAGCATTTGGTTGGAGTGATTTGGGTACATGGAACAGTGCCTATGAAAATTTAGACAAAGATTATTTAGGCAATGCTGTAGCTAGCGACAATATTATTGTAATTGATGCCACTAAATGCATGATTAGTGCCGAACAAGATAAACTTGTTGTTGTACAAGGCATTGATGATTGCATTATTGTTGACACCGACGATGTGCTATTAATTTGCAAAAAAGATAAAGAGCAAGCCATTAAAGAATACGTTGCTGAAATTAAACGTAACAAAGGCGATAAATACTTGTAAAATTTTTTAACATCAACTATATGCCCCTTTGATAAGTTGAAATCAAAGGGGTTTTTCTTTTCAATTTTGTTGCTTTAATCCAATTAATTGGTTTTTAATCCATAACTTACCACACCATTCCCACAAAGCCCGACTTATATTTTTTTATTCACCCTTAAAAGCTTTGTTATGGTAACTGTAATTATACCTACACTGAATGAAGCCGAAAATATAACTGCGGTTGTAAATTTTGCCCAATCAGACAAATTAGTTTCGGAAGTAATTGTAGTTGATGATAAATCGACTGACAACACTGTTATATTGGCCCAAAAAGCCGGGGCTAAAGTAATTACCAGTACCAAATTGGGGAAAGGCGCTTCCATGAAAGATGGTGTTTTATGTGCAACCAATGATGTGATTTTATTTTTAGATGGCGATATTGACCCATACCCGCATTTCACCATTCCTTTACTTACACAGCCTATTTTGCAAAATGAAGTTGATTTTACTAAATCATCCTTTAATCGCAATGCCGGAAGAGTAACCGAATTAGTTGCTAAACCATTATTAAGTATTTTTTTTCCGGAATTAATGCGCTTTAGCCAACCATTAAGCGGTATGATTGCCGGAAAGAAATCTCTATTCCAACAAATTGATTTTAGAGACGACTATGGTGTTGACATTGGCATATTGATAGATATGTATTTAATGCATGTGCGCATGAAAGAAGTGGAAATTGGCTACATTGAAAATAAAAGTAAACCTTGGCATGCTTTAGGGAAAATGAGTAAAGAAGTAGCACAAACCATTATTTTAAAAGCAGCTACATCAAAAAATGCGCATTATAATTTAGAAGAATTATCAGTAATGAACGAAATACGTTCGCAAATGGAATTTGCCTTAACCGAACATATTCCGGAAACCAACAAATTAGTTGTGTTTGACATGGACAATACCTTGCTGCGTGGCCGATTTATTGATACCTATGCTGCAGTGAATAACATGACCAAAGAATTAATGAATATACGCGCAACAGAAACAGACCCACTAATTGTTACCAAAAAAATGGCCACATTATTAAAAGGAAAATCATTAGCCGATTTGTTGAAAATTGTTGATGCCATCCCAATTGTTGATGATGCGCAGCGTGTTATTCAAGAATTAAAGAAAAGAGGCTATTTAATTGGCATTGTTTCCAACAGTTTTGATTGTATTACCAATCATATAAAAAACAAATTAGGCATGCACTTTTCCTTAGGGAATGAACTTGAATTTTCAAAAAGCATCTGCACCGGTGAAGTAAAAATCCCTTCATTTTGGTTTAGCCGCAAAGACAGTTTATGCCGACACACCATTTGCAAAACCAATGCCATGTTGGGTATTTTAGAAAAACATCAAATTAAAAGAGAAAATACCATTGCTATTGGCGATAGCCTAAATGATATGTGTATGATTAAAGAAGCAGGGGTAGGTGTAGCTTTTTGTTCAAAAGATGAATTAGTAAACCATCATGCCGATATTATTATACAAGATTACAGTTTTGAAGAATTGCTTAAGTTGGCTAAGTAGCTATATCTTCCATAAATATTCATGCTTTCAACAAAACACAATTTCATAAAATACTTAGTTGGAAAATTTATACCTATTTATTTTACTCGCCTTATTGGCTGAAATTGCCGGAACAGTAGGTGGTTTTGGTTCTTCACTATTTTTTGTACCTATTGCTTCCTATTTTTTGGATTTTCATTCTGTGCTAGGGATAACTGCTTTATTTCATGTATCCAGCAACCTATCTAAAATTGCTTTCTTTAGAAAAGGGGTCAACGTTATGTTAATTATTTATTTGGGTATTCCGGCAGTACTATTTGTGTTGGCTGGTGCATGGCTAACGCAATTTATTGCTACCAAAACATTAGAAATTGTATTATCAATATTTTTAATAGTCATTAGTCTGGTATTTTTATACTTCAACAATATTTTTATTCAGCCATCCAAACTAAATGCCATAACAGGAGGTACGTTATCAGGTTTTATTGCCGGATTAGTAGGAACCGGTGGTGCCATCAGAGCGCTTGTATTTAGTGCCTTTCAATTAAAAACAGAAGTATTCATTGCCACATCTGCTGTTGTTGATTTAGCTATTGATGCATCGAGAAGTTTTGTTTATTGGCATAACGGCTTTGTACATGCGCACGATTTATATTTAATTCCCATATTATTATTGGTGAGCATTGCCGGTACCTTTATCGGGAAAAAAATTTTGCAGTACATATCTGAATCATTATTTAAAAAAATAGTGCTTTTTTTAATATTACTCACCGGAGTTTTTACACTTTTCAAATTACTGTATTAATACCATTGCAAAATAAACCTTAGAATTTTATCAATAATCGTCTAGCCATCTTGCTATATTCTGCCCATTTATTTTTGTTCATTGCATGCATTACTGCATTTTATCTTTACTTTTAATTTTTTATACAATCCCTTTATATGCATGTAGTTATTGTTCATAACTCAAAAATTCCGGTGCTAAAATATGGTGGCATTGAAAGGGTTATTTGGTATCTTGGTAAAGTATTGAAACAAAGGGGACATAAAGTTAGTTTTCTTGTTCCTAAAGATTCTTCTTGTTCTTTTGGGAATGTAATTATATATGATTCGAAGAAACAGTTTAATGAACAAATTCCATCTTCAGCAGATGTAGTTCATTTTAACATGTTACCAAGAGAAAAAATTGATAAGCCATACATTTTCACCATGCATGGCAATGTTGATGATAACACATTACTTGACATAAACACTGTTTTTGTATCACAAAACCATGCAGCACGTTTTGGTTCTTCATCCTATGTATACAACGGCATGGATTGGGATGATTATGGCCAACCGGATTTAAACAATGAAAGAAGCCGCTTTCATTTTCTAGGTGATGCATCATGGCGCATCAAAAATGTAAAAGGCGCCATTCAATCAATATTACGTACACCCAACGAAGAATTAATGGTATTGGGCGGTAAACGTTTAAATTTTAGAATGGGCTTCCGTTTCACACCCAGCAAACGCATTCATTTTTATGGCATGGTTGGCGGTGAAAAAAAATTAAGCTTACTCAACACTTCCAAAGGCCTGGTATTTCCCGTTCGTTGGCATGAACCTTTTGGTATTGCCATAACAGAAAGTTTATATTTTGGTTGTCCGGTTTTTGGTACACCATACGGCTCTTTACCTGAAATTGTTCAGTCGGATGTTGGTTTTTTAAGTACACATGCCGGTGAATTGGCCAACGCTATTGTTAATAGCAATGCATACAGTCGCAAAAGATGTTATGAATATGCTCGTGATGTATTTAATGCAGAAAAGATGACAGATGCTTACCTATTGAAATATGAAAAAGTAATGAATGGTGAAACGTTGAACGAAAAGCCACCACAACTACTAAAAATTCAAGAAGAAAAATTTTTACCTTGGTTTTCCTCATGAAATAACAAACATATATGTCGCTAATTATTGTTGCCATTGCCATATTGGTCTTAATACTTCTCATTAGCTGGGCTAAAGTAAATGCGTTTTTGGCGTTTCTCATTGTTTGTTTGTTAGCTGGAGTAGCCTTACAATTACCGTCACAAACCATTATCAGCTCCATTGAAAAAGGCATGGGCGACATGTTGGGTTCATTGGTTATCATTATTGCATTAGGCGCTATGTTGGGTAAGCAAGTGGCAGCAAGTGGTGCTGCACAGCAAATTGCACAAACATTAGTTCAGGCCTTTGGTAAAAAATATATTGCATGGGCCTTAACATTAACGGGTTTTGTAGTAGGCATTCCATTGTTTTACGGAGTGGGCTTTGTGTTAATGGTGCCGCTAATATTTTCTGTAACATTTCGCTATCAGCTTCCGGCAGTTGCAACAGGTTTACCATTGCTAGCAGCATTATCTGTAACACATGGTTTCTTACCACCGCATCCATCACCTTCTGCACTTGTGGCTTTATTTCATGCCAACATGGGTATAACTTTGTTATACGGTTTAATCATTGCCATTCCTACCGTTATTATTGCAGGTCCCTTATTTTCAAATACATTAAAAAAAATTAATTCAACACCGTTAAAAGCATTTCAAATTGAACTAATTCCAACAGAAAAATTACCCGGAGTATTTGTTAGTTTCTTCGTTCCTTTAATTCCGGTTATATTAATTGGCCTATCTACACTTATTCAAACATTTACAACCAACTCACAATGGTTATATCAGTTTGCTGCATTTGTAGGTAACCCTTCAGTAGCTTTATTAATTGCGTTAATCACTGCAACTTTTTTGCTTACAGGTTCAGATAGAGAAAGTATGACAATAATTATGAACCGATATGGCGATGCCGTGAAAGATGTGGTAATGATTTTATTAATTATTGGCGGAGCAGGTGCATTAAAAGAAATTTTAACACAAAGTGGTGTCAGCGACCAAATTGCACATGCATTAGAGGGCACTTCAATACATCCATTAATATTAGGATGGCTCATTGCTGCATTAATAAGGGTATGTGTTGGTTCATCAACCGTTGCAGGATTAACCACTGCAGGTATTTTACTGCCTTACATTAATGCCAATGGTGTAAATAGTAATTTAATGGTGCTTTCCATTGGTGCAGGAAGTTTGTTTTTTTCGCATGTAAACGATCCCGGCTTTTGGATGTTCAAAGAATACTTTAATGTTAGTATCAAAAACACCTTTAAATCATGGTCGGTTATGGAAACAATAGTTTCTGTACTTGGTTTAGTGGGTGTGCTACTAATTCAATTATTTGTTTAAAATGTTAAGTACAAAAGGCCCGATGCATGGGCATTCTATCGCTTCAAATTTTAATTCTAATTTAATTCTAATTTTCGCTTCAAGGTAAAGGCGCTAACTTTACAAAATCTTATAGAGTATTTTATTAATTTATTAAGCAATGCCAGAAAAAATTGCCGTAATTGGAAGCGGCAGTTGGGCAACAGCACTTGTAAAAATTTTTTCAGAAAGCGGAAACAAGGTATCATGGCTGGTTCGAAATAAAAAGCAAGCCGATTATATTGTTACCAATAAAAGAAATCCGCGTTACCTTAGTCAGGCCGAATTAGACCTCACTTTCATTCAACCCACCACACAGCCGGCTGATGCCTTGTTGCAGGCTAATTGGGTTATTTTTGCTGTTCCCGCTGCTTATGTTCAAACCACTGTTCAACAGTTAAAAAACGAGTGGATGCAACAGGCACAAATAATTGTGTCAATAAAAGGTTTTGTTCCGGGCACGGGAAAAATACCCGGCCAATACATTACTGATACTTTACACTTAAGCAATGATTATATTGTATTAAGTGGTCCTTGTCATGCAGAAGAAATTGCTTTACACAAATACACATACGTTACTTTATCTGGCCAGGATGAAAGTAAACTTATACAATTACAAAAAAATATTACATCCCCATATATCAAAACTATTTTGAACAATGATGCGGTAGGTGTAGAATATGTAGCAATTTTAAAAAACATCATTGCGATTGCCAATGGCATTGCCGATAGTTTACAATATGGCGATAATTTTAAAGCTGTACTTACCAGCAATGCCATGCGTGAGGTGCAGCAAATAGTAAACAAAGTAGCACCACAGCAACGCGATTTTTTTGACTCGGTTTACTTCGGTGATTTATTAGCCACAGCCTATTCTGACTTTAGCCGCAACAGAACACTGGGAAAATTAGTAGGAAGAGGTATTCAGGTGCGTAAAGCGTTACAAATGATGGAAATGGTAACAGAGGGATATTATGCATCGAAAGAATTACACAGCATTTTACAATCACCTCGTTTAAACGTACCTGTTATTAATAGTGTATATAGAATTTTACACGCCCATGCTAACCCATACTATGAAATGAAATTATTAGAACAACAACTTCAATAAAATTAATTAATCATGATTTTAGCAACTGATTTAGATGGGACTTTCTTAGGCGGAAAAAGTATTGATAAACAAAAATTGTATCGCCTTATCCGAAAGAACAAAACCGTAAAACTTGTTTTTGTAACGGGAAGAGGTTTGGAAACGGTTATACCATTATTGAACGACCCCATTATTCCTAACCCCGATTTCATTATTTGTGATGTGGGTGCTACCATCGTAAACGGATATACGTTAGAGCCTATTGATCCCATTCAAAACCCGATTGAACAGATATGGCCCGGTGAATTAAAAATACTGGAACATTTTAAACATGTAACCAACTTACAACACCAGGAAGTTCCACAACAAAGGCGTTGTTCATTTTATTTAGATGATGAAAATTTAATAGCACAACTTTCAACATTGGCCGAACAATTAGGATGCGATGTATTACACTCTGCAGGTAAATATTTAGATGTATTGCCCAAAGGCATTAATAAAGGAAGCACACTTACCAAATTAATTAACTACTTAAATGAAGATACAGAAAAGGTTTTAGTGGCAGGTGACACTTTAAACGATTTAGCCATGTATGAATGTGGTTTTAAAGGTGTTGTTGTGGGTAATGCAGAAACCGCATTGAAAAAAGAAGTAGCCAATAAACCTAATATTTATACAGCCAAAAATGCCGGTGCAGGGGGTATTATTGAAGCTATTGAACATTTTGAAAATTTAGCAGCAGAAATGGAAGCTTTAGATGAAATTTCTATTCATAAGGAAAGCAGTAATGTACCCCAACTGTTAATGCTGTATCATCGCTTCCCCTATGAAACCATTGAAGTAAATGGTGAAAAACAACATATACCGCCTAAAAGTCCTAATGGTATATTACCAACTCTACAAGGCTTTTTTGCAAATGGCCGATCCGGTGTGTGGATTGCTTGGGAAGAAGTGAATAAAAATAATGCGCCTTTACGCAATATTTATATTGATAAAGAAAAATATCCCAACTTGATGGCCGCCAGAATTGGGCTAACGAAAAAAGAAATTGAAATTTTTTACAAACTATTTTCCAAAGAAGCATTTTGGCCTACCATTTTTGCATTTATTGATAGAGCGAAATTCAATCATCATCATTGGGACCATTATGTAAACATCAACAAATTGTTTGCTCAAAAAGCTGCTGAGCAGGCCGATTATAATGCTATTGTTTGGATTCACGATTATAATCTGTGGTTGGTACCGGGCTTTTTACGTGAATTAAGGCCTGATGTTACTATTGCTTTTTTCCACCATACAGCCTTCCCTTCTGCCAACTCGTTCAATATTTTACCATGGCGTGGCGAAATTATTGGTAGTTTATTGCAGTGTAATTACATTGGCTTTCACATTCCCCGCTATGTTGAAAATTTTGTGGATGTTGCCAAAAGCTTATTCCCGGTAAAGGAATTAGAAAAAGTAAATTGTGCGCCACGCTATTTAACTTATAGCACTGCATTGGGCGTGCAACAAATGACTACGTTAATTGATACAGGTCAAAACAAAGTAAAATTAGGTGCCAACCCCGTGGGCATTAATGTGCAATACATTAAAACACTCATGCAGCAAGCAGAAACTCAAAAACAAATTGCTGACATAAAACAATTATTTGCAAATAAAAAAATGATAATAAGTGTTGAAAGATTGGATTATGTAAAAGGCCCATTGGAAAAGGTAATGGCGTATGAACAATTTTTAAATGATTATCCGGAATATCATGGCAAAGTTGAGCTGGTAAATATTTGCACGCCACCGGCGCAAGGAATGAAAATTTATGAAAAAACGCAGCACGATTTAGAGCAAGCTGTTGGCAGAATAAATGGGCGTTATGCAAATATGCATTGGGTACCTATTCGTTTGTTTTTCCGTTCGTTTCCTTTTGAAGAGATTATATCTTATTATGCAGCAGCAGATATTGCTTGGATAACGCCTTTGCGTGATGGATTGAATTTGGTGGCCAAAGAATACATTGCAGTTCAGGGCGAAATGCCAAATGCAAGGGGAGTGCTTGTTTTAAGCGAATTTGCTGGAGCTGCTGTTGAACTGCCTTATGCCATTCATACCAATCCGTACGATGGGCTTTCTTTAAAAGAAGGTTTAGTGCAAGCCTTATCAATGAATGAAGAAGATGCAAAAATGCGCTTGCAACGATTGTATGAACAGGTAAGCTACTACGATATTGATTATTGGGCGAAAGATTTTTTACAGCAACTCAACTAAGTTTATACCGGAATGCCATTTTTGTCACTCATTCTATCTTCAGCACAAATCAATGCAATACACGGTTGTATTTTTGATGGAAAACAGACACTCAAAAAGCAGGAATGAAATAGTTTTTATTGCATAAAAAAACGGATGTTATAAAATAACATCCGTTTTTAGTGGTGGTGTGGGGCGGGATCGAACCGCCGACACAAGGATTTTCAGTCCTTTGCTCTACCGACTGAGCTACCGCACCATCCTTTCCCCTTCGGGGCAGCAAATATAGGGAAGTACAGTTATTTTCCGGCAAGTTTAGCCAAAAAATATTTTAAATTCTACTTTTTCACTATATAACTTCTGCCCATTATAATGAAAATTAGAAATTACAGTTTTTAGGTGTGCGTGCAAAAGGGATTACATCACGAATGTTAGTCATACCGGTAACAAATTGCACCATTCTTTCAAAACCCAATCCGAATCCGGCATGTGGCACAGTTCCAAAACGACGGGTATCTAAATACCAATTCATTTCTTCCACCGGTATGTGCATGTTTTCCATACGTTGCAGCAATTTTTCTAACCGTTCTTCCCTTTGTGATCCACCAACAATTTCACCGATTCCCGGTGCTAAAATATCCATAGCAGCAACGGTTTGTTTACCGGGTTCACAACCATCATTTAGGCGCATGTAGAATGCCTTAATATCAGCAGGATAATTGGTTACAATTACCGGCTTTTTAAAATGCTTTTCTACCAAATAACGTTCGTGCTCGCTTTGCATATCAATACCCCAGCTTACTTCATATTTAAATTTTTTCTTTTTGTATGCAGGGCTATCCAACAAAATTTGTATAGCTTCCGTATAAGTTATTCGCTCAAAACGGTTGTTTACTACAAAATTCAACTTTTCAATCAAACCCATTTCACTGCGCTCATTGGCCGGCTTCTGTTTTTCTTCTTCCGCCAAACGTTGGTCTAAAAATGCCAAATCATCGGCATTGTTTTTCATTACATATTGTATAATGTATTGAATGAACTCTTCGGCTAAATTCATGTTGTCTTCTAAATCACAAAAAGCCATTTCTGGTTCAATCATCCAAAACTCGGCTAAATGGCGGGTTGTATTTGAATTTTCGGCGCGGAAAGTAGGTCCGAATGTATAAATTTCGCTAAAAGCCATAGCACCCAATTCACCTTCCAGTTGACCACTTACCGTTAAATTGGTCGATTTTCCAAAAAAATCTTCTTTAAAGTTTACAGAACCATCTTCGTTTCTTGGAGTACCATCAAATGGTAATGTTGTAACCCTAAACATTTCACCGGCACCTTCTGCATCGCTGGCCGTAATAATGGGTGTATGTAAATAAATAAAACCACGTTCATTAAAAAACTGGTGTATGGCAAAAGCCAAAGCATGACGAATTCTAAAAACAGTACCAAATGTATTGGTTCTAAAACGGAGGTGTGCTATTTCACGTAAAAATTCCAGACTATGTTTTTTGGGTTGCAAAGGATATTTTTCTGCATCACAATCACCCAATATTTCTACATTTTCAGCCAATAATTCAATTGTTTGTCCTTTTCCCACACTTTTTGCAATGGTTCCGGCAATTTTCAAGGAAGCACCGGTAGTTATGCGTTTTAAAATATCTTCCCCTAACATACCTAAAGGCACAACAATTTGTAAGTTAAGATTGGTACTGCCATCATTTAATGCAATAAATTGATTATTCCTAAAAGTACGTACCCAACCCATTACCGTAACCTTGGCATCAATGGGTGTTGTTTGTAACAAAGCTTTAATTTTTGTGCGCTGGTTGAACATTTGGCCGCTTTTAAAGTTTTAATTGATAATGAAATAAGGGGTAGCAAAAATACAGTAATAATGTGCATGGTTACCCGTTTGTAGTTGACATTGGCTTAAAAAGACATTGGTTTTACTGAAAATGCAGTAAATTTGAGTGGTTTTTAAAGAAATTTTTCGTGATTTTGAAGTTTTTACAGTATCATTGCAGCGGAAACAAACTGGTTTGACACGAATTTCAATCCCGCAGACATATCAGTTTATCTCTTTTCCACCTTTACCAATCATTTTCAAGTTTCATTACATTATTTAAAAAGAGATTGAGAACGCTAAAGAAACATTTTTCTATTTAACACATTCTATGTACGACATCTTACAACTGAACGACATGCTAGTTCCAGAATTACTGGACATTGCCGAAAACCTGAAAATTAGCAACGCAAAAAAATTAGACAAGCAGGAATTGATTTATAAAATCCTGGATAGTCAGGCTGTTGAAGCCAGTGAAAAGCAAGAAAAAAAAGGAAATAAAAAAACTTCGGCACGTGGCAAAAAAGCTGCAACTGTGAAAGCAACTACCGGCAACAGTACGGAAGAAGCGATTGTTATGCAAGATGAACCCGAGTTAGAAGCTGAAACAACAACTCATCATAAAAAAGAAGCAGAACGTCCTAACTTGCGTCATCGCAAAACTAAAAAAACAGAAGAGGAACCGCCGGCAGAACAACTGGAATTAATTCCTACCAGCTTAGATGAAAAAACGGCTTTATTGGCTCAACAAATGCTAAAAGCTACCGAAGAAAAAGAAAAAGCTGCTCGCGAAAAAGAAAAAAAATCAGGAAGAGAGCATCACCACACCTCTAAATCAGAAAATATTACACCGGAAATTACTGATTTAGAAAATGAAACCGACGCATTAATAAAAGAACCGCAGGAAGAAGCTGCTATTTTACCCGTTGAACCTATTGCGCCACAACCTAAACCACAACGCCAACCGGTTTTTAATATAGAATTTGATGGTGTTATTAATGGCGAAGGTGTTTTAGAAATGATGCCCGATGGATATGGATTTTTAAGAAGCAGCGATTATAACTATTTAAGCTCACCCGATGATGTGTACGTTTCGCCTTCACAAATAAAATTGTTTGGTTTAAAAACCGGTGATACGGTTACCGGCTCTGTTCGTCCGCCTAAAGAAGGGGAGAAATATTTTGCTTTATTAAAAGTAGATGCCATAAATGGTAAACGCCCCGATGAAGTACGCGACCGTGTACCATTTGATTACTTAACACCACTTTTCCCATACGAAAAGCTAAACCTGTTTACCAACCCCAACGATTATAGTACCCGCATCATGGATTTATTTACGCCCATTGGTAAAGGGCAACGGGGATTAATTGTTGCTCAACCCAAAGTTGGTAAAACCATGTTGTTGAAAGCCGTAGCAAATGCTATAGCTGCTAACCACCCGGAATGTTATTTAATGGTGGTTTTAATTGATGAGCGCCCTGAAGAGGTAACTGATATGGAACGCAGCGTAAAAGCAGAAGTAATTGCTTCTACCTTTGATGAACCTGCTGAAAAGCATGTAAAAGTTTCAACCATTGCTTTACAAAAAGCCAAACGTTTGGTTGAATGTGGGCACGATGTTGTTATATTGTTAGATAGTATTACCCGTTTAGCCCGTGCACACAATACGGTTGCCCCCTCAAGCGGTAAAGTATTAAGTGGTGGTGTTGAAGCAAATGCCATGCAAAAACCCAAACAGTTTTTTGGCGCTGCCCGTAAAATTGAACACGGAGGTTCATTAACCATTTTGGCTACTGCTCTTATTGATACCGGCAGTAAAATGGATGAAGTAATTTTTGAAGAATTTAAAGGAACCGGTAACATGGAATTGGTATTAGATCGCAAACTGGCCAACCGTCGTATTTATCCGGCTATTGATTTAGTAGGCTCATCAACCCGCCGCGATGATTTATTATTAGATAAGGAAACTTTACAACGTATGAATATTCTTCGTCTATTCTTAAATGACATGAATACCGAAGAAGCAATGACAGAATTACTAAAAAGAATGCGTGGTACTAAAAACAATGAAGAGTTTTTAGCCAGCATGAATCGATAAATCCTATGCCTAATGATGAAGTTAAACCCGTACCAATTCGTACGGGTTTTTTTATGAATGAATACTAATTATTATTCCGCATTGTCTTCAACACTATCATTCTTGTCAGTATCGTTTAAAGCGGGTGTATCTAAAATAGCATTTGCCTGATTTGCCGGCAATGCCTCTACGTTGCGCAACTTTCTTTCAATAGCCCTGGTTCTTACTTCCGATTTGTCAATTACATCAGTTGCTTCAATTAATTTCTTTTTGGTTTTAGCTAACACATCACCAAATTGTTTAAAATCAGTTTTAACTGCACCTAATAAATCCCAAACCTCACTGCTTCTTTTTTCAATAGCCAATGTTCTAAAACCCATTTGTAAACTGTTCAGCAAGGCGCTAAGTGTTGTAGGCCCTGTAATGGTTATTTTATATTCTTTTTGCAATAACTCAAATAAGCCGGGTACACGTAATACTTCACCAAATAAACTTTCAAATGGCAAAAACATAATTCCATATTCGGTAGTATTTGGTGGATCAATATACTTTTCTTTGATTTCTTTTGCACTGCGCTTAATAGCATTAATAAACGATTTTCGGCTTTCTTCAATTTTTTCTGCATCACCCTTTTCATAAGCATCGGTTAAAGCCTCATAATCTTCTTTCGGAAATTTTGAATCGATGGGTAACCAAACAATTTTTTCAAAATTGCGGCCATGTGGCATTTTAATTGCAAATTCAACCAGCGCACCACTGCCGGATTTGGTTTTTACATTTCGTTCATATTGTTCTGTGGTTAATAAATCTTCAATAATATTTTGTAATTGATACTCACCTAATACACCTCGTTGCTTCACATTGGTCATTACTTTTTTTAAGTCGCCTACACTTGTGGCTAATGTTTGCATTTCACCCAAGCCCTTATGCACTGCTTCGAGCCGATCACTTACCAATTTAAACGATTCACCTAATCGTTTTTCTAGGGTATCATTTAATTTTTCATCCACGGTTTTACGCATTTCTTCCAATTTCTTTTCGTTTCCTTCTTGTAAATTTTTTACCGAAGTTTCAAGGGCTTGTTTCAGTTCACGCATTTTTTCAGTATTGCCCGCATGCTGGTTTTGAATATTGTTTTCAAATAAGGCAAACTGTTCCAACATTCGGTTTTTATATTCCTTTAAAGCCTCATTTAAGTTGGTTTGAAATAAAGCTAAATTTTGCTGCAATGCAGTAATACCTGCTTGGCCATTTGCATCAATACGTTGCTGAAAATTATTGAAAGAATTTTCAAGCGTAACCCGAATGGCATTTAGTTTTTCTTCGTTAGCATTAGAAAGTTGGGTTAATTGTAATGTAATGGTTTGTGCAAAATTGTTCAACTGTAAATTAGTTTCAGTGCGTAATGCAGCCGATGCTTCAGCATTTTCTTTACGATTAATGACAAATTCCTCTTTCAAATTTTTTTCAATATCCTTTACGGTAATAAGCCATTGATTTAGCAAAAGTTTTATCTCATTCAATGCTTCATTATTTTTTTGACCGCCAATTTTGCTGAACAATAAAAATTGAACAAGCAAAACCACAATTACAATTACCAAAATAATTAAGGTTAACATGGTTACTTTTTAATTAGCAGTGAGAAAATAGATAGAAAACCATCAGCAGGTAGTTTTTAAAACTTGAATTACCCGCCTGTTTTAATAGCGTACGAATTTAGCCAAATGTGTTATTAATTTTGAATGATGAATTGGTGAAATATATTTTGCCGTGTTGATTTAATTACAATTTTTTACTGAATACTACTGCTGCCATTGCAGTTGCATGTACATTTGTATAAATGGCTATTGAAGTAATAAATATTGAAACTTTTTTACAATTAAGGCAACAATTGCCGGTTTTTGATGTTCGTAGCCCGGGTGAATTTGAACATGCCCATATACCCAATGCCATTTCATTACCATTATTTACAAATGAGGAGCGAGCCATTGTAGGAACACAGTATAAGCAAGTAGGCAAACAACCGGCAATTAAAACGGCTTTACCATTTTTTGCAGAAAAAATGGTACCGATGATTGAAACCGTTGAAAAGGTGATAACTAAAAACAAATTACCCAACGAAATAATAGTGCATTGTTGGAGAGGCGGTATGCGAAGTGCCGGCGTGGCCTGGTTATTAAATTTATACGGATTTAAAGTTTACACCCTACAAGGTGGTTACAAAGCTTTTAGAAACTGGGCATTGCAGCAATTTGAAAAAAACTATCGCTTAAATATTATTGGTGGATATACAGGCAGTGGCAAAACAGAAATTTTAAAAGTTTTACAACAGCAAGGCCATAACGTTATTGATTTAGAAGCATTAGCCCATCATAAAGGTTCTGCTTTTGGTGGAATTGATATGCCTGCTCAACCCTCACAAGAAATGTTTGAAAATAGCTTGGCTTTGCAATTATATCAGCATACAACTTTAGTGAATAATGCATCGCCCATTTGGTTAGAAGATGAAAGCCAACGTATTGGCACCGTTAATATTCCAATAAAACTATTTGAACAAATGCGGCAATCGCCTGTTTATTTTTTCGATATCCCATTTGAAGAAAGATTGAAACACATTATGGAAGGCTATGGTAAGGCCCCTAAGGAAAAATTAATTAGCGCTATTATGCGCATTAAAAAAAGATTGGGTGGCTTGGCAACTAAAAATGCCATTAATTTTTTATTGGAAGAGGATGTAAGCAATTGCTTTTCTGAATTGCTTATTTATTATGATAAACTTTATTGGAAAGGCTTACACAATCGCAACAATGTTTTGGAACTGGTGAAAACCATTCCGGCACTGAATACAAATGCACAGAACAATGCCCAATTACTACAAGAATATTTAAATAGTACAGAACATGATTGATTCAACACCTATAAAATTAACGGCCTATTCGCATGGTGCCGGATGCGGATGCAAAATTGCACCCAAAGTATTAGATGAAATTTTGCAACACAATACTGCAGCACCAAACTATGCACAATTATTAGTAGGCAATCATTTGAAAGATGACGCAGCAGCATATGACTTGGGAAATGGAACTGCATTAATTAGTACTACTGACTTTTTTATGCCCATTGTGGATGATGCATTTACATTTGGCAAAATTGCAGGTGCCAACGCTATTAGCGATGTATATGCTATGGGGGGAAAACCCATTTTGGCTATTGCTATTTTAGGATGGCCCGTTGATAAAATTCCGGCTGCTGTTGCAGGGCAAGTAATTGAAGGCGCAAAAGCCATTTGCTTAGAAGCCGGTATTCCATTAGCCGGTGGGCACAGTATTGACAGCCCCGAACCTATTTTTGGTTTGGCGGTTAATGGTATAGTTCCCATTCAACATTTAAAAAGAAATAGTACAGCTAATGAAGGCGATGTAATTTTATTTACCAAACCTTTGGGCATTGGTATTCTGTCCACTTCACAAAAAAGAGGAATACTAACGGAACCCCATTTACAATTAATGATTAAGCAATTAACACAATTAAATAAAGTAGGCGAGCAACTTGGCAGCATAAGTAATGTACATGCCATGACCGATGTTACCGGATTTGGTTTATTAGGCCACTTAACAGAAATGTGCGAAGGCGCATCACTTTCAGCAGAAGTTTTTTATAGCAAAGTGCCTGTTTTAGCTGAAGCAAAACAATATTTGTTACAAAAAGCAATTCCGGGAGGTACGAAACGCAATCAAGACAGTTACGGACATAAAATTAGTTGGAATGGAAACTATGATAAAGAAGAGGCAATGAATTTTTTAACTGATCCGCAAACCAATGGGGGATTATTGATTGCTGTTTCGCAGGAAGGTTTATCATTAGTGCAAGATGTGCTAAGAACAAACCACTTATATGCTGAAGTAATTGGAAAATTTGTTCCTAAGCAATCAACAGCAGTAGTAGTAAAAGACTAATTAGTACCTTATTCCGAATACAAAAAAGGCAACACGTTAACGGTGTTGCCTTTATGTTATAGTTTTTCGTACAATTTTCTAAGTTTATCGCGAGTCATTATTTTTTCCCAATCTTTTCCTAAAGCATTTTCCCAAAGCGGTTTCATGCCTAATGATACATTCATCATTGTTTCAAATTGTTCATCGGTAAGGCCTTTACAAATACCCGTAGGAATTTCAACCTTATTTTTTTCAACCATGCGTTTAAATTCTGCAACACCTTCCGGGTAATATTCTTCTAAATGATTCATTACAATACAATTACCAATACCGTGTTTGGTTCCTAATAAATAACTCAACCCATAACTTACTGCATGCGCTACACCTACTTGCGAATATGCTATACTCATTCCGCCGGCATAAGAAGCCATCATAAGTTGGTTATCGCTTTCATCATCCCAAACATCTTTTTCTAAAAATACGCGTTGACAAAGTTGCAAAGCTTTTTCGCCATAACTTTTACTAAACTCATTCAAATAAGTACCTTGTAAACTTTCAATACAATGAATGTAACAATCCATTCCTGTATAAAAACGTTGGTTTACAGGTGCATCTTTAATCAATTCGGGGTCCAATACAATTTGATCGAAAGGTGTAAAATCAGAATTCATTCCAAGTTTTCGGGTAGGCCCGGTTAGCACGGTAGTGCGAGATACTTCGGCACCTGTACCACTTAATGTAGGAATACCTACTTTATAAACACCGGGAAATTTTACCAAGTCCCATCCCTGATAATCGGCTGAAGATCCCGGATTTGTCATCATTAACGATACCGCCTTTGCTAAGTCCATTGTGCTACCGCCGCCAATGCCAATAATACCACTAATGGTACCAAATTCATTTTTAAGTTGTTGAGCTAAAGCATCAACCTGCGAAGTTTTAGGCTCATTAGTTACATCAGCATAAATAATAATATCTTTACCCCGTAATGGAATTCTATTAACTAATGGTTTCCCATTGAAAAAATGGTCAATTAAAAAAATCATAGGTGCATCGCCCTTGCGTTGTGGCGATAAAATTTCATCTAACTGGTTAAAACAACCACGTCCATACACCACATAACCAATCATTTTAAAATTTCTAAATTGCATAGTAAAAGTGCTTTGGGTTTTAGTACAGGTTTAATTGCTGCCGAAAGCATTACAAATATATTACCGTATTTAGTTTCTTTACCAAATTGATTTCATAGGCCAAAAAGTTACACGCTTAAATAAAGCATTTTCACCGGTGCTGTATAGAGCTACGCCATTATTTTCCTCTGCCGGAAATACTTGTACGGTAAGCACTTGTTCACCATTATTTACAAATACTTCTACAATACTTTTATCAAAAAACACCTGCAGCTTAAGTTCATTATTCAATAAACGAACCGGGGCAATACTGGTAGGCCTGGCAGCGAAAGCTGCACTAAAATAGTCGGGTGTATTGTTGCGATTAATAACGAGTTGCTTAGCAGCAGCATTGTAACTAATGTTTAATGCAAGACCGTTACCTACTGCAAGTTGTAATCCGGTTTCGCCCGTAGTGGCGGGTTGCATAATAATTTCACCTTCCCATACATTTCCTTTAAAAGGAAGCAGCTCAGTAGTTTTATTTATTTTTTTGTTGGCATAAATAACCGGCTGTTTTCTTAAAGTTGCCAAAGCAGCAACAGGTTGTTGAATGAGTTGCCAAACATCATTAATTTTTTTTAATTGCAAAGTGCGCGGTAATGATGCGGCGCCCTTCCAGGGATAAGTAGGAATTTGATTGGCATAATACCAGTTATTTACCCAACCTATACTTACCGGTTTTCCGATGGGATTACTATGATAGGCAATGGCAGCATAATAATCAGTTCCATAATCAGGTTTTAAAGTAGTGCCATTGGGTGTTTCACTGGTAAAATTTTTACCATCGAAATTGCCCACAAAATACTGCATGGTTGCATTTTGTGAAGTTAATAAAACCCATTTATAACTTCCCGGCTGGTCATATATAGGCACACGCATTAAATCGGGACATTCCCAAACACCTGTTGTATCGCCGGCAGGACCGAATATGCCAACCTGTTTCCAATCGCGTAAATTAACAGAACTATAAAATGCTATTTGATGGGTTGTAGGATACGACAAACTCATTATCCATTTTTTTTCCGGCGCATACCAAAAAACATTAGGATCGCGAAAATCTTTTTTGTTTTCATTCAACACCGGATTGCTTTTGTATTTTGCCCATTGTAAGCCATTGTCGGTACTATAAGCTAAGTTTTGTGTTTGCAAAGTATCCGTGCTACCTGTATAAATAGCCACTAACGGCGGATTTTGAATAGAGCCTAAGCCACTGGAATTTTTTGTATCAACTACAGCAGATCCCGAAAAAATCATAATTCCATTTTCTTCTTCTAAAGCTACCGGCAATTGTTTCCAATGAATCAAATCTTTACTAACTGCATGCCCCCATGACATGTGCCCCCACACGTTTGCAAAGGGATTGTATTGGTAAAACAAATGATATTGACCTTTATAAAACACCAGCCCGTTGGGGTCATTCATCCAATTGCGTTCAGGCGTAAAGTGAAATTGCGGACGATAATTTTCACCATATAATTTTAATTGTGCCATTACTGTTCCATTTAACATACAGCATAAGAACAAATAGAGTAAATGTTTTTTCATGCAACTTAATTTAATTGGCAAAGTAGGGGCAGCAAATGTGGTTGGTTTTAATGGATACCGGAAAAGTATATAGTTATTTATTTCGCAAAAATATTGATTAATAAGCCGGCTGCGAGAGAAAAATAATATTAAATTTTTTTGAAAATAAAATAGCCTGCTCATTTCAGAAGCAGGCTATTGATTAAACGATTTTTATGAAACGGATGGTACAAAATTATTACCTGCCGGTCCTTTGTATGTAGCATTTCCAAAACCTAAAATGGGATAAAAGATAAAGGGAAGAAAAATTAATCCAACGGTAAACCCTTCTTCTTTACCAAAGCTTTTTGAAAGCAAATTCAAAACCCAAATGCCCAACACAATATTTACAATGGGAATAAACATGAGCAAGAACCACCACCAAGGTTTCCCTACTATTCTAAGTAATACGATTATGTTGTAAATGGGAATAATGCAAGCCCAACCCGGTTGATTAGCTTTTTGGAAAATTTGCCATTGCGCTATTAATACTAAAATAATGATTGCCAAATAAGCAAACATAAATGTGCCAAATAAGGCAAAGGGAAAATCGTTCATAAGCAATTTTTTTTGAATGAAAGTTTTAAAATGGTTTAAGAACAAAATAATTCATTCAAACAACATTTGCAACAAATTCAAAAAATAATTATTGCATATTTTGTTGTAATAATTGCCCGGCTCTTTCCAAATCTGCGGGTGTATCAATTTCAACCCCCATGTATTCAGTAACCACCATTCTTAATGGCACACCATTTTCCAAATACCGCAAGCACTCAATTTTTTCAGCAGCTTCCAAAGGTGTAATCGGCCATTTTGTAAATTGAAGTAATGCTTGCTTTTTAAAAGCATATACGCCTATATGTTCGTAATAAACCGGATTCACATTTTTATCGCGTTGATATGGAATAACACTTCTACTAAAAAACAAAGCGTCCATTTTATTATTCACGGCCACCTTTACATAATTAGGGTCGGCAATTAATTTTTCATCGGTTAATACCTGCATTAATGAAGCTACTTGAACACTTTCATCATTTCTAAAAGCATCTAACAATTTTTGTAGTGGTTGTTTTTGTACAAAAGGCTCATCGCCTTGAACATTTACAATGATATCAACATCTAATTGTTCAGCAGCTTCAGCAATACGATCGCTTCCGCTTTCATGTTCTTTTTTACTCATCAACGCTTTACCACCATGTTGTGTAATTTCATTAAAAATGATAGGACTATCGGTTACTACCCACACATCATTAAATAAACCTGTAGCTAAAGTATTATCATAGGTATGGCGAATAACCGTTTTATTACCCAGTTGTTGCATTAACTTGGCAGGATAACGAGTAGCAGCATAACGGGCAGGGATTAGCGCAACAATATTCATGTGTTTTTTTTACAAAGATGGCAGATTTCCGGCACTACTTATTGGTTTTTTGAAAAGGGAATTTTAACAAACGCATAAAATTCTCGTCATCGGCGTTGGAATAGTATTTATCTAATCCATACTTAATTTTTTGAGGGGACAAATGCCTGAAAGTACCCAATAGCCGATCCCAAATGGATAATATTGCACCATAATTACTATCGGTATAAGGCTGTTGCCAATGATGGTGAACTTTGTGCATGTTAGGCGAAACAAATACAAAACTTAATGTATTATCAATCCATTTAGGCAAACTAATATTAGCATGTGTAAAGGCAGTGATGGCTACCAATATGGTTTGAAAAATCATTACCGAATACATAGGTGCCCCACTTAACCAAATACCAATAAAGAAAAATAAACCACGTAAAATACTTTCTATGGGGTGATGGCGTAACCCGGTAGTTACATCTACATTATTATCGGCATGATGAATAATATGAAACCGCCAAAGCCAGGCATTTTTATGTTGCACAAAATGCACTAACCATCCACCAAAAAAATCGAGCGTAATAAAGGCAATTATAATAGTGCCCACAATACCTGCATGCAACCAATAAACTAAACCAAAACCGCTTACTTTACACCAATCACTTAAAGCCACAATGCCAATGGCTAAAAACGTATGTATAATTAAATGAATGAGTGTGAATAATAAATTTACCCCTGCATGACGCACTTTAGTTTTTTTATAATGCATGGGCAATAAAGGAATTGCACCTTCTAAAATCCAAAAAAACAATAAACCCGATACTAAAATTATCATCCTTTCTACCGGGTGTTTATCTAAGGTTTGAAAATATTGCACCAGATTTTCAAGCATGGCAAGACTGTTTTAGCATCAATTTACTAAAATTTTAAAAAGGGCACAAAAAAGCCCCGTCTTACAAAGAAGACAGGGCCAACAATTATGTAAATATTATATTAATTATTCAGCATTAAAGGCATTACCAGCATAATTAATTCCTCATTTTCAGCTTGCTCGGCGGGTTTAATAATACCGGCTTTAGTAGGCGTTGATAATTCAATGACCACTTCAGGAGTTTCGGCGGCATTCAACATCTCAATCATAAATTTAGCATTGAATGCAATTTGCAATTCACCCCCGTCAAATGTACAAGCCATTCTTTCATTACCCTCAAAGCTAAAATCAACATCTTGTGCAGTTAAATGCAGTTCATTACTGGTAATGTTTAAAGCTACCTGATTGGTGCTTTTATTTGAAAATACGCTTACACGGCGCAGTGCATTTTGAAAATCGGTTTTATTAACTACTAATTTGTACGGATTATCAACGGGTATAACCACTTTATAATCGGGGAAACGAGCATCAATTAACCTACAAGTCATTTGAATTTGGCCATGACTTACAAACAAGTGGCTATTGTTGTAGCTAAGGCTAATTTCATCATCATTATCGGGTAAGGCATTCTTAAGCAGATTCAGCGGTTTTTTGGGAACAATAAACGAATCATTGGATGTGGCTTTGGCATCGGTGCGTTTGTACTTCACCAAGCGGTGTGCGTCAGTTGACACGAACTGAACAGCATCGGTAGTTAATTCAAAAAACACACCGGTCATTGCAGGACGCAAATCATCATTACTAACAGCAAATAAAGTTTTATTGATTGCAGTTACCAAAGCACTGCTGGTCATTTTAAATGCGGTAGCGTCATCAGCAACGGGTTCCTTGGGGAAATTATCCGGATTTTCGCCCATTACCTTGTACTTACCATTTTCACTGGTAATTTCTACTGCATGGTTTTTATCAATATCAAAAGTTAAAGGCTGTTCAGGAATATTTTTTAGGGTATCCATTAATATTTTAGCAGGAATACAAACTTTTCCATTGGTTTTACTTTCTACTTCTAATTGCACCCGCATTACAGTTTCTAAATCGGTAGCCACCACATGTAGTTTTTTTCCTTCAATTTCAAACAAAAAATCTTCTAAAATGGGCAGTACGGTATTGGCACTAATAACGCCACTAATGTGTTGCAGTTGTTTTAAAAGGGAAGATGAGGATACAATAAACTTCATATTTTTCTTAATTTTTGTAATGGCAACAAACCTACTGTAATTTGTTAATATTTCATACACAATTTATGCCCTATTTCAAACAGAATGACCACATTTGACATAGAAAGGCATAGATTTGAATAGCAAAGCATAAGTTTACAAGTATGCCGCAACAACTAACATGGGAAAAAGCGCTACAAAAAATGAAACATTTTTGTGCTTATAGAGAGCGCAGTCATTATGAGGTTAAAGAAAAATTATATGCGTTAGGGCTACACAAACCCGAGGTAGAAAAAATGCTGAGTT
Organism: Hydrotalea sandarakina; assembly: GCF_003254115.1. Classification (GTDB taxonomy): domain Bacteria; phylum Bacteroidota; class Bacteroidia; order Chitinophagales; family Chitinophagaceae; genus Hydrotalea; species Hydrotalea sandarakina. Next base: position 232,097 of record NZ_QKZV01000004.1, read on the forward strand.
TGTTAATTGAAGACAACTATTTAAATGAAACCAGATACGCTACACTTTTTGCCGGCGGTCATTTCAGGCAAAAAAAATGGGGTAGAAAAAAAATTGAATTTGAATTGAAACAGCAAAAAATCAGCAGCTTCAACATTAAAAAAGCTTTAGCGGTAATTGACGAAACTGAATACAGGCAAACACTTCAACAACTGGCTTTAAAAAAATGGCAAACCTTACGTGGACAGCAGCCTATTAATAAAATGGCAAAAACACAAGCTTATTTAGTTCAAAAAGGTTATGAGCCCGGCTTAGTGCATCAGCAAATACAATGGTTAAAACAACAAACCACCGTTTCATGAAAATCTGGGTCTGCTTATTATTCTGTTGTTCCATTTCACAAATTTTTGCCCAAAAAAATGGTCCTGCAAATTGGCAACATAGCATATCCATTACTACCGATAACGATGCATACTTGCTTCAGGATAATGATAAATATTACACCAACGGCTTATACTTTCAATATAATTTCAGTCACCAAAAACAAAATGCTACAATAGTGCAAAGTATTGAAGCCGGACAAGCTTTATACACACCTCGTTTACTTACCTTTTACCCCGATAGTGTGGATAGACCTTATTGTGGTTATTTATTCTTAACCTACAAACACTTACGTTTACAACAGCATTATGGCCTACAATGGAATGTTTCTGTTGGAACAATTGGCAATAATTCTTTGGGCCAAAATTTTCAAAATGGATTACATCATTTGTTGGGGCTTTATCCGGTAACCGACTGGTATAAACAAGTACAAGTGCCTATTACTATTAATGCAATGATTCAATACATGCCATTTATTCATGCATTAACACAATCAAATACAGCCAAAATTATTCCGGTATTTACGGCAAATGCAGGAAATGTTTATACTAACGCAAAAGCAGGTGCATTTTTTGTTTTGGGAAAATTAAACGCCAATACAAACAGTGCCTTATGGAATGTGCCGGCTTACAACCCGTCAAAAAGCCATCAAAGCCTGGAATGGTTTGTGTACTTTTATCCTGAAATTACTTTACAAGGATACAATGCTACCGTACAAGGCAGTAGCAGTAATACAAGCAGCACAGTTGCCGGAACACCCGAAAAATGGATGTACCAACAAAATTGGGGAATAGTATTGGCGCAAGGCCATTGGATGGGAAAAATAGAAATTGTTTATCAAACAAAAGAATGTATTACACAATACTTGCCACAACGGTATGCATCCATTCAACTAACCTATTGTTTTTAAAAACAGTGCAATGAAAGACTTACGCATTAGTTTGGTACAAACCCATTTACAATGGGAAGATATTGCAGGAAACTTGCAACAATTGGAAGCCAAATTACAATCCATACCAATTGGTACACATATAGTTGTTTTACCCGAAATGTTTAGTACGGGTTTTAGCATGCAACCCGAACGGCTTGCCGAAACCATGCAAGGCAACACTATTTTGTGGATGAAAAAAATGGCTGAATCAAAAAAGTGTATTATTACCGGCAGTTTAATTATTCAGGAAAACGACTGCTATTATAACCGATTAATTTGGATGTTACCGAACGGGCAAATGGGTTTTTATGATAAACGCCATTGCTTTGCTTATGCGGGAGAAGATAAACATTACACACCGGGCAATAAACGATTAATTGCATCAGTAAACGGATGGAAAATTAATGTACAAATTTGTTACGACTTGCGCTTCCCGGTTTGGGCTCGTCAGCAAGCCAATAACCCACCGGAATATGATGTTTTAATTTATGTTGCCAATTGGCCTGAAAAAAGAATACATGCCTGGAAAAGTTTGCTAATAGCAAGAGCCATAGAAAATCAATGTTATGTAATTGGTGTAAACAGAATAGGTAATGATGGCAATGGTATTGCCCATAGCGGTGATAGTATGGCTATAAACCCATTGGGCGAAATTTTATGGCATGAAGCCAATAAAGAAGCCATTGGAGATGTAACTTTAAGTAGCGATTTTTTAAACGAGGTAAGGTCCCGATTCCCCTTCTTGGCCGATGCCGATAAATTTTCCATTCATGCCTAATGACTATGTTTTATACGGACGCCATGTTTTTACCGGCAATGCTTTATTAAACAACCAATCCATCCACATTCAAAATGGCATCATTAACAACATTGAACCATTTGATGATGCTCATTCACCCCAACAAATATTTGACTATATAAGCCCCGCCTTTATTGATGCACAAATTTATGGTGCGAATGAGCTATTGCTTTCCGCATTTCCCAATAGCAAAAGTATATGGGCATTGCAAACGCATTGTAAACAATGGGGTACATTACATTTTTTACCCACTATTGCCACCAATACAAAAGAAATAATGTATGCCGGCATTGATGCAGTGAAGCAATACTGGCGCGAAGGAGGCAAAGGTTGTTTAGGCTTACATTTAGAAGGGCCATGGATTAACAAAGAAAAAAGAGGCGCACATATTGAAAGTATTGTACATAGCCCCACCATTACTGAAGTAGAAGAACTATTAGCCTATGGCAAGGGTGTCATTAAAATGATAACCCTAGCGCCTGAAGTTTGCAATGAAACAATCATTGAAATAATAAAACAAGCAGGTATTATAATATCGGCAGGGCATAGTAATGCCAGCTTTGAAGAAGCGACCCATGCTTTTAACAATGGCATACCAACGGTTACCCATTTGTATAATGCTATGAGTCCGTTATCGCATCGAGCACCGGGAATGGTGGGTGCAACATTTTTACATCCAACAGTTTATGCATCTATTATTCCGGACGGTTATCATGTACATTTTGAGGCAGTAAAAATTGCCTGCAAACAAATGCCTAACCGCTTATTTGCTATTACCGATGCTGTTACTACTACGCATACAGGTCCATATCAACACACATTAAACGGTAACAAGTATGAAAGTAATGGCATTTTAAGTGGCTCGGCATTAACAATGCATCAGGCATTTAAAAATTTAGTTAACCGGGTAAATATAAATATTACGGATGCTTTGGCTATGTGTTCCACTATACCTGCTAAAGTCCTAAAGTTAGATGACGAGATAGGGTATATAAAAAAGAATTATAAAGCAAACATAATAATGCTGAATTCCGAACTAAACATAATCAGTTGTCTTGATTAAATAAGTTAAAAACCAAGTACTATTTCACCTCACTTACCCCGGAAACACTATAGCCCGTTGAATTAATAGTATGAATAATATCATCTAATGTTGTTTCTAGCATATTAAACTCAACTATTGCGGTTGATTCACTGAACGAAGTTTCAAAATTTACAACCCCCTTATGATTTGCTAAACTCATTTTTATCGTATTAGTACATGCCTCACATTCCATACCTTCTAACATTAATTTCACTTTCTTTACCACAGTTTTATCTAGATAAGCAGGTTTTTCAATATTTTTAATTTTCGGAATAAAAATGGAGGAATAAAAAGGAAAAGTAATTAATAACAAGGACAATAAAGTTATTGAGCTTAACAAGTAAAACTTCTTAGATAATGAAAATTTACTATTAATCTCAGTATTCTTATCTAATTTGGGTATAGAAAAAAATTGATACCAAGAAACTACTAATGAAATGAAGGTGATACTAATTAAAGCCGGCCTATAGGGTTCCATCCATGAAAAAAAAGCAGTAACTGTATGATTTTTTGTTATTAGTGCAACAACAGGCATTATACAGCTCAATGAGGTAATGAATGCTAAGATTAAAGCAATCAATCCTAATTGAATTTTGGCATTCACTGTTCTCATACAGGGTCATTTATTTCTAAACAAATTCACCTTTCTAAGTTAATACCTTTGCAATTTTTTTTCACACTTTATTCAATAAAATTTTAATCACCTTTAACTCGTTTATGTATAAGTGATGTATTTTATGCTTCTTTACCAATTGCAAGTAAATTCAATAACCATCATTTAATAACAAAAAAACATTCATTTCATATATGCATAACAGACATTATAAATATTTATGGAAATACCACGATAGCAGCCTAATTTTAAACAATGAATAAAAATTGTTGTTAATGGAGCTAATTAAACGTTGTATCGGCATGAAGCCACTAAAATATGTTCAGCTATTTGCATTAATATTTTTTTTAAGTGCCTGTACCAATAAAAGCAATGTTCCGGTAGTTGGTTTTGCCGATGCATTTGAAGACAATACCATTGAACAAGCCAAAACAGGATTTATTGCCGCATTAAAAGCCAATGGTTTTGATGAACAGAAGGGTACCGTTAAAATTATTTATCGGAATGCACAAGGCAGTATTCCTACTTTAACTCAAATTATTCAGTATTTCATTACACAGCAGGTAACATTAATTGCAGCCAATGCTACATTACCAACTATTACTGCCATTCAAAATACCAAAACCATTCCGGTATTTATGATGGTAGCCGCAACACCCCAATTAATGAAATTGACCGACGCCCAAGGACATGCGCCAGCCAACTTATTTGGCGTTGGCGAAAATTTGAATTATATAGATACTTCATTTTTATTGATTCCGCAAATATTACACCCAAGCAATAACCAACCGCTTACTGTTGGAATGATATTTAATCAGTCGGAACCACAATCAGTAGAAGCCATTAACCGCATTCAACAATTGGCAAATGCAAACCATATTAATTTGGTTTCTTTACCTGTTAATAGTAGTGCCGATGTGCCTTTGGTAACGCAATCCTTATTATCAAAACACATTGATGCATTTTTTGCCAATCCGGATAATACCGTTTTTGCTTCATTTGAAAATATTGTGCAGGCTTGTAACCGACAACATGTTCCTATTTTCACGAGCGAAGCCGGTTTAGTGGCTCGTGGTGCGGTTGCCGCTTTTGGCGCAAATATTTATGATTGGGGATACCAGGCAGGTGAGCAAGCTGCCTTGTTCTTAAAACAAAAATCAACCAACGGTTTACATTGGGAAATGGTTAAAGTACGTAACAGTGTTTATAATCCTGCTGTTGCAAAAACTTATAACTTACATTTTCCATCCGATTATAAACCCATTCAATAATGGAATTTTATTTATCAGCTTTGGTATTGTCGCTTTGCTTAGGAGCTATGTCAATGGGGGTTTTTATTTCCATGCGCATTTTTAATATTCCCGATATTACCACCGATGGAAGCTACACATTAGGTGCAGCAGTAACTGCCCTTTTATTAGTTCAACATTGGCCGGTATATATTGTGGTTTTAATTAGCATGCTGTCCGGTTCCTTGGCTGGTATATGCACCGCTTTCATTCATACTAAATTAAAAATTGATGCCTTGTTGGCGGGCATTTTAGTAATGACCGGCTTGTATTCCATTAACCTAATCATTATGGGCCGCTCTAATATTCCATTGATTAATTTACATACCTTATTTTCCTACATTCAAATTTTTCCGCATTCCATTTATAACACTTTGGCTACAGGTATCATTATTATTGGCGCCTTTGCAATATTGTTATGGTATATATTGTTAACCGATTTTGGCATTGCGATGCGTGCAACCGGCAACAGTTCCAGCATGACACGTTCATTGGGTATTAATAACAATAAAATGAAAATTATTGGCTTAGCTATGGCTAACGCACTTACTGCTTTAAGCGGGTCATTGGTTGCCCAGTACCAAAATTTTACCGATATAAACATGGGCATTGGTATTGTTATTGTAGGCTTAGGTTCAGTATTAATTGCCGATGCACTGCGTATTTGGTTCAATATTGTGGCTATTGGTGCTCAAATTGCATTGGTAATTGCAGGCAGTTTTATTTTTCAAATGGTATTAGCTGTTACGCTTTCCTTAGGGGTTGACCCCAACATATTAAAGCTGGTAACAGCATTGTTTGTATTGCTTATTGTTGCCCTGCCAAGGGTTAAAAATGTTCTTAAACCAAATGAATAATAGGGCAATGATTCAGTTAGAGCAAGTAACAAAAATATTTAATGCCGGAAGAGTAAATGAAATTACGGCACTTAACAATGTTTCATTGCAAATTAATGAGGGGGAATTTGTAATTATTATTGGTGCCAATGGCTCAGGAAAAACAACTTTATTCAATACCATAGCAGGCAGCGTTATTCCCACTAAAGGGAAAGTATTCATTGCGGGTGAAAATGTTACTTTTTTGCCCGACTTTAAACGCAGCAAATATATTGCTCGTGTTTTTCAAAATCCTTTTGATGGCACGGCGCCGGATTTAACCATCTTAGATAATTTTAGATTAGCAGCCCTGCGTACGCAACCCAAACATTTAACCATTGGCAATACTACAGCATTTAAAAAAAGAGTGAGAGAAGTAATTGCTCGCCTAAACTGGGGATTAGAAAATAAATTGAACCAACCCATGGGCACATTATCGGGCGGGCAACGACAAGCACTTACTTTATTGATGTGCATTATGGATAATACCAAAATTTTATTGCTGGATGAGCCTACAGCCGCATTAGATCCTAAATCTGCCGAAATTATTTTAAATACTGCACAACACCTCATTCAGGAATACCACTTAACTGCCATTTTTATTACGCATAATTTAAAAGATGCACAACAATACGGCAACCGGCTTTTACAAATTCATGAAGGTAAACTGGTTCGCGATTTGGATGCAACAGCCAAACAAAAAGTGTTATTACAAAATATGTATGAATGGTTTGGTTAATCTTTAATAAAAAATCAGGGTAACGTAAACGCATTGCTGCCACCATGCAATGGGTATGAATGTTGCTTCCACTCTAGTTTTCCGCTTAACTTTTCAGGCAAATGAATGTTAACTTGCCATTGCCCATTTAGTTTTTTATAGGCCACTGCAATTGTACCATAGGGATGAGGAATTTGTCCACTTATGTTGGTAAGCTTACCCAAATGCGGACTAATTTTTACGCTTTTAAAACCCGGTGCATCACTATCAATTCCCAAAACAGTTCTATAAATTTCAATATTCGGACTTGCACCCCATGCATGACAATCGGAACGTGAACCATTGATGTCAGAAGTTTCAGCCCAGGTTGTTAAACCCATTGCTAAATTTTGTTGCCAAATACTTAACCAATCTAAATAATCATTTCCCAAACCCGCTTTAATAAGTGCCTGATGCACATAGTACTTAAAATAAATGGAAGCCGGTGCCAATTGCTTATTATTCAAAAGTTGCCTTGCTATATTTTTAGCGGTAGTACCATCAACAGTATTGGTTAAAATAGCTAAAGCATTAGCATGCTGCGAAAACAAATTGCCATCATCAATATCTGACAACAAACCTACTTCGTTACGCCAATACTTTTGCATAATGGTATGTTGTAACTGAGTGGCCTTTGTGTTATATAATTTTTCATAAGCAGGCATGCCTAATTGTTTCTCTAACTGCGAAGCAATTTGATAAGCCCAAAGCAGTTGTAGATCTAATATAGCCGAAGAGCCATTTTCAGAATAAGGTGCAGTACCACCATTCCATCCCGTGTGCCCATCTACCCAATCAGTAAACATCCAGTAAGGAACATGTTGTAACGAGCCGTCTTTTTGTTGGTATTGCTGAAAAAACCATAAAATATTTCGTACCCCTTGCAGTTTTTGAGCAATGAAAATACTATCGCCCCTATATTTCCAATAATCAGCTAACATGCCAATATACCATAATGAAAAGGTTGGTATTTGTTGAGGCGTATAGGAAGGATGGCGACTTAAAGTAATACCTTCCGCCATTCTTGAATGGTCCATTTGGTTTAAAGCGTTTCTAACCAATCTGTCATCACCGCTATTGTATAAAGCAACTAAAGCCTGAATTCTGCTATCGCCAATGTATTGCAATTGCTCATAGTAAGGGCAATCCATAAACGTTTCAATAGCACATAAACGAGCTGTATGCCAGCCGGTTTGCAATATTTTATGCAGCATGGTATCCGATGTTTCAACAGCTGCATTTAGTTGATAGGGATAGCCAATAAATGTAGTATAAATATCTTGTACCGTTATAGGTTCATTTGTCGTAACTATCTGCAGTTGAATATAACGAAAGGTACGCCAGCTTAAACTTGTAAACAATTGATGCTGCTCACCGGAAGCTATAATACTATCTTTTCTACCTAAAATAACTTTATTTGCAATTTCATTTCGGTTGCCTTTTTGCAGTGTAGGTTTACCATTCGCATCTTTCTCAAATAAAGCTTCCGCATAGGTTAAAGTAAGCGTAGCATTATTACCACCGGAAAATAAAACATGAACAAAGGCATTGGTAAGTTGTGCATTATCTAATAACAAGGTTGCGGAACTGTGTGCAGGAATTTGTATAGGAGAATTGCCCAATAAAAAATTATTATTGGCTACTACACCAATGGCACTGCGTATGTTTTTAATTCTTGTATCAGTTAATTCCATTGGAGGTAAACTGCCGGGTACCAACATCCATTCATTAATATCGCCAACACCTTTTGGTTTAGCCCCTGACCAACCAATATTTACTGCAGAAGGCCATGAATCATCATTAAAATCAATTTCTTTCCAATGCAAAGGCATATGGTGCATATTCACAATTTCACCAGGACCTGCAACATAATATCCTGCATACCCAATACCCGCAAGCGGTTGATAAGCTTTACAAATAAAACTTTTCCAACTGCTATTGGTATTAACTGCACTTTCATCCGCTGAATTACCTTGCATTAGCCAACCTGTACGATGCGATATTTGTGCTTCAGGTCTGTAACTGCTTTCATTCCACACCTCAGCAGCAATAATATTAAAGCCCGTTTTTAAAAAAGGTTTTAAATCAATGGTTGTATAATTCCAATAGTTCAAGTCACTTCGTGCCGGACCTAAGCTAACTAATTGGCCATTTACATAAAGTTTATAACGATTGTCTGCCGATACATGAACCCAATATTGTTGTGGTAATTGAACAATGTTGATTTGTTTTCTAAAAAAATAAACACCATAATCATTGAGTGCGGTGTTGGGTGCTTGTATCCAATGAGCGGACCAGGTTTGGTTTTGTAATGCCACATTTATTGGTTGGGCAACAATGAAATTGCCAATCACAACACTTAAAAAAAAGCCTATTACCTTTCGCATAAACAAAACATTTTAAACCCACTCATTTAAATTTCGGGTTGCCAACCCGGTTCATATGTTCTTCCCCATAATGCCATAGCCTCAGCATCATCAATAATATGTCCGTTAGCTGGATTGCAATACAATGTACGGCCTACCCTTTGTGCTATATTAGCTAAATGACAAAGTAGTACACTCTTGCTACCTTCTGTTACGGGAGAAGTAATTTTCGTTTCCCCTTTTACAGCATCAATAAAATTGCTGAAATGATAAAAATCTAAATTACCATTGGCACTTACAGGGTTAGAAGGATCAGCTACCACTTCGCTTTTTACTGCTTTAACTAAGTGATTGTCTTTATCGTATATAGCATAATCGCCACCCCCTTTATTTACCAAGGTGCCTTTATCACCATAAATAATAAATCCTCTACCGGCACCCTCTACAGGATAAATATTACAACTTCTACTTTCCCAGGTAATGGCTTTTTTATCACCGAACTCAAATCCGGCCACTTGCGTATCAGGTGTTTGCCAATCATCTTTAAATGCATAACGACCACCGGTTGACGTAACTTTACTGGGATAATCAACATTTAAAAACCAGCGGCAGCAATCAATTTCGTGTGTACCATTGTTGCAAGCTTCGCCGGTTCCCCAATGCCAAAACCAATGCCAGTTATAATGTATTAAATTATCCTGGTAAGGTTTTCGTGGTGCAGGACCTTGCCATAACTCGTAATTTAATGTAGCAGGTACCGGTACCACCTTGCCGTAGCCAATGCTAGTTCTATTGTTTGCATACCAGCCTTTTGCAAAATAAGTATTACCAATAATGCCATTGTGCACTAAATTAACCGCTTCAATTAAACTGGGAAATGAACGACGCTGATTACCCATTTGAATTAACTTGCCATATCGCTGCATAGCGGTTACAATCATTTCGCCCTCATGCGGATTTTGGCCGCAGGGCTTTTCAACATAAACATGTTTTCCGTTTTGCACACCTAATATTGCAGCAGGTGTGTGCCAATGATCAGGTGCTGCAATTACTAAAGCATCAAAATCTTTTTGGGTAACCAATTTCCGAATATCAGATACAACAATGGGTTTCCGTTGGGCATCTTTCAATGCATCTAAACCATTTTTTATGGCGCCCTGCTCAACATCGCAAATGTAAGCCACTTCAACATTCGGCAACTGCGAAAAACTTTTAGCCAAATAAGCCCCTCGACTATTTACACCCATTACCGCAACAATTACTTTATTACTGGGTGCTAATTTTCCAAAAACCGGAAAATTTAAAATGGTTACACCGGCCGTAGCCAATGTAGCTTGTTGCAAAAATTTTCTTCTTTGCATAAACTATTTTTTTGTACTTAACTGTATTGCTACTATGTAGCTTTTCTTGCGTCGCACACTTGTACTTTTAGTACACTATTCGGCTATTGTAACGTTTTAATTTTAATGCTTCTAAAGCTAACCTCATTGCCGTGGTCTTGTAACAAAATATGTCCTTGCTTTGCCTCGCCAAAATTTTTCCAAATTTTAAATTTGCTAATAGCAACTAAAGCCCTGAATGCATCAGAACCTCTATCATATTCCAACACTTTTATACCATTTAAATAATGTTCTACATGGTTATTGGGGTACACCACAATTCTTCCGGTATTCCAACTACCAACAGGATGCACAAAGCGTGATTCTTTTTTGGCAGGTATTAAATCATATAACGATGCTAGCGTTCTATCCCCATCTCTTCCCAGTTTAGCATCAGGGTGTAGTGCATCATCTAAAACTTGATATTCCAAACCAATAGCAGAACCTTCATTATGTTCCGTTAAGGTTACAAAATATTTCACACCACTATTAGCGCCGGGTGTTAATTTAAACTCAAACGATAAATCAAAAGCGCTGTATTGTTTATCAGTTACTACATCACCGCCATTGCCACCTTCTTTTCCTTGCGATGCCAGCACCGTAATCATTCCATCTTTTATTTGCCAATCGGTTTTAGGAAAATGATCTTTATAAGCACCACGCCATCCATCACTATTTTCGCCATTAAACAATAATTGCCAGCCCCATTGCTTTTCATAGGGGCACAAATAATTGGGAATATTATTAACAACGTATATGGCTTTATGAAAAGGACTTGATTGAATATTTTTAGTTTGTATGCGAATATTTTTAAAATACACTTTTTCACCGGCTAATGCACTGTTATTTCCTATGCTATGTACTTGTAAAGCAATAAAACCCTCTTTATCCATCGTATCTACAACATATGCTGCGGGAACACCATTAATCCATGTTTTTATTTCATTTCCTATGCATTCTACTTTTATGTGATTGAATTTAGCAGGCATATAGGCTTTTTGTGCATCGGGATTTAATGAAAGTGGATACAACCAATCGCGCCGAGCTTCATCATATAAGCCACCTGTCCATTTGCGGGAAGATGGGTCTAATTCATATTGATAACCATATACCCTACCTGCTTCATTTACATGGCTGCGCAATTGCACACCGGAATTAGAGGTACTATCCGGCAACATAGCATCTAATTCTAAAACAAAATTTCCGTAAGTGTTTTTCGTTCTTAAAAAACTGTTGGGTGAACCTGCAACCGTTTCACCCACAATCATCCCATTCTGTACGCTAAACTTGGCCGTTCCTGCAGCTTGTTCCCAACCTGTTAAATCTTTCCCATTGAATAAGGATATCCAATTTTGAGCAAATAAGTTATTACTAATGGTTGCGCTACATATTATTACAACCAGTGCAAATAAACGTTTCATGTGGCAGCAATTAAGGTATTGAAAAATTACAACCTTCACTTAAAACCAACAATTAAATTATACTTATTACTTGCCTGTTTTTGCAGTCAATATGTATGCGTACTTCCATGCTGTTTCAAAATCGATAATTATTCTGTTGCTATCACTACAAGCAATACTAATGCGGTAAAGCCTTTCAAAAGGTTGTACATCCGAAAATAATAGGAATGACATTCGTTTTCTATATCAGTTTGATATTTATCAAAAAAATGTAATCAAGCTATGATGCTAAAATGTTTCCATTCATTCTAAAATATAACAGTGAAGCCATTCACACAAAAAATTTATAAACCAAAAGCCAAATTCAGGGCCTACTATAGTAGGACAACTTACAACAAACAACTAACTTTAAACACCTAAAACCTAACGATATGCTGAAAAGAAGAGATTTTTTAAAAACAACCGGAATGGCTGCATTAAGTGGCTTAGCTGTTTCCAAAGCGGTTGCCTCAGGCAGTTTTTGGGAAACAATGCCGCCTGCCGGAGTTCAGTTGTATACCTTTTTTAATGTAATTGATGCAGATGTACCGGGCACTTTGCAAAAAATTGCTGACATAGGTTATAAAAACATTGAATCGGCTTTTAGCAAAAAAGGCGGTTATTATGGCATGACCCCCAAAGCATTTGCAGCGTTGGTAAAGGATAAAGGACTTTCCTGGAAATCGCACCATGTATTAGGTGCGCCGTTTCAATTGCCACCCGGTCGCAAAATGCCTAATGGGCCCGATGGGAAACCCATTGTTATTCCGCCTATGAAAAATTTACGCGACAATATGCAGGAGCTAGTTGATGAAGCTGCTGAAGGCGGTATTCCTTATTTGGTTTGTGCCAGCATTCCACTCAATACAACAGATGAAATAAAATCGGCGATGAACACTTTGAACAAAACGGATGAGGCTTGTAAAAAGGCCGGTATTCAGTTTGCTTACCATAACCATTACACCGAGTTTAAGCCGGTTGATGGAGTTTTGCCTTATGATATTATTTTAAAAGAAACACCTGTTGCATTGGAATTAGATTTGGCATGGGTTACCAAAGCCGGCGTAAATCCGGTTACGTTATTTGAACAAAACCCGGGGCGCTACAAATTATGGCACGTAAAAGATATTGACAAGGATTTAAAACAACCACAGCCGGTAGGTACAGGTGTTGTAAATTTTAAAAATATTTTTGAGCACGCAAAAACCTCAGGCATGCAATATTATTTTGTTGAGCATGATAATCCTGCTGACCCATTTGCCAGCATTACCACCAGTATGCAAAATCTGAAAAAAATTTGGGGCAGCATTGCTTAAAAGTTGTTTAAAACAAAAGTTGGCGTAAACTAATTGCTTAGCATTATTGTTTGAACAAAAAACTCATAACATGAGCAGTACAAAAATAGCTTTAGTAACCGGTGGCAACAGGGGATTAGGAAAAGACATGGCTTTACAATTAGCACACAAAGGACATAACGTTATTATTACTTATCACCAAAACCGTGAGTTGGCCATACAAACAGTTGCTGAATTAGAGCAATTAAAAGTTAAATCCGTTGCATTACATTTAAACCTTTCAGATGTTAAAAGTATTCCGGCATTCATTGTAACTTTAAAAGATACATTGCACAGCAATTTCAATGCTACCCATTTTGATTATTTAATTAACAATGCCGGCATGGGCGCAACTGTTCCATTTGAAGAAGTTACAGAAGCATTGTTTGATGAATTTTTGAACGTACATTTTAAATCGGTGTATTTTTTAACGCAACACTGCATACCTATTTTAAATAACGGAGGTTGTGTTATTAATATTTCCAGTGGCACCACCCGTTATTGTAATCCGGGTTATTCTGTTTATTCTTCCATGAAAGGAGCGGTTGAGGTATTTACGCGTTATGTAGCCAAAGAATTAGGTCACAAAGGCATTAGAGCCAATGTGGTGGCACCGGGCCCTGTTGAAACCGATTTCAATCATGCTGCTATTCGCAGTAACCCTTTAATGAAAGAACGATTGGCATCACTTTCGCCATTAGGCAGGGTTGGCGTTGCCGAGGATATAGGTAGTGTAGTAGCTTTTTTATGCAGTGATGAAGCACGTTGGATTAATGGTCAGCGTATAGAAGTGAGTGGCGGTATCAATATTTAAATTATACAAGAAACGCCATAGTGAAAATACTATGGCGTTTATTTTTTAGTTTACACAACACTATAGGTTTAATATGCCGGCTGCCAGCATATGTGTTTGTTGCAAGGCATTTTTTTCGTAGGGTGAAGGTAATTGAGGCACCTCTTGCATGGGTTGTAAAGTGATCATTTTTACTTGCACGGGTTGTTGGGTTTGTTGGGCAATTGTCCATACCTCTATTTTTCCTTTCCACTGATTCGCCTTTTCATTTGGCAAAATTTTAAATGTAGTTGTATTATTCATTGCTTTCATTATAACGGAATAGCTGCCCCAATGTCCATCTTGCTGTTGTGTATTAAAATTAACTGATTGACCATTTTGTACAATTTGAATAGTAGGAAATGGCTTTCCTGTATACGCACTATCCGGCTGCATCATAACTACCAAACGGGTTTGTTGAATATTTTCATTTGTATTCAACTTTACATCCAGGTGGTTTGATGAAAATTGTACTTCACCCTTAATAGCCTCATTAGCTTTAGGTTCATGAATAATTAGCTGATTGATGTTCTGCAACTCATTATTAACGGTAACAGATTTTACCATTTCGGGATTCAGAAGTTGTACTTTACCTGTGGTTGCTAAAACTGCAAAATTCAGGGCTTCATGATTCGTATTTGTTTCCTGCATAATGGCATTTGTTAATAAGGGTTTTACCGCTTTTTGTAAGGGATAAACCCGATAAACAGCCACTTCAAACCCCTGTAATTCAGGTAACACAATTGTTGCACCTGCTGCATATAAATTTGGCGATACCCAATGTGTTGGATAAATCCTTTCCAATACAAGTGAAGCGGCCGTATCAGCTATTCCATATTGTGTAGAAAGTTTTACAGTAAGTTGCTCAGACTGAATTTTTGGATTACGAACTGCAATGATACCTTCATTGTTTTTGAAATGCGAAAACCCATATGCGTTACCATTGGCAGGATTGCCACCCACCATAAAGGTTTTATCCATCAAGGAAAAATGTTGTTTAGCCCAATTCAAGGAAAGGCTTAATACTTTCCATTCATCATCATTTAATAAATCGGGCGAAAGATATAATTCATACATGGTAACACCTCTGCTAAAATAAAAAACCACATCATCGGCAAACTTTGCTAACGGATCATCATTGCCGCCAACAGAAGCTAAATTCCCTTTAATAATTCCATGCGTCATCATATTACTCAAAGGAAACCATACATCTTGTCGATTAAAATCATCGTACAATACAATATCTTTATAAGTCATGGCTGCATCTCGGTCGTTAATTACCGGTGTGTTAGCATAACCATAATCAGCCCCTTGCATCCAAATTTGGTTGGCGTATTGTAACCACCATGGACTTAACCATGTGCCTGAAGTAATATTCAAATATTCTTTAGGGTTAATAGCGCGAACAGCTTTGCATTTTTCAATAACACTTTCAACTGCAGCTCTGCGAGAATGGTAACCAATGGCGTGGCCATTACCGGATTCACTGGAAGAAAACTGAATGCCATCCCATTTAAAATATCCAACACCTTGTTTAGTAAAATCGGTTACGCGTTGTTCAAACAATTTACTGTAATTGGGCCCGGCAATGTCTAACATGGCATCATTAGGTGTTTTACCAACGGTTTCATAGCCATGCGCTTTCATCCAATTTATACGTTTCATTCTAAACGAATAGCCGCCGGTAGGCCCTAACCAAATACCTAACGTGGTACCCATTGGCTTTAATGCATTTACAATAGGCTGTAATCCATTGGGAAAAGTTGTTTTATTCAACATCCAGTTACTTTCATACACATCCCATCCATCATCTAACACAAAAGCATTTAAATGAATGCCGTATTTGTCTGTCATGTTTTTCTTAAACAAATCAATAATGTGCAATATGTTTTTTTCATTCATTACATGATCGGGGGCAACTTTTGGATAAGAAGGTGAACGCAAATCGTACCAGCTATTGTATAATGCATAAGGTTCATCGAGCATTACTTTTATTTCATTAACGTAATTATAAAACCAATCCTGCACTGCCTTATTAGGCGATAATCCTTGTACTACCCAACTACTCTCTATCCATTTATCTTTTACAACAACGCCCATCAATTCCTTACATTTTAATTGCAAATCATTTTCATTAATACGCGTAAGCAACGAATTAGCTGCGGGATATTCCACCCCAAAAAATACACCGCCTTGTTGTAACTGTGCGGCACAAGGCTGACCAAATTCGCCCTTTTTCAAAATAGTAAATGATTCTGTTTGGTTGTGTTGTTGTAACGCCACATATTGAGCAGTGGTACTGCTTTCTTCACGCATACTGTAACCATCATACTTTTCATTGTTAAAATACACTTTCCCTTTTCTGGCATTAAAAGCTTCAACCCATTGTTTTTGCAAAGTAGTATCAATCAATGCAATTTTTCGTTTTGCATAAAATGCATTTTCTAAAAGCAAATAGGTAATTCTAAGGCGTAATGTATTTTCTTTGTCAATGGGTTGAAAGTATAACTGTAATGCCTTGCCATTAGGCAAACTTGTCCATTCGTATTGCTGAAAAACAAAATCTTTTTTGGATAAAGTAACTTGTAAATCGCCATTAAAATCTTTTCCCGGGGCACTCCAATCTGTCCACATCAATTCTACTGAAAAATCGGCATCGGTATAAACTGAATAAGGCTTTGAATTTTGATATTGTTGTAACCAATTCGCATTAGCCGAAAGTACATCGCTTTGAATTTGCTGATGCTGTACAACAATTTGCTGGCTAACTTTTGAGTTTGATAAAATAAATATTTGCTTATCACCATTTTGTTCAACATGCGATACTACTTGTGCGGAAGCATTTGTTAAACCAACTAAAGCAAAAAAAATAGATGCAAGAATAGCAGTTATTGGGTTATTGTGCATAACTAAAATATTTTGAAAGAAATATGGCAATACCTCTTTCAAATATAAGCTATTCCGAACGTTTAATTTTTACACAAACGTTTGTGAAACTGCATGGGTGTTTAAAATGTTGTTGTGAATGTGGCTTTATTTCAGTTGCTGTATTACTTTTTTCAATTTATTACTTACTTCTTCCGCCAATTCACCCAATAAAGGATTCTGAATGGCTTGCATGGAAGCAATGGGATCAACCGCAGCAACTTCAACTTTTCCCGGTGCAATTTCCTGCACCACCACATTACAGGGCAGCATTGTACCAATTTTTTCTTCGGCCTGTAATGCCCGATAGGCAAATGGCGGATTGCAGGCACCTAAAATTGTATAAGGGGGAATATCTACATCTAATTTCTTCTTCATGGTTGCCCGCATATCAATTTCGGTAAGTACACCAAAGCCTTCCGTTTTCAATGCATCGGTTACTTTTTGAATGGCATTGGCAAAATTATCATGCACAATGGTTGAGAAATAATAAGACATAACCGTTAATTTAAGATGAAAGAATACGTAAAATTATTTCTCAAAATCCACATTCACTGTGACAAAAGTCATACCTACTTCGATTTTTGAACGGGTGGAATTACCCGAAGAAAATTGGGAAATTTTTCGGGCTCGTCATAGTATAATAATAATTGTTGACGAGCATTGTATAAGAACATTGAGGGATACTTCCTTGGCGTAAACCGCTGAATAAATTCATTGTTTACATCGCGTAATAATGTAACATTGGGTTTACCAATTAAGTTAGGGGCAAAACGCGTTAAAAAATTAGCCATTGCTGCTTCAGAATCTAATGATACTAAATACATGCCAACATTTTTAAAGGCAGCATAATGTGCATTGATTTGTTGAAAGGCATGTTGACAGTGATCACAAGTAACATCAAAAAACACAATGAACAATAATTTATCTTTGGCCAATTGGCTACGACCAAAAGGCTTGCCATTGAATTGATAAAATTGAAACTCAGGAATTTTCTTGGCGGGTGAAGGTGGTTGTGCTTGCAAACTAAAACTTACAAACAAAGAAACAAAGAAATAAATGCCTATTTTAAAAAAATGCTTCATGCGTATATATGGCTGTTAAAAGGTTGACTGTATAAAAATACTAAATTGAAAGTCATTCTTACTTATAAATTTCCTATCCATTCGTCTTCCGCAATCTTTGAATAGGAAGCTGCTCATCAATCCAGTCAATATTAAAAACCTTATTGCATTAAGCTTAGTAAAAAAATGATACCCATTGCCGTTAAACCCATCCATAATGTGGCAATGGTGTAAACGCGTAACATTGGCTTCATTTCTAAAGAAGAGAATTTTGTAACCACCCAAAAATAAGAATCATTCGGGTGTGAAACAATCAATGAACCTGCCCCCATAGCCAACACCGCAAATGCAGGACCGTTACCGGTTGACAAACCCAATACATTTAAAAAAGGTAAAACAATAGAAGCAGCTGTAATTACAGCCACTGTGGTTGATCCTTGTGCCGTTTTTAAAAGCACTGCAATTAAAAATGGAAAAAAGATTCCCATTTGTTGCATGGGTAAAATTGTAGCATATTGATGAATATTGGCAGCTGCTAAAATTGCTCCAAAGGCCCCTCCTCCCGCAGTAATTAAAATAATACCTGCGGCTTTTTCTACGGCTGTTTGTAAAATGACAGGTATGTTTGCTTTATTATTTTGTAAAGCCGAATATAGCGCTAACAGAATACCCACAAACAAAGCAACTTCCGGCGTTCCCAACCAAATAATGAAAGTGGGCAATTGTATATTTTTCCCATACGTAAGTAATATCGACCTTCCTGCAATTAATAGAATAGGCACAATAATGGGCAAAAATGCCATAAACGCAGAAGGGTAGGATTGTTTCATTTCAGTGGATAATGTATCAGGTACTTGTTGCTTTAAAGCAACATCATCCCATTTTTTTGCTGCATAGCGTCCCCAAAAGTAGGCTACGAACATGGTTGGAATAGCCACCAATATACCCATCCATAATAAATTACCTAAATCAACTTTTAGTGCAACAGCAGCAGCAGTAATACCCGGATGTGGCGGCACTAAAGCATGTACAGCCAGCAAGCCGGTTGAAAGGCATACAGCCAATACCAACATGGGCATACCTGTTTTTCGCGCTAATGATTGATTGATTCCACTTAATACAATGTAACCCGAATCGCAGAAAATGGGTAAGCCAACTAAAAATCCTGTTAAACTCATCGCCAAAGTTGCTCTACGTTCTCCTATCCATTTTAAGATAACATTTGCCATAACGGTAGTAGCTTGACTATATTCAAGCAATCCGCCCAATATTGTTCCTAACACAATTAATAAACCAATTGATTGTACCGTATTACCCAAACTGGTTTTAATGGTAACAATCATGGTTTCAATGGGCATTTGCATGCCAATACCTACCACTACAGCAGCTAAACACAGTGCAATAAAAGGTGGCCATCGGTATTGAACAGTTAACAATACCAATAAAGCAATGGCAACAATAAAAACAATCATTAATTGTATCATAACATTTGCCCCTTTTATACAATAGTTAGTGAATAAATACCATCACTATATCCATAACATTGGTTTGAGTGGGGCCGGTTTTAATTAGTCCATTCACCTGCTCAAAAAAGTGGTAGGCATCATTATTGTTTAAAAATAAATCCGGCTTTAAACCCATTTGTTTGGCTAATTGCATTTGTTCGTAATTTGTAAACGCCCCTGCAGCATCCGTAGGGCCATCCGTTCCATCAGTACCTATAGCTAATACAAATGCATTTAGATGAGAAGGCAGGGCTAAGCCTGCGGCCAAAACCAGTTCCTGATTACGGCCACCCAGTCCATTTCCTTTTATGGTAACAGTTGTTTCACCACCCCATAACAAACAGGCGGGTTTAATGCCCGTGTAATTTTCTGCATATTTCACAATGTCTTTGGCTACCTCTTTCGCCTCGCCTTGCAATTGAGAAGAAACAATTTTGGCATAAAATCCCATTTTTTCAGCAGCCTGTTTTGCCGACTGCAATGCCATTCCGTTATTGGCTAATATAACGAATGAAGTTTTATTGAAACAGTTTTCACTAATTTTTGGTGTGTCGGGAATTTCCCCATTCAGTCCTTTTTGTAAATGTTCATAAATAGCTGAAGGAACTTTAGACAATAAATGATACCGTTGAAGAATACCCCATGCATCTGCATAAGTAGAAGCGTCGGGAACAGTTAGTCCGGAACCAATTACCGAAGAATCATCATTCAAAACATCAGAAATAGCTAAAGTTAATACCGTAGCCGGCATCAATAATTTAGCCAAATTTCCCCCTTTTAACGTGCTAATGTGTTTACGAACGGTATTCATTTCATGAATAGCAGCACCACAGTTTAATAAAAGTTGAAACGTTTTTTGTACATCGGAAAGCGTAATGTTGTTAGGCAAGTCTGCTACTAAAGCCGATGCCCCACCGGACAGTAACACCAAAACACAATCATTGGCTGTTACCGATTTTGCAAACTGTATAATGGCCTCAGCCGCTCGTACACTTTGTTCGTCGGGTACAGGGTGGCCTGACTCAATCACAGTAAAATGCCGCAAAGGCAAAGCATGCCCATACTTGGTAACCACTAATCCTGCAGCAATCATATTCCCCAATTGTTCTTCTACGGATAAAGCCATTGCTGCTGCAGCTTTCCCAATAGCTAGTACGTAAATTTTAGATTCATTGCATGGAATAATTTTATTATTAATGAGTAAAGAAGCATTTGATTGTAGAAAAATGTTTTTAAACAAATTTTCAGGTTGAACAACAGAAATTGCTTGTTGAAGAATAGTTAATGCCTTACTATAAATATCAGAGTGAATCATCGTGCTTTATAATGGAAAACGATATCTTAATTCTTCAAAGCCGCATACATCATGTCCTGAATTTTCTGTGCAATATCACCGTGGCTGTTAGGTGTTTGTTGGGTAAAAATAATGCCCACCAAATGCGCTTTTGGATCAGCCCAGTAAGTAGTTCCCCAAAATCCGCCCCAAGCAAAACTGCCTTTATTGCGAGGCCCGTGTGCTGCACCCTTTTCACTAACTATTTCAAATCCTAAACCAAAATCATTTTCGCCATTAAATTTAAAATTCAGTTGGTTGCTTATCATCATTTCAACACTACGTGGTGACAGCAAGGTATGTCCGTTATAAGTTCCTCCATTTAACAGCATTTGTAAAAAAGCTGCATAATCCATGGCAGTCGAAGTTAAATCTGCACCACCGGAAAAATAGGTTTTCTTTTCTAAAGGATAATTGGGATCAACCCCCATCATTGTTTTTTCCCAAGGAATAATGTGGTGAAGCGAATCTTCGGTATAGGCAACCACCAAGTGATTTGCTTCATTTGCGGGCACATTAAAAAAAGTATGCTGCATGCCTATAGGTTCAAAAATATGTTTCTGAAAATAAGTGCTTAACGATTCACCGCTAATTACTTCTACCAAACAACCTAATAAATCATAATTCAATCCATAAGTCCATCTTTCACCGGGCTGATGTGCTAATGGTAATTTAGCCAATGCATTCATGGCAGACAATAAAGTTTCACCTTGCTTTGCCAAACCAAATCCGGGAACAATACCCGCTTTAGCATATATGGCTTTCATGGAAGCACTTCCAATACCGGGATAATCTAATCCGGAGGTGTGGGTTAATAAGTCGCGAATAGTAATAGGGCGTTTTGCAGGCTCGGTAGTGTAAGTGGTATCTTTTTCATTAAAA
This sequence comes from Hydrotalea sandarakina, assembly GCF_003254115.1. Taxonomy (GTDB): domain Bacteria; phylum Bacteroidota; class Bacteroidia; order Chitinophagales; family Chitinophagaceae; genus Hydrotalea; species Hydrotalea sandarakina. The sequence continues at coordinate 253,864 of NZ_QKZV01000004.1, forward strand.
GATTTTAGTACCGTCATACTTTTATAAGCCGGAATAAAATCACTTACCGGTTCATCTAACAACAACTTACCTGCTTCATACAATTGCATTATGGCAACAGCAGTAATGGCTTTGGTTTGTGAAGCAATTCTAAACAAATCTGTACGCTGCATTAATTGCTTTGTTGCTTCATTAGCATAACCATAGGCTTTATATTGTACTACCTGATTATCTTTCACCACCAGTGTAACAGCACCATTCAGCCAATGTTGCTGAATATATTGTTGCACCAGTCCATCAATTTTAGCCATTCGTTCCTCATTCACTGAAGCATTTTTCCCGCTTGTTTGAATGGTTTGTGCAAAAAGGGAAAAGGGGAGAACAAGTAAAAAAACGAAAGCGTATTTTATTAAAGTTTGTAGTTGTTTCATAAACAAGTTATTTCAATTACTTTCAATATACTTTTTTTTATGGCAATTTTCAGATTTTTAGCAATAATTTTTTCATTTCGTATTTTTAATAAAATAGTTGCACATGTTTAAAAAATTGTCAATAACGACATACAGGTTTTTGGGTATAATTGTATTGTGTTTGTATTTAAAGCCTGCAGTTTCGCAAACCATTCGCCATACTATAATGGTAGATGGAAGAGAAAGAAATTTTCTCGTGTACATTCCCGAACAATACGCTAATGCACAAAACTTAAAAGTAATCATTGCCTTACATGGAGGTGGAGGTACCGCCGAAAATACTGAACAATTTTATCGATTAAATCCTGAAGCAGATCGCTTTGGTTACATGGTTGTTTATCCCAATGCCATTAATAAAGCCTGGAATTTTCCGGGCACAGCCAGCAGAGTGAAAAAACTGGATACAACGGTGAATGATGTGCACTTTATGAACGCATTAATTGATACCTTAATAGCACGTTACCACATTAATAAAGCGCATGTGTTTTTTACCGGTATGTCGCGTGGAGCCATGTTTTCACTGTATTTGGCAACTGCCTTAAACCATAAAATTGCGGCCATTGCGGCTGTGTGTGGAAGTATATCCGAAGAAAATGCTACCGATTATCATTTTGACAGGCCTATTCCTGCCTTAATAATCAATGGTACAGCCGACCCATTGGTTCCTTACAATGGGGGATATGGTAAATGGAATAGAAATAATTTCAGTGAATCGGCCAATTTTATTGCCACTCCCAAACTCATTCAGTTGTTACTACAACAAAACCATTGTGTAAATGAAAGTGGCGTAACTGTTCAAATACCCAATAAAGATCCATTAGATGGATGTACGGCCAATGAAACTAAATACAAATGTTCTTCTGCCCCTGTTGAAAGCATCACCATACAAAATGGTGGGCACACTTGGCCGGGAAGTTCACAATACTTACCTAAAATTATAGTAGGAAGGGTTTGTAAAGATTTTAGTGCTGCAGAAAAAATTGTACTGTTTTTTAATGCAGTTCCTTAATAAAAGTTTTGAAAACGCATTTCAAATATTTCTTTTAAATTATTGATCAATTGTTGCCTGTTTAACTTCAATCGTCTTTAGCCATTTTACATGTCGGCGCCCCGTAACAAAATCAATCGGTGTAAGTACTAAAATTCCATCATTCATTGTTTTGAGTGATTCGTCATTTTTGGCTGTAATAATAAATGTATGTTCGCCTACAGGACTATTCAACAATTCATTCCAAGAATACACAACCGAATAGCCGTCTGCAGCTGTAAGCACATAATAAAATGTGCTGAACAGCTTGGGATTTGCTTCAATCAGCTCAGCTTTTTGTAGCACATCTTTTAATAATATTCCTTTTAAATGAGTGAGCTTTCCACGTGCTTCGCCTAAATAATTGGTAATAACAACATCGGGAATATTTACTGTTGGGTATTTCTCCAAATCGGTTAATGTAATAATAATGGGTTGTTTAACCTTACCCTGAATGGTAAATTGCTGCGTAGGTGTAACTGCTTTTTGAGCGGATACTTGCAAAGAAATCATTACTGTTAAGAATAATAATAGGTATTTCATACGTAAAGTTTTAACTCAAGCATTTATTGGTTGAAATTTTATGGAATCAGCAAAAATACACAAATGCAGTAACGTTATGGTGTAACATCATGTAAGCCCTTTCCGGCTAAAATATAAGGAAGATACTTTTGAATACGCTTTAAACGTGTAGCAGATTGTTTTGCTTGGGCAAAATACAACAAATATGCCCGTTGCCTGCCGGGGGTTAATGCATGAAATGCTTTTTGTAATGCATTGTTTTGTTTCAAAAGTTCATCAAATTCAACAGGAATAGCGAATGCATTGGTGGGTTTAGGTGCTAAAGTTAAACCAGCCTGCTCTACCTCAATAGCTTCTTTAATATGTTTGGTTATCTGTTTTTTCAGTTGAATTATTTCACTCAGATTGGTAAAACGAATTTGGCGAGATGCCTGCACATTAGGGGTTTGTTGAATCAATAATCCATCTGCATTATTTAAAAGCGCTCCTTTAAAAAATAATAATGCACAATAATGTTTAAAGCCATGCATTAACACCACATTTTTTTCATGCAGCATATAACAAGGCCAACCCCATTTTATGGTTTCTTGTAGTTGAAATGGTAGTAAAATATTTCGTAAAGCAACAAATTCATGATGCCATTTTTGTGATTTCAAAAAAAACGAATCAGCATTTGTAATGATTGATTTCATGTAACCGAGAATTGATGAAGTAGTCAAATTAAACAATATTTTCAAATACCGCAAACACTTAAAAGTATTTAGCGGGTGTCCGTTTAATTATCCACTACAAATAACCTACCACCATTTACACATGGTTTTTATAATAGTATTCTGCATTTATCGCTACAAATTACAGCTATGCAAATGTCAATGCCAACACATTAAAATATTGAAAGGTTTTACATGGTTTCGGCTGAGCAGAAAGGATGATTGATATTTAAAGGTATAAACCGAAAACAAGTAGCGTTTTTTCTAGATGTTATGATATTAGCGAAAAAAGTGCCTGAAAATCAGAAAAACTGAATACAATAACTTTTATGGCTTCGCTTAGCAATTGATTTTGTATCATAATACCGGCATTCTAATCATAAACTTAAACTGAAAGAAATTGTGTTTATGCACAATGAAGCCGCATGACGCGAAAACCCTTTCAACGATAGACATTTTACTTAACAATCTCTTCGAAATGATGAGTTGTTTTCACTGGAATTTTTGAGTAGTATTGGTCTGTGTTTTTTTCCATAAAGTGATACCTTCCAATACATTGTTAAGGGTAGCCTATTTCTTCCGAAGATGGCTTTATGATTAATTTTAGTTACACAGGTGATTGACATTTCTAAATTGGTATTACAGGAGAAAAAAATTTGTAGATCGCTTCAACTTTAAAATATTGTTTCTTAAAAAGAACCATAAACAAGTTTTATTTTTAGCAACTCTTTTAAAATAATAATTTTTTTTATTTTTTTGGTTTTCTTTATTATTAACTAACTCATGATGTAATTTATAAATAATTCCCATAAAGGTGTAAATGATTATACACGTCTGTAGTTTTTGTTACATATTACTGTGCTGCTTCAAAATATTTATCTTTATTTTCCAACAATTCATCTTTTAGAATTGCAAACAACCTAACTGCATTAGCATTATATAATGGTTACTATTTTTTTGAGTTTTCATCAAAGGCATTACAACAATTTTTGAATGCAGATAGCATTATGATGCATTAATTTATTAGCTTCTTTTAATGATTGGGCAAGGAATCTATAATTTTCTTATCATTCTGATTCACTATAATGATTTGAATAAAAAAATTACTATTTATCTGCAATAAGAATATTTCCTAAACTTAATTAAGATAAACTATTTATATCAATGTAATCGATTATGAGTCACCATGGTTGATTAGAATTTACAAGAATAAACAATCGGATTAAGTTTTTTATATCTGTTAAAACTTGAGAAAGTAGCAGTTTTTTTCTTTTACTTTACCAAAAATTTAATTGCAAATTTTTTGTATATCTATTTTACAGCAAGACCGGAAGCCAAAGCTGAAAGCTTAAATATTATAGCAAGTTTCGGAAAGCCAAAGTTAACTGCTGTTCTTCGTCTTTCGGTTAACAAGTTCTTTAGGAGAGAGACCGAATTGTTTTTTAAAAGCAAACGAAAAATGCGATAATGTTTCAAAACCTAAATCCAAATAAATGTCAGAAGGTTTCTGCTTTTTCTTCTCCAAGAGAAAATAAGCTTCCTTTAAACGTTTTTTTACTAACCAGCGGCTTGGTGTGTCGTTAAAAATTGCCTGAAAATCGCGCTTAAAAGCAGATAAACTACGACCTGTTAAAAATGCCAAGCGGCTAACGCTTACATTGAATTTATAATTTTTATTGACAAACTCCTCTATGTCTATTTTTTGCGGAATGGTGTAATTAAATAATATACCCGCTAAATCCGGTTCTTGTTGCAATAAAATTAAAAGTAATTCCTCACGTTTTACATCTGCAAAAGGTTCCTTGAGAATTCCTTGATGAATATATGAAGATAATGATTTAAAAAAAGCATGTAACAACTCATTGGGCTTTAATTTTATAAACGTGTCTTCAGAATTGAAAGAGACTGTTTGCGTTTTATATTTTTTTTGAAAGTTTTTAAGAAATATTTCGTCAAAATGAATAAATAGTGTCTCGTTTTGATTGTTTATTTCTTTCTTACTATATCTGGCAAGACGGTTTTTTCGTATGAGTCCAAATTCCCCTGTTTTGAAAACTAATGTTTTATTCCCATCATAACACATTGTTTCACCATTCTTAATATAAAAGAAAATGTGTTCGGAAATAAAGTGTTCTCCTAAAATTTTGGCATTTATATATTCTGAAGTTTTATCAAATTTCATTTTGATAGTCTGTATTCTGATTTACGAAGCAGCCCAAGACAAAAAAGCCGGCGGATAACGTTCCCCTTTAAATGCACCTTCTGTAAAGGTTTTATCCAATAGTTGAAGTTCACTTTTTGTGAAATTTATTTGTAGTGCTTCTATATTTTCTTTTATTCGCTCGGGTTTTGTCATTCCAATAATAGGAATAATATCAGTTCCTTGATTTAAAAGCCATGCCAATGCTATTTGACTGGCACTTGCATTCTTAGTTTCGGCAAATTTTTTAAGCCATTCTACCATTTTTAAATTGTGTTTCAAATTTACATTTTCAAATCGAGGTAAAATATTTCTAAAATCATTTTTAAGTAATGGAAACTTGATTTTACCTGTAAGTAAACCATAGCTAAAAACGGAATATGGAACGATAGCTGTACCTAAATTTCTTGCAACTTGCAAAATCTCATATTCTACAAATCGTGTTGCTAACGAATATTCAATTTCCAATGCAGATACCTTATGTATTTTATTTGCTCGTATTAACTGCTCTGCATTGGCTTCAGATAAACCTAAATATTTAACTTTACCTTCTGCAATCAAATCTTTTATTGCACCAACAGTTTCCTCAATCGGAACTTCAGGGTCAATACGACAAGGTTGGTATAAATCAATCTCATCTACTCCTAAACGTTTCAGAGAGTAGGCACAGTAATTTTTTATGGCTTTTGGACTTCCGTCCAGTCCTTTAAGATGTCCGTTTGGATTGATGACTGCACCGGTTTTAACACTTATGAATACGTCTTTTCTTCTTTCTTTAATTACTTCACCAATTGTAAGTTCACTTATACCACAACCGTAAAAGTCAGCTGTATTGATGAAATTAATACCGGAATCAATTGCAAGCTGTAATGTTTTAATTAATTGTTTTTTAGACTGATACCATTCTGTTAAACTGTTTATTCCCCAGCTTGTTCCTATAGATATAGCTGAAACTTCCGGGCCATCTTTTCCTAATTTTCTTTTTTGCATTTTTAAATAATTTCCGTTACAAATTCGCTTTTGGGCACTCTCCATTTTTTAAGATTTACTAACCAGTCATTGTCTTCATCTCTATAACCTATAGGCATTGCAAGCACACTTTTAAGTTCAGATTGGTTACTAATGCCAAGAAACTCATCCATTTTTGTTTTATCGAAGCCCTCCATTGGTGTAGCATCTACCTTTTGCTCTGCAGCTGCCAGAAGTGCTATCCCAAAAGATAAATAAGCTTGTTTGGCACAATGGTTTTCCTGCCAATTTTTATCAAATGATTCAAGATGAACATAAAGCCTTTTGATATATTCATCGGAATAGTTTTCGGGCTGACCACGTTCAATAGAAGTTTGTCTTAGTGGTGTCTGTATTCTATCGAAGGTATATTTAGAAAAAGCCGCCCATACTAATAAATGGGAACAAGTTGAAATTTGGCTTTGGTTAAAAGGAAAATTTTTAAAAACAAGCTCGTTGATTTGTTCGAGTTTTTTACCTTGCTTAATAATAAATATTCTGTATTGCTGCAATCCGAAAGAGGAAGGTGCTAATCGGGCTGCCTCTACTATATAATCTAACTTTTCCTGCTGAACGATTTTACCGTTCATTTTTTTTGTAGCGTAACGCCATTTTAAATCTTCTAACAATGCCATGTTGTATATTTTTTTATGAAGCAAAATTGAGCAGAAAAAAGTCAGTTTACTTTCTTTAAAAGTCCAAAATTATTGTCGTGAGAAGTCCAAATATTGTGTGGATGGTTACGATTTATATAATGAATTTCGAATCGATAGCGTATTATAACCAAACTTTTAAAATATTGGTTCAAGTTCATTTAAAGCTCATAGAAACTGTTCGTTTTTGAGGACATACATCATTCTATTAATAACCAATATTTAAGAGTGCAAGACTGGCTATTTTGCCGTATGATTTAGGGAAAATGTATAAATTTTTTTTGGGTTTATGTGTTGAGTTTTGCTGTATTCTCTTTTCAAAGAATTGGCATTTTGCCTTTCATTTTACTCATTGTTTTACCTTAGTTGCTTTAACTTTTAGCAGAATCAATAACTATTAAACATCTTCAACACCATTTTATTCCTCTTTACGTTTTACCAATAAATACCAATTATTTTCAAGTGGCAAGTATCCATAATCGTAGCAAAAAAAATAAGTATCGCCCTTTTTATTGGTGTAGGTATGTGTATGGTATGAAAATGAAAAACCCTTTTGCTCTAATTTACTTTGGGGTATTTTCAACATACCCAGCTCTGCAGGCAATAACTCTTCCAGTATTTTTCTATTTTTTATTAAAGCATTATTAATGTTGCGAACATAGCTGCTATAATGGCTTTTGGCCTTTAGTTCATTGTTGTAGGTATTGCGGCAAGCATCGTCACAAAACTTTTTATCGGCTCGGCCTTTAATGGATTTTCCACAACACAAGCAGGTTTTGGAAGTAGCGGATAATGGCATTAGCAAAGGGTTTTGGAAACAATATACAACTTTTTTTATCTGTGTGCAAACGTTTATACACATTTATATCCGATTACAAATAATTAAAAACCGACTCAGGGTTTTGGGCTGTTGCAACTTTGTGTTGTTGAAGCGGGAAATGACGTCGGCCCGGCTTTAATTGAAATAAATAAAATTCATCACCGCTATGCGAAACAAAAGCATGGCACAAATTGAAAAGTTATGTACGCATTAAAAAACAAAGTTCAGTTAATTGGTAATTTAGGTAATGCACCCGAAGTTAAAAATTTAGAAGGCGGTAAAAAAATAGCACGCTTTAGTATAGCCACTAATGAAAGTTACCGAAATCAAAAAGGCGAAAAAGTCAATGAAACCCAATGGCATAATATTGTAGCCTGGGGAAAAGTAGCTGAAATTGCAGAGAAGTATTTACAAAAAGGAAGTGAAGTGGCTGTTGAAGGCAAACTGGTATCACGCACCTATAATGATAAAGACGGCAATAAAAAATACATTACCGAAGTGCAAGTAAATGAGATTTTGATGTTGGGGGAAAAACAGGGCGGGAAAGCCTAAATTGGAATGCAGGTTATATGTGCCGGGGAAGCAAAAGTTCAGCTTCCCCGGTTATAACCAACCGTCTTGGTGCATAATATCGTATTGAAATGAAATTGATTTGTTAGTTGCAATGGGATATTTTCAAAAATCGTTTGAATACAATTTATATTCCGTTTTACTGATTGATTTGGATTTTCATATTTCAAGAAAAATACAACAAAGCACCTTTAACATTACTCGTAAATGCAAAAACATTATTCACTAAAACTATTGCATGCAATACAAAAATTGCAGTGAATGGTTAATGCAAGAATTTCTGCTTCATTATAGTATTTGGCAACCAACAGGTTTGCACCTATCTTTATTGCGTCATGATATCCGATATAGCTGATATAACGAATACGGCATTTGAATTAGCTGCCGATTTTATTCAATATACCCAAAGCAATGTGTTTTTAACCGGAAAAGCCGGGACCGGAAAAACAACATTTTTAAAATACATTAAAGCCAATTCACTTAAACAATTGGCCGTTGTTGCCCCAACAGGTGTAGCAGCAATTAATGCGGGTGGTGTTACCATACATTCGTTTTTTCAATTACCCTTTAGTCCATTTATTCCTGAAACAAATTCAGGCATTTATTTTCAGGAAAATTCTGTTACAAACAAAAATGCTACACCCGCTATAATGGACCGCCATTACTTATTGGGTCGCATTAAATTAAACAATGAAAGAAGAAAAATATTCAATGACCTGGAACTATTAATAATAGATGAGATTAGTATGGTCCGTGCCGATGTTTTAGATGCCATTGATTTAATTCTACGTCATTTTAGAAATCGGAATAAAGAACCTTTTGGTGGTGTACAGGTATTGTTTATTGGCGACCTGTTTCAACTGCCGCCTGTTGCCAAACAAGAAGAATGGCAAATACTATCAAAATATTATGATAGCCCATTTTTTTTCAGCAGTAAAGTCGTACAAAATGCTCCGCCTGTATATATAGAACTGGAAAAAATTTACCGACAAAAAGATTCCGACTTTATTGAGATACTAAATCAAATTCGCAATAACCATTTAACAACATACGGGCATGCATTACTGCACGAGCATTATCAACCCAATGCCAACATCAATAGCAGCGATGGGTATATTATGCTAACAACACACAACGAAAAAGCAGATGCCATTAATAGCCGACAACTTCAAAAAATAAATTCACCGATTCATGTTTTTGAAGCATTGATAGAACCTGATTTTCCTGAAAAAAATTATCCCGCAGAATTAGCCCTTCAATTAAAAGAAGGTGCACAAGTAATGTTTATAAAAAATGACGGTGATAAAGCAAAGCGATATTTTAATGGAAAGATTGGTATAATTGAACAAATTGAAGACGATAAAATATTGGTACGTTGCCAAAATGAACCCGAACTGATTGAAGTAAAAAAACACAGATGGGAACATATTCGATATGTACATAACAGCGAAAAACAACAAATAGAAGAAGAGGTTGTTGGCGCATTTACGCAATACCCCTTGCGATTAGCTTGGGCAATCACTATTCATAAAAGCCAAGGTTTAACTTTTGAAAAAGCAATTATTGATGCCGGTTCAGCTTTTGCACCTGGTCAGGTTTATGTGGCGCTAAGTCGTTGCACTTCACTTTCGGGTATCATTTTACATACGCCCATCAACAATCAAAGTTTACAAACCGATGTTCGAATTATTCAATGTATTGAACAATTTAGCCAGCCCAATGCGCAACAACTATTTGAGGCGAAAAAGTTATTTCAACAAAAAACAATACTTCATTTATTCAATTTGAATACATCCATCACAACTATTAAATCATTGCAACTACTTATTGAAAAAAACCTGAAGGCCTTTTCCGAAAATGCATTATTGCTAGTTGAGGACATTCAAACAAAAATTGAAGCACTGGAATCAGTAGCAAAAAAATTTGAGCAACAACTTTTTCAACTATTCTTGCAACCTTTATTACCCGAGCAAAACGAGAACTTACAAAATAGAATACAAAAAGCGGTTCCTTTTTTTACTAATGAAATGAACAGCATCTTAAATTCAATTAAAACTATTCATATAAGCACCGACAGTAAATTACTGGCATTAGAGTATAACGAAACACTTAAACACTTATACTTTGAAATATCGCAACAGCAATTTTTAATACAACAATGTAAGCATGGCTTTTTTTTAAATGAGGTTTTACAACATAAAAAAAATTATGCTGCGCCCTATTTTTCTGTGAATGCTTATGCAACAGGCAATGAGCAAAACATCCATAATGTTCCGCATGCAGGTTTATTTAAGCAATTAAAAGCTTTACGCGATAGCCTTTGCGAACAAAAAAAATTACCTGTTTATCTTGTTGCCTCCAGCAATAGTTTGTATGAAATGACAAAATTTTTGCCTTTAACACTGCAAGATTTAAAAAAGATTAATGGCTTTGGCCATGTTAAATGCGAACAATATGGTTTGTTGTTTTTAGATATCATACAACGCTATTGTAATGAACACAATTTAGAAACACAAATTAACCAAGTGAATACTTCACCCAAAAAGCAGGCTAAAGGGCAAACCAAAAAAGAAAGCAATACGAAACTAATAAGTTTGCAACTTTTTCAGCAAGGGTTAAGTATAGCTACGATTGCTAAAGAACGTAACCTAACGGAAGCAACGATTTTCAAACACTTGGCGCATTATGTAGAAGAAGGCTTATTACCTATTTCAAACTTTCTTTCTGAAGAAAAACTATCAACCATTTTATTAAGCATACAAAACCAATCAGAAAATTTAAGCATATCAACTATTAAGCAAAAAATGCCTGACAACTATTCTTATGCTGATATTCATATGGCCATGGCCCATAAACGTTTTATGGAAAAAGAAAAGGCAGATACAATGTCTTAAATTTTTGCAAGTGGGAACAAAGCAAATATCATGATTCATTTCCGTTGCGCTGATTTACCGATGTAGTTGCTGCATTATTAATGTGACGTACTGCATAAAAAGCAATGATAAAGCTTAACAAGCCAATTCCCGAAAGTGAAGCGTAACCTAAATAATGTTGCAAAGGTGCACTTATAAAGCTGCCCATTACCGAAGCAATGGCCAATATAGCATTATATAAACCCATTGTTGCCCCTTTATTATAGGGGGAAAGTTTTACTACTAAATCAGTACCTGAAATACTAATTAATGGCCAGGTTATTACCAACAAAATAAAACCGGGAATAGCCACCAATTCTTTACCGGCTAACAAAAAAAAGGCGCCAAGCAAAATAAAAAAACCAACCATTCGCAATAACAAAGCAGACCGAAACACACGACTACTGCCCCATTTGGCAGAAAGTTTTCCACCATAAGTATATAACACAATTGCTACTGCCGCAAACAAACCATATAAAAATGAAGTGAGTGATGGTGATATATTATACGCATGCTTTAATGTAACGGGTAAATATGCAAAAAAGGCTGCAATGCCAAAACATTGTAAAAACCAAGCCATCATAAAACGGCCAAATGGTGTTGTTATTTTCGATTGAATGCCGCCTACACTTTCAAATAATTTTAAAAAAGCGAAATGAAAACTATTTCCTAACGACTCAACTCTTGCAAATGATCCAAAATATTGAATGCCGGTTATTTTTAATAATGTTTCTTTTAAGGTTGTTAAAAAAACATGTTGCGTTTTAGTACTAGGAATCGTTTTTCTTACCATTAACAAGGCCGGTAATAAAATAGCGGCAGCAGCAATAAACCCGACACGAATATTAATTACAAAAGCGCTGGCCATCAGTAAACCCGTTACCTGACCTACGCCATAAAATGTTTGTAGCCATGCAATACGCGCCTCCCATTCATGTTGCGGATTAAATTCAACTACAAACAAAGTGGCAACCGTTGTTATTGCAGCAACCGAAGCTCCTGCTAAAAATGCCAAAATCATCCAAATCCATAAATCGGTGAAATATGTAATACTAAAACCAACCAACATTAAAACAATGATGCCCGAAAAAAATAGGCGACGGTGCAATTGGTATTTGTCTGCCAGTCTTCCCCAAATAAAGGAAAACAATAAACCCAAGTTATAAGCACCTAAAACAATACCAACCCAACTTAACCGACGAGAAAGATCAGCCACCATTAATGGAAGTAAAATAGGCATTAAGCCTGCTGCAATCACTCCAATTAGTGCATACCCATAATACCATTGCACAATCCACTTCTTAGGTTCTTGTAAATACTGCAACAATCGTTCAATGCGTAACTCAATACTTTTTTTACTAACTATTTCCTTGTTTAAGAACATGCGCCTATTTGTAGGTTAAACAATAATGTTGGTATAGTAATCGGGTTGAGCGAGTTGTTACAATATACTGAAAAATGCTGATTTAGCTAAACGCAAATACTACTAAAATGCTAAAGTTTTTAAATGCAGAAATATACATTCAACAAATAAAGTTTTCATTATTTGTTTTGTAAAATTTGTTGCACAGCCAATTGTAAAGCATTGGGCGGAAATGTAAGATGCTGATGCTGTAAAGGTATTACTGCTATATCGGGTAAAACACCTTTTCCATTTTTAGGTCGGTTATTATTCAATACCACTCTGTACATGGGCAAAGTAACACGCATTAAACTATTGGGCAATTTAATATGTGGTAAAAACATGGCATTATTACCATAATAAGCACCGCCGGATGGCGTGCCAATAATCTGAATATTAGATTGACCCTTTAAAGCACCGGTAAACATAGCCGCTGCGGAAAAGGTATAACCATCTTGCAACAACAATACCTTTCCGTTATAATGATGTTTGGTTTTAGGTTGGTACACATGATTTTCTATACGTCTGCTATGAAACCAACCATCGCTTCCTTTAAAAGAACCAAATTGCATGGGAAACCAATATAACCACCAAGGAACGATATGCGATTTATCCCACATGGTTCTATGTACAGATGCTGCAGTATCGGCTACTTTAAAGGGTTGCTGAATTAAATATTTGGTTAACAAAACAGATTTGTTGACATTCCCACCGCCATTGCCTCTAACATCAATAATTAAATTGGGAATTTTCATTTTATGCAGTTCCCTGAATGATCTTCTAAAAAAACCTCGTAACCTTCCGCCACTAAAACTACTTACATGCATATATGCAAATCGATGTAAAGAGTCAATTCGTAAAGAACGTTTTTGTTCTAAAGCGCTTATTTTCTTGGATGGTAACGGATAGGCCTTGCTACTACGAATAATTTTAGCTTGTTGATGTACAGTATCTTCTTTTGGAGAATAGTTTTTGATGCTCGTTTCGCGCTGAATGCCCAATGTATCAATGTATTGAATTTGATACATTGTATCTAACCCAAAAATCATTTTATACCAAGCAGGAAAATTATTGCTGATTACTTGCGCTTTAAACCAATGGTTATTGGCATCTGCACTAATGTATTGATACAATGAGTCAATAATTTGTTGTGCTGAAATATGGTTGATAGCTGACACTTCCAATCCCCGTATTAAATTGGTATCTTTTGAATGCATGTTTTTTAATACATACAAATGATTTTCCCAATTGTACAAATACAAGGGAAACATGGGGTATCGGCTTTCAATTAAATATTTAACATATTGCTTTGAAAAGCGAACAGCGGTATGTCCACATTCAATAGTAGCCAACATTCGCGCAATGTTATTATGAAAACTTAATTCCGTAAGTGAATCTTTTGCAGACTCTTCCAGGGCCTTAAACGCACTATCAATGCTTGCCTTTGTGGCATACCAATATAATCCGGGATGATTTTGTTGTAAAGTTTTTTGTAGAACAGCTACATCGTTTTGTAACTGTTTTGGTGGAATTTTTTGTTCAGGTGCATATTTGCTAACGGCACAGCCTTGCAGTAGGCTTATTAAACAAAGCATTGATGCAATAAGCCTACGAGCCTGTTTTTTTTTAGCCATATTTATATTATCCCTGAAATGCATTCCATCCCTGAGCTGTAATATCATATAAATTGCCGCCGCGGCTAATCATTTTTTTTCCTTCTTCTACATCGGTCATATAGCCTACTACTGCAATTTCTTCATTTAAAGTTATGGCATCATAATCTTCTTGCTTTAAAGTAAATACCAATTCGTAATCTTCTCCACCATTTAAAGCACAAACAGTAGGGTCAAGTCCAAATTTAAAAGCAGCTGCTCTCGACCTTTCATGAATCGGTAATTTATCTTCATACAACCGACAACCAAGATTGCTTTGTTTGCACAAATGCAGTACCTCGCTGCTTAAGCCATCACTAATATCCATCATAGCTGTAGGCATAATATTGTTTTGTTCAAAAAATGCTATGATATCTCGGCGAGCTTCAGGTTTTAATAAACGACCAACAATATAATCTTCACCCTCTAAGTTGGGCTGTATATTAGGGTTTTCTAAAAAAATTCTTTTTTCGCGTTCCATTAAAGTAAGGCCTAAAAATGCACCACCAAGATCGCCTGTTACACAAATTAAATCGCCTTTTCGGGCAGTACTTCTTTTTACAAACTTATCCGGTGCAACTTCTCCAATGGCCGTTACTGAAATAACCATGCCTTTTTTTGAGGTAGAAGTATCACCACCAATTAAATCAACGCCATACTTTTCGCAGGCAGCATAAATACCTTCATACAATTCGGTTAGTGCTTCTACACTAAATCTGTTGCTGATGCCAATGCTCACTGTAACATGCGTGGGTTGTGCATTCATGGCATAAACATCACTTAAGTTAACAATAATACTTTTATAGCCCAAGTGTTTTAGTGGGGTGTACATTAAATCGAAATGTACTCCTTCTAACAATAAATCGGTCGTAATTACAGTTTGTTTTCCAAAATGGTCAATTACAGCAGCATCATCACCCACACTAACAATAGTTGATGCATTTTGTATTTCAAAATTTTTGGTTAAATGTTCTATTAAACCAAATTCTCCAAGTGTTGCAATTTCAGTTCTGTTTTCCATACTCTATTCATTTAAAGTGTACCGCCATTTACAACCTGTAACAAACTGTTGTGTATAATTCCATTGGTAGCTATAATGTGTGGTTGGTATGGGCTGTATGCATTTCCTTCAAAATCAGTAACCTTACCGCCGGCTTCCTGTACCATTAAAAAACCGGCAGCACTATCCCAGGCATTTAATTTATGTTCATAAAACCCATCAAACCTTCCTGCTGCCACCCAACATAAATCAATGGCTGCACTTCCCAATCTTCTAACGGGAACACCCTTGCGTATCAATTTATCAAACACCACTAGCGGACCGTTGGGTGCATCAATATAACTATAAGGAAATCCGGTTACCAAGCAGCTATTCAATAAAACATCTTTATTACTTACACCAATGGTTTTTCCATTTAACGTAGCCCCCTTTCCTTTCTCGGCTAAAAAAAACTCATTCATAAACGGATTCAGTACTGCTCCCAAAACCATTTCCCCATTTTTCTCAACAGCAATACTCACACAACAAATAGGAATGCCGTTGGCGTAATTAATGGTACCGTCAATTGGATCAATAATCCATTTATATTCTGAATCTTGTTTCAATTCACCAACTTCTTCGCTTAAAATGGCATGATGAGGAAATGCGTTTTTAATTACTTCAATAATTGCAGCTTCGCTTTTCGTATCTACTTCCGTTACCAAATTATTCATTCCCTCGCTTTTGAATGCAATGGAAAAATGCTGATCGAAATAAGATTTCATAATATTGGCGCCTGCTTCTGTTGCCTGTATTAATGTTTCTTTTAACATGCAACAAAGATAGTTTTCCCAGCCTACATTTTTATGTTATATTCTGCCAATATGTATTGAAACCCTATTTTTACAACTTAAAATCATTTTTGGCATTGGGTACTATGCAGCTTTCTGTTATTATAGTTAGTTATAATGTACAACATTTTTTGGCACAATGCCTGCTATCGGTACAAAATGCGCTGAAAACCATACCTTCTGAAATTATAGTGGTTGATAATGCCTCTACCGATGAAACCGTTTCAGCATTGCAGCCATTATTTCCTAACGTGCAATGGATGTGCAACACAACCAATGAAGGATTTTCAAAAGCCTGTAATCGGGCAGCAGCTTTAGCAAAAGGTGAATATTTTATTTTTTTGAATCCGGATACATTGGTGCCTCCTTCATTTTTTATCAGCTTGCTAAATTTTGCAAATAAATGTGCCAACTGTGGAGCTATTGGTGTAAAAATGATAGATGGCGCCGGTAATTTTCTGCCAGAAAGCAAACGTAGCTTCCCAACTCCATTAGCTGCCTTTTTTAAGCTTTGTGGTTTAGCCGCATTATTTCCACGTTCTGCTTATTTCAATCAATATGCCTTAGGACAGTTACATGAAAATGACATCCATACCGTTTCTGTACTAAGTGGTGCATGCATGCTGGTTCCACAAAAAGTTTTTAAGTCTATTCAGGGTTTTGATGAAGCATTTTTTATGTATGGGGAAGATATTGACTTAAGCTATCGAATTGAACAAGCAGGTTATAACAATTATTACTTGGGCACATGTTGCCTTATTCATTTTAAAGGAGAAAGTAAGCCAACAGCGCATTTGCAACATGTACAACAATTTTATGGTGCCATGCGCATTTTTGTGCAAAAACATTACAAAGGAACAAAAGCCTTTTTAATGCGTGTTATATTGCAATTCGCCATTTTTTTTGCCGCTGTAACCTCATCGCTTTTAAAGCCGGTTCAAAAGCATTATTTAATGTTGATTGATGCAGTAGTGGTAATAGCTGCCAATGTTTTTGCAATATTGGGTTGGAAATATATGGCACATAACGGCCTACCCTTTAACACTTATTTTGTTACACCTGCCCCCATGGTGTATGCCGGTATTTTTATTTTTGTTTTGTGGATGGGCGGACTTTATGATGGGAAATATAAACTTTCACAAACCATTATTTCAGGTTTATTGGCACTCATTATATTATTGGCTTTTTATGCATTATTAGCGGAAAGCATTCGATTTTCGCGCGGCGTAGTAATACTTTCCGGGGTTTTGGCTTTATTTGGCATTGTATTGTTAAGAACAATTTTTAAGCCTTATCAAAATAACATGTCATTAATTGATAGCAGCTCTATTGTTATTGGCAATCAAGAGGCACAAATTGCTTTGAAAAATTTATTGCCTCAAGCTAATGACGTTATAGATGCTTTTCAAGAAATGAATGCCGAAGATTTTTTAAAAAACAGCAAAACCATTGCATCATTACGATTAAGGCTGCCCTTAATTTTTTGCTGGGATGAAGAAATTTCCCTTGAGTGGATTATTGAGCAAATGCAATTAAATAAAAACAAATACGTTTACCGATTTTTTAATAGCACCACTCAATCTATTATTAGCAGCAGCAACAAATGGCAAAAAGGAAATGTAGTATCCGCTTTACCTATATATGCCATTTGCCGTGCGGAACAAAAAAGAATGAAACGTTTATTAGATGTAATATTTGCTCTGTTTTGGTTGGCAATGTTTGAAATAATAATATGGCGAAAGCAAGGACAAAAGCTTCTTACTAATGCTTTTTTGGTTTTGCAAGGGAAAAAGACATGGATTGGTTATGCCGGCAATAATCCTAATTTACCCAATTTGTTGCCCGGCATTTTAAATACTATTGGCAATAATAGTAGCCAACCCCTAACTTTGCCGCCAACCCTTATACAAAAACAAGATGAATGGTATGCCCTGCACTATGAATGGCCAAATGATATTATCTTTATGTATCAACACCTGAATGCACTTTTTAAAAATGCTTAACTTACAGCATAGAATGCACCAATTACATCGGTTTATGTAACTTTTTAATTGATTGAATTTAAAATACGCTCATCAATGGCTATCATTGAAATACACTTGCCAAAATCTGTTGCAAAAGCTTTACGATTGCCCGCCAATAATCCCGAACGCCAACAAATTCGCGTATTAAAAAAATTATTGCGTAAAGCACGATTTACTGAATTTGGCCAATATTATCGTTTCGATGAAATTTTATTGTGTAAAAACCCGGCCAAAAAATTTAAAATGAATGTGCCCACTTTTAATTATAGTTCTATTTACAAGCAATGGTGGCACAAAACTTTAGATGGGGTACCTGATGTATGCTGGCCCGGTAAAATTAAATACTATGCACTTTCATCCGGAACCTCAGAGGCTGCCAGTAAATACATTCCCATTACCAACGATTTATTGGCAGGCAATAAAATGGTAATGATTAAACAATTACTAACCCTGCGTAATTACGAAAATATTCCCTACAGCTCTATTAGCAAAGGATGGTTAACCTTGGGTGGAAGTACAGACTTACAAAAAAACCTGGGTTACTATGCCGGCGACTTAAGTGGTATAACCACCAAAAAAATGCCTTTATGGTTTCAACCCTTTTATAAACCGGGTAAAAAAATTGCCAAAGAACGCGATTGGAATAAAAAATTAGAAGAAATAGTTGAAAAAGCACCGGAATGGGATATTGGTTTTGTGGTAGGTGTTCCGGCATGGATTCAAATGTGTATGGAAATGGTTATAAAAAAATATAACCTGAATAACATACACGAAATGTGGCCCAATTTGGCATTTTTTGTGCATGGCGGCGTAAGTTTTGAACCCTATAAAAAAGGATTTGAAAAATTACTGGGTAAACCAATTACTTACATTGAAACTTATTTGGCAAGCGAAGGATTTATTGCATACCAAGACCGACAAAACGCAAAGGGAATGCGGTTGGTAACCAATGAACACATATTTCTTGAGTTTGTTCCATTTAATGATAGCAACTTTGATAGCAATGGCGATATGGTTGAAAACCCGGAAACCTTTATGGTGCATGAGGTGGAAGAAGGGAAGGAATATGCCCTGCTCATTAGTACCAATGCAGGCACCTGGCGGTATTTAATTGGCGACACCATAAAGTTTGTTGATAAAAGCCGTTGTGAAATTATTATTACCGGTCGCACCAAACATTTTTTAAGTTTAGTTGGTGAGCACTTAAGTGTTGATAACATGAACAAAGCCATTCAACTAACCAGTGAACAACTGAATATTTGCATTCCGGAATTTACCGTTGCCGGTATTCCTTACAACAACTTCTTTGCACACCATTGGTACATTGCATGCGATGAACAAATTGACCCCCAATTGTTAAAACAACATATTGACGAAAACCTGAAAATTTTAAACGACGACTATGCCGTTGAACGCAAAAGCGCTTTAAAAGAAGTGTTTGTTGATGTGTTGAGTGAACAACAATTCCTTGACTTTATGCAACTAAAAGGAAAACTGGGTGGTCAACACAAATTTCCAAGGGTATTAAAAGGTAATATGTTAAAAGATTGGGAGGAATATTTGCACCAACAGCCTGCCCACAGCAAATAACATTTATCTTAGTAGCCTGTTTTTAGGCTATGATAGCACCATTTTTAAAAGGATTGGCTTTGGGGGTAATGCTTGCCATTTCGGTTGGCCCTGTTATATTTTCCATTATTAAACAAAGTATCAATAATGGCCATAAAGGTGGTTTCACCTTTGTTGCCGGCGTTAGTGCCAGCGATATCACTTTGGTTTTATTTAGTCAGTTGTTTACCGAATTATTTCGCTACTTACTCGATTTTAAAAAGGAAATAGGCATTGGCGGCAGTATTTTATTAATCGGCATTGGCATATTTGTTTTCTTTTTTAAAAAAGTAAAAATTAATGAAGACGGCAGTCAAGTTCTTGCTATGAGTACAGGCGATTACATTAAAACCTTTTTCTCGGGCTATTTTATGAATACACTAAATCCGGGAGTTATTGGCTTTTGGTTGGTAATTGCCACTTCAGTAGTTGATTTTTCACGCAGTTATCGTATTGTTATGTTTAGTACCTGCTTGCTTTTTGTTTTATGCACCGATATTGCCAAAGTGCTATTAGCAGGGAAACTCAGACAAAAACTTACACCTCAAAACATACATCGCATTAACAAAATTTCGGGATTAATACTCATTGGTTTTGGCATTGCCTTAATTTGGGGCACTTTAGAGTTTAGCAGCCGCTTTTAACCTAATTTTAGTTGTATAACAATTATACCTAACGTAACTTTCCTTTAATGAAATATATCTTACTGCTGCTGCTTTGCATCAATACATTACCGTTATTGGCCCAAAACGACTTTGTACTGTTAAAGAAAAATGGTTATACCATCGATCGTTTTTTTAATGGCAAACCCATTACCGTTTATACCAAAGACAAAAACACCTATTCGGGGTTTGTGTTTTTTTGCCGCGATGACAGCATTATTATTCATTTAGGATATATGGGTTTAAAACCCACCGCTTTTGGTAGCACAATTGATAGTATTTTTATGGGTTTTGTTACCATTGCCGTAAAAGATATTGCCATTATTCCGGCAAAAAGAATGACCGGCGCTGATGTGGGCAACTTAATATTTAAAGCAGCGGTAATTATTGGCGGTATTGCTATTGTCAATCAGTTTAACTTAACCGTGCCCGCTATTTATTTAGCTCAATTTGGTTCAGCAGTAGCATTAAATTTCATTACCAACTATCTTCAGCCTTTTAAAAACAAACAACCACCGGGTTATAAAATAGGAAAAAAATTTACGCTGGAATATATTCATCTGCCACCGGCAAAATAGTATATTGCCAACATGGCTGCAAACAAATTTTTTTCAAAATGCTGGAAATGGACCAAACGAGTGGTGCTGTTTCTTTTTCTTTCTTCCTTATTGTATGTTATTGTTTGTAAATGGATAATGCCACCCATAACCCTTACCCAAATTAGCAACGCATTCAGCTATGGGTTAAAGCGAGATTATGTTTCATGGAATAATATTTCGTACAATGCTAAGTTAGCTGCGATAGCCAGTGAAGACCAATCATTCCCTGATCATAACGGATTTGATTGGGATGCCATTCAAAAAAGCCTGCATCCCAAGAAAAACAAAAAAAGCCGTATTCCTTTAGGTGGTGCCGCCAGTACCATATCGCAACAAACAGCTAAAAATGTTTTTTTATGGCAGGGTAGTGGCTTCACAAAATACCTGCGCAAAGGGCTTGAATTTTATTTTACTTTCTTAATTGAAAAAATTTGGGGTAAGCAACGCATTTTAGATGTGTATTTAAATACCATTGAAATGGGGCCCGGCATTTTTGGTATTGAAGCGGCAGCTCAGCAATATTTCCATAAACCGGCAAAAAATTTATCACGTGCCGAGGCTGCCATGATCATTGCCTGCCTACCAAATCCCAAAAAGTTTACCGTAGTACCCATAAGCGGACGTGTTGCCTGGCGTTACCCGCAAATTTTACAACAAATGCGTAATATAGAAGATGATGAAGATATTCAGAAAATTATCGGCAATAACCGCTAACGGTTAGTCGCTTGTGTAAGTTTATTTTTTGAACAGCGCCTCTACCGCTTTAATGGCAATGGCAGTACGTTGGTCATAATTGCCCGATATCAATTGCCAAGGCGTAGTTTGATTAGCCAATACATCGGTATAAATAGCCATTAACTCTTTTCTGGGCGTTTCATCGGGATATTCTCTTAATGCATCTTTAACCCATTCCACATCAATATTGCACAACAAGTATAAGTCATACTTTCTTGCTACAATATTTTCCAAAATAAATTGACTGCATTTTCCAAATACATATTCACTCCACACTTTCATTACATACATATCTGTATCAATGAATAAACAACAAGGTTTCGGATTTAAATTTTCAACTTCCTGTGCAGTCTTATCTTCAAGTGCCAATTGGCCGGCAGCAATTTTTTCCAAATCATCATAATTATATTTTGGTCCCTTTGTTTCTAAATACTCTCTGGCATATTCCGGTACCCATAAGGTATTAAAATGTTGCGCTAAGTTTTTACACAGGGTGGTTTTACCTGTGCTTTCAGGACCTAAAACCACTATTTTTTTAATGTTTGTATACTCCAAGCCGGTTTTGTTTTCAGTACTTTATTAAATATGTTACAATCTTTATCGTGTGCGCCGGGCAAATAACCAATGCTCATTAAAAACTCATTCACAATTTCGCCACCGGTAAATTTAAAATGCTTTTTAAATAACAACACCCAAGCTTGTTTTGTTTGTGGATGGTGCATATCAAGCCAATTTTTAAATGAGCCGTGTTGATTTTGTAATTGCATAATAACATTTGCGTTATGAATGGCTGCATTAATTTTTAAGCGATTACGAATAATGCCGGCATCATTCAATAATCTGTCAACATCTTTTTGTTGATAAGCAGCAACCTTTTGAATATCAAAATTATGATAGGCTTTTCTAAATGCCGCTTCTTTCTTCAAAATGGTTGTCCAACTTAAACCGGCCTGGTTAATTTCTAACACTAACCTTGCAAACAATTCATTATCGTCAGAAATCGGAAACCCATACAGGTTATCATGATAATGCTTATGTAACGTATATCCGTTGGTGTTATTATCTTGTTTAGCAATAAATGAGCAATAAGGCAACATAATTTCAATTCATTTAAGCATGAGATTGTTTGGCTTTTTTCATCCAGCTAATTAAACCCATTATAGCTAAAATTAATAAAACCAAATACTGGAAACTGGTAAATACCAAGCCTTTATAAAAATTAAGCGGTATTGAGGCAATATTAGTTAATATCCACCACCACCAGTTTTCTACTTTCTTTTTGTTCATTAAATACATTCCGGTAAAGGCTGCAGCTGAAGTAAAGGCATCGGCTTGTGGTACGGTACTATCGGTAAAATGGTGCAATACTAAGTAAAGAATTACCCAGCATACTGCAAAAAAACCAACACTTAACCATTGTTGCGATTTTGTATTATAGCTAATATGCAATACCACTTCATGATTTTTCTTTCTGCTCCACATTATCCAGCCGATAATACTCATTACCGTGTAATAAAAATTAACCGAAGCATCGGCATACAAACCATGCACCACATATAAATAAATATAAATACTGGTGCTAATCATGCCCACCGGATACACCAAAATATTTTCCCTTCGGGAGAAGAAAACGCTGGCAATACCACAAATGGTGCCAATAAATTCTAATAAAGAAGTTTCCTGAATACCCTGAATAAGTTGGTGCCAGATTTCCGATACATTCACGAAATAAGGAATTATTAATGGCATCAAAGATAGATGGTAATACATTTAGTAACTTGCTTACTCAAAAATTTACAAATATGATTAGAACAGCAACTGCCGTTTGGAATGGCTCCGGTAAAGAAGGCAATGGCCATCTAACCACTCAAAGCACAGTATTAAATCAACATCAGTATTCTTACCACTCACGTTTTGAAAATGGTGTGGGTACCAATCCGGAAGAATTAATTGCTGCTGCGCATGCCGGTTGTTTTACCATGAAGCTTAGCTTTGTTTTAGGCGCCATGGGCTTTACACCCGAAACCTTGGAAACACAATGTGCCATTACATTAGATAACGGCGTAATTTCTCAATCACATTTAACCGTAAAAGGTAAAGTGCCGGGTATTTCTAAAGAACAATTTGATGCAGCCGTTAAAGATGCAGAAACCAACTGTCCGGTTTCAAAAGCATTAAACATGGCTATCAGTTCCGAAGCTACTTTATTGTAATAAAGCATACACTGCAAAACTTGCCAACCAATGTTCGCCGCCATAACTGCCCGATGCAATATGGGGTAAACTGGCATTCATATGTGCTATTGCCGAGCGTTGCAACATTTTTTTGCGAGGATCGTTGTTGGGCAATAATTTGGCTATGCCTTGCATACACCAGCTTCGGCTTAATGCCAAACCGTCTAAATGCACAATGGTTAAATCATTCCTGTCCGATACTACCGGCAGTACGGTTAAATGTTGTAAACCGGCCGGAGTATAAAATTGATTGAACCATTGTAAAAACTGTGTTTTATTTAAAACACGGCGCATTAAATCGGCTTCTTCTAACGAAGGCGATAAAAAGTCGGTGCCATCGGGCTCCCATAATGCCGGTATTTTTTTGTCGTTTAAAAATAACTTTTTAGCTGCATGAATAAGTGCTTGTTCAAATACGGTATTATGTGCTGCACGGGCATAATCTAATGCCAATACCATTCCAAATGCAGTATTGGGATGCACGCCGGTTCTGTTAGGATAAGTTTGTTTGGGCAAAAAACGCATCCAAAGGTTTACCACTGTATCACACAATGGCTCAAGTGTTTTTCTCCACTGAATAGCATCAGGATTATTCCACCCTAATAATTCTTTTTGCAACTGCAATAACCAAGCCCATCCATAAGTTCGTTCAAAACTACTGTTCAGTGGTGTATTAAAGTATGCCGCTTCACGAGCAATATTTTCGGGAGTAATGTTTTCATTTAATTTTTTACGAATCATTGCTGCTTCGGGCAAATGCGGAAATTTTTTTAATAATGCCACCAGCATCCAATGCCCATGCACTGTGCTGTGCCAATCGAAACAACCGTAAAATGCCGGATGCAATTGTTTAGGCGTTAATAACTGACTACTGTCGCTAATGGCAACATGATTTACTTTGTTGGGATATTCCTGCTGAATACAACGCAAGGGCAATGCTGCCAAATATTTTGCACCGGTATCGGTAAGTACAAATTGACTGCTATCAGAAGTTAAATAGTAAAACTTTTGTGCTTGCGCCAACAAGCTTTGTAGCCCTGTAATGCCCAATAAAGCTATTAAAACAAATATTCTTTTCATGGTATGTATTGAATTTGAATACAAGTTAAACGAAGTGGTTGAATTTGTAATTTTATGCAGAAAGGTAATGCTTAAACTGCTATAGTTGGCTTTGTTTATTATTTTTACGTTCATCAACAAATTTTTCCTATTGAAAACATCACTTACATTTTTACAAAAACTGGCTTATGCATTAATCAGTATTTGCCTCATTATTCTTTTGCTGTATTATGCACAATCGTTTTTTATTCCATTGGCATTTGCAGCATTGTTTACTTTGTTACTGATTAGTGTAGCCGATATTTTTGAGAAATGGGGCATATCGCGAGGTATTAGTGCACTTATTGCCGTATTGCTGGCTATTTTAGTAGTACTATTTGTGTTTTATTTCATCTCATCTCAAATCATTAGTTTTCGCAGTGATGTGCCCAAGGTTGCTCAGCAGTTGTATATTGCTGTAACCGATTTGGAAAACTGGGCTCAACAGCGCTTTCACATCAGCGACCAACATTTAAAAAAGTTTATTGATTCCATTACTGCTCAATCTATGAGCAGCACATCGGCCATAGTAGGCAGCACTGTTTCAACCTTATCGAATGTTCTGGTGTATTTGGTGCTCATTCCCATTTATACATTTTTGTTTTTATTGTATCGGCATATTATAATTGGTTTCTTTGTAAAAAGCTTCGGCAATACCCATGCGTTAACCGTTATTAATGTTTTGCACCGTATTCGGTTAATGATTAAAGATTATATTTTTGGTTTATTAATTGAGTTGTTAATCGTTGCCATTTTAAATTACATAGGCTTATTGATTGTTGGCGTTCAATATGCTATTTTGCTGGCAGTAGTTGCAGCCATCTTAAATTTAATTCCTTATTTGGGCATATATACTGCCACGTTATTTGGCATGTTGGTTACTTACACCAACAATACTCCGTCAGCCGTACTGGGTGTAGCTATTGTTATGATTGCAGTACATTTAATAGATAGTAATTTTTTATTGCCTAAAGTTGTGGGCTCTAAAGTAAAAATAAATGCTTTGGCAACTATTTTAGGAGTTGTTGTTGGCAGTTTGCTTTGGGGTATTCCGGGCATGTTTTTGGCATTGCCTATACTTGCTATTTTAAAAATTATATTCGACTCTGTGGAAAGCCTTGAACCCTGGGGCTATTTACTGGGCGATGATAGCGAAACAAAATCTTCAAAATCCGCTAACCGCAAAAATTTTTTCACCAAATTACTTAACAGAAAAAAATAATACAAGTAATTGGCCGGTATTTATTTTATTTTCTTTTTTAAACGTTGGTGCGAAAAGTAGGTCTTTATAACTAAATTTATCAGTAACCCTTACAATATGCGGCATTTAAAAATTGCAGTTATTAGCATTGGTATGCTATGCACGTGGTTAACGCAGCCCCTGTTTGCACAACAAAAATCAGATAGTACCCACACTCAATCGTATTTCAAAGCTTCATTAGATTACTTAAGCAATGCCGTATACAATGGTCGTAAAGACTCTACAGTGTTGCCTTATATAACACCCACTTTTGGTTATTACAACAAATCGGGTTGGTATGTTAGTGCCAGCGCAGCTTATGCTGCTGCCGCTAATGAAAATAGAATTGATTACTTTTCATTTGATGCCGGCTATAACTTTTCCATTAATAACTTCAGTGGCGATGTGCGTGCCAACAAAACCTTTTATAATGCCCAAAGTACCGCCATTAAAAGTGATATTAAAGGTGGTTTCGGCACCGACTTAAGCTATGACTTTAATTTTTTACAACTGGGAGCCAGCGCCGATGTTATTTTCGATAATAAAACGGACGTAGCTTTCAATACAAATATTGCGCACGCTTTTAACTGGGGACCCGATAAACAACAATGGAGCTTAACACCAACCCTGGCGGCAAATTTCAGCAGTTTACATTTTTATGAAGGATACACCAATAGAAGAGTAGGAAAGGCCATTAAGAAAAATAATCCTAACGTAGTTTCAGTAAAAGCTACTACTGTTGTTCCAAATCCGGGAGTAACATTGTTAGACTATGAAGCATCCATGCCTTTAACTTATGATGCCAAAAAATGGGGCTTTGCCATCACCCCCACTTATGCTATACCGGTAAATAAAATTGAAACAACAACCACCGCAACTTATACTTTAAAAAACCGTTCAACCATTACCACTACTAACAATACCACTCCCGCTTCGGAAAAAAACTTGTCGAACACATTTTATTTGGAATGTAGCGTTTACCTGAAGTTTTAAAACAAAAAACCCTTCTTCAGTATGAGCCGAAGAAGGGAAAAACTATAAAAAATGAAAAACTATTCAGCTTCCGCTACTACTTCTTTTACTTCCGGAATCATGCGTTTCATCATACCTTCAATACCTGCCTTTAAGGTAATCATTGAAGAGGGACAACCACTGCAGCTTCCTTGCAACATTAAATTCACCACCCCTTCTTTATAGCTGCGGAATTGAATGGCACCTCCATCCATTTCAACAGCAGGTTTCACATAATTCTCCAATAATTCTTTAATGCGTTTTACCACATCATCGTCATCAGCCGCAACAACATTGCCGGCTTCTTGCTTAATTTGGGCAACTTCTTCCTCATTTACAATAGGACCACCGTTTTCCAAATAATCTTTTAAAAATTGTTTTATGGTAGGAATTACATCTTGCCAATCACCTGTTTCAGGTGTTTTGGTTAAGGTTACAAAATTGCTGGCAATAAATACACTTTTAATAAAAGGAAAACTAAACAACTCCTTCGCTAATGGCGAAGGGCCGGCACTTCGCTCATCCTGAAAATCAATGCTTTTTCCGGGATATAATAATTTATTGGCCACAAACTTCATGGTTTCCGGATTGGGCGTCATTTCAGTATAAATACTAACAATGGTATTGCCGGTTTTTATCATAACACTTCAATTTATAAATTCAAGTACAAAATTACTAAAATATTGCGGATGCAGCATGCTAAAATAGAAATGCCCTTGGTTTTTTCGGCTATCGAAAATGCTTAGACCTTACTTTTCAAAAATTGAACTTACTTTGAATACACGGGATTGTTTTGTACCTAACAATTATGGTTTTGAACAAGTTTTCTAAAGCATTTCAGGCAACCCATATTTCTATTTTGGCTGAGCCTAATTCATTTCTAACAAAATTTTTCCCTTTTGGTTGCCGCTTTCATAAGCTTGAATAGCTTCCATAAACTGCGTAAAAGGAAATTTTTCTGACACCGGTAATTGAAATCCGGGCTGCTGTAAGTTTTCTATTAAATAGGTTTGCATTTCCTTTTGCTCATTTTCCGATAAGGTTTGCAACCAGGCATCCACGCCAAAGCCCATGAGAGATAAATTTTTAAAAACAATGGTATCATTGTACAATTGCGCGGGCTGATCATCTAACAACCCATATATCAATACCTTACCAAATGGCGCAACGGTTGGTAACAATTGTGTTAGCAGGTTGCCGCCTACAGCATCGAACAATGCATTAACACCTTTATTTTGAGTGATGGATAAAATTGTATTGGTTAGCTGCGGATTTGTTGATAATACCACTTCCGTAGCGCCCAATGCTTTTAATGCTGCTATTTCTTCTGCTTTCCGAACTACCGCAATGGTTGAATATTTTTTTTGTGCCGCTAATTGAATGACAATTTTTGAAAGGGCTGAATTTGCAGCTGTTAACAACAACCAATTTCCTTGTTGCAAGCGTGCTTGCGATAATAGCCCGTATGCAGTAATTGGATTGAGAGAGAACTGAGCGGCTTTCTCTATCGAAAAATTGGCAGGTAACACAATTATCTTTTTTTTCGGGTACCACCACATATTCCGCCCAAACATTTTTATGACGAAAAGCCACTAATGTTTGAGTGGGTGTTAGGGTGTTTTTTCCTTGCTGCATTACTACACCCACACCCTCTAACCCGGCAATTTGCGGTAGGTTGGGCTGCATTCTGTATTTACCGGCAATGAATAATATGTCTGCAGGATTAATGGTAGATGCCAATACTTTAATTAACAACTCTCCTTCCAAAGGCTGCGGCTGAGGCACCTCTTGCAATGTTAGTACCGATGTTGCTTTTCCGCTTTGTTCAAATACAATGGCTTTCATTTACTATTATTTTACGAATTGTAACAGTCCATTACTGCTGCACAATTCTAATTTTTGCATAATTCAACATAATCTTCTTTTCACCATTGTGCTGAAATTGAATGGTGGCAATGGGATTATGGGCACCACCTTCAATTTTTACAATTTTGCCAAAACCAAATTTTTGATGTTCAACAGTTTGACCGGCCTCCATATCGTGTGGATCACTGGGTTCAAAATTGGCAGAAGGTATATGCTCCACCACTTTGGGCGGAGGAGGTGTAGCCGGCATGTATGAGGGTTTGCTGCTTGCTTTTTTCGCAGGGGGTGGCCCGTATTTTTTTTCAGCAGCATCTACATCGCTATAACCCATGCCCCTTTGCATACGAGCAAAGGCACTACCGTTATTAAAGCCGTTGCCTGCATTATTCCGAGCACCGCCACCCGCATAGGTTTTATCCAATAAACTATCCGGCATTTCTTCCAAAAAGCGGCTGGGCTCATTCTGCACCAAACTGCCAAATCGGTAGCGTGCATTGGCATAACTTAACCAAAGTTTTTCTTTAGCACGTGTTACGGCAACATAAAACAACCGACGTTCTTCTTCCAATTCTTCTCTTGAGTTTATACTCATGGCATTCGGAAATAAGGTTTCTTCTATGCCACCCACAAACACACATTTAAATTCCAAACCTTTAGCAGCATGGATGGTCATTAGCTTTACAGAATCCGCATCAGGGTCATTGTCTTTATCCGCATCGGTTAATAATGTAATTTGTTGTAAATAGCTGCCCAATGATTTATCTACCATTTCGCCATCTTCATTATCGGGCATTTCGGTCCATTCTTTAATACTATTCAGCAATTCCTGTACGTTTTCATAACGGGCCAGGCCTTCTGTGGTTTTATCGTTAAACAATTCTTTTACCAAATTGGTGTGTTTTCCCACCTGTACAGCAACATCGTATGCATTATTGGTTGCCATAAGGGTTTGAAAATACCGAATCATGGTGACGAAGTTTTGCATGGCTTCTAAAGTTGCTCCTTTAAAACCATTGGCAGCTGCCGATTGCAATACTTCAAACAAAGTAGTATTTTGTTCATTGGCAATAATTACGGCTTTTTCGAGTGATGTTTTTCCAATGCCCCGAACAGGGTAATTGATAATACGCTTTAAAGCTTCTTCATCTTTGGTGTTTACAATTAAACGCAAATAAGCAATGTAGTCTTTAATTTCTTTTCGTTGATAGAAGCTTAATCCGCCATAAATTTTATAGGGAATACCCATACGCCGCAAGCTTTCTTCAAACGAACGGCTTTGAGCATTGGTTCGGTATAAAACAGCAAAATCTTTGTTTTCATAATGATTGCGCAATTTCTGTTCCTGAATGGTATCAGCCACAAATTTGCCTTCATCATTATCCGTCATGGTGCGTACCAGTTTAATTTTTTCTCCGGTTGCATTTTCTGTCCATAACAACTTAGGAATTTGCCCTTTATTATTTTTAATTACCTCATTGGCCACTTTAATAATGGTATCGGTGCTTCGGTAGTTTTGCTCCAGCTTCACCAATTTTACATCATCATAATCTTTTTGAAACTGTAAAATATTTTCAATGGTGGCACCTCTAAAGCTGTAAATACTTTGAGCATCATCGCCCACCACGCAAATATTTTCATGCATGGCGGCCAACAACTTGGTAATTTGATACTGAACAGGATTGGTATCCTGATACTCATCAATCAGTATATACTTAAACTTGGTTTGGTATTTATGCAAGGCATCATGATGCGTCTTCAACAGTTCGTACATTTTCAACAAAAGGTCATCAAAATCCATTGCTCCATTTTTAAAACAACGAGCCGCGTATGCTGCATAAATTTGAGCAATAGCCGGCCGATTGGCCCGCATATCTTCTTGCTGAATGTAATAATCCGTAGCATATTCAGCCGGACCCACCAACGCATTTTTAGCGGCTGAAATACGGTTGTGTACAATATTGGGCTTATAGTGTTTATCGTCTAAATTCAATTCATTGATCACTGTTTTTAATACCGAGCGACTATCATCCGTATCATAAATAGTGAAGTTAGCCGGGTAGCCTAATTTATGTGCTTCGCCCCGTAAAATGCGGGCAAATACACTATGAAAAGTGCCTATGTACAAATTGCGGGCATCATTATTACCTAAAATTTTTTCAACCCGCTCCTTCATTTCTTGGGCCGCTTTATTGGTAAACGTTAAAGCCAAAATATTAAAAGCATCAACGCCATTGGCCATTAAATGGGCAATACGAGTGGTTAATACTTTTGTTTTTCCACTACCGGCACCGGCAATAATTAACAACGGGCCATTAATGGTAGTAACCGCTTCGCGTTGAGGTTCATTCAATCCTTTTAAATAATGTGGTTCTGTCATTGGTTTCGTATTCGGCTTTTTGAAATTGAAGCTTGCAAAAATGGTTTATTGTGCATTAAGTTTATTCACAAAAGAAGGGTGTACTTTCTCCATTTCCGGGCTGCAATATAAAGGCAATGCTGCGTAAAAAGGTAGTATGTGCATATTCTTATTTTAAAAAATTCAACAACTCATTGGCATTTTTAAAACTATGTTTGTTGTAACTTGCCGCTTATTATGAAACCCCAATTATTTCTTCCGATTGCTTTTCAGCATTTAGCAACAGCCCCCGACAACATTATAGTTTTGGCAGGCGATATTGGTGGAACCAAAGCGAATATGGCTTTATTTAAAGTAAATGGCAATGGCTTTACCACATTAAAAGAGCAACGCTACTCGAGCAAAAACTACCATTCCTTTCAGGAAATTTTGAACGATTTTTTAGCCGGGCAACCAACCCCTCAAAGGGTATGTTTATCGGTTGCAGGCCCTATTATTGAAGGCTCGGTAAAGTTTACCAACTTAAGTTGGGAAATTAATGCAAGAGAAATCAGCAGTTTAATCAATAATTGCCCCGTAGCTATTTTGAACGATTTAGAAGCTACCGCTTACGGATTAGCAGCATTAAAACCCGATGAGGTACATATTTTACACAAGGGAAAAGATGAAACCCCCGGTAATATTGGCATTTTAGCCGCCGGTACCGGATTGGGTGAAGCAGGAATGTATTTTGATGGTAAAGCTTATCATCCTTTTGCAACCGAGGGCGGGCATAGCGACTTTGCTCCCCGAACGCTTCAGGATATTGAATTGATGCATTTTTTGCTGGAAAAATACCCTAAACATGTTAGCTGGGAACGTTTATTAAGCGGTTTGGGCATTGAAAATATATGGGACTTTTTAACTCAAAGAGAAAAAAAACATTGTCCTTCGGATGTTGAAGCTACTATTGTTTCAGCCACTGATAAAGCGGCTGCCATTAGCCATGCTGCTGCACAGGGAATTTGTCCTGTTTGTATAGAAGCTTTGGCCTTATTCAATCGCTATCTTTCCATTGAAGCAGCCAATTTAATTTTAAAATTCAAGGCTACAGGCGGCTTATACCTGGCCGGTGGCATTGCCCCTAAAGTACTTCCTTTGCTTAAACCCGAGGTTTGGGATGATACCTTTCAAAACAGTGGTCGCATGCGCCAATTATTAGCCGAAGTTACCGTTTATGTAGTGTTAAATCAACAAGCCCCCTTATTGGGTGCAGGCTATTACGCCTGGTTGGGTATGCAGTAATTTATTGTGTTTAATATGTTAATGAAAGGTTAATAAAATTGGCTGTTGGCACTACTTTTTCATGATATGGATTAGTTTGCAGCTTTCAAGAATTTAAAATGTGCGGTCCGATGATGAAGTTTTGCAAACAATCCATCCAATTTATCCTATTTGCTGTTACAATGTTTACCCTTTTCAGCTTTGCGCCGGGTAAAGCTTATGGCCCTACTGCCACTTCTAATAAAAGCAACGTTACCAAAAGTTCATTCAGTTTATACCAAAAATTGGCTTTGGCCGCAAAAGGGCTTTCCTATCAAGCATTTGAAATGGCCTACACCGGTATGCACGAATTATACGAGGCAGGCAAAATTCAAAATAATCAACTGCTAACCATCGTTGATTTTAGTTTACCCTCTACCCAAAAAAGATTATTTGTAATTGATGTAATAAAGGGGGCTTTATTGTTCAATACCTATGTAGCACATGGTAAAAATTCAGGTAAGTTAATGGCCACTCGGTTTTCAAACCGCCCCAACAGCTATGAAAGCAGTTTGGGATTTTATGTAACGGAAAATACTTATAAAGGAAAACATGGTTTTGCCCTTCGCTTAAATGGTTTAGAACCCGGCATTAATGATAACGCTTTGAACAGAGGCATTGTAATGCATGCGGCCAATTATGTAAACGAACAATTTATTCGCATGCAGGGCTATTTGGGAAGAAGCGAAGGTTGCCCCGCATTGCCGCCAAAAATTACTTCAGCCATCATTAACACCATAAAAGAGGGTAGTTGTTTGTTTATATACAGCACTAACCAACAATACTTGGCACAATCAACCCTTGCACAGGCATTGCCGGACAGCCTTCTTCAAAACGCGGAAGTGAATGCGGCCAATAGCCTTTAAAGCTGCCACTTTCATGCCTATACCATTTTGATTAAGTTTGGTGCTTAACGCCCATGTCTTTTAGTGCCCCATGGTTATTGTATATATTGGCAGTGCATTGCCTGCAAACATATTTTTCCACAATTTGTGCAATAAATTTATTCCCCTATTTTTGCCATCCTTATAAAAATTTCTTACTAACAATTATAATTATGTCTGTTATTCAACGCATACGCGACAAAGGTGCCTGGTTTATTTTCGGCATTATTGCATTAGCATTATTGGCGTTCATTTTACAAGATGGTTCTTTTCGCCGGGGTAATTTCTTTTCTAACACAACGGTAATTGGTAAAGTAAATGGCCAAAAAATTGAACGTGCCGATTTTGAAGAAAAGGTAAGCATGTATGGCGGTCGTGGTGCCAATCGTGAACAGGTGATTGCGCAACTGTGGAATAATGAAGTTGCCAGTATTATAATGGAACAGCAATACAAAAAATTGGGATTAACCATTACACCGAAAGAGGTTAGCGATATTTTATTTAATCCTGTTACTTCTCCTTTAAAGCGTGAATTTACCGACCCTAAAACAGGTATGTTTATGGTGGATGAGGCCAAAGCTGCTTTCGATAGATTGAAAAAATCGAGAAATGCACAAGAAATGGCACAAGTGGAAGAGGCTTATATAAAACCGGCCATTCAGCAAGCCTTACAAGCTAAATACCAAGCTTTATTACAGCAAGCCATGTACGTTCCAAAATGGTTGGTGAATAAAACTGTAGAAGATAATAATCTTTTATCTAATGTTTCCTATGTTTATGCACCTTATAGTGCCATTCCTGATTCTAGCGTTAAAGTAAGTGATGATGAAATTATGGCCTATGCCAACAAACACAAAGACGAATATAAACGCGACGAGGAAACACGTAATATTGCTTATGTAACTTTTAATGCAGATCCAAGCTCAGCCGACTCATTGGCTGCTTTTAATGCTGTTTTGGCCAAAAAAGCTGAATTAGCTTCCAACACAAATATTAATACTTTTTTTGCCCAAAATACATCTGATTTACCTTACTACGACGGCTATATTTCTAAAAATCAAATACACCAAAAAAGCATTGATTCTATTGTAAAATTACCCGTAAATGGTGTGTATGGCCCTTATTTGGATGGCAATGAATATGTAATTGCAAAACTGATTGCCGTAAAACAATTACCCGATTCAGCCAAAGTGCGCCATATTTTAGTGGCTACGCATCAACAAGACCCTCAAACCGGTGTTTTACAAAGAGTAAGAGATGACAGTACAGCCCGTAAAATTATGGACACTGTTGAAATGCAATTAAAAGCCGGCGTTCCTTTCGATTCTGTGGCAATGAAATATTCTGATGATGGGAATAAGAATACCGGTGGCGTTTACGATTATTTTACTACCGGCCGTATGGTGCCCACTTTTAATGACTTCAGCTTTTTAAATCCTGTTGGAACCAAAGGAGTAATTACTACCGAATATGGTTTACACTATGTTGAGGTTTTAGGTCAAAAAGGTTCTTCGCCTGCCTATAAAATTGCTTATTATGCTAAGCCCATTACCATTAGCAATGAAACCGATGCTGCTGCCGTTAGTGCCGCTGCTCAGTTTGTTTCGCTTAGCAAAAACAAAAAAGAGTTTGAAGCTACTGCTGCTAAAATGAACAAACCCATTGCAACAGCCGACGATATTAAAGAAAACGATTACACTATTCCTAATTTAGGCGATAGCCGTCAATTGGTTCGTTGGATATATGAGCACAGTGTAGGCGATGTGGATCAAGATCCCGTTCGTATCGGTAACAACTATGTTGTTCCCTTAATCACTGCCGATATTAAACCGGGCTTACCTCCTGCTTCAATTCTTAGACCCATGATTGAGCCCATTGTTCGCAATGAAAAGAAAGCCAAAATATTATTAGATACTAAGTTCAAATCCGGCAACGATTTAAATGCTTATGCTAGCGCAACCGGCACACAGGTTCAAAAAGCAGATAGCATTTCCTTCAGTGCACCGTTTATTACCGGTATAGGCAACGATGCTAAGTTTACCGGTGCATCATTTAACAAAGCTTATTTGAATAAAGTAACTCCCCCAATTGCAGGTACTAACGGTGTATTTGCCATTCAAATTAATGCCATTAGCAGCAAACCAACAACCCCCGATGAGACGCAGGGCGTTAAGCAAACTTTATTGCAATCATTGCGTATGGCTATTTATCGCGGTATGGATGCATTACGTAAAACTGCCGTTGTTAAAGATTACCGCAGTCAATTCTATTAATTGCTTCAACAAAATCATAGGCAAAGGCCTTCGGATGAATTCCGGAGGCCTTTTTTAACGTATGTAGTAATGCCCTACGGGCGGAATTGGGTATCTTTGCATCATGAATAGTTTGCATATGGACACAGCACCCATTGTTAATAAAGTAGCAGAAAGTGGTTTAATAACCTTAGACCCGGCAGATTTTGCCCCGAAACAGTCGGTGTTGTCATTCGATTTAAAAGACTATTTATTCATGGGGCTTATTTTAAAAGAAAAAGATTTTAGAGCTGCCCTGCAACAAATCAATTGGTCGAACTATGATGGTGCTGTTGTTGCCGTATTTTGTTCTGCCGATGCCATTATACCCATGTGGGCATATATGTTGGTAGCCACTTATTTAACCCCGGTTGCTCGAAAAGTTTTTTTTGGTACACCCGAACAAGCTTTTGAACAAGCTTGGTTACAAAATATTCAGGCATTACCAGTGGTTGAGTTTACAGATAAAAGAGTGGTGATTAAAGGTTGTGGCGATTTACCGGTTTCGGCTGCTGTTTATTTAACATTGACCAACCTTTTGCAACCGGTGGCAAAAAGTATTATGTACGGTGAACCATGCAGTACCGTACCCGTTTATAAGAAAAAATAAAACCGTTTGATTATGAAACAATTCAACAAAATTTATTTAGTATTAATTGCTGCTATTGCTTTAGGCAGCTGTACATTACAGCAACGCCTTACCGGCACCTGGAATATTGTAAAATTTCAGGAAACCAACATTAGCCAGCAAAATGCTTCAGCCAGTAATGTAGGCACCATTCAGTTCAAAAAAGATGGTACAGGTGTAAAATCGTTAAGTTATTCTATTTTGGGTAACCAAACCAACGATCAAAAACCATTTACTTGGACCATCAATGGAAATAATGTTACCCTGAATAGTGAGAATGCACAATTTCCAAAATCATGGATTATTGTAACCAACAAAGCAAAATACCAAGTTTGGAAAACAACCGATGGACAAGGTAATATTCAAAAAATGGAATTGAAAAAGCAATAAGTTATACCCCAATTTTTCTTCTGAAAGCGGTAGTTGGTTTTAAACAAGCTGCCGCTTTTTTAATTTTATTGAATGTTTCTGATAATCGTTTCATCAATCCCAAATTCCTGCATTAAATGAATACCGTAATTTCTGATTACTTCAATTACGCTTATGGCAGCTAGCCCTCTTTCCGTAATGGAGTATTCCACTTTTGGGGGTACAGCAGCATAAACAACTCGGTTAATAAACCCTTCTTCTTCCAATACCTTTAACTGGCTGCTCAACATTTTATGGGTTATATGGGGAATATCATTCTTCAATTCGCCATACCGAAACGTTTTATTTTTTAATCGCCATAATATGGGGATTTTCCAGGTGCCGCCAATGCGGTCCATTGCAAACTCAACAGGGTTATAATAAAGCTTTTTTTTATAAATAAACTCGGGCATACAACTATTTCAAAATTAATAATACAGTTTATCAACACCGTTCATACTGCACAATAAAAGTGCTTGCAGTTAAGATAGGCAAAATACCCATACTTTCCTAAAAGTGAGTACCACACAAATTGGTAAGTAAAGAAAAAATAGCATAGTATAAAACACCTTTGCTTTTGAAAATTTATTCATCACCTTCAAACGCAAACACAATGAAAAATTATGTAGAAAAAACACAGTATGTTCATCAGCATGGTGCAACACCAAAAGGAAAAATTTTAATGGTTGCAAGTTCGCCGGCTATATCCACCCAAACCGGATGGCCTATTGGTTTTTGGGCTGCCGAATTGACGCATCCTTTATTGGTGTTACAAGAAGCTGGTTATGCTATTGAATTGGCTTCCACAGAGGGTGGCCGCATTGAAATGGATACCTACTCTAATCCCACAGACAGCAGTGGTTATTCCGCAAACGATATTATTACCTTAGGCTACTTGCAAAAACCGGAATTTCAGCAAATGCTCAACCATACATTAAAGCTTTCATCGGTGCAGGTAAATGATTATGATGCCTTATTTTTAGTAGGAGGTCAAGGACCTATGTACACGTTTAAAGGCAATACGAGTTTACAGAATTTGTTGGTTGCTTTTTATGAAAACAATAAACCAGTTGCGGCTGTTTGTCATGCTACTACTGTTTTGTTAGAAGCCAAAGATTCAAACGGGGCATTGTTAGTAAAAGGAAAAAGCTGGACCGGTTTTGCCAATTCAGAAGAGGATTTTGCTGACCAAGCAGTAGGCATGAAAATTCAACCTTATAGAATAGAAGAAGAAGCTAAAAAAATAGCTGACACTACATTTAAAGTGGCACCGGCATTTACATCATTTGCTATTAGAGATGGCTTATTGATTACCGGACAACAGCAAAATTCAGGCGCAGCAGCAGCAAGCTTATTAATTGAAGCGTTAAACAATTAAAGTAGCCAACTGTATTTTCTTGTTAGCAACTGCACAACAGTAACCATTATCTAAATGGGTATGGTTAGTGTTTGTTCAACAGCCTATTTATTAACCATTAAAAAAAGCAACTTATGCATATTGCAATAATCGGTACCGGAAATGTGGGTGGCGCTTTGGCTACCAAATGGGCACAAAAAGGACATACTATTTTATTGGGAGTAAATGATAGGGAAAATTTTAAAGGAAAACATTTGCTCAATAACCCCAATACTTCTGTGCATTCCATTTCCGATGCAGTGAAAAATGCTGCCGTTATTTTACTGGCAACCCCGGCTAAAGCTACTATCCCCGTTACCCAATCGTTGGGCGATACTTCCGGAAAAATAATTATTGATGCCATGAATATTGTAATGAAACAAGGACCGGAAGGCTTTAGCAATACCACCGATGCCATTTTAGCCCACACACAAACCACAGATGTGGTAAAATGCTTTAATACCACCGGATACAATAACATGGAAAATACCCAATACGGCAATTGGGAAATTGATGCTTTTGTTGCGGGCAATAGTGAAAAAGGAAAACAAGGGGCTATTCAACTGGCTAAAGACGCCGGTTTTGCTGAATGTTATGATGTTGGTGGTAATGATCAATTTACATTAATGGAACAATTCGCACTATTTTGGATTAACCTGGCGTTATTTAGAGGCTTAGGTAGAGAAATAGCTTTTAAATTATTAAAAAGATAGTTATACCTCATTCACCTACCCGCCGTATGTTGAAAATAACTACCGGCGGGTCCAGGTATTGATTGTAATCGCTACTGTTGTATATCTTTCTAACAATATCCATTCCTTTCACTACTTTTCCAAAAGCCGCAAAACCTTGCTTGTCTTCCATATTCACCCCACCATAGTCCAGGCCGGGTTCTCTTTCCATACAAATAAAAAATTCAGTGCCCGCAGTACCGGGTGCCATTCTGGCCAATGAAATAGTACCTTCTTCATGTTGTAAGCCGGTTTGCTTGGTGCTTTCATGCGGAATACCGGGAACTGAGCGCGCTAAATCATTATTCGTTTTCCAAATACCGCCTTGTACCAATTCTGTTTTAGGCGCATTCATGGGTTGATTCACATCATTCAATACCCGATAAAAATTGGCACGTTTATAATACCCGGAATCAACATAACTTAAAAAAGCCGCTACCGTTTTGGGTGCTTTTTCAGGATATAATTCCACCTCTATATAACCTAAGGTAGTTTCAATTTGTACATGGGGGTGTGCATAATGCTTTTTGGGCTGGCAGGCCTGCATAACTACAACCATTGCCAAAACAATTGCAATACCCCATTGCCAAAATTTAGATGGCCAACCTATTACTGCTTTCATAACGTTTACGCCTTGCTGTTTCATTGTTTGTTTTGTGGAATTAATGTGCTTCTAACCAGTTTTTGCCGGTACCTATTTCTGCTTCAATAGGTACTTTATTGGGTAGAATTAATGCTTCCCGCATGTTATTTAAAATGATGGGCTTTATTTTTTCTACCTCTTCTTCCAACACATCAAATACCAATTCATCGTGCACTTGCAATATCATAGCCGACTGCAAATGATGTTTTTTCAGGTCTGCTGCAATTTTTATCATGGCCAGTTTTATCATATCTGCCGCAGTTCCTTGTATGGGCGAGTTAATGGCATTGCGCTCAGCATAACCCCTAACGGTAAAGTTGGCTGAATTAATGTCTTTTAGCCAACGCTTTCTTCCCATCAAGGTTTCCACATAACCATTTTTTTGTGCAAAAGCAATGGTGCTTTGCATGTATTGGGTAATGCCCGGAAATTGCTGTTTGTAGTTGTCAATAATTTCTTTGGCTTCGGTTCGTGAAATGCCCAGGTTATCGGCTAAACCAAAAGCACCTTGTCCATAAATAATTCCAAAGTTTACGCTTTTGGCTTTATAACGCATTTCTTTCGTTACTTCCGATTCGGGTACGCCATAAACCTTTGCAGCCGTTGCCACATGTATATCTTTTCCTTCTTTAAACGCAGCGCACATATTGGCATCACCACTAATCGCAGCTACTATCCGCAATTCAATTTGCGAATAATCGGCGCTCATCATTATTCTGTTTTTTTCGCGGGGAATAAATGCTTTGCGTATTTCGCGGCCTCGTTCACTGCGAATAGGTATGTTTTGTAAATTAGGATTATTACTACTCAATCGGCCGGTTACGGCTACCGCTTGTGCATAAGACGTATGAACCCTGCCGGTAATGGGATGGATTAACTGCGGCAAGGCATCAACGTAAGTTGACTTTAATTTTGTAAGTTCCCGAAACGCTAATATGTCTTCTACTATTTGATGGCCCTTTAAAGCCAATTTTGCTAACACATCTTCACCGGTTTGGTATTGACCGGTTTTTGTTTTTTTGGCAGAAGGATCTAATTGCAACTTTTCAAACAGCACTTCTCCCAATTGTTTGGGTGAGGCTAAATTAAATCGTACCCCTGCCAATCGATATACATTTTCTTCGGCCACTTTGGCTTCGTGTGCCAATGTTTTACTGTACGATTTTAAAAAGTCCACATCAATGGCAACGCCTTCATATTCCATATTGGCCAACACAGGCACTAAAGGATTTTCTATTTCATACAATACCCTTTCTACTTTTTTCTCTTTTACCAATGGTATTAGTACTTGTTGCAATTGAAAAGTAATATCCGCATCTTCAGCTGCATATTCTTTTATCTCTTCCAATGGTACATCCTGCATATTGCCTTGGTCTTTCCCCTTTTTTCCAATCAACGATTCAATGGATATGGGTTGATACCGCAAGTATTGTTCACTCAGGGCATCCATACTGTGTTTTCCATCGGGCTCTACCACATAATGCGCCAGCATGGTATCTGTAATTTTTCCCTTTAACTCAATACCCTGCCAT
Source organism: Hydrotalea sandarakina (assembly GCF_003254115.1). GTDB lineage: Bacteria > Bacteroidota > Bacteroidia > Chitinophagales > Chitinophagaceae > Hydrotalea > Hydrotalea sandarakina. Next base: position 294,867 of record NZ_QKZV01000004.1, read on the forward strand.
TTTAAAACCAATATATCGTACTTAATGTTTTGCCCAATCCATAACACGTCGGTTCTTTCGAAAAGCGGTATAAAGTGATGCAACAATTTCCGGGCTGCTTCGGGCTCTTTGGGTACAGGTACATAATAGGCTTCGTGAGGTTGATAAGCAAAACTCAACCCCACGGGGTGTGAAGTATTGGGGTCAATGCCCGTTGTTTCCGTATCAAAAGCAATGGCATTTTGCTGCATTAGCTTTTGCAATAACGTTTGTATTTGTGCAGGGGTTTGTATTAAATGGTAGGTATGCTGAACGGTTTGGCTGTTTTGTAAACCAAAGGTTTCCGTAACGGCTGTTTCATTTTCGGCCACCAACGGTTTGCCCTTGCTGCTATTGGCGGTTGCTACCGGTGCACCAAACAAATCGGTTTGTACTGCCTGCGGCGCAGTGGTAAAGGCTGGTAAATCTTCTCCCAATACGCGTTTGCCTAAGGTTTTAAATTCCAGTTCGGTAAATACTTCTATCAGCTTTTCTTTATTAAAGGGCTTTACTTTAAAATCTTCTTCATGAAACTGAATGGGTACATTGGTAATAATGGTAGCCAGCTTTTTACTCATTAAGGCACTATCTTTTCCATTTCTTATTTTTTCGCCAACAGCACCTTTAATATTGTCGGCATTCGCCAAAATGTTTTCCAGGGTTCCATATTCTTTCAGCAATTTGGCGGCTGTTTTTTCGCCAATACCGGGTATGCCGGGAATATTATCTACCGCATCGCCCATTAATGCCAGCATATCTACCACCTGACTAATATTATCAATATTCCATTTTTCGCATACCTCTTTCGGCCCTAATAATTCAACTGTTCCGCCCTGGTAAGCCGGTTTATAAATGGTAATGCCTTTGCGTACCAACTGACCATAATCTTTGTCAGGGGTTACCATAAATACTTCATAACCGGCATCGTGGGCTTCCCAAGCCAGGGTACCGATTACATCATCGGCTTCATAACCCGGTACTCCTAAAACGGGAATATTAAAGGCTTCAATAATTCTTTTAATATCAGGAACAGCGGCCAATAAATCCTCCGGTGCTTCCTGGCGATTGGCTTTATAATCCGCAAAATCGGTATGGCGCTCTGTGGGTCCTTCCATATCAAAGCATACCGCCATGTGGGTGGGCTTTTCTTTATTCAGCAATTCAATCAATGTATTGGTAAATCCAAACTGTGCATTGGTATTTTTTCCTTTACTGGTTACCCTTGGATTGCGAATTAATGCATAATATGCCCTGAAAATAAGGGCAAACGCATCTAATAAAAATAACTTTTTCTGCATAACAGCTAAGGTATAGAAATGCGGGGAGGCAGAAAAGAAAAGAGGCTGCCATTTGGGGAAGCGGCAACCTCTTTTTGGTTTTTGTGCATATTGGGCTTCTTATCATCAACTATTGTAACCCATATTTGGTCAGGTATTTTCTATTCAATTCGGTTTGCTTGTTTTCTAAACTTACTTCACGCCCCTGAATAAAAGCATGACGAATAATACTGGAATGCATGTCTAATATATCTCCGTCACTTACCACAATATTCGCATCTTTTCCCACTTCAATGCTGCCTGTTTTATCATCAATGCCTAAAATTTTAGCACTGTTTAAAGTAATGGCCTGTAAAGCTTGTTCTTTGGTTAAACCATAAGCAGCTGCGGTTCCGGCATTAAACATTAAGTTGCGGTAACGAGCTTCATCAAAGGCATCGTTCAAAGCAAAAAGAATTCCTGCCTTTTGTAATTCGGCCGGTGTTTTAAAGGGCTGATCAATATCATCATCCTCAGTAGTAGGCAAGGCGTGTTCCTGATTTAAAATAACAGAAATATTATTGGCTTTCAGCAAATCGGTAATTTGGTAACAATCGCTGGCGCCAACCAAGGTAACTTTAAAGCCGAACTCTTTGGCAAAATCAATGGCTGCCAACATTTGTTTTACCTGATCGGCATGGATGAATAAATGTTTACTGCCATCGAACAAACCTTTTACAGCCTCAAACTTTAAGTTGGTTTGTGCATGTTTGGGCTCTGCCAAATAAGCTTTGGCCTGACGGAAAAAGCTTTTCAATTCTTCAATTTTTTCATACGCTGCTTTTGACGGGTCCGGCATGTTTTCCGGAACAAATGCTCCGAATCTTCTGCCGGGGCGGCGTATAAAGCTGGGCATATTCATGTGAATGTTATTATCCATTTTATACGCGGCATCTTCCCAATTCCAAGCATCTAATTGTACTACGGATGAAGAACCGCTGATGCTGCCCCCTTCGGGTGTTACACTGGCTAACAGTATGCCATTGGCTTTTAGGGTATTGATAATTTTTGAGTCGGTATTATAGGCAACAATGGAACGAATATTGGGATTTAAATCGCCTAATTCCAAATAGTCGTTACTGCCCCTTACACCATTGGCTATTTCTTTTAAACCCAAATCGGTATTGGGTAAAATTAAACCGGGATACACTTGTTTGCCGGTAGCATCTACTGTTCTGGCATCGGCGGGTATGCTTACCTGCGATGTATGTATGGCTACGATTTTTCCTTTATCTACTTCAATGGTAGCTTTATCTATTACTGTACCATTGCCAACATGTACGGTACCATTGGTAATAAATAATTTGCCCATATAGGGTTTTGCGGGAGAAACATCATCTTGCGCAAAGGCGGCTACGTTAATGAGCAACACGGCCAGCAGAAGCGATATTTTTAAAGTTTTCATGTTTGCTTAATTTTTTGTGAATGAATGCAGTTGCTTTCAGAAAATTATTTTTGTTGTGAAAGGGTTTCCAGTGTTTCTGCTGAAACGCCATCATCTTCGCTAATATCAATAGTTATCATGCCATCATGATGGTCATGATCGCCGCAGCTTAACACATACTGCCAACTGGGCTGTGGTCTTAACACCGGTGCACCATTTCTTTTTTCGCCAATCATTTTTTGAATTAAGCGATTGCGCTCTTCCTGAATTTTCTTGCGCATTTGGGCATCTCTTTCTCTGTCAAAATAAATAATACCATCTACAATGGTTTTCTGAGCTACCGCATAAATGCTTAACGGATTAGCAGACCAAATAACAATGTCTGCATCTTTTCCTTCTTTTATGCTTCCTACTTTATTGTCCACATGCAATGCTTTGGCGGGATTGATAGTCACCATTTTAAACGCATCTTCCTCACTCATGCCACCATATTTAATAGATTTAGCGGCCTCCTGATTTAAACGACGAGCCATTTCCGCATCATCAGAATTAATACAAACATTCAAGCCAACTTTGTGCATAATTGAGGCATTATATGCAATGGCATCTTTTACTTCATTTTTATATGCCCACCAATCGCTGAATGTAGAAGTGTTGGCGCCATGGGCTTTCATTTTATCGGCCACTTTATACCCTTCTAAAATATGGGTAAAAGTGTTAAAGCGGAATCCAAAACGCTCGGCCACCCGCATAGCTGCGGTTATTTCACTTTGCACATATGAGTGACAAGTAATAAAGCGTTTTTTGTTCAGTATTTCTACCAATGCATCTAATTCCAAATCGCGACGGGTATTAATGGGATCTTTTTTCATGGCGGCTTCATAATCCAATGCACGGGTAAAAGCATCTACCATTACTTGTTCAACTCCCATTCGGGTATCGGGGAAACGATTGTTATTGGGCGATGTGGTGCGCTTTACATTTTCACCCAATGCGAATTTGATGAAAGGATCTGCACCGGCAAATTTCAATTGCTCATCGTCAGCACCCCACCGTAATTTAATTAATTGTGTTTGGCCGCCAATGGTGTTGGCAGAACCATGCAGAATATGTGAGGTTGTTACCCCACCGCTTAATTGGCGGTAGATATTGATATCATCCGGATTTAAGTTATCGCCAATGCGCACTTCAGATGTTACGGATTGACCCCCTTCATTAATAGAGGCAGCCGCTATATGTGAGTGCTCATCAATAATACCCGGTGTTACATGCATACCGGTAGCATCAATTACAGTAGCGGTTGGGTCGCTAAGGTTTTTGCCTACTTTGGCAATTTTACCGTTTTTAATTAATACATCGGTATTTGCTACAATGCCTTCTTTTTCGTTTGTCCAAACCGTACCATTTTTAATTAATAAGGTTTGTTGTTTGGGCATTTCTTCAAAGCCATAACCATCAAACGGATAGGTTACTTTAGCCATGGGGCGGCTTTGCATCCTTCTGCGGTTATTGGGTGTTTCAGCAGGCAAAGGCTTGGTGTAAGTGGCAGTCCAGGTAAAGGCATTGCCCATATCATCGCGGCCGGTTCCACTCCAGTTTTCTTTTAATGCCATACCGCTTAATAAGTATTGGCCGGCACGATGGGGTCTTTCGCCTTCTGCTTTTTTATTGCCTTCTAATGCAAACTGCATTTTAACGGCTTTACCATCGTAGGTTAATTTAATAGGAACGGTATCGGCTTGCTGTATTTGTGCAGTAGTGCTGTTTTTAACTATTAGGGTATAAGTTTGTTGCCCCTTGGGTGATTGAAGGGTAAGGGTATATTCTCCGCTTACCGTATTCCACTCAGCAGGATTAATGGCATAATTTCTTCCTTGTATCCAATTCTCAACAATTTTAGTATTATCGTCAAATACGGGCCCGGTGGTAATAATAAAGTTGGCCAATTTGCCGGCATCTATACTGCCTACTTTATCATAAATATTTAAAACAGTAGCCGGTATTTTGGTTAATGCTTCTAAAGCGGTTTTTTCCGAAAGACCATCGGCAATGGCTTTACGTAAGTTGGGTAAAAACTGTTTTACATCTTTTAAATCGCTGGTGGTTAAACAAAAGGGAATGTTGGCTTTTTCAAAAGCTGCAGGATTGGTGGGCGCTAATTCCCAGTTTTTCATATCGGCCAGCGACACAAAACGGGCATCGTTGGGATCTTCCACATCCATTGCTTGCGGAAAATTTAAAGGAAGTATAAAAGTTGCTTTTGTGGCAATCATTTCCGGCATACGCTGGTATTCGTTTCCGCCTCCTTTAATAATATATTGAACTCCAAACTCATCGCCAATTCTATCTGCGCGTAAATCATTCCATTTATCATCGGCTTCAAAAATTTGGGGTAAGGATTGATTATTATTCCAGGCTTCTAAAGATAGATTGGTGCCTTCTGTAGCAGGTTTGGTTTTATACCATTTAGCATCTAAATAGGTTTGACGCAATAAAGCAATGGAACCCATTAAGCTGGAAGGATAACTTTGTGTAGAAGAACCTTTATTGAAAGAATAATTGGCTGAAGCCTTTTCTTTTACCACCGCAAAATTATCGGCTTCATTGGCTAAGGTAACTACAGCTCCGGTTCCACGGGCTATCCCATCTTTTACATGGGTTAATACTGTACCAAAACCCATTTGGCGCAAAGGATCGGCTTTTTTATCGTCGGCATTAAACTGATCAATGGCATTTACTTGTGGTTTTATGGCTTGGTTCCAACCATAAGCACCTTTAATGTTAGAAGTAAATTGCGCAGGGGCCATAAAGTTAAAACCGCCGGGCTGCCGAGTAGGGGTAGTTACGCCGTAATCCGTATAAATATCTATAAAAGAAGGATAAATGTATTTGTTTTTACAATCAACCACCACCGCATCTGTGGGAATACTGATGTTGTTGCCAACCGCAATAATTTTTCCCTCTTTTATTAAAAGGGTAGCATTGCTGAGAGGCGGGGTTTGTGCATCTTTTACAATGGTGGCATTAATGAATGCATACGAACGGGTGCGAGGGTCGGCTACTCCGTTTACGGGAAAAGTTTCCTGGGCTCGTACCAGTAAAACAACAAAGAGCCCCAGTAACAGGAGTTGTATTTTTCTCATAATCATATGGTTTTGATGAAAGGAGCTTTAAAGCTACTATTTTTGAGCAAGGAATAAAACCGCTCATCCAATTTTCGGTGATTAACAGAATTTTAACGGTTAAAGGCCATAAAAAAAGCAATGACCCAGAGCCATTGCTTATTAAATATAGAAATATAAAATAATATTAATACTATTTTCCTGCGTCAACATTTTTTATGAACTGAATAACGCCGGGATAAAAATGTTGCTGATCATCCCACATAGCCAAATGGCTGCCTTCGGGACAATATAAATAACTGCCCTTCGGGAATTGTTTACTCATCCATTCCATATAATTGGGGTCCATGGTATCGTATTTAGCACCTACAACCAGAGTGGGAACGGTAATTTCTTTTAAACGATTACTGATATCCCAATTGGCTAAGCGACCGGCAATGCCAAACTCGCTGGGGCCTTGCATTAAAGTATATACTGTTTCATTGGCATGCTTAAACGAACGGTTTACCGGATCGGGCCATTCATCTAAACGGCACAAATGCTGGTGATAGAAATTAGGCAGCAATAATTCCATGTACTTGGGGTTTTTAAAATCGCCCCGGGCTTCTATTGCCCGAATGGTATCTAATACTTTTGGATCCATTTGCTTGGCCAATACATCTTGTGCATATTTACCATAAGCAGGGCAACTGCTCATCATGTTACATACAATTAACCCTTTCAGGTTTTGTTGGTATTTCAAGGCGTATTCCATGGCCAAAATGCCACCCCAGGAATTTCCCAATAAATAAAAATTGCTATTGTTCAATCCCAAAGCTTTGCGTACTTGTTCCACTTCATCCACAAAACGGGGTATGGTCCATAAACTGCTGTCGGTGGGTTGATCGCTGTAATAAGAACCCAACTGATCGTATTCTATCATTTCAAAGCCTTCTTTCGGGAAAAAGCTTTCAAAACATTCCATATACTCATGGGTCATGGCAGGGCCACCGTGTAATAATAATACCTTAACGGTGGGATTATTCCCAATGCGTTTGGTCCACACCTTAAAGGTGCCTACCGGTGTTTGTATGGGAATCATTTTAATACCGGCCGTTTGTACGCCGGAATCTTGCGGGGCAAAATACGTAGCCACCGTCATGGATTCGGGTTTAGAATGACAAGCACTTAAACCCAATACTGCACCCACTAAAAGCAGGGCGAGCATTGTTTTAAAACGAACAAATACCATCATTGCAATTTTTTGGTATTAAAATTAAGGCATTAACGGCCCATATACACCATTAATATTTGAATATCGCTGGGATTTACACCACTAATTCTACCGGCCTGCCCAATGGTACGCGGCTGCACTTTTTTAAATTTCTGACGTGCTTCGCTGGACAAGGCTTGTAAACGGTCGTAATCAAAGTTTTCAGGAATCAGTAAATCTTCCATTACATTCATTTTTTCAACCAGTTCCTGTTCTTTGGCAATGTAGCGCTCATATTTAATTTGTATTTCGGCCTGCTCTAAATACTCCGGTAAATGGTGTTGCAAACCTTGTTGTAAGTCAGTAAGGTGGGGCAGCATATCGGTTAAAGTAACGGAAGGGCGTAACAACAATTTAGCCGCCTTTTGTTTTTCGGAAAGTGGGGCCGATTGTATGCTGTTTAAATACTCGTTAATGGCATCCGGCTCAATGGCATATTGTTGCAATTGTTCGGTAATGGCGGCAACGGCAGCTTGTTTTTTCCGAACGCCTTCCATTCTTTCCTGCGAAGCCAAGCCCAAGCGGTAACTGATTTCCGTAAGGCGCAGGTCGGCATTATCTTGCCGCAGCAGGGTTCTGTATTCTGCCCGGCTGGTAAACATACGGTAAGGTTCTTCGGTTCCCTTACTAATTAAATCATCTATCAATACCCCAATATAGGCTTCACTTCTTTTTAAAATAAAGGGGGCTTGACCATTAATTTTTAAATGCGCATTCATGCCGGCCATAATACCCTGACAAGCGGCTTCCTCATAACCGGTAGTTCCATTAATTTGTCCGGCAAAGAACAAATTTTGTATGGCCTTGGTTTCCAGTGCATGGGTTAATTGGGTAGGGGGGAAGAAGTCGTATTCAATGGCATAGCCCGGGCGGAATATTTTACAGTTTTCAAATCCGGGTACTTGTTGTAAGGCTTGAATTTGAACTTCTTCAGGCAAAGAAGTGGAAAAACCATTCACATAAATTTCAACGGTATTCCAACCCTCGGGTTCTACAAACAATTGATGGCGATCACGTTCGGCAAAGCGATTGATTTTATCTTCAATGCTGGGACAATAGCGTGGACCCACCCCTTCAATTCTTCCCTGAAACATGGGACTACGATCGAACCCGGTTTTTAATATATCGTGTACGGTAGTATTAGTATAAGTAATATAACAACTTCTTTGTTGGGCAGCGGTAATGGGTACTGTGTTGGGCAAATAAGAAAAGCCGGTAATTTCCGTATCGCCTTGTTGTTCTTCCATTTTAGAATAATCTAAACTACGGCCATCCACCCTGGGTGGGGTTCCGGTTTTTAATCTGCTGGCTTCCATACCTTGCGCCACCAATTGTTCGGTAATGCCGGTGGCAGCTTTTTCGGCAACGCGACCCCCCCCAAACTGTTTTTCACCTATATGAATCACCCCATTTAAAAAGGTACCACTGGTTACCACAACTGCTTTAGCCGCTATGGTATGTCCCAATTGTGTCACCACCCCGCAGGCTTTTCCATTTTTCAAAATCAATTCGCGCACCATATCCTGGTAAAAATCTACGTTAGGGGTTTGCTCCAACATTTGACGCCAGGTAGCGGCAAACAACATGCGGTCGTTTTGAGCGCGGGGACTCCACATAGCGGGGCCTTTGCTTTTATTCAACATCCTAAATTGAATCATGCTTTTATCGGTAACAATACCACTGTATCCACCCAAGGCATCTATTTCCCGCACAATTTGCCCCTTGGCTATTCCACCCATGGCAGGGTTACAACTCATTTGGGCAATGGTTTGCATATTCATGGTTATTAATAAAACCTTGCTACCCATATTGGCAGCAGCGGCAGCAGCTTCACATCCGGCATGGCCGGCACCTACCACAATCACATCGTATTCAGCAAACATGTCTCAGTATTTTTTGCAAATGTACACCCAATAATAGGTTTGTAAACAGGGTTGTGTTTGTTCCACGTGGAACACGAATGGTAAACATCATACCCCTTTGTTCCACGTGGAACAAGTTAATTAAGTTACAGACTTTCGAACAGGTTAATGTATTCGGCTTCCTTCTCTCGCATTAAGGTTTGTTCAATGGGGGTTTTATCCTTGTAGCCACATAAATGTAAAATACCATGCACCAATACACGTACCATTTCATCAGTAAAGTGGGTATCGTGTTCCAAGGCGTTGGCTTTTACTCTATCAACACTAATATAAATTTCTGCCACAATTCCGGCTGCACGATCTTCGGTTAAATCGAAAGTTATGATATCAGTATACGTGTCGTGTTGTAGGAACTGTTGATTAATGCCCAATAAATATTCATCCGAGCAAAAAATATAATCAACCCTTTTTAAAGTGTGATGTTCTTTGGTAAATACACCGGCTAAGAATTGTTTCAATACTTGTTTCTGCTTAAATGGAAAAGTTCTATCTGCTTGATGAAAAAAAATGGAAGCCATAACGGGAATAAATGAATGAATACCAAAATTCGTAATTAAAGCCCATAAAATGGCTGTACTTTTGTATAAAGAAAAAACAATTGGTTATTTTATAACAAAACTGATTACGTTATAACCCATTATATGAAACCACTGAGTGCGTTAAAGATAGGAGAGAAAGGCATCATTAAAGAATTTAGAAACGATGAGCTGTTTATTAAATTAATGGAAATGGGCTGTGTGCCCGGTGAAATGATTAAGGTAGAACAAATAGCTCCCTTGGGCGATCCCATCTCTATTGCTGTGGCCGGCTATTCCTTAAGCCTGCGCTTAAATGAAGCGGAAACCATTATGATTGACCCTATTACGCAAGAAAAAAAATTACCTTCATGAAGATTGGGTTATACTTCGGTTCTTTTAATCCCATCCATCACGGCCATTTAATTATTGCAAGCCATATCATTAACCAAGGCTTGGTTGATCAGGTTTGGCTGGTGGTGAGTCCGCAAAATCCATTAAAAGCATCTCCCACTTTATTAAATGAATTTCATCGTTTGCATTTAACCCGATTGGCTATTGCGGAAGATGATACACACATCAAAGTATCGGATGTGGAATTTGGTTTACCCAAACCTTCTTACACCATTGATACGTTAACTTATTTATCTGAAAAATATCCGCAACACCAATTTGCTGTCATGATGGGAAGTGATAGTTTTCAAAACCTTCCTAAATGGAAAAATTATCAACTAATCCTGCAACAGTATCAAGTATTGGTATATATCCGTCCTAATCATACCATGCCGGAAGTGCTGCCTAAAAATGTAGCTGTTGTTAAAGCTCCACTGTTAGATATTTCCGCTACCTATATCCGCCAATGTATTCAACAGAAAAAAAGTATTCGCTACCTGGTGCCTGAACCGGTTCGTTTGGAAATTGAAAAAGCCGGTTATTATCTGCATTAATGATACGTTCAATACTGCTTAACAAATTGCTAAAAACCCACTAATCTTAGCATAATATTCCCAAAATGTAAATAGATTTACAGCTAACTATTTAATCATTTTTTAATCTGTAAAAACAAAACATTCGTATGAAAACAACCAGCCTTGTGGCCTTAGCATCCGCTACTTTATTATTTGCCTGTGTAAGTCCTAAAAAATTAAAACAATCCGAAGAAAAATATAATCAACTCAATGGGGCATATTTAGAACTGCAACAAAAATACCGCGATTGTCAGGGAAATTTAGCAGGTGCCAATGATCAAATTAAAGGACTTCAAAATCAAAAATCTGTATTAACCGGACAAATTGATGATTTGAATAAACAGGTTGATTTTTTGAAACAAAACAATAATCAGGTGTTGAATCAATTAAAAGATATGTCGGTTATTTCTGCATCACAAGCAGAAAGCATTAAAAAATCCATGGAAAATATCAGTGCCAAGGACAGTTACATTCAACAATTGCAAACCACCATTGCACAAAAAGATTCCATGAACATGGCATTGGTCATGAATTTAAAAGGAGTGTTGGGTAATTTAGACGATAGCGATATCAACATTAAAGTGGATAAAGATGTAGTATATATTGATATTTCCGACAAACTATTATTTAAAAGCGGCAGCTATGATGTAACCGACCGTGCAAAAGTGGTATTGGGAAAAGTAGCCAAAGTATTAAACAATCAACCCAATATTGAATTCATGGTGGAAGGCAATACAGACAGCATTCCATTTAGAAATGGTTTATTATTAGACAACTGGGATTTAAGCGTTAAACGTGCTACTTCTGTTATCCGCATTTTACAAAACACTTACGGTATTGATCCAAAAAGAATTACTGCAGCCGGTCGTGGTCAATACATGCCCGTTGCTTCAAACGATACTCCTGAAGGAAGAGCGGCCAACAGAAGAACCCGTATTATTATATTACCGCAGTTAGATCAATTCTTTAAATTATTAGAACGTCCTAAAACTAATTAATAAAAAAATACATCATTTAAAAGGTTGTTTTCGTAAAAAGAAAGCAACCTTTTTTTATGGTATAAAAAAATAAATTATTAACATTTTATATTTAATTTATAAATAATTATATAGAAATAAATTTATCCACACTACCCTGTGAAAATCAATCATTTTTCTGTGAGAAAATGACAAAATCACCAAAAACAGTGTGATAAATTATAGAATAACTTGAACCGAAAAAAGAGAAAATGGAAAAATGAAAATAATCCACACAAATTAGCACCTATTCATTCACAGTGAATAAACTGTTAAAAGCACAAAGTGTATAAAGCACATTATACTGATACACACTTGTGAATAAACCCATAAAATATAGCAATTACAAATGTTTCACGATGTGGAAGAAATGTGGAATAGTAGGGATAACTACAGAATAATTAACTTTACACAGTGTGAATAACAAAGTTATCCCGATATACACAGCCGTAATAGTAGTAGGGCTTTTTAAATAAATAATTATTAAATCATTATTACACGAGTTATGAACATTGCACAAGCGAAAGCCGCGCTGAACGACAAAGGTTTTTTAGATGTGGATATTAATCCTTCCGTAGATTTGTTTGATGCTATTGAACAACTTAAAAAAGAAAAGAATGCCATTATATTGGCGCACTATTATCAGGAACCCGATATACAAGATATTGCCGATTATATTGGCGACAGTTTGGGATTGGCACAACAAGCTGCCAAAACACAAGCCGATATTATTGTATTCGCCGGCGTGCATTTCATGGCCGAAACTGCCAAAATATTAAACCCTGCCAAAAAAGTTTTATTACCCGATTTAAAAGCAGGTTGTTCATTGGCCGATAGTGCTCCAACCGAAGCATTTAAAGCATTCAAAGCACAACATCCGAACCATGTAGTGATTTCTTACATTAATTGTACCGCAGAAATAAAAGCCCTGAGTGATATTATTTGTACATCGGGTAATGCCGAAAAAATTATAGAAAGCTTACCACCCGATACACCCATTCTATTTGCGCCCGATAAAAATTTAGGCGCTTATTTGAACAAGAAAACCGGCCGCAACATGTTATTATGGAATGGGGCCTGCCAGGTACATGAAATATTTAGTGTGGAAAAAATAAGCCGTTTAAAAATGCGCCACCCCGAAGCCAAAGTATTGGCGCATCCGGAATGCGAAGAACCCGTATTGGCCTTAGCCGATTATATTGGCAGTACCACACAATTACTAAAATACAGTCATACCGATACCGCCCAAGCTTATATTGTAGCAACAGAAACCGGCATATTGCACCAAATGCAAAAAGACAATCCCGGTAAAACCTTTATACCCGCACCCCCTAATAACAATTGTGCTTGTAACGATTGTCCTTATATGAAATTAAACACGGTAGAAAAATTATACAATACATTATTATACGAATTACCCGAAATAGAAATGGAAGAAAGCCTGCGCTTAGCTGCTAAAAAACCATTAGACCGTATGCTGGAAATAAGTAAGGCTGCAGGATTAATCGGTTAACAGCAAGGTAGGGACGTTAGCAAATAAACAACAATCATTTTTTGTTCATTTATTCCGCAGTAGTAACAGAATGGAAAGAAGCAAATTCCTTCTCTTTGTTTGATAGCGGTAGCGTAGAGATCTGTTCCCCGTTATTGTTTAAATAGATGGATTGCAATCTTTCATAAGCAACAGCAGGAGCAACACCCTGTTTCAACCAACGCATAATAGTACCGGTAATGCGTTGTTGCAAACCCTTTTGTGGCGGCAGTTGTCGGTAAATGGCACTAGCCATGGGCGAAGCAATTTTCAGCCATTCACTGTATTGGCGTTGAGGGGCAAAAGCCGGATCGGAGAAAAAGCGTTGGTGATTGATAGAAGTTTTAGAACGCACCAATTGTCGTCCGTTTACCACATAAAAAGTAAATCCGTTTACAGTACCCGAAATAAAGGAGTAAGGAATGGTAGCCATATGATATTGATTTTTTACCATACAATATACAACATCGCAAAGGCCGTTTCCAAATTTTTAGCCCTGTTTTTTGGATATGGAATCCGCAAAAAAAAGCTGTTATTCACGCACCTTCATCCGGCACCATGCTTCGATCCCCATTCGAAACAAGTAGCACTCAACAGCGTTGCGCAACGCTGTTGACCCGAAGCAGGGTGGGAGAAAGGTGGGGGAAGGGTAGGTATAACGTATAAAAAATTTTGGAAGCTGAAAAGGAAATGAATATTTTTATTTTATATAAATGGGGATGGTTGGTGGCTTGCTAATGAAATAAAGAATTAGAAAGAAGTAGCGTGACAATGAGTGGGAAAAGGGTGATTTGTTAGAGGGGGTAAAAAAGGATATTATTTTTTTATTAACTGTTTGATAATGAGGTTTTTTTCAGGAATAACTTGAACTGTATGGATTCGTATATTTAGGAGTTGGCAGCAATATTATTGGACACCGTGCATAGACAAATAACAGACGACAGAAAATGACTTTTGAAGAATTTAAAAAACAGTTAGACAAGGCGACAACGGAAGAAGTTGTTAAGGCGACCTATGCAACATATTTCAAAATAAAATACAACACTTCGCATCATCACGACCTTTATACACCACAAGTATTTTTTGAGTTTAAGGCAGACAAGAACTTTCATAACCTAAAAGCACTTGCGACAATTCTTGCTCAATCACTTTATTACATAAGACGACTGAAATACGTTGAAGTAGAGAAAGCAATTCCGTTTTTCATTTGCCTTGCCGACAAAAACGAAGCGACCTTAACAGAAACTCGTAAGTGGACAACTTACTACACAAATGACGCTTACGATTGGGAACGACCAGCAAGCAAGCCCGACCCAATGCTTGTTGACCATTTGGTTAAAGAACCTGAAACAGGAAAACTTCACGTTTATTCAGTTACCAAAAAACAAGAGCAAGAAGCATTCAAGAAAAATCTTGACAACGCTTTAAATCCTCAAATGATTTTGGATTTTGGCGACAAGAAAGTAATCAACGAAGAAAATTTTGAAGCCGTTTTTGAACATTGGAAATCTGTAATTGGACCTTACATTGTAAACGGCTACAAGCCGTCTTTTTATTTCCTTGCAAACATTCAGCGTGACAAGGTAATCATTGACAAAGACAACAGCCGAGTAGTTTTCACATTTGAAGACAAGAACTCAAAAACGCAAAAAGTCCTGATGAAGGACTACGATTATTTTTGGAGCGTTTACGACTATGTTGAAAATGCCGAAACAATTAACGGTATTCACGCCAAACTTGACCGACTAACAGACGAAAGCCAAAGAAGATTTGAAGGTGAATTTTATACGCCTTTGCGTTTTGGACAAAAAGCCGTTCACTATTGGAACGAAGTGCTTGGAAAAAATTGGTTTAAATCAGGCAAATTTAGAATTTGGGATATGGCTGCCGGAACCGGCAACCTTGAATATCACTTGCCTGCCGAAGCATACAAATACTTGTATATGTCAACGCTTCACGGAAGCGAAGCAGACCACCTAAAAAAGGTATTTCCAAATGCAACTTGTTTTCAATACGACTACTTGAATGATGATGTAGAAAACGTGTTTAATAAAGGCGGTTTGACTTTTGCCCCGACTTGGAAACTTCCTAAAAAATTAAGAGACGAGTTAGCCGACCCAACGATTACTTGGATAGTTTACATAAATCCACCATTTGCAACGGCACAAGTTGGCGGAGCAAAGGGCGACAGCAAAAAAGGTGTAAGCAAAACAAGAGTTGAACTTGTAATGGACAAAGAAGATGCAGGACACGTAAAACGTGAACTCTTTGCACAGTTTATGTTTCGTATAGTTCACGAACTTCCGAAAAATACTTATTTGGGAATGTTCTCAAAATTGAAATACTTAAACGCACCTGACAGTATAGAATTTCGTGATAAGTTTTTCAACTTCAAGTTCGAGAAAGGTTTTTTGTTCAAGTCAACAACCTTTCACGGAGTAAAAGGGAAATATCCAATCGGGTTTTTGATTTGGAATTTGTCTAAAACAAGTCAAGCAAAGACCGTTGAAATTGATATTTCAAATGAAGAAGCTCAGACCATTGGCGTTAAACATTTACAGCTAATTGAAAAGAAAGACGTTTTGAATAATTGGTTTCCAAGACCACAAAATTCTAACGACTATATCTTACCGCCATTGAGCAACGGCATAACAGTAAAGAATGACAACACAGACACACGACATAGGGCAAGACCTGATTTTTTAGCTTCAGTTTGTAGCTACGGTAATGACTTCCAACACGCCAAATATGTTGTTATGCTCTCATCGCCAAATGCAAGTGCAGGAGCATTTTCAGTAATCAAAGACAACTTTGAAAAAGCGTTGGCACTTCACGCAGTAAAGAAAATACCGAAACAAACTTGGCTTAATGACAGAAACCAATTTTTAATTCCTCATACAGAGCCGACAAAAGAATTTTTAAACGATTGTGTTGTTTGGAGTTTGTTTGCTTCATCAAACGAAACGACAGCTTTAAAGAACGTTTCATATTTAGGCAACACTTACCAAATAAAAAACAACTTCTACCCTTTCCGACTTGAAGAAATCAAACAATGGGAAATCAAAGACCCTGATTTTAAACTTCAAATCGTAAACGACCAAAACCGCTTTGTTGCGGATTGGCTTTCACAAAACGACTTGTCGCACCAAGCAAAACATGTGATCGAAAAAGCCAAAACTGTTTACAAACTCTTTTATTCAAACCTTAACCAAATGGCAACCAACAAATGGAAAATTGACACTTGGGATGCAGGTTGGTATCAAATAAGACGTTGCTTGACCGAACACAATTTAGCGACAGACGAACTAAAAGAATTGAGCAAGGCAAACGAACAACTTGCGAACAAGATTTTACCACAAATAGAAGAGTTCGGCTTCTTGGACAAAGACGAAGTTTACGAAACAATTTAAAAACCTTAAAATGTTATTAGAACAAAAGAAAAAGAACAGATTTTTATTTCTCAATTGCCTTTATGAATCATCAAACGGTGATACGGGAGCAATGTTTGATATGTGGGAAGTTGGTAAAGAACTGAAATTGAATAGTGATGAAACAAGTCAAATAGTTGATTATCTAATTGGCGAACATCTTATTGAATCAAGGGCTTTAGGTGGCATTATCGGACTAACACATTGGGGTATTAAAGAAGTAGAACAAGCCATTGAAAATCCCAGCAAGCCGACCGAGCATTTTTTACCGCTCAATATCATTAACATAGGGACAATGACTAATTCAACTTTGCAACAAGGGACAACAAACTCAACAATAAATTTTAATTACAACACTCAGACAGCAGTTGACATCGAAAAAATTGTTTCACAGCTCAATGACATCAAAGACTCACTAAACCTTTCAAATGAACTTCAAAGCGAATTATTAAGCGAAATACAGACAATTGAAATTCAAAAGAAATCAAGCAAACCCAAAAGCATAATAATTACGGAATCATTAAAATCAATAAGGACAATTTTAGAATCAGTTGCAGGTAACGCAATGACACCTGTAATCATAGACCAAATTTCAAAACTTATCGGACAGTAAAACAATGACAACGGAGCAACGACAGACGACCGAAAAAGAAATACTGCTGCCAACAGCGGTTTGGCGTAATGGCGGGTGCAGTGCTTCGTATGACAGTTTTGTGGTAGGTTCAAGTGCAGTTCTTCGATTGAACTTTTGTGCTAAAAATCCGCCACTACGCCAAGCCGCAAAACGTTACCGGCAAGTGTATTGCGACACTGCTACATTGACACAGACGACTAAAAATTAAACATTAACACGAGGACAAACCAAACCATTTTGAAAGGAGACCAACATACAGACCATATTTTCAACGGACAACGAGTAAGCCGACACTCATTGCTGACCATTCTGTATTTTTTATTTTCCCCACCGCACATTTTTTTTAATTCAATTTTATGCCTGCCCGCAAAAGCCAATGTACCATTTTTTAGCCAACGCACAAAGACAGTAACTAGTAAAATAGACAGGGTTATTTTCTTTAATTTAATCGACTAAATTTATATTGTGAGACAATGCCAAAGATTTACGATAATATCGAGAACCACTTAACCAAAGGACTGAATGAAACGCTTGAACTATCAAAGCGGACAGACTTTTGTGTGGGATATTTTAACCTGAGAGGTTGGAAAGAAGTTGCAGACAAAATAGACAGCTTATCGGGTGCGACAGTTGTTGAAGGCAAGAACGATGTTCACCGCATTTGCCGACTGCTTGTTGGAATGCAGAAAATGCCAATAGACATTTTACGTGACTACTTTTCAAAAGACGAAGACTATATTATTGACCAAGCCGAAGCAGTAAAACTTAAAAAACGACTGGCACAAGAGTTTAAAGACCAGTTGACTATTGGCACACCAACTGAAGCAGATGAAAAAGCATTGCGGAAGTTGAGCCAACAAATGAAGGACAAAAAAGTAGTTGTGAAACTGCATTTGCGTTACACGCTTCACGCAAAATTGTATTTGGCTTACAGCGATGATAAACGAGTTCCTGTAGTTGGCTTTTTGGGTAGCAGTAACTTGACACTTGCTGGACTTGCAAAACAAGGAGAACTTAACATTGACGTAATGGACCAAGATGCAGCCATTAAGTTGGCAACTTGGTTTGACGACCGTTGGAAAGACCGTTGGTGTATTGACATTACAGAAGAACTTATTGAAATCATAGATAATTCTTGGGCAGCCGACAGATTGGTTTCGCCTTTTCATATCTACCTGAAAATTGCTTACCACCTATCGAGAGAAGCAAGAGCGGGTATTAATGAATTTAAGTTGCCAAAGGTTTTCCAAAAAGAGTTATTGGAGTTCCAACAGAAAGCGGTTTTAGTAGCTGCTCATCATTTGCACAAAAGAGATGGAGTTGTGATTGGCGATGTGGTTGGTTTAGGAAAAACCATTACTGCAACTGCATTGGCAAAATTGTTTGAAGATGATTTCTTTTTAGAAACACTTATCATTTGTCCGAAAAACCTGGTGGAAATGTGGGAAGATTATGCCCACAAATACCAGTTAAGAGCAAAAGTGATTTCACAAAGTAAAGTGCAAACCACTTTACCGAATTTAAGACGTTATCGATTGGTGGTAATTGACGAAAGCCACAACTTACGAAACGACCAAGGAAGCCGCTATCGTGCAATTAAATCATATTTGGAAGAAAACGACAGTAAAGTGATATTGCTTTCTGCAACGCCATACAACAAAACTTATTTAGACCTTTCAAACCAACTTCGTTTGTTCATATCAGACGACAAAGATTTAGGCATCAGCCCTGAACGATACATTGAAAGTATTGGCGGACAAGTTCAGTTTACTTCACAACATACAGAAACCTTTATCAGAAGTATCAAGGCATTTGAAAAAAGCCATTTTTCAGAGGACTGGCGAGAATTGATGCGATTGTATTTGGTTCGGAGAACAAGAAGTTTCATCAAAAACAATTACGCAGAAACTGACCCGACCAACGGACGAAAGTTTTTGACTTTTGCCGATGGCTCAAAGTCCTATTTCCCCGACCGTATTCCCAAACGTGTGGAATATGTATTTGACCCGAAAGACCCGAAAGACCAATATGCAAAATTGTATTCAACCAAAGTGGTTGACATCATCAACGATTTGGAATTGCCGAGATACGGACTGCAACAGTATTTGAACGAAAAACCTTTAATCAAACCAACAAAGGACGAAGAACAAATAATGCAAAACTTTAGCCGTGCTGGTCGCAGGTTGATGGGCTTTTGCAGAACCAATTTGTTCAAGCGTTTAGAAAGTAGTGGTTACTCATTTCTACTTTCATTGAGCAGACACATTTTGAGAAATTATGTTTTTGTTTATGCAGCACAAAATCATTTGCCAATTCCAATCGGTAAAAACATTTCGCAAAACTTAGATGATTACATGGAGGACAGCGATACCGATAAGGATGGAGAAGAAAACCATTTGAAACTCATTCTGAAAGAAGAAACCTATCTGCAAAAGGCAAAAGAGCTTTACACACTCTTTGCCAGCGACAGTTACAAAAACCGTTTCGACTGGATTAGAAGTGAGTTTTTTGATAACTCCTTACAGCAAAACTTAATCAACGACAGCAAGGAAATTATCAAAATTCTGAACATCGGAAAAGACTGGAATCCCGATGAAGACAGACAGCTAAATGCTTTGCACGACTTATTAACCAAAACACACAGCAAAGAAAAGGTTTTAGTTTTCACCCAATTTGCCGACACTGCATATTACCTGACAGAGCAATTAAAGAAAAGAGGCATCACGCAAATTGAAAGTGTAACAGGTGATGATGAAAACCCAACAGGATTAGCACAGCGTTTCAGTGTCTTGTCCTAAAATAGGTTGACGAATAATCGTCACTTAAATTTGGACAAAATATGTTAGAAAAAGCAATTAAAAAAGAGGCTATTATAGCCG
>NZ_QKZV01000005.1:0-65632 GCF_003254115.1 Hydrotalea sandarakina
CTCATTTAATTGCAAACAAAAATTTAATAGATAATCTACAAGAGAAGATATACGGTAAAAATTCATTTGAAATTCCTCGCTATATCATCGTCAACGAAAATGGTCAAATTCTAAATTTAAAGGCAGAACGCCCTTCTTCCGGTGGTAAGCTAATTGCAGAATTGAATAATTATTTTAAATGAAAAAATCATCTTTCCCATTCATTCACCAACTCAATCAAATGGATTGCGGACCAGCTTGTTTAGCTATGATTGCAAAATATTATGGCAGAAATTTAGATGTAAATGAAGTTAGAACCAAAACACAATTAAACAAAGAAAGACTGTAAGATAAAGACAATTAAGAAATTTTTTGACGTGAATGTGTGGACGCTAAAAGAATAGATTAGAAAGTGCTTATTAGAGTGGATGTATGGATTAAAGGGAAAAGAGGAGAAATACAATAATACCAATTATTAAAATTAGGCACTCTTCACATGTGAAAAAACAAGATAGTTTGGACACCTCAAACAAAACAGATATTGAATTGGGTGTACGCAATCTATTCAACAACAACTATTTGGTTAGCACCAATATTAATGCTTACTATACGGTACAATCAGGTATGTTCATGCGTCCCAGGCAAGTTACTGCTGCTATTCGATATACATTTTAAGGCTGGCAATGCATTATGGAAATTTACGTAGTAGTGTTAATCGCAACAATACCTCTAACACCACCAATACCAATGCAGCTAATACAAACCACTGAAATTGCTCGGTATAACGCTTATAGGTAGTAACGGTAATATTGCTTTTTTCTAACCCATCAATACTTTTATAAATATTTTGTAAGGCAGCATTATTGGTAGCGTGATAATATTGTCCACCGGTTTCGGCAGCTAGTTGTTTTAATAATCCTTCATTAAAATCTAACGGACCTGAATTGCTGTTATTAATGATATTATGGTTATCATCTACCCGATTGGCATTACTGCCTACGCCTATTGTATAAACTTTAATGCCATATAACTTTGCCATATTAAGGGCCACATCAGGTGGTATTTGCCCGCCGAAATCCACTCCATCGGTTAATAAAATAATTACCTTGCTTTTGTTGGTGCTATTGCGTAATCTATCAACACTGGTAGCTAATCCCGAACCAATAGCCGTTCCTTCTTCTTGCAAATAACCGTTTTGAATATTGTTAATTTGACTTAATACCGCATTATGATCAACCGTTAATGGGCATAACGTAAAACTTTGACTACTAAAAATTACAACGCCTATTTCATCACCGGGCCTGTTTTCAACAAACTCGGCTGCTACTTTTTTAGCGGCCTCTAATCGGTTAGGTACAAAGTCTTGTTCCGTCATACTACCACTAATATCAATACACAATATTATATCAATACCTTTTCCATTAATTTGTTGTTTGGTAAACTGTTGTCGTGGACGTGCTAAAGCAATAATAATAGCACTGAGCGCTAATAAGCGTAAAACAAAAGGCAGATGTTTTAAATTAGATTTTATACCGGCTGTTCCCTTTAAAAAATGCGTGGTAGTAATACGAACGGCAGGTATTTGACGATGAAAAGTTTTTATATACCAATATATCAAATACGGAATAATGAGTAACAGGGGTAACACCCATGGATAAGCAAATTCAGTATGTTGAAGCCACGATGACAGCATGTTTACTTGGGTTGAAATGAAAATTGTTGTACGGTTTTAGCCATTTGTTTACCGGCATCAATGGCTGCATTCACCTCATTTTCCGCAGGTTTATATTGTGCAAACTTAACGGCATCGGCCAAACGAAGCATTTGAAAATAAGCATTTTGCACCGGCTCGTTACCTATTTTATTTTTAATAACAATCATATACTCATCGGTAGTATAACTTTGGGTGTTTTGCTGATAGCATAAATCGGTAAAACTTCTGCACAATTCAACTAATTCAGTAAATAACAGTCGGGTGTTACCGGATGAATAAGGGTACTTTTCTTTTAACTGCGCTAGGGCTTCCAGTATCTGTTCTTTCGTTTTTGGCGAACTAACGGGAATGGGTTTCTGTTTGCTACGCTTTCGTGCCCATTGTATAATGATCAATACTATAACTACAACGGTAATGGCAGCTGCAATTATCCACCAGGGGAATGGTTTAGGCGGTGGGGTAACTGAAATAATATCCGTAAAGCCATTGTAATCATTCATACCCGATACATTAGCCGGCAAAACCGTTAAAACAGGTGTATTTTTATTGGCTACTGTTTGTTTGTTGAGAAACACAACCGATAATGCAGGTATCTTCCAACTGCCAGAGTCGAATGAGGTAATGGTTATTTTCTGTGAAAAAATAGTATTTCCATCAACAGTAAAAGTATCAATGGGTTCCCGCTTCACCACTTGTATATGTGCAAAGGTATCGGGCAATTGTAACCATTGCTGAATGCCACTAGGGTTTTTTTGAACATTTTCAACTTGAATAGTTAATTGCGTCTGATTGCCGATTAAGATTTTATCGGGGTTCAGCTTTACTGTAATTTGTTGGCTAAATGTTAGTAGGGGCAAACAAAACAGCAGCAAGCCAAACCATTGTTTACGCTTGAACAATGAGATATGGTTAATAACGGTACACAATTGCTGTATATAATAATAAAATTGACTCATGCCCTTTGAATAAAGAATTGCTGCAGAATTTTAACGTAATCTTGTCCGGTAGCTATTTGTAGCAAATCGGCACCGGCGGTTTTGAATACTTTTTTTACATCGTGTTGTATTTTGGAAAATTGTGCGGCATATTGTTGACGCACGGCTTTACTGGCGGTATCTAACCATAATTGTTCGCCTGTTTCGGGATCTTCAACCACTACTAATCCCATATTGGGCAAGGCTACATCCAATGCATCATATACCTGTACCCCAATTACATCGTGCCGGCGGGCAGCTATACGTAAGGCCTCTTCATAACCTTCATCGGCAAAATCGCTTAATAAAAAAACAATGCTTTTATGGCGTGTAATATTGTTTAAATATTGCAAGGCTTTTACAATATTGGTTTGTTTATGCATGGGTTGCAATGACACCAATTCGCGAACCATGAACAATGCATGTTGTCTTCCTTTTTTAGAGGGGATAAACTTTTCAACCCTGTCGGTAAAAAATAATAATCCGGTTTTATCATTGTTGTTCAGTGCACTAAAAGCCAATACAGCAGCCATTTCGGTAATTAAATCTTTTTTAAACTGTTGCTGTGTGCCCATTAAGTTACTGGCACTGGCATCTACCAGAATAAACACTTCCAGTTCGCGTTCTTCTTCAAAAACTTTAGTAAATGTATCATTCATGCGGGCACTAACATTCCAATCAATAAACCGAATATCATCGCCTGCGCTGTATTCTTTCACTTCTTTAAAAGCCATTCCTCTGCCTTTAAATGCCGAATGATATTCACCCGTAAATAAGCGATTGGTTAACCGCTTACTTTTTATTTCCAGTTCACGTACTTTTTTTAATAATTCGGCTGCTTCCATACTCAATATTTAACAAACAGATGAGGGTTTACATACTAGGGTACCTGAATGGTAGCCAACATGGTATCAATAACTGATTCGGTAGTGGTATTTTCAGCTTCAGCCTCGTAAGTTAAACCAATACGGTGACGCAACACATCTTTAGCTATTGCTTTAATATCATCGGGAATAACGTAGCTTCGTTTGTGTAAAAAGGCAACTGCTTTAGCCGCCAATGCTAAATTGATGCTGGCACGTGGCGAACCACCATAACCAATCATGGGTTTTAATTTACTTAAGCCATATTGTTCGGGATAACGGGTTGCAAACACTAAATCGAGAATGTAATTTTCTATTTTTTCATCCATATAAACCTTCCGAACTAAATTACGGGCAGTTAATATTTCTGAAACATCTACCACCGGTTGAATAGTAGGTAATTCCATGCCTTGCACTTGCTGGCGTATAATAAGTTGTTCTTCCTGTTTATCGGGATAACCCACCATTACCTTCAACATAAAACGGTCAACCTGTGCTTCGGGTAAAGCATAGGTACCTTCTTGCTCTAACGGATTTTGAGTAGCCAACACCAAAAAAGGCGATGGCAGTGGATATGTTGTTTCGCCAATGGTTACCTGTTTTTCCTGCATGGCCTCTAACAAAGCACTTTGCACTTTAGCAGGGGCGCGGTTAATTTCATCGGCCAAAATAAAATTGGCAAATATGGGCCCTTTGCGAACCAGGAATTCATTTTTGGGTTGGTTATAAATCATGGTGCCAATAACATCGGCAGGTAAAAGGTCGGGGGTAAATTGTATGCGGCTAAACTGGCCATTTACCGCTTGTGCCAGCGACTTGATGGTAAGGGTTTTGGCCAGGCCGGGAACCCCTTCTAACAACACATGACCATTGCTGAGTAAGCCAATCAATAGTCGGTCAACCATATATTGTTGGCCCACAATCACTTTTGCCAGTTCTACTTTAATACGATCGATAAATTGGGCGTGTAATTCAATTTGCTGATTCATTTCCTGAATGGATTCGGGTGTGTGCATGGGCTATTTTTATGAGGTGAAAATACAAACTGCCCCGCATAAGGGCATGATTCCTATTTTTAATTGTGAATATTTTAGGGCAATACGGTACATTGGCTTCAAATTTAATTGTAAATAGGCATGCATCAAACATAAAAATCATGCCATTTGTTAAGGTTATATCCTATTTCATAAACACATGAATAATTAAATATCTTCGCAGCCTATGCCTACTGAATTTGCGCACGACAAGATTGTTCCCGACCAGCAAAGTACCCTGCATAAAAAAGAACAGGTAGCTGAAATGTTTAACAATATTGCGGGGAAATATGACTTTCTGAACCGTTTTTTAAGTGGTGGAATTGATATTATTTGGCGTAAAAAAGCCATTCAACAATTAAAAGCCCTGCAACCTCAAACTATTTTAGATGTAGCAACCGGCACTGCCGATGTGGCTTTAATGACCTATGCAAGACTGAAACCCCAAAAAATTATAGGGATTGATATAAGTGAGGGAATGTTAAACCTGGGCAAACAAAAAATTGAAAAAGCCGGCCTTTCCAATAACATTATTCTACAACAAGGCGATAGTGAACATATTGATTTTGAAGATAATAGCTTTGATGCCATTACCGTTTCGTTTGGGGTACGCAATTTTGAAAATTTGTTAAAAGGTTTACGGGAAATGCACCGGGTATTAAAACCTGGCGGTAAAATTGTAATACTGGAATTTTCAAAACCCCGGTGGAAACCGTTTCAAATGATTTATAATTTATATCTTAGCATAATAGCACCGGCATTTGCACAATTATTTTCGAAAAATAAAAAAGCGTACAAATACCTGAACAATAGTGTTCGAGCCTTTCCGGAAGGTAAACAATTTTTAACCATTATGCATGAAGCAGGATTTACCCAAACGTATTTAAAACCCCTTAGTTTAGGTATATGCACCATTTATTGCGGTTCAAAATAATTTTTTATTTTCTGCCGGTCTTCTTTGTATTACAGGCTTCGGCCCAAAGGGAAATTTATCGTCCTTACCACGATGATATGCCCTATTATTTTGGTTTAACGTTGGGCTATAATTCCTCTTATCTGCATCAGTTAAAATCAAGCCACTTCATGGCGAATGATAGTGTGTTAACCGCTGAACAAGGTTCAACCGGCGGTATTTCATTGGGCTTGCTGGCCACAGGCCGCCTTAGCGACCACTTTCAAATTCGATTTAACCCAACACTTTTTTTGGGGGGTTCACGTTATTTTTCCTACACATTAGGCAGTACGCAACCTAACGAAGCAAAGGAACAAAAACAAACCTTACCTACTACTATAGTAAGTATGCCCGTACATTTTAAGTTTAACTCTGACCGTATTGATAATTTCAGAACTTATTTATTATTTGGCGTTAAGTTCGACACGGATTTATCGAGCAACTCTGCACTGCGCAATGTGCCAGACATTATTAAACTACGCAAAAACGACTTTGGGCTGGAAGGCGGCTTAGGTTTTAATTTCTTTTTGCCTTTTGTTACCATATCGCCCGAAATAAAATTTAGCTATGGCTTAACCAATTTGCTGATTCCGGACCCCAACTTAAAATACGCCAGCGTTTTTCAACAACTGCAATCACGCATGATTGTTTTCTCCATTCATTTTGAAGATTAAAAATCGAATGTTCGTCGGGCTAAATTCCAACGCATGCCCAGCATTATGATGTTTGAAGTAAAATCGGGTTGGTTCACAACTTTGTACTTTCTAATAGTGCCGGTAACATCAAAAAACAAATTGGGAATTAACTCATATGTAACCGTTGCAGAAACCATAGCAGTTTTGGCCAATAAACCACTACCAATGTGGAAACCATAATCGCTAATACGATTGGAGGTATAAAATTCAAAGGGATTAGCACCAAAGTTATAACCTGCAGAATCCAAGCCCTGTTCAATATACATGGCTTTGGCAGTAAGTTGTAAACGATTAATGGGTTGATATTTAATAACCCCTAAAAACTCACGCAAATTGGCACCTAAAGGATGTGCCAGTGGCTGATTGTAATGTGTAAAAGAACCAACTGAATCGTAATGCGAATACACAAATGGCCTAATTAAATTTACCTCACCCTGTACATCTAAATTTTTTATTCCAAACACATCAATTGATTTAAAGCCTAATTGCAATGCTTGTTTATTGGCATAGTAACCATCCCTATACCTTAACACTTCCTTCATTACAAATTCATTAATAATGATTTGGCTATACAATTGAGTGTTTTTAAATACATTGGCCTTAATGTTTCCACCCAAAGTAACCTTATCGGGGCTACCCAACTGTTGCTCAACAGAACGATAAAAAATAATAGGGTTCAAATAATTCAAATCGAAGCCCGAAGAACGACCAAACATTACATCTTCAAACAACCCAATATTTAACCATTTGGTAGCTTGAAAATCTAAGTAGTGCAAAGTCATATACTTCTGCGGACGCAAATAATCGGGACCACGCTGGTAACTGGAAACAAGTTGTGCAAACAAATTATAGTATTGGAATTTCCAGAAACGGGTATTGATTTTTAAGAATAGCATATCGTTGCTACCATCACTTAAAATTAAACTGCGAATACCATTGCCTATAAATACTTTATCGTATGCAAATTGAAAATCGATGGACTTACCGGCTTTAAACATAATACCCCCACGTGCATCAAAATAATCGAACCCATCGGTTTGATAATTTTTATAATAACCGGCACCGGGCACAGCCTGGTATTTTTGTGCATATTGCTGCACATACAAAGGATCACGTTCCTGATTGGTGGTAAAATAAGAATAATAACCAATACCTTTTGAAAGCGTACCACGCAAATAAAAACCACGCCTATTCATGAATAATGGATGATTTAAATTGTTATCGTGGCCAAGTTCTAAATCTAATAAAGGAGAAATGTATGCAGAAAAATCGCCCCGCTTCACCCCTATATAAGCAGGATTATTTTTAATGGAAGAAGTGAACAAGTTTTTGAGTGGAATTGTTGTATCACCTAAGCCGGGACGCCAATCGAAATTATCTTTTAGTACCAGGTTTAAATTATATTCATCTACCTTAGATAAGTGAATTTTTCCGGCAGCAGCTAACGCTTGAATATAATATAATCTATCGGTAACGGTTTTGCGTTCAAAGGGTTTTACGGCCGAAAAGTTTAAAACTGAATCGGTACGTAATTTTAATTCTAAGCGAGTTAACAAATCGTATTGGCGGCTACCCAAGGGAACATAATCGGATTGCGACCAAGCATTGATAACACACATCAATAGAAGGGGCAGGGCTACATAACGCAAACATTTCATAATCTTGCTGAATTATTTGAAACAAAAATAATGGAACATGCACACATACCTTATTAAAAACGGCTATATTATTAATGAAGGCAGAAAATATTATGCCGATTTATTGATAAAAGACGGAAGAATTGAAAAAATAGCGCCAAACATTGATACGAAGTTTGCCGTAAAAGAAATTAATGCGGAAGGCTTATACGTTTTACCGGGATGCATTGACGACCAGGTACATTTTCGGGAACCGGGATTAACCCATAAAGCGAATATACAAACGGAATCAACCGCTGCTGTGGCCGGTGGTGTTACCAGTTTTATGGAAATGCCGAATACCAATCCCCCTGCATTAACGCAGGAATTGTTAGAAGAAAAATACATGATAGGCAGTCAACATGCATTAGCCAATTACTCTTTTTTCATGGGTACCTCAAACGATAATTATGATGAGGTAATGAAAACCAATGAAAAAAAACAATCTATTTGTGGCATTAAAATTTTTATGGGTTCATCTACCGGTAATTTATTGGTCGATAATCCATTAACGCTTGAAAAAATATTTAGCGGTTGCGAAGTATTAATAGCCACCCATTGCGAAGAAGAAAAAATGATAAAAGAAAACTTACAGGCTTTGCAACAACAAAAAACACTTACGGCAGCCGATCATCCTATCATTCGCAATGATGAAGTTTGTTTTGAATCATCATGGAAAGCCATACAATATGCCCAAAAATTTGGTAGTCGATTACACATCCTACATATTTCAACAGCCAAAGAGTTGCAACTATTTACCAATTTAATTCCGCTTAAAGAAAAGAAAATAACGGCTGAAGTTTGTGTACACCATTTGCATTTTACTGCTGATGATTATGAACAAATGGGCAATTTAATTAAATGCAACCCCGCTATTAAAGCACCTCATAATAAAGCAGCATTATGGGAAGCATTATTAGATAATCGGTTAGATGTGATTGCCACCGACCATGCCCCACACACCTTAGCAGAAAAAGGATTTATGCGCGATGCACAAACCGGAAAGCTGGTTTGCAATAATGCTGATTATTTGCATGCACATGCCGGCTTGCCATTAGTTCAACACAGTTTATTGTTAATGCTATACTATGTTCAGCAAGGAAAAATTAGTATTGAAAAAGTAGTGGAAAAAATGAGTCATGCAGTAGCCGACTGTTTTCAAATTAAAGAACGCGGCTATTTACGGGAAGGATACTTTGCCGATGTTGTATTGGTAAACCCACAACAAGGCATTACCGTTACAAAAGATAATTTGCTGTATAAATGCGGATGGAGTCCACTGGAAGGTACCACTTTCCCAATGCAAATAGATAAAACTTTTGTAAACGGACACTTGGTTTATGCAAATGGCAGCATTGATGCATCTGTAAAAGGTATGCGTTTGGCATTTAACCGTTAACAAACCATGAAAACCTAAAATTTTCCCTAACTTTCACCTATGCAGGTAGATGATATAACTTTACGCGACCTAAGTATTATAGGTAACAATGATACTATTGCCATTTGGCAACAATTGAATTTTACGCACACGGATGGTGGAAGGATTCTATTAAAGAAAATTTTACAACAACCATTAGGCAGTATTGGTGCCATACAGGACACACAAAACACCATACAACAATTGGTTAAAATTAGCGGACAATGGCCAACCACCATTACCAATGGAACAATTATGGTGTTAGAAAAATTTTTTGAAACACCGGTAGATAGTTTTAACCCTAAACCCGATGCCTTTTCTGCCTGGATGTATGCTACTTTTAAAAAGCCTGATTATTCCCTCATAAAATATTCTGTTGAACATAGTATTCATTTTTTGCAGGGGTTGCAACAAATTGTTACCCTGCTATCACCTGCCACCAGCAAGCAACTACAAAAATGGATAGAGAAAATTAACTTGCACCTTAGCAAGCCCATGGCACAAGAAATGTTGCTGTTCAACAATGAAAAGCCATTAGGAAAAGCTACTATATTAAGTTACGGTTACTTTGTGCAACACCATTTTAAAAATGCATTAGATGAGTTAATTGAAATTTATAGTCAGTTAGATGCCTACCTAAGCTTAGCTATAGCCACACAACGTTATCAATTGCACTTTCCTGAATTTAAATCCATGAATGGGCCCTTTATACAGGCTACTGATTTATTTCATATACAATTGCCTACCCCCGTACCTTACAATGTAACCATTACCCCACAAAGCAATTTTGTTTTTTTAACCGGCGCCAATATGGCCGGTAAAAGCACTTTTATTAAAGCAGTGGGTTTATGTGTATATTTAGCACATTTAGGCATGGCAGTGCCTGCCGCGTCAATGCAACTCAGTTTCTTTAATGGATTAATCAGCAATATTAATTTAACAGATAGCCTTACACAAGGTGAAAGTTATTTTTTTAAAGAAGTACAACGCATTAAAAATACCATTGAAAAAATTACAGATGGACACAATTGGTTGGTGTTAATAGATGAATTGTTTAAAGGTACCAACCAGCAAGATGCCGTAAAGTGCAGTATTTCAGTAATAGAAGGCCTTCGAAAAATTAATAATTCACTCTTTATTTTATCCACTCATCTTTATGAAATTGGGGAAGAACTCAAAACCTATCCTAATATACAATTCAAATATTTTGAAACCAGCATAGAAAACGAACAACTGATTTTTAGCTATCAGTTAAAAGACGGCATTAGCAACGACCGATTGGGCTATTTAATTATGCGTAAAGAAGGAGTTGTTGATTTATTGAATAAGTTGTAACAGGTATTGATTTTTGTTTTAAATTAGTTTCCGAAAAATTAACATATATTGAAAATATAGTGTGAAGCAATTAATCATGGTTGCGTAAACCACTACCAATACCCTGTTGTATATGCTGGTAAAAACCTATGGAAGCGCCGTTTATGGTGTTGATGCCATCACCATCACCATTGAAGTAAACATTAGCAGTAGCGGCGAAATAAAATACTTTATTGTGGGGCTACCCGACAATGCCGTAAAAGAAAGCTTACAACGTATTGAAAGTGCTATTAAAACCAACGCATACAGAATGCCCCGTATGCGCTTGGTGGTAAATATGGCCCCCGCCGATATTAAAAAAACAGGTGCAGCATTTGATTTACCTATTGCCATTGGCGTTTTAGGTGCTACGGAACAAATAATTAATCCCGACGCACTTAAAGATTATATCATAATGGGGGAATTAAGTTTGGATGGTACCATTCAACCCATTAAAGGCGCCTTACCCATTGCCATACAAGCCCGCAAAGAAGGATTTAAAGGGTTAATTGTTCCATTAGCCAATGCTCGTGAAGCGGCTATGGTGAATCATTTACAGGTATATGGTGTACAGCATATTAATGAAGTAGTAAATTTTTTTAATGAAAACAGCAATGCAAAACCGTTAGTTGTAAATACCAGAGATGATTTTTTTACGGAACAAAATAATTTTGAATTTGACTTTAGTGATGTAAAAGGCCAGGAAAATATAAAACGGGCATTAGAAATTGCTGCAGCAGGTGGCCACAATGCCATATTAATTGGCCCGCCAGGTGCAGGAAAAACCATGTTGGCTAAACGCTTGCCTACGATACTGCCCCCTTTAACCTTACAAGAAGCTTTAGAAACAACGAAAATACATAGCGTTGCAGGTAAATTACCGGAACATGCATCTTTAATTTCGCAAAGGCCATTCCGTTCACCACACCATACCGTTAGTGATGCTGCCTTGGTGGGTGGTGGTGGAAATCCGCAACCCGGCGAAATTTCATTGGCACACAATGGCGTATTGTTTTTAGATGAGCTGCCCGAATTTAAACGTACGGTTTTAGAAGTAATGCGTCAGCCAATGGAAGAAAGAAAAGTAACGATTTCAAGAGCAAAAATGGCGGTTGACTTTCCTGCAAATTTTATGCTGATAGCCTCTATGAATCCTTGTCCCTGTGGATTCTATAACCATCCCGAAAAAGAATGCACTTGCGCACCCGGAGCAGTACAAAAATATTTAAACAAAGTATCCGGACCTTTATTAGATAGAATTGATTTGCATGTAGAAGTTACACCGGTTGCTTTTAATGAATTAAGCAAACAAAACCACACTTCTGAAAACTCTGCTACTATTCGGCAACGTGTAATAAAAGCAAGAAATATACAAGCTGAACGTTATAAAAGTTTGCCGGGCATTTATGCCAATGCACAAATGAATACCAAAGCATTAAGAACATTTTGCATGTTGAATAGTGCAAGTGAAGCATTAATAAAAAAAGCAATGGAAAAATTAAATTTATCGGCAAGAGCGTATGATAGAATTATTAAAGTTGCTCGCACCATTGCCGATTTGGAAAACAGTGTAAATATAGAAGCACCGCATATTGCAGAAGCTATACAATACCGCAGTTTAGACCGCGAAGGTTGGGCAGGATAACTTGATATTAAATTTTTGAAATGCTGCTTTAAATCATATTTTTTAAATGATTTTAAAATA
Source organism: Hydrotalea sandarakina (assembly GCF_003254115.1). GTDB lineage: Bacteria > Bacteroidota > Bacteroidia > Chitinophagales > Chitinophagaceae > Hydrotalea > Hydrotalea sandarakina. The sequence continues at coordinate 12,363 of NZ_QKZV01000005.1, forward strand.
ACTTTGCCAAAAATTAAGTATTTCGTTGAAGCAAATTGGTGCTATATTGCTTTTAATACCCTTCCTGCTGCAAACTTTTAATCGTTTGCTCATTGTTGCCGACTATTATGTAAACACCAACAGTTTTGCTATACACTGCGAAAACAAAGACAAGCCCATGCTGCATTGTAATGGTAAATGCCAAATGATGAAGCAACTATCTAAAGCAGAAAAAAACGAACAAAAAAATCCTGAACAAAAACTCAATAATAAAGAAGAAGTTTCAATTTTCAATCAACATCATTTAACTCTCTCTATTCCAAATACTACTGCAACAAAACAAAATTTTTGTTCCATAACACAAATCGGGCATCCTGTTAAAATGGCCCTTGCAATTTTTCATCCGCCCGGATAAACCTACACACATACTACTTTTTGTATTCAATTGAAAAATTGAGTTAGGCATCTTTTTACTTATCAAAAAGGTTCAAACAAAGATGAATGCTTTGTAATGGCAATGCTTTGCTTAAAAGCCAAGTATTCCAAAGTATAGGTCATGCTATGTAAAAGAATAGCAAAAGCCATTTATTTTAATCAAACAACTTATCGTATTATATTATGAAAAAAATATTATTTCTATTTTCAGCTTTAACACTCATCATTACATCCTGTAAAAAAGAAGTTGCACCGGAATACAATACATCAGCTACAGGACAACTATCCATAGAATTTGATAATGTAGTAGGCAATCAAGATTTACAACTCAATACCGGCACTTACACTAATGCCAGCAATGAAAGTTTTAAAGTAACCTTGTTGAAATACTTTGTCAGCAATTTTGTATTAACTAAATCAGATGGTACAACGGTTACCATACCGCAGGACAGTTGTTATTTTTTAATTGATGAAAGTATTCCCAACTCTACCATTCCCAAATTAAAAGTACCTGAAGGCGAATACACCAAATTAAGTTTTGTGGTTGGTGTGGATAGTTTAAGAAACACTATGGATATTAGTAAAAGAACAGGAGTATTAGACCCGGCGGGAACAGCAGCAGGTATGTATTGGAGTTGGAATAGCGGCTATATATTCTTTAAAATGGAAGGCACTTCCCCTGCTTCTACACAAAACGGAAACATCTTTCAATATCATATAGGTTTATTCGGTGGATACACCACACCCACCATTAATAACTTAAAAACCATTACACTCGATTTAACTGCACGTGGCACGGCTAAAATAAAAAATAATAAGCCCGCTAATATTCATTTATTGGTTGATGTTTTAAAAGTGTTTAATGGAACCACCAACATCAGTATTGCAAAAAATGCGGTAGTAATGGTAAGCCCATTCAGTGCCAACATTGCAAATAACTATGCAAATATGTTTTCACACAATCATACTGAAAACTAAACTGTATGAAATTTAAAATTATTGGGTTAGTATTCTTTCTTGCAGGTATTATTGCCTGCAAGAAAGAAATAACACAGGCATTTACAGGATTTTCATCACCGGATTATTTTCCAACACCGGTTTATAATTTCAATAATAATCCTATAACGGAGGATGGATTTGTGTTAGGAAGAAAATTATTTTATGATGCGTCGCTTTCAGCCAACAATACCATAAGCTGCGGCTTTTGTCATATACAAACTTCTGCTTTCACACAACATGGGCATAGCGTTAGCCATGGCATTTTCGACAGTTTGGGAACACGCAATACACCACCAATTATGAATTTAGCCTGGAGTCCGTCATTCATGTGGGACGGCGGTATTGCTGATTTGGATTTGCAACCCATTGCCCCTATTACCAACCATGTTGAAATGGGTAATACCATGGATAATGTTTTAAAAACATTACGTAATTCCCCTGTATATCCGCAATTATTTCAAAAAGCTTTTGGTACACCTGAAATTACCACAACGCGTTTACTGAAAGCATTATCCCAATTCATGCTAATGTGTATAAGTAATCAATCAAAATATGATAGCGTAATGCGGCATCAGGCAACATTTACAGAAACGGAAAATGCAGGCTATGCTATTTTTAAAAAGAATTGTTCCGGCTGCCACAAAGAACCTTTGTTTACCGATTATTCATTCCGTAACAATGGCTTATCACCCAATAATATAAATGATGTTGGCCGATATGACATTACCTTACAAGATAATGATCGTTATAAATTCAAAGTACCATCACTTCGCAATCTTTATTATACTGCACCATATATGCACGATGGGCGATTTTTAACGTTAGATGGTGTAATTGACTTTTATACCGGCCAGGTTACCGATGCAGCAAACTTAGACCCACTACTTAAACAGAATGGCCATTTGGGTTTCTCTTTATCTAACACGGAAAGGCAACAATTACTGGCTTTTTTACAAACACTTAACGACAAAAATTTTGTTGAAAATAAAATGCTAAGTGAACAATAAACTTTTTAAGAATGAAAAAAATTACCCTTAGCTGTTTATTGATGATACTCAGCTTTTCTTTCAGTTATGGCTGCGATATATGTGGTTGTGGCTTAGGCAATAACTATTTAGGTATTCTGCCGGAATTCCAAAAACATATTATAGGCTTTCGCTTTAGATACAATAGCTTACGTACCCACCTTGGCGTAGGTGGAACTACCAGTTACTTAACCAACACAGAAAGTTATGCAACAGGAGAATTATGGGGAGGATGGAACTTGCATCAAAATTTACGTTTAATGTTTAACCTACCCTATAGTTTTAATACCAGAGAAAATACTACTACGCACATTCAAAAAAATGGATTGGGCGATATGAGTGTACAGTTATATTATGCACTAATACAGCAACGAAAAACCTTACACCATCATTTATTCGTACAAAGCTTGTGGGTTGGTACAGGTATAAAATTACCTACAGGTCAATACAATCCGGCAGATAAAAATAGCAGTACTCAAAGTACTAACTTATTTCAATTAGGAACCGGCAGTACTGATTTTACGATGAATATAATGTATGATGCCCGTTTACAAGATGCCGGCATAAACATCAGCGCCACCTATAAAATAAATACTACCAATACATATGGATATAGGTATGGCAATAAGTTTTCTACAACAGCGCAACTATATTATAAATTTAGAATAGCCAATTCATTAACATTGGCACCCAATACCGGCATTCAATACGAAAACAGCAGCTTAGATACTGATCAAAATTTTTCGGTGGATGTATCGGGTGGTAAATTACTATTGGGAACAGTAGGTGCTGAAGCCAACATAAAAAAAATTGCATTGGGTGCTAACTGGCAAACACCCTTAACACAAAATTTGGCCAATGGTTTTGTAAAAGCAAATAACAGAATAATGGTACACGTAGCTTTTATGTTTTAAAAAACATGACTTATAAAAGTAATTTACAAGGAAGATAAAGGCATACACTTTTTAATATACAGAATTTACTAACTTAGGCAATAAAACCAAATTTATGCTTAAGAAAAACTTGCTGTTGCTAGTGGCATTGCTTTTTACAGGCCTTGCATTTAGTCAAAGAACTACTGCCATACAATGCGGAAAGTTATTAGATGTTAAAACCGGTACCGTTAGTGATAATCAGGTAATTGTAGTTCGAGATAATATTATTCAAAAAATTGTACCTAAAGCAGACTTTAAGGATAAAGTAGACAGCATTATTAATCTTTCCAACTATTTTGTTTTACCCGGACTAATTGATTGCCATACCCATGTATTATTACAAGGCGATATTACCAGCGATGATTATGCTGCGCAATTATTAAAAGAATCTATACCCTACCGCACGCTACGTGCAGCCCGCAGTGCTGCCATTGCTTTGAATAATGGATTTACTACTATTCGCGATTTAGAAACGGAAGGAGCAATGTATGCGGATGTAGATGTGAAAAAAGCCATTAACAATGGGGTAATTCCCGGCCCCAGAATGTTTGTAGCTACACGTGCTATTAATACGGTAGGCCACTATCCCATTAGCCCTAAAGAATATAACTGGGAATTAGACTTACCTAAAGGCATTCAAGAAGTGAATGGTGCAGATGATGCCCGAAAAGCAGTACGTGAACAATTGGCACATGGTGCAGATTGGATTAAAATTTATGCAGACAGAGGTTACTACCAATTACCTGATGGCAGCTTTAGAAGTTTACCCAATTTTACCAAAGAAGAAATAGAAGCCATTGGTGATGAAACTTTAAAGAGCAGAAAAAATTTTGCTGCACATGCTATGACCAGAGATGGCATTTTAGCTGCAATTGCTGCCGGTTGCAGAAGTATAGAACATGGAAGTGGCATGGATGAAGAATGTGCTAAAACAATGGCCGAAAAAGGTGTGTACTGGTGTCCCACCATATTTGTGAATGATTATGTGGCAGATGGAAGAGCCAAGGAAGGAAGTATGATTAATCAACAATTCAGGGCTGCTGCGCCTAAAATATTTCAAACAGCGCTTAAAGCAGGTGTAAAAATTGCCTATGGAACTGATATTGGTGGCTACGATTGGAACTTACCTGAAGCCAAAGACTTTGAATTTATGGTAAAATATGGGCTAACCCCATTACAAGCTATACAAACAGCTACTACCACTGCTGCTGAACTTTTACAACAAGACGGTAAGATTGGCGTAATTGCACCGGGTGCCTATGCTGATATTATTGCCGTAAAGGGAAGTCCACTCAGCAATATTCAATTACTTGAACAAGTACAATGGGTAATGAAAGATGGTAAAATATGGAAATCGCAGTAAGCATTTGCTGACGTTTCGGCATGGCAACTAAATTGCACGGTTATTGTTATTTGAATAGTTATTTACATTCATTAACACACTAACTGTTTTTTATTGCCACAACATCATATTCATGAAATTACTATTACAATATCTTAAACCTTACAAATGGCTAATTGCATTGGCCTTACTGTTGGCTGCCATCAACCAGGTATTTTCCATGTTCGACCCTTTACTGTTTGGTAAATTAATTGACCGATACTCGAACCATCCCCATTTTTTTGACCGTGCCAAAACATTACCACGTACCGAATGGCAATATATTTATGGTGTATTAGGGTTTTTAGGTTTAATGGTAGGTACAGCTATGGTAAGCAGAATTGCCAAATCATTTCAGGATTATGCCGTGAACGTAATTATACAAAAATTTGGTGCAGCATTATTTACCGATGGCTTAAAGCATAGCATGCGCCTGCCTTATCAAGATTTTGAAGACCAGCGCAGTGGTGAAACCCTTTCCATTTTAACAAAAGCAAGAGCTGATTGTGAAAAATTTATAGGGTATTTTATTAATGTATTATTTGGCATATTGGTTGGTGTTATTTTCGTTTCAGTTTATGCCTTTCATATTCATTGGAGCATTATGCCCACATATGTAATTGGCATTGCCGTTTTATCATGGCTAACCAACAAACTAAGTAATAAAATAAAAACCATTCAAAAACGTATTGTTCGCGAAACAACCACCTTGGCTGGTGCTACTACAGAAAGTTTAAGAAATATTGAATTGGTAAAAAGTTTGGGGCTAACCGATCAAGAAATAAAGCGCCTGAACAACAATACCTATAAAATTTTGGGGCTTGAATTAAAAAAAGTAAAAAGCATTCGTACCATTGGTTTTATACAAGGCACATTTGTAAACCTGCTTCGGCAAATTATTATGTTGGTATTAATGTGGTTGATCTTTAAAGATATACTAACTACCGGCCAGCAAATAACTTTACAGTTTTACAGCTTTTTTATTTTTGGCCCATTACAAGAAATTGGCAATATTCTTTTAAGCTATAGGGAAGCTGAAGCATCCATTAATAACTTTCATCATTTAATGAGCAAAGCCCCCGATCATATTCCTGCCAGCCCTCAACAAATAGGCGATATTGAATCACTAACTTTTGAACAGGTAAGTTTTCAACACCAAACAGCCAATTATAAGGCCATTGACGGTATTTCATTTAAAGTACGTCAAGGAGAAACCGTTGCTTTTGTAGGACCAAGTGGAGCAGGAAAAAGTACGTTGGTAAAACTTTTAACCGGTTTATATAGGCCGAGGGAAGGCAACATTTATTACAACGGCATTAATGGAAACGAACTAAATTTTGATGACTTACGCAATCAAATTGGTATTGTTACACAAGATACCCAACTATTTGCGGGCACCATTAAAGAAAACTTGTTATTTGTAAAACCCAATGCTACCGATGATGAAATTATTGAAGCATTACAAAAAGCCAGTTGTAACCAATTATTGGCAAAAGCCGACAATGGTATTGATACATTGATTGGTGAAAGTGGGCTAAAATTAAGCGGTGGTGAAAAACAACGCATTTCTATTGCACGTGCATTAATAAGGAAACCCCATTTATTATTATTTGATGAAGCTACCAGTGCATTAGACTCTATAACAGAGGAAGAAATTACAAACACTATTAAACAAGTATCCAACGAGAAAGCACAAATAACTGTTTTAATTGCACACCGTTTAAGTACCATTATGCATGCTGATAGAATTTATGTATTGGAAAAAGGACAGATTGTAGAAACCGGCACCCATGAAAGTTTAGTAGCGTTAAAAGGCTTATACTATGCCATGTGGCGACAGCAAATTGGCGAAAGAAAACTTTCTACCATTCACCAATTATAGCAAAGAAAAAACTTTACACAAATACAAAGGCCCCTCCGTAATGGAATAGGGCCTTTTTTTCTACCAAAACCAAACCTCTTAACTGCTTTTCTTTAAATTATAACTCAAAGGAAAATATATTTTTATGGATATATTTCTACCCATATTATAAATACCATGTTCACGTGGATTATCATTAGGGCCGGGATTCTTATAGTCGCCATAAAAATATTTTAATCGACTCAGATGATCCCAATAGGCTAAATTCAACAAGTTATTACCTAATACGTATAAATTAAATAACACTTCACCCTTTTTATTCATCACACTTCCACCAATACCACCGTTTAATAAAGCATATCCGGGTGTTGGTGTTTCTGTTCCATAAGCACTGAAAATTCTATTTTGTGTTGCATAATATTCCAATTGCACTTTTACAAACGCATTTTTTATATTCATTTTAGGCAAAGAAAAATTATAGCGTAACTCCGATATACCATGAGCAGGTGGAATTAAAGGCAAATACTTTTCAGAATCAGCAACTGCTTTACCATCCACCCCTTTATTAATGGCATTTACTACGGATAAACTATTTTCAAAATGAAGTTGTTTAATGGGATGCAAATCAACACTCAATTCGCCGCCCCACAAATTAGCTTTTGATGCCACAAATTTAAATGTTTGATTACCCTGTACTATGACAGAATCACCACCGTTAACGCTTAACAACTTTTGGTTATAAATATAATTGTTAATAACATTATTGAACAAGCTTACTTGTATAACGGCATATTTTGAACTATAAACCAAACCAACATCTTGTTGTAAACTAAATTCAGGTTTTAATTGATCACTGCCAATTTGGTAAATATTGGTACCGGGGTGTACACCATTGGCCGATAGCTCAGCAATATTAGGCGCTCTGTATCCTCGTGATAAATTGGCTTTTACCGAAAGTTTCTCTGTAAAATTATATGTGGCACCTATGCTACCTGAAAAGCCGGAAAAATTGTGTTTGTAAGCTGAAAATACTTTTTGAGCACCAACAGTATCGGCACCATAAACAGGCATATCAAAACCTGTAACCGGGTTAGCATCGGTATATAGTGCTTGATTATTAAATGAACGCCCATCTAATCTTGCTCCACCGGCAATATCTAATTTTCCGAATGTTTTCTTACCTAAAATAAATCCACCAACATCAAATTGATGATAATTAGGTATCACAAATTCGGTACCGTTAGTAACAGTATTATTTTGATACATGCCATTTACTCCTGCAGTTATATCCCAATTATTCAATGAAGGGAAATGATACTTCACATCATAAGTATAAGTTTGTAATTGCAAGTCAAGCCCGGGAATAGTAAATAATTCCGGATGGCTATATTCTCTTCTTCGGCTGTTTTGAAAACCAAGATTTACATCTAAACGGCTTTCACCTAAAATAAAATTATTGCTCCAATACACACGGGCATGTTGCACATGTTGGTGTAACTTTTCAATAGTATAACTGTTTAAATCATGCTCAGAAACAATTTGTCTTACCGTATCAATTTCAGTTATTTGTCGGGTAAATTTCCAGGTAGCACTATCTCGGCTTCCGTCGGGTATTTCTTGCAAATCATCGAATAAAACTACGTTAAGATGTGAGTACCCCCATTTGCGATGTAAGCCCAAGGATGCATTAGCATCTGTTTCGCGAAAAGCAGTACCAAACACACGACCATCTACTTTATTTTGGTAATCAACTGCTTGCTTGTGCGATACACGAGCCATCCATTCAAAGCCATTTTTGGTAGCACCCAACATAGCCGACCCACCAATAAACTTATTGTTGGTTTGATAGTTCAATAAAACATCACCAATCATTTTACCTTCAGGAGCAGGTTGGGTTGGTATAAGGTTTACCACACCGGCCAAAGCATCAGAGCCATAAGATAAACTGGCAGGGCCTTTAATTACTTCTACCCTATCAACACTAAATTGATCAATTTCAATACCATGTTCATCGCCCCATTGCTGGCCTTCTTGCCTTACACCATCGTACAAAGTAAGTATTCTGTTATAGCCCAATCCACGAATAATGGGTTTTGAAACATTAGGGCCTGTTGTTACAGTTTGCACACCCGGAATTTTTGCAATAGCATCAATAGCATTGGTAGCTGTATTCGACAATAAATAACTATGATTCACAGTAACCACCGGTACAGGACTACGTTTTATTTGTGTGGCTTTAGAAGTACCTGTTACAACCACTTCACCAATTTCAGCGGCACTTTCGTTTAAAGAAAAATTAACTGTTACATTACCTTTTAGTGCCACATTTTTTGTTACGGTAGCATAACCAACAAATTTTACTTCTACCAAAAAATTACCAATAGGCAATCCTTTTATTTCATAATCACCATTATCATTTGTAATGACACCCAACTTTAAATCGGGTATGGTTACGGTAGCACCGACTAAAGGTTTATGGGTATTGGCATCAACTACTTTTCCGGTTAATACAGAGGGGTTGGGATTATCAACATGATTAGCCAACAAAATTTGAGGTATTAATAAAACAGCAAACACATAAATCGGCAAAGCCAATATTTTCATTTTTAGCATCATATTTAATTCATTAAAACAATAAAACATTCATTTAACTGCAAGCAGCATTAATATTAGAATGTTTTAACCGGGGGGCCTCGGGAAGTAGCAACTTTTACCGTGCTACTGACAATAGATTCGTTGAATGTGTTTTGATAAGGAGTATGAGAAAATACAGTAAGAATAGAGGGTGAGGTTACCGCAGGAAGGTAAGGCATTACCACTACCACATTATTTACATCGCAACTATACCCTACAGTATGCACAATAGCACCATTTTTGGGCATAGCTACTGCTGCAGGCATATCGGTATGCTTAGCCAGCCAATAATGCAACCATTGCTTGGGAGTATTAGCCAGCAATAGAAGCAAGACGAAGAAAGAGGCCGTAAAAAAAGATATGTATTTTTTTTGCCGCAAGTAATTTTTGTTACAATGTTGCAAATGTAGCGTGTAAAGAACAAAAATTGCTCATAACCCATGTTTTTTTAAAAAAAATAGGATGAACGGTTTGGCAGAATTAACCAACCGGGCAAAAAAAATACAACAAGCAGCATTTACCATTTCAAAATGTCCTATATTTAAGGGTAACTATTTATCCCCGCAATGACAGAACAGGCAATAATACAAGGATGTATGCAAAACGATCCTATTGCACAGCGCGAGTTGTACAACAGATATAGCCCCAAAATGTTATCTGTATGTTACCGTTTTGCACATAATAAACAGGATGCGGAGGATATGTTGCAAGAAGGCTTTATTAAAATATTTACCCAAATTCATTCATTTCAAAACAGAGGTGCTTTTGAGGGCTGGATTAGAAGAATAATGGTACACACTTGCATTAATTTTTTAAAGAAGAATAAGAAATTTAATGAAAGTGTTGAATTGGATTATGCTACGCATCTTTCAGCACGTGAGGAAACCATTCCTTCTGTTTTGCAAGGGAAACAAATTATAGAATGTATCAGGCAATTGCCTATTGGCTATAGAACGGTTTTAAACTTATATGCGATAGAAGGGTATAGCCATAAAGAAATTGCTGATATGCTAGACATTGAAGAAAGTACGAGCCGAAGCCAATACACCAGAGCCAAAACTATGCTGGAAAATATATTAATAAAACGAAAAATTGTGGACAGCCCGAAACCGGAATACAACTGGCTGGCAGTTTTTAGTAAATAAGTGCGGGTATAATGGAAAGCAATTTTCGTAAATATGATGAATTTGAACAATTCTTGCAAGACGAGGTGAAAAACCATCGTATGTATCCCTCTGAGCAAGTATGGGATAAAATACGTACTGAACTTCATGGAAAAGGTTCATGGAAAGCACTTACTTTTATTGCCATCTTCATTATTCTGTCACTCACCATTACTACCATATACAATTACCCGCCCAAAAATATTTTCACCAAAACATATACCCCTATTTCAATTGCCAGTCTTAATTCGGTAAATGGTAAAGTGGGTACTGATGAAAAAACTACTTTATTGGAACAAAGTATCAATCCTTCTGCCTTAACAAATAAAACCATTAATAAAATTAACCAAAACCTTTACACCACTTCATATAGCGAAAATCATGCCACTGCTTTGCATCAATTGAAAGTAGAAGATAAAAACATGATTATTTCAGCTAATTCACTCAATCATACTTTACAAAATGTTTCCATTATAAGTAAACATATCAATGCAAACAATGATTTACCGGAATTAATACCTACAGAAAGTTTTAAAAACAATAGTTATCCTTCTGGCAATACCCAAACAATGACAGGATCAGGTTTTGTATTGTATCCGAACTTTAATTTGCTCAATCAGAAAAACAGAGAAGTGGGGTATAAAAAAAGTATAACAACTACTGCATATAACAATAGCAAACGCATTAACAATGAATGGAAGCTTTCTAAATTTTCCTATCAGTTATATATCACACCGTCAATCAGCTACCGTAATCTGGAAGACAATCAAGAGCGTTTAAACTATGCGCAACTTAGCACTTTTGCACTGAATAGTCCTGTCAATTCTAATAACCTTGTCAATAATAATGTGAATGCCGTGGTACACCACAAGCCGGCATTAGGAATGGAGGCAGGTGGTGCTATTTTATACCGACTCAATAAAAATTTACAAATTAAAACCGGGCTGCAATTCAATATTCGTCAATATTACATTGATGCCTATTGGGCACCGTTCAATATAGCTACCATAGCTTATGTACGCAATCATCAGTTAGATTCTGTAAATATGCTATCGGCCTATAGCAATACAAGTGGTTATCAAAATGCCAAATTAGATAACAAGTTGTACCAAATATCAATGCCTATTGGATTACAATGGAGTTTCTTACCCAATAGCAAAATTGGCGTTGATGCAGGTATTACCTTCCAACCTACACTTACTTTAAACAAAAATGTTTACCTGCTTTCAACCGATTATAAATATTATACCAATGGCGCATCCTTTTTTAGAAAATGGAATGCTAATACCGGTGTAGATTTAAATATTACCTACAAAACAGCCAACCGTACTTGGTTCATTGGTCCGCAAATTCGCTATCAACACTTCCCTACGTATAACGACTTATATCCCATTAAAGAATTTAGATGGGATTATGGCATAAAAGTGGGCTTTACACAACCTATTCGTTAAAATAATACGCGCACAATCACAACTTTGCACATTTTAGTAGGGTTTCGAATAATTTTGCAGCATGAAAAAAATATTACTGCTTTGTACTGTATTGGTTTTTATTGAGATGATAAATGGTTGTCATCAAAAGCAGAACAACAATAAATCAACTTCCAATAATGATACAACTGCTTTTTACCCCCTACATGAAATATTGTTAGAGGAATTGAAGGATGTAAAAAACACACCTTATTTTATGTATCAAATTAAAACTGGCAGTGCACATACAAAAAAGGATTCTTCTGTTGTAAATCCTCAACAGTTCGAATATTTAGCACAGCCATTTTTATCCATTAATTTAAACAGTGATACTTTAAAACCCTATTTAAACGAATCTGTATTTCACGACTTATCAACCAATAGTTACAGCTTTACTTATACCCCAAAATCTAATAATGACACACTTCCAATTAAATCAATCATTGTTTTATTGAATGATGACAACAATAATTCATTAAAAGATATTTTTATTCACAAAACGCTACACAATTCCGATACCGTTATTGATGAAGCACTGCACTGGAAGCCGGCCAAGTATTTTACCATTGATAAAAAATATCTTTTAAAAGATTCTGTAATCAACAAAAGCAAATTGCTGGTAAACTGGCAACATTAATATGAACGCGGCAACATTTCAACAAATTGCACCTACTATTCCACATAAACCCGGTATATATAAATATTATGATGCCGAACAGCAATTACTGTACGTTGGGAAAGCAAAAGATTTAAGAAAACGCGTAAGTTCCTACTTCAATAAAAACTTTACCGGATACAAAACCTTTGAATTAGTAAAACGCATTGAGCATATTGAATTTACAATAGTTGATTCGGAACAAGATGCACTTTTGTTAGAAAACGCACTAATTAAGCAATACCAACCAAAATATAATATTAATCTAAAGGATGATAAAACTTACCCATATATAGTCATTAAACATGAACCTTTCCCAAGAATATTTTTAACCCGTCAGAAAATAAATGATGGGTCAGAATATTTAGGCCCTTTCAGCTCGGTTGGCAGTGTGCGTGAATTATTGCATTTTATCAAGCAATATATTCCATTACGCACCTGTAAGCTTGCTTTAAATAACCAAAATATTCAAAAGCATAAATTCAAAGTTTGCCTTGAATATCATTTAGGTAATTGCAAAGGCCCTTGCGAAGGGTTACAATCAGAGCAAGATTATAATCAGGGAATTCAACAAATTAAAGAAATTTTAAAAGGGAATTTAAGCCCTGTAATTCAAAGACTTAAAAATGAAATGCAGGAATACGCCAATGCTTTACAATTTGAAAAGGCTGCTGCCATCAAAAACAAATTGGCCTATTTAGAAAATTATCAAGCCAAGTCGGTTATTGTAAGTAAACAAGTAAATAACGTAGATGTATTTGCGATAGAGCAAGAAGGCGATACTGCTTTTGTTAGCTATTTAATGGTAAACAACGGCACCATTGTACAAACGCATACCCGAAAAGTAGAAATGCAATTAGATGAAACCCCATCTGAAATTTTACCCTTACTGATTGTTGACATCAGAAAAACATTTAACAGCACCTCTACAGAAATAATTGTTCCATTTGAAATAGATTATTCTGAAACGAATATCACCATTACCATACCAAAAGCAGGTGACAAAAAGAAATTACTGGATTTGGCCACTAAAAATGTTCAGTACTTTAAAGAAGAGCTAAGAAGAAAGAAAACACTGCATTTAACTAGTAAAACCAATGAAGAAATGCTGTTGGTATTGGAAGAAATGAAGCAGTTGTTGCACTTGCCTCAAACGCCTTTACACATAGAATGTTTTGATAATTCTAATTTTCAAGGAAGTTATCCTGTTTCAGCCATGGTATGCTTTAAGAATGGATTACCCAGCAAAAAAGATTACCGCCATTTTAATGTAAAGACAGTAAAAGGCATTAACGATTTTGCTACCATGTATGAAGTGGTTTATAGACGTTACAAACGTTTACAGGAAGAAAAGCAACCACTTCCTCAATTAGTAATCATTGATGGCGGTAAAGGACAATTAAACGCTGCTATTGAAGCCCTTAATGCCCTACAATTATTAGGCGAATTGACCGTTGTAGGATTGGCAAAAAATGAAGAGGAAATTTTTTTTCCTGGAGACAGTGAGTCATTAAAACTACCTTGGAATACAGAAAGTTTGTTATTAATTAGAAGAATAAGAGATGAAGTACACCGGTTTGGCATCACCTTTCATAGAAACAAGCGTTCGTTAGGCACTTTTAAAAACGAGCTGGAAAACATTAGCGGAATTGGGAAAGCTACTGCTGAAAAATTATTAAAACATTTCAAATCGGTAAAGAATTTAAAAACTGCTTCGAAGGATGCATTAGTTCCCATAGTGGGCGAAAAAAAAGCAGCAACAATACTCGATTATTTCCAATCATTACCTTCCAATGAAAACTGATAAAGATACTTAAGAAAGGAAAATGGATTGATTATAAGCATAAAAAAAGGGCCAGGATAAAAATCCAGCCCCGTCTTTAAAATCCAATATCCTATGAAAAACCGAGATAAAATTACTAATTAGTTTTTAAATAACAATAATTTTTTAAAAAAATATTTTCAAATAATTTATACAAATTTAATGCCTGACTTTTTGGGAAGCAGGCACAAATTGTTAATAAGCCCATAAATCCTGCTCATAGTTAAAGATTTTTTCCTTCACTTTTTCACCGGCCAATAAGCGGAATAACGGATCTTTAATATAATCTTTGAAATACTGATTTTTGTAATTATCCATTGTAGTTTTTACTATATAGCTACTGTACATATGGCTTTCAAACAAATCATCCCAACTCATTCTGGCACCATTGTTTTTTGGATTATACACTTGAACTTTGGCAAAAGTGGGTCTAATATCAGGATAATAAATCCAAAACAATGGGTATAAATCATCACCAACAGCAGTACCATCGGACAAATAACGCTTCATCATAGGGGCAATACCGATAATTCTACGTACTAACCTGGAAGCTTCTTTATCAAAAATATAATCTTCTTTAATGCGGAATTTGTAAATAGAGTCCGGTGAAATGTCCCGAGGTGTAATGTTACAAATGCCGGTTGCATTCCCATCAATATCACGAGTCATCACAGTATCTACCCCACCACCCAAGGTTTTAACAAATTCTTCTTTTGATAGTGGTGTTGTAAAGCGATCATCATCAGCATTAAAAGCAGTTACATCGCCATTCATTACTGCCTGAACAATGATAGAGATGAGGCGTTGATTGCCATTATCTTCGTTAGACATGTAACCAAAAACCTGGTTCATCTTTTCACGGATATCAATTTCACTCCAAACTCTTTCTTTAAAAACAGCATCATCTTCTCTAATAAAATCGTACGCTAAAGGTGTTTTATCGCGTACCATTTCATAGTTGCGTGTAGGATCATCAGGGCGCAATGAAACTTTTACCGTGTCGAACAAACCCCCACCGGCACTTTTTTGCTGCTTATATTCTCTACAGCCTGTTTTAGGTTGATTATTGGCTGCAGACTGAGTATTAGCACCTGATGCATTTGTTTGATTACCTGATGACAAATAAGGGTTATTTGAGTTGCTATTGCTACCTGATCCGCTGCCGCTATTTTGCAAATAAGGATTATCTGCATTATTCGATGTTTTGGCAGGTGAAGTATTCGTATTTCTTTGCGCAGTGCGCTTTTTAGCCTGCGCTATAGCAGCATTGCTTTCAAGTAGCAGTAAACCTGCTGCAACCATACACACAACAAATAGAATGCTGATTTTCTTCATAATTAAAATTTTTAGTATAAATAGAAAGAAATAGGTGGCAATGTAGTTACACCATTTGGACCTTCTACTTTAATCATATCAATTAAAACGGTTGAATTAGGACCTAATTTATCAATCAATGCACGTGTTTCACTATTAAATACAGCTCCATTGTTTACAGAAATACCGGGTCTTTCAGAAAATGCCTTACCTGTTGCTATAAAGGTATAACTAAGAACGTTGTATTTTAAATTTTCAAAAATAAAGTTTTCTAAATCTGCTCTAACACCTGCCATAGCCTTAAACTCATTCAATGGCATTCTGCCTCCTTTACTGTTACCCACTTTAGCAACGGGATCGGGAATAGTTTTTACCCTAAACTTAAATGGTGTTACATTTTTACCATCATTTACAGTAATTGTAGCTTCACCGGGCGTGGTAACTTGTGCTTCATAATGACCGGGGCCGGTTTTAGTTAATGAACCCTGACTAATTGAAACACTTACTTTTTCATCTCCAACCCCACTTCCACCAATAACGGTTAAGGGGTTAGCAACACCAATATATAACACTCTGGTGGCATCGGCACTAACATTTGCACCTGTTGGCGATCCCACTGTATATTTAATGTCAATATCTTTTGATTCTTCTTTACCGGTTGCCTGATTGAAGTAACTTATATGCAATTTTTTAACATAAGAACCTGGCCCGCCAACAGTAGTCTTATATAAACCGGTTCCATCCGGTTGCAATGGTACAGCAGCACCATCAATGGTAATAGTTGGACGAGATTCTTTATTGAAAGCACCAATACCTGCAGTAACATCTAACTCTTGCCCAGGCATTAGATACTGTGCGCTTTGTCCTATTAAGGGTACATAGGTATCAAATACCATTTTAACAGCACCAACTTGCGTATGGAAATATTCAACAGCACGAGCTTCAGAGTTCTTTACATCATTTTGAAACTTACTTAATATAGTAATACCTGCAATAGTTGGCGTCATATTAAAATACGCATAAGCCCAATCCTTTTTTGCTGCATCCGAAGTAGCAGATTTTGGTATTGACAAATCTAGTGGAAGAGTGGTAGCATATTGTTCTGCAAAACTCGTATCAATGGCTAATAAATCCTTTTTAAATTGCTCTAATTTTTGACGTAACTCATTGCCTTTTTTCTCTTCAACCATTAACCTGGAAGTGGCTTCCAAATCATCTTCCTTAAAAGTAGTGTCTTTAGGTGGATTATAGCCCGAAGCTTTTTTCAATTCTTCCTTTAATGTTTCAATATAATTGTACATGTTATCGGCCAACTCTTTAGCCTTTTGAGCTTTAGGCCACCATATTGCTGCTTTATCTTTCGTATCAGCCTGATTCAGCTTTTCTTGAAATGATTTAAAAAGGGTTTGATTTTTCTGGTCAATCATTTGATTGGAAGTATCTAAGCTATTGTTTACCGTCTTAAAGGCATTTAATATTTCAGCCGATACATTCAGTGCCAACAATGCCGTTAGCACCAAATACATCAGGTTAATCATCTTCTGCCGTGGCTCCTTAGGTAATGCCATAGTCTATGTGCAGTTTATTTTTTTACAATTAGGGTTGAAAGTTTGTATCTATTTTTTTATGAACGGCCCTGCATAGCAGTTAACATATTGCCATAAACTTGATTTAATTTGCCTAAATTACTGGCTAATAAAGCAATTTGTTCTTTTGCTTTTAATGCATCGCCGGCAGAATTATTCATGGCTTCAGAGGTTTGAGCCAACTTGCCATAAAACTGATTCAACACCTTTAAATGATTATTGCTTTCCTGTAACTCTAATTCGTAAATAGTATTTAAAGAAGTTAAGTTTTTGGTTAATACCTGCACCTGAGTGTGGAATTGTTTGGTATTTTCTGCAGCGGCATTGAATGATGATAAAGAAGCAGTTGTTTGCGTTACAGCTCCGGCAACTGTTCCTAAAGCACCGGCAGCCTCTTTGGCTTTAGCACTGAAATCGCCGGTTGATTTTACAACATCGCCAATTTCTCCCATTTTTTCAACAGTAGAACCTAACTTTTGAAAACCTGCACTTAACTTACTCAAGTTGGCAGGTGTAATGTCGGCATCTAATAACATTTTTTCCATGGTTTGCAAAGCAGGATTTCCGGCAGGTATTTTTTGACCGGGAAGATGTACTTCATGATCATCCATATAAGGATAAATAATATATAAAATACCATAACCTAAGAAAATTATCGCTTCAGTAGTTAATCCTACCTTCAACATGAAATCTGCAATGGGTGTATGCAAAATCTTCTGCAATGCACCGAAAATAACAACTGCTGCTGCTACAGATACACCAACATCAAACCATTTACTAACTTTTGGAGGAATTTTTGCTGCCATAAATACGTAAGTTTAAATTTTTACTGGGTTTAGGTTAATAGAATACTCCCTTGCGAAGGTATCGCCGGTAGTATTCGTAAAATTTATTAAAGTTTTAATCAATGAAATTCGCAGGTTTAGGTTTTCTATTTTTTCATTCGAGGGGCTAAATCAATGACACATCTGAATCCAATGTAAGATTTTGCACTATCCTGATATTCAAATGTACGAGTGCTTGTTTGCAAGAAATAACCTACATCTTTCCAACTACCACCGCGTACCACTTTTCTGCGCATTAAGGGTGGATCAGAATCTTTGGCTTCATAGCGAACATCTGGATTCATATCGGACATAAAATTGTAGGCACTTTCATTGAAGTAGGAATTCGTCCACTCAGCCACATTACCGGACATATTATACAATCCATAATCATTGGGCCAATATGCATCTACGCGAACAGTGTAGAAACCTCCATCTTCCGCATAATTTCCGCGACCGGGTTTAAAATTGGCCAACAGACACCCTTTTTTGTTACGAATATAATAGTTACCCCAGGGATACATTGAATTGGTTCTTCCACCTCTTGCAGCATATTCCCATTCCGCCTCACTTGGCAAGCGGAAATCACTTTCAATTGCCATTTTCTTTCTTTCTAAAGCTGCATTTTGAATATGAGTGCGCCAGTGACAAAAGGCTACAGCTTGCTTCCAATTTACGCCTACTACCGGATAATTACCAAAAGCAGGATGTGCAAAATAGCGCTTGGTCATTGGTTCGTTATATGAATAAGAAAAATCACGCATCCAAACTAATGTATCGGGATAAATAGGAACCTGGTAACGCACAATGAACTTACTGCGAGGCTGACCTGCATTTTCGCGTTTAGCCGCTTCAAATAAATTAAATGTTTCTACTTGATATAATAATTTATTGGGATCAATATCGGGCTTCCCATACAACCGATTATCAGGCGCCAATATTAATTTATTACCTAACTTTTCTAAGTTAGAAGCATCATATTTAATAGTACGAGCTTTATTCCAATCAATAGCAATGGCTGAATCACCACCTGTTGCTCCGGCTGATGACTTGTAATATCCCAATTCCTTGGCAGCCAAAGAATCACGCACCCAATAAACAAACTGTCGATAATCGTTATTGGTAATTTCAGTAGCATCCATCCAAAAGCCGGCAATAGATACCTGACGATTACGGGCGGTATAGTTATAATTTATGTCTTCATCACTCGGACCCATGTGGAAAGTTCCGGGAGGAATATACACCATGCCGCGAGGTTTTCCCATGCTTTTACCGCCACCGGGAGCCACACCGTGTAACTGGCCATCATCTAATGGGTTTTTGCTTTTTCCTTTAAAACAAGCTGTAAAACCCACGGTAACCAGCGACACCAACAAGATACTATAATGGTACTTCTTCATAATTGCTCAATAGAATTTGACAAATATATAGCATTCAATAGCTATCATGCTACTTTGTTAAATTAGTTTTACTTTAAATTTTTTTTGAGTAAAGTTCAACGATGCATTTACTTAACGTTCTTTTTACTAATTTATTTTCCAGGAGGGATAAACAGGGAACACGCAAATTAATGGTTTAATTGAAATTGAGAAAAAAAATTTCCAAAATTTATCTCAGGTTTTTGACAACTGTAATTTTCGCAAACATAAAAGGTTGATTTACAATTGAAATCTTTCCCTTCTAACAATGGAAAACCTTCCTTAAAATTTTGAGAAACCTGAAAAATTTTGTCCGGAATATAGTTTTTTAGAAAAGGAGTGATAAAGTTTTGAGCCTCCTCGCCTGTAAAAACTACTTCTTTTATGGGAAAACTTTGTTGCAAAACAACGAGTGCCCAATAGCCAAATGACGTGGGATAATTGACAATGGGCTTCATCAATGAAGCGGTCATTTTTCTGCTCCGCCGTGCCCACTCAGGCTTATCTAATATTGAAGCTAAATATAGCAAATTAGCCGCCATTACAGCATTTCCACTTGGTGTGGCACCATCATATAGTTCTTTTTTACGAACAAGTACATTCTGTTGCAGTTTGGAAGTAAAATAAAAGAACAAATTTTCTTCATCTGAATAATCTTGCATTACTTGTTCACTCAATAATTCTGCCTTATTTAAATATGATGCATCTCCCGTAATTTCCTGTAATGCAATGTAGGCCTGAATGACAAAGGCCATATCATCTAAAAAGGCCGGTAAAGCCTGGCGTTGGGTATTGGGTTGATGCAGCCATTGTTGTTCGTGTTTAAACTTATTTTCCAATACTTGCATGGTTTCAATTGCCCTGTTTTTGAAGGCCTCAATACCTGTTGCGGCATAGGCTTTTGCCAAAGCCTGTATCATTAAAGCATTCCAGCCCGGTAATATTTTATTGTCTAAGCCCGGCTTCACCCTTTTAGAACGAGCAGCTAATAATTTTTGCTTCCCTTTTTCCAATATTTGAGCTAACAACTCAACCGATAAGTTATTTTTTTCTGCAAATACTTCAAGGGGTTCTTTTATCCATAAAATATTATGGCCATATTCCCAGTTTCCGGACTGTGTTACACCATAAAATTGACAGAAAATGGGTGCATCTTCTCCCAATAAGGCTTCTATTTCCGCTTTTTTCCAAACATAATATTTACCCTCAACCCCTTCACTGTCTGCATCCCAGGCACTATAAAAACCGCCTTTGGCATCCATTAAATTTTCTTCCATCCATTCAATGGTATTGACCATTGCCTGCCGATAGATTGATTTATGGGTAATTTGATAAGCTTCTGCCAGCAATTCAACCAACAAAGCGTTATCGTATAACATTTTTTCAAAATGGGGCACTAACCATTCCGTATCAGTACTATATCGGGCAAAGCCACCCGCAATTTGATCGTAAATACCGCCTTGCACCATTTTATCAATACTCAATAAAGCCTGCTTCAAAGCCTTTTCTGAATGGGTATGGTAATAAATGCGTAATAGTGTACGAATGACCATTGTTTGTGGAAACTTTGGCGCCCTGCCAAAACCACCCCATTTTGTATCTGCTGTTTGCAAAATATTGGCTTCAATTGCTTGGATGGTTTCGTTTGTTTCTGCACTAACTGATTCCGTTGAAAGGCCAAAATCATTAGCTGCTTTAATGTGTTGTGTTAATTGTTGTGCTTGCTGCTCAACCGCATCGCGTTGTTCGGTAAAAGCTTTGTGCACAGCCAACAATACTTCTTTCCAGCTCATTCGGTTATGGGCTCGTTCCGGTGGGAAATAGGTACCACCAAAAAAAGGTTTGGTATCCGGCGTTAAAAATACATTGAGAGGCCAGCCGCCACTGCCTGTAAGGGTTTGTACCGCATCCATATAAATGTGATCCAAATCAGGCCTTTCTTCTCTATCCACTTTTATATTCACGAAATACGCATTCATTATAGCAGCGATATCGGCACTTTCAAAACTTTCTTTTTCCATTACATGGCACCAATGGCAAGAAGAATAGCCAATGCTGACCAATATGGGAAGATTTTTTTCTTTGGCCAATTGCAAAGCTTCTTCGCCCCAAGGATACCAGTTTACCGGGTTGTGTGCGTGCTGCAATAAGTAAGGACTGCTCTCGTGTATTAAGCGATTGGTATGTTGCATGTTATTAAATGTAAGGCAAGTTACATAAAAAGAAAAAGCCCTTTTACAAGGGCTTGAATTATATGCTGAAAAGTGAAGCTACTTTACAGGTTGGTTATTGTTTAGAAAGTGCTCAATGGCAGCAGTCATACTGGGAATATGCACATCGGGTGCTTTTAAATTAAGGGTTAAACCAGCTTCTTCAACAGCTTTAGCTGTATTGTTACCAAAAGCACCTATTAAGGTACCGTTTTGGTGGAAATTTGGAAAATTGTCGAAAATAGAACGTACAGCACTTGGCGTAAACAAACAAACCATATCAACATCATTGTTTGCAAACAATGGCTTAATATCATTACTTATGCTGCGATACATGAATCCTAACTGAAACTCACATTGATTGGCTTTAAGCCAGTTCACAATTTCATTATCCTGCTGGTTTTCGCTACACACATATAAAAAGTTTTCGTTCTCTTTGTGTTTATTAATTACAGAAAACAAACTTTTATTAGTACCATCAGCACCATAAAATACTTTGCGCTTTCTATACAAAATAAACTTTTGCAAATACAAAGCAACAGCCTCTGTAATGCAGAAATATTTGGTATCCTGACTAATGGATACTTTCATTTCCTCGCAAATGCGAAAAAAATGATCAATTGCGTGCCTACTGGTAAAAATAATGGCAGTAAAAGTTGCAATATCAATTTTTTGTTTACGGAACTCTTTTGCAGTGATAGGTTCTAACCGAATGAAAGGTTCAAACACAAATTGAACATGATATTTTTTTTCAATATCAAAGTAGGGTGATTTTTCACTTTCCGGCCTGGGCTGAGCAATGATAATTTTTTTTACCGGTTTAAAGTCTACAACATTTGAATTTTTAGTTGCTTTTTTTGCCATGCGAATCTTCTAAAATGTCTACAAAGTTAAACACTATTTCTGTAAATACAGGAACATTAACCTGTACAAACACAACACTGGTATAATTTCAACGGCGCAAATGTACAGGAAAAAATGCAAGCCATTCATTTTCAGCTCCCGACGAAAAGCTGACAGGCTGATAAAAAAACGATACAACCATAAAAAAGCTAATAGTCCAAAACTAACTTGTAATGCAATAGCAGCAATAGTATGGGTGGAAAATGCCAATAACCAAATTATTGGTATAAGAAATATGGCAGCCACTTTATTAATTAACAAAACAATAAAAATATACTGGTTTGCTGCTTGTTTTATGCCAAAAATCCATCCGGCAGATTGCAATAAAACAAATTTTCCACCATAAATAACGACTAAAAGAATACTGCTGTAAAGCACAATCCACCAAAATGAAGCAATGCTTATTCCATAAAATTGTGCAACCAATGCCGCATACAATCCACCATTAACAATAAACAAAATATTGAATAACAGGGCAGACAATTGCCCTTGTGCCATTTGCTCTCGCATTTGTTTCTGCCGATAACTGGTTTGAAAAAAATAAGCAAATAAACTGTTGAAATATTTTGAGAACAGTTGTCTTAATAAAGCCAAATAAAATAAAACACCACACAACACATAAAACAAATCATCCTTATCAATAATTTTTTTGTAGGCTGTTATTTGATAAAACGGCGGTTGATTAAAAGGCAGGAATGGCGCAGGCATCCATTTAGCATAAGTGCCGGTATCAATTTGTTTAACAGCCGGCGTTTGAGTAGTAAGTTGTGCAATACTATCCTTTACTACTGCATTATTTTGAGACGTATTGATGGTATCAATCGTTTTTTTGTTGTTGGTATCAACCTTTGAAAATTTTACGCTGTCTGCAATAATGGTGCGTTTCGTTTTTTTGGCGGCTGGTTTCACCATGGTGCTTTCCAAAGCAGGCCTGTGTGAATTTAATTGTTGAATAACAGGCAATTGTTTATCCGTATCGGTTTGTGCTTGAGCATTCACCCATACTAACAGTACATAAATACAGCAAAACAAAATGGCCTTCCGTTGCATGAAGCGCAAAAATAGGGATAAGCCTTATGGCATCACCCATTTTTTGGTATCTAAATTATTTTAAAACAGCCTTACAAAAATAGCCCTGTAAATTTGCAAGCTTAATATTATTCGAATAATATGGCCGGTATTTATTTACATATTCCATTTTGTAAACAGGCATGTAATTACTGCAACTTCCATTTTTCAGTAAACAAAAAATACATGCCCCAAATGGTGAAGGCCATTGCGAATGAAATGCATATTCAACAAGCATTTTTATCCAACTCTACCATTCATACCATTTACTTTGGTGGTGGCACACCTTCATTATTAAGCTTGGAACAAATCAGCTTTTTACTCAATAACATCCATCAACATTTTACCATAGCATCTGATGCAGAAATTACCCTGGAGGTGAATCCCGATGATTGCACACCTGAAAAACTGCAAGCATGGCGAAATGCCGGTATTAATCGTTTAAGTATCGGAACGCAATCATTTAGAGAAGAAGATTTAAAATGGATGAACCGATCGCACAATGCACTTTCGGCTATAAGGGCAATTGAACAGGCACACCAAGCTTCATTTCAAAATATTAGCATTGACCTTATATACGGTATACCGGGGTTAACAACTGAAGCATGGCTACAAAATGTACAACAAGCTACTCAACTTCCCATTCAGCATTTATCATGCTATGCACTAACGGTTGAACCAAAGACTGCCTTAAGTAATGCCATTCAAAAAAAACTTTTACCTGATATTAATACCGATGAACAGGCCTTACAATTTGAATTACTCATGCAATGGCTTCCGGATGCAGGATTTCAACAGTATGAGGTTTCTAATTTCGCCAAACCCGGTTTTGAAAGTAAGCACAATAGTAGTTATTGGAAAGGTATTCCTTATTTGGGACTGGGGCCTTCCGCTCATTCCTACAATGGACAATGGCGCCAATGGAACATTGCCAACAATAGTTTATACCTGCAAAGCATTGAAAAAGGAATAATTCCTGCCGAAATAGAAGAACTAACCCCTTCACAAAAAAGGAATGAACAAATTATGATTGCATTGCGCATGAAAGAAGGAATTTATTTCAATCAGTTATCTAACCTTTTTTCTTCAGAACACAAAGCAGCATTGTTGAGTAATGCAGATAAGTGGATAAACCGGAAGCTTATGGAATGGTTACCAGAAGTGCAACAATTACGATTAACTACAAAAGGTATGCTTTACGCCGATGGCATTGCTGCCGATTTGTTTGAAACTACTTAGTTACACCAATAAAGCTTCTATTTTTTGGAAGCCTTCATCCGCGGGGAAATGCTCCCACAATATTTCATAAATAGTTTGTACAATAGGAAGTGCTGTATGGTATTGTTGATTAATGAATACCATGCATTTGGATGCATTATACCCTTCGGCTACCATGTTTAATTCTAACTGTGCCGCCTTTACGCTGTATCCTTTGCCAATCATATTGCCGAAAGTTCGGTTACGACTAAAAAGGGAATAACAGGTAACCAACAAATCGCCTAAATATACCGAAGCTGCATAATCATTATCATCCGTTTTATCGGTTTCTTTATGGGTAATTGCTTTTAAAAAACGGTTCATTTCTAATGCGCAGTTAGCAATATACACGCTTAAAAAATTATCGCCATACTCTAAACCATGTGCTATACCAGCGCCTAATGCATAAATATTTTTAAGTACTGCAGCATATTGCACGCCTATTACATCTGTATTTGTTTCCGTATTGATGTAAGGTGTTTTAAAATATGAGGCTAATTGCTGTGTAACATTTTTATCCATACCGGAAAATGTTAAATACGATAACTTTTCTGCAGCTACTTCTTCAGCATGGCAGGGACCTAATAAAGTAAAATATTGTTGTAAAGGAAATTGAAAATGTTCTTGCAAATATTCATGAAATAAATATTTGTGATGCGGCAAAATACCTTTTATGGCTGAAATAATGTATTTGTTTTTAAAAATGGTTTTAGGCAAATGATGAAAAGCATCGGCTACGTATGCAGAAGGTATGGCTACAACAATTACATCACTGTCTTCAATTACAGTTTGAATGGAGGCCGACATATTTAATAACTGCGTATTAAAATAGGCATTGCTTAAATAATGCGGATTGTGTTTCCTTTGTTGGATGTATGGAATGGTTTTTTCATTTCGTATCCACCAGTTAATGTGATGTTCATTATCCGTTAAAATTTTGGCAATTGCAGTTGCCCAACTTCCACTTCCTATAATACCAATTTGCATAGCAATTCGTTTGAGTATGACAAACATACAGAAAGGCAATGGGTATTACAATTTCTGCACAAAAAAACCGGCCAATGAATAAGGCCGGTTTATGTTGAATAAATTAATTGTTTTAATTAGATGGTTTTACTTCGTACAACTTATCCTTTGGAGTTACTAGCACCTTATCTTTATTTTTCAGTAACTTACTTACTGTTGAATAAGGGCCTGTAACAACCTCATCGCCTGCTTGAAGCCCACTGGTAACTTGTATATAATTCAAATCCTGAATACCTGTTTTAACAGGTGTCATTTTAACGGTACCGTCTTTCTGTATTACAAATACCACTTCTTGGGTACTATCGGAATTGCCGGCCTTCTGCATATCTTTATTACCGGCAGCATTGGCAGTGGAATCTGCATTCATGTCTCTTGTTGTAACGGCATTTAAAGGAACACTCAATACATTTGGCGCAGTGCGGGTTTGTATGTCGGCGCTGGCACTCATACCGGGCCTAAAAGGAAAACGGCCTTTTACTATTAAGTCCTGATAGCTTTCCGGCAACAAGCGAATATGTACTTTATAATTGGTAACATCGGTTGAGGTAGTGGTTGTAGTTGCAGAAGCATTAGTAGCAGGATTGGCAATTTTATATACCACGCCTTTAAATTTTCTATCGTTATACGCATCAACTTCTACCAAAGCAGTATCACCAATTTTTATTTTTGGAATATCATTTTCGCCTACATCAACTTGCGCAACTATGCTGCTTAGGTCAGCAATGCGCATCATTTCAGTTCCTACATTAAAACTGTTACCGGCTACTCTTTCTCCTTTTTTAATACTTAACAAGCTTACAACGCCACTAATGGGTGCAGTAATAATGGTGCGTGATAAATCTTCATTTGCTTTTGCCAACTGTGCCTGCGCATTTTTTATATTCGCTTTATTGGCATTAATATTTTGAATGGCAGCATTATAATTAGCTTCTGCTGAACGATAAGCTTGTTCAGCTGTTTCAAACTCCTGACGGCTGATTACTTTATCGTCTAATAATTTTTTTTGCCTTTTATAGTTGGCTTCTGTTTGGTCAACCGTAGCTTTTAATCCAACCAAACTAGCTTGTAAATTGGCCAGTTGTGCCTGCGCTTGTGTAACAATTGCCGCCACTTGGTCACGTTGTGTTACATAAATGTCGGCATATATTTTCGCCAACTCTTGTCCCTTTTTAACCGTATCGCCTTCGTTTACATTTAAGGCAACTACCTCACCACTAATATCCGGACTAATTTTTACTTCTACTTCAGGATAAATTTTACCGCTGGCATTTACACTTTCAATAATGGTTCTTACTTGTGCTTTTTCGGCAGAAACCTTAATCCCTTCATCTTTACCAATAACACCGGCTGCCTTTAAACCCCATAAGGCACCTAACAAAATAATTAGAATAATGATGGTCCAAAGCAGTTTTTTATTCATACAGTTATTTTTATATAAGTAAGTTGAATGATGTTTATGGTAAGTGAATTACAACTTTAAGCCCATGCCTTTATAAAACTCCAGCAATTTCATTTTAAAAATATAATCATATTCATTGGCTACCTGCTGCAGTTTTGCTTTCAACAAGTTGTTTTGATTGGTAATTAAATCAATGGTTCCAAGCATACCAATTTCATAACGCTTTAAAGCAAAATCGTATGCTTTCTGAGCACTCATTACACTCTTCTTACCGGCATTAAACTTTTCGGCAGCTAATACCGCATTGGTATAGGCAGTGTAAATATTGTTTTTTAAAGTAAAGTCTGCCAACTCATTTTGCAATTGGGTATTCTTGATATTTAATTTAGCTTGTTGGTAAGCTATGCGACTTTGCCCGTTATTAAATACAGGAATACTTAAGTTAATTCCTAAGCCTTGACCAAAGTTGTTGGTAATTTGATTGGACCATCCCTGCCACAATTGTCCGAAATTCTTTTTGGATTGTGTTACAGAAAAAACAGGATTTTGAACATAATAATTGGCACTGCCAATTTTCACGATGGGTTCAGCGCCGGTAATAGGCGCATAACCATTAAAAGTATAACCATCAATTTGATTAAATGAATTGTAAAAGTTGGTACCCAAGCTAATACCAAATCCTAAGGTAGGATAAAGCGCAGCTTTAGCAACCTGCATATTTTTTTGTGCTGCTTTTAAACGAAATGCATTTCCTTTTTGCAAAGGCTGATTATTCAATGCTAAAGCATAAACCACTTCGGGTTGTAAATCGGCAAAGGATTCTAAAGGTATGGTGGATACATCAGGCGTATCCACTTCGAAAGGGGTGGCAGCATCTAAATTCAAAACTGCTTTCAGTTGTAATACACTTTGTTGAAATGTAGTTTTAGCGGCAATATAATTGCTGCTGTCATTGGCCAATTGGGCTTCTAACTCAATTTGGTTTAACTCGGGCAAGGCTCCCGCTTCCACTTGTTTCTTAGTAATATCAAGTTGTGTTTGTGTTTGTTGAATTTGTACTTTGCTAATATTAATTTGTTCATTGGCGCTTAATACCTGCAAATAATAAGTAGCTACATTTAAAGCTGCATCGTTGCTGGCTTTTTCAACATCGGCCAAAGCAGCTTCTGCACTGAATTGTGCAGCATTCACATTATTTTTTAACCGATTCCAATTGTATAAGGTTACATTACTGTTGGCTTGAATGTTTTGATACAATGCTTGTGTGTTTGTATAAATGTTGGTGGTACGGTCAATAGATCGACCAAATTGCACACCTACACCTGTACCTAATGATAAAGTGGGAATTTGATAATATTTAGCTTGTTGCACTTGTAAGGCAGCCAGCCTTGCCTGTACATCGGCCTGCTTAACCGAAATATTGTTTTTTAGGGCATATTCTACACAGCGCTGCAACGTCCACTTTTCAGTGGTTTGTCCATAACCCAGCACTGTTAAGGAAACAAAAATGAACAAAAACACATATTTCATGCAGTCATTATTTTATTTTTTGAACAATACAACTTCAAATAGCCACGCAAAACGGTTAACCATCCATCCTCTATTCTATACAAAAATAACAGAATAGAAATGGCAACACGAAATTTTAGATAAATGGTTTAATGAACAGGAGCAGCGGCTTTTTTAAAGGCTTGTTGTAAATCGGCTATTAAATAATCAGGGTCTTCAAGCCCCACATATAAACGCAACATTCTATGCTCGGCATTTTGCTCATCGTATTCTGCCTCTGCAAAACCTGCACAACGGGGTACTACTAAACTTTCATGTCCACCCCAACTTACCGCCATGCGAATGTGCTGTAAAGCATTACAGAATGTTTCAATGGATTGTATGGGCAATGGCTTTAATACAATGGTACACAATCCGCAGGCGCCTTTCATTTGTTTTTTAGCCAATGATAATTGCGGGAAATTGGGCTCAAATGGGAAAATGACCTTTTCCACCAACGATTCTGTTTTTAAATAATCAATCACCCGTTGTGTAGTTTTGGTAATATGTGCCAACCGCATTGGCAAGGTTCGTAACCCGCGAATGAGTAACCAAGCATTAAAGGGCTGAATGCCACTGCCTATATTTAAGTATTCACTGTTAAAAATACGTTCAATCATAACTTTGTTGCTGCTTAATACCCCTGCTACCACATCGCTATGACCACCTATGTATTTTGTGGCAGATTGAATACTAATATCAATACCCATTTGAATGGGTTGCTGATATAAAGGGGTACAATAACTGTTATCAATAACTGAAACAATTTGGTGTTGTTTGGCCAATGCAGCCACCGCAGCTAAATCCTGAAGTTCATAGGTCCAGCTATTGGGCGATTCTAAATAAAACAAGCGGGTATTGGGTTGAATGGCCTTTTGCCAGTTTTCAATGGCACTGCCATCAATATAAGTATGGGTTACGCCAAAACGCGGCAATATTTCTTCAAACATTTTCCTGGCCCAAGTGTAAACGCCTGCAACACTTACAATATGATCGCCCGATTTTACATTGGCCAAAACGGCCGCAAATATGGCTGCTGCACCACTATTCAATACCAGGCAATCTTCGGCACTATCTAATGCTGCCAGCTTTTGCGATAATATTTTCACCGTTGGATTTAACCCTCTGCTATACAACCAGGTACTATATTCATTAGCAAAAGCTTTACGCAAATCGGCCACCGTTTTAAAAGAGAAATTAGAGGTTTGAACAATGGGTGGTGTAACAGCCCTAAAATACTGGTCGTTCTCTTCTCCCAATTCATTCAATATGTAGGAAATATCCTGTTCGTTATTCATACAAAATTTTTTTATGAGGTAAACGTGCTGCTATCATGCTGCTTTTTATGAAAAATAAAATACAAGATTATAAACGCCGCTAATACCAATACACCCACCAATGCCGTTAATGGGGTGCGAATAATAATACTGACACACACAAACACATAAGCGGCAATAAAAATGATGGGCAGCAATGGATACAATTTCATTTTATAAATGCCGGTATTGTCTAAATGCTTGGTTTTACGTCGCAAAATAAAAATAGTGGCACTCGAGCCCACCATTCCAAACGAATCGAGGAAAATGGTAAAATTCAAAATCTTTTCAAATGTTTGTGCAAACACAAGAATAATGATACACATAGCGGTAAACACGGTTAAAGAAACCGTTAACACCTGATTCTTACTGCTTTGCTTGCCAAATATTTTTGGCAATGAACCTTCATCACTCATGGCATACATTACCCTGGGGTTGCTTAACAGCAATGCATTTACGTAAGAAAGCACGCCTACAAATAAAAAGAAGGAAAAAATTTCTGCACCACGAACGCCAAACACATTGTGAATTAATACGTAAGCAATTTCTGTTTCCTGCTTCATTTGATGAAATCCGATAATTTTATAATAACTGTAATTCACCAGCAGATATAAAATAATGATAATGGCTATACCCATGAATATACCACGAGGCATATTTTTAGCCGGCTCATTAATTTCATTTCCGAAATTAATGGTTTGCTGATAGCCCCCATACGTAAAAGAAACTGCAATTAAGCTTATGCCTAAACTTTGAATCCAACTCATATTTGTGGTAACGTCATTGGCTTGCTGTACAGCAGCCGGTTGCGTAACGGGAAAAAACAAGGCCGCTATTAACACTACAATCATCCCAATCTTAATGAGCATGAGTATATTTTGCGCCTTAGCACTCATTCTTAATCCCATTAAATTAATACCATAAAACACCACAATGGCTATAGCACTAATAATGGCTTTATCTACATCATTCCAATGATTGCCCGGTAATAGTTTAACAATATACCCGCTGCCTATTAATGCTACCCCGCTTAATGAAGCTGCATTGCTGATAAGAATAATACAATTAATGGCAAATGCAATACTGGGATGATAGGCTACCGAAAAAATTTTATAATATCCCCCGGTTACCGGATAACGGCTACCTATTTCCGCATAGGTTAATGCACCACAAAACGCAACAAAGCCGCCTAACAACCAGGCTATGAAATATACAGAAGGATTAATAGCATCTTTTGCTGAAGTAGCAGCTGTTCTAAAAATACCCATTCCTATTACAAGGCCCACCACTATCATGGTAAAGCTGAATAGGTTTAATTGTTGTTTTCCGCGCATAAGGTGTTAGTAAAAAACATTCAATATAATAAACAATTGCATGCAACTAATCAACAATGTCATTTTATTCTTCATTCTATTCTCAAAAAAGGTTCCTCTTTTCATGCCTCTTCATTCAACTCATTATGTACTAAATTTTTTTCAATTCGCTTATCCGGCACTATCCATATTACTGCAACAACGCCATATAAAAACAAAGCCGGCCAGGCATTCCATAGGCCCAATAACATTGCGGCAACATAAATGACCACCGAAATTTTTCCTTTTGCATCGTTACCTATAGCGGTAGCTAAAGTTGTTTTCTTACCATGTAATTTGATTAATGCCCGCACCAATATGTAATAGGCAATAGCACTCATCAATAACACAAATCCATAAACAATTACCGGCAACTGAGCAAAATGATTTTCGCCCATCCAACCGGATGCAAAGGGCACCAATGACAACCAAAACAACAGGTGCAAGTTTGCCCACAATACTTTTCCATTTACCTGCAACACCGCTTGTAATAAGTGGTGATGGTTATTCCAATAAATGCCGAGATATATAAAGCTTAATACATAACTTAAAAATACCGGCCATATTTCCAACAAAGCCTCCCAACTTACCATATGTGGCACTTTTAATTCTAATACCATAATGGTAATGATGATAGCCAATACGCCATCACTAAATGCTTCTAGTCGCCCCTTACGCATGCATAAAAGTATTTGTTGCAAGGGAAGATAAATAAAAAAATGGCTTATCAATTCATTTCCTATTTTTGCCTTGTATTTGGTTCAGTATAGGGTTTTCGTTCCTTATACTGATTAAAAGGGAAACCGGTGTAATTCCGGTGCTATCCCCGTAGCTGTAAAGGCCTCTGTAAAAAGAGAAAGCAAAACAACCACTGTTCTGTAAAGAATGGGAAGGTGCTTAAGCCTAAGCCAGAAGACCTGCCAATACACACTCATTGAAAAATGAGTATTTCATTCACGGCTTTCGGGTGAAAAGCATGGAATGTAAAAGACTGACTGCAGCGGTCGTTTATATTTCTCCGTTTGTTCATTTTCCTGAAAGCTCATTGTTCACTTTTAAAAACAAACAACAATGAGCAAATCATTCATGCTCCTTTTAACGGCATCAACACTATGCCTTTCTACTTTCGCACAAATTGACACCATGGCCACCCGCCAACTAAACGAGGTGGTAGTAACTGCCAACAAAATGCCCATGAAAGCGGCCGAAACCGGTAAAATTATTACCGTAATTGACCACAAAACCATTGAAAACAATGCCGGCAGCAGCTTAGCTACTTTACTCAATACCCAGGCAGGCTTTTTTATTAATGGCAGTAACAATGCGTTGGGTACCAATCTCGATTTATATTTTCGTGGTTCTACAGCCGGCAATATGCTTATTGTAATTGATGGCGTTCCGGTGTACGACCCTTCGCAAATCAACAATTCATTCGACCTTAATTCCATTCCGCTTGACCAGGTTGAAAGAATTGAAATTTTAAAAGGAGGCCAAAGTACCCTTTGGGGCAGCAATGCCGTAGCCGGCGTTATTCAAATTTTCTTGAAAAAAGAATCCAAAAAGAAAATAGCTTTTAATGCCAATGCTGCGTATGGCACTTATAATACGTTGAATGGCGGCGCCGGCATCAGCGGCTCACTCAAAAAATGGGATTATTTGGTTCAATACAATTACATCAACAGCGGTGGATTTCCGGCTGCTTATGATAGTACCGGTAAACAAAACTTTAAAAATGATGGCTTTAAGCAAAACACTGTTATTGCCGAAACCCGTTACCATTTTTCACCTCACCTAACGGCTAAGGCTTTCGGTAACTTCAGTAATTATTTTACCGACTTGCCGGCAGGTGCTTTTACCGACGAAAAAGATTATACCTTACGCAGTATAAATAACTTAGGCGGTGCCTCACTGATTTATCAACACAATAAAATGAATTGGACATTACAAGCCAGTTATCAACAAAATAGTCGCCACTACGTCAACGACAGCACGTATGTTTCAAGCCCTTACTTCAATTATTCCAACGAGCAATATACCGGCCATACCACTACTTTGGAAACTTTTGGCAATGTGCAATTGCAACAGCATTTACGCTTAGTGGCAGGCGTGCAATACCAACACCAAAATACCGCTCAAAGCTATTTTAGCACAGGCCCCTATGGCCCTTACAGCTCGGAATTGGGACAAGACAGTGCTCATGTTAGTCAAATATCAGCTTATGCTTCCTTATTGTTGCTGAACTTGCATGGCTTTAATTTTGAATTAGGCAGCCGCATTAACCACCATTCCATTTATGGTAATAATGCTACTTATACCATAAACCCTTCATTCATTATTGATGAAAACACCAAATTATTCATCAACATTTCTTCAGGGTATAATATTCCATCGCTTTATCAACTCTACAGCGCTTATGGCAATAAAAATTTAAAACCCGAAAGCAGCGTTACCTACGAAATGGGTTTACAAACCCAAAGCACCGATAAAAAAATGAGCCTGCGTTTGGCCGCCTTTAAACGCGACACCAAAAACCTCATTATTTTTTATACCGATGCCAACTATAACAGCTATTACATTAATCGCGATGCGCAACACGACTATGGCTTTGAGGTAGAAAGCAATACACAAGTGGGCCGTTTTGGTACCTGGACCAACAACCTTACTTACATTGATGGACATGGTATTCAAAATGGGGTTAGCGTTAACAACTTATTCCGCCGTCCTAACTTTACCATGAACAGCATTCTTACCCTATCACCATTTAAAGGCTTTACACTGGCACCCGCATTTAAATATGTCGGTACCCGACTAAAAGGTCCTTACGATGTGGGGCCCGATTTAATGCCTGCTTATTATACGCTTAACTGCTTCATCAGTTACCAAATCAATCAACGTATCCGCTTGTTTACTTCGCTCAACAATATCACCAATCAGCAATATTTTGATATTGTAGGCTATAACAGCAAACGCTTTAACATGATGAGCGGTGCTTATTTTAACTTTTAAAACACAGGGCTATGACATTACAAAAATTCAATCCCGCAACTGCTGTCATTTTATGCATTGTGTTATTGGCAGCCGCATTACGTATTGGCAATGCAGGCAGCACGTTATCACCTTTGGCTAATTTTTCACCTATTGGTGCCATGGGTTTATTTGGCGGCACTTACTTCAACCGCTACTGGAAAAAATTTGTTTTCCCGCTTGGCGCATTATTCCTTAGCGATGTAATTCTAATGCACACCATTTATTCCGGTTACGGCAACGGATTGCTGTACAGCCACTGGTATTACAACTATCTGGCTTTTGCGGCAATTGTATGTATTGGCATGGCTATTCAAAAAGTAAAAATTGCCACAGTGTTATGGGCAGCCATTGCAGCAGCTTTTGCTCACTGGATTATTACCGATATACCTGTTTGGTGGTATGGCGGTTTAGATATTAGAAATGGCCAGCCCTTAAAACGTAATTTAGACGGCTTTATTCAATGTTACGTACAGGCATTGCCGTTTTTAAAAAATATGCTCATTGCCAATATACTTTATGGTGCTGTATTTTATGGAAGTTATGAGTGGTTACAAAAAAAATACCCTCGTTTAAACAGCACAAGCATACACCATTCCTAAACAATGATTGGGGCGGCAAAAGGCTGCCCCAATTTTTAAAATCAGGTTTATGCCATCAGTTGTTTCATTTTTGCCGGCAGCCACCCAAATGATATATGATATGGGTTTGCAAACGCATTTAATGGGTGTTACATTTGAATGCCCCGAACAAGCATTGCAACAAAAGCCTAAAATAGTTCGCTGTGTGTTAGAAGGGAAAACACTCAGCAGCACTGAAATTGACACTGTTTTCTCTGCCGCAAAAGCTTCGGGAAAAAGTCTGTATTATGTAGATGAACCCATTCTCCAAAACATTGCACCCGATATAATTTTTACGCAAGATGTTTGTGAGGTATGCCAAATAGATACAGCTTGCACCGCTGCTGCAGTTAGTCGCCTACCCAAACAACCGCAGCTTATTCCCTTAACCCCACAAACTTTAACCGATGTGTTTACCACTGCCATTACCATAGCAAAAGCCATGGGGCACGAAGAAGCAGCTTACAGTTATTTGGCACAATTGCAACAAACTACCCAACACATTCTAAACCAACTGCGCTTGCACAACATGCCCTTAAAAACCGTTGCACTGTTAGAATGGATGGCCCCTGTTTACAATTGCGGTCATTGGATTCCCTATCAAATTGCACAAGCCGGCGGTATTGATTTAATCAGTCATCCGGGTGGCGATTCTATTGTTACCCCCTGGCAAAAAATTGTAAAATACAACCCCGAAGTTATTGTAATTGCTCCCTGTGGTTTTACCATTCAGCGCACACTTACCGAAATGCATTTGCTTACCCAACTGCCGGAATGGCCTTCTTTAAAAGCGGTTCAAAACAAACAGGTATTCATTGCCGACTATGATTTATTCACCCAACCCAGCGCCTCTACACTGGTTAACGGTATTGCCTTGCTGGCAGGGTTAATACATCCGCAATTATTTTCCATTCCAACACACCTGCAACACAAGTACCAACCCCTTTATTCAAATACTCACCGCTATGCCACAACATGAAACCAAATTTTGCGCCCGTTGCCAAGAACCCTTTCAATGTAAAGTGGGCGATATTGCCCATTGCCATTGCAACGAAATTATCCTTACGCCGGAAGAGCGCAACTTTATTGAACAACGCTATAGCGATTGCCTATGCCACAACTGCCTGTTGCAACTCAAAAACAAATACATCCTGTTTAAAGAAAAATTTCATTTACCTTAACCGTTTATGATGCCTCACCGTACAATTTTTAACTGGAGTGGCGGTAAAGACAGTGCTCTTGCCTTATACCACATTTTGCAACAACCGCAACAATGGCAGGTTGGCAGCTTATTAACTTCTGTTAATCAAGCCTATAATCGTGTTTCCATGCATGGTGTTCGGTTACAGTTAATGCAGCAACAAGCCAACGCAATGGCATTACCGTTAGTACCGCTATTTTTGCCCGAACAACCCGATATGGACACCTATAATCAGCTAATGGGTCATACCATGCAACAGTTCAAAGCACAAGGCTATACCCATGCCGTATTCGGCGATATTTTTTTAGAAGACCTGCGCCGCTATCGCGAAGAAAAATTAGCCGCAGCCGGCTTTCAAGCCTATTTCCCTTTGTGGCAATGCAACACCACCCGGCTGGTGCATGAATTTATCGACCTGGGCTTCCAAGCCATTATTGTTTGCACCAAGGCCGAACTGTTAGACAGCAGTTTTGTAGGCCGCATCATCGATCATCAATTTGTAAAAGATCTTCCCCCAACAGTTGATCCCTGTGGCGAAAACGGCGAGTTCCACAGCTTTGTTTTCAACGGCCCCATATTCCGCCAACCCGTTCCCTTTACCATAGGCGAAAAAGTGTACCGCACCTATACAGCGCCCAATAACAACGAACAAACCATGGGCTTTTGGTTTTGCGATTTATTACCCGCATCGGTTTGATAGCTTGCACATATTGTAATATATTTAACCTGTTTTTATTCAGCAGCTAAACCAACCAACCCAATGAATATTCATTTCGACCAACTGATTACCGTAACCTTTACCCTGTTCGCCGTTATTGATATTGTGGGATCCATACCCCTGCTCATTTCATTAAAAGATAAAATGGGCGATATCCGCTCTTCTAAAGCCACCTTGGTTTCCGGCGGACTCATGATTTTATTTTTATTGGTCGGCCAACAATTCCTCAGCATCTTAGGGTTAGATATTCGCTCCTTTGCCGTTGGTGGTTCTATCGTCATTTTTTTGTTGGGATTAGAAATGGTTTTAGGCCACGAAATTTTTAAAGGTGATTCCGATGCTGCTTCCGGAACCGTTGTGCCCATTGCATTTCCCATCATTGCCGGCAGTGGCACCCTCACCACCATCATGTCGCTAAAAGCCAACTTTCAACAAGTGTACATTCTGGCAGGCATCATCATCAACTTAATCATTGTGTACATCGTATTAAAATCATTACGATTTATTGAACATGCTTTAGGCAAAGCCGGGTTATTGGCCGTACGCAAATTCTTCGGCGTTATTTTATTGGCAATTGCCGTTAAAATATTCAGCAGCAATATTGCTGCTTTTGGAAAATAAATTGTTGGGTAATCAGCTGTTGAACAACGATAGGGCTTCCGTTGCGTCGCACACTTGTACGTTCGGTTCGCTGTGCGGCAGTAATATTATTAAATAACAGTTTACCCGAAATAATGTTCATGCAATGGCCGAAACAATTATTTTTGCGGCCTAATGCCATCCGGCCTCGTAGTACAATGGATAGTATAAGAGTTTCCGAAGCTCCAGATCCAGGTTCGATTCCTGGCGAGGCCACATTACAGCTGCTTCAATTGCCATCACTTGCATTGCTTTTCACAAGCCATTGTATCAAAAGCACTGAATATCCTATTCGTGCACAAGCTTCAACACCTGAAAGGTTCCGGGCTTTATTTTAGGCCTACCCTTTTCGCCCGGTTGCAGTGGCTCAAATGCTGCGGTAGGCATATAAATGGTATGTGTACGCTCATCTATACAACTGGTTCGGGCACCACGCAGGGTTGGTACATTTTCAACTACTTCAAATTGGTCTTTATTCATTTCCTTCACTACCGTCATGTTACCCACCCCATTCGATGTACAGATATAATGCAAAGCAGGGTCTATCACCACTCCATCACAACCCGCACCAATGGGTAAATCGGCCACAACGCTTCCATTATCCGCATCTATTACCATCAAATGCTCATCACAGCCGGCAAATAAACGGTGCGTATTATTGTCTATGACCAAACCCGTGGGCGACTGTCCGGGTGCAATTGACCAATGGGCCACTACTTCCATTTTGTTCATATCTACCACCGCAATTTCATTTTTGTCTTCAATGTTCACATACACTTTTCCTTTTCCATTGCTCACCGCTGTTTCCGGCTTACCGCCAACGGCAATGGTATGCACTACTTTGTGTGCAACAGGATCAATGATGGACAAATCTTTGCTGCGTCCATTGCAAGTAATAATTTTTTTTGAATAGGTTTCGTAAAAGATGGCATCGGGATTTTCACCGGCGGCAATTTGGTCAATCACTGCATGATTATCTAACCGAAATACAGTCACCGTATTACTGCCGCCATTGCTGGTAAAACCTTTCCCCAATGCAGGTACAAAAGCAATACCATGCACACCAATGGTATTGGGAATAATCCCTAATGAATCGCCCGACTGTTTATCAATAATATTGACCTGTGTACCATGCGCTATATACAATTGGTTCGTTCCTGGCTGAAGGTTAATATAATCCCAACCGCCATTTCCGCTTACCGGAAAATGAGCAACCACCTTATAGCCCGATTGTGCAACAGCAGTTTGCAACAGGCATAGGCTCAATAACCAACAGGCTATCGTGTACAATAATTTCATGATCGTTTATTTTTTGTAATGAATGAAACAAATGGAAACAAGCACAACCCTACCGGCGCCACATCAAAACTATGATGGAATGTTGAAGCAATTCTGAAGTTATCCGTTCCTTTTGCCCCCACAATCCTTTTATCGAAATAAAGCCGTATGCAGTGCAGCAGGTAAAAACAAATGCATGGGTACACTGCGCATAATGTGCCAATCTTCTGCCAAACTACTTTCATTGTTTAAAAAACGCAAAATGGTAGCAGGCTTATTTTTTTTAAAAATAGCGGTAAATATATCCGCACCGGGCATGAATTGTTTATCCAACACACGTAACAACACTTTATCGTACCATTGAAACCGGCGTTGCAACCAAGCCACCGACACTGCAGGATGTTGGTGCTGAACCAACCGTTGTACAATGCCGGCCGTTTGCTGCTGAATAAAATAAAAGGCATAACCGCTACTCCCCTTCGCTTGCCCGGCGGCAATGCCAATAGGAATGATGTTTCCATCGGGTTGTGCAAACCGATAGTTGGTCATGGGTATTTTACCCCATTCATCGTGTAAGGTTGTAAACTCAGCAATGCCATATTTTTCCTGCATGTAGCGCTGTATGGCAGCATCATATGCTTCCGGTGGCAATAACTGTTTGGTAAATAAAGTATATTCTACCAAAGCAGTATTGGCTGAAAAAGGCAATACATACATAAAGGTAGTACCGTTATGCTGAGACACCGTAAAATCCATGAATGTAGCTTCCGTTGCGTTGAATACGGGCTGAGGCGTTTCAATGATTTTCCCCTTAAAATGTTGCCACAGAAAATAGCCTTTAAAATTGGGCGGCGGCAATTCTTTGGCTACTATACTGTTAAACACATAATCGGCTGTAAAGCTGCCCTTATCTGTTTCCACCAAAGCTCCCGTATCTGTATTACGACAACCCATTACCGTTGCTTGCAAAAATGTTACCCGCGGAAATGCAGCACTGTGGTTCAATACATACCGGTAAAAATCAATTCCCCGAATCATTTTGTACGTATAAGGGGCAATAGAAAATCCAATATCGGTATGGGAAGCAGCAAAGCGCAATTGCTGCCAACGATGGTGCACAATGGGTTCAAACAATCCTGTTCCGGCCTCCCAAAAACACCAGGTGCGGTCGTTGCTGTTTTTGGTTTGTTGATCAATAATTAAAACAGATTGTTGTTGCAAAGCAGGTGCTTGTAACAGGCGCATTAATAAACTTAAACCCGCTGCACCGGCTCCGGCAATAATATAGTTGTAATGGTTGGGCGGTATTGTATTCATGATTGTTGATGAGAAGCCCAATATTGATTTTGTTGCTTTTGCAACTTTTCATCCTTATGCACTTTGTCCCAATATTTTTTGGCCACAAACAACATTCCAAAACTTTCCCCATCTTCTTTTCCCAAGTGCTTGTGGTGCATTTTATGTGCCCAACGAATCGCTTTAATGTATGTATTATTGCTGCGGGTAAACCATTTAAAACGTTGGTGTATAATTACTTCGTGCACCAAAAAATAAGCAAAGCCATACAAAGCAATACCAAAGCCAATAGATGCTACATAGTAATAACCGTTTTGTAAACCCAACATAATGCATAACCAACTGGGTATGGCAAAAATCAGGAAGAACGCATCATTTTTTTCAAAGAAGCCTTTGCCTTTTTGGTGATGGTCTTCATGCAAATACCACAAAAAACCATGCATCACATATTTATGCGTTAACCAGGTAATGCCCTCCATTACCACAAATGTGGCCAGTGTTACCAATA
The DNA here is from genome assembly GCF_003254115.1 of Hydrotalea sandarakina. Lineage (GTDB taxonomy): Bacteria > Bacteroidota > Bacteroidia > Chitinophagales > Chitinophagaceae > Hydrotalea > Hydrotalea sandarakina. The sequence continues at coordinate 53,226 of NZ_QKZV01000005.1, forward strand.
TGTAAATTACCAACATCATAAGTAAAAGCTTAAGGCTAAAAAAAACAATAACTGAATGATTAACAAATGTACCGCGAAATAGTTGTTTTTCTGAAATGGCAGCTTTACCATTACCACTAATAACAATAAGCTAATGATAAACCAGCACAAGTAATTGAACCAGGGCACCACCAATCCGTCCCAATGCCAAAACCCCAGTTTAATAGCTGTGGGCTCCATTAAAAAATCGAAACATGTGGCTAAAATGGCCCCATCGAACACAATGACAAAACGGGTTGATTTTTTCTCAAAAAAACCGGGCACCTCCGAAAATGGCCTGAATAATTTTTGCATCAGCAAGTACATTAAATTACCACTGCCATAAACAATCACAAACCAATACAAACCAATTAACCAGGGCACTCCTGCCAATTTAGGACCCAAAATATGGCCATAACCATAATGGCCGAATAACCAACCGGTTTGCACACCAATAATTTCAGCCAGCATACCGGTTACAAAACAAATGGCCGCCAATAGCCAAAACCATTGGCTTCGCTTGGGCTGATTGATGAGCAACAAAACAAACATCAGCAACAGGTTCAACGGCGTAAACGCTACAAACCAATCGCGGTAAGGCGTGAATAAAATACCAATGACACCGCTAACATGAATGAGTACTGCAATGAATACCGAAATATTTTCTACTTTTTTTGACTGCATGTATGCTGTTACTTAATGTGGGTTCATTTTTTTTAAATAAGGAATAGCCAGGCCACTCATAATTTTGGCACTGCGCAAACATAAGGGTATCCCTCCGCCCGGATGCACACTTCCACCCACAAAATACAAACCTTTTATCTTGCTGCTAAAGTTGGGATGCCTTAAAAAAGCCGCCCATTTGCTGTTGCTGCTGGTGCCATACAAAGCTCCTTTATATGAACCGGTATTCAACTCAATTTTCAAGGGGTCTAATACCGCTTCTACCTCTATTAAAGAAGCAATGTCGCGCTTCAACAGGCGATTTAACTTGGCTAAGATAGCTGCCTTAGCCTGTTGTTGCATGGCAGCCATATCTACTTCCGTAACCGATGGCACATTGATCATCACAAACCAGTTTTCTTTTCCTGGTGGCGCTTGTATTCCGGGTTCACACTTTGCCGTAATGTTAATGTACACAGTAGGGTCAGCGTACAATGTTTTCTTTTTAAAAATAGCCTCAAACTCTGCCGCATAATTGCTGCTGAAAAAAATATTGTGCAGGTCTAACTCCGGAAAACTTTCCTTTATGCCCCAATAAAAAATCAGGGCACTGCTGCTGCGCTCCTGCCGATTTATTTTTTGTGCTGTTTTGGCATCATTCAACAAGCGTTGATACGTAAAATAAGCATCTACATTACTCACTACCACGTTTGATGCATACGGCACCCCCTTGCTGTAAATACCTTTTACCCTACCCTTGTCCGTTATAATTTTTTCTACCGGCGCATTAAAATGAAACTGTACGCCTTTTTTAAGCGCCAATTGGTATAAGGCATTGGTAATAGCTATCATGCCTCCTTTGGGATAAAAAGTCCCTTCATTCAATTCCAAATGCGGGATGACACTGAGCATACCGGGTGCCTGATAAGGATTGCTGCCGTTATAGGTAGCATAACGATTAAACAAATGCACTGTTTTTTCCTGTTGAAAATAGCTGCGGTTTAAAGCGTTCAAACTTTTAAACAAATGCTTATACCGTATGGTAGCCAGTGCGGGTATAATTTTTTTTTGAAATAATACACCGGGTTTATGCAATGAATGATTCAAAAACAACGTACCCACCTTGTTGTACAATTGCTTTGAATCATTTAAATACCGCAACAGGTTACTGCCCGATTCCCCTAACTGACTTTCTGCCGCTTGGGCCAATTGATCATGTTGGGTATAGGCCGTAAAACGAGTACCATCTTCGTAAAAATATTGACAGGCTATGGGTACTTGCCGGTATTCAAAATAATCTTGTATCGGCTCATTGGCTTCTGCAAACAATGCTTCAATGTTGGCGGGTTGCGTAAATAAGCTGGGCCCTGCATCAAAGCAATAGCCGTTTATTTCAAAATAACTGAGTTTACCGCCGGGATAACTATTTTGCTCAAACACCTGCACGGAATACCCCGCAGCAGCCAAACGAATAGCCGATGCCAATCCGGCCACACCTGCCCCTATAATTATAACGGATGACTGTTGCTGCATGTTACAGTTTTAATGAATAAATGCAGGTTGCTTTTGCCACCAATTGTACACTTTGGCAAAGGCAATTTGAAACCATACCGTAAACTGTTCGGGTTGTTGTTGTAATTCTTCCTGAAGAATATCCATGGCTACAAAACGATAAGCTGCCACTTCCTGGTGACAGGGATGAATGCTATCATTATAATATCCCACCAACACATGGTCAAACTCATGTTCGGTTAAGCCATTTTCCAAAGGTGCCTGATAAATAAAATCGAATATTTTATGCAAGGGTGTTGTAAACCCCATTTCCTCCTGCAATCGGCGTTCGGCGGCGGCTATCACGGTTTCCTGTTCCCGCGGATGGCTGCAACAAGTATTGGTCCATAAGCCGGCACTATGGTATTTATTGGAAGCCCTTTTTTGCAACAACAACTCGCCCCTGCTATTAAAGATGAATACACTGAATGCCCTGTGTAAAAGGCCCTTGCGATGCGCTTCCATTTTTTCCATTAATCCCTGCGGCTCGTCGTTTGTATTCACCAATATTACTTGTTCCATTACCTGTACTTAATGTGAGAAAAAGTGGTTGTGATGCACAATATAATTCCTACTGCACAAAAGCCCTACCGTTATTCAATAATTATAATAAATTTAACTGGCTTCTTACGCCTGCTTTGGCTAATATAAACATTTTACCATAATCGGGAATCCGAATGCGTTGTTGCAAAATGCGATGCGGGGCGGTTTTCTTTATCTTTTTAAACAACGACAAATAATATTTATAAGCCACATAAACTCCAAAACGGGCTTTCATGGGCAGTTGTAGAATGCCTGCATAAGCGGCATCAAAATCGGCTTGTATGTCGGCTTCAATAGCGGCTTTTTGTGCTGCGGTAAAATTGCGGAAATCACATCCCGGAAAATACATCCTATCCAATCCTTCATAATCTGCTTTTACATCGCGTAAAAAATTCACTTTCTGAAAAGCAGCTCCCAGCTTACGTGCTGCGGGTTTCAATTGTTCGCACAAGGCTTTATTGCCATCACAAAATACATGTAAACACATTAAACCCACTACTTCAGCACTGCCATAAATGTATTCTTCATAACCGGCATTGTCATAACAACGACGCGTTAAATCCATTTCCATACTATGCAAAAAGGCGTCAATTAAATGCATTTCAATATGATACTGATGCACGGTTAACTGAAAACTATTCAGAATTGGATTTAAGCTTATGCGCCGCTCAATGGCTTCATAAGTTTGTTGCTTAAATTCAGCCAATAAGGCAGGCTTATCATAAGCATGAAAAGTATCCACTATTTCATCGGCAAAGCGCACAAAGCCATATATGTTGTAAATGGGTGCACGCAAATCCTTATGCAACAAGTGTATGGCACTGGAAAACGATGTGCTGTATTGTTCCGTTGTAATGCGGCTGCATTGTTGACTCACCGAATGAAACAGTTGCATCATAAGTAAAAATTTTTGTTAATATAATTTTTTTACGAATACTAACCTAATTTTTTTAATACTTCTTTGACCACCACTTCACCGCTAATCAATGCGGGTGGTACACCCGGACCGGGCACCGTTAGTTGCCCCGTATAAAACAGATTAGCTACCTTTTTACTGTAACAGGCCGGTTTTAAAACAGCAGTTTGGCGTAAAGTGTTCGCTAAACCATACGCATTTCCTTTAAAAGCATGGTATTGTTCAATAAAATCGCTTTGTGCGAAAGTTTCCTTAAACAAAACCGATGATAAAAGCGGTTCACCAAAATGTTGTTCCATGCGTTGCATTACTTGTTGAAAATATCTTTCGCGTAATGCTTCCGTATCGCCTTCCAAACCGGTGGCTACCGGAATTAATATAAATAAATTTTCGCATCCTTCCGGTGCAACGGTCGTATCAGTAACAGAAGGGGCACACACATAAAACAAAGGATTGCTCGGCCATTGTTTGGTAGTGTAAATTTCTTGGCCATGCACCGAAAAATCCGTGTCGAAAAACAACGTATGGTGGGTAATGCCTTTAATCTTTTTATTCAACCCTACATAGTACAACAAGGCACTGGGTGCCATGGTGCGTTTTTCCCAATAAGCATCAGAATACGAACGATACTCCTTGGGCAACAGCTTTGTTTCCACATGGTGATAATCGGCGCCGGCTATCACCACATTGGCGGTATAGTTGGCTTTATTTGTTGTTACACCGGCAATTTTTCCGGCCTGTATATCCAAACCCGTTACCTCCTCATTCAGTTGAAAATGAACCCCCAACTCTTTTGCCAGGCTGTACATGGCTTCCACAATTCTAAACATGCCTCCTTGTTGCGGATACCAGGTGCCGCCCACTACATCGGCATAATTCATGAGACTGTATAAAGCAGGGGTTTTCTCGGGCAATGCCCCTAAAAACAGCACCGGAAAGGCCAATAATTGCTGTATTTTGGGATGTTTAAAAAAACGGGCAATATGTTGTTGCATATTGGTAAATACATCCAACTTAAACACACCGGTAATTAAATCTTTATCCAAAAATTCGGTCAATGAGCGACCGGGCTTATGCACCAATTTTTGTATGCCTACCTTGTATTTATAAGCAGCTTCTTCCAAAAACACATCCAAGTGTGCTGCACTGCCGGGTTCCAAACTTTCCAACCATTGTTGTAAGCGTTGGTAATTCGCCGGAATATCGGTAGCCCCATCGGCCCAAACCACACGGTACGAGGGATCGAGCCTTTGTAAGTTGTAGTAATCGCTTACCTTCTTTCCAAATTGTGCAAAATACCGTTCAAATACATCGGGCATCCAATACCAACTGGGACCCATGTCGAATACAAATCCGTTTTTATGCATTTGCCTGGCCCTTCCACCCGGTGTGGCGTGCTTTTCCAATACGGTCACGTCCCATCCGGCTTGGGCCATAAAACTGGCTGCGGACATACCGGCAAAGCCTGCCCCTATAATAATTGCTTGTTGCTTCATGAACCTAAAGTAATATGGAGAGATTAATATCGGGTAATTTGTTCTTTTAATATTTTGCGGGCAAAATGTATTCTGCTTTTAATGGTACCCAAGGGTTCCTGCAAAATATCGGCTATCTCATGGTACTTAAATCCATCGTAGTATAACATAAAGGGATTGCGGAAAATTTCCGGCAATTCATGTATGGCTGCCTGCACTTCCTTCATGTTTAATTTCGCAATCGCATCATTGGAAACAGCGGCCTGTTTAATATTCAATAAAAAGTCGTTAGGCGTACTATCGAATATGGTTTGTTGTTTGGCTTTACGTCTGTAATTATTGATGAAAATATTGCGCATGATGGTGTACAACCAGGCCTTTATGTTGGTGCCAACATGGTACTTATCCTGATTTGCTATGGCCCTGTATAAGGTTTCCTGAAACAGGTCTTTCGCCTGCTCATTGTCTTTGGTTAAAGTAATGGCAAAGGGCTTCAAAAACTCGGCATTACTCACCAGCATCTCGTTAAATTCAATGGTTGACATAGCCTGATTGTTTAAATTGTGATACTGTAAAGTTAAACAAATAATTACCGAACGACCAAATATTTTGTTGAATATTTTTATTAAAAAATTAAACAAAAAGATGACCAATTTGATAGACTTTCCTATTCATCAGAAAATGAATGTGTTATGCTTTATGTAAGGTATGAATTGCAGCATGTTGTCGCTGTAAAGAAATTGTTAAGTATGAAGAACGGCACTTCACAATTCCATTACGGAAGTTAAGTTTTCCGCTGTTGCAATTCCTTGCATAAAAAAAGCCATTGCAACGGCAATGGCTTGGCGTTGCTTAGTATATAGGATTTACGAGGCTTTCCCAATAGAAGCAATGTATTCCATTACCTCATTGAGCGACTTTTTGAAATAGATATTTTTCGGTACTTTTTTCTTGTACTGCTGCACCAGTTGTCCGGAAATAAGTACTGGCACATCCGGCATTTCATTGTTTAATTGCAGTAACATTTTTTCCAGGTTAAAATGATTGGTTACAGATGTTAAATGCGTGTACAAAAAATCCGGATGTTTTAAATGCACAACGTAGGCCATATCCTTAAACGGAATATTGGCACCCAAGTAGTAAATCTTTACACCCCTGCTCTTCAACAAATAATACATGAACAGCAAACCCAGTTCATGGTATTCCCCTTCAGGTAAAAACAACAAAGCCGTTTTGTTTAAAGGCAAATGGCTATGGGTACTTTCAATACCCACAATCAGTTTTTGCCGAATAATGTTGGTGACCAAATGTTCCTGTGCCGGATTAATGTGGTTGGTTAACCACAAAATACCAATCCTTTCCAGGAACGTGAAAATGATTTGGGTAATGGATTTTTCTATGCCTTTGGCAAGAATATAATTGTCGAGCACGGCCTCAAAAGCTTCCAAATTCAGGTACACCATGTGCCCAATCAACTCGTTAACAATGCGTTCCTGCTGCGCTTCCACACTGGCCAATGAAAGAATTTTATCGTTAATTTCATCGGCATTCATACGGTCAATGTGCGAAATTTTAAAACCGTACTTGTTCAGCAAGGCAATGTTCAGCAATTTCCGTAACTCCTCGTTGCTGTATAAACGAATATTGGTTTCGGTACGCTGCGGCTTTAAAAAGTTGTAGCGCTGTTCCCAAATTCGGATGGTATGGGCTTTTATTCCCGACAGATTCTCTAAATCTTTAATGGTAAAAGCATTCATACATTGAACAACAAGGTGGCTAAAAAATTGTTTATTATTTCAAATAAAAATCTTCCACAAAAAAGAAACCGGCTTAAGAAGCCGATTTTACCAATTGCAACAGATAGTGTCCATACCCACTTTTGGCGTATTGGGCAGCCAATTGTTTGAGTTGGGCGGCATTGATATAACCCATTCGATAAGCTACTTCTTCAATACAACCTATTTTTTTGCTTTGGCGCTTTTCAATTACGCGTACAAATTCACAGGCATCGCTATAAGAATCAAATGTTCCGGTATCTAACCAGGCAGTGCCCCGGTTCATAATGCCTACCTGTAACTGCCCTTTTTCTAAATACACCCTGTTCACATCGGTAATTTCATATTCGCCACGGGCAGAAGGGGCAATGTTTTTGGCTATTTGTACCACGTTATTGTCATAAAAATACAGGCCGGGTACCGCATAATTGGATTTAGGATGCTGCGGTTTCTCTTCTATGGAAATCGCTTTATGATTGGCATCAAAACTTACTACGCCATAGCGTTCGGGGTCTTGCACCTCATACGCAAACACGGCAGCCCCCTCCACATTATTAAAAGATTGTATTAATTTACTAAAGCCGGCACCATAAAATATATTATCGCCCAAAATCAAGGCTACCTTGTCTTTCCCAATAAAATCCGCACCAATTACAAAGGCCTGCGCCAAACCATTGGGCACTGCCTGCACGGCATATTCAAAACGACAACCAATTTCGCTGCCATCACCCAACAGCCGTTGAAACTGGGCACTGTCTTCGGGCGTAGTAATGATTAATATTTCACGAATGCCTGCCAGCATTAATACCGATAGCGGATAATAAATCATGGGTTTATCATATACCGGCATTAACTGTTTACTTATCCCCTTGGTAATGGGATACAAACGGGTGCCACTTCCTCCGGCTAATATTATTCCTTTCATAACAAAGGTATTTAGGTAATTTATAAAGCTTCAAATCCGGCATCTTGACAAGCCGTATTCCAAAAAGGCAAAGTTTTATCTTTTTCCGATACAATTAACTGTGCTTCGGCTATCGGCCATGGAATGTTTAAGGTTGGGTCGTTGTACACGATGCCTCCTTCGGCTGCCTTATTATAATAATTGTCGCATTTGTAAAAGAATACAGCTTTGTCACTCAACACCAAAAATCCATGGGCAAACCCTCGGGGGACAAACAATTGTAAATGATTCTGCTCCGTTAATTCCACGGCATATTGCTGTCCGAAGCTGGGCGAATGGGGACGCATATCTATCACCACATCTAATACCGCACCCTGTAACACCCTTACTAATTTGGCCTGGGCAGCATTGCCTTTTTGAAAATGCAATCCGCGCAGCACACCTTTAACCGAAGCGGACTGATTATCCTGTACAAAGCCGATATTAAGGCCGGTATGCTTGTAAAAAGTTTGCTGATTAAAGCTTTCAAAAAAATAGCCGCGTTCATCTGCATATACCGTATCCTCTATTAAAAAACAATCACGCAAAGGCGTTTCCGTTACTTTCATAATTTACAGTTGATTTCTACGGGTGTACATGGTTTCGTAATATTGTTGATAAGCCCCGCTGGTAACCTGTTCTAACCATTCCCGGTTATTCAAATACCAATCAATTGTTTCATCCAATCCCTGTTCAAAGGTTACGGTGGGCTTCCATCCTAATTCCTTATTGATTTTAGAAGCATCAATGGCATAACGCCTGTCGTGCCCGGGCCTGTCTTTGATAAACGTAATGAGTTGTTCACTTTCACCGGGTGTTCTATGCAGTTTGGCATCCATTAAGCGGCACAGCAATTTCACCAAATCAATATTTTTCCATTCATTAAAACCACCAATGGTATAGGTATCATTCCGTTTGCCTTTATGAAACAATAAATCAATGGCCAGTGCGTGGTCTTTTACAAACAGCCAATCGCGGGTATATAAACCATCGCCATAAACGGGCAGGGGTTTGCGTTGAATGATATTGTGAATAAACAACGGAATTAATTTTTCGGGAAAATGATACGGCCCATAATTGTTAGAGCAATTGGAAATAATGGTATTTAATCCATAGGTTTCCGCATAAGCTCTTACAAAATGGTCTGACGCTGCTTTACTGGCCGAATAAGGTGAATTAGGATGATAAGGTGTGGTTTCGGAAAAGAAACCGGTTTCTCCCAACGCCCCAAATACCTCATCGGTGGACACATGGTAAAACAAATGCCGGTCGGCCTCCCCATCCTTTAACCAGTGCTGCTTGGCCACATTCAACAAATTCACGGTTCCTGCCACATTGGTGTACACAAAATCCATAGGCGACAGGATGGAACGATCTACATGCGACTCCGCAGCCAGGTGTATGATATCGGTAATTTGCCATGTATTAAAAATTCGCTCCATGGCATCGGTATCCAATATATTGGCCTTTTCAAACACATAATTGGGCGCCTGTTCTACATCTTTTAAATTGGCAAGATTGCCGGCATACGTCAATGCATCTACGTTTACTATCCGATATTCGGGATATTTATTAACGAATAAACGTACAACATGCGAGCCAATAAAACCTGCGCCTCCGGTAATGATAATATTTTTCGTAAACATGTTGATTGTATAATTAAAATGTGGTTTTTTTCTTTTTTATCCCACCGCATTATTCCAGGGTTCGTTTTTTACTTCTTCATATACCATGCGCAAGCCCTGTTCCAGCGAAATACGGGCATGCCAACCTAAGTTATTTAATTTAGTTACATCCATCAGTTTTCTGGGCGTGCCATCGGGTTTTGAAGTATCAAATTGAATATGTCCTTTAAAACCGGTAATGTGTTGAATTAAATGTGCCAACTCTGCAATGCTGATATCTTTTCCCCAGCCAATATTCACCAAACCCGGTTCATTGTAGTGTTGCATTAAGAACAAACAGGCATCGGCCAAATCATCCACATGCATAAACTCCCGTTTCGGCCGGCCCGTTCCCCATAATTGCACTTCCGCTTGTCCCTCACGGGTAGCCGTAATGAATTTGCGTAGCAATGCGGGCAATACATGCGAGGTATTTAAATCGTAGTTATCATTCGGTCCGTATAAATTAGTGGGCATGGCCGAAATAAAGTTGCAACCATATTGTGCCCGATAGGCATCGCACATTTCAATACCGGCAATTTTCGCAATGGCATAAGGTTGATTGGTATGCTCTAAATACCCCGATAACAGGTATTCTTCCTTCAAAGGCTGTGGAGCCATTTTAGGATAAATACAAGAGGAACCCAAAAACAACAACTTTTTTACTCCGTAAGTATAAGCAGCATGGATAATATTGGCTTCAATCATCAGGTTCTCATATACAAACTGCGCCCGATAAGTATTATTGGCCACAATACCACCCACTTTGGCTGCAGCCAGGAATACGTATTCCGGTTGTTCTTTTTCAAAGAACTGCATTACGGCCTGCTGATTGCGCAAATCCAACTCCTTCGAAGTGCGTGCAATGATATTGCTGTATCCGGCGGCTATCAAGGCTCTTACCAAAGCACTGCCTACCATTCCTTTGTGACCGGCTACATAAATTTTAGCATTCTGCTGCATATTGGCTATTTAAAAAACGTTACTAAACATTGTATCATCTGTTGCTTACCGCTTCGTTTTAATACGAAGACTAAGCATGCTATTCATATTCATTATTCACCCTAAAGCCCTGTTCTTTCAACAATTGTTCGCGTTTAAACAATTCCAAATCGGCCGCTACCATTTCGGTTACCATTTCTCCCAACGTATAAGTAGGTGTCCATCCTAATTTTTCTTTGGCTTTTGTGGCATCGCCTATTAGCAAATCCACCTCCGTTGGGCGGTAATAACGGGCATCTACTTTTACCACCACTTTACCTTCCGGTACATGATAGCCGCCATTGTTTTCTATCACATACCCTTCCTCTGCCTCGCCTGTTCCTCTAAAACCTACCCGTACGCCTATTTCAGCAAAGGCCATTTGCACAAAATCGCGTATGGGGGTGGTAACACCGGTAGCCAATACAAAATCTTCCGGCTTTTCTTGCTGCAATATCCGCCACATGCCTTCTACATAATCTTTCGCATGTCCCCAGTCGCGGCGGGCATCTAAATTCCCTAAATACAAAGTATCTTGTAAACCCAGGGCAATTTTGGCTACGGCCCTGGTAATTTTTCGGGTTACAAACGTTTCACCGCGCAAAGGCGATTCATGGTTGAATAAAATACCATTGCAAGCAAACATATTGTAAGCCTCACGGTAATTCACGGTAATCCAATATGCATACAATTTGGCTACGGCATAAGGCGAACGCGGATAAAACGGTGTGGTTTCACTTTGCGGTACCGCCTGCACCAAACCATATAATTCTGATGTAGAAGCCTGATAAATCCTGGTTTTTTGCGTTAATCCCAATAAACGAACAGCTTCCAATATGCGCAAAGTACCCAATCCATCGGCATTGGCCGTATATTCGGGTGTTTCAAAACTTACGTGCACATGACTCATGGCTGCCAGGTTATAAATTTCATCGGGCTGCACTTCCTGTATAATGCGAATTAAATTGGTGCTATCGGTTAAATCGCCATAATGCAAAATCATGTGTCGGTGCGGCACATGCGGATCTTCATAAAAACGATCAATTCTGCCGGTATTAAACAACGAACTACGCCGTTTAATGCCATGCACTTCATATCCTTTTTTTAGTAACAACTCGGCCAGATATGCGCCATCCTGACCGGTAATACCCGTAATAATTGCTTTTTTCATAATAAATGGGCTTCAAATAAAAAGATTGAACAAAATACCGCTACTCCCTTTACTGCTGCGCAAAAATAAGGGGTTTTTATCCGCTTTGCAGAAGCTCACCTGATGCTTTTAATGAATATTTATAGCTTTTACCTGCAAGCCTTGCAGACCGGATGATTGAACAGCAAAAAGGATGGGGAAATATCGTTTGGCTACAACACGAATATACGATACCGAAACAGGCGATTCCAAATTTTTTTTTGAAAAAGAAGTAACAATGAATTGAATGGAAATGGGATAGAAGGTATAGGATGCTTTAACCGGATATTTTTTATTAAGCAATAGGGCTGGGTTGAAAGTGGGAAAGTGTTATGTTGGAATGAGGGTATAAGCGCAGACAGATAACGGTATAGAATTGGTGTAAAGGATAGCGTGGGTTGGACAGGGGACAGTTGGGCTGCGCAGGGTTTGTTTTTGTGTGATGAAGGGGTGGTTCTTACTTAGTGGTTGGTGTCCCCGCCAACCACCTCTACCTTACACAATGCCATGTACGTTATAGCGATTGGCAGCTGGTTTTATGGTATTATGATTGAAGATTCGTTTGCAGAAACAATTGTGTACTTACTACTAATGTTTTGCTCTTCACTTTTTGTCTTGATACAAAAAGTGACAAAAAAATCAAGGCTCCATCCGCTTGCCTAAAATGCCGTATCGAAAACATATCCCTA
>NZ_QKZV01000005.1:66673-297488 GCF_003254115.1 Hydrotalea sandarakina
GCAACCGGATGAGGCCGATGGGAGCACCCGAGCGGTTGAGCTTGTATCAGTTTTTGCCAATCTTTTTCCTAGTGATTGGTGTCCCCACCAACCACATCGCATAACCTTCTACAGTAGGCATACTACACAAAGCTATTTACGTTAGTGGCTGTCGAAGTGTTAGGAAACCCTTACCAATTCAACAGCCATACCATACTTTCGCTGAACAGATGTTGATTAAACGATGCTGCCCCGCAAAATAAATGCATCCTACCACTATCCTTTCCAAAACTGATTCAACTTACGCAGGGGTTTGGCATACAAAGTGTACCATTTGGGCTGTAACCCATTCACTTTCCAGGCCATGACATCTTTACGGTTGGCTTTGAAACGCGCCAACAGGCTTTCATTACTGGCACCGCCTGCCCGCATGTAAACCAAGGTTTGCGGCAAATATCCTAACCGAATACCGTATTTGTGAATGAAGCGCAGCATGAGCTCATAATCGGCTGCCGTACCTAAATCCAGGTTGAACAATCCATATTGTTCATACACTTTTTTGCGCACAAAAAAAGTGGGATGTGGGGGCATCCACCCTTTCAAAAATGCACCGGGGGTATAAGCACCGGCTACCCAATAGCGCTGCACTTTCGCCACATTATCTTTCTGCACATACACCAAATCGCCATATACCGCATCACATTCTGTAGTTTCAAACAACTGTAACACTTTTTCCAAAACCGTATTCGATGCATAAAAATCATCCGCATTCAAAATACCAATCACCTCTCCCTTTGCACGTTGTATGCCCTTATTCATGGCATCATACATACCCTTATCGGGTTCTGAAATATAAATGGCAGCCGTATTTTGCAATACCCGTGCAGTATCATCGGTTGATTGCCCATCCATGATTAAATGCTCTAACGGCACTACCGTTTGTGCAGCCACCGACTCCACGGTTTGTAAAATGGTAGCTGCATTATTGAAGCTGGGCGTTATAATGGAAATGCTTAGCATGTGTTATCTTAATCGGTTATCACCCGTTCTTTCATCCATTCAGCCGGATGTCCGCTGTAAATGCCAAAGGGCAATAAATCTTTCGTGGCCACGGAACGAAGGGTTAATACACTGTGTTCTCCACAGGTAACCCCTCCGGTTACTACAGCCTGTGCACCAATCCATACTCCGTTATGCAGGGTAATGGGCTGTACCATCAGGTCGAATGCCACTTTTGTATAATTGTGGTTACCGGTAATCAACAAAGCTTGTTGCGATATGCACACATTGTTGCCAATGCTTACGGTGGTTAAATTATCAATCCAGGCTCCTTCGCCAATCCATACCTCGTTACCTATTTTTAAATGCCAGGGATACTTAATATTAACCGATGGTTTAATCACCACATGCTGCCCCACGGTTGCACCAAAAAGCCGCAATAAGGCTACTTTCAGTCCACTAAAGGGAAATAAAGCCGTTTTAAACACAAGGGCATTGGTATAATACCACAGCAACCTTTTCAGGACGGTTCCGCCGGGTTTATACCAGCTATTATCATATTGATTCAATTGTACCCGTTGCATAGTTTTGTTTAATCGAATAAAAGCCCGTAATCGTGTTCCCAATTATTTTGCTCTACTGTCTGCAAAGCTAAGGTATGTGCACCGGCACAAAATGCGGTCCATTCGCTTGTTTCCATCAAAGCCAGTTCATCAATGGCTTGGGCTATTGGTTGCACTGCATCAATGGGAATATCCCATCCTGCCTGCTGTTCCCGCAAGTTTTGCCAGGGGGTAAATGTACTGATGAGTACCGGACGGGCAGCACTGAGACTTTCATAAATGGCATGCCCAAAATTTTCTCCTTTGGTTAACAGTACCAACGCATCGTATTGTGCAATGGTAGATTGTACGGCATGGGGCTGTACACTGCCCTTATAGGCTACCTGAATATGGGCGGGCATTTGCTGCATTTGCTTTTCACATTCCTGCCAATACCGGCTATCTACCACCGGACCATAAATATGCAATTGCACCGCTTGCCGACATAAGCGCAAAGCCTGCAATAACAACAGCAAATTTTTCTTTTCCGTAATCAACGACAAATAAATCAGTTGCAAACGTCCCGGTAGTTTATGCGACGGCAACCATTGCTGCAATGGCCATTTGGGAATATTGGCCGCAACCACAACTCGGGCATTTTGTCCGGCAAAACGCCGAATATCATCGGCTTCATCGGGTGTAGTGGCATGCCAAACCACGCCTTTACACAAAGCCAGTAATCCCAAACCTTTGAAATAAATTTTCTTGCGCCAGGGCTTTACCGCTAATGCACCCGGTTGTAACATACCCCTGGGACAAATAATCATGCGTTCTACGGCTATTTTTTTCTTTTTCCACCACTGTAAAGGCCAAATAAACCAAGGCATTCCATACATCCCGTTGATGTACACCTCATTCGGTTGCAAGGATTGAATGCACTGTAACATGGCTTTTGGGGTAATACGCCCCGAAGCATACCAAACCATTACCTGCTTCCCATTCAAGGTAAGGGTTTGCCATTGATTGGTTTGCACCGATGGATACACAGCGGTTTCCCCTAAATCGTGTGCCGAGGTAAATACAGCAAAGCGGTACCGTTGTCCTAAATGCTCCACCAAATGCAGCAGTGATTGCACGGGACCACCGGCTTTATAGCCCGGATAAAAATAGGGGTTAAGGATGAGTATGGTTTTTATCGCTGCTTCCATTGCATACAAAACTACAGGCAAGTATTCACTGAATTGTCTTCCATATGTTTATTCCTCCAAAGGCAATATTTCATCCCCCGCCAATAACTGTTGCAAACGCATTTTATAAGCCTTAAAACTAAAATGCTTCCATACTTCCTGCTGCAATAATTCGCCTTTCATAAAGGGTGGCTGCAATATTGTTTGTTGCAAAGCTTGTAAAATAGCTGCCGGGTCAGTGGGGTCAACAAGGGTTCCCAAACGCCCATTCAACAAAGCATCGCGACTGCCGTCTTTATTCCCGGCAATGACCGGTAAGCCGCAAGCCATGGCCTCAATGAACACAATACCAAAACCCTCTTTCTGACTGGGCATGATGAATACATCGGCCATTAAATAATGTTGTTGCAATAAGGCATCGGGTACAAAACCCAATAAAAATACGTGTTGTTGCAGTTGCAGGGTTTCTATCAGTTGTTGCATTCGCCTGGCTTCGGCCGCATCGGCTTTGCCTATGATGTAATAGCGGATATGGGGATTCATTTGCAATAAGGAAGGCATCAAACGCACCACGGTATCATAGCCTTTGTATTTTTCAGACGATTGCAAACGGGTTACCGTTAGTAATACTTTTGTTTCGGGAGTCATTTGGTAATGCCTTAACAAATCGGCCGGTTTGGCACAAAGTGCCGGAAGCGTAAAATATGCATCTAAGGTATTGGGAAATAAACGGCATTGCTCGGGTTGTAAAAACGCATGGTGTCGCAATAACTGTTCACGGGTATAATGACTGACACAATAAATGCTGTTTAAC
The DNA here is from genome assembly GCF_003254115.1 of Hydrotalea sandarakina. Taxonomy (GTDB): domain Bacteria; phylum Bacteroidota; class Bacteroidia; order Chitinophagales; family Chitinophagaceae; genus Hydrotalea; species Hydrotalea sandarakina. The sequence goes on from NZ_QKZV01000005.1 coordinate 70,195, forward strand.
TTTGTCAATAATGATTTTTTCATGCCTTTTTGGGGTTGCCATACTTCAATGCCATGGGCAATGAGGATGATTTGCACTTTCGGGAAAAAAGCTTTGATAAGCACCCCCACAACCGCTAAATTAATATGCCCCAATATGATGGTGCGAAAACAAGAGGCTTCTATTAAGGTATTCCCTACAAATTGTAAACGCTTACCGCCAAATCCCTTAAATCGTCCTTTGGGGAAATAACGGCGGTCCGTTTCCGTATCATACATGGAATAGGCCTCTGCCTGAATTACCCCATCCACACTCAATTCATGCAGGGCTTTCATGAAGTTGCGGTTGAATTTTTCAATACCGCCGGTAAAGGAAAAAGCTTTGAGATACAGAAATAATACTTTATGCATGAGGGGTATGGATAATCTGCTGAACCTATGAATGTGTTATTGACGCAGTTTTAGTGAACATTGGTTTTAAAAATGGGATAAAGGTATGTAATGGAAGGGAAGTTTACTTTTCGAGCAAGCCAGAAACGGCAGGAAAATGTTTTCACCGGTGCTTGGTACACACACGCACAACAGCCTCATTCCTTCCGTTCCGGTGAATGCCCCTCTAACCAATCCTTTCCCTGGTGGCGGGTGTCCCCTCCCGCCATGTTTCCCGGATTCTGCCTCATTTCAGTTGATACAACGGCACCATTTGTATGTTTTTTTATTCAATCAACCTATCGGCCAATAGGGTTGGAAATACCATCGGGACGGCTACTGTCATTGGCAGGAATCTTCTTAAGCCATGCAGCTGCTGCACAGCAACCATCCACGCTTTGTTATGCACTTTAAAAGGCTGATGCCATCACAGAGGGACCGGCTAAAAAATAAGCCCAAAAATGGCTCCAGTGCAGCCGATGCCGCAATAACTGTTGCTGCATGGCTTTCAGTGTTGTATCATTATAATGCAGGGCCATTTGTGCCATCCAGTCACCGAATGGGAACACAAACCCTTGCTTGGGCCTATCCCAAATGGCTTGCGGTAATACATCCTTAAACGCATCAATCAACAAGGCTTTGCTTTGTTGCCGGCTATACCTAATCTCCGGAGCAATACCATACACTAAATCCATTAATGGCTTGTCTAAAAAAGGCACCCGCACTTCTACACTATGCCACATACTCATATAATCGGTGTCTTTCAACAACTGATTTTGCATGTACCAATTGGTTTCCGCATAACTCACTTTTTCCCCATCATCTAAATATTGGGTGAAAGGCGGCACGGTAAAGCGATGAATACAATCAATCACTTCTTTTTCGGTACAATCTAATAACTGCGCCACCTGTGCGGGAATAAAAAAACCGCGGTTAAACAAATAATACCCCAATACCGACTTAAACTGCAAAAAAGCAAATCGCTTAAACTTTCCCTTACCCAACAGTCCGGTTAAGGCCAACATCCATTTGGGAGTATGCAAAGCAGCATCCATCATATTGCTGCGATGAAAAGAGGGGTAACCGCCAAATAATTCATCGGCACCAATGCCACTTAATACGGCCGTTAACCCATATTCTTTGGCTTTTTTACTAATGAAATAGGAATTAATGCCATCGGTACTGGGTTGGTCCATCGCCTGCAAAATATCGGGCAGACTTTCCTGAAAATCATTTTGGCTAATGACAAACGACCGGTGATGGGCACCTGTTTTTTGTATGATGATATCCTGGTATTGCTTTTCAGAAAAAGCGGTTTCATCAAATACAATGGAAAGGGTTTTCAAACGGTGATGCAATACCGGTTGAGCCAACAAGGTTAATATGCTGGAATCAATGCCGCCGCTTAAAAATAACCCCACGGGTGCATCGGCCACTAAATGCCGCTCCACTGCCCGGGTTAAGGCACTGCGTACTTCCGCTACGGCAGCTTCGCGGTTGTATTGGGTATATAAATAATAGCGGGTGTGGTAGCGTTGCAGGATTTGTGTAGCCGAAGGCCAATGATAGGTTAAATAACTACCTTTCGCCAAGGGTATTACGTTGGTTAAGGTAGTTACCGGCTCGGGCAGGTGGCCGTACAATAAAAAATATTTGCGCCAATCGGCATTTTCCGGCCATTGGGGTTGCAAGGCTTTGAAGGCCCTGATTTCAGAGGCAAATACCAGTTGCTCGTCCGAAATGCTGTAATACAGCGGTTTTATCCCGGCATGGTCGCGCACCAATACCAGGTTTTGGGTATTGAAATCAACAACAGCCAGGGCAAACATGCCTTCCAATTTTGCCCAACAATCGTTCCCCCAGGCTTGGTAGGCATAAAGAATCACTTCCGTATCGGTACCGGTATGAAAGGCATATCCCATGGTTTGTAAGGTGGTACGCAGTTCCCGGAAATTATATATTTCGCCATTGAACACCAATACCAGTTTACCATCGGTGCTGAACATGGGCTGATGGCCGGCCGGAGACAAATCTAATAAGGATAAGCGCCGATGCCCCAAAGCCATATGATGGGTATTGTTCACATAAATACCGGCATCGTCAGGCCCACCCCGTTGCATGGCATCCCGCATGCGCATGATATCGGCCTCCGAGGGCGTTTGATAACGATGTACGATTCCGGCAATGCGACACATAGGGTTGACAGGGTTTGAAATGAATAGGAATGATTAAAAATAGTTATTTGTACTTAAAATAGAGCATTCCTAATCCATTAATTTTTTGTTATACAACCCTCTATGGAGGAAGCAATATTCGTGAAAGAAAAATGGGCAATTTTTTGTTGAGAAGAATGCCCCATATTTTTAGCAAGTTCTCGATTATTCAATTTTCGTAATACCTCCACTAAAGCGGGTTGATTACCATGAGGAAAAATCCATCCATTCTTTCCGGGTTCAACTAAGTCAATGGCGCATCCCACTTTATCACTTACAATAATGGGTTTACCACAAGCCATGGCTTCATTTACAGCCAGACCCCATGTTTCTCCCGGACCATCTGAGGGTAATACAAATACATCAGAAGCATGGTAAAATAGGGGTAATTTCGATTGATTTTGAAATGGCAGAAAATGAATATTCGAAGCATTACCTGCTAATTGCTTCAATGACGTTTCAAGCACACCATTCCCTACCATTAGCAAATGAGCATTTTTTAAAGCTGCTTCAAGAAATGCACTTATCAGTAATGCAGGATTTTTTTTAGGCTCAAATTTTCCGGCAAACAAAACCAACATTGCATCGCTTGGAATTTGCAAACTAATACGCAAAGCCCTTACTTCATCATCATTAACGCTGTTAGCAAATCTTTCATTATCTACGGCGTGAGGTGCCACTATAATTTGAGCATCATTTAATCCGCACCATTTAAAGTATGCAGCACTATTCTTCCCTGCCGCCAACGCTATATCTACGTGATGATATACCCATCGAAGAAAAAATCGGCGTAACAATTTTTTATAACCTGGCAATGAATCTAATAAAGTAGAATCACCTCGAAATAAAACAGGCAATTTTCCTTTAAAATAACGCATCACCTTAAGGTGGCTATAATAATTCCATCCAAACACACAAATGGCATCGGGTTGCCAAGCTTCGATGGCCGGTATTAAATCGGAATTAACAATAGAAAAAAATTGTCCCGGTAACTTGCCGCCAGAATTTTTAAGAAAAGTATATTCATAGCCCTCCAACAAAGGAATATCCCAAGCAATTGTTTTAGCAAAACCCTCATCAAAATATTGTTCAAATTTTCCTTTGGTATAAAATACTTTTATAGCAATACGTTGTCTTTCATTGATATGTTGAAACAACGGTGCATAATATTGTATAGGATGCGTTATAATAAATGCTAATTTTTTCAAGGGGATACAATTTTTTGAATGAAAGTTGCCCAAGCATTACCATATCTATCCCAGGTGAATGTATGGGCTTTTTTTACTGCAGCTTTTCCCATTTCGGCCAGTTTATTCCTATCTTCCAGCAAATTAAGAATCGCCTGTTTACAGGCAGCTGCATTGCCAATGGGAATGATAAAACCTTCTTTTCCTTCTTCAATAATATCCGGTCCTGCTGTAGCAGGTGTGGTTATGATTGGCAAACCACATGCCATGGCTTCTAATAAAACCAATCCAAAACCCTCAAAATAACTGGGAAATACAAATACATCGTGTGCTTGCATAATAGTAGGCAATTCGCTATGCGGTACTTTACCTTTAATTGTTACATTGGGCAAATTAGCGGATTCTATTAATTGAATGACCTGTGGAATTACAGGGCCCACCAAAGTTAAAGTAACAGGCAGTTCTTGCAATTGTTTCATTACATCCAATAAAACAGGAATACCTTTTCGTGCATCAATAGTTCCGGTAAATAATAAACGCAAAGGACCATCCGTTAAGTAATTTTTTTTTGAAGTAAACTGTTCAAGGTTCACCCCATAAGGTATAACCGTTATTTTTTCTTCCGGAACGCCATGGGCTAATAATGTTTGTTTCGTAAAACTACTTGCTACAACAATATAATCGGCTGTTCTTTGTTCTTCCTCTTCAATGGCTAAATGTGCCTCAGTTTTATGTTCTATCCGAACGGACCAGTCAGGGTAATCAAGAGCTAATTGTTTAAAAATAGCTTCTTTAGACAATGAATGCGCAATGCTTACATCCAATACAAACTTTTTTCCAAATTGATGCGTACGTTGAATTAAAATATTAGACGCCGTATCAAACCCTATCACAACATCTGCCTCCTTTAGTAATTGCGGAGAAAGACGTTGCTGAAAAATGGCGTTACGTTCAAACCAAATGGCATCTGTATATGCAGCCTGTTTACTTTTCCGAACATATTTCCACTCTAACCAGGGGTATAAACGAATTTTTTGTTGGGGCAATTCCTGAATAATTCTGTTACTGATTTTTCTTTGCATCCTTCCGGGCAAACAACGAAACAAATGATAGTAATAACTTTTGCTGCTTATTGCAATACCCGTAACAAAATAAGATAACAACCCTTTTTTATATAACTGCACTGCCAAACGATGGGCATATTGTGTTCCCGGATGCGTAAGCAATATATGAGGCTTCGTAGGTTGCATAGTTTAATTGAATAAATTCCATTGTTTACATTGTGCTAAATAAGCATTTGCTATGGCTTCAGGGGTGTGTTGTTGCAAATAAGTTTGTATGGCATCAAATTTATCGTGAAATTGGGGATAGTCAGCAACTGCTTGCTTCATAGCCATAATCAGCTCTTCTATATTTCCATTTTTAAAATAATATCCAAAAGAACCTACAGCTTCCGGCAAACCACCACCGTTAGAAGCCACTACCCCGCAACCACAGGCCAATGCCTCTAAGGCCACAATGCCAAAAGGCTCGGGCCAGCGGGAAGGAATCACGGCTATTTTAGCACTGTTGTATGCAGCTACCAATGCTTCACCGCGCAATACTCCGGCCCAGGTAACCGCATCTCCCATACCGGCGGAGGCTACCCTTGCCTGTTGTGTGGCCCGCTCGGGTCCATCGCCGACCAATAACAAACGACTTTCCGGCCGAATTTGGCGGTATTGCAAAAAGGCAGCTATCAACACATCCAATCCTTTATCGGATACCATACGCCCGGTAAAAATGAAATCATAGGGCCGTTCTCCCGTATTGGTTTTGGTAAAAATGGGCTGATAACTATTAGGTATTACAACCGATTTGCCGGGCAGTGTTTGAGCCACATAAGCACTGCAACAGATATTGTGGGCAAACAGTGTGAGTAATCTTTTGGCAATGCCGGTCCAATGATATGACAAATAAGTCAAATGATGTATTACCACCCATTTGCGCCGGAACCGCAAACCCGTGCGAAATGTTTTTAAACTAATATTGGCTTCTACATACAAATCCGCTTTCCGCAACAGTTGTCGAACCCTGCTTTCCGGGGGATTGCGCAGCACTGCATAGGGTTGCGCTTCCGCTTCCTCGGGCACTGCCGTAATTACCGTAACGGTATGGCCTTGCCTTGCCCAAGCCAATGCCAATTGGTGCATCATGTTTTCTAAACCACCCACTTTGGGTAAAAAAGTAAGAGAACGAATCACAATACGCATGTAGAATGCAATCAGTTAGTGTAAAAAAGTGAATGTATGAAGGCGGCGACTGTCATTCCCGCTTTACCTTTTGTAACTGCAGGCAAAAGCATGCATCGGCGGTTGAGTTACATCTCTTAAAATGCTGTAATACCCAACCTGCTATTGCCATGGTTTCATGGTAACCGCTGCCGAAGCGCTGCGATAATAAGTCTGGTCAATTAAAATAATGCCAAAGGCCAGGTAAAAAGCATTGTAAATATTGAATACCCATACCACGGCATAAAATACCAAACCAAATACCAACCACTTTAACAAGGCAGGTACGGCCAAGCGACTGGCCAAGTACCAGGCCATGAAGAACCGCATGAAGAACAACACAAAGCCCCCCTCTAAAATCACCCGAATCAATTCACCCTCAATAAAACCGTATTCTTCAACATAAGGTGAGGTACCGAATAGCTGGGTAGCCCCCTGATAAGTAGCCCCCAATCCCACTCCAAATACCGGGTATTTTCCCCGGAAATTCAGGATTTGGGGAATATCCCCCTCAATCCGTCGAGCTTCTTCCCCACTTTGTGCCAACGATTGCCGACGATCATTGAAATTGTCAAAGGCGGTGGCAATTTTATTGCCGATTTCTCCGAAATTGCCATAAAGGGTAAAAAACAAACCCAGGATGACCAATGGAATGAATAAGGCCGTGAGCCGAATTTTCCGGAAATTCCGCCAATCACTCAAAATAACCAAAGCCAGTTCTCCCACATAGATATAAGTAGTTCCCCTGGAACCCGACATGAAACAGCCCACCAATCCGGCCCCCATTAATCCCAATACAATATTGGGAGAATATCCCTTTTTAAAAATATAGCCCACCAAAAAGGGCACAAACAATAAAAAAGCCCCATAACCGCCAATATAGGAAAAGGTACCCGTTACCCGAACCGCCTTACCAATATTGGCAATATTGCCTCCCACGGCATCCAAATTGGCATAGCGGTTAATGAAGCTGGTGGCCGGTTGCTGGTATTGCACCATGCCCAATACCACTTCCACCAAACAGGCAATCAATACGGGCCAAATCCACTGCTCAATGACCACCTCCTCTCTATTTTGCAGGTACAAAAAAATAAACACCCAAAAATAGCTATGGACAAGGATGCCCAACAGGCCATGGTAAATGGTGAGGTTCAGCGGATTAAATGCTTCTACTATCAGTAATAGCAGGTAAAGGGGAAAAACAGTATTCAGAAATAACTTGCCCAATGCCCGCCGGGCCGTGAAAAAAAACACAACAGGCAATAGCAATTGCAGGCCAAAAATAATATTACCTACAGTGGTAGAAGTAAATACCCATTTGCGCAATACCCCACTAAGGGTGGTGAAGAAAAAACAAAATAAAAAAGTTTGATTAAATTTTTTCATATTTCCCTGCAACGTATTATGCTTAAAGTGGGTGAACCCTTAAATGAACAATGGTAAAATCCATTTCCCTCGATCATTTATCAATTAAATAAAATTCATTCTATTTTTAATTCGAAATAGGCATAGCGCTTATATGATTTCTTACAATTTTTGGGCGATTGTAAGCATAGATGGGAATATTCGTTTTAACTTTCCAATCATTTGAATGGTCCGTAAATTCTTCAAATATTTTAATCCTGTGGGCCCGTATATCACTTTTTGATGATGCACTTGAAAACCTGCTAAAGTCAATAAATTGGTAATATTTTGAAAATTCCAGGCATATAAATGCTGATGAATGTCTTTCATACTGGTTGGGTTTCCCGGAATCTTTTCAATGGGGAGTATCAATGCCAAAACCCCTTTCGATTTTAATTTTTGATGCATGATTTCCAACTCTTTCAAGGGCGCCTCACAATGTTCTAAAGAATGAGAATTCAAAATACAATCATAATAAGCATCGGGAATGTCTTGAGTTGAAGTATAGGCAACTCTTTTATGTTGCATTAAATATTCCGTAATATAGGGCGAAATATCATAACAATCAGCCATAACGGATAGGGTTAGATGCCCCGGTCCGGAACCATAGTCAAGCAGCTTTTTATTTTGTAAATGAAATCCATTACTTTCAAAAATATTATACATGTAAAATTTCGAAAGTTTGAAATGATAATCGTTTTGATGTATATGCTGCTGATATACTGACTGATAATATGCTTGATCATAATTCATCGGGAATACTTTTTATAAGATAATAATGTGTCAATGGATGATTTTGAAAGCCATTTTTTTAAACTTTCGCATCAATCCTAACCTGGTTTGATATTTATCATCAAAATTTTCTTTTAATTTGTTTTTTTTCAATTGAATCAGTTTTGCTTCTAACCATAGCCTTACCATGATTAAAAAGGCAACCAATGGTTTAGCTTTTATTTTACCATGTTTTTCCAATAATTTCCATCTGCTTTCATAAAACAGTTGTACCCTTTTTCCATTGCGGGGAATAGAGTTGCCACCTGTATGACAAATAACATAGGCCGGATTGTAACGCAATTTCCAATTACTGCGATGGATGCGCATACTTATATCGTTGTCCGCATCGAGTACACGAAAATTTTCATCGAAATAATTCATTGCTTCCAGGCAGGATTTCCGAAAACTAACCGCACATGAAAATGGCAATAGGCGTTTAGAACGAAAAACGTTGTAGGGTGCCAGGTATTTGTGCAATTGTTGTCCGGCCACCAAACTCCAAATGGAAGGTTCTGTCATGAAATTGCCACTATCCCTCCCCATTGCGTCTACCGTTTTAAATCCCACACAACCCAATAAAGGTTCCGCTTGGTATTCGTCCACTAATCTCTTTACAAATGCTTGTACCGGATAGGCATCCGAATCCAGTAATACCACAATGTCGCCTTTCGCTGCTTTTAAACCGCGATTGACCGTTTTTGTATAATGCTGATTCGTTGGATTCCTTAATACCATCACTTTTTCCGGAAAATCATAGGGATTGGTAAGTGGAGACGCATCATCTACTACAATAATTTCTGCAATCCTTTGTTCATCATACCGTAACAAGGCCTCAATATTTCTTTGCACCAGTTCCCAGGTATTGTAGTTCGGAATAACGACAGAAACCGTTAGTGTTGTATTCATTTTTTATAAGAAGGCTAAATAATGTTGTAAATGCTGCTGATAATTGTGCCGATAGTACCACTCTGAACCTTGTTTCGCTATTTTTTCTAAAGATACGCTATTGGGTACAGGCTTTTGTAATTGCCAATAGTGTTCTCCTGCCACCAATCCATCTTCACTCCGCTGTGCGGTTTTAAAACCATTCCACACAAAAAGACCATGGGACAGATAGGCCGCTAATACTCCCGACTTCCCTAATAGCGCATCAGGATATACCATGGCACCAAAGCGAGCCTGCTGCAATTCTTCACTAATTTGTTCGGCCGTTAATACCCCCAAAAATTTTATGGGAACAGGTAACCGAGGTATCTGCGCTGCCTCTGCCGATACTCCAATATCAATAATTTCATTAATGCCCAATTGTAGCCAATGATGGGTGTATTGGCTCAATGCTTCATATGTTTGTAAACGCATGGCCGGATGCCCAAATACCATTAAGCGTGGTTGTTTTTGTTCCCAGGGGATCAACTGATTGGGCTCAGGGATATTGGAAAAAAGACCGATACAACTATTTTTTCTGCCTTTATCGGGTGTTGCCTCCGTTATTAATGCAGCCATGCGTCCGTTACTGCAAAAGGAGGCATCGGTTAAACGATACAAGGCTTTGAAGATTTTTTTCTGTGCTTGATGCAACCAAAACGCAGTAGTCCAAAGCGGACCGTTGGCATAGAGTTCATGAAAGAAAATAAGGATTTTCACCCCCATCTGTTTCACTTTTGTCAATGCAGTGACCAACCAAAGCGGAACCCCCTTGCGTTGATACCCATAACCGGAATAGTTAAGGATAACGGTATGGATTTGCTGTTGTTGTACCAGTTGCAGCAAATGGGTACCGTTGGCTTGCAGGGGCCAATACGGTTGAACGGTTACCGGAGTGGGTTGCGGCAATCCGGCAAAATGAACGGTATAACCTGCATTGGTTAACCCTTGCCCCAATAAGGCAGCATAATCCCCCAAGCCATTGATGGCCGGAGGATATTGCGGTGCAATGAGTAGTATATGCTTTTTAATGCATGATGCCATGGATTTAAAAAATAATCTAATAAAAAGATTTTTTTAAATAGCTATTTTTTAAGTTGTTGACTGCTATCTTCAACGACCACATGCCCCGTAAACAAGAAGTTGAATAGGGTACCAACCACAACTACTATGTTTTCTATGATTAAATCTACTTCAACAGATATGCCCATTTACCTATTTATGATTCCGATTCTGGCACAAACTTATTTTCTGTTTTATTTGATGAGGGCACTAATCAATAGTAATAATCTTTGACTACCTATTCTTCCCCCAGCAACTGCTTTAACCTATTTTGAAAGTTTTGAAAACCAAACTGTCCGGCAAAATGAAAAGCATTTTCCCGCATTAATTCTCCTACGCGCTGATTGTCGCGTAAGGATAATAAAGCATTTATAAACGATTCTGTGTTTAAATCACAAGGTACAAAACAATCATGGGGTGCCTGTTCTAACACCCCGACGCGGGTAGCCAATACCCGACAACCGCAGCGCATGGCTTCCAAGGGCACCAAGCCAAAACTCTCCCCCCGCGATGGGAATAAAAGATATTGTGCAGCACAATATAGGGCATACAGTTCAGCTTTTTCCCGAACCAACGGATAGATGGTAATATGTGCTCCATTTAATTTGCTCAACTCTTGCCGCACTGCAGCTTCTTCTCCCACCCCCACCAGCGTCAACTGAAACGGAATAGCCTGATGGGTTAAATATTCCAGGATACCCAACACTATATCTTTTCCTTTGGCCTGTGTCCATCGGGCACAATACAATAACCGCAATGGTGCATTTGCATGGGCATTGATTTCGTTTTGCGATGGCAAGGGACTGTCGAATACCGGATCTAAAGCCGGGGGTAATATATGTACATTCTGTACAATTTGTTGTTGCAGCAACCAATCTTTATCTGATGCACTGACTGTTATTATTTTATCGGGAATGGTAAACGCCAGCCGCATCCAATGGGTTAATAGGCGATTGAACCATTTTTCTTGTTTGAAATGAGGTCGATACCTGATTTCAGGTCCATTAGAATAATGAATAATTTGAATATTTTTTTTTATGAACCATTTCCGATACACCCACAGAAATAACCAAGCCTCACCACCCATTACGAATATGCTATTGAAAGCAACATGTTTTTTTCGACGGGCAAATAACAATAGCCAACCAATGGATAAACGCAAACTATTTAAACGGGGCTGTAAAATATTTAAAAATTTCCCGGTTGCAGGATTATCGTATCGAATGATTTGGGAGCCCAAAACACTTAAAACCTGATGAATCACCAAGCCCGAACCGGTATAAACATCCGGCATACAATTCGTGAATACCCAATATTGAGGCTTATTTTTTCCCATATTTCTTTTTCCAATGAAACTGATAAAAATACCAGGTATAATAAATTTGTTGCATCCACTCTTTTAATGCAATTAAACTATCCCAATTTTTTTTTCTGTCGCGTATGGGAATTAATCGGTGATAACTAGTTGCAATAAGTAACCTCCTACAACTGATTATAGGTAAATTATTTTTTTTTAAATAATATAAATGACTTTCTTGAGCCATTGCCAGCTTTTTGGGCGATTGAATTCTGCGAGGCGGATGGTACACCTTTGCATCCGCAACAAATGGAATAGTTATTTCCCTCTTTTTTAATCGTTTGTGCAAATCAATATCTTCCATATGAGGAAAAGGGAAATTTTCATCAAAGCATCCAATTTCAAAAAATAAATTTTTACTAACAACAATATTACATGACCAAAATAATCCGCCAATTTCATTAATCGGACTATTATATAAAGGACTAGTAATATTCATGGGACAGATAATTGCCCCTTCAAGTGCCATTTTAAAATTTTTACTATTGTTTATTTTATTGTAATAAGCTGTTAATAAATCTCTATCCGGTTCACAATCATCATCCAAAAACACCAACCATTCCCCCTTCGCCAATCTGGCCCCGTTGTTGCGGTTAGCGGCGGGGCCGCGGCGCGGGCCGGGTGTCCATTGAACAAACGGAAACTGTTTGGCTATTAAGGCAGCCGCTCCTTCTCCCGTACTGTCGTCCGTTACGATAATTTCATAGTCCACGCCCTTTAGCGTTTGCATATCGGGTTGCAACCGTGCCAAGCACTTGGCCAATAAATCGTTGCGGTTACAGGTGGGTATGATGACAGAGAAAAACATATTTCATATTAATTTTTTTTTAATACGGCTAAATAATTAGTAGTATCAAAAACCTCGAGATATAAACCATATTGATTAATTGGATAAATACCATCCTTCACAATTCTATAAAGATGGTAGTGAGGTGCTAATAAATCCCAAAAATCTTTAAAAAAAGTTCTTGAGCTAACGTTAAAACTTCCGAATTCAAATTGTATTCTTTGAATTGACCCATTGCTAAGATACTTACCCATCCCTTTCAGCACTTCTAATTCATGACCTTCTACATCAATCTTGATGTAACTAATATGCGAAATAGCATTTTCATTTAAAAATTGATCTAACCTTATCACTGAAATTCTTTCAACACCTGTAGCTTGAACTTCCCCTTTAAAGGTTGCATACAAAGAACTTAATGTATTGATATCATTAAATGTATATAAATTTACTTCTTCAACATTACTTCCTAATCCATATGGAAATATGTTTAATCGTGAATCATTTTTATATTTGTCAAGCAGAGCATTAAAGAGTTTTTTTTGAGGTTCGAATAAGTAACAAGAAAGCTGACAATTGTTAAATTTAGATAATACGCAATCAGTATACTCACCTTTATTTGCCCCAATGTCAAAAAAAATAAATTCGTTTTTACTTTTATATTCAGTACTAAGCTGTTGTAACAAAAAACTTTCACCGCTAGTATCAACTGAAATGGGCGATCCTATGTTCATCCCATATTTTGAGAAATGAGCTAATTTCTTATAAAATTCCTGATATTTTAATTTACCTGAAAAAAATTGATTATACCAATTACGTAAAAACATTAGCAAATCTTTTTTATATTTATTAGAAGTTTCGTTTTAAAAGCATTAAAAATATTTTTTGAGAAAGTGATGTTAATCCAATTGGGCTTTTTATTAAAATAACCAAGCGAGTTTAAATAATAAAAATCTTTATTATTAATATGTTTAGGTATATAAAAATAAAATTTAGTTTTATAATAAATTAAATGCAATAACAAAAATTCAGTACCATTAAATGAAATCTGCTTTTGTTGAATGCGTACCGGTTTTATAGATTTGGATTCTAAAATACTGTTTTCCCATTTCACTTTTATAGATTGTTTTTTTTCTTCTAATAACAATACTTCAGTCATGCTTTGTATAGGTGTTGATAAGGAAAAAATACTTTGTCCAGCTTTTAAAGCTTCAAAGAAATGTCCGCCACACTCATCAAAAGCCATATATGCTTGGCTTTGAAATACTACTTCCCAATCTTTACTTTTTTTGAATAAGTTATTGCAAATTTCATTGTTACGCATTAAAAAAAAGGATCCCGACAAATAGCTAGTTATGCCACTATATACATCTATACCAGTTAAACTATCATAATTAATAAATTTTATAAAATTTCCCATAATAACATCGGGGTCAATTGAGCCCCAAAAATTATAACCTTTTAAATCTTTTGATAAAACCAATCCATAAGTTGGTTTAAAGTCACATAATTTATAAGGGTTCCTTAAATTAATTTTTATACCTAAGTTTTTTTGAATAAGTGCTTTAAATTCTTGAAAGGAACATGATTTATGTATTATATTCTTGGCAGAAACAAAGGGGATAGGATGATCAGAATAACACAATAAATCAAATGGTTGATCAACCATTGAATTGAAAAAAAGAAAACTATATTTAGGCCATTGACCGAAATATGGCAATATCAATGCAATTTTATTCAATCCTTGAACTATTTGTTTAATAATTGTATAAGCAAATTTTCACTCTCCTTTACTCGAATTATCCAATTTTCCTGAACTTCCCTCAATTGATCAATATATTCCTGTTTGGTTGGCAAACTATCTAAAAAATCAAGAATGCTTCCTTTTTGATTATTTGTTAAAACAAGGCCTAATCGATTTTGTAAGATGTATTGAACACAAGCACCATAAGTAGGACCAAATGCAATAATCATACAACCAGCTAACAAATAATCATTAATTTTAGTTTGAATAGAGGATCTAGCGAAATGGGCAAATTCTGCAGTAAAAGTTTCAGTTACTAAGCCAAAATCATAATGATGAAGTATGGTGGTAAGCTCCCTATAGGCTATGCTTCCTTTGTAACATACCTTGCTTGATTCAAATTTTTGAAAATGATGCCTAAATTCTTCTTTTGTGTAGATATCCAAAAAAACATTATGATCAGAATCATTAATGCTATCTATCATTTGTAATAATCCATCTAAATGATTGGGGTATACTGAACCTGCATACACAATATTGATGGATTTTTTGCCAAAACTCCAAGTCTTCTTTGTCAACATTCTATCTAAGGGCACTGGATTTTGTAAAACTGTGTATGACTTATTCTTTAAATTTTTAAATTTAGTTTGAAACAGACTTGCCATATTTTCACTAATCGAAATCCATCCTTCTATTTTATTAAAACTTTTTTGTATGACATTCTTTACTAAAAAATCATCATACAATTTATAATCATCCATTATGTAACAAAACAATTTTGCATATGGAATTTGGCTTTTCAAGTTAATTAAAGCTTTATACAAAAATGGGGAATTTGGAATTCCTATGATAATTTCCGGTTCAAATCCTACAATAAATGCCTTGTTTTTATTTGAAAAATGAAAAAAACGAGGATTAAACAGCTTTTTAAAAAAATTAAGAATTTTATAGAAACGATTGTTCCAATTTACATCAATAAAATACTCAAATAATTGAAAATCTTTATTAGCTACCCAATCTTCATTAATCCCCAATAACTTAAAATTAAGTTGATGCACTAATAACTTACACTCGAAATTTTTTTCTAGAAGCTTTACAAAATGATAGGTAGTTTGTGGGCCGGCAAATCCATTTTCATTTGGTGAAAAATCAGTTACGATTAAAATACGTTTTTGCATACAACTATCCCACTCTTTTTTTCCAGCTTTCCACAATTTGGCGAATGGTTTCGGTAAGGCTGATGGTAATATCCCAGCCAGGATAATGGGCTTTCATTTTTCGCAAGTCGCTGTAATAGCAAATATGGTCGCCGGCACGGGGTTGGTCAACATAAGTATATACCTGTGCCTTACCGGTAAAACTTTCCGTTATTTGAAAGGCTTCCCAAATAGAGCAGGTATTGGCTTTGCCGCCCCCCAAATTATACACTTCCCCGGCGCGGGGTGTGGCAATGAAAGCTTCCATAAAACGGGCAATATCGTAGCTGTGAATATTGTCGCGCACCTGTTTGCCTTTGTACCCAAACACGGTGTATTGCTTGCCTTCCCAATTGCATTTTACCAAATAGCTGAGAAAACCATGCAATTCAACCCCACTATGGTTAGGGCCGGTTAAACAGCCGCCCCTTAAGGCACAGGTAGGCATATTGAAATAACGGCCATATTCCTGCACCATGATATCGGCAGCCACTTTAGAAGCCCCGAACAAACTATGCTTGCTTTGGTCAATGGAAAAAGTTTCCGGGATGCCTTCGGCATAAGCCGGATCGGCATAGTCCCAACGGGTGGGCATTTCCGTTAAAGCAATTCGGTTGGGCGCATCGCCATACACTTTATTGGTACTCATGTGGATGAAGGGGGCCTCGGGGCAATATTGTCGGGCGGCCTCCAATAGGTTTAAAGTGCCACCGGCATTGGTATCGAAATCGTCAAACGGTATTTGCGCCGCCTTATCATGACTGGGTTGGGCAGCCGTATGCACAATCACATCGGGTCGGATGGTTTTTACCAAATCGAGGATGGCGCTGCGGTTGCGCACATCAATTTCATGGTGGCGAAAGCCGGAAATGCTGTGCAACAGGCGTTGTTGGTTCCAGCGGGTGTCGCCTGCCGGACCAAAAAATACCGCCCGTTGGTTATTGTCCACCCCATGTATTTTATACCCCTGTTGGGCAAAATACAGGCAAACCTCGCTGCCCACCAATCCGGAAGAACCGGTGACTAATAATGTTTTCACTATTTAAACTTTTAATTTATATAATAATTTTACAAACCATTTACCCGGTAAACCTAATTGTTTTAAATGATAATTCCTTAATTCTTTATAATGACCCAACCTTTGGTTATTTTCATCAAAGGCTTCCCCAATAAAATGAAAATTCTTGCGCCGAATTTTTATTTTCTGCGCAAAGGGCAGTCCGTTTAAGTTGTAATTGTCATAATAACTTAATTCATCAAGAATAGCAGGGTAAATAACAGAACTTAAAAAGTGTTGGTCATCATTATAAATTTCTAGACCTGCCTGAGGATATTGCTGCCACCAGTTTCGAATCATTTGTTCCATGCCATAGGGAAAAAGATTTTTCATCCCCCAAAGTCCGCCCATCATAAGAAAACCTTTATAAAATACTGGATGATCTTTAATTAACAGAAATTGTTTTCCATGCTGCATCCAATCTTCTATTATCCATTTTTCTCTGGTTGATAATCGGGAATCAGCATCACGAGAAAGAAAAAGTTCCACATTGGAATCATCGGCGGGTAAAAATCGCCAGGTCATCTTGGGCAAGTTGGAACCCGTCATATCAATTACCTCCACATTTTTATATTGTTTGATTTGTTCCAGAAAAGTTGCCGGCACGGTATCATCTACATAAAATCGGCAAATAAAATCAGGAAACAGCCAAGCAGCGGTCTTAATATTTTCAATTGCCCCTAATAAATACATGGGCTTTGAGCCATAGAGGGAGTAAGAGACAACTCTTTTTTTTGTTTTCATTACTTATATATGCCAAAGAATTTTATATCCAAATCTTTTTGGAAAATGAATCTCATAAAATAATTTAATCAATATGATTTTAAAAGTGTATACATTAGATTGATATATCTTATTAAGTAATTCTTTATTGTCGTTTTTATAAAATGATATTGCAAAAAATTCTATTTTCTTTCTACATTCCTTAGAATATTTCGCATGCTTTAAAAAAATTAATAAATAATACTTTGTCCAATCAGTAATTTTATTTGAAACATTTTGCGTGTGAATTCTATAATAAGCAAGTTCACTATTAATATAATAAAATTTCGTTATCAAAGAGGCACGCATCCAATAATCATAATCTTCTAAAATATTTTGAGTATCAAATTCACCAACTTTTAATATAACCTCTCTACGAATAATAACAGTTAAAGCAGGGATAAAATTTTTATTTACTAAAAAATTAAAAATATAGCCAGAATGTGTTTCATCTGGGTTATTGATCAAAACTTTTTTTCTTTCATTCAAATTTGTGTCCTCTACAACAATTGCATTTGAGTAAATGACACCATATTCGTATCCAATTTCAGAAAATGTTTTTATAGAATCTTTTAGAAAATTAAAATGTAAATAATCATCAGCAGAAATTATTTTTATAAATTCTCCTTTACAATACTTCAAACACTTATTTAATGTTGCAGAAAATCCTATATTCTCATTATTATATATTTTAGTTGCATTTATTCCATATTTATTTAATTCTTCATTAAATATTTTTACAGAATTATCTCTGGATGCATCATCTGCAACAATGAGTTCCCAATTAGAATAAGTCTGATAAAAAATACTTTTTATACAGGTAGAAATAAAATTTTCATGATTATAACTCACTATTATGATACTTACCAACCCATTATCTTCCATTATAAAATTCTTTTATCGAATTAACAATAAACATTAATTCCTCGTTTGAAATGCCAGACCATACAGGAAGACTTAAACAAGTATTAGCCAATGCTTCCGCAATGGGGAAGTCACCCTTTTTATAACCCAAGTAGCTATAGGCTTTTTGTAAATGCGGTGGTAATGGATAATGAATTAAGGTGCCAATACCCCGACTTGTTAAGTAAGCTTGTAAAGCATCGCGATATTGAGTTCTTATCACATATAAATGATACACATGTGTTGCACCGGGCTCAACTATCGGCAAGAACAAATCGCCTACACCCTTTAGTGCTTCATTGTACCACTGTGCAATTGTTTGTCTTTCAGCAATCCACTTATTCAAATGCGGCAATTTCACTTGCAAAAAAGCAGCTTGTAATTCATCCAAACGCATATTGTAGCCGATACGTTCATTGTAATATTTCTGTTTTGAACCATAATTGCGATAGATTGCTATCTGTTCAGCATATTCGATGCTATTGGTGGTAATGGCACCTGCATCACCCAAAGCACCTAGGTTTTTACCCGGATAAAAGCTGGTGGCATTAATATGTCCAAAACTTCCGGTTAAACATCCTTCCCAGCTGGCACCTTGTGCCTGTGCATTATCTTCTACTACCTTTAAATCATATTTTTTAGCAATATTTATAATGGAAGTCATATTGCAACTTTGCCCATATAAATGCACCGGTAAGATAGCTTTTGTACGGGAAGTAATGGCTTCTTCTAACTTCGCAGGGTCCAAATTATAGGTTTCAGTATTAGGTTCAACAGGTATGGGTGTAGCACCGGTATAAGACACTGCCAACCAGGTAGCAATATAGGTATTGGATGGTACTATAACTTCATCTCCCACTCCTATTCCCAAAGTTTTTAATGCAAGGTGTAATGCATCCAATCCATTGCTTAACCCAACACAATATTTTACGGCATTAAACTGCGCATAAGCAGTTTCAAATGCTTCTACTTCTTTGCCTAATACAAACCAATTGGCATCATAAACCCGTTGAAAAGCGGCTTGCATAGCAGCTTGCAGGGCATGATGCATGGGTTCAAAATTTACAAAAGGAATTTTCATGCCGGAACTAATTGATTATTTTTAAAGAACCATGTATTACCATATTTGTCCTCAAAAGTATTATCGCCGGTTTGCCTCATTTTAGTCCCATCTTCGTTCATCCAGCCTTTAATGATAGCAGGTGAACCCATCATTAAAGCCCTGCCAGGAACGGATTTATTAACTAAAGCACCTGCAGCAATCATAGCATAAGCACCAATCGTTATGCCGCCCATTATAATAGCAGCAGCACCAATACTAACACCCTCTTCAATACTCGTTATTTGAAATTGTGATGGATATTGTTTTGAACGAGGATATTTATCATTCGTAAAAGAAACATTAGGTCCAATAAATACTTTGTTACCCAATCGAACTCCATCCCACAAATAAACTCCTGCTTTGATGGTAACTTCATCCCCTATAATCACATCATTTTCAATAAAAGTGTGACAATTGATATTGCAATTTTTTCCAATTTTAGCACCATTTAAAATAATGGCATATTGCCAAATCATTGTATTCTCACCGATATTGTTTGATTGAACCGATGCCAATGGATGTATGATACACATATATTATTATAATTATTTACTCAAGAACGTTTCAGTAATAAAAATTGATTATAATCACGTATATAATCGTTCGTACTATACAATTCAGAAGCCAATACCAAACAAATGGAACCGGAAGAGAAGTTGATTTCTGATGCCCAAATTCCCGGTGGTATATGTAATCCTAAATATGGTCTGTTTAATTGTACAATTCTTTGCGTTTTCCCATCATCTAATGAAACTTCGAATGAACCACTGGCAGCGATTAAAAATTGATGACAATTATAATGTGCATGTGCTCCTCTGGATTCACCACCCGGAATATCATATAAATAAAATATTCTTTTTATTTTGAATGGAATTTGTACATTATTTTCAATAACAGTAATATTACCTGAACGATTGGCAATTTTATTCAATTCAATAACAGAACAATCAAAAACCTTAAAGTTTTTTATTTTTTCATTCTTATCCATTCACAAAAAGTTGAAAAATCACGAATATAATCTTCTGAGTCATACATTTTATCACTCGCAATCAGTGCTAGGGCATTGGTAGAAAAGTTTTCTAAGCTACGCCACCAACCGGGTGGCACATATAATCCGTAATAAGAACGATTCAATAACCATCTTTTCTCTTCCTCCCCATTATTTAATACAACTTCAAAACTGCCACTCAATGCTATAATGAATTCTTGTTGGGTTTTAAATGCATGGCCCCCCCTTTTTTCACCACCCGGCACATCATATATCCAATAGGTTCGGGCAATGGCAAAAGGAATTTGATGATTATCCTGTAAAAAAGATAGGTTACCTCTTGGATCCTGTATCTTCGGTAAAGAGATAATTTCAACTTGTTTAGTCATTTTATTAATTAATATATCGAATAATTTTTCCTGGATTACCGACTAAAATAGCATTTGGAGGCACATCTTTCGTAACTACAGTGGAATTGCCAATAACAGAATTCTCTCCGATTGTTACTCCTTTCAAAATAACAACATTATTACCAATGAAAACATTTTTATGAATATGTACTGGTTTACATTCATAATTACCATTTTTTCGATTTTCAACAGATAACCCATGAAAATCAGAATCTAAAACTTCTACATTATAGCCAATGATTGTATTTTCACCAATATAGATAGAAGTTTTATCACAAATGATTTTTGCATTATTATTAATAATCACATTTTTTTCAAAAATAATAGTACTCGCTTTCGATCTGGCTTCAATATAAATTGAAGTATCAAAATACATTGGAGAAGGGTAATATCCTAATTGTACTTTTTCTTTGAAAATAATTTTACCACTCCCCACAAAAAGAGTTGGCTGCTTGATTTGTGGTGATCCTTCTACTATTTTATAGTTGCTCAGATTTTGAAATAAGTATATGCGAATTAGTTGAAACCTTTTTGAAAAGAACTTAGCAAATAATTTAATCATATTAAAGGTCTTTGAACTCACATGTAATAAATGGATTTATACGCAAAAAACCTGGTAAATTATTTATATTATTACCTATATATTCATTTACAATTTCAAACTCCACAACATGTTCAAATTTTTTGAGAACAAATCTTTGATCTTCGCCAAAAAGAATACTGATACTGTATGTACCTGCATTGAGAGTATATCCTGGTATATTAAAATTTATTTCATATATTCCATGTTTTGAGTTTCTTTCAGTTGTAATCAAATAGGGAATTTCACAAATAATAATTTCATCAGAATTTTGAACAATCAAACTTACAGCTAAATTAATATTCACTTTAACATTAATAAAAACTATATTAAAATCAATCCCTGAAGAAATCGTAATTACTTTTCCGTCTTTCGATCCAACCTCGAATTTTAATAATTTTATAAATGCATTTCCCGGTGCCTTTTCAACAAGCCCAATATAATTTAAATATGTTTTTTTTTCGCCTCTATTTTGATAATATGATACAGTATCTATTGTATTACCAACATATGTAATTAAACCATTTTCAAGCGCTATTGCAGATGTGCACAACTGCTTAACTGCTCCCATATTATGACTCACAAACAATACCGTTCTGCCGTCCTGCACACTTACATCCTTCATTTTCCCGAGGCATTTTTTTTGAAACTCAGCATCGCCTACAGCCAATACTTCATCTACAATCAGTATCTCCGGTTCCAAATGGGCCGCTACGGCAAAGGCTAAGCGTACATACATCCCGCTGCTGTAACGCTTCACGGGGGTGTCCACATAGCGTTCTACCCCGGCAAAATCCACAATGGCATCAAACTGTCGGTTAATTTCCTTTCGGGTCATGCCCAGTATGGCTCCATTCAGGTAAATATTTTCCCGACCGGTTAATTCGGGATGAAAACCCGTACCCACTTCCAATAAACTGGCTATACGCCCCCGCACTTTAATGCGGCCGGTGGTGGGTGCCGTGGTCTTAGACAGTATTTTTAATAAGGTACTCTTACCCGCCCCATTGCGCCCGATAATGCCCACTACTTCGCCGGGTTGTACACTGAAGTTAATGTCTTTCAAAGCCCATACATATTCGCTGTCGCCCTTGGTACTGCGGTCATTTACCTCGCCTATACGGGCAAAGGGGTCTTCCTTGCCCCGAACCTTGTACCACCAACGTTTTAAATCGTGGCTTAACGTGCCGGTGCCTACTTCGCCCAGCCGATATTGCTTGCTTAAATGTTCTACCTGTATAATGGGTTGTGACATAGCATAAATTTACCTGTTTTTTGAAATGAAGCTCCTTGCCTGCTGAACCCTCTTTGTGTCGTCAATAAGGGTTGATTGTTTCCCGGGGCTCATTTGCTTTCTTCATCAGAATACAGTGTGCGCAATTATACCGTATCCATGAATTTGCGTTCTACCCGATTGAAAATAAGGGCACCCAGCACCAGCAATACCACCGTACATACCACACTATAGGCCAAGCCTTCCCAGCTAACCTGTCCACTGCCCGTGAAAGCGTAACGAAACAATTCCACCAGCTCCGACAAAGGATTGGCATGAATCACCATTGCATATTTTTTGGGCAGGGCACTCATGGGATAAATAACGGGAGTGGCATACATGAGCAATTGTACACCAAACGTGAGCAGGAAAATCAGGTCGCGGTATTTGGTGGTGAGGGCACTGATGATCATGCCCAACCCCAATGCCTGAAAAGCCATGAGCACCACCACTAAGGGCACCAACAACAAATAAAGATTGGGATGCAGGTTGGCACCGCTGATTAAATAGTAGGCCCATATGAGGAGGAACAAACTTACCTGTATGCCCAGGCGCACCAAATTCGATACCACAATACTTAAAGGCATAATGAGGCGGGGAAAATATACTTTACCAAAAATATTGGCATTGTCGCGGAATACCGTTGCCGTTTTATTCAGGCTGTCGGCATAATAGTTCCAAATGGTAATACCGGCTAAGTAAAACACCGCCATGGGTAAGCCATCCGTTGAAATTTTGGCAATATTGCCAAAAATGAGCATATAGGTAACCGTGGTTAACAAGGGTTGAATGAAAAACCAAATGGGGCCCAAAATGGTTTGCTTATAAGTCGCTACAAAATCACGACGCACCAGCATGATTAACAAGTCGCAGTAGCGCCAAAGCTCACGTAGTTTTAAATCCAGTAAATGCGCCCGGGGCTCAATGATTTCTGTCCATTCCGCTTTTTCTTCGTGCATAAGGTTTCATCAATTGTTTGATTGAATTGGGGTAATGAGATAATAAGAGTGGGGTAGTGTGGAAGACAAGTGTATTCAATTCCTTTTTGAGGGGTTGTTGTTTGTTCTGTTCAGGGTGGTGTATTTTTATTTCGATAACAAGTCAAAGCCATTCGCCTTGGTGGGGCAGGTAGTGTCGGTGTGTTTCTGAGCAAATTTTTTAAGTTGTAGGTTGCTGCATCCTAAGTCCGGATGCATAAAATTTGCTTATCACTTCCCTCCATGCTTTTAAAGGGAAAAACCACAGCAGGGAAATGGCACTGCTCCCCCCATTAACTTTTATCCGGCGGATCAAAATAGCCCTCCTGGTCGGTTTTACCGTAATAACCATAGCCATAACCGCGTTTGCTGTACAACCCATAGCGGTACATATACCCATACCCTCCATATCCATAGCCATACCCATAATAGCCGTAGCGACCGCCCAACTGCACATCATTCACCACTATACAGGCATTGGGTAACTTGTTTTGCGCCACTAAATCCGCAAAAAAGTCCACTTGTTTTTTATAGGTAAACCGTTGCCGAATCAGGTAAATCACCGAATCGGCATAGGCCGTAAACGCATAGGTATCACTCACCAAGCCTACCGGTGCAGAGTCAATAATGATGTAATCATACCGTTCTTTTACCCATTGCATGAAAGCAGTTACTTGTTCCCCAATCACCAATTCAGCAGGATTGGGGGGGATGGGGCCGGAACGAAAAATATGCAGGTTTGGCAGGCTGTCAATGGTGGTAATGGCTTCAGCCGGATTTTGTACCTGCCCAATTAAGCAATTGGTAATGCCCTTGGGGTTTTGCTGCTCTCCCTCATACACTTCTTTGCGCAATTTGCGCAAATCGAATTCCAATAAAGCCACTTTTTTGGAAGAAAGGGATAAGACTGCGGCCAAATTCAGGCTGACAAAAGATTTTCCTTCCCCACTCACCGAAGAAGTAACCAAATAGGTTACCGGCTTGGGTTTCCCTTTAGTCTGAAACTCCATGTTGGTACGCAAAATGCGAAACTGTTCGGCAATAACATTGCGGGAACTGGTGACAATAATATGGCGGCCGGCCAATCCCGCATGGCTGATTTCGCCCACAATGGGCTTGTCAATACGTTGCACAATGTCTTCGCGGGTGGTTACCTTATCGTTCAATAAATCGATGATGAAGATGATGCCAAAGGGCAGCACAATACCCAGCAGCAGCGAGAACATGCGAATATTGTTGGTACGCGGTTCCACCGGTACGGGCGAGGAAACGGCCGGGGTGAGCTGCTGGTAATTGGATACGGTGGAAGAGCTGGAAATAGCCGCCTCTTCCCTTTTTTGCAACAAATACAGATACAGGCTTTCTTTAATGGATTTTTGCCGGTTAATATCCATCAATTCCCGCTCTTTTTCGGGAAGGGAAAACAACAAAGCATCATTGGCCGCCAGGTTTTTTTGTTGCATGGCCAATTGTTCCCGAACGGCTTTTTGGTAATTGGCCAAACTGATGAGCATGCTTTTCCGGGTTTGCGCCAATTGGTTTTCCAAATCACCGCTGATCATCCCCCCCGAAGTAATATAGGGCGCATTTTTGTCTTTTTTCAATTGCACTTCGTTGTAATTGGCCACCAATGCCATGAATGTAGGGTCATCAATCCCCATGCTGGAAGGAATCAGTTTATGGTTGTTTTCCGGGCGACTGATGTAATCGTTTACCATGGCCGCCAAACTCAATTTGGTTTGCAACCCGTCAATGGCATCCTGAAAAGCCTTGGTGGTAGCGGCATATTGCTGGCTCATGATGCTGAGGTCACTGATGTGGTTGCGTTCTTTGTAGTTTTTGATGTCTAACTCCAACTGAGTTAATTCCTGTTGCACAATATTCAGGCGCTGGTCAATAAAGGCAATGGAATTGCGGGCTACCCTATTTTTATCGTCAATGTCTACAATCTTGTATTGTTCAATCAGGGTATTCAAAATTTCCTGCCCCCGGAAACGATTTTCCACTTTTATGTTCAATTGCAGGGTAGTGGTTTTGGGATTGGGAATGGTAATGGACAAACCACCCTGTATTTCGCCGATGGCCTGGGGAATCGGTTCCCATACAATGGTATAAGGAATGGTATTGGGGACAAGCCCCTTATTGGGTACCAATACCAGGCGCATCCCTTCCAGGCTAAGGGTATCATTCCAGCGAAAAGCCTGACGATGGGCATCATTGTCAGGCCCGCCCCAGGTAATTTCACCCCCGGTAAGGGTATATTCGGGAATGGCAAAAGTATAGGCATGGCTGCTGTCGGCAATTTGCAAAGGAATGAGTTGGAAGCCCCCGGCTTTGTCAATTTCATAACGGTTGATTTTCCCCTTGGTAAAATAGCGCAGGTTAAATTGGCCGGCTTTTACCACCCTTTCTATAACGGGATAAGAACGCAACTGTTCTATTTCATTGTCCAGATTCACTTTCCGGCCACCGGTTAAGGCTATGGAAACAGGGTCATTGCCGGGGGTTTGGGAAATGGTATTGTCTTCACCCGGCTTAATGAGCAGCAGGGTACTGGCATTGTAAATGGGTACGGTATATTTGATATAAATATAGCCCACACCCACACAAATTACCACACTTAAAATAAAGAGGGGCAGGTAGGCGAGGTATTTGAACAACAATTCCCTAAGCCGGTAAGCCGTGGTTTGGGTTTGCTGGTGGGTGGGCGGTGTTTGCTCCATGCCATGAATGAATTTGGTGAATTAAAAAGTACGGTAGAGGGTTAGGGTAATTAAAATTAATGAAGCAACAGTCGTTACAATTTGAATGGTGCGCAATGTATTCGGGTTTTGTTTCAACTGACGCAGTTTCCGGTCATTGGCTTTCACATATACAATGTCATTTTGCTTCAACTGGTATTCCGGCGAGGCAAAGGTATTTTGCACCGAACGCAGGTCGTAAGTATAGTGTTGAATGCGGCCACTGTCTTGGCGGATGAGCACAATACTGTCGCGGCGGCCTTCATCTTTAAGCCCGCCACTCATATTAATGGCATCAAGGATGGTGGCAATGCCCGAAGGAAAGGTTTTGATACCCGGAGTAATGACTTCCCCCATCACACTCACTTTAAATTGATTGAATTTGACGAGCACCACGGGACTCATCACATAAGGTGCCAATCGGGCCTGCAGGGTATCGCGCAGGGCAGGAATGGTTAAACCGGCGGCTTTAATGCGGCCAATCACGGGCATTTGAATATAGCCTTCCAGGTCAACAAAATAACCGGCGGCAGATGTGCTGCCCCCCACTGCCCCCTCACCCGCCATGCTGCCATTGCTGCCGGCCGTATTGGCCAAATTAAACAGGGCAGCCTGTTCCTGATTCGGGGTGGCACTGTACACGCTAATGTTTAACTGGTCATTGGGTTGTATTACCGGGTATTGCAGCGGTGTAATGGTAACGCTGTCAATATTTTTCTGGAATAGGTTGTAATTGCGGTCGAGCCGCTTGGCCGGATTACAGGCTGCCAGCAGTAAAATAAGCCCAAAGGCGAATAATCGTTTTGTATGCATGTCAATGACAAATAAAAGGGAAAGTACAGAAACCCTTTGAATTATGAAGAATTAATTTGATTGATTGAATGGTTTACACAGCTTCGCCACGTGACTCACAGTCGCTTTTTAAATTTTCAACCTGGAACCGGTGTTTCTGTGGAGATTTACTCCCTTTATGAGAAACGAAAACAAATATATGGAATTTGGTATGTTGCCGGCCAAGGTGCATAAATTAAGTTAATTGAAAATTTATACACGCCCGGCGACGCCGCGGCTTGAAACAAATATGGTGCCTGATTTTTGGCGGTATGGGTTTCAGCAAGGTTTTTCTTTTGTTGTGTATCCCGACCGATACAGCAAAGGCAATAGGTTTGTTTCGGTCGGTGGTGACAACAACCAACAACTCACCCCTTAGTGGCAGGTGTCCCCACCCGACACATCCGGTGCTTCCCCTTTAACCAAGATAGCATTAATAACCATTCCCTTTTTTGCCCTTCACGTTTCGGTCGGTGATGACAACAACCGAAAGCGGTATTTTGGGTGGTTGGCAACACCAACTGATAGCGGTATTCATTATCAGGCAAACTCATACCTGCTTCGAGACAGATTCGAGACCGGTTCGATAGTATTTCGGCAAATGCCGAATGGGTATGCTTTCGGTATGGGTGTTGCCGAATACCCTTCGAAGTTCTGTTATCCTTCGACAATATGCCAAAGCATTGATTTTTAAATTACTGAAGCACCTATGCTGTCGGCTGTTCGGTTGCCCCGGCCTATCGCAGCCGCTGTATGAGGTTTTATGGAACAGGGGTAAACGCGCAGTTTCCTCTTTTTTGTCACAACATTTTTTTTTGAATGTTTTCAGCATTCACGGGCATTGTACCCATGTACCGGTACGACAGGTACAAGAAATCGGCCATGGGCACTACTAGTTTAGCAGCCGTAACGCCAACACTTCAGCCGCGGAGAAGCAATGGCCATTCCTGAACATTTAAAAACAAACATTATGGCAAGAATTACCAAAGGTATCCTGGGTCCCGTGAATGGGAAAGTGGGTACCGTTGTGGGCAGTAACTGGCGGGGTATTGATTATATCCGCAGTAAATCGGGCCCCAGAAAAGGACAAGCAACCCTGGCACAGCTTGACCAACAAATGCGGTTTACCCTCATGACCGGCTTTTTACAAAGCGTAAAAGGGATGGTACAAGTAGGATTTCAAAAAGCAGCGCAAAAACAAACAGCTTTGAATGCTGCGCTGAGTTATAACCTCAAAAACGGCACATCCGGTTTGTACCCCAACATTGGACTGCAATACAATATGTTGTTGTTAAGCCGAGGCGATTTGCCCAATGCTCAAAATGTGGGGGCAATTGCCGGCACAACCGGCAAGGTGAATTTCATTTGGACCAATAATGGCAGTACGGGTAAGGCTAAGGACGATGATATTGCCCTGATTACCGTGTATTGTCCCGACACCCTCCATGCCATTTACACCGTTAACGGCCCGGCACGCAGTGCAGAGCAGGCAGTAATGGATGTGAGTCAGTTCAGCGGCAAAACCGTAGAAACCTGGATTGGCTTCATGTCGGCCGATGGCAAAGAAATCGCCAACAGCCTGTACACCGGTCAGGTAACCGTATTGTAAACCCAACGATACCCCCTTGCTGCACAGCGAAATAGCCCCACTGATTGTCTGCTTGTCGCCTGTAAAGCCGGGGGTATGGTTAAAAAAACTCAACCTATGTTATTGTATTTATTCAGAACCTATCAGAAAGAAGGGACCAATGGTGCATTATGGCGGCAGCAACAACTGATTGGCCACACCATTGAATTACCCTGGCAACAGAATCTGCCCCAAATTTCCTGTATTCCCGAAGGCTTGTACACCTTGGAACGACGGGAAAATGACCGTTTCGGCACCCATATCGCCGTATTGGATGTACCCGGCAGAGCCGGTATTTTAATCCATCCGGCCAATGATGCCTTACGCGAATTGCGCGGTTGTTTGGCACCGGTAAAACAACTAACGGGGCCCGGACGCGGCATTTTATCGCGACAGGCCATGCAGGATTTATTGGAATACCTGCAACCCGCTTTTGACCGGGGAGAAAAAGTGCAGTTATTGATTCTGAATGTGCAAGCCCAATTAAAAACCCTGGCCAGACCGGGGCAATGGTAAACCATTTTTCTCACTTAAAATGAACATGTATGCAACAAATTTGGCAAAGGGCCCAGGCGCCCACTCCTGTTTTTTTCAAGCGACTGCGCAGCCTGGCATTGGTACTGAGTGCCATAGCCACGGCCGTTTTAACCGCACCGGTCAGTTTTCCGCCTTTGGTGGTAACGGTTGCCGGATATGTGCTTACGGCCGGTACGGTTGCCGGTGCCATTAGTCAATTAACCGTAGCAACAGATGCCACCATACCAGCGCTACCACCTGACAATGCAGCACCGGAGCCGAGTAACAACGAGACAAATGAATGAACACAGGCCGGTACTGATTGCTACTATTGGCGGCACCCTTACTGCGTGGTGGCAGGCCATACAATCGAGTGAACCATTTCATACGGCCGTATTGGCCATGGAGGGTGCAGTAATCAGTTACGGCACAACCTTGTTGCTGCAATGGTGGCGAAAAAAACGCCGATAAGTTCAAGCCATCGGCCCCTACCGATGGCTTTTTTGAATGTATGCATCGGAAGCACCCTATTGCTGCACCGTAATGAAGGTGGTTACAACAACTGATGTCATTTACTTTTAAACACCCCGATAACTTCGGATGACAGTGCTGCAAGGATACATCAAGTTAGATATGCCACAAAAAATGGTTATACAAAATTTTTTCCAATTGACAAAAAAACAATATACACTATATCTTAATAAATAGACGGTTATGCAAGTTTTTAATTTGTAATATGCTTTTTATTTTTAATGACATTTATTCATTAACCCTAAAATGATACAATATCCTATGCATCATTTCATGCACAGTTTCATTACATTCATGTACAACATTAGGAATGCCACTACATTATCGGCTGTTTCCGAGCAAATGAAAAATATCCTGCCGGTGCTCAAAGAGTTGCACCAGATAGTTGCAGATGCGTGTTTAGGAATAAAATACGTGAACCGGGAAATGAAATGGAATTTTTTTGAAAATTATCTCTATGGTTGTTTGGAAACAATTACGGAATACCTCGGACGCTTTCGTCCGGAGCCTTACGGCAAGGACATAGAAGATGGTTTGCATTGGCTCATGTTGTTGTATGAGAAAATATATGTGTACAGAGGCCCATACATGCTTGTTCATACTGTACCAACCTGCATACAGCTAAAGTATCAGGCGCAGTTGTTGGAAGCGTTATCCAAATGGTATCATCAACATCCCACTGTCGATGCCGCGCTTTACCAATGCCTGCAACAAACCATTCGCACGGCTTTGCAGGGAACATCGGGCATTACCATGCAACAGTTGCAATATGTACAGGAATGGGTACATGCCTTGCAACATGTACCCAAGGGTGCGGATGATAACCTGCAGAACCATGTATGTCGTTTGTTGTTGGCAAAAAATTATAATGACCCGGAATTCCTGCACTATTATTTTAGTTACTGGGCGAATCAAATTGCGGAGGAAGCCACTGCCGCCGGAGCGCAACTGGCATGGTTGAACATGCAGCAGGAAATTGTATTGTGGTGTGGGGAAACAAACCCCCCGTTTTATCCGCAAAAACCCGGTTGCAGGGAGGTATTGGAACAAATGATAAAAATTGAATTGAAAAAGTGGAGCCTGATGGAACAACATAATGTTCCAACAAGGTACCCGCAACCGGAGGCCAATGGTGCCATGCGTACTTCGCTCAGTTTATCGGAATTGGCCTTGGTATTGCGTTTATTGTATGAAACCGGAGTATGGCAAAAAAGCGTGATGATGGATTATTTTCGGCATTGGTCGCAATGGGTGGTATTGAATAACCAAAAAAACATTACGGCCGCTTCCCTGAAAAGCCGGTATTATAGTCCCGAACCAACCGCCTTGCAAAAAGTAAAAGATTTATTGCTGCAAATGCGCAAGCAGCTGAATGAATGGTAAACATTGTTATTGAGATGCATGGGTATTTTTCTTGTATTCCCGCAGCCGGATTTGCAGGAAAATACCCAGCCCTAACATAATTAAAATGATCACACCGCCATCAAGAGGTGCTGCATTGTAGCCACCACCACCAACACCACCGCCACCCGGTCCACCACCGGGATTACCAAAAGTACCCATTACAGGAGAGGTAGCACCACTAATGGGTGTTAGGGTATTACCCGGCAAAGTTGGATTAGGACTTAACCCAATAGTACCATTACTGATGCCGTTACTGATTTGCAGGCGACTATTGCCAATGGTAGAACGCTGTTGTCCGCCATTCATGGGCAAATTATTCACCGTGCCACCCAAGGGACTGCCCAATCCCAATCCACCCAATTGGGCCTGAACCGGCAGGGTTGCCCATGCCAACCCCATAACCAGGCAGGCATTCCGACAAAATAAATATAGCTGCTTCAGATTCACCGGATAAAATTAATGGTTTTGAATAATAAGGGTTTGGGTAAATTGTACCGACGGGTTTTGCACTGATGACAATTGCAAATAATAAGTACCGGCTGCCAACCGGGTATTCCATTGCAAAGCCTGTGCCGAAGAACCATTGGCAATACTGATTTGATTGGCATATACCCGCTGACCGTTGTTGTTGTACAACTGAATTGTGTACAGGCCGGCAGGCAGGTTTTCCGTAGCCAAGGCAATGCTTTGTCCATCGCTGGGATTGGGGTAAATGCGGATGCGCATATCGTTGCCATTGGTCCTTACCCGAACCGTATTGGAATACAAGGTACGGTCGGCAGCCAGGGCACGGATACGGTACCATAAGGTACCTTGAGGCGCAGGTGCATCCACATAACCAAAAGCCGAGTCGTGCACATTGGAAACCTGCCCCACGGGCATAAAATGCAGGCTGTCGGTACTGCGTTCAAAGGTATAATCCGGCCCCGTAACAGCCAGGGCGGCGGGTGCAATGCCCAATAAGTGATAGCCGCCATTGATGGCTTGTACCTGTAACCCAATAACTGACGCATTGGGTAAGGCCTCGGTACGAACCACGCTAAAGCGGTGCAAATAAGTGGCGGTATCGGCAGTAGGGGTAAAAGACAGGCGCAAGGTATCGCCGTTGTGAACGGGATAGGTTTTTTGGGTATAAGCATCATAAACAGCCCAACCGGCAGGAATTTGTTCCCCGGCTGCCACCAAAGTGTAGGGTTGGTTGATACTTAGGTTCCAAATAGCAATCGGCAGGGTATCGCCTATGGCCAATTGCTGAATTTTTTGAATGCTCCAGTTTTTTTGCTGGATGCGAAAAGCCATATTTTCGGTCGGGTTACGGAATTTATGGGCATCTTCGCCGATGATGGATTGGTTATTGAAATCGCTGCGTTGCGCCAATAAAGCTCCGTCACGGGTATGGCCTTGGGCGTCTGATAAAGTAAGGTACAATTTGGTCATCGGGGTAGCTTGTGCAAATACCCCGGTTAAATTAGCCGGGTTGGTATTTTTATTAGTTTCAGTTACAATAAATTGGCGGGTATTGTTGGTTACATCATTTTGTATAAAAAATGCTTGTCCGGGTTGTATATACTTGGTAGCTGCAGAGCCGGCATAATCCGGACCGGTAACGGCATCCCAAGTTACATATTTTTTGATCGTACCGTCCCAGTAACCATATTGAGTAGTTACCAACCCACTCGTACCAGGATTGGCCATCGCAGCAGTAAAATCAAAGGAACTTGCATAAGGGTTACCAATCAATGTATAACCTGTATCGGCAATATTTGACAATTTGTATGAGTTGTCAGTATAAGAATTTGTTCCACCAAGTTGGTAGCTAATTCCCGAGCTTGAATTGAATACAACATTCCCTGTTATTAATTTTCCCCTGCTTCTTAAAGTTACACTGGTAAATGTGGAAGGCGCATTTGGATCAAATAGATTATAGGTTCTATCGCCTTGTATAATCATTAAAAATCCTTTATATCCGTATAATTTATTAGATTTTGTATTTCCTATTACTGAAAAATTTTGGGAATTTATATCCCACATCCATAAAGATGGCCTGCCAGAGCCACTATAATCAATACCACTTATAGGATCATTCCCTTGACTAGTACCTATTTCACCAGTAATTGTAGTTCCATAACCGGGATTAGGGTTATAGTTTGCAGTAGTTGCCCCTTCTTGCCAATTTGCCCATATCGATTGGTCTGAAACTATGGGCGCAGTTATAGTTCTATAATAATTGCTGTCTAGACTCCCATCTGCTTTTGCAATTATTCTATGTATAACAAATCGCCCAGTTCCAGGATAAATGATATTCCCACCAACAACACCAACTTGGGCAGTATTATTAATACTTGTACTTTCTAAAGTAATATCACTATTATTCAAATTTAAAGTTCCTGAAATAATATTTAGTGTTTTAAGAACAGTAATATTGCTATTTAAAGTTATAGTATTTACACCTGAATTATTAAATGTTAAGGACTCATATGATGCTGAACCGCTTATATATTGTGAAGAAGTTCCATTTAAAATTAACTGACCACTTAAATTATAGCTATTAACAAGATTGGCAGCAACATAGATATTGCTATTGTTAATTATATTTCCACTATTAGATAAATTCCCAAAAACATTTAAATTATTGTTTACTGTCAAGGTTGCATTACTATTAATTGTCAAATTCAAAACTTGAGCAGCCGAGCTAATTACAGGAAAAGGAAAAGGATAAACATTAGGTATTATTGCCGAAATAGATGAAGTTGGAACGCCATTTGACCAATTACCACTATCAAACCAATTTGTATTATTATTTAAACCTGTCCATTTTGTCAGGTTTAAATTATTCATACCATAATAATTACTTTGATTGGCTTCTAAAGTTTGCCTGTCAGTTGTTGATAATTGCGTTGGAAACAAAACTATTTCACTAAATGCTACATTCGAAAAATAATTACTCGAATTGTCAAAATTTGCAATTTGAACACCATTTACACCATTTGTTCCAGCATTCCCAATTGGTGTTCCATTCCCATTAAAAAACAGCTGCGAATTCGCACCATTATATTGTTCTGTTGAAACTGTAGGCGAATTATTTGGCAATGCTAAACTCCCTAAAATGTTTGGTGCGGCTATCACTACATTATTGTTACCATTATAAAACGACAAAATGTTAAATGGCGATCCATTTGCACTTCCTAATATAGTTTTCCCATTACTACCTTTTATTGCTGTAACAACACTATTCCTCGTAAATGGCTGACTTATTAATCCAAACGCCGCCGATGCCATTGTCTGGCTCACCCCATCAAACACCACCGCCGGTTGGCTGTTCGCCCTTTGCACCACCCCACTCAACACAATCGCCGGTTGTTGGGATGTGGCAGTTTGCGTGGCATTGCGCCCATTGCCGCTTTGGTCGTACCAAATGGTTACGTAGCCGTTACCGGTACCCACAAAACTCTTTAAGGCCGCGGTATCCAAATCCCCATTGGTGGTAAAACCAATATCCTGTGTAGCATTGTCGCTGCTGCGGCGTACCTGCAAGGCATAGCCGGTATAACTGCTGCTTAACTGACGCACACTATAAGCCACTGCTGCCGGTGTAGCACTGGTAAGCCCCGCCTTATCCAGGGTATTTTGTGCCCATAGCGGCACCCGTGCAAAAGCACAAAGGAAGATTGCAAGTAGTAAACGGACTGTTTTTTCCATGCGTTCGTTTTGGTGGTTGCGTAAACTCATTTCAGTCGGTTGCTGCCATCTGTGCACAAACCCATCACTACAACATTTTACAGCTTTGTATAGCCTATTCTCATAGATATTCACTCGCTGCTTTTCGCGGCTTCACAGTTGTGAAATAATGGTTTTACACCCCACATTTTTAGAAAAGACCCAATTATACGTGACAAATTTAATTTGTTTTAGCGATTTTAGGCCATTTTTGGCGGATTTCCCTATTATTTTTTGATTTTCCAATGGCATATCACCCAAAAGGGGTAGGCATGCCGGGGAAGGATTGACTATTGGGGGCATCCTAAATACATTAAAGGCCATAACAATCATGAGGGCAAAGAGATGTCGCATTGTTTTGTCGGGAACAAGCATGTATACATTAATGGCCGGTAGGAACAACAACATTTCCCTGGTGGCAGGTGTCCCCACCAACTGACAAACAAATGAGATGAATAGGAATTACCGGGATGATTGATCCGGTGAAGCAAATAACCTTTCCGCAGCAGCTAAGGTGGCCGGCGTGCCTACATCTATCCACGTATCGCCGGTATGGTTAAAGCCTTCCAATAGATAATTGGGCGCCCATTGTAAATACACATCCACCAACGAATACTTCCCTGCACCCGGTAAATGCTGCAACATGGCCGGATTGATAATTTGAATACCACTAAAGGCTTTGGGAAATAAGGGCGCATCCATCAACACCAATTTTTCTTCCCCGGTTGTTTGATTGCGCCATCCGCAAAGGCGGTTCCGTTGGTTGAATAAAAAATAGCGCGAAGCCACCCTGTCGGTAACGGCTAAGGTAACGGCCGATTGCCGGGCGATGTGTTGCGCCAACATGAGCTGTAGATCTAAATTGGTTAAGATATCTACATTCATCACCACCAAAGCATCACAATCTTCCAACAGCTTGCGGGCATGGTATAAACCACCGCCGGTTTCCAATACCTGCTCTGTTTCATCGGAAATATGCAGGATACTTCCCCACCCCTGATGTGCCTGAATGGTTTGGATGATTTGATCGGCGAAATGATGCACATTTACTACCACATTACGAATGCCGAATTGTTGCAGGTAACGAATATTCCATTCTAACAAGGTTTTACCGTTTACCTGTGCCAGCGCCTTGGGATGCGTGCGGGTAAAGGGTTGCAGGCGGGTGCCCAAACCAGCTGCCAATACCATGGCTTTTACAACGGGATTTTCCGATAATTGCCTCATCGTACTTTTTATTTTTTTTCTTCCGTTACGGGCAGGGTTACCCAATTGGCCCGATTGGTATGGGTTAACTGCACTTTTAAACGGTATTTGTTACGCAAATGGCGGGCCGTTTGTTCGGCGGCATACACACTGCGGTGTTGGCCACCTGTACAGCCAAAATTTATTTGCAGGTGCTCAAAACCGCGCCGCATGTATTCCTGAATGGTAATATCAATTACATCCCAAACACTGTTTAAAAAAACATTCATTTGGGTTTCCTGTTCCAGGAAATCCTGTACCGGTTTGTCTAACCCGCTTAAATGCTTGTAAGCATTAATGCGCCCGGGGTTTAATATGCCCCGCATATCAAACACAAATCCGCCGCCGTTACCTGTTGTATCGGCAGGGATACCTTCGCGGTAGCTGAAGCTGTTGATTTCTACCCGTAAGGGGGTATTTTCATCGGCCTTGGGTATATAAAACCTTTGCATAATGGGCGCATCGGTCATGAGGCGCAGCAAACGGTCTAACTCCGGGGTAATAATACCTACCTGGCGGTCTTGCATAAAATACTGCAGGTTTTGCAAGGCCAAAGGAATGCTGGCCAGGAAATGGGCTTTGCGTTCAAACAAACCCCGGAAGCCATAAGCACCCAACACTTGCAATAATCGGATGAGCACATAGCCATTGTACTGCCCCACAAACACCGTTCTATTCAGGGGGTGGGGCAACAGTTTATCTACCTCATCCATATAATGGGTTAACAAATCCTGCTTCCACTGCTCGCTTAAATTGGCACGGGCCTGCCATAACAAGCTGGCCACATCGTATTGCAAGGCACCCTTCATGCCCCCCTGAAAATCAATCGCAAAGGTGGTACCGTTGTGAATAAAAATATTGCGACTTTGAAAATCGCGAAACAAAAAATAGCGATGTTCCGTTTTGGTAAGGTAGGTACTCAACGCTTCAAAATCGTCCATGAGTGCCTGCTTATCATAGGGCGTTTGCAGGGTATCGAGGAAATAATACTTAAAATACAATAAATCGCTCATAATGGCCTGTTTACCAAATTCCTTGGCGGTTAAACAGGCATCGTAGGGAAACTGCCGATGACCCAAGATTTGCAAGCGTGCCAGCATGGTAAGGCTTTGCTGAAACCAAGAAAATACTTCGGGGGTAAAACCTTGGGATTCCAATACATGGAGCAGGCTGGTATCGCCCAAATCTTCCTGCAAATAAATGGTGTGTTCCTCATTCATGGCCCATACAGCCGGTACGGGCAACTGCAATTGTTTAAAATGGGCACTAAAACGAACAAAGGTTTCATTTTCCCGCA
This sequence comes from Hydrotalea sandarakina, assembly GCF_003254115.1. Taxonomy (GTDB): domain Bacteria; phylum Bacteroidota; class Bacteroidia; order Chitinophagales; family Chitinophagaceae; genus Hydrotalea; species Hydrotalea sandarakina. Next base: position 107,478 of record NZ_QKZV01000005.1, read on the forward strand.
CATTGTTGTTATAGGTGGCAATAACGGTTTGATGGGGTAAGTACACCCGGTAATAAGTACGGTTACTGCCGCTGGGAGGTAATTGGGCAATGCGATTGGGTTGCTGATGAAAATGCGCTTGTACGAGTTGCGAAATTTGTTCGGTAATGGTAGCCATAAACGCAAAATTGCAGGTTGAGCAGCCAAAATAAAGGAAAAGGGGGCATACTTTAGGAATTTTTAATGTTACTTGTAAAAACAACGAAGTATTTTAGAGCAAATCACCTATTGTTTACCAAAATTCAACTGCATGCATCTACTGAAATCACTCTTGTTCGTTATGGTAAGTACTTGTATTACCGTAACAGTGTTTGCACAACATACTTATTCGGGCAAAGTAACCGACAGCAAAGGACAACCATTGGAAGGTGTAACCATCACCATTAAAGGCACAAATATCAGTACGGCCACCAATGCGCAGGGGCAGTTTACGCTAAAAGGGGCCAATGATGCCGTATTGGAAATTAGTTCCGTAGGCTTTGAAACCAGAACCATCAAAGGCGGATCGAATATGGCTATTGTTTTAAAAGAATCCGTAGCCAACCTGGGCGATGTGGTAATGGTGGGTAGCCGCGGGGCGGGAAGAAGTAAAACCGAGTCGCCGGTGCCGGTTGACATTATTAAATTGGGTACCACCAATAATACCACTGCCCGTATGGACCTTACTTCGGCATTGAATTATTTAGCGCCTTCTTTCAACTACAATAAACAAAGCGGTGGCGATGGTTCGGATGCGATTGACCTGGCTACTTTACGTGGTCTGGGGCCCGACCAAACCCTGGTATTGATCAATGGCAAGCGCCAACACCAAACCGCTTTCGTGGCTTTATTCGGTACCCGTGGCCGGGGTGCTTCCGGTACCGACCTGAATGCCATTCCGATTGATGCTATTGACCGCGTGGAAATATTGCGCGATGGGGCTTCCGCCCAATATGGTTCGGATGCCATTGCCGGGGTTATTAATATTATTCTGAAAAAAGACGTGAACCACTTGAGCATTAATACCGGATGGAGCGGATATTATGACCATGAATACAATTCCCTGAATGCCTTTGACCCCAGCCAATATTATACCGGCCATTGGATTGACGGTAATACGGTTTCCGTGGGCATGAATTATGGTTTACCCATTGGCAAAAATGGAGGCTACATTAACTTTTCGGCCGATTTTCGTTCTGCCGGCAAAACTTTTAGAGAAGTACCCGATACCAATGTAATGACCAACCCGAAAGCCCTACCCATTAACACCATTCGCCGGGCATTTGGCGATGCTTCGGTATTGGCTGCCGGCGGTATGTTCAATATGGAAGTTCCCATTGCCCATACCAATACCAGCTTTTACAGTTTTGGCGGTTATAACTACAAAAACTCCAATGCTTACGCTTATACCCGCAATTTTTCGGCTGCGCCGGAACGTTTCCCCACCGATGCCAACGGTAACCTGATTTTTGTGCCCGGCATAATGAGAAAAACGGCCGATGGCAGCGAAACTTATTACAATCCTATTGAAGATGTACACATTACCGACTATGAAAATTCCACCGGCTTTAAAGGTACTTTCAAAAGCGGCTGGAACTGGGACATCAGCAATACCATTGGTTATAACAACTTCCACTACTTTGGACAAAAAACCTTTAATGCCTCATTCAATCCCGCCAACGTTAATAAAACCAACTTTGATGACGGGGGCTTTAACTTTTTGCAGAATACCGTGAATGCCGGTATTAACAAAAACATTCGCAAAGGCTTTAACCTGGCCTTTGGTGCTGAATATCGGTACGAGAACTACAAAATTTATCAAGGTGAAGAAGCCTCTTATGCCCTCTACGATCCGAATAAAGCAGCCGGTGCACAAGGCTTTCCCGGCTTTCAACCGGCCGATGTAGTGAATGCCAACCGTTCGGTCATTGCCGGCTATGCCGATGCTGCCATTGATGTTACCAAGCAATGGTTGATTGATGTAGCGGTAAGAGCAGAAAATTATACCGACTTTGGCGGGGTAACTACTTATAAATTTGCCACCCGTTATAAAGTAAGCCACAATTTCAATTTACGTGGTTCGGTAAGTACCGGCTTCAGAGCACCTTCTTTGCAGCAAATTAATTTCAGCAATACCCAAACCAATATTTTGGGTGGCAAATTAGTGGCTACGCGCATTGTTCCCAATTATAGTCCTTTGGCACGTGTAGCCGGCATACCGCCGCTTACTCCGGAAAAATCGGTGAATGCCAGCTTGGGCTTTAGTTGGAAACCCGCACCCGAATTAACCATTACCACCGACGGTTATTGGGTAAAAATTAAAAATCGGGTAGTATTATCCGGTCAGTTCAGTGCCGATGACAATACCCTGCCGGCCGGTTTAATTAACGAATTGAATAACCTGAATGTGGCCGCCGCACAGTTTTTTGCCAATGCAGTAAGCACCACCAATACGGGTTTAGACGTGGTAATTGATTACAACAAAAAAATTGGCAAAAGCAATTTTAAAGCCACATTGGCCGGTAACTTCAACCATATTACCATTAACTCCATTAATGTGCCTGCGGTATTAAATACCAGTTATTTACACCAGCAAACTTTTTACAGTACCCGCGAACAATCGTTCTTAATGGCATCGGCACCTAAGTCGAAGTTTTCATTGGGATTAGATTACAGCAGGAATAAAGTAGGTGCCGGCGTTCACTTTACTTATTTTGGTCAGTTAACCACTCAGGGTTATGGGTATTCCGGCTCACCCAACCCCATACCCAATGGCCCCGGCGATCCCAATATTTCCGGCAGCGGCAATGGATATGATCCATATGTAACCACCGATGATGGCAGCACTACCGTACCGGAAAACTTTTTGTTCCATGGTAAAGTAACAACAGATATTTATGGCTCTTACAAAATAAGCAAATCGGTTACCCTTTTTGGCGGCATTGACAATTTGTTCAATGTTCACCCCGATTTATCCGTAGTACCCAATGCCCGTTATGCTTCGGCTTATGACAGTGAATCGGGCGGACCCTTCGATGCCATTCAAATGGGCTTCGACGGTATGCGGTTGTTTGTGAAATTAGCCTTTAATTTTTAGATTCCAATTTCCCAACCACAGCCAAACAACCGCCCTCTAACGGGGGCGGTTTTATCTTTCTGCACAAATAATGCGCATCCCATCAACAGAAAATATTCCATAGTAATTTTAGTAAAATTTTGCTTTTATGAAACCGTTGTATGTGCATCCCGATATTGCGTATGCCAAAACCATTGACACCGACTTTTATTTAAATCCCGCCTATTTTGAAGCTTCCAAAGAAAACATCTTTGCCCCTTCGTGGCAATACCTGGGCGAAACGGGTATGTTGAACGATAACACAACGGTGTACCCTATTACATTGCTGCCCGACTATTTGCACGAGCCCTTAATCTTAACCCGCGACAATGCACAACAAATCCATTGCCTGAGCAATGTTTGCAACCACCGCGGCAATATATTGATACCTGCTGCCTGCAAGGCCAAACATTTGCGCTGTCAGTATCATGGCCGATTGTTTCAATTGGACGGACGTTTTATTTCCATGCCCGAATTTCAGGGAGTACAAAACTTTATTCCCGAAAACAATCATTTACCCGAACTGCCTTTGTACCGCTTGGGCAATTTATTATTTACGCAATTAAAGCCCGGCCCCTCACCCGATACTTATTTTAAAGAAATGATGCAAAGGGTGTATTGGCTGCCCATTGACCAAATGGTGTATCGCCCCGATTTATCGGCCACCTATGAAGTAAATGCCCATTGGGCTTTGTATTGTGAAAATTATTTGGAAGGATTTCATATTCCCTTCGTGCATCCGCAATTGAATGCCATTTTAAACTTTAAAGAATATACCACTGAAATATTCCCTTACAGCAACCTGCAGGTAGGTGTAGCCAAAGCCGGCGATGTTTGTTTTAATATACCGGCCGATGCCCCCGATGCAGGCAAAGCCATTGCGGCCTATTACTTTTGGGTATTCCCGAACATGATGTTTAATTTTTATCCCTGGGGATTATCGTTGAATGTGGTTGAGCCGAAAACTCCATCGCACTGCACGGTTCGCTTTATTGCTTTTGTGTATGATGAAAGCAAATTAGGCAGTGGTGCCGGCAGTGGTTTAAATACCGTTGAAATGGAAGATGAAGCCGTGGTGCAGCAGGTACAAAAAGGCATTCGTTCACGCTTTTATCATCACGGGCGTTATTCCGTATTACACGAAAAAGGAACCCATCATTTTCACCGTTTACTGGCGAATAGTTTTACCAACGCATAGGCATTTCTGTAAACAGTACAACAACTTAAAACAACCGAATGGCGCAATTAGCACGCACCCTGTCGTTTAAAACAGCCTTATCGCTGGTAGTAGGCGGCGTTATTGGATCGGGTATATTCATGAAACCGGCATTAATGGCCGGACAATTAGGTAATGCATGGCTACTGCTGAGTGTATGGGTTGTGGCCGGATGCATTACGCTGTTTGGCGCATTAAGCAATGCCGAAGTGGCGGCCATGTTTCCCGAAACGGGGGGCCAATATGTATTTTTTGAAAAAATGTACGGCAGGGGCTTTGCGTTTGTATATGGATGGGCGGCATTTGCCGTTTTTAATACCGCCGGCAATGCATCTATTGCATATGTATTTGCCCAATATACCAACTATTTTATTCCTTTACCCGAATGCAATCCGGCCCTGGTAAAAGCCATTCACCTGAATATACCCTATGTAGGAAATATTTTTCCGTTAGACCATATTGGCGTTAAACTATTAACGATTGCCCTGGTATTGACACTGACCTACATTAACTACCACAGTGTAAAAGAAGGAGGTGCCATTCAACGCATCTTAACCGCATTAAAATCCGTTGCCATAGTATTGCTGATTGGGGGCATTTTGTTTTCCGGCAAAGGACATTGGCAAAATTTACAACATCCTTTAAACAATGCACCCACCGGTTGGGCATTGGTAGGAGCTTATATGGCAGCATTAGCCGGTGCTTTTTGGGCTTACGACGGGTGGAACAATATTACGTTTGTAGCCGGCGAAATACAACATCCGCAACGCAATATTCCCCGCAGCTTATTCATGGGTTTATTGTTTTGCATGTTGGTGTATGCTTTGGTGAACTTAGCTTATTTGTATGTTTTGCCTTTACCGACAATGGCACAATCGGGCTTTGTGGCTTCCGATGCCGCTGCTGCTGTTTGGGGTGCTGCCGGCGGCAGTATTATTGCCCTCATGATTATTTTTTCCATTATCAGTACTACCAATGCCAATGTTTTGGCCACCGCCAGGGTAACCTATGCCATGGGCACCGAAAACAAGTTGTTTGCCCCTGCGGGAAAATTGCACCCCAAATACCGTACACCCGGCAATGCATTAATCACTAATGCCGCATGGACCATTTTATTAATCCTGAGCGGCTCGTTTGATATGCTGACAGATATGTTGATTTTTGTGAGTTGGTTTTTTTACGGCATGAGTGTATTGGGCGTATTTATTTTAAGAAGTAAAATGCGCACTACGCCAAGGCCCTACCGTGTGTTTGGATATCCGTTAGTGCCCTTGTTATTTGTGGCCTTTGTAGCCTTCTTTCTGGTATCAACCCTTTATACCGATATACGCGATTATCAACTGGGACGTACCCCTGTCATTAATTCGGTATTGGGCACCCTGATTACCGCCGTGGGTATTCCCGTTTACTTTTTATCGAATAAAAAAGATAACCAACGATAGACTATTGACGTAAAAAAAATCCCTGCAAGAGTTGCATCCGGCAACCTTACAGAGATGGTTAAAGTAGTAGCGTTTATGAGGCGACTTCAACGTATGTATTACAATTCCGCATATCGGTTTTCGGAAGGCAGGTAACCTTTGTTTTTTAAGATAACCCCCAGGCGTTGATAGAAAGCCGGATCGGAAGGTGTAACACTGGCCAGCCCATCTACATAGCGGTTATACAAACTGAACAGGGCTGCAATCAATACGGTATCATGCAATTCCATTTCAGTGGCACCGGCCGCTTTGGCGGTTGCTACCATTTCGGGGGTAACATTTCTGCCGTTTTGTTGCACGGCACGGGCAATGGTTAATAAGGCCTTCATTTTATCGCTCACCTGCGCCGACTGTATATCTGTACAAACCTGTTCAGCCAAAGGTTGATCCAACAGCATATCGGCAATGGCCGCATGTGCCGCTGTGCAGAAAGCGCATCCGTTGCCATTGGAAACAACCGTAGCAATCAATTCCCTTTCCCCTTCGGTTAAAGTTGATGGCCCACGGAGTAGTATTTGTGTAAGTTCGCGAATGGGTTGTGCCGTATCTTTTCTATAATCGAGCAAACCCGTAATGCCGGGTAACTTTTCGCTGAGTGTAATATAGGGCATGGTAGTAAGATTAATGTGATGAAACAACAAAGGGTTTGGTCATGTAGCCTTCTTCGGCCCGTTGTTTACCGATGGCATCGTACACGGCAGGATCATCGGGTGCCCAGGTAGCCAATCCGTCAACATACCGATTGAACATACAAAAGGCTGCGGCAATTAATACGGCATCATGAATTTCTTTATCGGTTGCACCGGCTTGTTTGGCGTGATCAATATCGGCCTTGGTTACATTTTTACCGCTTTGCTGCACTTTTGCAGCAATAGCCAATAAAGCCTTCATCTTATCGCTCAATTCCGCCTCCTGCACGTTGAGTTGCAAAATATTATTCACCAAACCGGCATTACCGCCCAATTGAAATTTGGCAATGGCACCATGGGTGGTGGCACAATATTTACACTCGTTTAACCGCGAAGTATATGTGGCAATCAATTCCCTTTCACCCGGCGTTAGGGTTGAAGTATTTTTATCATGCAATAAGGTTTGAACCAGGTGGTTGAGTGGTTCTGCAGTAACAGGGCTATACATGAATAAACTGCGGATACCGGGATAGCCTTCCGGCAATGGAATGTGTGGCATGGCAAACAATTTTTAAGTAAAGTAAGGTAGTGGTTTCCTTGTTTACGCTGCTGCCGTCGGTACGATTTAAGGAAATTTTAAATTCCTTACCCGGGGGTGTCCATGCTTATTGCAAGCATTTTTTAAGTCTGCACAATGATATTTTTTTATTGCTGCACACCTATAACGGTTATACCTTTATGTAAATCTTCTTTTTATCCATCAGGTACACTATGAACCAGTAAAAAGCAATTAAAATAAGGGCATATACCAATGAGCCCACCCGTTCATCTACACTAATGGGTTTACAAATGGTTTGGTATAGCCACCCGAAGGGAGAAACATACTTCGGCAAGCCCTCATCGTTGGTACCATCGGGAATATGAATTAAGCCGAGTATTCTGGGCAAAAAACCGCTGAATACAAATATGAATAAGGGATTCTTGCCAAACACATCGAAGAAGCGGCTCCAGGCACCTTTGTATGCTTTGAATTCAATAGCATAAATAAGGATACCCAATGTAGCCATGGCCAATCCGCTGGTATAAACGACATAACTGCTGGTCCATATTTTTTTGTTAATGGGAAATACCATGTCCCAAATATAGCCCGTTACCATTAATATTAGTGCCATGACCAACAGATTAGCCAGCATTTCAAAATGCTTTCCTTTTTGTTGAATGTATTGCCCCGTTAAGAAACCAATAATTACCTGTACTACGGCACCGGGTGTGCTGGACAATCCTTCCGGATCAAAAGGAACGCCTTCGCCCTTGTACACATGATTAATGCCAAACAAATGAATATCGAACTGTGTACCCCAGAATCCTTGCAGGCTTAAGGGATCGCCGGGTGCACCTGCCAAAAAGGTAAAAGCCCAATATACCAATAAAATAATGCACCCTATTACAAAAGCACCGCGGGGTTTGGCATAATAAATAATAAGCGCCGCCAATAAATAACTAACGGCTATGCGTTGCAGTACCCCCATAATGCGTACTTGCTGAAAACCTTTCACCACCAAATGTCCATCGTTCCATTGTACAAAGGGACTCCAGTTAAGCAATAAGCCAATCACAAAAATGAGAACAGCCCGTTTCACCACTTTCTTTAAAAAATAAGCATTCCCTTTTTCCTCGAAGGAAGGCAACACAAAAGAAAAGGCATTCCCTACGGCAAACAGGAAAAAAGGAAACACCAAATCGGTGGGGGTACAGCCATGCCAGGGAGCATGTTCCAGTGGTGTGAAAATGTGTTCCCATGAGCCCGGGTTGTTCACCAAAATCATCAGTGCCACGGTAGCGCCCCGAAACACATCGAGCGAATAATAGCGTTGTTTAACCATATGGGGGTGTTTGCGAAAACGTTAAATTAAGGAAAAGCCAGTAATTAGCAACAGGAATACGAATAATTGTGTAACAAAAAAATAAGATGAAGTAATTATTATATACAATTTTTGTAACAATCGTTTACTCGAATCAGCATGAGGCAAGCCAATCATATACAGTTGACACGCAAGCATAAAAAAGGCTGCCCGAGGACAGCCGTTTTCATGGGAATTAGGATTGATTTAGAACTTAATTTCCTCTTCGTTTTCATCGAAGAAATGGTATTCAATAAAGCTGTAATTATTATTGGGCAATACTTTCAGCTTAATGGCAAATTTCTTTTTCCATTTTTTTACTATGTTGGTAAACCATCCTTTGGTTAAATAGGCATATACAATGGGATGAACGTGCAATTCAATTTGGCGATGGCCATGGTTTACCAGGTATTGCAGGCGCTTTTCCATTTCATCTTCCAACAAAATAGAAGGCGTAACCATGCCGGTACCACCGCAGGTGGGGCAGATTTCCGAAGTGTTGATATTTACTTCGGGACGCATGCGCTGACGGGTAATTTGCATTAAGCCGAATTTCGATATAGGCAATACGGCATGTTTTGCCCGGTCGTTTTTCATGTATTCTTCCATGGCATCTTGCAGCTTGCGCTTATTATCGGGCAATTTCATATCAATGAAATCAATAACGATAATACCACCAATATCACGCAGGCGCAATTGGCGGGCAATTTCTTCGGCCGCTTCCAAATTGGTTTGCAGGGCATTTTCTTCCTGATTATTGCTAACACTTTTGTAGCCGCTGTTTACATCAATTACATGCAGGGCTTCGGTATGTTCAATAATTAAATAAGCGCCGCTGGGCAGGTTCACTGTTTTGCCAAACGAGCCTTTTACTTGCTTGGTAACTCCATATTGGTCGAATATGGGTAAGGGGCCGTTATAGTAGGTTACAATATCGACTTTGTCGGGTGCAATTTTTTGAATATAAGCTTTGGTATCGTTGTAAATATTTTTATCGTTAATTACTACGCGATTAAAATCAACCGTTAGCAAATCGCGCAGCATGCTGGTGGTTTTATCCTGCTCGCTCATAATTTTGGCAGGAGGCACGGCACCCTTTAAATTCAGTTGAATTTGTTTCCAGTTTTCGGTAAGGGCAATAAGGTCCTGGTGCAATTCAGCGGTAGATTTACCCTCGGCAGCGGTACGCACAATAACGCCAAAGTTTTTAGGGCGAATGGCTTCTACAATTTTTTGGAGGCGCTTGCGCTCTTCGGCCGAATGAATTTTTTTGGAAACGGCTACAATTTCATTAAACGGGGTTAATACCACAAAGCGACCGGGCAAGCTGATTTCACAACTCAGGCGGGGGCCTTTGGCCGCAATGGGTTCTTTTAAAATTTGCACCAAAACACTGGGTTTGCCATTCAGCACCTCATTAATTTTACCGGTTTTAACAATTTCCGGTTCTACATTGAAGTTACTGAAATCGAAAGGTGTTTCCCCTTTATCGTGAATAGCCATTTGGGTAAACTTCAACAAAGAGCGGGCATAGGGCGACAGATCGGTGTAATGCAGGAAAGCATCTTTTTCAAACCCCACATCAATAAAAGCGGCATTGAGGCCGGGGATTAATTTTTTTACCTTCCCTAAATATAAATCGCCCACGGCAAAATTAGCATCGGCCTTTTCCGTGTGTAACTCAACCAGTTTTTTATCTTCCAGCAAAGCAATTTCAACTCCACCGGGCGAAACATTAATAATTAATTCTTTGTTCACAAATGTTGCAACTTTATAGATACACAATAGTGCACACTGCCATAGAAAGCAGGGCATTAAGAGTAATCACGCATGTATTTACCCAAAGGGAAGGAAAAGGTAAAGTTGCAGCAATGAAAGGCGCGGCAAATACACGTTGTGAAACCAAGGAAAGGCCTCCGGTAGAAACCAACGGAGACCTTAACAAATAAAGTAACCTGTAAAGAATACTACTTATTCTTTTTCTTATGACGGTTTTTTCTTAAACGTTTTTTACGTTTGTGGGTAGCAATTTTATGACGTTTTCTTTTCTTACCACAAGGCATACGCTGTCTGATTTTTTTGTTTAATAATTTATTTTAGTTCGTTAATACGCTTGTCAATTTCTTTTTTAATGGCATCGTTGTTAATCATGTTCTTGGCTGTTTCGTACCAATGAATAGCATTGGCTTTATCGCCATGCATATCGTAGGTTTCGGCCAGTTGAAAAATGGCTTCCAAATTATGGGGGTCTTTGCGAACAATGAACTGAAACCGTTCAATGGCTTTATCTAATTGACCGCTTTTTTTACCACCCAAGCCCAATACCATTTGTGCATACAGGTTATTGGAATCTTTTTGTGCAATTTCCCGAACGGGTAAAATACCCTGCATAGGGTTATCGGAAATATTGCCAAACATATAACAAGCCCCCAGTCCAATTTTACTGGAATCGTTATTGGGATTCAATACCAATGCCTTATCTAAAAGATCTTTTGCGTTTTCGGCCAACCAGTGTTGCATGGCCGGATTATTCTCTGTCAGCAGGTTATCTACAAACAGTTGGGCGGCAAATGTGAGACTTTTTTCGGAATTCTCCAACTTAGCTGCTTGTGCCATATAATAGGCATACGGTTCAAATACATGGGCTGAATCTTTCCAAAAGCGGGCTAACTGATGATAAACGTGAATTTGCTGGTCTTTTACGTCGCCGCGGGTAACGGCATTTTCCAACGATAAAACACGTTGATTTTGTTCGGGCGTAAGCTGCTGACGAGCTTTTTGCAATATATCGGCAAAATGAATGGCAGGGGGCGCTCCGGCATCCTGCTGCGCCATGGGTGCCTGATTAGCTGCCGATTTGGGAGCAGTAACCTTACCAAATACGAATAACAACACAACCGCCACCACCGAAGCAATGACTAATACAATTTGACTTTTTTTCACACGCTCAATTTTGCGCAAAGTTATTCCGACTTGAGCTTGGAACGCACTTCTTCCATAAATTCTTTTGCAGGCTTAAAGGCGGGAACAAAATGTTCAGGTATTTCTACAATGGTATTGTATTTAATATTGCGACCAATTTTTGCTGCTCTTTTTTTGGTAACAAAGCTGCCAAAACCCCGAATATAGATATTTCGGCCGGCTGCCAAATTGGTCTTAATTTCTCCTAACATGGTTTCCAAAGTAACCAGTACATCAACTTTTGGGATGCCGGTTTTTTCTGAAATAACATTAATGAGATCTGATTTTCTCATAAAAAAGCTTTTCGGGTGAACATTACTTTAAAATTAAAACAAAAAATGGGTTTTGCAAGAAAATACAAAAAAATAATACATATTAGTGACTGATTGCAAAGATATTTATAAGTTGTCGATTTACATAATATTGCAATTTTCCGCAAACACACCCTTTTTTCCTGCAACAAATGGCCTGATGGTTAAATGCCGATTTTAAGGCATATTTGCTGCTGTATGCAGGCACCTCATTTTAACGAATTGTTATTACACTGGCATAGGCACCATAATAAACGCACCATGCCCTGGAAAGGAGAAAAAGATCCCTATAAAATTTGGCTCAGTGAAATTATTTTACAACAAACCCGTGTTGAGCAGGGGCTTGCCTATTATGAAAAATTTATACAGCAATACCCTACCGTTACCCAATTGGCCGAAGCACCGGCAGAAGCCGTTTTTAAGTTATGGGAAGGATTGGGCTATTATAGCCGCTGCAAAAATTTATTGCAAACCGCTAAAACCATTGTACAACAATACCACGGGCAATTTCCGGCAAACTATGAGGCCCTTTTACAATTAAAAGGAGTGGGACCCTATACCGCTGCAGCCATTGCTTCCTTTGCTTTTCAATTACCCTATGCCGTGGTAGATGGAAATGTGTTTAGGGTATTAGCCCGTGTGTTTGCCATAGATACACCCATTGATAGTACGGAAGGGAAAAAACAATTTACGCAATTGGCACAACAAGTGTTGCATCAACAACACCCCGATTGGCACAACCAGGCCATGATGGATTTAGGGGCTACCATTTGTAAACCAACGTTACCCCTTTGCAGCAGCTGCCCACTGATACCCATTTGCAAGGCGCACCAAAACGGCACGCAACAACAACTGCCCGTAAAAGAAAAAACCATACAAAAAAAGAAACGCCGCTTTTACTATTTTTTACTGGAATACCGCAACAGTGTTTACTTGCACAAGCGCACCCGTAAAGATATTTGGGAAAACCTGTATGAGCCTTACTTAATTGAAAGTGAGGAAGACATTGTGTGGAATACAAGTACCATTGCCCAATGGTTACAAGAACAATGGAATGTTACAGCATTTAACACCCTTCAAATTTCTACCAAAGAGGTGCAGCAACTCACCCATCAGCAAATTACGGGCGTAATGATTTATATACGGCTGCAACAACCCATACCTGAATTGAAACAGTATGAAAAAGTGCCTTGGAATGCAATTTCGGAAAAACCTTTTCCCAAATTGATACACCAACTGATGCAGCAACTAAACCTACTCAATAAATAATTGCGCTGTTACAGCAATGGCTATACGTTGTATGGCTATGCTTCATTATTACGTACCAGTCCTTCAATAAAGGAAGATACCAACGACACAATAATACTGAAAAAAAGTGCCGACCACCAGCCATCTACCCGAAAGCCGGGAACCAGCTCTGAGGTCCATTTAATAATCAGCACATTAATTACCAGCAAAAACAAACCCAGGGTAAGTATGGTAAAAGGAATGGTGAGAATGATAAGGATAGGTTTTACAAAAGTATTGAGCAAACCCAGTACCACTGCCACCAATATGGCGGTAGCAGTACTGTTTACATGTACACCGCTTAAAATATAGGTAGCCACCAATACGGCTACCGAGGTAAATAAAACTTTTGAAAGGAATGAAATCATATTGGTTTCATTTATACTACCTGAAGTTCGTAAAAATTTTCGGGATTCAGGTATTTTTTCGCCAATTGCTGTAATTCTTCTGCCGTGGTAGATTTAATATTCTGTACCGTAATATCAAAATAATTCATGGGCATATTATTCAACACATAATTTTTCCAGCGTTCAATAATATGAAAAGGTCCGTCAATATCGCCCAGCAAAGTGCCGATTAAAAAGTTTTTCACCAAGCTCAGTTCGGCTTCGTCAATTGGCTGCTGTTGCAATTTCAACATTTCCTTGTAGGTTTCTTCTATGGCGGCTTCACTAACCTGCCTTCCGGCTTCGGTACTTACCATCCACACACTTTGTTGTTGAAATGCCTGAATGTATGAATGAATACCATAGGTATAACCTTTGTCTTCGCGAATATTACTCATGAGCCTTGAGCCGAAGTAACCACCCAATACGGTGTTCAGCAATTGCGCCTTTAAAAAATCGGGATGGTGACGATTGGGGAATGGCAGTGCTAAGCGAATGGCAGCTTGTACCCCATTATCATCGTTTAATACAAAATATTTTTTTTGCGCTGCGGGTTGTATGGAATATTCCGGCTTCACCAATGCAGTACCGTTAAGCGGTAGTTGCCCGATTGAATGATTGAGCAAAGCCTCAATATTATTCGGCAAATTACCGGCAATAAACACCGTGCATTGCCCGTTTTGATAGTATTGTTGAAAGAACTGCAATATTTCGTTGCGGGTTAAGGCATCGTAATCGGACAAGTGGCTATACTTACCATAAGGGTGTTGTTCACCAAACACATAGGCATCAATTAAACGATTGGCCACAAAGTCGGGCTTTTTTAAATTAACGGACAGGCGTTGCTGCATGTTTTGGCGATAAATATGAATTTCCTCTTCGGGAAAAACCGATTCGCTCAATACCTCAACCAACAGCGGCAGTAATTGAGGCAGGAATTTGCTTAGGCTGTGTAAACTAACACTTGCCCGTTCAAAATAACAAGCACGGTTTAAATAAGCGCCATACATTTCAACCTGTTCATTTAACTGAAAGGCTGTTTTATGCCGGGTACCATTTTTTAATAAAAAATTCGTACTGGCTGCAACAATATTTTTTTGTTCATACCAGTTACCGGCATCAAAAACCAATTCCAACTGTACCACTTCCTGTGCACCGGCTTTTACGGCATATACTTGAACACCATTGGATAAGGTAAATGTTTCCGCTGCCGGCAGTTGTAAAGGCAAATGAATGGGGTCGGTTATATGGGGTTGTTGTTTTCTATTAATCATAAGTGTTGGCTGTAGTAATAAAGCGTATTTACATTGTTCGGATTAAAAATAGCGGCTGCACCTTGCTGCAAATCGGCCGTAGTAACTGCCTGAAAGCGACTCAGCTCTTCATTCATCAACTGGGCATTGCCCAATAACTCGTAATAAGCTAAGCTGCCGGCACGGTTCATTAATGCCATGTCTTCGAACACAATAACACTTTCTGTTCGGTTTTTAATTTTGGTTAATTCTGTTTCAGAAACAGGTTGTTCAACTATTTGCTGAATAACCGCATTAATGCCGGCTTCAGCCTGTTGCATGGTAACTCCTTTCACCAATTTACCCTGAATAGTAACCAAGCCGGGGTCGATAGAGCCTAACTGATAACATTGAATATCGGAAAACAATTGCTGCTCTTTTACCAAGGTTTGGTATAAACGTGATGAGCTGCCACCGCCTAAAATTTCGGTAATTAAATCGGCTACATAATACCCTTGCTCTAAACGACCGGCCATGTGCCAGGTTTTCATGATGGCATGCAAAGGCACATCGGCGGTTACTTCTAATGAACGTGGGGCCGTTTGTGTAGGTTCGGCGGGTAAATGGCGTACATACTTTTCGCCCATGGGAATATCGCCAAACCATTTTTCTGCCAATTGCTTTACTTGTTCGGTAGTGACATTTCCGGCCACTACTAAAATGGCATTAACGGGGCGATAGTGTTTGAAAAAGAAGGCTTTCACTTCGTCTAACTGCACCTGTTCAATATGGCTTAGTTCTTTACCTATGGTTAACCAGCGATACGGGTGCACCTGATAAGCCAAGGCCCGCATTTTATGCCACATGTCGCCATAAGGTTTATTAATGTAGTGTTCTTTAAACTCTTCGCAAACCACCTTCCGTTGTACTTCCAAACTTTTTTTGCTAAAGGCAAGGGAAAGCATTCTATCACTTTCCAGCCAAAAAGCCGTTTCAATATTTTTAGCCGGCAATTGGCAATAGTAATTGGTTACATCTTCCGTGGTATAGGCATTATTTTCACCACCGGCACGTTGCAGGGGTTCATCATAATCCGGTATGTTTTTGCTGCCGCCAAACATCAGGTGCTCAAACAAGTGGGCAAAGCCGGTTTTTTCGGGGTTTTCATCACGGGCACCCACATCGTACAACACATTCACCACCGCCATGGGGGTTGAATTATCTTCATGCACCAGTACCCTTAAGCCATTCTCTAAAACAAAGCGATTAAATTCAATCATACTACTGAAATAAGGTGTGCAAAGTAGCAACAAAATTGCGGAGTGGGCAAATATGTTTACCAAAGTATGACACAAAGGCGGCAGGGTTTAACGCCGTAATATGTTCACCACTTTTAAATCGAGTGTTTCTAATTTGCCTGCACGTTGTACAATTACTTTAATGCGTGAACCTGCATTTTGCAAAATATTTTTAAAGGTTTGAATATTTTGGGTAAACACATTGTTCATGGCAATGATAATATCATCGGGCATAAAGCCGGCTTTTTCGCCCGGCGATCCGGGCATTACATCAACCACAGTTACAGCCCCGTTTACCCAATAAATGCCCAAACCGGTGTAGGAATAATCGAAAGGATCTTGAAAATGTTTGTTGGGAACAATATAAATGCTGCGTTCGGGATAATTAAATACGGTGTTAAAGCGCCGCATTAAATCGTTCCCCAATATACCGCCCAAAAAGGGATAGCTGGTGATGTTGTAATCATCGCTAAAAATCAGTAGGGGTACTTTCCTGAATTGAAAAGGACCAATTTTAATTTTTTCTGCCACCGTTAATTGCATTTCTTTTTTACCACCCAACCCTTCGGCCTGTGTGGGATACAACTTACGTTTGCGCTTCAGCAAACTGCTATCTTTCATAAACCTTTCAGATATTAAAAAATACAAACCGGCACCGGTATCAAAAATAAAGCGGCTTAATACTTTGCGGGCATCGGTAATGGCTGCGGGTTGGTAGATTAAGGTACTGAAGCGGGGCTGCAATACATATCCGCCATTGCCTTTGGGGTATTTAAACTTGCGGGGTTCATAAACACCAATGGTATGGTTATCATAATCAACACTTACCACATAGCGGCTAAAAAAAGTGTAGCCAATAATACCATCAATTTTTACGCCATATACACTGGTTAATAAATCGTAATTATTAATGTGAAAGTCGAGGCTGTCGAGCGTTAGCCCCGGGAAATGCAGCCTATGCCGATAAGTAAAATCCACTGTTTTAATGCCTGCAATACCGCGAATGGTGCGGTCGGTATGCACCCGTTCCAAATGAAATTCCTCAACTGTTGAAGAATCGAGTGAAATGCCGCCGCTTCCGGTATCTAAAATAAAATTCAAGGAATCAGGAATACTATCTAACTGCGCTTTTAAAATAACGATGCCACCGCTCAATTGAATAAAACCAAAGCTGGCCATGGGTTTGGGCAGACTTTGTTCAAATGTTTTAGTAACCGGCAAAGGCGTTTGAGCCGATAGCAGGATACCGGTGCAGCAAGCCATGATCAGTAAAAATGCCGTAACAATTTTCATGCGGGATAAAAGATGCAATTGCTAATTTGCCCTTATTAATGAATGTAACTAATTTTTGACATGTAACCAATTTTGCTGACCTAAATTAGGGGAATGGCATAAAAACCCCATGAATGGTGAAAGGTAATGACAATAACAGCGGCCTTATCTTACACAATACACCGGCCGTTATGGAAATGGATTTGACATTTCAACCTTATGCCCCCTACCTTTGTTACAGTTTTTAAATAGTTATTATGCAGTTGAACGATTTGTACCAAAAGGCCCTGAACCTGGAATTTTTAAGTGTAGAAGAAGGAATGTTTTTATTTGAACATGCCCCCCTTACCGAATTAATGGTGGTGGCCGATACCTTGCGCAAAAAACAAGTACCCCATGGTAAAGTGAGTTGGCAAATAGACCGAAATGTAAATACTACCAATGTTTGCATTGCGAATTGTAAGTTTTGTAATTTTTACCGCATACCCGGACATAAAGAAGCCTATATTACCGATATGGACACCTATCGGAAAAAAATTCAGGAAACCCTGCGTTATGGCGGCGACCAATTGCTGTTGCAAGGAGGTCACCATCCGGAATTAGGGTTGGATTTTTATACGCATATTTTCCGGCAGATTAAACAGGAATTCCCTACCATTAAACTGCACGCATTAGGCCCCCCGGAAGTAGCCCATATTACCAAGTTGGAGCGTTCAACCCACCGCGAAGTGCTGAAAGCCTTGCAGGAAGCCGGCTTGGATTCCTTACCCGGCGCCGGTGCGGAAATATTGGTTGACAGGGTTAGAAGATTGATATCAAAAGGCAAATGCGGCGCCGATGAATGGTTGGCCATTATGCATGAAGCCCATGAACTGAACATTACCACCAGTGCCACCATGATGTTTGGCCACGTTGAAACCATTGAAGAACGCTTTATACACCTTACCCGCATTCGCGATACACAAGCCTTAAAACCAGAAACAGCCAAAGGCTTCCTGGCCTTCATTCCCTGGACCTTTCAGGATGTGGATACCCTTTTGGCAAAAATTCGCGGTGTACATAATTTAACTACTGCCGATGAATATATTCGCATGATTGCCCTTAGCAGAATTATGTTGCCCAATATTAAGAACATACAAGCCAGTTGGTTAACAGTGGGCAAACAAACAGCACAGGTTTGTTTACATGCCGGGGCTAATGATTTCGGCAGTATTATGATTGAGGAAAATGTGGTGAGTGCCGCAGGTGCACCGCATCGGTTTACTTATAAAACCATTCAGGAAGCCATTCGCGAAGCCGGTTTTGAACCCCAATTGCGTAACCAGCAATATGAATGGCGCGAGATTCCCGAAACCATAGAAGAACAGGTGATTAATTATTAAAAACGAGTTGAAATAAATCCCGGCCATTCGTTCCATATTGATTAATGTATTGGAGCGAATGGTTGGTGATGCTTGTTCCCTAAGTAAAACAACAGCAGGTACTTTTTTGATGGACTGATTAAGTTGGGTTGACTGTATTCACCGGTTTATCCAATGCATACAGTACCAAGCCCGCTACCAATATGCCCACACCGATCAAGCTTTCCACGGGTTTATCCATTAACGTAAATATGAGTACCCAGGCATTGAACAATAGAAAAACAATTTGCAATACCGGCTTAAAAGGACTTTTATAGGTAGGAAAAGGTTTGGGTTTGGTGAACAAACTGGTGGCCACGGTTAAGGAAGCCATCAACTGTAACACAAAGCCCGCATACAACAATACTTTTTCAAACGAGCCGGTTAACAGCAACACAATGGCAATAGCCACATGCAACCAAATGGCATAAATGGGAATGCCGTGCTTGTTTTTTATGGAAAAGGGTTGCCATAAGCGGTGTTCACGAGCCAATGCAGCCGTAACCCTTGAACCCACCCATATATACGAACTAATGGTGGCAATTAATTGCAAGGCAATAAAAGCACTGACCCATTTGGCGCCCTTTGCACCCAAAACATTATTGAACGCAATGAACGTAACAGATTCCTTACCTTTTAAGGCATTGACGGTAGCATGCTTTAACAACACATATTGGAATAACATATACACCACCATTACAAAAAGGGTACTGCCAATAAGGGCTCGGGGCAAATGCAGGCGTGGATTATCCATTTCATCAACCACATAAGCCGCCGCATTCCAACCCGTATAAGCAAAAGCCACATATACCATGGCCACTGCATAGCCGGGTTGCACCACTTCGTGATGCCAGGAATTATTCCATTGCAATGCATTTTGTGCCGGTGCTGCCGCTGCCACACCAATAATGATTAATACAACAATGAATAAGATTTTCAGTACCGTACTGCTGTTTTGCAAACGACTACTGTGTTTTAAAGTGAAACTGTGCAGTAAACCAATGGCCACAATAATGGCTATGGCCATGAATGTATGAATGGGCAATCCTAATACGGGCGATAAATATTGGGTAAAAGCCATGGCTGCCAAAGCCACCGGTGCCGAAAACCCCACCGTTAAACCTGCCCATGCCGACAAATAGCCCAGCATGGGATGAAAAATACGGGACAAATAAATATAATCACCACCCGATTCTTTGTAATGGGTGCCTAATTCAGCATAAGCAAAGGCACCAAATAAAGACAATACCCCACCAAAAAACCATAAGCTGATAATGCTCCAACTATTTTGAATGGCATTCAACTGAAAGCCCACACTGGTAAATACACCGGTACCAATCATGTTGGCAATAACAATGGCTGCTGCCGTGTAAATACTAATTTTTTTCAATCCGTTTTTATTAAAATTTGAATAGGGCTAAGCCATGCCGCCAATACAAATTGCACACCCCAATTAATGCGGCACTAAATTAAGGGAAATAAAGGCAAGGTGCAGAAGCAGTTCATTTCTTATTAATATAAAAAATATTTGTTTTCGGGTATTTTGCAATAGTATATTTGAAATAAGCAACAATCATTTTTCATTTCCCCATTGTTTACATCTTAGCCGTTACCCCATAAAACGGGTAACAAGTGCAAGAGCGCAGCACCGAAACATAGTAGCACAAAAACGGTTATAAGCAATAGGCATTCCCTACCTTTGTGGCCTAAAAAATGCACTATGAATGAAGCTTTTGTTGAACGCATTCGGCAGGAATTAGCTGCCATTGACGAAGCCGGCTTAATGAAAAAAGAACGCATTATTACCAGTGCACAAGGCGCTGAAATAATGGTGAACGGCCGGAAAGTATTAAACTTTTGCGCTAATAATTATTTGGGTTTATCTGCACATCCTAAAGTAATTGAAGCGGCACACAAAACCATTGATAGCCGCGGATATGGCATGAGCAGTGTACGGTTTATTTGTGGCACACAGGATATTCATAAAACCCTTGAGGCTAAAATTTCAACTTTTTTAGGTACAGAAGATACCATTTTATATGCAGCTGCCTTTGATGCCAACGGTGGGGTATTTGAGCCGCTGTTGAATGAAGAAGATGCCATTATCAGCGATGCTTTGAATCATGCTTCCATTATTGATGGAGTAAGACTTTGCAAAGCACAACGGTTTCGGTATGAGCACAATAACATGGACGATTTGGAACAACAATTGCAAGCTGCTGCCGGTTGTCGCAGCCGCATGATTGTTACCGATGGTAGTTTTAGTATGGATGGTACCATTGCCCAATTGGATAAAATTTGTGATTTGGCCGATCGTTACAATGCCATAGTAATGATAGATGAAAGCCATTCATCCGGCTTTTTGGGCAAAACCGGAAGAGGCACTCATGAATATCGCGGTGTAATGGGTCGCATTGATATTATTACGGGTACCCTGGGTAAAGCATTAGGTGGTGCCAGTGGCGGATTTACCAGCGGACGTAAAGAAATTATTGAAATGTTGCGTCAGCGGTCACGCCCCTACTTATTCTCTAACACCTTAGCACCCAGCATTGTAGGAGCCAGCATTGCCGTATTAGATATGCTATCTGAAACTACTGCCCTTCGCGATAAACTGGAATACAATACCCGCTATTTCAGAACTAAAATGACCGAAGCCGGTTTTGATATTAAACCAGGTGAACATCCCATTGTACCCATTATGTTGTACGATGCGGTGTTAGCACAAAAATTTGCGGCTGCATTACTGGAAGAGGGTATTTATGTAATTGGTTTCTTTTTCCCTGTTGTACCCAAAGGCCAGGCACGTATTCGCGTACAATTAAGTGCAGCACACGAACAGGAACATTTAGACCGCGCCATTCAGGCGTTTATAAAAGTGGGTAAACAATTAAATGTATTAAAATAGTTGCTATGCAAAAAGGTAGTCGTTTTTTACGGAGATTGGGGTTTTTTAAAAGTTGGGCACTGCTGTTACCTGTTATTTGGTTGCAGGCATGCAATTCCAATAATATTCATGAAGATGCTTCACTGGGTAATGATTTTACCCAACATGGCGTAACCGGCAGCTTTGCTTTATTCGATAATGGTGCAGGCAGTTTTACGACTTACCATTTTAAACAGTATTTAGATTCTGCTTATCAACCCAATGCCACCTTCAATATTGTAACAGCCTTAATTGGTTTACAAACGGGTACTATTGCCAATGAAAGAATGGTGATTCCATTACCCCCTGCCGCTGTTACACAAGGTAATAACGACAGCAGTAATCATAGTCCCAATTTTGATACGGCCATGGCGCACAACATTACTGCCTATTTTCAGGAAGTTGCACGCAGAACCGGTAAGGAAAAAATGCAATTTTGGTTAGACAGTTTGAAATATGGCAATCATTTAATAGGCAATAGTGTTGATAGTTTTTGGATGAATAATACCCTTACCATTACCGCCGATGAACAGTTGGGTTTAATTAAACGCTTGTATTTTGGTCAATTGCCATTTGATAAAACCTGGCAAGTTTTGATAAAAAGATTGTTGATGAAGGAAAACAATGCCAATTATCAATTGGCATATATTACCGGTGAAGGCGTTTTGCCTAACCAACAACAAATTGGCTGGGTATTGGGATGGATAGAAGAAAATAAGCACCCTTATTTTTTTGTACTGAATACGGAAGCACCGGGTAATGTGGCTTTAGCTGCCACAAACCTGCAATTAACCCGCGATTTGCTTTCGCATTTGGGCTTTTTTAAAGGGAAGAAATAGGATAAACAACAATTTAGTTTTTCCTTTTTAACAGTAACCTGTAGCTTGCAGCACATGATACATTTTGGCCAACCACATTATTTATGGGCATTAGGGGTGCTTTTACCCCTGCTGTTGGCCTATTTTGCTGCCATACATTTTAAGAAGCGTACCCGCAAAATGCTGGGTAATGCTCAGTTGGTGCAGCAACTAACCAATAACTATCTGCCGCAACGTTATGGGCTAAAAGTTACTTTATTATTAATTGCCATTGCATTAATTGTTATTTCCTGGGCTAACTTAAGAAGTCCGAAACCCGAAAAAGGCAGCAAGGGCAATGGTATTGATGTAATGCTGGTATTGGATGTAAGTAAAAGCATGTTGAGTCAGGATGTGCCCCCCAATCGTTTAGAAAAGGCCAAAACCTTTTTAAATCAATTGGTGCCCAACATACAACACAACCGCATAGGATTGGTGGTGTTTGCCGGCGAAGCCTATTTACAAATGCCGTTAACACCCGATGCGGTAGCCACAAAGTTGTTTATTGATAATGCCTCACCCGATTTGGCCCCTGTACAGGGCACTAATATTGGCGCTGCATTAAGGTTGGCTGACGCTTCATTGGATGATAAGGAGAAAAAATACAAAGCAGTTGTATTGGTAACCGATGGTGAAGATTTAGATGCCGGGGCATCCGCGGCTGCTTCTACCTTAGCCGACCATGGCACGGTTTTATATACTGTGGGCGTTGGCACGGCACAAGGTGCACCCATTTTAGAAAATGGGCTTTATAAAAAAGATGCGAATGGGAAAACCGTTATTTCCCGATTGGATGCACCCCTTTTACAGTCCTTAGCGCAAACTACGGATGGACAATATTATTTTTTAGATAACACCGCACAAGTGGCTAATGAAATAGCAGCTCAATTAAACAGCATGCAAACCAAACCATTAAACAATAATGGCGGTTATGTTCAATACACCTTGTATTACGCAGCTTTTCTGGCAGTGGCGCTTGTTTTACTTTTGTTAGAAATTTTTATTTCTGAAAAGAAAAGCAGCAAACGCAAAGTAAAGCTTAACCAACAACAGGCAAACGAAAAGCTTATGCAACCGAAGCAAGTATTAGCAACATGAAGCAATGGATAGCCATATTAGTTTTTGTTGTGCCGGCCATTGGTTCCAGAGCACAAAACAAACAGGAACAAGCTTTATTGTATAAAGCCAATCAGTTGTACCAATCAGGCCATTATAATGAAGCGGAACAATGGTACGACAAGGTGCTGGAGCTGAACCCCAATAATAGCATTGCATTGTTTAATAAAGCCAACGCATTGCAACAACAAAAAAATTATGAAGCTGCAGCTAAACAATTTGAGCAGGCAGCAGCCGTTACAAATGATAATGATTTAAAAGCCAAAGCGTATTACAATTCGGGTGTTGCTGCCATTAAGCAACAACAATTAGCCAACGCCATTAATGCCTGGAAACAAAGTTTATTGCTGAATCCTTACAGTGATTCTGCCCGCAATAATTTGCAGAAAGCATTGAATGAACAAAAAAAACAACAGCAAAATAATCAGCAAAATAAACCACAACCTAAAAACCCATTGAACAAACAACAAGCCGATAATTTGCTAAACCAATTACGACAGCAAGAGAAAGAGCTACAACAATATGAAAAACAAAAACTTAAGCCGGTAAATACGGAAAAAGACTGGTAGCAACTTTTCATGCACTCATTTGTTTAACTAAATCATTGTATAAACACTATACCATGCAACTTTATTGTAATAGTTTAACCCAATATAGCCGCTTAAAAACACGTGAGGTAAAAATTGGCGATTTATTACTGGGTAACGGACACCCTATTCGCATTCAAACCATGACAACCACCGATACCATGGATACCCTGGCTACTGTTGAGCAAGCCATCAGATGCATTGAAGCCGGTGCCGAATTGGTGCGAATTACTGCCCCTTCAAAAAATGAGGCAGAAAACTTATTGAACATCAAAAACGAATTACGTAAAAGAGGGTACACAACGCCTTTAGTAGCCGACATACATTTTACACCTAATGCCGCTGAAATTGCAGCTCGCATTGTTGAAAAAGTACGCATAAACCCGGGCAATTATGTAGATAAAAAGAAGTTTGAGCAACTGGAATATACCGATGCTGAGTATGCCGAAGAAATTGAACGCATTCGGGAAAAATTTACACCCTTGGTAAATATTTGTAAGGAATATGGCACAGCGATGCGTATTGGCACC
The DNA here is from genome assembly GCF_003254115.1 of Hydrotalea sandarakina. GTDB lineage: Bacteria > Bacteroidota > Bacteroidia > Chitinophagales > Chitinophagaceae > Hydrotalea > Hydrotalea sandarakina. The sequence continues at coordinate 132,001 of NZ_QKZV01000005.1, forward strand.
AATCATGGTTCACTCAGCGATAGAATTATGAGTCGTTATGGTGATACACCCAATGGCATGGTAGAAAGTGCCATGGAGTTTTTGCGTATTGCCCGTAGTTTAAACTACCATAACATTGTATTAAGCATGAAATCGAGCAACCCACAGGTAATGGTACAAGCCTATCGGTTACTGATTCAACAAATGCTAACTGAGTTTAATGAATGTTATCCGCTGCATTTAGGAGTAACAGAAGCCGGCGATGGAGAAGATGGCCGCATTAAAAGTGCAGCAGGTATAGGCACTTTATTGGAAGATGGTATTGGTGATACCATAAGGGTTTCCCTTACGGAAGATCCTGAATTTGAAATTCCGGTTTGTAAAGATTTAGTAAAGCGATATACCCAACCCGATTTGAATAAAACACCCATTCCGGCCATCAATACCATACCTTACAATCCGTTTGAGTATAAACGCAGGAATAGCAATGCTATTCAAAATATTGGCGGACATCATGTTCCGGTAGTTATTGCAGATTTCAGTAAAATAAATGACATAACGCCACAGCATTTGCGTAGCATTGGTTATACTTACCATGCCGATACAGATAAATGGAGTATTGGAGATGCAGCTGCCGACTATATTTTTACCGGCTATCAATTATTAAATTTTGAATTACCCGGCACTTTGCAAGTTATTTGTCATCCTTCAGCATGGGAATTATCGCAGAATAAAAGTCAATACCATCCATTATTTACAGCAGCAGGCTTTTTAAAAGCAAAGCAAACCGATGAACAACTAAACTTTGTTTCCGTTGACTGTTTTAGCGATGAAACAGGCTTGAATGATTTTACCTATTTAGCCGAATTACAAAAGCACCCATCAGTTGTTTTTTGTTTACAAACCGGCAATAACAGAAATATGCAAGCCATTAGACGAATGGTGATGGAAATGATGAATAAAGGCATACAAAACCCGGTGGTATTAAACATTAACAGTCAATGGCACACCGTTGATGAACACTTGGTTCACTATGCCACTACTGCAGGCGGATTACTGCTAGATGGCATGGGTGATGGATTAATGCTTTCCATGCAAGAAAGCAGTTATCAATCCCTGCAACAAAACAATGCGAATGCCAGTGGCCGAAACTATGTAAGCAATACTTCTGTTGAAGCATTTATGAATAATACTGCATTTGGTATTTTGCAAGCCACCCGCTGTCGTATTTCAAAAACTGAATACATTTCCTGCCCCAGTTGTGGCCGCACATTATTCGACTTGCAGGAAACCACTGCAAAAATTCGTGCAAAAACCCACCATTTAAAAGGTGTAAAAATTGCCATTATGGGTTGTATTGTCAATGGCCCCGGCGAAATGGCCGATGCCGATTTTGGCTATGTAGGCAGTGGCCCGGGAAAAATTACATTATACAAAGGCAAAGAAATTGTGAAGCGAAATATTGACAGCAGTATTGCTTTGGATGAGCTTATAAAGCTTTTGAAAGAAAATGAAGCTTGGATAGAACCAACCGTATAATTTATTAATACATTTTTGTTGTTATGAGTGAGTTAAGAACCGATTTTTTAGTGATAGGATCCGGTATTGCAGGTTTAAGTTATGCACTAAAAACTGCCAAACATTTTCCCGACAAAACCGTTACCGTTATTACCAAAACCCATGCAGAAGAAACCAACACAAAATATGCACAAGGTGGTGTAGCCGGTGTATGGGATGAAACAACCGATAGTTTTGAAAAACATATTGAAGATACCTTAATAGCCGGTGATGGATTATGCAATCCCAATATTGTTGAAATAGTAGTAAAAGAAGGCCCGGAGCGCATTCAGGAATTAATAGATTATGGTGCCATATTTGATAAAGATGCCAGCGGACAATATGCTTTAGGACGCGAAGGCGGGCATAGCGCTTACCGCATTTTACACCATAAAGATGTTACAGGGCAGGAATTAGAAAGAGCTTTACTGGCACAAGTAAAAGCCACTAAAAATATTGAAATAAAACATCATTGGTTTGTGGTTGATTTAATTACACAACACCATTTAGGTTATTTGGTAACTAAATCAACGCCCGATATACAATGTTATGGTGTTTATGTGTTGAATACCCAAACCAATGAGATTGAAAAAATTTTAGCCAAGATAACTGTTTTAGCCAGCGGAGGTTGTGGCCAGGTTTACCGAACTACTACCAACCCCACCATAGCAACCGGTGACGGTGTGGCAATGGTGTACAGAGCCAAAGGAAGAATTGAAAATATGGAGTTCATTCAATTTCATCCCACAGCATTATATCAACCCGGGGTGTCCCCTTCTTTTTTAATTACGGAAGCCGTGCGTGGTGATGGGGGTATTTTACGCAACAAGAAAGGCGAAGCCTTTATGGAACAGTATGATGAAAGAAAAGATTTGGCGCCACGCGATATTGTAGCAAGGGCTATTGACAGTGAAATGAAAAAAGATGGTACAGAGCATGTGTATTTAGATTGCACACACATGAATATGGAAAAGTTTAAACAACATTTTCCCAATATTTATGAGAAATGCTTGAGCATAGGGATTGATGTTGCACGGCAATGGATACCCGTTGCACCGGCAGCACATTACAGTTGTGGCGGCATTAAAACAGATGAATGGGGAAAAACATCTATTCAACACTTATTTGCTTGTGGCGAATGTGCCAGTACCGGATTGCACGGTGCCAATCGTTTGGCAAGTAATAGTTTATTAGAGGCTATGGTATTTGCGCACAGAAGTTATTTGGCCAGTGTTGAATTAATTCATCAAATAGAATATAATACAAATATTCCTAATTGGAATGCAATGGGAACCACACACCCGAAAGAAATGATATTAATTACACAAAGTCGTAAAGAATTGGAACAATTAATGAGCGACTATGTTGGTATTGTTAGAACAGACGTACGTTTGCAACGCGCCATGAAACGGCTTGATTTATTGTTTGAAGAAACAGAACAATTGTATAAGACCGTTACCGTATCGCCACAACTTTGCGAGTTAAGAAATTTAATAACTGTTGGCTACCTAATTGTTAAAAGCGCAATGTTCAGAAAAGAAAGCAGGGGGCTTCATTATAACACCGACCATTTACAAAAAAGTGAACTGCTGCAAAATATTATTCTTTAACCACCATGCCATTGGCATTATTTAAATTATCAACTTTAGAAAAAACATGTATTATATTGTTTATGCATTATTTTATTTGATTTCGCTGTTACCCTGGCGTGTGCTTTATTGGATAAGCGATTTGGCTTATGTAGTTATTTATTATTTGGTGGGTTATCGAAAACAGGTAGTATATAATAATTTGGCCATTGCATTTCCGGAGAAAACAGAAGCAGAGCGAAAAAAAATTGCCAAAGAATTTTACCGTCAATTTACGGATACCTTTGTTGAGGTTATCAAGCTGGTGTCAATATCAGAAAAAGAATTGGAAAAAAGAGTAAAAACCGATACTGAAATATTGAATCAACTTTATGCGGAAGGAAAAAATGCACAACTGTTGTTAGGGCATTTTTTTAATTGGGAATATGCCAATGTAGCTTATGCGCGTAAACTAATGCATCGCTTTTTAGTAGTATATAAACCAATTGAAAACAAAGTATTCAATCGGCTTTTTTATCATATAAGAAGCAGATTTGGAACAAGACTCATTTCATCTTCCAACTTTAAAAAAGAGTTTACCCAAGAAGCTGTTCCACCCTATGCACTTATTTTGGTAGGGGATCAAAATCCGGGTAAACCGGATAATTCTTATTGGTTTTCATTTTTTGGTAAACCTGCTCCTTTTGTAAAAGGCCCTGAATTAAGTGCCAGGCATAATAATACTGCCGTTATTTTTTGCAGTTTCTACCGAATAAAAAGAGGGTATTACGATTCCAAATTACATTTATATACCACCGACCCCAAATCATTGCCCGAAGCATCCATTACAAAGGCTATGATTACTTTTATAGAATCGGAAATTAAGACCAGACCTGCCAATTATTTATGGAGCCATCGTCGCTGGAAGTGGACTTTTGACCCCGAAAAACATGGTCATTTATTAAAATAATTAATTATTATTTTCTAATGGTTTTTTATTGGTGTCTGCTTTAATAATATCAAATAATGCAGGCAGGCTTTCAATAGCAGGCCATCCGCCTTTCAAGTGGCGCAGATTATGAATGCCTTGTTTTTTAATGAGCGTACAAGCAGTAATGCCCCGATAAGCATTGCTTCCATAAATATAAATATTTTGGAATTCTTCAAAATTAGCCATACTGCCGGGATCGTTTAAATTGGAAAAAGGAATATTGGCTGATTCATTTAAATGAATGGTATCATATGCTTCTTCTGAACGAACATCAATCAGTACTAACTTCTCATCAAATTTAATATCCATGGCCAACTCATCGGGCTCAACGGCTATTAATACATCAATGGGTTCATTAAGCATTTGCCAGTTAGCAAAACCGTTTTTTAAATAGCCGATTACCTGATAGCCATTCTGTTGCAGTTGCGATATATATGCTGCTTCATTATCATTAGCAATTAATATAACGGGCTGCGCTTGCAGTTGTAATTCTTGTAAACATTCGGCTATATTATCTTCTGTACAAATAGCAATACTGCCTGTAATGTAACCTGCTTCAAAGCTGTCGGCCGGACGAATGTCTATTAAAATTATATCTTCTTGCTGTGCACAACGTTGTAAAACATCGGCAACAGTAAATGCAAGTGGTTGTACTTGGTTATCAGTCATAAAATCAATTCAGAATTACAAACGCAAAGTTAATGGGTTGATACTATTCACTTTATTTAAGTTAAGGGCTTAAAATTTCTGCTTTATAGGCAAAAAAAATCCACTGCTTGTGGGAACAGTGGATTAAAAGGGTTACAACAAATGGTGTTTAACCAACTAATTCAGTAACAAATTTCATTACTTCGTTAATACGTGCATAGTTGGGTGTGTAGAAAATAAATTTACCATTGCGCTGGGTATTCACCAGTTCAGCACGGCGCAAAATAGCCAAATGCTGTGAAGCAACGGATTGCTCTAAACGCAATTTTACGTACAACTCAGTAACAGTCATTTTTTTGTTTTCGTCTAACAACTTTAGCATTTGCTGACGAAGCTTGTGGTTCAGCGCTCTTAAAATAAGTGCAGCCTTCTTTGACTGAATCAGATCAACCTTAACACTGGGCCTGCCATTGCTTAAGGTTAGTGTGTTTTGTGAACTACTCATGTTTAGTGATTGGGGATTAAAAAATTACAATATGAGGCTAAAGTTAAATACTTTTTAAATACAGTGTATACCAAAAAAGGGTTATTTGACATTTTTTTTTGGATTATAAAATTCTTTCAAATAAAAAGGTGTGCTGTAAGCAATATTTTCGAACCGATTGTTTTGAAAGGACTCATAAGCCAAAATGCCCAAATGGCCTGCATTATAGTTGATTGCTGAAAAGAAGGCCGATGAATTTTGCACCATTTCTTTCCACTTTAAACTACCACTTCCAAAAAATAATATATAATTGTCTTTTAACAGGTTATTAAAACTGTTTTCACTTAAAACTTCTGCAGTAGGTTCCATTATGGTTTGCAAAACAGGTGTAAATACAGCTGTAAATACTTCCATTCTGCGGGCATCAATCATGGGTGCTATTAACCATGGCTTAACGGTATGTAATTGCGCTAATGCAGCACATGCTTCTACTGCTGCCTGAGCCATTGCTTTTAAAGTATTTTCAATAATTAAAGGTTTATTTAATGCATAGGCAATACCCTTTGCTGTGGCTAAGCCAACACGCAAGCCGGTGTAACTGCCGGGGCCGCCCGTAACGGCAATTGCATCAATGTTTTCAAGGCTTTGGTTTAATTCCTGCATGATTTGTTGAATAGCAGGTTGAATAAAAGCAGCATGATTTTTTTGTTCACTGCTAAAGCGAATAGATAATATTTCAGTGTTATAACATAAACACACTGAAGCTAATTCTGTAGCGGTATCAATATTTAATATAAGTGCCAATAGATATGTGATTTATTTATTAGCAGATGAAGTTAATAACAAAGGTGCAATTTGATATTGCTGATTTTGTTGTTGCATAGCATGCAATAATTGTACAATGCGTTTTTGGCCAATAATATTCACCCATTCAAATGGGCCTAAAGGATAATTGGTGCCTAAACGCATGGCCGTATTTATATCTTCCACTGTACTTACCGATTCGCCTAAAGCAAAATAAGCTTCATTAATAATAGCAGCGATACTACGTGCAGCCATAAAACCCGGAATATCGGCACACCATATAGGTTTAATAGCCATTTGCTGCAAAAGCGCTTCTGCAGTTTTTTGTATATCGGAATGAATATTGGTTAATTCCCATACATGTCGTTCTAAAAAATAAGGCCACCCGTTAAAGCGGATAAAGTTTTTGGGCATATTTTGCGTGGTTGCAATAACCGCATTCACAAAAACAGGAGCATTAGTAACAGTTGTGAAAGCAGCGCCATTTTCTTCATACAAACAATCGAAATAAGCATCAGCAGTTATTATATCGACACCGTTGTATTGTACTATTTGTATAGTTCCGGAAATGGTTTTTTGTAAAAAAAACTGCATTTGTTGTTCATTAGCATTCACCAAAATCGTCATAATACCCAATTTAAAGCACAAAAATAGGTTGGTTTATAACCCGAAAAGCATTTACTTGCCATAGTAAAACTAGTTTTTTATGACGAAGCAAATTATTAAAACCGAAAATGCACCTGCCCCTATTGGACCATATAACCAAGCGGTAAAAGCCGGTGACACCATTTATTTAAGCGGGCAAATTGCATTGCACCCTACAACAGGTGAATTAATGACACACAATATTGAAGTTGAAACGCATCAGGTAATGCAAAATATAAAAGCAATTTTAGATGCATGTAAAATTTCATTTGAGCATGTGGTGAAAACAACCATATTTTTAAGTGATATGGATTTATTTGCCAAGGTGAATGAAATTTATGGCAGCTATTTCACAGGCGATTATCCTGCACGTGAAACCGTAGCCGTAAAAACATTACCCAGAAATGTGCATGTTGAAATTAGCATGATTGCTATTCAGCATTTATAGGTACCCAATGTGTTCCGGAGGCGGGTTGCACAAAATAGGCCTCAGCCTGAATATTGAATTTTTGCCGATAGTTGTTTACAATTTCTTGCACAATATTTTGTGCTGCCTGCTTTTCAATAATGCAAATAACGGTACCACCAAATCCACCCCCCATTAGTCTTGCCCCAATAACCGCTTTCTGCTGTTTAGCCTGTTGCACCAAATAATCAATTTCAGGGCAACTTACTTCATACAAATGCTGCAAACCATGATGGGTTTCATATAACAAAGATCCGAATGCTGCTATATTATTTTGCTGCAAATAATCAGCCGCTAATTGCACTCTTTCCATTTCTTCTACCACATATAAGCATCGCTTATAAATAATTTCGGGAAGTAATGCTTGCTGTTGCTTCACCATTTGAGGGGTAATATTACGAAAGCTATTGCCATAACCCGGAACAGCAGATAATACATTTAAACCTTCTTTACATTCTGCTCTTCGCTTATTGTATTCACCCGATGCTAAACTATGATGCACTGCGGAATTGATTAATACAATTTCATACTGCGACAATAACAAGGGTACCCATTTGTGTTGCAGGCTCACACAATCTAACAATATGGCATGTTCCTTTTTTCCAAATAAGTTAGCATACATATCCATAATACCACATTGCACACCGGGGTAACTATGTTCCGCTTGCTGCGCCAATAAAGCCATTTGTAACAAGTTTAACTGCAAGGAAAAAATATGGTTAAGCGCAAATAAAAATCCGGCCTCAATAGCTGCAGAGGAGGAAAGACCGGCACCATGGGGCAAATTTCCCCCAAATACACAATGAAACCCTTGAATATTTTTGTGTTCCTGCTGCAATACATGCAATACGCCTAATATATAATTTTTCCAGCCCTGCTGTTTTGTAATATTATCAACATCTACTATAAGAGAATCATTGATATCGGCCGCAATGCAATGAATTAAATTGGATTGATTGGGAGCAATAGCAATCCAAATGCCTTTATTTATGGCAGCAGGCAAAACAAAACCGTCATTATAATCAATGTGTTCGCCAATTAAATTCATTCGCCCCGGCGAAAAAAACAACTGCGGTTCTTCAGCAAATTGTTGATGAAACAATTGCAATATAATGTTAGCATTTTCTGCCATTTTACAAAGCTTTAACGGAATAAGTTGTACTGAAGATATAATACCGATCCGGTTGCAGTAACAGCAATCCCATATCGTTGTTAAACGCATCGGGAGCACTGCTTAAATTTTCAATAGCCATACTTTTACGGTGTGGCGGAATATAAACTTGCAAATAAGGATATGCTTTATCCGGTGTTATATGCAGTTCCAGCAAATGATTTTTTAATACACAATGTGCTGGCTGTTCGCTGTTTAAAACAAAACAATTATCGAGGTTCACATCTTTTAACAGCATGCCATTTTCAAAACGATTATCATCTAACATAACACCGGTAGGTAATAAACGTTCATCAAATTCAACCTGTTTATTGCTGCTGAATTGTAAGGTGCATTCGTCAATACCCGTTCCTAAAGTGAAATAAGGATGCCATCCATCGCTGTAAGGAATGGGGCTGGAACCATGGTGCACTACTGAAGTGGTAACAGTTACAGTTTGATTGGCTTGCAACTTCCAGTTAATTAATAACTCAAACGGAAAAGGATATCCTTTATCATCGCCCTTATATTGATAGCGCAATCCTACTGTACAACCATAATCATTGGCATGTAAGTTCACCACTTCAAAAATGGCATCATATACCAAACCATGAATTGCATGATTGCCCAAATAGAATTTGCCTACCGTGTAAGTATGTCCATTAATGGTAAATTGGCCATTGGCCATACGGCAAACAAAGGGCGATAATTTAGCACTTTTAAAGCCATAAGTAATTTCCTGTAAAGCCGCTTCAGCATTGTCAAAACCATCTATAACATTTTGATATCCGTCTTTTACCGGCACCTTAAAGCTATTTAACAATGCCCCCATGGCATAAATTTCAACTGCTGTGCCTGTTTGTTCATCTTTTAATTGTATAACCTCAAAAGGTTGCTTAGAAATAATTGAGCTATTGAACCGCATACCTGTTTTTTACTGCACAATGTAAAAATAAAATTCCTGTATCCACAAAAACTAACAACCGTTAACATCAATGCATTAATTTTGCAGGCTACCAGTAATTAGTGATTATGAAACCAAATAACGATTTGAAGATACGATTAATAACTGCTGCCAGTTTGTTTGATGGGCATGATGCAGCTATTAATATCATGCGCAGAATATTACAAAGCAAGGGCGCAGAAGTCATTCACTTAGGTCATAATAGAAGTGTGCATGAAATTGTAGAGGCAGCTATTGAAGAAGATGTACATGGTATTGCCATTACCTCTTACCAAGGAGGCCATGTTGAGTTTTTTAAATACATGAAAGATCTTTTGGAGGAAAATGGTTGCGGGCATATTAAAATTTTTGGTGGTGGTGGAGGAACTATTTTACCCGAAGAAATTGAAATTTTACATCAATATGGCATTAGCCGTATTTATTCACCCGATGATGGACGCCATATGGGTTTAGAAGGAATGATTGAAGATGTGCTACAAAAATGCGGTACCGTTATTTTTCCTTCGCTTGATTTGAATAAAGAAAAAAAATCGTTTGCGCTACAGGAACAAAAAGATATTGTTGCCATAGCCAGAGCTATTACGCTGGCAGAAAATAAAGCTTCTTACCAGTCAATACTGGATTATCTAAAACAAACCCATGCACCTAAAGATAGAATTCCGGTAATTGGCATTACGGGTACCGGTGGAGCAGGAAAAAGTTCTGTAACGGATGAATTGGTGCGTAGATTCTTACATCAATATCCCGATAAAACCATAGCTGTTATTAGTATTGACCCTTCAAAGAAAAAAACCGGCGGTGCCTTATTGGGCGATAGAATTAGAATGAACGCCATTGCCGGGCCACGCACTTACATGCGCAGTTTAGCTACCCGTGAAGACAATACCGCCATTAGTGCACACGCTGAAGATGCCATTGCCATTTGTAAAGCAGCCGGATTTGATTGTATTATTATTGAAAGTGCAGGTGTGGGACAAAGTGATGCATCCATTTTACATTGCAGCGATGTTAGCCTTTATGTAATGACTCCGGAATATGGTGCAGCTACTCAATTAGAAAAAATTAACATGCTGGACTACGCCGATTTAATTGCCATAAACAAATTTGATAAAGCCGGTGCCTTAGATGCTTTGGCAGATGTACAAAAGCAATACAAACGTAATCATCAATTATTTGAAGCCAAGGCAACTGAATTACCAATTATTGGCACCATTGCAGCCCAATTCAACGATCCGGGCATGAATACACTTTTTCATTTATTAATGAGCAAAACCAACGAAAAACTACAATTGCAATGGCCGAATGCCCCTTTAAGCAATGAAGAATTAGCAATTCACAGCCAAAAACCCTCCATAATTCCGGCCAAAAGAGTGCGTTATTTATCCGAAATAACGGAACGCATTAAAGAATATAATGCCTGGGTTGAACAGCAAAGCCAAATTGCTTCAAAACTTTACCAATTAAATGGTGTTCTTACCATTAAAAACCTTAAGGAAAATGAAGCTATTCAAACAGCATACAACCAAGCAAAGCAACAACTGGAAACACAGTGTTATGAATTAATTGAAAATTGGCCTAAACTGGTAGAACAATACAACGCATCCTTTTTAAATTATGAAGTGCGGGGAAAAGTATTACAGCAAGCGATAACCGTTACCTCATTAAGCGGCACAAAAATCCACAAAATTGTTTTACCAAAGTACAAAGACTGGGGCGATATTTTACATTGGCAATTGCAAGAAAATGTACCGGGTAAGTTTCCTTACACTGCCGGTGTATTTGAACTGAAACGAACCGGTGAAGATCCTACTCGTATGTTTGCAGGTGAAGGTGGTCCGGAACGTACCAATAAACGGTTTCATTATGTTTCATTTGGTCAACCTGCCATAAGACTTTCCACTGCCTTTGACAGTGTTACTTTGTATGGCGAAGACCCTGCCAAACGTCCGGATATTTATGGTAAAATTGGAAACAGCGGTGTAAGTATTGCTACCGTTGATGATGCCAAAAAATTATACAGCGGCTTCGATTTATGCGACCCGAAAACATCGGTAAGCATGACAATTAACGGGCCTGCACCTATTATTCTGGCATTTTTCCTGCATGCGGCTATTGATCAACAGTGCGAGAAATACATTGAACAACATAATTTATGGCCCGAAGTAGAGGCATATGCACAGAAAAAATACAAAACATTACATAGACCTGTTTATTATAATCCATTAGCTCCGGAAAGATTACCGGAAGGCCATAATGGGCTTGGTTTAAAGTTATTGGGCTTACAGGGAAGTGAAGTTTTACCCCAAGATGTTTACCAATCCATTAAAGCCAATGCCCTATCGCAAGTACGCGGAACTGTACAAGCCGATATTTTGAAAGAAGATCAAGCGCAGAATACTTGCATTTTTTCAACCGAGTTTGCATTAAAGTTAATGGGCGATGTACAGCAATATTTTATTGACCACAAAGTGCGCAATTTTTATAGTGTAAGCATTAGCGGATATCATATTGCAGAAGCAGGCGCCAACCCCATTACACAATTAGCTTTTACTTTAGCCAATGGGTTTACATATGTTGAATACTATTTAAGCAGAGGCATGCATATTGATGATTTTGCGCCGAATCTTTCCTTCTTCTTCAGCAATGGAATGGACCCTGAATACAGTGTAATTGGAAGAGTAGCACGCCGCATTTGGGCTAAAGCCATGAAATATAAATACAATGGGAATGAACGTTCACAAAAATTAAAATACCATATACAAACATCCGGTAGAAGTTTGCATGCGCAGGAAATTGATTTTAATGATATAAGAACCACTTTGCAAGCATTATATGCCATTTATGATAATTGTAATTCCTTACATACCAATGCATATGATGAAGCCATTACCACACCTACTGAAGAAAGTGTACGCAGAGCAATGGCTATACAGTTAATCATTAACAGAGAATTGGGCACTGCACAAATTGAAAACTTTATACAAGGCAGCTTTGCCATTGAAACATTAACCGATATAGTAGAAGAAGCCGTTTTGGCCGAATTTGACCGCATTAATGAACGCGGAGGTGTACTAGGTGCAATGGAACGTATGTACCAACGCAATAAAATTCAAGAAGAAAGTTTACATTACGAAACTTTAAAACATACCGGTGAACTACCCATTGTTGGTGTTAATACCTTCTTAAATAAAAATGGCAGCCCAACCGTAATACCCGGCGAAGTTATACGTTCAACCACCGAAGAAAAAGAACAACAAATTCAAAACCTAAAAGCATTTCAACAAAGGAATGAGGTTTTAGTAAAAGAAAAGCTAGCCCTGCTAAAACAAGTAGCTAAACAAAACGGAAATATTTTTGAAGCTATTATGGAAGTAGCACCTTACTGCAGCTTAGGACAAATTACCAATGCGCTTTATGAAGCAGGAGGGCAATACAGACGCAATATGTAATTTGAACAAATTTTAATGATAAAAACAACTAAAAAAATTTCATCTTTACCCAATGTGAAGATGAAATTTTGTATTAGCTCAGTTGCATAAAATAAAAACAACCATGCATAAAAAGGGATGGCTAACAGCAATAATAATGCTGCCATTATTTGCAATGGCACAAAGTAATAAGTTTGACTCAACAGTGCTATATGGCAAAGTGGGTTATCGGGTACGTTGCAATAACAAAGATGCCAATAACAATTTGGCCAGTATTAAACTAATTGGTTTTAGTGGTGCCCGCGACCCTGAGTTTTTTGTAAAAGGTGTCATTAAACAAATTGCGATTGATGATTTTAACAATGATGGCTATCCCGATTTAATGATTAATGTTTACAATGGGCCCAATGAGCAGTATGGCAATGTAATTACTTTGATATCAAGTGAAAACAAATCCATATCCGTTGCCGGCTTCCCCGATATTTTAAATGACCCCAAATTAAGGGTTGGATATAAGGGAAATGATCATTTTCAAATTATGCAAGGCCTATTAATGCGTAGTTACCCCATATACTCCTCAAATGATTCAAGTGCTACCTATACCGGTAAAAAAAGGTTTATTCAATACCAATTAGTAAAAGAGGAGGGAGATAAAATGAGTTTTAAACCTATGCATGTATATGAGGTAGCAGCTCCCAATATCAACTAATACAACCATTTGTGAAAATGGTTGTTACAATTAAATGATACATTATAATCAATCAACCATTCAAAATTGGGAAAGATTTTATCGTGCTAATTTACTGCAATGCATTACAGGTTTTAAATCCGCCAATTTAATCGGCACCATTAACGCAGAAGGTGTACCTAACGTAGCCATATTTAGCAGTGTAGTTCATTTAGGTTCCAATCCAGCTTTGGTAGGTTATATTAACCGCCCCATTGCTGCGGCACCACACACTTTAGCCAATATAGAAGCTACCGGTGTTTACACCATTAATCATGTAACCACAGAATTTACTGATAAGGCACATCAAACAAGTGCCAAGTATGCATTAAATGTAAATGAATTTGATGCTACAGGATTAACTATGGAATTTATTGAAGGAATAAAAGCGCCATTTGTAAAAGAAAGCAATATTCAATATGCAGTGCAGTTAGTTGAAATAGTCCCCATCAGGCATAATCAAACATTTTTGGTAATTGGAAGCATAACAGATATTATTCTAAAAACAATAACACCCGCTTCAGATGGATTTATAGCCATTGAAAAAGCAGGTTCAATGGCCTGTTTGGGCGCCGATGCATATTATACCGGTCAACTAATTCAACGATACCGTTATGCCAAACCCAATGAACCAACACAATCCATTTTACAAAATATTTGTTAATAGGCAATTGAATTTTTGCATCAAACACATTCCAATATTTTTGATTTTGAAAGCTACATGTATTGAAAATATTGGCTTTTACGAATTAATACATTTGTTAAGTTGCAGAAAATTTTATTACGAATGCGCTTGGCTTTAAAAAATTGGCACATAATTGGTTTTATGTTGATTAGAAGCGTTTAAATAAGTTTTCAGTAACCTTAGTAAACTGCTCAATTGTTAACCATTAAAACCTTTAGTTATGAAAAAGCTGATGATGACACTCGGAATAATTGCCGCATTGGGATTTGTTGAACAAGCACAAGCGCAAGTTAGAGTGAATGTAAATCTTGGTATAGGTGCACCAGTATATTATCCGGCTCCGCGCCCTGTTGTAGTTTATGATGAATATCCTGTATGTGCACCCCGTTCCGTTGTAGTAGTACCTGCACGCCCTCGTTATGTTTACTATGATGTATATGCAAGAGATCGCTATTATGATAGAGACAGAAGATATTACGATGGTCCGGGTCGTGGAAGAGGACATGAAAAAGGTCATGGAAGATGGGATCGTGATTAATTTTTTTGGCGTTACCCTATAAAACAAAATGCCGCTTAAATTTAAGCGGCATTTATTATTTTATTACTGCAATGATACTACGTTAGTAACCGGCATTTTGAGTTAAATTAGGATTTACAATAATTTCGCGCTTAGGTATAGGAAACACCAATTTAGGCGAATTATAATTTAAATTACCCACTGTACCTTGTGTACGTTTAACATCATGCAAAGTAAATCCTTCGAATGCCAACTCTAATTTTCTTTCTTTAAGAATGGCTGCCAAAGTAAGATTACTTGCAGTGTAGGGTGGTAAATTTACCCTTTGCCTAATTTTATTAATATCATTCACCGGTGCATCACCCACTTGAGTACCCATTCTAAAATTTGCTTCAGCGCGGGTTAAATACATTTCTGCCAAGCGAATTATGTGTACGTTGCCATAAACATTATCAAATTTTGCTGTGTAGATAGAGCCACCAGAGTTGTAAAATAAGCCTAAGCGAGCATCGCCCGGTTCATATAAATTTAAATGTGCCTGATTAATTTGAATATCACCACGGCTATAAGGTGAATAATATTCATTAAAGGTATTGTAACCAGAAGTAGGTGTTACCTGCATGGCAAATAAATCTTCGCTGGTGTTAGGAACAGCAGCAGGTGGATAAGGTGCAGGGAAAGCAGCAGCATAAGTGCTTGTTAAAGCAAACCCATTGGCTGTAGCAGTTGTAATAGCTCTATTGGCTGCTGCTGCAGCATTCGGATAATCGCCTTTTTGCAGATATACTCTTGCTAACATGGCACTTGCAGCAGCTTTGTTAGCATAAAAACCGTTGGTAGCAGGCAATAAAGATTCTGCATCGGTTAAATCGCTAATTACCTGTGCATATACTTCAGACACTTTATTACGACTTACTTTATTAGCATCGGTAATACCTGTTGTTGGTGTTAACACCAAGGGTACTCCGTCATTTGCGGTTGGATCGCCATCATTCCAGGCACGTGCAAATAAACGAACTAAGTCAAAATATAATGCACCACGAATAAATTTAGCCTGTCCTTCAACACTGGCCTTTTTATCGGCAGTAACAACATTCAATGCATTCAGCACATTATTTACATCATTAATGGCTTTATAGCTGGTTAACCAATTTTGAGTGGTGAAGTTATTGTCAATTGGAATGGATTTATTATAAATTTGTGTCATTCCCTGATAAGTACCACTCCAGTTTAATTCAGCGAAATTTCCCAATAAATCCGGAGCCACAAAGGTTAACCCGCCGTAAGCATTTTCAACGCCCATATCGGCATAAGCGCCTGTTAAAGCAACCAACACATCACTGCTAGTGTTTAGCGCTACAGTTTGGTCTATACTTTGGGTAGGCTGAGTATTCAGCATTTTGTTACATGCTGTTCCATAAACAACCCCTAACAGCAGCAAGCTTTTATATAAAAACTGTTTCATAATCTTTTTTTTCAATTAATGAATGAATTATCGTCATTTTTTATAAACCAATGTTTACACCAAATACCAAAGTTTTTAATTGAGGAGCAGAGTAAAAATCAATACCCTGATTAATGTTGCTGGCTAAAAAATCGGCCGTAACTTCAGGATCCCAACCTTTGTATTTGGTTATTGTAAATAGGTTTTGTGCGCGAACATAAACACGTAGTCTTTCCAGTTTAATTTTCCGAATTAATTGTGCAGGCAAATTGTAACCAATAGTAACTGCTTTTACTCTTAAATAAGATCCATCAGAAATATAACGACTGGAAGGATCAGTTCCATTGGCATAGAACAATCTTGCTTCAGGCACCATTGTTTTATCACCGGGTTGTTTCCAAGCTGCTAACTGATCAATTGTTTGATTGTCGAAACCATTACTTCCACTGGCAGACATATATTGGCCACCTCCATTATAGATTTTATTGCCATATACACCTTGCAATAAAACATCTACATCAAACCCTTTGAAAGTAAAGGTGTTTCCAAATCCATAAATAAATTTAGGAATAGGGCTACCAATTACTACATCGGCAGCTTCATTATAATCGTTCGTAGTAGTTTTATCTAAACTGCCATCTTGCTTAACGGTATTTTTAACGTATAATGCATCTCCGTTATTAGGGTCAGCTCCAGCAAATTCGCGAGCCACAAAAACACCTAAAGGTTGTCCTTCCATGGCTTTATTTACACCGGTTCCTAATAATTGTCCACCTAAGTTGGTAACAACATTTTTATTGGCACCAAAATTTAATGAGGTAGTCCATCTAAAGTTTTTGGTAGAGATATTCGTTGTATTAATGGTAAATTCTATACCTGTATTTTTTAAGCGACCAATATTTCTTAATTGTGTTGCAAAGCCGCTGGTACCGGGCACTTCCTGATTTAATAATAAGTCACGAGTATCGCGGCTATAGTAATCTATTTCCACACTTACACGATTATTAAACAAACTGGCTTCAATACCAATATCTGTTCCATAAGTGGTTTCCCATTTTAAGTCGGGATTTGCAATTTGCGTAGGATGTTGACCGGGTTGACCACCATAAGGTGCATTACCGGAATACAATCCACGAGCAGCAAAATCAGGAATACGATCATTACCATTACCGGCATAACCCGCTTTCAACTTTAAGAAACTCAACCATTTTACATCTTTTAAAAAGTCTTCTTCGGTTAACACCCATCCTGCAGAAGCACCTAAGAACAAGCCGTAACGATTATTTACACCAAAGCGAGATGACCCATCATAACGACCGGTAACAGACAATAAATATTTATTATTGAATTTGTAGTTAACACGTGAAAAATAAGAAATAAGGGTGCTGGAAGTTGAAGAAGAACTAGCATCAGTTTTAGAAGCAGCACTTGATAATTTTTTATAAGCATCACTGGGGAATTGTTCGCCGGCAGCACTACTAAAATCATAAGTACGATCAGTATAACTCATCCCTAAAATAACATCTAAATCGTGCTTTTGCTTGAAGTTAGCATGATAGTTAAAGTAGTTATTGGTGGTTAAATTCAAAACCTGGGTTGTACCATAAAAACCACTACCATTGGGCACTCCAATATTACGAGCTGTAAGACGACCATAATAATTTTCTTCAAACTGATTCAGCTGGTCAACACCAAAATCTGTGTGAAAGTTTAATCCCTTCATTAAATTAGCGGTGGCATAAAATGTTCCAAAAGTTCTATTTACCAATGTGTTATAAAACCCATCAATTACACTTAATAATGGATTGTAGTAAACGGGATAATTGGTATTGGGTGCACCCGTATTAGGATCCAAAGCACCACTAATTAAACCGGTACGAGGATCAATTAAAGGAGTAATGGGTGACAATGCTACTATTTGTAAAGGTGTAGAAAAAGCATTATCATTAGATACACGACTATTTAATGAACGAGCAAAAGCCAAATTGATGCCTGCAGTTAACCAGTCTTTCACTTTATGTTCTAAATTAGCTCTTCCGGAATAGCGCTTATAAGCATTCCGAACCAAAATACCGGTTTGGTCTAAATATTGGCCTGAAACATAAAATTTAGTTTTAGCATCGCCACCTGAAATATTCAAATCATATTCAGAAATGGGTGCATTTTGAAAAGCTAAATCTTGCCAATTAGTATTCACTTTAGCTGTTTGCCAATCGTTATTTCCTGCAGAATAACGAGTAAAACGGCTATTTACGTAATTTAAATAATCTTGTTGAGCCGCTTGTAAAGTTGAATAGTAGCCGGCCAAATAATCTTGATTGGCAGCACCTAAAGCAGCTTGTGTAAAATAGTCAACATATTGTTTAGCATTCAAAAATTGGCGCTTACCGGTGGGTTCTTGGTTACCGGTATAATAGTTAAAATCGATACGTGAAGTGCCCATTTTTCCTTTTTTAGTAGTAATCAACACTACACCATTGGAAGCACTGGCACCATATATTGCAGTGGAAGAAGCGTCTTTTAAAATTTGAATAGATTCAATATCATTCATGTTCAAATCGGCCAATGCATTTGTAGCGGCAGAGGTGCTGGATAAATCGGTAGTTGTAATAGGAATACCATCTACCACATACAAGGGTTCATTTCCTGCAGAAACAGAAGAGGCACCGCGAATTTTCACATTAATGGCTTGCCCTAATTTACCGTTTTGTTGAGAAACATACACACCGGCAGCTCGGCCTTGAATAGCACTTTCAAAACTGGTGGCCGGGGTGTTTGCCATTTCCTTAGCAGTTACGGTTGATACAGAACCTAATACATCCTTTTTTAGTTTGGTTCCATAACCTACAACTACAATTTCATTTAAGCTTTTATCAGCTTCGGCCATTTTAATGGTTAAATGTTGGCCGGTTATATGAACAGCCATGTCACGATAGCCTACATAACTAATTTCTAAAATGGATACCGATTTGGGAACTACAATTTTAAACTGTCCTTCGGCATTGGTAGAAGTGGCCGCATTTGAGCCTTTAGCTTTAATCGTAACACCGGAAAGTGGTTTTCCATCTTGCTGATCGGTAATAGTACCGGTAACCGTAACGGTGCTTTGCGCATTTAGCTGTGCGAACAGCAACAACATAGCGCTCAAAATGAGCAGCAGCTTTTTTCTCATAAATGTTTGTTTAGTTGTCTAAGAATTTCTTGCCAGGCAGGCAAGCTAAAAAAAAACATTTAATAAGCGTTAATTTGTTGAATTAAAATTTAATAATGGCTTAAATTCAGTAAGAATGGCTTAGAGAAAATTAAAAAAAAACGGGCGATAAGAATACCGCCCGGAATTGAATAGAAAATTAAAACACGAGAGAAAAAAGCAAAAACCTTATAAAATTTATTGTTTTTGAAGTATTAATTTGAAAAATCCTTGATCACCATATGATCCATAGTTAATATGAACTTTAACGGAAATTACACCTGTACATGAAAATACGTTACCACCGCCACCTGATAGGGTTGATGCAATAACACCACTATAATTAGCGAAGTTGATACCTGCCGGAATGGTGGCAACACCAGTAGCCGGATCAACATTAATATATAGTGGCTGTACAGAAGTACCATAAGCAGGATTAGGATATACCTGGCTAATGTTTAACTGATTTGTGCCGGGACCATCTGTTACGGTAACAAGATCACCGGGATTCCAATCTTGCCAATCATCTTCAACCACCATATAAGTTCCGCCCATTGGTGCAACAAAAGGACAAACAATGTTTACAGTAAATGAAAATGCAGAATTATAATTAGAACCTGCAATTAAATTGGTTGCATCATTAGCATACCCTGTATTAGATACATCCCAAAAGCTACCTGATTTAGTTACAGATCTATTATAAAAATAATACGAAGTTCCGGGTGCAATAGAAGTGGGTGCTATACCTAATGCATTGGCCAACTCCTGACCATTAACACTTATAGTAGTCCCTTTTCCTGCATAAGGTATAGTTTTCACTTTTTTCCACTTGGTGGTATCATAAGTAGGTGTTGTAGCAACAAATAAATCAATATGATCAATGGGCTGGCCACCTTTATATTGAGACACAATGATGGAAGCTGTAGAGGTAGTGATTGAAGTTGAATTTAAATTTAAATTCACCACACTATCCAATACTAAATAGGTGCCAATACTCATGGTAGTAATATCCGACAATGGATTTACATCTGCTCCCGTTTTTTTACAGGCAGTAGAGTTGAGTAGTAGTGAGGCGACCAACAACAAATATATTATTCTTTTCATAATAAATATTTTTTATTTAATAAAATTATCAGGATTATTATCCCAGAATACTTTATTGGCTGCTACACCCGGAGTTTTTTGTGCAGGAGCATTTTGATTTCGGTTAACAAATACAGACGGATAGAAGAAAGAGCGCATAAAGAATCCGGGGGTTGGTGTAGCCACGGCAATTTGTACATCTTTAGGGCTGCCTGTTCTTCTGATATTATTGTAAGGTTCTACACCATTACCCCACAAAGCAATGTAGTATTCGCTTTCAATAATATCAAGTTTACCTGCGGTATTGGCTGCGGCATAATTGGTTAATACACTATTAACATAGTTACTAACTTGTGTAGTGGTAGGCATATAGTTGGAAGGAATATTATAACCAATAGCAGTAGGGAAATTAATTACCTTACTAATAGACGCATTTATGCCTTGTGCCAATAATTGGTCGGGAGTTCCATTCACTGTAATTCCCAAGGTTAAGGCTGCTTCTGCCTCCAAGAAATAGGTGTAAGAAGATAACCAAATGGGGCTAATACCATTTCCACCTGATCCCATACCAAGAGTTACGCTTGCTGCCTGATTTTGATCAAATTCACCACCTGCAGGATAAATACCCCAAGTAGTTCTAAAATTACCATCAGGAGAACTACCGCTATTGTCACCAAAATCACGCCCGAAATATCCTTTTCCTACATAACAGAATGGTGTTTGGTCAGGAACGGAAGGATACCAAGCGGGAGGGTTAGGCAAGTAAGCACAAGGAACTGTAGTTTGAGTAAAGCTTGCAGAATTTAACACCTGGCGATAAAAATAAAATCTGGCACGAGGATCACCAACGGTAGAAGCAGGACTGTTTAGTAATGTTACAGACCCATTGTATTTTTGAGCGGTTACTTTCCACATGAAGTAGTTAGACAAATAATCACCGGGGCCACCTGAATTTACATAGTTATTGCCATAATGAGGATTACGGCTATCGGGTGATGCTAAATTCTTTCCATATTGAAAGGCAAAATCTTGAGATGCACTGTTAATTAAATTGTTGGTAGTCATTAAAGCCTGAATTTTAGCAGGAACGGTATTATCTACCAAACGAGTTTGCATGTAATATTTCAGTTTTAATGTATTGGCTAATGTTATCCATTTTGATGCACTACCATTGTAAAACAAATCACTTGGCACTTTCACTGCACCGGTTTTATTAAAATCAGCAATTGCACTATCTAATAAAGCTAAACCATTGGCATAAATAGTGGCACTGGCATCAACATGCGGATTCGTGTTTGCATCGCCCAAATTGGCTTCAGAATAAGGCACATCACCAAATACGTCTACCAAAGTACAGATTGTATAAGCTTTTAACACTTTAGCAATACCGGCCTGTATATACTTTTGTTGTGCTTCTGCAAGTGGTATTAAAGAATTGGCATTTGATAATACACCCGTATAAGCAGTAGTCCATATACCATCAAAAGTTGCCGGTTGGTAAGCGTTGCTGTATTGAGGACCACCCCAAAACTGCTGCCGGCTTAATTGAGCACCATAAGTAGATACACCTTCAAAAAAATTGACAAAATTTAATTGTACCGCATTTAAATATAGGTCAACATCAGCAGTAGATGGTGATGGATAATTGGGATTATTCAATAGCGGATCGAACTGTTTATTACAAGCAGATAGCCCGACCATTAACCACGCTACCGAACATATGATTAATATTTTTTTCATGTGAATAAGTTTTGTAGTTACAAAATGCACCATATGTTGAACAGTAACATTACTGTCATTATGGGGTGTTTTGCTTATATGATTACGTTTAAAAGTCATTTGTTATGAATTTATGCATTAAAAAGTAACTCTTAAACTAGCACCAAATCTGCGGGCTGAAGGGCCACTTAAAAACTCCATACCTCTACCATTACCTACACCCAAACCACTTGCATCGGGATCAAAGTGCACATACTTAGGGAAGTTAGGTGCATAGTACCAAAGGTTGGTTCCGGAAAAAGTTAATGACACCGCTCCAAAAGGAGTTTTTGTTAAATACTTTCCGGGCAAATTATAAGTTAATGAAGCTTCTCTTAAACGAATACAGGTGGCATCATAAATACCTGTTTCATAAGGGGCAATAGCACCTGCATTGGTAACTGAATTGTCAAAGTAAGCTTGTGAAGCTGTAATTTGTACTTTATTCGGATTACCATTAGGATCTACACCGGGTAAAATGTAAGGTGCAGCTCTGTCAAATTCAGTATCCTTGGTAACACCTCTTCCCAACAATGCACTGGCAGTTGAAGAGAACATTTGACCGCCGGCTGTATAATCCCACTGCATTCTAAAGCTGAAAGCTTTATAAGACAAGTTAGAGATACCGGTTAATTTATACAGAGGTGTTGGGTCACCGATAATGCCAACATCATTAGAAATGATATAGTCACCGGAGGTTGGGTCAACAATTCTTTGACCTGACTTGGGGTCTCTTACCCAATAACTTCCAAGAATTACTCCTAAGGGTTGTCCATTCTCTGCAATAGTTCCAAAATTTGAATATCCGGCAGTGTTAATAAATTTAATATCTGCGGGTATTTCAGAAACCATGCTGCGGTTAAGCGTATATAACGCAGTTAAATCCCATTTCCAGTTTTTACCGCGAATAACATTATAACCCAATGATAACTCAATTCCCTTGTTAACAACTTTACCACCATTTACCTGCTCGCTGGTAAATCCTGTTGATGGGTCAAGTGAACGGAATAAGATTTGATCTTTGGCTATTCTGTAATATAAAGTCAAATCCATTGTTAAGCGATTATCGAAGAAGCGACCTTCAGCACCTGTTTCTATTTCGCGTAACAATTCAGGTTTTATATTAGGATTAGGCAACAAGGTTGAGTTAGAGTTGGTACTAACTGTTGTACCACCATTGGTAACAAATGCACGAGTAACGGTATTTAAATATGCCCTTGTTGAATAAGGTGATGGCGGATTAGCACTGGTTGAATAACCCACCCTCAATTTCAGGTAGTTCACTGTTTTATTACCCTTTAAACTTTCAATTGCTGAAGTAGGAATATAGGCCAAACTTACGCTGGGATAGAATATACTTCTATTGGGTTTTTCTACGGTTGAAAACCAGCTGTTTCTTCCACCAACTGTTAAGAAAGCATATTCTTTATAACCTAATGTACCTTGGGCAAATAAACCAAGAGAAAGTGTTTGTTGATCATAGTTCAAAGGTGCACCACTTTCACTATATACGTCGTGTGTTACAAAATTGGCATGATTGAATATTCCATATACCAACTGTTGTGAACTTGACTGACCGGTTTGAGAGAAGATATATCTTCTTGAGTTAGCACCGGCATCTAAGTTGAAAGAGAAATTGGAATTCAGGTTTTTATTAAAATTCAATAAAGCTGTATGGTCCCAAATGGTATTGTAAGCTACTGAACTTCTAAAAAATCCCGTATTCAAGTATAAACCGCCTTTGTTTTGAGCATATGCCTGATATTCAGAATAATTATCTAAACCTACCCTATAAGTTAAATGCCAGAATTTATTAAACTCATAAGTAGTAGAAATTTGTCCGAAAACCCTGCTCACATTATCCTGTGTAAATGCATTGTATAAAGTCCATCTGGGGTTCTGAATGTCATTACTGTTTCTATAGTATATAGAAGAATGGTCAGTAGGTAACTCATAAGGTAAACCCATTAAGTCAACTGCAGTTGGGGTGTACATTACGTTACCGAAAATAGAAGAGTTGGTAGCATTATTACCATAACTATCGCTGGTTGGTGGTGCTTTTACATTGGTTGAAACATAATTAATGGTAGCACTTACAGTAATGTTATTAGTTAGCTTAGCTGTACCGCCAAATCCAAAATTATTTTTTTGCATACCATTGTTCTGCAAATACCCCTGATCATCTGTATAGCTATAGCTTACATTATAATTCAATGCACCTGAAGAACCACTGGCATTTACTGAAGTATTATTCATCATGCCGGTTCTAAAAAACCTGGGAACGCTGTTATAATATTTATAATAGTATGGTGCTCCTTTAAATTGAGGGAAGATGGCATTTAAAGAAGGTTTGTCATAAGGATGGGTAACAACCAAAGGCGGATTGGTAAATGCACCACCCCAGTTACTGAAGTAAGCAATTCCCACACTTAAGTCGAAACCACCACCATATTTGGTATTATATTCAGGTAAAATAGCTTGTGTAGCAAATACAGATTGGGAAACAGTAATTTCTGATTTTTTTCTAACCTTTTGGGTTGAACCATTTTTAGTAGTAATTAAGATTACACCGTTGCGACCGGCCTCTCCATATAAGGTAGTAGCACTCAAACCTTTCAATACACTTACACTTTCAATATTGTTGGGGTCAATATCTAAGAAACGGCTGGAAGTACCAATACCATAAGTAAAGTTTTGGTTTGAATTGGTTCCACCATCAAAAGGAACACCGTCAACAATAAATAAAGGAACCGAATTTCCGGTAATTGTACTTATACCACGAATGTTAATGTTAGTTCCACTTCCACTTAAACCTGTAGTGTTTAAAATATTTAAACCGGGAGCTTTACCGGAAAGAACACGACCTATATCTCCTTCCGGCCTTAATTCCAATTCATCTTTACCAACAGTTGAAACCGCATAACCTAACGCTTTCTTTTCGCGTTTAATACCTAAAGCGGTAACTACCACTTCACTTAAATCCTGATTTTCGGGTACTAAAGTAATGTTCAAAGTTTCATTACCCCGAACTGTCATTTCGCGTTTTGCAAAACCAACACTTGAAATTTGAATGACTGAACCTTCTTTAATGTTCAGCTTAAAATTACCTTCGGCATCGGTAGAAGTGCCTTGTTTTGTTTTTTTGTCAACAATAGAGGCGCCATCTATTGGCTTGCCTTTATCGTCTAATACTTTACCCGAAATTGTTACTGTTTGGGCATATACACCCGCAAAAAGTAGCAAAAGGGCAGAAAAAACCATCAATAGTTTTTTTCTCATGTTGCTGTAGTTTTGGTGAATTAATTCCGTTTATCACGTTATATTGCCGTTCAAATTACTTATTTGTTAATTTTAAACCAAAAAAATTAACAAATATTTTTTCAAAATCTCATAATCTTTTCTTTTTGCGTGTAATTGCAATGCTTAGCAAGTTTTTACGAATAACATTTAATTAACATTCAGCTTTTTTTAATTGTAAAATTAAAAAGTCATTATGTCGTATTACATTTTGGCTTTATGCCAAAATTGCACCCGTCCGGTGCTTTTTTGTATGTGGGTAAGTTTTAGGGCTTTTTCATCAAAAAATATTTTGCCATCTGCCCCATTATTGTAATTTAGTGGTGGAATTTAATGGGTTAGTAAGTAAAAGGGTCGGCTTTATTGCTGGCCCTTTTGCGTTAATATTGAAGCGAATATTTACCACGAATTCTCCAATCATCTGTATCTGTTTTATAAAATGTTATCAGTAAAAAAAAGCATTAAGCAAACACACTATCAACCATCTTTCTTTTTAAAAATAGCTTGTTACTTAAAAATTTGTATTTGACTTAAAATTTCAAATGCAACAATCAAAACGATATAGACATATTGATGTATAAAATAGATACGCATTTGTTAAACGTTACCATACATTTTATTGCACCAAATAATTACAGCCCATTAACTTTGAAATAAGATGAGTAAGATAAAAACAGCATTTTTTTGTAGCAACTGTGGTTATGAAAGCGCAAAATGGTTAGGCAAATGTCCCAGTTGCAATAATTGGAACACCTTTATTGAGGAAGTAATTCAAAAAAATAATCAACCTGAACTAAATTGGCAAAATTACGGTAGCAAACAAACTACCAACAACAAGGCAATAGCGTTAGATGAGGTTAATCCGAATGAACAAGAACGCATTATTACTGCTAACAATGAACTAAATAGGGTTTTGGGCGGTGGTATTGTACCAGGAAGTATAGTATTGGTAGCCGGTGAACCGGGCATAGGCAAAAGCACTTTGTTTTTACAAATTGGTTTATCATTACAAAACTTAACGGTACTATACATTAGTGGAGAAGAAAGTGAACAACAAATTAAAATGCGTGCCAACCGTATTCAGTTAAAACATCCTTCCTTTTATTTATTAACAGAAACAACTACGCAATCCATATTTAATGAAATAAAAAAATTGCAACCACAATTAGTTATTGTCGATTCTGTTCAAACTTTGCAATCGAATTTAATTGATGCAGGTGCCGGCAGTATATCGCAAATACGGGAATGCACTGCCGAATTTCAACGCTTTGCTAAAGAAACCAATACACCTGTATTTTTAATTGGTCACATTACGAAAGATGGCACCATTGCAGGCCCCAAAATTTTAGAACATATTGTTGATGCTGTTTTACAATTTGAAGGCGACCGCCACTATACTTATCGCATACTTCGCACATTGAAAAATCGTTTTGGCAGTACTTCTGAATTGGGTATTTATGAAATGACAGGAGACGGCATGAAAGAAGTATCCAATCCTTCTGAAATTTTATTAACACAACGCGAACATACATTAAGCGGAAGTGCCATAGCTGCAACCGTTGAAGGCATAAGGCCTTTACTAATTGAAGTGCAGGCTTTGGTTACACAAAGCGTTTATGGTACACCACAAAGAACAGTCAGTGGATTTGATTTAAGACGATTACAATTATTGCTGGCTGTATTAGAAAAACGAGGCGGTTTTTTATTTGGCACTAAAGATGTATTCATCAACATTGCAGGCGGATTAAAAGTTGAAGATCCCTCTATTGATTTAGCTTTAATTGCTGCTTTACTATCCTCATATGAAGATATTCCCTTACCGGCGCACATCTGCTTTGCAGGAGAAGTAGGATTGAACGGTGAAATAAGAGCAGTAAACCGTATTGAGCAACGTATTGCCGAAGCTGAAAAATTGGGATTTGAAAAAATTTTTGTTTCACGTTATAATCAAAAAGCTATTCAGCCCAAAAAATACAGTATTGAAATTGTTGCTTTAAGCGAAGTGCAAGAACTTTATCAACAACTTTTTTAATCAACGCTTTCATTCATAAAAATTCATTTGTGCCGCATAAAGCATATTTGTTTTATTTTTAAAGCATGTTGACGATTGTAAAAGATTATTGGACAAATTTTGTTCATTTATTTTTTCCGCACACTTGCATGGGATGCAATGCTGATATTATGCCGGAACAATTTTTATGTACCGAATGCTTAATGCAATTACCCCGTACCGGTTTTTTTGAAGCAGCCGACAATCCCGTTGAACAAAGCTTTTATGGCAGAGTTGCTATTGATGCAGCAGCGGCTGCATTTTATTTTACCAAACAATCACTTGTACAACAATTATTGTTTCAATTAAAATATAAAGGTCGGCAAGATGTTGGTATTTGGTTGGGGCAACAAATAGGCCATCAACTTAATATTTCCAAACGCTTTCAACCTATTGATGCCATTATTCCATTACCCTTGCATCCTAAAAAAGAAAAATTACGAGGTTACAATCAATCAACTTGCATTGCCAAAGGTATAGCGGAAGTTTTACAAAAACCGGTTTATACGAATGTCATTGTTCGTAATAAGTATACACATACACAAACGCAAAAAAACAGGGTTCAACGTTGGGAAAACATGAATGACGCTTTTACTATTATTGAACCTGAAATATTAAAACAACAGAATATTTTGTTGGTGGATGATGTAATTACAACCGGTGCAACATTAGAGGCTTGTAGTAATGCTCTTTTATCGGTTCCGGTAGCGTCCGTGCAAATTGCTACAGTAGCCTATACACTTTTATAGGTTTTATTAAAAAATTAAACATTCAACCCCAACAATTGTTAGTAATTTCCGTTATTGTTTTTTGCATTATCTAAAACCAAAAACTTTTAACCATGAAGTATTTGTTCACCATTGCAGCTATAGTTGCTTTAACCTCATTTACAACAATGAAAAGTAACACCATTTATCAATTCAAAGTTCCTTCTATTAACGTTGGCACCATTGATTTTGCCAAATATGAAGGCAAAAAAATTTTAATAGTGAATACCGCATCTAAGTGTGGATTTACTCCACAGTATGAAGCTTTGGAAAAACTCTATGAAAAATATAAAGACAAACTGGTTGTAGTTGGATTTCCCTGCAATCAGTTCGGTAATCAAGAGCCCGGAAGCAGTGATGAAATTGTTCAATTCTGCAAAAAAAATTACGGTGTTACCTTTCCTTTAGCTGAAAAAGTTGATGTAAAAGGTCCTAACATTTCACCCGTATATAAATGGTTATGCAATAAATCAGAAAACGGGGTATTAGATGCCACCATTACCTGGAACTTCAACAAATTTTTAATTGATGAGCATGGGAAATTATTAGCTTATTTCCCAAGTACTGTTACACCCGATAGTCCTGAAATTTTAAAATATCTAAATTAACGCCACTCGGAAATATTTTGCAAAGGAAGATGTTGTTTAAGCATCTTCCTTTTATTTTGTACCCATCATGGAACTGAAAGATGTAATTGGACAATCAGATTTAAAGCAACAACTCATAACCATGGTGCAGCAAAATAGGCTGGGCCATGCATTATTAATGGTAGGAAAAGAAGGAACAGGTGCACTGCCTTTAGCCATTGCATTTGCACAATGGGTAGTGAGTCAACC
Source organism: Hydrotalea sandarakina (assembly GCF_003254115.1). Taxonomy (GTDB): domain Bacteria; phylum Bacteroidota; class Bacteroidia; order Chitinophagales; family Chitinophagaceae; genus Hydrotalea; species Hydrotalea sandarakina. The sequence continues at coordinate 161,039 of NZ_QKZV01000005.1, forward strand.
TGCACAAAACGCACAAAGCAATGCGATGGATTTATTTGGCGAACCTGCCCCTTTAAGCAACACCAATAAATGGATTAGTCCGGATGATATTACAACATTGCCGGCCTTTCATAGAGCTATTCAATTCATGCATCCCGATTTACATTTTTCCTACCCGGTAATACCCAAAAAAAGTGGCGACAAACCTATTAGCACCGATTATTTTGCTGAGTGGAAAGAGTTTGTAAAATTATATCCTTATGGAAATGTGTATGATTGGTTACAATTTATTGGTGCAGAAAATAAGCAAGGCAATATAACTGCTGAAGAGTGTAACGATATTATGCGCAAACTAAATTTAAAAAGTTTTGAAAGCGCATACAAGGTTTTGGTGTTGTGGATGCCAGAATACTTAGGCAAAGAAGGCAATAAATTATTAAAATTAATAGAAGAACCACCCGCCAACACATTGTTTATTTTAGTAGCCGAACAAGAAGATGGCGTATTGCCTACCATTGTTAGCCGTTGTCAGGTAATTCGGGTACCCATGATAGACAAGCATGACATAGAAAATGCATTGGTACAAAAAGCCGGCTTAGCTCAAACAACCGCAGCACAAATTGCGGCAGTTTGCGAAGGCAATTATCGTGAGGCTTTACAAATGATACAAGATACTGCCGCAGATTGGCAAAGTTTGCTTAGAGAATGGTTGAATGCCACCTTAAAAGCCGGCCCAAGTATGCAATTAAAGTTTGTGGAAGAAATTGCCAAGGCGGGGCGAGAAAAACAAAAACAGTTTTTACGATATTTCATACACTTATTGGAAGAAAGCTTACACATAAGGTTATTGGGAACAGAAGCCATGCATTACTTACCTGCTGAAGCAGATTTTGCACAAAGGCTTAATAAAATTGCTTCCGTTAGTCAACAGCAGGCCATTGTAAATGAATTAGATAATGCCATTTACTATATTGAAAGAAATGCCAATGCCAAAATGTTGTTTATGGCCTTAACCATAAAGCTTCAATTTATTATTCAAAACAAGGTAACCCTACATGTTTAAACACTATTGCCAATAAATTTCCTATTTTTGAATTTGTAGAACTGAAAATTGTGGGGTTGTACCTTTTTTCCTGTGTGGATAGGTGTGAAGGGTAAATAGCATTTGTACCTGATGTATTTGATGTACTTATATAATTTTATCAGGCCTTACCAATGTATAGGAACGCCATAGCTCACTATTGTTCTGAACGTTGAAGTGAGTGACACAACAGGCGTTGAACAGGGAACTGCTGTTGGTAACATACCCCTCCTACGCTCAGTTTTCTACGGTATTTTATTTAGTTGAACTTTTAAATGAAAACGACATAATGGGATGTGGATCATGTGGCACCAAAAAACCAGGCGGTTGCAAAAGTAATGGCGGTTGCAGTACCGGCGGTTGCAATCGGTTAAATGTGTATGACTGGCTTCAAAACCTGCCATTAACTTTTAGCGATGCCGATTGTAAAATAATTGAAGTAAGCTTTAAACAAGGCAGCAGAAAAGAGTTTTTTAGAAATACTTCCCTACAGCAATTTGAAAAGGGGGAATACGTAACTGTTGAAGGGGTTGCCGGTTTTGATGTGGGTGAAGTTAGCCTTACAGGCGAATTGGTGCGCTTGCAATTAAAAAAGAAGGGGGTTGATGAAATGAACCCCGATATAAAAAAAGTTCTTCGCCGCAGCACAGAACGCGATTTAGAAAGCTATCATTATCAAAAAGATCGCGAACCTGCAGTACAAGCTCGCAGCCGCGAATTGGCCAGGCAATTGAATTTACAAATGAAGTTGAGTGAAGTAGAAATACAAGCCGATGGCAAAAAAGCTACTTTTTTTTATACTGCGGAAGATAGGGTTGATTTTAGAGAACTAATTAAATTATATGCCGCTGAGTTTAAACTAAAAGTTGAAATGCGGCAAATAGGCATTCGCCAAGAAGCTGCAAAAGTGGGCGGCATTGGCAGTTGCGGCCGCGAACTTTGTTGCAGTACCTGGTTGCAAGATTTTAAAAGTGTTAATACAACTGCTGCTCGTTACCAAAACTTATCTATTAATCAAACCAAATTAAGCGGTCAGTGTGGTCGTTTAAAATGCTGTTTGAATTATGAATTGGATACGTATTTGGATGCATTACAACATTTTCCGGAAAATGTTGACACGTTGCAAACTACTAAAGGCAATGCCGTTTTAATTAAAAAAGATATTTTTAAAAATTTGATGTGGTATATGATGGAAGGGGGAAGTAAATACTATCCACTTACCATTGAGCGGGTAAAAGAAATAAAGCGAATGAATGCGCAAAATATTTTACCTGATGATTTGGAACCGGTTGATGTAGTAAGCGGAAAACCGAAAGCTATAGAACCACAATTTGTAGATGTTGTTGGACAAATTACTTTAAAGAGCTTAGAAAAAACCAATAAGCGTAACAAAGGTGAACAACGTCGCGACAATCGTGATAACCGCGATAACCGCAGCAATGAACAGCGGCAACCCAATAACAACGATAACAGAAATCGCGGCAACAATAATAACAACCGTAGCGATAATAGACAACGTAATAATAACAATAATAAAAACGATAATCGCAACAGACCTCAACAGCAAGGCAAGCCCGTTAATAAACCTAATTTGCCTAAAGGAAAGGATAATGCATAGATTGATTCTTTAAACTAAAAAAAGAGGCAGTTTGAAAAACGTGCCTCTTTTTTATTTTACGAATAGTTGAATACTACAATGCTTCCATTTGTGCATCCACAAATTCCATTAAAGTTTTAATATGCGCCGGCGACAAATTAAATTGTAAACCTGCAGCCGCATATAGTTCAGGTAAAGTTTTGGTGCCGCCTAAACTTAAAGCACGCATATAATTTTGTAAAGCCTGCTCAGGGTTTTGTATGTATTGCATCCATAAACCAATAGCACCCAATTGTGCAATTCCATATTCAATATAATAAAATGGCACTTCAAATAAATGCAATTGTCTTTGCCAGCCAATAGCACGGTAAGCATCTAAACCTGTATAATCAATGGCATCAGTTGAAAACTCTTTTAAAATGCGCATCCAATTATCGGTGCGTTCTTCAACAGTATGGTTTGGATTTTCGTATACCCAATGTTGAAATTTATCAATAATAGCAATCCAAGGGAAAATAGTAATGGTACGTTCTAACTGATGTGCTTTTGCACGTTTCAAATCGGCCTCGTTATCAAAGAACGTATCCCAATGGCTCATTGAAAATAGTTCCATACTCATACTCGCAACCTCTGCAATTTCCATGGGGTATTCTTTAAATGCAGATAAAGGTAAATGGTGTGCTAAAAACGAGTGAATGGCATGTCCACCCTCATGCACCATAGTAGTAACATCACTCATTTGTCCGGCAGCATTCATAAAAATAAAAGGTGCGCCACTTTCAGCTAAAGGACAATTATACCCGCCGGGTGCTTTGCCTTTGCGACTTTCTAAATCGAAGTGGTGTAATTGATCCATTTTTACTAAACAATCCGCAAAAAAGGGATTCATTTTACGAAAGCAAGCTTCTGTTTTTTCCAGTAATTCTTTTCCGGTTTTAAATGGTCGCAGCGGTTGTGTACCTGCCGGTTCTGCTTCTGTATCCCAAGGGCGTAAAGTATCTAAACCCAATTGTTGCCTTTTCTTTTCATAAATTTTATTGACAATGGGTAACACATGTAATTTCACTGCTTCGTGAAACTGAAAACAATCTTCTTTTGTATAGTCAAAGCGACCTAATTCAACAAATTTATAATCGCGGTAATTGGCAAAACCTGCATTGAGTGCCACTTGATGGCGCTTTTGAATCAGTTGACTATATAACTGATGCATGGCATCTTTATCTTGCAACCTTCTTTCCTGAATTTTTCGATAAACAGATTCCCGCACAGAACGATCACTGCTTTCTAAAAACTGTGCAGCCTGTTGCAAAGTATATTCACGGCCATCCACTTCTACCGTCATTTTTCCGGCAATAACCCCATATTGTTGTTGCAATACTCCTAATTCAGCCTGAATGGGAATATTGGCTTCGCGAAACAACTCAATATTTTTCTTAACGGAACGTAAGTAGGTGAAATATTGCTTTTGATCTAATTCATTAACAAAGGGTGAATTAATTAATTTTTTATTCAACGCATCGGCATAAGGCTGAATTTTGGGTTGAATTTCCATTACAAAAAAATTGTAAGCCTCTTCTAATGCAGGATTGGTAGTATCGCAAGTCATTTTAATTTGTCGCCAGCAGGCATCTTCACTTACTACTGCTTCTAATTCACTAACATCGCGAAGCCAATCTTCCAACTCAGCTACATTATTAATGGAACGTTCTTTTAGGTTTACAAAATATGGTTCTAATAACTCCCAGGTAGTAACCGTAAAATCGGCGGGTAAAAAATGGCGGGGTAACTTTTCAATATTTGCATTGGCAACTATCGTTTCCTGCATACATAAATTGTTTAAATGATAAAATTGATGACCCAGTGCTTTATAATCAACAAAGCCTGTTAATAAAAAGGTGCACAAAGGTACCAAAAACATGGGTGATGGCTGCTAAATAAAGTTTAATTTTACCGCTTCAAAATGTTGAAGTGTTGTGAGCGATAAAATACAATTGTTACCCGATAATATTGCCAATCAAATAGCCGCCGGTGAAGTAATTCAAAGGCCCGGAAGTGCCGTAAAAGAATTGTTGGAAAATGCCGTAGATGCCGGTGCAACAAAAATTCAATTGATTGTACAAGATGCCGGCAAAAGTTTAATTCAGGTAATTGATAATGGCAGTGGTATGAGCGAAACTGATGCACGTATGGCATTTGAACGGCATGCCACCAGTAAAATCAGAGCCATTGATGATTTATTTCATATAAAAACAATGGGTTTTAGAGGCGAAGCATTGGCCTCCATTGCCGCTGTAGCGCAAGTTGAAATTAAAACCCGCCAACCCGAAAGTGAATTTGGCACTTATTTGTGCATAGAAAACAGTAAAGTGTTACAGCAAGAACCTTGTGCTTGTAATCCGGGCACCAGCATTAGCATGAAGAATTTGTTTTTTAATGTGCCGGCTCGAAGAAATTTTTTAAAAAGCAATGCTGCAGAAATGCGTCATATTATTGATGAGTTTATTCGAGTAGCAATGGCATTTCCGCAAATATTTTTCAGTTTAACGCATAACGGTCAGGAAGTTTTTCATTTGGAAGCGGGTTCATTAAAACAGCGAATAGTGCAGGTTTTGGGTAATCAATACAACGCCAAATTAGTTGCTGTTAAAGAAGAAACCGACTATCTTAACGTGTATGGCTTTGTGGGAAAACCGGATACAGCCAAAAAAACGCGTGGCGATCAATATTTTTTTGTAAATAATCGCTTTATTAAAAGCGCCTATTTAAACCATGCTGTAAGCGCTGCATTTGAAAATTTAATTGCGAAAGACAGTTATCCAACTTATGTATTGTATATTGATGTGGACCCCTCACAAGTTGATATTAATGTACACCCTACTAAACAGGAAATTAAGTTTGAAGATGAAAAAATTATTTATGCTTTTGTGCAAGCAGCAGTAAAACATGCATTGGCACAATTTAGTATTGCACCTTCATTGGATTTTTCTTTGAATGCAGATATACAGCAATTGGATGCCGTTAGTAAGCCAATGACACAAGAGCAAAAACAACAAACCCAAGCTTCCAACTTATACAAAACCTTTACCCAAAAGCATCAGGCACATTTTATTGAAAAAGACAAGAACAGTGAATTAAAAAACTGGCGGTCATTTTTTGAAACTACTGAGGCTTTGCCTATTGATATTGGCGGCGCAGATACCTCTTTATGGCAACCGGCACCAGAAAAAAAACACATCTTTAATCCTTTACCCGAAGCAACCTTAGTGCAATTGCATCAAACCTATATTATTGTGCCCACTGATAGTGGTTTTGTATTACTACACCAACAACTGGCACATGAACGCATATTGTACGAAAAATTTCAAACAGCCATGCACCTAAAACCTATACCGGTGCAGCAAAGCATGTTTCCTTCTACTATTGAATTATCAGCAGCCGATGCTACCCTTTTAAGTGAATTGATACCTGAGTTGCTAAAAATTGGTTTTCAATTAGAAGCTTTTGGCAATAATACTTTTGTGATACAAGGAACACCTGCCGATGTAGTACAAGGAAATGAAAAATTAGCCATTGAATTGTTGATTGAACAGTTTAAACATTTTAGCAGCGATGTAAAATTCAGCAAACGTGAAAAATTAATCCGTTGCATGAGTCGCCAACAAGCCATTAAGGCCGGCAAAACTTTATCGCAAAGCGAAATGCAACAACTTATAAGCGACTTGCTGCAGTGTGCAACACCTAACTATACCATTAATGGCAGTCCCACTTTTTTAGAATTTAAAGAAGATTACTTAGACAGAATGTTTGGAAAAAATTAATTACACCATTTTTGGAAAATTAGCAGCAGTGAAAACAATTAACTGCTTCCTTGAAAAATGTGTTATGAAACAAAGGTTTCATGAAAACTTTTTCTAAATGCTTTTTTCTGCATCATCAATAATAATACAACAACTAACAAAGCCCAAGCGGCTGCCAATAACCAAGTGCTACCTGCATGCTCTACCCTATTCTCAGTGGTAATAAAACTTGCAATTGTTTGATAAGCTAAATTAGCCCCCCAATGTATTCCTAATGCGGGCCACAATGAATGTGAAAGCCGGATAGTAATGGCCAAAGCAATTCCTAACAAAAAAAGATAACTCAAAACTGCCCAACCATCATTCAACCGCCAAATATGATTCAGCACAAAAACAATTGCCGAAAGCAATACCCAATGCCAAGACTTTAAAAATGAAAAATGAACATACCAATAACCACGAGTTAATATATCTTCTGCTAAAGAAGGAATAAAAGTAATGAGCATGATTTGAGGCAGTTGCATCATCCATTGTTGCCATACCTGCATTTTCGTTATTGTTTCAAATTGAAACAGTATGGATGCCAACCACGATAAACTAAAAAATAAAATACCAATGCATAACCCTATTACCAAAAACAACCAACGATGTTTTATTTTACCCAATCCATACCCTTCCCATCCCTTCCATCCTTGCATACGAGCAATAATATATGCACCTACTAATACCAGTGTTTTAAAAACAGCTGAAATCCAAAAGGAATTAAAAAATTCAGGAAAATGGTATAAAAAAAACAGCACAACAAACCCTGCAGCAAATGAAAAAAATGATTTAAGCGTCATGCAATTTTTTTGAAAAATAATGTTTGAAATATTTGGCTGGCATTCATCCTTTTCAAATTTTCTACAATGAAAAAAATGAATGAAAATGCATTAATTAGATTGAATGTACGCAGTTAAATATTTTTCAACTACATTTCTAACTGCAGCGGCACTGCTAACATGGTTGTTCACCAAAACTGAAAATATAATAGGCTTTCCACTTGCTGTAGTTACAAAGCCGCTAATTGAAACATGATTACTTAATGTTCCTGTTTTAGCTAATAAGTTACCTGCAAAATTTTTATAATGACCACTAAGTGTTCCCGCATTAGCCGTTGGCAAAATAGCAGCAATACGGGCCATACCAAAGTTGGTTTTCATTTGTTGCAAAACGGCCACCAAATCGGCAGGGGTAATTAAATTATAACGGCTTAAGCCACTGCCATCAACCCATTTGGGTTTTTGAGGCAAAGCAGCAAAATCTGATTCTAATAATTTCGCAATAATTTTTTTATCATTCATTTCACCTAATAACTCATTGCTTACCATTAATAGGCTTTGTTCAGCAAAGAAATTATCACTGCGATGCATCATAATTTTCAGCATGCTGTCGGTAGCCTGCGATTTTACTGTTTGCACATCCGGCAAACGATTCAATTTGAAATTAGCTTCACTAACAGATACATGTAAAGTATCAGACAATAGTTGCGACAATAAGTTTTTTTGTTGGGTAAAAAACGGCACTTGCAAATCCCTTATTTCTTTATAAGCTGGAAGCATTTCAAAGCTGTTATCGCCAATGCCACGTTTAATGGTATAAAAACGAGAATTGATACGGTAAGGATTTGAAATATTATTTTGAAAATAAGCCGGCATTACTTTTTTATACGCAAATGTGGCAACGTTACCGTAAATAGGCATACAGGAACGTTCAGCCATATAATCTTCCGTATAATCGTCCCATGCCCAACCGGCGCCTAAGGCTGCATCCTTCCAATTTTGTGTAGTTATAACAATCTTTTTTTGTTGTTTTAAAAAATTGAATGCTGGCTGTACAGGGAAATCTGATAACAAAAAAGTAGGATCACCATTAGGTTCCAGCTCAATAGAATCATTCCCTTTGTTTACATATCGAAATGCGGTTAAACTATCACCCAAATAACGCATGGCGGCATAGCAGGTTAATAACTTCATATTACTTGCCGGAATAAAGTATTTATCAGCCTGGTATTGCACTAAATTATTGCCGTTTGATGCATCAGCTATGCAAATACCCACTTGAGCTCCTTTTAATGCAGCATTGTTTAACAAAGAATCAATGGTAAAAACCGGATTGACTACATTATTGACTACATTGGTTGAATTGCTAATTAAAGGACTAACCGGTTTTGCTTGAATTTTTTTATGTGTTACACATGCAAAAAAAGTAATGGCAGCAAAACTGAGTGTAATTAATGTTTTAATTTTTTGCATAGCATACAAAATTTGGTATTGAATAGTGTTATATTCTTTCAGCATAACGCAACCAACGTTCCGGTATTTCATCGGTGCATGCTAATATATAATCAGTTTTACTGCAAGGAATAAATTTACCATCGTAAGCTTGCATCCACCAACGACCTGTTTTTTTGCTTTGCAAGAAGACTGTATCAAATTCAGCGAAAGCTAAGTGATATTGTTTAAAATTTTCAGATTCATTGAAATCAGATTCATGCCTGCTTTTCAATATACCATCTAACAAATACCACAACATGTGTGCAATTTGTTTGGCGGTTAAATTGTGAATATCGTTAGCTACATTATATCCAAAAACACCAACTACTTTAACGGAATTACTCATGCCTGCAAATTGCATCAGGCTGCAAGCCTCTTCGCCGGTAAAGCCATTTGGGGTAAGCCAATTGGCCGGGGCATGTGCATATTGAATGGCAGAAATATCGAATGTAAATAATGCTGCGGTTCTTATAATGGGTTCCATTTCATTCAAATCTTCTTTGCTCTTGCCTACCCGCACACAATCAAATCTTAGCTTGTCAATGGTTTGAAGCATGTTAGGATGTGTTAAATAGCTTTGAAAACCAATATGGCTGTAATGCTTTAAATAATTAGGCTCTTCTGTAAGCATTTGAATGAGGAAATGATCGGCCGGCGCAGGCGAATCCATATTTAAATCAATTACCGCATCAACAGAAACTGCTTCAATAATGGTTTCAGTTTCGGCATAAGCTTGATATAAGCCAAGGGTTTGGTCGTGTGAGCCCCCTATTACAACAACTTTTTTGCCTGCAGCAATCATTTCCTTCACAACAGTTTTTAAAGCTGCATAGGAATCGGCCAATGTTGCACCAATTTTAACGTTACCTAAATCGGCCAGTTTAACCTCTTTATGCCAATAAAATAAAGGATAAAAAGCTTCTCTGATGGCATCTGCACTTGAATGATTACTATGAATACCGGCGCCACGCATATCATTACAACCAATGATAACTAAATCTGCATTTTCAATTTCCGGCAAAGCCCCATCAGCAACATACATATCTATTTGGCCGCCAATGTGGGTTTCAGCAAATGATTGTTCGTTGGCAATGGTATGTATGGGTACAGGTTCTAAAAATTCTAATAAACTTTCCAAATTCATGGCCTATATTTTTAACAAACATACATTATTGTGCGTTATGTTTTAACCCCATATTAACCCACAGGTTGCAAAAACCCAGGGCTAAGGTTTTATATTTGTTTGGCACTTATGCGTTATGTATTTAAATATAGTTTGCCTATTGTATTAATTTTACTCTTACCGATTTCATTGCTGGCTCAAAGTACTTTTGAAATTAATACACCCTATAATACCATTGGCCTGCAAGAAACGCTACAGGTAAGTTATACTTATAAAGGCGAAGCAAGTATGAACAATTGGGTAGCACCGGTTTTCAACAATTGGCGTATTATCTCAGGTCCTTTTTTTCAAATACAACATGTTTCCATAAATGGCAATCAAAAAACAGAAACTACTATTAGCTATGAATTACAACCTTTAAAAACCGGGAATATTGAAATTCCGGCCGGGGAGCTACACCTTTCGTCAACCAACATCCGTTGCAAGCCCATAACTATTTTAGTACAAAAAAATGTTCCCGCCGGAAGGCGACAACAATCGGGCTTACAAATGCCCGGTGGCTTTTTTGAAAGCGATGTTACGGATGAGCCAACTGAAACAGAACGTAATGCCATTGTATCACCAGGTGAAGATGTGGCCAAAAAAATGAAGGATAATATTTTTATTCGGGTTGAAACCAGTAAAACAAATTGTGTAGTAGGAGAGCCTGTTTTAGTAACATACACTTTGTACAGCCGTTTGCGTACTTCTTCAAAATTAGTACAACAACCCGTTTTTAATGGATGTACTGTTTATGAAATGACAACGCAAGATTTACGTTCGGAAACAAAATTATTGAATGGCAAAAAATACAGTACTTATATTATTCGAAAAGTACAATTAATACCACTAACTGCCGGCACCATAAATTTAGGAATAGCAAAAGTTGAGAACACCGTAAATTTTTATCGGGTAAATAACAATACCATACAACAAACATTTGAATACAGCAGCATTTGCAGTAGTGAACCTGCTGAAATTAATGTAACAAATCTGCCAACCTATAAAGGAACTGCCAATTTTAGCGGTGCCATTGGAAATTTTACAATTAATGCAAGAGTGGATAAAAAAACTGATACGGCCGGTGATGTTAATAAATTAATTATTGAAGTAACCGGATCGGGTAATTTTTCATCTGTTACTTTACCGCAAGTACAGTGGCCTAAAGGCGTTGAGCACTTTAATAGCTCAGAAGAAACCGACGTAAACAAACTAATATATCCTGCTGCAGGCACTAAAACTTTCACTATCCCTTTTACTTGTAAACAACAAGGCACTACCGTTATACCTGCCATTCATTATAATTTTTACAATACAGAAACAGGCAGTTACACAACTATTGAAACTACCCCTATTGAAATAAAAGTGAATCCGCCTTTAAAAAACTTTATTAATCCGGACCTATATTCAGAAGGAAACACCAACAGCCGATATATTTGGATTATACCCGGCATTGGACTGATATTAGCCATAGGCTGGTGGATTTTTTACAAAAAAGAAAAAAATACTAAACCAAATGTAATCAGTAACAATAATGTGATTAATATTAAAACCGATATTCAACAAGCGAATGCAGTTACGCCTAACAACTTAATAGAGCCTGCCAAACCCGAAAGTATTTACGAATTGCTAACTATTCCGGATGATATTGCCTTTTTTAAGGCAGTAATTAGTATGCTGGAAAAGGAAATAAGTATTGAAAAAGACAACGGCAGAAAAGAAGCGCTGCAAGAATTATGTGCAGCATGCAATAGTGCTTTATATGCTCCTCAAAGCAATGCCAATAGGTACGATGTAGCCGAACAGCTAAAAATTTTATTTATTCATCCGGCGTAAACTTATACCCGGCTCCACGAACCGAATGAAAGTATTTTGGATTTTTACTATCGGCTTCAAAATATTTGCGAAAATTAAGAATGAAATTGTCAATAGTGCGGGTTGTAGGATACACATTATAGCCCCAAACTACCTGCAATATTTTTTCTCGTGATACCACTTCTCCTTTATTTTCAATTAACAGCTTTAGTAACATTGCTTCTTTCTTACTTAAATCAACTTTGTTACCATTTACTGTAATAGCTTCCTGTGCTTTAAAGTCAATTTTGTTTGGGCCAAACTCATACACATCTGCAACTGATTCTTTTACTTGTAATTTTTTGCTTTTTTCAATAAGCTTTTCAATACGCAACAGTAATTCTTCTAAATTAAAAGGTTTGGTTAGGTAATCATCTGCCCCTTTTTTTAAACCCAATACACGATCAGCGCCGGTATTTTTAGCACTTAACATTAAAATTGGTACATCATTGTTATTTACCCTAACAGTTTCAGCAACGCTTATGCCATCAACTTCGGGCATCATTACATCCAGAATAATTAAATCGAAGTATTCGTTAGCAATAGCTTTTAAAGCATCGCTGCCATTGTAAGCTGAGGTTACGGTATAGCCTTCTATTTCCAAATTTAATTTTAAAGCTTCATGTAAATTTTCTTCATCATCTACCAATAATATGCTTGCTTTTGTGGGCATTGAAAAAAAATTAATTGAATGATTACATTTTATGCAATAGCAAAAATTACTTTAAAAATACTACCATTGGGTAAATTATCCAACACCTGAATAGTAGCATGGTGTTGTTGTGCAATTTTCTTACATAGATATAAACCTAACCCGGTACCCTTTGTGCTGCGCACATTTTCATCGCCGGTTCTGTAAAATTTTCGAAATATTTTTTTCTTTTCTTCTGCCGAAATACCCATTCCTTCATCTATTACAGCTACTACGGCATGTTGATTTTGTTGTTTTAGTTGTACGGTTACCGATGCCTGCTTTGGTGAATATTTTAAAGCATTTTCAATTAGATTATTCATAAGCATTTGTAATAACAAAGGCTCGCCCATTATGTTTACACCTTGGGTTATATCTGCTACAATTGTTCTTCCAGCAAATCGTGCTGTGGCATCTTTAACCGCATTTTGTACCAAATCAGAAAAATTTACTTTTTGCGGACTTGCATGATAATGGCCACTTTCTAATTGTGAGGTAAATAAAATATTATTACATAAAGTATTTAGCCTATTGGTTTCTTGCAGGGTATTATTGACTAACTTTTCTTGTATAGTGGGGTCTAATTTTCTTTTTTGCAATGTTTCTAAATTCAATTGGGCAACAGCTATGGGCGTTTTTAGTTCGTGTGTAACTGCCATCATAAAATTTTGCTGTTGTTGTGCCAATTTAATTTGTCGGCGCGTTGCCCTATAAACATAAGCGGCACCAATTAAAATAATGGCCAAGAATGTTAATCCTTCACCAATGTATTGTGCTGTTTTTCGTTGCTTTTCGCGAAGAATATCGGCAGTCTTATTTAAGTAAGCTTGTTCGATAGTATTTACTGCTTGCAGTTTAAGTGTTGCCATTGCATCGTTTTGATGGTTTAATGCTATGAACCACCACAACAAAGCCGATAGAATGTACAATAATAATACCCAGTATACAATACTTACTATAATTAGTCTGTGTTTGAAGGTAAGCTTCATGGTGCAATTTTTACAATTCGAATGCCTGCATTAAGCACGTGTTGTAAAGGGTCTTCACGCATTATTTGTTGTAAGGTAAAAGAGTATTCTCCTTTTTTTAGCTTAGCCGGCACAGCATTAAATGGCAATCGGTGGTCTACAATATCATCCATGGCAGTACCTAACCATCCTGCACTATTGGCTAACGTAAATTCACGATTAAAACTATAAGTGGAATCGGGATCGTGAACCGTAATGTGTAACCAAACATTTTTGTAACGATATGCATCTTCATGCCTAAACACTACATACAAATTATACAATGCATTGGTGTCAGTAATATTGAAATGAAAGGAAGGAGTATCAGTGCTGCTCCACACATGATTAGGAAATGGTACTGATTTTTCAAACACATTTAAGGAAGTGCATGCCCAAAATACCATTAAACCAATAAAAAGAAAAATGTAACGATGCTTCATGGGTTTGTAGAATATTTTTTATGGAAGGAACTATTCATTTGAATTCATACAAAAACAATTACAACACATTTAATACTTGTTCCTTTGCCTTTTCCAATTCGTCTTTCATTAACACTACACATTTTTGAATTGCCGCATCATTGGCTTTTGAACCGGTTGTATTAATTTCTCTTCCAAATTCTTGCAATAAGAAGGAAAGTTTCTTACCCTTACTACTTTCGTCCTTACTTTCAATAATGCTTCTAAAATAGTGGCAATGATTTTGCAGGCGAACCTGCTCTTCACTAATATCAATTTTTTCAATATAATAAATCAATTCTTGCTCCAACCTATTGGCATCATAATTATCCTTACCCACGGCTTCTTCCAATAATTTTACAATATTGTCTTTTATTTTTTTTCTACGATGCGGTTCCAACTCGGCAATAATATGTTGCTGTGCTTCAATATTATTAAGTCGCAGCAACAAGTCTTTTTCAATAGATTGCCCCTCTTGCAAACGATGTTTTTTTAATTGTTGAATGGCTGCTTCCAAAATTTTTTTGAAATGCTGCCACTCTGCTTCGGTCATTACTTCTGTTGTATTCACTACTACTTCAGGTAAACGTAAAACTGCAGCCAACAAGTGATCGGCTTCTGCATTCAATTCGTGAGCAATTTGCACTACTGATGTGTAATAAGCTTTCAGCAGGTCTGTATTAATGGTTACAGGTTTAGCCCCACCATTCTGTTTTAAATTAATGATGCATTCAATACTTCCGCGCTCAAGTGATTCACTTAATAAACTCCTAATATCAAACTCAAAAGGTTTAAGCATGGCAGGCATTTGTAAACGCAAATCAAACTGCTTACCGTTTAAAGAGCGCAATTCTACAATAAAAGTTTTATCGCCAATTGTTTGTTCTACTCTTCCATAACCGGTCATTGAATACAGCATAGTATTTATTTAATATTTGCAATGTAAGCAATGTTTAATTGTTGTGTATGCAAGTAGACTAAAATGTTTTGCAATTAGCATGATTTTGTATTTGTTTTGGGACATAAAAAAGCCGGGTTTTAAATAACCCGGCCTTAATATTGAATTGAACAAGTGGTAACTATTGTATAGTGTAGGTATAATATCCTGCACCGGTAAGGTATAAAATTATTTTATGAGTACCTGCGGTAAGGTTAATATTATCACCTCCCGGATCAAGGCTTCCATCTGCACCTGTATCACCGTAATTTAAACTCCAATCGTTATTGGCACGGAATTTAAATTGATCACCGTTTGCAGCAGTAATGGTAGCACTCCAGGTATTACTACCGGCATCGTAAGTAAGCGGAACATCATTACTCCATCCGCTTCCTGCAAAGCTTCCTATTACACTCCAAGTAGTTGCAGTAGCTGACCAGGTATTGTTATTGGTGTTGGCAACAATATGATAATAACCGGGGCCAGGAACAGATAAATTACCACCACTGGGGCTAAGTGTACCGCCACCACCATCGCCTAAAGCATTACTCCAATCGGGTGTAGTGGTTAATTTAAATTGATAGGTGCCGCCGGCAGGAATATTAATATAACCATCATAATTGCCATCATTTTTAGGTGAACCTAAATTAGGTGCAGAAGCAGGTGACCAACCTTGATAATCACCGGGCACCCACAATAGGCCATATTGCTGAACCAATGATACAGAGAAAGTACCATGCTGAAAATCTACAGTAATGGTATAGATACCTGTATTAGCAGGTCCCGGAATATTGTCGCTTAAGTTCAAACCAAAGCTGCCTCCGGCACTTAAGCCCGGAACGGTTTTATCGGCTACCGAATATTTGTTACTCCAATCTCCATTAACCGGCAATAGTAAATATTCCTGTCCGCCATTTAAATAAAAGTTGCCCTGATAAGTTACAGAATCTAACATTTTAAATTGTTGAGCCGGCACAGGTACGGGATTTCCCCATGCACCGGCAGTAGCACTACCTACTAAGAATAAAGCTTTTGATGCAGGAGGTGTTACTTTAGGTGGAACAACATAAGTAGTAAAATTAATGGTTACAACATTCGATTTTAATTGCTCATTATTATTGGCATATGATGAGGTTATACGAATATCAACCGGATATTTGGTATTATAAGCAAAGCCAAGACTTAGTAAAAGATTATTCAAATCTTTAGCAGTAAATGAATAAGTGCGACTAACATTTACAACACGTGTAACTTCTTTGGCAAAATTTCGACCTGAAGAATCTATCTCTATAATATATTTAACATTAGAGCTATCAACCGAATAATTTGGATTTGTCCAATTTAACGTGAGCACTATTTTATTGGAATCGGCAACAGCCGGAGCAATATTAGTTGCTGACACGCTTAAAGTTACCGGCGTACCGGGAGCATACACTTTTAACGCCCCTACCTTATCGCAAGCAGTAAACACTACTGCCAGCAATATGGCCAGAAAACCGAGTTTAAAAATTGATTTCATATTTTAATTTTTTCGTATTAATAATTTACTTTAGAAAAAATATTTATTGTTTCACTACCGTATATTTTCCTTTTTGGAAATCAACAGTAATGGTGTAAGTACCTGGCTGTGAAGGTCCTGGGAAGTTATCACTCAGGTCATACCCAAATCCGCCACCTGTTTCAGTAGGATTTAAAGATGAATTAGTTGCGTATTTATGTGACCAACTACCATTAACCGGTATAAACAAGAATTGGTTATTGGGACTTGTATTATCGCCACCACTCATTTGAACAGTAATAGTGTATAAAGTAGGCGTTACTTGTGTAAACTGTAAACCGGGTGTTGGAACAGGATTACCCCATGAATTTAATTTGGGGTCGCCACCTATTAAATAAAGTTGGCCCGAAGTAGGCGGTTGCACTTTAGGAGGTATAGCATAAGGTGTAGCCGTAAACTTCAATACATTAGAAACCAAATTAGTGGCTTTTACTGAATTAATAGAAGAAGTAACTCTTATTTCAAGATTGTGTTGTACACCTGCAGCCAACCCTAACTGGTTTAATAAATAATCATTAAACTGACTTTGAGTGAAAGTAATACTTAAATCGGGACTAACGGATACGGTCTGACGATTAGGGTTTGTAAAGTTTGAACCGGTTGTATCTATTTCAATCAAGTAGGTAACATTTTGCGAACTAATGCCCGAAGTGAACATATAGTTAGGATTTGTCCAGTTAAGCGTAAGTGCCGTATTATTAGCAGTTGTATAGCTTAATGGAATATTACCTGTTACCGATGCGGTTAAAACAGGTGCTGTGCCACCCTGAAAGGTATCAATGGCATCATCTTTTTTACAAGATGCAAACAAGGCCACTGCTATACCGAATAGTAAGAGTTTGGCAAATATTGTTTTCATTTTTTTATGTTTTAAAAAGTTTGTAACTATTATTGTACCTTTTATTTTCAAGCTTAATTTCTGTGTTTTTTACAATCAACTAACATTTTGTTGAATGTTAAACAACTAAAAATTAATAACCGGGATTTTGCACTAAGTTGGTATTAGATGAAACATCGGAAGAAGGCAATGGATACAGGTTTCTGAAGCTGCCTACAGAAGTTCCTGTTGGTACTCCTCCTTTCCATGGCCATAAATAATTCGATGTAGTGAAATAGCCATAACGTATTAAATCTGTTCTTCTAAAACCTTCCCAATACAGTTCGCGTCCACGTTCAGCTAAAATAAAGTCGAGTGTTAAATCAGGTGCACCAATATTTCCGGCAGTGCTTCCACCATAAGCCCGTGTACGTAATTGATTAATGTAAGTTAATGCCTGTGATACGCTACCACCGGTTCCGCCGCGCAACACAGCTTCTGCATAAATTAAATACATTTCCGGCAGGCGGAATAAGGGAATATCTACATCAGCAAATGTGGGGTTTGAGCCATTGTTGCCTGATGTTAATACATTAGGAATAGTTGGACGAGTTTTATTAATGAACTTTTGAATAGCATAACCATCAGTGAATGTGGTTAATGAATTAATGTCTAAATTCTGTCCATTGGTATAAAACTCGGCACGTTGGTCGGTATTACCACTGGGATCGGGAAACAGGTTTACAAAAGCTTTAGTGGTACGCATACCGGCCCAACCTGCGTCTAATCCATAATCACCGGCATTCATACTACCGCCTACAGAACCATGACATAAGAAAGTGGAACCACCATAGTTTTGTGTTTTTAATCCATCATAATTAATGGTAAAAATAAATTCGCTGGTATTTAAATTATTATCGGCACGCATTAACCAACGGTAATCAGAAACTAAGCTATAACCGGCATTAATTACTTTAGTGGCATAAGTAATTGCGTCGGTATAACGAGCAGTTCCTGTATAAACCTGAGCATTCAAATAAATACGAGCTAATAATGCTTCTGCGGTTGCTTTATTCACTCGACCGTAATTGTTGGTTGCCGGCAACAATGAATCACAAGCTTTTAATTCAGACTCTACATAATTAAATAAATCGGCACGTTGAATTTGCTTAGGTAAAAATGAACCAATCGGATCATTTTCTGTAGCGAAAGGAGGATTACCAAACAAATCCATTAATACACTATACTGATAAGCCCTCAAGAATCGTGCTTCTGTTCTAAAGTTTCGAATGTTACTTGCGTCATTGCCTGTAATACCTCTGGCAGCCAAATTAGCATCGGAGGCCTGATTAATGAAGTTATTACATAAAGTAATTTGATAAAATGAACGATAATACAATCCTTGCAACATGGGGTTGTTCGAAGTCCAGTTCATTAAATGGAAGTCTTGTACACCCGGATCGCCCCAAGCTACAACCGCTTCATCCGTGCTCAACTCTTGTGCATTCCAATACAAGCGAAAGAAATCGGAAGTACCTTCATCAATGCCTTGAATATCGCCACTGCCGGCAGGGCCTTGATTTCCGGTTAAAGCAAAACTGCCATATACTTTAGCAGCCGCTTCAAGGTATCCTTGTGTGGTACTAAATACCTGATTGGCAGTAATACCATTGGTAGGAGTAAGGTCCAGCTTTTTGGTACAGGAGGTAATGATTCCTGCTGCCATTAAACCTACCATTGTTATTTTCAATAAATTCGTTTTCATATTAAACAATATTTATAAATATTTTGAATGGAATTAAAAGTCTAGATTCAGGTTTAACACAAAGGTTCTTGGTCTTATGTAGAAGTTATTGTCTATACCACCTGCAATTTCAGGGTCAGTGCCTTTGTAATCAGTTATCACAAAAACATTCTGCACACTTGCGCCTAAACGTAATCCCACCTTCTTGTTAATTACTTTTCCAAAATTGTATCCTACAAAAATGTTATCCATTCTTAAGAAAGATGCATTTTGTACATAGTAATCGGATAAGTAATAGTTAGTACCGGTTCCTGTAAAATTGGTATTTAATACATCAACTGAACCATTGCTTAAATAACCTAACGGATTTAAAATGTTTTTCATAGTACCTGTGCTAGAGGCAACGTTGTTATACAAGTAGTTGCCAATGTTAGCACGCAGTGAAAAACCGCCATTCCATTTTTTATAATTCAGGTTGGAATTAAAGCCAAGGAACACTCTGGGATCGGCATATTTATAACGATACAAATCGCTTGCAGTAATAATGCCATCACGGTTTAAATCGGCAAACAAATTTTCAATGGGTTTACCATTTTTATCATAAATCTGTTTATATACATAAAAGGATCCACGTGGATAACCTACCGAGTTAATTAAGATAGTATTACCGGTTCCACCTGAAATACCTCCAAACAAGTTACCCGGATAGTTGGGATCATTAGAAATGGTAAGTTTTGTGATTTTATTTTGGTTGTAAGTAATATTAAAACCAACGTTCCATTCCAAATCCTTGGTACGAATAGGTGTTCCATTAATAGTAAATTCAACACCTTGGTTTTGCATATCACCCACATTTGCCACAATTTGGTTGGAGAAATTGGTACCGGCAGGTTGGTTAATTAAATTCAGCAAGTTGGTAGTTTTTCTAAAATAATATTCAATGCTACCGGTAATGCGATTATTAAAGAAACCATAGTCTATTGCCACGTTTGTTGTAGCAGTTTGTTCCCATTTTCTATTGGCATAATAACCACCCGGACGGAACATTTGGTAATAAGTATTACCAAATTGATATTCGGCAGTAGCATTACTTAAACTGTAATATGATATATAATCATAATTACCTATACCATCTTGCTGTCCGGTAATACCATAACTGGCTCTTAATTTAAGATCGGATAAAGCCCTTACATTTTTCAGGAAATTTTCTTGATTAATTTTCCATGCCAATGCAACTGATGGGAAATTACCCCAGCGGTTGTTAGGACTGAAGCGAGAAGAACCATCGCGACGGAATGTTGCAGTTAATAAATACTTATCGGCATAAGTATAATTTAAACGTCCAAAGAAAGAAATGATGGTATTCTCAGGCTTATCAAACGGGTATGTGGGATCTGAATTGGGTGCTTTTACACCGTTGGCAGAATAATCAGCATAATAATAATTGGTAGTTAAATAGTCATTGAATTCATAACCGCCCATTACGTCAATACGGCTGCGTATTTTTTTCAAATCTTTAATGTAATTCAAATAAAACTGCAAAAATGTATTTGCATTGGTTTGCTTGTATTGATCATTTACACCACTGTGATAAACACCATTAGCATCTACAAATCTTTTATAGCTGGATGCAGCACTGTCAGGCACATATATTGTACCTTCTCCTTGCGAAATGTCGTAACTCAAGTTTAACTTGGCATGCAAATCGGGCAAGAAGTGTACTTTATAATCGAATTGTGCACTACCTATACTTCTTTGTACAGTGCTTTTATCATCACGCATCATTAATAAACCCATGGGGTTACGAGGCGCCAACCCTTTTAAACCACTTATAGAAGTAGGATCTAACCATTCCCAATAACCACCAAACCGGTTACTGCCGGAATAAACAGGTTGTGTTGGATCGAAATTCACAGCAGCCCCTATAGCGCCCTGGTTAGCAAAGCGGCTTTGACTGTAGGTACCTAAAACACTAAACTGAATATTTAAATGGTTATCAAATAAATGAGGATTAAGGTTGATGCTTAAAGAAGTTCTTTTTAAATTATCGGTTTTTAAAATACCGTCTTGGTTTAAAAAGCCTGCAGAAATTCGATAAGGCATATTCTTTAAAGCCCCTGATACACTTAATTCATTATTCTGTCCTAATGCAGTATGGTAAATTTGTTTCTGCCAATCGGTATTCGCATTTCCCATTAAAGCAATTTGAGCCGGTGTACCATTAGCATTTACATACGCTCTGAACTGTGAAGGACTTAATACCGGTACTTCTTTGGTTGGTGTGTAAACTTGCAGTTGAGAAGTAAAACTAAACTTAGGCTTACCTGATGAACCGGTTTTAGTAGTAATAATAATTACACCATTTGAACCCCTTGCACCATAAATAGCAGTAGCCGATGCATCTTTTAATACCGTAAAACTGGCAATGTCATCGGGATTGATTAATGATAAAGGATTAGCTTGACCGGAAATTTGATTGTTCGACAAGGGTACTCCGTCAATTACAATTAAAGGGTCATTACTGGCGTTTAATGACGCACCACCACGAATACGAATGGTACTTCCTGCACCAGGCGCACCGCTATTTGAGGTAATTTGAACACCGGCTGCTTTACCCATAATTAATTGTTCGGGAGTTGTAATGCTTCCCTTATTAAAATCCTTCGCCGTAAGATTAATAACAGAACCTGTCAAATCTTTTTTCTTGCTGGTTCCATAACCAATTACTACCACTTCATTTAAAGCAGTACTAACAGGTGATAAAGCAATACTCATTTCGCCGGTTTCAATATTTACTTCGCGAGTAGCATAACCAATACTTGAAATGGTAAGCTTTTTGGCATCGGCAGGAACTTTTAAGCGAAACACACCATTGGCATCAGTAGCAGTAGCTATCTGCGTTCCGGCAACAGCAATGGTTACACCTGCTAAAGGACTTCCATCCTTTACATCGGTTACTTTTCCCGTAACCTCCTTGTTTTGTGCTAACGCAGGCACACTAAAGGCAAACATAGCCAACGTTACAGCAACAAGCAGTCGTTTTAAATTCATAGTTGTATGTTTTCTGTTGTTTAAGTAGTAAAAAATTTATTTTGCTAGTAAAAATTTTTGCACTTTTCTGTTTCCATTTTGTTCCAACACAATAAAATACAATCCGTTTGGCAAACCAGCATTCGTAAAATTGTTGCTGTAAAGCGAAATGGTTTGTATTCCCTTTGGTTTAAACCCATTCCAAATATTAGCCATATATTGACCTTCAATATTGTACACATCAATCCTTGCATTACCGCTTACCGGTAATTCAAATTGTACTGTTGCATTGGCCCCTGCAGGATTGGGCATTACCTGAAGTTGCATATTCTCCAATGGATTGGTAATAGGCGGAATAGCTGTTACAACGGTATTATTCACATTCTTATTGGTATAAACATAATATTCACCCGGTTGTAAAGTAATATTATCAGCACCACCGGATGCGGTAATGGTTTTAGAGGTTAAATAGCTGTACCAAGTACCGGCAGTGGGAAAAGTAACGGTAGCGGATTGCTGATTAACATCAAAATTTCCAACAAACACAACGCTTAATGAATCGCCGGTTACAATTAATTGTTTAAAAGCATTACCTAAGTTGTAGCTGATATTTTTGGGCGAAGCAAAAGTTGAACTGTATATAGGATTAGTACGCAACTTAAACAGTTGGGCATATACATTATACAATGCCAAACGGTTGGGTTGGGTTAAGTAGTCCCATCGCAAAGGTTTTGGGTCTGTTCTGCAAGTGCCGGATGGGTCAACTGTGTTCGTTGACATACAATAATTAATACTGTAATCATACCCTAGTTCGCCAAATTGCCACAACATTTTGGGGCCGGGTATCATTGCCCATAATGCAGTAGCCATGGCATTTCGCTTTAATCCGGTTGCCGTGTCTTTTATATTATAACTTCCATTACTGTTGCCATATTGCTCATTTTTATACATCAATCGCTCCTCGTCATGGCTTTCCATATACGTAATTAAATTGGGTTGACTATAACCTCTGTTGGTGTAAACGCCATAACTGATATCCCATGATGGATTACTATACCCCATGGTTGCCTGATTAAAGTTGCTGTTTAAGTTTCCCCATAACATCATACCATAATTGGCTTCCACCAACTCTTCCGAATTATCTGCAAACATTTCCAAAATACAATAAGCACCACTGGAAACGGATTGAATTTTATCGTAAATATTTTTCCAGGTAGCCACTCTACCACTATCATAATTACCCCAGGCAGCTACATTACAATTATTACCATAAGCATCACAAGTATTTTTTTGGGTGAAGCCTTTTGCCAAGTCCCACCTAAATCCGTCAATCTTGTATTTGGTTAACCAGTAAGTGATTACACGATTCCGAAAATCGATTGTAGCCTGACTTTGATGATTAAACTGATAACCCACATTGTAAGCATGGGTGGGATATTGATTGAACCAAGGGCTATTGGCTGCAGGAATATTGTTGACAGGATCCCAATACATTTGCACCATAGGCGAAGAACCAAAAGAATGGTTCATTACCATATCCATTATAACGGCAATGCCTTGCTGATGACAAGCATCTATAAATTGTTTTACAGCTGTTTCAGTTCCATAAACTTTATCGGGGGCAAAATAAAAGTTAGGATTATAGCCCCAGCTACTGTATCCTTCAAAATTATTGAAAGGCATTACTTCAATAGCATTTACACCTAATCGTTTCAAATAGGTTAAGGTGTCTTGTAATCCTTTCCAGTTTTGTGTAGCAGTAAAATCGCGAATCAGCAATTCATATATTAACAAGTTGCGTTTGTCAGGGCGATTGAAGTTTGTTACCTGCCAATTATAAGCCGGTTTAGCGGTTTGCAGTACACTAACCAATGAACCTACAGCCCCTGC
The DNA here is from genome assembly GCF_003254115.1 of Hydrotalea sandarakina. Lineage (GTDB taxonomy): Bacteria > Bacteroidota > Bacteroidia > Chitinophagales > Chitinophagaceae > Hydrotalea > Hydrotalea sandarakina. Next base: position 184,956 of record NZ_QKZV01000005.1, read on the forward strand.
AGGGAAAGGTTTTAAATTAGGATAAGTTGTAGATGGAATTTGCGGATCAACATTTTTGTCTAACACCTTTTCCGTATTATAATCGGCAACGTATAAACTGCCATCTATTTGGTATTGATAGGCATATTCCACACCGGGCGTTAATCCTGTTATACGAATCCAAAACCGTAAACTATCCGGTGTTAAATTCATTTGGTAATTCAAGGAAGGAGTCCAATTATTAAAATCGCCCAGCACAATAATTTTATTTTTATGTGGCGCAAATAATACCAATGTTACCGATGTATCACCCGGCTCATAATTTATCCCATCGGTTACACCATTAGGAAGCGGTGCAATATTAGTGCCACCCGAAACCAAAAAACTTACTGTATCTCGCGAAAAGACTGTACCGTTATATGCCTCAGCTATAACTGTTTGCGTGCCTGCAGCAGCAATAACAGGTCTGGCCGACAATGTAACAGCAGGGCTATCTTGCACAATGGCACTACCGTTATAATAAATAGTTAAGCGAGAAGGTTGACTTGCCTTAGCATTGATAACCAAAGTGTCACCAATATTTTTAGTAAAAGGTTCAAGTATGGGAATATAAGTAGGTTGTTTCAGCGGTGTATCAATTCTGGCATACAAGCCATTATCATAAACAGGAATATACATATCCGACCCATCAGCATTTGCCTGTTTTAATGAACCATTTCCATTACGGAATAAAATAGCAATTTTTAAAATTTTTTCATTTGGATTGGTAATATTAAAAAAGTTACGCAAACCGCCGTTAATGGTATACTGCCACAAATTTGTTCCAACAGATGGCGCATTTGCTGCCAGATTTGTAGTACCCCAAGTAAAAGGCACATATTTCCAATCGGTTGAAGAAGTACTGGCCGTTGTAATAACCCCAATGTGTACATACACATTAGTAACAGGTGTATAATTTAACAAGCCTTTATTCCCTTTAGTAGCATCGCAGGTTATGACTATTTTACTGCTGGTATCTTGTATGAAGGCGGGCGACCAACTTAAAAGCTGCGCATGAGCAACAAGAATGCCTAAACATAAAAATGGTACAAGTAGAAATTTTTTCATACGGTCAAAGTTGATCTGCAAACGTTTGCGGCAATGTGTACAAAAAACACATTGACATACAAATTTGTGTATTTTTTACACAATACAAAAATTTTTTGAGTCATTTTTTTAAAGAAAAATGAAATATTTTAAAATCTAGCTTATTCCTGTTTAACGCATAAAATGTAAACATCAAACGATTGCGCTTTTTGGCAGTAATTATTCATAGCTTGTTAAACATTATCTTTAAGTGCTAGACGAATTGAAAAACTGCTGCTGCTTAACTCGAATAAACTAAAGCCATACAATGCGTTTTACAAAACCAACCTTAAGCTTTTGGCAAATTATAAACATGAATGTTGGCTTTTTCGGCATTCAATACAGTTTTGGTTTGCAACAAACAGCCATTAACCCCCTTTATACTTTTTTGCATGCCAAACCGGAAGAGTTGCCATTGCTGAATTTAGCTGGCCCCATGACCGGGTTATTAATTCAACCGCTGATTGGTGCCATGAGTGATAGGACTTGGCATCCACGGTGGGGAAGACGGAAACCCTACTTTTTAATAGGTGCCATTTTTTGCAGTCTTACCCTTTTTGCATTTCCATTCAGTAAAAGCTTATGGATGGCTGCCGGATTACTATGGATTTTAGACGCCGCCAATAATACAGCCATGGAGCCATACCGGGCTTTTATTGCCGATAAATTACCTGAAAAACAAAGGGCCATGGGCTTTTTAACCCAAAGCTTTTTTACCGGCTTAGGCATTACTTTAGCTAACTTATCATTAGGCTTTTTCAAAAACATTATTACAGGTGAAAGTACTACAAGTGATGGGCGCTCGGGTATTCCTTATTGGGTATTTGGTTCCTTTTTTGTTGGAGCTATTTGTTCAATTGTGAGTGTGGTATGGTCGGTAAGCACTACACCTGAAATTCCGCCTACACAAGAAGAATTAACTGAATTAAAAGCCAAACAAACCGGATTGATCGCTTCCATTAAAGAAATATTTGCTGCTATTGCAGACATGCCGCGCATCATGTGGGTTTTAGCCCTCATCTATCTTTTTCAATGGTATGCTATGTTTTGCTACTGGCAATTTGTATCATTGAGTATTGCCGATTCCATTTTCCATACAACCCCCGATGGCAATCCTGCATTGTATGAGCAAGCTGTTGTATGGGCCGGGAAAGTAAATGGCTTTTATAATATTGTAACTTTTTTATCAGCGTTCTTATTGGTTTGGTTGGCCAAAAAAATAGGTGCCAAATATGTACACATTTTATGCTTATTAATGGCCGGTGCGGGACTATTGATATTCCCGCATATTGCACAAAAAGAATTATTGTTTATTCCCATGATTGGCTTTGGCATTGCCTGGGCCAGTATGATGGGCGTTCCATATATTATAGTAGTTGGAAGCATTCCTAAAGAACGCTATGGCGTTTATATGGGTATTATAAATATGATGATTGTAATTCCTATGATTTTACAAACTACTACGTTTGGCTTTGTTTATCATTGGTTATTAAACAGTAAACCTACTAACGCTATTGGCTTTGCGGGCATATTATTATTACTGGCAGCATTTGCCACAACCTTTATTAAACCATCAAAAGCTATTTCTAATGAAGCAACTGTGCCATTTGCATCTGCAGGGCATTAAATGCACAACATTGTTCCGAACGATGCAGTGAGTGACACAACAGGCGATGCCATGAAATACAAAAGCTTACAACAAAATAATACATTATGCAAAAAATAACTTGTATTGGAGAAGCCCTTATTGATATGATTTGTACCGATAAAGGCAAAACGCTAGAGGCAGGTGAACATTTTTTGAAAAAAACAGGCGGTGCCCCAACTAATGTGGCTGCTGCAATTGCCGCACTTGGCGGTAAAGTTGAACTTGCTGCTAAAGTGGGTAACGACCCCTTTGGAATGCAGCTTATACACACTATGCAAGAATTTGGTGTGAATACAGAATATATGATTGCTACTAAAGAACAGTTTACCACTTTTGCTTTTGTATCATTAAAAGAAGATGGTGAACGCGATTTTGTATTTAACCGTGGGGCTGATGGATATTTAACCCTAGATGAAACCAAAAGCTTATTACACAACGGTACCGGCATTGTGCATTTTGGCTCAGCAACAGCTTTCTTGCCCGGACATTTACAGCAAACATACCATAGCTTATTAAACGAAGCAAAAGAAAAAAATTATTTCATTAGCTTTGACCCAAATTACCGACATTTATTATTTGCACATCAACAACAAAGCTTCATAAAGCAATCAATACAGTTTATACAACACTGTCACTTTTTTAAAGTAAGTGATGAAGAAGCACTTTTAATTTCGGGTATGCCAACAGTTGCAGAAGCAGCAGATTGGTTATCACAACAATCACAAGCAACTTTTTGCATTACCTTAGGCAAGGAGGGTACGTTATTAAGCTATAAAAAACAGCAAATTACCATTGCAAGTATACCTGTAAATGTTGTGGATACAACCGGCGCAGGCGATGCGTTTGTAGGTGCATTACTTTATCAATTAAGCACACTACCCTTTACACAACTTAATCAATTAAAGTTTGAAGACTGGCAGCAAATGGTGCTTAATGCCAACAAAGCAGGTGCTAAAACTTGTACTTATATGGGTGCCATGGAGGCTTTTAAACATTTAAGCAACCAAATTTTTCATACATAATTTTTTTAATTATTAAATTTTTGAGGCGTGTTTAAAAAAGAATTACACAACCATATAAGTGAACTGTTACAACAACAGTTCAAGGAAAATACCAACACTCATCAAGCATTTTTTACAAGGTTTATTGCCAATGCCACTGCTATTGAGGCATTGTATCAACAATTGTATGGAAATCATCCCAATGCATTAATGGTATGGAATAATCTGTTACAACTTATTATTAAGACTCACCAACATAGGCCTGTTAACTTACTAAACAAAGACACCCAAAAATTGAAAGAAGATTATTGGTTTGTAAGCAATGAATTGGCAGGTATGAGTTTATATGTTGACCGCTTTTGCGGCAATATAGAAAACCTGAATAAACACTTACCCTACTTCGCTGAGTTAGGTGTAAATGTTTTGCATTTAATGCCTTTATTTGAAAGCCCTGCAAAAGAAAGTGATGGTGGCTATGCGGTATCTAATTTTAGAAAAATAGATAAGCGTTTTGGAAATTTAGATCAGTTGCGTCAGTTACAACAAAATATGGAGCGGCAAAACATGTATTTAATGCTGGATATTGTTTTAAACCACACCTCAAACCAACACGAATGGGCACTGAAGGCAAAACAAGGAGATGAGTATTACCAGCAATTTTATTACATGTATAACGACAGACAAATACCTGACCGTTATGATGAAACCATGCCGGAAATATTTCCGGAATCGGCACCCGGCAATTTCACATTCATTCCCGAATGTAACAAGTGGGTAATGACCGTATTTCATCAATACCAATGGGATTTAAACTATACCAATCCGGAAGTATTTTTAGCCATGCTGGACAATATTTATTTTTACGCCAATTTAGGCGTTGATATATTGCGCATTGATGCACCTGCATTTATTTGGAAACAATTAGGAACAACCTGCCAAAATTTACCCCAAGCACATACACTATTACAATTAATTAAATGCTGTGTAGAAGTTGCAGCTCCGGGCATGGCTTTATTAGGTGAAGCAATTGTAGCACCTAAAAAAATTATGCAATACTTTGGCAATGGCTTATATACTGCACACGAATGTGATTTTGCTTATAATGCTACCCAAATGGCATTACAGTGGGATGCCTTAGCAACACAAGATGTTAGAGTAATGTTAGCGGCGCAGGAAGATTTAATTAAAAAACCTGTTGGCACCAGTTGGATAACGTACACACGCTGCCATGACGATATTGGCTTAGGCTATGAAGATGCCAGTATTCAAAAAGCAGGATATAACCCTTTAGAACACAGACGATTCTTAAAAAATTATTATTCCGGAAACATTGAAGGTTCGCCTGCCCGAGGTGCTTTGTTTTCAGTAAACCCCAAAACACAAGATGCACGTATAAGTGGCACATTAGCCTCATTGTGCGGATTGGAATTGGCAGAAAACACTCAAAATGAAACAGCAATTCAAGAATCTATTGCAAAAATTATTTTAATGCAAGCGCACTCTTTTTTTATTGGTGGATTGCCCATGTTATTTTATGGTGATGAAGTAGGTTATACCAACGATTATTCTTATTTATCTGATCCATCAAAAAATTATGACAACAGGTGGATGCACCGCCCACTCATTAATTGGAATAAAAATGAAAAAAGAAATAAAGCAGGAACTGTTGAGCAGCAAATCTTCTCTAAAACAAAACAATTATTACAACTTCGAAAACAACTGTCGGTGTTAAGTGATTATAGCAATATTGTTTGGTTAACTCCACACAATATTCATGTGGCTGGTTTTATACGTTACAATACTCATCAACGAATTTTTGCCTTGTTTAATTACAGCAACAAAGCAGCTTATTTAACCTGGTATGCCTTTAAAGAAAATGGAGATGCCCCAAAACAGTTACTGAATCATGTAAATCGTCAGGTGTATACCGTTGGTGCCGATTATGAATACTTAATACTAGCCCCCTATGAGTTTGCCATAATGGAACCTTTATCAGTATAACATAAAGCAGTAGTTATGGTTAAACCAAACTACTGCTTTTGATAAACCATATAGTAGTAGCACTGGCAATTAATACTACATTTTTTACAATATACTGTCCTGTTAAGGTTAATACAAAAGCATGTTGCCAGGTATCGCCGGGCAAAAAAAACAGGGGTAAAAATGTTGTAAACATATGTGCAATAAAACACAAAAATGCCAGTTTAGTAAGTTTAGGAAATAACCACAAAATACCCACTGCTACTTCTATCATCCCCAATAAAGTAATAAATACATTAATAGGAATATAATGAACAACCGTTACACTATGTAAATGCTGCACCAGGCCTTCGGCAGGTGATACATGAATAACTTTTAAGTAACCAAACCAAATAAATACTAAGGCCAATGCTAATCGGTTTAACCAAATTACAATATTCAATGCTTTGGCAGAGGAAAAATTATTGGCCGGGTAGTTGGAAGAAAGTGTTGGCTGTTGCATAGTACTATAGTTTACATTTTTACTGAAAAGCTTACGTAAAAAGTTCTGCCATCGGCAGGAAGTATACCGGGTCCGGGATAAAAAGTAATTCGCTGACTAAAATAACTTAAGTTCAACAGGTTATTAATTCCGCCGGTAATACGATATTTTTTTGAGAAAGCATATCCCATTGACCAATCCCATAATGCATATGATGGTATAATTCCCGTAACACCATTTGCACTGCTAATGGTATTTAAGGCATCATTATAACTTTTGTCGGTATAACTAAATTGAAGCGTAGTTGTAAATTGTTTAAACAGTAATGTTAGGCCGGCTCTGTCTGCCCACTGCGGTACATGTTCAACATAATTTCCGGTTAGGTTAATATTTGTACCATTTGCACTTAATTCACCACTGGTATAACGGGCATGTGTATAGGCTAAAGAATTAAACAGTCTAACATCCTTTAATTTATTATTGCCATTAAACAATGCAACCAATGAAACTTCACCATAAGCTTCAACGCCTTTTGCTACTGCATTTCCAATATTAGTGGTTAATAAATATGGATTATTATTCGCATCTTTTTGGGTAATTAAGCCAACTCTGTTTCCAAAAAATACACGAAACACGTCCACATCAAACTGTAGAATATTTTTAATATTGCCACGATAGCCTACACTAATGTCATAGCCTTTGCTATCTTTTAAATTGGGGTCAATTACATCTACCCTGTCGGCAGGTGTAATTTGGGAGTACAAATAAGGTCGGTATTCCTGCGAAATATTACCATACAATTGTGTGGATTTAGTAAGTTGATATTGCAAACCGGTACCAAATAAAGGGAAGCTTCTGTTGCCATTATAAGCAACCGGAACTGTAGCATGGGAAATTAAACCGGTGTAGTCAGACTGAATAAGTTCATAGCGAAAACCGGGAGTGATAGAAAATTTGGGTGTAATTTGAAAAACATTTTCGGCAAATACAGCGGCATTATTGGTATGGAAACGCAACACTGTACCATAAGGTGCTACTAATGATAAATCAAAATTGCTGCCTGTAGTGCCTACTCCTAATTGATCACGGCGAGTAACCTCTGATGATAAGCGAAAACCTGCAGCTAATGAATTGGTAGTTTTCCCAATTTTATAAGTATGCAACAACCTGGCTTCTGTGCTAAAGCTGCTGTAATAATCCCTATCCACCTGGCGCGGATTATAAGTGCCCAACTGTAAATTAACCGTGTCGGGAATATTGGGTGTATTGATGTATTGAACACTGTTGCGTTGGCCAAACAAGGCATTTGAAATTACTTGTAATTTGGTATTGGGTGAAAATGCATATTTGAATATAATAGCAGGAATATTTATTTCGGGATTAAAGAAATTTCTATTTCTAAGTGATTGGCGGGGATTTTGTGCAAATTGAGCATCGGTTAAACCTCCGGCAATTTGTTGCACATAATTCATGCGTGAAAATTGCAAAGCAATACTTCCATTATTATTGAAACGATATTCTATGTTGGCATAGTAAGCCTGATAATCGAACGCTTGTGAAGGTCGCCAACCATTACCGTGTCGATTGTCATAGTAAGCATAATAATTAATTTTTCCTACTGTTCCGCCAACAGCATTATAGGAATTAAAAAAACCATTGCTACCGGCAGTTTGAATACTTTCAACGGCAATAGGTTTTGTACTATCGCCCTGCTTAATAATAAAATTCATCATACCGCCATATTGGCTTCCATACTGCAAGGCTGCAGAACCCCTTACAAATTGAATTTCCTGCACCGCTTCGAGTGGTAAAGTATAGTGATTTTCGGGATAGCCAAAAATATCGCTATTGGTAACATAGCCATTTTGGCGCATGTTCATTTCTATGCTTCTATGCGAGTCAACACCTCTTGAGCCAATGTTTAATTGGGTGCCTGCACCATCCATATCCCATGTAGTAACACCGGGTACTTTTGCAAATAATTGCCTAACATTGTTTTGAGCTAAATTAGCCTGTGTTGAATTGGGTATAACAATGTTGGTTTTTTTCCCTGCAAAAACATACACTCCTTTTACTTCGGGTAAGTATTGTATGGAATCGCGAAGTGTAGTGTTTACTATTACCTCCTGTAATTCATTTACCGGAATAGTATCGGTTTCGGGGTTTTTAGTGTTGTTTTGAAGATTTTCTTGAGCAAATGTGTGAGAACTGGTAATTATTACTAAAAAGAAGCAAAATACCGTGAAACGTAAAATTTTCATATCAATCAAAATATTAAAAGTGAACTATCAAAAAAAAGTTTATTTTTAAGTAATAATTTTAAAAAAGCCCCCGTGTAGAAACACAGGGGGTACGCTAGATGAACTTAATCGAAAAAATTTAATATTTTAATCAGCACCATCCTGTTTAGCTCTTAAAACAGCATAATTGCCTACTTTACTACCTACAACTAATCCACTATCACAATCTATTTTATAATGAATACCTCCCTCTAACCGGGACATTGAAGCTTGATTAGCTAGTGCCCAATATTTATTGGCCTGATCGGGAACTATATGTGCCAATATTGTAGCCGCAGCCCCACTGAAAGTAGAATGCCCGGAGATGTAAGAGGGGAAATTCGGAATACCCGTTAATGTTTTTATGGAAGGGTTTATTTGTGTTGGGCGAGGATTGAAATAATAATATTTCACATCCCAACAAACAATAGCAGCATCCATTAATGCCATGTTTACCAAAGCATAATTACGAGCCCATCTTACCTCACTAAAATTTTTGGTAATGAAATCCTGTGCAGCAATGGCATCCCAATGTCCCGGAGGTGTAAATGTACCAACACCATCAGCCCAAAACTGAACGTGTTGTATATTTTCGCGAGAAGGAGATTTAATTTTATTGTACACTTCAGTTGCCGCATCCATTAAAGTTTGACTTTTTGTTGAAGGCGGAGGTCCGGGACGCAAAGTAGGTACCGTTGCTGCAGGAAATAAGAAAGGTGTTACTTTTCCAAACAAAGGTAACATGGGAGGGCGTTTGGGTGTTTCCAAACTATACCAAGGTGTTTCACCACGAGCCAATGTTACGGTTTCAAAATTTTTCCAATCGGTGGGTGTACCAACTGCTTTACCGGCATTATCGGCTTTTGCTCGTGCAATAAATGCTTCTGCCACCTGGCGACCCAATGCTTCCCCTGCGGCTATATCGCTACGGGTTGCAGCACCGGCCATCATCATTGCTAACTCTTGTTCATGTGCTTTTTGTTCAATATTAGCAATTTCGGTAGGAAATAATAATTTCATCATTTCGGCAGTTACACCGGCCATTACTGCTGCTTCAGACGGATATGATGGCAAAGTTGAAGTGGGCACTTTCGCTTGTATTGTATTGTCATTGGCATAAGGCGCAGCTCTGTTGTATAATTTTTTATAATACCAGCAAGCTACCAATGCATCATATTGTGCGGCACTAACATAGGCATACGCCCTGGCAGCATACGGTGGATTTGCAAATGGGAATAAAGGATAAGCAAATGGGTTAGCAGCGCTGGGTATAGGGTAAGTTCCATCGGGATTTTGATATGCGGGTAAATTGTATTTAGTAACCAAACCACGCATTATTTCATTCCAACGCAATACACCACCGGCAGCCCAATATTTTATTGTATTTAGTTGAGCAGAAGTTAAACTTTTTTGATATCCTTTTATTTCATTCAATTCGGCAATATAATCGGCTGAAGTAACAGCTGAGGGAGCCGCTACCGCAAAAGTATCGGGGCGGGTAAGTAATATGGTTTTCCAGGTGCCTGCATTTAGATCAATATTTTGTGGTTGCAATGGTGGTACATCGGCTGTAATATCCGGTGCATTTTTATTGCATGCATAAATAATTAATCCGGCACTAATGGCAATTGTTATATATATAAATAATTTTTTCATACAGTTAGTTGTTGGTTTGGTGATTGATTTGTTTTTGACGTGCAGAAGCAAAATCGAATACTTTAAAAATGCCGATTGAAGCGGTTGTTGCCTGACCAACATTACGGCCGGCAACTACATAGCTAATTCCACCTGTAATGGAAATGCGATGAAAATGAGGAATGGCATATTTCCCATCAATGCCTACAGTTGTAAAATTCATTTTATTACTTGGGAAAGGCATATCATTTTTACGCATATCAAAACCACCTAACGTGGTATTATTGACGATAGCAATTTCTGCAAAATCTTCTTTCTTTCTATAACCAAACCTTAAAGCAGCATTCATTACATCGGGCATTGCCACTTCATTGGTATAATGCATTTCAGTAGTGTAATAAGCAAATCTGTCAATATAAATATTTTGTCTGTTAGCATAAGCAGCAGTAGCTGTTACAAATACATTCTTTTTTTGATAATCCATGATTAAGCGAATAGAGGCTGTTTTACTTCTTAAACCAATAGCCAATGGCAAGAAATCGGCCTGATAATTGGTAGTGGGGAATGAATAGCCTCCAGTTACATACAAGGCATATTTTTGTTGTTGAACTTTTTTCTGCCAAACTTGCCATTTCAACCAAATACTTGCATCTTGTAAACCTTCCATATCGTGTAATGTACCGGCAGAAGCGTGAGTGTGTACGTAGGGTAAACTATACAATACATTTAACTTGCCGGTAATTCCATAGGCACCCATAAAAGCCAATGATTGGGTAGAAACAGTTCCTAAATTGGCATTGCTTCGTTTAAAAGTACCTTCCCAATAGTTATTCCAACTACTGTAATTATAAACAAAACCGGTACACCAATTTTCTTTGGCCATCATAATACCATCTTGTTCAGTTTGTGCTTGTATGTTTTGAAATGTTAGCATAAATACAATTCCAACAAGTAAAATTTTCAGGGTTACTCTCATAGTTGTTTCGTTAGTTTTGATTGATTGTGGTTTTGGAAAAGCAATACAATACCGTTAGCCAATAACGGCTGTCACTTGCTGTAGGTGCAAGAATTACCCACGATGTAGGGAAAACTTATTTTTTCATTTTAAGTTTTTGTACCACTAAAGTGCCAACTTTAATACCGCTGTTATGGCCTTGTCCGCAGGAATTCCAGTAATGCAAGCCACCATAAAAACGAGCTTTTTCATTTTCAAGTGCAGCTTGTCGGAAAGATTGATAACTCCTGCTTGGAATACCAAATTCTAATTCTGTAGAATCGGTGTAAGGGAAGTTATCGCCATAAATGCTGGTAAGGGCCTCGGCAGCCGATGCCGAAATGGTACAATGTCCACAGGTATATTCAGGGAAAGGCGGAGTTTGCAATTCGGGACGCCAATTTGCATCAAAATATTTATTAATAACAGATTCGGGTCTTATTGTGTTATAAGTATATTTTTCATTCCAGCACTGTATAAATGCGTCGAATAAAGCTATAGCGGTTTTCGCTGTTGCATACACGGTTTGTGCAAAGTCGGCACCTGCTTTTTTTGAAGCAATACCGGCAATGCTCATCCAATGTCCTGCGGGTGAAAACTTTTTAAACACAAACATGGCATGGCCATTTACATTTAGTTTACCCGGATTGTCATCCCAAAAATTTGCAATGTGTTTTTGTTCTGGTGTTAAATTCGTACAACTATCCAACATCATTTTTACTTGTAAATAGTAAGGACTTTTTTTATCCGTTACATTAAAGGGTATAGCTTTTTCTGCTCTGAACTGAGATGCACTATCCATAACCATTGGTCTAATTAAATTCCAATGCGGTTCCATAGCCTGGGCATAAGCCGGCGGAGTAGGTACCCAACGACCGGGACTGTCAATTACCGTAAACTTAGGCATACTGCGTGTTTCAGCGTAATTATCTTTTTTACTCCAGGCAATGATAGATTGCGCAACTGCATCTGCATATTGTTTGGTAGCATTATACATTGCTTCGCTCATTCCATTCTTTTTAACCAACTGTACTAAACTATCAACATAGGTTTTCATACTCCCTTCCGGGAAAGTTACCGCTTCACCCACTTTACAATATGCTAAAATAGCGGCGAAGTTGTAGTTGATAGGTTGTGTTGTGTCGGGCTTAGCTACCGAATTTAAACCGTTTAATTGTCCTTGCAATGATTGATATTGTTGTGGATATCCTGCTGCTATTACTTCATAAGCGGCAATAGCTGCATACGCATAGTTGCGTGATGCTACTACCGGCCCAAAATTATTCCCCATTACTACCGTATTTAATTCGTGCACTGTATTGGTAAACAATTGTGGGTTATTGACTATTTTTTGATAGGCATTATTATTGTTACATGCCATTAAAAATAGGAACGAAAATACCAAAGCAAATATCCTTCTTACAACCATTCTATTACTTTTTGGGCATTGTTATCTCAGTTTTTACAATGCCGGTTATTTTGATGTGAATGAAATTTAGTAAACACCTTTTTGAAAATGAATATACTTGTGTTCTACGGTTTGTATTAGTTGCCACCGTATTAATCAATTAAACATGATTAACCGAGCAGCTAATACAATACCAAATGAAAAACGCACACTAAGCAAGTGTGTTAAGGGGAGATTTTGGAGGTTTGTCTAAACTTTTAATAAGAATGAACTGGTATGCCTGTTGCCTGTAAGCGGCAAAAACAGAAGTCATTTGCAATGCAGGATGCTGAGCACTGTAGGCAACCGGACTTGTATAATCTTGCACTACAGGTTTAACGGAGTGCGCTTGATGGCCTGCATCTTTTTTTGAGGAACCACTATTCACAAAATCATTCGCCAATTTGGCAAATGCATCTCTGGCATTTTTTATACCGGTTTTAGCAAAATTCGGAATACACAACACTTCCAAACTATCTTGGTAAAAACGGCGCTTAACATAAGAATAAGTAATACCGTTAACGGTAATTTCTCCATTTACCCTTTCAAATTTCGGCGAACTGGCACCATAAGGTAACGCGGCAGGAACTTTTATACTGATTAAATCGTTTTGATTGTATTGATTATCATCGAGTTTCTCCTGAAAAGCAATATCGGCACGGTTTTCAAAATAGTCCATCAAAAACCGATAGCCTATCCAGTTAAACAGCAACATGCCCAATAATAATATGGCAACAATCTTTTTCATTCAAAAAATCGGCATGAAAATAGGATATTTTACTGAACCGTAAAAGTTTTTTTCTGAGTACCTACACCTGTTATGGTTAACTTTTTCCATTGCTTAGGTAAAGCAGAGGGAATTTGAGTAATTCCACTTTCGGTTATATTCAGTCCGCCAAATCCCATTAAAACACTTTGAATAATACCGCCTGCACCGGTTGCAAAGTAGGGATTAGTGCCTCCTTTGGTTTCAGCAATTACTCGGAATGGTGGATTTAAATTAGGAATATAAGCGTCTTTAAACCAATGATAAGCTTTTTCTCCATCGCCTAAACGGGCATACAACAAAGCAAATATAGCTTGCGTCATTGCCGGTGTTCCTGCATCGGGCACTCGAGTTGAATAGTATTCTAAATCTTTTTTAATTTGTTGGGGCTGTGTAATTTCTTTTAAAGGATACGCCAATAAATTCACATCTGCTTGTTTAATTCCTTGTCCATTATATGTTGCGTATTCTTTTGTTACGCCATCGGGAAATTGCAGAATTGGAATATTCCTGGCAACATATAACCAATCCGTATCTGCTTTCTCGCCAATTATTCCGGCAGCAGTGGTGGCATATTGCAATACAGCTTTTGCGGCAGCATTGGTAAAAGCATCATTGTCCACATTTTCGGCCCATTCATCAGCCGCCACTACATCTTTAATATCAAAATGACCGGGACCATTTCGTTCTACCCTACTACTCCAAAATTCTGCAACAGCTTTCAATAACGGCCACCCCTTTTCTTTTAACCAGGTTTTATCTTGTGTTACTTCGTAATACTGCCAGGCAGCAATGCCTACACAAGCAGTTATATGGTGCTCAAACGGGCCGCTTAATGCCCATACAGGTGTTTCCTCTACCCCGCTTGCTGCACTTTCCCAAGGGAACATGGCACCTTTATATCCATGTTCAAAAGCATTTTGTTTAGCAGCGGCTAAGCGTGCATAACGGTACTCTATCATGCTTTTAGCCATTTCGGGGTGTAGAACCAATAATGCAGGGAACATCCATAAATCTGCATCCCAAAAAACGTGACCATTATAGCCTAAACCCGATAAACCCATGGGTGAAGGACTTAAATCAGATCCTTCACGCACAAATGAATATAGATGATACAACATACTATGCACATCTTGCTGATCTTGCGCATTGCCATTGATGGTTATGTCGCTCTTCCATAATGCATCCCATGCTTCATTATGAAAATCAATTAATCTTTTACGCCCTTGTAGTTTAGCATAAATGGTTAACCGTTGTGCTTCATTTAGCGGATCGGCATTATGAGCCGAAGTAATAGAAGAACCTACAATACTAAAAGTGTACGATTCACCTGCCTTTAATGATTTTGAAAATTTCATTAAGTGCATATTATTATCCCACATTTCATGAATAATTTGAGGTTCCTGCCCATGTGGTTCATCAAACATAAAACTGTTAGCAGCACATAACAATAATTTACCCGTAGGACTTTTAGCGGAAGAAGTTAAAAGGCTGATAAGCGTATGCGGCCTATCAATTTGGTTATAATAATTCTCAACATCACGTAAAGCATCGGGTGCCTCCATTACACTGGCAGCGCCCAATGTTAAAGGTTGTTTTGCTGTAATGGTAACGGTCATTAATACCGTAAATGGCAATTGTCGCAATGAATAATAAGTATAACTTATTTGCGCCTTATTTTCGAATTGAAAGGAAGTAGTAAAATTGGCATGGTGCATATCTAACACCTGATGCATTTGTGTTACATTATTTTTGTTAATCTGTTCACCATCAATACTCATTTGCATGTTTAATAAATTAAAGCTGCGCAGGAAATTGCTGACCATACCACGGCCATATGTATCATATGCACCTGCCAATACCACTTCTTTTACCTTAAAAGGTTCGGGTGCAGAAACCACACCAATCATTCCATTGGCTACAGTTACGCCATAATAATTGGCTGCATTAATGGAATCAGCCGTTATCTTCCAAGGATCAACAGAGCTTTGTGCACAAACGGAGAAAGACAGTGGAAGGAGTAAAAGTAGCAGAAAATTTTTCATGCTTATTTATTTTAAATGAACATTGGTTTAGATAAGATGTGGTTACTTTAACCCTTATTAAGTGAATATTCTCGCATAAGAATTAGGCTTAAGCAATCACCGGCATTACATATCTGTCAATGCCCCTGCAATTTATTCATAAAAATAAACAGCAAATAACTTATTTAAGTAAGCGGGATAAAAACTTTTACACTGCAACCGTTTCCGGGCGATGATTGAATGCGTGCATAACCGGAGAATAAAGCAGCTCTGCGTTGAATATTCGTAAAATGAATAAAATTTTGTACGGATTTTGTGTCATATCCAATACCATTATCGAACATGTATAATTCTACCCCTGATTCATCTACATTTAAACTCAATTCAATCAAAGTTGCTTTTGCATGCTGATGAATAAAATTCATGTTTTCCTGCACAATGCGATAGAGAATCAACATCAAATCATAAGGCATTTTACAGTTGTTAGGAATATTGTGTACAAACTCTATACTATACTGATGATGGATATTTATCTTATTCAGCAAAAGTTCCAAACTTTCACTAAAACCAATATAATTGAATGTTGGTGGTGCCAGGCGATGAGATATTTGGCGAATGGTTTCAATGGCTTGACGTGTATGTAGCTGAACGGATTTTAGACTTTGTTGGCACTGTGGTAACATTGTTACTGAAAGTGACTGCTGCAAAGAAAATACTGCACCGGTTAAAATTTGGTTGACGTTGTCATGTAATTCGGCACTGATTTCAAAACGCTCTTTTTCTTGTGTATCAAAAATGGCTTTGGAAATTTTATTTTCTGCCTCATTTCTTTCTGTTACATCTAACACTGTAATCATCCTAGCAGGAATGCCTTCATAATCAAAAGGTACACCTCGCATTTCTACATCAAAAAAATTTCCATGCTTTGTAATATGCCTCGTTGAACCTTGAAGCACTTCCGATTTTACCCTTAAATTTTGAACAATCTCCTTAACATTGTCTCTATAAAGAGGGTGAAAAATATCAGTATATTTAATATTTAACCATTCCTTTTTATTATACCCATATTTGATTATAGCCGCATGATTTACCTGAAGAATTGATAAGGTTTGCAAGTCATAAATAATTTTAGGCAACGGGCTCAATTCAAAAATATTCCTATATTTTCTTTCTGATAGTTTAATTTGCTGTTGCAATAAATAGTTTTCAGTAAAATCATTTAAATACAATTCAGCATAACTCAATTTCCTTTGTTTATAATAGAGAACGAAATTCCCTTTTACTATTAAGGGGGCCGTCTTATTTACATAAAGTTTTGTTTTTGGAATTGAGATTATTTTATTAGAAACCGCATTGTTTAATAATTTGTTTCGATTGAAAATAATGGCTATTTCCGGTAATATATCTGACAAATTAAAAACAGAAGTGTTGTAAAAATTATTGATTAATTTAATTTTTAAATTTTCATTCATTAATTCTACAACACCATCAGCATTCACCATTAAATATAATTGACTAGAAACTTCTATTAATTTTTTATACTTCTGACGTGAGAATATCAATTTAGTATAAAATTTTTTACTACTATAATAGGTAAAAAGCATCAGAACCGCCAACCCAAATAAAAAACCAGCCATTAATCTAGCCAGGTTTTTAAATTCTTTCTGTTTGGTTTCGGTTATTTTAGCTAACCTATCCTGCTGCTCTTGCGTTTCTTGTTTTATCAGTTGTGTAAGGGTTTCAATTAATTGCTCCTGTTTTTCAAACAGATCATGCTGAGAAGACAGATAAATATATTCGGCTATATCTCTATTATCGTTTTTTAAATACCTTAAAATTTGCCTGACATATGGAATATTCGCATTCCAGCTTTGATGGAGTTTTTTTAAATGCTTTACAACTATATTATTTTTTTCAAGATCCAGTAATTGATGAATATCCGATTCTACATCACTCCTATTTCTTTCAACTTTTTGTGAATACGTTTGTAATATATTATGATTAATGTTAGTTTTTTGCAACAATAGATGCAGCAAATTTGCTTGAAGAGAATCAGTTTCTTTGCGTAAATCAATTAAAAGCATTAACTTATTAACTGAAATTTCAGTTGATGTATTAAATTGCTTTGTAAGGTTTACTATATTTCTGTATTGGCTTATTTGAACTGTGATAATTAAGCCAAATACTAGCAAATAGCTGCAAATTATGCCTCCCAGTAATAGGGATGGTTTTTTTGCAACATGCATATTGGTTCTTTTAGGAACTGTGGAATAGGTTTATGATTAATGATTAGTTTAATAAATCATTCATAACAAAATTAAATGAAATGGAATAAATAATCCAAATAAATTCACAAAAAAATGAAATATTTTTCCTCTAATTTGGAATTTTTAAGAAAGCGGAATGGATTAAAGCAATTAGAGATTCAAGAAAAATTAGGCATAGAAAGAACCACTTGGAGTAACTATGAAAGAGGAAGATCATTTCCAAACTTGAAATTATTTCACGAAATATCAAAATATTTTGGAATTAGCGAATATGATTTACTGAATACCGATCTTACCAAGTTAAATTACCCGCCTTCTGAAAAGCTAATTATTTCAAATGGCACCCCCCATGAAAAAAAATTTCTAACGGATAGTGCTATTACAAACCATTATTGCACATACTGTATTTTAAAAGATGAAATAATACACAGTAAAGAACAAATTATAGAGGCTTTACAAGGTCAAATTGAAGCATTAAAAATAGCTGCTTTTCATATGGAAGAAAGAATTAAACATTTGTCAGCGGGATAAAAACTTTTACACTGCAACCGTTTCCGGGCGATGATTGAATGCGTGCATAACCGGAGAATAAAGCAGCTCTGCGTTGAATATTATTTAATCCAATACCTTTGCGTTGTGCTTTCATATCAAATCCGCGGCCATTGTCATAAATATACAATTCCACTTCCTTGTCATCAACATTTAAGTTTACCTCAATAATGGTAGCATTTGCGTATTTCTGAATATTATTGAGCTGCTCTTGCAAAATTCTATACAAATTCACCATTAGGTCATCGGGTAGTTTTATTCCTTTTGGCACGTTGTAAACATATTCAATTAGATATTTTCCATCGTGATTAATGCCATTCAACAACATTTGAATACTATCACTGAATTCTACCAAATTAAAGGAAGGAGGTGCTAACCGATGCGAAATTTTACGAATGGTTTCAATTGCCATACTAATGTATTTGTGGGCGGTAGCAATAGCCTCTTGCTGGGGGGCGGGTAATGATTCCTTTTTTAATAATCCTAATGTAAATACGGCACCTGTTAATATTTGATTTACATTATCATGCAGTTCAGCACTAATTTGAAAACGTTCTTGCTCTTGCGTTTCCATTATTGCTTTTGAAATTCTATTTTCTGTCTGGTTGCGTTCGGTAACATCTAAAATAGTAATTAAACGAGCTTTATGTCCTTCATATTCAAAAGGCACTCCCCTAATTTCCACATCTATCAAGTTTCCACCTTTTGTAATGTGCTTCATTTTACTTTCAAAAGCTTCTGAGTTTTGTTGCAGTTGCAATAATGCTGCTTTTGCTTCCGGTAAATAATTAGCCGCAATAATATCGGTAATTTTTAAACTCAACCACTCTTTGTTGGTATAACCATAATGTTGAACAGCAGCAGGGTTTACTTGTAAAATTTCATAGGTATTTATATCGTACATTATTTTAGGCAAAGGACTTAATTCAAATATGCTGCGGTATTTTTTTTCAGAAGACAAAAGCTGTTCCTGCAAATTATATTTTTCTGTAATATCATTGAAATAGGCTTCGGCGGCAACACACCTTCGATTTTTGTATTCTAAAATAATATTTCCCTCTACCCTAATTTTTTTGCCCGACTTAGCTATGTAAGTTTTTTGAACATTTTTTAAAAGAGTACCGTCTAATTCAGGAGAAGGCAACGGATTATAAGTATGTAAGCTATTTTCATCTAATATGTCGGGAATTGATAACTGAGCCAACTCTTCATCATCATAGCCCAATTTTTCCTTAAATGCCTTGTTGGCAAAAATAATTTTTCCTGAACCGTCACATCTGTTAATAATCTCATTCGTATGCTCAATTAAATACCTATATTTTGCTTCACTTTCTGCTAACTGCAAATGGTCTTCTCTCATTTTCTGTAATGTGCGCAAAACAGCAAGCCCCATTACAATAAGCAGGGCAACAATAAATAAATTAATTCGCAATGTTTTTTTATTGTCTGTTGAAATGGTTGTATTAAGCATATTTTTTTGATGGCTGGCAGAATCTTTTACAAAAGCAGACAATAAGGTATTGGCCTTTTGTAAGTGCTCATAGGTTATGTGTTGACTATCTAAATAAAACTGCCTTGCCTCATTAAAATGACCTTGCACAGCCAGGTTCATTAAAAATTTACGCACAGCGGCATTTTGCTTACGGAAATAAACCAAACTATCAAATAAATTTTTTTCTTCTTTTGTTATGATGAGTCTTTCAAACTCACGCATATTGGTATCATTGCGTTCAACCTCTTCCTGAATTTTTTTACGGGTAAACGCTATTTCAGTAGGGTCTTTTGTAAGGAGTAGGTGTAAAACCTGTGTTTGCACATAATCACTTCCCTTTCTTAAATTTATAAGCAATGAAAGCTTGTCAACACTATTACCGGTAATGGCATTATACCGATTGGCTAAATGATTGTATTGCCAAAATTGAGCTAGTTGCACATAGATTAGCCCGGTAAGTAAAATAATAAAAGAAGCAAGCAATAAATAATGAACCGGCAACCGCTTCAAAAACTTTCTCTTCATGGAGGCAAGGTTTTAAATAGATGTAGGTTGATGAATTTAAGGAATGCCTTAAACATTCATTAAATTTATAAAGGGTGTAAAGAAAGCAAAATTTGGGTAAATGCCAAATTATTTTCGGTGAACAGGGAAATTGTCAACGTTCAAACATTAATAAGGGCGCATTATTCATTGATACTATTAGTGCTTTTTTTCCGGTGTTTAACGGCAAAATAACTGCATCTCGAGCCTCGCCGGTATAAAAAAGTCCACTGGTGGCAGGATACACATATTGATAGTTTCCCGATGAGCTGCCTAATAACAATGTTCCATCATTCGCATCTAATCTTCCGGTTTGGGGCTTTAACCCAAAAAAGTTACCGGCAATGAAAAAATCAGTAATACCATCAGCATTAAAGTCGTTGGCAACTATTGTATAAGCAGGTGAAAATTGTGCCCTAACAGGCAAGGGTTGCATGATAAAATTGCCTTTACCATCATTCATAAAAATACAGGTTTGTAATTGTTGCGCTTCTAATACCAATGCCTTTTGTAAAACAGCGGACGGAAAAATATCTTGAATAGATTTTCCGGCAAACGCATTGTATGCCAGAAAATTTTTCTTGATGGAAGGAATTTGAGCTTCCAGTTCGCCTTTTAAATAATACGGATAGGCCTTGCCGTCGGTTTTATAATAAACAGGAATACATTCTTGCCTGCCATTGCCATCAAAATCAGCCACATACAATTGAGCAGGATGTGCATTATCGGCTTTAATATTAGAGTTTAAACCAAAATTACCGGCAATAAAATCAAGATGTCCATCATGATTAATATCGGCAACAGTTATACAATTCCACCACCCGGAAGATTGAGGTATAGTTTTCCATTTATCCAACTTGCCATTCATCCATTTAAATAGCGTAACAGGCATCCAATCACCTACAACAATTAATTCGGGCTTACCATCACCATCTACATCAGCCCACTTTGCATCCGTAACCATTCCAACTTGTTGAAAAGCAGGTGCCGAAACAGCAGTAACATTTTCAAATACTCCTTTCCCTTTATTAAGGAGCAACAAACTTGAAGCAGGTGCGCCATAGTTGCCGGGAATATTTCTTCCCCCAATAAATACATCGGGTAAACCATCATTATTTACATCGGCTATGCAAACACAGGATGCATTTAAAGAAGCAGACGGCCACCCATTGGTTGCTTTGGTGAAAATGCCCTTACCATTATTTAAATATAAACGAGGTGCTAAATAGGGTGAACCTAACGGTGCCATATTGCCACCGGAAGCAACAATTAAATCTAAATCGCCATCGCCATCTGCATCTATAAAGGATGCTCCGGTATTTTCAAAAAATTTATCGGCCACAAATGCCGGCTGTGGCAATTGCCGAAAATGCCCATTCGATAATTGTATAAATATTTTAGCAGTATCACCGGTTGCGCTACCCATGTAAAAATCGGTTAACCCATCACCATTTACATCGCCAATAGCAATTTTAGGTCCTTCGGTAGATAGCATTTTAGGTATTAATCTTTCTACATCAAAATCTACAAATTCGTTTTCATGGTGCGTTATACTTCCCTGAATAACTTTATCAGCCACATTCGTGTACCATGGTTTAGGTGTAGCAGCATCAACCCTTGTTTCAAGTGCATTTGCCTCATTCAATGTAATGGTTTGATTGGCAGCAATTTTAAATAAGGTTTGCATTTTTCCATTAGGCCAATAAACAATAACGCTATCGGCTTGCTGTAATGAATCCAGTCCAAATAATAAAACAGGCTCAACGCTGCTTTGAAAACCACGGGTAGGCATTTGTTCCTGCATTTGTTTGTTTGTTCCTGTAAAAACACAAACACGTGCTCCAAAGCCAAACGTGTTGGGTGCAGTACCCTTTAATTGCACTTTTAAATAATGTGCGTGCTTTGTTTCAACTGTGGTATTTTGGTAAATGAATGCGGGTGCATCTAAATTATTCACTACCAAATCTAAATCGCCATCGCCATCTAAATCTGCATAGGCAGCACCACTACTAAAAGAAGGTTGTGCCAACCCTAAGTTTTGAGATTGATTACTAAATACAAAATTTCCCTTATTTAAAAAACCATAATTGGGTATAGGTACCGAAGGCATTTTGTTCAACAGGTCTTGTAAACCATAAGCCCCTTCGGCCACTTTGCGCATGGTTTCATTATTGTTGAAATAAGCTAGAAAATCCTGATCGGTTAAATCGCGTTTCAAACCATTGGTTACAAACAAATCTTTTTTACCGTCATTATCAAAATCAAACCACAAAGGGCACCAGCTCCAACCGGTAGCATCAACACCTGCTAATTGTGCTATTTCACTAAAAGTGCCATTTTGATTATTCAATTGCAAACAATTACCGGTAAATTGATGATGATAATCCAACACATTTTTCGCATTTTGTACATCATAATCATCAAACTTAACGGTAGTTTTTAGCCGATAATCCGACTCGGGCAACATTTCAGCGGTAAAAATATCCAAGTAGCCATCATTATCAAAATCGGCCATATCATTTCCCATTGAACCATTACTCATGTGTCCTAAAGCTGTATTACTTACTTCTTTGAATGTGCCATTTTTCTGATTGATATACAGATAATCTTTTTCAAAAAAATCGTTTGAAACATAAATATCTTCCCAGCCATCATTATTTACATCGCCTACAGCAATGCCTAGTCCGTAAGCAATAGCACTTCCATAAAGACCGGCTTGTGCACTTACGTCGGTAAACATCCCATTATCGTTTCGGTAAAGGCGGTCTCCATCAGCAGCGTCGCGTAACAATCGTGCATCTTTTTTATAACCAAAACTTTCTATGGATTTTGGATTATTATTTAATACAAAGCAATCCAAATCACCATCATGGTCATAGTCAAAAAAAATGGCTTGGGTTGATGCACCGGTATCATTTAAATGATATTTAGCGGCTTCTTCCTTAAAAGTGCCATTTTTTTGATTGATGTATAATTCATTGGCTCTATCATCGCCGGGCATAATGCCTGCATTACATACATAAATATCTAACCATCCATCACCATTTATATCAACCATGGTAACACCGGTATGCCATTTGTGTTTACTGGTTATACCGGCTTGTTGGGTAATATCTTTAAAATGAAAATTACCTTCATTCAAGTATAATTTATTTTCACCTTGATTCGCAGTAAAAAAAATATCCGGTTTACCATCATTATTTATATCACCAATAGCAACACCGCCACCATTGTAAAAATTATGGTAATTAAAAATATTCATCTCACGGGTATCTGTAACCGTATTGGTAAAGCTAATACCGGTTTGCTGTGCTGAAAGTTGTTTAAAAAGCGGTTGATTTGTTTGCCGATTAGTATTAGTACAACTTGCAAAAACACAAACCATTACAGCACTATACACTAGCCAAAACGTTTCCTTTTTACGAAGCATATTGATGGTAATAAACATTGGGCGAAAATTAAAGCAATTTATGCAGCAACACAAATTAGCCGATGTATATATTTTAAGACAGCATCAAGCAAAAAAGTTAAGATTATTTTATGCTTTAACAATCATTAAAAAATGGTGAATTATTGGGTTTACCATTAATTTGCAATCATTATTGTTTTTTTAAACTACAACAGTAAATGAAAAAATGGTTATTCATTATCATTGCCATACTAGTTATATTCATTGCGGCTGTTTACCTGCTCATTCCACAAGAAGCTACTTTAACCATTAATACACAAATACATGCCAATGAAAATGGCGTAATACGTTTATTGCAAGATACCGGCCATTGGAGAAAATGGTGGAACTATAATACGAATGCCGGATACACCAACACTGATTCAAGTGAGTTTATTGCAGACAATATTCATTTTACCATTACAGAACCTTTGTATAAGGGTTTAAAATTGTTACTCACCTCGGGTAATGAAGTGTATAATGCACAAGTAAATGTAATACCCAACAATATTGATTCCTGTTATTTACTTTGGCAGGTAAAAGTACCTACAGGCAATAATCCATTTTTAAAAATTATTCGTTACCGAACTGCTTTGGGCATAAAACCGGCTATTCAAAATGTGATGAATAGATTTAAACCGTTTGCTGAAGATAAAGCGAATGTTTATGGTGTTCCATTGCGGCAACAAGGCTACAGCGATACCTATTTGGTGGCAACAAAGACAATATTAACCCAACCACCTACCGAAAAAAACATTTATGCATTAATTCAACAATTAACGGCATTTGCCCAACAAAAAAAAGTATATATACCCAATGGCCACCCCATTTATAATATTACGCATTGGGATAAGGATAGTATTCAATTGATGGTTTCCATTCCCATTACACAACCCATTAATGACGAGGGAAAGTTTGCTTTTAAACAAATGGTAAAGGGAAATTTTATTGTTACTGAAGTAAAAGGTGGCCCCTATACCATTGATAAAGCGTATAAAAGACTGATGCAATACTTTTCTGATTATCATAGAACAGCCATGGCTATTCCCTTTTACAGAATAATGAATAATAACCCAACCGCCACCGATACCGCTCAATGGGTAACAGAAATTTATCAGCCGGTATTTTAGCAAGCAAGCCTATTATTAGCACAAAAAGCGCTTATGGCTTTTTGAAACCAATTACCATTGTACCATCATTATTCCGTGCAACAATGAAACATTGTTTCCCTTGAATGCGAATAGGAAGAATATGCCTTATTTGTCCTTTAATTATCAATCCATTTAATGTACTTGCGGTAAGTTGGTGTTGAGCATTTAAACTTAATACGGTTCCAAAATCGGCATCGTAGCGCCCCATTTGAATATTGTTATCGTAAAAATTACCCCCCAGCATTACTTCAGGTAATCCATTGGCATTGCTATCTAACACACAAGCCGTTTTATAGGGTGCTAATTGCGCTTGCCAAGGCATTTCTTGTAGGGTAAAATGCATTTTTCCATCATTCATTAAGATGGCATTTTTTAAATAATTGGCTTCCAGTACAGTAGATGACTGCAGTTTTTCGGCAGTAAACAAATCTGTTAAACTTGCCTTAGCAAAATCTTCTGCATATAGAAAGCGTTTTTTAATAATTGGAATTTGTTTTTGCAATTCATCTTTATTGGCAAAAGGAATTTCTTTCCCTGCTAAGTAATAGGTTAGAATTTGTTCTTTCTGACCATTGTCGTCAAAATCATTTACATAAAGGCGTATGGGTTGTTTATCGGTAGCTTTTAAACGACTATTCAAACCTAAGTTACCGGCAATAAAGTCAATATTGCCATCATTATTAATATCAACAGGATAAACAAAATTCCACCAACCCTTTTTGTCGGTAAGGGTGTTTTTTTCAAAAT
Organism: Hydrotalea sandarakina; assembly: GCF_003254115.1. Lineage (GTDB taxonomy): Bacteria > Bacteroidota > Bacteroidia > Chitinophagales > Chitinophagaceae > Hydrotalea > Hydrotalea sandarakina. The sequence goes on from NZ_QKZV01000005.1 coordinate 210,512, forward strand.
GCCCATTGGTATTCATGAAAGCATAAATACCGCCCCATTCGGTAGTTACTAACAAATCCTTTTTTCCATCCTTATTTAAATCGAACCACTGGCCTTGCGTAACGAGGCCAATATTTTTTAATCCTGATGCATATTTATCGGTAACATCGGTAAAATGCCCTTTGCCATCATTCAGCAATAAGTAAGAATTAGGGGTTATACCATAATTCCAAGGTACTGCTCGGCCACCAATGAATAGATCCACAAAACCGTCTCCGTTAAAATCATATGCAGCCACCGAAGAGGCAGTCATATAAATATTGTTGAATGCATTGGGCAATTTGGTTAAGTTACCTTTGCCATCATTCAAGTAAACTCTTGGTTGCATGCGTTCATCAGTGCCATAATATTCATTACCTCCTGAAGCTATTACCAAGTCAATATTGCCATCATTGTTCACATCCGTCCAAATGGCATCAACATCTTCATAAGTGCTATCGGCATTTAACGCAGGCTCATTTAAAAATTGAAAAGTTCCATTGGGCTGTTGTAAGAAAACTGCAGGCTTAAAAGTTCGAGCTGCACCAATGAACACATCCTCTAATCCATCGTGATTAATATCGGCAACCGCCAAAGCAGGGCCTTCTGTTGAAACCATGTGTGGAATTAAAGACTCTCGATCAAACTCTACAAAATGATTTTCCTGATGTACATAGTTCAAGTGAGTTGCCTGCGTAAGATCTGTTAATAAAGGAGTTTTATTGGGCTTGAAATTAAGAATGCAGTTATAATTGAATTTGGGTAAGTTTTTTTGGTAGGTATAGGTTTGTTGATTATTAATAACAGCAAGGTTTAACCGTTGATAGGTGTTATCGGGCCATATTAAAAAGGCGGAATCAACTTTTGTACTATCTAAGCCAATATGCAAAGGAATTTCCATACTGCTTTGAAAACCATGTACGGGATACTTTTCATAGGTTCTTATTTCATTTTGAATAAACAGCACTGCTTTTGCGCCCAATGCATGAATATTTTTTTCAGGGCCTTTTAAGTTTAATTCCAAATAAGGTTTTTGGGTAGTTCCATTATTCGTTTTGTTTTCATAAACCATAACAGGTTCATCAATATTATTCACAACTATGTCTAAATCACCATCATTATCTAAGTCGGCATAAATTGCTCCATTTGAATAAGTAGGCTGATTATTTTGGATGCGATTTTCTTCATCGGAAAACAGCAATTGCCCACCGTTATGAAAAAATTTATTCGGAATTTTTATTTCAGGGAATTTATTTACCAATGCCATATCCTGATCGGCAATAGTATTACTGTTTATTTTGCGTTGAATTTCTTCGTTAGAAATAAAATTTACATAATCCATGTCATTCATGCGCTTGGGAATGCCGTTCGAAACGAATAAATCTTTTTTCCCATCGTTATCAAAATCCATCCATAAAGGCGCCCAACTCCAATCGGTTGCAAAAACACCTGAATACAAGCCTATTTCGCTAAACATGCCATTGCGGCGATTGTATTGTAAATTGTTCCTTGTATATTGATAGTTATAACCCACTTTAATTTTATGGAAAAAGATATCGTATTCATCCTCACCAAGCGACCTTTTTAAAATGTAGGGATCGTATGGAAGCATATCCATAGAAATAATTTCCGGATAGCCATCGTTATTAGCATCGGCAACATCTACGCCCATTGAAAACTGACTGGTATGCATTAAGCGATCATTATTTTCCTCTTTAAATGTGCCGTTTTTTTGGTTAATGTATAAATAATCATTTTCATGAAAATCGTTTCCAACATATAAATCGGGATAGCCGTCCAAGTTAATATCGGCAACAACCACACCTAACCCATAACTGATAGCTGAACTGTTAATGCCTGTTTGACGAGTAACATCCGTAAATGTGTTGTTCCCGTTATTTCTAAAAATTCTATCACCGGAAAGAGAATCGTAGGTGCCTAAAAAATTTTGCCTTGGTGCAAATAAACCATTTTGGTGTACAGAATGATTCAACAAAAACATATCTAAATCACCATCATGGTCATAATCAAAAAATACGGCTTGTGTACTAAAGCCGGAAAAGTCAAGGCCATAAGCTTTGGCTTCATCTTTATAATGCGGTACACCTGATGAATCAATACCTGTGCAAATAAGCAGTTGGTTGTGTCCCTGTAGCACATCATAATGCCCTACACAACAAATATAAATATCCAACAGCCCGTCATTATTAATATCCACTACCGAAACACCGGTTGACCAATTATTTGTTTGCGGAATTTCTGCTTGTTGGGTTACATCTTCAAACTTTAAATTTCCTTTATTTAAAAACAGTTTGTTGTTGCCTTGATTAGCAGTAAAAAACAAATCAATCTTTCCGTCATTATTAAAATCGCCTGCGCCAATGCCTGCACCGTTATAAAAATACATGTACTTAAACATATTGAAGTTAGGTGTAGGTGTAAGCTTATTTTGAAAATGTAAGCCGGTTTGAGTATCGGTTAACACCGAAAACAATGGTGCTTGATAAACTTCCTTATTATTGGAATGACAAGCAACCAATGCCATGAATAATGCAAAATATAATGCCAATTGTTTTACCATGCTTTCATTTAATTAGGTGTGTTGCAAATACAATGATGTACAGTTATTTTCTTTTCAATAATTGATTACTACTATTCAGTTTAAACAAAACCGGATAATCATCATTGCGAAGGAATAAATAATAAGGATTTTCGCGTGTAGGAATGGCTAATATATCGCGGACCATTCCATTTAATTCAACCCCCGATTGTTGTGTGGTTAACACTTTAAATACAGCATTACCTCTGTTCATTAATATTGTTCCATAACTGGCATCTAAGCGTTCAAGCTGTGGTAAAAAGCCAAACTCATTACCACCCAGTATTAAGTCCTTTTTACCATCGCCATTTAAATCGGCACATTGAATGGCATTTACCGAAGAGAATTGTACAACAGGGGGTAATTTTTGCAATTCAAACTGCCCATTTCCTTTATTAATAGCAATAACGGAAGGCGTATAATTGAATTGTTTTACAATGCAGCTGTTGATAACCGAAGCCGGAAATAATTCCTGTACTGATTTAGAAGCATAATCGTGGTGTTTTAAATTATTTTTTTTCAATGAGGGTATTTCATCCTCCATATCACGTTTTAAGAACACCGGCAAGTCTTTACCGTTAATGGTACTGGTAAGTACCTTGTCCTGCACACCATTTTGGTTAAAGTCATTAATCCATAACTTAACAGGATGAGTGGAATCGGGATGCAAGTAAAAGTTTTCACCTATGTTTCCTATTACTAAATCAGGCAATCCATCACCATTCATATCAGCAACAGCCAAGCTTTCCCACCAACCGTATTTATTATTTAAATTAGTAGGCACTTCTGTAAATTGTTCGCCATTAACACTGAAAATATGAGGGGTCATCCACTCTCCTACAATAATTAATTGCGGGTTACCGGTTCCTAAAACATCGGCCCATTGGGCACCGGTTACCATACCAATATGTGCAATAGCCGGATTTTTGGTAGAAGCTATATCGGTGAAATGGCCATTCTTATCGTTTACAAACAAATAGCTTTGTGGGTCAACACCATAATTACGGGGTTCATTACGTCCACCTACAAATACATCCGGATAGCCATCATTATTAAAGTCGTGCACGGCAACGGCAGATACATTCATGCCCGTATTAGGAAATGCATCTGTTTTAATGGCAAAGTTGCCTTTACCATCATTGGTATAAAGACGCAATTGCATTTGCCTGGTATTGGAAGGTTGCGCATTACCTGAAGGACACACCAGCAAATCCATATCGCCATCATGGTCATAATCTAAAAATGCTACTGCACCATCTTCAAAATCGCGGAACTGTTCAAAAGTAGGTTCAGGCTTTTGAACAAAAGTGCCATTAGGCTGCTGAAGATAAATTTGTCCCGGATGTCCAACAGTACCTCCGATGTATATATCGGCTAAACCATCACCGTTTACATCCGCCACAGCACCTTTAGGACCTTCACGTGATAGCATTTTCGGGATATTGCGTTCATAGTTAAAGTCTATATTATCATCCTCTACATGACGAAGAAATACAGATTTAACGGAATCGAGCAAAGGGGTAACCGTTGTATTTTCTTTTTTGAAGTAGGTATTAAAAGTATCGGGTTGTTGATAATGATAGACGGTATCAACAGCAGGGGTTAAATAAGTGGTGATACCCAGGTTTGGCCAAATTATGCGTATAGAATCAATATGTGTTAGCTGTCCTAAACCAATAATTTGTTTATAATCCATAGAAGATTGAAAGCCTCGGCTGGGATAAACATCGCGACTCATAATTTGTCCGTTGGCATATACTTCAATTTTACTGCCAATAGCAAAAGTGTTTTGGTTAGTACCTTTCAACATAAAGCCCACATAATGATTATGGTTGAGTTCGCGGCTGTTGTTTTTATACACAAACGCTTCCATGTTTTCATTATTCACTACCAGGTCTAAATCACCATCATTATCTAAATCGCCATAGGCGGCACCATTGGAAAAAGAAGATTGCACCAAGCCCCAATCTTTTGCCTTATCAATAAAACGCAAGTCGTGTTGATTTTGAAAAGCCTTATTTAATAATGGATTTTGCGGAATTTTCAATAATACCTGATCTACATTATCTTTTTTACCGGTAAGAACCATTTTTTGTATCACATCATTTGCAAAAAAATCAATAAAATCTAAGTCAGTCACATCACGGTTCACCCCATTGCAAACATAAATATCATTGTAACCATCATTATCCATATCGAACATCAAAGCACCCCAGCTCCAGTCTGAAGCCGGAACGCCGGCATAATTGGCTATTTCAGAAAACTTTCCATTTTTATCATTTAACTGCAAACAGTTTTTTACATATTGGTAATAAAAGCCTGCCCTTAACTTACTTCTAAACAAATCAATATTATCAAATGCACCGGTGGTTTTTAACCGATAATCATCATCGGGCAGCATGTCGGTATTAAAAATATCAATACAACCATCATTATTTATGTCGGCAAAATCACTACCCATGGAAGAGAAGCTGGTATGCTTAATACGATCTTCAAACTCATCTTTAAAAGTGCCATTACGTTGGTTTACATAAAGGTAGTCCCGTTCATAAGAATCGTTTGATACATATATATCCGGATATCCATCGCCATTTACATCACCTACTGAAATACCCAAACCAAAGCTTATTAAGCTGCTGTGCAGCCCTGCTTGTTGGGTAACATCTACAAAATGGCCATTATCATTACGCAATAAATGGTTCCCGCCACCTTTTAAAAAGTCGGCTATTTTCCAGGCGCTATCGGGCAAATCGCGATTATTGTTAAACCCTAATTGATTAACGGGAATAGGACTATTATCAATAATAAAGCAATCCAAATCTCCATCTAAATCATAATCAAAAAACGAAACTTGTGTGGTATATCCCTTATGGTCTAATCCATATTTATGTGCTTCTTCAGTAAAAGTATTATTATGGTTATTGATATACAGTTTATTGCGTCTGTTTCCATTACTCATGTGGCCTGAGTTACAAACATAAATATCTAACCAACCATCATTATTAATGTCTACAAACACCACGCCTGTACTCCACATACTGTCTTGTTTGAAGCCAGCAGTAGCAGTAATATCTTTAAACTTAAAGTTGCCTTCATTTAAATACAATTTATTTTCACCCATGTTTGAGGTAAAGAAAACATCGGGCAACCCATCATTATTAATATCACCAATAGCAACCCCACCTCCATTGTAAAAATTTCTGAATAAAAAACTATTTTCCAATCTTCCATCGGTAACATCATTTCTAAAATGAATACCGGTATTAGTCATTAAAGTAAACAAAGTATTTTTATTGCTTTGATGGCATGCTGTCAAGAAAAGCAAAAAGAAAAAACCATATAAATATTTCATAATAAAATATACTTATAAAAATAGCAATTGTAAAAATGCAACATAACCACAATTGCTTGTTACATTATTGAATGGTTGTAAATGTAAGTACTATGCACGAATACTAAACAGCAGTACAGCCATAAAAATTATTGAAAAACAATTAATAACCGCTTTTGAAAGTCTTTATTTGGCGAAAGCTATCAATAAATAAAAACCAAACGACCGGATAAATCCGGTCGTTGGTTGAATGTTACTATGAAAGGGGTTGGTTTAATAACCTGGGTTTTGTACTAAGTTTGGATTAGCTGCCAAAGCTTGAGTTGGAATGGGATAAACCAAGTTTTTAGGATCATCATTAGGTTTATACTGCCATGGGGTTAAGAATACACCGAAACGAATTAAGTCGGTTCTTCTGTAGCTTTCCCAATACAACTCACGACCTCTTTCAGCCAATAAAGTAGTGGGGTCATCTACATTTGATGGATTTACTAATGTAATGGAAGTTAGTGTAGGTGCATTACGCGCTGCACGCAATTGATTCACTAAATTCAATGCTTGCGAAGTTTGATTTTTTCTCAAGTAAGCTTCAGCTACCATTAAAACTACATCAGGATAACGCATTAATACTAACCAGTTACCTGAGTTGGAAGAGTAATATTTACCGGTTGGGTCGGTAAAATCAGGCACATATTTCACTACACGAATACCGGTTACTTCCAAGTTACTGCCTGTTTCAATCATATTAGAAGCAATAGTGGGTGTAAAGGCCAACGGATTACCTTTTCTATCTTGTAAAGGATTACCATTTTGGTCATATTGCTGACCCACCAACATACCCGGACGAATACCGGAATAAGGAGTAACGTTGGGATTTTTTCTTAAACCAATTCTGCTATCTAATACAGAATCAGCCATTGAATAAGTGGTTGGTACAACACCACCGGCATTTACCCCGAAAGTGTTATAGAAATCACTCATAGTAGAGAAACCATTCCAACCGGCGTTGGGTGCTTGTGCAGTATATGAATTGTAGTGCAGCGTCATCATCCAACGTGCATCTATACCGGAATTGTTTACAGGATTACCGGAAGTATTAGGATAACCAAATATTAACTCTGGTGAACTACCATTAGTTGCTTTAAAGTTATCGAAATATTCTGAAGAATAGCTATACAATCCACTGTTGATGATTTGATTACCATAATAAATCACAGAATCCAAATCAGATGAAGCAAAGGTTGGTGCAGCACGGTTTAAAAAAGCACCACGTTGTAAATAAATATGCATCAACAATACTTTTGCAGCATCTTGAGTAGCGGTACTTGCACCTGTTCCACCTGTTGAAGCAGGTAAATTTGGCAATGCAGCAGTAAGCTCAGAAATGATAAAGTTAACAGCCGCAGCTCCTGAAAGCACAGTTGGCGCATTCAACAAATTATCGCCCGGATTTCTAATGGGGTATTGACCATATAAGTCTAATAAATAGTATAGTGCATACGCCCTCAAAAACCTTGCTTGCGCTGCTTGAGAAGCATTGGGGGTAAATGACAACACGTTGGTGGCATCAAAGTTTAATTTGTTCAAGTTATTGAACACATTTAATACTTGTTGATGATCTGCATTCCAGGTATGGTTATGAATTACTCTCCAAACACCGTTATCATCCCAGTCACCACCGCGAGTAGGTACCAGTGATTCATCTGTTGAATTTTCTTCCAAAGAAAATACCTGGTCTTGTCCTGTAAAAGGGGTTGCCAAATCAACATAAGCTGCATTCAACAACAACTGTGTTCCATTAGCACCTAAAGCATTAGCTGCCTGCGTAGCTGTCAATGAACTTTTTAAGGATTGATCCAGTTTTGTACAACCCACTATCATGCCTAATAATGGTATTGCAACTGCAAATATTTTTTTATAAGGTAGCATAGTTATAATTTTTAATAATTAACTTATAAAGAGAAATTAACACCAAATGATACAGTACGCTGTGTTGGGTAAGGCAGATATTCGATAGATAATGAAGGATAACCTGCATTACTATGATCCGTATTTACCTCAGGGTCGAAACCGGTGAACTTAGTAATCACGAACAAGTTGTTACCTGTTACGAATGCGCTCATATTTTTGATGTATTTACCCACATTACCAATTTGGTAATTAATGGTTGCATTTCTCAGTTTAAAGAAGTTACCGCTTTGCAGGAAGCGAGTTGAAGCACCAACTGCTGAAGTAACTGCTTCTGGTGAATTGAAGGCTGCTTTATCAATATTTCTTCCACCTACAATACCGGAGATGTTAGTGATGTTTGTAGCAGTATTGCTATATATTAAATATCCACCTTGTCCACCGCCATTTATGGTTAAAGTAAATTTCTTATAACGTATATCGGTACCAACACCATATACAGTAGTGGGGTTAGGGTTACCGGCTATTATAGGATTAGCACCAATTATTTGATTTCCATTCGCATCAAATCCACCAAATGGTTTTAAATAAAACGCATCAATGGGCTGATTGTTCGTCATAATTTGTGCTAAAGTTCCGGATACACCCTGACCGGTAATTTGACCAGTTAAGATTTGTAAAGGTGTTGTAGTTCCTGGTGCATAAAAGTCTGTTAACTTGTTTTTGTTGTAAGCCATGTTAAAGTTTACATTCCAACCGAAGTCTTTTTTATCAACAACTACTGCGCCTAAAGAAAACTCAAAACCTTTGTTTAAGATATGACCGGGTAAGTTAATCCAGTAAGTGGCGGCAGGTGCCGGCTGAATAGCATTGCTTTGGAATAAAATGTTGGTAGTGTTTTTATTGTAGTAATCGAAGCTACCGAATAAACGTCCATTAAAGAAACCAAAGTCTAATCCCAAGTCAACTTGTGAAGTTTGTTGCCATTTTAAATTGGGATTAAATACGTTTGATTGACCTATGTTATTGTACGAGATTACTCCAAATGATTCTTGAGAAGCAGAAGCAGGGAATTCCTGGCTACCTGTAATACCCCAAGAAGCTCTTAATGCTAAGTTGGAAATGGTTTTATTGTCTTGCAAGAATTTCTCATTGCTCATTACCCAACGGGCACCAAATGCGGGGAAATATCCGTATTTGTTATTGGCACCGAACTTATTAGAACCATCTGCACGGAATGACGCATCTAAGAAATACTTATCATCATAATTAAACCTGCCTCTTACAAAGTATGATTGCAAATCGGTGGTAGGATCTACATAAATACTGGGCAAGTTTTGTGTATTCCCATTTTGTAAAATTGAGGTGTAAGGAATATTCACCAACTTAGTCTGATCTAAATTGGTATTGAAACCGGTAGCACTGAAACTTTGGTTTGAATAATCAGAAGTCCAATATTCATAACCTGCAACAGCGTTCAATTTTAATTTTTTAGTAAGGTTTACATCATAGTTCAAAGTATGAGTGAAGGTTTGAGAAGTTAAGGTGGCATCAGAAATAGCACCAAAACCTAAACCGGATAAACCACTATATCCTTGAATAAAACCATCAATATTTGTTAAACGATTACCGGTTGCATGGTTAATGGCATATAAAAACTTGTAACTTAAGTTTTTAGCTAACTTATAAGTTGCATTGATGTTTCCTAAAAAGGTATTCAAATTTGACAAGTCAGAATAGGCAGTTAACAATGATAATGGGTTACCTGAACCATTGGTTGGGTAAATATATAAACCACTGCTATTGGTGAACGGCTGTGTTGGATTCCAACTTAAGGCAGAACTAATTAAGTTACCTTGAGAACCGGCTGTATTAGATACGTTGGGCAACTGGTAAGTTACGTGGCCGGCAATCATGTTAAAACCAATAGTCAAACGCTTATCTAACATTTTATATTCACCGCCAAAAGAAGCAATGTATTTAGACAAGTCAGTATTTTTAATAATACCGGGCTGTGTAGATGCTAAGAAAGAAGCCCTGAAACGACCATTTTCATTACCACCGCTAAAAGCTAAATTATAGTTTTGTGCAATGGTATTTTGTTCAATTGCCTTAAAAGCATCAATATTTGCACCTCCATCTAAACTGCTCGGCAAATTGTATTTAGTTAAAGCTTGTCTGAATTGACTGGCATTTAAAATATCATAACGCTTCATGTAACCCGCATTCACTCCATATGATACACCTGCTTCTACTTTTAAAGGTCCTGCAGTTGCTTTTTTAGTGGTAATTAAAATAACACCATTAGCACCACGAGAACCATAAATAGCGGTAGCAGAGGCATCTTTCAACACATCAACCTGGGCAATGTCATTCATGTTAATAAACAACAATGGGTTATCATCGGGGGTAGTTCCGAAACCACCTGTGTTTAGTGTAACAGAAGGACGAGCAGTTCTACCATCCAAAGGCACTCCATCTATTACATATAAGGGTTGTTGACCGGCTATTAATGAACTGTTACCTCTTAATTTTACGGTAGTGGCTGTTCCGGGCTGACCACCATTTGATACTATTTGTAAACCGGCAACCTTGTTTTGCAACAATTGGTCGGGTGAACTAATAATACCTTGGTTAAAGTCCTTGGCTTTAACTGAGGCTAAGGCACCGGTAAGGTCATTTTTACGAGCAGTACCATAACCAATTACTACCACATCGCCTAACTGATCGGCTGAGGGCACTAATGCTACATTAATGGTTGAGCCCGTAATGGTAATCTCTTGGGTAACAAAGTTCAATGAACTAATTACCAATGTTTTTGAATCGGCAGGGGCATTTAATTTAAAAGTACCGTCAGCACCGGTTTGTGTACCATACTGGGTACCCTTTACCACAACAGAAGCACCGGCAACAGGGCTACCGTCTTTCGAATCGGTTACCTTTCCGGTAATCACTTTTGTTTGGGCAAATGCAGCGGTGGAGAACAAAGCCAAAAATAGGTAGAGCATACCTTTGGCAAGCGTTTTTAAGTTCATAAAGCTAGCGTTTAGTTAGATTAATGTGTTAAATTTACACCTTTTATCTGTTTAAGAAAACTTTTTGTTAATTTTCTCAAAACAATGTGTTAATTAGACATCTAAATTATTCGAAATGTTGCATTCATTTATACATCCTAAAAAATAAAGCCCCTGCAAACGTTTGCGAAAATGTTTGCAGGGGAAAACTTCTTTCACATTTAATTCACATTTAAGCACCCCGGCATGAATACCACTACTTTAAAAAAAATTTCGGAAGTTCTCGGAATTAGTATTTCAACAGCATCAAGGGCTTTAAAAAACCACCCTGATATTTCGGAAAAAACCAAAGCCAAAGTAATTGAACTGGCTCAAACACTTGATTACGAACCCAATGCCAACGCTATTCACTTACGTACCAACAACAATCGGCTTTTAGGTATTGTAGTACCCAGTATTTCTAATTTTTTTTACGATGCATTTATTGCAGCTATTGAGGAAGAAGCTCGACAACAAGGCTATTCCGTTATGATTCTTCAATCGGGCGATAATGCTGAAGTAGAAGCCAATAACTTAAAACTGCTGCGGCAGAACCGTGTTTGCGGGGTATTTGCCTGCATTACACCTACCACAACTCAAATGCAACCTTTTGAAAAATTATTGGCCATGCAAATACCGGTGGTTTTTTTCGATAAGGTTCCCGATTATGCCAATTGTATCCGTATTTCCATTGCCGACGCAGAAGCTGCAAGTATGGCTGCAACTGCTTTAAATGAAGCAGGCATAAAAAAAGTACTTGCTATTTTTGGTAATCCCGCCATGTCTATTACCAAAAAACGTATGCAGGCGTTTAGCAATACCATTCAGTTTCCTAAATCTTGCCGTCTGATACATGCCCATAGCTTTTATGAAGCTTACACACTAACAAAAACTCATTGCAGCCATAAACCCCTACCCGAAGCCGTTTTTTGTATGAGTGATGAAATATTAACGGGTACTATGAAGGCTATTTTAGAACTGGGCTTGCAAATTCCCAAGCAAATAAAAGTAATAGCATTGAGTAATGGCTTTTTCCCGCAACTGTATTATCCTATTATTACCTATGTTGAAACCAGTGGTTACCAACTGGGCAAATTATCATTCCACAAAATGATGGCTTGCATTAATGGCGACAGAACTTCAACAGAACTTACTGTTCCTTGTTCAATCATTAAAGGTGGATCATTATAAATTATGTGAATGAATGCTTGCAACAATCAACTACATCATAACTGTTTATTATTAAGCATTACCGAATATGATAAGGCAGTAATGGCTTGTTGCTGCAACTTTGCAACGTATTTAATCATTTCCATAAATCCTTTTGTATGAAATATGTTTTGACGTTTATCCTAATTCTGTTGATGGCTTCTACCCCTCGGCAGCCCTTTGCACAGGCACATCGCTACGATCCGCCTTGGAACACCCCTCCAAAAAGTGCTTTGAATTTCACCATTCCCGGTGTAGACAATGTTCCTGATTTATATGGCGATATTAACAATGCACAATTAGTAATATTTTTTGCCGGCAATCAATACATGTGCGTAGGCGATTTAATTGATGCTTTTAAAAGAAAATATCCGCAATACCAACGTGTATTCGCCGAAACCTTACCACCGGGCATTTTAGCGCAACAAATTGAAGGTGGGTCCATTACCATTGGTAACTTACGCATTACTTTACAGGCCGATGTATATACCGCCGGAAAAAGCCGTATGCTGCAAATGCTACCCTATGTAACCGATACAGCTACCTATGCCTTTAATAAATTGGCTATTATGGTAGCAAAAGGCAACCCTAAACATATTCACAACCTAAACGATTTGGGAAAACCGGGTGTAAGGGTTAGCATGCCCAACCCCGAATGGGAAGGTATTGCCAAACGTATTGAAGAAGCTTATATTAAAGCGGGAGGTGATGCTTTAAAGAAAACAATTATGGTGCAAAAAGTTCAAAACGGCTCAACTTACCTTACACAAATACACCACCGTCAAACCCCCATGCGCATTATGTATGGAGAAAGCGATGCAGGACCCGTTTGGTATTCTGAAGCATTTTACCAACAAAGTATTGGCCATCCCATTCAATTGGTAACACTTCCCGAATCGCAAAATGTGCATGCCGTATATATGGCCGGATTATTGAAAAAAGCTCCGCATGCACAAGCCGGTAAAGATTTTATGCAATTCTTAAAAACAGATACTGCCAAAGCTATTTATCGGAAATACGGATTCACAACCCCATAACAAATCATTCAATTCATCCCTGTAAAAAAGCCAATACCGTTAGGTTATTGGTTTTTTTGTGCCGTTAGTAAAAATACCGGATATTTTTTCCCATTATTTCTTTCAATAGTAAAACAAGTTTGATGTTGTACATGATTGAATCCAAGTGTATTGAGTTGCTGCCCCAATTCATCCGGATTAAACCCTTTGTGCACCTGCATGCCCGGCTCATGAAAACTGCCATCTTCAGTATATAAATCGGCAATAGCCAAGTAACCCCCGGCATTTAATAATTGATGAAAAGTTTTAAATATAGCCGGCACATCCATAATATGGTGTAATACCATTTGGGTATAAATAATATCAAACTTTTCAGTATACGCCGTATTTTCTAAATCAAGCGCTACTGTATGAATATGTGGTGTTTGGTAATAAGCTATTTTTTCTTCACATACTTTCAGCATCTCAGCCGAATTATCCATTAATACAATTTCTTTGAAAGCATCTTTTAAAATAAAACTAAGTAAGCCTGTACCTGCACCATACTCCAACGCCTTCCAATTTTTTTGCAGCGGTATCATTTGTTGTAAAGCAGCAGCAATAGCCATTGAACGTTCCTGATGCATTTTGTCCTTATCCCATTCTTTCGCTACTGTATTAAAATGTTGTTGACTATTCATAATCATCATTAATAAAATTCATAATTTTTGAATAAACAAAATCTATTTCAAATTATTGTTAAACGCAATCATTCAGTGCATGAATAACAATCAAATCTTTTTTTTGTTGGGTTTTCTGCACCTTTATTTTCATTACAAATATTATTAGCTTTCAATTTTTATTACATTGCTATGGTTCATTAAAAATTTTTATGGAAAATGTATTAAAAGAAATACGCGATAAACAAAAAAACATATGGAATCAATGCTCACCCGGCTGGGAAAAATGGGATGCTTTACTAATGGATTTTTTAGCCCCAATGGGTAATGTCATGATTGAATACATTCAACCCCTGGAACAAAAACTGATATTGGATATTGCCTCCGGCACCGGTGAACCTGCTTTAACTATTGCAAGCCTGCTACACAAAGGCCATATAGTTATGACCGACCTTTCGGAGGATATGTTGGCCATTGCCAAAGCAAAGGCCACTTCCCTTTCTTTACAAAATGTTGATACAAAAGTTTGTGATGTTACTGAATTACCTTTTGCAGATAATACATTTGATGCTGTTACCTGCCGCTTCGGATTTATGTTTTTTCCCGATATGCGCCTGGCGGCACGTGAAATGATACGGGTATTAAAACCGGGCGGTAAATTGGTTGCTGCCGTTTGGGGTTTACCTGAAAAAAACATTTGGATTTCTGCCGTTACCCATGTTATTCAACAGCACTTGCAATTGCCGGAAACACCAGTTGATGCACCGGGCATGTTCCGTTGTGCTAAAAGCGGACTATTGCAACATATTTTTGAAGAAGCACAACTAAAAAATGTATTTGAGCGAGAGGTTGCCAACCAACTGCATTTTGATACTGCAGAAGCATATTGGGATATGATGAAAGATATTTCAGCACCCATTGAAAAAGTATTCAAAACAGCTGATTCAATGACAAAAAATGCCATTAAATCTTCAACTATCCAAATCATTGAGCAACATTTTGGAAAAGTAAATTTGGCTATTGATGCTTCTGCACTTGTTATTGGTGGCGAAAAATAACCCTATGGCAAGTTTAACAGTACCATTATTACTTGTATAAATTATTATACGAAATTTGACCATCATTTAACCACCAAAAACAGGCACCATGGAATACGTTCGTTTTGGCAATACCGGTTTAAAAGTTTCTAAAATTTGTTTGGGCACTATGACCTATGGACGTCCTACGGAGCGTTGGCCATGGGCTTTAAACGAAGCCGACAGTATCCCCTTTATTAAAAAGGCTTTAGACTTAGGTATTAATTTTTGTGATACGGCCGATATATATTCTTACGGTGCCAGTGAAACCGTATTGGGTAATGCTTTAAAAACATACACCAGCCGACACGAAGTGGTTATTGCTACCAAAGTATTTAACCCCATGAGTGCTAATCCTAACGATGGGGGCTTGTCGCGAAAGCACATAATGCATTCTATTGATGCCAGTTTAAAAAGACTACAAACGGATTATGTAGATATCTACCAAATTCATCGCTGGGATTATCAAACACCTATTGAAGAAACCATGGAAGCATTACACGATGTAGTAAAAGCCGGAAAGGCCCGATATATTGGCGCTTCTTCCATGTATGCCTGGCAGTTTGCCAAAGCTTTATACACAGCCGACTTACATGGATTTACACGCTTTGTTTCCATGCAACCGCATTATAACCTTATTTACCGGGAAGAAGAAAGAGAAATGATACCCCTTTGTATGGACCAAAAAATTGCTATTATACCCTGGTCACCATTAGCGCGTGGTTTATTAACCGGAAAACGCACTGCTGCCCGCAATGAAACATTGCGTGCTCAAACAGATGAATACGGTAAAAAATTATACCAAAAAGAAAGTGATTTTGCCATTGTGAATGCAGTAAATGCTTTAGCAGAAAAACGTGGTTTACCGCCTGCTCAAATAGCATTAGCCTGGGTACTTAGTAAACCTTACATTACAGCACCTATTGTGGGGGCCAGTAAACCCGGGCAACTAGAAGATGCCGTAGCAGCTTTGGAAGTTCAGCTTTCACCAGAAGAAATAAACAGTTTAGAAAGTTTATATGAGCCGCACCCCGTATTAGGGCATCAGTAAGCTTTTTATTCGGGCATTAATTTTTCAATACCTCATCAAAAATTTCACGCAGCATTGCTGTGTAAAGTTCTTACTCTTTTTTGGTGCAAGGTGGAATCTGAATTTTTTGCAAAGTAGTTTTAGGGAAATAAAAAGTACTGCCGAATTCTTTTACAATTTCATCCTCATGCACCTCTACCTTATATACCGTATTGGGGTACGATATTAGTTCTGTAACCTTTGCAATA
The DNA here is from genome assembly GCF_003254115.1 of Hydrotalea sandarakina. Classification (GTDB taxonomy): domain Bacteria; phylum Bacteroidota; class Bacteroidia; order Chitinophagales; family Chitinophagaceae; genus Hydrotalea; species Hydrotalea sandarakina. The sequence goes on from NZ_QKZV01000005.1 coordinate 226,659, forward strand.
TTGCTTTTACCGTTGTAATGAAAACTAATGGTTGTCATAAGATTTTAATTGGCTTTAAAGAATTTGAATGGGTCATTCCGATTCTAAAAAGTAAAGGATGCACTATTAAATTCAGGCGAATTTACTTACACAAATTTGAAAAAGCCGATTTTAGGACTTTTACTACATCGTTTTCAAGGTACAACTACAAGTACGTTATATAACAAAAAGTAAAATAAAGTTCGAGTAATATGATTATTTTTCGGAAATGAACTTAATTTTCTAATGAATTACACTTATTGCTTTTTCTAAAACAAGATCCCTTCCTTCCTGAATACTAGTTGAATTAAATGGAATGAAAACATCCGGTGGAAATCCTATATTCTCGTATATTTTATTGTTTATAAATTTAAAACGAGCAGAAGATAATTGTACACTCATAAAATCCGGGATTGTAAAACTTCCGCAATTCATCGAGCTGTCCTCTACTATTGCACCTGTTGCACCAAATGTATTTTCGCCTATCAACAGACTGTTAGGTAAAGTTTTAAAAAACATTACGAAAGCTTCAGCGGTTGAAGCAGAAAAATTATCTGCAAGAACAATTATAGGCTTACCAATATTATTATAATTATCATTTGGATTAACTAAAGCCGGTAACCACGTAGAATAGCTATAAATTCCTTCACCTATTTTATATTGAGCATAACCATAAAGATGTTGATGATTTACAAAATGTTTTGCAAAAAAATTCAAATCATTTAAATCTCCGCCTAAATTACTTCTAACATCAATAATTAATCCTTTAATAGTATCCGATAAATTATTAAGCATTGCAAAATATGATTGCAAAGCATATTTTATGTAATAACCATTTGGACTAGTGTAGCTTTCGGATAATGAGCAATGATTAAAACTTATGTACAATATTTTATGTTTGATTGTCCCACATAAAACAGTTAAAGCCTCACCGTTGTTGATGAAATCTGTATTTTTAGCCATTAAATACCCTTTGTCTAAATAATTTGTATCAATTTTCCAATAAGGATAAGGGGGATGAAAAGAAATTAATTTACTTTTTCGGTCATAGGCTGGAAATATAGCAGAATCCGTTAATACAGGATTTAGGAAATTAATATTGTAATGATTATCCAATAAATTTTTAGATATGTCTCTAAAATAAGAAACACTTTTTTTAATATCATTTTCCTTATTTAAATCTAAATTATTGAATAAAGGATCATATTTGTTAAACACAGCTGCCCAATTGGTTGTATCTAAATCCCAATAAGCGTAGTTACTTTTCATTTTCATCCAATAGTTTTCAAAAACATCTTTAAATGTCTGAGGATTATCGGAATAACTAAGTGCTGAATTTCGATAACATGAAACTATTAAAGAAAAAAATACAAATAAACTTATTAAAGAAAATAATTTTTTAAAGTTTACCATTTTTTAAAAAATGTTTTGCATGTTTCAACTCTATTAAAACTCCACTTTCAATTACAAAGGTTTTAAAATAACCATAAAGTTGAAAATTGCCCTTGCTTTTTTCATTATTTGTAATGGATTGAAAATACTGACCTTTTAAAGCAAGGCAAATATTTCGATTTATAAGATAATGAATACCAATTCCTGTGTTCCACCCAAATCCCCATCTATTGTCAGCATCTGAAAAAATATATTTCACCTTATATTCCGTTAGTCTTGCATACTGTGTAATATTCCCATTTGAATTCAAGCTATCAATGCTGTTATAAACATTTGGCAAGACTCCTTTAATATGGCTTTGCAGCCAATAACTAACAAATCCACCCCCCGAAATGGAAATTTTAATTTTTTGAGCTTTTAAAAAATAAAACCCAAGTGAAACTGGTAACTGTAAATAATTATTATCATATTGTTGATATATTTCACTATTGTAAAATTTTTGAAATCTAAAATTTTTTGAAATAAATGTAAAATTTGTTTCAAGAAATAGATTATTAAATAAATAATTATAGTTGATACCTACAATATATCCATCTCTATTCCTTTCATTTAATGAATTATCACTGATCAAAATATTATTTGAATAACCAGCTGTAATGCCAAGTTTTGCTTGTGCTAATAAATTATAAGAATTACAAAAAAGAATTAAACAATTAAGAGCTACATAAAACGTTATTTTATACAATTTAAAAAAATATACGGGCATATTAAGCCTATCTATTGAAAATGAAGAAATAAAGCAATAGGATTGGTACCATCAACCACAGATATATTACTTATATCATATCTGTCCAGATATAATAGATTAAAAACATCGTAATTTCCATTAATGCTTATGAAGCCATTTTCTATATTCCAATTTTTACCATAGTCACTTGAAACTGGCGTGCCGGGAAAACCGGTATTATCGCTCCAGCAAATTACCCTTTGTACATTATTTGATTTGATTACATTTAAAATTTGAGCAGTTATTTGGTCTGCACTGGTAGGGGTAATGACAGTTTCCTTTTTACAAGCAGAAAAAATGACAAATACGCATAAAATAGAAATAATTTTTTTCATACATTATCAATTTTTAATTGTTTACAACATTAGCTAAGAAAGTTTTTACGATTAAAGGGCCGTTACCACTGCAGCCAGGAAATTTTACGTTAAAAGAAATCCGGATGGCTGCGGTTGGTGAGTATCTTGCACCTACAAATGAAGGAACTGAAAGATAATTGGTTTGAAGGGCAGTAATATTGCCAATCGTTTCTAATTGTGTACTATCAATATAGGGAATAATTGGAATAGGATTGATTAACACAATTGATTCGTTGTAATTTGTGACATAACTGCTTACAAGTGGGTTAAATATTTTATTAAAAGAATTATCATCGATTTTAAAATTAAAGTTTGTAAAAGTGTTATCAATTGTTTGAGGAGTTCCAGTTGAATAGGTATTTTTAACTAAATGTACTGTTGGTTTAGCAGCAATATTAAAAATACCCATAGGCAATCTGTATGCAGGCATATACCCATCAATGGCCATATTTCCTAAAGTAGTACCAGGAATAAAGAATCCTAATCCAGGATAAGGTATAATCCCACCATTTTCCGAAGAAGTGCCTCTTAATTGAATCTGAGTATTTATGGATAAATTCACTTCTTGAGTATTAGAACTACTCCCGCCGAAAATAGCATTAAAAACATTATTAACTACCCCCGACAGGCCAGATGTTAACCCAGTTTCGACAGCAGAAACTGCTTTAGCAGAAAGACCTATCGAAGTAGGAATATTTTTATATTTATCGATAGCCTGAATGCCAGTGGCCTCAAATGTCCCTTTTAAAAGATTGCTGAACAAATTACTGGGTTGACTTGGTGTAGAGATAATACCATTAATTGTACCATACTGATCCCCTGAAAATTGAAAAGTACTTATATTAGTCCATTGAAAAAACCAATTTAGATTAATTTGATCAGTTGAAGTATTTGTAATGTTCGGATCATAAGCAATTTCAAACTGACTTGCATACCAAGTATTTATTGCAATTTGTGTAGGTTCTATTTTGGTAACTGTAGTATTATTTTGCGAGACATCAATTAAATCTTGACCAATAAAATTCAACATAGAAGAGTTATTCGCGTTAGGTCCTAAATTTAAACCCGAGGTAAGGTATGTTGAAGGTAAAGAGTTGACATCATCTACAAACATATAAATCCTTAACAAACCACGATATTGATTATAAAGAGCAAACCATGGATTGTGTTGTAAGATATTTGTATTAAAAGTATTGTAGACCAAAACCCATCCATCACTTTGTTTAATGTCATATAAAATGTCAGAAGAAAATCCTCTAACAGCTCCACTAGCCCATGGAGATAAGATTTGTATTCCTGATGGAGTTGGCATAAAATCTAAGTTTTCCCAGTTGCCTAAAGGGTAAGTATGTATACTATCTTTAGCGTTAACAGAAATTAAAGATGAACTGTGAAAATCTTTTTTACAACCACTTGTTACCATGAAAATAAAGGCAAATAAAAGAAAGCTAAAGTTTATCAAAAACTTTTTAGGCTTTAACCATAAATAAATGTAATTTTTTGCGGGGGTGGGGGGGGGGGGAGAATTTTTTTCATAAAAATTGAATTTGTTATTCAAATTTAAAAATATATTTTAAAAATTCAAATTAAAATTAACTTAAATAAAAATGTTAATCTTTTATTGCAAAGAACGCCTCATTACATTAAACAAAAAATCAAATATTTTCAACATTTATGTTCCCTCTCATTTCCCATCAATTGCACTACGCACTTTATTTTCAAATATACCGGTGCTGCGTACTTCTAAAACAATGTTGTACGATAAATTATCAGTTGTAGTAGTGTTGTTGGTAGCATTGGCGGTTTGGCCAAAACCTGCAATGCGGGCATCGGTATTGGCTAAGTTTATTTGTAAATAAGTGTGGTTGTTTTGTTCGTACAAATGCATCATCCATGCACCATTTAAAATGGAAGGACGAATAGTAGGTTGTACCATAGTCCAATCGCGGTATTTTGAACATACCACATAGGCTAAACTATCGGTGGGTGCATCATTGGCATTTTCCCAGGTGTAATGTTTTAAAAATGAAACCTTATCGGTTATAAGAATGCCATCCGCTTTATCCAATGTTTTCAATCCAATTCCTTCTCTCGTAAAAAAATTAATTAATGTATCCCATGCTGCTGCTTTACTCAATTCGGTTGAAAAAGTATAACCTTCTTTATGATAAGTACCTTTTAGCGGAATCACATGCATGGCACAGGAACTGCATAAACAGAGCAAACAAATAACGAAAAGGTTTTTCATAAAAGAAATTTAATATTTTACAAAATTGGCATAATAATTAATGGTTAGGTTATTGGTATTTATTTTCAGTTGCAGGCTAACTGTATTTAATTGCGTAATTAATAAACGGGCAGTATCGGTACTTCCCATTAAGCTTAATTGGTTATTGGTTACTTTATAGGTAGTATAAGTAGTTCTTCCACCTAAAATATAATATGCCGTATCGTTGGCAGTAAACTGTAACGAGTCAGCAAAATTGGTAACCAATGCAGTATCATAAACAGTGTGGGAATTATACAATTTACCCGCCGAATTCAGGGTATCGATCTGGCTGTTTTGATAACGCCAATTACCTACAATAGCAGCAGTATAGTTCACACTATCATTTTTCTTACAACCAATTGCAATGAATACCGCCAATACAATGAATAATACATATTTCATACAATCTACAATTTAATGAATGGGTGTTTTTAATTGATTTACATAAGCAGTATCACGGTAATACACCCCGTTATAAGTAGTAACAAAAAAGTATTTTCCTACTCTTGTCAAAGAAGTTATTCTTGAATTGTCTGGAATGCCGGTATTGTTCAGTTCATTCAAATAAAAATTATTCCCATTCATGCCCACAATAAAAAGTTTATTGGAACCCATCATGGTAGCATAAAGTTTATCATCAATTGTTCTGAAAATAATATAACTTAAAGCATTGGGGTAGTTGGAAATAGTATTGAATTGTTGCCAGGTTTCACCCTTATCGGTTGAGTAGAAAATATTGCCGTAGGAATTAATGAATAAATTATTTCCGATACTAAACATATTATAAAATCGGAAGTTATTTGCTACGGTTGGGGTTACCGGGTTATACCCAAATGCCTTTACGTTACCCAATGTATCAATTCTATATAACTGGCTATTGAAATTAACAAAAAACTTGTTGAAGAATGTTGCACAATAATAAAAAGAGGTTGCGGGTAGTGTTCCGGCTGCCGGCGATACACTAACCATTTTTACGGAAGACATATTGGGATGTGTAGGTAAGCCGGGCGAACCAATAAAACTTGTATCTAAATTTACTAAATCAAAACGAACTGTATTATAATCAGCTGTTTCCACCGGCGACAGCATATAATGACCGCTATTCAATGGATAAGATCCTACAGGAAAGCATTGGTCAGGCGAATAGTAAAGCTGGCTGAATATACTATTTAAACCCGGCGTATAATTGGGCACATAAATAAACTGAGAAAACTGATTATTATAAGGTATATGCAAAATATTGATGGTATTATTGGTAGCGTAATAGATGCAGTAATTATTATAAAAATTAATGGCAGAAGTGGCTTGTAAATTATCATTAACATTTAATAGAGTCAAAAAAAACGCATTACTGAAACCATTTTTGCCAACATTCATGGTAAAGTAGCAGGTACCGTTGGCAAGCGTGAACAAACTATCATTAAAACAACCACTATTGTAAAAATTGGCCCCAATAAGATTTACTGCATCTAAAGATTGCCATGTATTATTGGTATTATTTGGTGCGGACTGCACTATTTGTGTAACCGTTTTTTTGCAGGCAACCAAAAATAATAGGCCGACAACCATTATTGCCAATGCCTGCTTTGCTTTTCTCTCTTTCATAAGCAAAAAATATTATTCAAAAATAACCGAAGTGATTTATAGAAAAAAACGTATTTCTACGTATTATAAAATGTATTTTTTTAATTTATAATCTTTTTTAAACTAAGTATATGTTGCAAATGCAGGCAGATAAGCATTTTAGAGGGTTTAACCGAAAAAGATAGCATGGCATTAAAGAATCATTAAAAAGCTATTATTCTTAAAAAATCAATATCTGCTAATGCTGAATTACAAAATGATCATAAAAAAAAGCAGCTTGAATAGCTGCTCGCCTTGTTAAAAAAGATGGTTGTATGTGGTCTCACCAAGAATCGAACTTGGATCTAGAGTTTAGGAAACTCCTATTCTATCCATTGAACTATGAGACCCTACCCCTTTTTAAGTGAAAAAAGGGCCACAAATGTAGGCGTTTCCTGCTTAAAATTGATAGCAGACGGGTACAAAAATACAACACAGCCTGCCGAATACAACAAAATAGGGTTATGGTTTAGCGTTGGCTGTTGCCGTAAATAAAGTCCATGGCCAGGCTTTCATATTTTGCAAGAACTTTGATTGCCAAGCATATTCGGGATGGGCTTTGTAAAATTTTTCACCCACAAAATCTTCTCCACAGGGATGCCCCATGTGTGCCCAAAACTGCATATGCGCCGCTAAGTCGGCAGTTGTTACCTTGCCTTGCACCGCTCCCATAGGATAATAAGGTGCTAAATCCCACTCTTTGCAACCTTTGGCATCTTCATCAATATGCCCGCAAATAACACAACGGTTATTGGCTTGTGTATTATCTAACGCATCAAAATGATCGGCTTCCACTTGTTTTCCGGTAGTGGCATCTAATTTTCCTTTCAGGTTAACGCACACCAACTGTTCCATTCTGCGCTTACGGGCATTGGGGCTGGTAGTGCTATCGTTTACATTAAAGGTTGTTTCCTGTTGTATGATTTGCGGATCGCTGGGGAAGTTAGAACCAATAATAGCCGTATCCTTACTGCGCCATACCCGATAATTTTTTAATCCCAGTTCCAACTTGGCTACTTCATTGGTTTTGGTATCACCAATCAACCAGTCGTTGGCATAACCGCCGTTATTGCCTTGCGTAAAAATAGCAATGGCATCATCAATACTATGGGCATATTGTGCCACTTTGCGTGCCCTTTCAAATTCAGGAATACCGGTGGTATCAAATCCTACAAACTGTGTAATAGTGGTTTCAGTGTACATTAATCCATTGTCAGTAATTACAAAGTCATCACCACTATGAATAAAACCGGGCATACAATCCATCATTAAATGATTGCCTTTTTCCGGAACAATATCGGCAATAACATTCCAGTGTTGGCCAATAATGTATTCGGTCCAGTTATTATGCCCCATTACAATTTTTCCATCTTTGGTATAACTGCCGGTAGCTATAAAAGCACTACAATTACCCGGTGCTTTATTATTCCCACTGCCGGGATTTAAGCGGTTCATGATTTGTGGCACATAATAAAAAGCCAATTCTTCCACCGCATTATAAGCCGTTAAATCAAGGCTATCATAATGCAACCCTTGGTCGTGCAAGCCGGCTACTATGCCATTCAATTCATCTTTATATTCCCTATCTAATTTATTCCACAAAAAGTTTTGGGCACAGGTACGGTAAAAACTCCAATCTTTTTGGGTTTCGTGTGCCAAGTAATAGGCCACTGATTGTATGGAAGTATCAATTTCATGTGCCAATAAATAACCATGCTGATAACCAATTTCAGAGGGTGTACCGGCTAAGTGTACATAAACCCATCCATTTTTTCTTTCTTTTGAAGCTTTACTCAATGTATTATGATAAGCATTGTTGTGGCAAGCAGAAAGTACTACTAAACCAAATAAGCATAGGGCTAATTTCATGAGCAAATGTTTTGGTAGATGGAAGTTACATGGAATATTGGCGCAACAGGCTGAAAATTAGCTTAAATACCCAGTCATAAAAAGCAAATGAAATGAGTAAAAGATGGTTGCTGCTGTAAAAAAAATATATGGGTTCCAAAGCCTACCCCTTTCCAAACTGGTTCGAGACTGCTTCGAGTCAACAGCGTTGCGCAACGCTGTAAGTCCGAATGAATATCGAATTTGAATAGAGGGTGAATAAAAGGTATTACCGGTGTTGCCCAATTCCGGCCAAAAGTACAACAGTGAATATAAGCATCCCCATCTTGCCCATAATACCTTTGATTTTTGTGGGGTTAAAACATTAAATAAACCTTATGCAGCTATTTTAGGTACAGTAGCCGCTTAAAATTGGTATCTTCCCATCTAAAATTTACGTATGAAATCACTTGCTATTGCCATTTTCGCTATTTTATTATGCAGCGGCCAATCGTTGTTTGCTCAAAAAAATGCCATGGCCGGCATGCATCCCACCCTTAACCACATTGCAGTGTATGTGTTTGATTTGCAAAAGCAAGCCGATTTTTACCATGATGTGATGTATTTAGACACCATACCCGAACCCTTTCACGATGGCAAGCATGTTTGGTATCGCATAGGCCCACACAGCCAATTACACTTGATTCAAGGTGCTAAAGCGGTTAAAAACCACGATATTAATACCCATATTTGCTTCAGCGTGCCCAACTTAAAAGCATTTATTGAGCATTTGAGTAATTTGGGGGTTGCTTATCAAAGTTGGACCGGCGAAAAGCATGGCATTACCAAAAGGCAAGACGGCGTACAGCAAATTTACCTGCAGGATACAGAGGGGAATTGGATAGAAGTGAATGATGACCGCTTTTAAAGGTTAAAAGCCCCTTTAAAATCAGGTTTACGCTTTGTACTTTTGCACCCTATCTTTGCAGCCCATAAAAAACAAGTATGAAGTTTTACAACCTGATTATTAAATATAGATTCTGGCTAGGCATTTTAGCATTGATTTTAGCGGTAATAGTTACCATTACCAGTGGTTTTTGGCCGGCCTTCGTATTGTATTTATTGGCTGTAATTGCCATTTTTACCCATTTCTTTATTGGGCCACTGCGTTTAATTCAGGACCCCATGGAACAAGGAAATGTAGAAGAAGTAGAAAAAATATTGAATTCCATTTGGTTTCCCAACTTATTATACAAACCTGTTCGCTCAACCTACTTTACCATTAAAGGTAATTTAGCCATGATGAACCAGGATTTTGATACAGCCGAAAAACACCTGAAAAAAAGTAATGATTTGGGTGCCCCCATGCCGGAAGCAGAAGGCGCCAATAAATTACAATTGGGCATGATGGCTATGCAAAGAGGCGATTTAAAACAAGCCGAAAGTTATATGCGTGCAGCTATACGTTTAGGTATTCCCGATAAAGAAAGTGAAGCTGTTGCATTTTTAGGCATGTGCCAAATTTTTATGAACAAGCGCGAATTCAGAGCTGCTAAAGACTATTTTAGAAAAGCCAAAGCCTGTAAGCCCAAAACCAAGCAGGTGGTTGATCAGATAAAAGAAATAGAAAAATATATTTCACGTATTCCCGGTTAATTAACCTATTGAATAGTATATGTATTCGCAAACAATATTGCTAAATGGGCTAAAAAAAATAATGACCTTATGCCTAATTACAGCTTTTAGTTTGCATACATTGGTTACTTTACCCAACCATATAAACGCAGGTAGAAGTTTTATTGCTTTGTACAATTACTGCTTGCAAGAAGACGACAATTTGAATTTATTAGAATTCATTGGCGAAAAATTATTATTAGCCGGATTTGACCCCACCGAACAACAGGAAACACACAACAATGGCAACCATCCTTTTTTGCCGGTACCCAATACTGCCGCCATTAGTTTTTCTATTTTATTTTTTCAGAACGTAAATACTTTCAATAATAGCATTTGTTTTATTTCACAACAACCCTATACCGTTGTTACTGCTTTTAATGGCCTTTCTACCGGCTACGCAGGCAATGTATTCCACCCCCCCTTACGCATAATTGGTTAAGCAACACTGCCATGCAATGGTAACGTTTCAGCATTCAAAAAATGCTTATTGAAAACGGCTACACATTATGATTGTTGATGCAGGTTAAAAAATATCGTTTTCACAATAACACCAACGGTATATCCCTGCCGTAAACTTTTATCCACTTTATTAACTTAAATACCCATGTTACGTATCTATATTACGTTATTACTCATACTATTTTATGAAGCAACCCTTTCGCAGCAAATAGTGCGTGGGGTAGTATTAGATAGTGCAGGAACGCAGCCATTAAGTGGCGTTACCGTTAAACTGCCTGAGATAAAACAAACAACCATTACCGATAGCACCGGGCATTTTATTTTTCGTTTAAACACCTCTGAACTAAAACAAAAAATTCGCTTCAGTTATACCGGTTTGGCCAATAAAGATTCTACTATTCAATTACCCGGAAAAGGGGAAGTAATGCTGCATGTACATTTACAGCATACAACCAACCAATTAGCCGATGTAATAGTGGTAGCTGCTTCAAAAACCAATTCAAGAATGGAAGATTTGCCGACCAGAGTAGAAGTAATTGGCACTGAAGAAATTGAGGAAGAAACGCAAATTAATCCGGGCAATATGTTGGGTTTATTAGGCGATGTGGCAGGCATACAAGTACAACAAACCAATGCCGCTACCGGCAATGCCGATTTACGTATTCAAGGCCTACCGGGCAGGTACACGCAAATACTGCGCGATGGAATGCCCTTATTTGCCGGTTATTCAGGCAGCTTTGGCTTGTTACAAATACCACCTTTAGATTTAAAGCAGGTTGAATTAATTAAAGGTGCAGCTTCTACTTTATATGGTGGTGGCGCCATTGCCGGTATGATGAACTTAGTTTCTAAAACGCCGAAACGTAACCAACCCGAAAACAGTATTTTATTGAATAGAACTTCCTTATTGGAAAATAACGTAAACCTGTTTTCATCTGCCCGAAATAACCATTTGGGCTATACTTTATTTGCGGGTGGCAATACACAAGAAGCCGTCGATATCTATCACAATGGCTTTAGTACAGTACCCAATGTAAAAAGCTTATTTATACATCCGCGGATATTTGTTTACAACAATGCCAATAGCACCTTCATTGTAGGTTATACACTCAATGCAGAAGACCGAAAAGGGGGCGATATGCAAGTGTTAGAGGGAAAAGCGAACACAGCCCATCAGTTCTTCATTCAAAATAAAAGCTTACGCAATACCATTGACGCAGATTGGGAATACCAATTAACCAACGGAGCACATCTTAGTTTGAAAGGCACAACCAGTTTATATAACCGTAAGGTACTTACTGATTTATTTGGCATGGAAGCCCATCAAAATTTATGGTACAGCGAATTGGCTTACAGCAAAAAAAATGAACACCATAACTGGGTTGCCGGCTTAAATTTTAACGGTGATGCCTTTGTGAAAAAGCAACCGGAAAGTACTTTATTAACCAATGAAAATGGTTATACCATAGGTGCCTATGTACAAGACGATTGGAAAATTACCTCCCATTTAACGGCTGAGGCGGGAATGCGGTTTGACTACCACAGTGTATATGGCAATTTTTTATTGCCGCGTATATCGTTCATGTATCGGTTTAGCCCGCAACTTACCGTTCGATTGGGTAGCGGCATGGGTTATAAAACTCCTTCTTTATTTTCGGGCGATGTAGATGAACGTTTTTACCGTTACCTGGCAGGATATAAACCCGGTACCATTGCAGAAAAAAGTGTTGGTGCAAACTTTGATGTTAATTATAAATGGCGTACCGATGAATGGCAGTTCACTTTGAATCAAAGCTTTTTTTATACCGCCATTCAGCACCCGCTGCTATTAGACTCAATAACGAACCCCTATAATATGCGTTGGTATAATGCAGCACAAAATATTACTACTGCCGGTTTTGAAACCTATTTGCAGGCAAGAGAGGATGAAACCGAATTATACCTTGGTTACGTATATACCAATACTAAGCGGCAGTATGATGCTCAGGCGCCAAATTTTCCGTTGATAGCCAAGCATAAAATTGCAGCTTTGGCCAATATTGAGCCGGTAGATAATGTTAGAGTAGGGTTAGAATTATCGTACACCGGCCAACAATATTTGGATGACGGCAGTAGCACCAGAGGTTATATACTTTCTGCTGCCATGCTGAATTATCGTTTTAAAAAAATATCATTTGTATTAAATTGTGAAAATCTATTTAACTTTAAACAAGGCAATTACGGACAGTTGGTTTATCCACCTTATACCAATCCGGTATTCAGTGATATTTGGGGACCGCTGGAAGGTAGAGTTTTTAACTTTTCAGTGCAGATAAAATGGTAGTAATCCTTTACAAATGATTAAAGTCATTTTATACCGCCCAACAACTGCATAATTTTACTGAAACATGAAGCTAATTTGGTTGCGCCTTTTAATCATTTGTATTTTATGTGCTTTATTGGCATGGGGTGTAGCCGGCATTATTCAATATTTTTTACCTGATAATTATTAGCGAACTAAATAACCAAAATATTGTTGAAAATCATTCATTAAAAAAAACACCTAGCATATGAAAAAAAACATGGGCGCCGCCGATCGCATCATACGCATTATAGTGGCTATAGTATTGGCCATTCTGTTTTTTACCCATACCGTTACCGGTACAGCAGGTATTGTTATTATTATTATTGCAGCAGTATTTTTAGCTACCTCATTTGTGGGCTTTTGTCCTTTGTACACCATTTTTGGTATTAAAACCTGTAAGGTTCATCCTTCTGAACACAAGCAGGCATCCTAAAGTTTTAAAGTAAATAGCATAGCGTTTAAAAAAACCCGGTTTTGAAAATTCAACCGGGTTTTTATTTAAACAGAAGGTGTTAGTAGTGCTGTAGCTGCCGCATCGGCAAACCAATGCAAGCTACCCTTAGGCTGAATAATTTGCGAAGGATATTGATCTACATTGCTTGGCCCTTCCAATACTGCTTTTAATGCATGGGCTTTATTGCTACCGGTAGTTATAAATGCCACATGTGCCGATTGGTTTACGATGGGTGCCGTTAATGTAACCCTATACATATCTTGAGCAGCCAACCATAATGATGTAACCCATTTTTGGGTTTCATGAATAACATTTGTTCCGGGAAATAACGACAAGGTATGTCCGTCATCGCCCATGCCCAATAAAACCAAATCGAAACTAAAGGGTTGGTTATTGAAGTATTTATGCAAAATGGCTTCATAGGCTTCAGCTGAAGCTTCCGGCGTAATGTTTTCCGTTTGCATAATATGTATTTGTTCCTTTTTAACAGGAACACTATTCAACAAAGTATCAAAAGCCATTTTAGCATTGTTGCGCTCATCATTAAAGGGAACAAAGCGTTCATCGCCCCAAAAAAAATGCAGCTTATCCCATTCAATTTTATTGCGGTAAGTTGGTGAGGCTAATAACAGATGTAAACTTTTAGGCGTATTACCACCTGACAATGCTATGGTAAATCTGCTCTGTTTTTTCAGCGTATCGGCAATCAACTCTACCATCCAATTGGCAACAGTATGCATTAGTGCATCTACTGAGGGTTCAACATGAAGCGGCATGGTGCGTTTATTTTTAATTCAAAAATTTATTTTACAACAAGGCCATTCCGTTAGTATTACTTTAAACACCTATAATGGCTGCCTGCCAATCATCAACCTTATTAGTTGGGCAGTTATTCCTTATGCACAACAGGTAAAGTAATCCAGTTATGACCGTCACGGGCAATTAATGCTTCTGCATCTTCGGGCCCCCAGCTATCAGGACTATAATTAGGGAAGTTGGCCGGTGGTCGCATTTGCCAGGTTTCTAAAATGGGCATAATAATTTTCCAGGCAGCTTCTACCTGATCATCACGCATAAACAAAGTAGCATCGCCTTGCATTACATCCAACAGCAAAGTTTCATAAGCTTCAGGCTCGTGTCCGTCGTAGGCATCTGCATAGCTGAAAATCATGTCCACGGGGTTCAGTGTAAAATCCTGCCCGGGCTTTTTAGCCTGAAAACGCAAGCGAATATCCATATTGGGTTGAATGCTCAGGGTAAGGCGGTTAGGACGCCAGGTATCGGCCGATTCGGGTGGAAAAGCAAACTTTGGTGCTTGCTTAAACTGAATGGTAATGGTAGTTGTTTTTTCATGTAAATATTTGCCGGTGCGCACATAAAAAGGCACATCTTGCCAGCGCCAGTTATCAATAAAAAACTTAACAGCGGCAAAGGTTTCCACATTTGAGTTGGGATTTACATTGTCTTCTTCTCTATAGCCTTTCACTTCCTTGCCCTTCATCCAACCGGAACTGTACTGTCCTCTTACTGCATGCTCATGCACCTGATCGCGGGTTATTTTTCTAATAGCATTTAATACATCAACTTTTTTGTTACGAATTTCATTGGCATCAAAGCTTACCGGTGCTTCCATGGCAATCATACAAATTAGTTGAAGTATGTGGTTTTGCACCATATCGCGCAAGGCACCACTGTTTTCGTAATACCCTCCTCTTTCTTCAACACCCACAGTTTCTGCATTGGTAATTTGCACATGGTCAATATACCTTCTGTTCCAAATAGGTTCAAATAAAGCATTGGCAAAGCGAAAAACCAGAATGTTTTGCACTGTTTCTTTTCCTAAATAATGGTCTATACGGTAAATCTGTTCTTCTTTAAACATGCTTTTTAATAAAGCATTCAATTCATGTGCACTTTGCAAATCGTGCCCAAAGGGTTTTTCAATTACTATGCGAACGCATTCAGCAATATCATCTAAATTGAGTTTGCCTAAACTGGTTGCAATGTCGGGAACCAATTGAGGGGCTACTGCCAAATAGAATATAACTTGTGGTTTAATAGACCATTCAGATTGTTTAGCTGCTGCAAATTCTTTTAATTTATTGTAAGCAGTTGTGTCTTCACCATCCATTGAAATATAATGAATATTCTGACTGTATTTATCCCAGTGTTGTTGTGATTTAGGATCGCTTTTACTGCGGCTGTATAAGTCAATACCCTTCCATAATCTTTCTCTAAAATTTTCATCACTGTATTGGCTTCTACCCAATCCTACAACAGCAAATTTCTCGGGCATATATCCGTCTAAAAACAAATTATATAAGGCGGGTGATAATTTCCGTTGATTTAAATCACCGCTACCTCCAAATATAAAAATGATGGTAGGCGGTGGAAGCAAATTTTCATTTGACATAACCTAAAAATTAAACTTTGAAAAAATAATGTATCTGTTAATAACTAATCCCATTGTGTGTGAAAGATGCCGGGTTTATCAATGCGTTGATAAGTGTGCGCCCCAAAATAATCGCGTTGTGCCTGTATTAAATTCACCGGCATTTGGGCATTGGTATAGGCATCTAAATATCCTAATGCACTCATTAATCCGGCTACGGCAATTTTATGTTGCACAGCTTGTACAATTACTTGGCGCAAGGCATTTTCTTTTGTTTGTAATAATTGAGCCAACTGTGTATTTAATAAAATGTTGGACAAATCGGGATTGCTTTGGTAAGCCGTATAAAAATCTTCTAATAAAACAGAACGAATAATACAGCCGCCGCGCCAAATTTTTACCACATCTTTTAGCGGAATTTCCATGTTATACACAGAAGAGGCTTTGTGTAACATAGCTAAGCCCTGCGCATAACAAATAATAATTGCGGCTTGCAATGCGTTTTCGAGCTGCCCAATAAATTCAGTTTTATTAACAGCAATGGGGGTACGTTGTGGTTTAAAAATATTGGCAGCAGCAACGCGTTCATCTTTATACACCGAAATATCGCGAAAAGCAACTGCAATATCAATAGTTGGAATGCTGATAGGAAGGTTCATGGCTTCCTGACTGGTCCATTTACCGGTACCTTTTGAGCCGGCTTTATCTAAAATTACATCTACCAAATCTTTACCGGTATCGGGGTCTTTTTGCAAAAAAATCTGCGCAGTAATTTCAATTAAAAAGCTTTTTAATTGTCCTTCATTCCATTGTTTGAATACTTGGTGTAACTCACTATTGGTTAAGCCTAATCCTGTTTTCAACACATCATAAACCTCGCTTATTAATTGCATAATGGCATATTCAATACCATTGTGTACCATTTTTACATAATGGCCTGCGGCATCTTTTCCCATGTAAGCCACACAAGGTTCACCATTTACTTTGGCAGATACTGCTTCTAATAAAGGTTGCAAATTTTTCCAGGCAGCAACATCGCCACCGGGCATTATACTGGGACCAAAACGCGCCCCTTTTTCGCCACCTGAAACTCCCATTCCTACAAAGTGTAATTGTTTGCTTTGTAAATAGGTTGTTCGGCGTAATGTATCTTCAAAAAACGAATTACCACCATCAATAATAATATCGCCGGGTTGCAATAAGGGTAATAGACTTTCAATTACATCATCAACCGGTTTACCGGCAGGTACCAACATCATTATTTTACGAGGCTGCTCTAATTGTTGCACCATTGCCTCTAAACTACTCACCGCTTTAACCGAATGCTGTGGCGTTGATTCGTTCAACAAGGCAGCACCTTTCTGTTCATCTTTATCGAACCCTATTACCGAAAATCCATGGTCGGCAAGGTTTAATAACAAATTCCTACCCATTGTACCTAAGCCAATCATGCCAAAGTGAAATAAATTGTTGCTCATAACCTATCGTATTAATGCTGCAAATTAAACAATAAAGCCCTAAAAATGCTTTTTGGCACATTACATTTAACTTAATTCGTAACACGCAATCGATTGCTTACAATATTTTTACAAAAAATTTGAATTATGAGCCATATAGTTAATGAGTTTAATGCGTACCGTGAAAAGATGAATGAGGTTATTTTAAGTAAAAACAACCTGGTATTAAAACGTTTATGGAATTTAGATACCAACACGTATGAACCGGGTGTATTAGATGCTGCCACAAAAGAAATGTTGGGCTTGGTAGCCAGCATGGTATTGCGTTGCGATGATTGTATTAAATACCATTTGGGTAAATGTAAAGAATTGGGCATAAGCACCGAAGCTATTTATGAAGTTTTTGCAGTGGCGAATATAGTGGGCGGAACTATTGTAATACCTCATACCCGCCGTGGAGCTGAATATTGGGAAGAATTGCAAAAAATTTAATGAACAGCCATAGGAATTACGTAAATTCGTTAATCTTTATTTTCAATTAAATCTTTATCCATGAGTGCAACTGCAGCTCCGGTTAATTTAACCGCCAAAGATTTTGCCACCGATCAGGAAGTGCGCTGGTGTCCGGGATGTGGCGATTATTCTATTTTAGCACAAGTACAAAAAGTAATGCCAACTTTAGGTATTCCTAAAGAAAATTTTGCCATTATTTCCGGAATTGGTTGTAGCAGCCGTTTCCCCTACTATATGAATACGTTTGGCATGCACTCCATTCATGGACGTGCTACTGCCATTGCCAGTGGTTTGAAAGCTGCACGTCCCGACTTAAGTGTTTGGATTGTAAGCGGCGATGGCGACAGTATGAGTATTGGTGGCAACCATACCATTCATTTACTGCGCAGAAATTTTGATGTAAACTTTTTGGTATTCAATAACCAAATTTATGGGTTAACCAAAGGGCAATATTCACCTACTTCGGAAGAACATAAAATAACTAAATCAACCCCTTACGGTAGTATTGACCATCCGTTTAATCCACTGGCTTTAGCAATGGGTGCAGATGGTACTTTTATTGCCCGCAGTATGGACCGCGACCCCAAGCACTTGCAGGAAACCCTTACCCGTGCTGCTAAACACAAAGGAACATCGTTTGTAGAAATATACCAGAACTGTAATATTTTTAACGATGGCACTTTTGAAATTTTTACTGAAAAAGCAACCAAATTAGACGAAGGGCTTTATTTAGAGCAGGATAAACCCTTAATTTTCGGTGCTAATAAAAATAAAGGCATTCGCCTAAATGGCTTGCAGCCGGAAGTTGTTGAATTAGGCAATGATTTTTCTGCCGATGATTTGTGGATACATGATGAACATGATTTTTACAAAGCGCAAATTTTAGTACGCATGTTTGATGACCCACACAAAACCGGTACGCATTTTCCACGTCCGTTTGGTGTTTTTTATGAAACATCAAGGCCTTGTTATGAAGATGAAATGGCATTACAAATTGAAGAGGTAATTACTTCAAAAGGCAAAGGCGATTTAGATAAATTGCTTCGCGGCCGAGAAGTATGGGAAATTGCATAATCTTGCATTTTTATATATAACGAAAAGCCATTACCGTTGTGTAATGGCTTTTATTTTGAATATTATGTTGCTTACTGAATAATCCACCTAAAATTAAGGGTTATAGCATTTAAAATATTGCTGGCCGTTACAGTACTGTTGAAGGCAAATGAATTGCCAATATTGGGTGCTGTTTGATAGTTGTTTCCAATAATATTGGCTCCATCATTTTTTTGATGCGAAAATGTTGCCGTTAAAAAATTAGTCAATGAAATATCTACCAAAAAATTCTTTTTTATAAAGTACGCAATGCCGGGATAAGCAAATGCACTAATGTTATAGACATTTGATTTAGTATACATATATGTTGTTGCATAGCTACCCGATTGGTCGTACTTGGTATTATTATACCCACCGGCAATGCCTGCGTCATAAAACAAACTCCATTGCTCATGTATGGGAAAATATTTTCTTCTAAAAAAAGATAAGGAAACATTATTGTAATGATACCGTGCGTAATCGGCCGGTGTTAAACCTGTAGTATTACTTTTTGCAAAAGTATAATTCAAGCCAACTCCATAGCCAACCGTGTTTGTTTTCATCTTTATCCAATCAACACCTAACCCTACACCAAAGGTTTTCCCATTACCATAAGCATTATAAGTATTGTTACTAGAATTAATACTTAATGAAGGTCCTAATAACTGATTACCCGCCACTAATTGAGACCAACTTGTAAATGCAATAACTACACCAATAAATAAAAGGAGTAATTTTTGTTTCATTGAATAAGGTTTTGTTTAGATATAAAAATGATGCATTAACATATAAAAATATATTAATGCATTAAGTAATTAGTTAAATTTTTGTTGATATGAAATTATCAGTGTTGCATAGATTATGAATTACTAAAAACCGGTTGTTGTTGAACATAGGGAGCAGCATGGCGGTAAATGCGTTCTATTTTCCAGTTGTACCAAGACTTTGGAGCAGTTTTTTTCATGAAAGTATCAATGGTACGCATGCCAAATAAATTCCATACACCTTTGGCTTTACCGGCTAAAGAAGATTGCAAGGCACGCAAACTCATGGCAAAGCCACTATCTAAATATTCCATATGGTGCCAATAGCCTGCAGGCATAAACAGGGTATCGCCATGTTCTAAAATTACTTCATAGCCCTTAGCCTGTTTTAAAGCCGGGAAAGCTTCATAGTTTGGCAATCCATTGTCCTTGTAATAGTTACTGAAGTCAGCTAAACTCAATACTTCAAAAGGTTTTCTATACAGTTTATATTGTTCTTCATAAGGAAACAACAACACCCTTTTACGCCCCATGAATTGGGTATGTAAAATGTGGCTTAAATCAATATCAAAATGCATGTGGGTAATGGAGCCTTCACCACCGGTAAATAACATGGGATATTTTTTTACAAAGCCTTTCATTAATTCATCGGGCCAAGTAAAATCATTAATTAATTGTGGTGCGTGTTCAAAAATATTAAATAAGAAGATGCGCCATCCGGCAGGCCCTTTGCGAATCATATCAATATATTCTCCAAAGGTTTTATAGTCGTCGGCTTTATTAACGGGTGTATAAGCATCACTTTTTACGTTATTGTACAATGCCACTTTATGGTGACCTAATAACGCATTAAAATAATCCCAATTCCATTTTTCATATGCCGGCCACTGATGGCTCAAATTTTTAATAACCAAAGGTTTTAAAGGCGCATAATATTGTTGTTGAAAATCAACACCCGAAATTTCATTAACTACATCAACCGGTTGTAACTGCATACGCAAGATTTATCTGCAAAAATAAATACAAAAATATAATTTCATTATTGATAGAATTGATGATTGATTGAGGTGTATTATATGTATGCCCGCCAAAATGAAGTAAGCAAGCTTTTTAAATCCATAAACGTCTTATTTAAACATGATAAACCATATCAGCATTTGCATTTTACGTATTAACTTTAACTATGCTTTTAAAATTACATCCACAAAATCCTGAGCCCAGGTATTTGAATATTATTAAAGAATGTTTGTTAGATGGTGGCGTAATTATTTACCCTACTGATACAATATATGGGTTAGGTTGCGATATTTTTCAACACAAAGCCATTGAACGTATTGCCCGTTTAAAACATATTGATACACAGAAAGCACAACTTAGTTTTGTTTGTTACGACCTAAGTGATTTAAGCAAATACACAAAAAGTATTGATACGCCTTTGTATAGAATTTTAAAAAAATATTTGCCGGGGCCTTATACTTTTATTTTACCTGCCAGCAAACAGGTACCTAAAATTTTGCAAAGTAAAAAAAATACCATTGGGTTAAGAATTCCCAATAATACTATTGCTTTATCTATTGTGCAACAATTGGGCCATCCTTTATTAAGCGCTTCATTACCCGGCGAAAAAGTAGAAGAATATACGGACCCCGAAATTATTTATGCCAATTTTGAGAAATTGGTAGATATAGTAATTGATGGTGGTATAGGCGGCATAACTCCATCAACTATTATTGATTGTACACATGATGGTTATGAAGTAGTTCGTATGGGTGCAGGGGAATGGGAAGAATAACCCGAGTTTATATATCAAAACTTTTTCGGTGGTACTTACACAAGCCAAACTGAATAATGGCTTTACGATGTTCAGCCGTACCGTAGCCCTTGTTTTTTTGCCAATTATAGTAAGGAAACTGTTGGTGTAATTGCAGCATAAATGCATCGCGGTGGGTTTTGGCCAAAATGCTGGCCGCGGCAATGGCAGCATATTTTCCATCACCTTTTACAATGCAATGATGGGCAATGCCTAAATAGGGCTTAAATCGGTTGCCATCAATTAATAACAATTCTGGTTTTACAGATAAGCCGTCAATGGCCAAATGCATGGCCTTGTAAGTAGCTTGTAAAATATTAATATTATCAATTTCGTCATTATCAACCATTGCTACCGACCAGGCTATGGCTTGTTGTTCAATTACAGTTCGTAAAATTTCGCGATTGTTTTCTGTTACTTGCTTACTATCGTTTAACAAAGGATGATAAAAATGAGCAGGCAAAATAACGGCCGCTGCAAACACAGGACCTGCATAGCATCCCCTACCGGCTTCATCGCAGCCTGCTTCATAAATATTACTATTGCTAAATGTACTTGCCAACATATTGTACACCTGTTTCCCTGCAAAAATGCATTTCTTTTCATCAAAAAATAAAAAATGCTGCCGGCATAATACCTTTGCGGCAACGCAATTAAAAAGTTAAAAGCATGATGCAACAGGAAGAAAAATCGCGAATATGGGTATCAAACTGGTTATTTGTGGGCGTAGCAATGCTGGTAGTTCAGGTAATTTTAGGCGGAATTACACGCTTAACCGGTTCAGGTCTTTCAATTACGGAATGGGACCCAATTATGGGTGCTATTCCTCCCACCAGTGAAAGTCAATGGCAGCATGCTTTTCAGCAATACCAACAAATTGCTCAGTTCAAATACATGAACTATAACTTTACACTAAGCGATTTTAAACACATTTTCTTTTGGGAATGGTTTCACCGCCTTTGGGCTAGAAGTATTGGAATTGTATTTATTATTCCCTTTGTTTACTTTATTATTAAAAAGCACATTAAATCGTGGATGATTCAACCATTAATAGGCCTGTTTATTTTGGGTGGCTTTCAAGGATTAATTGGTTGGATTATGGTTAAGAGTGGATTGAATGATGAAAACTTATATGTAAGCCATATAAAACTGGCCATTCATTTCATTGCAGCCATGGTATTAATTGTTTATACTTTGTTGTTTGCATTAATGATTCGTGTGCCACAGCGCGAAAAAGTAGTTAATCCTTCATTAAAAAAATTCACCATCGTTATTATAATTATTCTTTTTATACAATTATTATATGGAGCATTCATGGCAGGTTTAAAAGCCGCCAGTGCTGCCCCAACCTGGCCTACCATTAATGGCATGTGGATACCCGATGCTTTTGGAAACAGTCCTTTACAACAAAGTTTATTTTTCAATAAAATCACCATTCATTTCATCCATCGCACCTTGGCATACATTTTACTGATATTAATTATATTTTGGTATGCCAAAACAACGAATATTAAACAATCGCAATGGTTTAGTTTCACAAAACAATTGGCAATAATTTTAGTTTGTACCCAAGTTGTATTGGGTGTTGCAGCCGTATTAAGCAGTACAGGTATTGTATTAGGGAAATTTGGATTATTTGAGTGGTTGGCTGAACTACATCAAACCATTGGCATGTTGTTATTACTCACCATGATTGCCAATAGTTACTTATTATTGTTTAGACCCGCTCAATCTTAAATCACTTGTACCAACAATTGGTTATTTTATGGTTTGCCATTAACTTTATAAGTAATACACAATGATAAATTGAAGGACAATGCATGCACGTTGGTGTATAACCTCCTTAATTTATCATGGCTTTACTTATAAAAATACCCATGAAAAAATACATTATAGGTTTTTGGTATTCGCTGCCGGTACAGCTTTTTATTCTTCATTTCAGAAAATATCAGATTTTATTATTGTTCTGGTACATTTTATTTGCTACGGTGGCCGGATATTTTATGGATAGTTTTGGGGCTTATTCACTTTTTCTGGCACCTGAATATTTTGATAAAGTGAGTCCTTTTAGTGCTGCCATTGTGGGTTTTGCCATTGGTATTTTTATAATGAGTTGGAATATTACCACCTTTATTTTAAATGCACGATACATTAAATTCTTAGCAACAACCGCTGCACCTTTTTTAAAATATTGCATTAACAATGCCATTTTACCGCTTATTTTTTTAGTTTTTTATTTTATAAGAGGCCTTCAATTTTCGCAACAACAACAATTACAAAGTTTAGGTGAATCATTATTAACGGCATTAGGATTTACCGGTGGTTTATTTCTATCAATTTTACTGGCCTTTGTGTATTTTTTTAGTGCAGACAAAACAATTTATTATACCATAAAGCAAGGCATTGCCGAAGCAAACAAACGATATAATGCTATTATTAATAAAGATGCATTGCCATTAACCAAACTAGAAATGCGTGTTGACTGGTTTTTAAGTGCCAGTTTTAAATTGCGGCGGCCCAGAGATATTAGGCATTATAACGAATCATTTTTAGATGATGTTTTTTCTAAACACCATATTTCCGCTGTTATTGCCATATTAATTGCCTTCATTTTTTTAATTGTTTTGGGCTTTAGTGCCGACAGCAGATTGTTTCAAATACCTGCAGCAGCCAGTATTTCCATTTTATTTGCTATTTTAATTGCAGTATCGGGTGCTGTTTCTTTATTCTTTAAAAGCTGGAGCATTCCGCTAATCATTGTTATTTATTTAATACTGAATTATTTGTATCAAATTGGAGTAATTGACCCTCGCAATAAAGCCTATGGTTTAAATTATGATAATAAGGCACAACGTCCATTATATGATGCTTCAAGTATTCGTCAACTATGCAGCGACAGTGCAATGGAAGCAGATAAAGCCTACTACTTAAACATTTTAAACAAATGGAAGGCAAAGCAAAAAGAAGAAAAACCTATTATGTACATTATTAATACCAGTGGCGGAGGCTTACGAAGTGCTGTGTTTACCATGAATACCTTGCAAAAAATAGACAGTGCCTTACATGGCCAACTTATGCAGCATACCTTATTCATTAATGGGGCTTCGGGTGGTTTACTGGGTGCTGCCTATTTTAGAGAGTTGTATTACCAAACGCGTTTAGGCAACAAAAACATCAACTTATACAACCCTGCCTATGTTGATGATATTGCCAAAGATTTATTGAACCCTTTATTTTCATCGTTTGTAACACGAGATATCATTGGCCCGGTGCAAAAATTTAATTATGAAGGGTTTGAATACATTAAAGATCGCGGTTATGCCTTTGAAGAGAAATTAAATGAAAATACCCACGGCTATTTAAATAAAAACATTTATGCTTATGCTAAGCCCGAAGCCAATGCAACTATACCAATTATGTTTTTTAATGCTACCATTAGTCGCGATGCCAGAAGTATGATTATGGCAACACATCCGGCGCGTTTTTTAATGCGCCCATTGTCCGACTCAGCTCATTTAACCAGCTATGATGCCGATGGCATTGATTTTAACAGCTATTTTAAACGGCAAAATAGTGATAGCTTAAGGGTATTATCTGCACTTAGAATGAATGCCACATTCCCAATAGTATTACCTAATGTATGGCTGCCTTCAAAACCTATTATTGATGTAATGGATGCCGGTTTACGTGATAACTTTGGTCAAGAACTCACCCTACGTTTTTTAAACGTATTTAAAGATTGGCTTCAAGAAAATACACAAAAAGTAATTGTTATTGAACTTCGTGATCGTAGTATTGATGACTGGGAAAATCCTTATGACAATACCAGTTTATTAAGTTTATTAACCAAACCCTTGCTCATACTGCAATATAATTGGTACCGTTTTCAAGATTATTATCAACACAATTCATTAGACTATTTTGCAGAAAGTTATGGGCCGCATTTTTATAGTTTATCGTTCCAGTATTTGGCCTCTAAAACTGATGCTGCCGCAACTTTAAATTTCCATTTAACCGCAGCCGAAAAGAAAAGTGTAATGAATGCCTTTTACAACAAGGCCAATTTAAATGCTTTACAGGTTTTATTAAAGCAATCTAACTTGCGGTAAAATGCTAATTTTTTTCAGTTGCCGCATACATTAGCCAATCTTTTAAACCGGCAACAATTTGTCGAGCTACTGCCACTCGAAATGCAGGATTTTTAATTTTGGTTTCATCGGCTTTATTGCTTAAAAAAGCAATTTCAACCAAACAGTTCACAAAATCTGTAGGGGCATTCAAAGCAAAGTTGAAACTTCCTACATTGCCAAATTCATTTAAATGAATGGCCAACATGCTTTTTAAAATAAATGTACTAAGCGGCCTAAAGCCAATGTGTTTATAATAAGTGCTTACCCCATTTACACTTGCATCATCGGCTGAGTTGAAATGCAAGCTAATTAATGCATCAGGATTTTTTTGTTGTAAAAACAATATTCGGTCCTTGTTATCAAACGTTGTATCGCTTGTTCTGGTCATAATTACTTTCGCATGTGCCAATTTTAATTGCCTTTCCAGCTCTTTGGCAAATAATAATGTATAATTTTTTTCAACTAATCCATATACAGTTCCGGAAGCACCTGAATTTGTGCCACCATGTCCGGCATCTATGGCAATTGTTAAATGAGATAAGGTAACAATAGGGGGTTGACGTTTAACTTTTATCAGCAACTTATGGCCTTCATAACCCATGCTATAACCCCAATGTTGGGCATGTTTTAATTGAATGGTTACTTCCAATACATCATTTTCGGTTTGACGATAGTACAGATTTTTGATTTCTTTCAACGATTGTAATTGGGTAATCCAATTGGTATTACTCTGCACCCCATACAGTTGAATTTTAATAGCGGATGGATTTAACTCCATGTGCGATGTATAAGGAACTTTTTGAGGAAGATAAATAGACACAATATCATAACAACTATCGGTACCCCAGGCTTTCCATGAACCACTTAATACGGTAGGTTTGTATTGAATAGTTGTATCGGCTAAAATCATTGCTGTATCAATTAAAGCAGTGTGGTATTGCGATAATTGTACTTGAAAAAATTTTTGTGTTTTGCCAATTACTTTGCAAATAACACCTGTATCAATATAGCCCATTGTAGCACCACCTAATCTGTCGGTACCGTCACCATACAAAAAGGCAGGAAGTTTGCCGGTTGTTTTCCCATACCAAACCGTATCAATGGGTAGTGAATGATTGTTTGGTTTTTCATTTGTATCGGCCGAATGACTGCAGGCTATGAAGAAAAATGAAAATAAAACGGATAAAGAAATGTACTTCATGGTAAAATTTTAAGCACCCTTACATTGCTAACCATGAAAATACTATTATTTCAACAAAGAAAATAAAGTAAAAGATTGGAATTAGTCATATCTTCTAAAATGACGGGGCAACCAAAATTCACGAAATCCTAAAATAAAGGTTACCTGCAAATAATCTTCTTGCACTAAACCATTGATGGTTGTACCACGAACACCCCCCTCTAAACTTACTTGACCTGTTAATGAACTTCGAAGCGCATTAAAGCCAATGCCTACGGTTCCACCAATATTATCAATTTGCTGACCGGATACATTTACGTATGATTTGCCGGCAAAAAATCCTGCCTGATAAAATGTTTTTTCTGCTTTTAAATCACGATAAGTATTTTTCTTACTATACTCAAAACCCAGATTTAACCTGCTACTGTTTACCAAATTATAAGAAAGTCCTCTGTAATTCAGGCTTTGCCAATTTTGAAAAGTATAATCTGCAGCAAACGTATAATCCTCTTTATAAGTAAGCGCAATGCCTGCTGTGTACATATCAGGTAAAGTAAAATAACCAACACTATACTGCGGGTTATTAATTAATGTAGTGGTACCATCTGTAACCAATAATGAGGTTACACTGTTAAGTTTGGTTTGTAATGAACCCGAAGCACCAATGGCTAATTTCCATTTTTTAGCAATTTTAGTTCTGTATTGCATACCAAATTTCAAGTACGGGTTATTCAAATAAGTATTCTTATTGGTTACCAAATTACTGTCTAATCCTGTGCCTGAAATGGTTTCTGTTTGCCCTAATTGACCAAATAAATAAGAAGCTTGTAAGCCAACTGAAAAATGATCTGAAAATTTATAGCTGTTGGTTATGTAAAACAAATTCGTACTTCCGGTACCTGTATAATAGGCCGAAAATGTTTGTGGTGTACCTTGAACCACCTTATTGGCATAAAAAGAGTAGTTGGCAGTACTAAAGGGCGATAAACCAAAGCCAATTGCCCACTTAGGTCTAACTTTTATGGCCATGGCAATCCTTTTGAATTGAATATCTGAGCTTTGGTTATTGTTTACAATATCAATAGGTTGACCATAATAATTTACACCTCTGTAACGAACGGCAATTTCAAAATTGAAAAAATGCTCATCCAACATACTTAATGAAGCCGGATTAGCCATATATTGAGCTCTTGCACCGGAAAGGGCCACCCCGGCATGTCCCATTCCCGATGTACGATCTAAATAACTTTGTTCCAAGTCGCCAATTCCTATAATTGAATAAGGCGAGTTGTTGTTTTGAGCATTTAGCTTGGTAAAAAAACAATGTGATAGTAGCACTAAAAAAAATATGTAGTATGCAATTTTCTTCATGGGTAAGAATTAGTACGATTTTACGGATGCATAATATAAATCTAACTCAATTTGACAATTTATATTAGGATAAAACCTATTACCGGCAACCAATCGAGCAAATTGAGATTGAAAAGCAGGATTAGGTGGCGTTAATAATAAACCGGATTGATAAAAAGGATATTCAGGATCGGCCAAAATGGTTTTTACATAATTGGTTAAATCGTACGAATAATAACTTTTACCATTAAAATAATCGGTAACCAAATTGCCATATTGAACACCCGCAGCGGTACCGGGCGTAGCTACCGAAGTAATATCTTGACCTAACTGATTTAAAATAGTTGTAGTGGATAATCTTAGTTGAGGCGGTAAATAATAAAGCGGACTATACGTTCCTGCAACAGGTCTGACTATAAGTTGAGCCTTCAAAAATTTGGCGTAATAGGGTAATTTTTGAATATCCTGAATATTAGGAAAGCGAATTTTAATCATGGTATTGGAAATAGGCTGAGAAAAAGCCATATTACCCGTTTGGGTACTGTTAATAACATTGGTTTTACCCGGTTGATTGAGACTACCCAAATTATTTAACATGGTAGCCGACCTGTCGGCAGTAACATGAATAAAGTGTAAGTTCCGGTTTACTAAGGGGAATGCGAGCCTGGCACTATCCTTATATAAGCTGGGATTATGATACGCCAAATAAACCGTTGCAGAGTCTGCACAGGTGTAAACTGCATTGCTGCTGCCATTCGAAGCAATTCTAAGTCCGTAAAAATAACTTAAAAAATTGGCAGTACTTTGTAGATCTAAACTAGCTGTTTGAATTTTATTAAATAACTCTTGCCCCAAGGCATCATCTAATCTTATATGAATTGAGTCATCAACTGAAGGGCGGATATACGTATTAATTACACCCAATGGCGTAGGAAATACCGCAAAACTATTTTTGCTGTATAATATTGAACCCGGATCACCGTAAAATGAAGGAGGAACAATAGGCTCTGACAATCTGGATACTTGAATTTGAATTGGTTGTGTAGTATCACCATAAAAAGTTTTCTTCAACTTCATGGTGATATATAATGAGTCGTAAATAGATTTTACATAATCGGTAGCTTTTGTAGTAGGTGGTGCTATTTCATAAAAAGTTTGGGCATCCAATCGGCCAAAGTAAGGGTCAGTATAGCCACCAAAAACGGTTACACCGGTTTGGCCGGTTGAAAATGAGTCGATATAAACTGTAGAAAGTTCTACGCTAAATGTGTCAGTCATTATAATTTGTGTAATATTATTATCTAACAACTGACTACTAAAATTAATATCGGCCCGCTTACAGGCGTTCATCAACAAAACAGAAGCAAGGATAAAAAATAAAAAAAGTAATTTCTTAGGCATTATAATTAGTCTTAACTATTTAAGCTTGTAGTTTTAAAGATTTATTTGGGTTTTACATATTTGAAATTTCGGTTTCAAAGTAGCATAATTTACAAATATACAGCTACAACATTTGCAAATATGCACTTCACCCACATATTCAAAAAACAAATACAACGCAAGGTTACAAAACATAGCACCAGTCAAAACAAAAAAACTTGTTAAATCAATCATTTTCACTAAAAAAAAGCTCACTCAAAAGTTTGACCATACCACTATTATTCTCTTATCTTTGAAACCTTAATAGAAAACCGTATAGCTTTTTTTAAAGAAAAGCAACCTAATTTCAAAAAACTAAATGTCAATGAAGCGAATTCAGTATTACTTTTTTTTACCCGCCAGCTTGGTATTGCTGCTAATTTCTTGCGCCAGAACTGTACTAGACCCTACTCAAAGCAGTGGAAACTGGGTGCTTTCACCTAACGATTTTGTGGGCGATCAGCGCACCGCCGCCTGTGCCTTCACAGTTGGCAATGTTGCTTATATTGGCACGGGTTATAATTTAGCTAAAAATATTCGGTATTCCGATTTATACTCTTACGATCCTACCAAAGGCTCTAACGGTAGTTGGACACAGTTAGCCAATGCCCCTGCCAATTTTACTCCGCGCAGTAATGCAGTTGCATTCGCCATTGGTACAAATGGATATATTACTACCGGGCAGGATAATTACAATAATTTCCTTAACGATATGTGGCAATACAATACCATTACCAATACTTGGGTTCAAAAAGCAAGCTTTGCCGGCACACCTCGCATTGATGCTTTGGCTTTTT
This sequence comes from Hydrotalea sandarakina, assembly GCF_003254115.1. Taxonomy (GTDB): domain Bacteria; phylum Bacteroidota; class Bacteroidia; order Chitinophagales; family Chitinophagaceae; genus Hydrotalea; species Hydrotalea sandarakina. The sequence continues at coordinate 256,769 of NZ_QKZV01000005.1, forward strand.
CAATTGGTAATTTAGGTTATTTATTGTGTGGCTATGATGGCGGTTCTAACAAAAAAGATTCTTGGCAATATGATCCCAATTCAGATACATGGAGTTTAACGCCTACACAATTTACAGGTAGTAAACGCCAAGGGGGTATTGTATTTGTTTATCAAAACAAGGCCTATATAGTTACAGGTACTAATAATGGTGAAGTAAACGACTTTACAGTTTTCGATCCATCAAACACTACCAGTCCCTGGAATCAATTACGCCCCATTACCAATGTAAGTACAGATACCTACGATGACTTATATACTAATATTATACGCGACCATGGTGTTGGATTTGTATTAGGTGACTCAGCTTACATTACTACCGGACAAAATGGTAGCTACAACATCAGTACTTGGGGATACGATTTTAAAAACGACTTATGGTTCCAAAAAACCAATTTTGAAAGAGCAGGTCGTTCAGGCGCTGTTGGATTTTCAGTTGCCGGACGAGCTTTTGTTACGACCGGTGCCAGCGGCTCTGCTTACTATGATGACTTGAATGAATGGTTCCCTTATCAACCTTATAATCCAAATGATTAAAAAGTATTGGGTTTATATATTATTTGGAATAGCAGTTGTTTTTTATGTAATAACCGGTTGGCTGAAAGATAAGCCAAAAGGTGCAGCTAAAATTCCGGAAGTAACTTATAAAACCTTTTACTCTGATAGCTTGCATTGGGGTTACGATATTTACGTAAACAATGAATTACGATTTCATCAACCCATTATACCCGGGGCTTCAGGTAAACAAGGTTTTGTTTCGGAAGAGCAGGCAGCAACTATTGCCCGGCTCGTGATTCAAAAAATGAAAAATCATCAAACACATTTTCCAACTATTTCAAATGCTGAGTTAGATAGTTGCGGAATTACCAGAAATTAATCAATTCATGATATAAAAAAACCCGACAATATTAAATTGCCGGGTTTTTTATTGGTTCAAACTTACAGTTGATTTTCTCTTATACTCAATCTTATGGTATACTAAAAAGGATAACGATTCGCTTCAATCATTACTTTAGCAATGGTTCTGCGCGCTGCTTTAGTATTGTAAGGGTCAACTTTAGTAAAGCGCTTTAAGCCAATATGCATCATACGTAATTCATCACCATCTGCAAAACTGTTTAAAGCATCTTTACCGGCTTTATTAATTCTATCAGCAGCATCGTATAAATAAGTACGCACCATAGCTGCCTGAACAGCAACTGCCTCTTCGCCCTTTTGTTGTGCCAGTTTAATTAAACGAAGCAAAGCACTTTCTACATGGAACACTTCAATGGCCATATCAGCAATATTCATTAATAGCTCTTGTTCTTTTTCCAACTGCATCATTAATTTTTGAACAGCAGCACCTGCTACTAATAAAATGGCTTTTTTAAAGTTGGCAACATATTGTAGTTCTTTTGCAAATAACCCTTCCGGTTGATTGCCAAAATCAGGAATACTCATTAGTTCTTTCGCAACGGCCATTGCCGGTGACATTAAATCTAGTTTCCCTTTCATGGCACGTTTCAACATCATATCAACCGTCAATAATCGGTTAATTTCATTGGTGCCTTCGTAAATGCGATTGATACGTGAATCGCGGTAGGCTTTACTAATAATGTATTCATCACTAAAACCATTACCGCCATGAATTTGAACACCTTCATCTACCACAAAGTCCAATAATTCACTGCCAAACACTTTTAACATGGCGCATTCTATGGCAAATTCTTCGGCCGCACCTAATAATGATTTATCAAAACCGGCACCATTTTCCATTAATTCGGCTTCTTTTAAATCAATCCATTTTGCAGTTCTGTACAAAGCCGATTCAGCCACCCAAATACGAATGCACATTTCAGCTAATTTATGTTGTATGGCACCGAAGGTAGCAATGGGCACTTTAAATTGTTCGCGGGTATTGGCATATTGTACTGAAATGTTGGCTGCCTTTTTACTGGCACCCAATGCAGCCGCATCTAATTTTAAACGACCAATATTTAAAATATTGAAAGCAATGATATGTCCACGACCAATTTCACCTAATACATTTTCAACCGGTACTTTACAATCTTGAAAATAAAGCTGAACAGTTGAAGAACCCTTAATACCCATTTTATGCTCCTCGGGCCCCTGCGTAAATCCTTCAAAGCCTCTTTCAACAATAAATGCGGTAAACTTGTCACCATCAATTTTTGCAAAAACCGTGTAAACATCGGCAAAACCACCATTGGTAATCCAGCATTTTTGGCCATTCAGCAAATAGTATTTTCCGTCGGCACTTAAAGTGGCAGTTGTTTTAGCACTTAATGCATCACTACCACTATTGGGCTCGGTTAATCCATATGAACCTTTCCATTCACCGGAAGCCAACTTGGGAATATATTTTTGTTTTTGTTCAGGGGTTCCAAAATACAGAATAGGTAACGAGCCAATGCCTGTATGAGCGGCAATAGCTACTGAAAATGAAAAGCCTCCGCCTAAACCCTCATTCACAATTGTAGAGGTAATAAAATCTTTACCCAAACCCCCTAATGATTCGGGAAATGAGGTGGAAAGTAGCCCCTGTTCGCCGGCTTTCTGCAATAATGAAGGCATTAAACCGGGTTCTAACTGATCAATTCTATCAATAATGGGTTCAATTTCCGACGCAATAAATTGATGGCACATATCCATCACCATTTGCTGTTCCTCATTAAATTCTTCGGGAATAAAAGTTTGTTCGGGCAAGCTTTCCTTAATAAGCCATTCACCCCCATTAATGGCTGTTGTAGTGCTATTTGCTGTTGACATATTGTACAATTTTATGGTTGAGCAATTGTATTTTCGGTATAGTTCATTATTTTAAATTATCATATACCTGCTGCAATACTTTCTTAACAATTTCCACTTCTTCTTTATTAATGCCTGTTAAAGCTTCTTCCATAGTTGCATTAGCTAATTGCAAGGTTAATTCTTGCAAGCTTTGTGCAGCCGGTGTTAAACACACCAAATTAATTCGTCTGTCGGTTGGCGATGGGTGACGGTTAACTAATCCTTGCTTTTCTAAGTTATCTACTAATCGGGTAATACTGGGCTTATCTCTAAACGTGCGATTGCATAATTCCTGCTGACTTAAACAATCTTCTTTCCATAAATGATATAAAATACTCCATTGCTCAATGGTAATATCCAATCCAGCCTGCCGGAAGTTTTTTTGTAAACGTCTGGCTACTGCTATTGATGCCATTCCATTAATAACACTGTATAATTCGCCGCGTTTAAATTGGTTGTTTGGCATATAGTTAGTTATGCAACTATTTTCAAAATTGGTGTATCTTTACCAAATTACCAATTAATATTTGCGAAATTTTTGTTGGTATTTAAATAATAGTGGCCGTGATTCCAGAAAAAATTAGTTTTCAAAACTCGGTTATTCAATATTACACTGCCGGAACCGGGGCTCAGTACATTATTGCACTGCATGGTTATGGTGAGGATGGCAATAGCTTTGCCTTTTTGGAAAATTTATTACCGACCAACTATTCGCTCATTGCCATTGATCTTCCATTTCACGGCGGAACTATTTGGCAGGAAGGATTGCATTTTTCATTGGAAGATTTGTGGCAAATAATTCGAGGCATTACTAAAAACACAACTATACCCTACATTATAGTAGGTTACAGCATGGGTGGCAGAATGGCTTTGCAACTGTTACAATATTATCCACAATATTTTGAAAAAGCAGTTTTATTGGCGCCTGATGGATTACATCATAACAAATGGCATTTTCTTTCAACGCAAACACGCCTGGGTAATAGAACCTTCAAGTGGGTAATGAAGCATCCCAAACCTTTATTTGTGGCTATGGATATTTCTTGCAAACTAAAACTCTTTAATAAAAGCGTGTATAATTTTGCCCATTATTACTTAGATGATCCACATGCAAGGGAACAGTTATATGTGCGCTGGACTACTTTGAGAAAATTTATGCCGAATCACGCCATACTAAAACAAAACATACAAAAATATAAGATACCAGTACATTTGATTTTTGGAAAATATGATAGGGTAATTACGGCAAAGTATGGCCGGCTATTTAAAAAAGGTGTTGAGAATTGGGTTACAATTGAAGAATTGGATAGTGGTCATCAATTACTTAAAGAAAAAAATGCAGCATATATAGCACAAGCTATTTGTAAATAAAATTGTTTCTTTACAGCATCATGATTAGCTACATACTTATTATCATTTCAGCTATCCTAACTTTATTGTATGCAACGCTAATTTTATTGTACAGAAAATGGTTTTTACAATTACGCCTATTTAATTACAATCCATCATTCATTCCCACCACACCATTTAGTATTATTATTCCTGCCCGAAATGAAGCAGCAAATATTGGTAGCTGTTTACAAAGTATTGCACAACAAAACTACCCGCAACATTTATTTGAAGTAATTGTAATTGATGATTTTTCAACCGACGAAACTTCAGCAATAGTACAACAATGGCAACAACAATACAGCAATATTCGTTTAATGCCTTTAGCCAATGAAATACCCACGGAAAATAACTCATATAAAAAATGGGCCATTGAAAAAGCCATTGAAAAAGCCAATGGAACATGGATTGTTACTACCGATGCCGATTGTATTGCCAATGCTAATTGGTTGCACAGTTTAGCACAATGCATTGAAGAGAAAAAACCGGTTTTGGTTGTTGCACCGGTTAGTTTTATTTATTATCCAACCTTGCTTGGAATATTTCAGTATTTAGATTTTTTAAGCTTACAAGGTATTACAGCGGCATCGGTATCAGCAGGCATTCACAGCATGTGCAATGGTGCTAACTTAGCCTATTTAAAATCGGCTTTTTATACTGTAAATGGATTTAAAGGTATTAACCATATTGCCAGCGGCGATGATATGTTGTTAATGAATAAGATTAAACAGCATTTTCCCAACAGCATTGCTTATTTATTTCATCCTAACGCTATTGTATTGACGCAACCTGTATTCAGCTGGAAGGAATTTTTCAATCAACGTATTCGTTGGGCCAGCAAGGCAGACAAGTATGATGATAAATCAATTTTTTGGGTTTTAGTACTGGTGTACATTTATAATTTTATGCTGCTTGTGTTACCCATTTTGGCACTGGTATTTTTAAGTTGGCCATTATTGGTTTGCTGGATTGTTTGTGTTTTTATAAAAACGATTGCCGAACTCAGTTTTATGAGGCCTGTTAGCCGCTTTTTTGGAAGTCAGCATTTAAAATGGTTTCCATGGTTACAACCACTACACATTACCTATACCGTTATAGCAGGATGGCTGGGAAAATTTGGGCATTATGAATGGAAGGGCAGAAGGGTTGTATAAATCTTATTTCCTTGCCAACAAGCGCTTCTTTTTTTCCGGAAATCCGGCATAAAGAATTAAAACTACTAAGGATAACAGCACTAATGGCAAAAACAAAAAATTTTTTATTGCATGGAACATATTGGTCAATATTTAAGTGAACAATACCGGCAAATCAACTTTTACAAACAATAAGACCAATTGCCGAAAAAAATGTTTAACTATATTGCTTCAATTAATTTTGAAATTAGCAAGTAAACCCCAAAATGGCCGCATCAATAGGTAAACGCATAAAAAATTTCGGTCAATTAATGTTGCAACACAAAAGCATGAGTATTGGTGTTACTATCATTACCATAGCTTTATTGATTGCCATTTTTGCCTATGTTCTTGCGCCAGACAATAGTACCAATGCCAATCGTATGATACCTGAAATTGGCAGTAAACCTCCCGGATTTAGCATTCAACTTTTAAAATTGCCTTTACATAAAACAAATGAAAAAACGAGCGGATTTATAAACGGCTTGAAGTTTTTTTTAAATGGGAAGACCGATAGATTTAATTACATTCCCATTACTGCATACACAACTCGAAATGGCCAACTATATGCCCAAAAATATGTTGGCGATGGTGTAGAACAACCCATACAATTTCCGTTAAATCAACTTCCCCAACAATTTATAACAAAAGCTACTTTTTATTTAGGTACCGATACTTTTGGCAGAGATATTTTAAGCCGTTTACTTATTGGCACCCGTATTAGTTTGGCTGTTGGATTAATAGCCGTAGTAATTTCATTAACCATAGGCATTTTATTGGGCTTAATGGCCGGCTATTTTGGTGGAAAAACCGATGCTGCTATTATGTGGCTGATTAATGTAATTTGGAGTATTCCCACCATATTATTGGTTTTTGCCGTTACATTGGTATTAGGTAAAGGTTTTTGGCAAGTATTTATTGCAGTGGGCTTAACCATGTGGGTAAATGTGGCGCGTATGGTACGTGGGCAAACCATGGCAGTGAAACAACTGGATTATATTACTGCTGCCAAAGTTTTAGGATACAGTAATAGTCGCATATTATTGAAACATGTTTTACCCAATATTGCAGCACCGGTAATGGTTATTGCAGCAAATAACTTTGCAGGAGCTATTGTAATTGAAGCGGGATTAAGTTTTTTAGGCATAGGCATTCAACCCCCGCAACCCAGTTGGGGATTGATGATGAAAGAAAACTACAATTTCATTATTACCCATCAACCCGCATTGGCTTTAGCCCCCGGTATTGCCATTATGCTATTGGTAGTAGGCTTTAATTTATTAGGCAATGGGCTAAGCGATATTTTGAATGTACCCGGTAGTGTTAGAATCGGCAATTGATTGTTGTTCTTGCTTTAATTGTTTGGATAGTAATATTAACATTCCTAAGCACAACCAAAATATGCTGCCAATTTTATCTGTTTCAATTAAGTCGCTCAAAAAATTTAAAGTACCCACCATGGCAATAATTACGCCTGTTGTTAATGCGGTAATTGCCCAAAATTTGCTTTGCAGATGAATGTATAAATATTGGGAATATCCCAACATGGCAATGTATAAACACAAAAAAATTAATAAACCGGGCACCCCTTGCTCTAAGGCAGTTAATAGGAAATAATTGTGTACAGATGAGTGTTCCGGATTACCGCTTACCCAAGTTTTAAAACCACTATTAGCATACCCTTTATAAAAATTGTAAAAATTGTTAGGGCCAAAACCGGTAATGGGTTTTTCAATAACCATATTTGTTCCGGCTACCCAGCGGTAAATACGCTCTGCATTCGAAACATCTTTCATAGCAATCGTAGCTTTTAAATGTGCTTCAAAGTTGGTATGAAAAATGGTATGTTGATAATCGGGCTCAAATTGTAAATATTTATTTTGCATCACTAAACTCAAAGCCGTTACCGTTAGTAATATTCCCAAAGCAATTAATGATGGCCAAAGTAATTTTTTATAAATGATAAATGCCATACCCAAACCTATTAAAGCAGCCAACCAAGCTCCACGTGAATATGATAGAATTAAACCAATTATCATAACTATTAATGAAACGAATAACCATTTTTTTAATTGATTGGTTTTGGGTGTTAAAAACCACATGGCTATTGCCATAGGCATTATGCAAACCAACATTGCCGAATAATCAACATGATTTCGAAAAAAAGGGGAAAGCATTTTTTTAATTCCCTCAAAACTAAATCCATACCCAGCATGCCTAATAATGGCTTGTATAACCACAAACAGCATGGGTATTAATAAGCACAATACAAGCTTTTTTAGTTGTTGTTGAGTATGCACTAAAATATTAGGCAACAACACAAAAGGAATAATAAACCAGCTTTTAGCCAATAAAAACTTAACTGATAATAAAATATTTTGAGAATAGATACAAGCTATGGCAATCCATGCTATATGTATGGCTAAAATCAAAAGCAAAGGATGTTTGTATACATGATTTGGAATAACGGTTGGATGGAATAACCACTTAAAAAAAAACAATCCTGTTATAATCATCATGATTGCTTCGTCCGGAAAATCGAGTGATAAAGATGAGGTAACACCCCATTCGGTTGACAAAGGCAATAAACAAATTAATAACCAAAACAAATATTGTGTGTGAAACACAACTATATTCATTAATGGCCGAATAAGCAATAATAAAAGCGGGACAATCCAAATAATGGGTTGTTGTAATACAATACCCACAACCAAAGCGGCAAACCACGTTAGTATAATTACAATAAACTGATTTTTTACATATAAATTCAGTAATCGCATTACTCCCCTTTGTTACGATAATAAAGCAATACTCCGCTAGTTGCAATAACAAAGCTAATACAAGCTACGGCAATTAATACCAATATGGGTTTGGGTTTATCGGGCTTAACAGCTGGCGTAGCATATTGTACAACATACAATCCCGGGGCAACATTTTGAATAGCCAACTGCAAATCGCTTAAATTTTTTTGATATTGTGCCAATTGTTGCAGATAAGTCTGCTCGGTAATTTGTTGAGCAGTAGCATTAGTGTTTGTTTGCTTAGATAACAAGCTAAGTTGTTGCTGCAAATTTGCTATTTGATTTTTGATTGCATTATAGGTTTTTTCATAATTATTCAACCACAAACTTTCTTCACTTTGTTTTAAAAACAATACAGCCGCATTGGCAATAGCAGTGGCTTGTATATTGCTTTTATCCCATACACTTATTTCAAGCTGATTATTTTCGTTCTTTTTAAATTCAATATTTTTTTTCAATAATTGTTTAGCCTTAAAACGGTTTACACTGGCATTCATTTCATTTAGCGCATAGTAATTAGCCAAATTAAAACTATCAGTTAAACGAAAATACAGCGTGTCTAACTTAGCCATTCCATACAATAAATCTAAATCATCATTGTTACCAAAGTAAGAATATAGGCGTTGTAAATTATTATATGCGGCTCGTTCTTTATCAGCCAATTCAGGATTAGAAGGCAATACAATGGCAGTAGCTTTATAATATTTAGGCACCAATAGCAAGGTGATACTTGCAATAATGAGTGATAAAACAACAACCGTAATAATTTTAAATTTATGCAAGCCAATCATTCGGAAAACATCGGCTAAATTAAAAGAATCGGGCATAGATATTGTTTAAACAGTTATTGTATTGAATCACTATTGGTCAACCACTACATTACGGCTAAAACTTTCTTCCAACGAAATAAAGGTTTCAGTGCGTTCAATACCCTTTATATTTTGCAATTTATCATGTAAAACAAAGCGCAGTTGTTGAATGTCTTTCGTAACAATTTCTGCGAACATACTATAATTACCGGTGGTGTAGTTCAGTCGTACAATTTCAGGAATAGATCGCAATTCTTTGGCAACAGCATCATAAAGCGAGCTTTTTTCTAAGTATATGCCTATAAAGGCAATCACATCATAACCTAAAGCTTTTAAATCAACGGCTAACTTTCTTCCTTTCACAATATTTTGCTCTTCCAGTTTCTTAATGCGAACATGGATGGTACCACCGGAAACAAATAACTTTTTCCCTAAATCGGCATAGGAAATTTCAGCATCTTCCATCATTGCCTGTATAATTTGTAAATCGAGTTTGTCAAGATTTAATTTAAGGCTCATATTGCAGTTGATTTTTAAATAAATTTAATTAAACAATAAAAATAATGAACATTTTCTAAATTTTTAAAAATATTGTTGATTTATTTTTAAATAATGGGCAAATCTGTTTAATATTGTGCTGTCAATAACAAAAATATAGTTCTTTATACTGTGGGGTGATGAAACTTTTGGCAGACATGCCCTCTCGTCTCGGGGGTGAGGACAAAAGGATAAACGTAACATAGAGCCTTTCGCAAGAAAGACCGGGGTTGACCACCGGACTTTGTGTTATAGCTAACTTCCTCGTGTAGGTTCGACTCCTACCCCTACAGCTCTCTCTAATTCTCATGTGCATTTGGGCCTTCGGAGTTTTTACTTTGAAGGCTTTTTTGTGCCGCAATGCAATCGTTACATTTATTTACATGCCTGCATGGCTTTGTCCCGCAGTGCTTCATAGACAAACATACATGCTTTTAATAAACTATCATCAATTTTTTCTTTAACAGGAAAATTAGCATTTTTAAATATAAGTGTTGATTGTTTTATAGGTATTTCTATTCGCTTTAATAAGTGTTGAAATTGCTCGGCATTATGGATAGATAAATCTTCATAACAAATGGGCACTGCATTATTTCCTACTAAGCTTAAAACTCTTTCATAATAGTTTTTCCAACAAACCAGCCAATAGTTAATATCTTCTATAGAAAACTGTTGCAAAATATTGTATTGATGATCATTCCAAATAAATGGTTTATGACCCATTCCAAATTCATAATGCCCCAACCAATTCATGTATTTTAACACAAACCCATTTTGCTTTTGCATTTGGGTAAAATGTTTATGCTGCTTTAATAAAGAAAAGGCATGTGCAACCGGCAACCGAAAAGGTATAACAAATGTTGCTTGTGGCATATTTGCCATTAGCGCCGGCAATCGCAATAATTGATTATTATTTTTCGATAAATAACGTTTAGCATTATTGGTAGTATTGGAATTTAATAATACATGTTTTATGAACAACTGAAATTTTTGAAGCACTTCATTATTGGGTTCATGTGGCACTAAAAAACTTTTCCGGATATAATCATTCCCACAAAAACATTTCCAAAAAATTTCTTCAAAAGCCTCAGGACTGTTAATACTAACCATAATTCCATCAGCATGCGCTCTCTCTTTTTCTTCAACAGTTTTGTTTTTTTGAACTTTCATTTTACTCCATACGCCCGGCATTAACACAAATGGCATATCGTTGTAGGTTAAGCAGGTAAAACTTTCCGTTTCATATAGTGCACGCATTAGTATGGTAGTGCCACTACGTGCAAGGCCTGTTACAATAACAGCATTTTCAGAATTTGCGAATTTATTTTTTTGAAATGCAGTTTCCCAATCAAAACTTAATTCCATTACGCTTTTATTGCCCAATGCTATTTGATGTAATATTTTGCTACTAAGCGAATAGTTGAAGTCGTACATACATTTTTTTAGCTAGATAATAAACAATAAATGCAATAATTGAAACTAGAAATGCTCGAAAACTAATGAGATATGCAAACCAATGAATAGAGGGAAAAATTTGATTGATAGCCATTAATATAAGCAAAAAGGCACCTATTAATATTGTCAATAACAAAAGCAGGATAAGGCTATTTTTAAATAAACGAATAGCATATCCTAAAATAAATTGTTGCTTATAATTGTCTGAACATTTAGCAAACCTTGCAAAAACCGTAAAAAGTTTTGAATAACAACGTATAGAGGATTTTAAGTAACGAGCAAAAGGAAATTGTTCAGCAGCGGCATACAGCCCAATAAACCATAGGAATAATACAAAATCGTTCATTTAGTGGTTGTATGGGTTGTGTTATCGGTATTAGATTTTCCTTTAAATTTCTTAATCAGGCGTTTAATAGGATACCAAACAATAGCAAACAATGCCATAAAAAAGGATATTAAAATTCCTATTATTACCGATAGTGCTCCGCCGTCCATACCCGGCCCAATGTAGTTAAGCATATACCAAGAATTTAGTTTTCACAATAGTTATATTTTCCTTCGCCTTTTTTAAACAGATAACGCCCCCACGATAACATGCTGATATGTGTGTCATCAATCGGATATTTGAATTCCCAAAGAACATTAGTAGGGCTTACACGAAATGCTCTGCCAAAATTGGTTTCTTCCACAAAGGCAGTACCGTTAGGTAAAATTTTTGCTCTTCCTTCCGTTAATGTTCCAATACTTTTTTCGCTGAATACTTTTGAAAAAGGTTTTGTAATACTATCATTAGCAAAGTTGTACAAATACACTTCATTGTTTTTTTTAAATAGCTTATCGCCGCCTAAAGCAAATGTTCTAATAATATTGTTGCCAAATACACTTATGTGGGTACTGTCAACAAAATCGGGACAATGCTGATTTAACCAAGGGCCGGTTTTTAACCAAATAATTTTGTGTGTAGATGGCCGGTATAAAAACACGGTACTTTTATGGCGAAGGCTAATCAGCAAATCTCCTTTTTGCCAATATTTGCTGCTATACAATGCCGGTTTAATTTCATTTAAGTGCAAAGGATCTTCTTCAATTTCCGATGTTCCCAACAACAAAGCTTTATAACCATTATCCATTAATATCTGTGCAACCGATTCTTTCAATAATACTTTTCCCTGTGGCGAAATACATGCAATAGCATCATTTCTGTTTTTATTGGCTAATGATTCCGGTATAAAAGAGGTGTCCAATACAGTAGGTGTCCAAATATTTCCATCAGCATCTATTTCTGTTGAATGATGAAACACACCATCAATCATCCACATTAAGTGATTATTACTGTCTAATCTAAACAAAGGACCTTCATTAAATTTAGCAATAATACTGCCATCAGATAACAACAAAGGATGCAGTGCTCGTGCTCGTACAGCATTTAATACACTTGACTGAAAAAATGGATTTTGATTGTGCGTAGCCGAACGAATGGTTTTTAAAGGGGGGATCCATTCATGTATAATACTTCCATTATTTAAATTAATGAGCTGAACAGCTGTTTGACTATATTGGGGATTATATACAGTGGTTAATAATGCTGCAGTATCTTTTTGATTGGTAAAATATACCAAGCCTTTTATGGCGGTATTTTTGTTTGGAAGAATTTGTTGATTGAAACCCAATATATCCTCGAAAGCATCTTTTACTTGTTTGGGATATGACGCTACTTTTACTGCCCATACCCCTACCACACCTAATTTTTTGCCACCCATTAGCTGGTGCCTTACAAAAGCACCAAAAACCACAGTAATTAAAACACCGAGCCATATTAAAACCAATACCCAACGAACCGCCACTTTTTTATGCAATAAAGCCATTCTTTATCCATTTATTTTTTTCTAAAAATTGTATTAGCAGCATTCCGGCTTCATTCACCGAAACTTGTTCCGTATTAATTTGCGCATGGGGCTGTTTCGGAATTTCATAGGGTGCATCAATACCTGTAAAGTTTTTTATTTCTCCAGCCAATGCTTTTTTGTACAAGCCTTTGGGATCGCGCTGCATACAAGTTTCAATGGTTGCATGTACATACACTTCAATAAAGGCTTCTTTTCCTACAATTTGAGCTGCCAATTGTCTTTCTTTTTCTATTGGAGTAATAGAAGCTACAATTACCACAATACCGGCCTGCAGTAGTATTTTGGCCACTTCTGCTATACGTCTTATATTCTCGTCTCTGTCGCTTTGTGAATAACCTAAATCATTACATAATCCTTTTCGCACCACATCACCATCTAACACTACTACTGGTATTTGATGAAGTTTAAGTAATCTGCTGCACTCATTTGCTACGGTTGTTTTTCCTGAACCACTTAATCCTGTTAACCATATAACAAAAGGCTTAACCAAAATATTACTTTGAACCGATGAATGATCAGAAAATAAAAAAGCCGGTTTTATGGGTTCACTAAAATTAGCATGCATACTGAGCAATTAAATTAAAGCAGTAAAAGTCTGCTTTCTACTGAGCAATGGCAATAAGACTTATATTTTTTAATGTAGTTTAATACAATTTCAATATAGCAAGCTATTTTTGTCGTTTATCATGGCACACAAAAAATTACAACGATTTCAGGAAATTAAAACCTTTCCCAATGTGTTTGAAATGCCTGAAAATATGGCTCAACGATGGACCAAACACTTCAATAATCAGCACCCGTTGGTTTTGGAATTAGCTTGTGGTAAAGGTGAATACACCGTGGGGCTGGCAAGGCTTTACCCAGAGAACAATTATATTGGCGTTGATATTAAAGGTAATCGAATTTGGCGAGGTGCCCTTACCGCATTGAATGAAGACTTGCACAATGTTGCTTTTTTAAGAACCCCTATTGAACAAATTCAACAATATTTTTTTCCTAACAGCGTTGATGCCATTTGGATTACTTTTCCCGACCCACAATTGCGCTTGTCCAAAGCCAAAAAACGTTTAACCCACCCTCGTTTTTTACGATTATATCAACAAATTTTGCAACCTAATGGAGTGGTATATTTAAAAACAGATAGCCCTAACCTATACCAATTCACAAAAACTGTCATCAACCTATTTGGTTTAGAATTGTTACAAGATTATGATAATTTATATGCCGCTACGAATTTATTACCCGAGCATACTATAAAAACCCATTATGAACAATTAGATATTGCACAAAGTAACCGTATTCATTTTTTGGCGTTTAAACTAAACCAAACATTGCCAATTGAAAAAGATGTTGAATTAAAAAAATTAATTGAAATACATGGCACTGATTGAAGGAGTTGATTTTTATTACGACGAACAAGGCTTTATGGTATTAACCGAAAAATTCCATTTAGATAAAGGTTATTGCTGTGGATATGGTTGTCGGCATTGCCCATACGCCTATGAAAATGTTCCTGAACCCAAGCGGTCGCATTTATTAGAAGCATCTAATAATGAATCCTCCAGTAATTCTCTCAAAGCTTCCTAATTAGTGATGGCTCCCATTAAAAAAATATTACCCAGCGGTAAAAAAGATGCTTCGTTTTTTGAACAAGTGTATGCGGTAGTAGCCTTAATTCCCTTTGGCAGGGTTACCAGTTATGGTGCTATTGCTAAATTTTTGGGAACGAAAATGAGTGCCAGAATGGTAGGGTGGGCTTTAAATAACGCACATCATTTACCACACGTGCCTGCTCATCGTGTGGTGAACAGAAATGGGCAACTGAGTGGAAAAGCCCATTTTGATACACCCCAACAAATGCAAGAATTACTGGAAAAAGAAGGAGTAGTGGTTCATAATGATTGCATTGTAAATTTCACCACTGTTTTTTGGGACCCATCAAAAGAATTGGCAATTGAGTAACCTGCAAACAACTATTGATAGTAAGGACTTATAAACAGGTAAACAATTGGGCCGGTCACTGCAACATACATCCACAATGGCCAAGTGTACCGAGCAATTTTTTTATGCAAAGGAAATTCAGCCGTTAAAGCCCTGTAAGCCGTAAACAAAATAAAAGGCAGAATTATAGCTGCTAAAAATATGTGCGTAAATAAAATGATTAAATAAATTACCTTAATTGCGCCTGTTCCTCCAAACTTAGTTTCGCCGGCCAATAAATGATGTGCAATATAACTCACCAAAAACAAAATAGAAAGCACTAAAGCTAAAAGCATTAAATTTTTGTGTAAAGTATATTTTTTACTTTTTACCGCAATTAATGCAACTACCAACAGTATTGCTATGATGGTATTAATTATGGCATTAAAGGTGGCAAATATGTGTACATTAAACCCAAGATTTAAATTCAGTTTGAAATTGCTTAATATGATGATCACAGTAAAAACAACAAACGAAAAAATACCAATAAGCCATTTAGCTTGTGTATCATTTTTCTTTATAACTGCAGTTAACATAAAAAATAAACAGGGATTTTAAATTAAAACAACAACCAATTAATTATTTTGTTTGGGTATTTCACCGGGCTTACGTGTTAAAATGAAGATGAAGCCAATAATCAGTAAAACGATAATTACCCATAACCACTTTAAAGCAACAATAGAAGCAAATACCTCGCTTTTTTCACCTTTGTCTTTTTCCAACATCAATAATCCCACATCGCGGGCAAGTTTACTCAGTTCAACGGAATCCCTTCCATCGTACAAACCTCGAACTACATAATTTCTATCTAATAATATAAATGAGGGGGTATGTAAAAATGCTGTATCTACATTGTGGCCATCAATTAATGCAATCTTTAATTCATTAAAAGCAAAATCGTAAATAGTTTTTTTGGGGCCGGTAAGCATCCACCAATTGTCGGGATTAACACCATATGCATTGGCATATGCTTTTAAAGCTGCTACGCTATCTCTTTCAGGATCAACTGAAAATGATATGAATTGTACAATTGAAGAATCTACTACTCTTCTTCCTTGCTCATAATTAGAAAATGATTGTTGCAACTTGCGCATATTACGCGTTAATGTAGGACAGGGATTAGGGCAACGCGTAAAAAAGAAATCCATTACAATAATTTTCCCGGGTCTATCATACAAACTTACCGTATCGCCCAGTTGATTTACCAAAGTAATATTTGCTGTACGATGCCAAAAACTGTCTGTTACTTCCTTCCCTTTAACAATGCGCGTACTTACACTATCCAGCAGCAATTTACGCGGCATAATAGTGGCTTTATCGCTAAATGACTTTAACAATACATAACTAATTACGGGAATTAAAATAGCAATTAATAGCGCCAATATGGCTTTTTTATTCATGCTGCAAATGTACTACTGTAAAATAAAACAACCATTGTAATATTACAATGGTTGCTAAAACACTTGTTAAAAGTATAAGAAAAAATACAATGTGCTATTACTCTACTATTCTACTGCTTTTTTCAATTCAATAGTGCCTTTTTCTTGTTCGTTGTGCTGATTTTGTTTTACAGGTATATTGCTCTCCTGATCATAGGGTGCATATTTATTACGCAATTCACGGAAAGAATTACCATCGGCTAAAAACGCAATGATAAACCATATAAATAAGCCTAAAGGCAATACAATAGTCATAATCATGTTTCTTAATTCATGCTTTAAGTGCATGAAATAAGCCACAATGTAAAATGCTTTAGCTAACATTAATATTAAAATGATACCTTTTATTAAATGTCTGGAAAAACTTTGCTCAGACATATTAACCATGGAATAACCTAAAGCCAATTCAACAATGGTTAATATACTTAATATTATGGTAACTCTATATACTTCTTTACGTGCTGCGGCTGCATGTGCATCGTCTAAAACTCTTAAATCTTGCATACAAAATATTTTAGTTGGTGATTGATATTAATTTAAAAAGCTGGGCATTATACATTAAACCAAGTAAAAACAAGTAAATACAAATACCCAAACCAAGTCTACAAAGTGCCAGTATAATCCTGCTTTTTCAATCATTAAATAATGACCACGTTTTTCAAAGGTATTATTTAAAGTCATAATTAGCATAATAATGTTTATTACTACACCACTAAAAACGTGGAAGCCATGAAAGCCGGTAATGGTAAAAAAGAAGTTAGTGAAGTTGGTGGTAGATTGTGTGCCATCAGCATTTAAGAATGGATTACGGCCCCACCATGCTCCTTCATGATGCAAGTGTGTCCATTCCCAAGCTTGACAACCTAAGAAAGCTAAACCACCAATGATGGTAAAAATTAAGTTTGATACTACTGCCCGTTTATTCATATTTTGACCGGCCTGAACAGCTAACACCATTGTTACAGAGCTCAAAATCAAAATGAAAGTCATTAAACTTACAAATAATAACGGATACCCACTGCCTAAACCGGGAAATGAGTTAAATACATGGTTAGGATCGGGCCAGCCTTGCGTAGCAAAGCGGGTGGTACCATATGATATAAGCAATGCGCCAAAAGTAAAAGCATCACTCATTAAGAAATACCACATCATTATTTTACCGTACTCTACATTGAAGGGGCTTCTTCCGCCGCTCCACCATTTAGTTGTTGCTGTTGCAGTTGCTGTTGTTGTTGACATGTTGGTTCATTAATTACGTTCGCAAATTTATTAGCTAATGTTTAAAAAAAGTGCATAAGTGCATAATTTTTAAACTACTTATCGGGTAAAATATAGAAATAAATACAAATAAATCCAAAGTATATCTACAAAATGCCAATAAGTACTTACTAGTTCTATAGGTAATGTGCTGTATGATTTTACACGTGTACGAAATGCTCTGAAAAAAGTAACCAAAAGCGCAATTACACCCCCCAATACATGCACTACGTGTAAACCAATTATAACCACCAAAAATGATGCAGCGGCATTACTTCCGGGTCCTAATAACAAAATACCATGATTAGCCATTGCTCTAAAACCCAAATACTGCAATACGGCAAAAAGCACACCCAAAGCCGCAGTAACTGTTATCAGCCTTTTATACTGTTGCATTTCCCTACTTTTAAATGCTTTGTAAGATAAATACATTGTAAGGCTGCTGAAAAGAATAACAATAGTTGAATAAAGAAAGATGGGTGACAAAGGAATTTCTTCCCAGTTAGCTTGATTTCGCTTTACGATATAAGCACTGGTAAGACCCGCAAACATCATACAAATGCTTCCAATACTAATCCACAATAAAAATTTATGCGGATGAATTTTCTTGCTTTTGTTCGTTGTTTCTGTTACTGCCATCATCACAATTCTATTTTAAAAAATCATTGAATTATTAAGCACCGGGTATTTTATTGGCTAATAAAGCAAATAATACAATCGGCAAATAAATGTAGCTGCTAAACATAACCCTGCGTGCAGCTTTAACTGTCATTTCTTTATATAAACGAATGGATTGAATTACCATGAAAATATTACATGCCAACAAAATCCACATACTTACCTGACCGCTCATATTTAAATAAGCCGGTAATAAACCTACCGGTATCATTAAAGCACTATACATAATTGTTTGTAAGGCGGTAAATTTCGTAGGGCCTGTTTCATTCGGTAGCAATTTAAATCCTGCTTTTGAATAGTCATTATGTGCCACCCAAGCAATTGCCCAAAAATGGGGAAACTGCCATAAAAACTGAATGGCAAAAAGCACCCATCCGCCTGCTGAAAATGAATCTTGACCTGCCACCCAACCAATTAAACAAGGTAATGCTCCGGGAATGCCACCAATTAATACTGCAATTGAATTTATTTTTTTTAACGGTGTATATATAAAAGCATACAAAAACAAACTAAATGCAGAGAGCAACGCCGATGATAAATTGAAAAAATACCACATCATTATAACCCCAATTACGCCAGTAATTGCGGCGAAATACAGCGCTTCTTCTGCACGCATACGCCCGCTTGCTACCGGACGTTTTGCGGTGCGTTTCATAACGGCATCAGTATCTTTTTCAACTGCTTGATTTATGGCATTGGCACTACCGGTTATTAATAAGCCGGCTATAAAAAAAAGAATAATCATTAACCAATTATACTCTACTACTTTAGGTGCCATTAAATAACAAATAACACATGAAAAAACCACCGTAAAGCTTAGGGTAAATTTCATTAACTGAAAATAATCCTTCACTTTCGCTACAATGGCAAAAGAAACAGAGGAAGATGTATCTATGGTTTTTGTCATGTTCATTTTAGTAAAAATCAATGCCCTGATATCTCAGGGCATTGCACCTATTTAAAGTGAAGCTGAGATATATACTTCACGTTGGTTTATTCATTAATGATGCTCGGTTTCATCTGCGCCAATTGGCTCAGTTTGAGGAATAAACTCTCTACCGTCTTTATTATAATCATAAGCCCAACGATGTACTTCAGGAATTTCGCCATCCCAGTTACCATGTCCGGGTCTAATAGGTGTAGTCCATTCCAAAGTTGTTGCACCCCAAGGATTTTTATCTTTCACTACTCTTCCTTTAAAAATTGAATAGAAGAAGTTGAAAATAAACAGTATTTGAGTGGCAAAAGTGATAATTACAACTGTACTGATAAAGCGATTTAATTCAGCAAATTGTTTAAAGCTTTCCCAGCTGCTATAATCGTAATAACGACGGGGCATACCTGCTAAACCTTCATAGTGCATGGGCCAGAAAATTAAGTATGCACCAATTAATGTAATCCAGAAGTGAATGTAAGCCAATGTATTATTCATATAACGGCCATACATTTTCGGGAACCAGTGATAAATACCGGCAAACATACCAAACATTGAGGCCACACCCATTACCAAGTGGAAGTGAGCAATTACAAAATAGGTATCATGTAGATGAATATCAATGGCTGAATTACCAACCCAAATACCGGTTAAACCACCTGAAATAAATAAGCTTACAAAACCAATGGTAAATAACATACCCGGTGTAAAGCGAATATTACCGCGCCACAAAGTTGTTAGCCAGTTAAATACTTTAATGGAAGATGGAACAGCGATTAATAATGTAAGTAATACGAAAACAGAACCTACAAATGGATTCATTCCGGATACGAACATATGGTGTGCCCATACCATGAAAGAAAGAATACAAATGGCAAATAAAGAACCAATCATAGCCATGTAACCAAAAATTGGTTTTCTTGAATTTACCGACATGATTTCTGAAGCCATACCCATGGCAGGCAATAATACTATATATACCTCAGGGTGACCTAAGAACCAGAATAAGTGTTGGTATAGAATAGCTGTACCGCCTTCATTTGGTAAGGCACCTACACCATTTATATAAATATCGGACAAGTAGAAACTGGTACCGAAATTTCTATCAAATATTAATAAGATGAAGCCTGAGAATAATACAGGGAAAGAAAGAATACCGATAACGGCTGTAAAGAATAAAGCCCAAATACTTAAAGGAAGACGTGTCATACTCATTCCTTTAGTACGCATGTTTAATACAGTTGCAACATAGTTCAAACCACCCATTAAAGAAGAAACCACAAATAAAATCATGGCAATTAACCATAAATCCATTCCGGTTTTTGAACCAGGTGAAGCATCGCGAACGGCGCTTAAAGGTGCATAAGCAACCCAACCACCGCTGAATGGACCGGTTTGAACAAATAAAGAAGAAAGCATAACCAAACCACCGGCAGCAAAAAACCAGTAGGAAAGCATGTTCATAAAAGGTGAAGCCATGTCACGGGCACCAATTTGCAAAGGAATTAAGAAATTGGCGAAGGTTCCGCTTAATCCGGCAGTAAGTACGAAGAAGATCATTACTGTACCGTGAATGGTAACCAATGCGTAATATGCTTGGGGGGTAATACGACCATCATCCACCCAAAATTTACCTAACACATCTTGCAACCAATAAAAATGAGCATCGGGATATCCCAATTGTAAACGGAACAACACGCTCATCAAACCACCAATAAATGCCCAAACAATACCGGTTATCAGGAATTGCTTTGAAATCATTTTATGGTCGGTACTAAATACATATTTGGTTAAAAATGACTGATGGTGTTCATGGTGTTCATGATGTTCATGTGCCAATTCAGTCGTTAGTCCGGCACCTGCCCCCAATGCAATTTCGTTACTCATAACGTTATAATTTTAAAAGTTCTTCTTTAACAACAAATCAAACAGTTCGGTTTTTAAAATAGTTAATTTTTAGCTACCGTATTATTTAACAATTTTGTGGCTGCCATTGTTGGTTGTTTAGCCGTGCTGTCTGTAGCTTTTTTATTATCCGGGTCTTTATCGGGGAACGCTACATAATAAGCAGGCTTTTGTTTAGCCATCCAAATATCAAATTCTTCTTGTGTAACTACTTTTATAATCCCTTTCATTGAATAGTGGCCATTACCGCATAATTGGTCACAGGCAATTTCATAATCAAAATTGGGATTATTGGTTATTTTACGCATTTCTTCGGTAGTAAATTTAGGTGTTAACCACATGGTAGTAGGAATACCGGGAACAGCATCCATTTTTAGGCGAAACTGAGGTAAGCCAACATCGTGAATAACATCTCTTGATCCAATGATGAATTTAACGGGTTTATCTTTTACCAAATAAAGTGTTTGCTCCATTACTATATCATCATGTGTAGCAGGATCATCTTTTAAATTATAAGTGGTATCATTTTTCCAAACCAACCCTAATGAATTGGTTGCCGGATCAATTTCTTTGTAGTATTTCTTTCCTAAAATTCCATCAGCGCCGGGATATCTGAATATCCAGCCAAATTGTTTACCGGTAATTTCAACCTGCATTGCATTTTTGGGAGCATCACCTGTAAAATAAAACCAATCGCGCAATCCAATAATGATAAGAATAGTTAAAACGATGGCAGGTACTGCTGTCCAAATAAATTCTAATTTACTATTGTGCGGAAAGAAATAAGATTTATTGTTTTCTTTTTCCTGATAGCGGAAAGAGAACCAGAATAACAATATTTGTGTTGCCAAAAATACAGCACCTGTTATAATGAGGGTAATCCATAAAATTGAATCTACCTTTTCACCCTGAACACTGGCTGAAGGATGAACAAGTAATGTTTTTTTGAACAATAACTCATTACACCAGTATAAACCTATAAGGCCTAACACTAAAAAGGCTATCATGAAAAAGCCGTTTATCTTATTGGCTTGTTTCCTAGTTTCCTTTTCACCTTTTAATACACCAACATATTCGCTGGCTTTGGCAATTTGAAAAATTACCAAGAAAAACAACACAATTACTGCTATCGTTAAAAACATAGTCATAACACTACAATTAAAATTTCATTCAATTTCAAAAAACAAAGTTCAATTTTATGTATGGTGCACAATACTTTCTTTTAAGAAAGGATTGTATTTGGCTATTAATGGTTTTGATGCCAATGCTCTTCCAACAAAATGTATCATTAAACCAACGAATAAAGCCAAAATTCCAAAATCGAACCAACTTAAAGTAACATGGTCTTTTGCTACGCTTGGCATTACCATTTGGTAAAAATCTATCCAGTGGCCAAAAAGAATTAATACAGCCATGAATGTCATTAATGTATAATTTCTTTTTGAAGAACGCTTCATCAAAATTAAAAGCGGGCAAACAAAGTTGATAATTATGTTTAAGAAAAAGATGCCTTTATAGGGGCCTTGTACTCTACCTTTAAAATATATGGTTTCTTCCGGTTGGTTTGAGTACCATATTAACATGTATTGTGAGAACCACAAATAGGTCCAGAAAATTGAGAAGGCGAAAATGAATTTTCCTAAATCATGTAAATGTTCTTGGTTGGTATATTCCAAATAGCCTTTATTCTTCAAATAAATAACCCAAAGTGTAATTAATGCCACACCTGCAACAAAACTGCTGGCAAACACATACCAACTGTACATGGTGCTATACCAATGTGCATCTAAACTCATTAACCATAACCAAGGCAAAGTTGAACCAATGGTTAATGCAAACCATACTATAAATAAACTTGCTGTTACCGTATTTTTCCATAAATAAGCACTGCCGGTATTGAAATCCATAGGCTCTGCATCTGCTTGGCTGCTTATTTTACGCATTCTCCAACCTAATAAGCTCCAAAATCCTACTGCTAAAATTGACCAAATAACAAAGAATTTTACATTTAAGAAGCCTGATTTACCTTTTAAAACCTCATCGGCAGCCACTTGCTTACTATCTAACCAATGATAAATTTCATGATTACCGGTGGCAATAACGTAAAATAAAATAACGAGTGTAATAATACCAAATATGGGTACTAATGTGGAAATGGCTTCTGCAACGCGTCTAAAGGTCATTTGCCAACCACCCATTGCTAAGGTTGTTGCACAAATAAAAAACATGGAAGCATTACAAACCAATGTCCAAAATATGGTATTATACATTAAAGTACCTAAGAATACAGCTTTCTCTTCGTTTGTTCCCATTCCTTTTGTAAACAATCCGATAATAAAGGCCAAAATCCCAATAATTATTAAGGCTAATGACCATTTTTTCATGCCTGAAGGAATTTCGAATTGTTCTTTAAAATCTAATGTGTGTTCTGCCATGGTAATTCATTTATAGTTAGTTAGATGCAGTATTTGTTATTGCAATTATTTGCTAGCCGTTGCGCTTGCACTATTAGCTTTTGCTTCAGCTTGTTTCATTTTAATATAACGAATAATTTCCCAACGCTGTTGTCTGCTTAATTGTGAAGCATAACTTCCCATTAAGTTTTTACCGTATTCCACTGAATAAAACATTTGGCCTTCAGGCATTGCTTCATATTTAGCATCGCCTACCAACTGAGCCGGTTTAGCAGGATATGGTCCTTCGCCACCTTTATACAATGGTCCATTACCGTCTAATTTAGGACCATGACAAATGGCACAATTAATTAAGAATAAGCGCTCTGCTTCAACATATTGCTGTTGGGTTAAGCTGTCAATAGGGCTTTTAATTTGTTTGGAAGCTACATAATTGGCAGTGTCACCCGGCGCATCTTTAGCCAATGGGAAAGGCATATCTTCTCCACGGAAAATGGTTCCCGGCACCGGTTTTTCATTATAGAAAATCCCCTCTTTGGTTAAATTACTATGATCGGAATAGGTTTGATAGGCACGGCTATAAAACATATCGGGCATGTAAATGCGATTAGGCTTACGCTTAATATCGCTACAACTAATTAACACGGCGGTTGTAGCAAACAAAACGACTAAAATGGATAGTTTTTTCATTGTAAATCAGTTCAATAATTATTTTAAGCAGCAACTATTTCTTTTTCTAA
The DNA here is from genome assembly GCF_003254115.1 of Hydrotalea sandarakina. Taxonomy (GTDB): domain Bacteria; phylum Bacteroidota; class Bacteroidia; order Chitinophagales; family Chitinophagaceae; genus Hydrotalea; species Hydrotalea sandarakina. The sequence continues at coordinate 281,017 of NZ_QKZV01000005.1, forward strand.
GGTTTTTTCGTCGTCTTTATCATAACGACCCCACCACCAGCCTTCTTCAGCAATTTGTTCATTTACCTCAATGGCGCCATTACTTGATAAAAACCCTTTTAAATCTTCAACATTGGTTTTATCGGTACATTCAATTACCATCACAAATAAATCGTCAGTGGCACGTGGGTGAAAATGATGTTTTTTTACAAAAGGTGCCAGTTGGCATAAATAACAGAAGGTATATACCATGCCTACCGCTGCAAATAATACGGTTAACTCAAAAGTAATGGGTATCCAAGCCGGTAAAGCGAAATGGGGTTTACCACCAATATTTAAAGGCCAATCGTAGGTCAAAATCCAGCTAATTCCACCCAATGCAGTAGCAGTTCCGGTAATGCCGTAAATAAACCCTGCAGTGTGCAAACTGGTTTCTCTCAATCCTAATGCATGATCTAAACCATGTACCGGAAAAGGCGTATATACATCTCTGATTTTATAGCCTGCTGTACGTACTTTTTTTACAGCCGGAAATAAAACTTCCTCATTATCGAAACAGCCTACAACAAATTTCTTTTTAGCCATATAATTAATTTAGGTCGTCAATTAATTTTCTTTCTGCAATTCATGCAATTAATGTGCATATTCGTGTGCAAACTCTTCAACAGGTTCACGCTCAAGTGCTCCCATTTCATTCTTATAACTTTCGCCGGTAGTTTTCAACACATATTTAATTTCATGTACGGCAATAACCGGTGCATATTTACTGAATAAGAAGAAGCAGGTGAAGAACAAGCCAAATGTTCCTAAGTAGAAACCTATTTCCCAAATAGTCGGGCTATAGTAAACAGACCATGATGATGGTAAATAGTCTCTGTAAATAGAAGTAACAATAATTACAAAGCGCTCAAACCACATACCTACGTTTACTAAAACTGAAATAAAGAAGGTAATAAACAGATTTCTTCTTGCTTTGCGCAACCAGAAAATTTGTGGGGTTAACACGTTACAAGTCATCATACCCCAGTAGCTCCAACCATAAGGGCTGAATAAGTTGGCACGGCTATACCAGAATGTATATCCTTCATATTTGCTTTGGCTATACCAACCCATAAACAACTCGGTTAAGTAAGCTACCCCTACAATTGAACCGGTGAGCACAATAATTTTATTCATGGCTTCAATGTGGCCAATGGTAATATAATCTTCTAAATGATATACTTTTCTAACCACCAACAATAATGACTGTGTCATTGCGAAACCTGAGAACACCGCACCGGCAACGAAGTAAGGTGGGAAGATGGTGGTATGCCAACCGGGAATAACAGAAGTAGCGAAGTCGGTAGATACGATGGTGTGTACGGAAAGTACCAATGGGGTTGCTAAACCGGCTAATACCAATGAAAGTGATTCAATTCTTTGCCAGTGTTTAGTTGAACCTGTCCATCCGAAAGCAGCAATACCATATAATAGTTTACGTAATTTGGTCTTTGCTCTGTCGCGTACAGTTGCCATATCGGGAATTAAACCGCTGTACCAGAACAATACAGAAACGGTAAAGTAAGTTGAAATCGCAAACACGTCCCACAACAATGGTGAGTTAAAGTTTACCCATACCGGCCCTCTTGTGTTGGGGTAAGGCATAATGAAGAATGCTAACCAAACACGACCCATGTGGAAGATGGGGAATTGACCTGCACACATTACCGCAAAAATGGTCATGGCTTCCGCAGCACGGTTTACACCTGTACGCCAACCTTGACGGAATAGCAATAAGATAGCAGAAATCAATGTTCCGGCGTGACCAATACCTACCCACCAAACGAAGTTGGTAATATCCCAACCCCATCCAACGGTTTTATTTAGGTTCCATTGGCCAATACCATAGGTAACATCTCGGTAAACACTATATACGCCAAAAAGCAATAATGCTACGGCAATATAAAATCCTACATACCAAAGCTTACCCGGTTTCGCTTCTATTGGGCGAATAATTTCTTCCGTAACATCATGGTAGGTTTTCCTGCCATTTACTAACGGCTCTCTTAACTGTGATTCGTACTTTAAATGCATTGCTTCTTACTGTTTTGTGTTTCTTATTGGTTTAAGAAACTGTGTTTACATTTTCAAAGTATACTTCTCTTTCTGCTGAATATATTTTATCCTTCTGCTTTTTCTGCTACCTCATCTACATTACGAACTTTTGCCAAGTAAGTAACATTGGGTAACACGTGCAGCTGCTCTAATGACTTAAATAATCTTAATTCATTTTCCTTACGAGTAATAGTAATGGCACTGTGTGAATCGTTTACATTACCGAAAACTATGGCATCGGTAGGACAAGCTTGCTGACAAGCAGTTTTTACATCCCATTTATTGTCTTCACCGCTAATTAATGGACGACTTTCTTTCTTAGCTTTTAGCTTACCTTCCTGTAAACGTTGTACGCAGAATGAACATTTTTCCATTACACCGCGAGAACGTACAGTAACATCCGGATTTAACACCATACGGGTTAAACCGTCATTCATCATTAATACTACATCGTTTACAATGCCTCTTTGGTTATCCGGGAAGCTATCGGCGCCGGTATAATCAGCCCAGTTAAAGCGACGTACTTTATAAGGACAGTTGTTAGCACAATAACGAGTACCAATGCAACGGTTATAAGCCATTTGGTTTAATCCTTCGCTGCTGTGGTTAGTAGCACCTACCGGACAAACGTTTTCACAAGGTGCATTGTCGCACTGTTGACACATCATGGGTTGGAATACCACTTTTGGATTGTCAGGATTACCACTATAGTAACGGTCAATCCTTAACCAGTGCATATCATGGAAACGTAATACTTCAGGCTTACCTACAACCGGTACATTGTTTTCAGCATGGCAAGCAATAACGCAGGCACCACAACCGGTACAAGCATTAAGGTCTATATTCATGCCCCAGTGAATACCGGGTTTATCATAATAGGGATAAATAGTACCCTCTTTTTCAAAATTTTTCAAACCACCAAAAGGAGCCAATTCTTTTTGACGGTCATTTCTAATTTCTTCAGGATCTTTTTTAAACTCTTTTAAAGTCAGCTCCTTCATTACCTCTGTACGTGTGCCTTGCGGTGTTGTGTACACATTGTGTGTTTGCATTAATGCAACCGGATAGGTGGCACCTGTTTTTTCAACAGTAGCGTCTGTGGCCACAAAACTTAAAGTAGCACCGCTCATGCTGGCTAATGGGAATACATTTTGACCAACACCGTCTGCTGCTTTACCTATTTCTTTGGTACGACCATATCCTAAAGCTATACCTACTGTATCAGGATGAACACCCGGAATAATTAATACAGGTAAGGAGTAGGATTTACCGTTGGCAGTAACTTTTACAACAGGCTTAGCAGGTGTAACTTCGTAATTATCCGCTTCACGTGCAATATTTAAATCAATACCTAATAAGGTTTTTGCCATTGCAGGCGAAATCATAATATAGTTATCCCAAGTAGCACGGGTAACAGGGTCTGGCATTTCTTGCAACCAAGGGTTAGAAGCTGTTTGGCCTGCACCCATACTCACTTTTTGATACAATACCACTTCAACCTTTCCACCTTTTTTGTAGGCAGCAATAGCAGCTAAAGCACCATTAACGGCACCACTGTTAAATGCTGCACCTATTGGGGTTGGCACGGTTGCGGGGTTTAATACACCATCTTGAATGGCTTTATCCCATCCGGTTTCTCCACCTGCTTTAGCAGTCCAAAAAGTTTTTAAATAACCTAAGTAATCTGTAGATGCTCCACTCCATTTCAATAAGCTATCTTGCCATTGGCGAGTTTTGAATAATGGATATATTGTGGGTTGCATTAATGAATAATAACCTGTTTTAGGTTCTGCATCACCCCAACTTTCTAAGAAATGGTGGTTAGGAATAACATATTTACACAGTTGCGTAGTTTCATCATTTTTGGGATTGAATGAAACCGCAAATTTTAATTTTTTCATTCCGGCAACAAAGCGGGCACTATCAAACCAAGTGTAAGCAGGATTTGCACCTACTATTAATAATGCACCAACGTTTCCGGCATTCATATCTTCTACCAAACGGGCAAAATCGGTATCAATTCCTTGGTAGGTATTATAAGTGCTTGACCAGTCAATAGTTTTACCGCCTGACTGTAAAGCCTCATTGATGGCATTTACAATAATTTGAACATTTACATCATTGCTGCCGCTTACAACCAACGCATTGCCTTTATTGGCCACTAAATCTGCAGCGGCTTTTTTCACTCCTTCTTTTAATGCAGCATCGCTTAAATTAATGGCTTGGCCATTGATGGCGTTTAATAATGCAACAGCTACAGCACCGGTTTCAGATGGACGGTGTAAATACCTTTCATCTGCATTTGACCCTGTTAAGCTGGCAATACTTTCAAATTGATAGTGCTTGCTTAAAGTAGGTGCTTTTTCATTAATTTTTCTGTTCTTAGCATATTGCTTAGCAAATTCAATGGGGCTTAGCCATGTGCCCAAGAAATCGGCACCAAGGCTTACAATTACTTTTGCATTATCGAATTTATAAGAAGGAATAGCTCTTTTACCATAAGTAGCTTCATTAGCCAATAACATACCGCTGTATGAAATAGCATCATAAGTTACCTGGCGTGAGCCCGGATGCTTGGCAATGAACTGGTTAATTACATCTTTAGATGAGGGCGATGCAATAGAAGTAGTTAAAATAACAATAGGTGCATTGCCTAATCCATTAATGGCTTTGGAAATTTCAGCATCAATATTTTCAAAAGTGGTTTCCTTGCCATCTATGGTTGGGAAACGTAAACGAGCTGTATCATATAAGTCTAATACAGAAGATTGAACACGAGCAGAAGTACCACCTTGTGTAATAGGGCTTAATTCGTTCCCTTCTAATTTAATGGGGCGGCCATCTCTAACTTTAGCCAAAACGCTTACTGCCTCTCCATCTTGAATATATGTAGTAGCGTAATAATTGGCCACGCCCGGAATAATATCTTCGGGTTTATTCGCAAAAGGAATAATTTTACGAACCGGCACTTCACAACTGGCTGCAACCATGGCAGCAGCGGTACTAAAACCTAAATATTTTAAAAAATCTCTACGGGGAGTGGCAGCACTAAACAAACCCTTATCATCTTCCCACACGGGTAAATCTTCCTTAAACTCATCTTTTGCTGATTCCTGATAACCTTCAGAATTTGTCAACTCTCCAAAACTTTGCCAGTGTTTTTTTTGCTCCATAATTTGTTTTGTTAGGTGTAAAATAGCCGATATCGGCACTCTACATTTTATCGTTGATGCGGTTAATGTTTCCTTTAATTTGCTTTATGCCAATAAAACTTATTAATAATGGCATTTTTGACATTCAGTACCACCAATCATTTCCACGGTTACACCTTTGGTGCTATCAATTTTACCATCTTTTAAATCTTGGTGATATTTTTCATAAATGCTGTAAAACCCATTGTCTTTGAATTGAACCTGAGTGGTACGGTGACAGTTTATACACCAGCCCATACTTAATTCAGACACTTGTTTTACTTCATCCATTTTATTGATTTCGCCATGGCAAATCTGACATTGAATTTTACCTACACGAGTATGCTGAGAGTGGTTGAAATAAACGTGTGCAGGCAACATGTGTATTTTAGTCCATTCAATGGGTTTAGCTTTGCTGGCATCCCAAGGTTGGCCGGGTGTAAAGTTGGCGTATTCGTATAATTTTTTAATTTCTTCTGTACCATTTACTTCTTCACCATCGGCATTGTAAAGCTTTTCACCTTTGTATTCGTTAATGGCCATGTGGCAGTTCATACAAACGTTTACAGAAGGCACATTTGAATATTTACTATCCATAGCACCGCTGTGGCAATACAAACAGTTAATTTGATTTATACCGGCGTGTACTTTATGTGAATAGAAAATGGGTTGTTTGGGCTCATAATTGATATTGCGACCTAAACCAATGGCACCTTTAGTAGTTAAATAACCACCTATTAAGAACAGAATAACGGTTACAATAGCAATGTAAGTTTTATTTCTCCAGAAAGGAACAGGTTCAGGACTATCCACACCTTCCTTAACGTCGGTTAATTTTTTCAAATTGCTGTTTACCTGCATTAAGGTAAAGGCAATTACTGCCAATATTAAAGTAAGAATACCAAATAATAAGGTATTATCACTTTCTGCAGCAGGCTCACCGGCAGCGGCACCGGCAGCAGGTTGTGCTGCAGCTGGTTTATAATCGGAAATATATTTTAAAATAGCACCAATTTCCGCATCGGTTAATTGCGGAAACAGGTTCATGGCTGTTTTATTGTATTCTAAATACAACTTATTCGCATAAGGATCGCCGGTTTTTAAGAAGGCCTGGTTATTGCGTATCCACTCATACAAGTGTTTCTTGTTGGGCCACCTGTCTTCTACCCCCATTAGGGCCGGACCTACTAATTTTTTGTCAATAGCATGGCAGGATGCACAGTTCTGGTTAAATAGCGATTTACCATCCTGAGCTTTTACAGTAATGCCAAATGCAAACGAAAAACATACAAAAATTCCTGCGACTACAGTTCGGATTATCATGCGATGAGGTATCATATTCACAATCTGGTTGGTCTAATGTGGAAAAATATCCTTAAACGAGTGCAAAAATATGACACGGGGCTGACAAAAACTCAATGTTGCAAAAAAAATTTTAGTCAGTGCTGGCGCGGGTTTTAGCGAATTGTTGCATTTTTATTTGTTTTTAATACCCTTTTCAATACACATTTTTGTGTACTCTACCAATGCACTTCGTTTCTAAAAAATTCAACGTTAACAGTTATCAGCACAGCATAAATGCCCCAAAAAGTTATTGCTTATATTGCACTCACAACTTTATAACTTACATCTTTATATATAATCAGCACAATATTGATTCATGTCCTCCATTCAATCAAAACAACGGATAGCCATTTTTGCTTCAGGTACCGGCACCAATGCAGCTAATTTAATTCAGTATTTTAAACACCATCCCCTTATTGCTATTGCCCTGATTGTTTGCAATAAACCCCAAGCAGGCGTTATTCAGATAGCTGCACAACACCAAATTCCTGTTTTAATGATTGAAAAGGACAGGTTTTTCAATCAAGATGCATATTTACCAGAACTAATAGAACAGGATATTCACTGGATAATACTAGCCGGGTTTTTATGGAAAATACCTTTACCCTTAATTGAAGCCTTTCCGCAACATATTATTAATATACATCCCGCTCTACTGCCAAAATATGGTGGCAAAGGCATGTATGGTATTAAAGTTCATCAGGCCATTGCCGAAGCCGGCGAATCGGAAACAGGCATTACCATTCATTATGTAAATGAGCATTATGATGATGGACCTCCTATCTTTCAAGCCACTTGCACGGTAAGTCCAAACGATACACCCGAACAAATTGCAGCAAAAGTGCATGCGTTGGAATATGAACATTTTCCACAAGTAATTGAAAATACCATTCTACAAAAACTTCAAACCCAACATGAATACTAGTAACATTTCACTTTAAACTGTTATTCACCCATTTTTTCAAATGTTACATGAAAATCGGGGTATTTTTTAGATGGTTTGCTCTTCAACTTGCTATTGCGAATAACAAAGCTCGCTTTATCTAAATCATATAATCTTTCTGCAGGATATATTTTTGCTATATAACCATGTGCCGGATTTAATGTATTGGGTAATGTTAATGGTACTAAAGCATGTGGATATATAACTACAGAATCAAAATTGGTGGTGTACAACGTAATCTTGTTGTTCAACACTTTATATAATGATGCATTCAGTTCAGCTTTATTTTTATACATTATAACCTTTTCAACATATACCGGTTCATTACCATAGCCCATTAATAGTTTTATTTCAAAATTTTTGACCAATGTATCGGGCCTAACTTTTAGTTGATACCCCACTAATACGCGATGATTACATTGAAAGTTTATTTTTCTATTTTGTTTAATCCATTGCCCTTCTGTCCATCCCAACTTAGATTTATACAATTGTTCCAAGTATTCATAGGTATGATTGGGATACAGCCAAAGGGTATCACCCTTCTTTGCATTAAGATAGGTTCCCTCTAACTTAACAGTACTGGTGCATTTTGCCAATAGTATTACCAACCCAATAAAACATATTTTTTTTAATAAGTTCATACAGCTTAGTTGTAACTATTCATTGCTGTTTAATTATGCAGTTGCCGCTATTCGTTTTATGTCATTAACTTCTATTATTCTTTTTGCATCTGCACGTATTGCCAACCTTATCATTGCCTTCCCAATTTGTTGTAATGAGCAAATACTGCTAGGCATCATTAATTTAAACAATGGTATTAACCATCCTAAATAATGGTACAATTTCAATGTGTTTTTTAAGCCCGGTGTTGGAATAATAATTCCCGGCCGAAACATATATGCTGCTTTAAAGGGCATTTGCAACAAGGCATTTTCGGTTTTTCCTTTCACTCTAGCCCACATTAATGCACCTTTTTCAGAACTATCCGTTCCTTTACCTGAAACATAGCAAAACACCATACCAGGATTTTGTTGACAAAGCAATTCGGCAAAACCTGTAGTTAATGTATAAGTTAATTGATAATAGGTTGCTTCTTTCATGCCGACCGACGAAACACCCAGACAAAAAAAACAGGCATCATAGTTCTTTACCACAGAAGCTAAAGCCCCAACATCCATAAAATCTGGGTGTATTACTTCTGTAAGTTTAGGGTGCTGAAAATCAATTGGCCGCCGATTAATGACTAGTACTGATGCTACTTGTTCGCTTTGCAAACATTCGTGCAATACCCCTTCTCCCACCATACCTGTTGCACCGGTAATAATAACCCGAATGGGGTGACTGCTATTTTGCTGCATGAATAAATATACAAATTTTTTGAAGGGTTTCCAAATTTTTTAATATGTTTTTTTAAAAAATTATTGATATGGTTACTCATTTGTAAATATTCCCTTTATCCGAATTTTACGGATGTCATGGTTAATGAACCACCAACAGCTATATCATTAAAGAAAAACAAGTCATCGGTATTATTTCGTAAGCCCAAGGTATAAATGAGTGGAAGAAAATGTTCGGGTGTTGGAATAGCCAATTTAGCGGCAGTACCTAATTGCTCATAATGAATTAAAGCATTGTTATTATTCGTTTGAATGAACGATTTAAAAGCAGCATTTATTTCGGCTGCCCAATCGTAAGCAAATCCGGGTTGTTCTAATTTTTGCCAGTTTAACATGCGCAAATTATGCACCATATTACCACTACCAATTATTAAAATACCCCTTCTGCGCAACAATTGAAGTTCATTTGCCAATTCAAAATGAAAAGGTGTGGCTTTTGTGTAATCTAAACTCAACTGCAGTACCGGTATTTGTGCTTGCGGATACATATGGCGAACAACTGTCCATGTACCATGGTCTAAACCCCATTCGTGATCTAAGCCTATTTCAGTAGCATGCACTATGCTTTTAGTAAAAGCTGCTAATTCAGGCTGGCCGGGTGCCGGGTATTGTACTTCATACAATGGTTCGGGAAAACCACCAAAATCATGAATTGTTGGTGGAAAGTCCATTGCGGTAATTTGTGTACCCCTGGTTTGCCAATGTGCCGATATAACGATAACGGCTTTGGGTAGGGGAATACTTTTTGCCATTGCAGCCCATTGGTTGCTAAACACATTATCCTCAATACCATTCATGGGCGATCCATGGCCAATAAACAAAACAGGCATAATGGTATCTTGTTCCGGAAATGTTTGTATTAGTTGCTGAAAAGTATGATTAGTTGTCATTGTAATTTTTTTAGCAAAGCTACTCAATAGTAAAAGCGGGTAAAATGAGGAAAGGCAAGAAATACCATTGATTTGCATCAATGTGCAACTTTATCGCTAACTCCCATTATCTATGAAAAAACAATTGAGCATTGGTGTATCCAATTCATCAACCTGCATCTGAAAGTATTATTGTCCCAAATCTCTTCCCTTATTGTTACTTAACTCGGCAACATAGCTACCACTTCTATTTCAATTAACATACGTTCATCTAACAAACCTGCTTGCATTAATGTTGCAGCAGGTTTTACGGTACCTAAATACTTTTGCAATACAGGTTGGCACAAACTAAATAAACCGGCATTGGGCAAAATATACCTTACCTGTACAATGTTTTGCAAAGAGGCCCCTGCTTGCTGTAATGCCTTTTCAATATTTAAAAAAGTCTGTTCCGCTTGCAACACAATATCATCCGCTATAGTCATAGTGGCATAATTAAAGCCGGTGGTACCGGAAACAAAAATAAAGGGTGCAGCGACCACTGCTCTTGAATAACACATTTGTTCCTCATACACTGATCCGGAACTAATACGTTGATAATGCATAAAAGTATAGTTGATGTTATAAAGTTACCCCCACCGTTTCAATCACCCCATTAAATTGCGCTATGAGGGATTAGTAATCGGCTTGTTTTGGTGTTTGAAAAAACGGCTATATAAAACCAAATAAATAGCCTGACAAGCAGCACCGGCATAAAAGGGTAATCCTAAATTTCCGGCACTAAACAACCAACCGGAAAGGGAAGGACCGGCCGATTGGGGTAATTGCATGGAAACGGCATTTAAACTGGTGGCTAACCCCCGCCTTTCATCGCGCACCAAACTAACGGTTAGTGCTTGACGTGCTCCGACAGAGCCCCTGTTTAATGCGGAACGGGCAATATATAAAATGGCCGCCATCCAGAAGAATGGAACCAATGGCAGTAATAATAACAATATCAATCCAATAGCTCGGGCATATACCACTGTAGTAACTATTCCTTTTTTTTCGCTGATGTTGCCGGTAAATACAGCAGCAATGCCTGTTATAAAAAATGTGATGGCCATCATCGGTGCTATTTCACCCGGACCTTTGCCAAATTTTAAGGCAAACCAATAGGAAATAAGTGGGCCGGTTAATCCTATTGCAACCCCATTAAAAGCATTTAAAAATACTAATCCTGCAAGCATTTTATTTTCTTGCCGCCGAATAGGTACCTCTTGCGGATGTGATTCACGAACTATTTTGCCATTGTAATTTTCCTTAGCCCTATACAATAAATATAAATTACACAAAGTAGCTACCGTTACAATTAAAAATAAGGGACGATAAGCACTTGCCTGCACCAACACGCCGTATTGTAATGTTAAAGTATGATGATGTACAAAAGCCGGAACAATAGCCAAGAGTGCACCCAAACCCATACCAATAAATCCCATAGCCGTATTCCAACTATACACCTTTCCCCTTTTTTCGGGCAGCACCTCTTCAGCCAACCATGCCTGTTCAACCGGCGAAAATGGCCCTGCAGCACCATTGGCACCACGTCCAAATCCTGCAATCACAATAACAATGGTGAGTAATAAGGGTTGTGCTGTAAGAAAAGCGAGTAAACTACATATCATTGTAATGCATTCATATAACAACAAAAAGGGTTTACGCCGCATTCGGTCGCTGGAAATACCTACAACCAAACTAAGTAAAGCACCCATAATACCTGCTAAACTTAATACCCAACCAATATGAAACCCCGACCATTGTAGCGCTTTTAGGTACAAGGTTAAATCAACCACCAATGCACCTTGCCCCAAACTTCTAAAAGCACGGGCTAACATAATGCTGCGTGTGGTTGGGTGTAAGCCCTTCCATTGTTGATGTATGGATTGAAGCCATAGAGACATATTATCAAATATCAGCAATAAAACAGAAATTTTTAATTGTAAGATATTCTTCAACACAATGCTTAGCATGAATTGGCCTGAACAGATTGACTGCTTATGAACATTGAAGAGAATAAAAACCTGTAATGCACCTGAATAGACATCAATTTAAAAGACAAATGTTGAGAGGAATGAATGTAAAAAACTACCGATTCATGATATCACAAACCGGTAGTGTAAATGGTACTAATTAAATGCAATTGAATGCTGCGACTAATTCAACACAAAACGTACGGTAATATTGGCAGATACTTTTATTTTTTCAAAACTAATATCCGGCTGAGTAGTTGCATCTGCAGCCATTGTTTTTGCTAACATTATACGAGGTTGTGTAAAGGGTTGTGCATAACGCTCTTCATCGCCAATATAAATAGCCTTACCAATATTCTGATTCAAAGGCTCGGTTAATGCTTTAGCCCGCATATAAGCATTTTTAACGGCGTTGCTTCTTATTTTATTTCGAATAGCTTCTAAGCCATTGTAATCTACATGGTCAATTGCGGCATTGGCAATGCCTAATTGTTCCAAGGTTATAAACACCTTACCGGCTTCATTGGCTGTGGTAACTTTTAACACATAATCGCGGGTTTTTACCACATCCTTTCCCCGCAAAAAATAATATTGAAAATTGCTGGACATATCATTTACTACCAGATTTTTATTTACATCAATGCCCAACTGCTGCAAAGCTGCATACATGGCTTTTTCCTGATCTTCCAGTGAAACCTTGTTTTTTGTGTCCTTTTCACTAATGGTAAACCGAATAAAAATTTCATTGGGTGTTACTAATGTATCTGCAGTACCCGCTACTTCTACATAAGGTTGATCAATAAAATTTTTAGATTGGGCGTTTAACTGAGTAATGCCAACAACTGCTAACACTATCAGCAAGGCTACTGTTTTCTTCATGTTATTTTGTTTAATTGTGAATAATTTCTATCCATTGAACGTATGGCAACTACGATACGTTACTTAAAGAAATCATAAAATAAATGGCTTTTAGTGTTCAATTAAAAGTTTAAACCAAATTTTTTACAATCGACAAAACCCTACAGGGGCGGCATTTAATTATACCTTTAAAAACGTATTTATCATAATTATATCGCTCCTACGGAGCTACACGGGATAGCTACTTGTGTTATTAAGATTTCGCCCCTATGGGGCTTTCATTTTATTGCTTGGTGTCATTGTCTATACATTTTCTTTATTGGATTATCACTTTGACGTGGCTAATTTCGTCCTGCTTCATTGAAATTTCGGCTACGCATTTAGATCTTTAAATTATTTATTGTTCTGTTACAGTTATTATAATATTATAATGGCATTTTTTCTCAATTAAAACCTGAAATAATTTTCTACAATCCCCAAGGCCCCATAGAACAATACAAGAACTGATTTATAAATGCGTTCCCATAAGCCCCATATGGGCAACATAATAATAGCCCCGTAGGGGCGGCATAATAATAGATTTGATGCATTTGTGATTAACCCGTAGAGAAAATAATAAACAATTGATAAATACGTCGCCACGAGCCCCGTAGGGGCAACATAATAATAGCCCCGTAGGGGCGGCATCACAATACATTCAGCAAGATGATTATTCAATCCATTCAAACAAATATTGGTCATCATAAGAAACATTAAATTTTTGAAGCAGGCCTGTATATTCTTCTTTAAATGTCTTCTTCTGATGATGTTGTTCTTGATTGTTGATGTATGCAATTACATTATCTAATTGAGATTGTGCATATGAAAACGCACCAAATCCCTCTTGCCATTGAAATTTACCAAGGACATACCCCTTTTCATTGATCCATTTGGAGGAATTGGCTTTTATATCCCTAACCAAATCGGAAATAGCTATGTTAGGTTTTATGCTCACCAATATATGGATATGATCCGCAACACCACCTATTGCATATACCTTTTGCTCCTTCCCATTAACAATGCCACATATGTATTTGTACAATTCTTCTCGCCAGCTCTTTTGAATTAGGTTTTGTCGCCCTTTTACGGAAAATACTATTTGTATATATACTTGGGTAAATGTATTTGCCATATGATATTGGGATGTCGCCTTTTCAGGGCTTTTTATTTATTTTTTTCTATTAAGATATCGCCCCTACGGGGCTTTCATTTCGTTGCTGTATGAATTTTATTAAGATATCGCCCCTACGGGGCTTTCATTTCGTTGCTGTATGAATTTATCTATGTCATTATTTGGATAATCTGCACTATCCAACTCTCTACTAGCGATAAACCATGGTATTTGGATGAAAGGTTTTCCATGAATGCCAGAATTCCTGATAACATTGAACCGGTTGTAAACGGGCACCTTTTGACGGACCTTCTACACATTCACCTGCCATATTCCAAATGGTGTGTGTAGTGGTATCAATCAATAAATTATTGGCATATTTCTGAAAGCGTAACACGTTGTTGCCAAAATCGGTATGAAAAGCATGAAAAGACGCTGTATCACTTTCCAACACAATGGCAATAGGTTCATTGTCTATTTCATCATTGAGTACTTGTTGTTGTGTTAATGTGTTCCAATCATAAGCTTTGGCTTTGTTATGCTGAATAATGCCTACCACCCACGATTTGGGTTTCCATGATGCTGAGTCGCGTTTTTCCAATTTGCTTTTTACGGTTCCCTTATCATAATTCTTTAACTCGGCATATTGTTTTTTAAACTTCTCATCCGGTTGTAAAATCAACGAATTGGGATACTCCATTAGCCATGCTGCCAAGGTTAATTGATTACAAGGCAATTCCTTTAATTGCTGCCCTTTTAATGGCCCGGCAATGGCTTCACCTGTTGCCTGCCGCCACCAGCTTTTAGTAGTGGAATCTTCAAACATGGCATTAAAATGATCCATGCCTACCAATCGGAATGTTTCCTTTTTCCCATTTACTTCAGGGCTATATACCCTACCGGTTCGGCAAACTGTGCAATACGTAACTAATATTGGCACACTACCTATACTATCGGCTATTTGATGATGGTACCCTATTATTTGTAACGGATAGGCCTTTGCGATACCATTTATTACCACCCCAATTACTAAACTGTTCTTATAAGTAGTGTCATTGGTTGCATTGGCAAACCATTGATGTTGGGCTTTATAAAACATTTTATCGGCCTGAAACCGATAATTAAACAAGTAAAAAACAGCAATATATGCTATACCCAACAGTACAACAATTAGTTTCGGAAACCAAGCCTTTCCTCTATAATATTCTAAAATGGGATAGCTGATCAATGCATAGCCTATCAATCGCAATAAAACAATGTGTGTGCTAATAAAATAAGCCAAGTCTATGCTATTCATTTGCTGGCTGCCGGGAAATGGCATTATAAAATATACGCGTAAAATTTCGGCGGCAAACAACCATAACACCCCTACAATAAAGAGAATGCTTTTCATATTATAAATGATTGGGTTCTATTTAGATGACAACAGACTTTTATCCTGGCACTGAACCTGCAAAGTGCTTTATTGAAAATACGAATAAAACCAACAAAACAAAAAAATTATAGGCTTCATTCTTTCAATAAGCTTTATACAATGAGATATGATTTAGCTAGTCTAGCTAACTAAAACGATTGAATTTTGTAGAGAGATAATTAATGATAAGCTATTACGCCTGGCTAGCAATAAATGGAATTAATTATTGGCTATTTTGTATTTTTTGTAGAATAGACTGTAATTTTCTTTTACGCGGCAATACATGGTACAGTTTTAAGCTGCCAACCAATAGTAGTACCAATCCAATTAATAAGTAAGCAGGCGCAAGGGTAAACAACCAAACCCATAATAAAACTGCAATACCTAAACCGGCAGGAATATAACCGGCGTAAGTTTCGGTAGTAAGCTGCTCAATGCTGCTTTCCAATTGAGGTTCAATGCATGAAACCAAAATGGTCGCATACTCAGCATGAATGTTTTGGGCCACCAATAATTCACAAATCACTTCATCTGATTTACCTTGGGCTTTCCAGTCGAAAATTAACTTCCAAAGTGCCGTAGATAGAATGCCGTTGGCAGACTTATTAAAAGCACTTAAGGCCAAAGCATTGCGTAAAGCCTGATAGGCTTTATTACTTTCTGCCAGTGCATCATCTAAATGGCGGATGGCTAATTCTTCCTGTAAATCTTTTATATGGTGGTTGGATAAATAAGGCATCCCTTCTTTGGCTACACGCAGCAATTCCCTATCGGGTAAATGGCGGTATTCGTTTCTAACTATGCTAAGGTTACGCAAGGGGTGATTTTTTAGGATTTGAATAAAGGGGTTATTATTAAACGTAAAAGTAATAATCGCATGTGTGCTATGCAAGAAACGTTACATACAGTTGTTGTAGTATTTTCTATACAATTCTTTATTAACCTATTTAACATAATATCAAATAAAGGAGCTAAAATGCCCATTTTACGGGCTTTTGAGCTAATTTGTTCGACACTTGTTCGACAGAAACAGCAAACAAGCCAGTGTTTTCAAGCCTTTCATCGAAGTAAGGTCGAACTTGTATCGAATCTGTCTCGAAGGAGGTACGAAAAAAGGTATTCAAGCAATGGTAGTGTTTAGAAAACTGTGTAAAGGGGTGAGGCAGTCAAAGGCTAAAAGATGAGTAGAGATGAGTAGTTTGGGTTGACTGCCGATTAATTACC
>NZ_QKZV01000006.1 GCF_003254115.1 Hydrotalea sandarakina
AATGGTATAAAAAATTATTGTTATTGGTTTTTTTGAAAGAAATTCTTGGCTCTCTATAACAACAAAAAAGCAACCCTTTGCAAGATTGCTTTTTTGAATATATGTGTTTGTCGGCTTGCCTACCAACAGTTCGAACTTTTTAGAGAGTTTAACCGCAATATTGTTATTTTGATTGAAGGGGATTACTGATTTGAAAAGGCATTGAAGAGCAAAAAAGTGCAACTTACAATATCAAATAAAAAAGGCAACCTTTTACAAGATGACCTTTTAAAAGAATATGTTGGCAGTGGTAGGGTTTTGAGGTAGAGGTAATTATTGTATGAGATTTGCCTCGGGTAGATGGAATTGAAAAGGGGATTTTTTATGTTGGATAAACTACGCTGGGGTAAGGTGTTTTTAAACCAGCTAATTTGATAAACTACTTGGCTTTAAAATTCTATTTCCTTAATAGGTTCATCAACTATGAAAGAAACTCTATAACTTTTAAAGTGACGCCAAGGGCAAATATCACTGTACAAATCTGTATCATTAGTACCACTATGAGATAATATATATGCTTTCAACTCTTGGGCATTAAATTTCTCCGAACATGTTATTTTTGCTAAATATGATTTCCCATTAACTGCTTTCATCATATGACCTGATTCAACATTATATAAAGTGAACAATACCTTGAAATCAGAGTATACCATTCCTTCTGTCACTTTAGAAAAATCCTGTTCAAAATCGATGAGGGTAATATTAGCGCTTACTCCTTTCTCTTGTCTATACAATTTCGAAATTTCTGTAACAATTTTTGATTTTATAATTTTAGAAAATGTATTCCAGTTGATAGAGTTTTTTAAAGGTAACGCGCTATTTTGAGCATATAATTTTGTAGTAAGCAAAGAAAGCCACATCACTATAGTAAATAGTATAGAATAAAATTTTTGATTCTTCATTTTGGCATTTTTATGTTATAAAGTTCAATTAAAAATTTGGATAAGGCTGTAATTTGAGATTGAGTAGGCAGATGACCATTGGTGTAAAAAGAACTTTTAGGGTCAAGAAAATATTGTACCGAACCAACGAATATATGGGTATTGATTATTGGCGTATCAAACCCGTTGTTACCTGATGGGTTCTTAAGACCGAGTTGAGCATTTGCTAATACAGATTTTTCTTGTGAGTATTTCCTTGCAGGACTTCTATCAGCAATTATTGAATAAGTTATGTTAGTTGGATTTTCAATATTGTACGCATACCCCACATCTCCCATTTTAACCCCATACTCATCTTGCATTGGTTTTGAAATTACTCCGTAAGATGTTGTTCTTGGATCATAATCCTCGCCTTTAGCATTCTTGAAAACTGTACCTCCATTTTTCAGGCTGGTTTGAGACGCTCCCCGTACAACCCCTGTTTTAGGATCAATATCCGTTAACCATAAATCACCTGCACCATCAGTATCAGTATCACTTTTCCCCGTCCATGTAATACCCCCATTCTCTTTTTTTACTGTAGGCTTTTTACTTCCTCCACCTGATTTTTGGGAGCTACCGCCTCCACTAATATCACCATCCACTGTTGTTACCGTTAAACCTCCTTCAAATGTTGAGGAATGGTTATAAATAGAACCTGCAATATCATCCGGCCAATTGGCACTTTGTGCTTCCATCCCATCTTTATCTATGAACCGTTCGGGGTTATCCAATGCATAGTTGTAGGGCGAAAAGCGGCGCATTTGCTCTGCCAATGGATCAACACCATTCTATCTGCCTAATTGAGGATCTTGCATTCTAGCACCAAAATCATACAGTTCTATACCACTGCCATCACCAAACTCCCGGTGCTGTAATTCCTTGACATTGTATTTATATTTATTTTCTGTACCGCCTGCTGCTTTACTGCTGATGCCTGCCATCGTCAAACCAAACGGATAATAATGAGTCTCTTCCAACAAAGGCCCTCGTGTATGCACTACCTGTACATTATCAAAGAACACATCTACCGGACTTTCATTGCTGCAGTAAATATAAATATATCCATTTTTGGGTATTTGTATACCCTGTATGCTGGCATCGTTATGGTTGTCTATTACTACTCCACTACTGCCTACCACACTAAAGCCACCGCTAATTTAACGAAATAAAAATGGTATAAAAAATTATTGTTATTGGTTTTTTTGAAAGAAATTCTTGGCTCTCTATAACAACAAAAAAGCAACCCTTTGCAAGATTGCTTTTTTTAAAATATGTGTTTGTCGGGTGGACTGGATTCGAACCAGCGACCCCTTGCACCCCATGCAAGTGCGCTACCGGGCTGCGCCACCACCCGAACCTATAAGGGATTATTTCCCTAAGGGGCGGCAAATATAAGAACAAAAGAATTTTTCAGGCTATATTGCACAAAATTTTATTTGCAATTCATGAAAATTCTTTTGAAACAAGTTACCATATCTGATGCCAATAGTGAATTCAATGGTACTACTCAGGATATTTTAATTGAAAATGGTAAAATAACTGCTATTCAACCTCAATTAAACATTGATGCAGATCAAATTATTCATTTACCAAATGCATATGTTTCACAAGGATGGGTTGATCCTTTTGTACATTTTTGCGATCCGGGTTTTGAATACAGAGAAACCATTGAATCGGGTGCAAAGGCAGCAGCGTCAGGTGGCTTTACTCGCGTTGCTACATTACCCAATACAAAACCCATTATTCAAAATAAAGCACAAATAGAATACATTACTAATACCTCTAACCAATATGCTACCATTGTACATGCATTGGGTGCCATTAGTAAAAATATTGAAGGAAAAGAGCTGGCAGAAATGTATGAGATGCATCATGCCGGCGCATTGGCATTTACCGATGGACTAATGCCCCTACAATCATCTGCATTAATGGTAAAAGCCCTTCAATATATTAAAGCTTTCAATGGTATAATTATCCAAATTCCGGAAGATACCACCATCACCCCGCATGGATTGATGAATGAAGGTGTAGTATCAACCCAAATGGGTTTGCCCGGTAAACCGGCCGTATCAGAAACTTTAATGATAGCAAGAGATATTCATTTAGTTGAATATACCGGTTCTGCCATACATTTTACCGGCATTACTACTGCAGCTTCCATACAACTAATTAAAGAAGCCAAACAAAAAGGATTAAAAGTAAGTTGCTCCGTAACACCACAACATCTTTGGTATTGTGATGAAGACTTGAAAAACTACGATACGAATTTAAAATTAACCCCTCCGTTACGTACTAAATCGGATATGCTTGCCCTTCGGGAAGGATTGCTAAATGGCGTGATTGATGCTATTACCACACACCATACCCCTGTTGAAGTTGATAAAAAGGTTTGCGAATTTGAATATGCACAACCGGGTATGATTGGCTTGCAAACTGCTTATAGCATTATTAATAGCATTTTTAAAGACACACCTGAACATATTAAAACCAATTGGTTAGGCAACAACATACGAAACATTTTTAATTTACCCAATGCGGCCATTATGCCCGGAAATACGGCAGAACTGACGTTATATAACAATGCTGAAACATTCAGTTTTTCATTACAAAACAATAAAAGTAAATCTGCCAATACCCCATTTTTAAATAAACCCTTTACAGGTAAGGTTTACGGAATAATTAATAAAGACAAAGTTTTCTTGAATGAATCATCTTACCATGGAAGTTAGTTATACATCACATATTCGAAAAGGATTGATTATTGCAGCAATTATTATTGCCATTAACCTGATTGGACATTTTAGTAACCTTATATTGTTACCTTGGTATGGATTTATTATTTTAACCATATTCATTATTGCATCGTTCATAAGCACATGGATATTTAACACACAAACCAAAGGGTATGAACCCTTTTCTGCTACATTAAGCCATGGCTTTAAAACGGTGGCAGTTGCTACCGTTATATTTTTTGTGTACAATTTTTTGGCAATGCATTATTTTTTTCCCGGTTATGTTACCAATCAAATTGAAGCGTTGAAGCAAGAGGCATTGCAACATGGTGAAAAAATGGAAAGCTTTACAACTAATATTGATAAAGCCAAACAAATTTATATTAACACACAATTAGCAGGAATTTTAATTTTATATTTATTAGCCGGTGGCGCAGGAGCCTTATTGGCTGCTGTTTCAGCCCCCAAAAAATTTAAACCAACCACTTCTGAATAAATTACAATGGATATATCAATAGTAATACCCTTATTGAATGAAGCGGAATCATTGCCCGAACTTTGCCAATGGATTGAACGGGTAGTAAATGCCAATCACTTTAAATATGAAATTATTTTAATTGATGATGGCAGTACGGATAACAGCTGGGAAATTATTGAACAGCTTGCAGCCAATAATCCCAACATCAAAGGCATTAAATTTCAACGGAATTATGGCAAAAGTGCTGCTTTGAATGAAGGTTTTAAAGCTGCCAAAGGCAATGTAATTATTACAATGGATGCAGATTTACAAGATTCGCCCGATGAAATACCTGCCTTAAACCAAATGATTATGGAGGAAGGTTTTGATTTGGTGAGCGGTTGGAAGAAAAAAAGATATGATAACAAACTCACCAAAAATATTCCTTCTAAAATATTTAATGCCGCTGCCCGTTGGAGCAGTGGTATTCCATTACATGATTTTAATTGTGGCTTAAAAGCCTACAGAAAAAAAGTGGTAAAAAGCATTGAGGTATATGGTGAAATGCACCGATATATTCCTGTAATAGCTAAATGGGCCGGATTTAGAAAAATTACCGAAAAAGTTGTGGCGCACCAACCCAGAAAATATGGTGTTTCAAAATTTGGTTGGGAACGATTTATTAATGGCTTTTTAGATTTGGCTACCATTAGTTTTGTTAGTCGCTTTGGAAAAAAACCCATGCATTTTTTTGGATTATGGGGTACCCTGTTTTTTTGCATTGGTTTAGTTAGTAGCATTTACTTAATAATTGCCAAAATAATAGAAACTGATTTTTCATTAACAAATCGCCCAATATTTTATATTGCCCTCACTTCTATGATAATTGGTATGCAACTATTTTTGGCCGGATTTATTGGCGAATTAATTGCACGCAATGCATCGGAAAGAAATGTTTATCTAATAGAAGAAAAAATACATTTGTAATGAGTATGCCCGCATCAGTGGTTATCATTGGCCCGGCACATCCTTTACGCGGCGGACTGGCCTCATTTAACGAACGACTTGCACGTGAATTTCAAAGTGAAGGTTGTAGCACTACCATTTACACATTTTCATTGCAATACCCTTCATTTTTATTTCCGGGTACCACTCAATACTCTACTGAGCCCAAACCCGGCGATTTAAATATTAAAGTTTGCATTAATTCCATTAATCCATTCAACTGGTTAAAAGTAGGTTTTCAACTTAAAAAACTACAACCTGATTTGTTGGTGGTGCGTTATTGGTTACCCTTTATGGGACCTTGCCTCGGAACTATTTTACGCATTGTCCGTTCCAATAAACATACCAAAATTGTTTGCATTGCCGACAATGTTATTCCGCACGAAAAACGACCGGGTGATACCCTATTTACCCGCTATTTTACTAAATCGGTTGATGGTTTTGTAACCATGAGCGATAAAGTGTTACAAGATTTAAAATTATTTACACAAAAACCTGCCACTAAAATTGTACATCCCCTTTACGACAATTTTGGTGAAGTAATTCCAAAAAGTGAGGCAAGAAGTCACTTACATCTTCCAAGCAATGAGAAAATAATTTTGTTTTTTGGTTTCATAAGGGCTTATAAAGGTTTAGACATGCTTTTGCAAGCCATGCATGAATCAATGATTCAGCAGGCAGGTATTAAATTATTAATTGCAGGTGAATTTTATGAAGACAGAGCCAAATACGACAATATTATTCAAGAATTATCATTACAATCACAACTTTATTTAAAAACCGATTTTATTCCCGATAGTGAAGTAAAATATTACCTCAGTGCTGCCGATTTTGTAATACAGCCTTATAAAAATGCCACACAAAGTGGCGTAACACCCTTAGCCTATCACTTTGAGAAACCGATGTTAGTGACCAATGTGGGCGGTTTGCCCGATTTGGTTCCCCATTTAAAAGTTGGAATTATTGCAGAACCTAATGCCAAAGCCATTGCGGCAGGTATTTGCGAATTGTATAAATTGGGTGAAGATTTCTTTTTAACGCATCTTCGTGAAGAAAAAAAGAAATACAGCTGGCAAAATTTAACAAAAGCAATTACACAAGTTGCTGAAATATAAATATTAAATTTGTTTATTATTTATGATTTACAGAAGCAAAACGCCATTACGTTTAGGCCTTGCCGGAGGGGGAACCGATGTTAGTCCTTATAGCGACGAATTTGGTGGTGCCATCTTAAATGCTACTATTTCCTTATATGCATATGCATCTATTGAACCCATTCAGGAAAACGGTATTATTATTGAAGCCATTGATAGAAGAGAAGAACAACGTTTTGAATGGACAAACGAACTTCCCATTAACGGACAATTAGATTTAGCAAAAGGCGTTTACAATCGCATACAAAAAGATTACGGATTGCCACTTACCGGCTTTAAACTATCAACCTTTGTGGATGTTCCTGCTGGAAGTGGATTAGGCACTTCTTCTACTTTAGTAGTTGCCATTATTGGTGCATTTGCTGAAATGCTGAAATTACCCCTGGGCGATTATGATATAGCCCATTATGCTTATGATATTGAAAGAAACGATTTAAAATTAGCTGGTGGTAAACAAGATCAATATGCTGCAACTTTTGGGGGCGTAAACTTCATGGAATTTTATGCAGAAGATAAAGTAATTGTAAACCCATTGCGTATTAAACAAGAATATTTAAATGAGCTGGAACACAACCTGGTATTGTATTATACACAAACCAGCCGCGAATCGGCCGATATTATTAAAGAACAGCAAAAAAATGTTCACGCCAAAAATGAAAAAAGCATTGAAGCAATGCACCAATTAAAAGAACAATCTAAAATGATGAAAGAAGCCTTACTAAAAGGGCGCTTGCATGAAATAGGCGAAATTCTTGATTTTGGTTTTCAGGAAAAAAGAAAAATGGCGCACAATATTTCCAATTCATTTATTGATGACATTTACGAATCGGCTAAATTAGCCGGCGCAACCGGCGGAAAAATCAGTGGTGCCGGCGGTGGTGGATTTATGACATTTTACTGTCCAAACAATACCCGTTATAAAGTTATTGATGTATTAAATAATTTTGGGGGCGTTGTAAAATCGTACCAATTTACTCATCACGGACTAACTACCTGGTCAGTTCAATAAAATAAACGTATTATGCAAAACAGATTTTCTGCAATTATTAATGCCTCTATTCAGGTTAAACAACAAATTTTACAAAACGAACAATTATTACAACAATTACAAAATGCAGTTGAAGTAATTACTGATGCATTTAAAAAAGGAAACAAAGTGCTGTTTTGCGGAAATGGCGGAAGCGCAGCAGATGCACAACATTTGGCAGCAGAATTTTCAGGGCGATTTTATAAAAACAGAAAGGCATTACCGTCAGAAGCGTTACATTGTAACACATCTTATTTAACTGCTGTTGCAAATGATTATAGCTATGATGTTATTTATGCCCGTATTATTGAGGGAACAGGAATAAAAGGCGATGTGTTGGTGGGATTAAGTACTTCGGGAAATTCACCCAACATTTTAAAGGCTTTTGAAGCAGCACACCAAAACGGAATGATTACAATTGGATTTACGGGTAGTACCGGTGGTAAAATGAAAGATTGCAGCGATATTCTTTTAAATGTACCTTCAACCGATACACCGCGTATTCAAGAAAGCCATATTATGTTGGGACATATTATTTGCGAATTGGTTGAGGAAAATGTATTCGGATAAAAAATTATCGTTCTTCAAACATTAAATACCAACATTTGTAATGACCGAAGCCATTATTCTTGCAGGCGGTTTAGGTACAAGGCTACAACAAACTGTACCCCATTTACCCAAATGCATGGCGCCAATTAATGGTAAGCCATTCCTTTCATTTGTAATTCACCATTTGCAAAACCAGGGAATAGAAAAATTCATATTTTCATTAGGTTATAAGCATGAATACATTACACAATTTATTCATGAAAATTTAGCGAAAAATAGTTTTGAAATTGTTATAGAAAATGAGCCTTTAGGTACCGGCGGTGCCATTCAATTCGCTTGTACCAAAGCAAGCACTGATAATGTGCTAATTACCAACGGTGATACCTTATACAAAATCAATTACCGCGCATTTCATGAATTTCATTTACAAACCCATGCAACTTGCAGTATTTGCTTAAAACCCATGCAAAACTTTAGCAGATATGGCGCAGTAACCATTAATCAGCAAAATGAAATAATTGCTTTTCATGAAAAAAACTTTACACCTCAAGGATACATCAACGGCGGGGTGTATATGTTGCATTTACCCAAATTCTTGCAATTGAGTTTCCCTGAAAAATTTTCATTTGAAAAAGAGTTTCTTGAAAAGCAAACCAATAATCATGAATTGTTTGGCTTTGTGCAAGATGCCTACTTTATAGATATTGGTATTCCGGAAGATTATGCTAAAGCACAAATAGAATTGAAGTAAATAATAAAAAATTGCACATGAGTAATTTACCTGTAATTGACAAAAACTGGACTTTATTTTTAGACAGAGACGGCGTAATTAATGTTGAAAAAAAGGAAGAATACATTTTGAATTGGGATGAATTTCAATTTTTACCGGGTGTATTGGAAGCATTACACATGCTGAATGCCGCATTTGGAAAAATTGTAATTGTAACCAATCAAAAATGCATTGGCAAAGGATTGTTAACGGTTGCAGGATTAAATACCATTCACAACAACATGCTTAACATTATTGAAGAAAATGGCGGGCGTATTAACAAAATTTATTTTTGCCCCGATTTAGCCGATGATTCACCCAACCGAAAACCGCAGCCCGGCATGGCCTTTCAAGCAAAAAATGATTTTCCGGATATTAACTTTTCTAAAAGCATTATGATTGGTAATAAATTAAGCGATATGGCTTTTGCTAAAAATGCGTGCATGTATTCCATTTTTGTAGCCACTACTAACCCCGAAACACCATTCCCCCACCCTTTAATTGATGCACGTTTCAACGATTTAATTGATGCCGCCAAGGCATTAACAAAAGCCTAAATTTCTCATCATTCCATTAAGCAATCGGTACTATCCTTTTGCTGTTTCGTATATTAGTGCAATATTTTCAATATGCGATTACTTTTCAGTACACTTTTATGTTTTTACTCGTTCTACGCTTTTACACAGCCTATTCCTGCCAGCAGTGTTCAAGCAATTCAAAAAATTGAGCCCATTCTTCAAAAAGATGCACATGAAATTGTATTTGCCAATGACTGGATTGAACGCTTTCAAGCAGATAGTGCCTTCATTCGCAATTTTGTAAAGGCTTTGAAAACACCTTACTCATTTTATTATCCTTTCGATTCCGTTCAAAATATTTCAAAATTATATGCGCCTGACAGTAGCTTTAGAATTTTCTCTTGGCAGGTAATGAAAGATTTTACTTATTACAGACAAAGAGGTGCCATACAAATGCGAACCTCAGATGGCAGCTTAAAGCTTTATCCACTTTTTGATGCATCGGAATTTACCAAAGCACCTACTGATTCTATTCGTACACCCAATAATTGGATTGGGGCTATTTACTATAAAATTATTTTGACAACTTATAAGAATAAAAAATATTACACCTTGTTGGGTTTAGATGAAAACAATGCCCGTAGCGAAAAAAAATGGATAGAGGTTTTGACATTCAATGCTGAGGGCTATCCTGAATTTGGTGGCAATTATTTCAAATATCCTGCCGATGGTATAAAACCACCACAACCCGCTTATCGCTTTTGTATTGAATATAAAAAAGATGCAGGTGTGCGCATGAATTATGATCCAAAATACCAAGCCATTATTTTTAGCAGGGTTGTCAGTGAATCACCTTCCGAAAAAAATCCTTACAATCTTATCCCCTATGGCGACTATGAAGGTTTTAGATGGGTAAATGGGTATTGGGTATATGTAAACAATCCATTTCAAAATATAATTTTCGACAAAAACCAAACCGATTTACCTGCACCTATTTTGGATGACAAAGGAAACAGAAAAGAAAAAGTACTGGAAGAAATTTCAAAAAAGAATATGGAAAAAGCCCAGCAGAAAAAAGATTCAACCAACAACCAAAAGTAGCAATGGGTTAGCAAGATGATGAGGTGCTCTCGTCTTGCTGATTTTCTTTTTTTACACTACAAAAATTTTCATTTACGCATATTTCATTTCGGCAAAATGTTCTTTGCAAACAGATGTTATTTGAGCTTAAATCTAAACATCCAATAACAAGTTGATGCGTTGATGAATTAACCACTGTAAATATTTTCTGTTACAGTGTTTTAATTTCTTTTCTTGTTGCAAGGCTAATTGCTTGCTTGTAAAAACTTGCACAAAAATTAATTTACAGGGTCTCTTGGTACTTGTAAATGTACTTTCTCCATTATTGTGTTGAATGAAACGCTTTTCATAGTCTTCAGTAAAACCTTTATACCAATCACCAACTTGCAGACTTTCTATGATGTACACATCATACATAAATCACATAAGTATTTCACATTTTAATTTAGTGCAATTTGAGGAAATAAATCACATACTTGCTACTAGACCGGACGGGATTCGAACCCGTCTCGCCTCTGGCGAGATGACAACGCGGCATTCAACAGCATAACATTTAGGCAAAAAAAAGCCATGCACTTTTTGCATGGCTTCTTGCGGACCGGACGGGACTCGAACCCGCGACCTCCGCCGTGACAGGGCGGCATTCTAACCAACTGAACTACCGATCCAATATCTTTAAGTCAAAATTAACCTTCACTTATTAACGAGATGTTTTTTCTACGCATTCAACTCATTTTTCCGTTACTTATCTCGTTTTCGGGACGGCAAAGATAAGGGGAATGATATTTTCAAAACAAATCTTTTCTAAAAAAAATTACAAACCCTAATTTTACCACCTCAATCATACTTTTAAATTATGCCACAATACCCAAACAGACAATTCCTCGACTTCGAACAACCTATTAAAACATTGTACGAAGAAATTGAAAAATTAAAACAAACTGCAGAAAAAAGTAAAATAGATATGAGTGATAGCATTCAAAAACTTGAGAATGCTATTATTGAAAAACGTAGAGAAATTACCGCCTCTCTTACGCCTTGGCAAAGAGTGCAGTTAAGTCGTCATCCCGACAGACCCTACACCAATAAATACATTGAAAAAATGTTAACCAACTATGTTGAGTTACATGGCGATAGAAATTTTCGCGATGACAAAGCCATGGTTGGTGGATTTGCACAACTTAACGGTGAAACCGTTATGGTAATTGGTCATCAAAAAGGTATTAACACTAAAATGCGTCAAGAACGCAACTTCGGCATGGCTAATCCCGAAGGTTACAGAAAAGCTTTACGCTTAATGAAACTGGCAGAAAAATTTAATAAACCCATCATCACATTCATTGATACACCCGGCGCATATCCCGGCTTAGAAGCCGAAGAACGCGGACAAGGCGAAGCCATTGCCAGAAATATTTATGAAATGACACGCTTGCAAGTTCCGGTAATTTGTGTTATTATTGGCGAAGGTGCCAGCGGTGGCGCATTAGGCATAGGTGTTGGCGATAGAATTTTAATGATGGAAAATACTTGGTACACTGTAATCTCGCCCGAAAGTTGCAGCTCAATTTTATGGCGCAGTTGGGATAAAAAAGAAGTAGCTGCCGAGCAATTACGCCTTACAGCAACCGATATGAAAGGCTTTGGCTTAGTTGATGAAATTGTACCCGAGCCAATTGGCGGTGCACATTGGGATTATAATGAAGCTGCGGCATTACTCAAAACTTCCATTTCCAATGCATTGGAACAAATAAAAAATATGGACCCTGAAGTTCGTGTTCAGCAACGCATCGAAAAATTCAACAAAATGGGATTTTGGGATGAATTGCCTGTTGAGTCAACGCAAGTACAATAATCATCGTCCCTTGCGTCGCACACTTGTACTTGGGCAACATATAGCAACAGATTTTAATAAACATTTTAGGCAAAAACAATGAACAATTTAACCGGCATTTTAAAAGGAACAGGTGTTGCCATTATAACACCTTTCACAAAAACAAAAGCAGTTGACTATGCTGCTTTAGAACGTGTAATTGAACACCTAATTAAAGGCGGTGTTGAATATATTGTTACTTTGGGTACAACGGGCGAAACACCTACTTTAACAAAAAATGAAAAATTAGAAATCATTCATTTTACATACGAAAAAGTAAATAACCGCGTACCGGTTGTTGTGGGTATTGGCGGCAATAATACACAAGCAGTAATTGATGATGTAAAATCATATCCGCTTGATAAAGCTACCGCAATACTAAGCACAGCCCCTTACTACAACAAACCCTCGCAACAAGGCTTGTATGAGCATTATAAGGCCATTGCGGAGGCTGCACCGAAGCCTGTGCTTTTATACAACGTACCCGGTCGTACCGGCAGAAATCTATCATCAGCAACTACGCTAAAATTAGCACACGAAGTGCCCAATATTGCAGGCATTAAAGAAGCCAGCGGCGATTTTCAACAATGCATGGAAATATTACGCGATAAACCGAACAACTTTTTAGTAGTAAGCGGTGATGATGCAATTAGTTTACCGCTCATTGCATTAGGTATGGATGGTGTAATTAGTGTAGCAGCCAATGCATTTCCAAAGGAGTTTTCTAACATGATACGTTATTGTTTGGACGGCAACTATCAATTAGCCCGCCCCATTCAATACCAATTGCTACAAGCTTTCGATTTAATGTTTGCAGAAAATAATCCTGCAGGTGTAAAATCTTTTATGCATCAATTAACCCTAATTGAAAACGAATTACGTTTACCTGTTGTTCCGGTTAGTTCAGAATTAGAACAAAAAATAAAAAACTGGTTAAAGTTGTATCAGCAATAGTTGCACTTGTTCATAAAACGCAATGAAAAAAATAATCATAGCAATTGATGGCTACTCATCATGCGGTAAAAGTACGTTAGCAAAAGCCCTTGCCAAAAAGTTACATTATTTGTTTCTTGACAGCGGGGCAATGTATCGTGCAATTACCTATTATTTTATTGAACACAAGGTAAATACCAATCAATTAACAGAAGTTGAAAAAGCACTAAAGAATATTCAATTATCATTTCAGTTCAACAAAGAAACGGCTGACAATCATATTCTGCTTAATGGAATAAATGTAGATAAAGAAATAAGAAGCATGGCCATTAATGCAAAAGTGAGTGAAGTAGCCGCCATTGCTGAAGTTAGAAAGTTTGCAGTTGCACAACAACAGCAAATAGGCCTTAATAAAGGCATTGTAATGGATGGGAGAGATATTGGCACTACAGTATTTCCAAATGCAGAACTCAAAATTTTTGTTACTGCCGACACTACCGTTAGAGTAGAAAGAAGATTTAAAGAGTTATATGCATCTAACCCAAATATTACAATAGAAGACGTAAAAGCCAATTTGGAAATGCGCGATTACATTGATACCAATCGTACAGAAAGCCCACTACGTAAAGCAGATGATGCAAAGTTGTTAGACAACACCAACTTAAACAAAGAAGAACAATTAAATATTGCTTATCAATGGGCAATGGAAAAAATAAATGCCTTCAATTAGTATTTAATTTTGAAGGCATTTAGTGTGATTTTTATTTCTATAAAAATTACCAAAACACGGTATATAGTGCAGCTAAAATACCACACACAATTAATGTACCCACCAAAAATGCAGGATTTAATTTAAACATTGATTTTTCAACTTCTAAGCCTTTCGGAATTACCCCTCTTCTATTCTCAATGACACTAATGATAAACATACCAACAATACAAATTATAAATACAAATCCCATTCTATCTAAAAATGGAATTTCATAAACACCCGATTCGTTGGGAATAGAAAAACCAAAGGGTGCCAAAAAGGATAAATTCATCACAAAGGGTAAAAATTTAAAAATAATGGATAGTAAAAAACCACCAATAGTAGCAAACAATGCCGCATTCGATGTGGTTTTTTTCCAAAAGAATCCCAGAATAAACATGGCAAAAATACCCGGTGACACAAATCCCGTATACTCTTGTATGTACTGAAATCCGCCTTTCTTATCAATGCCCATCAATGGTGCAATGATAATAGCCAATATCATTGCAACAATGACTACTATTTTTCCAACAAATACGGTTTTATGTTCATTGGCTTCCGGATTAATTTTCTTTTTATAAATATCTAACGTAAAAATGGTAGATATACTATTGGCTTTTCCGGCTAATGATGCTACCACGGCAGCAGTAAGTGCTGCAAATGCTAGCCCTTTTAAACCGGCAGGCAGCAAATTCATTAATACAGGATATGCTTTGTCCGTATTAACTTCACCATTTTGTAACATAGCTTGTTGAAAGTCGCCTTTTTGATAAAGCACAAAAGCGGCAATACCGGGCAACACAACAATTACCGGCATTAATAATTTTAAAAAAGAAGCAAATAATAATCCACCACGAGCAGTTTTTAAATCAGCCCCCAATGCACGTTGTGTAATGTATTGGTTACAACCCCAATAATTTAAGTTTACAATCCACATACCGCCAATTAAAACAGTCAATCCAGGTAAATCAATGTAATTAGGATTATCGCGTTTTAATATCATGTGGAAATGATCATTAGCATTGGTCATCATTAAATGAAAGCCGTTTAATATGCCATTGGTTCCAAACTTATTGGCTACTAAATTCAATGCTAAGTAGGTAGTTACTAATCCACCAAGTATTAAGAAAAACACTTGAATTACATCGGTAAAGCCAATTACCTTCATACCCCCCAAAGTAATAAATATGGCAAATACAGCTAACAGATACATACATAAAGTAGTATTGATACCTGATATGCTGTTAATGGCTAATGCACCTAAATACAAAATGGAAGTTAGATTTACCACAACGTACAATAATAACCAAAACACAGCCATAATCATTGCCACCGTTCCGTTGTAGCGTTGATTTAAGAACTGCGGCATGGTATAAATCTTATTGCGCAGATACACAGGAATAAAAAATATGGCAACAATCAATAGGGTTAAGGCTGCCATCCACTCATAGGTAGAAATGGCAAGGCCCATTTTAAAACCATTACCACTCATTCCAATAAATTGCTCAGCAGAAATATTAGATGCAATTAAAGATGCCCCAATAGCCCACCAGGTTAATGAGCCTTCAGCCAAAAAATAATCGTGCGAAGCAGAAATGGTTGCTTTCTTTTTCCGCCTGTAAACCCAATAACCATATAGCGAAACAATAATGAAATAACAGAAAAAAACGAGGTAATCGTATAAATGAAGGCCTTGCATATTTGAATTTTAATGATCAATAAATATTAAATGTAACGGTTAATAATATTTTCAAAATATTCCTGTTTACCACTTACTACATTGGGTTCACCATGGTTTGCTGCATAGTTACGCAAATCCTCTAACGTAAGTTTACCTTCTTCAAACAGCTTACCTTCGCCACTATCATAACTGGAATACCTTTGTGTACGAAGCTTTTTATATTCAGACTGATTTAAAATTTTATCAGCTACTACCAAAGCTCTGGCAAAAGTGTCCATACCACCAATATGAGCATAAAACAAATCAAGGTTGTCGGTTGAGTTTCTTCTACGCTTAGCGTCAAAATTTATTCCTCCGCCTTGGAACCCACCGGCTTCCATAATCACCAACATTGCTTCCGTAATTTCATTAATATTATTGGGGAATTGATCAGTATCCCAACCATTTTGATAATCGCCTCTATTCGCATCCATACTGCCTAAAACACCTGCATCAGCAGCAACTTGTAATTCATGTTGAAAAGTATGACCCGCCAATGTAGCATGATTTACTTCAATATTCAATTTAAAATCATTCAACAAATCATACTGTCTTAAAAAACCAATAACAGTTTCACTATCATAATCATATTGGTGTTTGGTAGGTTCGCATGGTTTAGGTTCAACAAAGAAATTACCTTTAAAACCATTTCTTCTGGCATAATCTTTAGCTGTATGTAAAAAGCGGGCTAAATGCTCTTTTTCACGTTTCATGTTGGTATTTAATAAACTCATGTAACCTTCTCTTCCACCCCAAAAAACATAATTAGCACCATTTAAAGCTATGGTTGCATCAATAGCAGCTTTCACTTGTGCGGCAGCATGGGTTAATACCAAAAAGTCGGGGTTAGTGGCAGCGCCGTTCATAAATTTTCTATGACTGAATAAATTGGCAGTACCCCATAATAATTTCACGCCGCTATCTTTTTGTTTTTGTTGTGCATATTCCACAATGGTGAATAAACGCTTTTCATTTTCAGCAATATCATTGGTAAAATCAACTACATCAACATCATGAAAACAATAGAAAGGAATATTCATTTTAGTGATAAACTCAAATGCAGCATCCATTTTTTCTTTAGCTCTTGCAATAGGATCTGTATGCGTATTCCATGCATACAAATGTGTTGGCTCACCAAATGGGTCAGCACCATTACCAACAAATGAATGCCAATAAGCACATGCAAATCGCAACCAATCTTTCATTGGTTTACCTGCAACAACCTGTTCTGCATTATACCATCTAAATGCAAGCGGGTTGTCTGTTTCAGGGCCTTCATATTTAATTGCACTTACTTCTTTAAAAAACTGTTTGTTTCCGGTTACAATGTTCATAGCGTTTCTTTTTAAATTATTAAAGATGATTATTCATTTTTTCGTTAAGTAATGCCTCCCACTTTTCATATAGTGCGGCATAATGTTCCATTTTATATTTATCAGGCTCAATTATCTGAATGGGTTGCTGATACTTCATGGCATCTTTTATGGAAGTAAATACTCCTAAACCAATTGCTGCGCCTAATGCTGCACCGGCACTACCATCATTATTATATAAATGCAAAGGCACCCCCGTATTCTGAACAAAAACATCTGCAAACAATTGGCTTAAAAACATATTCGCTTTCCCTGCTCGAATTACTGAAGGTGAAAGTTGAATGGAGCGCATAATATTCAAACCATACTTAAACGCAAAAGCAATGCCTTCTTGAGCAGCGCGGTAAAAATGAGCTTCGCCATGTTTATTTAAATCAATATTGGCAACATGTGCAAACAGTGTTTTATTCATTAGAATTCTTTCCGCACCATTGCCAAATGGCAGCATAAGCAGGCCTTCTGAGCCGGCAGGTACTTGTTCTGCCAATGCATTCATATTTTCATAACTGTGTATTGAGCCTGTAATTTTTTTAAGCCAGCTGTTCAAGATACCCGTTCCATTAATGCACAACAACACACCTATACGTTGTAATTGACGTTGATAATTTACATGTGCGAAACTGTTAATGCGTGATTGATGGTCATAAATCAACTGTTCACTAACGCCGTATATAACACCAGATGTACCGGCGGTAGCAGCAAATTCACCGGGTTCAGAAACATTTAATGAAAGCGCATTATTAGGCTGATCACCAGCTTTATAAGTTACCGGAATGCCCGGTTTTAAACCTAAATTTTCTGCAATATTGGATAACAACTCGCCATGTTTAGAAAAAACAGGATGGATGTCTGGAAAGAATTGTTTATTAAAATTATAATATTGCAATAACGCATTACTGATTTGCTTTTCTTTAAAATCCCAAAATATACCTTCGGATAATGCAGATTCTGTAGTTGTTGCGTGGCCTGTAAATTTTAATGCAAGGTAATCACCTGGTAACAATACCCGATGAATTTGATTGAAAATATGGGGCTCATTATCCTTTACCCAGGCTAATTTGGCAGCAGTAAAATTGCCGGGAGAATTTAATAAATGTGTTAAGCAAAATTCATTACCCAACGCATTCAGTGCAGCATCACCATAAGGTACTGCCCTGCTATCGCACCAAATAATACTATTACGCAATGGTTGGCATTGATTGTCGATTAAAACCAATCCATGCATTTGGTACGCAATACCAATAGCTTGAATGTGTTTGGGATTATATAGATGAGTAGCATTTGCTTTTAATATAGCTTGTTGCACATCGCTCCACCATTGTTCAGGATTTTGTTCGGCCCATCCGGGTTCTAAACTTATAATAGCTCGTTCCGATTCAGGATACTGAACCGTTACAATTGTTTTTGCAGTAGAAAGTTCCACTACTGATACTTTGACTGATGAAGTACCCAGGTCAATCCCTAAAACATACATACTTTAACTATTTTCAAATGGCCTATAATAAATGCAATCAGAATGCATCAAAAATAGTTGTTAGTACAGAATGCAAACAACTGCTATTTTTAAAAAGAAATATGCTATCTTATCATTTATTTGTAGTTTTAGAAAAATTTTCTGATAAAATAGAGGTTATTTTTTAAACTATGCAACCACTAATTCAAAAAATACATATTGAACAAGATAGCTCATTCGCTTGCAGAACATACAGAACACCGAATTTTGAAACGAATTGGCATATGCACGAAGAATATGAATTGATATTAATTACAGAAGGCAATGGAACCGCGTTGATTGGAGATTATGTAGGCAACTATAATACCGGAGATATTTTTTTCCTTTCGGGCAATTTACCGCATTGGTTTAGAAAAGCGCATCACAAAATGATTGGAAGTGCTATTGTTGTTCATTTTACCAAACAATTTTGGGGAGAAACATTTTTATCATTGCCGGAATTAAAAACCATTAACCAATTACTTACAGGGCCTAACAATGGGATACAACTAAACAAAAATTTACGTGCAAAAATTGCCAAGGATTTAATTGCATTGGAAAAGCTAACTGGCTTTAATAGCATTACACAATTGTTACAAAGCTTATATTCAATTAGTACCTCTAAAGAAATAACCATCATTACATCAAACTTTTCTTTAACATCATCAAGTAAAGAAAATTCAGTTATAGAAAAGATATTTGAATATTCATTGAAAAATTATTTAAAGCATATAACACTGGAAGAAGTTGCAGCGCTTGCTGAAATGAGCATACCAACATTTTGCAGATTTTTTAAAAAAAATATCAAAAAAAGTTATTTTGATTTTTTGCAAGAATTAAGAATAGGGCATGCATGTAAACTACTACAAGCAAGTAATGATAACATCATTGACATTTGCTACAATAGCGGCTATAACAGCTGGGCTCATTTTAGTAAGCAATTTAAAAAGATTAAGCAGGTTACCCCTTCACAATACAGAAAACAATTTAAAGCCATTGCTTAAATATTCGATTGCATCATTAATACTTGTAAAGGTGATACAGGACTTAAGAAATTATTCAATGAACGTTTTATAAAACTATTTTCTTTTTTGTTTTTTTCCGGGTTAATTAAAATCATATCGGCATTAATTTGTTGCGCATACTGAACTAAAATATCAGGCGCATTGGCTCCTGAAAGCATTTTATAATGTGGATTGAACCCTTCATCTTTCAAGCGCTTATATGTCAGATAAAAAACGTCTGCTATAACTTTAGATTGTTCTTCATTATCGTTTAAAATAGTTATAATATAAATTTGAGCATTATATTGACGCGCAAAGGCAGAAGCTAATTCAATTTTTTTGTCGGGCAAAAAAGAATAAACAGGTATAAGAATTGATTTTATATTTTGCTGCAAAAAACCTCCATTTACACTTAAAACAGGGCAATTAGCATTTTGTACAATATAATTGTGGTTAATACCTGCTGAATAATACAAATTTTTTAAGCTTTGTCGAATAGATAAAACCAAATCAATTTGGTTTTCATGTATGTATTGTACCAACGCAGGATTAATGGCACCGTCAATAAGCACACCGGTATAAACAGCTATATCAGGATAGGTTTTAAAAACTACTGTTTGTATTTCATTTAAAACAATATCTGCTTCTATCTTTTTTTGCAACATTCGTTTATTCTTAAAATGCTTATTCACGCTTTGCTTAAAACCTAATATTGTTTTCCAGCTGAAATAAGGTATAACGAAGATAAAATGTAACTCTAAAGCAGGATTATCGGCAAATGCTGCAATTTTTTTTATTACAGTTTCTGAGTTAATATTATAATTTATTAATACAAGTATTTTTTTGAAAGGTAGCATTGATACAATTTGGGACAAACAAACATACATTACAAAAATTAGCAAGCTATTAATAGGAAATTAGAAGTTAATTAAACAAAAAAGCCACGCTTAGAAAAGTGCGGCTTTAATTAACCCTGCTTGAGTATATGAGAAAACCTTAAATAGTTATTATTTATTTTTTTCCAATAACTTAAAGAATTGATCCAGTTGAGGAAGTATAATAATTCTTGTTCTTCTGTTAGCTGCTCTACCCTCTTTTGTATCATTAGGTGCAACCGGGGCGTACTCACCGCGACCTGCTGCTGTAATTCTTTTAGGATCTATTTTATAATTATTCTGCAAAATTCTGGTAACAGCAGTTGCACGCTTAACACTCAAATCCCAGTTATCCAATAAAAGACCATTGCGGTATGGTTTAGAGTCTGTATTACCTTCAACCATAAATTCAATATTGGGATGTGCATTTAAAACCTGGGCTACTTTACCTAAAACTTCCTTGGCTCTATTGGTAACTGTATAACTTCCACTGTTAAACAGTAATTTATCTGAAATATCTATATAAACAACATCCTTTTCTACCTTAATATTAATGTCAGTATCATTCACATCACTAAGAGCACTTTTCAAGTTCATTACCAATGCCATATTCAAAGAATCTTTTCTAGCCAAAGAACTTTGTAAATTGGCAATGTAACTGTCTTTAGCATTTAAATTGGCTAAAGATTGCTTAATGCTTTCAGCTTGAGCGCCTGAAACCACTGATAAATCCTTTAATTGATCTAAAACTTGTGTGTTATTTTTCTTTAAGAAATCAATTTGTTTGTTTAAATCATCAATTTTAGCCAATAAGTCAGCTTTTTGCTTCGCCAAATCTGTCTTTTGATCACTGGTGTTTTTTAAATTTCCTTGGCACTCTCTTAAT
Organism: Hydrotalea sandarakina; assembly: GCF_003254115.1. Taxonomy (GTDB): domain Bacteria; phylum Bacteroidota; class Bacteroidia; order Chitinophagales; family Chitinophagaceae; genus Hydrotalea; species Hydrotalea sandarakina. Next base: position 21,158 of record NZ_QKZV01000006.1, read on the forward strand.
TCGTTTTGTTTAGCAACATAAGCAGAATCAAGCTGTGCATATTTTGCTTCGGCAGTTCTAAGTTTTTTCGGGCTCACACATCCAACTCCCATTAATAATAAAGAAGTTGCAGATAATATAGTTAAAGAGAGTTTCATTTAAAAACATTTATTGTTCATGGAGCATTTAAATATTTCTTTACTCAAAAAAAGATAATATTTAAAAACGAATGCAAGTTATGTGGTATTAATTAGCCGGCTATTAATACTAGATTAGAAAAGAATTAAAACTTTATATTAAGTGGAATGAACGACCTATAGGTAGAACAATGGTAAATTGAGAACCCTGACCTACTGTGCTTTTGATAGTGATATTTCCCTTATGCATTTTAATGATTCGTAAAGCAAGGGGTAAGCCCAACCCAAAGCCATGTTTATTTTCGGCTTCTTCGCCTCGATAGAAGGGTTGAAAAATTAAATCTAAATCTTTTTGCGAAATTCCGGGACCATTGTCTTTTACAATTATGTATAGCTCATAATCTGAGAATGAAAGTGAAACATTTGCAGTATGATCGGGCGAATACTTACAAGCATTGGTTACTATATTTTTTATGGCACTAAACAATAAATCATTATTTCCAAAAACTAACAGTTTGTCCTCATTTTCCGGAAAAGTATCAAAATGCAATTGTACATTATATGCGGCATTTGTTTTTCGTAATTCAACAGGCAATCGCATAAGCAATTCATCAATCCGAACCAAAGAAAGCTCAATACCATCGGAGGTACCGCTGGCTTTTGCTATTTCAAGCAAACTTCTGGTTAATTGATTTAAATTTTTAACATCATCATAAACAGAAGAAATGACAGCTTTGTATTCATCGGCAGTTCGTTCATTTTGCATAGTAATTTCAAGCTGGCTTGATATAGCGGTTAAAGGCGTGGAAAGTTCATGCGAAGCATTGGCGATAAACCTTCTCTGAATTTCAAATGACTCTTGCAAACGATTCATTAAGTCGTTAAAGGTATAAGATAATTGATACAACTCATCCTTAGGCTCTTTTAATTCAATTCTTCGAGATAAGTTTTGTGAGGAAATTTCTTTTACCTCTTTTGTAATTTTTTGAATGGGATGCACAATTCTTTCTGAAAAAAACAGACCCGACAAAAAGGTAATTAAAACACCTATTATGAAACTAAACAATAAAATTAACTTAAGCTCATCCAGTTTTTGAAATCCGTCTTTATCAAATGCGGCACCTACAACAATATAACTATTATCACCATCGGTATAATTCACTGCCACAACATCTCTACCTTCATAATTAAAAAAGTAAGTGCCTTTTTCTTTCGCTTTTAAAAGAATGTTGGCATTAATTGGAACAGGTGTAACATTTTCATCGGCATAGCTATATATAATGTTTCCTGCACTATTAAAGATTTGAAAACTTTTTTGATCTAATGAAATTTGTGTTATTTCATCAATTCTTCTAAGTAAGTTTGGATTAATGCCTGATACTTTAAACAATAAACTAACCGTTGTAATCGCTCGGTTTTTTATCCGTTCTCTAAAAGAGAAAGCCCTATTTAAATTTGAAAAATAAAATATGGAAGCACACAATAGCAGCAATATGAATGATACAACCAGGGTAAACAAAACTGCAATGCGATATTTAATCTTCATATGGGTTAATTAAAATTATAGTAATACAGCATATTTTGATGCCATATTAACGGGTGTGCTCTTCTTTTAAAACGTATCCCATTCCTACTTGTGTATGAATTAACTTCACAGGAAATTGTTTGTCAATTTTATTTCTTAAATAGTTTACATAAACATCAATTACATTGGTTTGTGTATCAAAATCAATATCCCACACTTTTTCAGCAATATCGGCGCGAGACAGTACTCTGTTTCTATTTCGCATAAAATATTCCAACAATTGAAATTCTTTAGCGGTTAATACAATTTTTTGGTCACCCCGTTTCACTTCTTTGCTATCTAAATTCATTTCCAAATCAGCAACACGCAAAATATTACCCATTGGAACTTGTTGATTAAGTGTACGTTTCAACAATGCACGAATTCTAACCAACAGCTCTTTAAACTCAAATGGCTTTATAACATAATCATCTGCACCGGCATCAAACCCTTCTATTTTATCATCGGTAGTACTAAGAGCAGTTAGCATAATAACGGGAACATGTTGATTATGCGTACGAATAAACTTGCATAATTCATATCCATTCATACCCGGCAAATTCACATCTAGTATAATCAAATCGTACTCATGTTGTTGAAACAGGCGCTTTGCAATAGCACCATCAAAAACAGCTTCAACCTCATAACCGTTTTCCGATAAGCCTTTTTTTAAAGCTTGCGCAATTTTTGATTCATCTTCAACCAATAAAATTCTTTTTTCATCCATAAACATCTGTCTTTTTGTTTTGCTGCTTTTTAATTTGAATTAGAAGTATTTATATAGCCAAAATGAATTTGTTTTAGCCAAACAATATATTTCTAATTGTTTATTAACTTATTCGGTTCTAATAATTCCTGACCTTCGCCCCGATTTTTGTATAAAATTATGCGAAATTTAAGTTTAAACCGTATTTAGAATGTTAAGAGCAATCATGAATACTATCAACAAAATTAAAAGAGCAGGAAAAAAACTTTACGATAATTTTCATAATGATACAATTAGAAGAAATATTTTAGGTGCCATTCCTTACTGGATTGCCTCTTTACTGGTGGGTTTAATTGCAGTTTATTACGGAAAAGCATTTACATGGGCAGAAAATTTAGGGATGAGTATTTACTTGAAACACAAATACCTTCTTTTTATAATTCCACCCATTGCATTTATAATTGCATGGTGGCTTGTTAAACAATTTGCACCTTTTGCTAAAGGAAGCGGTAATGCACAAGTAATGGCTGCCATAGAAATTGCCAAACCAAATAATGAAGAGAAATTAACCAAATTATTAGGAATTAGAATTATTATCATTAAAATTTTATCGAGCTTAATATTCATATTTGGCGGTGGTGTACTAGGAAGAGAAGGCCCCATAATACATATAAGCAGTTCTATATTTAGAAAAGTTAATGAATGGTTACCGGATTGGTGGCCAAAAATTTCAAAGAGGTACATGATTATGACCGGTGCGGCGGCAGGTTTATCTGCTGCATTCAATACACCTTTAGGAGGTATTGTTTTTGCTATGGAAGAATTAACAAAATCGCATATTAGCAATTTTAGAACTTCCATTTTTTCTTCACTTATTATTGCCGGTTTAACTACACAAGCATTAGCAGGTCCATTTTTATATTTAGGATATCCCAATGTTGCACATCTGTCCAACTTCATTTTTATTCCGGTTATAATAGTAGGAGTCATTGCAGGTATTTTAGGTGCAACAATGGGATATTATGTTTTGAAAATTATAAAGTGGAAAGATGGTTTTAAAAAAACTTATCAATCTATCTTATATATAGTAGTTGGGGCATTAATATTAGCTACCATTGCTTATTACATAGATATGCGGATATTGAATTCAGGAAAGGATTTAATGACAAATATTTTATTTGAAAGCAACAAACATTTGCCTTGGTATTTACCCATATTAAGAACAGTGGGTATAATTATTTGTAACCCTATGGGTGGTGCTGCAGGAATAATGGTCAACTCTTTAAGTGCAGGATCAACAGTTGGAGCAGTGATTGCGGGTTGGTTACATGCATCGGCTAGTGATACCAATGTACTTATTTTAGCGGGAATGGTGGCTTTTTTAACAGGCTTAAGCAGAACACCCTTTACCTGTGCTATTTTAGTTTTAGAAATGACGGATAGGCATACTTTAATTTTCCACTTACTTGTTGCGGCAATGATTGCAAATATGGTTGCATTAATTATTGATAAACATTCGTTTTATGATAGAGTAAAAGAGCGTTTGTTACACGAGCTGAATAAAGGATAATCTTAAAATGCAGTTTCATATTTAATATCATATATCATTTTTGAATTAAGCTTGTATTACTTTATCAAAAATTAAAAAAAAACAGGCCGGCATTAAAAAAAGTGCCAGCCTGTTTACATTTAAAGTTTCTACTTAGAATTAATATCCAGGATTTTGAACAATATTTGGATTAGCAGTTAATTCTTGTTGAGGAATGGGTGCTACCCTTCTATTATCAGGATATGGTATATTTAAATTAATATTATTAGGTCCTGCGGGAATAGCTCCGGGGTTAGCAACTCTATTAATAGGTAATTGTAATCTATTCATATCATACAACCTATCACCTTCAAAAGCTAATTCTTTACGTCTTTCAGTAACAATTGCCTGAAGAAGTAAAGGACCTGTTACAGTATAAGGTGCAGCAAGCGGGTCACGTTGTGCTAACAATGCATTTAAATAATACAAAGCATCAGTTTGATTAGTGGGCAATGAAGCTTCAGCAGCAATTAAATAAACTTCTGCCAACCTTATTACTTTCAAGTTATCTCTATCCGTATTTTGTGCATTAGGGAACTTAATAACAATGTAAGCAGGTGATCCACTTTTAGTAGTTCCAGGAACCAACAATCCTCTTCTAACATCGGTAGCAGAATACAAATTATATAATTGGCTGGAACAGTAGATATCGTTATAACCATTATAATAAATTCCTCCCAAATCATCAAATCCATTGTTATTAATGGCATCACAATCCACTTCAAACATAGTTTCAACAGCATCGGTGCGAGCAGCCGGATTTTGCCAAAAAGCTGCATAATTATTAGGAGTAACTAATGTAAAGGGACCATTATTAATTACATCTACTGCTGCACTTTTAGCATCAGCATAATCGCCCATATATAAATAAGCCCTAGCCAATAATCCTTCAGCAGCATATTTACTTATGCGAACCGAAGTAGAATAAGCAGGAGCATTTGCAACCGCCATTTTTAAATCGCTGATAATTTGGCTATACACTTCACTAACTTTATTTCTTGCAGGAAATAAATTAGGATTAAAATGAAGAACAATAGGAACACCAAGAGAAGTTGAATCTACAGTGTATGGCTGAGCATATATATTAACTAATTTAAAGTATAAAAGACCTCTGATTGCATAAGCCTGTGCTTTAATAGCAGCTACATTAGGCCCGGTAACATTTGCATCAATAATATTGTTTACTCTAAGAATAGTTATGTATGCCTGGTTCCACATTTCACCAACAACGGCATCGCTGGAAACTACGCTATAATTGTATTGTGAAAGATAACGCCCGGAATTTTTTGTTTCAACATAGGTATTATCCGCTTGTAAATCGCCTATTACCGGAAAATCTCTGCCATAAAGTGCTACTGCACGTAATCCTGCATAAGCACCATTTAATGCATCTTGTAATCCGGATTCAGTATTTAAAGCTTGAGTAGATGGCACCGAATCATTTGGATTTTCAACAATAAAGTTTTTGCTACACCCCATTAAAATTAATGCAGATGAACAAACCGTAAGGGCATATTTTTTTAGAAAACTTTTCATTGTAAAATATTTTTATTATAATAATTGTTTATTTTAAATTCAGGTATTACAAACCAATTTTGATACCACCGGCAATTGTTTTGGGAATAAAAACTTCTAAATTTCCAATTCCATTAATACCGGCTTCAGGATCAAATGCTAGATTTTTGTCAACCCCGAAAGTGAAAATATTTGTACCTCTAACATATACGGTAACATTCTTTAAATATGCTCTTTTTACTAAAGAACCCGGAATTGTATAATTTAATTGAATATTTCTTAAACGTACATAATCGCCTTTATAAATGTAACGAGTAGAAGTTCGATATCCATTCTTATTTCCTCCTAAAACAATTTTAGGAACATTAGTAATGTCACCCGGATTTTTCCATGCATTCAATTGAGTGTTTAATTGATTAAATGCACCATAATATGCACCATCACTATTCAAATAAGCACCCCATTGGTCAAACAAGTAGTTACCATAGTTATAAAATAATTGAGCATCTAAAGAAAAGTTTTTGTAAACGAAAGTATTGTTTAATGAACCGTAAAATTTAGGTGCTGCAGAATAACCGGTTAATGCTAACTGTGTAGCAGAATAATTATTTGTTTTTGTTTTCTTAGTGGCATCTGTGTACCAATTAGGATCACCATTAGTAGGATCAACACCAGCCCATTGACGTAAATAAAATTCTTGCAAATCATGTCCAACAGTATAATAGAATGGTGAAGCACTAATTGATTTATTTTGGAATAATGACTCTACCCTGTTTTTATTATGTGCGAAATTGAAAGATACAGTCCATGAGAAGTTTTTAGTAACAACCGGTTTACCACCTAATGTAATTTCAATACCCTCATTTTTAACGCTTCCAACATTACTTAATTGACCACCGGGAAAACCTGAAGTTGGTGATAATGTTGTATTCGCCAATAAATCGGAAGTAACCCTGTTATAATAGTCAACAGTTCCAAATAATCTGTCTTTGAAAATACTAAAATCAACTCCTACATCAAATGGTTTATTCTTTTCCCAAGTTAAATTAGGATTACCGATGTTTGAAGGCGCACTTCCCGGTACACCGGTGTAATTATAACCATACCCATATGTAGCAAGTGCTTGGTAATTTCCAAAGCCTAATGAGTTACCGTTAGAACCATAAGAAGCTCTTAATTTTAACAAGTTAATCCATGAAATATTTTTGATAAATTCCTCCTCATTAATATTCCATGTAGCACCTACAGAAAAAAAGTTACCATATCGGTTATTCACCCCAAAAACAGAAGAACCATCTCTTCTAAAACTTCCACTAAGCACATATTTATTCTTAAAATTTATATCCGCATTAGAAAAGATAGAATTGGTTGCATTTCCGCTTGGTAATGCATATGCCGATGTTGGTGTAGCTGCGGAAGCCAAATAAGTTAGAGCGAGTGTGCTAGGAAATCCTTGGGCGCCTGACTGCAAAGTGTAATATTTATATTGCTGAGCTTCATATCCTAGTTTTAAATCAAAGTAAATATCATTGGCTTTGTTTAAATTTTGCTTAAAGTCAGCAAAGTTACTCCATGTCCAATCAAACACTCTTGTAAAAGCAGAAAAAGCATCCCCACCATGAGCATATCCATCACCATAGAAAGGGTTACGATATTGATCTTCCTGAATAGTAAAGTATTCACCTGAGTAACGACTAGTAAATTTCAAATTCTTTAAAATTTGGAATTCACCTGATACATAACCCCTAAATGTAGTTTGTTTAGCAGTATTTTTATTATAAGCTGCTTGTACCAATGGGTTATAAATACCACCGTTTAACGGAAACTCACCTTGTGGGTCATTATATTTCAAAGATCCATCTGCATTACGAGGTGAATACCAAGGCAATAAGAAGAAAGATTCTAATACGGGATTCGCAAATGTACCACCGTTAGTTGGCGTTGACTGTTCACTGGTACTTCCATTTAATCCGGTAGCAAATGTTATTCTGTCATTAACATGATGGGTAACAGATAAACTTCCATTGTACCTTTTGAAATATGTATTCAATGTGGTACCATCTTGATTAAAATAACCACCACTAGCATAAAACTGTGTTTTGTCATTTCCGCCACTTAAGCTAAGGTTGTATTGCTGTTGTGCTGCATGAGGTTGATTTACTACATTAAACCAATTGGTATTTACGGTAGAATCAACACCAAAACCATTAACGGGATCAAAAATAATTGCATTTGCTTGAGTATTGTTAGCGGCGTAACCGGCATTAATTAAAGCTTGTTGATAAACAGTAACAGATTGTGCAGTAGTTAATGGCTTAACCTTAGGATCATAAGCCCTACTGTTATCACCAATTTCGGTGCTAAAATTAATACGTGTTTGTCCGGCTTTCCCTTTTTTTGTTGTAACCAATATAACACCATTAGCAGCACGTGAGCCATAAATTGAAGTAGCAGCTGCATCTTTCAAAACAGTAATACTTTCAATATCATCCGGATTTAAAGAGCTTAACACGTTAGCAGTTGTGGTGTTAACGGTAAAATCGCCTGTTGAAGCAATTACTCCATCAATTACCCAAAGAGGCGATGCGCTTGCATTAATAGAACCAATACCACGAATACGGATATCAGTAGCAGAACCCGGCGCGCCTGATGATGAAGTTGATTGTAAACCGGCAACTGCACCCTGCATGGCCTTATCAACAGATGTAAAAGGCTTATCAGCCACTTCTGAACCACTAATGGTGGCAACCGACCCGGTTACATTTGTTTTCTTAGTTGTACCATAAGCCACTACCACAACTTCTGATAAATCAGATGAACCTCTTTGCATTTTTACCATCATATTATTAGTGATGGGAAGTTGCAATGGAGCAAAATTGACTGCAGTAAATGACAGGGTTTTAGCAGATTCCGGCACTTGAATGGTGAAACTTCCATCTTCACCTGAACTGGTACCTAACTGTGTACCTTTGACTAAGACAGAAACACCGGAAAGCGGTGTGCCGTTTTCATCAACAATTTTTCCCTTTACTGTTCGGGTTTGTGCTAAAAGTGAGCCGGCAGTCACTAATAGGCATAACAACAAGGTTAGAAATTTTCTCATGTGTTTTATATTTGGTTTTTAGAATGAGCAGACAATAAAATCACCTTGGTTACATGTAACCATTTAAAAATTTTCCATTCAATTTTTTTTAATCGTAGAAATGAGCGCACATAATAAAAAAGTGCTGCACCATTCCTCATAAAAAAGTTAAATAATTTTTATTTAACATTGAAAAGTGAAGTTATTGCTACATCTGCATTTCAAAGTCTTAAACAAAATTATAATACGCTTAAACGAAACTTAAAAAAGAATTAAAAGCAGATATATTTTAATACGTGGAAGCTTATTTTATGGACTAAAGGAAGTGGTTTGACTTTAACCAATTAATAACCTCATGCGGCCATTGACTTAACCATGAATCATTTTCTGCCATTCCAAAACCATGTTTCCCATGATCATAAATAAACAATGCAGCAGGAATATGATTGGTCAATAATTGTTCATAATACATAATGCTGTTTTGAACAGGAACCGTTTTATCATCGCCTGCTTGAATTATAATTGCAGGAGGTGTATTTGGAGAAATATTTTTTTCGGCAGAAAGATGTTTGATTAAATCCGCATTTGGTGCTTCGCCCAAAAGCATTTTTTTACTGCCAGCATGTGCATAGGGACTTTCCATGGTAATAACAGGATACAATAAAATTGTAAATGAAGGGGTAATAGTTCCTGCATTTAATGGATTAAGTGTACTTATAGTTGCGGCTAAATGTCCCCCGGCAGAAAAACCCATTATGCCAATTCTGTTTTTTTGTATATGAAAAGAATCAGCATGATTATAAATATAATTCAGTGCTTGATTGGCGTCATTATATTGTGCCGGATATTCATGCCCTCGCAATAATTCATCATTTACACGGTAGTGTAATACAAACACATCAATTCCATTTGAATTAAAAAATTTTGCCGGCTTTACACCTTCTTTCTCCCATGCTAAATACCTGAAACCACCACCGGGACAAATTAAAATTGCTGTTCTTTGATTATTGGCAATATGATTAGTTGCAGGATAGTATTCCATGTAAGGCTTAACTGTATCAAAACCATTTTTAATGATATTGTTTTCACTATCAGCGTATAAATAAATACGTTGTTGCGCATTTACCATATTAGGTATTGAATAAAAAATGAGTATAAAAAAAATGAGTAAACGCATAACAAAATAGTTTATAAATCAGCAATTGGTGAAAATTTGGGTACCAGTACTTTCATAATTAACCATGCAACAACGTAAGCAAAAGCACACACTAAAAATAAAATTAAATACGCGGTTTGAGGATTATTTTTAAAAGCATCCGTTAACCATCCTGCCATTAACTGCATTAATACCCCTCCTATTCCACCTGCAAGACCTCCTATACCTGTTACCGAACCAACTGCTTTCTTAGGAAATAAATCCGATACCGTTGTAAATATATTCGCTGACCATGCCTGATGTGCAGCAGCAGCAATACAAATAACAATTAAAGCATAAATGTAAGCAGTATTGCCAAAAATTGACACATTGCCAAAATACTGGGTAGTTACCAGAATAATGGGCAATAGTGCTATAATAAACATTGCTTTCATTCTTGCTTTATAAGTTTCCATTCCTTTATTAATAAAGTACATGGGAAATCCCCCCCCTGCAACACTACCAACAATGGCTATACCGTAAACAGTGAATAAAGGTAGCATAATTGCTTCGCCTTGCATATTGAACTGCTTTTTCATATAATCAGGCAGCCAAAACAATAAAAACCACCATACACCATCAGTTAGGAACTTACCAATAAAAAATGACCATGTTTGACGATAGGCTAACAATTTAATCCAGGGTATTTTATTTTTATCAGACTTTACATCAACAGCACTTACATCATCGCTGTGTATATATTCAAATTCTGCCTTCGATAATTTTTTATGTTTTGCAGGTGTATGATATAATGCAAACCAAAAAATTAACCATATTAATCCAATTGCACCGGTTAAGAGAAAAGCCATCTGCCAGCCCTCTATTGATTGATTAAACCAACTATGAACAGCTAACCAAGGTACCAATAAAGCAGCAACCATTGCGCCAACATTAGCACCGCTATTAAAAATTCCTGTAGCTAAAGCTCTTTCTTTTTTGGGAAACCATTCTGCCACTGTTTTTATAGATGCAGGAAAATTTCCTGCTTCACCTATACCAAATAAACTTCTTACAATAACATGCTGATACACTGCTCCTCCACAAAAAGCATTAACCATGCCCATAAGCGACCAAAAACTAAGCGATATAGCCAACCCTAATTTAGTACCAATTTTATCTATTATAGCCCCGGCAAATATGGTAATGGTAGCATAAAAACCGGTGAACCAAGAAGTAATTAAAGCGAAGTCAGAATTAGACCATCCATACTTATCAGACAAAATAGGTTTTAAATACCCTATTACTTGCCTGTCCATATAGTTGATCGTAGTGGAAAAAAATAACAATGCAACAATCGTCCATCGATAGTTGCCTAATTTATTTCGATTCATTAATATTAGTTATTGGTTTGAAAAAAATTGAACCAAGCGGGCAACTGTTTCCGTTAATTCATGCATATTCCCATTATTAATTACAGAAGGAGTTATTAATTTGCTTCCTAACCCTACACCAACGGCACCGGACTTACGCCATTCCATGATGCTTTCTGTATTAGCTTCCACACCGCCGGTAATTAAAAAATCAATTTTAGGAAATAGAGGTTTAATGGCTTGTACATAATGGGGCTGCAATACATTACCAGGAAAAAGTTTAAGTAACGACCATCCCGCAGAATATGCAGTGTGTATTTCTGTAGGAGTCATACAACCGGGAATCCATAAAATTTTATGCATGTAGGCAATGTCAGATATATCAGCATCAAAAACAGGGCTTATCAAAACATCAGCCCCTGCTTCAATAAATAATTGTGCATCTGAAGTATTGGTTATGGTACCTACACACAATAACAAATCCGGCATTGTTTTATTACGTTCTTCAACCAAAATTTTGAAATTAGCAAGCGCTTTTTCACCCCTATTTGTAAACTCTATAGCACGAATACCACCGGCATACAATGCCTTACTTATTGCAATGCATGTAATAGGATCATGATGATAAAACAGTGGTAGAATAACTGCATTTTTAATAATATGAGTTGTATTTTCTTGGCTAAGCATATTGTTGCATTATTTTTAAAATATCAGGAATGGTTTGTTGGGTTACATCACCAAATTCATGTAATTTACCAAATGCAGCAGCAGCCGCAAAATTTATAATTTGCTGCGTTTGCATATTTTGCTCAATCCCATATATCAATGCAGCCATAAAACAGTCGCCACTACCTACTTTATCTTTTACATTATTCGATTGCATTTCAGGTGAAACCCAAAATTGCCCTTCATGAAATAAACTTGCATAATATTGAAGGCTACCATCAGGCATATCGAAACGAAAAGTATTGGCAACGGTATGGCATTTAGGAAATTGATTGATAATATAAGAAACAGTTGATTCCGCATGATGCAAATATGCATCCTTTGAAATTTTACCATCATTAGAAAGATGCAAAGGCGCACCTAATAATAAATTAGCCGACCAAATATTGCCCATAATTACGTGGCAATATTTTGCTAAAGAAGGCAATATTGTATCCGGTTTACGATTGGGGCTCCAAAGCGAAGCACGATAATTTAAATCGAGTGAAATGGTTATATTTTTTTTTGAAGCAGCCTCTAACATTTCTTCACAAACTTGTACAAGGGTATCATTCAACGCAGGTACAATTGCTGAAAAATGCAACCATTTAACATTGGCTAAAACATTCTCCCAATTGATTGTACCGGGTTGTAATTCTGCAAATGCTGAAGCTTTTCTATCAAAATAAACTTGTTTATTTTTTACATCTGTTCCTTGCTGCAAAAAATACAATCCTATTCTATTTCCACCACGTTGAATGGCAGCAGTATCTATTTGCGCATGCTTTAATTGATTAATTATGTCATCTGCAATAAAATTATTTGGCAAGGCTGTGCAATAAGATACCGGCACCTGCCAATTGGCTAAAGCATGCGCTACATTTAATTCTGCACCACCTAAATACACCTGCAATTGATGTTGCGACAACCAGTTGCTTGCTGCAGGTGGCGAGATTCTTAATAACAACTCACCAAAACATAAAATTTTTTTCATTGTATTTTACTTAGTATCTATAATGCCAATAACCTCAGTAAAAAATTGATCACCAATTATTCCAATTTTATACTTTATTAAAATGTCTAATAATTATAATAGTTATTTCATTAAAAAAATATCTACCAATTAAAATAGTTTTTAGCATTGTAAAAACAAATATCCTGTATTACCTTCCCTATCCAAGGTATATCATTTGGCAATTCTCCGTTTTCAATTTCTTCTCCAAATAAGTTACATAAAATTCTTCTGAAATATTCATGCCTTGGATAGGATAGAAAACTTCTTGAGTCTGTAAGCATTCCTACAAATCTGCTTAACAAACCCATGTTAGAAAGTGCATTCATTTGTTTTACCATTCCATCTTTCTGATCTAAAAACCACCAAGCTGCACCAAATTGAATTTTACCGGCAACAGAACCATCATTAAAATTACCAATCATAGTGGCCATTAACTCATTATCGGCGGGATTCAAATTATATAAAATTGTTTTAGCCAATCGGTCATCATTATCTAATTTTCCTAAAAATTTGGACAAGTTTTTCCCTTGTGGAAAATCACCAATTGAATCCCATCCGGTATCAGGCCCTAACGTTTTTAACATCCGGGTATTATTATTACGTAAAGCCCCTAAATGATATTGTTGCACCCATCCTTTTTCCCAATCCCATTCAGCAAAATGTACCAACATAGCCGACTTGAACTTTCTTTGTTCTACATCGTTTAAATGTTTTCCGGCGTGTACTTTAGTAAAAATGCTGTCAATTTCAGAACCGGTAAAATCTTCCGCATAAATTTCTTCTAACCCATGGTCACTCACACTGCAACCCATAGATGCAAAAAAATCATGACGGTTTTGCAACGCATACAAAAAGTCATCGAATGAAGAAATGGAAATATTGGTAATTGCTTCCAATTTTTTTATATAGCCGATAAACTTTTCCGGATCAGCAACATTCATGGCATTATCAGGCCTAAAAGCAGGCAAAATGGGTATTTCAAAGGAATCGTTTTTTAATTTTTGATGGTATTCCAAAGTATCTACTGGATCATCTGTAGTGCAAACGGTATAAACATTCATTTTGCGCAATAAATTTTTTACAGAGTAATCCGGTTGATTTAACAACGTATTGCAGTGTTCATAAATTTTTTCAGCAGAATGTTCATTTAAAATATCGTTTATACCAAAATATCTTTTCAATTCCAAATGCGTCCAATGGTATAATGGATTTCGTAAAGTATAGGGAACAGTTGCAGCCCATTGTAAAAATTTCTCTTTATCAGAAGCATTACCTGTGCAATACATTTCATCTACACCATTGGTACGCATGGCACGCCATTTATAATGATCGCCATATAACCATACCTGTGTAATTGTTGAAAAACGAGCATCATTGGCGATTTGTTCGGGAGACAAATGGCAATGGTAATCTATAATTGGCATTTTTTCAGCATAATCATGATATAGTTGAACAGCAGTTTTATTATGCAATAAAAAATTTTCGTCTAAAAATGGTTTCATATTTAAAATTTTACATAATAGTTTAAAAATTATAAACTCACACCACGTTTCCATGGAATGAAATCATCTTGGTTTAATTGAACTGCTTTAGGAATTACTTCACCACTTGCAGCTTTAATACAATATTCCAAAATTTGCTTGCCCATATCTTCTATGGTTAATACACCATCAATAACGGAACCGGTATTAATATCAATAATATCAGCCATTTTTTCTGCTAAAGCGTTATTGCTGGAAACTTTTATTACCGGACAAATAGGATTTCCCGTGGGTGTACCTAAGCCCGTTGTAAATAAAATTAAAGTTGCACCACTGGCAGCCTTTCCAGTAGTAGCTTCAACATCATTACCAGGCGTACAAACTAAATTCAATCCGGGTTTCAAAGCTTCTTCTGTATAATCTAACACATCAACAATGGGTGATGTACCGCCTTTTTTAGCTGCACCTGCACTTTTCATGGCATCAGTAATTAACCCATCTTTTATATTTCCGGGAGAAGGATTCATATGAAAACCGGACCCGGCTTGTATTGCAGCATTGCTATAGGCCTTCATTAAATGTATAAATTTGTTAGCAGTTGTTTCATTATCCATTCTATCAATCAGTTCTTGTTCAACACCACATAATTCAGGAAATTCAGCCAATAAAACTTTACCGCCTAAAGCCACTAACAAATCAGCACAATACCCAACAGAAGGGTTGGCAGAAATGCCACTGAAACCGTCACTACCACCGCATTTTACACCTAATGTTAGTTTAGATAACGGTGCCGGCTTTCTTTCTATTTCATTAATCTGCATTAATCCTTTAAATGTTTGCCGAATTGCTTCGGAAACTAAAGTTGTTTCATTACCAATTTGTTGTTGTTCAAATACCAATAAAGGTTTATTGAATGTTGGATGATAACTTTTAATTTCATTGAGCAATTCAGCTAATTGCAAATTTTGACACCCTAAACTTATAACGGTAACACCCCCTACATTGGGATGATTAGCATAAGCAGCTAATAATTTTCCTAAAACTGCTGCATCCTGCCGAATACCACCGCAACCACCTTGATGATTCAAAAATTTAATTCCATCCACATTTTTAAATAGTCGTTGTTGAGATGGTTTTGCAATATTTTCAAATGCAACTGAATCAATTGGAATTTGATTTTCATAAGCCTTAACTAATTGCTGTGCAAAATTTTTATATTTATCTGTAACAGCATATCCCAAAGTAGTATGTAAAGCTTCTTTAATTACATCAAGATTTCTGTTTTCACAAAATACGGTAGGTATAAATAACCAATAATTGGCAGTTCCTACACTCCCATCAGCCCTATGATAACCGTTAAAAGTTCTGTTTAAAAAAGAAGATACATCAGGTTTGTGCCATATATAATGGTTTGAACGATATGCATATGGCTCTGCTGCATGTTTTAAATTGGCTGTAGTTACTAATGATCCTGCCGAAACGTTAGTTTGAGCCTTACCTACCAAAACACCATACATAATTACCGCATCACCGGGTTGCATGTTGTTAACGTAAAACTTATGTTTAGCTGGTATATCTTCTATTACAGTATATTCTTCATTAGCATATTGTAATTTTTCACCTTTTTTTAAATCACGCAAAGCAACAACAACATTATCATTTGGATGAATTTTAATAATAGCATTCTGCATAAATCATTTCATTTAATTAATTGAAGAAACCATTTGTTGATGCATCAATTCTTCCATAACTGTTAGTACATTATTTTGCTGCATATTGGTTAGGTATAATTCAATTTGGGTTTCTAAATTAGGCAAGAGAGCAGATTTTATATTAAAATAATTTTCGTTCGATAAAATAGTATCAATTATTGTTGAAAAATCAGCATTGCTTTTCCATAATTGATGTATTTGCAAGGCATAATCATCTTGTAATATATAAGTATTGTGTCCTTGCTGTTGAACCGGCTGTCCTTGTTCATTCACATTGGATTGCATGAAATATAAATATCCTGCAATTCCCAAGGCCATAAATGGCGGTACCGATTTAAATTGTTGCAGATATGCTTCAATTAGGGGCACATTGCGCATTTTCATTTTGGAAGTATATTGCATGGTAATATTTATCCAGTGATGAGCAATGGCCGGATTTCTAAATCGATCCAACACTTGTAATGCAAATTGTTTAGCTTTTTGTTGCGTTAGTTTTTCACTTAATATAACCGGGGCAATTTCATAAAGCATTAAGTTGGTAACATAGGAAGCAAAAATGCGGTTATCCATTGCCTCTTTAACAGTATCAAATCCTGCCAAAAATGCTAACCCACATGAAAAAGTATGCGTGCCATTTAATAAACGAAGTTTTAGTTCACGATATATGCTTATATCGTCTTCTATAATAACGCCGGCATCGGCCTTTGCAAATGATAAAATATTTTTGGTAGAATGACGAGAAGTTTCAATGGCCCATAAACGATAAGCTTCGCTCATAATCATCAACTCATCTTCATAACCTAACTCCTGATTAACAAATTTGGCATCATGTTCTGATAATTTTCCGGGAACAATTCTATCTACCAATGAATCACAAAAATCATTGGCTTCATTCAACCATTTCAAAAAATCGTTGCTTAAATGATTGCGTTTTGCTAATTCAATAATAATTTCTTTTAATTTCTTTCCATTATTCACAATTAATTCAGTTGGAATAATAACCATTCCACTGCTGTCAGCTCCATTAAAAATGGTAAACCTATGATACAAAAATGCCAATAATTTTCCGGGAAAAGAAACAGGTGGTGCGGCAAAAATATCATCATCTTCCATTAATGAAATACCTACTTCTGTTGTATTGGATATTACTATTTGCATATCAGGGTTTGCAGCACAAGATAGAATGTCATTCCATTCATTGTGTACATTTAATACTCTGCTAATAGCAGCATTCACCCAATATTCTTGTACTTTGACATTATTTTCAATTCCACGTACAACTAAAGTATATAATCCATCCTGTTCATTAAATGCATCAGTTGAACCGGCATTTGTGGATTTAACCACAACAATTCTACCATTAAAAAGTCCCTGTTTATTGGCTTTATCAATAAAATAATCGGGAAGTCCTCTTAATAAAACACCTGTTCCAAATTGAATAACCTTTTCCGGCAAAGAAAAAATTTCTTCATTAGGTATTGATACTCCCCTTGTTTTTTTAATAGCAGCTAAATTGCTTTTACATAATTTCATACCTGTTAATTTAAATAAGGATTCCACTTATTGCCAAATACCCAATTAGCATTAATAGCATCAGGTAACGGTGCCCCCTTTGCAGTTGCTAAATTATTTTTAAACCAACTGTAGTCGCCACCGGCTTTATGGCAGTTATAATAGTAAACTCTATATCCCCAACGAATAATATTGTTAGTAGGAACTAAATAAATAGGCTTATTAGCCATATTTTTAGCAAAAGAACAATTGATTAAATAAAATTGAGCATCCTTGTGAAAACGGCCCAACATAAATCCATCATAACCTTGAAAGAAACAATTTTTTAAAACTGTTTTGGCGTCTTCATTCGCAGAGCCATCGTGCCAAATACACGCAGGCCCTGTTGTGGCAACAAACGTGCAATTTTCAGCATAAGCCCAACCTCTTGGACAATAGAAATCAACTCCCCCCATCATTAAACAATCTTTAAAAAAGAACATTCCATCATTTACATTCCAGGGGCTAACAGTATCACCACCATAAGCTTTTAAAATGCAATTCAACACTTTTAAACGCGTTGTGGCAAATGTGCGTAAAGCCATTTGGTGACCATCTTTCTTAATTGTTTTTGAAAAGTTATTTAAACTATCATTTTCGCAAGAAACTACAGTAGTGTTATTATCAAATCCGTATGTATTTTGAATGGTTACATTTTCAATCGTAATATCACTACCACTGATGTTTACAGTTGCAACACCCCAATCATCATCATGTTTACAACGCCATAAATCTCTAGCTATGGCCTGGGTAATAATCGTAGTAGTTTTATTCTCCCCCAAAAATTGAATATTGTTTTTAGTTACATAAATTTTTTCTTCATAGGTTCCTGCATCTATTAAAATGACATGCTTATGATGAGCATTACTATCAATTGCATTGATAGCATCTTGAATGTTTTTAAAACATTGTGGTTTTGTTTTACTTACATGCAAAGTATCAACAGGTGCAGCAAACAACACATTGTTAAATGTGCTGCAAAACATGAGTAATAAAATGAAATATTTTATACTAACTTTTTCCATTTTTTACTTGTTGAATTAGCCATTGAATCCAATCTTCAGCGGCTACGTAATTATTAAATTGTTCAGGCAACTTTCTCCCATCAATAAACTCGTTGTATAACCAAGGATCACCGGTAACAAACACTGTACCCTTTCCATACTTTGTTACAGCCATTACCACTACTCCATTCTTTTTTAGAATAGCTTTTGCAGGATATTTTATAGAAATAGAACAAATACCCTTTTGATATATTAATTGAGCATTCGGTAATACCTCATTATTTTGGTGTACGTTTATTACGCCTTCCATCAATTGATTAGCAGAAAAGTGCTGATAACTATCTTCATTCACTTGAATACCAAATTGGCTTAGCAACAAATTCATGTGCTTAAATTCTGCATTGCCTTTATCATTATGCAAAACACATAAAACACCGCCCTTATTCACCCAATTCCTTAGAAAATTAGCTGCAGGCACATTCATAAAATTAGGATTGGGATTATCACCGGAATCATCCGCATCCACAATTAAATAAATACTATTGAGTGGCAAATTATTTTTGGATGGCATTTCAGCCAATTGTTTTGTAGTAACCCCATATTTTTGAAAAAGAAATTGCAAAGTTGAAAAACCGCCATTATTCATTTCATTCCATTTATAATGATAAGGCACTAAAGTTCCGGTTATATCAACTTTTTTTTCAGCATTAAAATAGTCATCCAACACAACAGTGATACCCTTACCCTTGTAAGAATGTTTATACAAAGCCATTTCAATGTCCATTAAAATAAAGGCACTAATTCCTTTGCTATCATTAGTAACTACAGGTTCACTACAATAATATTGATAACTCCCATCGCGATAAGGATTGCCGCCTAAACCACTTACTTTAACTGTATTAGTTAAAAAAACGGAATCATTTTTTTCAATAATAAAATTATTTACTATCCCTTCATAAGCTTTATTAATTACTGTTTTATATTTTTCATCAATCCATTTAAAACGTAATGCCTTTGCAATGGTGTAAGTGAACATACAACTAGCGGAAGATTCTACATAATTACCATTTTTGTTCGCATAATTCAAAACGTTCCACCATGTCCCGGTTTTAACATCTTGCACAGCTGCAACAGCTTTTACATAATCATTTAATAAACCTTTTAATGAGTCGTAATAAACATTATTAACTGGAAAATTTTCTAAAACATCAACCAATGCCATTCCATACCACCCCATTGCTCTTCCCCAAAAATTAGATGAGGTTCCGGTAGCGGGATTACTCCATTTTTCTTTATAATCTGCATCCCAAGCATGGTATAAAAGACCATTTTCTTTATTACGTGTTTTATGCGTGATTAGTAAAAATTGCTTAGCTATATCATTAAAATTTTCTGGTTGGTGAAAAGCAAGGGCATAACGTGTATAGAATGGCTGAGCCATATACATTCCATCTAACCACATTTGTTGTGGATAGCGAGCTTTGTGCCAAAAGCCGCCATCAGAAGTTCTGGGCTGCTGCATAAGTTGTTGATACAAGACTTGCACAGCATTGAAGTAATTTCTATTATCAGTTACCTGATAAAGCGATAAAAACACATTGCCCCCTAATATATTGTCGAGATTAAAATCATTGACTTTATACGTCTTTATTGTATGACCACTATCTAATAAATAGTTATTTGCAACATTTTGCACAAATTGAAAATATTTTCCTTCACCAGTATATTGCCATAAAGCCATTATAGCTTTTAACTGTATGGCATTTTCATAAGTCCATTTATCATTTAATGCTTTCTGGTTGGCAGTTGTGCAAACAACATTATTTGCAAACTTTTCAGACAAAATAATATTCCGGCAAAATACTTTTTGCAAAAAAAATAAGGTTAATAGAAATATTATTTTCGCCTTCATAACTATTCAGTAACAGTTACAACATTTGGCTCTGTGCCAAACCCTGTTTTAATTAACTGTAAAGCATTTTGCTTTGATATATTTTTAAATTGAATGTTTTTTGTGCGAGACCCTTGCAATTCAACCATCAATTCAGTTGGCTTATTGAAATTAAAATGATTGAACATGATATTCTCGGCATTCAATATATAAACCAGTGGCTTAGATAGCTTTGCAATTAGTGCGCAATTATTTATTTGAATGTTTTTGGCTTCTTCAATATCGATACCGGATTGGGTTTGCATGTGTAAATTGTTGAAAACAACATTTTGAACAGGCATTTCAGGAATACCTCTTATAAATATTGCTTTTGAAGCGCCATTACATACAATGTTGTTGATATAAAAATTTTTAAAGACGGGGGTAGCTTCTGTAATAGGTAAAACTTCAACTTTTGGGGGTGTTCTTTCTTCACCATATAAAGGCACCGGATCTTGCGCAGCATAATACATATCAAACAATACAGCTTCACCAATAATATCTTTCATATTAATATTGGCAGTATAAATATTTTCAACAACACCGCCCCTTCCCCTTACTGTTTTAAAACGCAAACCAATATCGGTACCCATAAAACTGCAATTACGTACATACAAATTTTTAGCACCACCACTCATTTCACTACCAATTACAAAACCACCATGTGCGTGATATACCACACAATTTTGTATTAATGCATTTTGCGTTGGCATATTCCTTTTTCTACCCGATGCATCGCGGCCACTTTTAATGCAAATTCCGTCATCACCTACATCAAATGTGCTGTTCTCCAATAACACGTTACTACAACTTTCAATGTCAATTCCATCACCGTTTTGTGCATACCAGGGGTTTTTAGCATACACATTACGAACAGTTAATTGATTACACATGAAAGGATGCAGGCACCAGGCAGGTGAATTTTGAAAAGTAACTCCTTCCAATAGAACATTAGTACAAGCAGTAAACACCAACAAATTTGGCCGTAAAAAAGCTTTAATGGAATCAAAGTCTGAAAGCTGCATACCTTCTTTCAAAACGCCCGCATTTTTTATTTGTGCACCACGATAAGTTTCAATGGTTGGATACCAAGTTTTTTTATCGTTACTTAACATACCACCACTATTAATTAATTTTTGCCATTGTGTAGTGGTGAGTTTATCTTTTTTTACCATCCGCCAAGCGTCGCCATTACCATCAATAATACCGCTTCCGGTTATGGCAATATTTACCGCATTATTTGCAGAAATGGGCGATTGATTTCGAGCTGCCGGTTGGCCTTCCCAGTTGCTTTCAATTAATTTGTAAGCACCATAATCAGCAGTAAATTGTAAAATAGCACCACGATTTATAAATAAGTTTACATTGCTTTTTAATTCAATAGGCCCTGTCATCCAGAAACCATTGGGCACTTCAACAACTCCACCGCCATTTTTATTACAGGCATTAATGGCATTTTGAATAAATTCAGTATTTAGTGTTTTTCCATCACTAACGGCACCAAACTGACGTATATTGAATGTATCTTTTGCAAAATGAGGCTCATAAACAATGGGTAATTCATATTCAAACTTGTTATCGAAACCGGATTTTAAAAGTGCATCTCTTAAAGGCAATTTCAATTCGTTAATGGCGGAACATACAAGCGAAGCCATATACTTGGCACCAAATGAAGAAAAATGCGTATCATCGTTTCTTCCGTTAATACAAGCATTATAATGGCGAGGGGGAATCCACAAATAAAGATTCTTTGAAGCTTCCGGGCCGAATTGACGTAACAAATTCTTACTTAAAGTAAATAAATCAATATAGGCTACACCCAAAGAATCAGCAACTGCTTTTACAACATCCGGATAATCGCCATGCATTTTTTCATCTACAAAACCATTCTGCAAAAATTTACGTCGAGCTACAGGACTTAATAAAACGGGAATTCCTTTTTTCTTTTTAACATCATTTACAAACCGGATTAAATTGTTCTTGTATGCACCTTGCGCATCGGCATATCTTTTAGGATCTTCTTTTTTTTCATCATTATGTCCAAATTGAATAAAAACATAATCACCCGGTTTAATTTGCTGTACAACGGCATCCCATTTACCTTCATCAATATAGCTTTTAGTACTACGTCCGTTTACAGCTTTATTTTCAACAACAATTGAATGATTAAAAAATTGCTGCAAATACATACCCCATCCCTTTTCCGGATTATCTTCCAAGGGTTTATTAGCCATGGTGGAATCGCCGACCAAAAAAATAGTGGTTTTATCGTCTTGCATTTTAAAACCGACCAAAGTGCATATAATAAAAAGGGCAAGCAGTTTATTCATTTCTTTCTGTTTATTCCGCAACAAAAAATCAGTTAAAAATTCATAAGGTATCAGTTAGTTTTTAAATGAAGTAAATATTGCTAAACATCCTTTTAAAAACATCCTTTTTACCTACCAAAAATCATAAGCGATGCTACAATTATATTCACGAATAATAAAGGTTTTGAAGAATTATTTTTACGCAATCGTTCCCGATATCGATAACAAAAATCAGAAGAAATTAGGCAAACATACCCTATAAAAATTTACACACCGATTTCATTTCAGGAAGTCGGAAAAAAAGAGTTTCTTTATAGTTATTAAATTTGAAACAGACCGATTATAAACATGTTAAATAGTGGATTATAATCATTGAACCTTTTCCTTATAACCAATATGAAATTTGAAGCTGTTACCATAAAAGACATTGCCAAAGCGTTAGGCTTATCCACCTCAACAGTTAGCCGGGCACTGCGCGACAGTTATGAAATTAGTGAGGAGACCAAACAACTTGTACTAAATTATGCCAAGGAAATAAACTACCGTCCTAATCCCATTGCATTAAGTTTAAAAGAAAAACGGAGTCGTTCTATAGGCATCATTGTATCTGAAATTGCCAATAGTTTCTTTTCGCAAGCTATTAATGGAATTGAATCGGTTGCACATTTACATGGCTATAATGTTATTATAACTCAAAGCAAAGAAAGTTATGAAAGAGAAATTGCCAATATACAATATTTATCAAGCAGATCAGTTGATGGATGCATTATTTCCGTTTCAGCAGAAACCAAGGATTATACTCATATTACAGAATTATATGAAAGAAATTTGCCTATTGTTTGTTTTGACAGGGTAATTGAGGCTTTAAATACATTTAAAGTTACTGTAAATAGTTTTGAAGGGGCATACAATGCAACCACACATTTAATAAAAAATGGGTTTAAAAAAATAGCTATGTTAAGTGGTTCATCAGTATTATCCATTAGTAAAGACAGATTATCCGGATACCGGCAAGCATTAATAGATAATGGCATTGAATTCAACGAAAATTATGTTGCCTATTGCCAACATGGTGGGTTAATTTATGAAGAAGTAGAAGCAGCGTTGAATTATTTATTAAACCTAAAACCTAAAACCGATGCCATTTTTGCAGGTGCAGATAAACTTACTACCAACTGTATGCGCTATTGTAAAGCACACCATATTGACATTCCGAAACAACTAGCCTTAATTGGTTTTAGTAATTTAGACTTTACTGATTTACTTTGTCCGCCTTTATCGGTAGTACGCCAACCGGCTTTCGAAATGGGACGCATTTCAGCAGAACTGCTCATAAAAATGATTGAAAGCAAACGCCCGATAACTGATTTTGAATCGAAAATATTACCGGCGGAAATTTACGCCAGAGCCTCTACTGAACCCATAAACACTAAGAAAAAAAATGAAAAATAATTACATAGTATTTAATGATTTAGAGGTTGCGGCACCCAACTGCCAAAAATGTTTTTTAATGTATAATTTTCTGCTTCCCTGGCAGACAATTGTTTTATCCATGCATAGCGATGCAGTGGATTAGCACCTGGCCCATAATTATTAAATTCTGCGAATCTTGCCGTTTTTTCATTTGCTGGATTTTTCCAGTTATTCCATCCTTGCGGAATAATATGTTTATCTATGTAACAATGAATATATGTTACGCTAGCATAAGGCTGCCAAGGTCGCCCCAATGAAACATGGTGTAAACTGCTATCAGCTAATAATGTGCAATTTCTGAAAACAAATCCATAGGGAATTTCACGAGGTGTAGATGCAGCAGTAACATGCGAGTTTTTTTTACTATAAATAGTACAACTGTCAAATACGGCAGTTCCAGGTCCAAAAATAAAATCGGTAGTTCCTTCAATGTAACAATTATGGTAATATTGTCTGCTGGCGGGACCACTGCAAAATAATACATCTTGAAAACCGGTTATTGCACAATTGTAAAATGCAGCTTTGTCGCCATAAACATAAAGGGCTACGGCCTGACCGGCATAAAATCCTGCATTATTTTCAAAATGAATATTTTGTGCGGTAAAATTTGAAGCATAAATAAAAAAGCTTGCCGATGTCCAGGTATTAATGGTATCACCATTGGGTAAATGCATGCCACTATGATTGTTATAGGAAACAACTACATCATTTTTGTTTTCGCCTACAAGCGATACAAATTGCTTTCCAGAATCTAATATCAATCGTTCTTTATATATTCCCTTTTTTACAAAAATGATAACAGGCTTTGAATTATTGCAAGGTATAGCATTGAATGCTTGCTGAATGGTAGTATAGTTGCCTGTACCATCTTGTGCAACCATAATTCTATTGTTTTGTGCTGATAAATGTATGCTTATAAAAAGTGTAAACAACAAAATAAAATTTATTTTCATAAAAACATTTTTAAATACAAAAGGCTACTGGGAACAGCAGCCTTTAAACGGTATAATCCAACTAACGAAACCACAACAAATTTTAATAACCCGGATTTTGCGTTAAATTGTAATTAGCATCACGAGCAGGCTGTGGAATAGGTAATAATTCCGATTTATTGGGTGTAAAGCCTGTAGCAAACCTTGCCAATGCTGTAGTTGAAATAGCACTACTTACCCAAGTAATTTTCGTTGTATTGGCGGGCGTAGCAGAAGGCGCAGGTTTGTACAAAGAATTTGCCCAAATAGTATAATCATCGCCGGTAGCTGTTTTATAATAATACATTGATTTGGGAAGATTAGCATAAATACCTGATGAATTGGACATGGCAGCTAGTGCATTTTTAGTGTTGGTAAGAACTGTGTTAATCAAATTCCAACGAATTAAATCGAACTTGCGAACCCCTTCACCACCCAACTCTAAAGAACGTTCTTTTACAATAGCATTAAAAAAGTCAGATTTACTTAAGCCGGCAGGCAAATCAACTGCCGCATTGGGTGTATTAATGGGTTTACCATATCCTCTTCTCCGCACCATATTAATGGCATTATAAGCAGCAGCGGTAGGACCGTTTAACTCATTTTCCGTTTCAGCAAACATTAGCAAAACATCGGAATAACGCAATATTTGCCATTTCAAACCTAAATACTGAGTTTTATCATTTGGTGAAATAACAGGATTACTAATCCAATCACGGCGATATTTTCCATCATTAATTGCAGTAATGGTTTGTCCTGTTTTAGTTATACCATCAGCATTTACAATATAGGGTGCACAAGTAACATCGCGCCGCAAATCAGTTGAATCAAATAAGTAAAAATAAGTAGGAAGAATATTGATGGCTTTGTTACCATTACCATTAACAGTAGGCCCATCATAATATCCTAATTTACTGTCGGCGGTACCATTGGCACCAACTGCTGAAACCTGAAACATTAATTCACCATCTGGATCACTAACCGCACGGGCACAAACATAGTTTTTAAATAGGTTTTTAAAACTTGGGTTCAAATTGTGTTGTCCAGAAGTAATAATATCATTACATTCATCGTGTGCCATTTGGTAATAAGTTAAATAATCAGCACTTCTTTCCATAACTCCTGAAGTGTTTCGCAACGAGTAACCACCTCTGAATAATGCAATTCTTGCTCTTAATCCTTTTACGGTTCCCTTGGTAATTCGCTCATCTATCGGATCACCAATAGATGCTAAATCGTTTCTCCAAGGAACCAAATCTTCAGCAGTTTTTAAATCAGCTAAAATTCTGTCATATAAGGAATCTCTATTTACCCTTACAGGGAAAGGATTGGCACCTGCTACTTGTGAAGCCGGTTGAAAATCAGCAGGTAAATCGCCCCAATTTCGAATCGCTTCAAAATAAAATTGTGCTCTAAGTGTTAATGCCTCGCCCAACATTCTTTGCAATTCCTTCTTCTCTTGATCTGTTCCGTTATTGTACTGCGACATATTTGGAATATTGTATATGCAAATATTCGCAAATTCAATACCACGGAACAATTGTTGGAAAGGGCTATTTAATTGTGCATTTCCCGGTGTAGCTTGATATCGTGCAATATCTCGACGGTCGTTATCAGGATTTCCCGTAGGTCCTTGGGTTTCATCATTATCAACTGTATAATACAAACTCAGACGAATACCATAACCTTGGTCACCGGAAAGCTGGGCATATACACCTGCTAAAGCCTGATAAGCATGTGGCACATCACTAAATACCACATTCGTACCATATGAAGTAATGGGCATTTGATTTAAGAACTTTTTACAGGAAACCAAGAATATGGTTGTCATTACCAATGATGACAATATAACCCGGTTATAAAATGATTTTATTTGCATAATTGAAGCAATTTTAATTTTACAAATCATTAAAAAATTACGTTTACACCAAAAATGTAAGTTTTGCTTTTAGGAAAGGCAGAATAGTCTAACCCGGGTGTAGTTAAATTCTGACTAACACTTACTTCGGGGTCGTAGCCTGAATAACCGGTTAGAATAGCCACATTATTCAATGTAGTATAAAATCTTAATCTGTTAATTTTCAGTTTCCGTAAAGCTTTGGGTGCTAAAGTATAACCTAAGGTAATGTTATTGATTCTCAAAAAAGATCCATCTTCAATAGCCCAAGAGTGTAAGTAAAATGCACCACTACTAATTAAAGGACTCCAAATTTTGGCATTAGCATTCAAGGCTGCTAATTGCGTAGGGTCTTTAACGGTATTACCATTGGCATCAATATTTGTAAATCTATTATCCATAATCGCTAACAAGTTTGAATTTGGAACATATCCATTTGAAAATTCAATCTTATTGGCATTGTAAACACTATTTCCATATACAAAATTGACGAAGATGCTCATGTCGAAATTTTTGTAGCTAAACTGTTGATTAAGACCACCGAAAAATTTGGGTTGAGACGTTCCTAAAATCTTTCTATCATGATCTAAATCAACCACACCATCACCATTCAAATCTTTCAATTTTAAACTACCGGGTTGTGGATTTCCAATAATGCTGGCATCACTTACAACTCCTTGTTTTAAAGTGTAGGTTTGTGTGGTAGGATTATAATCAAAGTCGCTTACCTTATAAAAACCATCCGTAACAAATCCATACATAGCTCCAACAGGTGCACCCACTTGGATAATATAATCAGCCGGTTGACCGGAAACACCCCATCCTGCACTTTGCAAGAAAGAAGTTTGTCCTTTTGCTAAAGCAACTACCCTATTTTGATTAAATGAAAGATTGAAGTTGGCATTCCAAGTAAAGTTCTTTTTTTGCACAACCAAGCTGCTTATCTGAAATTCAACACCTTTATTGGTTGTTTTGCCTACATTTTGTAATTGAGTTGAATAACCATAAGTAGAAGCAACAGGTACATTCAGTAAAAGATTTTTTGTAGAATTTGAATAGTAATCAACAGTAAATTGTATTCTGTCATTAAATAAAGATAAGTCTAAACCTAAATTTCTGTTAATCGTTGTTTCCCATTTTAAATAAGGATTTACTAAGCTGGCAGAAGTATATGCATAAATGGTTTGATTGTTAATACCATAATAGTTTACATTATTATTAAATGCATCTAAGTATAAATAATCGGCTATACGATTATTACCTACGGCACCATATCCAACACGCAATTTCATGTCGTTAATAAACTTCACGGTTTTCATGAATTTTTCTTTTTTAACACGCCAGGCTGCAGATGCTGCCGGGAAATAGCCCCAACGCATATCCGGTGCAAATTTGGATGAGGCATCAGCCCGCATGTTAACCGAGAATAAATACTTTTGTAAATAAGCATAGTTAATACGACCGAAAAACGACAATGAGGTATAATTAGTAATAATTTGCTTGGGGTACCCCGTAAAACTTGTTCCTAAGCTTAAATCGGTGAAAGCTTTATTAATGGGGGTAAATGTGGGAATACTTTTGAATAAATTATATTCTGACTCTGTTCTTACTTGATAAGTTTCTTGCCCCAACAAAAAATCAATATCATGCTTGCCCTTTAAATTTTTTAAAGAGTAGGTGAATACATTAGAATTGTTGATAGATGTACGGTTAATGGTATCTAATTCCACTACAGGTTTTGCTCCGCCTTGAATAATTGATAAAGGGCTGATTGAATCGCTATATTGGCGATTAATGTAATGGTTATAGTCATAACCAAATGTTGTACGGAAGGTTAAGTTTTTGGTAATTTGATAACTTGCATAGCCTGAAAAATTAAATCCATCCGTGGTTTTCTTTCTATATTCTGCATTAGATAGTGCTATAGGATTTACAAGAAACAAACCATTGCCTGTGCTATTATCCACTAAACTTGGGTCAATTACGTCAGGCGAAGTAATGTTTGGCGAAAGAAAAGGACGATATTTAACTGTATTACGCAAACGGTTATACGTTGATCCATTTGGTGAAGAGGTACCTGCCCCATAAACATTTTGATTCAAATAACGTAATGTACCACCTACTTTAATTTTTTTACCAATGCGTTGGTCAACTCGCAGATTAATAATGTTACGATAGTATTTAGAATTTAAAACAGTTGTAATATCAGTATTATTGGTATAACTTAAATTAAAAGTTGTTTTACTGTTACCCCCGTTCACACTTACATTATTGGTTTGCAACATACCATTTCTGCCTAAAACTAATTTTTGCCAATCAACAGGAGGAATTGATTTATAAACTGAAAGAGTGTCCCAAGTAGTTCCATATGTTTTCGCAAAAGTGGCACTATCTGTTGTATTATTACGTGAGCGTTCATAATTCCAACGAATAAATTCCCAGGGGCTCATTACAGGTAACTCTTTAGCCAATTTTTCCAACCCAACAAAACCATTATAGGACATACGCAGCTTGCCCTGTCTGCCTCCTTTGGTGGTAATGATTACAACACCATTAGCACCTCTGGCACCATAAATAGCAGTTGCTGCTGCATCTTTCAATACATCAATACTTTGAATATCTTGTGGCGCCAAGGTTGCCAATGCATTTTCAACTTGCACTCCATCAACAATATATAAAGGTGAATTATCTTGCGTAATAGAACCGCCACCACGAACCCGAATGGTAATATTGGCATCGGGCGAACCCTCTGAACTGGTTATTTGTACGCCGGCCAATCTACCGGCCAATGCTTCTGCAGCAGAGTTTATGGGAATATCTTTTAAATCTTTGGCACCTACTGAGGAAACGGAAGCTAATAAATCTTTTCTTTTTACCGACTGGTAGCCAATTACTACTACTTCATTCCCCACATCATTGGTACGGCTAAGCTTTACATTCACCATACCGGTGGCTTTAGCCTCAATAGTTTGAGAAGTGTAACCTACATAGCTAATTACCAAATTGTACTTATTTTCATTGTTGGGTATTGGTAATGTAAAATCGCCGTTTTTATCCGTTTGAACACCTTTCTTAGAGCCGGCAATCATTACTGAAGCACCAACCAAGGGTTCATTGTTTTCACCGGAAACATGGCCTTTAATAAATTTACCTGATGTTTGTGCGGAAACACTAAACCATACAGTTAACAGCATACAAACTAATGCAGCAAGTTTTTTCATAAAGCAATTTGTTTTTCCTTGTAACAAATAAATAAGCATTATCAATATGCTTACTTAGCAATCGTATAGCACATTTGGCACTTCAATGCTAAATAGATATTTCGTATTAGCATAGCATTAACAATATTTTTTTTACGCAAACGTTCCCGATAACGATGGAGTTCGTAACATAAATTCATTAAATTTAATATTCATTCAATATTGTTGTAATTGCACTTATTCTGTTAATTTTAATATAAACCAAAAACCATGGAAAGCTTTTTTACCGATGTTACAATTAGATGGAGCGATTTAGATCCGAATTTTCACGTAAGGCATAGTGTTTATTATGATTGGGGTGCTTACGCAAGAATGAATTTTCTTACTCATGCAGGCATTAGTCTTTCTTTATTAATGCAACATCGCATTGGAGTTATCTTATTAAGAGAAGAAGCTATTTTCAAAAAAGAAATTCATTATAATGATACAGTAAAAATCTCCATTAAAATGCGCAGTATAACTGCTAGTGGCGATAGATGGTATTTACAGCACGAAATACATAACAGCAATGGAATGATACATGCCATCATAAATATTGATGGTGCATGGATGGATACGGAAAAAAGAAAATTAGTAGCACCACCGACATCATTTCAGGAAATGTTTTTAACTATTCCCAAAACGGAGGAGTTTAAAATAATATGAGTTTACATTTTAGAAATTGCCAATTCTAATCCACGCAATTCTGCCAATCCCCTTAATCGGCCAATGGCTGAATAACCGGGATAAGTTTTTTTATGCAAGTCATCTAACATTTGGTGGCCGTGATCAGGACGCATGGGAATACCTACTTTCCTATGTTGCATGATTTGCCAAATTGTTTTTACAACCTCAAACATATTTACGTCGCCTTCTAAATGATTGGCTTCATAAAAATTACCATCGGC
Organism: Hydrotalea sandarakina; assembly: GCF_003254115.1. GTDB lineage: Bacteria > Bacteroidota > Bacteroidia > Chitinophagales > Chitinophagaceae > Hydrotalea > Hydrotalea sandarakina. Next base: position 52,429 of record NZ_QKZV01000006.1, read on the forward strand.
ATCACGCTTTGTGCTGCGTAAATGCAAAAAATGAATATGATTGGCAAATCGTTTTAACATGGCTACCAAATCGTTATCGGGGCGTACACCTAAAGATCCTGTACAAAAACACAATCCATTTGCCGGCGAAGGTGCTGCTTGAAGAATGGCAACTAAATCTTCTTCAGTGCTTACAATGCGAGGTAAGCCCAACAATGAATAAGGTGGATCATCCGGATGAATAGCCATTTTTAATCCGGCCGCTTCAGCTACGGGTACCACTTGTTGTAAAAAATAAAATAAATTTTGTTGTAATTGTTCTGCATCAATTGCCTTATACTCGTTTAATGCCTGTAAAATTTCATTAGGCGTAAAACTAACCTCACTTCCCGGCAAACCCAATAATGCGTTGTTATAAAGAATTTCTCTCTCCTCTTCTGTCATGGATTGATAATATTCCCATGCTTTTGCTTTTTCCTCGGCACTGTATTCAACATTAGCAGCAGGCCGCTTTAACATATATAAATCAAAAGCCATAAATGCTTTTCTGTTAAAATACAGGGCTTTACTGCCATCGGGCATTGGATAATTAACGTTGGTGCGCATCCAGTCCAGAATGGGCATGAAGTTATAGGTAATTACTTCCAAACCACAAACAGCTAAATTTTTTAAACTTGTTTGATAGTTTTCAATGTATTGATGAAAATTCCCTTTTTGTTTTTTTATGTCTTCATGAACGGGTAAACTTTCCACAACTTTCCAATGCAAGCCAACTGCTTCTATCATTTTCTTTCGTTCAGTAATAGCATCTACACTCCACACATCACCAACCGGTATTTGGTGTAAGGCAGTTACCACACCACTACATCCTGCTTGTTTAATATCCATTAAGCTAACCGGATCGTTAGGGCCAAACCAACGCATGGTTTGCTGCATAAAATATTTATCATTCATCATACATATAATTTCATGTTATAAAATTTGCCGGTGAAGAATCACCGGCAATAACTAAACAACTGCTTATGCAAATTAAAAACAGAATTTGAAATGGGGGTATATAATTCAATTAAATTCAGAATCAATCAATTATTATTGTTGTGCCTTCAAAGCTTTTAGTATTCCCGTATAAGCAGGTTTTTTAGCAAAATTAGCATTGAACAATAAGGGATAATCAACTTTGTTTTGAGTTGTAACAATCCAGCTTTCAGGATCATCTACACCCCATACAGTAATGCCATACCGTTGTGCTTTGGGAATATATTTTAAATAAGAATTTACAACATAATTATACATGTCAGCCTGGTATCCGTAAAACAATTGGTTCGGTGTAAATCCGGTTTTATCATTAGGATTAATTCTTACATCCAATTCAGAAATACGAATTAATAAACCCGTTGCTGCCAATTTTTGGAACATTGCATCAATACCTGCATAAGTGGTATTCCATGCTATATGCATTTGTGTACCTATACCATCAACTTTTGCTCCATTGGCCTTCAAGAATTTTACATACGATATTAATGAATCAAGTTTAACTGAATTAGATTCTAAACTATAATCATTAATAAACAACAAAGCATTAGGATCGGCCGCTTGTGCATATTGAAATGCATGTAGCGCATAATTATTACCCAGGTAATTAGACCATACCAAAACATCAGAGCCGGTTGTAGAAGTATTACTATTATTGCGCAGGGTACCATTATCAGCAAATAATTCATTAATTACATCCCAAGCTTTAACTACGCCTTTATAACGTGTTACGGTATTTGTTATGAAATTATATAAGGCTGAATCTAATTTTACTGCAATTTGTGCACCCGAAGGGGCAGCAATTACCTGCTTCACACTTGCATCATCTATATAATAGGTGTTTGCTGCCTGACCCATATCAAACAATATACGAGTTTGAGGAGAATTGGCAGTAATTGTCCAGGTAACTAATTGCCAACTAGTACCGATGTTCTGATCGGCCTGATATTGTGCAGAACCACCGCCGCTGGTTTGCGTTGATAAACGAATAGATCCGCCGGGAGCAGCTGCATAAACCCAATAAGAAATAATGTATTGTTGCCCAACTACAGTATTAAACAAATCACTGGCCACCTGTACCTTCCATTGATTACCGGGGTTTGCAACCGGATTAACTACCATCATAGCTCTGGTTCCGCTATGTACCTGACTGGGTGTTGTAGTAACCGATACTGTTGCACCATTGGAAGCATTGTAGGTACTCCAATTACTAAAAGTAGTAGCAGTTCCTAACTCGAATCCGGGATTAGCTAATAATTCAGTAGCGGCAGGAATGGTGATTCCGGCATAATTTTTCAAATAAGTGGCATTTTGGTTTTGATGCCATCCTAACGTATGCCCATATATTTGTAAGCCTGCACTTACGCATTTATTAACCAATGCATCAGTATTGGTGTAATTTAAACTACCATCATTTTGTACAATAGCTCCATGTTTCATTTGGTAAGTAAAAGTTACACTTGTGGCTTCACGAGTTACAGTACCCGAATAAATTGGGTTGTTCATCATAGGCGTATAATCAATAGCTAGTCCAAAAGGAAAGCCGTCGGCCGTTGCTGCATCTTTTATTAAGGTTGAAGTATCGGTGTAGTTACCCGTATTCATGATACCAACCTCCATTTTTTTACACCCCACTAATGCAGTGTAACAACTTAATGGTGCAAGTAAATAAAGAAATATCTTTTTCATAAATAATTTTTTACATTTATTAATTAATAACCCGGGTTTTGATATTGCGCCCTATTATTATCGGCGGTAGCATTTAACTGACTTTGGGGAATGGGTCGTAGCGAATGGAATGGTTGAATTTTAGCAGCGCCGTCAGGATTGTATAATTTTACTCTTTCAATTAATTTTCCACGCATTGCTAAATCAGGCCAACGTAAACTTTCACCACAAAGCTCACGGGTACGTTCATCTAAAATAAAATCAAGAGTAACTTGTGATGCATTGATATCCATTGCTGCAACACGAGTCGCTAAATCAGATGCAGATAAACCCGGACGATAAGCAGCCCTTTCTCTAATTACATTTAATAAAGTAACTGCCTGATTAATATTACCGATTTGGAATGCTGCTTCAGCTGCCAGTAAATACATTTCAGACAACTTAGCTACCGGGAAAGGTCTTCCGCCTTGATCATTTGCCTGCTGTTTCTTGCTGTCTTCATATTTACTTAATGAGGGATAAATATTTTGTGTCGTTGTACCGCCAATAATATAAAACTCTCTTGGCGCAATAACTCTGTATGGTTTTGGAATTGCATTCATGGAATCGGCCATTGCATTTGTATAGGCTAATACAAAAGCAGTATCGCCAACATTAAATCCACCACCGGCTTGTGTAGCTAACCAAACGGTTCTAAAACTACCATCATAACGGCTGTCATTGTATTTATCTGCAAATGCTACATTATACAACCAAGCTGTTGGGCAAAATCTTCTGATGGGCCTTCCATATAATTGTGTTCTTGTTGCGCAAGGCGCGGTAGAAGAACTAGCTGTAGGAGATTTTACGCTGGTATAATCAGGGGTAAAATCATTACTCGCATCAACACCTTTGCCACCACCAATACTAGAGGGATTGCCTACCTCATTGTCATTGTTATCACCGGGAATTCTTTCAACTGAATATAAAATTTCAGGATTATATTCATTACCTTGTTTATTAACATCAGCAAAATTTTGTAACAATGATGTACCATATTTAGCCTGATTATTGATTACTTCCATTGCGGCATTGTATGCATTTTGAAAATCGGAACTTTGTTTTGCCGCTGAATATCCTCTAAAAATATAGGTACGAGCCAACATTAAATAGGCTGCGGCTTTTGATAAAACAAAAGCATTAGCCGGACGTTGATCGGGCAAATATTGAGTTGCATAAGTAAAATCATTAATCATTGCTTGATAATCTTTTACCAACAAATCGGCTGTGGGTAAGCGATTAAATCCTTGATAGGGTTTAGAATTAAAATGTAAATCACCTGACCCTAAATCTAATGGCACAGCTCCAAATTGTTCAACCAATAACAAATAATACAAACCTCTTAAAAATCTTGCTTGTGCAACAATGGTATTCCGTAAGGTAGAATCCATATTTACCCCCGGCGCAAAATCAACCACAGCATTAGCCAAATTAATATTTGAATAATTTCTGTTCCAAGGTGTTAAAATAGCACCATTCGAAGCATCTAAAGTATAATTTCCCAATGTTAAGTAGTCGGCTGTTCCACCTGCACCCGTACGAGGTTGATCGGCATAAGTCCATTCATCAGTACCGTCGCAAGTAATCCCTACAGCACCTTCCGGACCATAATTAAATCGCATACCCGAATACAATGCATTAACTGCACTTTGTAATCCTGTCGGAGATTTAAAATAATCAACAGTAAATACAGTATATGGATGTTCCTGTAATTTTTTACTACATCCACTGCTAATTAATACGAGCATAAAAGCAGCTGAAGCAAAATATAATTTATTTGAAATTTTCATACAATAAATTTTAAATATTAAAAACTAATATTAGCACCTACAATAAAATTTCTTGGCAATGGTGTACTGGCACTTATAGTTACCATTCCATTACTGCCACTACGCAGGTTACCCGGGTTACCAACACCGGCATTGCCTACATTCGTTCCAATAGGATTTATACCGGTTTGATTTTTATAGGGGGAAAACAAGAAAGCCACATTATCAACAGTGAAGTACAGACGAATAGACTGTGCATATACTTTTTTCAACAAAGACTCACCAACAGTATATCCTAAATTGATGCTACGTATTTGAACGAATGAGGCGTTGTAATATCCTAAAGTTGTCCATGCTGTACTTATGGGGCTGATAGAAGTAGAAGGCTCAGGGAACCAGTTAGTGGGGTTATTGGGTGTCCAATAATCTACTTTAATACCATTGCGTTTACCATCCATTACAGTTAAGTATGATGCAACGGGTTGATGAATTTGACTTACCAATAATCCGCCAAAACGTGCATAAGCAACAACAGACAAATCGAAGTTTTTATAAGCAAACCTATTTGTCATACCTCCTTGCAATTTGGCATCACCATTACCAATTACATACCTATCATTGTTAGGATCAATAACGCCATCAGGCTTTCCCCCGGGGCCACTATGATCTTCTAATTTAATTTGCCCCGGAACACTGCCATATTTTGCTGCCTGTGCAGCTTCATTTTTTTGCCAAATACCTAATTTCTTATAATCATAAATTGCAGTCATTGAATATCCTACAAACAATTGGTTGGCAATATCTTGCTGAATACCACTACTTAAACTCAACAACTTGTTTTTATTGAAAAACAAATTAAGATCGGTTGACCAGCTAAATCCATGATGATTTTGAATATTTACAGTTGAAACAGTAAATTCCATACCCTTGTTTTCCATAGAACCGACATTGGTTGTATAGTTTCCTGAAACACCTGAGGTAGGTGGTAATACAACACTATACAAAATTTTATCAGTATGTTGATGATAATATTCTATTGAACCGGAAATTCTATTTTTCAAAATACTAAAATCTACCCCAACATTTACTGTTTTCGTATACTCCCAATCTAGATTAGGATTCGGCAAGGCAGATACGTTATATCCCGTAACCACCGTTGGCCCATAATTATACCGAATAACATTTCCGGGTGCAGCTAATCCATTGTTATTGGAAACTAAGCCAAGGGATGAATAAGGATTAATTGACTGATTAGATGTTTGCCCAAAACCTGCCCTTAATTTCAAACTATTGAAATTATTGGAAAAGAACTTGCTGTTTCTGAAAAATTGTTCATTGTTTAAATTCCAACCTGCAGATACAGCGGGATATTGGTGCCACTTATGTCCATTGGCTAAACGAGAAGAACCATCAATTCTACCAGTCAAAGTAAGCATATACTTATTATCATAGTTGTAGTTTAAACGCCCCATGTAGGAAATTAATGCCCATGATTGTTCACCACCACCAACAACAGGAGCGGGGGTTGGATTAGATAAACCTAATGCATAAAATTGTGAAAAGTTATCTGTAATAGAATCCTTACTTACTGAAGTATTATGAGTATGGTATTCCTGAATACTATATAAACCGGTAAAATTAAAGCGATGTTTTTTGATGGCTTTATCATAAATTAATAAGTTTTCAACTGTATACCCCCAAGCTTCAGCATTGTTTACATAAGCAGTATTGCCCTTCTGAGCTCTGAAATAGCTGGGATTAGTTGGTAAATCCGATGCCTGAAATTGATCATCTTCTTCCTGAGTATAGTTTAATCCAATGTTAGCTCTATACTTCAAGCCTTTTAAAATTTCAATTTCAGCATATAAACTATTAAAAGTTCTCAATCTTCTTACCCTATCAACCCAGTTGTTGTTGTTATGTTTCAGTAATAATGGGCTATATTGAGTTTGATTATCATCATTATTCCCATTTGGCGCTTTAATGATGTTTCCTGCGCTATCATATGCAGGCATTAATGGACTTAATGCCAAAATAGGAAACATGGGGTTTACGAATTGAGAACCATTGGTAACTCCTACCGTATTCATGGTATTTAATCCTATTTTAATTTTATTACCTATTTTACTATCAATAGTTGCACGAACAGAATAACGAGTAAAATCCTGTCCGGGTAATAATGAAGTTTCATTATAATATCCACCCCCTAACGAAAAGGTGCTACCGTTAGATGTACCTCCGGAAACAGTTATGTTTTGATCCGTTTTATGCGAATTACTATACATCAAATTTTGCCAATCGGTAGATTTTCCGGCAGCAATTGAGGCAAGTTCCAAAGGCATATATCCCTGATTCCATGGTGATATATTACGCATGGCTTGATATTCGGCCGCATTAAATACAGGATATTTATTAGAAACCGTTCCTATGCCATAGTAGCCGCTGTAGGATACACGAGTAGCACCTGCTTTACCTCTTTTTGTCGTAACCAGTAATACACCATTCGCACCACGAGAACCATAAATAGCGGTTGCTGAAGCATCTTTCAAAATTTCTACTGAAGCAACATCATCAGGATTAATATCATTTAAATTACCATCATAAGGAATACCATCTAATACCAATAAGGGTTCATTAGAACCACTAATAGAACGTGTACCACGGATACGAATTTGTGCACCTGAGCCTGGTGTTGTACCCACAGTTTGGATTTCCAGACCTGCTGCTTTTCCTTGTAAAGCCTGTTGCATATTGGCAACAGGAACATCGCGAAGTGCTTGTTCATTAACTGAAGATACAGAACCGGTTACATCACGTTTACGCTGTGTTCCATAACCAACTACTATAACTTGGTCTAAATCATTATTTGCCGTTTGTAATTGTACTGAAACATTAGTCGTATTGGCATTTATGGAAACATATTTCTTTTGATATCCTACATAAGAAATCACTAGCACACATTTTTCAGGTACACTAAGTGAAAAAGCACCCGCTTCATTTGTTGTTGTGCCAATATTATTTCCCTGCACACTTACCGAGGCACCGGCAACAGGTTCATTTTTTTCATTAACAATTACACCTTTTACAACCTTACGTTGTTGAGTGGATTGTGAAATAGATTTTTGAGAGGAAATTAAAATTAAAATAATTGTAATTATTAGTACACCGAATGCATAAAATGCTTGCCAATAATCATTTTTGGGCAATAACTGAGCATACGAAAAATTATTTTTTTTCATAAATGTTTTTTTAATATTTTTTTGTTAAAGATTCTTAACTCATATCGTAATTGTATGGTTAAGTGCTATTCATATAACTTATCATAGGGCAATGCAGTTAGTTTATTTGTTAGGATTATTTTGACACAACAGTAATCATTGCAGGTTTCGATGCACCTAGTTCAATACTTCTTTTATCAGGCAATGATCCGCCAATATAAATATTGATTCTTCCTTTGGGTAAATAACTTTCACCCTTATCATTCACCAATTGCAACATATCAGGAGTAATTATGAAAGAAACAGTTGAAGCACCTTGAATAGGTATTGCAATTTTTTTAAATGCTTTTAAAGCATATATTGGTGCATTCGCCGGCGCATTCTCATGCTGTACATACAATTGCACCGCTTCTAATCCATCATATTTTCCATTATTCTTAATAGTAATGCTACAAGTTATACTATCTCCATTTTTAATAACAGATTTTGAAACAATAGGATTCGTATATGAATAGGTATTATAACTTAACCCAAATCCAAAAGGATACATAGGAGTAGCTTTCATAAATCGATATGTTCTTCCCTGCATATTATAATCTTCATAAGAGGGAAGTTGGTTGTATGACATTGGAAAGGTTACAGGTAATTTACCGGAAGGATTAGCGTTTCCAAAAACAATATCAGCTGCAGCATTACCGCCTTCTTCACCTGGATACCAAACTAACAATACAGCATCAGCCAATTCATGAACTTCCGATAAATTCATTGGACTTCCCCCCGTAATAATTGCTATGATTGGCTTTTTATTCCCTTCACGTAATTTTTTTAAAAAATCTATTTGGTTTTGCGGAAGGTTGTAATTCAATCTATCTCCATAAGTTGTTGATGCAATTGATTCACCTTCTTCGCCTTCCAGCAATCCAGACAAACCTAATACAGCAATGGTTACATCAGAATTCTTTGCATCACCGGTGGTCCAATCAATAGGGTTTGCATCAGGTCTGTCTAATAAGCAACCCATTTTGTATTGCAATTGACTACCGGGAGCAATATGCCCTGCAAACCCTTCTAAAAAAGTAACTAATCGATTATTTACACCATAGTAATTTCCCAATAAAACATCAACATTAGATGCATTAGGACCTGTAATGAAATAGCGAGGCAGGTTATTTTTTAAAGGTAATACACCATTATTTTTTAATAAAACAGCCGATTGAACAGCCACTTCTTTTGCCAATGCTCTATGCTGAGGCGAATTAATAACTGATTCCGGAATTTGATTATACGGATTGTCATTGACGTTATCAAACATACCCAATTTAAAACGGGTAGCTAACAATTCAGCCAAAGCGCTGTCAATAGTTTTTTCTGAAATTAGGTTTTGTTTTACAGCATCTATTAAAGCCGTATATTCTACCCCACAATCTAAACTTACTCCTTTTTTAACAGAAAGCGCTGCCGCTTCAGCAGCAGTTTTCACATAATGGTGACCCTCATAAATATCGCCTATAGCACCGCAATCATATACGACATGTCCTTTAAAATGCCATTCATTTCTTAATATATCGTCTAACAAAAAAGTATTGGCACAACAGGGTTCACCATTGGTACTGTTATATGCACACATTACTGCTTCTACATGGGCATCTTTTACCAAAGCTTTAAAAGCTGGCAAATAAGTTTCACGTAAATCTTTAATTGAAGCAACTGCATTGAAAGAGTGTCGCAAGCGCTCAGGACCACTGTGTACGGCAAAATGCTTTGCACAAGCAGCCACTTTTAAATATCTGGGATCATCGCCTTGTAAGCCTTTTACAAAGGCAACACCCATTGTTTTAGTGAGTGTAGGATCTTCGCCATAAGTTTCTTGACCACGCCCCCAACGTGGATCGCGAAAAATATTAATATTGGGAGTCCAAAATGTAAGTCCACCATACTGTTCATGTATTCCTCTCTTTACAGCTGCATTATACATAGCTCTTGCCTCATCAGATATAGCAGAAGCCTCAACAAAAGCAAGGCTGTCATTAAAAGTTGCAGCCATGCCAATTGCCTGAGGAAAAACTGTAGCCAAACCTGAACGTGCAACTCCATGCAAGGCCTCATTCCACCAATTATATGCAGGAATATTCAGCCTGGGTATAGCAGGACTGCTATTCATCATTTGTTGCACTTTTTCTTGCAAAGTCAATCTGCTCACCAAGTCGTGTACACGAGTTGAAATAGGCAAACGGGCATTTAAATAATCAGGGGTTTGAGCCAATACATTAATGACCGATAAATGCAGTAACAGCAAGCAGCAACTATAGAAAATTTTTTTCATAAAGCAAGCATTTTGGGTATTTAAGCAGCGTAAAATTGGTATTTACGTAATTAAAAAGCTATCGTTAACAAAACGAATATAGAAAAGAATTTTAAAAAATGCAACCGATTGCAAAATATTTTTCAAAAAAAATACAATTACCTTGTTCAAAAGTTATAACATTGTTTGTATGAAGCAGGATAAAGAAGTTACCATATATGATATTGCGGACTATTTAAACATTTCAGCAGCAACGGTTAGTCGCGGCTTGAAAGACCATCCTACTATTAATAAGAAAACAAAAAAGAAAATACTAGAAGCAGCCCAAAAATTAGGTTATAGAAGCAACGCATTTGCCAGCAATTTGCGAACCAAACAAAGTAAAACCATAGGAGTTATTGTACCTCGGCTAAACAGTTACTTTATGTCAACTGTTATAGCAGGTATTGAAAGCATTGCTAATGAAGAAGGATACCAACTCATCATCAGTCAATCACAAGAAGATGAACAAAAAGAAGCAGCTAACGCAATAACATTATTTAACAGCAGGGTTGATGGAATAATGGTTTCATTAGCAGCCAACACAAAAACCACCGATCATTTCAAACCATTTTTGGAAAAAAACATCCCCATTGTTTACTTTGACAGAGTAGTTGAAACACCTGATTCATTAACTATTTCAATTGATAATTATAAGGCTGCTTTTGAAGTTACCCAACACTTAATCGACAAGGGTTGTAAGCGCATTTTACACCTTGGGGGAAACGTAAATAGGAATGTTTATGCAGACAGACTTGCGGGCTATAAAGCTGCTTTAAAACAAGCAGGATTGCCTACCCCGGATAACCTTGTTTTTTTTAGCAATCTTAGTGAAGACGCAGGCGTGGAAGCTGCTAATTATATTAACAATCTAAAACAGAAGCCGGATGCAGTATTTTCTGCCAATGATACCTGTGCTGCTTATTGTATGATTCGTTTAAAACAACTAGGCTATAAAATTCCCGGCAACTTTTTGTTTGCGGGATTCAATAATGACCCAATCAGCAAAGTAGTAGAACCCAATTTAACCACCATAGCTTATCCCGGTTATCCAATGGGGCAAATTGCAGCCACCCATTTAATTAATCACCTCAAAGGCATTGCCGATATAAGCAGTACAAACAGTGTGTTATTGCGGCATGAATTAATTGTGCGTGCCTCTACTCAAAAATAAAAATTTGCAAAATCAATTATATTTTAGAAATTTACGCAACCGATTGCATTATGAATCCAAAAAAAGATGTTACCATTTACGATATTGCCAAACAGTTGAACATTTCCACTTCAACGGTTAGCAGGGCATTGCAAAACCATCCTGCAATAAATAAATTAACCAAGAAAAAGGTAATTGCTACTGCGAAAGAAATTGGCTATCAATACAACACATTCGCCGGTAATTTGAGAAAAAAATCAACCAGCATCATCGGAGTAATGGTGCATGAGTTGAATAGTAACTTCATTACTTCCGTATTAGCCGGTATAGAAAAAGTAACTTCAGAAGCAGGCTACGACATTATTATTGCCCACTCATCGGAAAGTTATACAAAAGAATCAGCTAATGCTTTGAACCTATTTCACAAAAGAGTGGATGGATTAATTGCTTCATTAGCCTATGATACTAAAAATTTAGACCATTATTTACCCTTTCATCAGAAAGGCATTCCCGTTGTATTTTTCGACCGTGTGGAACCTTCTGATAAAAGTACCGTAGTGGTAATTGACAACACCAAATGTGGATACCAGGCCACAAAACATTTAATTGAACAGGGATGCAAACGCATTGCCCATATTACCGGAAACCTGAGTAGAAATGTTTATGCCCATCGCTTTCAAGGATATAAAAAAGCTTTAACTGAACATCATTTACCATTCGATAAAAAACTTTTAATTGTGAATGACTTGGGCGAAGAAGCTGCAAGAAATGCAACACTGCAACTGCTCCGATTACCATCTTTACCCGATGGCATTTTTATAACAAACGATTTTACTGCCGCTGTAGTAATTCAAACACTGAAGGAGAATGGCATTGTTGTTCCTGATGATATTGCCATTGTTGGATTTAACAATGATGCCATCAGTAAATTAATTGAACCTAAAATTACCACAATTAACTATCCGGGCATTGAAATGGGTGAAATAGCAGCAAGACAACTCATTGCTAATTTGAAAGGTGAAGAAAATGTTCAATTAACCAATACAATTATCATTCGTTCAGATTTAATAATAAGAGAATCATCATTAAAAAAGCATACACCACTAAGCATAGCATCCAACAATAACGCAAATAAGAAATAGCCATGGAAATGAAAATTGGAAAAACAGCAATAGTTACCGGAGGAGCATCGGGAATAGGCTTTGCTATTGCAAAAAAATTTACGGAAAATAATATTAGAACCATTATTATTGGAAGAGATGAGCAAAAATTACATACAGCTGCAAATGAACTCGGAAATTTATGCATCCCAATTACATTCAACTTAAACAATATTGATGCGATTGATGATAAAGTGCAAGAAATTTTGCAAGAATATGGCAATATTGACATATTAGTGAATAATGCCGGTATTAACCTAAAAAAAGATTTTACCCAAGTTTCTATAACAGAATTTCAATCTATCTTAAACACCAATGTTACGGCAGTTTTTGCCATTTCACAGTCGGTAGTGAAACGCATGATTCCGCAAAAAAAAGGAATTATTATTAATATAAGTTCCATGGCTTCTCGCTATGGTTTGCCAAAAGTAATTGCATATACCGCTTCAAAATCTGCTATTGAAGGAATGACTCGTGCCATGGCTGTTGAACTTTCGCCAATGGGTATCCGTATTAATTGCATTGCGCCCGGATTTATTGCAACAGAAATGAGCGCAAAGGCATTAAATAATGATGCAGAAAGAATGAATAAAGTAATTGCCCGAACCCCAATGGGTAAACTGGGTATGCCGGAAGATGTAGCGGATGCTGCATTCTTTTTAGCATCAGATGAAGCAAAATTCATAACCGGTACAATTTTAACTGTTGATGGTGGAAATGCAATAGGTTTTTAAAAAACATTTCATCATGAAAAATGTATTCATATTAATTTTTGCTTGTTTTATATCAACTATTTTGCATGCTCAAAATATTGTTGCATTTACCCAACAAAAAGATAATTGGCAACTATGGAATAATAATGATCCTTTATACATTTACACAGACTCTACCGATGACTGGTTGGTACAAAAATCGGCCGCATTTTTACAAAGCGATTTAAAAGCAGTTACTCATAAAAACATTTACATTACACACAACTTATCATCTGTAAAGGGAAATGTTATCATAATTGGAACGATTAAAGCCTCTGCTACATTACACAAATTATCTGCAGAAAACAAAATCAACTTAAATTCTTTACAAAATCAATGGGAGGCATTTCAAATTAAAACCATACAAAATTTACTTCCCAATAAATATCATGCACTCATTATAGCGGGAAGTGATAAACGCGGGGCGGCTTATGGTGTATTTGAAATTTCGAAACAAGCCGGTATTTCACCTTGGTATTGGTGGGCAGATGTTCCTATTATCCCACATCAAAATATCTATGTAAAAAACGGAACCTACCTCTTTCCCTCACCTTCCGTACAATACAGAGGAATTTTTATAAATGATGAAGCACCAGCATTTTCAGGTTGGACAAAAGAAAAATTTGGTGGGGTGAATCACTTGGTATATGAAAAGGTATTTGAATTACTATTGCGCTTAAAGGCTAACTATTTATGGCCCGCCATGTGGGGAAATGCTTTTAATGATGATGATACACTTAACCCAATTCTTGCTAATCAATATGGCATTGTTATGGGCACATCACATCATGAGCCCATGTTACGTGCGCAGCAAGAATGGAAGCGCTATGGCAAAGGCGCATGGAACTATCAAACCAACCAGGCTGTATTAGATTCTTTTTGGAAAAAAGGAATTGAAAATATGGGTAACCATGAAAGCATTGTTACCATTGGCATGCGTGGCGATGGCGATGAGCCCATGACCGAAGGCACTGCAACAGCATTATTAGAAAAAATTGTAGCCAGGCAACGACAAATTATTGAATCAGTAACGCATAAACCTGCTTCAGCTACCCCGCAACTGTGGGCATTATATAAAGAGGTACAGGACTACTATGATAAAGGCATGCGCGTTCCCGATGATGTTACCTTATTGCTTTGCGACGATAACTGGGGGAATATTAGAAGAGTACCGAAACTGTCAGACACAAGCAGAAAGGGCGGATTTGGCATGTATTACCATTTTGATTATGTAGGTGATCCAAGAAATTATAAATGGATTAACACCAACAACATTTTCAGAGTGTGGGAACAAATGCATTTGGCTTACGATTATCATATAAGAAAAATTTGGATAGTTAACGTTGGCGATATTAAGCCTATGGAATTGCCTATTAGTTTCTTTTTAGATTATGCCTGGAACACGAATAAATGGCATGCAAATAACCTGGAAGAATTTCATGAAAAATGGGCAGAACAACAATTCGGAGCAACATTCAAAAAACAAATTGCACAAATTTTAATTTTATATGCCCAATATAATAGTCGCAGAAAACCGGAATTACTTTCGCCTGAAACTTATAGCCTTCAACACTATCACGAATTTGAAACAGTGGTTACCGAATACAACCAATTATCTGAAAAAGCGCAAAAAATATATCAACAATTAAAACCTGAATACAAAGATGCTTATTATCAATTAGTATTATATCCGGTTATGGCAAGTGCCAATTTAAACAGCATGTATTTAGCAGCTGCAAAAAACCGCTGGTTTGCGAATCAAAATAATATTACAGCTGCGAAACTATATGGTGACAGTGTGCGATATTTTTATGAACAAGACTCTTTAATGGCCTATTATTATAACCATGAACTGGCAAATGGGAAATGGAATCACATGATGGATCAAACACATATTGGTTATACCTATTGGCAACAACCGCCCGTCAATAAAATGCCGGATATTTATACATCACCGTTCAATGAAAGTCAGGGAAACAAGTTATACACAAACAACATTTCAAAGAAAATAAATTCCTATAACAAACTGCCGAATAAGCTTCCATCCTTCAAATGGAAATATTTTATAGCCGATAGTGGTTACGTATCTATACATGCCACCAATTATGCATCACTACAAGAAAAAAATGGTATGCATTGGCAAAAAATCCCTTTCATTGGTAAAACAGATGGTGGTATTACTGCCTTTCCCGTTACAGCACCCGAACAACCCATTAACAACAATGCCACCACGTTAACCTATTATTTTTACAGTTCTGATACCGGGAAAATTAAAATTTATACCTACTGTTCCCCTACCCTCAATATTCATCATGATGATGGCTTGAAATATGGCATTGCAGTTGATGATGCACCCGTTCAAATTATTTCAATTAACAAAAACGATGATAATCCGCAAATTTGGGCAAAGTGGGTGGCAAATAATATCATCATCAATCCTTCTGAACATTATTTATCAAAACCCGGTATTCACAAAATAACTTTCACACTGATAAACACAGCAATTGTATTACAAAAAATCGTAGTGGACTTAGGCGGATTAGAGGAAAGTTATTTAGGTCCACCCGAATCAAAATTGCAATAAAATGAAATACTTTTTCACCATATTAATTTTGCTTTTCATTAGTTGCGCAATACCTGCAAAAGCAAATGTATCGCTTCCAACATTGGTCAGCGACAGTATGATATTACAAAGAAATACCCCTATTAAAATTTGGGGCTGGGCAAGTCCGGGAGAAAAAGTGTCCATCCAATTATTGAATAAAACTTTTAAAACACAAACAAAACCTAATGGTGAATGGGAAATTATATTTCCTTCTCAAAATACCGGTGGCCCATATACAATGGTCATTAAAGGTAAAAACGTTATCACCATTCATGATATTTATTTTGGTGATGTTTGGCTTTGTTCAGGGCAATCGAATATGGTGCATCAATTAGGCATTCACCTATATACCTATGCTAATGAATTGAAACACACAAACAATAGCTTTATACGACAATTTGCCGTTCCTGTACATGCTAATTTACAATTCGCTGATTCTAATACTTTAAAAAGTGAATGGCATACTGCACAGGGTAATAATTTATTGCAATTTTCTGCCGTTGCTTTCTTTTTTGCACAACAGTTATACGAGAAATACAAGGTTCCGATTGGTATCATAAATGCCAGTTCCGGTGGTACACCTATTGAAGCTTGGATGAGCATATCCGTTCTAGAAAACTTCCCCGATATTGATCAATTAATTCAAAAAAATAAAGACACTGCATACATTCATCAACTGGAAAAATCTATCGCTGCTAATAATCAAATCATTCAAAAAAATTTAGCAAAAGACAAAGGCATTTCCGAAAATCCAAAGTGGTACCAAACTGATTATAAACCTATAAATTGGCATAACATAAATGTTCCGGGATATTGGAATGATCAAAGTATTCCTAACGTACATGGCATTGTGTGGTATAGAAGAACAATAATGTTAGCACCCACAATGGAAGGCCAACAAGCTCAATTAGCATTAGGAAGAATAGTAAACGCCGATGAGGTTTATATAAACGGAAAATTAATTGGCCAAACCGGATATGAGTATCCGCAACGCTATTATAATATTCCTGCAGGCATATTAAAAGGGGGAAACAATACTATTGTAGTTAAAATTACGGCATTACAAGGAAAAGGCGGATTTGTAACTGATAAGCCATATTATCTAACAAACGGTGCAGACACTATACAATTAGCAGGCACCTGGCAATATAAAGTTGGGCTTGCGCTTACACCCAATCAAACGCACACACAATATTTTAATGCAGAATATCAACCCACTGCATTATATAATGGAATGATTGCACCTATTACGCCATATGCCATAAAGGGTGTGTTATGGTATCAGGGCGAAAGTAATACGGGAAACACCAAGCAGTATGCTCAACTATTACCGGCATTTATTAATGATTGGCGACAAAAATGGCATAATGAAAATTTACCTTTCATTATTATACAGTTACCCAATTTCGGACCTATTGATGAACTTCCTGTTGAAAGTGGTTGGGCACAACTACGTGAAGTTCAAATGAATGCACTAAAAATTGCTAACACAGCATTGGTAGTAACAATTGACTTGGGTGAATGGAATGACATCCATCCTTCCAGAAAAAAAGAGGTAGGACAACGTGCAGCCCTTGCTGCAGAAAAATTGGTATATGGAAATAATAACATTATATCAAGCGGTCCTATTTTTCAAGCGGCAGAAATTAAAAACGACTCTATCATTATTCATTTTTCAAATGTGGGAAGTGGTTTAACCACTTTAGAAAACCAGCCCTTAAACAGATTTTCAATTGCCGGATCCAATAAAAAATTTGTTTGGGCCAATGCTAAAATTGAGCATAATACAGTTGTAGTATGGAATAAAAACATTAGCCATCCTTTATATGTACGATATGCATGGGCTGACAATCCCATGGATGCTAACTTATATAATGTTGAAGGATTACCCGCCAGTCCATTTAGAACCGATCAATAAAAATATTATGAAAATTATTTTATCAATACTTACACTTTTTGCTGTTAATATGATTGCAGCACAAACAGAAAAAACTTGGAATAACAAATCATGTGCAGTGGTATTGACTTATGATGACGGATTAAATATTGACATTAAAAATGTACTTCCCGCTCTCGACTCTGTTCAACTAAAAGGTACATTTTATATTTCTGATTATTTTAATGGACTAAATGCACAGTTGCCAAGCTGGAAAAAAGCCGCTGCGAATGGCCATGAATTAGGTAATCATACTATTTGGCACCCTTGTAATAGCCAATTACCGGGCAGAAGTTTTGTTCAACCCGACTACGATTTGGCCACCTACACAGTAAAACGTATGGTGAATGAAATATTAGCCATGAATAATTTATTAAAAGCTATTGATGGACAAACCACCAGAACCTTTGCTTATCCATGTGGCGATACAAAAATTCATGATACAGACTATTTAGCTTCCTTACACCAAACTTTTATTGCTGCAAGAGGCGTAACACCAATGATGCAAACAATTGATCAAATTGATTTATACAATATTGGGTGCTATGGCATGAATGGGCAATCGGGTAAAGAAATGATTGATTTAGTGAAACAAGCACAACGTACACACACATTATTGGTTTTCCTATTTCATGGAGTTGGAGGAGAGCATAGTTTAAATGTTAGTGTGAATGCGCATCATGAACTGTTGCAATATTTGAAGCAAAATGAATCAACAATTTGGGTAGCCCCCCTAAAAACAGTGGCTGCTTATATTAAAGCACATCAAAATAAAACCAAATAAATTCATCAATACAAATATTAGCTTACATGAAAAGAAAAACATTATTCATTGCTGCCTGTGCAACAATTCTTGCAAATTATAGTTATGCACAAAAACAAATGGGCTTAAAAGATTATTACAAAAATTATTTCCCTATTGGCGTTGCGGTTAGTGCACATAATGTATTAAGCAGCGATACAACTTTTATACTGCAACAATTTAATAGTCTTACCCCGGAAAATGCCATGAAAATGGGGCCTATTCATCCCAAGGAAAATGAATACAATTTTAAAGAGGCTGATGCCATAGTAAACTTTGCGCAACGGCATCATTTAAAAGTAAGAGGTCATAACTTATGTTGGCATGAACAAACCCCGGATTGGATATTTAAAGATGCAAATGGCGGATTGGTATCAAAGGAAGTACTTTTGGAACGTTTGAAACAACACATCTTTACGGTAGTAAACAGATATAAAGGCAAAATTTATGCTTGGGATGTAGTAAATGAAGCTGTTGATGATGATAGTACACGCCTATTACGCAATTCATTATGGTATCAAATATGTGGCATTGATTTCATAGTAAAAGCTTTTGAATATGCGCATGAAGCAGATCCAAATGCCATTTTATTCTATAACGATTACAATACGGAAAGGCCCGAAAAAAGAGCCAGAGTTTTACAATTAATGCAACAACTTAAAGCATTAAAAGTGCCGGTAATGGGTATTGGCTTACAAGGGCATTGGAGCATTTATGAACCTACACAAACCGATTTACAACAAACCATTCAAAGCTTTGCTGCACTGGGTTTACAGGTGCAAATAACAGAACTGGATGTATCTATTTACCCATGGGAAAAAAAATTAAGACCTAAAACTGAAAAAGACATTGACGCTTATACCCCTGAGCTTGAACATAAACAAGATGAACAGTACAAAATGGTATTTAAAGTATTTAGAGCCAATAAACAAAAAATTACCGGGGTTACCTTTTGGAACTTAACAGATAGAACTACCTGGTTAGACAATTATCCTGTACCCGGAAGAAAAAATTATCCTTTGCTTTTTGATGCCAATTATCAACCTAAAAAAGCGTATTGGGATGTAGTTAATTTTAAACAATAATCAGATGAAAAAAATATTATCACTAATTACCATATTTTTTTGTACACATCAGCTGCAAGCGCAAAGCAATTGCACATTTCAAAACCCAATTTTAGCAGGGTTTTATCCCGACCCTTCAATTTGTAAAGTGGGTAATGACTATTATTTAACCAATTCAACCTTTGCATATTTTCCGGGGTTACCCATTTTTCATAGCAAAGATTTAGTGCATTGGCAACAATTAGGCTTTGCATTGAACCGACCCGAACAATTGAATTTAGATAGTGCAGGAGTTTCGAGAGGTTTATTTGCACCAGACATCAGTTACCATCAAGGGAAATTTTACATTGTTTGTACCTTAATTGACAAGTTGGGCAATTTTATTGTGACTGCTCAAAATCCGGCAGGTCCATGGAGTAACCCAATACCCTTGCCGAAAGTAGATGGTATTGACCCTTCCCTTTTTTTTGATACCATACAAAACAAAACTTATTTAGTTTATAATAGCGTAGCGCCTAACAATCAGCCATTATATGAAGGACACCGCACCATTCGCTTGGTTGAATTTGATATACAAAAATTTGAAACGATAGGTAAAGAAAAGATTATAGTAAATGGCGGTGTTGATTTATCTAAAAAACCCATATGGATTGAAGGCCCACATATATTTCAAAAAGATGGATTTTACTATTTAATTTGTGCTGAAGGTGGTACTGCTTATCAACATTCAGAAGTAGTTTTCAGAAGTAAACAAGTTGACGGACCTTATGAACCTTGGCAAAACAACCCCATATTAACACAACGCCAGTTAAATCCCAATAGGCCCAACCCTATTACAACAACCGGTCATGCACAATTTACACAAACGCCTACGGGTGAGTGGGTGGCCGTATTTTTAGGTTGCAGACCATATGAAAATGATTTTTATAATACAGGAAGAGAAACTTTTATGGCCCCGGTAAAATGGGAAGATGGATGGCCATACATAACACAAAACAACGATTTAGTGCAGTATCAATATAGCATTTCAACTAATTCATATCGGTTTCCACACCAACAGCCATACAATGGTAATTTTTGTTTTACTGATTCTTTCCTTACTCAAAAACTAAATGATAGTTGGCAATATTTGCGAACACCCAAACATCAATGGTTTCAAATTTCAAATAAAGGAATTAGCATGCAACTGCAACCCATTACATGCAGTGAGCCCCTTAATCCTTCTTTTTTAGGTTGGCGGCAAACACATTTGTATGGATATGCGTCAACGCAATTAAATTTTACGCCGACAAACTCTAATGAAAAAGCGGGTTTAATTGTTTTTCAAAATGAACATGCTTTTTATTATCTCTGTCAATCTGTAAATAAAAATAAAGAACCCGTTATTCAATTATATCGAGGAGATACAAGTACCCTGAATAATAATATGCAATTGATTACCGAAAGAAAAATACCATTGAATCATTCATTACAACTAAAAATTAATGCCAATGGTGCCACCTATGATTTTTATTATGCCCTTCAACCCAATCATTGGCAATTATTACAGCAAGGAGTTGATGCTAAGCCATTAAGCACACAAGTAGCAGGCGGTTTTGTAGGTTGTGTTTATGCTTTATATGCCACTTCATTAAAACAAGCAACTAGTAATCGGGCCAACTTTCGGTGGTTCAAAATTTGTAATAACGATAAACCATACATCAATAACGGCAATAATATTTGTAAAGAATAAACAAAATTGTCCATCCACTACATTTCCCTAATTTTGTTATACTAACACTTGTTCGTATGACTGACTTAGAATTTAATAAGAATGAAGACTGGATGAAGCTATTGAATAGCGCAGTTAAAAAAGAGAAAGAAAAAATAAAAAATGGCGGCGGAAAATCGGCCATTGAAAAACAACACCAAAAAAATAAACTTACCCCTCGCGAAAGAATAGCCTATTTAATTGATGAGCATACAGAATTTATAGAGTTGGGGACATTTGCAGGATATGAAATGTATGCAGAAGAAGGCGGCTGCCCGGCAGGTGGAACAGTTGGCGGAATAGGTACTATTAAAGGTCGTCAATGCGTTATCGTTGCAAACGATCAAACCGTTAAAGCAGGTGCCTGGTTTCCTATAACCGGTAAAAAAAATTTACGATTACAGGAAATAGCAATGGAAAATAAATTGCCGATTATTTATCTGGTTGATAGTGCCGGTGTTTATCTTCCATTACAAGACGAAATATTTCCTGACAAAGAACATTTTGGTCGCATTTTTAGAAATAATGCCAAAATGAGTGCAATGGGCATTACACAAATAGCTGCCGTAATGGGTGCTTGTGTAGCAGGCGGTGCTTATTTACCCATAATGAGCGATGAAACACTAATGGTTGAAGGTAATGGATCCATTTTCTTAGCCGGTTCATATTTGGTTAAAGCAGCTATAGGTGAAGTTATTGACAATGAAACTTTGGGTGGGGCTATTACACATACCGAAATTAGTGGCATTGCCGATTACCGATTCAAAACGGAACAGGAATGTTTGAATCACATAAAAAAAATCATTCAACAATTAGGAAGTTCACCCAAAGCCGGCTTTAATAAAATTAAAGCCTATGCCCCTTTTAAAAATCCGGAAGAAATTTATGGCATTATGTCGGTTGATAATGCCAAACCGTATGATATGCATGAAATAATAGAACGGATTGTTGATGCGAATGAAAACGGCACCGGCAGCTCATTCGAGCCCTTTAAAAACGATTATGGAAAATCCATCATCTGTGGGTATGCACGTATTGAAGGATGGAGTGTAGGTATTGTTGCCAATCAAAGGTTAATAACAAAAAACAGAAAAGGGGAATTACAAATGGGCGGTGTTATTTATAATGACAGCGCCGATAAAGCAGCGCGATTTATTATGAACTGCAATCAGAAAAAAATACCTCTTGTTTTTTTGCAAGATGTAACCGGATTTATGGTTGGTAGTCGCAGTGAACATAGTGGCATTATTAAAGATGGGGCCAAATTAGTAAATGCAGTTGCCAATTCAGTTGTTCCAAAAATTACCATTATTATAGGAAATAGCTTTGGAGCCGGAAATTATGCCATGTGTGGCAAAGCTTATGATCCTCGTTTTATTTATGCTTGGCCAAGCGCAAAAATTGCTGTAATGGGTGGTGAACAAGCAGCCAAAACCATGCTACAAATTCAAGTAGCCAATTTAAAAGCACAGGGCAAAACAATTTCAAGCGAAGAAGAAAACAAGTTATTAAATTCATTAAAAGAAAAATATAATGCGCAAACAACTGCATACTATGCTGCTGCACGGTTATGGGTTGACGAAATCATTGATCCAATTTTAACCAGAAAATATATTGCAAACGGCATTGCTGCAGCTAATGAAAATGCCGATATCCCGGAATTCAAAACAGGCGTTTTCCAGGTTTAATTTATAAATGAATAAAAACATGAAATCATATCCCATTTATCAAGTTGATGCATTCACTGACCATTTATTTGGCGGCAATCCTGCTGCAGTTTGTCCGCTTAAATCATGGCTTCCCACCGAGGTGATGCAACAATTAGCCATGGAAAACAATTTATCGGAAACTGCATTTTTTGTACAACACAATGATGAATTTGAAATTAGGTGGTTCACACCTGAGGTTGAAATTGATTTGGCAGGGCATCCAACTTTAGCAACTGCATTTGTTATTTTTAATATTTTGAAATTAGCCAAACATCGCATTCAATTTAAAAGTAAAAGTGGTTTATTAATTGTTGAGAAAAAAGACGATTGGTTAGTAATGAACTTTCCTGCCAGAATGCCGGAGCAAGTACATAATATTCCCCATCATTTATTAAAAGGATTTAACATTGCACCACAAAGTGTATGGAAATCGAGAGATTATTTATTGGTTTACCCGAATGAATCAACTATTCAACAACTAATACCCAACTTTGTAGAACTAAACCAACTGAATACTTTAGGCATAATTGTTACTGCTCAAGGTAACGAAACCGATTTTGTGTCTAGGTTTTTTGTACCCAACTCAGTAATAGGTGAAGATCCTGTTACCGGTTCAGCACATGCTACTTTAATTCCTTATTGGAGTAAAGTATTAAACAAGCAACAACTAACGGCCAGGCAAATATCCAAAAGAGGCGGCACCTTACTGTGTGAAATGCACCATGAAAGAGTAAATATTTCCGGCAAAGCAACTTTATACATGAAGGGGGAATATTATTTAGCAGAATAAAAAATTATAGCTTGATTGGGGTTAATTATTGTGTGCATCATTACAATTATTAGTATGTTTACCGCATGCAAAAGCAACAACCTTCACTTGTTATTTTTACAGATGGCGCAGCAAGGGGTAATCCCGGACCCGGCGGATATGGTATTGTTATGTTTTGGGGGCCACATAAAAAAGAATTATCAGCCGGTTATCGTTTAACTACCAATAACCGCATGGAATTAATGGCGGTAATTGTTGCATTACAATCATTAACAAAAAAGAATTTACCGGTTACTATTTATACCGATAGTCAATATGTAGTGAATAGTGTTGAAAAAAAATGGCTAGATAATTGGATTAAAACCGACTTTAAAGGAGGAAAAAAAAATAAAGACCTTTGGCTAAAATATTATCAACTATCCAAACAATATAACGTAAAGTTTAAATGGGTGAAAGGGCATGCAGAAAATGAATGGAATAACCGTTGCGATGAACTTGCTACAGCTGCTGCCGATGGCAATAATTTACTGATTGATGAAGGCTATGAAAACAGCATAAATATTATGCAATAAAAAATACTTCCCTTTTACATACAGGTTGTATTAACTTTTAACACTTACTTTTGTTATACAAGCAAAGTAAAAGCATGCAACATAAAATTATTGTAGCTATTTCAGGTGCCAGTGGCGCCATTTATGCTAAACTGCTGTTAGATAGGCTTGTTGCATTGAAAGAACAAATAGCCAATGTTGGAATAGTTATGAGCAAAAACGCTCAATTAGTTTGGGAAACAGAATTAGGTAATAACAACTATTCCAATTATCCTTTTCAATATTATACTAAATACGATTTTTCCGCACCGTTTGCTTCAGGGTCTGCGCAATACAATACCATGATTGTTGCACCTTGCAGTATGGGTACAATGGGAAGAATTGCTGCTGGCATTAGTGATGATTTAGTTACACGAGCCGCAGATGTCATACTAAAAGAAAGGCGGAAATTAATTTTAATGATTCGCGATACACCTTATAATTTAATCCATATTAAAAACATGGAAACCATTACGTTGGCAGGCGGAATTATTTTACCGGCTACCCCTTCATTTTACCACCAGCCCAAGACTATTGAAGATGTTGCAGCTTCTGTAGTTGATAGGGCTTTAGATATTGCCGGCATTAATATCTCAACATTTAGATGGGGCAGCTAAACAACTATGCAATTATGTTTAAGTTTAAAATAGTATTGCTATTGGGAATTTTATATGGTACTATTGGATGTAGCAAACCCAATTCATCCAACAATGTAACAACCGGCGACACTACCAAATTTTACAAAGGAGCTGATGTAAGCTGGGTTACAGAAATGGAAGCAGCAGGTTGGTACTATTATGACTCATTAGGAATAAAAACTGATTTATTTACGTTACTGAAACAAAAAGGTATTAATGCCATACGGTTACGCATTTGGGTAAACCCTTCAAACGGCTGGTGCAACTTAAATGATGTTATAGCAAAAGCTTTACGTGCAAAACAAGCCGGAATGGATATTTTATTAGACTTTCATTATAGTGACACTTGGGCTGATCCCGGCAAACAAACCAAACCAGCTGCATGGTTAAACTTAGCATTTCCGGCTTTAGTAAATACACTTAGCACCTATACAACACAAGTTTTGCAGGCATTGCAACAAAAAAATATTGTTCCAAAATGGGTACAAATTGGTAATGAGGTTGATAATGGCATGCTATGGGAAGATGGACGAGCTTCTACCAACATGAATCAATTTGCAACATTAATCGAAGCCGGTTATAAAGCTGTAAAAAACTTCAACCAAAACATTCAAGTAATTGTACATGTATCTAATGGATACAATAATAATTTATTTCGGTGGCTTTTTGATGGTTTAAAAAACAATGGCGCCCAGTGGGATATAATTGGCATGTCGCTTTATCCTGACAGTACCAATTGGAATTCATACAATACCCAATGCCTGGCGAATATGAACGATATGATTAATCGTTATAATTGTTCTGTAATGATATGTGAAGCCGGAATGCCTGTGAATCAACCTGCTATTTGCAAACAGTTTTTAACCGATTTAATTCAGAAAGTACGAGGCATACCCAATCATAATGGCATAGGTGTATTTTATTGGGAACCGGAGTGTTATAATAATTGGCAAGGCTACGGTTTAGGTGCGTTTGATATTACAGGCAAACCAACAGATGCCATGAACGCATTTTTACAATAAAAAAACCTGCAGCAACAAACTGCAGGTTTATATAATTTAAAAAATGTAAACTTAAGCTTTAGCACTTTGCTGCTCAGCTGCTCTTTTCAATTCAAAAACAATTTTTGTTTTGTCTTTGTCTAGTGATGCAATCAAAACATCACCGGCTTTTACATTCATGTTTAATATTTCCTCAGCCAACGGATCTTCTAAATATTTTTGAATAGCTCTGTGCAAAGGCCTAGCACCATATTGAACATCATAACCTTTGTCGGCAATAAATTCTTTTGCTTCATCGGTTAATTCAAGGGTGAAACCTAAATTCACCAAACGTTTCATTACACCTTTCATCAAAATATCAATAATGCTGAAAATATTTTCTTTGGATAAAGCATTGAATATTACAACATCATCAATACGATTTAAAAATTCAGGAGAGAATGTACGTTTCAGCGCTTTTTCAATAACGGCTTTGTTATTTTCTTCTTCATTTTGAATACGTGCAGCTGTTGCAAAACCAACGCCACTTCCAAAATCTTTTAATTGGCGTACCCCAATGTTGGAAGTCATAATAATCAAAGTATTTTTAAAATCAATTTTACGACCTAATCCATCTGTCAACTGACCATCATCTAATACTTGTAATAAAATATTATAAATGTCGGGGTGTGCTTTTTCAATTTCATCTAACAAAATAACGCTATAGGGTTTGCGACGCACTTTTTCAGTTAATTGGCCGCCCTCTTCGTAACCTACATAGCCCGGAGGAGCACCTATTAAACGACTAACAGTGAATTTTTCCATATATTCACTCATATCAATGCGTATTAATGCATCTTCTGAGTCGAACATATAACGAGCTAACGAACGGGCTAATTCAGTTTTACCTACACCGGTAGGACCTAAGAAGATGAAAGTACCAATGGGTTTTTTAGGATCTTTTAAACCTACCCTATTCCGTTGAATGGCTTTTACAACTTTAGCAATGGCTTCATCCTGACCAATTACCATTCCTTTCATATCTTCGGCCATACGGCGAAGTTTTTCAGTTTCTGCCTGTACCATTCGCTTCACAGGTATACCTGTCATCATACTTACTACTTCGGCTATATCCTCTTCACCAATGGGGTAACGTTTGTTTTTACTTTCTTCTTCCCAAACCAACTTAGCTTTTTCCAATTCTTCACCCAAACGTTTTTCTTTATCGCGTAAAGCAGCAGCTTCTTCAAAACGCTGGCTTTTAACTACTTTATTCTTTTCGTTTTTAACTTCTTCAATTTGTTTTTCTAAATCAACTATTTCTTGAGGAACATTAATATTTTTCAAGTGCACACGAGCACCTACTTCGTCCAAAACATCAATTGCTTTATCAGGCAATAAGCGATCAGTCATGTATCGATCACTCAATTTTACACATGAATCAATGGCTTCCTGATCGTAAGTAACATTATGGAAATCTTCATATTTGCTTTTAATGTTATTCAAAATCATGATAGTATCTTCCACGCTAGGTGGTTCAACTAACACTTTTTGGAAACGACGATCTAAGGCACCATCTTTTTCAATATACTGGCGGTACTCATCTAAAGTAGAAGCACCTATGCATTGCAATTCACCACGAGCTAATGCGGGTTTAAAAATATTTGATGCATCTAATGAGCCACTGGCACCACCTGCACCTACAATGGTATGAATTTCATCAATGAATAAAATAACATCACGGTTCTTTTCTAATTCATTCATGATGGCTTTCATGCGTTCTTCAAATTGTCCCCGATATTTTGTTCCGGCAACCAAGGCAGCTAAATCCAGAGATACAACTCTTTTATCAAACAACACCCTGCTCACCTTTCTTTGTACAATACGCAATGCTAAACCTTCAACAATGGCGGTTTTACCAACACCGGGCTCACCAATTAAAATGGGATTATTCTTTTTTCTACGTGAAAGGATTTGTGAAACCCTTTCAATCTCTTCTTCCCTACCTACAATAGGATCTAAAGAATTGGTTTCAGCCAATTTGGTAATATCTCTACCAAAATTATCGAGTACGGGCGTTTTGCTTTTAACATTACCTTGTTTGGCTGTGCGTTGATAAGATTTTTGTTTTTCATCATCAAAATCATCTTCACCCTCATCGGAAAATTCGTTTTTGGGTGGAGGCGTAGAATTGGTACCTACCATACCTAATTCATTTTTGAAAATATCATAATCAACATCAAATTGGTTTAGAATTTGTGTGGCTATATTTTCTTTGTTTTTTAAAATACTTAACAACAAATGTTCGGTTTCTACCAATGGGCTTTTTAAAGCCTTTGCTTCTAACACAGTAACACGAATTACTTTTTCGGCCTGCTTAGTTAGGGGCAAACTATTAATATTTGCAATATTTTTTCCGGTTTTATCTTTTACTGCCAACTCAATTTCTTTACGTAATTCGTAAAGGTCAACATTCAATTGCTTTAAAACCTTTATTGCAACATTTTCACCATCTCTAATTAAGCCTAATAGTAAGTGCTCTGTGCCAATAAAATCATTACCCAGCCGTAAAGCCTCTTCACGACTGAAAGAAATGATTTCTTTAACCTGAGCTGAAAAATTATTATCCATATTCTTTTGGATTTATACAATTATAACGAATATTTTTGATCAAAGTTGCCTTCAATTTATTCACAACATGTTTAGAAATATTGTTTATGAAAGTCAAAATTGATACCAAGGAAAAATTTACCGTTTTAACGCCAGAAGAGCCTGTTATTTATGACAATATGGCTGATGAATTAGCTGCTATGTGTCAACAATATCTTCAGGGGTCACTCAAAAATCTCATTTTAAAGTTAAACAAAGTTCATGATATTGACGGCAATATAGCGCAAAAGATTATTGAAATACAACAAAGTTTTTACGATAATAGTGCTTCTTTTATTGTTTGTGAAATGAATAATAAAATAACGGATGTTTTTGAAAAAGAAGATTTGTTGGAAATGCTGAATTATACCCCAACTGAAAGTGAAGCTTGGGATATTGTGCAAATGGAAGAGATTGAAAGAGAGTTACTGGATTCAAATGATTTTGAATTTGATACCGAGGACGATAAATAAATTAAATTTGTAGCAAGTATTTTTTTAACACTTCATTGATAATACAAAATACTTGTTTCTTAAATTGAAAAAAAATCAATTATGTTTGGAGTAACTATTTTAGGCAATAACTCTGCTTTGCCTGCTTACGACAGGCATCCAACTGCGCAAATAGTTACCATTGGCGACCAACTCATTTTAATAGATTGCGGTGAAGGCACACAAACTCAATTAGCTAAGTATAAAATTAGAAGAAGTAAAATCAATCATATTTTAATATCCCATTTGCATGGCGACCATTACTTTGGTTTACCCGGTTTAATTACAAGTATGGGCCTGTTAGGCAGACAGAATGATTTGCATTTATATGCCCCTGCAGCATTAGAAAATATTATACAACTACAACTAAAAGCAGGTAGCACAGATTTGCCTTTTCAACTTCATTTTCATGCTTTAGAAAATTTTGAAAATATTTTAATAGATGATCCAAAATTCTCTGTGAAGCTTTTTCCTGTTGAACACAGAATACCTTGTTGGGGATTTATTATTAAGGAAAAACGCATGCCAAGAAAAATTAATAAAGAAGCAGTTATTGCTTATCATATACCGGCTGCATATTATGAAGCTTTACAAAAAGGCGAAGATTATACCAACAAAGAGGGAACCGTTATTGCCAACGAACTACTCACTAATCCCAATAAGCCGGCAAAATCATATGCTTACTGCGCCGACACTCGTTATACACCTGAAAATGCAATAGTTTGTGAGGGGGCATCCCTATTGTATCATGAAACTACTTATTTACAAAACTGTGAACACAAAGCCCTGGTACGTTATCATTCTACTACCATACAGGCTGCTACTTTTGCAGCTAAAGCACAAGTTAAAAAATTAATTATTGGGCACTTTAGCAGTAAATATGAACAACTGGAAGAATTTCTGAAGGAAACACAACCCATTTTCCCAAACACTGATTTAGCTATTGAAGGGGTAACATATTTGGTTTAATAAAGCTGCATTAACCAATTGTAAAAAGCCGGAAATTCTTGTCGCCAGTACTTTTCATTATGAGTACCGGGTGGGTATATTGATCGACGAATAACATGATTGGGGTAAGCATTTAAAGCATTAATAACTGCATCCATATCATTTACCATACTGGCACTCTCTTTTCCACCTGCATAAAAATAAAATACCGGTTTAAAGTTTTTTGCAGTATTCAAATGCAGTTGCTGTGGCGTGTACAACCAAAACGCAGGTGAGAAAATACCTGCAGCGCCAAATACGTTTGGATATTTAACAGCCGCATAATAACTGATTACAGCCCCCATACTGCTTCCTGCAATATAAGTATAGTCAGGTCCTTTTTTGGTTCGGTAATGATTGTCGATATAAGGCTTTAAAGTTTGTACTAAAAAATTAACATAAGCATCACCCTCAGCTTTTACTGAATCAGGTGTAGCTTTTCCAGCAGGTATATTAAACGGGCTGTATTCGCTTAAACGATTTTGGCCACCATTATCAATACCCACTACAATGCAATATTTACCTAATTTCTGTGCAAGTGTATCTAAACATTCATCTATACCCCATTCACCGGCAAATGCAGTTTGTTCATTAAACAAATTTTGTCCATCCTGCATATATAACACAGGATAAGTTTGCGAGCTTTGGTAATAATTTTTGGGCAAATAAATCCATATGCGCCTTTTAGTATGCAATTGGGGCATATTAAAAGCTGTATCAATGATTGAAACCTGAAGGCTGGCAGTATAAGGTTTGGGTTTTTCAGGATAATCATCCTTCCATCCGGCAATGGTTAATGAGGTATCAATATCATTGGTTACTTGCAAAATTCTATCATTCATATCACGCCCATCAGCCAAACATTCAACTTTATCAAAACTACCTCGTGTAAATTTAAAGGCATAGTTTCCGGGAGCCATATTTTTCAATACTATACCCAACCTATTACCGCCAAATGGTTTTAACTTATATTGTTCATCCTTGGGATTCCAATTATTGAAATTACCTGTTAAATACACAGCATCATTAGGTTTAGTAGCAATAGATGTTACCACCAACTTTACAGTATATTGAGCATTGCAAAGCTTAATTGAAGATATAAAAACAACTAAAACAAATAGATATCGCATAATGAATAAAGGTACAGAACTACAATAAAAAAGCCACCTTCATTGGTGGCAATTATGTTAAAAATATTGTATTATGTTAATCTAACAATTCTGCATCGGCAGGATAATTAGCACGTTTAAAAGTAAATGTTCCTTCAGGAAAGTTGGCATTGGTATTCATATTGCTTATTAACACCACAGTCTTGTTATTGCTTTTATCTAAAATAACTGCTTTTGTAACTAAATGTTTTACTTTATTTATAAACAAATCAACTTTTTGAAAACTCCGTCTTTCGTCTTTGGGAAACATTTCTACTTGATAGTTAGGACCATTAGAAGGAATTAATTTATACGTAAAATCGTTATCGTATGAGCCGGATAATAATTTTTGCGGACTTAAAGTAGCATTACTTTCTTCTACTGATGATTTGGTAATGGTTTTATTGCCATCATAATTATAAACATTTGTACCATCGCATATAATTACGGTTTTTCCTTGTTTTAATAAATATTTATCGCCTTTCATTGAAAGCGTTCCGGTTTTAATTCCATTAGGTTTGCCTTTACTGGTAATAGATTCTAAAGTAAATTTTGCGGTAATACCCTTGGCAGCTTTAACCTTTTCACCTACTTCGCTTAAAATTTTTTTAGCTGCAGGATCATTTTGGGCTTGGGCCGTGAAAAAACTTATACTGAAAAAAGCTGCAACAAAAAACAAGTACTTCATTGTAAAAATTTAGTGTTATTAAATATAAATTTTCAAATATAAAAGATGCAATATGCGACTTTTCTGAATTTCGGCCGCAAAGATAACACTTTATTAAGCTTTAGAACGCTGTATTGGTGGAATAGTTTATTGAGCTATTAAAAATGTGGGGAAGGAATATGCTAATTATAGCATAGAATGTAAATACTCCTCCAGTTCAGATTCTGTTTTAAAACGCACTTCACGCGCTTTACTACCCTGGTTAGGGCCTACAATACCGGCAGCTTCTAATTGGTCCATTAACCGCCCGGCTCTATTATAGCCCAATTTCATACGACGTTGAATGAGTGAAGTGCTTCCAACCTGGTTTTGCACAATTAAACGGGCAGCATCTTCAAATAAAGGATCACGGTCTGCCACATCCATTTCTTTTGCCTCTATATCTTTTTCATCAACATATTCTGGCAATAAGAAAGCATCAGGATAACCTCTTTGCTCTCCAATAAAATTACAAACCTTATCAACCTCAGGCGTATCTACAAAAGCACATTGCAAGCGAACAATCTCACCATTATAATTGATCAACATATCGCCCTTACCAATCAGTTGTTCTGCACCGCCTGCATCCAAAATGGTTCTACTATCAATTTTGGAAGATACTTTAAAGGCAATACGAGCCGGGAAATTCGCTTTAATAGTACCTGTTATGATATTAACAGATGGCCTTTGTGTAGCAATAATTAAGTGAATACCCACAGCTCTGGCTAATTGTGCCAAACGTGCAATAGGCATTTCTACCTCTTTACCGGCAGTCATAATCAAATCAGCAAACTCATCCACTACCAAAACAATGAATGGCAGGAATTGATGGCCTTTTTGAGGATTTAAGCGACGTTCCGTAAACTTCTTATTATATTCTATTATGTTTCTTACCCCTGCTTCTTTCAATAAATCGTAGCGATTATCCATTTCAATACATAGGGCATTTAATGTATTCACTACTTTTTTGGTATCTGTAATAATCGCCTCATCTTCACCGGGTAATTTTGCTAAGAAATGTTTCTCAATTACACGATACAAGCTTAGTTCTACTTTTTTAGGATCA
Source organism: Hydrotalea sandarakina (assembly GCF_003254115.1). GTDB lineage: Bacteria > Bacteroidota > Bacteroidia > Chitinophagales > Chitinophagaceae > Hydrotalea > Hydrotalea sandarakina. The sequence continues at coordinate 85,430 of NZ_QKZV01000006.1, forward strand.
ACCAATACAAATTTTAGTTGAGATGGATGTTTTTTATACAACAAGGAAACTAATATAGCATTCAATCCAACAGATTTACCTTGGCCGGTTGCACCTGCCATTAACAAGTGAGGCATGGAAGCTAAATCAACAATAAAATTTTCGTTATCAATTTTTTTACCAATGGCTATTGGCAATGAAAAATTGTTTTTCTGAAATTTTTCGCTTGACAGTAAAGTACGCATACTTACTACTGTTTTACGAATATTGGGCACTTCAATACCGATGGTTCCTTTTCCGGGAATAGGTGCAATGATACGAATACCTAAAGCGGCTAAACTTAAAGCTATATCATCTTCTAAATTTTTTATACGACTAATACGCACCCCAGGTGCAGGCACAATTTCATAAAGTGTAACCGTTGGACCAACGGTAGCGGCTATGCGTTGTATGGCAATATCATAATTCTGAAGAGTGGCAATAATTTGGTTTTTATTGGCTTCTAATTCAGCGGGGTCGTGTACAATTTTTTCGCTACCGTGCAAATCCAGTAAATCCAAAGTAGGAAATTGATAATTGCTTAATTCTGCCGTTGTATCATAAGGCTCACTAAGTATTGGTTCTATTTTTTTGGGTGAAGAAGTTACAGCCGCTTCGGTTGTTACTGGCTTAATTTCAAGCGGCATTTCAACAGCGTCATCAATCATTAAAGCGGCGCCACCGGATTGCTTTTCATGTTCATTATTATTGATGTTGGGTGGCACATTTTTAGTAGGCACTGATGCATGCGCTAAAACCGGTTCAGCTTCCAATAATTCACTTTCCTCTGCTTCATGTTCCAAAATTTCTTGTTCCAATAATTCATTTTCATTATTATGCAGTACTGCATCTTTTTCCATTAGTTCAAACTGAACCAAAGGATCATGGGTATCCTTAGGCTCTTCGGCAGGAAGTATAACAGTGACATTACCTCCTTCATTTTTTAATTTATTAGCACTGGTCCATACTACTTCGTCCGCATTACCATTCACTTCTAATGGCACTTCATTAAATTCAGAACTTTCTTGTTGCCATTCTCTGTAAACCGGAATTTCATCGTTTTCCAAATTTGCATCCTGTTCATTTGTTGGTTCAGCAATAGCAGTATTTTGTTTTTTACTACTGCGCTTAAAATTTGGCCATTGGGGTATTCTAAAAGTTGGATTAAATCGCCAAATAATATAAGAGAAAACTGCAATTAAAATAAATGCAGCTGTACCTAATTTACCTAACCAATTCAAGAACCAGGTGTTTAACATATTGCCGACAGCCCCGCCCCATGCAAATTGCATATTGGTTGTTAAGTAGGTAGCAGTTAAGCTAATTAATAACAAGCCAACCAATACATAACGTATATTTCTTTTAACTGAAAAAACTTTTTTAGTAAACAAGCCATTCACACCTACTACAAAAAAGAAAGTACAAAACAAATAAGCAGCAATGCCAAAACCTTTGTACATGAACAAATGAGCTGTATAAGCGCCTAATACTCCCAACAAATTAGCTATGCGTACATCTTCTAAGGAAAATATTTTTATGCCGAATTGCTGAACTTTATCCTGATCATCTTGCCAAGTAAACAAATAAGAAGAAAAGGCAATGAATAAGAAGAAGGCAAATAAAAGGGATACTGCACCTGCAATTTTGGTAGTTCGCTCATCCTTTACCACTTCAGATACAGTTACTTCCACCTCTTTATCGGGTTGTAATTTTTCAGGATCAGGAGGTGGCGGCACATTCTTTTTTAAGCGGTTTGCCATATTAACAAATTTAAGCGAACTACCTGCCAATTTAAAAGAATGGCCGGATATGTGGATTATTTATTCAATACTAAGTAGTTATTCAGATTTTCTTAACCTAACTAAACCAACCTAGCTTTTACGGTGTATGGCAATTGCCATGCAAACCCATCCTGCTATGAAAAACAATCCACCTAAAGGGGTAATGGGACCTATTATGGGAATTAAAGTACTGTTATGCATGGCTTTTAAAAAAGTAATAGCATATAATGAACCTGAAAAAAACAAAATTCCAATTGCAAAAAAACGCCCTGATGCACGCATCCAACGTCCGGGAAATGATTTGTACAAAACTCCCATGGCAATAATCGCCAGCACATGAAACATTTGATAATGAATGCCCGTTTCATATACATTTAATGTATCTGCATCAACCCACTGCTTTAATGTATGAGCGCCGAATGCACCTAATATAACGGTTAATGCCCCTAACCAAGCTGCTGTTGCTATAAAACCTCTATGCATGATTTATAAATAATTATGTTGAAAATTATTTTTGAATAGCTGTTCTATTTCGTTTAGTAAGGAATGAATATTCAAGTTTACTTCATTCATATGGATATGTGCTAATGCATAAAACTCGTTTCGCTCTTCTAACTTTTTGTTTAAAAAAACTTCTAAATCATTTACATTTTCAAAGTGTGCAATTAAAGGACGATGTTTTTTTTCATGCCATAAGCGTTGAACTAATACATTTACAGGGGTGTTTAACCAAACCGTTATGCCATGTTCATTCATCCATTGCATATTTTGATGAAAACAAGGTGTACCACCGCCTGTTGCTATAATGGTATGCTTTTGAATACCTATTTCCCTTAATACAGCAGCTTCTTCTTTTCTGAAATAGGCTTCACCTGATTGTTCAAAAATATTGGCGATTGATTGGTGGTGCCTTTCTTCAATTAGCGCATCTAAATCTATTCCATTAAAATTTAAATGTTTTACTAATTGCTTACAGCAATAACTTTTGCCACTACCCATCATTCCCACCAAAAAAACAGGTGGAAAATCTGAAAATTTTGGTTTAGTATGTTTCGAAGGGTCATTCATGTTTTCAAAAGTCCATCAACTAATTAAATGCATTGAAGCCGGTAACATCCATACCGGTAATTAGTAAGTGAATATCATGCGTTCCCTCATAAGTAATTACACTTTCCAAATTCATCATATGACGCATTACAGAATATTCGCCGGTAATACCCATTCCACCCAACATTTGCCTGGCATCCCGTGCAATTTGTGTTGCTATTTCACAACTGTTTCTTTTAGCCATGCTTACCTGAGCAGGTGTGGCTTTTCCTTCATTCATTAACACACCCAAACGCCAAACCAATAGTTGGGCCTTGGTTATTTCGGTAATCATTTCGGCTAATTTTTTTTGTTGCAATTGAAATGCACCAATGGGTTTACCAAACTGAACACGCTCTTGGCTATAACGCAAAGCCGTATCATAGCAATCCATTGCAGCCCCCAAAGCACCCCAAGCTATGCCGTAACGAGCTTTGGTTAAACAACTTAATGGCCCTTTTAAACCTTTTATGTTTGGTAATATATTAGTTTTAGGCACCTTTACGTCATGAAACACCAGTTCACCGGTAGCACTGGCGCGCAAACTCCATTTGCCATGTGTAGTGGGTGTTGAAAACCCTTCCATACCTCTTTCTACAATTAATCCTTGTATTTCGCCATTATCATTCTTAGCCCATACAACAGCAACATCTGCAAATGGGGCATTGCTAATCCACATTTTGGCACCATTCAAAATAACATGATCACCTGCATCGGTAAAATGGGTTAACATTCCGGCAGGATTGCTGCCGAAATTAGGCTCCGTTAAACCAAAACAACCTAGCCATTCACCTGAAGCCAGCTTGGGTAAATATTTTTTACGCTGCTCTTCATTTCCATAAGCATATATAGGGAACATTACCAACGAGCCTTGCACACTGGCAGTAGAACGCACACCACTATCACCCCTTTCCAATTCCTGCATCATAAGTCCGTAGCTTATATAATCTAAACCACCACCGCCATATTCTGTGGGTATGGTAGGGCCAAAACAACCTAACTGCCCCAATTGTGCCACAATATGTTCGGGGAATGCGGCATTTTGGGCATATTCTTCAATAATGGGTGAAATTTCTTTTTTGACGTAATTCCGAACTGCATCACGAATCATTTTATGCTCTTCGGTTAATAAATCATCCAGTTGATAGTAATCGGGCGATTGAAATAAATCAGTTCTGGCAGCCATAATCGTTCATTTTTAAAATTGAATATTTGTAAGTGTTTTTTACATGCAGTTGTTGTATGAAGGCTTCGTTCAATCAATGAAACAAAAGTAGTGTGTTGTAAACAGCCTACCATATTTTGTTTGTTTTTTGTGCGAAAATTGCATTTACCGTTAATTTCATGGTGATTTTTTTCCCATTAAAGCCATAGTGATAGGGACTAAATTTATATTGATTAATAATTTGTAAAATTTCGTTCTTGAAAAAAATATTCACACACTTAACATTCTACGTTTTTGTGGCCATTATTGCCGCTATTGTTTTGGGTATTGCGGCGCCACAAACAGCAGTAAAAATGAAGTTTTTAGGCAGTTATTTCATAGAAATTATTAAGCTTTTTATTGTACCAATAATATTTTTTACAATAGTGCTGGGTATTGCCGGCATGGGGAATTTAAAAAAAGTGGGAAGAATTGGTTTAAAAGCTGTAATTTATTTTGAACTGGTAAGTACATTTTCATTATTCATTGGAATAGCAGTAGGTCTGATTTTTAAACCGGGCCATGTTGATACTTCCAGTTTGTCCATACCCATTGCAAAAAATCCATCTTCTGCAGAAAACTTCAGTTGGCTGGCATTTCTTCAATCAAATACAACCATTCAGGCATTAATTGTGGCCATTATTGTGGGAATAATTGTTAATAATCATAGCAAAAGAGTTACCATTATTGACTTTTTGGGAAGAATTGCACACTATTTATTTCTTGTTTTAAAATACATTATGTACCTGGCACCTTTAGGTGCTTTTGGGGGAATGGCTTTTACGGTTGGAAAATTTGGCTTAGCTACTTTACTTCCTCTTATCAAATTGGTTGCATGTGTTTATGGTGCATCAGCATTCTTTGTACTAATTGTTCTGGGAAGTATTTTAAAATATTATGGCATTAATGTGCTGCACTATCTATCTGCCATTAAAGATGAAATATTATTGGTTTTAGGCACATCCTCCTCTGAAGCAGCTCTACCTTCCATGATGTATAAGTTGGAAAAAATGGGCTGCAGTAAAGCAGTGGTTGGATTGGTTATTCCCACGGGTTATTCATTCAATTTAGATGGCACCTCTATTTATTTGTCAATGGCTGTGGTATTTATTGCGCAGCTTTATCAGGTACATTTAGGATTAGAGCACTTGGTAATGATAATTCTTATTTTAATGCTAACCTCCAAAGGTGCGGCAGGTGTAACCGGCAGTGGTTTTATTGTTTTAACTACCACCCTTTCTGCATTGCACAGTATTCCGGTAGAAGGACTTGCCTTTTTATTAGGCGTAGATAAATTTATGAGTGAAGCAAGGGCCATTACCAACCTTATTGGTAATGGCGCTGCAACAATTGTAGTATCTAAAAGTGAAAAGGAATTTGTTTCGCCAATAAATTGAATTAACCAAAAATTTGATTGAGAATACCTGCTAAATGCACACCACCCTTTAATAATTGTTGGTTGGCTATGGCAATGTGATCGTAAACATAACGGTAACTTAAACGTGGATCGGGCGAATTGATTTCACCATATAATTTTTGGGCAATTACATACGAATCGTAAATCCACTGACTAACAGGCTGTTGCATCCAGGCTTTACGTTGTTCAGGTGTAGTAAAATTAATAGCATTGGTATATTCCGTATAGCTAAGTTGTTCACTGCTGATTAATTTATCATCCCAAACTGAATGTAAATTAGTAGCTTGTCCAAACCAAAATACTTTAATTTTATTACCGCCGGCATCTTCTTCACGACTTACGTGCATGGGTTGATGTACATCTCCCACAATATGAATGAGTAATCGCACATACATTTTCTTTACATCTTTAGGCAAATCTTTCTTTTTCAATTCACTTGCCAAAAAATTGATTTTTGTGTAAGCATCGGCTATGGTATCCTGAGCTAAATAAGCATTTAATTCCTGTTGGGTTAAGTTATCGGCCACATTAATGTAATGCCAAGGGGTTAAGTAATCATAATCTTTATCCGAACGAACAAAATCGGCCCAAGTACTGGCCAATGCAATAGTTTCATTGCCTAAAATTTCTTTGATGGCAGCAGCCGCTTTGGGGTTCAAATAGCTTTCGGCAATTTGCCCAACTACTCTATGGCCTAACATACCCCACGCCATTGAACTAAAGGGGATGTAAAGTAACAGTGCACCTAAAATAAGCTTTCTCATATGTACATTTTTTTACGAAAATAAATGAACTTGTTAGAACTTGTGGTTAAGAAATTAAGAATGGAGCAAAAAGCAAAAGTTTCAGTTAAAAATGATTTTTGGAAATTTGAGTTAAAAAAATGTAATTTGCCAACACATTTGTCCCCAACAAATCAAAAAAATTAAAGCATGAGGTTGTAAATTGGCAAAATGCCTATTATTAACCAATACTTAAGTGCATGTATAGATTTGTTATGGTAGATGACCACTACCGAACCCATTGGCGCTTCAGAGATTTTTTTATTGAGCGTACAGACTTTGTTATGGAAAAAGCCTGTTATTCTGCTTATGAATTTCTGGTTTATATTAAAGACTTGGAACTGGAAAAAAAGCCTTTACCCGATTTGCTGGTCATTGACATTAATATGCCTATTGCCGATGGTGCTTCACTGGCTCATTACATGAAGATATTTTACCCCAACATTAAAATTTTAATTTTAACCGTTCATGATCACGAAGAAAATTTATTTAATGCCACTTTATGTTTGGCTGATGGTTTTTTAATGAAACCATTTTTTGAAGATTTAATCATTGATGCTTTTCAGCGTATAATGAATGGTGAAGAATTCTATTTAGACCCTCGAACAACTTTACCCTATCCCACTATCATTGAAGAATCATTGGTTTATCGGGAAGAAAGAATAAGAAATGTCAATCCTTTCAATTATTCTGAACTAGAAAGAAAGTATTTGATATTTCATGTAATGGGACTTGCCAATCAAAGAATTGCTTACTTATTAGATTTATCGGTTGAAGAAGTAAAAAAACTTCATGAGCACATGGTTATTAAAACAGGGGTTAACAAGTTGCCTAAAATAAGCGAGGACAGCAATCTACGCAACTTTTCTATTAGCCATAATTTAGCCAGAATGGCCGATTTCAGGGCATTTTTAACCAAATAAGTTGAACTTTTTTACTTTTAAATGAAATAAAAAAGCGGCTGAAAATCAATAATCAGCCGCTTTTTCATGTAAAAAATGAGTAAAGTAAAAAAGCCTGTATTTTTTAGTAGGTGCATTTCTTGCTTTACACAAGCAAATATTATTTGTTCATGGGTATATCATTATCCATTTCAGTTATATTGACGCTTCTTTCGGTGGTATCACCCATCAGGTATTTAGAAAAATAATCTGCCATACGCCACCAAAAATATTCTGTCATATCACCATAACCATGGCGCTGACCCGGCAACACAACCAAATCAAAGCGCTTATTGGCTTTAATCAAAGCGTTGGCTAAGCGAATGGTATTAGCAGGATGTACATTGTTATCTATATCACCTGTTGAAAGCATTAAATGCCCTTTTAAATGACTGGCAATATCTGGGTTTTTATCAATGCTATAAACAAAACTGGTATCGCCACCTTTAATAATTTCTTTTACTCCATGATGCTTTTCACTCCACCAACGGTTGTAAATACTGTTATCATGGTTACCAGATGAAGATACAGCCACTTTAAAAAAATCAGGATAAACCAACATAGCTGCAGCACTCATAAATCCACCACCACTGTGACCATGTATGCCTACTCGATTAATGTCCATATACGAATATTTGTTACACAATTGTTCAGCAGCAGTTTTTTTATCGGCCAATCCGTAATCGCGCAAGTTTCCATAACCATAAGTATGGTACCATTTGCTGCGCGATGGATTACCACCCCTATTACCAACAGTAACAACAATAAATCCTAATTGTGCAAGCCTGTCTGTCCGATTCATATTGGTTGAAAAAGAAGTATTAACAGCTTCTGTTTGAGGTCCGGGATAAACATATTCAATAACAGGATATTTTTTGGTTGAATCAAAATCGAAAGGTTTATAAAGCACCCCATACAAATCAGTAATGCCATCATCAGCCTTTACCGTAAATGTTTCCGGAAATTTATAACCTGTAGCCATTAGTGCAGATAAGTCAGCCGTTTCCAAATTCATTAATAACTTCCCGTCAGTATTATACAAAGCAGAAGCCGGTACAGTATTTACCCTGCTGTAATTATCAACGAAATAGCGGTTATCATCATTTATTTCAATAGCGTGGTCATAGTTACCGGCATCTAATAAAGTCAATCCGGTACCGTCTAAATGAACACTATAAGCATGAAGATAATATGGGTTTTCATTTTTTTCACGTGCATTAGCCGTGAAATATAAAATGCGTTTGTCAGAGTCAATGCCTAAAATATCTTCACAATGATAAGGCCCTGAGGTAATTTGATTTTTAAATTTACCGTTTCCATCATACAAATAAAAATGTCCCCACCCATCACGTTCACTCCATTCAATTAGTTCTTTTCCTTCGTTTACCAAGCCCAATCTTTTCACTTCTACGTAAGTATTAAAGCGTTCTTGTATTAAGGTTTGAATGGTGTCGGGACCAACCCATGCTTTACAAATATCTACTCGTTTTAAATCGCGGCTGGTACGCGTAAAGTAAAAGGCCTGATTAGTTCCTAACCAAATGTTGGGGCGTGTATCATCATCTCTGTTATTTTTTTTGCCGGGAGCTGCCCAAATGCTAATATCCTGATCCTTAAATTCAGCAACAGGCAATTCTTTACCTTCTTGCTTTTGCATGTCGAATAAATACAAGTGATCAACCGGTGCTTGTTTTTCGCCGGGCATCCAATATTTGTAAGTTTCCAGGGTTGGCCTGGGTTGTGCAATACTATTAATTACCCATAAATCTTGTACATTTCTATTATCTACTCTTGTTAGTGAAAAGTAACGACTATTAGGCGACCAGTAAGCCCATACGGCTTTGCGTTTCTTTTTATTTTTTTCTTTATCAACATTCGACTCGCCCATGCCTGATAAATTTGAGCTATTGTAGTAACTAAAATTTTCAATGCCATCTTTTGTTAATGCATGTTCAACAATAGTTGAATCATCTTCATTTTGCAGAGCTTTTTCATAGTTTTGTTTATCCATCCAATACAAATTATTGTCTCTTCCAAACAACACATAAGCACTATCGGGGGAAATGTTGGCCCAAGCAGGTTTACGAACGGGACGTTTAAAATCTTTCAACTCAACCAACTCATTGGTATTAATGTTGTATTCAAAATAAAATACTTTCTTTTTGGTCGTTGTATTGGCAGCTTCATGATTTTTCTTCTTAGTTGTATCATTCGTTACTTCATCAATAGAGCTTTTAATTTGAAATTGAATCCAATTTTCATCACGTACAAACTTTAAACTATCAATGGGCAAATGCTGCGCATCAAAAGGATCTTTTACAATTAAGGTAATGGCTGCGGCTAATTTATCATTGTCAAACAAAGCTTTTTTCTCATTCTTCAGCGGATCAACGATGTACCATTTTTTCCCATTCGTAGTTTCATACATGTACCAAAACCGATTGGATTTCTTTAGCCAATGCGGATCAACAGATGTACTAAACACCATTTTTTTTAACCGATTAGGTGAATATTTGGCAGCTTGTTCATAATTGGCTTTGGTTACCAACTGCTGTGCAAAACACACCGTTGTAGTACTTATAAATACATACAGAAAAAACAATTTTCTCATAGCATTGATTTTTGGAAGCAATAAATGTAGCTAAATAACGCATACAGCAAAAACCACTTATCCATAAATAAGCAAATTTGTTTGAAAGAATTAATTTTAATTTGTAAAAACAAAACCAAATGCCGCCATATACAACTGAGCCTGATTTTTTTGTACAGGCTGATGCTCATGATATTTTAAGCAGTTTTAAAAATGAATTTTACTTTCCAACCATACAAAACCAATCGGCCATTTACTTTTGTGGAAACTCATTAGGGTTACAACCTAAAAAGGCTGAACACATTATTCATAGTGAATTAAACAGTTGGCGCAACAATGCCATTGAAGGTTTTTTTCACGGAAGTCATCCCTGGTTATATTACCAGGAATATGCCAAACCTACATTGGCTAAAGTAATGGGCTGTTTACCGCATGAAGTAACGGTAATGAATACACTTACGGTTAATCTTCATTTATTGTTAATGAGCTTTTATAAACCTACTTCAAAAAAGTTTAAAATCATAATGGAAGCCGGCGCTTTTCCGAGCGACCAATATGCGGTTGAAACGTTAGTAAAACATTTTGGACTAAATCCGGAAAATACCATCATAGAAATTGAACCTGAACCCGGTAAAAAAACTTTAACTACAGAAAACATTCTACAAACCATTCACCAACATGCACACGAATTGGCATTGGTTTTAATGAGTGGCATTCAGTATTATACCGGACAATTGTTTGATATACCTGCTATTACTGAAGCAGCACACAAATGCGGTGCCGTTGCCTGTTTCGACTTAGCACATGTGGCGGGGAATGTACCCATGCAGTTACACAACTGGGACGTTGATTTTGCCGTATGGTGCAGTTACAAATATTTAAATGGCGGCCCCGGTGCTGTGGGTGGCTTATATGTTCATGAAAAATATGCTACCGATACAACTTTTCCCCGCTTAGGCGGTTGGTGGGGTAATGATGAAAAGGAACGTTTTAAAATGGGAAAAGGGTTTAAACCTAAAGCAAATGCAAGTGGCTGGAATATTAGTACCACGCAGGTAATGAATACGGCTGCATTATTGGCCTCATTAGAAATTTTTGAGGCAGCAGGAATGGAAGCTATCCGAAATAAAAGCATAGCCTTAACCGGTTATTTGGAATTTCTATTACAACAACTACCCCATTTATCATTTGAAATTATTACACCGTCAAACCCTAATGAGAGAGGGGCGCAACTATCTTTGTTTTTTAAAGAAAATGGGGAAGCGATTTACCATAAAATGTTAGAAAACGGAATTATTGTTGATTACAGAGAGCCTGGTGTTATTCGTGTTGCACCTGCCCCATTGTATTGCAGTTTTGCTGATGTATTTGCATTTTATGAAATTTTGAAAAATAATTTTTAATGTATGCCTCAACCTTATAACATCCTTTGCCTGGGCGATTCTTATACGATAGCAGAAGGACTTCCGCTATATGAAAGTTTTCCTTATCAATTAGTACAACAATTGCGTACCAATAATATTAATTGTAATGCACCTGAAATTGTAGCAAAAACCGGATGGACCAGTTTTGAGTTGATGGAACACATGGCAAGCTATACTTTCAAGCCTACCTATGATTTTGTAACATTATTAATTGGCGTGAACAATCAATACCGGCATTTAAATCAAAGCGATTTTGAAAAAGATTATCATGCACTTATTCAAAAAGCTTTGGCATTTGTTAACCAACAACCCAATAAAGTTATTGCCATTGCTATTCCGGACTGGGGATATACACCTTTTGCAACAAAGCATTTTGCAGAAAACATCCAAGCCATCCATACGGAAATTTCAAATTACAATAAAGTTTGCAAAACTATCTGTGCAGGCTCTGGTGTTCATTTTGTTGATATTACAGCTTACACCAATACTCATATGCAAGAGCAACTATTAACGCATGATGCGCTTCATTATTCGGCTAAAATGTATCAACAATGGGTGAATGCAATTGCGCCAATTATATTATCACAATCTTAATTTTCTGTTTAATATTTCAGCCATTTCACTTTGGTATTTTGCAGCTTCAGCAGCAGCCATTTGCTGAAAATTTTCAGAAGCATCCGCATAAATAATGGCTCTACTTACATTTACCAAAAGTCCAATTTGGTTGTTCCAGCCAAACTCTGCCACTTCATTTAAACTACCACCTTGTGTACCTACACCCGGTACCAAGAAAAAATGTTCAGGAACAATTGCACGTATGCTTTGCATTTCACTGGCTTTCGTAGCTCCTACCACAAACATTAATTGATTGGGTGTTGCCCAAGATGCAATTTTTTCAATAACTAACTCATACAATTTTTTTGAAGAAGAACTATGACTGTCTTTTGACAAAACGGTTAGCTGCTCAAAGTCTTCGCTGCTTTTATTAGAAGTAAGACCTAATACAATGGTTGTTTTATGTGTATATTCTAAAAATGGCTTTATACTGTCTTCGCCCATGTAAGGTGCTACTGTAACGGCATCAAAAGGTAATGTTTCAAAAAAAGCTTTGGCATATTGTGCTGCGGTATTACCAATATCGCCGCGCTTAGCATCGGCAATTGTAAAATGAGTGTTGGGAATATAATGCAATGTGTCTTCTAAAATATCCCAACCTTTTGAACCCATTGCTTCATAAAAAGCCGTATTTATTTTATAACTAACACAGTAATCTTTTGTAGCGTCAATAATTGCTTTGTTAAAATGTAAAACGGCATTGGGTTGCTGTTGTAAATGCTTCGGAATTTTATTCAGCTCTGTATCTAATCCAATACACAAAAAATTTTTTCTATCGACAATTTGTTCGGATAATTGATGAAGTTGCATTATTCAGTAAATACATTTAATGTTATCATTAATACACAAATACTTTGTAACCCCAATCGGGTAAAGATAGTGATGCACCTTTTGCAAAATTGACATGTTCATTACTAAACAATTCAGTTGCACTACCTATAATTTGTGGATGATTCAAAGTTACAGTAACCGGGCTATTGCTCCAGTTTAATACCACCAAAACTTTATTATTACCCATAGTGCGAATGAATGCAAACACTTTATTATCTACATTGGTATGAATATGCGTAAATGCAGCATTGGCGGCTAACGCACTATTTTCCGAACGCAAGTGTAATAATTTAGAATAAAATGGTGCACGTTCAAAGTTTTTAAACACCATGGTATCTTTATCAAAAAAGCGAATAGCACGTAAAATGGGTTCTTCCTGCCCACTATAAATTAAAGGCACACTGCGTACAATAGTTTGTGTGTACACGGCAAATGGCGCATGAATTTTTCCGGGCATCGTTGAAAAATCAGCACCATTCCAACTATTTTCATCATGATTGCTGGTAAAGAACATGCGTAAAGCGTTTTTGGGGAATTGATTTTCTGTTCTATGTATAGCGCTATCAATGGCAGAAGCCGGCTTTTTCCCCTTGGCTATTTCTTTCATAATATTGAAATCGTACCAGGTATAAGTTGCATCAAATCCATCAGCATTTAATTCGGGCTTATCACCTTCTGCCAGCATAAAAATATTTTTATCCTTTCGCAAAGTAGCAATACATGTTTTCCAAAAGTCATCGGGCACATCGCTGGCAACATCGCAACGATAACCATCAATACCGGTAGAATCAATCCAATATTTCATTTGAGCAATCATGGTATCTCTTAATTCCTGATTGGCATAATTTAATTTGCGAGTGTCGGCCCAATCAGCCGCCATCATTGGTTTACCTGTGCTGTCTTTCACATAAAAATCAGGGTGTTTTGTTAACCAATAATGATCAGCGCCGGTATGGTTGGGCACCCAATCTAATATTACTTTAAATCCTTTTTCATGACAAAGAGATACTAAATGTTTCCAATCGGCCATGGTACCAAATTCCGGATTAACATCCATATATGTGCTAACTGCATAATAGCTGCCTAAGCTACCTTTCCGATCAACTTTACTAATAGGATTAATGGGCATAAACCACAAAGTTTGCACTCCCATATTTTTTAATCTATCCAAATTTGGTTCAAATGCTTTAAAAGTGCCAGCAGCAGTATATTGTCTTACATTTACTTCATAAATATTTCCCTGCATTATCCATGCCGGATGCCCATCAATTGTAGCAGTATCACCGATTGAATTAGCAGTTTGTTGTTGTTTGTTTTGTTGACAAGCAGTTAAGAAAAATACAAACAAAACAATACCATACACAGCCTTCATAAATGAATAATTTTTTGATTAATTAATAGCCGCACTAATCCTACATCATCCTTTGTGTAAATTAAACACATTTATACCATACTCAAAAATATTTCAACTAATTTAAAATGATAAGGAAGTGAAAAGGTAAAAATGCAACTTTGTACCTACTTTCAACTTCTTAAACAATGCAACATGAGTAACGGATCTGTTTATTATCACAACTATTTAGAGTTAGACAAAATTTTAGAAAGTCAACACCCCATAAGCTTTAAACCGGGCAATGAACCGGCACATGATGAAATGCTATTTATTATTATTCATCAAGCCTATGAACTTTGGTTTAAACAAATTTTGTTTGAACTTGACAGCATAATAAAGATTTACGAAAAAGAAACCATTAATGACAATACGGAAGACGCAGGTATCATTTTACAAAGAATAAAACGCGTAAACAGTATTTTGCAATTACTCAACCAACAGGTGCGTATTTTAAATACCATGACACCTTTAGACTTTCTTTCATTTAGAAATTTATTGGTTCCGGCATCCGGATTTCAAAGTGTGCAATTCAGGTTAATAGAAGCTAGGTTAGGTTTAAAAATGCAGCAGCGATATCGTGCAGATTATTATAAACGAACCAACGAGGGTGGCTTTACGCAAACAGACTACCATAAAATAAATGTAACGGAAGATGCGCCTACATTGGATATGCTGGTCAATAAATGGTTAGAAAGAATGCCTTTTCTTGCAATTGAATTATGGCAACATTTTAAACCGGAAACAATTCAACACGATAATGTTACCAATCATCCCTTTTGGAATGCGTACAGAAATATTTATGTAAATGGCTTAAATGAATACGAAAAAAACAAAATTGCTGATTTCGATTATATTTTATTCAATATTGAACCATTCAACAGTAATCGTGAACAATTGAAATTGCTGCGCCAGCAATTTAGTCCTCAAGCATTACAAGCTGCGTTATTTATTACCCTTTATAGAAATTATCCTTTATTTCAAACTTCTTATCAAATTATTGATGCATTAATTGAAACGGACCATTTACTAAGTACTTGGCGACATGAACATTTAACAATGGTACGTAGAATGATAGGAATGCGGGTTGGCACAGGCAATACCAGTGGAGCAGGATATTTAGAAGGAGCAGCACAACAACACTTTATTTATAAAGATTTGGCCGGCCTTTCTACTTTTTTAGTGGAAAGTAAAAAGTTACCGGCCTTACCTAATGAAGTGTTGCAACATCTAATTTTTAAATAAGCATTTATTGCTTCAATTTCTTTTGAATTTCACTTAAAGAGGCTATATAAATGCTTCGACCGTGAGTACCTAAAATTATTTCATTGGCAACAGGTTGAATGGCAATATCATGTACCGGTATGCTATAAGGCAATCCTTTGTTCCAGGCCATAAAACTATTGCCGTTATTATTGCTGACATATAAACCACCATCGGTACCAACATAAATTATGTTTGGCAACTTGTTATCTTCTTTTACCACATTAATTGATTCATAGGGCAAATCATTACCAATAGACTTCCAATGCTTCCCATAATCTTCACTTACGAATAAATATGGTTTAAAATCATCATTTCGATATCCGTTCAAACTTACATAAACCCTACCCTCTTTATATGCACTGGCTGTAACTCTGCTAACGTATAAGCCTTTGGGTAGGCCTTCATTAATAGATTGCCAAGTATAACCATCATCAAAACTTATATGCAATGAGCCATCATCTGCACCTGCATACAACATTCCAAATCTTAAGGGGCTTTCACTAATTGTAGTTAAAGTGCCAAAAGGTACATTGCCCTGAGGGGGATTAGTGGTTAAGTCGTTACTAATAGTTTCTAAATGTTCGCCCCTGTGCATGGAACGCTGAAATTTATTACTACCATAGTATAAAATATCCTGATTATGCCTACTTAACAAAATGGGTGTTTGCCAGTTAAAGCGCAAAGGCTCTTCGCCCAAATCGGCATGGGGGTGAATATAAATAGTGGAATCAGATTTTTCATTTTTTTCATCAGCTGCTGTTACGTTTAAATGATTATCCTCAGGTGCAGCATCTGCATCAGGTTCATCAACGGAAGCGCGTTTATGTTTGTTGCTACGCATATAGTTACCAAATTGATAGCCTGAATAAACTGTTGTATTATCGCGCCAATCTACTTGCACTTGCATACCATCTCCCCCATTAATAGGTTTAAATGCATAATCGCCACTGGCCATCCATCCCGGATTCTCTTGATGATTAGATGGCCCATACCAACTGCCGTTATCTTGCAAACCTCCATACACATTATATGGTTTCGCCATATCGAAAGTAACAGAATAAAATTGCCCAACTGAGGGAGTATTGGCTTTAAACCAGTGCTCGCCATCATCATAGGTAATATTGCATCCAGCATCATTGCCAATAATGATGTGGCTGTCATTTTTGGGGTTTAACCATGCCACATGATGATCGGCATGAGTTAATGCATTATTAATCGGTTTAAATGTTTTACCGCCATCTTCACTTAGTTCAATATCAAAACCGGTAATAACTACCTTATTATCATTTGCCGGACTTACAAATATTTTTCCAAAATAATAACCGTAAGTATTATACAATTTCAGTTGCTTTTCATTCATTTTTTTCCAGGTTTTACCTGCATCTTCACTTCTGTACACTTCACAACCTATAATTGGTGTATTAAATAATGCGGCATTAGCATCCATTAAATAATCCCAAATACAAGAGGGCTTCAACGTACCATTACTCACTTTTTCTTTAATATTTTCAGCTGTGTATTTTTCTGGGAAACCATTGCGGCGAATACGCAAAAACGCATTAAACTTTTTATTATCTAGTGCTAAGAATTGCTCTTTTGTTAAATTTTTAAAATCGTTAATGGTGTATTTACTGGTATCGGTATGTTTTTTTGCAGTATCGGGTAAATGAAAATTATTATCTACAACCGCATAAACCCAATTAGGGTGTTGATAGGCAGTTGCAATGCCTATTCTTCCAACTCCTTTTCCAACCGGAAATCCGGCTCCGTTAGTAGTAACTAAATGCCAGCTATTTCCACCATCAGTACTTTTATAAATGCCACTGGAAGCTCCACTTTCTTCAAAATTGGATGCTGTTCTGGTTCGGTACCAGGCAGCCGCATACAATACAGAAGCATTATTAGGTTGAATATCTAAATCAACCACCCCGGTATTATCATTCACAAACAAAGTTTGCTTCCAAGTTTTTCCGCCATCAGTAGTTTTATAAACACCTCTTTCCTTGTTGGGCGAATACAAATGACCTAATACGGCTACCCATGCTATATTTTTATTGGAAGGATGTAACACAATTTTTCCAATATGATGGCTTTCAGGCAAACCCATATATTGCCAACTTTTACCTTTATTTACTGATTTATATATACCTAAGCCGGCATACGATGAACGACTGCTATTAACCTCGCCGGTGCCTACCCATATTGTTCCTGAAGACCAATCAACTGCAATAGCACCAATCGTAATAACATTGGCACTATCAAATACGGGTGTAAAACTTTGGCCATTATTATGTGTATACCATAATCCACCCGTTGCATATGCTACATAAAACTCATTTGGATTAGCAGGATTAACCGCCAAATCAACCACCCTACCACTCATAATACTGGGCCCTATATTTCGAAAAGCTACATCATTTATGGTTGACTGACGAATTAAATCCGATTTTTTTTCAAGCCCTTTTATCCGTTCATTAGCAGGAGTTGGGGCAATTTGAGCAAAGCTGCTAACTGCCAGTAATAAACAAATAGCAACAAGCATTAATTTTTGCATATTCTTTCTCATTTGCATTGGTTAAAGTATGTTTTGGTTTATGACTACTTTTCTCAAAAAAAAGTACATTCGTACGACTAATATACAATTTATGCGCTTGTTACTGATACCACTCATCCTTCTTTTTTACAACAATACAAATGCGCAATGCAAAATCTATAGACTATCTGATAGAGGCGATACCTTGAATTGTATAGATATGAATAATAAAAAGCAGGGCAAATGGAAAATTCATGTTGATGAATTGAGAGGTGAACCGGGTTTTGAAGAAGAAGGTGAATACAAAGACAATTTAAAAGAAGGCAAATGGCGCAGATACAGTTTAATGGGCGATTTAATTGCCATTGAAAATTACAGATGGGGTAATAAAGATGGCGAACAAGAGTATTTTTATAACGGGTCGTTGGAACATACAGAAAGTTGGAAAGCCATTGATCCGCAAAAAAAATTTGACACCATATTTGTACAAGATTTAAATGATGAGTACAAAGTAGATAAGAAAATAATTAAGGTAAATGCTTATGCAGTAAAGGATGGCATTTGGAAATATTACAGACCCGGCGCCAATACACTCATAAGAACAGAAACTTATAATTATGATGTATTGGTAAAACCACAAACGGTAAAACTAAATAATAACAACCCAATAACCGATACCACTACTAACCCTTTATTAAAAGATAGCTTACCTACTTCAAACCCCAACACCAAAAAACCGAAGGAGATTTTACAATTTGAAAAAAAACATAAAAACAATTCAAAAATTAAAGTACGAGATGGTTCAACGGGTAATTAAAACTGAAATGCTAAAAATAAAAAATGGGTAACTAAATTAAGTTACCCATTTTGATGTTGGAGATAAGAGAAATTAAATCGGTATTTAATTAAAATCTGCGGCTTTGAGTCCTTGGTTCACTTTTACCTCATCAACATTCAACTCAATTTTTAAACGCCCTTGATCTACTACCGTTTTCATTGGAATCATTAATCCATTGTAGGCTTTGTAATCGTGATAATAAGTTTGTATAACCATTTTACCGGCAGGTCCGGCATCTTTTTCACTAACCGACTTTAATTTCAATCCGGAATTTACATCGTAATAGTTGGTAACAATTCTGCCTCTAGGAGATTTAATTTCAACTGCGTAAGCATCTTTACCATCAACCGGTTCAATATCCTTTACAGTAAATACATAACCCGGTTTACTTAAATAATATGCTTCAGGAAGCATGGAGCCTTGCTCATCCATTTCTTCTTTATCGTCATCTTTCAATGGCTGATTTTGACCTTGCGCAGTAACGGAATAGTTGCCATCTTTAATTAATTGTTTTTGCAACATCATTCCTTGAATAGATAAAGTTTGCTCAAAATAACCGGGGAATAAGAACTTTTGAACAAATTGTAATGATTGCCCCATTGCAGCTGCATTTCCTTTTATTTCTAAATCTTTCATATTGGCTAAAGCGGCATTACCCATAGCAGCGGCTGCTTTTTCTATAATGCTTTTGCCGCTTACATTCGCATCGGCCTTTTTAACAACCGGTGCTGCAACAGGGTTTCCTTCTGCATTATAATATTGTATTGTTCCATATTTCTCTAACCCGTTTACAATTTGTTTGGCATTACCCACAATTACCGTATACATATGTTGCGGCTGAATATACTTTTGCGCCATTTGCATAACGGTAGCGGCATTTACAGCAGCTATATTCTTCAAATAATTCTGATAATAATCAGAAGGTAAATGATAAATGGCTTCATTTAATGCAAAATTGGCAACAGTAGCTGGGTTTTCAAGGCTTCTTGCAAAAGCACCGCTTAAGGTATTTTTACTTAATTCCAATTCTTCATTACTTACTTCATTGGTTCTAATGCGTTCAAACTCTTTTAAAAATTCGCCCACTGCACTATCGGTCTTTTCATTACGCACTGAGGCCTCGGCATTGAAGCTGCCAATTAACTTATCGGGATTAACTGAACTATATGCACCATATGTAAATCCATGCTTTTCACGTAAATTCATAAATAACCTTGCAGAGGAACCCCCACCCAAAATATCGTTCATAATACGAACGGGAATTACATCCGGTTCACCGGGTTTTAACGGTTCGGTTTGAACAAAGTTGATAACACTTTGAACAGAAACAGGTCGATCAACAATTGCTATAATGGGTTTTTCAGGATTTTTGGGCATTGGATATGTCATTTTAGGAACATCGCCCCTTTCCCATTTTCCAAAATAGGTTTCCGCTAAGTCTTTTGCTTCATCTTTTGTAATATCACCCACAAAAACCAAGTAACTGATGTTGGGTTTCCAATAAGTGGCAAAATATTTTTTAATATCATCTGCAGTAACATTTTTAACTGTACTATCTGTTTCAATTTCGCCATAAGGGTGATTTGAACCATATAACAACTTGCTCACTACATTACCGGCAATGGAATTAGGATCTTCCTTGCTTTGTGCTAATCCGGAAAGCTCTTGTTTTTTTATTTTTTCTAATTGATCATTTGGGAAAGATGGATGAAAAACAATATCGGCCATTAAAGCAAACAACTTTTTAAAATTACTGCTTAACGAAGAACCGCCTATACTGGTGGAAGTTGCATAAATATTTCCACCTAAAAAATCAATGGCATCATCCAAAGCTGCTTTGTTCATTGTGGTGGTACCGCTGCGCAATAACTGTCCTGCCATACTGGTTAATCCTGCTTTATTACCCTCAAGCAAGGGGTCGCGATTAACGGTTAATGAAACAGAAACGCGAGGTAATTTTGTATTTCTAACCACAATTACCTGCAAACCATTATTTAAAGTAAAGTTTTCAGTTTTGCCTATTTCAATTGTTTTGGCAGGGCCGGGTGGTGGTGGAACAGATCGATTAATAGTTATCTGCCCCAATAATGCCATAGGGGCAAGAAATAATATAGCAACTAATATTTTTTTCATATATCCGGTTTTTTTAATTAAATGTTTAAAACAGAAATGTAGTATCATTACTTTTTAAGGTATTGACTTTTGGTACCTTTAGGTACGTAGTATAAAACCACTCTGTTGTCTTTTACCAAATATTTTTTGGCAACAGCTAAAACATCTTCCCTGGTTACATCATCTAATTTTTTAATTTCTGTATTAATCAAATTAGCATCACCAAAATATACTTGATAATTTGCAAGCGATTCTGCAATACCTTGCATGGTGCTATTTCGAGTAACAAATTGTGTATTAATTTGATTTTTTACTTTTTGAAATTCATGCTCACTTACTAAACCGGTTTTTAAGGCATTGACAACAGAATCCATATTTTTTTCCAATACCTGTGGTTGAATACCTGCATTGGCAATACTGTAAATAATGAATAAGCCGGCATCTTCTAATGCATAATTAAATGCACCTGTAGCCACAGCCAATTGTTTTTGATCAACTATTACTTTATTCAGTTGTGCAGAATTACCGCCTGAAAGTATGGTACTTAATACGTTAAATGCATAATAATCTTTAGTACCTTGTTTGGGTGCTCTATAAGCCTCTATTACTGCAGGCAATTGAATATTATCTTCAATTACGTCTCTAACTTCACCACCCAAAGGGGGTTCCGTTATATTAGGCCTTGGAATAGGTGCGGTACCTTTTGGAATAGGTCCGAAATAAGCTTCTATCAGTTTTTTTGTTTCGGGAATATCTATATCACCTGCAATGGATAACACCGCATTATTGGGCACATAAAATGTTTTATAAAACTGTATGAACTCATCTAATTTAGCAGCATTTAAATCATCCATACTACCAATGGGTTGATATTTATATGGATGCACTTTGAATGCACGTTTAAAAATTTCACCAATTATACTTCCATAAGGTTGGTTATCAATACGGGTTCTTTTTTCTTCTTTAACAACTTCACGTTGTGTATTTACTCCAACCTGCTCAATTTTAGCATGCATCATTCTTTCGCTTTCTAACCACAATGCCAATTGCAATTGATTGGCAGGCAACACTTCATAATAATAAGTACGATCTTGTGTTGTGTTGGCATTATTGGTTCCGCCGGCATTGCTGATGTATTTCATAAACTCGCCACGCTTAATGTTATCACTTCCTTCAAACATTAAATGCTCAAAAAAATGAGCAAAACCGGTACGGCCGGGCAATTCATTTTTAGAACCAACGTGGTATAATACGCCAACAGCTACTACCGGCGCTGTTTTATCACGATGTAAAATAACAGTTAACCCATTGGGCAGTTTGTATTCATCAAACTCAATTTTGCGTTCCTGAGCGCGTAATTGTGAAAAAAGCAGAAGAATTACTGCAGTTACAAAAGTTTTTTTCATTTGCAAGGAATTTGTTGTAAATAAAATTAATCATCGGCAAAAAAACGTATTTAATTTTCTATTCATAAAGCAGGGCAGAATAAATACATTTTTTTAGCAATTTATAAGAAAAAATATATCCAAAAAAATTATTTTTTATAATTTAACCATTCCAAAATCAACTTATCTGAAATTTGTTGAGGAGCGTACCACTGAATGGCATCATCTTTCTTAAACCAGGTTAATTGTCGCTTTGCATAATGGCGAGTGTTTAACTGTATTAACGAAATAGCTTTATCCAGTGAAACAAAACCATTTAAGTAATCAAACAGTTCTTTGTAGCCAACGGTTTGTAACGCATTTAAATGTTGCAAGGGTTGTAGTTGTTTTACTTCTTCCAACAAACCTTCCTCCATCATTGCCAAAACACGAGTATTAATTCTTTCATACAATGCTGCACGTGGCATTTCTAAGCCAATTTTCAATATACGAAAAGGTCGTTCTACCGGTGTATTTGAACGATAATAAAGAATGGATTTACCTGTTGCTTTTACTACCTCTAATGCACGCATTAATCTATGCGGATTTTGTTGTTCACCTTTTTGCCAATATTCAGCATCATACTGCTGAATTTGTTGCTGCAACCAGCTTAATCCCTTTGATTCAAAATTTTGTATGATTTCTTTGCGGATACTCGGATCAATATTGGGCA
The DNA here is from genome assembly GCF_003254115.1 of Hydrotalea sandarakina. GTDB lineage: Bacteria > Bacteroidota > Bacteroidia > Chitinophagales > Chitinophagaceae > Hydrotalea > Hydrotalea sandarakina. Next base: position 108,355 of record NZ_QKZV01000006.1, read on the forward strand.
TTGCATCTAACCCATTGCAAAAAGCATTTACATACAAGCCACTGCCACCTACCATTACTGCAACATTATGCTGATTGAAAATTTGATTGGCAGCTGATAATGCGTATTGCTCAAAAAGGGCGGCATTTACTTCATCGGAAATACTGTGTGAATTAATAAAATAATGGGGTACTAATGCCAGTTCTTGTTCCGTTGGTTTTGCTACACCAATATTCATTTCACGAAAACATTGCCTAGAATCTGCGGAAATAATTTCTGTATGTAACAATTGGGCAACACGCAAAGCAAGTGCGGTTTTACCCACCGCAGTAGGGCCAACAATTACAATGATTAATGGTTTTAACAATGCCGATTATTTTAAAACTATTGGCAAAAAATATACTAAAAATCATCGTCCATTTGTCCTTCAGCATCTTCAGCATCTTCTTCTGCATCGTTTTCATCATCGGCATCTTCGCCAAAACCATCTGCTGCTTCAGACAAATCATACTTTTCTTCAATGTCTGCAAATTTCTCTCCCAACAGTGATTTGGTGCCGTATTGCTGAGGACCTATACCTTCAACCCTTGTAACTAAAGGATATACCAGCTTTGGGTTTTCTTCTTTTATAATTTGAATTAAGGCTATGAGAAACACCCAATTTTTATTAAAATCATATACATATATGAATTTTTGATTGGGATCTTTGATTTCACTGCCAATGGTAGTATCGGCCATTAATAATGGCGGCACCACATAAGTTTTATCATATACCTCGAGCGATATTTCTCTTCCGCGCTGCCAGGCATCATTGCTACGATAAAAAGTTGCCTGATGCTTGTTATCAAACTCATATGCTTTTAATATGGCCAAATGTAAATCCAAAAAATGTTGTGTATGCTTTATGGCTATATCGCGATAAACAGCATCATCCTCTTCTAAGTAAACCCTAAATTTTAAAACGGCCATATCAATTGTATTTGAAGTTAATTATATAAATCAATGAATTGCTAGCTTCATGAATATTGGAAACATGGAATTAAGGTTTCAAAGAAACGAAAAAAAATTTTAAACAGGTTGTAAGTTTAAAGAGGCCGCTTTTTGTAACATAAATTGATAAGCCGCTTCATAAGTATTTGGAATTATACCGTCTAAAATCGCTTCTTTAATGGCATCTTTAATAATACCTACTTGCCTACCCGGCGATATACCAAAAATGCGCATAATATCTTCACCCGACAATGGGGGTTGCCAATTTCGAATATGGTCTTTTTCTTCAACAGCCTTCATGCGTTCTTTCACCAACTCAAAGTTTTGCATGTAACGCTTAACTTTTTGCTTGTTTTTACTGGTTATATCGGCATTGCACAATAACATTAAAGCATCAATATCATCACCTGCATCAAACAACAGCCTTCTTATGGCACTATCACTAATATTTTCTTTAGTTAATGATATGGGACGCAAATGCAGTTCTACCATTTTTTTTACAAACTTCATTTTTTCATTCATGGGCAATTTTAGTTGAGCAAAAATTTTGGGAACCATTTTTGCACCCACTACTTCGTGACCATGAAAAGTAAAACCTTGCCCGGGTTCAAATCGTTTAGTGGCAGGCTTTCCAATATCGTGTAAAACTGCAGCCCAACGCAACCATAAATCATTGGTGGTTTGGGCAATATTATCTATTACTTGTAAAGTGTGGTAAAAATTATCTTTATGCCCTTTCCCATCAATATTTTCCGCACCATGCAAGGCCATCATTTGCGGAAATATTATGGACAATAATCCTGACTTACTTAACAAATCGAAACCTATACTTGGTTTGGATGCTAATAAAATTTTATTAAGCTCATCGGTAATACGTTCTTGTGAAACAATGGAAATGCGATGTGCATCTTGCTGAATAGCAGCAAAGGTTGCCGGTGCAATAGAAAAATTTAATTGTGTAGCAAATCGTATTGCCCGCATCATGCGCAAAGGGTCATCACTAAAAGTCTGTATTGGATCGAGTGGGGTTTGAATGATTTTATTTTTTAAATCGTTGATACCATTAAATGGATCAATTAAAGTGCCGAAATCTGCTTTATTCAAGCTAATGCCCATGGCATTAATGGTAAAATCGCGCCTTAATTGATCATCGGCTAAACTACCTGAAGTAACTTGTGGCTTACGGCTATTTTGCGTATAACTTTCTTTTCTGGCTCCCACAAATTCTACTTCGAAATAGGAATCGTTCTGTAAAGGAATTTTTATTTGTGCTGTTCCAAAATTTTTAAAAAAAGCAACATAAGGTGTTGGATTAAATTTTTCAGCCACTGCATGCGCTAATGCAATACCATCACCTAAACATACAATATCGGCATCCTTGGTTGGTCTTCCTAAAATTTTATCACGCACAAATCCACCAATTAAGTAAACAGGCAGGTTCAATTCTTGCGCAGCCAAGGCTATATTGTTAATAATATTTGCTTCGGTATTTGATAAATTAATTTGCATTCGGGCAAATATATTAAATAAAAAATGATTTTAATGTTATTCCGTAGCAAAGTTATTACAATACTATGCTACAACTGATTAGTGAATTATAATTTTTGAAGAAGTGGTTGTAATAATTGTTCGGGTTGAATATGAAGCGCACAATGAAAATGCTTTTGCGGGCAAGCCTTTTTTCCGTGAAGGCCACAAGGCCTGCAGTTTAATTTTTCATTTACTTCAATAATATATTTTTCTGTGCTTAATGGCCCATATCCAAAATTGGGAATGGTGGAACAAAATATGGCAGCCACCGGTGCATTAACTGCAGAAGCAAAATGCATGGGTGCAGAGTCGTTTACATAATTCATTACCGCATGTTGCATTAATGCGGCAGATTGTAAAAAACTTATTTGCCCGGTTAAATTAACAACATGCTTGCTTGCTAACTGCAGGGCTATTTGTGAACACAAATCAAAATCGGATGGACCACCCAAAAAATATACTAACAAATCATCAGGTATTTTTTGTAAAAACTCAACCCACTTCTCCGCAGGAAATTGTTTCGTAAACCAAACTGATGCCGGGGCAACACATATATAGGGTGGTTGTATTAAATGTTGAATTGAGGCTAAAACAGTTTGATTGTAATACAATTTAGGCATGGCAGGCTCGTTGCCCGTAAAATGTGCAATAAGCTGTTGATTTCTTTCTATTTCATGCAAAGGCCTATCAGTATTATTAAATTGATGCTGTATGGCAATTGTGTAAAACTTGCTTAAAATATGGGTATTAAAACCAACTGTTTCTTTAGCACCTGATAGAACTGTAAGAAATGCCGTGGCTGCGTAACGTTGCACATTAATTACCGCATCAAATTTTTGATTCCGAATTTGAAATAATAATTTGAATAAATTACGATACTTTGATTGCTTTTTGTTCCATATCCAAACTTTTTCAATATAGGGATGATTATCGAATAAGCTTTCATTGCCTTTACGAACAAGTATGTGCAACTTTATTTCGGGATGAGTAAGTTTAATTTTTTCTAATAAAGCAGTTGCCAGTACAACATCACCAATAAATGCGGTTTGAATAAGCAACATTTTTTTCATAGCTGCAAAAATAGCAGCATTCGGGAAGTATTACTCAAATTCCAATTCATTACTGAAAAATTCCCAGTCAAATAAAACATATTTCTCTTGGAATAAACATAAAGGTTTGGGGGTATGAAGTTGGCCATCATTTTGCATCTCTGTTAAGTCTGACGAAACAGTGTGCTTTTCTAACCCTAATTGTAAAATTAATTCAATGAAGGGTTGAATTTTTTCAGAAGGAACGTCAACTATTACTCGCGCCATAACCCAAACATATTTCTTCCAAAATAAGCCAAAAAATTGAATTTACCTACCCTTTTTCAATGAAAAACATTAAAATTTAATGCTTGTTATTCGTATTTAATTGACTATCATAAATTATATGAAACAAAATGGTACTTAATAGTGATTTAAGCTTCCAGTACTCTATAAGATCCATCAACTAACCATGCTATTCGTTTTGCTTTTTTAAATGATGGAATTTGGGAATAAGGACTCAACAAGACATAGGCAATTTCATCTTTTATAAATTGAGGTATTTTAAATGATTCAGATGCGTCATTATTTTGCGAAACCTGCATTGAACATGCAAGAATAGGTTTTCTAAATCGTTTTATTAATTGCTTGCACAAAACGTCTTTGCAAATTCGAATGGGCACACCTTCAACTTCTTCCGAGCTTAAGCATTCATCTGCCAAACCAATCACATCATTCAAAATAACGGTAGTGGGATTGTGTTGTTCTTCTAAATAATCAAATAACGCCAAATCAATAGAAGCAACATGTTGTAATACTTGTTGTTCGCTCTCCATTAATACTTCATAATTAAATGAAAGCGTATGCTTCCGAAGTGTATTGATTAAACCGCAAACCGACTTTTCATTGGTCGCATCACAGGCAATTTGCCAGCCAATTTCAGTGGGCAAAACAACATATATTCCTTGTTGCAAGGCTGCTAATGCGGCGCTCATTTCAGTTTCATACATATCTGCCATTGTTCAAAAATAATTGAAAATAATTGAGCTAAGCCACTCACAATAAATAAAAGTTTAATAAATAACAGTGAACGATACTTTAGTTATGTTTGCGAAAATTTTTTTAAATGGAATTACAAAAATTAATTGAGGAGGCCTGGAATAATAGGTCTTTATTACAAAATACTACTTACACCGATGCAGTGAAAGCCGTAATTGATGCTGTGGACAAAGGAACCTTGAGAACAGCTTCGCCCACACCGGAAGGTTGGCAGGTAAACGAATGGGTTAAACAAGCTATTTTAATGTATTTCGCAATACAGCCCATGGAAACACATAGTTTACCACCATTTGAATTTTATGATAAAATGCTGTTGAAAAAAAATTATGCAGCATTAGGTGTTAGGGCTGTACCCCATGCAGTTGCCCGTTATGGTGCTTATTTGGCCAAAAATGTGGTTTTAATGCCCAGCTATGTAAATATTGGGGCATATGTAGATGAAGGAACTATGGTTGATACTTGGGCTACTGTTGGTAGTTGTGCCCAAATTGGTAAAAATGTGCACATAAGTGGTGGCGTTGGTATTGGTGGTGTTTTAGAACCCTTACAAGCCAGCCCGGTAATTATTGAAGACGGTTGTTTCTTGGGCAGTAGAAGTATTGTAGTAGAAGGTGTTAGAGTGGAAAAAGAAGCAGTACTTGGTGCCAATGTAGTCTTAACTCAATCTACCAAAATTATTGATGTTAGCGGCAATGAACCTATTGAATACAAGGGTTATGTTCCGGCGCGCAGCGTAGTAATTCCCGGCACTTACCCCAAACAATTCCCTGCAGGTACTTACCAGGTTAGTTGCGCATTAATTATTGGAAAAAGAAAAGCCAGCACCGATTTAAAAACCAGCTTAAATGACGCCTTACGCGATTTTAATATAGCAGTTTAGTTATTTGTAGGCCGGCAGAAAAAAACAACATGCTAAAAAATATCAATTTAAAAGCATCGGGGGGATGGTTTATTGCAATTACAGGTGCTTTACTATTTTCTACAAAAGCCATTTTTGTAAAATTAGCCTTTCAGCATACCCATGTTTCCGCTCTGCATTTATTGGTATTAAGAATGCTATTTTCAATGCCATTTTATGTTTTTGCCGGCCTTTATTCCCATCAAAAAGCAACTCAAAAAATTACACAGAAACAATGGTTATTAATTGCCATAATGGGTTTGTTGGGATATTATCTTAGCAGCCTTTTCGATTTTATTGGCTTACAATATGTTTCTGCAGGCCTTGAACGATTAATTCTTTTTTTGTACCCTACCTTTACCGTATTAATAAACACTTTTATCTTAAAAACACGCCTAAAACGTATTCAAATAATTGCTCTTATTCTAACCTATTTAGGCATTGGTATAGCATTTTTGGGTGAGGTACAAATAGACACCTCTAACGCTTATTTTTATTACGGTGCCTTCATGGTTTTTTTGTGTGCCATAACCTACTCAATTTATTTGTCGGGTTCAGGTAAGTTAGTACCTATAATTGGTCCAACACCATACACAGCTTATGTTATGCTTTTTGCAACAGGTGGTGTTTTTTTGCATTTTTTGCTTACAGCCCATACAACTACACTGGCATTTTTTGATCCCAATTTAGTGCTATATGGCATTGCATTAGCAATTGTAGCTACCGTTTTACCCTCCTTTTTGTTAAACATTGGCATGAAAAAGGTTGGCAGTAACAATATTGCAATAATTACCAGCATTGGTCCGGTGTCAACCATTTTACAAGCGCACTTTTTTTTGAATGAACCCATTTTAATGTTACAGATTTTAGGCACTTTATTGGTAATTATTGGTGTTTTATTAACCGGCCTGAAAAATTCAATATAAAAAACTACCAAAGAAAAGGAAGCATTCTTTTCGTATTGAGTATATAGTTTTTATAATTCGCGTCTTTGGCTTTCCAATATTTTTCTTCTTTACGTATTTTCAATTGTAATACAAAGAATAAAATGATTAATACCATTAGTCGCCACCACGTAAAGCTAAAACACAACATGCCAATGGCATACAATAATACAGAGGTGTACATAGGATGACGAATGTACTGATATGGGCCTGATACAATTAAATGGGCTTCACTATCCGGTTCGGGCATTACACGCAACTTCGATTGCCGCATGCTGAATACTGCCCATAACAACAGCAAACCTGAAAGAAGCAGAAAAACAATTCCCCATATATTCCATTTAAATGACGGTATAATGACCAACAAAAAAATGATAGCCGAAAATTGAATCCCCACTAAAAAATAAGAATCAACAATATTTTTTTTAACCATACACCAATTAGGTTTTAATTAAACAATCAGTTTAGTAAAGTATTACTGCCATATGAGCACTCTGTTACACATTCTAAATGTCATTTTTTCTTAATTTATACATCAAAGCTGCCAAAAAGTTTTTAAAACTAACCATTGCACAACATTTGATAAAATATAGAACGATAATAAACATAAAATTGATTGTTAACAACTAAAAACATACAACTATGACACTCGTAAAACACAATGCTATGACTCCTGTATTTAACAGGTTTTTAGATGATTTTTTCAATAGTGATTGGGCCGATTGGGGGCTTAAAAACTTTTCAAGCGAAGGCAGTACCTTACCAAAAGTGAACATTAAAGAAGATGACAACGGCTATACAGTAGAAATGGCTGCACCCGGTATGAAAAAAGAAGATTTTCAGGTAAATTTAGACAAACAAATTTTAACCATTAGTGCAGAAGCCAAAACTGAAAAAGAAGAGAAAAAAGAAACTTATAGCCGCAAAGAATTTAATTATCAAAGTTTCCAACGCAGTTTTAGTTTGCCTGATACTGCCGACGATGAAAAAATTTCAGCTAAGTACACAGATGGCATTTTACACATTTATATTCCTAAAAAAGAAGAGGCAAAACCCAAACCGGCTAAAACAATTACTATTGCCTAATTTCAATTGTACACAGTAAAGAAGATGCTGAATGGGTTGTGCTGTATTTTTAAAAGCACAACCCATTTTATTTCATCGTTAAAGCAATGTTGAAAACAAGCAACTGATTAATATCAGTTCAGCCACATCAAAATACTGTACTAACTTTATAAAACAAATTTTAAAAGGTTATGGAATACAAAGATTACTATAGCTTATTGGGTGTAAGTAAAACAGCATCGGCAGATGAAATAAAAAAAGCATACAGAAAATTAGCTGTAAAATATCATCCTGATAAAAATCCTAATAATAAAGAAGCAGAAGAAAAATTTAAACAAATTAACGAGGCCTATGAAGTGCTGGGTGATGCTGAAAAAAGAAAAAAATATGACACATTAGGTGCCAACTGGAAACAATATGAACAATCTGGTTTTTCCGGTAATCCGTTTGGTGCTCAAAATAATGCAGGTGGTGCCAATCAGCATTTTCATTTTGAAGGTGACCCATCTGAATTTTTTTCTGGCGGTGGTAGTGGTTTCTCTGATTTTTTTGAAGCATTTTTTGGTGGAATGGGCAGTGGCAGAAAATCAAAATCACGCAATCCATTTAGTAATGCACAATATGAATCTCAACCATCCGACTTAACCGGCGATGTTACAATTACATTACAAGAAGCTTATACCGGAACCGAAAGAATTATTAGTACCGGAACTGAAAAAATTAAACTGAATATAAAACCCGGTGCTTATGAAGGTTTACAACTGAAAGCCAAAGGCAAAGGAATGAAAAACAGTAGTGGTAAAGCAGGCGATTTGTATATAAATGTACACGTGCAACCCAATTCAGTTTATACCCGAAAGGATAATGATTTATACATGAATTTACCTGTTGATGTATTTACTTTATTGTTAGGCGGCAAACAGGAAATAATAACGTTAGGCGGCAAAATAAACATTACATTACCCGAATGCAGTGCCAATGGTAAAACCATGCGTTTGAAAGGAAAAGGAATGCCGGTGTACAATCAACCCAATACCTATGGTGATTTATATGTTACACTACAGGCACAAATACCTGCCAGCCTTTCAGCGAAACAAAAAAGTTTGTTAAAAGAAGCGAAAGATGCTGCATAAATTAAATAATAAAAATATTTATAAATTTTAAACTATTTTATATGACCGGAAATTTTAATGAAATTATTTCAGACAAAAAACCCGTTTTAGTTGATTTTTTTGCTGAATGGTGTGGGCCATGCAAAATGATGGCGCCCACTTTGCAAGATGTTGCCAGAACGGTAGGCGATGGAGCAAGGGTTATAAAAATTGATGTAGATAAAAACCCTAACTTGGCCATGAAATATCAAATTCAAGGGGTGCCTACTTTAATTTTATTTAAAGAGGGAAAAATTTTGTGGCGACAAAGCGGTGTTGTTCCCAAAAATTATATTATGCAGCAATTACAACCACACCTGCAATAAAAGCATGTAACACCAACTGCAATCCTTTATAAATGATTACATGGTTTCCTCAAAAATATTTTCGTGAAAGGCATTATTTTTCAATAATTCATAATGATGTAATAATGCCTTTTTTAATTTAATTTTTTTGTAAGGAAGCTGATGCTGTTTTGAAAATTCGGCAATTTCTTTAGAAATAGCAGGATAATAAATGTGGTGCACATTTGGAAATAAATGGTGTGCAATATGATAATTGAATGAACCCATAAAAAACCGAATAAACCAATTATCCTCCTCTACATCATTGGTACAAGAAAGTTGATGTAAGAACCAACTGGTGGGCATCTTACCATTCTCATCAGGCATTGGAAATGCATTATCCAAATTGGCATGAGGCGGTAACAATACGATTAGCGATATAATGCTAGCAGTAAACATCATTACCAAAAATGCTGCAATTACAGTACCCCAACTAAGCCCTATAATAAATTTGGGGAATAGCAGTACATATCCAATAAAAATAAATTTAAATACAAATAACTTGAAATATTCAATAGTAGGAATTGTGGTTACTTTCCAAACCAACTTTTGTTTATTGAAATAATCTTTAAAATCGCGTATTAACAACCAATTCAACAAATACAAGGGATATAAAATGGGCAAATAAATGTGCTGGTATTTATGCCATGCATTGTATTTCCCCTGTGGAAATACGCGTGCCATGGGACTTTGTTCAAAGTCACTATCCCACCCCATTACATTTGGGTAGTTATGGTGTAAACGAACATGGCGCACTCTAAATATAAAGCTGTTAGCACCCATTAAATCAAATATATATACATACCACTTATTCAATTTTTTCGATTGAAAAATGGTAGCATGAACCGCCTCATGAATTAATGTTAAATAATTTACTACCAACATAAATCCCATAAAGGCATATAAAAGCAGAAAAACAGGCCTGAAGTTTGCAAAATACATAGCCAGTACCCAAGCTCCGAAATACAAAACAGGGAATAAAACAGCCTTCAAATAAATTAAAAAAGAAGAGTGCAATTGCATTGAAGAAATGGTATTGTTAACCTTTGTTCTTAATTGTAGAAATAATTCTTCATCTTGCAATTTCCTAAATACTGGTTTTGCCGGCTTTGTAAACATTTCCATGCTAACAAAATTTTGAGTTTTACAATGCAGCTGGGTGGTGGTGAAAACTCAAAAAAACTATCAAAACTATTTGCAAATTTAATTAATTAATGCAGAAAAAAATAGCCGATTGTGCAATATTTTTTTGAATTTTTGTACTGTGATTAGCTGAATTTACTAAAAAATGATAAAAAAAACTTACATAAAAAATGCAAAATTAAAGTGGTTTGAATCGGATACTGTTTTTGACGCTTTATATCCCATCAATATTCAAACATTGGCCAAAAAGCATTGGACGCCAATTGATGTTGCCAAAACCGCTGCTGAATTTTTAGCCATTGAACCCAATAGCAAAATTTTAGATATAGGCAGTGGTGTAGGTAAATTTTGCCTAACTGCTGCATTTTTTCATCCAAACAATTTATTTTTTGGAATAGAACAAAGAGAAAATTTGGTAGAAATAGCAAAACAAACACAATTAAAATTGGGCTTGAAAAACATATTGTTTATGTGTGGAAATGTTATGGAAGTTGATTTTAGCGCCTACAATCATTTTTATTTTTATAATGCTTTTTTCGAAAACATAGCCGGAACAGATAAAATTGATGAAGACATTCCCTACTCCATTCAAAAGTATAATACTTATAATTTATTTCTAAATAAACAACTTCAAAAAAAGCCGGCAGGTACGCGCTTGGTTACATTTCACAGCCTTGAAAATGAGGTTCCGAAGAATTTTATGTTAGTAGATGCCAAAATGGATAACTTATTAAAATTTTGGATAAAAACTAGTTAATCAAAAAAAACTTCATCCTATAAAAAATAAATAACAAGATTTACACAAAATATACGATTTTATTAAAAATCAACCGAAATCACTTTTTTTAACCAAGAAAAAGGATACCTTTAAATTGCCTAATTTAAAATAATTTTTATGTTAGCACCTATTCATCCATCTGAACAAGAATTGATTAGTAGCATTTTATTGGCACATAATCAAGAAGAGGTAAAACAAAAAATAGATGTATTTATGGAATTATTGAATGAATTAGGTACAAGCGAAAATGAAATTAAAAAAATTCTGAATAACATTCAATCACACTTAGACAGTTGCAATCCTTTTAATTATGACGCCCAACAATGGAGCAATATAAAAATGGCTGATATTTATTGTTATGAGATATATCAGGCTATGTTTGGGGTACAATACTCATAAATCATAATAAGTTAGCTAACAAATTCACGGCATTTTATACTACTATCATTTCAAATCTTTACTTAAGAACTTTTCAGCAATATTTAGATAAAGTTTTCTTTTTGTTTCAGGCCATTTATTAAAATTTTGTACCAACATATTCATCCGAACATTTGTGCTAAAATAATCTGCATGCTTGTGTATAAAACGCCAAAACAGTGCATCCCATATTTGTTGCCAATGACCTTTGGGGTAATTACTCATCTTTAAAATGTAATTACTTCCGCTTATGTAGGGTTTGGTTGCCATTATTCCACCATCGGCAAACTGACTCATGCCATACACATTAGGTACCATAACCCAATCATAAGCATCTATAAATAATTCCATAAACCATTTATATACAACATTTGGGTGCAATTCACACAACAACATAAAATTGCCTAAAATCATTAATCGTTCAATATGATGGCAATACCCGGTTTCCAACACTTTGCGAATAGTAAAATCGATGGGTGCTATTCCGGTTGTACCGTTATAAAATGATGAAGGAATATCATTTTTTTGATGCTCCCAAAAATTAGCATTACGCATACGTGTTCCTTGTAATTCATATACTGCCCTAATGAATTCTCGCCATCCGATAATTTGACGAACAAAACCTTCTTGTGAATTTATTGGAATAATTTGCCGTTCTACAGAATGTAAAAACTCATCTACTATTTGTTGGGGTGTAAGCAATCCATTATTCAACATGGGTGATAGAACACTATGGAATAAAATATTTGAACGCACATCTATGGCATCTTCATAAGCACCAAAATGGTAAAATCTTTCACTTAAAAATTGCCGCAACCAGTGTTTACTTTCACTATGTATTACCGGGTAAAACCCATTGAATGGCATTGACCCCGGGTTATTTGGATAATGTTGCTGAACATAATCAATGGCCTCTTTTACATATTGATTAATTGGCAATAAATTCGTTACGGGTGGAATTTGATTAGTTGGATAACGTAGTCTGTTTGCTGCATCAAACGACCATTTCCCCCCAACGGGAGATAAATTAGCATCTACCAAAATTTTCCATTTTTTTCGTTGAAAGCGATAAAAATCGGTTTGAAACATTTTAGTGGTTTTACCAAAAAATTCTTTCAAACTTTCCAAATCATTTAAAAACAAAGGTGATGGCCATTGCTTTAAATGTATTTGACATTTTAATGCGGTTTGTTGTATTCTTTTTTGTAACCAATTATCTGTGGTATCAATGTAAGTAATGGAATGAAACCCTTGCTCCTTCAAATAAGGTAATAATAATCGTATATCAGAAAGAGGGTTATTAGCATCAATATAAACAACTTTTTTGTGTTTTTTTTGTAAATAAGCTTCATAGTATTTCATGGAAGCTCGATGGAAAATAAGCTTTTGCCGATGAAAATTGAATTCACGAAAAAACAAATATTCTTCTACTAAATAAATCACTTCAGCTTCATTCATCAAAACGCTTTCTTCAAACAATTGATGCGGAAAAACAATAGCTACAGACATTCATTATTTGTTTTTTTGTTTTCTACATTTTTCGCTACAGTATTTCACTTCTGACCAAACAGATGCCCATTTTTTTCTCCATGTAAAAGGTCGTTGACAAACAACACAAATTTTTTGAGGTAAATACTGTTTATTAGCCTTAAATGTATTTTTTTTCGACATTGTCTTTTACTTGCAAGCTTCAATAACAAAGTTGTAGTTCAGTTGTTGAGAAAAATTAAAATTTAGAAGACAATGGCAATAAAAAAGGCAGTTAATAAAATTAACTACCTTACGAAAACGTGCCCAGGACTGGATTCGAACCAGCACATCCTTTCGGACGCTGCGACCTGAACACAGTGCGTCTACCAATTTCGCCACCTGGGCATTCTGTTTCAGGGCAGCAAATATACTTTCATTTAAGTAACCAACAAACTGCAACCTCTTATGTCACTATTATCTAAACGGCCTAATACTTCAAAACTTCCATCATCATATACTTTCCCAACATCTTCAGTAGCAATAAAACTGCAGCTATACAAATTAGCTAAATCAATAATATTCAAAATCCCTTCACCCGATGCCTTTATCTGCAGTGGGTCATCTTCATCACGCACCAGCACCCGCATCCACGGTGGGCAATAAAAACGCCCCCTACCCTTTGAATAAGCCTGCGATAGTAATTCCGTCATACCATATTCCGCATGTATAGCGGGCAAATTAAATGCTGCCATAAGTGTTTGGTGCAAAGCTTCGCGGGTAATTTCTTTACGTCTTCCTTTCATACCCCCCGTTTCCATAATAACGGTATGTTTCAATGGTTGAGGATATTGTTCGGCAAAATCGAGTAAAGCAAAAGTTACTCCAATTAACAAAACCGGTTGTTCGGCAGCCTCTAATGCTTTTAGCGTTGCAGCCAGTTGAGCATAATTATATAAATAAAACCCACTTTGTGGATGATTGGATAGTTTAATTAAGGCATCCACCATTGTTACCAACGACGAATTCGGCCTTTCTAAATACGCAGGCAATAAACCAATGATACACCAATTTTTAGGCGAGCCATAAAATTGTTCAAAGGCTTTTAAAAAACTTTCTTCGTATATGGCAATACTTTTAACCCAGTGCCGGCTATTAATGGTTCCGGTTGTACCACTGCTTTCAAATACTGCTTCGGGCTGAAAGCTTGTGGTAGTAATGGTTTTAGATTTAAAAAAGGAAATGGGCAAAAAAGGGATTTTTTCAATGGAGGCAGCATTTTTATTTCCGGTTAAATCAACCCATTGAGCATAAACAATGTTATTAGCATATTGAAATTGAAATATTTCGTTTGCCAATGCAGAAAACGAGGACTCAGAAATTGAAAAAATCTTGTTAAGAAGTTCCATTAAAGCTAAAATATGTTGAAATGAATGAATTATATTTGAAAATGAATATGCGTAATATGACTACAAAAATATTGATGATTTTTTGTTTGGCTGCCGTATTAATGAGTTGCTCGAAAAATAAATACACAACAAAACCACAACTTTTTTTAAAAAGTGTTAGTAGTACAGTTGTTGCAAAAGGACAACCATTAACTTTTAATATAGAATTTACTGATAAAGAAGGGGATGTACAAGATAGTATGTGGATACAAAAAGTATCAAAAGTGTGCCCCAATAGTCCATTAGCTAATTGGTCGCAAAATTTTCAGGTTCCTAATTTTCCTGCCACTAAAGATTTGAAAGGAAATTTTGAAATCAATTTTATCAATAATGTACTTAGTTCCGGGTATTATTATATTACAGGATGCGGCAATGCTCCGGACACTTGTTATTTTCGTTTTGTGCTAACCGATTTAGCAGGCCATTCGAGTGATACGCTTGTTTCGCCTAATATTGTACTTTTACCCTAATGCATTTAAAACATTACAGTAGTTTTGTTCGTGCCCTTTTTTTCGGCAATTACTTTTATGGTATTTGTGCAGTAGCTTTATCAATAGAATCTGCTTTTCAATTACAGGTAGCATTAAATCCACCGGCCTATTATATACTTATTTTTTCTGCAACCGTTGTTTATTATACAAAAGCTTATTTAACTGAAAATTTATCAGACGCCAATAACAAGCGTGCGGTGTGGTACGTTCAACATTACCGCTGGGTTTATATTTCACAAATAACACTGACAATAATAGCACTATTGTGTTTAATATTATTATTAAACAAAACCTGGCAAAACATTTTTCATACTTCCTTTATTGAATGGCTATTATGGTTTTCAGTACCTATTGTAGCAGGTTTGTATTACGGCATTGGATTTGCCAATCTTAAAAATTTTAATTTACGCAATACCGGTTGGCTAAAGCCATTTGTGATAGGTTTTGTTTGGGCAGGCACTATCACCATTTATCCCATTCTTTTTCAATCACTTATTCAGCCCATACATTTTCAAATAAATAGTTTTGAGGTACTGTTTTTTATTAAAAATTTCATGTACATTACTGTTTTATGTATTATGTTCGATATTAAAGATTATGCCACAGACTATAATCAACAACTTAAAACATTTGTGGTTCGGGTGGGTTTACGTAAAACAATATTCTATATTCTCATTCCATTGTGCATTATTGGTTTTGGCACTTTTTTATTTTATACCATTTCACATCATTTTAACGTAGCAAGAATTTTAATAAATGCCATTCCATTCATTTTAATTTTAGCTGTTGCCTACTCAATGCACCGAAGAAAAAATATTATGTACTATTTAATGATTATAGATGGTTTAATGCTGGTAAAAGCTTGCTGTGGAATTATTAGTACCTTAGTAACATTTTAAAACTTACCTACTATGTCAAAGAAAGAAAAAGAAAAAAAAGAGAAAGGAAAAAATCTGCTATCAGATGCGTCACTAAATTTTTTAAAAAATTACATTAATACCCCATCACCGGTTGGTTTTGAGAGTAGCGGGCAAAAAATTTGGCTCGATTATATTAAAAATTACACCGATACAACATTCACAGATCCTTACGGTACAGCTGTTGGTGTAATAAACCCGAATGAAGATTTTAAAGTTGTAATTGAAGCCCATGCCGATGAAATAAGTTGGTTTGTTAACTACATTACTGATCAAGGTTTAATTTATTTAAAAAGAAACGGCGGCGTTGACCATCAAATTGCCCCATCAATGCGTGTATTTATTCATGGCAAAAAAGGCCCTGTAAAAGCTGTGTTTGGATGGCCTGCTATTCATACCCGCAATGGCAGCAGCGATCAAAAAGAAACACAACCTAAAGTTGAAAACCTGTTTTTAGATTGTGGTGCCAGAAGCAAAAAAGAAGTGGAAGAGTTAGGTATTCATGTTGGAGCCGTTGTTACTTATGTTGATGGTTTTGATGAATTAGCCAATGACTATTACATAGGAAGAGCATTTGACAATAGAATTGGTGGTTTTATGATTGCCGAAGTAGCGCGATTAATAAAAGAAAATAAAATTAAACTTCCCTTTGGATTATACATAGTGAATGCAGTTCAAGAAGAAATAGGATTACGAGGCGCAGAAATGATTGCCAGAAGAATTAAACCGAATGTTGCCATCATTACTGATGTTACGCATGACACACAAACACCTATGATTAACAAAAACATTGAAGGTGATGTTGCTTGTGGTAAAGGCCCCTCACCAACTTATGGTCCGGCAGTACACACAAAACTATTGCATTTGGTTGAAGAAGTGGCTGCAGCCAATGACATACCGTTACAAATGCGTGCTGTTAGCAGAAGTACAGGCACTGATACCGATAGCTTTGCTTATGCCAATGATGGATGTCCGAGCGTATTAATATCTATGCCTCTGCGATACATGCACACAACGGTAGAAATGATACATAAAAAAGATATTGAATACACTATTCAATTAATATATAAAACATTATTGGCTTTAACACCTAAAACCAATTTAAGTTATTTTTAATAAAGCATGCCTAAACTCATTCATTCGGCAAACTGCTTTAAAATTCAGTAATTTTGCCGGATG
Source organism: Hydrotalea sandarakina (assembly GCF_003254115.1). Lineage (GTDB taxonomy): Bacteria > Bacteroidota > Bacteroidia > Chitinophagales > Chitinophagaceae > Hydrotalea > Hydrotalea sandarakina. Next base: position 125,183 of record NZ_QKZV01000006.1, read on the forward strand.
AATGAAGTTTTAGATGAAAAACGCATTGCCATACTAGATTTATACAATGGTGAACCCAATGAAGGCATGCGGTGTATTAAAGATTTAGTGGCAGCCTGGGGTATTAAGCATAATACCAAAATAAACATGCAGGTTTTTAATGTACGCCAAAACAATGCCATTCCCAATTTAAATTTCGATGCTTATATTTCAAGTGGTGGCCCCGGTTCGCCATTAGAAAGTGAAGGAAGCGATTGGGATAATACTTATATACACTGGCTACGTTCTGTTGAACAATTTAATAACAATACACAAGAAAGGCATAAAAAGAAACATATACTTTTTATTTGCCATAGCTTTCAATTAGCTTGCCGCCATTATAAAGTTGGAACAGTATGTGAAAGAAAATCAACTTCTTTTGGCGTATTTCCGGTACATATGCTTCCTGAGGGTAAACACGAGCCAATATTCAATGGATTACATGACCCTTTTTATGCCGTTGACAGTCGCGACTTTCAGGTAATAAAACCTAATCATGAACAAATAAAAAAAATGGGGGGTGCATTTTTAGCCATCGAAAAAGAAAGACCACATGTTCCTTATGAAAGAGCCCTAATGGCTGTTCGCTTTAATGATTGTTTTGTAGGAACTCAATTTCATCCAGAAGCCGATGCAGTAGGTATGCAAATGTATCTGCAACGTGCCGACAAAAAGAAAGCGGTAATTGATGAACATGGTGAGGCTAAATGGGAAAGCATGGTGGCACAACTACAAGATCCTGATAAAATTATGTACACCTATAATCACATCATTCCCAACTTTCTAAGCTTCGCATTAAAAAACCATTAATAAAACTTTTATTGAATAGGTATTGGCAATATACTAATAGATAGAATGAATATACAAGTTATTCAACCCTTGAATAACTTTGTGATACCAAATTATCATTAGCATGATTCCAACTATTCGCGAGGCGTATAATAAAGCTTTTAATGAAGCATATTATGCTGATTTTTTAAACCAATTAAACAGCAAACACCCCGGTGCTATTGATTTTAGAGTAGCGGAAACTCCCATTTTTATTCCTGCTGATTTTACAAAAAAAATGTTGGACACATGCGATTATATTATTGATAAAATAACCGATCCCAATTTTAAGCAATTAACGCATAATGCTATTCCCAAACAATTGCACGTTCCTAATGAAACAAATTACAGTGCATTTATAGCATTCGACTTTGGCATTTGCATCAATGAAAAAGGTGAAATTGAACCGCAACTCATTGAAATGCAGGGATTTCCTTCTTTGTTTGCTTTTCAACTGTGGTATGATGAAGTATTTCGTTCGCTGTATGATTTACCAAAAAATTTATCGCCTTTTTTAAATGGATATGATAAGGAAAAATACTTAGCATTACTTCGTAATATTATAGTTGGTAACACTCCCGTTGAAAATGTAATACTTTTAGAACTATTTCCGCATGAACAAAAAACAAGAATAGATTTTTATTGCACAACTGATTATTTACAGATTAATACAGTATGTCTTACAGAATTAATAAATGAAAATGGCCACTTATTTTATATTAGAAATGGGAAGAAAACACCGGTACTAAAAATTTATAATAGAATTATTTTTGACGAATTATTACAGCAAACCCCTACCGTTATAGAAAAAGCCAATCAAATATTTTTCAACAATGTTCATGCAGAATGGATACCGCATCCTAACTGGTTTTATAGAATTAGTAAATACACACTGCCTTTTTTGAAACACCCAAACATTCCTGAAACAAAATTTTTAAGCAATATGAGCAGCTTACCTACTGATTTAAATAATTATGTAGTGAAGCCTATTTTTTCATTTGCAGGGCAAGGCGTATTAATTGATGTTACAAAAGAGAACATTGCTGCCATCTCTGACCCGGAAAATTGGATTATTCAACGCAAGGTAAATTATGCTGCCGTAATAGAAACGCCCAACTCGCCGGCAAAAGCGGAAATAAGGCTATTCTACTTTTGGGATGAAGGTTGGAACAAACCAAAGGCAGTAATGAATTTAGCACGATTAAGTAAAGGTAAAATGATTGGTACACGTTATAATAAAGATCTTGATTGGGTGGGCGGAACGATGGCATATTTTGAACAATAACATTTTTATGTTATAAAAATTAAAAAGATGAAAAAACAATATTTACTCCTACTGTTTTGCATTGGTTTAATTAGGATTGGATTAGCACAAGATAATTATGAAATTCAAGTGTATGGCTCACAAACACAACCTAAAAATTCAACCATGTTTGAATTACATAGCAACTTTACATTTGAAGGCGAGCGTGCAGTTGTTGACGGTGTGCGCCCCTCCTACCATGCAGAACATGAAACATTAGAAATAACAAATGGCATTACCGATAATTTTGAATTAGGCTTTTATTTATTTACCAATTACACAGCAGGGTATGGTTATCAAATAATTGGTTCACACATACGTCCCAGAATTATGGCACCCTTAAGTTGGCATTTACCGGTTGGATTAAGCTTATCTACTGAATTTGGATACCAAAGTAAATATTATTCACCTGATACATGGACCATTGAAATTAGACCCATTATAGATAAACAATGGAATAATTTGTATGTATCATTTAATCCAACAATGGGCATTGCATTAAAAGGAATTGACCAACACCAAGCCCCTGACTTTGAACCCAACTTAAAAGTTGCCTACCAATTTTTCAAAAATACAGACTTGGGTTTTGAATACTATGGTTCTGTTGGCCCCATTAATAACTTTGAACAATTACCACAAGAAAATCATGCTATTTTCTTAGCTTACGATTTAGAAAACAATCCTAAATGGGAAGTAAATATTGGACCGGGATGGGGTTTAACACAAGCCACAGATCGTTTTATATTTAAAGTTCTAATTGGCAGAAAAATTAAATGGGGTGAAAGAAGGCATTCCTAAGGTAAATAATTTGCTGTAGCAAATAAAATACTGGAATGCCGATTTTTTACTAATCTTCCATTTTGTTTTTTAATTTTCCCATTAATGCATATGCATTACCACCCGCCAACTGAACATTTAACCAATTAATGTTATTATTAGGCATAAGTTCAACGTAACCATTTTCACTAATACCTGTTTTAACAGGAACTAATACATAGGTTTGTTTTTGTTGTTGAACAAACACATATTCCATTCCATTATATCGCACTACTGCACTTTCAGGAACTACAATAGCATTATGACTGGTAACATTGAAAACACCTGTTAAAAACATACCCGGCAATAATTGATGGTTAGATTGTTCAAAATGACAATGCAGCAAACCGGTTCTGTTATCGTTTATATTTTTAGTTACTAAAATTACCTCTACATCATATTTTTTTGAAGTATCACTAGTTAAAAAAACTTTACCCGATATCCCTTTCTGAAACATATCAATATCATGTTCAAAAACAGTCATAGCTGCATGAATGTCATTTGGATTCACTAATTCAAATATCACATCTGAAGGATTAACATATCGTCCAATATTAATATTCACCTTGGTAACATAACCATTAATCGGCGATAAAATGGGTACGGTTTTAGAAATATTTTGCGTACTTAATTGTTCCGGATTAATATTAATCATTTTCAATTTTTCAGCAATAGCTTTTAAAGTAGCCAACTGAACATTGTATTCTGAAGATGTTTGCTGATAAGCCTTTTTACTGGTTGCATCCTGTTCACTCAGTTCTTTTTGACGTTGTAAATCAGTTTCTAAGTAAGCAAGCTTAGCTTTTGCTACCAAATAATCCTGCTGCAATTGAACATAGCTTTGATCTTCCATTAAAGCAATAACTTCACCTTTATGTACACTTGTACCCGGCAACAAATGTGTACTTTTTAAATAACCACCCAAAGGCATACTAACAGAAACCATACTTTGAGGTGGCACATCTACCACACCATTAATCGTAACAGTTTTATGCATTAATTTCTGAACCGGCTTTACTATTTGAATACCTGCATTACGATACTGAGTATCATTTAATACCACTACGGTATCTGCAAAAGTTTGATCAGATTTTTGTTCTGTGTTTGTGCTAGGACTTTTACAGGCAACAAAAAAAGCAATAGAAAATAAAATATAATTAAATTTATTCATAAAATAAATTTTAATAAATTAAGTAATGAATTTCAGAAACAGCCATTTGTGTGTTATACAACGCACTTAAATATTCATTTTTTAATGTAATGGCTTGAGCTAACAATGTGCTCCACTCTATATAGCTAATAGCCCCCGTTTTATATTGTAAAGATGCTGTACTCAATAAAACCTCTGCTTGCTTTAAGCCACGATTTTGGTAATATTCAACTGCTGATAAATGTTTGTAATAGAGTTGCAAATACTTTTGAAGGGTAGTTTGTAATTGGCTTTGAACTGTTGTTGTTACTGCTTTAGCAGTAGCTTCATTCACCATAGCTGCTTCAATTCGAGCATGCTGGGCCTTAGCAAAAATAGGAATACCAATACCTATTGAATAAGAGGAAAATCGCGAGGCAGCATTATAATAATTCTCCACCCTATCCTTGGTTAGTTGCCATCCAACAATGGATTGATTATTGTATCCAATCATAAGATCAGGCAGCAATTTGGCTTTTTCAACTTTGGTTTGCATATTTGCCTGCTTTTGCTGCATTAATGCAACCTGAATAGCAGGGTGATTCAAAATCTTACTACTATCAATTAAAATTTTTTCAGGCATTAAAATATCAGCCGGCTCAATAAGCAAAGGTTGTTGAATAAACAACTGCAATTGAAGTTGCGTAGATAATATATCGGAATTAATTTGCTTTAAATTGAGTACAATTTGATCTGCTGTATTTTCTAATGCAGTTTTTTCCAACAAATTGCTTTCTCCCTTTTCATATCGAAGGGTAGCAATGTTTTTATAATAGCTGTAAATACTATCTAATTTTTGTAACAAATACTTTTGCTCAGTTTGAAACTGCAATGTTATGTACAATTGTTCTACCATTTTTTTAATATCCACCACTTGCAAATTGGTTTGTGCTTCTGCAATGGAAGTATTGGCTGCCAATAACTTTTTCATTGAGGCGTAATAACCCGGCAATGAAAAATTTTGCATAATCATAAAGCGTGTATCAAAAAACATGCTGTTATAGTTTCCCATTTCGGCATTGAATTGCGTTTTGGGTAACTCAGCAGCTGTGCGCTCCATAATTTTTTGATATTGTTGATTCAGCGTGGCTACTTTTAATGATGGTGCATTCTTTATTGCAATAGCCAAAACCTCATTCAAAGTAGCTTTTTGGTTAATTGGCTGTGCATACAAACTTGTTACACTGCTCATTGCAAGCACAATAAGTATAGATAACAATTTATTAGTTTTTGTTTTCTTCATGTTTACCTTTTTTGTTTCAAACAGTAAATACAACGAGGGTAATACCAATAAGGTTAATAAGGTTGCAGTAATTAAACCGCCAATAACAACGGTAGCCAAAGGCCTTTGTACTTCTGCACCTGCACCTGTACTAATAGCCATTGGCAAAAACCCTAATGAAGCAACGGAAGCAGTCATTAAAACCGGGCGGAGTCGCACTTGCGTTGCCTGAATAATGATTTGAATTGTTGATTTTATACCGCTTAATTTCAAACGATTCATTTCACCTATTAGTACAATCCCGTTTAATACAGCTACTCCAAATAATGCAATGAAACCTACACCGGCAGAAATACTAAAAGGCATGCCGCGCAAATACAATGCAAACACACCGCCAATAGCAGATAAGGGAATAGCAGAAAAGATTAATAAAGCATATTTTACATTTTGAAAGGCAAAATATAACATTAATAAAATTAACAATAATGCAACCGGTACAGCAATACTTAACCGTTGGGTTGCACGTTGCAAGTTTTCATATTGACCGCCATATGTAACATAGTAACCGGGCGGTAATTTTAATTGATTACCAACTTTATTTTGTAATTCATTCACAATACTTTCAACATCACGCCCTCTAACATTAAATCCTACTGTAATTCTACGATGTGCATCCTCTCTCTGTATTTGGTAGGGCCCATCTTTTATTTCAATATTGGCTAAATTACTTAAAGGAATTTGCTGTCCGCCAGCAACACCAATTTGTAAGTTATTAATGTTTTGAATGCTTTCGCGTTGCTGTTGATTTAAACGAATGACCAAATCATATCTTTTATCGCCTTCAAATACCAAACCGGCAATAGCACCGGCATAAGCAGCTTGCACTGCAGCATTAATATCACTAATATTTGCACCATATTTGGCAATAGCGTTTCTATTGTATTGAATAACTATCTGAGGAACTCCGGTAACAGTTTCTACGTACAAATCACGTGCCCCCTTTACCGACTGAATGATATTACCAAGCGTAGTTGCAAAATGAGCCAGAGAATCTAAATCATCGCCAAAAATTTTGCAAACCACATCTTGTCTTGCACCTGTCATTAACTCATTGAACCGCATTTGAACAGGAAATTGGAAACCGGTTGCAACGCCAGGTACTTGTTCTAACGCCTTACTCATTTTTTCTGCTAACTCATCAAATGAGTGAGCACTGGTCCATTTTGATTTATCTTTTAAAATCACCATCATGTCAGCAGCTTCAACAGGCATAGGATCAGTAGGAATTTCGCCAGAGCCAATTTTAGTTACTACTTTCTCTACCTCCGGAAATTGATGCAACAATACCCCTGCAGTTTTTTCGGTAGTGGCAATAGTATTGGTTAATGAAGATCCTGTTAATAAGCGAGTATCTACGGCAAAGTCGCCTTCTTCTAATTTAGGAATGAACTCACCACCCAATGTGCTTAACAACCATATACATACAATAAATACAAGGAAACTAACCGCAACAATTGTTTTTGGAATTTTCAAAACTTTTATTAAAACCGGTTTATACCATTTTTGTAAACGGTTCATCATTCTATCAGAAAAATTTGCTTCATGGTTTACCTTCCTACTTAATACTAATGAAGCCATCATTGGAACATAGGTTAATGAAAGAATAAATGCACCCAGAATGGCAAAAGAAACTGTTTCAGCCATTGGTTTAAACATTTTACCTTCAATGCCTTGTAAACTTAAAATAGGCAGATAAACAATCAGTATAATAATTTGACCAAAGGCTGCTGAATTCATCATTTTACCTGCAGCATTTTCTACTTCAGCATTCATTTGCTGTTTACTCAACTTAACAACATTTGAGTACTTATGTGTATGCACTATTTTGTGCATTACTGCTTCAACAATAATTACGGCCCCATCTACCAGTAATCCAAAATCAAGTGCACCTAAGCTCATTAAATTGCCGCTTACCCCAAAAAAATTCATCATTACAACGGCAAACAGCATACTTAAGGGTATAACAGAAGCTACAACAAGGCCTGAACGTAGGTTTCCTAAAAAAACAATTAAAACAAATAATACAATTATTGCCCCTTCCATTAAATTTTTCTGTACTGTTCCAATGGCATTATTAACCATTTTAGTTCTGTCTAAAAAAGGGTCAATGACTATTCCTTCGGGTAACGATTTTTCAATTTCTTTAATGCGTTTTTTTATATTTCCAATTACCTGATTACTGTTACCCCCTTTTAGCATCATAACAACTGCACCTGCTACTTCGCTTTTATCGTTATAAACAGTTGCACCATATCTAATTGCTGTTCCATATCGAACATCGGCTACATCGCTTATTAATACGGGTATCCCATTATCGGTTTGCTTTACAACAATATTTTTAATATCGTTCAATGACTGCACCAACCCTTCTGTTCGAATAAACAAAACATTTGGCCCCTTTTCAATATAGGCACCGCCTGTGTTTTGGTTATTCGAATTCATTGCTTTAAAAACATCGGCAATGGTTAATTGAAAACTTTTCAGTTTATCGGTGTTTATAGCAACCTCATACTGTTTTAGTTTTCCTCCAAAACTACTTACATCGGCAACCCCTTCAGTACCTAATAATTGTCGCCTAACAATCCAATCTTGAATATCACGCAAATCGGCTAAGGAATATTTTCCTTCATAACCTGCCTTGTGCCTTACAACATATTGAAATACTTCACCCAAACCTGTTGTTACCGGACCTAATTCCGGCGTTCCAATTCCGGGTGGTATGATAGATTGAACTTTAACCAGCCGTTCACTAATTTGTTGCCGTGCCCAATAAATATCTGTATTGTCATCAAATACAATTGTTACTAAACTTAAACCAAACCTCGAAAAACTGCGTTGTTCAGTTATTCCCGGAACATTTCGCGTAGCCTGCTCAATAGGTACTGTAATGAGTCGTTCCACATCGGGAGCGCCTAAACTTGGGGCTGTGGTAATAATTAAAACCTGATTATTAGTAATATCGGGAACGGCATCAATTGGTAATTTGGTAAGTGAATATGTGCCATATCCTACCCATGCCAATAATAATATTCCAATAATCAGTTTGTTCCGAACTGAAAATTGAATAATTGCGTTTAGCATAATTAATACATTAAAAACATACACCTATAAGCATAAGGTATGCTGAAAATTGAAAAAATAAAATAAATAATTAATACAAGTTTTTTACAAAATATGTACTAATAAGAAATAGAAGCATTATGAATTATGCAAGACGCGGAGGTTGGAATATATCGTGCAGAAAGGTAAAAGAATATACTTGTTGGGTTTCTATACTAAAAGTTTTCTGTGAGTAAGGTATTACAAGCACTTGAACGGAAATGGGCTTGGAAGGCATACTCACAAAACCAAACATGAAAGCATTGGCAGATTGCTGTGTTTTAAAGGGTAATTGCTGGTCTTGCTGCCAGTCATCATCAATAATTAATTTCTTATTGTAATGTAATTTTAAAAAAGATAGGAATGAAATTTCCGGATTTTCACTACGATGTTGGAGATAATGCTCCACCAACAATGGCAACTTCAGTAACTGATATGCCTCAGTTGACCCAAATAAAAAAATACAAAATAATGCTATGGTTGCCATTTTTTTCATAACCACAGATATTAATGCAAATTACATTTTTTGTTTGAATTATGCGTAAAAAAAATTGTTCCCTGTCATGTTTAATTAGTGAGCAAGGAACAATTAATTAAATAGAATATTAATGTGTAGATTTAGAAGAAAAATTTTCGTTCTTTTTAAATTTGAATTGTACATTTTTATCCTTCAACCAATCAATTAACTTAACAAAATTTACAAATATGAATATGAGCCCCAATGGTATTCCAATAACATAATCCCAAATACCTGCAGCATTTTCTGCAATTAGTGACCAGAAATAGAATACAGAAACAGGCAATAAAAACACTATACTGGTAACCATGCCCGGATTATATTTTGTTTTAGCTTTTATATTGTAATAAAAGGTATGCATAATAAAATTTCCGAATAGAAATAACATTACTGCAATACCCAACCATACGGCAGATACAGAAAAGAAACCCGCTATAATAAAGGTTGTCCATTGCACCAACACATCCATAATAAATGCACCGTTCGGATTTAATGGATAGCTGTCGGGTAATTTACTTTTATACAAAACTTTATTAATCATTTGAGGGAAATAACCGGGCCAGTGATATTCTTCAAACTGATGCAATAACAATGAGGCAAAACCAACCCAAATGGCTAATGTAACATTCGAAATTTTGTTAATTTCCATGAAAATGCCTTTCAAAACCACAACAGATAAAACTGCCCCTACATCAAACCACTTTTTTCTTAAAAATTCTAACATAACAAAAAATTTAGGGGTGAAAAAAAATTGTTAACTATGTTATATGTTTTCAATAACCGTACCAGCTTGACTATCAATATATTTTTCATCGCCTGAAAGCCTTACCCACAAGTAATTACATAGGATAATTAAAATAAAATTAAAATGCATGAAAAGAAAAAAACACCAATATTTGAAAAATATACTTCAGGAAAATTGTCGAAATCCGAGTATAATATATAAAAAATTGATGGTACTAACAAAAATTAAAAGAGAAGCGTATATATAAATTAGTTCACGAAATTCCACCAAACGCCAAATCGAAACCAAAGCGGACGTTCGGGATACAATGGAGTAATAAAGTTGTATTTGTCGAAAGTAAAGCCTTTGGCTGGATTGATGGTATTTAAATTTTCAAGTTGTAGAAAGCCTTTAAATCCTTTTATTCTAAAATTAAAGAATAAATTAACATCAGGTCTATTGCTGGTTGTATAGGATGTTTGATAAAAAAATTGACCGATAAATGGTGAATAATTATCTGCCTCAAAGTTAGTGTAATATCTTACTTCAATACCGGTTGATAAAAATAAATTGGTATAAAAATTACCTTCAAATGCCAGTCTGTTTCTGGTAAGTATAAAAGGCACATGAATAGGAGCATTGCCGGTAACTTGTTGTACATGCAATTCACTGTACCAATTCCAATATTTAGATAACTTAAATTTCTTTTCGGCGCTTAAGTGAATGAAATTAAATAAATTTTTATACTGTGTTGCAACAAAAAAACTGTCGAAATAAGTATAATTCGTCATTAAATAATAATCACCATTCAAGGTTAATGACAATTTAGGATTAAAATATATGGCCGATAAATGTGTTGTATTTTCTTTGGCAAAATTTTGTTTATCGCTAACAGGAAAAGCAGTATTTGGATTGAAAATAAAAGAAGGTGTTCGATTTGTATTTTGAAAGCCGAGTGTTAAGAAACCCAAACGTTTACTTAATTGTCTTTGTAAGCTTATAAAAGCATGATAATCGCCACTGTTATATCCATTTAAAAACAATTTACCGGAAGCTTCCACATCCCATTTTTGGTTACGCGTACGATTACGATACTCGCCCATTAAATATATGTTATGGTAATTTTGGGTGCGGCTATTTAATGTATCGGTAAATGTGCCTTTGAACCATTGAATACCGGCACCGGCTTTAAAAAATTGACTTTGATTATTCTTATCAGGAAAAGTTATAATAGCAAATTCATTTGTTAAGTTTGTCCATGCATCTTTAAAACTAATTGTGTCGAGAATGGTATTAAAATTAAAATACTTTTGATATTGCGAGTCTATTACATTGTTATCGTAATAATTGTAATTGTAAGTATTTAGAATAACGTTTTGTTGTAATCGTAATCGGGCATAAAACAATTTATAGGTAACGGAATCGGTAACCAATGAATCTTTTTTGCCAAAATCATATTGTTGTCGAAATAAAAAGGTGCTTTGTTTATAAACATTACCCGTATTAACTGTTGTACTAAATGGATTGGGATTAGCTACACCGGCAACTCCGAGACGTGTTTCTAATTCATAGGGATTGTTTAAAGCCAGGCTATCTATTCTAGTTGGATCCTTCAAGCCACCATTTTCTGAAGAAGCATTTTTGTTGGAAAGAAAAATAAAATAATTTTCATATCGCTTATTGGGGGATTGATAGTGTGTTGTAAAACGTAAATTATTATTGCTGGCATTTTGATTTTTAAAAGTACCCGGGGCATTAGAGAATCTATATTCGAAAGAAAAATTGAAATTACTTTTTCTGTTTTGGGTATGCATGAAATCGAGCAGTTGCTCGGCTTTATTTCCAATTAAGTAAGCTATTTCTGTATAGGGACGCGTAGTTTGAAATATTTTGGTATTTTCTAATGTAAAATTATAAATATCAAATTGATGAAAGCCTGCATCCCATCCGGATTGCATAATGGGTGTAAATAATAATGAATGCGAAGCTGTTCCAAAATTACCTAACGTATAATAATAATAAGGCTGTGGAAAACGACGCGTAAAATCGTTTAAGGAAGAATCAATTTTACGAATTTTAGTAGAATCGAAATGACGGTAAAAAATGGTAATAGAATCGGCATATCTATCCCTATGCTGCAGTGAATCTTGCTTAGGTTGGTTGGGAATAGGCCTGCCATTTCTATCATAAGAGACATTACCGGATGAAGCTCCTGCACCGCTAAACCTTCCCGATTGGCCATATTGTTGTTGTGCAGCAGCCTGTTTTACCAGGCTAATGAAACATAAGCTTAAGATAATACAAACTGCTGCCAATCGGTTCATGCTAATAAAATGAAGTGCAAATTAACGCTAAAGCTTTAAATGAACAGTTGAATTAAAGGGTAGCACTACTAAATTTGTTGTATTAGCTCAATGAATAATGTGCTTAATTTAGGTTCAGCGGCCTTTGCTGCTTCCAATACTTCTTCATGAGTAATTACATTTTCTTCATGTCTAATGCCCAAATCGGTGACCACACTAACAGCAAAAACTTTCATACCGGCATGAACGGCAGCAATTGTTTCTTGCACTGTACTCATTCCAACAACATCACTACCTACAGTTTTAATCAATTGATATTCGGCCCGTGTTTCAAAAGTTGGTCCTGTAACTGCTGTGTAAACCCCTTCATGCAAGTCAATATTATTTTCCTTAGCAATATGAATAGCTTTTTCAATGAGTTTTTTGCAATAAGGTTCACTCATATCGGGGAAACGAGTGCCTAATGTTTCTTCATTAGGCCCAATTAAAGGATTGGCGGTAAAAAAACTGATATGATCTTTTAATACCATTAAATCACCCACTTTATAATCGGGGTTTACGGCACCAGCGGCATTCGACAATAACAATGTTTCTATGCCCAACATGCGCATAACTCTTACCGGGAAAACTACTTGTTGAGGTGTATATCCTTCATAATAGTGAAACCTACCCGACATTACTAAAACAGGCTTGTTTTTTAATTTACCTACAATTAATTTTCCACCATGACCTTTTACCGTACTGGTAGGAAAATGAGGTATTTGTGTATATGGTATTTCTTTTTCAACTTCTACTAAATTGGCCAAATTACCTAAACCACTACCCAATACAATACCCACTTTAGCCGTAATTTGAACTTGAGATTGTATGTATTGAACTGTTTCGTTTAATTGCTCCATCAATCTTTGATTACTCATGATTATACTTTTAAAATTAATATAATGTTTTATTGTTTTTTTCCTGCCAGGCTTTAAACATATGTAAAGCCTCATCACGGCCAACACATTCCATTACCAATTTGCGCATATGAATGGGTTGAGCAATTTCATCATAAATGAAAGAATCATCAAACCCAATGGCAGCCGCATCTTCACGTGTATTGGCATAATACACTTTTTTAGGTCTGGCCCAATAAATGGCGCCCATACACATGGGGCAAGGCTCACAGGTGGTATAAATTTCACAGTCGGTTAATTGAAAACTGTTTAATTTAGAACAAGCTTCGCGAATAGCTGTAACTTCTGCATGAGCAGTAGGGTCATTTAACAACAACACTTTGTTATAACCTCTGGCAATAACTTCACCGTTTTTAACTATCACGCAACCAAAGGGACCGCCATGATTGGCATTCATGCCTTCTAAACCAGCTTTTATGGCTTCGCGCATCAATTCTAATTCATTCATGGTGCAATTGTTTAGAATTTGCAAGGATATTACTTATTTTTTAATGACGGAAAAAAAGTGGATAAAACAACAGCAGCTTTTCCCCAAAAGGATAAAGCTGCTGCAATAAAATGGTGTTTTGATTTAATTTATCAGATATTTTCTTTAGGCAAATTATTCATTTCGTCTAAGTGCCTTTGAAGCAAAGCTGCTTTAGCTTTTTTTCCGTAAGCAATTTTGGCAATTAGTACAAACAACACGGGCACAATGAAAATGGCCAATAAGGTTGCTGCCAACATACCCCCCAACACAGTAAATCCTATGGTAGAACGAGCTATGGCGCCTGCTCCGGTTGCAAATGCAAGGGGAAGTACACCCAAGATAAACGCCAAGGAAGTCATTAAAATGGGGCGTAACCTTAATTTTACTGCTTCAAGTGTGGCCGGAACAATATCCATACCATTATCTACCCTTTCTTTTGCAAATTCAACAATTAAAATGGCGTTTTTAGCTGCCAAACCAATTAAGGTAACCAATCCAATTTGGGCATAAACGTTATTATCTAACCTTGGAATAAATGTTAATGCCAAAATAGCTCCAAATGCTCCAATAGGAACCGCTAAAAGTACGGAGAATGGAATACTCCAACTTTCGTATAAAGCGGCTAGAAACAAGAATACAAACAATACAGATAACCCAAAAATATAGATGGTACTGTTACCGGCATTGATTTCTTCACGACTAAGCCCTGAAAACTCATATCCATAACCGGCAGGTAATACCTCAGCAGCTACTTCACGCAATGCCTGAATGGCTTGACCACTACTATAACCTTCTTTAGGGGTGCCGTTAATTTCAGCTGTACGGAATAAATTGTAATGCGAAATTAATGGTGCACTTTCAGTCAATTGATAAGTAATGAGCGTGCTTAGTGGCAGTAATGTTCCTGCTTGATTTTTCACGTAATACTGTTGCAAATCTTTAATATCGCCTCTATACAATGAATCGGCTTGCGCAACTACGTGAAAGTTGCGGCCATAAATCGTAAAATCATTTACATAACGACTACCTAAGAACGTTTGCAATGTATTATAAACATCAGCAATAGATACGCCCAGTTTTTTACATTTTTCTCTATCAACATCTACCTTATAACCCGGTGTACGAGCAGTAAAAAAGCTAAAAGCACGTGCAATTTCAGGCCGTTTATTGGCTGCCATTACAAAGCTTTGTACAACCTTTTCAAAAGTTTTAATATCGTCGGTACTTTCGCGCTGTTCCAGTTCAAAGGTAAAACCGGCAGTTTGTCCCAAACCGGGTATGGCAGGTGGTTGTATTACAACAACATTTGCTTCTTTAATAACGGCAAAGCGTTGCTGTAATGTAGCAATAATGTTTTTTATTTGTTGTGCTTTATCTGTACGTTGATCCCAAGGTTTTAACTGACAAAAAATTGTACCACTATTCGACTTAGTAGCAAAGGTTACAACGTTTAACCCGCCTAATGCAGCAAAGTGCCCTACGCCGGGTACTTCTTTTAAAATACCCATCATACGATTTAAAACATCTAAGCTTCGAGTTGTTGAACTGGCTTCAGGCAATTCATAAGTTATATAAATACGTCCTTCATCTTCCGTAGGAATAAAACCGGTGGGTTTATTCTTAAATAACAATACAGTACCAACATATATACATACTAAAATTACAATGGCATAGGGTGCTGCTTTTATTACTTTTCTTACACCAATGGTATACTTTGCTGTTGTTCTTCTAAACCACTCATTAAAACGATAAAAGAATTGATTAATACCGTGCGATTGTTTGTTCAATGCCATTGGCTTTAACATTAATGAACAAAGTGCAGGTGTTAATGATAAAGCCACAAAGGCGGAAATTAAAACCGAAATAGCAATGGTAATGGCAAATTGCTGATACAACCTACCTACAATTCCCGGAATGAATCCTACAGGGATAAATACAGCAGCTAATATTAGTGCAATGGCAACAACCGGACCGGAAATATCTTTCATAGCATGTTCCGTTGCTGCTTTAGGCGATAGACCTTGATCTATATAATGCTGCACTGCTTCTACCACCACAATAGCATCATCTACCACAATACCAATAGCCAACACAAATCCGAACATGGTTAGGGTGTTAATTGTGAACCCGAGTGGTACAAATAAAGCAAACGTACCGATAATAGATACAGGAATGGCTAATACAGGAATTAGTGTAGCTCGCCAACTTTGAAGAAATAAAAACACCACCAACGTAACTAAAATCAATGCTTCAATTAAAGTTTTTACTACCTCATCAATAGACACCTTAACTACTGATACAGATTCAAATGGCACGGTATAATCAATATCTTTTGGAAATGATTTCTTTAACTGATTCATTGCATCATAAACACCTTGTGCTGTTTCTAATGCGTTGCTGCCGGGTGCTTGATAAACTAATAAATAAGATGCTCTTTTTCCATCAACAAATGAGTTGCTGGCATAGCTAAATTTTCCTAATTGAATACGAGCAACATCTTTCAAGTATACCAAAGAACCATCTGAAGGTTTACTGCGAACAATAATGTGTGCAAACTGATCTTCTGTTGTTAAACGACTATTGGTAAAAACATTGTACTCAAAAGCCTGGTCATTACTTTGTGGTGGTGCACCAACTGAGCCGGCAGCAATTTGCAAGTTTTGATCTTGTAATGCATTTAAAACATCGGTAGTTGTTAAACCCAGTTGCGCCATTTTATCCGGCTGCAACCAAATACGCATGCTAAAATCATCTGCACGAGTAAAAATATCACCAACACCTTTTACCCTTAGCAAGGCATCGCGTACAAAAATATTGGTATAGTTATCAACGAATGTTACATTGTGTGAGCCATTGGGTGAATACATGGCCACCAACATTAATATGCTTGGATTACGTTTACGCGTTGTTAATCCCAAGCGCTTTACATCATCGGGCAATTGGGGTGTGGCAATACCTACCCTATTTTGTACATCTAATGCGCCAATATCTACATTGGCTCCTACGTTGTAAACCACATTGATGGTAGTTCTACCATCGCTGGTACTATTGCTTTGTAAATAAGCCATACCGGGTGTACCATTTACCTGCGTTTCAATAGGTGTAGTAACCGTTTGCTCTACGGTTTGTGCATCGGCACCATTAAATGTTCCTGTAATTTGAACTGTGGCAGGGGTAATATCAGGATACTGACTAATGGGCAAATTCATAATAGCCAGCACACCTAATAAAACAATAACTACTGAAATAACTATAGCTGTAACCGGACGTTTTATAAAAGTACTTGCGATCATAATAAAGTTCTAAAAATTTAATTAATGTGCTTTAGCCGGTGAAAGTTGAATTTTTGCTCCATCTTTCAATTTTTGTACACCATCAGTAACTATTACATCACCATCATTTAAACCCGACTTCACCACAATTTTATCGTTAATAGGTTGCCCTAGCATTACCTTTTGTTCTGATACCGTATTATTATTTTTTACAACAAAAACAAAATATTCGCCCATTTGCTCAACCACAGCTTTATATGGAATAAGCATGAACTGCTCTTTTGCATTATTATTTTTTACTCGAACATTACAACTCATGCCGGGCTTCAACAAATTGTTATTATTGGGGAAAATATAACGAATGCGGATGGTACTGGTTTGTGGGTCAACAGCACGGTCAATAAAACTAATTTGACCCGGATAAGGGTAAATGGTTTTATCGTTAAAAGTTAGGGTAAACATTGAATCAGCAGCCGGTGCAGGATTATTTTTTAAATTGGTAAATTTTGGAATTAAACTTTGGTCAACTGCAATATCAACTGCCATGGGATTATCGGATGATAAAGTATTAAGTAAAGTTTGATTAGCAGAAATTAATGCACCCATTTTAACCTGTGAAATGCCTATGGTTCCATCAAATGGTGCATACAAGACAGAAAATTTTAAATCTGTTGCAGCTCTGGCTACAGCAGCTTTTGCAGCAGCAACTTGCATTTTAGCTGCTTGTAAATCGGTAATAGCGTGATCAACCACCTGACGAGCAATAGCATCTTTCTTTAATAAATCTGTATAACGGTCTGCATCTTGTTGTGCTTTATCTAAATTTGCTTGAGCCACATTCATATTTGCTACGGCTTGATTATAAGCAGCTTGGTAAGTTTCATGGTCAATATCATATAATTTTTGACCTTTTGAAACATGTTGGCCATCATTAAAAAATATTCCCTTTACATAACCGGTAACCTGTGCACGCAATTCTATTTCGTTTAAAGCTGTAACGGTAGCAGGATAATAATCGAAGTAAACGGCAGTGCCTTTTTGTACCTGATAGGTATTTACTGCAACAGGTGGCGGCGCTTGTTGTTTGGGTTGATTTGAACAAGCAGCCATAAGTAAAGAGCCTATTACAAAAATGAAAATAAAATGAAAGGGTTTATACATATAATGAAATTTATATTTTTAATATTTAATTGTTCCTAATGCTTTTTCAACATCTATTTTACTTTCCAGTAATTGATACAGCGCATCATAGTAATTAAGTTGGGCAGTACGCAAATCACTTTCTGCAACAATTACATCCAAATAGGTTTTAATACCTGAGTTGTATTGTAATTGTATTGTTTCATACACATCATTTGCCA
Organism: Hydrotalea sandarakina; assembly: GCF_003254115.1. Lineage (GTDB taxonomy): Bacteria > Bacteroidota > Bacteroidia > Chitinophagales > Chitinophagaceae > Hydrotalea > Hydrotalea sandarakina. The sequence goes on from NZ_QKZV01000006.1 coordinate 143,320, forward strand.
ATACCAAATTATCCTTTAGTGCATTATAATTAGCCAAATTACCTTTATAGGCAGCCAAAGCATTGGCATATTCGGTATTCACCCTGTTCTTTAAAGCAACAACATCCCAACTTAATCTATCAAGCTGCAATTCAGCTTGTTTAATTTGATTCACTCTTTTATTTCCCTGGAATAAAGGCACTGAAAATTGTAACCCGATATTTGAGTTGCCTAAGTTTTGAGCATATAACTTTCCAAAATCGTTATTCAAATAGTTAAAATTATAAGTGCCATAAGCGGAAATAGTGGGAATGAACCCCCATTTATAATATTTTAAATTGGCTTGCTGTAATTTTTGTTGAGTAACTAATTGCTGATATTCAATTCTATTTTCAAAAAATACATTTACCGAAGTGTCAATAAATGCATCTTTTTCCATGGTAGTAGTATCATAACTTAAATGCAAATTGGCTGAGTCGGGGTAGCCCATCAATTCCTTTAAATAAACAAACTTTGCCTTTACCAAATCATTTACTTGTTTTCTTTGAGCAATGGTATTGTTTAAAGAAATGGTTGCGCGTTTGTAATCTGTTTTATCAACAATTCCGGCTTCGTATTGATGGTAAGAATCTTGCACATTTTTTTGTAAACGGGCTATAGCCAGGTCTAAAACCTCAACTTGCTTCTCTGTTAGTAATACATCATAAAAAGCCTTACTAACATTAACGGTAACGTCAATTTTATTGCTGGTTGTATTTTGTTTTACTTGGGTTCGAACTTGATGTGCAGTTTGACTGGCTAATAAAGCATCACGATTAAAAATATTTTGATTTAAGCTTAAGCCTAAATTAGAAGCATTAGTTGTTCCATTTCTTACGTAATTACCGCCAAAATAAAATGCCGGCAATTGAAAATTATGTTGAAGATAATAGCTGGCAGATAATTGAGGGTACCAATCGGCTAATTTAGTTTGAATGGTTTTTTCAACAATTTGCTCATCTAAAATAGATTGTTGAAGCAATGGTTGATGCTGCAAAGCATATTGCACACAGGCTTGTAGCGTTGCCTGAGCTAATGTATCGGTATTAGTAGTCTTTGTAGAATGCTGGGTATACCCAAATTGCACGGCAAACAAACCCAATACAGATAAAAATAATAATCTATTCATATATCTCTTTAATTGCGAATTGACAACTGACTTGCTTTTCAGAAAGGCAATTGATAATTTTACTTTATAAAAATTTAATGGAGAATTGGTGAAAGAATTGCAAAGTTAAAAGTTTAAACACCAAAAAAAGAAATAATTATTTGAACGGTTAGTTGATGATTATCAAAAAAAAACCGGCACCATTTGGTTGCCGGTTCAATAAGGCTTGAACAGATATTTTAAACTATTCTTTTAACATTAACTGCATTTAAACCTTTGCGACCTTCCTGTACATCGAATTCAACTTTATCGTTGGCTTCAATTTGGTCAATTAAACCATTTGCATGTACGAAAGTTTCTTTGTTTGAATCATCATGCTTGATAAATCCAAATCCTTTTTCTTCATTAAAGAACTTTACAGTTCCTGTGATTTTTGTACTCATTGTAAAAATTAAAAAAAATAAATAATGAGTGCAAGGTAGTCTTTAAATAGCTACCATCCTAATTAATTATTTTTTTAAAGCCAATTTTGGTTCAACTTTTACAAATAACAAACAAAAAAGCACCCAAGTTGCAAGCTCAGGTGCCTGTTATTTGTTAAATGACACTAAAATTATTGATGCAGTTGAATAACACCCACATTCACATTATTGTGACCGCTGATAGTTATATTATTAATGGTAGTATCCTTATAACCGTTTGATGTATTGACAAACATACTATAGGTGCCACTTGCCAAACCACGCACTTTAAACTGTCCGTTTTTGTTAGGCAACGCGTAGGCCGTATCGGTTCCGCTGTAAATACTTATGACCGGATACGCATTTTGCGGCAATACTGTCCCTGAAATACTACCGGTAGTTGGAACTGCAAAGAAGTGGAATACCGGTCTCAAATAAAATTGATTATTCCATTGAATAACAGAACGTGCTACATCAAAATCTAACCAAAGTTGAAATGAATTAGGTTGATATTCATCCCATTCACCTCCACGAAGTTGAATTAAAACATAATTATTGGTTCCCGGGAATAAATTAAGTGGATAAGTAACACTATCTTTTACTAATGAATTTTGAGTACCTAAACTAATTCTAATTAAACGAACCGTTCCGGCTTTAATGTTAGCTGAAGCAAGTAAAGTGTCAACACCATTACTTAAAGAAAGAATATCATAAACGCCTGGCTGAACATTTAAATTTTCCCAAATAAAGCTTCCTTCCGGGTGGCGAACTCTATCATTACAACCTACCTGATTCCAGTTAGTGGTGTCATTATTTCTTGTATTGGTCGAAGTATCAACCAACACCATAACGGAATCAATATCTAAATAAACATGATCAAAAAAACCAGGCCCATCCGTCATATACAAACTTACTTGCTGAGTTCCAGGGGGCACCTGCATGGAAGTACTTTTTGAACAAGCTACCCAAGTAAATACGGCTGATACAATCAGCACTGCAATTGCGATTTTGTTTTTCATTTCGGTAAAATTTTTAAAGTAAAAATCATTACATGGATATAGTTTAAATTTTATTTTCAAAAATTGAGCCATCATTTTTGTAATAGATAGTTACAAAAATTAATCGTTGCCTTTGTTGAATTAAAATGCAATTAAAACTTTTGACAAAAAATATGTTAATGAATTGATAATGCTCAAAAAGTTGATGAAAAGCTTTTATAAAAGCGGAATAATCAAAAAAATTCTTGCGGAGTTAAGGTGGAAAATGTAGTTTGCTTTATAAATTTTTATTTAAAATAATTTTAATATGAAAAATCTATTATTGAAAACGTTCTTTATTTTGATTTTAACCAGTACACTTAGCAATTGTCTAAAAGCACAAACAAATCAAAAAGGCAAAGAATTTTATTTAATTAAGGTATATCATTGCAACGCCAATGAACAAGTAAATGCTGTACTAGATTACTTAGAAAAAGCTTATTTGCCGGCCGCACATAAAATGGGTTTTAAACCCATTGGTGTTTTTACACGCTTTGATAATGATACTGCTACTGATAAAAGAGTTTATGTGTTTGTTCCATCACAAAATGTAGCATCCTTATTATTATTAGATGACGCCATTGTAAAAGATGCTAACGTTCAAACCAAAGGGAAAAATTATTTACAAGCTGCCTACAATCAGCCACCTTACAGGCGTATCGAAACAATTGTTTTAACTGCATTTAAAGACCATCCCTTATTTGCATTGCCCAAACTTACAGGTCCACTCACTGAACGCATATATGAATTAAGAAGTTATGAAGGATCTAATGAAACTTTTTATCACCAAAAAGTAAAAATGTTTAATGAAGGGGGTGAGATAAACATTTTTAAAAGACTAAATTTTAATGCAGTTTTTTATGCAGAAGTATTGAGCGGATGTCATATGCCCGACTTAATGTACATGACCACCTTTAATAATATGGCAGATAGAGATGCTCACTGGAAATTATTTGGTAATGATCCGGAATGGAAGAAGTTATCAGCAATGCCGGAATATGACCATACTGTTTCTACCGCCAATATATATTTGTTACATCCTGCTGCATTTTCTGATTTTTAATATTTTAATCACAATAAAAAAGGGCAGTTTTAAATGGCTGCCCTTTTATAATTCCCGTTATTTCAAATATTGGTGAAACCAATTTAAATACCGCTCTAATCTATCTACCTGATAAGAAGGCTTAACAATACCATGGTGTTGTCCCGGATAAATGACCAGCTCGGTAGGAACTCCAACTGACTTTAATGCTTGATACATTTGTTCTGCACCAATTGTAGGTACATTAAAATCTTTTTCACTGGCCATGAACAATGTGGGAGTTGTGATTTTATTCACATGAAAAAATGGATAAGATAATGCCATCCATTTTTCAGGATGCTCCCACGGTTTGCCCAATTCGGTTTCATATTGTGTAATATATTGGTCGAAACCATACATACTTAATTGTAAAGAACTACCTGCACCACTGGCTGCCGCTTTAAACCGGTTGTCGGTAGCAATGGTATAATTGGTTGATATTCCGCCATAGCTCCAACCACCAATACCCATTCTATTGCCATCAATTTTACCGGTTTTAATTAAATAATCAGCGGCACCAATAATATCCATTACTTCCTTATTTCCCCAATCGGCATAAATAGCTTTTATATACGCCAACCCACTACCGTTACTTCCTCTATAATTTACGCCAACCACTGCAAAATTGCCTGCTGCTAATACTTGACGTGTAAAATCAAAAGCATAATCATCTTGTGCCACCGGGCCACCATGTATATAAAAAATTGCAGGTAATTTATTATTGTTACTACCGGAAGGTGTAAATAAGATACATGGAACTTTGGTGCCATCTTTACTGGTTGAAGTAAATCCTTCTACCTTAGCCAAATTAACATATTGCATCCAATCATCATTCATATGCGACACTTGATGAAAAGTATTTCCTTCAATAACTGCTACTTCATAAGGATGATAGGGATCACTCCATAATGCCACCATTTGAGTATGATTATTACTCATATTCAATCTTTCCAAACAAAAAGTACCTTCAACTAATGGCTGTATTTTTTTTGTAGCCACTTCAACTTGGGCCAAATATTTCTTCCTGTCATCAGTAACCAAACAATAAATATATTTTCCATCGGCTGCCCATTGTTGATTCGATACCGGCCTATCCACTGCAGTAGTTAGCAAAACAGGTGTACCACCTTTAGCAGGAACGATGGCTAAAATATTTTGACCATACATGGTAAAAGGTAAATTACTGCTGGATTGCAAATAAGCAATGTAATTCCCATCGGGGCTCCATATAGGCCTCACATCGCTACCTGCCCAAGTAGTAAGTTGCAGAGGTTGTGCATTTTTTTCGGCATTCATTACCCATATGTCCGTATTGTCATTTTTGTCAGGATCAGTAGTATGGTTACTTACAAATGCAATTTTTTTACCATCGGGGCTCCATGCCGGCATGGTTTCATCAAAATTACCTGAGGTTAGTGTGTCTAATTTTTCGGTAGCCACATCTAACACATACAAATGTGTATGTCTGTTATCTAAATAACCTGATTGATCATCTTTAAAATGATAGCGATTAATAACGTAAGGTTTTCTGGTTTTTGTAGCTGCAGTATCTGAATAATCAGGATCCTGCATGCTAATTAAAATTTTTTTCCCATCGGGGCTCCAAGCATATTCTTCTAAATCTCCTTTTAAATGGCTTATTTGCTTGGCTTCACCACCACGTCTATCCAATAACCAAATTTGCGATTGCGTGTTCCCCATTCTTGAAGAAATGAATGATAGATATTTTCCATCAGGGCTCCATCTTGGCATTGTTTCCGCATCAGGGGTATTTGTCAATTGCACAGTTTGATGGCCATCCCAACTAACCATCCAAATATCTGTATTACGTTTGTCTTTTGCACTATCAGCCTTGCTAACGGTGTAGGCTATCCATTTCCCTTCAGGCGATACTTGAGGATCACCCACATTAATCAGTTTATAAACATCGTTGGGCAACAAATTCCTATTCATAGGCCCTTGCGCCAACACAAAACAATTTGCACCCAACATAAGTGCTACAGATAACATCCATTTTTTCATGCAACTATTTTTTAACTGTTAATGGTTGAAAACAACTCCCATTTTGCAAATGTGTATTTGCATCTCAAATGCAGGGAATAAATTTTAAGTAAATATATTGCAAATCAATTGTAAGCATTTACCATTCATACAAATTAATGAATATACTTTTAGCCAAATGAAATAACTTCAGCAATTAAATATAAAACCATGCAGCGCATTATTTTCAGCCTTTTAATTGTGATGACATTGGGCACACAACTGATAGCACAACAATTGTATATGCCCAGAAACATTAAAAAAGCTTACGAACAAAAAACACGCTCTTTTAATGGCATGCCGGGAAGCCGCTATTGGCAAAACTCAGGCAATTACTCTATCAATCTGCAATTGCAACCACCTTCCAGAACAGTAAATGGCCAAGAAGACATTACTTATTTTAATAACAGCCCTGACACTTTACCCTACCTTATCATTAAATTAATTTTAAACATCCATAAACCCGGTGTAGTTAGGTATGGCGATGTAAGCGACGACTATTTAACCTCCGGTGTTCACATTGATGAAGTAACTGTAAACGGGAACAAAGTTGATTGGAAAGACCCCAAATATCACAGCACCTGGCAAGTTTTACATTTAAAAGAAAAACTCTTTCCTAAAGATTCTGTTCAATTACATTTTAAATGGCATTTCAATGCCTCAATTGAAAGTGGTCGTGAAGGCATGATTGATTCTACCACTTATTACTTGGCTTATTTCTATCCCCGAGTAGCAGTTTATGATGATTATAATGGATGGGATACCGAGGATTTTACTGATCAACAAGAATTTTATAATGATTTCAATAATTACAAGCTTTCAGTTACCGCACCCAAAAATTTTGTTGTTTGGGCTACAGGCAATTTGTTGAATGAAAAAGAGGTATTATTACCCAATATATATAATCGTTTACAACAAGCTCAAGAATCTGACTCAACAATACACATAGCAACATTAAATGAAATGCTGAACGGTAAAGTAACGCAACCTACTACCAATACATGGAGGTTTAGTGCAGAAAATATAACTGATATGGCTTTGTGTATAAGTGATCATTTTGTTTGGGATGCTGCCAGTGTTATGGTTGCGCCTAACAGAAAAAGAGTGAGTGTGCAAGCTGCTTATAATGATACTGCTAAAGATTTTCATGAAATGGTACAATTTGCACACCATGCCCTTAGTTGGTTTTCGAAATATTGGCCCGGTGTTGCATATCCTTTTCCTAAAATGACTGTTTGCCAAGGATATGCCGACATGGAATATCCCATGATGGTGAATGACGGCACCAACAAAAATCTAACTTTTTCGCGTTTAGTTGCAGAACACGAAATTGCTCATACCTATTTTCCATTTTACATGGGCATAAACGAAAATCGTTTTGCTTTTATGGATGAAGGTTGGGCTACTACTTTTGAATACTTGATTGGTCAATCAGATGTAGGCGAAGAAAAAGCAGCCGATTTTTATAAAAGTTTTAGAGTGAAAGATTGGATTGAAGACCCTGCTGCTGAAGAAGACTTACCTATTATTACACCTGCTAATGTTTTAAGAAATGCTGCTTATGGTAACAATGCTTATGGTAAGGCTTCATTAGGTTATTTAGCGGTAAAAGATATGTTGGGCGATTCATTGTTTAAGCACTGTTTACATACTTATATGAATCGTTGGCATGGCAAACACCCCATTCCATGGGATTTCTTTTATTCATTTAATGACGCTGCTAAACAAAATTTGAATTGGTTTTGGCAAAACTGGTATTTCACCAATGGATACATTGATTTGTCTATACAATCAGTTAAAAAAACAACAAAAGGATATGTGGTTGTTATTAACAATATTGGTGGATTTGATGCGCCATTTGATTTGAAAATTACCTATACAGATGGAACCACAGCCAAACAACACCATACAGCTATGATTTGGAAAAACAACGAAAAACAAGCAACCATTAACTTAAACACCGCAAAACCCATTCAATCTGTATTAATAGACGGCGGTATATTTATGGATGCGAATACAAAGGATAATGAGTGGCGTGTAAAATAAACTCAATAAAAAAGCCTGTGATGTTTTCTTCACAGGCTTTCGTTTAAAATTATTCAACTATTATTATGCACGCTTTTTAGCAACTTTTTTAGCAGTTTTTGCAGATGAACCATGCTCAGCCAAAATCGCATCAATAGCTTTTGAAAATGCAGCTAAAGTAATAGCGTCAGTATATTTAACATCATTCAAGAAAAAGGTAGGAACTTCTTTAACACCTTTTTGTTGACCAAAACTAATATCACCACGCACTTGCCACCCAAAAGTAGAATTCATTAAATCATCTAAAAATACTTTACTGGTAACACCGGCATCACGGGCATAAGATTTTAGGGTAATAGTGCCCAAATTATGTCTATGTTCAAACAATAAATTATGCATTTCCCAAAATTTGCCTTCCTGTCCTGCAGCTATTGCCGCTTCACCCGCTTTTAAAGCACGTTGATGAATATTCGTTAATGGGAAGTGACGGAAGTTTAATTTTACCTCATTGGGATATTTCGCTAAAACTTGTTTTACTACCTCATTTGCAGCGGCACAAGCATCACTTTCATAATCACCAAACATCATTAAAGTTATCGGAGCATCAGCTTTACCTACGAATATGTCTTTGGGCTCAATAATCACCAAGGCTTCTTTGGGTTTCATAGCCATTTGTCATGCATTTTATCAATCAGAAAAAGTAAAAATTCCTCTATTATTTCGAATTTTGGCGCAAAGTAGCATAATTAATGCAAAAACAATCAAATATTTTTTTTATTATTATAACTACTCATTTCTAAACACAACTATTCCATCAAACACATCGACTAATACCGGTTTAGATTTATCAACATCACCCGAAAGTATTTTCTTACTCAACTGGTTCACAATTGATTTTTGAATAAGCCGTTTTAAGGGTCTTGCACCAAACTGAGGGTCAAAACCATTTTCAGCCAAATAATCAATTAAATAATCGCTAAATGTAATTTGTATGCCATTGGCTGCGACTAATTCCTGCAAATTTTTTAACTGTATGTTTACAATTCCTTTTATGTCTTCTTTCATTAAAGGTTGGAACATAATTACCTCGTCCACCCTATTCAGGAATTCGGGGCGAATGGTTTGTTTTAGCAAATTCAATACTTCTTGCTTGGTTTTTTCAACTACTTCCTCTTTATTCTTGTCGTTTACATTTTCAAAAGCATCTTGTATTATTTGACTACCCATGTTGCTGGTCATAATGATGATGGTATTTTTAAAATTAACGGTACGGCCTTTATTATCGGTTAACCGACCATCATCTAATACCTGTAGCAGTACATTGAACACATCGGGGTGTGCTTTTTCAATTTCATCGAGCAATACAACGGAATAGGGTTTGCGTCTAACAGCCTCTGTTAACTGTCCACCTTCATCATAACCCACATAACCCGGAGGAGCACCCACTAAACGAGAAACAGTGTGTTTTTCCTGATATTCACTCATGTCAATACGTGTCATCATATTTTCGTCATCAAACAAATAATCGGCTAAGGCTTTGGCCAATTCTGTTTTACCCACACCGGTTGTTCCCAAGAAAATGAATGACCCAATGGGCTTTTTAGGATCTTGTAATCCTGCCCTGCTTCTTCTAATAGCATCGGCAACAGCAGAAATGGCCTCATCTTGACCCACCACACGCTTATGCAATTCATCTTCTAAATTCAGCAGTTTTTCTCGTTCGCTTTGTAACATTTTAGTTAAGGGTATTCCGGTTGCTTTAGCAACTGACTCAGCAATATCCTCTGCATCAACTTCTTCTTTCAACAACCTTTTTTCAGGAGAAACTTCATTTAATTCATTTGTAAGTTTTACAATTTCAGCTTCTTTTTCTTTTACTTTACCGTAACGAATTTCAGCTACTTTACCATAATCACCTTCACGTTCAGCACGCTCAGCATCTAACTTCAATTGCTCAATTGATGCTTTTGCATTTTGAATTTTTTCAACAATTTCTTTTTCTTGTTTCCATTTTGCTTTTAGTGTATCACGTTCAACGGTAAGTACAGAAATTTCCTGGTTTAATTCCTTCAATTTTTCTTCATCATCTTCCCGTTTAATGGCTTCGCGTTCAATTTCTAACTGACGAATATTTCTTTCCAATTTATCTAACTCTTCCGGCATAGAATTCATTTCAAGCCTTAGTTTGGCAGCACTTTCGTCAATTAAGTCAATAGCTTTATCGGGTAAAAATCGATCGGTAATATAGCGATGTGATAATTCAACTGCAGCAATAATGGCTTCATCCTTAATCCGTACATGGTGATGGGTTTCATACCTATCTTTAATACCACGTAAAATAGAAACGGCATCTTCTACACTTGGCTCATCTACCATTACTTTTTGGAAACGACGTTCCAAAGCTTTATCTTTTTCAAAATACTTTTGATATTCATTTAAAGTAGTTGCGCCAATGGCCCTTAATTCACCACGAGCTAAAGCAGGTTTTAAAATATTGGCAGCATCCATAGCTCCTTCACCGCCACCGGCTCCAATTAAGGTATGAATTTCATCAATGAATAAAATAATTTCACCGTCACTTTCAGCAACTTCTTTTACAACACCTTTTAAACGTTCCTCAAATTCACCTTTATATTTGGCGCCTGCAATTAATTGGCCCATATCAAGCGCATAAATGGTTTTGCTTTTTAAATTTTCAGGCACATCACCATTCACAATACGCATTGCTAAACCTTCAGCAATAGCTGTTTTACCCACACCGGGTTCACCCACCAGAATGGGGTTATTCTTTGAACGGCGCGACAGAATATGCAAGGTCCTTCTAATTTCTTCATCGCGTCCAATAACAGGGTCTAATTTACCGTTACGAGCCAATTCATTTAAATTCTTGGCATATTTCTGTAAAGTATTAAATTGTTGTGATTGTGTTTGCGAATTAACGGTAGCGCCTTTACGCAATTCTTTTACTGCAGCAATAAAACCCTTTTCAGTTAAACCTGCATCTTTTAAAATTTTAGCAGTATCATCATTTACTTGTAAAATACCCAATAAAAGATGTTCAACACTAACAAATTCATCACCAAATTGCTTTAATGATGCATTGGCTTTTAATAAAGCATTGTTCATTTCCCTGCCCAATGCCTGTGCCGGCTCAGTACCTTGCACCTTGGGCAAACGATTAATGCTTTCCTTTACTTTGTTTAATACAAAAGCTACATTTACATTATTCTTTTTTAATAAATAAGTAATTGCGCTATCCTCATCGCTCAATAAAGCCTGCAGCAAATGGTTGGTCTCAATGTTGGGATTGCCGGCATTGTATGCCAATTGCTGGGCAGCTTGAATGGTTTCCTGTGCTTTAATGGTGTAATTATTCAAATTCATATTCAATCAATATTTTAAACGTTAAATTAGCTTTTATTTTTATTTTTGAAAAGTTAAATCACGCCCCAAAATCTCAATTTTGGATAACGTTTGCAGTATATTCACAAATCATAATCCAAGTATTATTTATGGAAATTTTGTCGTTTAAATACACTAAAACCTGTTGTAAAGTCAGTTTATTTCTGGGAATGCTGCTATTCTTTCAGGTTGCAATAGGACAAGCCGGTTTTGAACCATTAGAACAATTTTTGAATAATTCTAAAAAAGAATTAGGAAAGAACTATGTGTGCATGGTCTATCACGATGGCAAATTGGCATTTAAAAAAGAAGCAGGCGATTTAAAAACGAATACTCAAATACCTATTGCCGGAAGTAGCAAATGGCTAACCACTGCATTGGTAATGACATTTGTGGATCAAGGTAAACTTAATTTAGATGATAAGGTTAGCACCTATTTACCCATTTTTGCTACCTATGGAAAGGCTTATATTACCATAAGGCAGTGTTTGAGCCACTTAACTGGCATTCAAGCTCCTGTTGGAGTAGGTAACCTGTTACAGAAAACCAAATTTAATACGTTAGAGGAGGAGGTAAATGCCTTTGCATCGAAAAGAGAAATTCAAGACAACCCGGGTGTAGCATTTCGTTATTCGAATATTGGTTTAAATATTGCCGCAAGAGTTTTAGAAGTGATTAGCAAAAAACAATTTGACCAATTAATGGCTGAAAGAATTTTTAGGCCGTTGAATATGCGCAACTCATCTTTTTATAGTAACAAAGCTGTAAACCCATCAGATGGGGCCGTTGCAACAGCTGCCGATTACATGAATTTTTTAAACATGCTATTAAATAAGGGTATGTTTAATAACAGAAGAATTTTAAGTGAGAAAGCCATTGAAGAAATGGAAAAACCGGAAATGAACCTAAATATGGTACAATATGCACCCGCAATAGGCACAGGATACGTTTATGCTTTAGGTGCTTGGATCATTAATTCCAATGAACAAGGTATGGCAACTGCGCTTGCTGCCCCGGGTTCCAATGGCTGTTACCCTTGGATTGATATATGCCACCATTATGCTGCACTAATATTTGAAACCGGCAAAAATGGGGAACAGAAAAAAGACTGGTACATTCAACTAAAAAACAATGTGGACGATATTATTCCGGGCAACTGTAAATAAGCATTAATTGGCCTTTTTTACCAAAACCATTTGATTCACATCAGCATTACTAATAGTATTGTAATAGTTTACTAAATCGCCATAGGTATTTGCAGGTAATTCTTGTTTAATAGATACTTGTTTGCGAATTACTTGTATGGTGTGATGATTAAAAGAAAAAGCAATATTATAACTGCCAAACTGCGTGTTTAGTTGAATGGGTTGGGGCAATGATTCTACCTCATATTCTGAAGGAACGGCGATATAAATTGTATCACTTTGTACAAAATTTTTATTGATTACTATATTGTTCGTTCTATTTTCATCGGGTTCAAGTTTTTGTTGCCAACGATCAAAAATATTGGGTTTAATAAATAAACGTTTCCCGGTTACCGAAGCGTAACCATTTATTTGAATATCAAAACTTTCATTCACAACAGGTATTACTTTTTTTTCTTCTTTTAACTGAATATGGCTTACTGTATAGGTAGGCAACGAAAAAGATCGATTATAGTATTCTTGTATTTTTTCCGGCGTATAAAAGTTGAGTAGTTCATGAAAAGCATCAGATGGTTGTGCTTCATAACGGGCATGCACTTGCGCAATCAAGTCTCCTTTTTCATTTAAAGTAGCTTGTACCATTCTACTTTCTTGGTTTTGATTGATGGAATATATGGGGGTATGCACAATTACTCCACCGGTATCAGTTATCATCAAGGCGTCTCTATCATCTGTAAAATCAGAAACATAGCCGGCCGGCATTGTTGCATCGGTGCATTCTAACCAAAGTGTATCTGCACCGTTAACATTGGGTACACAAACAGTTGCATGATTAAAATAAGCATTGGGAAAATCGTGGAAAAAAGGAAAATGATTATCCGTTGCATTAATTAAAACATAGTATGCTTTTATACCTGCTTCATTTAATAAGGCTACCATATAATTTGATAACGCTTTACAATCGCCGTATTTATTATTGGCAACATAAGCACAATCGTAAGGCTGCCACCCTCCTATTCCCAATGTAATGTTTATATACCTGGTATTCTTTTGCATGAATTGATATAGAGCGATAATTTTTTGTTGGCGAGTAGATAAACTATCCACAATTTGATGTACTTGCTGCTGAATAACTTCCGGCAACTGATTTCTATTGCTATTCAATTCATTAATGAATTTGCCATAATTGTTCCAACTATCCATACTGCCCTTATAATTTTGCAATTGAAAATGAGTGGCACCAATGAATACATATGGATTTCTTTCAAAACGGTTCGGCTGAAGCGGTTCGTAAGGTGAGGATTTGTAGCCAGACAACTGCCAAGTATATGTTTTTGTGTTACTGTTATCGCTTGAATCAAACTGAATAATTGAAGCCTTTAAAATTTTATACTGTATAGGTTTACTATTTGGATAAGCTACCTGAAACCGGCTTTGCATGACGCTGCAATTAGTACCCAATATCGGTTTCCAATACGGCAATTGAAAGGTATTGGTTTGAGTAATTTCATCGGTATAAACTACTGTATAAGGATAAGTACGATAATAAAAATTGAATGATTTAATTCGCGTATCGTTCGTAAGACTTATATAATCATTATAAGGTTCATCTGTCATTTCCTTCTTTTTTACACTCCGCAATTTTTTCCCGGCAGCATCATATAACACTCCGGTTGCTTCATTCAAAACATTCATTGGATCATAACTTTTATAATACTCAGCATAATCATTTCCATTTTCATTTAAAACAGTAATAGCATATTCATGGCGAATAATTACCTTATTTAAATTTTGAATGGTCACTACAGTATTATCAAATCTTACAACAGCATCGGCATCTTCCTTAAGTGAGTCAGGAATATCATTACAATTTAATGATTGCGCCTTTAATGCATTGTAAGTAGTAAAAATCAATAATATCCACAAGTATTTTAGTTCCATAGTATTACTTATGTATTCTGACAAACATTAAGGTTTAGGTAAGGTTTTATTTTTCTTGAGCACAATTTGCTCACTTTCTTTTTGTACAATAAAAGCATAAAAATCGCGAAGCGTAGCATAGTCTTCAGGACTGAAATTTGCTTTATTCATTAACAAACGGCACCGCATTTGTATATGATTGTTTTTGTTTACAATAATGTATTCAAAACTCCCTTCATTAGCATTTAATTGAACACGAGCAGACTTAGGTAATTCATCAACCATATAACCATCAGGCACTTCCATTTCAAAAATATAAGTTTGGTTGGGGCAATAAGGCATCTCAATGGGATAAATTCTTTGTTGTGCCGTAAATGGATTTTCCAATATTCTATCGGAAAGCATAGGATTTAAGTATATAATATCTTTATCGTCGTTTAGATTTAATGCTGCAGTAAATTGCAATTTTAAAGGATCATCCAGTTCTTTTAAATTATCAGCATGCACATCTGTTAATTGAACCGGAATATTGTATTGATTTTGCATTGCTTTCATATAAGCATCTAATGAGGTACTCATAATAATACCTCGAGCATTTTGAGACTCTATGTTACCAAAAGTTTTATTTACCGACAAATTCAAAGTATGGTTGGCTAAATCTGGTTTTAACTGCACCATATCCATTTCATATTCTTTTAATGAATCAGCATCAAACCGAAGTAAAATGGGATCTTTATCGTTTATTTCACGGGCAAAACCATTATAACAGTATTCAGGCAATTGATTAAACCCAACGTATTTTCTGGATGCATCTAAATAATAATTTACATCATCTACAACCACTCTTGTAATAACGTAGTTGAATTTGTGCATAACAGGATAATCTCTTAAGACTTTCTCATGATGACGAGTACTTAAAATAACAGGATAAGCTTCCAGTCCTACCTGCTTTAGCATTGCAGTTAATACCATATTAATATCTGCAACATTCCCTTTACGGGTTTGTACTACTTTTTTTAATGGTTGCGACAAAAGTCTTGAACTATGATCAATGCAATTATAATTGTTTCGAACAAAGGCAAATATGCCTTGTACTTTTTCCAAATTATTGGTAGCATTAGCTGTTGCAGTTTGAATATCATCTTTTAACCAAGTATTGTCATACTTCAACTCTAATCCAAAATAAGGGTTATTCAATAATTGTTCAGATACTTTATTCCAACTCTGTGCCACTTTTTCTACATCTTCTTCCGGCATACGAATCTCCGATAATTGAAATTCAATACCACTAACATAATTATCCGCACTTGTCATGAAGGGTTGTGCATGAAATGCAGGCACGTTTTTCATAGCCCAAATATGTTTAGTAGCCTGTGTACTAACAGCTAATGTATTACCTCCCAGCGTAGCACCATTTCGTTTATCACGTATATAGTACTGTTCCCTTACATCAGTAGCTGTATCTAAAACATAATCTTGTATTCCTTTTTTTATAATGGCATAATTAAAAAAGTATGGCACATTTACTTCATAGGAACTATATAAAACCGGATACGATTGCTGAAAATCCCAATCAGGCATAAAATAATAACTGGGCAAATTCAATTTAATTTGAAATTCAGCAATAGAACCTTCCTTTACGTTAGGAAATGTGAATTTGTAAATTGTTTCATCATGATTCACTTCCGTGTACAAAGCCGATTTATCTAATTTGGTTTCTACTACCTGCCCATTTTCCAGGTTAAAAGTAGAAGCCTCTAATGAAATTAATTTGGTTTGATAATCGTCTGATATATAAACAGGAATATTAACCGTTGCAACGCCAAATCCATTTTTATTCATGAAACGAATACGGGTATGCTGTTCATACACAACAGAAAAGAATCCATCATTATTACCCACGTAACTTGATTTCCCGTTATTAAATAAATATACAGCACCGGCAGAAGAATCCACACTATAAAAAGTGGGGTCAAAATCACTTGGCTTAATCTGCCCAAACTTTAAATTTTCCTTTGATTTTTGTGCGTAAATAACATTAGCAGAACAAAAAACAGCTAATAACAATAATTTGCTAACCCATTTCATAGAATAAGTGTTAAGGGGTGTATCTTTATTTTTGCTCTATCAATAATACATAAAAAAATTTATTCATTAACATTTTATTAATAAAAAATTTTGAGCACATTTTCGCAAAAAAATACTCAAATTGTTAAACAAACTGCGAAGCAGTTAGGATTTGATTATTGTGGTATTGCCAAAGCAGAATTTTTAGCCGATGATGCCAAAAAGTTAGAAAACTGGCTTAAAAAAGGAATGCATGGCAAAATGCAATACATGGAAAATTATTTCGATTTAAGAACTGACCCTCGAAAGCTTTTTCCCGGAGCAAAATCGGTTATTACGCTTTTAAAAAATTATTTCCCTGCACAACAACAAAACATTGATGCACCTAAAATTGCCCGGTATGCTTATGGGCAAGACTACCATGAAGTAATTAAACAACAATTAAATACATTTTTAAATCATTTAACTTCTTACATTGGCCATGTTGCGGGGCGAGGTTTTGTAGATTCTGCACCGGTTTTAGAACGTGCATGGGCACAAAAAAGCGGATTGGGTTGGATTGGAAAAAATGGCAACTTAATTCATCCGAAAGCAGGTTCCTTTTATTTTATTGCTACGCTAATAACGGATTTAACATTGGAATATGATAATCCATTAGCAAAAGATTACTGCGGTACCTGTACAAGGTGCATAGATGCCTGTCCAACACAAGCTATTTTACCCAACAAAACCATTAATGGCAGCCAATGTATAGCCTATTTTACCATTGAGTTGAAAGATTTGCTTATACCGGATGAACAAAAAGGGAAATTTAAGAATTGGATGTTTGGGTGTGATATTTGTCAGGAAGTATGCCCTTGGAATAGATTTAGTAAACCCACTAACGAACCCGCCTTTACGCCTATTCCCGAAATATTAGAACTAAGTACTAAAGAATGGTTACAATTGAATGAAGAATCTTTTAAAAAAATATTTAAGCACTCCCCTTTAAAACGAAGCAAATTCAAAGGCATACAACGCAACCTGAAATTTATTTTGCATGATGAAGCAATTAATTAATGTACACCACCACAAATGAAAACATATTGAAATGCACCCCTAATTTTGCATTATGAATTTAATTGAACGCGATGCAAAAGTAATATGGCACCCATTTACGCCACAAAAAAATAGAAGCAACCCAATTCCCATTACACATGGCAAGGGCACATTATTGTTTGATGCCGATGGAAAAAGTTATATTGATGCAATTAGTAGTTGGTGGGTAAACATACATGGACATGCACACCCCTATATTGCCGAAAAGCTTTACCAACAAGCCCTTACATTAGAACAAGTAATATTTGCCGGATTTACACACGAACCTGCAGTTCAACTGGCAGAAAGATTATTGAAAATTTTACCGGGTAATTTTAGCAGAATATTTTACAGTGATAATGGCAGTACTTCTACTGAAGTGGCTTTGAAAATGGCCATACAATATTGGTGGAATGAACAGCAATTTCATAGAAAAAAAATAATTGCATTTAAAAATGCGTATCATGGTGATACGTTCGGGGCCATGAGTGTTAGCGACAGAAGTGTATTTACGTTAGCCTTTCATGATTTATTATTCGAGGTAATTTTTATTGATACGCCAACTAATGAAAATATCAACAATTCCCTTTCTATTATAGAACAACATGCAAATGAAGTAGCTGCATTTATTTATGAACCTTTGGTACAAGGTGCAGGTGGATTAAAAATGTATGATGCCCATTTATTGGAACGATTAATTGCAACAGCGAAAAAAAATCAAATTATTTGCATTGCCGATGAAGTAATGACAGGCTTTTACAGAACGGGAAAAACTTTTGCATCTGAATATGTATCATTACAGCCCGATATTATTTGCCTAAGCAAAGCATTAACAGGTGGAACGATGGCATTAGGTGTTACCGCTTGTACAGATAGAATTTATAATGCTTATGTGCAAGATGACGCACTGAAAACCTTTTTTCATGGGCACTCATTCACTGCCAATCCTTTGGCGTGTACGGCTGCTTTGGCCAGTTTAGATTTGTTACAACAACCCAATACCGTTGCTAAAGTTGAATGGTTAGTGCTTCAAATTAAAAACTTTTCTCAACAATTATTGCTATTAAAAGCACCCATAAAAAACATTAGAGTATTAGGTACAATTTTAGCTTTTGAAATTACCAGCGGTAAAGACGAATACTTAAATAACATAAGCCAAATCATTACACAATCGGCATTACAGCAAGGTATTTATTTAAGGCCATTAGGTAATACAGTATATATTATGCCACCGTATTGTATTACTGAAGCAGAATTGAACAAGGTGTTTGAGGTTATTAAAAACATTGTATTACAGCATGAATAAAAATATACAACATCTGTATCATATTGCACAAAAACCGGTAAAACATATACTGGGTCTAATGAGTGGTACATCGTTAGATGGATTAGATATAGCTTTATGCAGTTGTGAAGGCAGTGGCAATAACACTAAAATAAAAGTAATTCAGTTTAAAACTGTTCCTTATAATACAACTTTTAAAAATGAAGTAAAATCTATTTTCAGCAACCGTCATGCCGATCTGCAAAAAGTATGCATTTTAAATGAATGGGTAGCAGAAGAACATGCAAAAATAATTTTGTCAACTTTATTGGAATGGAATGTTGCTGTAAAAGATGTTGATATTATAGCCAGCCATGGGCAAACAATTTATCATGCCCCTAAAAGATTACATCAATTACCCGGTTTTAACAATGCCACATTACAAATTGGCGATGGTGATCATTTAGCTGTTAAAACAGGCATTATTACGATTAGCGATTTTAGACAAAAACATGTTGCTGCCGGTGGCGAAGGTGCACCATTAGCTGCTTATGGCGATTATTTTTTATTTGCGAGTGAAAAAGAAAATCGCATTATGTTAAACATTGGCGGTATTGCCAATTTCACATTTTTACCTGCAAATGGCAATATTGAACAAATATTCTGCAGCGATACCGGACCCGGTAATACTTTAATGGATGCTTATATTCAAAATAATTTTCCGGGGCAATTTTATGATGAAAATGCCGCTATTGCCTTAAAAGGAAAAGTGATAAAAGCCTTGCTAGATTCATTGAAAGCAGATACTTTTTTTAAAACCAGTTTTCCTAAAACCATTGGGCCGGAATTATTCAATTTAGCATATCTGGAACAAGCATTGAAAAATGCAAATATTCACCAATATAGCCATGAAGATGTAATGGCAACACTTAATTTGTTTACGGCTGAAACCATTGCTGAAGCCATACATGCCACCATACACTCAAAACAGGAATATACCATTTACTGCAGCGGCGGTGGCATGCACAATCCTTTACTCATGCACCATTTAAAGCAATTATTGCCAAACTTTCAATTTAAAACCACCAACGATTTAAATATAAACCCCGATGCAAAAGAAGCCGTTTTATTTGCAGTATTAGCCAATGAATGCATAAGCGGCAATGGTTTAGCGTTAGGAAAAGGGCAGCCAGCCATTACCATGGGTAAAATTAGCTTTCCGAATTAATGCTGTTTTTCAACCAACGTTTGTAACGCGGTAAGATTTTGTTCAAGCATGGTACCAATAATTTTGTCGCTTACCATAGCACCAAATCTTTGCCAAGGGTACCACTGTAAAAATTGTTCATATTGCCACTGAACAACTGTAGATGTATTGTTTTGTGCAGGTATTAATTGTAATGTTGAGATAAGCGGTTTGCCCTTTGAATTTTGCCAAATAGAAACAACAGAATCGGCTGTAACTTTTTGAATAGTAACCCAACGGTTACCTATTTGTGCTTCATTTGCATTTTTAATATGCACATTTTGCTCGTGCATACCTGCAACCCATTTGCTCCAACCGTTAATGGTTTGTACATACGGCCTAATACTATCGGCCGGCGCTTGAATAGTAATTGCCCGGGAAACAATGATGTGAGATGGAAAAATAAAAGCTAAAATCTGTACCAGAATGGCCAGAATAACAACACTAAAAAAAGCTTGTTTCAATAATTTCATAAAACACTATTCCCACTTAAAGGTTTTTATAGCCACATAATAAATAAGCACCCCCCAAATAGCTAATATTCCTATTTCTTTCCATACACTTATTAAAGATGCTCCTTCAAAAGAAATAGCCCGCATGGCATTATTAAATTGTGTTAACGGTAATGCATTACAAAAGGGTTGCATCCAGGCGGGGAAATTATCAATTGAAAAAAAAGTACCTGCCAATAAAAACTGTGGTAATGTAAAAATATTGGCAAAAGGCGGAATAGTACTTTCATTTTTGGCAATACCACTTACAATAAATCCAAAACCCATGAAAACGATTAATGCCAGAAAGCTCAGAATCATAATATTAATAAAAGTAACAATTCCATGTACTAACGTAAAATGGAAGAAAATTTTTCCAACTACAATAATTACAACTGCTGTTATGAGTTGAAAAATAATACGTCCTAATGCCTCTCCGAGAACAATGTATGAGCGTTTAATAGGTGTAGCAAAAAAGCGCTTCAACACCAAATGTTGCCGCAAATTAAAAAACAGAAATGCCACACCGAAAACTCCGGCACTTAATAAAGAAAAGCCTAACTGCCCGGGTAAAATAAAGTCAATTGTTCGGTAAACTCTGCCAGGAATTTTTTGTATATCATTGCTGATATTAGCAATACTGGGCATATTTGGATACATCTTTGCATTAATTCCGGTTATTACCGATTGAATGATTTGTTTTAAAACTGCCAGATTTTGAGGACTAACGGACTCAGAACTCTTTAATTCAATAGTATATGGAATTGCCGGATTGTTTGAACGCACAATTTTTATAATCGCAGTAATTCTCCCCTTTTCTAAATCTTCTTTTAGCTGCTCATCCGATTTATCTTTAAACTTTAGGTTACTGATACTTTTTAAGGCAGGATAAATAACATTGGTTGTATCCGAATTTTTATCCATTACAACATTCAAAGAAACGCCACCGCTATTACCCAAAAAGCCAAAAACCAATATAAATACTAATGGGAACCCAATACTAAAAGCAATGGAAGAGGGACTGCGCAATGTAGCCCTAAGGCTAGCTTTGGTAATTGCCAGCATAGCGGTTATTTGATTATACTTTTTTTCCATATTACTTTAAATGTGCAGCAAAGCTATCTGTTTATTGCTCTTGTACAAAACAAAAGCCGGCAATTTACTTTCCTCAATTAAAAATATATTAAAGCTAAATGCCTTTTTCTAAAAAAGCTGTTTTAAATATCAAGGCTATTTTGTATTTTACTGAACACACTAAAATCAATTTTATATGTTTGAAGAAATAATGCAACTGGTTAAACAACATGCACAAGATGCAGTTGTCAATAATCCCGCCGTTCCAAATGAAAATAATGAAGCTGTTATGCAGGAAGCAGGAAGTTCTATTGTAAACGAATTAAAAAATTTATTTAATAGTGGGGGCATAAGCAATTTATTTCAAGGCGAAAATTCAGGCACACAAAGCACAGCCATTCAAAACATTTCAAACAATTTTATTAATAATATTACCCAAAAACTGGGCATCGCACCCGAAACAGCCACCGGTATTGCAGCCTCAGTTGTGCCCAATGTTATGTCAAGCATTCAAAATATGGGTAACCAACAAGGTGGTATTCAAAATTGGTTAAATAATTTTACTTCAGGCAGTAACATTGGAAATATTGTAAATAATATTGGCGGGAAATTAGGTTTAGATAAAGATGGTGACGGCGATGTTGATTTTGATGATTTGAAAAAAATGTTCTAGCTAAACATTGATGCCATTTTATCACTCCTAAAAATTGCCTTATGAAATACGTGAAACTTTTCACAAAATTAAATATTATTTTTTTATTATTCATTATTACAACCAATCACCTAACAGCACAATCATTACCAACCCGTTGGGATGAATTAACTGCTAGCGATTGGGATAATGCGCTGAAAAAATCAAACTATACTTGCATTTTGCCCATTGGAATTTTAGAAAAACATGGTCCACATGTACCTATCGGTTCTGATTTAATCAGAGTGCGCGAATATGCGGCACGTGCTACAAAAAAAGAATATGCCGTTGTTTTTCCTGATTATTTCTATGGGCAAATTAATGAAGCAAAGCATCAGCCCGGAGTATTTGCTTTGAAAGAAAATGTTGTTTGGAATTTGTTGGAAGCCACCTGCGATGAAATTGCCAGAAATGGGTTTAAAAAAATTATTATTGTGAATGGTCATGGTGGGAACCCGGAACTCATTCGCTATTTCATTCAAACACGATTAGAACAACCCCATAATTATGCCGTTTACTTTTTTGAACCCCATAGCGATAGTGCATATTTACAACAATTTAAAAAACTGCATCGTTCGCCCATAAGTGGTGATATGCATGCAGGGGAAAATGAAACGTCAGAATTATTGTATTTAAGGCCTGAATTGGTTAAAATGGATAGTGCCAAAAATGAATCTGGCGCGAACCAACATCGCCTGAATATTCCAAATGTTTATACTGCCATTTGGTGGTATGCCGATTTCCCAAATCATTATGCCGGCGAAGGCGATAAAGCCACCAAAGAATTGGGCGAATTACAAGTAAACCACGTTGTAAATCAATTATCAGAGGCAATTAAAGCCGTAAAAGCAGATAATGCTACGCTTCTATTACAGCAAGAGTTTTATAACAGAGTTAGGCATTAATGTTTTAAGTAGATTAGAAATTGATGCAGCTTACAACGTAAACACAATTTCACTATTCAATAAAATACAATTCGAATAGCATTCATTTAAATGTTGAGAAGAAGCCTCTATACAGGTGAAATTTCTTAGCAAAATCATTACAATTGTTGTAGTATTGCCCCCTGCTTTTTGTAATTAAAAAAATGTTCATGGAGCAAAGTACTAAAACAGTTTACATTTTATTAGGCAGTAATTTAGGCGACCGATTCAATTATATTCAACAAGCAATAAATGAAATTGAACAAACATGCGGTAATATAATTTTAAGTTCATCGGTTTATGAAACCGAAGCTTGGGGAGTCTCTTCTAACCCGCCCTATTTAAATCAGGTAATAGCTATTCAAACTTTTTTTGAGCCTGAATCACTAATGCAAACTTTATTAAATATTGAAGAAAAACTGGGCAGAGTTAGAACAGAACGTTATGCAGATAGAACCATAGATATAGACATTTTATTGATAGATAATTTAGTATTAACAACACCCCTTTTAACAGTACCACATCCGGCAATGGCAGAACGCAAATTTGTTTTAGTGCCTTTGCAGGAAATAGCACCCCAATTAACACACCCGGTTACTCAAATTTCTATTACGCAAATGTTACAACAGTGCAACGATAAACTTAAGGTAGAAAAATTTTTAAATCATCCATAAATTTATTGAATCTATATTGTACAGCTGAATGAAATACCATTACATTACCATTGAAGGAAATATTGGCGCAGGCAAAACCACATTGGCACATTTACTTGCCAAACATTACAATGCCAGAATAATATTAGAAGCATTTGCCGATAATCCATTTTTGGAAAAATTTTATGCCGATCCTGAAAAGTTTGCTTTCCCTTTAGAATTGTTTTTTATGGCTGAACGTTTTAAGCAACTAAAAAACATGTTGCACACTAACGATTTATTCAGCAGCATAACCATTAGTGATTACTTGTTTTCAAAATGCTTGTTGTTTGCAAAAGTGAATTTACCCGATGAGGAATTTAGACTTTACCAAAAGTTGTTTGACATTATGCAGCAACAAATTGCTTTCCCCGATATTCTTATATACTTACATGCACCTGTACAAAAACTGCAACAAAACATTAAGAAAAGGCAACGTAGTTATGAACAAAATATTCCGGATAGTTATTTATTTAATTTGCAGGAAACCTACACCCAATACATTAAGCAACATAACATAAAAACATTGTTTATTGACGTATCCAATGCCGATTTTTTAGGCAACCCTATGCACCTTAAAGTAATTACAGATGCATTAGAACGAGATTATGAAGCGGGGCAGCATTTTTTTTCATTACCCTAACTTTTGCATGCAATTGTCATTTACTTTCGTAATTCGTAAAATTAATCTACACGTGAATGGAAGATAATACCCGACACGATGCATTTGCATCGATGCGGATTCCGGAATTTAGAAACTTAATGATTGGCCGCTTTGCATTCATTATGGGCCTGCGCATGATGGCAACTTTGCTGGGTTGGTGGATTTATGAATTAACCAATGCACCCTTTGCCATTGGTTTAATTGGTTTATCTGAAGTAATACCCGCCATATCGCTTGCATTGTATGCAGGGCACGTTATTGATATTAGTGAAAAGCGCAAGTTGCTTTTAACTTGTATAAGTTTATATTTGGTTGCTGCCATTTTACTTACATTGCTTTCTACACATTTCACAGCAACAGTTCTACACAATCACGTTATAGCAGCTATTATTTATATCATTGTATTTGGAACCGGTATTATTCGTTCTTTTACCGGACCAACCTTTAGTTCATTATTGGGGCATATTGTGCCGAAAAAAATTATTGCGAATGCCACAACCTGGAGCCAAGGCACATGGCTTTCTGCATCAGTTACCGGCCATGCTACTGCCGGATTTTTAATTGCCGGATTTGGCAATACAGGTACCCTTATTGCAGTTATCATTTTGGTTAGCATTGCACTTTCAGTACTTTTCTTACTAAAAGCCAAACCGCCTTTAAATGAACGAGGTGAAAAACGAACTTGGGAAAGTGTAAAAGAAGGACTTCATTTTGTTTACAGAACAAAGGAATTATTAAGTGCCATTACGCTTGACTTATTTGCCGTTTTTTTTGGTGGTGCGGTGGCTATGATACCGGTATATGCCAGAGACATATTAAAAGTTGGACCAGAAGGCTTTGGCTTTTTGAATGGTGCATCCGACCTGGGTTCAATTTGCATTGTAATTTGGTTAACGCTATTCCCTTTACGTAAACAGCAAGGCCGTAAGTTATTAATAGCTGTAGGTTTATTTGGTGCTTGTATTATTGTTTTTGCACTATCAAAAGTTTTCTGGTTATCCTTCATTGCACTATTAATTTCAGGAATTGTAGATGGCGTTAGTGTAGTAGTTAGAGGAACCATCATGCAATTAAAAACACCCGACAATATGCGAGGTCGCGTACTTAGTGTTAGCTCTATGTTTGTAAATTCCAGTAATGAATTGGGGCAATTTGAAAGTGGTATGGCTGCTAAATTAATGGGGGTTGTCCCGTCAGTTGTATTTGGCGGATGTATGACTTTACTGGTAGTGATTGTTACGTGGGTTAAAGTACCGGTGTTAAGAAAAATGGAATACTAAATTTTTAAAGTTATCATCAATGCTACATTCAGCAATTGCTTAGCTTTTCCAACACGTAAAATACAGCCGGACAAAATTCTGCATTTTTTAAAGTAATATTCATTCTTTTCAATAGCACGTCTTCATCAGTATAAGGGAACCGTGCACAATCAGATGGGCGAACATCATATATTGAGCATGCATTCCCTTCACCCAAAAATGCGCAAGGTGTTTGTTTTACAACATAATCACCTTCTTCATCTAAACGCAAATAGGTATCAATAAATACACTTTCTTTTAGCTTTAAATGCTTACTAATACGTTTAATATCGGGCGTTTTAAATCGGGGCGAATAATTTTTGCAGCAAGCAGCACAATTCAAACAATCAATTTGTGCAAAAGCCTCTTCATGCAAAGCAGGTAATTGTTTCAAAACCTTATTACGTTGCACACGCTGAAGCCAGTTTTTATACTTTTTTTTGTTAGCTGCACTTTGTTGTTGCCAATTTTCGGTTATTACACTCATTGAATAAAATTACAACGTGCAAAGATAACCAAACATTCCCCTTCACCTATTTCAACAATTTATTAAGGCTATTTTGTTTAATGTTAATAAGCGAATGTATTAACTTGCCACTTTATTCAAATATGAATGTAGCATGGACAGTTTAAGAGAACAATGGCTGATATTAATTTCTACTCCTATTTATTTAGTTGTAATCGGCATTGAATTAATGCTGTCGCATTTACAACACAAAAAAGTTTATACATTTAAAGACACTGTTACCAACATTTATTTAATGCTTTTAAACAGTGGTATTGATTTAATTTTCAGGCTTTTTTATGTAGGTGTTTGGCAATATTGTTTTTTACACGCATGGCATACATGGGCTAACTATGGATGGACCTATTGGGTGTTATTATTATTAGGCGAAGATTTCTTGTATTATTGGTTACACAGATTTGACCATGAAATCCGCTTCTTTTGGGCTACGCATGTAACACATCATAGTTCACCGGTTATGAATTTTACGGTAGGCTTCCGTTCTTCTGTGTTTGAACCACTATATCGCTTTATTTATTTTATACCATTAGCATGGTTGGGCTTTAGACCGGTTGACATTTTATTCATGTATTCAGCCACCCAAATTTGGGGCATTTTTGTACATACCGAATGTATTGGAAAATTAGGATGGTTGGAATATATTTTTGTTACTCCATCGCATCACAGAGTGCACCATGGTTCAAATCCAAAATATTTGGATAAAAACATGGGTATGTTTTTAATAATTTGGGATAAATTATTTAATACTTTTCAAGAAGAAATTCCCGCAGAACAATACCAACCCATACATTATGGTTTAACCAAAAATTTAGAAAAGCCGAATGCATTCACCATTATTTTTCATGAATGGATTGCTATATGGAAAGATGCATTACAAAAGGGATTGACTTTTAAAGAAAGATTGGGCTATATTTTTGGCCCTCCGGGTTGGAGTCACGATGGCAGCAGGCAAACCAGTAAAGATTTGCAAGCCATGGAAAACTTACAACAAAGTTTTGAAACCGGCATCCCCAATAACAATGAAACAACATCCGGTTTACAGGTACAAACAGTGAATGTTCAATAAGAAAACGCTGATATTTCTTGCAATAAATGGTTAAAAACATTTACCGGCTTGCATTCATTGCTACATTTTAGGGTTTCTACATGGTTTCCACAGATTAAACATTAGCATATAAATGAAGTTAATTCCGCTTAACTTTGCGCATCTTTTAACGTGGTCAACCTACATATATTATGAATTTGTTTCAAATGCAAAATGAAGAATTCAGGAATCGTCATATTGGACCTACACCTGCCGATACTGAGCAAATGCTGAACACCATTGGTGTTGATAGTATAGATACCTTAATACACAAAACCATTCCAGCGAGTATTCGCTTAAAAAAACCGCTTAATTTACCTAATTCCATAAGCGAACAGGCTTTTTTGAATGAAATAAAACGTATTGCCGCACTAAACAAAGTTTATAAAACTTACATTGGGCAAGGATATTTTAATACCATTACCCCTTCTGTTATTTTACGTAATGTTTTTGAAAATCCGGGTTGGTACACCCAATATACCCCCTATCAGGCCGAAATATCACAAGGAAGATTAGAAAGTTTATTAAACTTTCAAACCATGGTAGCCGATTTAACCGGCTTAGCAATAGCCAATGCATCGTTGTTAGATGAAGCTACCGCTGCTGCTGAAGCTATGATCATGCTTTTTCATCATGCCAACAAGACTGAAAATGCAACCAAACACCAATTTTTTGTCGATGAACATATTTGGGGCCAAACTAAAGACGTATTAATAACACGTGCCAAACCCTTAGGTATTAATTTAGTATTTGGACAATACCAAAACGTATTATTAGACGATACTTTTTTTGGTGCATTTGTTCAATACCCTGCCGCCAATGGTGTTATACCTGACTATAGAGGTTTTATTGCTAATGTACATGCAGTTGGTGCTTATGCAGTAATGGCCACCGATTTAATGGCACTAACCTTACTTACCTCACCGGGTGAAATAGGTGCCGATGTAGCCATTGGTTCTGCTCAACGTTTTGGGGTGCCCATGGGTTATGGTGGACCTCATGCGGCATTTTTCGCTACAAAAGATGAATTTAAACGCAACATGCCCGGCCGGTTAATTGGTGTTAGCGTTGATGCACAAGGTAATAAAGCTTTAAGAATGGCTTTACAAACTCGTGAGCAACACATTAAACGCGAAAAAGCTACCAGTAATATTTGTACGGCACAAGCGCTTTTAGCGAACATGGCTGCCATGTATGCGGTTTATCATGGTCCGAATGGTTTGAAAAACATTGCTAAACGTATTCATATACTTACGGTTGCTTTACAAAATGCATTAAAAGCTTTAGATTATACTATAGCCCATCATCACTTTTTTGATACCATCTTTGTTGATACTGAAGTTCAACAAATAAAAAATATAGCTGAAGAACAAGGCATTAACTTCTATTATCCTAATAACAATACCATCGGTATTACAATAGACGAAACAACAACCCAAGATGATATACTGAATATTGCTATGGTATTTGCCGCTGCACGGGGAAATGATACCGCTGCAGTAACTTTTGATGCAATATTTGCAGAAGAAAATCATATCCCTGAATTTGCACATCGCCAATCAAATTATTTAACACATCCTGTTTTTAATACGCATCACAGTGAAACACAAATGATGCGTTACATTAAACAGTTAGAACAAAAGGATTTGGCTTTAAATACCAGCATGATTTCATTAGGCAGTTGCACCATGAAATTAAATGCCGCCACAGAAATGATTCCGGTAAGTTGGCCTGAATTCAGTCAACTTCACCCATTTGTTCCTGCCGAACAAGCAAAGGGGTATCAAATAATCATTAAAGAACTGGAACAATATTTATGTAGTATTACGGGCTTTGATGCTTGCAGCCTTCAACCCAACAGTGGTGCACAAGGTGAATATGCCGGATTATTAGCTATTAAAAGATACCATGAAGCCAATAACAACCATCACAGAAATGTGGTATTAATTCCTATATCAGCACATGGTACTAACCCTGCCAGCGCGGTTATGGCAGGCATGAAGGTGGTTGTTATTAAAGGAACTGCTGAAGGCCACATTGATGTTGCTGACTTGAAAGAAAAGGCTGAATTGCATAAAAATGATTTGGCCGGATTAATGGTTACCTACCCATCAACACATGGTGTTTTTGAAGAAAGCATTAAAGAAATTTGTGCCATTATACATGAAAATGGCGGGTTGGTGTATATGGATGGCGCTAACATGAATGCGCAAGTAGGCTTAACCTCACCTGCTGAAATTGGTGCTGATGTTTGCCATTTAAATTTACATAAAACCTTTGCTATACCACATGGTGGCGGTGGCCCCGGTGTTGGTCCAATTTGCGTAACTAAACAATTGGCACCCTTTTTACCCGGACACATTTCAATTAACCACCACTTAGGCACCGGCGCTGTTAGTGCTGCCCCGGTAGGTTCTGCATCTATACTATTAATTAGCTATGGGTACATAAAACTGTTGGGTAAAGAAGGCGTTAAAATGGCTACAGAATATGCAATTTTAAATGCGAATTACATGAAAGCCCGTTTAGAACCTTTTTACAAAATTTTATACACGGGCACCAATGGTTTTGCAGCACACGAATTTATTGTTGACCTGCGCCCCTTTAAACAAAGCGCAGGCATTGAAGCTGAAGATGTTGCAAAACGCTTAATGGATTATGGATTTCATGCGCCTACTATGAGCTTTCCTGTGCCCGGCACCATTATGATTGAACCTACAGAAAGTGAAGATAAAGCTGAATTAGACCGTTTTTGTGATGCCTTAATAGCCATTTATGAAGAAATTAAAGCTATTGAAAATGGGGTTTCCGACAAAAATGATAACCCTTTGAAAAATGCACCGCATACCCAATTAATGATTGCAGCTGAACAGTGGAACCACGGTTACAGCCGCCAGGAGGCTGCATTCCCATTATACTATGTTACGCAAAACAAATTCTGGCCTTCTGTAGCACGCATTAATAATACATATGGTGACAGGAATTTAATTTGCACGTGTGAACCCATAGAAAGTTATATGGAGAAATAGTTCATTCAATAATTTGCTGCTAAAGAATAATTCATATTGAAAATTAATAATAAAAAAATACTTTCTTTTGCCAACAAAAAAGAGGCTGCCTATTTCAGACAGCCTCTTTTTAATTTAAGACCTTACTGCACGTTCCAATGATTAATGCCCCCATCTGTTTCCTCTATTATTATTTCCACCACCACCGCCGCCGCGAGATGGTGCAGGTGTAAAACGTTGAGCCGGCGCAGGCCTGTTCATTTGAAAATTTTGAAAACGCATTTGACCCCGCTGCTGCATTGCCTGCTGACGTTCTAAATTATGAATTACTTCAGGATGATTATTATTCACGGGTGCCCATTGACGTTGAGGTGTTCTTTGCTCCCATCTGCCTTGTTCATTTCTATAAACATTACCTTGCCTATCACTTAAAATATTATTTTCTCTAACTACATTGCTTGGCATGTTCGGTTGCACATGTTCCCCTCTAACATTTCTGTTGTTACCAAAATTGTTATTCCGAATATTGCTGTTGTTATAGTTATAACGATCGTTACGAATATTTACATTTCTATTGTTATAAACAATTCTATTACTTGTTACAACATCATGACGGTAGTTATAAATATTATTCGTTACAAAACGATTATTGTTAATTACAATTGGACGTCTGGCATAGAACCCTGCATTTCTGCCATAAAATCCATAATTTCTGGGTGACCAGCAATATGGGGGATGATAAATTCTGGGGCCCCACCAACCACCAACCCATCCGTTCCAAATTGTTGTACCAAAGCCAATATTAAACCATCCGAAACTATAATTAAAGCCTACACCCCATCCATACCAAGGATTGTACATCATATTGAAACCCCAGGTAAATGGTCTTGGATAGTAGTAATTACCCCACCATGGTCTGTAATAATAACCGGTTCCATATACAACAGTTGGTCCATAAACAAATGTGTTTAAGTATCCGGGTGTGTAACCCATATAAACCCAGTCGGGTGTAACATCATATATGTACACATATTTTAAGTTATAAACCGGATAACTAGGCGGAATAATATCAATTTCTGCAGGGCGCTCAGTTGCTACACGCCAAGGACCATTAGGTGTTGGTGCTACAAACCATACGCCACTTTCAACAGTATAGTATAAATTACCATAACGAACTACAGACGATGCAGTATTAATAGCATATTGCATATTAGTACCTTCAATAGGTCTAAAGTCAGGTTCGCCATCATAAGTAACATCAGCAGCAGCTTTATTCCTGTCAACTTTTGCAGTTTGAGGAATTTGTGCATCCAGAATTGCTTCTTTCGCCGCATAAGTGCCGGGTACACTTGCTAAAACATTATCTTTTGGTGAACCTTCCGGTATCTTGGCAAAATCGGCAGGAATATTGGTAGCAGGAATATAGCGCCAACTTCCATTCAAACTGTTTGATGTAAACCAACGACCGGAAACTAGAATATAGTACTGTTGTGTATTGGTATCTAAGAAAATATCGTTATTACTATTGGCGGCATACAATAAAGAAGTATTATCAATAGGTACCATATTAGGCTGACCACTGGTTTGAATGAGCTCTGCAGGTTGTGTACTAACAATAATATCAGAATATCCGGTATATACATTATCATCACTTTTATCCGCACTGCTACTATATCCGGCTTGTGCATCATTAGCAGCATCTACAGCACTGGCAATTTTATTTAAATTGGCAGGTGGATTATATGCCGGTTGATAAGGGCCTGTTGCACTTGATGCTTTGTACCAATGTTTTGCGCCATACAAATAAAATTGTCCATCATTATTTCTTACAATTGTAAATGGAGTATTCACAACTGCATCTAACCCCCAGCTAGGATTTCTTTTCATTTTAGGCTCACCATCAATCAATACCAATATTGAAGGTTTACTTGCATAAATAATTTTTGGGGGATTGTTATCAAAATTTTGAGCCAATTTATTTTGCTCCGCATTGTTATCTAATTGTGTCAACAAAACATCCATTGGTATTTCTATACCAGCCTGAGGCAATTGTGATTCAAGCGTAGTTTTCAAATAATTAATATGATTTACATCACTATCGCTACTCAATTTTAAATTAGGTACACGTGTATTGATTAAATGAACAATACGATTATCACGATCAGTTGCTATAGTTGCCACACACCAAAAAGTTCCGAATGTTGGATCGGTATCATTGGGTGATTGAACCGAAACTGCAGAACGAAACTTTAAAATATCACCGGATAAAGATTCGGGCTGAGGCTGATAAATTTTAATGGTTGAACCATCATTCGCCGATATTACTTTTGGCCATTCACTATTTTCCTGAGCTTTAGCTGCTGTTAAGGAAAATAGAAAGGCAATAGCAAATAAAGGCAACATTAGTAGGCGTAATTTTTTCATACACTCAATTTTTAATGAAGTAAAAGTAAATTAGTATCACTTAAAAAACTACTTTATAGACTTTAAAAAGGAATAATAAATTAATGGTATTGACAAAAAATATTGATTTTATAGCAGTTTAACGTTTCTTTTGAATATGGCGCAAATCATAAAGCTTGTTTTTAAAAAAAAAGCAGCACAAATATGATGCTGCTTTACAAAAATGAGGTGATTCGTTATCGGTATATCCAGTTAAATTCATATTCCAATGGAGCTTTAATGCTTGTTCGCTCTGCCACTTTTCTTAGTCGTGCAGGTAAACTCATTAAATAATCTCTTGCTTTCTCAGCCTTATCCGTTAAACCGGTCATATATTCAATGCCCCATTCTTTTACCAATGTTTCAACTATATCGGTATAATCTTTTGAAGTATATACACCCAAGCGTTGGGCAGCATCACTAAAATGCGAGAAAGTTGCTCCAATTTTTTCACCTTGTTGCCGTAGAAAATGAGCAGGCATTACAATTTTTTTGCGCATCATAGTTTCAAAAGCCAACATCATTTCACTGGTATCAATTTCAAAAATTCTTTCAATAAAACTTTTATATGCTTTGGCATGTCGCGCTTCATCACCTGCAATTACACCACAAATTTTAGATAACCTTGTATTGCCATATTTTTTGGCAATAGTTGCTGTTCTTCTGTGCGAAATTTGCGTAGCAGTTTCTTGAAATGAGGTATATACAAAATTCAAGTAAGGATCATTGGCCACACCAATATCCATTCCATCGTTAATTAAATATTGTGTGCTGATTTGCATTTGACGCATATTTACCCTTCCTGATAAATAAATAAACATGTTCAGCAAATCACCATGTCTGTTTTCCTCGGCAGACCACATTCTTACCCAACGGCTCCACCCTTGCGTATTATCATTTACAATTCCCTCTACTTGCATTAACCACCCTTCATAGGTAGGCAATGCTTCTTCAGTAATAATATCACCAACTAATACAGCTAAATAATCGTACGGTAATTCTTTGCATTCCTTTTGCAATTCCTTTACTTCGTCCAAAAAATTAGGATCATTGCTTTGTGGTAAAAAATCGGCCGGTTGCCAATTTTCATCAATAGGTTTTAAGTAGGTTTCAATTATATCATCCATTTCTTTCGACAAATGAACCATTACTTCTTTGCGGGTTGCTTTCTTAATCTCTAACAAGGTTACTAAAATAAATTGTATGAATAAATGGCTGCGAAGGTAAGTTTCCTTTAACCGAAACAATCACACAAACCGTTAATTTTATTTTTTGTTGAAAAATTTGATTTTTGTTATTATCAATTTCTTAACAGAAAAACGTATTTTAATACTTTTATTACCATACCAACACCAAACCCAATTATATGAAATTTCATTGGAGCAAAATTGTGCTTGCCATTGTTTTATTGCTGGCAATAGTATTAATTGTTCTTACATTAACACATAAGCCTTGGCCTCAACAAAATGCCAAACCACAATTCCCTTTGCCCGACTCTGCAATTGTACACATGAGTAAGGCAATTCAAATACCTACTATTTCACCCGAAGATACCCTTCACATTGACACCTTACATTTTCAAAAGTTCAATGAATTTTTATCTCAATCTTATCCGCTTATTCACCAACACCTTACCAAAACTGTTGCCAATGGCTTCAGTTATATTTTTAAATGGCAAGGGCTCGATCAAACTTTGGCACCTATTATTTTAATGGGGCATTATGATGTGGTACCGGTTGAACAAGCATCACTGAATATGTGGAAATACCCTCCCTTTAGCGGTACCGTATCTGAGAAAGCAATTTGGGGGCGTGGCTCTGTTGATGATAAATCGGGGGTAATTGCAATTTTAGAAACCATTGAAGAACTTTTAAAAGAAGGTTATCAGCCCAAACGTACCATTTTGTTGTGCTTCGGCCATAATGAAGAATCTACCGGAACAGGCGCTATGGCCATTGTTGATACTTTGCAAAATTGGGGGGTAAGGGCCGACTTAGTAATTGATGAAGGGGGCGAAATCAGTACAGAAAAACTAAAAGATGTTCCCCGCCCTATTGCATTTATCGGTGTTGCTGAAAAAGGTTACGCAACTTTTCAACTGCAAGTAAACATACCCGGCGGTCACTCATCAAAACCGGCAAAAGAAACAGCTATTGATGTTTTGGCTAAAGCATTATACCAATTGCGCAGCAAGCAAATGCAAGCTCACATTACAGCACCCGTTGCCACTTTCCTAAATCGGGCAGGTGCTTCTTCTTCCAACTTTCTAAACAAAATGCTATTTACCAATCAATGGTTTTTTGGCCCCATCGACAAAAGAATTTTAGGCGCCTCCCCTGAAAGTAATGCAATGATAAGAACCACCATTGTGCCCACAATACTTGAAAGTGGGGTGCGTGAAAATGTAATTCCTACTATTGCTACTGCCATTGTTAACTCAAGAATTTTAACCGGAGAAACTACACAAGACGTTTTGAAGTTTATGAAAAACGTTATTAATGATTATAGAGTAGAAATTAAAATTACCGGCGATTTTAATACAGAGCCTTCTTCGGCTACTGATGTACATGGACCTGCATTTTTAGCTGTACAAGAAGCTATAACAGATGTTGTAAGTAATGTTATACCCGTACCGTATATTATGATTGGTGCCACCGATAGCAGAAACTATAGAAAAATAAGTAATGGTGTGGTAAACTTTTCCGCCTTGCAAGACAGCAAAGGCTATCACGGTATTAATGAACGGTTACCCATTGCTGATTTTACACGTTGCTATAACTTTTACAGACAATTAATTAGTAACAGTGCAGCATTGATACATCCTTAATCGTATCTGAATTTATTTTTAGTATTTTGTTCATTGCATGTTTACCTTTACCCACTAATTACAACAAATGAGTATAGCACTTGGTCAATATAATACTTTAAAAGTTAACCGAAAAGTAGAATTTGGTTTTTATTTAGATGATGGTGAAGAAGGTATTCTTTTACCTAAACGTTTTGCGCCTGCCAATTTAAAAATTGGCGATGAAATAAAAGTTTTCATTTATCACGATTCAGACAATAGATTAATTGCTACCACACAAGAACCTCTAGGTGTTGTAGGGGACATAGTTGCATTAAAATGCGTAAGTACCACACCCGCTGGTGCATTTTTGAACTGGGGATTAATGAAGGATTTATTTGTTGCTAAATCGCAACAAATTACAGGCATGCGTAAAGGAGGAAATTATCTGGTTAAAATCTATATTGATGAACAAAGCAACCGAATTGCCGCATCAGAAAAAATTGATCGCTTCTTAAGTAATGATGAAATTACAGTTGCGGAAAAAGAACAGGTACAATTGTTAGCTTATAGAAAAACAGATATTGGCTACAGCATGGTTATTAATCAAAAGCATTTAGGTTTATTACACGATAATGAGGTGTTTAAAGATTTAACGATTGGTAAAACTTACCCCGGATACATTAAAAGAATTTTACCTGATAAAAAAATTGATGTAGCATTAGGCAAACCGGGTTTTCAAAAAGTAGCTGATGAAGCTGAAACCATTATTCAACTTTTAAAAAAACATGGTGGTTTTTTACCTTTCCACGACAAATCGGCACCGGAAGACATTTACGCAACATTTGGAATGAGTAAAAAAACCTTTAAAATGGTAATTGGCAATTTATTTAAACAAAAGAAAATTGCTTTAACCAAGCAAGGAATTGAGCTTTTATAAAACTTCTTTAAATACATTGTAAAATAAAAAGCGCCCCCAATTAAATTGAAAGCGCTTTTATTAATTATAGAAAACTAATTACTTCTTAACATTTACAGTGATAGCAGAAGACAATTTGCTGCCATATGAACGGTGAATACCATCGGCAAACTGTAAAGCTAACCGATGCTTACCGGGTGTAAGTTGTATGGTAGTTTCTTTCTGTGCGTTTCCAAAGTGTAAGTGTAAACTATCTTTAGGAACAACAATGCCCATTGGAATAGAATCACCGCTATCAATTAATAAGTGATGGTGGCCTGAGTTAGGTATAACATGTCCGGAAGAATCTACACTAATACCATCGGCACCCATTTCTACTTTTAGTGGTGATGAAACCGTTTGCCCATCTTTTAAATTTTTAAAATACACTTTTGCACCAGCCGGAATTGCTGGAACAGGTGGTACCACTTCAGCAGTTTTGGCAGCTGTATCAACAGCTTTTGCCGCCATTGAATCTTTTGAGGCATTAGATTCATTACCTGAATTACATGCTGCAAAAACAATTAATGCAGTTGCTGAAACAAAAAACATTTTTCGCATATGCTTATTTTTTAATTAAAGATAAAACCTCTGTTATTTGAAAAAACTTTTAAATATAGCAAATTAAACAATAGATTATAGCATATGCAGCATTAAAAAAACATTAGATTACTTAGTGAAAGGCATTGAATCGTTAAAAGGTTAAACCATTATCAATTAATTTTGTTCTCTCTTCAAAAATAAATTTTGATTATGATAGCAACAAAAGCTTATGCAGCACAGGCAGCCACAACACCCTTAACACCTTTTCAATTAGAAAGAAGAAACCCGGGCCCACACGACGTACAAATTGAAATTTTGTATTGCGGTGTTTGCCACTCCGACATCCATCAGGTTAGAAATGAATGGGGCAATTCCATTTATCCAATGGTACCCGGACACGAGATTGTAGGACGCGTAACCCACGTAGGCGAACATGTGAAAAATTTTAAAGTGGGCGATTTGGCCGGAGTAGGATGTTTTGTAGATTCATGCAGAACATGTCCTAATTGCCAAGCAGGTTTAGAACAATATTGCGATACCGGCATGATTGGTACTTACAATGCTTTAGATAAAGAAGGTAAACCCACTTATGGTGGTTATTCTACTCAAATTGTAGTAGATGAAAAATATACTTTAAAAGTGCCTACTAATCTCCCATTATCCGGCGTTGCACCACTTTTATGTGCAGGTATTACTACTTATTCTCCACTTCGTTATGTAGGTGTAAAAAAAGGACATAAAGTTGCCGTATTAGGTTTAGGTGGTTTAGGACACATGGCAGTTAAGTTTGCCGTTGCTTTTGGAGCAGAAGTTACCATGTTAAGTTCATCACCCTCTAAAAAAGCTGATGCAGAACGCTTAGGTGCTCACCATTTTGCACTTACTTCAGATAAACAAACCATGCAACAATTAGCCAACTCGTTTGATTTTATTTTAAATACCGTTTCTGCACCGCATGATTATAATACTTACTTGCCGCTATTAAGAACCAACGGTACCATGATTGTAGTTGGTGTACCTCCTACACCATCACAAGTACCTGCATTTAATTTAATAGCAAACAGAAGAAGTATTATAGGTTCATTAATTGGCGGCATTAAAGAAACACAAGAAATGCTGGATTTTTGTGGTGAACACAACATTGTTTCAGATGTTGAAGTAATTGATATTGATTACATTAATGAAGCTTATGAAAGAGTATTAAAAAGCGATGTTCGTTACCGCTTTGTAATTGATATTGCTTCATTAAAAAAATAATTCGGAATTCAATCAAATAAAAAAGCCTGTAGCTTCATATAGCTTACAGGCTTTTTTTATTGAGCATTATTAGCCATTTAAGGTATGCATCATTGCTTCGGGATAACGTGTACCTGCTGCTGCATTTTTCGGAAAAATATTTTCTATTGCTGCTAAATCTGCTGCAGAAAGATGTACGTTCAAAGCCCCAACATTCTCTTCCAAATATTTAATTTTTTTGGTACCTGGAATAGGAAAAATAAAATCGCCTTGTGCTAAAACCCATGCCAAAGCTAACTGTGCCGGTGTGCAATTTTTCTCTTTTGCCAATGAAGTAATTTTATCTACCAATTGCAAATTTTTATAAAAATTATCACCTTGAAATCTTGGTGAAAATCTTCTATAATCATCGGGCGCAAAATCTTCAAACTTTTTAAACTGCCCGGTTAAAAAACCTCTACCCAAGGGGCTATATGGAACAAAAGCTATCCCTAATTCTTTACAGGCAGCCAACATACCATCCTCAGGTTCACGAGACCACAATGAATACTCACTTTGTACAGCCGTAATAGGATGAACGGAATGGGCTTTACGTAAAGTTTCAAAAGAAACCTCACTAAGGCCCAATGCCCTTACTTTTCCTTCTTTCACCAAATTTGCCATAGCGCCAACCGTTTCTTCAATTGGGGTAGCTGGATCTTTTCGATGCAAATAATACAAATCAATTACATCAGTATTTAATCTTTTTAAACTAGCTTCACAAGCTTGTTTTACATATTCAGGTTTACCATTTAATGAACGATTCTCATTATTTGCACCACTACGAACAATGCCAAACTTTGTGGCTAATGTTACTTCAGAGCGATGACCCTTTAAAGCTTTTCCTACCAATATTTCATTGGTATAAGGACCATACATATCAGCAGTATCCCAAAATGTAACCCCTAAGTGCAAGGCATGATGTAATACTTGAATATTTTCCGCATCATTTGCCGGACCATAAAATTCACTCATACCCATACAACCTAAACCAATTTCTGAAGCGTTCAATCCAACGCTTCCCAATTTTTTTTGTTTCATAATTCTATTTTTAAACATTAAAATATTATTGCATCAAATTAGATTTCATCTTTTGAATTTGTTGTTTTGACCCCAGAATAATGAGTTTCATTCCTTCACTAATAATGGTGTTTTCCGGCGGGTTAATGAGAAATCGACCATTTTTTTGTTTAATGCCAATACAATTTACGCCTGTTTGTTTCCATTCCATAATATGTTGTAGAGTTGTATCTTTAATTGCATCAGGCAAATGGCTGTAATCAACTGCTTCAATATTCATGCTTTCATCTTCATGGCCGGTTAAATAATCAATAAAAGCTACCACATCGGGCTTAGAAACAATGGTAGCCATATGCTTACCACCAATTTTATCGGGCATAATAACATGGTTGGCACCTGCTTTTTTAAGTTTTGCAACTGCCGAATTATGCGATGCCCTACTAATGATTTGCAAATGATTATTCAACGATCTGGCAGATAAAACAATAAAAACATTATCCGCATCTTCCGGTAATGTTGTTATTAAACTAACTGCTCGTTCTATCCCCGCTTTCTTTAATATCATATCATCCGTTGCATCACCTTTCAAGAAAATAAGTTGAGGATAAGTTAACATAAACTCTTGAATATGTTTTTCTTCCGGTTCAATTACAACAAATGGTGTTTGCTGATCAATTAATGTAAGCGCAGCCTGCTGTCCATTCCTTCCAAAACCACAAATAATTACATGAT
Source organism: Hydrotalea sandarakina (assembly GCF_003254115.1). Classification (GTDB taxonomy): domain Bacteria; phylum Bacteroidota; class Bacteroidia; order Chitinophagales; family Chitinophagaceae; genus Hydrotalea; species Hydrotalea sandarakina. Next base: position 183,417 of record NZ_QKZV01000006.1, read on the forward strand.
GATTTAATGTATCTAATGTGCTCATAATTTTTTTGTTTTTAAAATGTAAGGCCATTTCACCACTTACTATATAACGGGTAACACTGGCTAATGCATAGGTAAATGTTGAAAATGAAAGAATAATAAAAAATATATTGAATATCTTACCCGCATCACTTAATGGCCTTATTTCTTGATAACCCACTGTTGTAATGGTAATAATGGTCATATATAATGCATCTATAAACGACCACTTTTCTATTACCATAAAACCCAAAGTGCCAATAGCTAATATGGCAATAATTATTCCGGCCCATATATATAAAGGTTGCCTTACTTTCAAATTACTAAGTTTTAAATGTTAAGCCACTCCTATTTTAATGGCCATGATAAAATTAAGTTTATTTCAACAGATGTTATATGTAACTTTTTAGATTTATGTTTGCAATAAAAAAATATGGGTGTTGCTGATAAATTGTTTCAATGGAAGCAAAGAAAAGCTGCTGAAAACTTACAAGCAGGTAATGAATTTTTAGCTAAAAATGCACAAAGACCGGAAGTAATTACCCTAAACAGCGGATTACAATATGAAGTACTAATAATGGGAACCGGGAAAAAGCCAATAATTACTGACACAGTAATTTGCCATTATGAAGGGAAATTAATAAACGAAACTGTCTTTGATAGTAGCGTACAACGGGGTAAGCCTGCTGTATTTGCATTAAACAAAGTAATTAAAGGTTGGACTGAAGCATTACAATTAATGCCTGTAGGAAGCAAATGGCGCCTATTTATACCGTCAAATCTGGCATATGGTAATCAACAAGTAGGTTCTATGATAACTCCCAACAGTACACTCATTTTTGAAGTAGAGTTATTGGGAATACAATAGGTATTTACATTTTTTCACTCAACTCCAACCAACGATTTTCCTTTTCGGACAGTAAATTGGTAATGGTAACTAATTGTTCACTCACTTCTTGAATGGTAGAAAAATCTAGATTACCCGCACTCAAGCGTTCGGCTAACTCATTTTTTTTAAGTTCTAAATCCGCAATTTCATTTTCTAACATTTCAAACTCTCGCTTCTCTTTGTAACTTAATTTCTTTTTTTCCGGAACGATTTGAGCGGTTTGTGTTTCTGACGCTATCTTTTTGTCGGCTGTCCGCTGTGGTGGTACTGTCTTTCTTTCCTGTTCTTTCAACCAAATTCTATATTGAGAATAATTACCGGGGAAGTCGCGTATAACACCATCGCCTTCAAAAACAAATAAATGATCAACCAACCTATCCATAAAATAACGATCGTGACTTACAATGATTACACAACCTTGATATTCACTTAAAAATTGCTCAAGTACAGCTAGTGTTGGTAAATCTAAATCGTTAGTAGGTTCGTCTAGAATTAAGAAGTTAGGATTCTGAAATAATACCACCAGTAATTGCAAACGTTTTTTCTCTCCACCACTTAACGATTGTAAATAGGTGTATTGTTTTTCAGGTGTAAACAAAAACATTTCCAAAAACTGTGCTGCACTGATTGACCCACCATTTGCCAAAGGAAAACTCTCTGCGAAGGTTTTCACATATTCAATTACCCGCATGTTTTCTTTGATTACCAAACCGGTTTGCGAATAATTGCCAAATTTTACGGTATCACCAATATTAATTTTCCCGCTATCTGCAGGTTCTAATTGTTGTAACACATTTAAAAAAGTGCTTTTACCAACACCGTTTTTACCCACAATACCAATACGCTCACCTTTTGAAAAAGTATAATCAAACCCTTTTAAAACAGTTAAGTTTCCAAAGCGCTTATACACTTTTTTCATTTCTACAATCTTCCCTCCCAGCCTACTCATTTTCACTTGCAACTGAACTTGTGCATCTTCAATTTTTTGTTTGGCTTTTGCTTCAATATCATAAAAATTGTCTTGCCTGCTTTTACTTTTTGTGGTGCGAGCCTTGGGTTGTTTCCGCATCCATTCCAACTCTTTTCGGTATTGATTTTTGGCTTTATCAATACTAGCCTGTTCACTTTCAATACGTGCAGCTTTTTTTTCTAAATAGTTTTCATAATCACCTTTGTACACATACATATTTTCGCGTTCCAGTTCCCAAATTTCATTGGTAACAGCGTCTAAAAAATACCTGTCGTGTGTAACCAAAAGTAAAGTAACATTTTGCTGACTTAAATAATTTTCCAGCCATTCAACCATTTCAACATCCAAATGGTTGGTGGGTTCATCTAATATAAGTAAGGTATGTTGATGATGAAAGCCAATATCAATTAAAGTTTTAGCTAAAGCAATGCGTTTTCTTTGTCCACCACTTAATACACTAACGGGTTGTTGCAAATGGTGAATATTCAATTTTGAAAGAATTTGTTTCACTTTTACTTCAAAATCCCAGGCATGTAAAAGTTCCATTTGTTCATATAGTTCAGCCATTGCAGTGCCATCCTCTCTATCTGCAGCAGCTTCATAAGCTTTTATTAAGCGTATGGTAGGATTGTTAGAAGTAAATATATTTTCTAATACGGTTAATTCTTCTTGAAAAACAGGTTCCTGATCTAACAAAACAACGGTAATATCTTTATGTATAAAAACAGTACCGGAATCGGGTGTTTCCTTCCCGCTAAGAATACGAAGTAAAGTTGATTTACCAACCCCATTACGGGCAATTAGGGCAATTTTATCACCTTCGTTAATGTGAAAAGTAATATTCTTAAACAAAGGATTTACACCAAAACTCTTCGAAAGACCCTCTACAGTAACATAATGCATGCTGCAAATATAAACAGAATAGAAACGTTCATTTCATCTGCTTTATTCCAAGTAAATGAAATGGACCTTTCCATAAAAAAAAGTATTTAATTTTAACTGTTTATTTTTGTCTTCATCAATGCAACAGAAAATTTGAAATTGACTGATTAATAATTTGCTTTTGAAAAAACTACTTCCTTTATTTAGGCAACTAGATAGCATTATTGCTGCAATATTGGGTTTTTATTTTGTGCAGGCTTTAACCCGACATGGCGGAATTGGCGTTTCACCGGATTCAATCATGTACACTAGTGTTGCCAGGAATTTAACGCAAGGCAATGGTTTTTTGCAGTTTGATGCTAAACCACTTACTATGTTTCCGGTTGCCTTCCCTTATTTCTTGCATATTATTATGTTAATAAGCGGGAAAGACATTATTCCCATTGCTCCAATTGTTACCGGCTTTTTATTTGCTGCCACTATTTTATTAGCAGGATTTATTTTAGAAAAAGCCGTTCCGAAATATCGTATCATTAAAATTATTGCACTACTGCTTATTATTACAAACCCTGCATTGCTAGAGGTTTTTAGTATGCTTTGGTCGGAAACATTGTTTATTTTTTTAATTACACTTTTCAGTGCTTTTCAAGTTTTATATTTAAAAAACAATACGTTTACACTGTTATTTATCAGTGCTATCATTGCCGGCATTGCAGCTATAACTCGTTATGCAGGTATTACTGTTATTGCATCAGGATGTTTTATTACTTTTTTCGCCATTCCCCAAAACTGGAAAGTAAAATGGATACATACCTTATTGTTTGGATGTATTAGCAGCAGTTTTTTAATTATTAATTTATTGAGCAATTTTTTACAATCGGGTTATTTAACCGGCAAGCGATTACCTGCCGATACCAGTTTATTAGATAATTTACAATTGTATGGCAGCGTTATTACCGGTTGGATTGGGAATGATGCTCCGCCATTATGGCTGGCATTATTAATGGGCCTTTTGCTGATAGTAGCGTCAGTAATTTTTTTGCTGTTAAATGTTTTTTCAAAGAATAAGTCTCCCAATACTATTGTCTCCATTACGGCTGCCAGTTTCTTAAGCATTTACGTTTTGTTCATTCTGGTGTCTTCTACGCTATCGAATTATGACGATATTAATAATCGTTTATTATCGCCGGTAGTTATTGCATTTTTTACACTATTAAGCATTATTGCAGCCAAAGTTTTAGAAAACAAATCTGCTCAGTTCCATTTAAACATTGCCCTATTTTTCATACTATCGTTATTAGCACTAACAGGAAATTTAACTAGCGACAAAACTTCATTACAAAATAACCAGGATGCAGGTATTGGTGGATATGCCGAAGATTACTGGAAAGCCTCAGAAATATTGCATTTTTTAAAAACAAGTACATTTGCCGACACATCTAAGATTCCCATTTACAGTAATGATAATGCAGCTATTTATTATTTCACCGGCAAACATGCCAAAACACTGCCCGAACTTACACATGAAAGAGAATTAGATGTATTTGTTCAATCGCCGGCCATTTATGTTATTTGGTTAAACAGTGGTGCCAATCCCGATTTAATTGAAGACAAAGAATTGAAAACAATAAAAAATTGTAAGCCGGTATTTACATTTGCAGATGGCATTATTTATAAATGCACTCCCATTCAACCGCCTATTTTAGAAAATCAAGATACTTTAAAATAATATGTCAGAAAATTTTATAAAAGCTACCGGAAATAAACAACAGCAATACAATAACTTATTGCCACAAATTGCAGGAATAGTAGAAGGTGAAACTGATTTAATTGCCAATTTAGCCAATATTACCGCCATGTTAAAAGAACAATTTAACTGGTTGTGGGTAGGCTTTTATTGGGTTAAAGAAAATATGTTGGTATTAGGCCCGTTCCAGGGCCCCATAGCTTGTACACGCATTCAAAAAGGAAAAGGCGTATGTGGCACAGCCTGGCAACAAGCCAATACCGTTATTGTACCCGATGTAAATGCTTTCCCCGGGCATATTGCCTGCAGCAGCCTTTCTCAATCCGAAATCGTCGTACCCATTATTCACAAAGGTGAAGTGGTTGGTGTTTTAGATGTAGATGCCGATACTGTCAACCAGTTTGACGAAACTGATAAACTGTACTTAGAACAAATTGTACAGCTCATCCCTTTACCATAAAAATACTTAATCTTCTATTTGAATATTTTTACAGCCATTGGTTTCATAAACAGGCTGCTTGGCAATAATATGTACATTTTTCAAATACAAATTGGCTGCATTTTCACAACTAAAACCCGTTTTTGAACCAATAACCATATTTTGAAAGTGCAGATCTTGAATGAAAGCATTGGGCATGCCTCTTATACTAACTGCTTTTGCTGCACCATTACAATAAATGTTGTTAAAATAGAAATTAGAAAAATTGGGGATCTTATCTGATGCCTCCTGGCTAAGCGTTGACTTTTCCTTACCGGCAGGCATATCTTCATAATATGTATCAAAACCTATTGCTTCATTCACTATGTTGGCCATATAAATATTTTGTACATAAATATTTTTTACCAAACCTCCTCGCCCTGCATTACTTTTTACACGAATACCCATATCAGTGCCAATAAAACTGCAATTATTTACCCAAACATTTTGCATACCGCCATCTGTGTTACTTCCAATTACAAAACCACCATGTGCATGATAAACAATGCAGTCGGCAATAATTACATTCGCTAATTCAGGCACACCGGGCGATTTTTCACCACTCGACTTCATGCAAATACCATCATCGCCGGCAGTTACGGTACACTTATAAATCAAAACATTCTTACACGAGCTTATATCAATGCCATCACCATTTTGTGCCCAATATTCATTATTCACTTGTACGTTTCTAATCACCAAATTGGTACAATGTTGCGGGTTCATAACAAAATTGGGCGAATTTTTAAAAGTTGGCCCATCTAATAATATCTTATCACAGTCAACAAATACAACCATTTTAGGTCTTAAAAAATCGCGGGCAGGTAAAAAATCGTCGGGCGATAAAACTGATTTGTTTTTTAAAAGCTGCAAATATTTTTCACCATTTAATGCCGCTTGGGATGGCCACCATATTTGTCCATTTTTGCTTAAAGCTCCCCCTCTTGACAAAAACTCATTCCATTGAATTTCTGATACCTTCGATTTTTTTACCGGACGCCAAGCCTCACCTGAACCATCAAAAATGCCGCCACCGGTAATAGATACATTGGTTAGTTTATAACCGTAAATGGGAGGATGTACAATAAAGTTTTTGGTTGTATTTTTTGATGCAGGAATAATGGGGTATGCACTTCTATCAGGGGTAAACAAAACAATCGCACCGGTTGCAACATGTAAATTAATATTACTTTTTAAGGCTATAGGTCCTGTTAACCACAAACCCGGTGGCACTAAAACTGTTCCACCACCCGCTTTATTGCATGCTTCTATGGCTGCCTGAAAAGCCGCTGTATTCAATGCCTGCCCATTGCCTATTGCACCAAAGTTCATTATATTAAAGACTTGCGTTGGTATGTTTGGCAATTGCACCTCGGGCATGGCAAATGGGGTTTGTTTGCAGTATGCAGCTATTGTGGTATCCTGCGCCCTCAACTGTTGAAAATTAATACAAGTTATTATTAAACCGAGTAGAATCCATTTTTGCACTTGAATAATTTTGTGTGTTTTTATTGCTGTATTCATAGAATCAAATAAAAGTTATTTAACATGATTAGGTATTCAAAACTATTGTGCATTAAAAAAACAACATAATATTTCTACGGAAACGTTCCCGAACCATTACAGTTTGACCAATATGTTATGCTGAAGTTGGTAAATTTGCCAAAGTTTTGAACTATTGCACGCAAAATATAGTTATGAATAGGCTGTTTTGCTAAATCAATCAAATTATTAAAAATTATTAACAAAGGTTCATGAAGCAGTTTAATGTACCGCATTTTTACAGAAGCAATCTTATTAGCACCATAAAAAACTTTAGAAAAAAAGCTGATAAACTAAAAAAGGACTTTTCACCAACTTTACTTGATTTTGGCCCCTTACAAATTTATTTGGCCAGACATTTTGGGTTTTGTTATGGTGTTGAAAATGCCATTGAAATTGCCTTTGAAACCATTGCAGCCAATAGCGGCAAACGCATTTTTTTGTTAAGTGAAATGATTCATAACCCACAGGTAAATGAAGATTTAAAGGCAGCAGGTGTTGAATTTTTACAAGATAATTTAGGTAATCAACTTATTCCCTTTGAAACACTTACTCCCAACGATATTGTACTCATTCCTGCATTTGGCACTACTTTAGCCATTGAAAAAATATTGCATGAAAAAGGAATAGTTACCGAACATTATAATACCACTTGCCCTTTTGTTGAAAAGGTTTGGAACAGAAGCGAACAGATTGCTGAAAAAGGCTATACCATAGTAATACATGGGAAACCTAAACATGAGGAAACAAGAGCCACCTTTTCACATGCAGCTGCCCATACCGCCACTGTAATTGTAAATGATATGGCTGAAGCTGTTTTACTGGGTGAATTCATTACCGGACAAAAACCACCTGAAACTTTTTATGAAACATTTAAAGGGCAATATTCAGAGGGCTTTGATGTTAGCAAACATTTGCAAAAAATTGGTGTAGTGAATCAAACTACTCAATTAGCAACCGATACACAAGCTATAGCTGATTATCTAAAGCAAGTAATGGTGAAGCACTATCAACTAACAGAAAATAATATTGGTGAAAGATTTGCCGATACCCGCGATACCTTATGTTATGCCACTAATGATAATCAAACTGCTGTTACCGGCATGCTAAATACACCGGCTGATGTAGCAATAGTAATTGGTGGTTACAAAAGCAGCAACACTTCTCATTTGGTGGAATTGTGCGAAAAACGGTTACCAACTTATTTTATAGGTGGAGCAGATAAAATTATAAATGAAAACACCATCATTCATTGCAACTGGGAAACAAAAGAAATTCAAACTATCTCTAATTTCTTGCCTAATAAGAACCCTTTAAAAATACTTGTTACCAGTGGGGCGAGTTGCCCGGATAGTATAGTGGAAGCAGTTATTACTAAGTTACATGGCTTCTTCCCTGAAGCTGCAACTATGGAAGCAATAATGCAACAATTTCAATCATAAAAAATACAAACGCCCTTCTAAATCATTATTTAGAAGGGCGTTTTAAATATTCAACAGAGAGAAAACTACTTTTTCTTAGTAGTATCCATTGCTTTTTTAGCAGTATCCATTGACATTGGAGCCATGCTAGAATCTTTTTTAGTTGTATCCATTGCAGCAGGAGCAGTGGTTTGAGTAGAATCGGCTTTGGCCTCTTTGTTTTCGCCGCTGTTGCAAGCTACAAAACCTGCGATAGCTAAAAGAGCTAATAATTTTTTCATTGTACTTGTTTTTTAAAATTTTAAAATTTGCGCAAATATAAAGTTCGCACTGTAAATACACAAAATTTAACGATATTTTTTGTTATTTATTTTTTCCGGAAAAAAATTCTAATAGGTACCCCCCTGAAGTTAAAATGCTTCCTTAGCTGATTTTCCAAGTAATTTTTATAGGGCATTTTAATATCATCGGGGAAATTCGTAAAAAATGCAAAAGAAGGAACTACAGTTGGTAACTGTGTTACATATTTAATTTTTACGGCACGCCCCCTTACTACAGGTGCATGGTAAGCTTCAACAGCCTTTAACATTACATCGTTTAATTTAGATGTGCTTATTTTTTGCTGTTTATTTTCAAAAACCTCAATTCCTGTATCAAGCACTTTCAGCAAACGGGTTTTTTCTAAAGCCGAAATAAATAGAATGGGAACATCCGTAAAAGGAGCCATTTTTTCTTTCAATTTCTTTTCATAATCACGGGCAGTATTGGTATTTTTCTCCATTAAGTCCCATTTGTTTACTACCACCACTATGCCCTTACCTTTTCTTGTAGCTAAGCTAAATAAAGCAACATCTTGGGCATTCATTCCATTTTGAGCATCAATAAGTAATAAACATACATCAGCCTCATCCATGGCATTAATAGCCCTTATAACGGAATAAAATTCAAGGTCGTCTTTCTCTGTATTTTTTTTGCGAATACCTGCCGTATCAATCAAAATACATTCTTTATTGAATAAATTATAGTGGGTATGAATGGTATCGCGAGTGGTACCGGCCACATTGCTTACAATAGTTCTCTCCTGCCCCAGTAATGCATTTAGCAAAGATGATTTACCTACATTCGGTTGCCCTATAATTGCCAGTTTAGGAATATGTTTTGTTTCTTTTGATTCTGTTTCCAATTCGTCGGGTATATTGGCTACCACCGCATCTAACAATTCGCCCGTGCCGGTACCACTTATGCTGCTTAAAGTATATATTTCGTCAAAACCAAGACTATAAAATTCTGTTGCCTCCAAAGCTCTTTGGCTATTGTCTACTTTATTTACTGCCAAAAAAACCGGTTTTTTTGATACGCGAAGCAAATTGGCCATTGCATCATCCAAATCTGTAATTCCAACGGCAACATCTACCATAAAAATAATAGCATCTGCTTCATCTATGGCTATTTTTACTTGCTTGCGTATTTCTTTTTCAAATATATCATCTGAATTATGTACAAAACCGCCGGTATCAACAACGTTAAATGTTTTTCCTGCCCATTCAGCCATACCATACTGACGGTCGCGGGTAACGCCGCTTTCATCATCAACAATGGCTTTCCGTTGTTCAATTAACCGATTAAACAAAGTACTTTTTCCCACATTTGGCCTTCCAACTATTGCTACTGTATAGCCCATATATCACGTTTTTCGGGGTGTAAAAATTAATAATAACCAAATTCTTTTAAATACAATTCATTATCACGCCATTTGGGGCGCACTTTTACAAATAATTCTAAAAAAACCTTCCTACCCAAAAATGCCTCAATATCCTTTCGTGCCAGGGTACCAATGGCTTTTATTTTGCTACCTTGGTGACCTATGATAATTGACTTTTGAGAATCTCTATTCACAATGATATCTGCCTGAATTTTAATCAATGTTTCTTTTTCCTTAAACTCATTTACCATTACCGCTACCTGGTAAGGAATTTCTTCTTCAAACAAAGTATATACCTTTTCTCTTATCAATTCGCCTACAAAAAAACGAGTTGGCAAATCGCTTAATTCATCTTCCGGATAAAAAGGTTCGCCTTCGGGCAAATAATCTACTATCGCATCTAATAACTTAACAGTATTGGTTTGCTGCAATGCAGCAATGGCAATTACTTTTTGTGCATACTTTTTTTGCTCAAAAAAATGAACGGCATTTTGTAATACCTCGTTACTTACTTTATCAATTTTGTTTAAAACAATAATAGTGGGCACTTTTAAATGAAGACTTTCAAACAAAGCATCATTTTCAGCCCAATCGTCAGCAACATCAACCAATAATAAAGCTACATCAGCATCTTCTAAAGCACTTTTCACAGCTGCCATCATTTTTTCATGCAGTTTATATTTTGCTTCAATTATGCCGGGCGTATCGGAGAAAACAATTTGATATTCATTGGGTTTGTTTAAAAATCCTTTTATTCGATGCCGGGTAGTTTGCACCTTAGGTGAAACAATGGCCAATTTTTCGCCCAACAAAGCATTTAATAAAGTGCTTTTACCTGCATTGGGTTTTCCAAAAATGCCAACAAATCCCGCTTTCATATCAAATAGTATCGTTTTAAAACAGTAAAAGCCTCATGTGATGAGGCTTTTGAAAATTGGTTGCGAGGGGGGGAATCGAACCTCCGACCTTCGGGTTATGAGCCCGACGAGCTACCGCTGCTCTACCTCGCGATTTAATTGAGTTGCAAAATTAAGGATAGCGAGGAGAACTTCCAAATCAAATTTATTATTTGTCTTCTTTTTTAATGGAAGAAGCGCCGCTCGATTCTATATTTTGGATAACGGGGTTGCCTTTATATCGAATAGTACTTGCCCCACTGGCTTCTAATTTGGTGAAGGCTTTTTCAACATTTACGCGAATATTAGAAGCACCTGAAGCAGAAGCCTCACAGTTAGAAGCAGTTAAATCATACCCCTTTAATACACTGGCTCCGCTTACTTCAATTTTTAAATTATTTACTTGCCCTTTGAGTGTAGCATTGGAAGCACCACTTAAATCAATATTTAATTCACCAACATTAAAACCCCCTTTCACCACACTGGCTCCTGTTGCTGTAAGTTTTAATTGATTGCTCTTCACAGCATCCACCACATTTAATGAACTGGCACCGGACAAAACAATTTTATTAAGGTTAGCTAATGTAACATAAGCTTTAATTTTTTTGTCGGTCCAATTCCATTTATTCCAAAAGCCACTTTCGGTATAAATGTGCAAAACGCCATTTTTAACTTGTGTAATTACTTTCGATTTATCCCCACCTTCGGCACTTATGGCCACGGCATTGGTATTACCTTGCGACAAATAAACTGTAATTGCCCCAGACACATCAATGCCAGTAAAATCGCCCACTTTTCTTACTTCTGCATTGGCATCATAAACCAAATTCTTTACTTCCTGTGCATTAACCAGGGCAATTGTAAAAATGCTAAATAAGCTAATTATCAATTTTTTCATAATTAAATGTTTTAAAACGAATGATTTTCAATAGAACGTTGCGCACCAAAAAAAAGTTACAGCTATTTTTCATTTTTCTTAACTAATTTTGCTGTCGATTTTATTCCTCGGGGTGCTGGATAGCACAAATGGGTATACACATTTGTTTTTTATCCGGCTGAGATAATACCCGTTGAACCTGAACAGGGTAATTCCTGCGAAGGGAAGGTGTACTGCTTATTTAGTCAGCCTCTCCACTAGCAATACTTCCCTGTTCCCAAATTTTTTAACCTTTTAATTTTTAAAAAAATGAAATTCATTTTGGGAACAATGGTATGCATTCTATCATTTTCAGGCCTATTCAGCCAAACAAAACAACACCCGTCTCTTTCGGGTATCATTGTTGATGAACAAACAAAAAAACCGATTGCAGGCGCTGTTATTACCATTCAAAACCGCACCACAACTTCCGGCGATGACGGACATTTTCTTATTCGGAATTTAATTCCTGGGAAATCGAGCATTACCGTAAATAGTTTGGGGTTTGAAAAATATACCAACACCATTAACCTTGCAAAAGAAGGCACCACATTACAAATTGCCCTTAAAGGATACAACTTGTTTTTACAACCATTAGAAGTAAAAGCCATTAGGGCCGGTAGTAAAGCACCGTTTGCAGTTACCAATATTAATGAACAAGAAATTGCCAAAACAAACCTTGGGCAGGATATTCCTTTTTTGCTCAACCAAACATCATCGGTATTTGTAAATTCCGATGCAGGTAATGGTATTGGTTATACCGACATTCACATACGTGGAACAGATGCCACACGCATTAATGTTACTTTGAATGGCATTCCTTATAATGATGCAGAAAGCCAAGGCACTTATTGGGTTGATTTACCTGACTTTGCTTCCTCATTAAATAGTATCCAAATTCAACGTGGTGTTGGAACATCCTCAAATGGAACAGGTGCATTTGGTGCAACTATTAATCTTTCTACCAATGAATTTCATGAAAAACCCTATGCGGAAGTAAACAACAGCTACGGTTCTTTTAATTCCTGGAAAAATACGCTTAAAGTTGGCAGTGGCTTGTTAAATGGGCATTTTACTGTTGATGCAAGATTAAGTAAAATTAGTAGCGACGGCTATATTGATCGTGCCAGTTCCTTATTGCAATCATTCGCATTATCAACTGCTTATATTAACAAAAAAACATCTATTAGATTCAATATTTTTTCAGGAAAAGAAAAAACTTATCAAGCTTGGTATGGTGTACCCGACAGTTTATTAGCTACGGATAGAACCTACAATCCTGCCGGTACTGAAAAACCCGGTACACCCTATGATAACCAAACAGACAATTACCAACAAGACCATTACCAATTGTTTTTTAATCAGGAGTTGAATAATAACTGGAGCTTTAATACGGCTTTGTTTATGACCTACGGACGTGGTTATTATGAAGAATATAAAGCTGCACAAAACTTTGCCGATTACGGATTAACACCATTTACAATAGGTAATACCGTATTAGACTCAACAGATTTAATTCGCAGACGTTGGCTAAACAATCATTTTTATGGACAGATTGGTTCTTTACAATACAAAACCAATAAAGACGAATTAACTTTTGGCGGTGGATGGACACGTTACGAGGGTAACCATTTTGGTAATGTTATTTGGGCACAATATGGCTTATATACACCTAATTATCAATATTATTTTTATCCTGCCGTAAAAACTGATGTTAATTTTTATACCAAATGGCAGCACAATTTTGCTAAATACTGGTATAGTTTTGCCGATGTACAATACCGTACCGTTACCCATACCATGAATGGTTTTGAAGGCAATGGCAACTTAGATATCAGTAGAAAATTCAACTTTGTAAATCCTAAAGCCGGTATTACTTATAGCCACAATACTTGGCAAGCTTATTTCAGCTATGCTTTAGGAAATAAAGAGCCTAATCGTGATGATTTTCAAGCCAGCTTACAAGAACAACCTAAAGCAGAAACCTTACACGATTTTGAATTGGGTGTGAGCAAAAAAAATAGTCGTTTTAATTATAGTGCTGATTTGTATTATATGCTGTACAAAAATCAATTGGTTTTAACAGGCATTATTAATGATGTGGGTGCTTATACCCGTGTAAATGTACCTAACAGCTATAGAATGGGTATTGAACTGCAAGGTGCATATATTTTCAGTAAATGGATAAATGCACAAGCTAATTTTAGTTTAAGCAGAAATAAAATTAAAAGCTTCACCGAGTATATTGACAATTACGATACCGGAGGCCAAAATGCTGTTCAACATACCAATACAGATATTTCATTTTCACCTGACATGATTGGTGCGGCAACCATTAATATTATTCCCGAAAAAAATATTACGCTAAGCTTTCTTAGCAAATATGTTAGCAAACAGTATATGGACAATACACAAAATGAAGCCAGAAGTTTAGCCGGATTTTTTACAGAAACATTCCGTGCCAATTATACTGTAAAAAACTTTGTATTTAAAGAGTGGAATTTTATATTGCAAATAAACAATATATTCAACAAGTTATATGAGCCCAATGGCTATACCTACAGTTATATCAGCAATAATCATTTATATACTGACAATAACTATTTCCCAATGGCGGGCACTAACTATATGTTGGCTGTAAACATTTCACTTTAAAAAATTACCAAAAGGGATTCGTGTATGTAAACACGAATCTCTTTTTATTGAATTTATCGGCCAAATTTAGCTTCCCAAGCCAACATGCCACCGGCCAAATTGGTTACATTTTCAAAACCAAACTGTTCTAATAGCATGGCAGCCTGCATACTGCGGTTACCGCTGCGGCAGTAAACAATTACGGGTTCAGTCTTTAAGTTGTCAATGCTTTCTATTTGCATGGTTTGCACCTTACCCAAAGGCAACAAAATACCACCAATATTAAAGTCGGCATTTTCGTGTGGCTCACGCACGTCAATTAGGTTTAACTTTTCCCCTTTATCCATTTTTAATTTAAGTTCATCAACTGAAATTACGTTCATAGACTATTTTTTTATGATGATTAGTTTCTTAATGCTGAGTCGCGAACAGGTGGCGGGGTATTGCTAATGAACACATCAACGACCTGGCCTTGACGAATGAGATTATGCACTTTATTACCCGGACCCGCTTCGGTAAATACTTCAGGTATTTGTTTAACTATGTAAGCATTAGTTGTATCAGTAACATTATCCATAGGGACAATAGAACCTATGTTAATATTCAGTGCATTTAATTGTGTACGGGCCTGCGCTAAAGTTAGACCAATTAAATCAGGAACTTGATACTGACCACTGCCAATACCACTGCCTAAAACAAAGCTAATTGTACTTCCTACAGGAAGCTTAGTACCTGGTTTAATAGATACCCCATTGAATTTCTGCTCTAATACGGCATTTCGAGCAATATCTGGCTTATAGGTTGTATCGCCCATTTTTAATCCTAATGTTTGCAAATACATTTGGGCACTTTTATAAGAAAAACCAACGAGATTTGGCATGGTAACTTCGGGGGCTGCCGCTCTGTTAATGGTTAAGTAAATAGTGCGGCCTTTTTTTACCTGTGCATCTGCATCAGGACTTTGTTTAGCTACAGCTAAAGCACCAATGGTATTATCGTATACCGAGTCAATTACCTGTACCTGGAAGCCTTTGGCAGTTAACGCTTGTGTTGCAGCTTGAATATTTTGACCAAGTACTGAGGGTACTTTTTCTACTTCATTGTGCTGAGTAATAAACGAAAGCATTTCAATAAAAATAAATAGTGCAACCAATACCAATCCAATGGCTACCAAAATATTTACCCAAAGTGGTTTATGCGTTATAAACTTAAACACGCTCAATGTTTGTTTTTTTGTGAATGTAATGGATTTTTATTAGTCAAAAGGTTACTATTTGTTAAAAGCGGCCTCAATTAGTTGTGTATAAAATTCTTGTAAACTCCAGCCCATTGCTTTCACCTGTTGTGGAACTATACTTGCCTCACTTTGTCCGGGTACGGTATTTACTTCCAACAAATAAGGTTTTTGAACAGCTTCATTCCATATAAAATCCATACGCACAATACCATTACAATTTAAAATGGCATATACATTTTTAGCGGTTGCTTCAAGTTGCTGCTGCCAGTTAAACGGTATTTGTGCGGGAGTTATTTCCCTACTTTTACCTTCATATTTCGCCTCATAATCAAAAAATTCTTTCTCTGCAATTACCTCAGTAATAGGTAACACAATAATATTGCCCTCTTTATTTTTAAAAACACCAATAGTAAATTCACGTCCGGCAATATATTCTTCCACTAAAACCTGATTATCTTCTTTAAAGGCCTTTTCAATGGCAGGCAATAGTTCATGAGTATTGTTTACTTTACTCATACCAATACTACTACCACCATTATTTGGTTTTACAAATACCGGGAGTTTTAATTGTTGTAAAATTTCTTGGTCAGAGTAGGCCGTATGTTTAAACAAATGCATACTTTTTGCAACAGAAATGCCACTAAAAGCAGCTACTGCAACGGTGTACCGTTTATTAAAAGTTATAGCTGATGTTGCGGCATCACAACTGGTATAAGGTATTTGCAACATATCAAAATAGCCCTGTAATTTACCATCTTCACCGGGTGTTCCGTGAATGCAAAATAAAATACAATCAAATTGTATGCATTTACCGGCTATATTAATTGAAAAATCGGCTTTATTTACAGCAATTTTTGCTTGCCCATCAGCAGTGTACCACCATCCATCTTTTGCAATATCAATTACATAAACTTCATAATTGTCCTTATTAATGTTTGCTTCTACAGTTTTAGCGCTTTTGTAACTAATTACAGCTTCACCACTATAACCACCGGTAACCAAAGCAATTTTCTTTTTCATAGATTTTTATTTCCAATTAATTTACAATGCGTAATAATGCATATTAGAACACATGGCTTATTGCCTATTAAAAACGCTCAAATATAATAACTTAACCAAGAAACTTTAAATTGGCATACTTGCAATACAGGCACATAAAAAAGGTGAAGAAACCTATAGCTTCTTCACCTTATTCAAGGCGGGAAATATCACCCACCGTTAATGAATGTTACCTTACGGTAGCATTTTTATTGTGCAATAAAGGTACTAAGCTTTACCGGATAAAAAATTAATTTTTTGCACATTAAACCAGCAAAATTGTTAAATGTGTAGCCGCTCTTTTTTAGCCATTAAGCTTTCCACGGTTTCTTTATACATTTCATCGGGAACACAACAATCAACCGGACAAACAGAGGCACATTGGGGCTCTTCATGAAAGCCTTGACATTCAGTGCATTTATTTGGAACAATATAATAGGTATCAGTTGAAAGAGGCGCAAAACGTTGATTGGCATCCACTACTGTTCCATCCATTAAGGTGTAGCTGCCTTTAACGGTAGTGCCATCGGCAATAGCCCATTCTACCCCACCTTCATAAATGGCATTATTTGGGCACTCGGGCTCACAAGCTCCGCAGTTAATACATTCATCGGTAATTTTAATGGCCATAACTGTAATTTTGAGGTTTTAAAGATGTAACAAATTTAAACGCAAAAGCAATTCAACAAATGGATTTATTACAAAGAATTCAATTAATGGAACAATTAGGGGTTTATATGCAGCAAAATAATCCTGAATGGATATCGGCTAAACTGCGAGCAAGCCAAGTAAACCCTTGGTTTTTACCCGAATTTATTGAATCGGCTGTTCAAAACATTTATTCACAATTTCTGAATGCCAACAAATTAAGCAACTGGGTTAAAAAATACTATCCCAACAATACTGCATCTTCCCCCAAAAATATAGGTATTGTTATGGCAGGCAATATACCATTAGTGGGTTTTCACGACTTTCTGTGTGTGTTTATAAGCGGCCATAAAGCAACTATTAAAGCATCCTCTAAAGACGAAATATTAATTAAACACTTAGTTGAAAAATTAATTCAATGGGCACCGGAATTAAAAGAATCCATTTCCTTTGCTGAACAATTAAAAAATTGTGATGCCTATATTGCAACAGGTAGCAATAACAGCAGTCGTTATTTTGATTATTATTTTGGAAAATATCCAAATATTATTCGTCGAAATCGTACATCGGTAGCTGTTTTAACAGGCAATGAAAATAAAGATGCATTAAGCCGATTAGCTACCGATATTCAACTTTATTTTGGCTTAGGTTGTAGAAATGTTACCAAATTGTATGTTCCGGAAAACTATGATTTTATTCCACTTTTACAAGCATTAAAAAAATATGACTACTATATGGATTTTCATAAGTACAAACACAATTATGACTATCAATTAGCAGTACTTATTATGAGTAACCAATTATACATGACGAATGAATCGGTACTATTGGTTGAAAAAGAAGCCTTATTTTCACCCGTTGCACAAATCCATTACAGTTATTATGATAATGCAAGTGAATTGTATGAAACTTTACAAATGAACACAGACATACAATGTATAGTTGGCCAGAATTATGTTGGCTTTGGTGAAGCACAAACACCCGGTTTGTTTGATTATGCAGATGGTGTTGACACCATGGATTTTCTAAAAAAATTAAACAATACAACTATTCAATAGTCCTACCTGTTATTGTAAATTTGTAATGCTAGAAATGGAAATACGACAAGTATCGTAAATTATTTGTTAAATGGATATTTGCTAACAAAACTAATTAAATCCACTTCGTTACTTTGCTATACAATAACAATTAAAAACGATTAATGTGTATACTATGAAACTAAAAAATGTTCTTGCAATTGTGGCTATCAGCGCTGCAACTGCATTTTTAAGTGTGTGGGCATTTAGCCGTTATCAACAACACAAATATGCCGGTATTCAGGAGCCCGGAAAATTACCTGTAAACTATGCCGGTTTTTTTAGCGGCAATAATACAGCCTCCGACAATAGCTTTGACTTTACTCAAGCATGTGCTACAGCTACACCGGCAGTAGTGCATATTAAAACACGTACCAAAGCCAAACAAGTAAGCAATAATTTGCCTAAGAGAAACGATCCATTTAGCGATTTCTTTGGTGATAACATGTTTGGTGATCTTTTTGGAGGTATGGGACCACAAATTATTCCCGAGCAACGTGCCAGTGGTAGTGGAGTAATCATTAGTGAAGATGGTTATATTGTTACCAATAACCACGTAGTAGATGGTGCTGATGAAATTAATATAACCTTACCCAACAGCAAAACCTATAAAGCAACAGTTGTGGGCACTGACCCCAGCAGTGATATTGCTGTACTAAAGATTGATGCTAAGGGATTACCTTATTTAGTATATGGTAACAGTGATGATGCAAAATTAGGTCAATGGGTATTAGCTATCGGTTATCCTTTAACATTAGACGTAACTGTTACAGCAGGCATTATTAGTGCTAAAGCCAGAAATATTGGTATTAATTCTCGTCAAAGTTCTGCCCCTATTGAATCTTTTATCCAAACAGATGCAGCCGTGAACCCCGGTAATAGTGGTGGTGCTTTAATCAATACCCGTGGTGAATTAATTGGTATTAATTCTGCTATAGCATCACCAACCGGTTCTTATGCAGGGTACTCTTACGCAATTCCGGTAAATATTGTAAAAAAAGTAGTGAATGACATCATTAAGTATGGAACTGTACAACGTGCATTTTTAGGTATTTCTTACCCAAGAGAAGGCTTAACTGAAGAACAGAAAAAAGCAGAGGGAATTAAAGATATAGCAAATGGAATTTACGTTATGGATGTTCCTGCAGGTGGTGCAGCAGCAGAAGCCGGTATTAAAAAAGGCGATATTATTACCAGCATTAATGGTATTACTGTAACAACAGGCCCTGAAATGGTTGAACAGATTGCTCGTTATAAACCCGGTGATAAAATTATTTTAGGCTATATAAGAAATGGAGAACAAAAAACCGTATCTGTTATTCTTAAAAATAAAGCAGGCAATACCAATGTTGTTAAAGCAACCAATATTATGGATCGCTTAGGCGCTGACCTAGCCAACATTGATAAAAAAACAGCTGCTGCCAATAATTTGAATGGTGGTGTTTTGGTAAAGAAAATACAGCCAGGTAGTGCTATACAAAAATCACGCATTCAAGAAGGCTTTATCATAACAGCTGTAAATGGTATTGAGGTAAATACTATTGATGATTTGAAAGCTGCATTATCAAACTCAAGCAATAGTGGTACTGTTCGTTTCGATGGTATTTATCCGGGCTATGGTGATACCTACAGCTATCCTGTACGCATTGATGGAGGTGAATAAGCAATCATTATTCAAAATATAAACAAGAGAGGCTGCTTTAAAACTAGCAGCCTCTTTTCATTTTATAACACCAAAACGTTTTAAATAAAATACAATTTTATTTGTTCTTCAAAATGAAGCATTAATAATACCTTGATCTTAAGTCACCTTGCCAAGGTGTATATAAAGTATCAAAAGTCACGCCATTTAAAATAACTTTAGTTTTTGGATAATACTGGAAAAAATTACTCTGCGAACGGTTACCCCCCGTGGGAGTTAATATCTGTATTGAATAGCTGCTATCAAAGGGTACGTAGCCAACAGAAATTTCCTGATTTTTTCTAACTGAAATTTGCATTTTTTGCAAAACAAATTGCTTAGCTTTTTCAGCTGCTTCCTTATTATAACCTTTATCATTTTCGTACAATATATCATCAGCTTTAATCGGAGGAATATCCTTAGTAACACTGTCTATTATCTTTAGTGCATTAGCAGGAGAAACATTAGGTAGCTTGGTACTATCTGTTTGATTATTGACGCTATTATTAGCAGTGGATGAACAACTTAAAATCGTTGCAATAACGATGAGGCCAGCTATGAAAGTAAATGTCGTTTTCATCATATTGAGTTTTACAAGCAGTTTTTTTCAAATATAATAAAATTCATCATAAAAAATATTTACTGATACAATCAACCATTTTAAAAACTTAAAATCACTTTCATTCCCAATTAATTTTGCATAATTAAATTCTGTTATAAAAATAATTATTTAACCGTTGGTGCATTCCTTGTATAGAAAGATTTCCTATTACAAAAAGTTGCTGAAAATACAAATAATAATTAACCGGTTATTCATTATAACTAACCGGGTGCGGATGGATAAAAAAAATAAATTAAGTATGTTATTTTAATTAAAACTAAAACGCTTAAGATATTTTTTTAAGGTTAACCCTTTAAATTGAATGGTATCGCCAGGTCCATCAATAAAATATTTAGGAATTGAGCGATTTTGACGATAATAAAAATGATCCGCAACAACAGCATTACCAAAACCGCAATCCTCATGTCCATTTTGAGATATAACTACCAATTTATTTAAATCAAATATAAATTTTAATACACAATCGAGGTCCGGCTCATATTTTCTTGAATCATAAATTCCAAAATCATCTTTTAACTGTATCTCACCAAATAATTCGCCTGAATTATAGGATGGCGCTCCCCTTGAAAGCTCCATATAAAAAAGTGCAGTACTGTCAGAATTAGGATAAATAATTACAGAACCAACAGCACCAACTTCCGGATTGTCACCAAAAATATAAGTTCCACCAATTAAATCGGAAACTTTCTTCTTCTTAGCCATCTTCTTCGGTGATGGTAAAATTTGTGTAGAAATTGAATCCGCTTTATTGTTTTTAAAATAGTTGATATTGTCACAACCAACTAATATTATTATACTCCCAAAAAGAATGAATAATAAAGCCAAGTTTTTTTTCATAAATAAAATTATTTAATAAAAATTGACAAGTGCTTACTATCAATTAGTAAAGGAATATACAAAATCATTTTAAAGATAAAACACCATGTTCCTCTTTTTTAGGTTTATGCGTTGACAAAAAGCGCTTAATCCAATACGGCTTATAGTACCTGTAATTTAACTTATTTAAGAATAACAAATCGGCTTTCGTGTCGCCATATCCAAAAGTCATTACACCTGAATTTTGCTTCAAAATATCCGTTACAATCTCTTCTTTTTGAATTCCATAACAATTTCTTCCAAGAATTTTACCTGTATATTTTTCATTTTTTATTTCAAACTTTGTACCTATCAGCTTTAAACCATTTTGTTTACACCATTCAGATAGCCATAATGGTGAAGAAGCTGTAAGAATGATTACTTCATGATTATTTTCTTTATGCCAATTTATTTTTTCTAAAGCTTGACTATAAATAATATAAGGAAGTTTTTGCATGGAATAAGATTGGCCAAGTTTTTCTAATTCTTGTGCTGAATAATGATGGGCTAAATAAAAACGAAAAAACAATTCTTTTAATCGATGATTGGGGTATATCCCAATCAGTTTTAAAAGAATGAAAGGGCTTAAAGCAATTAGCCCTAAATAAAAAAAAATTCTTCCCCTACAAAAAATAATAAAATCAATAAATGTGTCTTTAGAGGTAATGGTACCATCTAAATCGAAAAATGCAATACCTTTTTCCTTCACAAACTCATTTTTTTAAATATAAATTCCGGAATTAATTTTATAACCAGCATAATATAGCGCCAAATTGGATAAATGTAAATTACATCTTTTTTATTTACGAATGCATTATAGATTCTATTTGCAACATCTTCCGGAGAAGCAGTGAGAAAATCAGGCGTTTTCATATCACCTAACATTTTTGTTTTTACAAATCCCGGAATTACTGTCATTACATGAATATTGTGTTTTGTTAAATCATTTCGTAAACCACTCAAATAACAAGTAAAGGCAGCTTTGGAAGAACCATATATGTAATTACTTTGTCTTCCCCTTTCTCCCGCTACCGAAGAAATGCCAATGATAGCTGAGGTTTGGATACCTTTAACTTGTTGAACATATTTGTTGATTAAAGAAACATGTCCAATATAATTCGAACTGATGATTTTATAAGCTTCATTGAAATCGGCAACAGCTTTTTCCTGATCACCTAAATAACCAAAAACAGAAACAACCACATTGGGCATTACAGGTAAAGAGTGCCAAAATTGTTCATGCTCGCTAAAATTAGTTCCATCAAATTCAACCAATGATACCGGAACGTTATATCTAATCGAAATATCCTGTTGAAGTCTTTTTTGATATTCATCTATATTTCTACTTGCCAGAATAATTGCATAACCATTTAAGGCAAATTTGTGTGCTATAGCCTGACCAATATCAGAATTAGAGCCAAGTATGATGCAGGATTTACTCATGATTACTTTAGTAATTTTAAACAGATAATTTATTAAGAAATTTATTATCTCATTCTTTTAAATATTAAAATAACACAAACGAAATTTGTGCGTGTATTCAAATATAAAATTTAAAAAATTTATACATTTAACAATCTTTCCATTTGAATTGAAATAAATTTTTTTGAGTCATGAGAAAAATTCGGATACGTTTTTTTAAACATTTCCGCAGACATTCTTGCATCTTTTGTTAAATAAAGCTTCCCATTATACGCTAACACAATTTCATCAAGCCTGTTAAGCAGATCAAAAACCTTTGGTGAAATTTTAAAATCTAGTGCCAAAGTATAACCTTCATCAGGAAAACTTAAACTGGAAGAAAAATCATCTTTCTTGCCGAATGTTTTCAACACCGCTAAAAATGAACCGCATCCCGAATTGGTTATCTCTTTCATAATTTTAGTTAAACCTTCCCTACCATTATTGAATGGTATAACGAATTGATATTGCGTGAATCCATTTTTCCCATAAATTCTATTCCAATTATTCAAGGAATCTAATGGATAGAAAAATCCATCGTAATGAACAATGTTATTATTTTCTTTAGATGTTTGTTTATTATAATATAATTCATTAAATACACTAATGGTAAAATAATTCAAAGTAAAATTCGGAAAATAAAAAGGTATGTTGATTTGTTTATGGGAATGTGTTTTTAAATGATTAGTGTATTTGTCAGGCAAATCATTTTTTTTAGCATGTTCACCTAATATTAAAATACTCCTGCCCATACTATTGCCTTTTTTCAAACAATCTATCCACGCAACTGAATAGGTATAATGATTAAATTCTTCAAAATAATTCAGTACCTCATTTAAATTTTTAGCCTTAATTGTTTTTTGTTTGATATATGAAGTTTCTATTTTTTTCAGCTGAATAGTTACTGTTGTTATCATTCCGGTTAACCCCATTCCCCCAATAGTATTGGTAAACAATTCAGTATTTTCAGACCTTGAGCAATGAACTATGTTACAGTCTTCGGTCATTAATTCAAATGATGTTATAAAATTGGATATTGCTCCTTCTTTATGGTGGTTTTTACCATGAATATTAGAAGCAACAGCCCCTCCGATAGTTATCCATTTAGTGCCGGGTGTTACAGGAAGAAAAAAACCATATGGAACAACTACTTCTAAAATGTCTGAAAGCAAAACACCGGATTCAACTGTAATGATTCCATTTTCCTTATCAAAAAATAAAAATTTATTCAACTTCAATGTAGAAATGATGGCATGCTGTAAAGAACTATCACCATAGCATCTGCCATTACCTCGGGGAATAAGCTTAGGAGTTTTTCGTATAAAATCATTTATGATATACGAGCTTGAAGGCTCAAACACTTCTGCGCTAATTTTTGGATAATTTCCCCAGTTTTGTATGAGTTTTTTATACATAAATAATGATTCCAAATATAAATATCCAGAGTAAAATAATTGTAATTAAAAACTTGTCTTTCAATACTAAATCTACGGGCGAACCGGATTTTTTATATACAACAGTTAATTGAATGTAGCGCATTATACCCAAGAAAACCGGCAAAGATGTAATATAAACATAGTTAGAACCTATTCTTTCAATCACATCATTCGAAACAGAATAAATGATATAAGCTACCAGAGTAACAGTAAAACTAATTGTTTTGGCAATATCTATAAATTGTATGCTATAACCCAACTGCGATTGCCTGTAAATTTCATTACTACCATGGCTTAACACCAAATCATCTCTTCTTTTTGCTAAAGCTACTGAAAACATTAATAAAAAAACTAAAATAATTATCCAATGCGTTGTTAATGTATTCGTGGCTTCACCCCCACCCAAAACTCTAAATACAAATCCCAAGCTGATAGAGGTTACATCTAATATTGCAAAATTTTTCATGCCGAAACAATAAAACAGATTTATAACAATATATGCCAACACATAATAAACAACTTTAACAGGTAAAAGAAAAAAAGTTAATAAAACCAATAAGGCCAGAATTGTTATGATAAGGTATGCACTGCTTTTAGAAATTGCCCCGCTTGCTATAGGACGCTTTGATTTTTGAGGATGCAATCTGTCTTTTTCTACATCTTTCATATCATTTATAACATAAATCATAGAACTTGACAGGCAAAATGCTATGAAGGTGAAACCAAGATTCCAAAAAGCATCATCACCTAAACTTAATAGCCTTCCTGCAAAAAAAACAGGTAAGATAATAATGAAATTTTTTATCCAATTATTTGGACGTATCAATTTAATGTATTGCTTCATAAGGGTTTTATTGCCATTGATTATAAGTTTTGTGTTTTCATCAAAAGTAGAATATTTCTATTGATTGATACAAGTTTTACAATGACACGGAATGTATTATAATGAACAAAATAGCGAATCCATCTTTTCTATTTATACACACATGAAATCTTTATCTAAAATTCAGTCCCCAGTTAAGTTTTACCTTATTGGCTTTATTGCTTAATATAGTTTTGATTTTATGCTTCCTTAGGCTTCTTGGTTTTTCATTTGCATCAATAACAAATTATTTCTATCGGTTAAATATTTTTTCTAATGTGCTTTTAAATTCATTTTCGTTGTTGTAATTATAGAATGGAAGGGCTGTTATTAAATACTTTCCCTTATCGGTTTTGATAATTTTTTGTTGAAATCTGATTTCATTTAACAAATCTTCTTTCCATTTTTCGTGCTCCTTCAAATACTCACCTTTCGATTCTATAAAAATCTGAAATGTTATTTGTTCGCCATCACGTTGTTTGCAGAATAGTAAAAAGTCCGGTTCAAAAGCTCGTCCGAGTTTGTCGAAGATTTTAATTTCTCTTTCGTTTCGGATTAAGTAAATGTTCTCAAATTTTTGACTAAGTGCTTCAAATTGTCTGGAAAACAATTCTACAAATTTCTTTTCTTCGCTTGTACCATAATTAGCATTATAAACATACCAAGGCGCGTTGGCTAGCAATGTTTCTTGTCCGTCTGCTCTTTCGCTGCGTTTGTAAACCTTGATTTCTTTGTCCTTGAATACTTTATGAATTGGTTCTTTAATATAGCCTGAACCTTCGTATTCGGTTGAATGGGTCTTTATGTCTGCTTCAATGTTCTGCAAAAGTCCGTTTAAAGCTTGCAAATGGTCGAAATGGCTAATTTCTTTTAGTCTGTTTGCTGTTCCTGCAAAAGTGATTTCTAAACCTGCTAAATAGGCTGGACTCTCTATAAAATTGGAAATTGAACCAACACTTGGAAAGTAATGCGATAAATTGTCAAAATAAAAAAAAGGGTTTCGACTTAATGCAAAGCGTATTGTGTTTTTCGGAATTTCGGTCAGCTTTACATCTTGGGTTTTGATTACTTCATCGTTGGATTGTATGGGCACCATTTCAAAAAAGGCACTCGACATTCTGCCTACTCCCGAAGATAACATATGCCGATAATTGGTTTTCGTAACTCCTAAATCGGTAAATGATTTTATATTGTTAAAACTTTTTGGAACGCTCTTATTGAAGAAAACCTGTCCTTCTCTGTAAAAATCTGTTTTCTTAAAGTTTAATTTTAAAGTCAGTTGTTTGGTTACAAGATTTTCATCATCTTCATAAATACCTGTATCTACAAGGGCTTTCTTCAATTCGGAAATGTAACGACTGTCTTCTTTGGTATGATAATACAATTCCTCCAATATCTTAAAATCGTTGGCAATATCATTATCAAATTTTCTTGTAAACTTATCTTGTCCTTCCTCTAAGGCAAATGGGAAATATCTTGCACCACGACCAATGAGCTGCGCTTCAGAAAGTGTAGTTTTACCGGGCTTTCCATCTTTACTATCACGGTCTTCATAAAGGCGAACAATATCAAACAAATTCAAAACATCCCAACCTTCATTCAATTTCTGAACAGCAAAAACTGCACGGATAGGATTATTATCATCTTCCAAAGTATTGAGCAATAGTTGATTTTGTTCTGTTTCTTGATCATTATTGGCACTTATACAATTTTCAGGTTTAAAATTGATTTGAATGCGTTTTACGATTTCGCTCATTGAAATGCCCTTTGATTGAAAAAATTGAAAAGCTTTTTGAACAATTGGAACAGTAGAAGATTTTTTAATTTTCTCCACCATTGTTACCGAAAAATCATCAATCAGTTTGTGAAAATTCACTTTGTTTTGTTCGGATTCTGCTATTGTTCTTTTGGCTTTGAAAAGTATTACTGGCTTTAAGTTGATACCATTGGACGCCGCTAATTCTTGCCGGTACAAATTCAATATTAATGCCTGAATAATTCTGTCTTGTTCATTATACAAGCTGCGGATTAAATTAATTTCCTTGGAATACTTGTCTTTACGAAAATCGGCAAGATCATACTTAAAAATAACCTTGTCTTGATAGTGTTTTATCAACTCTTTGGTATCTTTATCAATAGTTGCGGTAAATTCCAATAAAATGTTATCAAGATTGGAATCATGAATTTTTTTTACTGTATCTTCCCAACTGCCCAATAAATTACCCGATTTCGTTCCTGCTACCAAGTGGTGAGCTTCATCGGCAATTAAAACCAATTTTTTTTCTTTGAAATCTTCATAAGTTAAACTGTTTTCCTTAGTGTTGTTCAGGTCAACATGGAGTTGTTGAATGGTGGTAAACTTCAAATTGATATTCTGATTGTCAGCTTCTTCAAAGTTGTTGATTTCTTTTATAAGCACCTGTTTCCCTTCAATCACAATTTTTTCGTTGAACAAATATTTTGAAGCGTGCGGATTAATAAAATTGTCTTTTGTTTTTTGAATGATATTATTACTGTTTACAAAAAACAAAAAGTTACGATATCCTTTTTGGTAGAGATACAATATTAACCCTGCCATTATCAAAGTTTTTCCGCTACCTGTGGCCATATTGTAAAGCAAGTGGAAAGGCTTGCCGGGTTTGCCTTCAAAGTTTTTTGTGTGGCATAAAATAAAATGTTGAAATGCTTCCTTTTGATAAGGTCGAATAATAAAATCCGATTTTATGTTATCGTTTATATAATTAGGAACCATAACTTGTGCTATGGTTCTTTTACCGAATTCCTTTATAATTGTTTCATATAGCGATTGCATATTATAAAAATCCTTTTTGTGCTACTATTATTTCATTACCCCATAATTGAACAAGATATGCAATTTCTAATGGGAAAAAAGAGGAAGAACCGTCGTGATTATATTTAACCGGACATACAATTTTATTGTCGATTATTTCGCAAATATTTTTCTTGTTGTCTTTTATTTCAATTAAACCATTGTCAATTTTATCATAAACCTTGCGTAAGTCAATTACCGCATATTTAATAAAGTCAGTACATTGTTTAATGTTGAGTTTAAAACAATTAGTAATACCGTATGTAAAGAAATCAGCTTTCATTTTGTAATATTCAGATTCTATTCTTGAAGTATGAAAATTTCCATCCCTTCTGTATCTGATGGTAAAATCAGAATATTGTTGGTACTTACATTCTCTAAATCTTTCTTGAACAGTTCTTAATAGGCCATTCGCGTCCTTGAATACATAATCAATTCCTTGCTGCATATCAATTTTCTCTGCATATGTTTGTTCAAGATTAATTTTCTGCCAATTAATTAAATTATAAATTTTTGGTATGGCAACATGCGTATGTATGTAATTTGTGTATGCTCTATCATCAATATAAGTTGCCATTTTACATTATTTTTCAAGATTGTAAAATTGTTTTGTAGTTTTAATATCAACAGCATCAATATTAAAATCTTCATCCATTAAAGAAGTAAGGTTTACATACAATTGGTTTTTGTCCAAAAGCTCACAAAGATGTTGTTTTTGTGCTGAAAGTGTAAGTGATTTAAATTCATTTAAATACTCATCGTGCTTTTTAATATCTACGTTGTAATTCAAAAAACTTTTGGTTTTCATATGCTCCCATATTTTCAATAGAGCTTCGGTGTCTTTGGCATCCTCAATCTGTTCAATAAAAGTTTGATTGTATTTTTTCAATTCAAGATAGACAAATGAACCACCACCTTTCCAATTAACACTTTTAGAAATACCCGTTTGTTCCCCATTTATAACTTTTTTTAAACGTACAACACTATCATTTTCATGATAATTCAACTGTTCAATACCAATATATCGTCTTTTCATTTTATGTGCTACAGCTGCAGTAGTGCCACTGCCCAAATGGTAATCAACAACCAAATCATCTTCCTTTGTAGTTAATTCTAAAATTCGCTTTATTAACTTCTCAGGTTTTTTGCCACCGGGTAAGTTAACTCCACCCTCATTTTGGTTTGTTTGAAAAATTTCATCTTCCCATAAATCAGAAATTAATGTACCAAAGAAGTTTTGTGTAGCTTCTACTATTATTCTTTCTTTTAATGGAATAAAGACACCGCCATCGTATATTAAAATGAGCTGATTTTTAGAGTTGATATATTCTATTACTTCTTTGTTATTTTTTGACTTATTAATTTCAATTTTTATTTTTTCACCAGCCTTTTTATTATTTTTTTCAAGTGAATAAATATTTTCATAATTGTTTAATGCATAGCTTTCAAATGTTTTATCATCCTTAAACTTTTGTCTTAAATCATTTACGATATAACCAGTTTCAGTTTTTACAACTTCGTATCTATAATTAAAATTAAAGTTACTCTTAATATAAATGGGGTAAAACCTAAAATCAGGGGTTTTAGAATAAAAGAGAATATATTCTTTTACTTTAAATAATCTTTCTCCCCTCTTAACATTTACTGCATTTACGCCACTTGGTGTACTTGTTTTAACGACAATTGTTTCACGATAATTTTCATTCCCGAAAACTTCATCCATTAAGATTTTTAAATATGCTTGTTCATTATCATCACATTGTACAAAAATTGATCCTTCTTTGCAAAGAAGTTCCTTTGCCACTGTGAGTCTGTTTTTCATAAAAGTCAACCATGTTGACTTATTAAAGCTGTCATTATAATTAAATCCATCATTACCCGTATTATAAGGCGGATCAATGTATATTAGCTTTACTTTCCCGGCAAATTCTTTTTTTATGGAATGCAGCGCTAATAAATTATTCCCTCTAATAATTAGGTTGTCGATGATAGTGCCTTTTTCATTTCGGTTAAATTGATCCAAGGGCTTTTCACCGTTCATGTCAATCCTTTTGGCATTGGTGAAAACCTTTGGTTCTAAAAGTTGTGTAATTTCATCTTGTGCTAAAATTTCATTGAAGAAAATTTCCTGCCTTTTGTGTTCTTCACGAGTTTGCCCGCCTTCCAAAATGCAGTCTTTAAATGGCCAAACCAAAGCCACTTCGTTGCGTTGTTTCAGGTATTTGCCATCAACGGTAAGACCTACTTTGTTTTTGTATAGCGTATAGCTGTTATTCAGATAATTCTTCTGCTCCAAAAATTGCACAAACAAATCTTGTTTAAAAACTAATGTACCTTTTACATTAATAAAAAAATGCTTTTTCAGTTCTGAATTGTCGAGCAATAGTGCAAGCAATTCTTCGTCAAGAGAGTATGCCTTATTCAACACTACCCATTTTTTCAGTTCGCCGTTGTCGGAAACAAATTTGGGATCTTTTTTAAGTTGTTGCTCTAATAGGGTATATAATTTCATCTTTTCGATTATTCCGATTTATTTAGCTCGTGAAGTTAATTTTAAGCCGGTAACTTGTCAAAAAAGTTCAATAAAATATTCAATCCTTGTATTTAAAGTGTCGTTTGAGGGCTTTGGGGAAATAAAATGTGCTGAGAGAGTGGGTAGATGCTTGAGGTTACAATTTAATTTTGGCGAAGAAAGCATTTTTTGTCATTATACTTTTTTTATAGCTGTGTTGCTATTTAAAATTGCATCTGAGTATTGACCTTTTACAATAGAGAAAATTCCATGATTTTCGGCTATAGAAATGGTCATATAAAAATATGTTGGTGAAATTAAAAAGCAGATCTGAACGTTGAGCCCGAACCGATACTGATGCTTAACCAATGCTGATATTCAATTGTAAAGAATTGTTTTTGAAAATATTTTAGTTAATTATTGTAGTTCAACATAATCGACAATTGCTTTGAGCATTCTTTAACTTATTCTTCTACAGTATTAAATTCTTTCCCATATATCCCGGCGAAACAACCAAATGTTCTCTCCTTCCAATTTCTATAGTTTGTCTGCACTACCCTTTGTGTAGTTTAGAAAGATGGGGTTGTGGATTTTTGTAATAAGAAATTGTAACGGAAAATTTACCATCACTTCGAAAAACAATAACAACATTGTCATAAGTAATGAAAGGATAAAGCCTTACAGCTTTTTTTGTATCCTCACCCCAAACGGAATGTTGAACTGTTCGTTTTAGAGTATTGATTGGAAATATTGATTTTATGCTGTTTAAAACTTCTGAAAAAAATTGATTTACTTGTTTTTTTGCAGCAACTTTTATGAAAAGTTATTTGTGTAAAAGTCAAACTCCTCTTACGTCATCATTGTTGATGTTTCTGGTACATAACAATTGAGAAAATCGTCAACAAAAAAAAATCTCATTTGTCAATAAAATCTTTTGATAAATTATTTTTAAGCGAAACTTTAGCCAAACATTTGTCCAATGTTAAGGGGTATCAACCAGATTATATGAAAACAAAAAAATAAGGCATTAAATGAGCAAATCAACACTTAATATCCTTTTCATAATCATCAATAGGATTAGCAAACCAATGTTCTAATTTGTGCTCAAAAACTAAGATGTATTTTGAATTATGAATTATATGGCCAATATACTTCCCTGCCAACATTTTATGTTGCGTTAAAACTTTAATATCATACAAAAAACTTTCGATTATTTCTTGCAATAAAATATTATTGCTTTATAGAAACGATTGAATGAATTTATTACGATGATTATATTGAATTTTTAAAGAAATGATATAAGCAAAAATTCCAGTAAAAGGATTTTCATAAAAGCCTCTTGTTCCAATATCGAAAATGTTATCACTTTCAGTATTTGTTCTGAGAAGACTTTTATCAACATCAGTAAGTATTTCATTGAAAGAATATTTCATTTAATAAGTTTATATTCCGGCTAACATAACAGCAATGCAAATGTTGCTATGACAGCATTCCGCAAGGCGAGAACTTAAACCAACGGTAGTTACTGTTGTTGATTGATAATATAAATGATGAAATGAATTTGTAGAAACAATGAAGAAAGGGAAACAGCAGTATAAAATATTATAATATTACCTCAACTTAAAATATTTTAAAATTTAATAATAAAAGTGTTCATAAGTCTTCTAAAGCCAGTTTTTTAACAGTTTCACTGTTGATTTTATCAGAATAAACTAACTTAACAAAACTTCGTAGCAATGGGTCGTGTTCTATTGATAAACGTATAGTACCCTTATCAGTTTTGTAAGTTGCATAATATTTGCATTTGTCTGATTTTACAAAAGACATTTTCAGAAAGTCGCTTTCAGGCTGAAAACTCGATTGAAAAGTCTCACTACTGTCTGAAAAGTTTCCATATTTTTCAGACAGCATTTCTTTCAAATTAAAATAACTATTTGAAAGATTGGCCCATGTGTTGCTAAAGGGAAACTGCACAGCTATTTTAGCAACCAAATCTTTAGTTTTAAGAGTAGACACTTCAACAATACAAGATTTATATAACGCAAAATCGCCTTGCAAAATTGCAACTCCATCATTCATGCTGATTTGTGTAAAGCCATTGTTTTCCATTTTTAAAACAAATTCATTAAGTGTTCCATCAATAGGTACTCCTTTGAATGAAAGATGCTTGGATGTATCTTGATTTACTTGAGCAAAACCGGGCATAACAATTATTATAAGAAATAGTGATGCAGTAAATTTTTTCATATGAAGAATATTTATATAATATTATTAAATTGAATTATCCTTTTAATGGGATGAAACTTGATATTGATTAACAGCGTTCAATACTTGATGCTGTTGTTGAATTTAAAAAACTTTCTTCAAGAAATAAAATTCAAATAAACTTAATTAAATCAGGTATTGCCTTTTTTGAATAAAAGCTATAAAATTTACTATTTGCATATTGTAATTTATTAATATTATTTATTTACTGAAGTAACTTTAATAAACAATTGCAAGTAATAATGGATAAGGAGATATCAAAGCAAAAACATACACCTAACGTTTCGCTGCTTGCCACGGGCGAGCTTACCGACCATACCGTTTATTTGGAAAAACAGACTTATTATACTAAAAAATATCAATTGAAGCGTTGTAGCCTGCTTACAAAAAGTTGATGTTGGCGAGCTCCTTCTTTATGACCTGTTTTTCATGGCTTTTCCCACTCTAATAAACAAAGCTGAAAGTGCATAGAATAAAGCAGCTATTCCAACTGCATTTATTAAAACTTTTGGCAATCCAAGATTTCCTGCATTAACAAAGTAATAAGGATAAAAATTAGAGATCTTTCCCCTTATCAAAATGTAAACTAGATAAATTAAGGGGTATGCTAACCATTTTGGTATTTGTTTGTATGTTATTAATGATTTGTTTTCATAGAAATACCAGTAAACAATTACCATGATAGGAATAAAAGTGTGAAGCAGTTCGTCCACAATCATTTGAATACCTGTCGGCTTCCATGTATGTCGAAGGAGAATTTGGTAAATTAGTCCAACAATAGAAATATATACTGTAATTGCTGTTAAAGTGCCTGGCTTATCTATGATTGCGAAGAAACCTTTTTTGTTTTTAAAAACAATTAATGTGAAGTATATGGCAACAAGTGAATTTGTCAAAATTGTGAAAAAACTAAAAAAACGCAGTGTTGTTTCACCAATGGATGCGCTTCGATTTTCTATCATTAACCAATATTGCGTCAAAACTGTAAACCATACGATTAGTGCTAAAAATATCGATATGTTTTTTTTCATATTGAAATGTATTTAAGCTTACCGTTAAAGGTTTGCCTCTCTTCCTAGTTAACAATTTGGCGGCACTATGCTGTCAACCAAAAGCGAAGCTGAATATCAGCACAAACTTTCAATTTTATATGCCATTCCTACATGAAACAAACGGGCTGTGGCAGCTGCTGCATCTATTCGGTTTGTTATGAAGAACAATTTGGCTCATAATCCTAAAAATTGAAAAGGTTTAGACTTTTTAAAAGCTGCTGATACTTCACCTGAATAAGTTTTGTTGTTTGATAAATCCAGTTTTCTTACACCTGCTTTTTCACTGAAATCAATTTTTTTAAGGTCAACCCAAAAAGTATTTGGTGTAAGTGCTGTTTCAAAGTAATATACCAAGTCTTTTTGATCAGCAACAGAACGCCAACGTGTAGTGGATAAATTTGGAAAACCTTCAATTGCGAAACCATAAGGCACCGATACATTTCTAATAACACTAAAAACACCGGCAATGGCTACTCTTGTGTTATCCGTTTGCGGTATGGCATTTATAAAAAATGATGCCCTAACGAAACGGTCAGCTGCGGTAACTGAACCGGGAAGGAAAATCTTACCCGGAATATTTTGCCAATATTTAGCTATAGCCAATTGTTGTTCATATGGAGGATCATTCGTCATTACAGTGTATGATGGGTCATGGTGGATTACCAATTTTCCTTTGATATATTCAAAAATTGCATTATCGCCGGTGGCATCTGAAATGGATAAATGCACTGTGGTGAATTTATCTGTGCCGGGGATAAAATCAGAAACTATAGCGAATGATTCCTTACTTAATTCATCAACAGCTTCTGCAACAGTTGCAAAATTGTCCAATACATATTGTGCCCATAATGATATGGCCATTCCTTTCTTGCCGCCTTCTTTATTGAAGCTTGGATATTCTGACTCAACCAACCAGAGTAAGTTTGCAACCAATCCTTTTTCATTCATTCCATCAGCTATGGCGATATCCCATGTGCTAATACCTATGCTACCATATTTAGAAACCCATTCAATGGAGTTTTTGCCAACTTCACCACTTCTTTTCACACCACGAGGAAATATCCATTGATTAGCAGGAATTTCTATTGAAAAATCCATTGACCTGCCTGTTATAATCTTGTTATTTGGTCCTTTGTAAACTACCCTTGTGCAAGCGTTTGACTCAATTCTGCAGCCTAATGCTAAGAAAAACAGCACAAAAAAAATCGAAATTTTGTTTGTTGTATTCATTTTATTTCTTTTTATAGTAATACTTGTATGGCTTTTCTGTTATGCACCGTTTTTCTGTAGTTTCTGGATTCTATTGTTTTTTGGCGTAAATACTAACGGTTTGTCGCTAGGCGTAGTAGCGAATTTTTGAATAATAAACTGTCAATGCACCAAAATAATAATACGAGGCAAAATGTTTAATTAACCACCTAACCCGTCATTGTCCTCAAGTACCTGTTGTAGCTACCCTTATGCTTTACTTTATATGTTCACTATATAAAAATTCTAAATTTATTAATTAATTGTATTATAACATAAATTTAATATTAAATTAAATCAAATCATTTTTGTTTTATCCACATCATAAAACACAGTTAGGGTATATTGAGAGTCGTGATCAAAAAATTTAAAACAAGTCAAATCGATTAGATAGCAGCACCGTTAAAAAAATTGTAATACAACACTATAATTAGCGCATCTTTTGGAATTCCCGTTTGTTCATGCTTAATCCATTTTTCTACATAATTTCATTTTTATTACTACTCCAACATATGAACCTTTAGCCATTATTTCATTTTCGGCAGCGCTAGCGCCATTCCCTTTCTTTCTTGATTGCTTAATTAATAAGTAAACTACAGATACTCTTTGTTAGTAGTCAAGTTTCAATTCAGGTGAGAAAATTTGACTCATATGATCAACAAAATCTAAAACCATTTGGGCAACATCACCATTGATGATGTAAACTTCATTTACTTTATTTCTCCATCAAATAAATTATTAAATACGCCCATCTTCTTCATTTATTAAATTTATACAATGTTGAATCGCTTCTTTGCATTGTTCAATAGTGAACATGCCAAAATGGGTAAATTCTAGAGGGATGTTCATTCTTTTAGAAAGCCAGTTGTAGGCCTCTTTTTGATTTTTAAAATGTGTTTTGTTTCGCCATAGTGGGTCAAAGGTATTATGTCCTTTGTTTTTAAGTTTACGCAGTTCCTTATCTGCAACTCTTCCCAATGAAGTTTTATTGCCTGAATAGGTTCCAACGTAATGGTCAGAATTCATGACACACATATAATATTTTTTATCAACAAATTTTGGCCTAGGACTTTCATTTGCCCAATTTGGATACACCACTTCACCTGAAACTAATTTAGTTTCACAATTACAATATGGACAGAGTTGTCCTTTAAGTATTTTAATTTGAACATCATTCATTCAAAATCGTTTTTAGCAAATGCAAATCTTCTGTTTTGAATCGGCATTCTGCACAGAAATTCAGCTCTTTTAATTTTGCTGAATCCTTGAAATTATTCCTTCATTTTTCTGTTCCTATTCTGTAAGCCAATTTATCATAAGGGTTACACAAAACAACCACGAATATATGCAAGACTGGAATTAGAATTACTTGTACCGGAATCGTTGCCTATTTATAAATAAAAATCTATGTTCATTCCTATCGTTCAATAAAGATTCTGCTGCCCGCAACTGCTGCTGAAAAATTTACCAATATTCAATTTTAGCATTACTCCCAGCCTTACATAAATGCAAATATTGTGCGTTATCAGTTTATTTTAATTTATCCTGTACTGACTTTTCAAATATGCCCGTACTTTCTACTTGCAAATCATATGGTGTTACTGACGTCAAATCGCCCTGTGAATTAATATCACCACTACCAATTGTGCCTTTAGCATTCGCTAACTTTATATTCACAACGGTCTTGCCGGATACTTGTTTAATTCTAACCAACCATTGACCAGTAAGCGTTGTTGGTGTAAAAGAAGTTGTAAGAGTGAAGGGACCTCTAAATTTGCTACAAACAACAAATGCGTTAGGATTAATCAAACTACCATCCTTATTTTCCCATGTATACGAGTTTAAGAAAGAAACATAATCGGTGGTAATTACTCCATCAGCTTTATCAATTGTCTTAATGGGCAGTCCTTTTGTTGTAAATAAATCAATTAGTGCACTCCATGTTTCATCTTTGTCTAAGGCTGTAGAAAATTCATAAGCAGTTGATTGATAGCTATTTTTCAGTGGTATTACTTTGTTATTACAACCAATAATCAGGAATACTAAAACAAAATTGAATAATCTTAATTTTTTTTCATTTAATAGTGATTTATTATTTAAAACAATTGAAAAGTATAGCACAAAACTTTCAAATATTTTCAAAGACACGGAATTTATTGATTACCCAACCCTTAGAAATGCTAATTTGAAAATATATTACTGAAGTTAAGAAATAAAGCTGAACAACGAACGTGGGGAACATGATCTGCTGAGATGCTAGCAGATAGTTGGCATTAAACTGTCCAACTATGCTTTTGCAAATACTTTGATTGCTTGCTGCCGATCTGTATATATTAAAGAATAAAGTGAAAACCAACACCTATAAATGTCAAACCATTGCCTGAAGAGTTTAAACTTGAATTAAATAAAAATTGTCTTTGTTTTGTTTGTTGAGTTGAAGTTTCGTCTTTAGTTACAATATATTGAATTGTTACAATATTGGGAATAATAATTTCTAAATGTAGTTTATTTAAAACTTTGTAAGAAAGTCCGGGTGTCAAAAATAGTTGCCCACCTAACTGTTTAATTGTTTCCAATTTTGCCCCCATGGTATCAGTATTTGTTTGCTTTGCATTTATGTAAGATGCGCCAAGTTCTGTAAAAAAATAAAAGTCAGTAGCCAATTTTTTATACTTCCTATAAAATATACCAAAGTTGTACTGGTATATTTTTAGATTAATATAATTTGTTCCGTAATAAAAATTATCAGCTTGGGATGGGGAGTAGGTTAAATTTAAACCATACACAGAATTTTCCTTCAAAGCTTTTCCTATTGATATATTAAATGCAGCAGTTTTCTTTTTTTCATTTGGATGGATACCAGCATAGTCGATGTACGAATTGTAATAGCCAACTTGCCCACCTAACAAAACAGATTTTATTGAAATTTGTCCTAATGTAAATTTTGAAAACGACAAAATAATTAAGAGCGTAATTAATGTTTTTTTAGTCATAATAGCAAGTCTCATTATAAATTTAATATAATAGTATAATAAAGGGTGTTTTGAGTTGCTGATAGCGAATTAGGCTTTGTGTAAGTTGGGAATTAGCAATACCTCAGGCTAAACCTGAAATTTAATATTTGCAAAATTGATGATGTTTTATTCATAAGCCAAATGTATAAAGTCCTGGTGAAACTAATGTGTAATTACTAACTTAAGTTAATATTTACAATCTCATGCACGAATTGCAAGAAATGGAATATTGTATTTTTATTTTATGTGCAAATCACATCTTAAATTAATATTTTTATGTTAATACTCATTTATTGAAACGTAACACTTGTCGCATTAATCACTTTCACTTCTTTTGTTTTAAATACAACATCTGATTTCTGAGAAATAATCCAATTCGTTGTAGTTGTAAATGAAGTTTCAGTTTTTTCACTCAAAAAAATGTCATCAGTAGTTAGGTCATTCATGTTTTTGTACTTCTTCTTTATCTGTTCTAATAAAAATTCTTTATCATAATCTATATCAGTGTTAACAATCAAATTATCATCATTTTTTTTTGAACTGGTTGTAATCACAGCAGGCATTTCAATATCACCAAATTCACTCATTGCATTTACATCATACACCATTACATTTTGAGAAACTGATGAGTTGTAAGGAAAAGTTAAAGAGTATGCCCCCATTACATAGTTGTATTCATTAATAATTGTTTCTAAAATCTTTGGCTCGTTTGTTTTGAAATTACTGACTAATTTTTGTTTCATACTATCAATTTGAATGCTTGTCTTTCCAATCTTTTGTCCAAATTCATCAATTATTGTTGATGTAACTTTTTCAATCAATTCCAATAATTTATCACTGTTTTTTACTTTAAAAGCTTGTCCTGTATTCTTGTCAACTAACAATTCATATTGAAAATATTTTGTTTCTTTTTCTATATTTTTAAAAATCTTGGTAAAGATATTGACAGCTGAATCAACTTTAGTAATAGCAGTATTCGTTTTAATATCTAAAGTGTTTGGCTCACTATAGTATAGTATTGTATAATTTTTAGTGGTGTCAGTAACTTTCATGTAATAGTCTGCCTTTGCTTCAGTATTATTAAAAAGACTGTCTTTTATAAACACTTTACTATAAGATTCTGCATGAATCTTTTTAACATCACCTAATTTCCATTTAGGCTTTATTTGGTGTAGTGCTTTACTAGACTGGCTAAAACTAATATTGCAAAACAATAAAAAAATCGCAATTAAAAAATATTTCATATTTATCATCTAATCATTTTTTTAAAGTTAGAGGTTTTATTAAATTACTTGTAAGGTATTGTTTATTGGCGGTGGACATTTTTTAGCACATAGCTTTAATCGAATAACAAAAGTTGAATTTTGCACTTCTATTGACATGAAGCTGTTCAGCCCGCTTATTGTTAACAATGTTGTGTGCCGTTTTTATTTAATATTTTTTATTTTATCTTTTTGAATAGGCGAATAATCATTTTTTGTTTGTCCATTTACTTGAATGATGTCGAAGTAGCATTTTACCCCTGTTGCTATATTTATATCTTCAACGTTTTGAATGTGAAAATGTAAATGCGGCTCAGAAGAGTTTCCTGAATTTCCGCAAAGTCCAAGAAGTTGTCCTTGTGTAACTTTTTGTCCTTGCTTTACAACTATTGAGTGTTGTTTAAAATGTGCAAAAAACAAGTATTCATTATTAGCAGTTTTTATGATTACAGTATTTCCCGGAACATAAATTGGGTTTAATGTTCCGGGCATATTGTCTTTAACTCCATCAACAACCAAAACAACTTCACCATTGC
The DNA here is from genome assembly GCF_003254115.1 of Hydrotalea sandarakina. Taxonomy (GTDB): domain Bacteria; phylum Bacteroidota; class Bacteroidia; order Chitinophagales; family Chitinophagaceae; genus Hydrotalea; species Hydrotalea sandarakina. The sequence goes on from NZ_QKZV01000006.1 coordinate 223,132, forward strand.
AAGGTGCAATTACTTCTTTACCAAAAGCATAATAATCTTCATTGGTTTTTCCATTAGTTTTAAATGACTTTCCTTTTTCGTCAGTAATAATAAAGTCAAAGGCATTTCTTTGTGCTTCGTTATCTACGTGATAATTTAGCTCTTTAGTATCGCCACCCCAAACTACTATCCATTCTTCATTGAAAGGTAGTATAAGCTTGGTGATATTCCTTTGAAGTTTTGGAAGATTATCGGCTTTGAACAACTTAATAAACAAACCATTGATTTTAGAATTATTGTCAATAGAAATATTTACTGCAAATAATCCTCTTTCAAAAGTTGTCTTATAAGAAGCATAAGTTTGTTCATATTTTACAAACTCACGTTTAGTTATTTTTCCTGCTTGAAGCTTTAATCCACTTAAAAAATCTTTTGTTTTGTCAAGCGGTAATGCAGTTTGCATTTCTGATGAAAAGTTTGCGAAAATTGCTTCAAAGTTGCCAGAATTATAGTCTGCTTCAAAGTTGTCTGCAACAGTTTTATATGTTACTGTCTCTTTCTGACCGAATGTGAAATTTGTCAAGAGTATAAAGATTAAAATTGTCAATATTCTTTTCATAAAATTTTGTGCTTCTGTCTAACATTAAAATGACACTCAACGAGTAGGACTTGCTGCTGAGCTGGTATTCATTGCTTGTCCAGCTTAGAGCCAAAGCCGAATATAATCAATGATTACTAAGTTAACTACTAAAGCTGAATAATGAATGTCAAGCCGAAACTGAAACTGATAAAGAACTGCAGCTGATTGTCACTAGGTCATCCAGCAAGACAGTAAACCGATTGTTGTGCGTTAGCCTTTACAACACTAAGTAATCTATCTTTTTAATCCTTGTCCAACCTTTCCCCTTTAAGTTCTGATAAATTAAAAAAGTGTGTCCAAAATAGGCAAATCTCAGTTCCTTTGTGTCTTTGTCTTTTTTAAAAGTAGTAATATCAAGAAATGCAAATTCATTGTCTGTGGTAAAGATTGGGTCAGTCACAGAAAAGAAAAAGCCATTCTTTGCCTTTTCATATGATTTAATCAGCTTGAATACTTTAAATGTATCAACAAGTAATCTTGGCTTTATTGATTTCGAAAATAGGTATAATTGCTGTCTTTCACTATCATTGAAGAGCTTGTTAACTGCTGTATCCTTGAATATGTAGCAGTAAGTATAAGGCGAATGTTCGTCACCTTCCAACTCCTTTCTCACAGCCTCGGATGACAGGTCTTGGTCAATATGAAAGCGGCAAGTATTCCATGTGTCAGTTTTGTTCATTACATAGAAAACAGTTGGCATTTTGTTTTCTAACAGCGTCGTTATGTCGAAATTAGACTTGTCATTGAAGACAAGCTTGATTAAGCCATTATCTTGGGAAAATGACTGTGTCCAAAAAAACAAAAGTGTTATGGATTTTAGAAGTCGCATAGATGGTGATGCACAACGGTTTGTCACTTGCAGCAATGTGGGGTTTAGAAACATTAAATTGTTAACCTGCATCGATACTAAATAAAAGCACAAACTTTCAATTTTGCACGTCAGCACCAATTAAGGTAAGCGGCTGTTAGCAGATTGGCTTTTATTTTTTAAGTTCCATTCGTAATAATGGATAATTTTTCCCTTGTTCGTCTTTGGCTGTTCGTTCGTATGTCTTAAAACCAAATTTTGAATAAAACTTTACAGCATTTGTGTTCTGTTCGTTTACGTCAACTTTGTTTGCGTTTAGGTAGTGAATTGCAAAGTTTAATAATTTCTTCCCAAGTCCTTTTCCTATTTGCTCTGGCGACAAAAATAACATTTCAATTTTTTGGTTTGCTATTCCTAAAAATCCAATTACATTATTTCTTTCAAGTAAGCAATAAACATCAAATGCGCTAAAATCAATGGCAGTAACAATTTCTTTTATTTCGTGAAAGTCGGTCGCAGATAAAAAGTGGTGTGTTTCTAAAACAGATTTTTCCCAAACGTCTAACAACTGTACACGATATTTTTCGGAATATTTTACTATTTCAATTGTCTGTTGCATTATCGTCATTTCTTATTGAAATTCTGGTTGATTTCTGTTGTCCTAAGCTAACTGCTAGCGTTCAGGTTTTTCGTTCGGGCGGGTTTAGAAGCACAAATCTGTTAATCAGCACTGAACTTGAATAGAAGCACAAAGCTTCATGTTTACACGTCGCCCCGCCTGAGGCAAAACCCATGTTAGCAGCCGCTATTTTTTATTTCGTTTTAACGATTGTCTTATTAAGCTTAAAATGTATTCTAAGTTGTCGTCAGAGTTTACTTGCAGCTCATAGTCGCCATTTCCCCAATGACCTGTTTGTGAAACATCTCTACAAATTCCTTTCGGATCATCGAGATGCCCACGTTCCAAATTAAGCCACATTTTAAGTCCATTTTTCTGCAAACGAATGTCTACCACATTTGTACTAGCCACAAAAGCTATATAAAGTTTTTTTGGCTTAACTTCTAAACTGTCAAGATTAAGAATTGCGTTTTTAAATTTCTCGTATAGCTCCTTAATTTCGTCTGGCATTCCCTCAAGGTGTTCTTCTTCTGTAAATACCTTTATTTCTTGTGTAACTTTTTCAATGGCATCGTCTTTTCGACTGATTGTCTTAACGCTTTCTTGTGACCCTGATGTTTGAATTTGATTGTAGCTAATTGTCTTGTTTTCGTATCGTTTTACTTCCCAAAGCTCAATTGGCAAATCTTTGAAGTTTATTGCTTCTTTTTGATATGTCGTAAAACTTGGTGATATAAAAATAACTCGCGATTGCGACCAGTCAACATCATCGCGTTTCAATGTACTATTATTGTTTTCGTTGTATTCAAGAATAAAGTCAGCTTTATTATTAAGCATTAGCGACAAATAAGCATAGCCTTGATCAATGACACTAAAATTTTTGTCCCGTTTATATTCAATAATTACAAAGCTAGACGTGTCTTTGTCAAACGCTAAAGTGTCAATGCGAAAATTGCCAAGCGAAAATTCAGAGCGCACAAAGTCTAGTCCGAAAATAGTCGTCAAATTTTGTTCTGTTATGGTCTGAATTTCCTTTTCAAGTTTGAAGGGCAGTTCTTTAATATGGCAAAGCTGATCTTTATTGTCTATGTTAAATAATACCATTGTATTTTATTGTCGTTGTCTTATAGTTATGCTGTTTATAGTGGCTGCTTACGTTCGAGGCTTGGCGAAGAACTGAAAATGAAACTCGTCAAGCTGAAATATAGAACTAAAGATAATTAGAATTATAAATGTTCTGCACATGTGCATCAGCCAGTTTTTTCGCCAAGCCTTTTGTTATGCGCGTTGAGTATTATTAAAACCTGTTTATTGTCTGTCCAGTCTGAACATGATACTTCTGTTACTCATTCTCAATGCAACATTTTATAATATCGTTGATTTTTTAGAACTTCACCAGTTTGCGGATCAATAGTATATAATAATTTTCCGTGCTGAAATAGTTTTTTCGGTCGAATATTGTAGCCGTTAAAATCACCCTTCAATTCTTCTGTCGCATAGTACAGAAAAACCGTATCATTGACAATCCTGTAAGTTCCCTTGCTGCTGTCTACAAACCTATAATTGTCAGCACTGATAACAATTGCACTTCCGTCCTTTCCTTTTGAGATAATTGATCCAATGTTGACTTTTGCATTGTAGTCAAATGTTGAGTCAGGCTTGAGAACAAATGTTATTCCCCGATATTTATTATAATAGCTTTCAACATAGCTTTTCTGTCCAATGCATGTAAGATTTATTAAAAGAAACACAACAGTCAATTTTAATGAGTCCATACAGTTTTGCACCAACGGTTTCAGGCTTTGCGTTCGGGCAGGTTTTTTAGTACTGCACTCGATACGAAGAACCGCACTTCAATTATACACAAAATAGTCAATAGAAGCACGTCACCCCCCCTGACGCAAAACCGATGTTGGCAGTTAGTGCTTATTTTTTATTTTCAAATTTTTTAATTGCTTGTTCTGATACGGGTGTAAAAAAATTAACCAAATTACCGTCAGGGTCACGGAATAAAAGCGATTTATTTCCCCAAGGCATTGTTGTAGGTTTCTGAACAATGTAAGGCTGTAAAAAATCAGCTAATCTTTCATAGTCTTTTTCTACGTCTTCCACCAAAAATTCAATAATGGCACTGCGGTTTTGTGAAGCCTGTGCAACACTCTCCCCACCGAAAAACTGCAATGTTTTCGTGCTCCCAATCGCTAAGGTTGCTGTATTTGTTTGTAGTTCGGCAAAGTCAGGTGTATATTGTGCTACCGAAACACCTGTTATTTGCTCGTAAAATTTTACCAAGCTGTTTATGTCGGCTGTAATGATGCGAATTGATACTAAATTCATTTTAAGTTTTTTAAATTATGGCACAAAACTAATTTCACGTTATGACAACAGTATGTCAGGGGTCTTAAACTTTTTTACTTTTTCCGCTAAATACTCTTGTAAGGTCATTTTGTGAGGCGTGAATTTTAATTCTGTTTGTTGAATTTTTAGTATTCTGTCCAACCGAAACATTCTGTAATCTTTTCTCAATCTGCAAAAGGCAATAAGTGTCCAATTTTCTTGTAAGCTGTAATACAATGCAAAAGGCTCTATCAGTCTTTCCGTTTTTTCGTTTCTTTCTTCGCTTTTATATCTAACATTAAGAACTTGAAAGTTTGTCAAAGCATTTTGAATTAGCATTAGTGAATTACTAGTATTTATGTCTGATATTGCGGGACTAACAGCAACTCGTTTTGATAGTAATTCTGTTTTTTCTTTTGTGGAATATCGCAAAACTGCCTTTATTTTATTTATAGCTTCTGTATATTCCTTGATAAGCGAACTGTCTCTGTTTTTAAGTACTAATTGTTCTACTGTAATCAAGGCATTTGCTTCACTTTCCGAAAACATTATGGGTGGAATTTTGTAACCTTCCATTAAAGAATATCCTTTCCCTTCATCTGTCAAAATAGGCACTCCTGCTTGTTCCAATACTCTGATGTCTCTGTAAATGGTGCGAACACTAACCGAAAATTTGTCTGCTAATTCTGTTGCTGTCAAAAGTCGTTTCGTTTGCAACTGTGTGTATCGTCCTAAAAATAGTTGACAGTTTTTTTGATTTAATCCTACGACAGGTTTACGATTTGTTTTTAGTCCTGCCATTGGTTTACTATTCAAAGTTAAGGTTGCAGATGAAAAAAATATTTTATAGCCCATCTCAGCTATAGAAATATTTTTTTCATCGGTATGTTTCCTCAGCAACTCCAACTTTTAATAGTTCCTTTTTTACATAATAGTTCTTCCATTTCCTTTCAACCGGTTCATTATGATTATGTAATTCTATAGGTGTTTTGTAACTAATACTACCATGTGGACGTAAATGATTATACACACTTATTGCTTTAGCTACACCCTGT
>NZ_QKZV01000007.1 GCF_003254115.1 Hydrotalea sandarakina
AAGAAGCCGTCTCATTACTAAAATTTGAGACGGTTTTTTTATTTTTCAATATCTTCGATAAAAGTTTATTTTTTTATATATAAATGAAAAATTTAGTTTTAAGCGGCAATTTTCTTTCTTAAATTGTGTGCTAAAGCCATTAAACCGAACTCAAGTTCTGTTTTTTGGATTCCCTTTAAAGAAAATCGTCTAAAATTATGGTTGTGTTTGAGTTGTGCAAATACAGGTTCAACATCGGCTGTGCGTTGTTTTCTTTTTTGTAAACCTTTTTCACTTGTAAGTAGTTCTCTTATTTTTTGTTTGTGTCTTTCAAGATTGTGATTTCTTTCTATACTCCTATTTCCTTTTCCTTTAAAACACTGAACTCGCAGTGGACAACCTTCGCAGTTTTTGGCTTGGTAATGTGATAAATGTTGTGTGTATCCAGCTTCGGTAGTTTTTTTACTTTCGTGAGTTTTGTGCATTTTTTGTCCCATCGGACATACATAATAATCTTCTTCTTGGTTGTAATGAAGATTTTCTTTGCTAAAGGGTTTATGTTCCTTTTGATAATTTTTGTCTTGTTCTTTGTCAAAAGTATTGTACTTCACATAAGCCGTTAATTGTTGTTTTTCAAGGTAATCATAGTTTTCTTCGCTTCCATAACCAGCGTCAGCGGTGATGTCTTCTAATTCTTTAAATACTTCTTCGCCGTAGGTTTCTTTGAAGTTTTCTAAATGTGGTTGTAAGGTCTTAGTATCTGTTGGATTTTGGTGTAATGTGTAATTAACGATGATTTGATTTTCAGTAGATATTTGTGCGTTGTAACCTGGTTTTAGTTGTCCGTTTTGCATGTGATCTTCTTTCATTCGCATAAAAGTAGCATCAGGATCAGTTTTACTGTAGGAGTTTCTTTCACCCAAATTAGCTTCTTGCTCTTCGTATTTTTGAAGATTTTTTTCAAAATTTTGTTTGATGTAACGCAGTTTTGCTTTGGCTTTTGATGTAGCTTTTTCATTCCCTGAGAGCTTGGCATCGATTTGTTCTACCGTTTTTTGAATAACTTCTTTACTGATTTCTTTAAACTCAGGTGGTTCTGGATTTGGGTCATCATCATTGGAGATGCTTTGAGTATAATTCCATAATTCCTCTAACTGAGTAAGCATTTTAGCTTTGTTTGTTTTGATGCTATTACCCCAAACAAAGGTATATCTTCCTGCTTGTGCTTCTATCTTTGTGCCATCGATATAAATTTGTTTTAATGAAATCAATCCTTCAGAAGCCAACATTAATACTACTTGTTTGAAAATTTCTTTAAAACTATCCTTTAACTTATTGCTTCTAAATCTATTAATAGTGTTGTGATCAACTATGGTCATTCCGGTTAACCACATAAAATTTATGTTTTCTCTAATGGCTAATTCTATTTTCCTGGAAGAATACGTATTAGTCATGTAAGCATACAACATTACTTTGAGCAACATTTTTGGATGGTAAGCTGGATTACCCTCTTTACTGTATGCTTTTAATAATGGTTGGATGTTGATAGATTCCACAACTTGGTCAACTACTCGAACAGGATGTTTCTTAGAAATAAGGTCGTCAAACGAATAGGGCAAAAGTGTGATTTGTCGTTGATTGTAATGTTTAAAATTCATATATAATCGTCTGTAAATCAGATATAAATATACAAAAAATCACTCTTTTATACAAGAAAAAAACATAAAAAAACCGTCTCTAGTTGTGAGACGGCTTCTATAATTATTTGGGTAGAATGATTAGTTTCTATTGCTGGCGAAACGGCTTAACAATTTTAAAATTTCAATGTATAACCAAACAATAGTTACTAATAAACCAAATGCGCCATACCATTCCATGAATTTAGGAGCGCCTTGCTCAGCGCCTCTTTCAATCATATCAAAGTCTAATAATAAATTCATAGCTGCAACTGCAACAACGAATAAACTAATACCAATACCTAACATACCACCATTTGTGATACTCATAAATGGCATATTAACATTGAATAAACTCAGTATTAATGTAAGTCCATAAAATATTGCAATTCCCAAGGTGGCGGTAAAAATAATGCTGCGTAATTTATCGGTTACTTTAATAATTCTAAAGCTATAAAGCAAGAACATGGCTAATGCTACGCCAAAAGTTAAACCTACTGCTTGTAAAACAAGGTTAGGATAGCTTTTAGCAAACATGTCATTGATAATTGCAGAAATACCGCCAATAAATAGTCCTTCTAAAATACCATATGCTGGGGCAATATATCCTGCCCACATGGGTTTAAACATAATGCCAATGGCTGCAATTAAACCACCAAAAATGCCCACCATCATTAATGTGGTAGTGGTTTGGGGCTGTCCACTGGCATAAGCATGCCAGGTATAAAATGCGCCGCCAATAACCATTAGCATTAAAAAGCCAAATTTATTAAGCGTACCTCTTACGCTCATAATGCCTTGTGCATTAGCTTGAGCCGTGAGACTGTTATCAAAAATTTTCTCAGTTAAAGTAGGGTTACCAGATTTAAAAATTGCCATAGTTTCAAAAAATTTTTATAGTGTAAAGTTACTGCAATAAAACAAAAATACACGTTAAATCTATAAGGGCTTTTTAAGGTTTGGATAATGATCAACAGTTTCAAAAATATAGTTGGGATTTTGTTTTAATAAACCTATAAATTTTTGAAGTGAGTCAGTAAAATTGGCATGTCTAAACATGCGGTCGTGTGTTAAAATAACTAAATGATTTTTGGTATGCGTATAATTTTTTTCAAATGCATTATTTACCATTTGAAACATTGTTTCGGGGCTTTCAATGGGGTTAGCTGTTTTATGATCAAACCCCCATTCAACATCCCATCCAATTACATTATAGCCCGCACTGTCTAATTTCATACATACCGGTTTTACCAAAGGCGAAGCTCTAAAAGAAGTAGCTGACACCCATGCACTATTTCCCGGAAGCCGAATGATTTTAAAAGGTACATGCAATTTTTCCTGTGCTTGCATAAAATCTTCAAATGCCATATTGGGATGGTGGTAAAAATATCGGTATCTATTATTGGCATGTGTATTACTGTGGTTGGCCAATAAAATTTCAGGGTAATCATTTCTTACCGAACGCACTAATTTTTTCAAATATTCATCGCCAACCTGATTGCCAATCATGAAAAATGTAGCTTTTATTTGTTCATTTTTTACCAACTGTAAGCAAGTGGTGGTACCATTCTGAGGGCCATCATCAAAAGTTAAGTAAATGTATTTTTTGGTTGAATCATAAGTGATGGGTGTGCTATGAATTGCAGGGTACAAATCTATGTAGGCACTACTGTCCGTTTTTTGGGGAATGATATCAGTTGGGGAAATACCAATGGAAGCCGTTTTAGTTGCACCTTTTATTGTAGTGTTGTTAGATGATGTTTTAGGATTATTATTACAGGAAATCGAAAACAATAGCATTAATGCTAAGAACGCTTTGAAATTACTTTGAAACCCAAATTTTTTTTCCATATCTCTGTTTTAAACTCAGCAGGAAATGCAAGTTAATGCGTGTAGATTTAATAATTGTTTAAAATGTTTCTAAAATGGGTAATTTAAGCTGTAAATTGAAAAAGGATTATACTTAACTTCGTTATCAATTTTTTTAAAATGACTAGAACAGAGCAAACACTGCAAGACGTTGTTATAAAGTTTGCAGGCGACAGCGGCGATGGAATGCAATTAACCGGGCAGCAATTTACCAATAACACTGCCCTGTTGGGAATTGATTTAGCAACATTTCCAGATTTTCCGGCTGAGATACGTGCCCCTATTGGTACTTTACCCGGGGTTAGTGGATTTCAACTGCACTTTTCATCGAACAAAGTGTACACACCCGGTGATATTGCCGATGTTCTGGTTGCTATGAATGCAGCTGCATTAAAAGTGAATTTGAAAAGTATTAAACCCGGTGGAAAAATTATTGTGAATATTGATGGGTTTGATGCTAAAAATTTACGTTTGGCTAACTATCCGGAAGGCGTTAATCCTTTAGAAGATGGCAGTTTGGATAATTTTGAAGTAATTAAAATAGATGTTACCCGCCTTACTCGTGAAGCTTTAAAAGATTTTACTGATTTAGGTACCAAGGAACGCGACAGGGCAAAAAACATGTTTGTATTAGGTTTTATTTATTGGATGTACGATAGAACCCTTGATACAACTATTGCATTTTTAAAAGAAAAGTTCGGCAAAAAGGAAAGCATTTTACAAAGCAATATTAAAGTTTTACAAGCGGGTTATAACTATGGTGATACCACCGAAACATTTACTACCCGATACAAAGTTGAAAAAGCCAAATTACCTGCAGGAACCTATAGAAGCATTATGGGAAATCAGGCATTGGCCTATGGTTTAATTGCCGCCAGTCAAAAAAGCGGACTGCCGTTATTCCTGGGTTCATACCCTATAACACCTGCATCAGATATATTACACGAATTAAGTAAGCACAAAGCTTTTGGTGTAAAAACTTTTCAGGCAGAAGATGAAATTGCAGCCATTTCTTCCAGCATTGGTGCTAGTTATGGTGGTGCTTTAGGCGTAACTACCACTTCCGGTCCCGGCATGGCACTGAAAACAGAAGCAATGGGTTTAGCTGTAATGTTGGAAATTCCTTTGGTTATTGTAGATATTCAACGTGGTGGCCCCTCAACCGGATTACCTACCAAAACGGAACAAAGCGATTTAATGCAAGCTTATTACGGTCGTAATGGCGAATGTCCTATGCCGATTATAGCTTCTGCAACACCCAGCGATTGTTTTGATGTAGCTTATGAAGCTTGCAGAATTGCGGTACAACACATGACACCGGTTATTTTGTTAAGTGATGGATATATTGCCAATGGTGCCGAACCCTGGCGATTCCCTAAGTCGGCTGATTTAAAACCCATTGAGGTAAAATTTGCTGCAGCGCAACAAAATACCGATTCAAAATTTCAACCTTATTTACGCGATGAAAAATTAGTGCGTCCCTGGGCTATTCCAGGAACAGCAGGTTTAGAGCATAGAATTGGTGGTTTGGAAAAACAGGATATAACAGGAAATGTTAGTTATGATCCGGACAATCACCAACACATGGTGAAAACTCGCCAGGAAAAGGTTGATAAAATTGCTGATTATATTCCCTTGCAACAATTGGATAGTGGTGCAGAAACCGGCGATTTGTTGGTAATTGGATGGGGGTCAACCTATGGTGCCATAAAAAGTGCAGTGCTTGAGTTGCAACAACAAGGGTACTCCGTTAGTCATGCGCATTTAAGATATGTACGGCCATTCCCTAAAAACTTAGGAAATATAATTAAGAATTTTAAACAAGTTTTGGTTCCGGAAATAAATAACGGGCAGTTAATTAAAATTTTACGTGACCAATTTTTGGTAGATGCCAAAGGTTATAATAAAATAATGGGAATACCTATTACCAAAACAGAACTAATTACAGAAATAAAACGGATATTGCAACAAAAATAATAGAATAGGTTTTTAAAATTTTAACGCCCCTTTCTTAATCCTGTATCAAAAACCAAAACCCTCCTTCCAGAAACGGAGGGTTTATTCTTTTAATTGAGCAGTAATTTTAGCCATATCTATGGAAATATTGTATAAAAAACTGTACTGGTCTGTAATTGATTTTAGCGTTGATAAATAGGGACGTGTGTTGCTGTTCAATTGACCTGTTTCAATTTCTTTATTTCGAATGTTTAATAGCTCGTTTATTTTTACATAAATGGAAAAGGTTTTATTCTGTTTCTTATCACCATTTGTTGAATTGGTAAATGAATTGGCGGTTTGTAACTGTGCTGCACTGTTATGTAAATGTTCAAGAATGTGTTGCGCTAATTCGTTTAATTCAGGTGTAACCAAGTTGTCTTTAATTTCACTAGCATAATAGTTTAAAGTTGCCAAATGTGCATTGGCCATATATAAAACCACTACCAATTGATGAATTTGTGGTAAATGTATTTGTTGATGTTTGGGTTCTGATAACATTCTATTAAAGCTGTCTGAAACATTCGAAGCTGAAATCCAACTTTCTTTTCTTAATAAGCGTATGCTATTTTTTTCATAGGGTTGTTTACCTGTTAAAACATTATTTAAAGCCTGAAAATATGCAGCACAGCTATTAATGGCTTTATATAGTAAATTATTAAGCTGTGTATTTTCCCAAACGGGCGGTAAAATAAAACTAAATACAATTGCCAAAGCCGAGCCTATGGCTGTGTCAATTACTCTGTCGGTAATTAGTAATCTGTAATTGTTAAAGTTTAATAAGTGATACAGCAATAATACGTAAACAGTAATGGCAACTACGCTAATAATGTAATTGGTGCGCATAAAGCTGTATGCAATAAACATGCTAATGGTTAATATAATTAACAGCAATGTATCTGCATGAATAAAATAAAGCAAAGCGGCACCAACAGCAGCACCAATAAGGGTGCCAGTTAAACGTTCTTTATTTCTTTTTTTGGTTAAATTATAGGCAGGTTTCAAAATAACAATTACGGTAAGTAACAACCAATAACTATGTCCTAACAAAAAGAAATGTGCAATTATATAGGCACATAAAGCAGCCAAAGCAATTCGGAGTGAATGCCTGAATATATTTGATTGAAATGACAGATTATCTAAAATTACGTCAATTGATATACGTTGATGTGATATAAAATCTTCCGGATTGGTTTCTTTAATTTTTTTTCTGCTTATTTTTTCTTTGTTGTTAATGTATTTTTCTAAAGTCTTAATTCTGGCAGCAACCGCTTCAATACTGTCTAAAATTTGTTTTAGACTAATTAAAATACTAATAGAGTTGGAAGAAATTTCATTAGCATGTAAAGTTGCGTATTGATTTCTTAAGGGTTGTATAAGTTGTTCTATGGCTAAACTTTTTATGGTAGAGGTACCGCCTTTAAGCGCAATGCCGGTTTCTTCCAAATAATTTCCCAACTGATGAATACATTGCGTATATTCCTGTAATAATGGTTGAGCGGGCTTAAATGAATGTAGTGCTTTATAATCCTGATGAGACGTCATTATAGTGTCCAATAAATCAGTAACATCTAAAAATGCCAACATTAAATTTCTACTGATAGGTGTTGATTCTTTAACAAAACTGCGCGTTTTAAAAATAATTTCGGCAGTTAAATTTTGGCGTTCTAATGCTGTTGTTTGCAATTGTAGTAATTGGCTGTAGGTGTTTTCTATGTTAATGGTTGAATTAAATAAGTTTCCTTTTGTTTTTAAATATTTTCCTATGGTTTCAAAATATTCACCTAATGATTGTTGAACAATTTTATAAGGGCGTAGTTGGTATAATGCTAAACTTAAAATGCTGTACCAAACTGCACCTGCACCTATGTACAAACTAATCAATAATGCATTTTCAACATCTTTATAATGGTGGTCTGCTTGTAACACTAATATTAAAAGTGCAGCAACACCAATTGAAGCGGCCCGAGTACCAAATACCCCAATAATGGAAAAAATAAAACATAATATGGGTAATATTATTGCATAAAGCCATGGAATAAAACTGCTTAATCCCACTACTATGGCCACTAAAAAAAGCAATATGCTTCCGGCAAAAAAGCCATTCTTTCTATGTAAAATAGGCCCCGGATTATCACTGATTGCAATACCTAAAGCCCCTAAAGAAATATTAATGCCAATGGGTAAAGCGTTAAAATAGGCAGCAATGATAGAAGGTAATAGAATACCTATTGTCATGCGCACACCTTCGCCTACATAATAACTATTAATAAAACTGCGGAATTGCTTACCATAATCCATACAGTTATAAAGTTATTGTGTTTGCAAATGTGATGAATGTAATTATAGATATTGAGCGTATTGGCACTATTTTTTACTCTTAGCCAGGTGTTGTTCCCAAGCCCAGGCTGTGCGCATCATATCTTCTAAATTGTATTGAATATGCCAATTTAAAGCATGTTTTGCTAACTCATTGTTAGCATAAATGGCTACAACATCTCCGGGCCTTCTGGCACCAATTTCATAATTTAGTTTTACACCGCTTACTTTTTCAAATGCGTGAATAGCTTCAAGCACCGTTACACCATTTCCTGTTCCTAAATTAAATACATCGCAATACGTTTTATTTTTTTGCTCAATTAAGTATTGTAAAGCCAACGTATGTGCATGCGCAATATCGCAAACATGAATAAAGTCTCTTATGCAACTTCCATCGCGGGTTGGGTAATCGTTTCCGTAAACCGTTAATTTAGGAATTTTGCCAATGGCTGTTTGGGTAATAGCCGGTACTAAATTCATGGGTTTGCCAATGGGTAACTCACCCAAATGATTGGAGGGATGTGCACCTACCGGATTAAAGTAGCGTAATAATATAGAAGCCGTTTCATAAGCATTACTGCAATCGCGTACAATATCTTCACCCATTTGTTTTGTGGCACCGTAAGGTGATTCTGCTTTTTTGATGGGAAATGTTTCTGTTACAGGAATGCTATCAGGATTGCCATATACTGTACATGAAGATGAAAATACAAAATAAGGAACGGAAAATTCCTTTACACACTTCATTAAATTGATTAGCGAGAACAAATTATTTTCATAATAAAGCAAGGGCTCTTGTACTGATTCGCCTACTGCTTTATATGCCGCAAAATGTATAATGCCCGCAATATTACGCTCTTCTTGAAAAACGGCTTGTGTTTCATCAAAATTTTTCAAATCAACTTTATAGTTCTTAATTTTTTTGCCTGTTATTAATTCAATGCCTTTTAAAGCATCTGTTCCTGAACGAGAATTGTTATCAATTGAAATTACTTCAAATCCATTTTCAATTAAATCAACAATTGTATGCGAACCAATGTAGCCGCAGCCACCGGTTACGAGAATTTTTTTCATTCTTGTTAAATTAATTCAGTTATATATAATAAATAAATATTTTTTGCATCAATTCAAGCAAAACAACTCTGCAGGCTTATGCAAATTTAGCAATGGCCTAAATATAAAAAGAAAGCTGCATTAATATATGCGCAAACGTTAGAATAAAAAATTGGTAATATAATAAAAAATGGCAGCCATACCTGCTGATAATGGAATGGTTAATATCCATGCCCAAACCAGGTTTATGGTTACACCCCATCTTACTGCACTTAAGCGTTTGGTTGCACCCACGCCAATAATTGCACCGGTAATAGTGTGGGTGGTACTAACCGGAATACCAAAAAATGTAGTTAAAAAAATGGTAAGTGCACCACCACCTTCAGCACAAAAACCTTCTAACGGGGTAACCTTTGTTATTTTGGTTCCCATTGTTTTTACAATACGCCATCCGCCAAATAAAGTACCTAAAGCAATGGCCGAATAGCATGCAAAGGGCAACCATTCGGGCATTGTAAAATCATGTATAGTGCCAATATTGGGGTTAGATGATTTTTCGAAAAACCAAATTCCTGCTAAAATCAGTCCCATGGTTTTTTGGGAATCACCACCGCCATGTGCCAAACTTAGTGCACCGGATGATACCAATTGTAAGCGTTTGAACCAACTTTCAGCTTTAGATGGACGGGCATTCTTGGCTACGTTTACTGTTAGCACTGTAATAATAAATCCAAAAATAAGACCTATGATAGGCGATAAAATCATGAATATAAGTGCAGTAATAATTGGTGAGCTGTTAACACCATCAACGCCACCTCCGGCTGCAATAGCTGCACCCGCTAAACCTCCAATAAGGGTGTGTGATGAACTGGATGGAATACCAAAATACCAGGTAATTAGGTTCCAAATAATAGCAGCAACAGTAGCAGCAATAAGCACATGAAAATTAATGATGTTTTCTGCAATAATGTTGGCTATGGTTCCTGCTACTTTATGTTCTTTAAATACAAAATAAGCTATAAAATTGAAAGAAGCAGCCCAAATTACTGCTTGTAACGGTGTAAGTACTTTAGTTGAAACAATGGTGGCAATAGAGTTGGCCGCATCGTGAAATCCATTAATAAAATCAAATATCAGCGCAAGTATTACTAATGTAACTAATAAAATCGTCATAAATTTTAATTGCGGTTAGGTGTTGTAAATTGCCGTTATTATGCGTACTTAATAATAATAGATTCTATTACATTAGCAGCATCCTCACATTTATCTGTTGCAATTTCAAGTACCTGATAAATTTCTCGTTTCTTAATTACCTCTTTCGCGTCATTTTCTTTTTGAAACAGCATTTCAATGCTCATGTCAAAAACATCATCTGCCTGATTTTCAATAGAATTTACTTTTACCAAAGCTTCGGTCATTTTTCTTAAATCTTTCATGTCGCGCAGACCGTAAACAGCTTTTTTAATTTCATTACAACCTTGAAAAATTAATTCCGCCATTTTTTGAATACCACTATCATTGGGGTTAATGTGGTAAAAGTTTATCTTCTTTGATGAAGAGTAAATATAATCGGCTATATCATCCAAAGCGGTGGCTAGGTAGTGAATATCTTCTCTATCAAAAGGGGTAATAAAATTTCTCCCTAATTCAGTAAAAATTTTATGTGTATGGTCATCATTTTTGTGTTCTAAATCTTCAATTTGTTTAATTAAAGCCGCACGTTTATCATGATCGGGTTCGGCAACCACTTTTTTTAACATATCGGCCATTTCGCATACCGTATCGGCAACTTGCTCAAAAAGTTCATAAAAAATTTTGTTTTTGGGCATAAAAATCCTGCCAATCGTGTTTAATCCCATAATCGAAAAAATTTGGACAAATGTAAAACTATGAAGTGGAAGCCTTGGGCAAAAAAAAGAATTAATAATTTGTTAATACAGCCGATTAAACTTTGGCCCCAAACCTTAATAATTTCTTTGCAAACCCTTTACAATTGCTTCACATTGGGCTTGTTTCTTTGCAAAAAGTTTTAGTTCATAGTTAAGAGCAACAAGAGTACAGTAGATTTTCTCATGTCCGGCCCTTATTTTCATAGAGGCTTTTTTATTTAATTGCGTTTGGTGGCAAGGGTAAATCCTACGGTGGTGCCTACATCTATTTTACTGCGTATATGAATGGTTTGACCATGGGCTTCAATAATGTGTTTGCATATAGCTAACCCAAGGCCGGTACCTCCTACATTACGGCTTCGGCCTCTATCGGTTCTGTAAAAACGTTCAAAAACACGGGGTAAATGTTCTTCAGCTATACCAATACCATCATCGCTAATTTCAACCAAAACATGGGCACCGTCGGTTTTATAAATGCTGGCTACAATACTACCATTGTTTTTGCCATATTTGGTGGCATTTACCACTAAATTATTCAAAACCTGACGTATTTTTTCCTTATCGGCAAACACCATAATCGGTGCTTCACATCCTTTTTTAATGCTGGTTTTAATTTGGCGGGCTGCAGTTTTAATAGAAAGGGTTTCAAATACCTCTTTTATTAAGTCTTGAATAACAAAGTTTTCTTTATAAAGGGGTTGTTCGCCGCTTTCCAATTTTGAAATTTCATCTAAATCCTCAACCAAATTCACCATTCGGTCAATGTTTTTTGAAGCATTTTCTAAAAACCTTCGGTTTACCTCTGTATTGTCAATGGCGCCATTCAATAAGGTATCAACATAACCTTGTATAGCAAAAATGGGTGTTTTAAATTCGTGAGCCAGATTTTGTAGAAATTCTTTTCTGTAAGCTTCATTTTGTTTTAAAAGCTCAATTTCTGCGCTTTTTTGTTCTGCCCATTTTTCTACATCTTCTCTTACTTCATCAATGCCTTTTTGCGGTAATATATATTTATAATAAGTTTCCTCGCGTTTACTGGCCTTTGTTTGATATATGAATTTGTAAATGAGTTTTATTTTACGATAAATAAACGATTCTAATACAAAGCCAATAAGGTAGTAGCTGCCAATAAAAGTTAAAAAAAGCGCAATTATGCCAATCCAAATATTTTCAATTATCAAGAAGGCAATGCCAATAGGAACAGCTAAAAACAAGGCTGTTAAGGCTGATAATTGTTGTGGTGATAGGTTTTTGGTTTCAAACATGGTGTAAAAATAAACAGAATATAAGGCAACAGTAAATTATAGCATAGGTTAGCTATAATTCATTGACATTTTCCTTAAATATCAAATTTATAGCCTACACCTTTAACAGTGGTAATACAGTCTAAATTTAACTTTTGACGTATTTTTCTAATGTGCACATCAATGGTTCTATCGCCTACAATTACTTCATTACCCCAAACTTGCGACAGTATTTCGTTACGCAAAAATACCCTGCCCGGTTTGGCTGCTAATAAGTAAAGCAATTCAAATTCTTTTTTGGCTAAAATAATTTCTTTGCCATCAATTTCAACCACAAATTTTACAGGATCAATATTAATGTTGCCTACTTTAATAGGTTTCCCTTCCTCTTCATTTTTATTAATTCTTCTAAAAAGCGCATTAACGCGGCTTACTAAAATTTTGGGTGATATGGGTTTGCTTATGTAATCATCAGCACCGGTTTCCAACCCTTTAATGTGTGATGGCTCATCGTTTAATGCAGTTAAAAATATAATGAGTGTTTGCTGAAATTGCGGCTGCGATCGCAATATGGAACATACTTCAATGCCGGTTTTATGTGGCATCATTATATCTAATATAATTAATTGGGGTTTAAACTGCTTGGCTTTTTCAATAGCTTCATTCCCATCTTTAGCAGTTATTACTTCATAGCCTTCCTTGGTAAGATTGTATTGAATTATCTCTAAAATATCCGGCTCGTCATCAGCAATTAAAATTCGTTTGGCTGTTGTTTCCATGGTAACATTTAATTTACACAAAATTAACTTACAGTTTTTGCATTCACTTACAAACGTCAGATTATCTAATTGTTAAGTCCATTAACGAAAAATTTGCATAAATGCATTTATTTTTGAATTATATGCAATTGTTTAGAAGGGTACTTTTATTAGTATGTTGTATTAGTGGAATAATTTTTGTGCAGGCCCAGCCTGAATTAGCTATGCCTGCTATTCCCCATATGCGGCAACTCATTCACGATAATATTCAAAAGGCAGAGCAAAATATTATTCAATTAACACCCAATACCAACCATTTATTTGCACCTACTGATGATATAGATGTAAACCTTCAAATTACACAGCTATTGCATACTACGGTGCACAATATGCGTGCATCAATTGAATTAGACAGTACCATTAATAATAATGATAAATATAAATGGTTGCGCGGAATTTATAGTTTATTGGAAGGATTTACTACCGCTTATAAAGCAGGATTAATAAAAGGAATGATGCTGGGCGATTTAATGTTAGCCTATGAACAAGCAGTTGACCTTGAAAAGCAAAACCTTTCTATTGCACCAATTATACAAGCAAATGATGTGGCTATTGATAATTTATTGGTCAACAATTTTGCTTTGCAAAACAATATTGGCATTCAGGAAGCTAAAAATATTATTGTTTTAAAAAATTGCCAGTTGTATCCGGATAATATATTGAACATTGTTGCCAATAACATCAATGTTCCATTTGCCGATAGTTTAATTGCAGTAGTTGCCCATCGCAATCCTGATATGATTTACGACTACCTTGGAGCTGCTAATCAATTGGCTCAAAAAATAAAAAAAGTAAATGACCCGTTGGTGCAAACTATTTATCAAATTGAGAAAATGCCGGGTGGTAGAATATATTTTGCTTTTTTAGATGAAATATATCGCAAACAAATTACCATCGATTCCATACAAAAAATAAAAGATACGGATGATCCATTTTATAAATTGTTGGTAAATACCGAAATAAAATATGCAGCGCGCATGCAAATGGGCGATACACCTTATGCCAAACAGGTATTGACTGAAAAATTAAGGCAAAAAGCTATTGAACATTATATCAATGAAATAAATGGATTGCATGATGATCCCCGTGATGCCGTTAGATTTAAAGTTTTAGAAAACCTTGCACCACAAGACCTTTACTACTTATGTGTATTGGGTGAAGAAGATATTTACACCAGCAGCTACTTAGGTGTGTATAACAGAATTTTCCCCAGAATGACCATTCCGCGATCTGATACTTTATTGGCATGGGTACATGACGATTATTATAAAAAATTTATTCGCATGGCAGCTGCTTATAATGTGTTAGATGATTTTTTAAAAAGAATGGATAAAAGCACTGCGCAAAATTTAATTAAACGCTTTGTAAACGGACTTGAAAAAACAACCACTTTAGAAGATGCTGTAGATGTTGCCAATTCCTATGCAAGTATAAACGATGCTGCAATTCGAAATTTAATGTTGTTGCAGGTACAACAACAGTTGCAATACAATAAACGTATACACAACGAACGTGGTATTGTCATTTATAATATTTTAAATACCATTTTTTTATCAATGAATCCGGCTAATGGTATTAATGTTTCTGCACAATTGGGTATTATTCCTGTTTATGAAATGCCCATTAATTTGTTGAAAGATGCCGGCGGTAAAATTATTATTCAGCAGTTTTTTTATGGTGATAAAGACGGAAAGAATATTTTCAATTCTTTTATTGCCAACTACAATAATGCCAATTGGCGTATCGTGTATAAACCTGAATGGGTTGAAGTAAAATCAACCAGAGGAGTGCCCATTGAAATTTATGCTAATAAACCTTTAGATGCGGAACAAGATTTAGATGATGCTGCACAACAGCATTTGTGCGATTATTTAGATTCAGCACATATTGATCCTACGGTTGTAATACATCGTGGCCATAGTTATTATGTAAACTCAACCATTAAACGTTTATTTCCTTCGGCTAAAGTTATTATGCTGGGTAGTTGTGGCGGTTATAATAGCCTGAATGATGTTTTGAAAATTTGTCCCGAATCACACATTATTGCCTCTAAACAGGTGGGAACAGGTGTAGTAAATATGGCGTTAATTGAAGCCATTACTGAAACCTTACGTCAGGGAAAAAATTTAGATTGGACAAAAATTTGGGCAGGTCTTCAAAACAGGTTTACAGGTGGCTATAAAGAAAAATTTGACGACTATGTGCCACCGCAAAATAATTTAGGGGCCATGTTTATTATGGCCTACAAAAAGGCTATGGAAAAAAACAAAAATTAGTTTAACCTGTTTTATGCTTAACTACAAAAATGGGTTGTATTTTATTTCATGTCCAATGGTAGTTGCCGGGCCATGGCCGGAATATACTACTGTATCATCAGGTAATGTAAGCAGTTTTTCTTTAATGTTTTTAATTAAGGAATTGTGATTGCCACCCGGCAAATCGGTTCTTCCAATACTTTCTCGGAATAAAGCATCGCCGGCAATTAATATTTTTTGTGGAGCATAATATAAACAAATACTTCCGGGCGAATGACCCGGAATTTCTAAAACTTCAAATGCGGCCTCATCTAACCAAACTTTATCCCCTTCTTTTAATAAATGCACTTTCCCTTTAAAATTATCAAATGGTAAGCCCCATCGTTTTCCCGATTCGGGTGCCAATTCCAATAATGGTAACTCATCTTTATGGGTCCAAAGGTCAAGGTGGTAATGTTCATTTACCCACTTATTGCCAAAAACATGGTCTAAATGGCAGTGGGTATTCACCAGTAGAATTGGTTTAAGCTGTTTTTCTTCAACAAATTCCTGAAAAATGCGTTGTTCGGAAGAAAAATAAAATCCCGGGTCAACAATTATGGCATTCAAGGCATCATTATAAATTAAATAAGTGTTTTCCTGAATGGGATTAAATGTAAAAACTTTAATGTGCAACATGTGCTTATTTTTAAAATGATAATAGGTAATTACTTAATTTTAACAAGTATTGTGGAATTAGAATTGATTTGGCTAATATCTTCACTTTGTTTTTTATGCCATTGTTTTCTAAAACCCGGTACATTTTTTAATATTGACAGGATATGCAAATGAAATTAATTCATAAAGTTACAATCTTCTTTTCTTTTCTATTACCTGTATCAGTTTTTGCACAGGTAAATATGGTTGAGTTTGGGAAAAATAGGGTTCAATACAATCAATTTAAATGGAAATTTTATCAATCGCCCAATTTTAATACTTATGTAACACAGGGTGGTACCGCACTAGGAAAATTTGTTTCACAAGTAGCAGAAGATAACTTGCCCGAGCTTGAAAAATTTACTGAATATAGTTTGCAACGCAGAGCCAATATTGTTGTTTACAATAGTTATGATGACTATAAGCAAAGTAATATAGGATTGGGCATTGATTGGCAAAATGCCGGTGGACTTACCAAGCTGGTGAACAATAAAATTGTGGTTTATTTTGATGGAAATCACAATCACTTACGCAACCAAATAAGAGAAGGTATTGCTAAGGTTTTAACCGATAATATTTTGTTTGGCGATGATATTGGTGAATTTGCCAGTAACCAGGCACTATTAGATTTACCTAAATGGCTAACAGATGGGTATGTGGCATATGCAGCTGAGAATTGGAGTACCGAAAAGGATGATCAGTTAAAAAGTGCTATGTTAAGCGGTAAATACAATAATTTTTATCAGTTTGCTTTTGATAAGCCTTTATTAGCCGGAAATGCATTTTGGTATTATATAGCCGAGCACTACAGAAAAGAAAATGTAACTTATTTTCTTTACATGGCGCGTATTTATAAAAGTTTAAATAGCGCTTCAGAAAAAATTTGCAAAAAGAAATTTAAAGAAGTACTGGATGACTTTATGCAGCAAATGCAAGACCGCTATTATAAAGATATTCGCCAAAGGAGAAATGCACCAAAAGGAGTATTAAGTGTATCGGAAGATGTAAGTAAAAATGATTATTTCCGTTTTCAGGCTAATCCTAATCCAAGAAGTAACAATTATGCGGTAGTGGAATTTAAAAAGGGTGTTTATAAAGTAAAATATGTTGAAAATTTTTACGATACAAAAGTACTATTAGATTATGGTGTTAGAACGAATGAAGGCGATATCAATCCCAATTATCCTATTCTGGCTTGGGATGGTAAGGGTACCCGCTTATTGGTTATTTATTGGGATAAGGGTAAAATAAAAATGTTTGTTTATGATGTTTTGGCTCGGTACAAACGTTATAAACAAGATATTACCGGCTTTGAGCAAATAACCGATGCATCATTTATGCTCGATGCAAATACGCTAATATTAAGTGCAGTTAAAAACGGCCAAACAGATTTGTTTATTTATAAAATTGATGACCAAAAAGTTGAACAAATTACCAATGATGTTTATGATGAATTGTATCCCAGTTTTGTATCATTTCCAAATCGTTCCGGAATAATTTTCTCATCAAATCGCCCAAGCCCCAATGCACCAAGTAATGATACGGTATTACCCAGTCGTTATCGGTTCAATATTTTCTTAATTGATATATTGAATAAAAGTAAAACAAAACAAATTACGCAACTTACCAATTTAAAATATGGAAATGCCAAGTATCCCATGCAATATAATACCAATCACTTCACTTTTGTAAGTGATGAGAATGGCATTGCTAACCGATGGGCCGGATTTTTTTCTACCCAACGGGAGGGGCTTGACACATTATACTACATTGGTACTGAGTTATTGCGTAATCCTTCCACAAAAGAACTTGATTCTACTTTAGCTGCCTGGCGAAAACCTGAACCAGACAGTATCAGTTATTTTCAGGTTTATAAAGACTCTACCTATACATTCCCCATTACG
This sequence comes from Hydrotalea sandarakina, assembly GCF_003254115.1. GTDB lineage: Bacteria > Bacteroidota > Bacteroidia > Chitinophagales > Chitinophagaceae > Hydrotalea > Hydrotalea sandarakina. Next base: position 17,698 of record NZ_QKZV01000007.1, read on the forward strand.
AATTATCAAAGTTCATTGTTAGAATCACGTGTGGCAGGCAATAATGACCAAGTGAGTGAAACACGTCAGGAAGGCGATTTTAAATATTTGTATAAATTGAAAGTGGATGCTACTGCTTTAAATAGGCGCAATGTTAATGCTAGGCCCACTCAATATATGCAGGAAGTAATGCAGGCCGACAAGATTGCTCAGGGTAAACCATTAAACTTTGCTGCTGCCAATAATAAAAACAATAAAAAACAACCGGTAGTAGTTGATACTGTTCGGCATGCGCCTAAAAACTTTTTCCAAAACGAGTTTGCAAATGATACCACCAATACAGCCAATAATGCCGAAATAGCCGGTAATGCAGGGAATAGCGATTTAGCGAATGTAACAGGAAGTAATCAGCAGCATAATTATATACAACAAACAAAATTGTTTAATTATCGTTTAAAATTTAGTGCTGATTATTTATTGGCCGGTGTTACAAATAATATATTGGTTAATCGTTTTCAACCCTATGCCGGTGGGGCAGGGCCTATTCAGCTTAACAACGGAAGTGCCATTAACTGGAGTTTCCGCGCTGGTGTTAGTGATTTAATGGAAGATATTAAATTCATTGGCGGTATTCGTTTTGGTACTACTTTAAAAGACAAAGACTTCTTCTTCTCATTTCAAAATTTAAAGCATAGGGTTGACTGGGGTATTACTTATTACCGCAGTACTCAAAGTAACTTCTTTAATACAACACCATACGATAATCAGCTATATACCAATTTGTATCAGTTTAATGTAGCCTATCCATTCGATCAGGTAAGGAGTCTAAGAGCTACTTTTGGCTTACGTAAAGACCTCGGCGTTATTAAACCGGCCGACCAGTTTTCATTAAAAGTGAGTGATACTTCTGCTCAATATTTGGTAGGACATATTGAATACGTTTATGATAACACTATAAATCCTGCTCAAAATATTTGGAATGGATTACGTTGGAAAGTGTACTTTGATATGACCGAACCAATAGCAGGCACTACGGGCGGAAGTGGCAATCAAACCTATAATGTTGGTTTTGATGCACGTAATTATTATAAAATTTATCGCAATTTTATTTGGGCAACTCGTGCTGCCGGCGACTTTAGCTTCGGTAATCAAAAAATAATTTATTATTTAGGTGGAACCGACGGATGGGTAAATCCAAAATTCAACAGTGCCAATCAACCTGCACCCGATCAAACTTATGCCTTCCAATCGTTGGCATTAAATATGCGTGGTTATAATCAAAATGTAGCCAATGGTAACAATGCTGTGGTTATTAATAGTGAATTAAGGTTGCCCTTATTCTCAACTTTATTCAATAAGCCTATTAATAATGCATTCCTTCGCAATTTCCAGGTAATTCAATTTATTGATTTAGGTACTGCGTGGAATGGTAAATTCAATGGCATTCAACGGCCAACGGAAATATTCCCATCACCCAATCCGCAAGCCAATCCAATTAATGTTAGGATTGACGCAGGTGGTTTAGGCCCTTTTGCCGGTGGTTATGGATTTGGTGTGCGTAGCACTTTGCTGGGTTATTTTATTCGCGCTGACTTAGGCTGGCCAATGAAAGGAGTGTTCCGTGGTCCATCCGTTTTTTATTTATCGCTTGGTTTGGATTTCTAATCATTGAAGTTTTTCAATTCAATAATTGCATCATAAAAATCCACGTAAGTTTATTTTTAACAATGCGTGGATTTTTTATGTGGTAATTAAAGCGTATATCTTTGGAATAAAAATAAGGCAGCCAATAATGGCACTAATGCATGAAGCCCACAAAACAGCACCTGCAGCAATATCTTTAATGGTTTTAATGTTTGGCTGAAATTGAACGGTAATTTGGTTACATGTTTTTTCAATAGCCGTATTCAACATTTCTAATGCTATTACCAGTGCTATACAAATTAAAATGAATATCCATTCCGTTTTTGAAACATGTAAAACTATACCAAGTAGGATGGCTGCCAAGGCAATGCAACCTTGAATTTTGGCATTTCTCTCATATTTAAAAAATAAATAAATTCCTGTTGCTGCTAAGTGTAACGCTTTCCAAAATATTTTCATAACTTATTAATTTTAGCTTAAAACACTGTGTTTAAAAATAAAATATTTTCCTGCTCTTTTCAAATCATTACCCCACATAAATTAATTAAATGAATTATATTTTGTATTATTTCGATTTTTTACAATAAGCAGCATTCAAATCATTTAACTTATCTTTCCACAAAATAATCATCATTCATAACACTTAAAAGTGCTGTTGTGATTTATGTCTCATTTTACAATACGCTATCCTTTAATTTTGCAGTATGATATGGCATGCAGCTAAGAAAATCCTGTTGAGTGTATTGATGTTGGTATTATTCAATACGCTGGCTACAGCACAAATAATTAAAATTAGCGGAGTTATTGTTGATAAACAAAGTGATGAACCTATCCCTTTTTCTACAGCAGTATTTAAATTAAGTGGACAAGGGGTACTAACAGACTCATCAGGCAAATTTTCATTTACTTCCGGTCAGTGGAGTCATAATGATACTTTGCAAATCAGCAGTGTGGGTTATAAGAATGTGCTAATTCCTGCGTCCTTATTTAAAGATTCAGCTTTTTTTACCGTTAAAATGGAATTACTTCCCAGTACTGATGTAGTGGTAAAAAGCAAGTATAATCGCGCTTTATGGTTTTGGCGAAAAATTATGCAGCACAAACCTGAACACGATAGAACCCACTGGAAAAACTATTATTACGAAGCTTACAATAAATTGGAATTAGATATTGCCAATATTAATACCGAAAAACTGTCCAAAAATTTTTTAGTTAAACCCCTCAATTTTGTTTTTAATTATATTGATTCTACTTCCGAAGAAAAGCCTTTTTTACCTGCTTATTTAACCGAAACTATTTCCGATTATTACCATCAAAATAATCCTGTTCGTTCTCGCGAAATTATAAAAGCTACAAAAACCAATGGTATTGATAATGAAAGCCTGATTAAACAACTGGGTAATATGTACCAAATAGTTGATATATATGCCAATACCATTCCTGTATTTAATCGTTCTTTCATTGGCCCGTTTAATGAAAGGGCTGATAAGTTTTACAATTTTAAATTGTTAGATACGCAATACCTCAATCACCGTCGTTTAGTGCATTTTAAGTTTACGCCTAAACATAAGGGTGAAGATTTATTTGATGGTGATTGTTGGGTTAATGATACCAGTTTTGCCATTCAAAAAATTACTTTACGGCCTGCCGTTGATGTAAATTTAAATTTTGTAAGTGGGCTGACTTTAATTCAGGAATATCGCTTAATTGATGATAGTATTTGGTTTTTATCGAAAGATAAATTTGTTGTAGATATTTCCCCATTGGGAAAAAATAAACTGGCATTTAAAGGCCGGAAAACAACCACCTATAGGAAGGTTTTATTAAACAGCCCCTATGTTACTCAAATGCTCGATTCTGCTAAAACCCCTAGTGAGGTAGATTTGTTACCCAATGTTACCAATTTGCCCGATTCTTTTTGGGTTACGCATCGACACGAGGAATTAAACAAAAGTGAAAAAACAGTTTATGCACTACTTGATACATTAGAAAAAAATGTAACTTACATTCGTTATAGAAACGCATTAGAATTTTTGGCAAAGGGATATAAAGATGTTGGTAATTTTCGGATTGGTCCTTGGTGGTATTGGTTAAGTGGAAATCCATATGAAGGAATAAGAACAAGATTTGATGTAGAAACCAACAGGGGCTTTAATGAACATTGGTATGCGCACACTTATTTAGCTTATGGTTTTAAAGATCAGGGCCTAAAGGGACTCGGCGAAATTCGGTATCAGTTTAGCAGGCAGCCTTGGAGCTATATTAATTTAAAATACCGTAACGATTTAGATAACGGACAAATGTATGCCGATGAAATGGGTACGGACAATATTTTTGCTACCATATTCAGACGCCCCAATATTCCCTTTAAATATCAGCGATCCGAAGAATGGAATTTAGAATATTATGCTTCTACTAATTCCGGTTTTGGTTTTGGAACTTCTTTAACTTCAAAGCAATATCAAGCAGTATTAAACTTGCCGGGTAAACAATACTTCCCAACCACCAATGGCGGCACGCCTTTAAAAACATTTGAGGCCGGTTTCAGTGTGCGTTATGCTTATGATGAACGTACTTTGGTAAGCAATTTTACACAATACAGCTTAGGTAGCGATTATCCTATTGTTTTGTTCAATTATGTGCATGGCTTTCCAGGGGTTTTGCATAGCAGTTATACCTATGATAAGGTTAGCTTATCTGTTTCAGATAATTTGAAAATTGCTCCTTTTGGTTATTTGTATTACAATTTATATGGTGGTAAAATTTTTGGAACCGCACCCTATCAGTTTCTTGAAATACATCCGGGTAATGAACAATATTATTACAACAAATATGCTTTTAGTTTAATGAACCGTTTTGAATATGTAAGCGATGAATATGCAGGTGTTAATATTGAACACATTATTGGTAATGGTTTATTCCGTTTAACCTCATTTACCCGTAAACTAAAGCTACGCCAATTATGGACTTTTAAAGCTGTAGTGGGTAATCTGAGCCAAGCTAATCAACAATTAAATTATGTGGGTAATGCGCCATTTAAATCATTAGGCGGCAATGTTTATACAGAATTGGGAACAGGAATTGATAATATTTTTAAATTATTCAGGGTTGATTTTATTTGGCGTTTATCACCAACACCTGCTGTTAATGAAACCGTTAATAAATTTGGTGTATTTGGCAGTTTCCGTATTTCATTCTAACATTAAAAATTTATTCACTTTGCAAAATGGTTTTGCAAATATTTTTGGCAATACCGGGTCCTTCATAAATAAAACCGGTCCATACTTGTATTAATGATGCACCCATTTTTATTTTTTCAACTGCTTGTTCACCTGTAAAAATACCACCACTTCCAATAATAGGTAAACGGTGTTGGGTTTGTGTAGCAACATAACTTAGAATGGTGTTACTTTTTTGGTATAAGGGTGCCCCACTTAAGCCACCGGCACCAATTGCATCAATTTGCGCTTTTGAAGTATGCAATAAAGTTTCTCTTCCAATTGTGGTATTACTAACTACCAATCCGGAAAGTTGTGTTTGTTCTGCTAATTCAATAATGTCATCAATTGCTTGATTACTTAAATCGGGGGCAATTTTAAGTAAAATGGGTTTAGGTTTTGTTTTACCATAATTGGCGTTTTGTACTTTGCTTACAATTTCACGTAACGCCTCTTTTTCTTGTAAAGCCCGCAGTCCGGGAGTGTTGGGTGAACTAACATTTAACACAAAATAATCTGCTGTATCATACAAGCTATTAAAGCATAAGCAATAATCTAAACTCGCTTCTTCATTAGGGGTATCTTTATTTTTACCTATGTTGGCACCAACAATTAAGTTTGATGGATGTTTTGTGTTGGTTTTATTTCGCCACATGGCAAGTCTTTCTTGAATGGCAACAACGCCATCATTATTGAAGCCCATGCGATTGATTAAAGCTTTATCTTTTGTAAGTCGGAATAACCGAGGTTTTTCATTGCCTGATTGTGGCTTGGGTGTAACTGTACCAATTTCAACAAAGCCAAATCCCAAACAATCCAATGCACCAAGATAAATAGCATTTTTATCAAAACCTGCACCTAACCCAACAGGATTTTTAAAAGTTAATCCCCAAAGTTTTTTTTCTAATTTAGGATGGTTGTATGAGCAATTTTGTTGAATAATTTTTTTTATTGGTGCAAATCTGCAACCCATTTGTAAACTATTCATTGCAAAATAGTGCGCCTTTTCAGGTTCCAGTTGAAACATTAAATTTCTTAAAAATGTGTACATACTGCGAAGATAATATGGCGAATTTTAACGCCGGAATAATTTCTAACTCCGGCTTATCATATTATTCCGTTGCATCATTAATGTTGCCTGCTGATCGGAAATCTTTAACACAAAGCGACTAAAATTTCATGAAATATTTAGTTGCATAAACAACTTTATTTGTTACATTTGAACAGTAAATTATTTGTTATGCAGGAAGCCTACATTGTAGCCGGTTTTAGAACAGCAGTTACTAAAAGCAAAAAAGGGGGATTTCGTTTTTATCGTCCCGATGATTTAGCTGTTGAAGTAATAAAAGGTTTAATGGCATCAGTACCACAATTAGATTATAAAAGAGTGGATGACGTTATTGTTGGTAATGCTGTGCCCGAAGCGGAACAAGGTTTGCAATTTGGAAGAATTATTGCGGCCAAAGCGCTTGGTATTGAAGTAGCGGGTATTACTATAAATCGTTATTGTGCAAGTGGTTTAGAAAGTATAGCAATGGCTACTGCTAAAATACGCACCGGTATGGCCGATTGCATTATTGCCGGTGGAACTGAGAGTATGAGTTTAGTGCCGACGACAGGTTGGAAAACAGTGCCTTCGTACAATATTGCTAAAGATGAACCCGACTATTATCTAAGTATGGGCTTAACTGCAGAAGCTGTTTCAAAAGAATTTAATGTTACTCGTGAAGCACAAGATGAGTTTGCTTATTATTCACACCAAAAAGCGAAAGTAGCCATTGAAAATGGTTATTTTAAATCAGGCATATTGCCTATTTCTGTTCAAGAAACTTATGTAAATGAAAAGGGTAAAAAAGCTGTTCGCAGTTTTGTAGTAGATACTGATGAGGGATTAAGAGCCGATACAACAATGGAAGGCCTTGCTAAACTAAAGCCTGCATTTGCTTTAAATGGAACGGTTACTGCAGGAAATTCTTCACAAACCAGTGATGGTGCTGCTTTTACAATTGTAATGAGCGAGAAAATGATGAATGAATTGGGCTTAAAGCCTTTGGGCAGATTGGTCAATTGCGCAAGTGCCGGCGTACATCCACGCATTATGGGAATAGGGCCGGTTGCTGCTGTGCCTAAAGTATTAAAACAAGCAGGTATTAGTTTAAGTGATATTGATTTAATAGAATTGAATGAAGCTTTTGCCGCACAATCTGTTGCAGTTATTCGCGAACTGGGACTTGATCCGCAAAAAGTAAATATTAATGGGGGAGCCATTGCCTTGGGCCATCCTTTGGGTTGTACAGGTGCTAAATTAACCATACAAATTTTAAACGATTTGCAACGGCTAAATAAAAAGTATGGTATGGTTACTGCTTGCGTAGGAGGTGGTCAAGGTATTGCTGGAATTATTGAACGATTATAAATAGTTTACCTAAACAAAACAGACAGAAAAATAATATTATTTTTTTATAAAATGATTTAAATCATTTGCAGAGCCAATTCCATGTATTAACTTTAGTGAACAAAAGTTAACATATGAAAACTATTTTAGTTCCCACCGATTTTTCTGAAACAGCCAAACATGCCGCTATTTATGCTATGGAAGTGGCAAAACAAGTGAATGCCGAAAAGGTTATTCTTTATAACACTTACCAAACTATGGTTACAGTAGGAGCTGATCCATTAATTCCTGCTGTTGATACAGTGAGCATTGAAAATTTGGAACAAGGAAGCAAAACAGGTTTAGAAAATTTAAAATTTGTATTGTTAGCTTATCAGTCTCCACATGTTACCATTGAAACTATTTCCGAATTTAATTTTTTAACAGATGGCATTAAAGGTGTCTGCGAAAAAATGAATATTGATTTAATTATTATGGGTATTACTGGTGGTGATGCTATTGAAGAAAATTTATTTGGAAGTAATACCATCAATGTTGCCAAGCATGTGCACGTGCCTGTTATTATTGTGCCCAAACATGCCCCGATAAAGCCAATAGAAAAAGTTTTGTTTTTAAGCGACTTTCAACAAGTGGTTGAAACTACACCGGCTAAACCTATATTGAATATTTTAGATGCTACACATGCAGCTTTATATGTTATGAACATTGATAAAGATAATAGCCATTTTACCCCCGATACACCTCATCAAAGCTTAATGCTGCATAACTTGTTGCATCAATACAACCCGGAATATCATTTTGTAGATAGCGATAATTTTATGGAGGCTACCAATACGTTCGTGCATCAACATAAAATTGATTTATTAATTACTATACCTAAACGGCGCAGTTTTTTTGATACAATATTCAAACGCAGTCATACCAAAATGATGGCTTTTCATAGCAATGTGCCTTTAATGGTTGTACACGATTAGCGCATATTTATATACACTAACTTAAATATTTCCCAACAATAGGAACACGCCTGCCAACACCAAATGCTTTTGGCGATACACGAATAATAGGGCAGAATTGGTTGCGTTTGTATTCATTCATGTTTACCAGTTTTAATGTGCGATCAACCAATGTTGCATCATAACCCATGGCTTTAATTTCGGCAGGCCCTTTCCGTTGTTCAATATATTGATAAAGAATTGCATCTAATATTGCATAATCGGGCAAGCTATCGCTATCTTTTTGGTTAGGCCTTAATTCCGCACTGGGCGCTTTGGTAATGATGTTTTCAGGAATAATGGTTCGTTCTTGATTAATATAACGTGCCAATGCATACACTTGCTGCTTGTAGCAATCGCCCAACACGCTTAATCCTCCGGCCATATCGCCATACAAGGTACCATAACCTGTTGCCAGCTCACTTTTATTGGATGTATTCAGTAAAATATATCCGAATTTATTAGAGATAGCCATTAGTAAATTTCCCCTTATTCTGCTTTGCAAATTTTCTTCTGCCAGCGAAAAGGGCATACCGTTAAATTGAGGCTGCAGCGTTTTTAGAAAAGTTTCATATATGTCGGAAATATGAATAATATCATAAGGATTTCCCAAGTTTTTACTTAACTGTACCGCATCATTCACGGAATGTTCAGTTGAATAGGGGGAAGGCATTAGTACGGCTTTTACATTTTCAGCACCCAATGCCTCGCAAGCAATGGCTAAGGTTACAGCCGAGTCAATTCCACCTGATGAACCGATAATGGCTTTGCTAAAACCCATTTTAGAAAAGTAATCGCGAATACCTACTATTAGCGCATTGTATATTTGTTCAATATTTAGTTGTGGTTGTAAAATATCCGGATTTAATTCTTTATCGGGTACATAAGCTGCTGCTTCAATAACAGGTTCATCAAAATAGCCATTTTCATTTAAATGCACAGCTTCAAGTGATTCTGCAAACATGGGCAATTGTTTACACAAGTTGGCATCTTTATCAAATACCAACGATGAACCATCAAATACAATTTCTGTTTGACTACCCACGGCGTTGCAGTAAATCATGGGTAATTTATATTTTAATACATTCGCTTTTATTACTGCTTTTCTATCTTCTACATGGGTATAATCGAATGGTGATGCACTTAAGTTTACCATTACATCGGGGTTTTGTTGCATCAATATATCCATGGGGCAATTGCGATACAATGGATTATCACCCAAATTCCATATATCTTCACAAATGGTTACTGCTATTCTTCTGCCTTTAAAAGGAATTACTTGCCATTGAAAGGCGGGCTCAAAATAGCGATACTCGTCAAATACATCATAAGTTGGTAATAAGGTTTTATGTATTTCTGCTAAAATATTTTCTTTGTATAAAAAATAGGCAGCATTAAATAATTCTTTTCCTTTTCCTGTTCTGTTACGGGCAGGTGCACCTACTAATACCCCAATATTTTGGGTATGCATTTTAATGGTGTGAATAGCTTCATAACATTTATCAATAAAATCATTGAACTCAACAAAATCCCTTGCCGGATATCCGCATATACTCATTTCACTAAATACAATTAAATCTGCACCTGCAGCTTTTGCTGTTTCAATGGCTGCTATAATTTTTTGGGTATTTTGTTCAAAATTGCCAATGTGATAATTCTGTTGTGCTAAAAATATTTTCATGAATTACTATTAAAAATAATAAATTGGTTGCTTTAGATGAGATTTATCTATATGTCTCTTAAACAGTTTTGAATTTAATTCGGCACAAATTTCCGTTTTTTCAACCAATACAATCCCAATAATCTTAACAAAACAAATAGTTGCACTTGCAGCAATGTGCTTATTTTGCAAAAAATATTGGTTTATGAAATATAGGTTGCAAATTTTTTTGGGCATCATCATATTAATGGCCATTGCTTGTTCACCCAAAAAAAAGTTGCCTGATGTTTCAAATATATCAATGCCTTTAACGGTTCAACGATTTGAGCGTGATTTTTTTTCATTCGACACCTTGCATATTGCACGGGGATTAGATTCTCTTCAAAAAAAATATCCGGTTTTTATTAAAGATTATTTGTACAATATTTTAGCCGCATACCCACAGCCTGATAGTGTAGTGAAAGACGTTTTATTATTCCGACGTACGTACGCTGCCATTGATAGTGCCGTGCAAGTGCAGTTCCCCCATTTTAAAAATTATACTGAACAAATTGCGCAAGGTTTCCGATACTTTCATTATTATTTTCCCAAATATAATTTGCCCCATCAAATTATCACATTTGTTGGTCCCATTGAGGGCGTTGGTACTGCGCTTACTTCATCGGGCTTGGCAATAGGATTACAAGCTTATTTAGGCCATCAATTTCCGGCTTATCATACACAATATATTAGCGAAGTGTATCCCGATTATGAAACTCGCCGTTTTGAACCACAATATATAGTTGTTAACTGCATGCGCAGTATTATTAATGATTATTATCCCGAAAAGAAGGCAGGAAATCCATTAATAGATCAGATGATTGAACTAGGAAAGCGTTTATATGTTTTAGATGCCTGTTTGCCAACAGTTGCCGATACTTTAAAAACCGGTTATACAAATGATCAATTAAAGGGTTGTTATGATCATGAAAAAAATATTTGGAGTTTTTTTATACAAAACAATTTATTGTATGAAACAGAGCCTACCCAAATTGCATCTTATGTAAATGACGGACCCGGAACACCTGAATTAGGCCCTGCGGCACCGGGTAACATTGGCCTGTTTACCGGATGGCAAATTGTAAAATTGTGGATGAAAAATCATCAGGATGTAACTTTAGACCAATTACTCAATACACCTGCCAAACAAATTTTTGAAGAAGCCAAATATCACCCTTAGTTTAATTTAGCCGGTGCTATCATTTCAAAAACCGGAATGTTTACGGTAAAGTTGGTTTGAGTATCTAAGTTTAGCATAGTATAATGGCCGCTCATTTTACCCATTTCCGATTTAAAGTTGCAACCACTTACATATTGGTATTGGTGGCCGGGCAAAACAATGGGTTGAACCCCAACAACACCTTCCCCTTCTACTTCTCTTCGTTCACAGTTGCAATCATAAATAAACCAATGTCTTCTTAAAAGCTTTACCGGAAAAGCATTCAGATTATCAATCGTAATGCGATAGGCAAACATATATTCGTTTGTAAAGGGATTGCTGTATTCCGGCTGATAGAAAGTTTCCACACTAATTTGTATGCCTGAAGAAATTTTCGTAATCATAGGCTTTAAACTATGGGTATAAAGTTACTTATTTCACACAAAATATGCATTTTTTGCAATTAATGGCCTTAAAATGGCCTTTAGTAAGCTGTTTCGCAGCATACAAAGCATTGAATGCTTACTTTTGCAATCTAAAAAATTTGAGCCATGAATAAAATAGCAGTAGCAAAAGGCGATGGTATAGGCCTCGAAATAATGGATGCTGTTTTAACCATTTTTACCGCTGCAAAAGTTCCATTAGAATATGAATTTGTAGAAATGGGGAAATGGGTTTTTGATAAAGGTTACAGTAATGGAATGACACCCGATGCTCAGCAAACAATAGAAGCATTGGGTATTTTATTTAAAGGGCCCATGGAAACCCCTAAAGGGAAAGGCGTTAAGAGCGTGAATGTAACAGCCCGCAAAACTTGGAATACCTATGCTAATAAGCGTACTTTTCAAACACTGCATGGTGTTGATACCGTTTTTAGCAAAGCAGGCATTCCAATTGATATAACCGTTGTTCGCGAAAATATTGAAGATACCTATGGTGGAATTGAACATATGCTTACCCACGATGTGGCCCTTAGCCGCAGGTTTATAACCCGTCCCGGCAGCCACCAATTAATTAAGTATGCGTTTGAAATGGCCAAGAAAAAAGGTGCTAAACGCATTACTTGTGGGCATAAAGCCAACATTATGAAAATTACGGATGGCTTGTTCTTGCAGGTATTTTATGAAGTGGCCAAAGATTATCCGGAATTAAAAGCAGATGATGTAATTGTGGATGACTTGTGTATGAAGTTGGTTACTCGCCCCGATTTATTTGATGTGGTGGTATTAACCAATCTGCAAGGCGATATTGTTAGCGATTTGTGTGCAGGCCTAGTGGGTGGTTTAGGTTTTGCCCCTTCTGCCAATATTGGCGACCATATTTGCATTTTTGAAGCAGTGCATGGTACAGCCCCCGATATTGCCGGTAAAAACATTGCCAACCCAACAGCATTATTGCTGAGTGGTATAGGCATGTTACACCACTTGGGTTTAATGCAAACAGCTGCTTTAATTGAAAATGCATTGTTGTACACGCTTGAACAAGGCATACACACGGGCGATTTTGGAGACAAAAGCACCCCATCGCTTTCTACCACTGAGTTTGCAAATGCAATTATTCAAAACTTTGGTAAAACCCCAAAAGCAGGTGCTCGTCCACTATTGCCGAATATGCCTACCACGCAAACCCATTTTAAGTTAGATAAAAACCCAATGCTCGAGTCAATTGAAACTGAGAAAGAGCATATTGTGGGAGTTGACTTTTTCATTGAAAGCAATGAGCAACCCATTGCCATTGCCAATAAGTGTATGCGACATGCGGGGGTTAAGTTTAAATTGGTGAATATTAGTAATCGTGGTACGCAAGTATGGCCTACGGGTTCAGTTTATACCAATTTGGTCAATCAATATAATGTGCGGTTTGAAAGTATTGACGATATGCCCTTAAATCAAATGGATGTTTTGGGCTTATATGTTAGTATGAGTGGTAATTTTAAAATTTGCTCTTCTGAACTATTACTAATGTTAGGCAGCAAAAAAGCTTACTCATTAGCACAAGGGCAATAACATAAAGCAACAAACCTAATCAATAATTCAGTCGTTGAAATAAAGCCAAGAATAAAGAATTGGTCAAATTTTTAAGGTTTACCTACGCAGTTCTTTTTTTTAACTTAATTTCACGGCTCATTTTAAAGAGCAATTGAACTATGGCAGAAGTGATATTAATGCCACGCCTAAGCGATACCATGACTGAAGGAGTTATTGCGGCCTGGCACAAAAAAGTTGGCGATACTGTAAATAAAGGCGATTTATTAGCCGAAATTGAAACTGATAAGGCTACTATGGAATTAGATAGCTACCAAACCGGTGTGCTTTTACATATTGGTGCTCCGGCAGGAGGAAAATTACAAGTAAACGATTTATTGGCCATTTTAGGTAAGCCGGGAGAAGATGTAAGTGCCTTAGTAGCACAGCATACACCAGGCACTGCACCACAAGCAGCGCCCAGCACTGCGCCGGCTTCTGTACCTGCAGCTGCTCAACCTGCTGCTGCGCCATCGGTAGATGTAAGCAAAATGGAAGAAGTAGTATTAATGCCACGTTTAAGTGATACCATGACTGAAGGCGTTATAGCTGCATGGCATAAAAATATTGGTGATACCGTTAAAAAAGGAGAAATACTTGCCGATATTGAAACCGATAAAGCTACTATGGAATTGGAAAGCTATAAAGATGGTACTTTATTGTATCAGGGTGCAAAAGCAGGCGAGAAAATTCAAGTGAACGATTTATTGTGTATTATTGGTAAGGAAGGATTAGATGTAAATGGTATTGTTGCCGCATTAAAAAATGGTGCACCTGCTGCTGCTGGTAATGCGCCAGCACCTGCAACTACTGCGCCTGTAGCCACTCAAGCTAATAATACTGCACCTGCTGCTGCACCAACAGTAGTAAATGAAGGAAGAATTTTTGCTTCACCTTTGGCTAAAAAATTAGCGGAAGAAAAAGGTATTGATCTTAGATATGTAAAAGGTAGTGGTGACAATGGGCGTATTATAAAAGCAGATATTGATAATTATGTACCCGGCACAGCACCTGCTTCTGCTACTAGTGTATCTACGGTTACACCTGCTGCAGCGTCAGGCCAGGTACGTTATGAAGATGTTCCTGTATCTCAAATGCGCAAAACCATTGCACGTCGTTTAAGTGAAAGTTTATTTACTGCGCCTCATTTTTATTTAACCATGTCTATTGATATGGACGCTGCAGTTGCTGCTCGTGCTAAGTTGAATGAAAATGCAAAAGTGAAAATAAGCTTTAATGATTTGGTGGTGAAAGCAACCGCTATGGCATTAAAACAACACCCTAAAGTGAATAGCAGTTGGATGGGCGATTTCATTCGCTATAACCAACATGTAAATATTGGCGTGGCTGTTGCGGTAGATGAAGGGTTATTAGTGCCTGTTGTTCGTTTTGCCGATACTTTAAGTTTAAGCCAAATTGCTACACAGGTAAAAGAATATGCTCAAAAAGCAAAAGATAAGAAACTGCAACCTGCCGATTGGGAGGGCAGTACATTCACCATTTCTAATTTGGGAATGTTTGGCATTGATCAATTTACCGCTATTATCAACCCACCCGATTCATGCATTTTAGCAGTAGGTGGTATTTCTCAAGAACCTGTTGTTAAAAACGGACAAATCGTTCCGGGCAATGTAATGAAAGTAACATTAAGTTGCGATCATAGAGTTGTAGATGGTGCCACCGGTGCTGCTTTCCTTCAAACACTGAAAAGTTTATTGGAAGAACCTCTTAGAATGTTAATTTAAAACAACAATATTGTTTAAAAAATAAAGCCCTGCAATCGTGAAAACGTGCAGGGCTTATTGTTGTGGGTTATTTAATAGGTTTCATCCCAGTCGCATCCTATAGGTGCACCGGGTGGTAAATCAACCGGTTGAGGCATTTGTATTTTTTCCGGATGTTCAATTCTTTCAATAGCATAACTGTAATGGGCAGTTAGTGCCGGGTTTGCTGACATTTGTTGTTGTGCCAATTTTTTTATTTTCATTAAGCCATTATAAGTAATGGATTTTACGGCATAATTGGCATTTTTATCTTGGTATAAATTCAGTAACCAACTAATTACCTGTTGTTGGGTTTGAAGCTGAACTTGAAGAGCTAAATCATTCGCCAATGGTGTTTTCCATGTTTGTTGAATAATGGCATCCATTACATCTTCCCATCCAATTGTATGTGCAATAGCTTTATTTTCAACCAAGCGGTTGGCTCTTTCCGTATTAAATAGAAACGCAAACTCAAAGTTGGCTAATGCTTCAGCAGCAGCTAATGCATCAAAAGCCGGAGCAGTTCTTTTTTCAAATAATTCTCCTACATTATAGTACATAGGGGGGCGAGGTGGTATTAACTGAATAATTTGTTTAGGCAAGGTTAATACATCGGCATTTAAACATTGTAATGCTGCTTGCAAAGCTTTTTGTTGAACACTGTTGGGTAATATTTCAGGTTGTTGTTGCCATGCATCTCCTCTTACAGAATAACTGTAATTAATGCCTCCAATCAGCTTGCATACGGCTTCTAATTGATAACGATGGAAATTATACAATGGAACCAATACGTCTTCAAGTTTAGCCATAGGTGTACCAACGGTAATGGCTTGCTGTGAAAAATTTTTTAAAGCAACGCTACGAACTTTTAATAAAGTATTTAGTTCATCAACAGCATCTTTTCCATTATCCCATAAGTGCGCATAGGGATGCATTCCACCTGCAGCTCTGGCATCTAAGTCGGCAATAAATAAAATACCATCTTTAGAATTTTTCCTTAGAATACTATCTAATGCCACAGCTTCATTAGTGCCTGGTGTAAATTGTGCATACCCATAAGTAATGGCACGTTTATCCCATTCGCCAATGCCATTGGTGTAAGCGGTTGAAAAATCAATTTCATTTTTATTATTTACAAATACATCGGGATGAGGGTAATCCATAACCGAAGCTCTATTGTTATAGCTGGATGCATAGTTGTGTTGCAGCCCTAAAGTATGCCCAACTTCATGTGCAGCCAGTTGCCGCAAACGTTGCAACGCTGTAGCTTGTAACACCGGTGAAACAGGCTGGGTTGTTGAAAATGGTGAAAGTAAAGCACTATAAATTAAATAATCTTGCCTTACTCGTAAAGAGCCCAATGTAACTTGCCCTTTTATAATTTCACCTGTTCTAGGGTCGGTAATGCTGGCACCATAACTCCAACCTCTGGTTGACCGATGCACCCAATTTATTACATTATATCGAATATCCATTGGGTCAGCCGAATCGGGCAATACTTTTACTTGAAAAGCATTTTTAAAACCGGCTGCTTCAAATGCCTGATTCCACCACGAGGCGCCTTCAATTAAGGCAGAACGAATTGGTTCAGGTGTACCATTATCAACATAATACACAATTGGTTTTACAGGTTCACTAATTGCTTGTTCAGGATGAAGTTTTATTAACCGATGCCTGTTAATTAACATTTGTTGAATTTGTTCGGTAAAGGGACTGCTAAAATCATAATAACTTGTGCCAAAGTAACCACTGCGAATATCATATTTCCGAGGTTTGTATTGATTATCGGGTAATTGAACAAAAGAATGGTGCATACGAACAGTTATGGCTTCTTTAGAAGGAGTAACAGAAGTAACCATTCTTCCTGCATCATCACCTCCGGTGAAGGTGATGGTTGCTTCCATTTCGGTGTTTAGCGGAAAATTTTTTGTGTTGGGTAAGTATATGGCACTTCTGCTTTCGTTGAATTGATAAGTGCCTTGCTTCATGGCTTTAATTTTAGCTGCTACTCCTTGTGCATCGCGCAACAAAAATGGAGTAATATCAATCAGGTATTGATGATTCTCCTGAGCAACAATATCAAAGCTTCCTAATACTGATTGTGCAAATGATTCTTCAACTGCTCTTTGTTCATTTTTATCATTACTGGTTGCACGGTATGATTGATTAGGTTGAACAAGCAAAAGTTTTTTTCCTGCTTTGGTAAAATACACGATTCTTGAATTACCAATTAAGCCTCTATCGAACCCTAAATCGTTTGAACCAATACCGGCAGGCAAACTATTAACATACAAAAATTGTGAATCGGGTTTATTCACTAATAGAAAAATTTTACCATTAGATTCATCCCACCAAAATGGGAAAAACCCATTGTACGCCTGCATTTGTGCAGTTTTAGCACTTATAGAACCGGTTGCTTGCGAAAAGCCCCAATTGAATAAGCTAACTAATAGCAAAGTAGCTAATACCTTTTTCATAAACATTGTTTTGTTGTCTAAAGGTATTGAAAACTGATTGCTAAAAAGGGAATGCACTAAAAATTCAGCCGTTTAAACATGCCATACGAAATGCAGAATTCTTGAAAAAAAACTGCATTTACTTATTAAGTAAATGCAGTGGAAGATTTTCATTGCGCACAATGCAGGCTATAAGCCATTTTCAGGCATATTATCATTGCCGGACTCATCGGTTGTAACTTCTACCAGTGGAAATACCATTTCTTCAACTACTACAAAGTCTTCTGCATTGTTGGTAGGTGCTGCTTTTTTGGGTGTTGCTTTCTTAGCTACCTTTTTTGGCGCTGCTTTCTTAGCAACCTTTTTAGGTGCTACCTTTTTTGCAGCTTTTTTAGGTGCAGCTTTTTTTGCAGCTTTTTTAGGTGTTGCTTTTTTAGCCGCCTTTTTAGGTGCAGCTTTTTTAGCTGTTTTTTTGGGTGCAGCTTTCTTTGCAATTTTTTTAGGTGCAGCTTTTTTTGCAGCTTTTTTAGGTGCTGTTTTTTTCACAGCTTTTTTGGGTGTTGCTTTCTTAGCTACCTTTTTAGGCGCTGCTTTCTTAGCAGACTTTTTTGTAGCCGCTTTTTTGGGAGCTATCTTTTTTTTACTTGCTTTTGCCATAGTTTAGATGTGTTTGTGTAATGGTGAAATAATTTGATACGAAAGATAAATAATATCTTTTGTAAAATTGCAATCTTTCGTCAAAAATTACATAAATATTCTATTATTTTTTTGGAAAAACATTCTGAGGGAAATAATTTCTGAACAGTTGAAAACTCAATGATGGTAAATGTTAGAAGAAGGGGCGATAAAAACAATGCAAACTGAAATGCGTTAGTTACAATAACTTTGTAATCACTAATTATTTTTATGAAAAAAACAGTAGTTATTGGCGCATCGGCAAACCCACAACGGTATAGTTATTTGGCGGTAAATAGATTAGTGGCAAATGGGCATCCGGTTGTGGCTATAGGAAGCCGTCCCGGTTTTATTGGCAGTGTTCCCATTATTACTGAACATCCTGCTGAAAGTGATGTAGATACTATTTCATTGTATGTAAATCCCGAAATACAAAAAAATCTTTACGATTATATTTTTTCATTACATCCCAAGCGCATTATTTTCAATCCGGGTACTGAGAATGAAGCATTGTGTGCTTTAGCTAAAGAAAAAGGAATTCAATGTGTTGAGGCTTGTACCCTGGTTATGCTATCAACACACCAATACTAAATAATTTTTTGCATCTTGCCATTGCATTATATTCGTAAAAACAGAAATAATTATATGCAGATTAAACCGGTTGAAAAAGGAGCTGATATAAAAGCATTTTTGGAAGTGAATGCAAAGATGAATGCGAATAATCCCAATTATATTCGTCCATTGAATCACGAAGTTGAGGCAGTGTTTAATCCCAAAAAAAATAAATTATTTAAATACGGTACCATACAACGTTGGATTCTGCAAGATTACAATGGTGAAACTATTGGTAGAATTGCTGCATTTACCAATAAAAAATATGTGAATAAAGGCACTGATTTTCCTACCGGTGGAATTGGATTTTTTGATTGCATTAATGATCAACAGGCTGCCAATTTATTATTTGATACTGCCAAAAATTGGTTGATTGCCCAAGGCATGGAAGCTATGGATGGCCCTATTAATTTTGGTGATCGAGATAAATGGTGGGGTTTGTTAGTTGAAGGATTTGATAATGAACCGGTTTATGGTTTAAGTTTTAATCCGCCTTATTACCGGCAATTATTTGAAGGTTATGGGTTTCAAGATTACTATAATCAGTTTTACTATGCAATGAAAGTAGATGATCCTTTGCCGGCACGTTTTGCAGAAAGATATGAAAAGTTTAAAGCGAAAAAAGGATACGAAGCAAGGCATGCTAATTTAAAAGAATTGGAGAAGTATGCAGCGGACTTTGCTTCTGTTTATAATCAAGCATGGGCACAACATGGCGAAGCAAAAGAAATTACCCAAGAACAAGTTTTGAAACTGTTCAATTCCATGAAGCCGATAATGGATCCACGTGCCATTTGGTTTGCATATTACAATGAAGAACCTATTGCCATGTTTATTAATATTCCCGATGTTAATCAATATTTCAAACATTTTAAGGGCAAATTTGGTTGGAAAGAAAAATTACATTTGTTATGGATGAAACGTCGCGGTGCCTGCAAGCGATTAACAGGATTGGCTTTTGGCGTTATTCCTAAATATCAGGCACTTGGTATTGACAGTTTTTTAATTTATGAAAGTGCTTTACTGATTCAGGGAAAAGGGTGGTATCATACCTACGAAATGGGATGGGCCGGTGATTGGAATCCTAAAATGATTAATATTTACAAAAGCTTAGGTGCATCACAAAGCCGGCGATTAATTACCTATCGCTACATTTTTGATACACAAAAACATCCTTTTGAAAGGCATCCGGTAATGGATTATAAACAATAATATCTTTTCAATTAGCTGTTATGCATAATAGGTATACCGTTACCCGTCCAATCGGGGAATAAAATATTGTTTTGATGAATATCTAAATGTGTATTGGCAACTGAACTAAACAAGCTTCTAAAATCAGTAGAAACAGGCAAGTCGCGTTGGTCTTCTAAATTTTCTTTAGCCAAGCTTTTCATTTGGTGATAAACTTTTCCACCTTGTACATCATTACCCAATACGAATAAGCAACTGGCTCTACCATGATCCGTACCTCCCGTTCCATTTTGATGAACAGTTCTGCCAAATTCTGTCATCGTCATTAGTGTAACGGAATCCTGTTGTGCACTAATATCTTCCCAAAATGCAGCAATGCTATCACTAAAATCTTTTAAGTTTCTGGCTAAAATGCCATTGTCAGTACCTTGATTAACATGCGTATCCCATCCACCGCTTTCAGCAAAAGCAACTTCTAAACCAACATCCATTTTTATTAAAACAGCAATTTGTCTTAATGCATTGCCTAAGGCTGAGTTAGGATAAACTACTCCGGGTTTAGGTGCATATTGTTTTAAATTATTAACGTTCAGCATTTTCATGGCTTCAAAACTTTCTTTCCCCGTTTTTTGAAGCAATTGTGAACTGTTATTGTCATACAAAGCTTCAAAGGATGAAGCGGTAGATTGCACGGCTAATGGGTTATCACGCATTTGCAATGCAAAATCATTTAAATTACTAATTGCTAAAGCCTGATTATTACCATATAAACTTCTGGGTAAAGCACTGGTAATACTTACCGCATTAAAAGGTGTAGTGGGTTTCCCCATTAAACCCACGGCTCTGTTTAACCAGCCACTATCGGTTCCTTTATTAAAAGGGGTGCCACTTTCCATAAAGTCTTGTGCATCGAAATGGCTGCGGGTAGGGTTGGGGCTGCCTACTCCATGTGCTATTGCCAATTGTTTACTTTGGAATAACGGGTAAAAAGATTTTAGCGAGGGATGCAATGCAAAGTATCCATCTAAATCAATCATGCTGCCTTCTGTTTGTGCCGGACTCATATATAGGGTGGGGCGCATTAGTTTTAAATTTGGATCGGCATAGGGGCTAACTGCCATTAAACCATCCATTGCGCCACGTTGAAAAATACACACCAGTGTTTTCTTTTTTTGAAACGGTTGAATAATTCTGTTGCCTGCAGTAGCAGCTTTAGCAATGAAATTAGGTACACCGCCAATACCGGCAGCAAATAAAGCCATAGCACCATTGCGCATAAATATTCTTCTATTCATAAATATTTTTTTTATTTTCTTTGAAATTCAGGTGAACCAATAATAATGCCTACAACCCTACTTAAACTCGCAGGCGTGCTACTAGTATTCATGGCTTGTGTTTGCATTACTATTTCATTATTGGTTGCTTCATTATTATTTTTTGATTGCGCAGCAGAAATTTTTTGTGTTAAATGCTCTTGATGTAATAAAGGGGTTATGCGCTGAATGTTTTGTTCATTGTTGCGAGTGGGCAACAAAATATTACTATAAGTTTCCAAAGCTGCTTCAGCACTTTCCGGTTCATGAAAGTTGTTTAATGCCAACAAATTAACTTGTATTCCCGGAATTCTTTGTGCAGCAAAAGCTAAACCAAAATTCATTCTGCTAAGTAATGATCCTGTATTTATCCAATAGTCCGCTCTATCCGGGAAACCTGTTGGTGCTTGGTAGTAGTAAAATTTTTGTCCCATTCTATTACACCAATTAAAAATTTGATATGGCATAGTTAGTTGTGCATTTGTAGCGCGAACACTGCTAATGGCTAATTCAAAAGGCGATTTAATTTTAGCGCGTTCATTATTTTTATTCCAAAATTCTTTGCTGCTAACCATTGTAATTAATACACTTTTTATGTTACCATTGGTATGCAAAAAAGTGTTAGCCATTTGTTGAATTAAATTATTAGAAGGTGTATCACTAACAAAATGTTTAGCTAATGCTGTACAAATAAATTTAGCAGTTGATGGGTGATGTGCTAACATTTCCAAAGCAACTACCCCTTCTTGATAACCGCCATTGGCAGGAAAATTTTTACCTAAAAATGTCTTAGGCCCATCATCATGTTTATTTGGTCTAAATAAAAATCCATTCTGCATAACAAATCCTCTTTTTTCCATTACCTCAGGTGATAATTTTTGAATTTGCTCATTTGCAGGGCTATTTTTAAACATGGGATATATTGTCCATCCGGTAAGTATTTTGGCTAAAGTGGTAACATCTTGCTGTGTATAACCCCCATCAACGCCCATAGTGTGCAGTTCCATCACTTCACGGGCATAATTTTCATTTAACCCTTCAGCAGCAGCTCTTTTTTTTAAAGCACCATTATTATTAAAAGCTAATTTTTGCAGGCGTTTAGCTTCTTCAGGATTATTGTTACTCACACTGCTGGCATTGTCTAAGTAAGCCAACATTGCAGGGTGTTGCGCAGTAGCTAATAAAAGCTCATCAAAGTTATCCAATACATGAGGCCTTATTGCATCGCGTTCATAGGCCAAAATGTAAGGTGCACAAGCGGGTTTTGTAAGCGAAACATTGAAATGGTTAAACCAAAAATCAGTTAATACCTCTTGCAATTGATTATTACCGTATGCAGCACGTACAATTTTTTGAACAATTAATTGTCTTTCTAAATCGGGCATTGGTTTAAAGCCCTGTTGCTGCATAAATGCCCTTAATTTTTGACGATATTCCTGTTTTGCAATGCCGGTGTCATTTTTATCAATAATGCCGGCTTTGCGTGCCATGGTTACAATTACACCATTATTGGGATAGGTATTAACCATGTCGGTTAATGATAAATCTACCGCATCTAAATGCAGGGAATTAAAGCGATTTGTTACTGCCGTATCGGGGTCATTGCTTTCCAGTTGTTGATAAAACCAATTTTCAATTCCTTCATTAGCCACTGTCTGAACTTGTCCCGGAGTTGGGCCAAAAGTAAAACGGTTTAATAAGTAAGCAGCTGCTTCTTCTTTCGAAAAGCCCATTTGCTTATAAGGAAATGGCTTTGATTTATGCAATTCCGGTTTGTAACTAAAGGCAAATATGCCCAGGCTTAAAATACTCAAGCAAAAAAATCCCACTATCTTTTTCTTCCACATCATGGTTCCTATTTGCTTCATGAGATGGAAAAAAAATAATTTGGTTTAAAGCGCAACTTCATTAAAATTCATTTTTTCGGTGAATGGGGTTTTGTTTTGAGTATATATAAATTTTTGTGGTATGAATGCTATTGCTTCGGCTTTTGTTATCTTGCAATTCGTATGGAAAATTTTATTGTTTCGGCACGGAAGTATCGCCCCCAAAATTTTAATATGGTGGTGGGGCAGAAACATATTACCACAACACTGAAGAATGCTATTAAAAATAATCAAATAGCGCATTCATTTTTATTCTGTGGCCCCAGAGGAGTAGGAAAAACTACCTGTGCTCGTATTATGGCCAAAACCATTAACTGTGCTAATCCTACGCCCGAAGGTGAGGCTTGCAATGTTTGCGCCAGTTGTGTTTCGTTTGATACCGGAAGTTCATTAAACATACATGAATTAGATGCTGCCAGTAACAACTCGGTTGAAGATATTAGAAATTTAGTTGAACAAGTGCGCTTTGCCCCGCAGGCAGGAAAGTATAAAGTGTACATAGTAGATGAGGTACACATGCTCACAACCAGTGCTTTCAATGCTTTTTTAAAAACTTTGGAAGAGCCGCCCTCTTATGCCATTTTCATTTTGGCAACCACCGAAAAACATAAAATTTTACCAACTATACTTTCCCGTTGTCAAATATTTGATTTTAAGCGAATTACTATCCAAGATACCGTTGAACACTTGGAAGAAATAGTTGAAAAAGAACAAGTAAAGGCCGAAAAAACAGCGCTTCAACTGATTGCTCAAAAAAGTGAAGGTTGTATGCGTGATGCACTGAGTATTTTAGATAAAATTGTAAGCTTTACCAATGGTGAGCTCACTTATCAAAATACGGTTGAGCATTTGAATATATTAGATGATGATTACTACTTCAAATTGTTAGAAGCATTGTACCATCAGGATATGGCCGGTGCCATGTTGCTGTATGAAGAAATTAATCAGAAAGGTTTTGAAGGTGATTTGGTATTGAATGGTTTTGCCACATTCATTAGAAATTTATTGGTTTGTAAAGATGAGCGTGCCGCTGTGTTGTTAGATGTGTTAGAAGGAAAGCAAGCATTATACATTAGTACCGCACAAAAAACAGACGCTTCTTATTTAATTAGTGCGTTAAATATTTTGAATGAAACTGAAATGCAGTTCAAAATGGCGCGTAACAAGCGCTTGCATGTTGAAATGTGTTTAATTAAGCTTAGTTTTTTAAAACAGGCCATTCAACTTTCAACCGAACAGGGTAATTTGGTAAAAAAAAAGTTAACGGATAGGCCCATTGCTATTCAACAAAAACCCATACCTCAATATGTTGTAGCTACGCAATCAACTCAGCCACAAGCAAAATTGGTGATAGATGATGCGGTAAAAAAGCAGCCATCACCGGCTTTAAACAAAGAAGTAGTATTACCATCAACTGCACCGGTAGTTCATGAACCGGTAAAACCAATAACAGTCGCTACTAAAACAATTACTAAACCTGATACAACCTTAGGCAGTACGAAAAAAAATTTATTAGACGTTTTAAAAGCGAAAGTGAACGAAAAGTTTAATGTATTGGAGGTAACTGATGCAGAAGCATTAAACATAGAAAAGCTTACCCATTACTGGAATCAATATTGTGAAAAATTAGAACAAGATGGCAGTAAGCCTTCAACGGTGGGTACTTTGCGTATGGCTAAATTGGCTGTAGTGGACGAATTAAACTTTACTGTAACGGTTCAAGCCATAACGCAACAAAAATTTATTGAGCAGGAAAAAATGCATTTAGCCGATTATATTCAACAGGCTTTTAATAACAGAGGCATTCGTTTTACGATAGTAGTAGAACACAACGATAATGATGAATTGTTGCCCATGCAACAAGCATTAACGAGTGTACAACGATTTGAAAAAATGGCTGAAAAATATCCTTTATTAAAAACGTTTCGTGAGCAATTGAAGCTTGATTTAGATTTATAGCCTTATTGAAGAAACTAATATACCGGTACGTTGCCTGTTAGAAAGTATGAAACAATGGTTATACAAATCATGCTAATAACAGCTAACAACATTAATAGTTTTGCCTTTCTTATTCCTTCTTCCTGTTTTTGGGCAACTGCTTTGTACAGTACTACAATGCCGTAAAACAAAACAAAGAAGGCAATGGCAAAAAGAAAGCCATAAAAATAATAAGCCGCAGAAGTTGCATTCAATATCATGCGCCGGATTTTTTTGCTAATTGATACCCATTTTTTTGCAACCATTGTAAAATTTTATCACGTTGGTCGCCCTGTATAATTATTTCTCCATCTTTAACACTGCCACCTGTACCACAAAATTGTTTTAATTTTTTGCCTAAAGTATCTGCATCTTCTTCAGTACCTACAAACCCTTTTACTATTGATACGGTTTTACCGCCTCTATGTTTGGTATCTAAATGTATAGTCAGTTTTTGCTTGGCAGGGGGTAAGGTTTCCTGCATTTCCTGTTCATGTTCAAAACTAAAGTCAGGGTTGGTACTATACACAAATCCCCTTGCGTCAGGTTTGTTTTTTTTACTCATAATAATTTTGCTTTTAAACTTAAATCTACACTTTTTGCCTGGTGAATAAGGCCACCAACACTAACATAATCTACACCAGTTTCGGCATAACTAACTATATTATTTAAATTAATGCCTCCACTCGCTTCTGTTTCAAATTGGTGTTGAATAATGTTTAATGCTTCCGAAATTTCTGCAGGCGTAAAATTGTCGAGTAATATTCTAAATACTTTTCCTTTAGCAACCTTGCAAATTGTTGTTACATCATTCAAAGTACGGGCTTCAACTTCAATTTTTAAATCAAGCTTATTTTTTTGAACATATTCCCAAGCTAATGTTATGGCTTTTTCAATACCGCCGGCATAATCAATATGGTTATCTTTCAGCATAATCATGTCAAACAATCCAAATCGATGGTTGGTGCCACCTCCAATTCTAACGGCCTCTTTCTCTAATAAACGAAAATTAGGTGTGGTTTTTCTGGTATCTAATAATTGGGTGTGATAAGGTTCAATAAGTTCAACAAAACGATGTGTTAATGTAGCAATGCCACTCATGCGTTGCATACAGTTCAATACCAATCTTTCACATTTTAAAATAGTATGAATATGGGCATTTACTTCAAAAGCAATATCGCCGGGCAACATTGCCTCACCATCATTTTTATAAATTTTAAAAGAAACACTAGGCTCAACCAGTTTAAAAATGTGCTGCGCTATAGCAACACCTGCCAAAATTCCTTCATCTTTAATTTTTAAAACGGCTGTACCCATTGCCTGTTCGGGAATGCAAGCAAGGGTTGAGTAATCACCGCTGCCAATATCTTCATGTAACGCTTCGTTGATTAAATGATTAAGTTGTTCTTCAAAATGTATCATGCAGGCAAATTAAGTGGTTTCATAAAAAAGCCCTCAAAAATTTTTTTGAGGGCCTGTAATAATGTTGGTTATTCACTAATTAATTCGAATGGAAATAATTTGGTGTCGTCCCTCTTTATTGCGTAACAATAAGGTTACATTGTAAGAACGGCTTTTTCCATTTAATTTCCCTGCCATGTACATGGTGGTTCCGGCTTCACGTTGAGAGGTTAAATCAAAACTGTGCACACCGGCATCGCTAAAAAATTGTTTTAAGGCAATGCCTGCCTGATTTTTACCAATGTTTTTTACTTCCTCTTTGCCGGGTAAGGTTAAATCTAAATAACTGTCAAAATAACCTGATACTGCTTCTGCATTCGCACTTTTTAGGGCATTAATAATTTCAGGAACATCACTTTGGTATGTAAATGACATGAATCCAATTCCAAGGCCAAGTATTAATAAAAGATGTTTCATACAATTAAATTTTAAATTAAAAATGCACTAAAAACATGCCAAATAAAATGTTTAACGAAAGTTAAAGTTAGGGTTACATACCTGAAATAACAAATTAACTACCTTTGATGCATGAGCAAGAAAGCAATATTAATTATCATGGATGGATGGGGACTTGGTAAGAATAAACAGGTTGATGCCATTCAGCAGGCCAATGTGCCATTTGTATCCTCTCTTTTTAAAAAATATCCCAATACAACTTTAGTAACCTGTGGCGAGGCAGTAGGCTTGCCCGACGGCCAAATGGGTAACAGTGAAGTGGGGCATTTAAATTTAGGGGCCGGTAGAATTGTATATCAAGAATTGCAACGGATTAATGTGGCCATACGCGATGGTTCGTTTGCAAAAAATGAAGTGTTATTAGCTGCAATTCAAAAAGCAAAAACTAACCAAAAACCTCTGCATTTATTGGGCTTGGTAAGTGATGGAGGCGTACATAGTCACATCAATCACCTAAAAGCTATTTGCAATGTTTGTAAAGAAAATGCATTAAACGAAGTTTATATTCATGCCTTTACAGACGGAAGAGACTGCGACCCTAAAAGTGGCTTGGGTTTTATAAAAGACTTAGAACAATTTTTAACTACTAGTGTAGGTAAAATTGCTTCAGTTAGTGGAAGATACTACGCAATGGATCGCGATAAGCGTTGGGAAAGAGTACAATTGGCTTATGATGTTATGGTGAATGGCAAAGGAAATACAGCTTCCTCTGCAGTGCAAGCAATTGAAAGTTCCTATGCAGCCGATGTTACCGATGAGTTTATTAAACCTACGGTAATTACTGAGAATAATGCACCTGTTGCCACCATTAAAGATGGTGACGTAGCTATTTGTTTCAATTTTAGAACAGACAGGTGTCGAGAAATAACCGATGTATTAACGCAAAACAATCATCCTGATTTTAACATGCATACTTTGCAAATTGATTATACTACCATGACGGAGTATGATAAAACATTCCGCAATGTGCATGTAATTTTTGAAAATGATAATTTAAATAACACGTTAGGTGAGGTGTTGGCAGCGGCCGGCAAAAAACAAATTAGAATAGCTGAAACAGAAAAATATCCGCACGTTACTTTCTTCTTTAGTGGTGGAAGGGAAGTACCCTTTGAAGGTGAATCGCGGATTATGGTACCATCACCTAAAGTGGCCACATACGATTTAAAACCCGAAATGAGTGCAGTTGAAATAACTGATAAACTTATTCCGGAAATTGAAAAAGGATATGCCGATTTTATTTGTTTAAATTTTGCTAATGCAGATATGGTTGGACATACCGGCGTATTTTCAGCAGTAATAAAAGCAGTTGAAACCGTTGATGCTTGTGTTAAACGAGTGGTAGAAGCTGCTTTGAAGCAAGATTATATTATATTTCTTACCGCTGATCATGGCAATGCAGACAACATGATTAACGATGATGGAACACCCAATACTCAACATTCATTGAACCTGGTTCCTTTATTTGTTATCGACAATCATTGGCATGGTGTTGTGCATCCCGGTAAGTTGGGCGACATTGCACCTACTATTTTAAAAATGATGCAATTGCCTATTCCTAAAGAAATGACCGGGAATATTTTGATTGATTAGTTAAGAACAGTATTTTTATACAGGTATTATAATGCTGCACCTAAAAATGTGCAGCATTATTGTATTAAAACATCTAAAGCAACGATAAATATATGAGTGTAAAAAAAATCATTCTTCGTTTTTTGCTTGTATTACTGGCTATTTTTATCATTATTCAATTTATTCGCCCTGCTAAAAATCAATCAACAACAACTTTACCTACCGACATTAAGTTGCATTACCCGGTTTCGGCTAATGTTGAAAGCATTCTTGCAAAAGCCTGTTATGATTGTCATTCCAACAACACTCGTTATCCTTGGTACAACAATATACAGCCTGTTGCATGGTTTTTAGATGATCATGTTCGTTCAGGGAAAAGACATTTGAATTTTAGTGATTTTACTTCCATGCGTGTAGCTAAACAATACAAGCGGATGGATGATTGTAAAGAACAAATTAAAGAAGGTGAAATGCCTTTAGAATCTTATACATTAATCCATCGTGATGCCATATTAACCGATGCAGAGAAGGATACTTTGTATAATTGGTTTGATGCTGTTCGCGATTCAATTAAAGCGCGCTATCCGGCAGATAGCTTAGTAATGCCCAAGCGTAAAAAATAAATTTTAAGTCATTTACAACCGTAAGGTCAATGATTTTGTATCGTTGGCCTTTTTTTATTGTATTTTGCAGTATGGTTATACATACTGCTAAGTTTTTATTATCATCACCTTCATTTGATAAATGCCCTGTCGCCAATAAGCCGGAATATGCATTTATTGGTAGAAGCAACGTAGGAAAATCATCGCTAATAAATATGCTTACAGGGCAAAAAAATTTAGCTAAAACTTCATCAACGCCGGGGAAAACACAACTCATCAATCATTTTTTAATAGAAAGCAGCAATGTTAAAAAGCAAAAACAACAATGGTATTTGGTTGATTTGCCCGGATATGGTTACGCTAAACGTTCACAAACCGACAGAAGAAGATGGGAGCAAATGATTGAAAATTATTTGCGTAAACGCCCTAACCTGGTGCAAGTAATGGTTTTAATTGATAGCCGCCATACCCCTCAAAAAAATGATTTAGCATTTGTAAACGATTTAGATAAATGGGAAGTACCATTTAGTTTAGTGTTTACAAAAGCAGATAAAGAAAAACCAGCTGTTGTTCAAAAAAATGTACAGTTATTTCTAGATGCATTAAAAGCTACCTGGCAATTTTTACCTCAAGTGTTTATTACGAGTGCAGAAAAAAAAACAGGCAGGGAAGAGCTGTTAGAATTTTTTGAACAAAATAATTTAAGAGTAGCAGAGAATGATATGATTGGTTGAGCCAAATGAATTGAAATAGGGGCAAAAAAGTCAGTGCAGCTTTGTTTAAGCTGCCGAAAGGGTTTTAATAGGATTCCTTTTATTTAATTCACTACTTTATCTGCGCAGCAACTGCTGGCAAATGCTTCAGGTTTGGCTTTAAAGGCAAAGCCCATACCTAAAATGTAGCCCATTGCTTCTTTTAAAGCATCGTTACTTTTAAAGCCGGGATTGGTGTTAATATCAGCATGTACTTCCATTTCAACATCCCAAGCAATAAATAAATCGCATAATTCATAGGCTACTTCTATGCTTTTTGCAACCTCTAGTAGCATACGTTCTTTAATGTGAAATTTTTGCTTGGTCTTTTCATTGTGAATGTACATGAAGCCGCCATTGTGTTCGCGTAAAAAAACAATTACTGTAGCAAATTCAGTGTCGGCTCCTTTTACCTGGCTATCCGTACCAATGCAAACTTTTAATTTAGTTCCATGGGCTCTTTCTTTTTTTATGGCTTCTTCAACTGCTTTTTTAATGGGCAATTGAATGTTCTCGCCATTAAATTTTCTCCAGTGCATAAAAAATAGGTTTTTTGAAATTACGGTTTTTTATATTCAAAAACCATTAATTTATTATTAACTACCTATTTTTTGCTTTCAAATAATGAATTTAAACCGCTTTGCTTTGTTTAAAAATTGGGTTTCTCCTCTTTGGTAAAAAGCTTTTCTTTCATTTTGGCATCATGCCTGTAAATGTCTTTTCTAAAATTTAATTGACCATTGGCATCAACCCATGCCGTAAAATAAACAATGTAAACATTGATTGGTGTATTGAGCGTTACCCATTTTTCTTTTGGCAAATGCATTAAACTATCTAATACTTTACTGGTGTAAACAGTTGCAGTGTCTGCACTTAATAAATACTGAGCAAATTTTTTGGGGTTACTAATGCGAATACATCCATGGCTGAAAGTACGGGTGGTAGCATCAAAAAGTTCATGATTTGGGGTGTCATGTAAATAAATATCAAAATTATTAGGGAATAAAAATTTTACTAAGCCTAATGAATTTTTGGGTCCGGGTCGTTGGCGAACAACAGGCAATCCGTTGCTTGTGCCGGTAATTTCCATGTTGTTTTTTGCTAAATAATTCGGATCTTTTTTCATGCCGGGTAAAATTTCTTTCTGCACAATACTCGGTGGTACATTCCAATAAGGGCTAAAAACAATATACTTTAGTTTTCCATTGAAAATGACGGTATTGTTGGTGGTTTTGCCTACAATAACATTCATGTTAAACAATTCTTTTCCGTTTGCAAACACATGAAGCTTATATTCGGGAATATTCACTAAAACATAATTGCTATCTGTTTCTGCGGGCATCCATCTAATGCGTTCCAGGTTAATAAGTATTTGTTTAATGCGTTCTGCTATGGGAACATTAAGTTGTTCTATAAGGTTTTTACCAATAACACCATCTTCCAATAACCCCATTCTTTTTTGAAAATGTTTTACGCCAACATATAATGAGCTGTCGAACGTTTCAGTTGAATCGTTGGTTGGCAGATCGCCCAACAAATAAAGACGATTTTTTATGTCTGCAATAATGGGTGATGCTGATTTTAATTTCAGTAATTGCTTTGGGTAAGGAATAGTATCTGTGGGGTATGTTTTTTGTAACCTCATATACTTTTCCAAATAATCTTCCAGTAAATTATATTGCGAATTCAATGGAATATAGGGGCCACCATTTTTGTATTTAATGGTTGAATCTAGCAATGCCGTTAAGTTTACTTTCTTTCTTGGAATGAACCATCCTAAAGAAGCTGCGTCAATATCACTTCCGGAATAATTTTGTGCTGCATAAGTAAAAAATTCTCCCGTTAATAATAACTCTGTTTGTAATATGGTTTGCTTAGAAACATGATTTTTATTTTGTATAATTTTTTGATAATTTTCATTTAGTTGTTGGTTAAATAAACTACTGTCTTGTAAATGTGCAATACTATTATTCAGCAGGTTCATTAAGTTGGCAGCCTGTTCAGTAATACCTGTGCTGTCAAACCAGGCATATTCATAATTGCGTTGCTTGTAAAAATCGCTGTACTGTGAGGCAAATTTTTTAAAATTGGGTTGGTTATTTAAAAAGCTTTGAAGTTGTGCACTATCAAAAAACAAATTATTAAATGAAGTAAATGAAGTAATAGTTGTGTCGCGAAATATTTCTTTTATTTTAGCATTATTGCATGAGGTGACAAAGTTTATTAAACAAATAAATAATGCAATAGTTATGGCACGAAAGGAATACCATTTTAAGGATAATGTTGAGTAAATAATCTTATTCAAAGTGTATTGTAATTTTAAAAGAGGAATAAGAATTTTGTTTCTGTAAAGTTGGTATATATGCCTAATCATATTGCTATTAATTCAAAATGGATAATGTTGCTGCAACAATTCCTGCTGTTTCTGTTCTTAAGCGTGTATTGCCTAAACTAACGGGAACGAATTGATGTTGAATGGCAAGGTTAATTTCTTCTGCAGTAAAATCGCCTTCCGGTCCAATTAAAATCAATATTTCTTTTTCGTTACTGAAAGTTTGAATGGTTTTTTTTTCGCCTTCTAAACAGTGTGCTATGAGTTTACAAGTTTTTGGGTATTCAACAATATTTTTAAAAGCCGTAGGATTATGTAAAATGGGCAACCAACATTGTTTGCTTTGCAACATAGCCGCTATAACTATTTGTTCCATTCTTTCATTTCTAAAATGTTGTTTTTCTGTTCGGGTGGTTAGAAGTGGAATTATTTCGTACACGCCCAATTCTGTAACTTTTTCCAAAAACCATTCAAAACGGTTGGTGTTTTTTAATAATGATAAACCAATGCTTACTTTTTTGGTACGTGGCGAATGTTGTTCTACATTGGTTATCATTGCGTAGGTATTTTTTTTATTGGTATCGGTTATTATTGCGGTAGCTGAAAGGCCTTGTCCGTTTGTAAGTAAAATTTTTTCACCGGCCTTCATTCGCAGTACCTGTGCGCAATGCTTATGGGTGGTACTGCTTAAACAAAATGCTTGGTTAACTTGTGGTATTGTTTGTTCAAAAAAATAGGGTAAATCCATAATTACAAGGGTCGTAAAAATTAAATTTCGATAAAAATAAAAGTTATTTGCCATGCCAACAATAATATGAAACAATGATTTTTTTTATGTTCTTACTATGAAAAAGCTTATGCTTATTCATTTTTACTCATCTCAAGTTTTTCCCTAATTCACCGATTATTTAAAATATTTAGAAAAACAGGCAACTGTTAACATTTTTTTACGCCTAACTTAGCAGCCTTTAGTGTTTTTTTGCACTCTATAATTAAACAAATATTTATGAGGAAGTTACTGATCGTTATCTTTTGCCTATGTACAACCGCATCTTTTGCACAATTAAAGTTAGGATTGCAAGCAGGTTATAATAGCAGTGGATTTATTGATAAAGGAAGTGATGTACAATATTTTGATCTTTCCCGCATTGCTACTTTTCAAGCCGGCATTGTTGCAGAACAAAGTTTGAATAAACATTTTTCTGTTAGTTCTGGATTAATTTATTTCCAAAAAGGTGGACAAAAAGATAAAACTATTTTTGCTGTAACGGGTGCCAGCACTGTTTCTAAATTGAATTATATACAAATTCCTTTAAACATAGAATATAAAATTCCATTCCATAAAAACTGGAAAGCAATTATAGGTACAGGCTTATATGGTGCTGCCGGTTTATCGGGCACTGAAAAGGGTTCAGATGAGGAAATTTCTGGTAATATAACTCCCCTAGATAATAAAGTAAAGTTTTCAAATAATCCTTATTACACAGCAGGTATTACTTATGTTAAACCTCTTGATTTTGGCTATAATGTTTTAGTTGGTATAGCCTACAATAACTTTGAATTAAAAGCTACTTTAAGTAATGGCTTTGCGAACATTTATCCTACCGGCAGCACACGTTTTGCTAATAGTGTTTTTGGTTTTACATTGGCTTATCTTGCTCCTTGGAAATAGTTAATAGCATTTGTTATTCATACAAAAAAAGAGGCATTCTATTTAAGTATGCCTCTTTTTTTGTTCTTTATTTGTAAATAGAAATGAGTTTTAAAATGGTGGTTCTTCAAAACCTTCATCAAAATCGCCACCGTTCATTTTACTTCCTTTTTGAATGTATAATTTGCCCCCCTCTTCACTACTGCTTCCCGGTACAGTTCCCGGTCTTAACTGCTTCCAATTACTTTGTTGAAATTCGGAATCGGGCACTTCTTCAAACTTTTGTATTTCCAAATGTGCTTTTAGTTTAATGGTTTCTAATGCCCCATTTCTATGTTTAGCGATACGAATATGTGTTTCCCCTTTTGTACTTTCACCCATTTCATTGGCGCCAATTTCATAGTACTCAGGTCTGTAAATAAACATTACCATATCCGCATCCTGTTCAATGGCTCCTGATTCTCTTAAGTCACTTAATTGCGGCATTTTACTTTCTTTTCTTGTTTCTACCGCACGACTTAATTGTGATAGTGCAATAATGGGTATTCCTAACTCTTTTGCTAAAGCCTTAAGGTTTCTGGAAATGGTGCTAATTTCCTGTTCTCTATTGCCATTTCTATCACCGGTTCCACTCATTAATTGCAAGTAGTCAATAATAATTAACCCAACATTATGTTTGTTTACTAACCTGCGTGCTTTGGCTCTAAATTCAAAAATGTTGAGTGCAGCAGTATCATCAATAAACAATGGTGCTTTCTCTAGTCGCTTAATACCTTTTGTGTGCAGTTGTTGGTATTCATAGTCTTCCAATTTTCCTCTAGAAATTTTTTCAATAGGAATTTCACTTTCGGCACTTAAAATACGTTGTACTAATTGTGACGCACTCATCTCCAAACTAAAGAAACCTACCCCAACAGGTTTAATGGGGTTTAATGCAGCATTTCGAGCAAGGTTCAAAGCAAAAGCGGTTTTACCTACTGAAGGGCGTGCTGCTAAAATTATTAAGTCGGTATTTTGCCATCCATAAGTAATTCTGTCTAGTGAATGAAATCCACTTGGAACGCCTGAAATATCTTCTTTTCTTGTTCTTAATTCATCAATTCTATTAATGGTTTTTGCCAATACATTGCCAATGTCTTCAAAATTCTTTTTTAAATAATTGTTGGTAATGTTAAACATTTTGGTTTCACTGTCATCCAGCAAATCAAAAACGTCGGTGCTGTCTTCATAAGCATCGCTAATTATTTCTCCACTAATTCTTATCAATTCACGTTGAATAAATTTTTGAAGAATAATTCTGGCATGCGCATCAATGTGTGCGGTGCTTACCACTGAGTTGGTTAGTTTGGTAATATAATAAGGGCCACCCACCAATTCCAGCTGGTCTTTTCTTTTTAATTCCTCTACTACCGTTAATATGTCAATGGGTATTCCCCTTTGTTGCATATCCTGCATGGCAGTGAATATAATTTGGTGGGCTTCAACATAAAAACATTCCGGTTTTAAGTTGGTATCAATTAAACTATCAAAAGCACTTTTTTCCAACATAATAGCACCTAATACGGCTTCCTCCAATTCACGAGCTTGTGGGGGTATTTTGCCAAACACCATTGTGCTTAAATCGGAAGTGGTTTTTCTTCTTTTTTTATCTCTGTTGATATTAGAAATATCCATAAAAGGAGTGTGTTTGAAATAGTAAAAGTTTAAGTTTGGTTCAATGCGTAACAATTTTCTTTTGTTAAGGAATTGTTACCTCATTGGGTAGGGGTGCGAATATAATGGTTGAAAATTGTTTGCAAATCTTTTTTTCACTTTAATTTTCAATCTTTTTCATCCACATTTCATGCACCTAAATTTCCTACTTATTCACACGAATTTCGTATTTATTCTACTGTATTTAATGGTTTGTGCACAAAAAACAAAATTTTCGTACGTTCAATGCACATTCAATGTGCATAAAGAAATTAATCCTAAAAATTTATTTTTTAGCATTTTATTCGTAACTGTCCAATGACATATTTGTCTGATTACAATTTAATTTATTGTTTAATATTTTTTATTCTGCCATTATTATTGTAATTGAAAAAATTACTGACATAATATGATGCCTGAAGTGTTTTTTTAAAAATTTCAGTTACGGCATTGCAACAAGTATATTTGCGCTTATTATAGCAAACTTGTTGAATACATGACCATTAGTTATAACTGGCTTAGCAAATACTTACCTAAAGCCATTGAGCCCGAGAAATTAGCTGTTATTTTAACTGCCATAGGGTTAGAAGTTGAAAAGGTTTCAACTTTTGAAACTATACCCGGGGGTTTAGCCGGCATAATTGTGGGCGAAGTACTTACTTGTGAACCTCATCCCAATGCCGATAAATTAAAAATAACCACTGTTAATGTTGGTGCTGAACAACCTTTACAAATTGTTTGTGGTGCTCAAAATGTGGCTGCCGGTCAAAAAGTGGTAGTAGCCCCGGTGGGTGTAACCATTCATCCATTTAATGGTGAGCCTGTTACTATGAAAGTGGCTAAAATAAGGGGTTTGGAAAGCCATGGAATGATATGTGCAGAAGATGAAATTGGGGTTGGTACCAGCCATGCGGGTATAATTGTTTTAACTACGGATGCAAAACCGGGCACCCCTGCGGCAACTTTATTTGAAACTTATCAAGATGTAATTTTTGAAATTGGTTTAACCCCTAACCGAATGGATGCTATGAGCCATTTGGGTGTGGCAAAAGATGTATGTGCCTATTTAAGCCACCATCAAAAAAAAGAGGTAAAAGTAAAATTGCCTTATCAAAACTCATTTAAGGTTGATAATAAAGAACTGCCAATAAATGTATTAATTGAAAACGAAGAAGCTTGTCCTCGTTACAGTGGCATAACCATTAGTGGCGTAAAGGTTGGCCCATCGCCAAGTTGGCTGAAAAACAGTTTACAAGCTATTGGCATCCGCTCTATTAACAATGTAGTAGATGTTACTAATTTTATTTTACACGAAACAGGACAGCCTTTACATGCTTTTGACGTAAAGGCAATTAAAAACCAAACTGTTATTGTTAAAACCTTACCTGCGCAAACGTCTTTCATTACCTTAGATGGTAAAGAAAGAAAACTACTGCCAAATGATTTAATGATTTGTAACGGTGCCGGTGAGCCTATGTGTATAGCCGGTGTTTTCGGTGGTGCTGAAAGTGGTGTTAATGAAGCAACTACCAATGTTTTTTTAGAAAGTGCTTGTTTTAATCCTACCTACATTCGCAAAACATCTGTTGCACATCAATTACGAACTGAAGCTGCTACCCGTTTTGAAAAGGGGGTGGATATTTCCGGCACAGTACAGGTATTAAAAAGGGCTGCTTTACTTATTAAGGAAGTAGCAGGCGGTACCATTAGTTCGGATATTGTAGATGTATATCCCAATCCACTTTCTAAAAATGAAATTGCGCTTAAATATCATTATCTAAAAAAACTTAGTGGTAAAAATTATCATCCGGACACAATTAAAAGAATATTAACTGCCTTGGGTTTTGAAGTAGTAAAAGAAGGTATTGATGAAATAAGATTAGCTGTTCCATTTAATAAACCCGATATTACTTTACCGGCAGATGTGGTTGAAGAAATATTGCGAATTGATGGCTTGGATAATATAGATATTCCGGCAACCATAACCATTACTCCTGCATCAGAAACCCTTGGCTTCAAACATCAATTGCAGCAGAAATTGGCCAATTATTTGGCGGGGCAAGGTTATCATGAAATTGTAACAAATTCTATAACCAATAGCCAATATTATTCCGAAAAAACTTTGCAACACACGGTTGCCATGTTAAACAGCTTAAGTGCCGATTTAAATGTAATGCGTCCTTCCATGTTAGAAACGGGATTGGAAATTATTGCTTACAATCTAAATAGAAAAAATAATAAGTTGCGTTTATTTGAATTTGGAAAAACTTATTTCAGTAATGAGGTTGGAAAGTATGTGGAGACTGAGCATTTGTCATTATACCTAACCGGAAAAATAACCGATGACAATTGGCAACATAAAAATAAGCCTGCTGATTTTTATGAAGCAAAAGGTATTGCTACTGCAATATTGCAATGGTGCGGTATTAATGAATTGCAATGGAAACAAGATGCCAGCAATCCACAAGCACTAAAAATTTGTTCAGGAAAAAAACAATTGGGCAGTGTTGAAGTGGTACCCCATGAAATAACATCAAAATTTGATATTAAGCAAACCGTATGTTTTATTGATTTTGATTTTAATATGCTGTTACAATCAAATGCCAATTTGAGTATTACTTATAAAGAAGTTCCCAAATTTCCTGCTGTTCAACGCGACTTAGCATTGGTGGTTCCCAATAACACCGACTATCAAATGCTTGAAAATATTGTGCAAAAACTTAAGCTTAATAAGTTAAAGCATATGCATGTGTTTGATGTATTTGAAAATGAAAAGTTAGGTAACAATAAAAAATCAGTTGCTATTAACTTCACATTTTTAGATGAAGAAAAAACATTAACTGATAAGCAAATTGATGCTATGATGCAAACACTTATGCAGGCTTTTGAGCAAGAGGCACAAGCTTTAATTAGAAAATAAGGTATATGCAACAGGTTAATGAACAAATAAACAGGTTACAGCAAAAAATTCAAGAGTTGTGGCTATATACACAAAAATTAACCCGTGAAAACCAGCAATTGAAAAAAGAATTACAAGTTGCCAATGCTGAA
Organism: Hydrotalea sandarakina; assembly: GCF_003254115.1. GTDB lineage: Bacteria > Bacteroidota > Bacteroidia > Chitinophagales > Chitinophagaceae > Hydrotalea > Hydrotalea sandarakina. The sequence goes on from NZ_QKZV01000007.1 coordinate 56,250, forward strand.
AAGGCAGAATTACTGACCCAAATTGAAGCATTGCAACAAACTAAAACGGCCTTGCAAATTGGTGTAAACACATGGAATGAATCAGACAAAGCGGAGTTTGCGGAGAACATCAACAAATATTTAAAAGAAATTGAACATTGGTTGGGTGTATTAAAATCTGCCTAAATGGAAACATTAATTACGGTAAATGTTATTATAGCCGATAGAAATTATCGCATTAAAATACAGCCGGACGACGAGGCTGTATTGCGAAAAACTGTTAAAATTATAAATGATAAAATTAAAGAATACAAACAGGTTTTTGCCGGCAAAGACATGCAAGATTATGTAGCCATGGTTTTATTATGGCTGGCTACCGAACAAACCAAATCACCATTACCTGTTGCCGAAGAACAAACCATTACTCAATCGTTGCAGCAATTAGAAACATTGGTAGATGGGTTCTTAAATCAAACACAATTGTAATAAAGCACCGCGTTTCAAAGAAAGCGTGTAACAGGTACACAAACACTCACATAAATTATATATCTTCGCAAATTAACTTCATAATAATTATCTGAACAGATAGTTGGAGGAAGTAAAATGAAAGCGTTTAATTTTAAAAATAGCAACCACAATGGATCAAACAATTATATACATCATAATTGGTATACTGGCTTTAATTGCAGGCATTTTTGCGGGTAAGCTAATATTTTCAAAAAACACCCAAAGCAAAATTGAAGAAGCTAATTTTCAGGCACAAACCATTATTAAAGAAGCCGAATTAAAGGCTGAAAATATTAAAAAAGAAAAATTATTAGAAGCCAAAGAAAAATACGTTCAATTAAAGTCAGAATACGATAAAGATGTTTTAGAGCGTAACCGTAAATTAGGTGAGGCTGAAGCGCGTATTAAGCAAAAAGAAATTACAATCAATCAAAAAGAACAAGCTTTAGATAAGCAGTTGAAGGAAAATGAAGTAATTAGGGCCAATCTAAATCGCCAAATTGAGGTAGTAAATCAAAAGCGTACAGAATTAGAGAAACACCAAGAAGAGCACATTAGACGGTTAGAAAAAATTGCTGCATTAACTGCTGAAGAAGCTAAAGCACAATTAATTGAATCGTTAAAGTCGGAAGCACAAACCCAGGCTTTGGCATTACAACAAGAAATTATTGAAGATGCCCGTGTGAAAGCGAATAAAGAAGCACGAAAAATTATTATTCAATCCATTCAACGTACCGCAGCTGAACAAACCATTGAAAATACAGTATCTGTATTCAATTTAGAATCTGATGAAATAAAAGGTCAGATTATTGGTCGCGAAGGAAGAAATATTCGAGCCATTGAAGCCGCTACCGGTGTTGATTTGATTGTTGATGATACCCCGGAAGCTATTGTACTTTCATCGTACGACCCATTACGCAGGGAAATTGCCCGTTTAAGTTTACAGCGTTTAATTGCAGATGGGCGTATTCATCCGGCGCGCATAGAAGAGGTAGTAGAAAAAACCCGTAGACAATTGGAAGAACAAATTATTGAAATTGGCGAAAGAACGGTAATAGAATTGGGTATACATGGCTTGCATAAGGAATTAGTAAGAATAGTAGGAAAAATGCGTTTCCGTTCTTCTTATGGCCAAAACCTGTTAATGCATAGCCGCGAAACAGCCAATTTGTGTGCCATTATGGCCAGTGAACTGGGCTTAAACCCTAAATTGGCAAAACGTGCCGGTTTATTGCACGATATAGGAAAAGTGCCGGATGAAGAAACTGAATTAAGCCACGCTTTATTGGGAGCTAAACTAGCTGAAAAATATGGTGAAAATCCGGCTGTGGTGAATGCCATTGGTGCCCACCACGATGAAATGGAAATGCTGTATGTAATTTCACCTATTGTACAAGCCTGTGATGCCATTAGCGGTGCTCGTCCCGGAGCTCGCCGCGAAATGATGCAACAGTATATTCAGCGTATTAAAGACCTTGAAAATCTGGCCCAGGCCTATCCCGGGGTTGAAAAGGCCTATGCCATTCAGGCCGGAAGAGAATTACGTGTAATTGTGGAAGCCGATAAAGTTACCGATAGTGAAAGCGATAAGTTAAGTTTTGAAATTGCCCAAAAAATTCAAACCGAAATGACTTATCCGGGCCAAATTAAGGTAACGGTAATCCGCGAAAAACGCGCAATTAATGTTGCCAGATAAATAATTTAAAAATTCTGGTTGGAATTTAAAATTTTCTGTTACCTTTGCCGTCCGCAAAAATAAAAGTTATGAGCGAAGCAGTTCAATTTGTACATGAGCAGTTAATTGCCAAAAAAGAATATCCGAAGTTTAAAAGCGGTGATAACATTACCGTAAACTATAAAATTATTGAAGGAGGTAAAGAACGTATCCAAAGTTTTAGGGGCGATGTGTTAAAATTGCAGGGTACAGGTGCTACTGCAACTTTCACCGTTCGTAAAATTTCAGATGGTGTGGGTGTTGAAAGATTATTCCCCTTCTATTCACCTAATATTGATTCAATTGTTTTGAACAAGAAAGGTAAAGTACGCAGAGCTAAATTGTACTATTTAAGAGAGCGTAGCGGTAAAAGTGCCCGTATTAAAGAAAAACGTTTCTAATATTTTAGCAATAAATTTGAGGCGGAAGTTGTTAAACTTCCGCTTTTTTATGCCGTCTTAATCAAACTTAATTCATAACTAAATTTTTAGTACAAAATTTTGTACTAACTTTACCCTCTTAAATTAAATTTTTATGGCAAATTTAGGAATGCCCGAACTGATTATCATTTTAATTGCAATCCTGGTATTATTTGGTGGTAAGAAAATACCTGAGTTTATGCGTGGTTTGGGTAGAGGTATTCGTGAGTTTAACGATGCAAAAGACAACGTTAAAAGAGAGTTACAAGAAGGAATGAAAGAAAAAGACTCAGAAACCGCTACCAAGTAATTATTCACCATTTTCATTTTTGCAAGGGTTTTGTTTACATTTTCCACTATTGCTCAATACCACAATGATTTATTGAATGGCACTACTACTTGTGTGGATGCTGTTCGTTATTATTTGCAAAATATTGGTAAACACGCTTCGCTGAATGCATTTATTGAAGTTTTTGAAGAAGAGGCACTGCAACGTGCTTCTTCTTTAGATGCTGAACGTAAGTCCGGAAAAACCTTATCGCCGCTGCACGGTGTAGTTGTTGCTATTAAAGATGTGATTTGTTATGAAAATCATGCAATTACAGCCGGTTCCCGTATTTTAAATTCATTTACCTCATTGTTCTCAGCAACAGCAGTTCAACGATTGCTGGATGCGGGTGCAATTATTATTGGTCGCAATAATTGCGATGAATTTGCAATGGGTAGCACCAATGAAAATTCAGCTTATGGGCCCGTTCGTAACGCAGCAGATGTTAGTAAGGTACCCGGTGGATCTTCCGGTGGTTCTGCAGTGGCTGTACAAGCCAATATGTGCATGGTAAGCTTGGGGAGTGATACAGGTGGTTCTGTACGACAACCTGCAGATTGGTGTGGTATAGTTGGATTTAAACCCACTTACGGGCGTATTTCAAGACATGGATTAATTGCTTATGCATCCTCTTTCGATCAAATTGGCATTTTTTCCCACAATGTTTCCGATACTGCCCTTGTGTTAGAAATAATTGCCGGGGCCGATAATTTTGATAGCACTGTTTCAAGTACACCTGTTCCCGCTTACAGCCAATTATTACATCACACACCCTATAAACCCATTAAAATTGCCTATTTTAAAGAAGTTTTTGAACACGATGGGTTAGATGTAGAAATAAAAAAAGCATTTCACGAATATGTGGGGCAACTTCGTCAAAAAGGTTATATTGTTGAAGCAGTTCAATTTCCTCTACTGCAATACATTGTTCCTACTTATTACGTATTAACTACTGCAGAAGCTTCCAGTAACTTATCTCGCTATGACGGTGTTAAATATGGTTTTCGTGCTGCTTTAAATGAAAATGACGATTTAACTGCTTTATATAAAAAATCGCGTACACAAGGCTTTGGGAAAGAGGTTAAAAGACGCATTTTATTGGGAAGTTTTGTTTTAAGTGCCGGTTACTATGATGCGTATTTCTCAAAAGCACAGCAAGTAAGAAGATTATTGGTAGAACAAAATGATGCCATTTTTGAGCAATACCAGTTCATCTTATCACCCACTGTTCCTACCACAGCATTTAACTTGGGCGAAAAAAGAACGAATCCTGTTGAAATGTATTTGGCCGATATTTATACCGTATATGCTAATTTGGTGGGGATCCCCGGTATTTCCTTGCCTTTATTTAAACACAGCAATGGGTTACCGTTTGGTATGCAATTAATGGCACCACAATTTAAAGAAGCTGATTTATTGGCACTTAGTCAACAGTTGTTAAACGCTAAGTAGTTATAAATATTTTCGCAATCGGTATTAAACAAGTCAAATATGTTTAAACCAGTATTACATATTTCTACTGTTACCCGATCACTAATAATTATTGCTTTCATTTCTTTATCCTCAATTTGTGCTGCAGAACAGCTTGCAGTTGATACTGCCATTGCTCCGGCACCTGCCTTTCAAACATTACTTGCTTCTAATGGCCAACTGAATAACAATATTCCTATTCCTTTGCCCACACAAATGGCTTCATTCTATCAACAATATGTGGCTAAACAAGGTAATGAATTGTTGCAAATGAAATTTTGGGCTAAACCTTATTTTGATTTGTATGATAGAATTTTAAGTACTAACGGACTGCCCATTGCGTTGAAATATTTAAGTGTTATTGAAAGTCACTTACAGCCTAATTTGGTTTCATGGGCCGGTGCGGTTGGCCCCTGGCAATTAATGCCCTATGAAGCCAGTAGGTTTGGTTTGAAGAATAATGCAGCTGTTGATGAAAGAACAGATTTTACAAAAAGTACAATTGTTGCAGCAAAATTATTGAAAGAGCTATATGCAGAGTTTGGGGATTGGTTATTAGTAATTGCTGCTTATAATGGCGGTGCAGGAAGGGTAAAAGAAGCCATACAAAAAGCAGGTTCGAATAATTTTTGGAAGCTGCAATATTTTTTACCGGAAGAAACCCGTAATCATGTTAAAAAATATATTGCTACGCATTATTTGTTTGAGCAGAATGGAGGTATTACAACTTTAACAGCTGCAGAAGTACAGCAATATCTTAATCAAACTCAACAGCGTGTTGATATTGCCAATGACAGTTCTTTATGTGCCATTGAAATTAAAGGTCATTATAATACAGAGGTAATTTGTAGTTATTTAAAAATAGCATCTGACTATTTTTATAGGCTTAATCCCAATATCAATAATCAATTAGCAACAGGTAAAAAATATATTATGTATTTGCCGGTTTCTAAAAAAGAACTTTTTGAAAAAGCCAAACAACAAATTTTAGAGCAATCCATTCAAATGCTGTTGAATGCCAAACCTAATTTTTAATAAAAAGATTGGCCATAGCTGTAGCTTTTAGCAAACATTCTTCATATTCTTGTTCCGGTTTACTTTGTGCAGTTATACCACTTCCAACCGCATAACTCAGCGTTGTGTTAGCGGCATTATATTGTAAACTTCGAATAACTACATTAAAATCAAAATCTTTTTCCGGTGTAAAATAGCCCACACTTCCTGAATATAAGCCTCTATTAAAGTTTTCATATTGTTTTGTTAGTGATAATACTTTTTCTTTTGGTGCACCGGTCATTGAACCCATTGGAAAAGTAGCTTTTAATATTGCGCTAAAAGCAGTTTGCTGCCTTAATTCACCGGTAATCGTACTAATCAATTGATGCACTTGCGGATAACTATATATTTCACATAGTTCCGTTACCCTAACGGTACCGGATTTACATATTTGGCTTAAATCGTTTCTCACCAAATCAACAATCATTATGTTTTCACTTCTTTCTTTATTTGATTGTAACAATGTTTGTTGCAATTTTTTATCTGCTTCAGGGTTAGATAGGTTTCTTGCTATGGTTCCTTTAATGGGGGATGAGTATAAATGATTGTTTTGTTTACATAAATACCTTTCCGGACTGGCACACATTAAATACAAGTTGTTTAATTTGTAATAAGCACTGAAAGGCATGGGCGACAAAGCATTTAGTGCCAAATAGGTTTCAGCAGGTGATATATGTGCTTCCTTAGCAATCCACTCCGCACAAAAATTTATTTCATAACAATTGCCCTTTTGTATTTCATTTAACAGCAATTCAACCGTATTATAATATTTTGTTTTTGATATATTGGGTCGAAAGCTAATGTTTGTTAAAGATGGTTTACTGGCATGTAAGTTTACTTCAGTAATCTGCTCATAAATACTATCCGGATGGCTTAGTGCACTATGTATGGTGAAAGTTTTTTGTTGAAGCGTGCAAACAACTTCCGGCTGAAAAAAATAAAAATCAGGGAAGGGAACGGTGGCTATTTGGTTTGATTGGATGTTGGGCGAAGAAAAGATTTGGTCTTTCAAAGAAAAACTTAAATGTCCAAAAATCCAATCATTATGTTCAACTAACCAGTTATCTAACAGCGTTAGTTGTTTAATTGCTCTTGTATCGGTTAAAACACCTGCTGCAGCTAAGAGTTGAAAATTCGATTGGCTTTGCTGATAGTGATTACTATCAAAAAAACAACAAACAGTAAACTGATTTAGCCAGTGTACTATTTGTTGTTTCAGTAGTTCAGGATTTTGTACCTGATAATGTTTCGTTATTCGGTTCACAGCAGGTTTAAAGGCGAGGTACGATTAAAAATCGTCATCGTCATCAAAATCATCCTTGTCATCAAATAAATCGAACTCTTTAAAATCTTCATCAATTTTAAAGTCGTCGTCGTCATCATCTTTTGATGATTTCTTTTTAGAGCCACCTGCTTTTTTACTTGATGATTTGGGAATGTCAAATTCATCGAAGTCGGGATCCCAGTCATCATCTTCTTCTGGTTTTTCCCAATCATCTTCTATTTCATCCTCATAATCATCGTCATCATCATCTTCAATTTTTTTCTTTTTTGAAGAAGCTGCTGCAGATTTTTTTGGTTTTACATCTTCATCATCTTCATCAAAATCATCATCTTCTTCAATTTTCTTTTTTGAAGATACTTTTTTACTACCCGTTTCAGGTACTTTTTTGTTGGGTTCGGATTTTTTATCCTTATCAGATCTTGCTGCCATATTCTAATAAGATTAATTGCTGTAAAATTTCAAATCAATTTTATATCAACCAAATTTTTTTTTATTTTTTTACAGAGTAATGATTTGTTCACGCTCCGGTCCGTTAGAAACGTATTTAACAGGTGCATTTATAAATTGGTTTATGAATGCAATGTATGAAGACATGTTAGTTGGTAAACTTGCTGCTTCTTTTAATTGTGTAATATTGGTGTTCCAACCTTTAAAATGTTCATATACCGGTTCAATGGGTGCATGCATCATTTGGTAAGGAACTTCAGCAATTTGTTTACCATTTATTTTATATGAAGTACATGCCTGTAAATCAGTAAAATTATCTAAAACATCGGCCTTTGTCATTACAACTTTTGTAACGCCATTAATCATACAGGCATAACGTAATGCTACCAAATCAATCCACCCGCAACGTCTGGGACGGCCTGTTGTTGCGCCAAATTCATTTCCAATTTTGCGCAGCAGTTCTCCGTTTTCATCATTTAATTCAGTTGGAAACGGACCGCCGCCTACACGTGTACAGTAAGCTTTTGTAACACCATATACATCATTTATGTGGCGGGGCGCAACACCAAGTCCGGTGCATACACCTGCCGAAATGGTGTTAGATGAGGTAACAAATGGGAAGGTGCCAAAATCAATATCCAACATACTACCCTGAGCCCCTTCTGCTAATATTTTTTTCCCTTTTGAAATTTGCTCATTAATGAAATATTCGCCGTTAACAATGTTTAAAGTTTTTAAAAATTCAACGGCTTCAAAAAATTCTTCTTCCCAGGCAGAAATATCTTCATTGAAATTAAAGTTATCTAACAGTTTTTGATGTTTCAACCTTAGTTTAATGTATTGACTGGTGAAATTTTTATGGAATAAATCGCCTACGCGAATGGCATTGCGTCCGGTTTTATCCATATATGCCGGACCAATTCCTTTCAATGTTGAACCAATTTTGCTATCGCCCTTTTGCATTTCACTGGCTTTATCCAAAGCGCGATGCGTAGGTAGAATAACATTTGTACGCTGTGATATAAATAAATTCTTTCTATAATCAATGCCAAATGATGCAACTATTTCGCATTCTTTTTTTAGAATAACCGGATCAAGCACTACACCATTTCCTATTATGTTTATGGAATTTTGGTGAAAGATACCCGATGGTATTTGATGCAGAACCACTTTTTTACCGTTAACATATAAGGTATGACCTGCATTGGGACCGCCCTGGAAACGGGCTACCACTTCATAGTTAGGTGCAAAGAAATCTACAATTTTTCCTTTGCCCTCGTCGCCCCATTGTAAGCCGAGAATTACATCAACCATAGTTTCAGTTTTAGGATGCCGCAAATGTAAGCGATGGATGCAATGATTATTACAATAACATGAATTAAATATTTTTTTGCAATCTGCTTTTATGATTTATGTACTTGTTAAATGATGAAAATATTTCAATTAACAATTGTTTGTTTGTAATTGTTATGCCCTGTATTTGATAAACCCAATTGGTAAGATGGAATAACTGTGATGGGAATTTTTGAAGAAATTATCTAACACATATTATTGATTATCTTCTGTATCAAAACGATCAATGCTTTGAATGCCTTGCAATTGTTTTAAACGTCTCACCAATTCTTCCAATTCTTCTTTATCGTGCACAAATACTTTTACAGTGCCTTGAAACAAACCCTCGGCCGATTCAATGGTCAAGGCAGCAATATTAATTCGTAAATCGCCACTTATAATATTGGTTATTTTGTTAATAACTCCAACATCATCTAATCCAACAATTTTTAAACCGGTTAAGAAAGAAATTTCTTTATTTTTCGCCCATTTTGTTTTCACAATTCTGTGTCCATAATTAGCCAGTAATTGTGCTGCATTGGGACAATTGGTGCGGTGTATAATTAAACCTTTTCCGGTACTAACAAAACCAAATACATCATCGCCGGGTATGGGGTTACAGCATTTGGCTAATGAGTACATAATTTTATCGCTGCTTTCACCGAATATAATTAATTCACTATCTTTTTTACTGAAGGTTTTTTGAGGGGGTGCTTCAGCAGGTATTTCAGCAGGTAAAATAATTTTTGGTTTGGGTGCTTCCAATTTATCGCCTAATACATGAAATTCTTTCAGCTCACGTAAATCAATTTGTTTTATGGCAATTTTATACAACAAATCCAGGGATGAAGGTAACTTGTAAAAATGCACCAATTCATCAATATTGGCATTGTTGTAAGCTGCACCCATATTTTCCAGCTTACGCTGTAAAGTGTATTTGCCTTCATCGGCAATTTTTCTTTTTTCTTCTCTTAATGCATCTTTTATTTTGGCTTTAGCTTTGGCTGTTACCACCATATTCAGCCAGTCTTCCGATGGTTTTTGCTTATTGCTGGTAATAATTTCAACCTGATCGCCACTGCGTAATTTATGGCTAATGGGTACTAGTTTGTGATTTACTTTGGCACCTATACATTTTGAACCTACGGCTGAGTGAATGGCAAAAGCAAAGTCTAAAGCAGTGCTGCCGGTGGGCATCATTTTAACATCTCCTTTGGGTGTGTAAACATAAATTTCTTCGGCAAGAAAAGAAGTTTTAAAATCCTGTAAAAAATCAACCCCATCGGTATCTTGTTGCGCAAGTACTTCTCTTATCTGGCTAAACCATTTATCAAATCGGTCTTCATCATTTTTTTCTTCTTTGTATTTGTAATGAGCGGCTAAGCCTTTTTCGGCAATTTCATTCATTCGTTTGGTACGTATTTGTACTTCTACCCATTTACCATGCGGACCCATAACGGTGGTGTGTAAAGCTTCATATCCATTGCTTTTGGGATTACTGAGCCAGTCTCTTAATCGTTCAGGCGATGGCGTATAAGCATCGGTAATTACTGAATACACTTTCCAACAATCTTCTTTTTCTTTATCGGGGGGAGAGTTTAAAATAATTCGTATGGCAAATAAGTCATATACTTCTTCAAAGCTTACCCCTTTTTTCTTTATTTTATTCCAAATTGAGTGAATGCTTTTCGGACGCCCTTGAATTTCAAAGTCAAAACCTAATTGTTGCAGTTTTTCTTTTATGGGTTTAATAAACTCGTTAATGTATCGGGTACGTTCGCGTTTTGTTTCAGCCAGTTTACGGGCAATTTCTTTGTAAGCATCCGGTTCCATGTATTTCATGGCCAGGTCTTCCATTTCGGTTTTAATGTTGTATAAACCCATTCGGTGCGCTAATGGCGCATATACCCAAATGGTTTCCGATGAAATTTTAAGTTGTTTTTCGCGCTTCATGCTATCTAATGTGCGCATGTTGTGTAAGCGATCGGCCAGCTTTATTAAAATTACCCGTGGGTCATCGGTAAGTGTTAATAATATTTTTTTGAAATTTTCGGCTTGCTGCGAGGTATTGGCATCCATTACCGTGGCAATTTTTGTTAAGCCATCTACAATGCGTGCAATTTCATTGCCAAATTCCCTTTCAATGTCTTCAAGGGTAATATCAGTATCTTCTACGGTATCGTGTAAAAGTGCACAAATAGTGCTTCTAACCCCTAAACCAATTTCTTCTACACATATCATAGCCACTGCAATAGGATGTAAAATATAGGGTTCTCCACTTTTACGTCGCATGGTTTTGTGCGCTTCGGCAGCCATTTCAAAAGCATGACGAACCAATTCTTTATCACCTCTCTTTAATTTGGGGCGTAAACATTTTAATAATGCCCTGTAACGGCGTAAAATTTCTTTTTTTTCCTGCTCTTCATTTAAGTTGTAAGCAGGGGGTGTATTATCCACTAATGATTTTTCTATTGCTTGCTCATTATCCATAACCCTACAAATTTACAAATAATAACAGTGGTTTTGGGCATTCGTTAAGCTGTATTACATTTTAAGGGCGTTAATTTTCAACTGTGGTAAACATAGGCGAGCGATTATTGTTAATTTTGCCGACAACATGCAATCGAATTCTAAAAAATCATCTTTTAATTTTTCTTTATTAGGCAGGGTATTACTTTTTGTAAAACCTTACAGGGCTGTTTTTTATGGAAGTATTTTGTTAGCCATTTTAATGGCTTTTTTTGCACCTGTTAGGCCCTATTTAATACAATTAACAGTTGATGAGGTTACCGGAAAACATCCTCATATTCCGCAATGGGTGCATTGGTTTACCGGCAATAGTGCATTGCAATCTATTACGGGGTTTATTATTGCCGTTACCATTTTTCAAATTATATTCTTATTGATAGAAACCATAGTGCGGTTTTTATTTACCTTTTTAACGGCTTGGTTAGGCCAACATGTGGTGAAAGATTTACGGGTAACGGTTTATAATAAAATTTTGCATCTTAATCTTACACAGTTTGATAAAACACCCATTGGAACGCTAACAACCCGCACCATAAATGATATTGAAAGCATTAATGATATATTCAGTGATGGACTGATACCCATTTTAGCCGATTTATTAACCATTTTAATAACCCTGGCTACCATGTTTTGGATTGACTGGCGCTTAACCCTGGTAGCTTTAATTCCGTTTCCAATTTTAATTATAGCCACTTATTATTTTAAAGAAGCTGTTAACAAAAGTTTTATCAGGGTAAGAAATGCAGTGGCGGCTTTAAATGCTTTTGTACAAGAACATATTACCGGCATGCAAGTAGTTCAATCGTTTGCCGTTGAAGATAAAGAGTTTGAAAAATTTAAACACATTAATCGGGAGCATCGTAATGCAAACATTAAAGCCATTTTTGCGTACAGTGTATTTTTTCCAATTGTAGAAATAGTATTGGCATTAAGCTCCGCACTAATAATTTGGTGGGTAGCCAATAGGGCAATCGCTTTTACAGGGGGTACACCTGTTAATTTCTCAGGTAAAATAGTGTCATTCGTTTTATTCATGAACCAAATTTTCAGGCCCTTAAGAGTTATAGCTGATAAGTTCAACGTTTTACAAATGGGAATGGTAGCTGCCGAACGCGTATTTAAAGTATTAGATAATACCGATGTTACTCAAAATACCGGTAAACATGCTCCTGATACTATACAAGGTAAAATTGATTTTAAACATGTTTGGTTTGCCTATATTGATGAGCAATATGTGTTGAAAGACATTGACTTTTCTATTAATGCCGGAGAAACCGTGGCCATTGTTGGTCATACCGGAAGCGGTAAAACTTCCATTGCCAGCCTTATGAATCGCCTTTATCATATTCAAAAGGGTAGTATTTTAATTGATGATGTAAAAATAGAAGATTACAGTACCGAAGCTTTGCGTAAACATATAGGGGTGGTTTTACAAGATGTTTTTTTGTTTTCGGGCTCAATTATTGACAATATTACCTTACATAACCCGGCCATTACTCGCGAACAAGTAATAAATGCAGCAAAAATGATGGATGTGCATGATTTTATTATGCGCTTACCCGGCGGGTATGATTTTGACGTGAGAGAGCGAGGTAATACACTAAGCTTAGGCCAAAGGCAAATATTTTCTTTTATTCGAGCTTTATTGTATAACCCTGCTGTTTTAATTTTAGATGAGGCCACTTCTTCAATAGATAGTGAAAGTGAGCAGTTAATTCAAAAAGCAATTGATACCCTTATTGCCGGTCGAACTTCCATTATTATAGCCCACCGCCTTTCAACCATTAGAAAAGCCCACAAAATTATTGTGTTAGATAAAGGGGTAATAAAAGAAATAGGCACCCATGAAGAATTGCTGAATAATGGCGGATTTTATGCTCGTTTGTATGAAATGCAGTTTGAAAAACATACTCATTCTATAGTAACCAGCAATGGTATGTAACTTTTTTTAACCAAAAATTCAGGTTGCAACTGTTTTTTAGTGCCATCCCCCTATCTTTGCCGCAAATTTCAACAAATTTATGGCCCTGAATTTCCTGAAATCTTTGCTGGTTGTGGTTTTTAGCTTGTTTTTATGCTCAATTTCAATTGAAGGTAAAGCACAGGTTGAAGAACATTTGGTTGCTGATACTGTACATGAAGCCAAAGAAGAAGATTTTAACCCCGGTGAAGTAATCATGGAGCACATTATGGATAACCATGATTTTCACTTTGCCGATTGGAATGGACATGCTATTGCAATTCCATTGCCTGTTATTGTTTATTCTCCTCAGCGCGGTTTATCTGTATTCATGTCATCTAAGTTTGAACATGGTCATGCCGTTTATGATGGGTATAAATTGGAAGAGGGTACCATTGTTGCAGTAAATGAAAGTGGCGAACCCGACCCCACCGTGAAAGTGTACGATTTATCGTTAACCCGCAATGTGGTGCAAATGATTTTGGGTTTAATTATTTTGGTAGTGGTATTAATAAAAGTTGCCAAAAAATATACTCGCGAAGGTGCCGGTAAAGCGCCGTCAGGCTTTCAAAATGCCTTAGAGCCGGTTATTACTTTTATTCGTGATGAAGTAGGCAAAAGCTACTTGGGTGATAAGTATGAAAAATACATGCCCTTACTTTTAACCATATTCTTCTTCATTTTAATTTCAACATTGTTAGGTTTAATACCCGGCTCGGCTAATGTTACCGGTAATATTGCTTTTACGTTTACTTTAGGTATCATCAGTTTTGTTGTAATTCTGTTTAGTGCCAATAAGCATTACTGGCAGCACATCTTTAATCCGCCCGGTGTACCTTTTGGCGTAAAACTGATTTTAGTGCCGGTTGAAATTTTGGGCATATTCACTAAACCCTTTGCTTTAATTGTGCGTTTGTTTGCCAATATGGTTGCCGGACACATGATTATTACCTGTTTAATTTTAATGATTTTTATCTTCACTAAATTAAGTGTAGGTGCAGGATTGGGGTTTGCGCCCATTTCATTGGGTTTTACCATTTTCATTTATTTTATTGAAATATTGGTTGCATTTATTCAGGCGTTCATTTTCACCAATTTAACGGCCGTATTCATTGGTCAAGCTATAGAAGATGCGCACGGTGAACATGGACATGAAGATGATGCAGTTATTATATAAATTTTTTTTAATCACAAAAACCGACACAGTATGTCTTTAATGAGTGTTTTGTTAGATGGTAGCATTTCAAACATGGGTGCTGCAATTGGTGCAGGTTTAGCTGCAATTGGTGCTGGTATTGGTATTGGTCAAATTGGTAAAGGTGCAGTAGAAAGTATTGCCCGCCAACCCGAAGCCGCCAACGACATTCGTGCAAACATGATTTTAACTGCAGCCTTCGTAGAAGGTGTGGCTTTGTTTGCCGTAATTGCCGCTATTTTGGCCATCTTCATCAAGTAATTATTCTTTAAAAAAGAAAATTACCTTAACTGCATTCAAAGCACAGGGCGGCGAATGCAGTTATTTTAAAGTTTTTTTTTCGATGCTTACTTAAAATAAGTATCTTTTAAATAAAATTGAAACTGAATATATGCAATTGTTAACACCCGCAATAGGCTTAATTTTTTGGACATTTATTGCCTTCATTATTGTATTAATTATTTTGCGCAAATATGCCTGGAAGCCCATTCTTTCAACTTTAAAAGAAAGAGAAACGGGTATTGCCGATGCTATTGCTTCTGCTGAAAAAATGAAAGCGGAAATGGCCGCTCTTAAAAATGAAAATGAAGCTTTAATGGCAAAAGCTCGTGAAGAAAGAGCCGTTATTTTAAAAGAAGCTAAAGAGCAATCTGATAAAATGATTGCCGAAGCTAAAGAAAAGGCTAAGCAGGAATATGAGCGTATAGTGGCCGATGCACAAAATGCCATTTTGCAACAAAAAAATGCTGCATTAACCGATGTAAAGAATAAAGTTGGTTCATTGGTAATAGAGGTAAGTGAAAAAATATTACAGCGCGAACTAAGTAATAAAACTGAACAAGAAAAATACATTCAAACTTTGGTAAACAACGTACCATTAAATTAATTGAATTATAATTATAATAGCCAGTAATGAACAATATTCGTTTAGCCAACAGATATGCTAAAAGCTTAATTGATATTAGCATTGAAAAAAATGAGCTAGAAAAAGTTTTGGCCGACATGCAATATTTAAAAGCGCTGTGTAAAGCCAGCAGGCCATTCGTTTTATTACTTGAAAGCCCGGTAGTTGCTACCGATAAAAAAAATGCCATCATTAAAGCAGTAACCGGTAAAAATGTTACCGCTTTAACTTCCATGTATTTAGAATTAATGACCAAAAAAGGCCGCGAAAATGTATTGCCCGATGTAATTAATGCATTTATTGAGCAATACAATGCATTAAAAGGAATTAATATAGTTACACTAACAACTGCCACACCGGTATCCGATAGCTTGAAACAAGAAATTGAAACCAAAGTAAAAGCAGCACGTGGTTTTGAAAAAATACAATTGGAAGCCAAAGTTGATGAAAGTTTGATTGGTGGCTTTGTTTTAAGTTTCCAAAACAATTTAATTGATGCCAGTGTTTTACGCGATTTAAAGGATATTAAAAAGCAATTTCAACAAAACCTATATATTCAAAATATAAAATAGTTATTTACAATCATCATAATCAATAGCATAAAATCAATAATATGGTAGACATTAAACCAGACGAAATTTCGGCGATACTCAGGCAACAACTGAGCAACTTCAATGTATCGGCCGAGTTGGAAGAAGTGGGTACTGTTTTGCAAGTGGGCGATGGTATTGCCCGTGTTTATGGTCTTAACAATGTACGTTCCGGTGAACTGGTAGAATTTGATAATGGTGTTAAAGCCATTGCACTAAACTTGGAAGAAGATAACGTAGGTGTTGTATTAATGGGTGAAAGTGAAGGTATTAGAGAAGGTGCTAAGGTGAAACGTACCGGTCAAATTGCCTCAATTAAAGTGGGCGATGGTATGGTGGGCCGTGTATTAAATACTTTAGGTGAACCCATTGATGGTAAGGGCCCTGTGAAAGGCGATTTATTTGAAATGCCTTTAGAACGTAAAGCCCCCGGCGTTATTTTCCGCGAGCCTGTTAAAGAACCGCTTCAAACCGGTATTAAAGCTATTGATGCCATGATACCGATTGGTCGTGGTCAACGTGAATTGATTATTGGCGACCGCCAAACCGGTAAAACCGCCATTGCTATTGATACTATTATCAATCAAAAAGAATTTTACGAAGCAGGAAATCCTGTTTATTGTATTTATGTGGCCGTTGGTCAAAAAGCATCAACTGTAGCCGGAGTAATGAAAACATTGGAAGATAATGGGGCTATGGCTTATACCATTATTGTATCTGCCTCTGCTTCTGATCCTGCTCCTTTACAGTTCTATGCACCATTTGCCGGCGCCGCTATTGGCGAATTCTTCCGCGATACCGGACGTCCTGCCTTAATTATTTACGATGATTTATCAAAGCAAGCAGTAGCTTATCGTGAAGTATCCTTGTTATTACGTCGTCCACCCGGCCGTGAAGCATACCCAGGTGATGTATTCTATTTACATAGCCGTTTATTGGAGCGTGCAGCTAAAATTATTGCGAATGATGAAGTTGCTACAAACATGAACGACTTACCTGAATCCATTAAACACATGGTGAAAGGTGGTGGTAGTTTAACAGCTTTACCTATTATTGAAACTCAGGCAGGTGACGTTTCTGCATACATTCCTACCAACGTAATTTCAATTACCGACGGACAAATATTCTTAGAAGGTAACTTGTTCAACGCCGGTATTCGTCCTGCCATTAACGTAGGTATTTCGGTAAGTAGGGTTGGAGGTAATGCCCAAATTAAATCAATGAAAAAAGTTGCCGGTACCTTGAAGTTAGACCAAGCACTGTATCGTGAATTGGAGGCTTTCTCTAAATTCGGTGGTGATTTGGATGCTGCTACTAAATCGGTTATTGATAAAGGTGCCCGTAACGTGGAAATTCTAAAACAACCGCAATACTCACCCATGAGCGTTGAAAAGCAGGTAGCTATCATTTACTTGGGTACGCAAGGTTTGTTAAGAGAAATTCCGGTAAATAAAGTAAAGGCATTTGAAAGTCAGTTCTTATTAGAAATGGAAACCAAATTGCCGGATGTATTAGCTGAATTCAAAAAAGGTCAGTTAAATGATGAAAGTTTAAAGAAAATGACGGATTTAGCTACCGGTTTGTTCCCACAATTCAAATAGTGATTTTTTTCACTCATATTTTTAAAACCCTGTGCAAATACCGCACGGGGTTTTATTTTTTAGTTAATTCTTCCTAAATACCGCTCTGTTTCATCCGTCATCTTTAAGTACTATTTTATAAAATAATTTGGTTTATAAAATAAACTACTTTATGTTTGTGTTGTTAAACTGTTTGAGTATATGAGAACTTTTTTTATACCCCTTATCGTTTTGGGGTTATTCACTGCCTCTTTAACAAAGGCACAAACAAAGGTTACCGGCTTAGTTACTGATTTAAAAGGTCATCCTTTGCATGGTGTTGGAATAACTTTACTGGGCACTTATGATGGAACCATTACCGATAGCACCGGCCAATTTGCTTTTGTAACCCTAGAAAAAGGCGATAAAATTGTAGAGGCCAAAATAATGGGCTATACAATTAAACAAGAGAAAGTAGTACTGGGTACGGCATCAAATGCTTTAATAAACTTGCATTTTGAATTAAGAGAGGAGGTATCCGAATTAAAAGCGGTATCAGTTACGGCTGGAAGTTTTGCTGCAGGCGACAAAAAAAGAGCTGCAACAGTATTATCGGCACTCGATATGTATACTACAGGAGGTGCCAATGCAGATGTTACCGCTTCAATTAAAACCTTGCCCGGTGCACAGCAGGTGGGTGAACAAGAAGGTTTGTTTGTACGCGGCGGTGAGGGCTATGAAACCAAACAATATATTGATGGAATGGTGGTCAATAACCCTTACTATGCCAGTTCGCCCGGAATAGCTGCCCGCGGTCGGTTTGCGCCGTCTTTGTTTAGAGGAAATGTATTTAGTACAGGTGGCTATTCGGCTATTTACGGACAAGCATTGTCGTCTGTATTATTATTAGAAAGTGTTGACTTGCCCGAGAAGTCAGAAGTAAGTGCTTCTATTACCTCTGTGTTTTTGGGTGCAGGTACGCAACAACTTACTAAAAATAAAAAAGCATCCTACGGTTTTAATTATGGCTATACCAATTTAACGCCCTATTTCGCTCTTTTATCTCAAAAGCCTGATTATTTTATGGTACCGCAATTTCAAACAGCCGATGCTAATTTTAGGGTGAAAACTAAGAGCGGAGGTATGATAAAATATTATTCCACTTTTGGCACTAATCAATTAGGTATTCGCAATGCGGATATTGATAGTTTGAATTTGAAAGATGCTTTTCAATTAAAAAATATTAATTGGTATAATAATATTACCTGGCGTGAAAATTTAGGAAAGGGCTGGAAGCTGAATGCAGGCTTTAGTTTCGCCATCAATAATGATAAAATTCATCAGCAATTGCAAGATGCCAATAATCATTCGGTTGTTATCGGAATGCCGATATTGGATGCGAAATCTTTTCAACTAAACAATCAACAAAGCTATACACAGTTTAGGGCAGTGTTTGAAAAAAAACTAACCGGATTGAACGTTATTCGTATGGGCACTGATTATTGGTATAATCATCAAAATTTACGTTACAATAATTACACTTCTATTATCAACAATCATTACAATGCCTATTTCGCAGAAGCTGATGTGCATGTAACCAATGGCCTTGCTGCAAAAATTGGAGGAAGGGCTGAATATGCTTCGCTTATCCAAAGGTGGAATATAGCTCCTCGTTTGGCTTTAGCACTCAAAACGGGTAAACATGCGCAAATGAGTGCAGCATATGGTATTTTTTATCAAACACCCGAAAACAACTATTTTATTCAGTATTCCGCAAAATTGCCGCAACTCAATTATATGAAGGCAACCCATTATTTAGTGAATTATATTAAAACCACCCTTTTACAAACCTTCCGTATTGAGGCTTATTACAAGCAATACCAACAATTGGTAAAAACCATTCCTGATACAAGTACTAACGGCTATGGATTTGCGAAAGGTATTGAATTGTTTTGGCGCGATAAGAAAACATTTAAAAATTTTGATTATTGGATAAGCTACAGCTATCTTAACACTGAGCGTAATTACTTGAATTACCCGCAAACATTACAACCGGGATATACTACGCCGCATACATTTAATTTAGTAACAAAAAAATTTATAACATCTTTAAAAACAGGCTTCAATTTTACTTACACTTTTGCTACCGGAAGGCCTTATTACAACATACAATCTGTAAACACACCACCCAAATATGTGTTAGCTGATGAAGGTAAAACGCCGGCTTACCATAATCTTGGATTTAGTTTAAATTATTTACCCAATTTAGGTAAACCTCATGCAAAAACTTATGTGGTTTGGGTAGTAAGTGTAACCAATCTGCTGAATAATACGCAAACCTTTGGTTATAATTATTCAGCCAATGGTATGAATAAGGTAGCCATTCATCCACCTATCAAACAATTCTTTTTTATCGGATGCTTTTTAAGTTGGGGTGTCGATAGATCACAAGATGCTATTAACAACAATCTATAAATTCTCTTCAATTATTTTTAAATCATTAAATTTTATTTTTATGAAAAAAATCTTTATTTTATTTGTTTCGATGATGGTATTGAAAGCAAACGCCCAAAATGGAAAATATGAAACAGCAATGGCTTCAACTTTGCAAGAATTTGGGCAGGCAAAAGATGCCAATAGCCTTGCTGTAGTTGAATTGAAATTTGAACGAATAGCGAATGTGGAAAAAGATAAATGGCAACCCTATTATTATGCCGCATTAATAAAAGCGCAGTTGAGTTTTATGCAAGCCGGAAATCCTGATGCTTTAGCCGATGAAGCTGCTGAGTTAGCCAACAAAGCTGTAGCAATACAAAACAACAGTGAACTAAGTTGTGTAAAAAGTATGATTGCAACAGCAAAAATGTTGGTTGATCCGCAAAACAGATGGATGCAATACAATGCCGAATCCAATCATTATTTAGAAATGGCCAAGCAACAAGATAGTACCAATCCAAGGCCATATACCATTCAAGCTAATAACATGATTAATACCCCAGAGCAATTAGGTGGCGGTTGTAAAACAGCATTGCCTTTGGCTCAAAAAGCCTTGGCTTTATATGTTGAATTTAAACCGGCAAATGCATTTAATCCTGTTTGGGGAAAAGAAATGGTAGAACAAATTATTAACAAATGCCGATAAGCTTGTTCTACATTTTTAGGAAAACAGTAATAGACGTTATGAAATGCAGTTAGCTTATTTGGGATTTTATCTTGTATGATGTCGTTTATGTATAATAGCTTATCATCAATTTGTTGTACCGGTAATAAGCTATTATATTAGCACTAAATTAGCCTTAGCTATGCAAAACGAACACCAATTAACTGAAGCGGAAAGCTTACAAATTATTACCGAAATGATTGGTAAGGTAAAATCGCATTTTCATGAAAGTGGAAGTGGGGCTATTTTATGGGGTAGTGTAATTGGGTTTTGCAGCTTAATGAGTTTTTTGCAATTGTATTTTCATTTCAGTATTGGTTTTGATATTTGGATATTATCATTAGTTGCCATTATACCTCAGTTATTTATTGTATGGAATAATCGCCGTAAAAGGACAATTGAAACTTATAGTGAGGCGGCTATGAATGCAGTATGGAGCACATTTGCCATTGTTTTATTTGGATTAATTCTTTATTTGAATCTTATTGGTAACATTTCTAAACAGCTTATGTTGAATGAGCAGCAGTTGTTACTGATGAAGAATACACAAACCGGTGAACTAAAAGAAATTGTACCATTTGTATTAAGCAGTAATTCGTTGTTTTTACTCATTTATGCTTTTCCAACATTAGCTACCGGTTTTATTAGAAAGTTTAAACCCATGATATTAGGTGGAATATTGTGTATGTTATGTTTTGTGGCATCTTTGTTTTTAAATACTACATTCGATTTTTTATTGCAAGCAATTGCAGTTATTGTAAGTTGGCTAATTCCGGGATTAATTTTGCGTAACAGGTATGTAAAGCAACAAATGGGCAATGTTTAAAGATCTAGATCCAATATTACACTCACAATTAAGGCTTGCGGTAATCAGTTTACTAATTAGTGTAAAAGAAGCCGATTTTTCTTTTATTAAAGAAAAAACAAATGCTACTGCGGGCAACCTGTCTGTTCAAATACAAAAGCTAAAAGAAGCCGGTTATGTTGAAGTAGAAAAAAAATTTAGCAATAATTATCCTTTAA
Organism: Hydrotalea sandarakina; assembly: GCF_003254115.1. Lineage (GTDB taxonomy): Bacteria > Bacteroidota > Bacteroidia > Chitinophagales > Chitinophagaceae > Hydrotalea > Hydrotalea sandarakina. The sequence continues at coordinate 77,707 of NZ_QKZV01000007.1, forward strand.
CTACTTGTAAAATTACCCCTAAGGGAATTGAGGCTTTTGAAACCTATGTAAAAGCATTACAAGAATATTTAAATGCCGGAAAATCGTAAATGCTTAATATTTGAATCCTAATTTAGTTAAAACTACGGTTGCCATTTTGTATAATGCTTCGTGGCTGTAACCCGCTATGTGTGGCGTTATTAACACATTAGGCTGTTGTAAAAGCCAATTTAATTGTTCTTTTTCCTGAGCATTATAATTATTTAATTGTTCATTCTCTAAAACATCTAAAGCAGCGCCTTTAATTTTTTTATTTTTTAATGCCTCAATGAGTGCTGCTGTGTTGGTTACTTTACCCCTGCAAAGATTTAGGAAGTAAGGAGTGCGTTGAAGTTCGTTAAAAAAATGGGTGTCTGCTAAATGGTAAGTTTCATCCGTTAAAGGCACATGTAAGCTAATTACATCGGCATACCGTTGAATTTGTTCCAGATTTGCTTCATGAACATAACCTTTTGCAAAATCGGATTTATATTTATCATAGGCTAAAACGGTAACTTTAAACGGTGCTAATAATTCCGCAAATGCACTACCGTTATTGCCATATCCTATAATACCAACTGTTCTTCCATACAATTCTTCGCCTCTGTTGGCATCTCTTTGCCAAATTCCATTTTTAACTTCCAAATAGCTTTTGGTAATGTTGTTCATTAAATTCAATAGCATGCCTAATCCTTGTTCAGCCACAGCATTTCTATTACCTTCAGGGCTGCTTACACAAACAATATGCTTGCTTTCCGCATAGGGTACATCAATCATTTCCATACCACTGCCCAATCTGCCAATCCATTTCAGCTCTTTTGCAGCATCAAGCATAGGTTTATCAATAGCCAACTTGGTGGTAACAATTAAACCATTGGCTTTCCCAATTATAGCTAACAGTTCGTTGTATTGAATGCCGGGTTTATAAATTACTTCCCACCCATTTTTTTCAAGTGTTTCATTTAAAACGGGATGACATTTAGCGGTAATAATTACTTGTGGTTGCATGGTTTCAGCTTTGCTATCTGTAAATATTTATAATGGATGCTTCATTTTAAAAGTAAGTTGAGCAAAATCGGCAACTGATAATTGTTCGGCACGTTTATTAAAAATTTCATCTTGTAAAGTATCAGCTTCAAATAAGCTTTTTACCGCATTGCGCAACATTTTTCTTCGTTGATTAAATGCGGTTTTTACTAGCAGAAAAAAATGTTTTTCGCTTAACATATTTTCTACAACTGCTTTTCTTTGCAGTTCAATTACACCGCTCATTACTTTCGGCGGCGGTTTAAAAGCTGTGGGTTCAATACTAAATAAGTATTCAACATCATAAAATGCTTGTATTAATACACTTAAAATTCCATATGTTTTACTGTTTGGTTTTGCTGCTACTCGTTGTGCCACTTCTTTTTGAAACATGCCAATTACAAAGGGTACTTGTTGTTTCCATTCCAGAATTTTGAATAGAATTTGCGATGAGATGTTATATGGAAAATTCCCGATTACGGTAAATTCATTTTCAAAAGGAATATCCATTTCCAAAATGCTGGCATGAATAATTTTTTGTTGAATGTTTGGATACGTCTTTTCTAAATAAGCTATTTTCTCAGTATCTAATTCAACTGCCTTAAAGTCAATATTGGGAATATCGAGTAAATACTTGGTTAATGCACCACCACCGGGCCCCACTTCCAGCAATTGACTAAAGCGGTTTTTTTGTAAGGCTGCAACAATTTTTTTACAAATGGCCTCATTCACCAAAAAATGTTGCCCCAGCGATTTTTTTAATTGGTATTCCATTGTTGCAAAAATAACCAATTGTGCAGGCACAACTGAATATAATGCAGGGAATTATAATAGCATTTTCACGCACTAATCTCCTTAACTTTACCCTTTAATGTATTTGAATATGAGTAATGAATTGCAAAAACCTGTTATAGGTATTACTTCCGGCGATTTAAATGGCATAGGTATTGAATTAATTATCAAATCATTATCCGACCATAGAATACTGGATATTTGCATTCCTGTAGTTTTTTCAGGTAACAAAAGCATTAATTTTTACAGAAAGAGTTTGCCTGATTACAATTTCAATTATAATACTACTAAAGATTTAACCAAACTAAGCCACAAGCAGGTAAACCTGTTTAGTTGTTGGGATGATGAAGTAGCTATTCAACCCGGTGTGTTGAATAATATTGGTGGGGAATATGCTTATCGTTCATTAGAAATGGCTGTAAAAGCATTAAAAGATGGACAGATTCAAGGTTTGGTAACAGCACCTATTCATAAAAAAAACATTCAATCTGAAAAATTTAATTATAGTGGTCATACGCCCTATTTAAAAGATCAGTTTCAGGTGAATGATGTAGTAATGATGATGGTGGCTGAAAACATGCGTGTGGCTGTTTTAACCGAACATATTCCGGTAAAAAATATTGCTGAACATATTACTATTGAAAATATTACCAGAAAAATAAAAATCATGCATCAAAGCCTTCAAACCGATTTTGGAATTGAAAAACCCAGAATTGCAGTTTTAGGGCTTAATCCACATGCAGGCGATGAAGGGTTAATAGGTAATGAAGAAGAATTAGTAATTAAGCCTGCCATAAAAGAATTGAAAGCAGCTAACCTGCTGGTTTTTGGCCCATATAGTGCAGACGCTTTTTTTGCCAGAGGACAGTATAAAAGTTTTGATGCAGTTTTGGCTATGTACCACGATCAGGGCTTAATTCCTTTTAAGTCGTTAGCCATTGGCGAAGGTATTAATTACACTGCCGGATTACCTGCTATTCGAACCAGCCCCGATCATGGCACTGCCTTCGATATTGCCGGCAAAGGAAAGGCTGATCCTACTTCATTTTTAGCTGCAATTTTTGAGGCAGTAGATATTATTCGTACGCGTCAGGGATATAAAGATGCCCGTGCTAACCCTATGAAGAAAATGAGTGCTCGCATTTTAGCCAATGCTGTTGATGAAAAAGTTGAAGAATAAATTTTAGAAAAGTATGGCTGTATATACTATTCACAACGATGTATTGAAAGTTCAGATTTCCGATAAAGGTGCTGAACTGCAAAGTATATTCAATACATCAACCGAACTGGAATATTTGTGGAAGGGCGATGCTGCTTTTTGGGCGAAGAAAAGCCCCATTTTGTTTCCCATTGTCGGCACTTTAAAAAACAATACCTATTATTATCAGCAGAAGGCATATCAATTAAATAGACACGGATTTGCTCGTGATATGTTGTTTACAGTTGAAGAATTGGATGAAACTTCAATTCGCTTTATTTTAAGAAGTAACGCAGAAACACTGCAGGTTTATCCTTTTTCGTTTGTATTAATTGTACATTACACATTAAAGAATAATGCTTTAACTGTTACCTATACGGTGAAGAATACTGGCGAAAATGAAATGTATTTTTCATTAGGTGCGCATCCTGCTTTTGCTGTGCCCTTAACAGAGAATACAAACTATGAGCAGTATTCGCTTATATTCAACCATTATGAAAATGCGGGTATATGGCCTTTAACTGCCGATGGATTAATACAAACACAACCTGTTCCTTTTTTAAACAACAGTAATAGAATAGACTTGAAAAAATCGCTGTTTTACGGAGATGCACTTGTGTTTAAACACCTGCAATCAAGTATTATTCAATTAAGAAATAATCAAAATGAACATGGCTTAACTTTCACATATCACCACTTTCCTTATTTAGGTGTTTGGGCGGCTAAAGATGCAGATTTTGTTTGCATTGAACCTTGGTGTGGAATTGCTGACAGTGAAAATACAACACAGCAACTATCAGAAAAAGAAGGCATAGAACGACTTGCTGCCGCTGGTGTTTTTGAAAGAAGTTGGCAAGTATCCGTTTACTAGATTAATTAAATATGCCGGATGGTAATCCTTTATTGATAGTATATGAGGTATAATCAATTTCCACTCTCCCATTTTTTTGTTGCATTCTTTTTCTATCCGCATCTGTTAAAGGTTCATCCATTTCAAGTGTAACACCTTTGGGAATTTTATAATCTTGTGTATTAAAAGTAAAAATAACTTTATTGGGAAGACCCCAGTTACTGTATTGCCCATATTGCATGGCAATTTGATAAGTACCGTTTTCTTTAGTGGTGGTAATGGCTTTTCGAATTAGTAAGTTTTTTTCATCAATGTACAATGTTGTTAAAACAATATCATTATTTTCATTCATGGGTAAAAGCTTAACAATTTTTGTTGAATATCCATCTACCATTGCATTTCCGGCCGATAAAGCCACATAGTTGTTAATGGCAATAATGGAATTCATATTGATAGATATACCACCTTTTGGTAAAATGGAAATACCTCCATCGCGTACCAACTTAAAATGATTGGGTTGTTGATAATACATTTTTACATTGCCTACAGGTGCTTTAATAAATGCCACATCGGTTTTCATTTTTCCGGTTGCAACATATTCATGAACCTGATTGAGTTTTTGTTTTAATTTTTCAATTAATGGAGTTTCATCTTGCGCTTTAGCTGCGGGTGCTAGTACTAATATCAACAATACAATTTTGAAATATTTCATAATAAATATTTTATATAAATTAGGTTAAAATATCTTTTCTTTTAAATGCATACATAGCTATGCCAATGAAAACCACTATATGCAGTATTAGTATGCCTGCCGATTGTATAATTTGCTGTTTGTTTTGTATGGTTCCATTAATGGCAGCATTATCTGCATTTACCTTTAAATCAAAAAATTCTTTCCATGCAACCATGTGGGTAGTAAATAAATAAGGTTGAATTTTTTGAAAAATAGGAATACTCATGGTGCTTAAGATGGTAAGAAATATGATTATGCTAATGGTGGCAACAATGGGTCCAATTGAATTGTCGGCAAAAATTGATAATAGAAAACCCAAAGCAGCTACAGTTAGCATGGCCAATAAAGCAAATCCAAAAGCACCAATATAGCGCCAAAAAACATCATTCCGGCTTAGTTGTACCAAGTAGCGGGTTTTTTGAATAATTAAATCATCGGTGCCAAATAACCACATACTTACGAACAGTGCTAAAATGGCCATCCATACCAATAATAGCAAAGTGTATATGGCCGCAGCAAGAAATTTAGCCAGTATTATTTCATTACGACTAACTGGTTGGGTTAATAACAAGCGAAGTGTACCAATATTGGCTTCGCCACTTACCATATCGGCTGCAACTAATGCAATAAGTAATGGAACATGTACTAATAGTAGTTGCAAAATAATATAACAAACCAAATAGCCATTTAATAAATTACCTTGAAATACGAATGATTGTTCCACATTATTCATTACAAAACTTACATAGGCATCACCGTCTAATTTTAAACCTAATTGAATAATGCCTATGAGTGCAGCAATAGCAATAAATGCAATATAAGTGCGTGGGCGTTTGAAAATTTTATATAGTTCAACTTGCAGTAAAGTAAGCATAAAAACAAATTATGGTTGCAAATATTGTTTATTGAATGTTCGATGTTACTTGTAAAAAATAATCTTCAAGGCTATGGCGTGGTTGCAGTAATAGTAATTGAATATTATGTTCGAATAAGAATTTATTCAGTTCGGGAATTTGGTTATAGTGCATTTTTAAAAAAATATTGGGTCCACGGTTCAGTTGTAAGTAGTGCTGCCATTGCGAATTTTGTAAATGGGTTAATGCATTGTTGTTATTATTGGTGTTAATTTCAACAATTGTATCTGCAGGATTAAATAAAGCTTTTGCACTATCGGCAATTACTTTTTTCCCTTTGTCAATAATTAATATGTGTGTAGCAATTTGCTCTATTTCTGAAAGTAAATGAGAAGAAAGAAAAATGGTGATTTGCCGCTCTGTGTTTAGTTGTATTATTAATTGACGAATATCGGCTATGCCTTGCGGGTCTAAACCATTTGTTGGTTCATCTAACACAATTAATGAAGGATTGTGCATTAATGCAATGGCTAACCCAAGCCTTTGTTTCATTCCTTGCGAAAAAGTTTTTACTTTATTATCGGCTCTGTGCGCCAAACCAACCTGCTCAAGCTGATGAATTAATTGCGATTGAGTTAGGTTTAACCCATTTAATCGGGCAAACATTTTTAGGTTATCATATGCACTTAAATATCCATACATGTCAGGTTTTTCAATAATGGCACCAATTTTTTTTAAGATTGGTTTTCGATTTTCCTGTAAAGGCATTCCAAAAAATTGAATTTCACCTGAAGTTGGGGTGATTAATGACATTAGCATGCGAATAGTGGTGCTTTTACCTGCACCATTTTGCCCTAAAAAACCAAATATTGACCCCTTGGGTACCTCAAATGAAAGATTGTCAACCGCCGTAATATGTCCAAATTGTTTTGTAAGTCTTTGAACCTCAATAATTGATTCCATAATAATCAATAACAACAAATCTATTACTTAGTTGGGCTTTAGCTTAAAAAATCAAATGTTAAAGCATTTGACCAATGATTAAATTTTGTATCACAACAACAGCAAAATTTCATTCAATAAAGTTTTTTTTCATGAAATTGCTTATTTTTGTAGTTGCGCAACGCTGCATATTATTATGTGGCGTTGTATTTTTTTTATGTCTATTAAAAAAAGTTGGCTATGAGTGAATATGTAACAAAAGAAACTTTTGAAAAAATGCGTGAGGAATTACAACGCATGAAAACAGTTGACAGACCTGCGGCTGCCCGTGCCATTGCTGAAGCCCGCGAGAAAGGCGATTTAAAAGAAAACGCGGAATACGATTCAGCTAAAGAAGCGCAAGGATTACTAGAGGCCCGTATTAAACAACTGGAAGGGATAATTGCCAATTCAAAAATTGTTGATCCTGAATCTATTGATACCAGTAGGGTGGCAGTGCTTACTAAAGTAACTGTTCTAAATATGGCTACTAAAAAAACTTTTACCTACCAAATTGTAGGAGAGAAAGAGGCTAATTTAAAAGAAGGAAAAATTTCCGCAAGCTCACCTATTGGTAAGGGTTTGCTAGGAAAATCAGTAGGCGAAATCGCCGAAATTCAGGCGCCTGCCGGTGTAATTAAATTTAAAGTTGAGCATATTACCATTTAATTGTTTTAATACGTTTAAAAGCCTCATTAACCATTTGGTAAATGAGGCTTTTTTAATTTTGTTAATGTATTGTAACTTCATTGAAATATTTTAAAGCAGCTTTTATGACATTGTTTTCTAAAATCATCAACGGTGAAATTCCTTCTTATAAAATTGCAGAAAACGACCGGTTTTATGCTTTTTTGGATATTTTTCCATACACAAAGGGCCATACATTAGTTATTCCTAAAATTGAAACTGATAAATTATTTGAACTTCCGGCCGATTACTTGGCAGGAATTCTGCCATTTGCCCAACCTATTGCCCAGGCTATTCAAAAGGCTTATCCTTGCAATAGAGTAAATATACTAACCTTGGGTTTTGAGGTACCACATGCACACATACATTTAATTCCCATGAATGGCATGCATGATGTTCATTTATTAGACCACAAACTAAAGCTAAGTGAAGATGAATTAAGAACTGTACAGCAAAATATTTTAAAGTTTTTGTAAATATGTTGTAAGTAAATGCACTATTTTTTTTGTACTTTTTTTTCTTGTAATTGTATGTAATGCTCCCAGCTCTTAAATTTTTGTTGTGTTTGCCCTAAACCATGATGTGTTTGATAGTAATGGCATAATGCTACACTTAAAGCATCGGATGCATCTAAATATTTTGGTGCTTCTTGAATATGTAAAATTTGTTGCAACATTTTCCATACTTGTTCCTTACTTGCATTTCCGTTTCCGGTTATTGATTGTTTTACTTTTTTGGGCGAATATTCAGTAACCGGAATTTTGTACTGCATAGCAGCGGCAATGGCAACTCCCTGTGCACGTCCAAGTTTTAGCATACTTTGAACGTTCTTTCCAAAAAATGGGGCTTCAATTGCAAACATTTTAGGTTGATATGTGCTAATAAGGCTACAGATTTTAGTATGAATTTTTTCTAATCGTTCATAAATATCATCATACTTGGTAAGGCTAAGTACATCCATAGTAATAAGCATCGGCTTATTATTTTGTATTTCTAATAAGGCATATCCCATTAGTTGTGAACCGGGGTCAACACCTAAAATAGTAGTTTTTGCTTGCATGATTATTTTAATGTATGAATTAGGCCATTACCTAAAATACTAAAGTGTAAAATAATTTATTTCTTTGCCTATAAGCAACCGGTTATGATTTTTTTCTTATTACTTTATTACTTTGTGCTAAATTAAATAGTTCTGAGCAGGCAACTTAAAATAGTTATTAATTATTTCCTCGGGCCAATATTATTCATTTGGTTAGCCATTGTTATTTATCATCAAATACGGTCACAAAATAATTTGAATGAGGTTTTTCAATTATGGATTAATTCATTAAACGGAGCAAATAGTTGGAATTTACCTTTAATTATTTTATTAACTTTTATTAATTGGGCAATAGAAGCAAAAAAATGGCAAATTTTATTGCAAACAATTGAAAAAACTAATTTTTGGCATGCCTACAAGGCTATACTAACTGGCCAGGCATTGGCAATAGCTTCACCAAATAACATTGGTGAGTTTGCAGGTAGAATGATGTATACACAAGAAGGAAATAGGGGGCGTTCGCTAATTTTAAATATTATTGCCAGTTTAAGTCAACTATGCATTACTTTTTTTGCAGGCGTTATTGCTGTGGCATATTTGTGGCAACAATTGCCTCATGCCTTTCATGTTCTTGCAGAAATTTTGCCTATTTCTTTAAGTTTTTTCAATATACTTATATTGGCATCTACGTTAATTATGTTAATAATTTATTATCGTTTATCGCAGTTTACTCAATATTTTATTCAGTTACCCATTTTTAAAAAATATAGCTATTACTTTGAAAACATAACACATTTGCATTGGCATAAATTAACAACAGTTTTAACATATTCTGGCTTTCGTTTTGTAATTTTCCTAATGCAGTATGTGTTAATGTTGCAATTGTGTGGTGTACATGCACCCATATTTCAATTGGCAGCAATAACGGCTTTGTTTTTTTTGGTATTGGCTATTATTCCAACCATTGCCATTGCCGAGGTTGGCATACGTGGAGTAATTAGTTTGCAGTTATTTGGTATGATTAGTAATAATATGATTGGTATATTGTTGGCGGCAACTGCAATTTGGTTAATGAATAGGGTTATACCGGCAATAGTAGGTGCTTTATTTGTTTTAAATATTAAACTATTCAAAAGCAGGCCCAATGAAAAAGTCAGACAATAATGTATCAACTTTTTTATTGGGAAAATTGTATAAGTATTAATAAATATTGATTGAACCATTTCGAGGAGAAATCTGCATGAAGAAACTTGTTATTATGTTATTTACCCTGGCAGCTTCATTCCCACTAAGGGCCGGTGAGGATATGTGTGGCGTTAGAAATTATGCATTTGAACACGGGGAAAGTATTTCATATACTATTTTTTATTCCGTAATTGGTATTTATGTAAATGCCGGAACAGCCAATTTTACTACCTACCTTGAAAAATTAAATAATAAAGATGTTTACCACGTTGTGGGAATTGGAAGTTCAAATCCAAGCTATGACTGGATTTTCAAAGTGCGCGATCGTTATGAATCTTATATTGATACTGCTACTTTACAGCCCTATAAGTTTATACGAAATGTGGATGAAGGTGGCTATAAAACATATGAAAATGTAACTTTTAATCATCAAACAAATACTGCCATTACTGCAAAGGGAGTATATAAAGTGCCAAGTTGTATTCAAGATGTTTTAAGTTCTATTTATTATGCGAGAAATTTAGATTTTAATAATTATAAAGTGGATGATAAAATTCCTTTTGATATGTTTCTCGATAACCAGGTTTACCCCCTTTATATCCGTTACTTGGGCAAAGAGGTTATCAAAACAAAATATGGTAAATTCAGAGCCATAAAATTTAGGCCATTATTAGTAAAAGGTACTATTTTTACAGGTGGTGAAAAAATGACTGTTTGGGTTTCAGACGATGCCAACCATATACCATTGCGCATTGAAAGCCCAATTGTAGTGGGTAGCGTAAAAGTTGATATGATGCAATACCGCAATTTACGCCACCCATTGTCATCAATGATCGGAATTAATTAATAATACAATTACAGATCCTGAAGTCTGAATATTTCATTTTGCCGAATGCCTTTTTCGGTATTGGTTAAGTTGCAACATTCATTTTGAATATCATGTTCAAAAAATAAAACATATTTCTCCTTAACTGCTTTATTTAAAAAATATTCTTTTTCATTTAATGTAGTTAATGGAAACATATCATAAGCCATTACATAAGGCAGGGGAATGTGGGCAATAGATGGTAATAAGTCGGCCATAAATACAACGGTATGGCCTTTGTACTGTATTTGTGGCAGCATCATTTTATTGGTATGCCCATCGGCAAATAAAATGGAAATATCGTTGTGAAATGGTGCTGTTACGGGTTCATCTATTTTACCTGTTGGAATAAACTGAAGCTGGCCGCTTTGTTGAATGGGCAGAATATTATCTTTTAAAAAAGAAGCTTTTTCTCTGGCATTTGGTTTTGTTGCCCATTCCCAATGGGCCTCATTACTCCAATAAGTTGCATTTTTAAATGTTGGAACCAATTGGCCGTTTTCTAACGATATACTTCCACCGCAGTGGTCAAAATGCAAATGTGTTAAAAAAACATCTGTTATATCATTTTTGTGAAATCCCAGTTGGTGTAACGATTTATCCAAACTTGCGTCCCCATTCAAATAGTAATGAGAGAAGAATTTTGCATCTTGTTTATTGCCAATACCATTGTCAACTAAAATCAGTTTATTCCCATCTTCAATTAATAAACAACGCATAGCCCAGTTGCAAAGATTATTTTCATCGGAGGGATTTAATTTTTGCCAAATTGTTTTGGGTACTACGCCAAACATAGCACCGCCATCTAACTTAAAGTTTCCGGTTTCTATGGTATGTAATTTCATAAAAAAGGTTTTATGCTTTAACAAAGTTACAGGTGAAATTATATTACCATTTGTACTTCTTCAATTTCGTTTGGGTTAGCCTTTTTAGTAATAATGCTAATTAACAGTAACATGCCAATAATAAAAAATACCATTAATGCAATAATTGAATTGCGCATATTACCTGTTATTTGTTGAATGAAGCCGAAACTAAACATGCCAATAACAATGGCAATTTTTTCCGTTACATCATAAAAACTAAAAAATGAAGCAGTATCTTTTGTTTCGGGCATTATTTTGGAATATGTAGAACGACTCAAAGATTGTATGCCGCCCATTACCAATCCAACTACACCGGCCACCACATAAAACTGCAATTCAGTTGTAATAAAATATGCGGCAACGCAAACGGCTATCCAAATAATGACTACAAATAATAATATTTTAAAGTTGCCGAATTTGTCGGAAAGTTTTGCCATTACATGAGCCCCACCAATGGCTACAATTTGAATGATAAGTATGCACGCAATTAAATTACTGGTTGCCATTTGCAATACTTGACTGCCAAATAAGGTGGCTGCCAACATTACCGTTTGAACGCCCATGCTGTAAAAGAAAAATGCCAATAAAAATGTTTTGAGTACAGGCATTTGTTTTGCCTGATGCCAAACTTTTTTTAATTCGCGAAAACCATGATAAATAATTTGTGTTTGTTTTGTTTTATTATTACCGTTGCTTTTAGGTAAACGTGCGAAGGTAATTTGGGCAAAGCCCATCCACCAAAGTCCTACCAATAAAAAAGATAATCGAGGAGCAAATCCGGCATCTGTTATACCAAACCATTCGGGTTTTAATACAAATACAAAACAAATAATTTGCAAAATAACACTGCCTACATAACCGTAAGCAAAACCTTTGGCACTTACATCGTCTCTGTCATTTTCAGCGGCAATTTCAGGCAGGTAGGCATTATAAAAAACCAAGCTTCCACAGTAACCGATAGCAGCCAATATACATGCAATAATACCCAGGCTTAATGTGTTTTTTGTAAACCAAAATAAAGCACAGCAAGCAAGGGAACCTAAGTAACAAAAAAATTGCATAAAAGCTTTTTTGTTTCCCTTATAGTCGGCAATTGATGATAAAATGGGAGATATGATAGCAATAATAAAATAAGCTAAAGCTAAAGCATAATTATATAATGATGCGCTTTCAATTTTTATACCTGCAAAACGAACTTTATGGCTAATAATATTACCGGCCTTGTCGGTAAGTGTGGTAATGGCATCATAATATGCGGGGAAAATAGTAGAGGTAATTACCAGATTGTAAGCACTATTTGCCCAATCGTACATAGCCCAACCATTGATTACCTTTTTGGGTGCTGTTTGCATGTACCTTTTGCTTTATTTTAATTAAATGATTGGGCTACAAGGTATAAAAATTATGCTTAGTTAAAATTATAAATTGCCTGAGTAAATTAACACTAAAACAATAATACCCACAATTATTCTGTACCATCCAAATAACTTAAAACCATGCTTTTGTAAATAAGAAATAAAAAATTTAATCGCCAACATGGCTACCACAAATGCCACTACGTTGCCTACTGCTAAAAGTTTTAAATTTTGTGTATTGGTTACTACTTCCGGATTTTCTTTCCAGGTTTTCAACATTTTATAACCTGTTGCAGCAGCCATTGTGGGCACAGCTAAGTAAAAAGAGAATTCGGCTGCCAGTTTTCGGGTTAATTTTTGTTGCATTCCACCAATAATACTGGCAGCACTTCGGCTTACACCCGGAATCATGGCTAAACATTGCCAAATACCAATAATAAATGCTTTGGGATAACTTATTTTGTCATCACTACCAATGTTGTTGTGGCTAAAAACTTTATCAATAAATAATAAAATAATTCCACCTGCTAAAAGGGTAATGCCTACAGTAAGCGGGCTTTCCAGTAACATATCAATCTTGTCTGAAAATAATTTACCTAATACTAAAGCGGGAATAACTGCAATAATTAGCTTAACATAAAACTGCCAACGACTAAAATCGAAAAATTTACGCCAATATAAAACTACAACCGATAAAATGGCACCCAGTTGAATGGCAATTTCAAACATTTTGGTAAAAGCATCTTTTTCAATATGCATGGCTGAACTGGCAATAATCATGTGTCCGGTTGATGAAACGGGTAAAAATTCCGTTACTCCTTCTATTATTCCTTCAATAATGGCTTGTATTAAGTTCATATTTTTTTGAAATGCGGGTTAACTAATTAAAAAAATGAATAATAAAAAAGCGATGCCGAAACATCGCTTTTACTTTATAATAAATTTTTTTATGCCGAGGGTTTTTTTAAGATGGCAAAAATTTCAATAACCAAACCCAAAATAATGGTAATTGGCGCAATGGTTACACGCGTAGTGCTATATACCAAGTTATAATCAAATTTATTGGGGTCTTCATTTTTTCCGCCACTCATTAAAAACATGCCAATAATAATAACAATGGCACCAATAATCATTAGTTGATAGTTTTTTTTGCCAAAAAGTGGTGGCATTTCTTTTACCGGGGCATTTTTTTTATCTGTCATGGTCGTGTTATTCATTCAGTTAGGCACGCAATATAAGAAACCCAAGCATTTATACGTGTTAAAATATTAATTTTTTAAGATTCTGTGCTAGTACAAATCGTCTAACTTCATTTTAAGGTACTTTATTACACTTCTGTGTGTACTGAATAGTGAAATGGCAACACCAACCAAAATCATACCCCCGAATAAAATAAAGTTTAAAGTATTGTCGTGAATAACCTTTAGCTGGGGCACCTGATTTTCAATCCAGCTAATAATTCCGTATAAAAGAACTATGGCTATAATGGCACTAATAAGGCCATTAATAATGGCTTTTATATCCATTGGCCGTGCAATGAAACCACGTGTAGCGCCCACCATTTGCATGGTTTTTATTAAAAAACGATTGCTAAACATTGCTAATTTAATGGTATTGTCAATGCTAAATATTACTATAATGCACAATATGCATGAAATTACCAGGAAGGCAAGGCCAAAGCGGGTTGCTTTTTCGTTAATGTTATTTACTAATTCGCCGGGATATTTAATTTCGGTAATTTGATTACCGAATAGCGTCATAATATGGTTAGAAATATTATTCAGGCTATCTTTATTTACATAGGCAGCACGGGCATAAAAATCAATACTTTCCGGTAAGGGGTTGGCATCTAAAATTTTCGCCCAGTCTTCATTGTTATCTTTATTCCAAATTTGTTTGGCTTTTTCTTTATCAATATATTCTACGTTTTTAGCAAAAGGCTGACTTGCAATATACTGCTGCATTTGGCTAATGGAATCCTTATTAGCTGTGCGTAAAAATATTTGTACTTTAATATCCTCTTTCAAGGCATTGCCGGCTCTTTCAAAATTTAAAAATACCCAGCCCATAATACCCATTAACAGTAATACTAATGCAACGCCTACAATACTGTTTATATAATTTGGTTTGCTTTTTTTTAATGATGAACTTTTTGTTGGTTGCATATTATAAGTTTAAAGTTTAATATAATGTAAATGAAGGGCAATGCCTTACATTTGCGCTATTACATTAAGTTTTGTTGCAAAATAGCGCAATTTTTTTTTGGAAAAAGGTTTGTGAAAAACTGTTCAGTAATTTTAAGTTTTAACACCGGTTTGCAACGATAACGATTTTTATATCAAGTTAGTATGATGGAATATAATTTTAAGGAATTAGAACAAAAATGGCAACAATATTGGAATGAAAACCGTGTGTATGCGGTACCCAACCAATCATCCAAGCCAAAGTTTTATGTGTTAGATATGTTTCCTTATCCCAGTGGTGCCGGTTTGCATGTTGGGCATCCTTTGGGGTATATTGCCAGCGATATATTTGCACGCTATAAGCGGCTAAAAGGTTTTAATGTATTGCATCCCATGGGCTACGATGCATTTGGTTTACCGGCTGAACAATATGCTATTGAACATGGTATTCATCCCGCTATTTCAACAGAAAATAATATTCGAAATTTTCGAAGTCAATTAAATAAAATCGGTTTTTCATTTGATTGGGAAAGAGAAGTAAAAACTTGCGATCCAGCTTATTATAAGTGGACTCAATGGATTTTTCTTGAATTATTTAACAGTTTTTTTGATAGAAATCTTCAAAAGGCCCGCCCAATTGCGGAATTGATTGCAGCGTTTGCAAAGCAGGGTAATCAGCAACACGAATGTCCGGGTGATCATCATTTGCATTTTACCGCTGATGAATGGAATAATTTTTCAGAAAGTGAACAGCAAAATGTGCTAATGCAATATCGCTTGGCTTATTGTGGTTATGGTGAAGTAAACTGGTGTCCTGCATTGGGAACCGTATTGGCAAACGATGAAGTGGTGAATGGTGTTAGTGAAAGGGGAGGACATCCGGTTGAAAAAAAGAAATTACGCCAATGGTATTTACGCATAACTGAATATGCCGATAGATTGTTGCAAGGATTGGAAACGGTTGATTTTAGTGAGGCTATGAAGGAAATGCAAACCAATTGGATTGGTAAAAGCAGTGGGGCTGAAATTGATTTTGCAATTGAAGGCTCAACTGAAAAATTAAGAGTATATACCACACGCCCTGATACTATTTTCGGTGTAGATTTTATGGTAATTGCGCCGGAATTAGCTTTGGTACATAGTATTACTACACCTGAACAAAAACAAGCTATTGATGAATACCTTGCTTATGTAAAAAGCCGAAGCGACAGAGAGCGTCAAGCAGAGAAGCGAGTTTCAGGATGTTTTACTGGTGCTTATGCAATTAATCCATTTAATCATCAACGTATCCCCATTTGGGTAGCTGAATATGTATTAGCCGGTTATGGTACCGGTGCCATAATGGCCGTTCCATGCGGTGATGAGCGCGATTTTAAATTTGCACAACATTTTAATATACCTATTACCAACATTATTGGCGCTGCTTTTAACGGAAAAGAGGCAAATCCTACTAAAGATGCTGTTTTAGAAAACAGTGGTTTTTTAAATGGTATGCCTATGCGTAAAGCCATGGAGGTTGTAATTAATGAATTAGAAAAGTTGGGTATTGGTAAAAGAAAAGTGAATTACAAAATGCGCGATGCTGCATTTAGCCGACAGCGTTATTGGGGTGAACCATTTCCAATAAAGTGGATTAACGGAAATGCTGTTCCGTTATCTAATAAGGATTTGCCGGTTTTATTACCCAATGTAAAAACCTATAGCCCCGGACCGGAAGGTGAAGGACCATTGGCGAATATACCGGAATGGGTTGAACAACACTTAGAAACCAATACTATGCCCGGTTATGCAGGCAGCAGTTGGTATTTTTTGCGTTATATGGATCCTCACAATGATGCTGCATTTTGTGATAGAGCCATTAGCGATTATTGGGGACAGGTAGATGTTTATGTAGGAGGTACAGAACATGCCGTAGGGCATTTGCTGTATAGCCGTATGTGGACAAAAGCCTTGTATGACTTAGGTTATATTGGGTTTGATGAACCTTTTAAAAAATTGGTCAATCAAGGAATGATTCAAGGTAGTAGTAGGTTTGTATATAGAATAGGGAAAATCGTATATGATTTAATATATGATGAAGCCGCTGCTCTAGAATATGCTTCTAAAAATTTTATTAATGATAATTATACAAAAGAAAAGCTGAACTATGAGGTCGGTTTGCAATTTAGTGAATTATTTCAAAAGATTAATTCTAATTTGTTTGTTTCAAAAGGTATCATTGACAATATAGCTAATATTGGTATTGAAGATATTATTATCAATAAACTTAATTCAATAATTGAAAATGAATTATCTCAACTAAATAATTTTTTAAGTAAAATTAAACCAAGAATAAATCAAATTAAGTCTCAATTACACTTTAACGCCCTGCACGTAGATGTAAATATGGTTGATGGTGTAGTACTTGATTTGAATGCCTTTAAACAATGGCGCAATGGTGAATATGCCAATGCAGCATTTATTTTAGAAGATGGTAAATATATCTGTGGAGTTGAAGTAGAAAAAATGTCTAAATCTAAATTCAATACGGTTAATCCCGATGATTTAGTAGCTAAATATGGTGCCGATACTTTCCGTATGTATGAAATGTTCTTAGGCCCTGTTGAACAAAGTAAACCTTGGGATACAAAAGGTATTGAAGGCGTACATCGTTTCATTAAAAAATTATGGCGCCTGTTTTTTGATGAAACAAAAGGTACTTTGCTAGTGAATGATAATGAGGCTAGTCCTCAGCAATTAAAAATTTTACACAAAACCATTAAAAAAATTGAAGAAGATACCGAGCGCTTCTCTTTTAATACTGCTGTAGCTGCATTCATGGTTTGTGTTAATGAACTTAGCGATTTAAATACACATAATAAAGCTATTTTGGAACCTTTGGTAGTTATGCTTGCACCCTATGCACCACATGTTGCTGAAGAATTGTGGCACGTGTTGGGAAATACTACTTCAGTAGTAGAAGCTCATTTCCCCCAATGGGATGCACAATATTTGGTGGAAAGTGAAAAAGCTTACCCGGTAAGTGTAAATGGTAAATTGCGCACTACCATTGCTATTTCTTTGGAAGCTTCACAAGCTGAAGTTGAACAAATTACATTGCAAAATGAAATAATTCAAAAGTGGATAGAAGGTAAGCCTATTAAGAAATTCATTTTTGTGAAAGGTAAAATGATTAATGTAGTGGTTTAGTAATTGTTTATGCTCATTAATAAGTAATTGCTAAACGATTTACTCCATTTGCTGTACAATAAACGGAATCGGTAATTGATTGAAAGGGGCTTGATGTGTCTTTTTTAAAAGATACCACTAATTTGGTAAACTGATTAATCGCGGTATGGTAGGTTAATGCAGTATCTGTATTTGTTGCTCTAAAATCAAGCCCCCATACAGACGTTTTACCATCCATTGTCGTTTCAATTCCAATGTAGGGAGTATTATTAGCATAACTGCCCCTTCTATGTAACTCTACAGTAAGCAATGTTTTAGAATAGAAATTAAACTGTAAGTTATTAAGTTGGTTTGTATCTAATGCATAAAATGAATAAGAAGCATATTGATTAGCTTTAGGAACAATACCGGGTCCGTTAGGTTCGCAATATTGAATGGTATTGTTGGGTTGTGGGGTTGAAATAACAAGATGATGGTTTTTAAGTAATGATGTATCTAAAACTATTGGTAATTTAAAATAACCTTGTTGATTGGTTGTGGTACTTCCTAAATTGTATTTGCTACAGAAAATACAGTATTGGTTCCGGTATAATTGTACAGTAATTGGCTGATTGGCAATTACGATATTTTTGCCCTTGTCAAGCACATATCCGGCAATAATTACTTCAGCACAATTTCCTGTGCATACCAATATTTTTTTTCTGCACGAAATTGTTATTAACAATAGAATGCTTGTTACCCATAAATAAAGCGTTTTCATGCCATAGTATTATCTTTTCATAGATAATTAAGCATAAAAAATCGCTGCTTTCATTTCAATTTGGGGTAAAGCATTATAATCATTACAAGTTTGCTAATGCAAATCGGTTATTATTGATTAGTGTAGTGTTACTAATCTTTTCATTGCATTAATGGTACCTGCATGTAAACCTTCATGAAAAGGAAGAAATTGTATGGCCTCAGTTATATTGCTAATGGTAACTCCATAACGTGTTTGCAAGGGCTCATAATTTACAAATAGTTTTTTTTCAATATCGTTTTTCAATTGTTCTAATGAAGCAGTAAAACTATTTTTTATGCTTTCAATTTCATCGTAAGTAAAAATTTTATTGGGTTTACTTCCACTTTTAAAATATTCTGTAATGCTTTCATCTACAACCGGATTCAATCCGGAACGGATATAACAAATACCTTGTTGTGCAGCAATTAAATGGCCTAAATTCCAAATTATATTGTTGTTGAATCCGTTAGGTGTTGTATTCAGTTGTTCCTCAGTTAGTGGTTCACAAATGGAAAGAATGAATTTTCTGGTTAGAATAATGTTGTTAATGATGTTGTGCATATTGTTAGTTGATTAGTTTGTTTTTGGGAATTACAATGGTGGCAATAGAATGAGGTAAGCTATTAATGTATGCAGCATTGCCGTGTATCCATAAATGATAACCAAGTGGTTTATCTGATTGATTCATAACTATTACCGCTACAGTGCCATCTGTATTTTCAAATGCAGTTGTTTCTAGTTGATCTCTATTTGCTGAACTGATAATTCTTTTAGCTCCTGGATGAACAAATTTTGAAAATTGACCTATATAGTAAAAACTGTTAGTATAAATTAATTTACCTGAGCGTGTATCAGCATGTACTGGTGCAAAGCAGAAATTGCCAACATGGTTGGGCCCGCCTTTTTCATTTAGTAAAATATTCCAGTCTGTTCATGCAACGGTGCCATTATTAAAATCATTAATCATGGAGTGGCCATATCGTTCACCCAAACTCCAATCATTCAACTTCTCAAAATCAAATTTTTCATTACATCCTTCCGTAAAAATTAAATTTTTGTTTGGAAATGCTTCATGTACTCTTTGTTCATTTAAAAATTCCATACCGCTGCCGGTCCATGTTTCATACCAATGGTAGCCTATACCCCAAACATATTTGGCGGCAGCTTCATCTTCTAAAACTGTACTGGCTCTTTGATAAAGCAAGTCTCGATTATGATCCCATATAATTAATTTCTTTTCAGCAAGGCCATTCCGTTGTAAAGTAGGTCCCAAAAAGTTTTTAACAAAATCTCTTTCAGCTTCTGCAGTGTAAATACACGACTCCCAGGTTTGTTTTGCCATGGGTTCATTTTGTACAGTTAATCCCCAAACAGGAATGCCATTGGCTTCATATTCTTTTATAAATTTTACGTAATAATTGGCCCATGCGCTTCTAAAGTTATTTTTTAAGTGCCCACCTTCCAACATACTATTATTATCTTTCATCCAAGCAGGTGGTGACCAGGGCGAAGCGAATAAATGGAATTGTTGGCTGCTCGTTTTCATTGCGGCCTTAATAAGTGGCATTTTGTATTGTTGATCGTGGGCAATGGAAAACGTGGTTAAGTTACTGTCATTATTCGCAACATAAGTATAACTGTTACTGCTGAAATCGCAACTGTTAATATTGGTTCGAGCCAATGTATATCCAATACCTGCTACTGGATTATAATAAGCATTTAGTAATTCTTTCTGAGTAAGTACCGGTAATTGGTAAAATGTTTCAGCAGCGGCATCAGTTATGGCACCGCCAAATCCAATAACTGTTTGAAATTTCTTATTGGGGTCAACAAATACGCAAACTTCTGTTTCAACAGGTTGCCCCATGTGATGAAAAGTTAAACTATCTGTAGCCGTTATTCGATAAGGTGTAGCTTTTGCGGTTGTATAAACGATTATATTATTGGAAGCATGTTTTTTCTGTGACTTCGTTTTATCTGAAGTTGGTATTAATACAAAACTCATTTCAATTACGATTATGAGTATAACTGAAAATATTATTTTCATCTATTATAATTTCAACGAAGTTAATGATATTTCCTTGTCACCCTTTTCTTTAATATAGTAAAAAAATAATTTATTTGTTTTATTCTTTGATAAGAATCGAAAAACTATTCCACTTAACAATTTTGAAACATTTATAAATGAATGTATTAATATCAATAGAAGTTCTGATTCTTTTAAATATTTGATTTTAACACACTACTCAATTTTCTATCATTTAAACAATTAGCTTGTAGTTAAATATAGTTTGATTAAAAAAATATTTGTAATTGCTTTATTCATAATTGAATAAAACATTCTTCATGGATTTGTAGATTAATTGATGTAAACTATGATTTAAATCATTTGAAAGGTACAATGTACGTTGTAGCTTCATTTTATCAATTTTTAATCACTTTAAATAAAATTTTATGAAAAGAATGTTTTTATTCATCTTATCGGTATTAATGATAGTTGGTACCGCAAGAACCCAGACTCAAACACAAGACAGAACCCAAGATCAATTAAAAGATCAAACTCAAAAAAGAGATCGCATTCATTCTGAAGATCATTTGATGATGAAGGATGGTAAAATGTATCAGGTAAAAAATGGAGAAATGGTTCAGTTAAGGGAACAATTACGATTGAAAAATGGCGCAACCATCGAGCCCAATGGTATGTATCAATTGGCTAATCAGGAAAAGTATCAATTACGCAATGGCGAATGTTTGGACATGGATGGAAATAGATATCTTAATCAAAACAGATTTAACCAAAGAAAGATGATGACGAATAAAGAAATGGAACGCTATCGCAATATGAATATGCGTAAGAATAATCCTGCAAAGCCAACTGCTAATAGGCAAGGTATGAATGGTAATAAATAGATGAATTAATTGATATACTATTTGCATTCACTCTGATCTGAAATTTATTCAGCGCAATGCAAAATGGTGAATAGTGAATTGTAATATATTTCTGGGGGCATTATTACAATTAAATTAATCCATTTGCTTGCGCTGTTTTAATCATACATTTTTTAGCCATCATTCCAATAAAATACAATTACCTAATTGTAATAATTCAATTCTAATAATATGCGAATACGCTTATACATATATTATACAATTTTTTTAATAGTTGTTTTTAATACAGTAAATGGTCAAGAAAACAACCCTTACGATTCCTCGCAGATTTCTATTAAAAAAGAACAAAAATATTCATATGTTGAAGCGGGTATAAATTATATAAGCGATATTGTTTTATGGGAAGAAGAGATTCAGTTGCAGTACCTTATTTTTCACCATCTTTCACTTATTATAATAAATCAGGACTTTTTGCATCTGCATCATTTTCATATTTAACTAGTTCTGAGCAACAGCGGATTGATTTATATACATTATCATTAGGTTATCATACAAAGTTCAATAATTGGTTTGCAGGAGCTTTAATAACGAAATATTTTTTTAATGATCAAAGTTATAATGTAGAGTCTGAGCTTTCAGGCTACGGAAATGCTTATTTAGGACATCATTTCGGCAATGCACTGAATTGGTATGTAGATGGGATGTTGAGTTTTGCATCACAACCTGATTTTTTCATAAGCACTGAGTTGAGTCATGATTTTTATTTGCTGCAAAACGAGCTTAGCATTAGTCCGACCCTTCAATTAAATGCAGGTACACAAAATTATTATAATGCCTACTATACAACTCGCAGGTACAGTAATAAAAGAGATACAAACAGTTCAGGTAATGGACAAGGTGGAAATGGCCAAGGTTCAGGTTCTGGAAATAGTTCATCAATCCCCACATCTATTATGGTACAGAGTGCTTCTGCCTTTCAATTGCTGAATGTAGGGGTATCTATGCCCATTATCTACGATTTACCCCATTTCACTATTTCCCTAAATCCTCAAATTGCTTTTCCACTAAATCCTTCATCAATTACATTAGATGGAGTAACAATAAAAGAAAATTTGAGTAATTATTTTTATTGGTCTATTTCAGTAAACTATCGTTTTTTTAAATAATGAATTCAACTCTTTGTCCATTTTATAAATGCATAATCCCTTTCACTTTTCCCCATAATTCATTATCAAAATTTGTAACAGAAAGTTGAGAGCTATCTGCAGCATTGCCCATTCTTATTACCACTAATTTTTGGGAAGGTACTACGTATATTTTTTGATCATTTTTGCCTAATGCTGCATACATATCAGCAGGTGCATTGGGTATAAGTGCTTGTTGAAATACTGTTTGTAGTTTAGGTATCATGCAACTGCTTTTTCCATTTAGCCAAGTTAAATAACCATAACTTAAGTTTAAATTTTGTGAGGTATTTACTTGCTGTTGGAAATAAATTGAATCACTTAAAATCGGCAATGTTCCCCATTTGCCCTTGTTCAACAATAATAAGCCAAATCTTGCCATACTACGTGCATTGCTGTAATACACATTGTTTGAATTAGGAATTTTTATCCATGTTCCGGTCATGCCGATTGGGTTCCGGATTTTTTGTTGAAAATAATTGTTGAAAGACATACCCGATGCATTTGCAATTACCTGATCTAAAAGAGTATATGCACCCGTATGATAAGCCCATCGAGTACCGGCATCTGCTTTATAAATTAAGCACGATGGAAGTGTACAATCATTATCGGGTACACCATCATCTAAGCCCGTGGTCATGGTAAGTTGGTGGCGGATGGTTATTTTATTTTCTTTATCCGGTGGTGCTGATGTCCACCCTGTGCCCAAGTATTTCGAGGAAACATCATTAATATTCAATAACCCTTCTTGTTGTGCAATGCCTACCAAAAAAGCCGTCATGGTTTTACCCGCAGAAGCCCAATACCAAATGCTGTCTGTAGTAAAATTATCAAAGTATTGTTCAAACGCAATTTTCCCATTTTTTAAAATAATGAATGCTTTTGTGTTTTTACTTTTTAAATAGGGCACTAATCCATTTAAAGCTTGTGCATCCCATCCTAAATTGGCAACAGGAACAGTTTCCCATGCAGTGGTATTTTGTGGAGGGAAATATAAGGTATCTGCAATGCCAGCAGGATTGGCCGTTACCGTTTTTTTATTACAGGAATAGAATACCATTAACGCAACTAAACTTACAAAAGTTAATTTTATTTTCATATACTGCAGAATTGGCATGTTTCGACTGTAATGTACTTAATAAGTTTAAACTGTGATAGTAAATACATCATTTGTATTAGCAAGCTAAATGGTTTAAATGGTTAATAATTGTAATTGACCGATATCAAATAACGTTCTATTTTCTCTTTATATCCACCATTTTTTAAGTGTAGAACATAACTTCGGTACTGCGCCATTGCTACTGCCATGATGAAATATTGTTTCTTTGTAATATTATTTATTATTTTTATAAATGATTCTTCTGCTCAAAAAAAGAATGCATCATTTCAATATGTAATGCATAAAATACATACCCCTATTAAAATTGATGGTAAAATGGATGAAGCCATTTGGCAAAAAGCACCTGTAGCCAATCACTTTTTTATGGTGTTACCTATGGATACCAGTTTGGCAAAAGTTAAAACTGAGGTTCGTATGTTATACGATAACCACAATATTTATATGCTGGCCATTTGCTATAATACAACAAAAAGCGACATGATGGTTGAGTCATTACACCGCGATTTTAATTTTTTGAAAAATGATAATTTTATTTTCTTTTTAGACCCATTTGATGATCAAACTAATGGTTTCAGTTTTGGGGCCAATGCAGCAGGTGCTGAATGGGATGGTGCCATGTATGAAGGTGGAAAAGTAGATTTAAATTGGGATAACAAATGGCTGTCCGTTGTAAAACATTATGATAACTATTGGATTTTTGAAGCTGCTATTCCTTTTAAAAGTATTCGATACAAAAACGGAATTAAAGAGTGGGGCATTAATTTTAGCAGAAATGATTTAAAAACAGCCGAAAAGTCCAGTTGGATACCCATTCCCCGACAATTTCCAACTGCAGCATTGGCTTACACAGGAACATTAGTTTTGGACTCAGCCCCACCATTGTATAAGAAAAACATTTCTTTGATTCCTTATGTATTAACCAATTGGCAAAAAGACTATACTAATAACACTAACGGCAGTCTTAACCAGCGAGTTGGTTTGGATGCTAAAATATCTGTAACTCCAGCATTGAATTTGGATTTCACCCTTCATCCCGATTTTTCGCAGGTTGAAGTAGATCAGCAAGTAACCAATTTAAGTAGGTTTGAATTGTTCTATCCTGAAAAAAGACAATTCTTTTTAGAGAATAATGATTTGTTTGGTGATTTCGGTATTACGAATATTCAGCCATTTTTCTCCAGAAGAATTGGCTTAGATGCACCCATTAATGCCGGTGTTCGATTAAGTGGAAAACTGAATAAAGATTGGCGTATCGGAGCCATGGATATGGAAACACAACAAATGACAAGCAGTTACTTGCCTAACCAAAATTTTTCAGTTTTAGCTTTACAACGACGCGTATTTCAGCGTTCCAGTATTGGATTCATTTACGTTGATAAAACAGCGCTTAATTATCACCCCGGAAAAGATAGTACTAAACCAATTTATTCTTCTTTCAATCGAAATTTAGGCTTGCAATACAATTTGGCTTCACCTAATAATGTTTGGACCGGAAAAATGTTATTACTAAAATCCTTTAGTCCTGACGTATCAGGAAAGGACTGGGCTCAGGCAGCTAACATTAACTATAACAGTCGTAAGTGGAATATTATTGGGGCTTATGAATATGTTGGAAAAAATTATTCAGCTGAAACCGGCTATGTGCCAAGATCGAATTACATACGTTTTAATCCCCAGATTATTCGATATTTTTTTCCTAATGGCGGACCCATTTTAAGCCATGGGCCACAATTTAATTTTTCGTATTACTTTAATACGCAGTGGCAAAAAACAGATTATGAAAATACATTTCTTTATTTAATAACCTTTCGAAATAAATTTAGTGTTGATTTTTATGCCGCGCATGATTATGTGCAACTGTTACAACCCTTTGATCCCACTAATACTGGTAAAGATTCTTTGATTACAGGCTCTTTACATCAATGGAATACCGTTGGATTTGATATAAATTCACAACCTCAACAATTGTTTACTTATTCATGCTCATTTCGATATGGGGGCTATTATGCAAATGGTAAACATTTGGCTATTTATTCAACCATTGGTTATCGGTTTCAGCCCTTTGTAAACATTAATATGAATTTCAGCTACAACTATTTGCAGCTGCCTGCACCATGGGGCAATACCCCTTTTTATTTGGTTGGTCCTCGTA
Source organism: Hydrotalea sandarakina (assembly GCF_003254115.1). Taxonomy (GTDB): domain Bacteria; phylum Bacteroidota; class Bacteroidia; order Chitinophagales; family Chitinophagaceae; genus Hydrotalea; species Hydrotalea sandarakina. The sequence continues at coordinate 103,633 of NZ_QKZV01000007.1, forward strand.
TTGATTTAACTTTTACTAAGAATTTTTACTTTACTACTTACGTTCAATACAATAATCAATTAAACAATTTGAATATCAACAGCAGATTGCAATGGCGCTATAAACCTGCATCAGACTTGTTTTTGGTTTACACCGATAATTATTTTCCTGCTCCATTTATGGTTAAGAATAGAGAACTGGTGTTAAAGTTTAATTACTGGTGGAATCTTTGATAATTTGATTTCTTTATAGTAATGGATGAATGATTTTCCAAACATTGTCTGCCACAATTTTTGCCCCTGCTGCATTAGGATGAATGCCATCCGGTTGATTGAAATTAGGATTACCACCCACTCCTTCTAATAAGAATGGTATGAGCATAATATTATTTTTTTGTGCAAGTTTGGGATAAATTGTTGCAAAACCTTTCGTGTACTTTATGCCTAAGTTGGGTGGCAATTGCATGCCGGCCAAAACAATATTTGCAGAAGGATATTTTGCTTTTACCTTATCAATTATAGCCTGCAAATTTTGTTCCGTAACGTCAAGTGGTATTCCTCTTAAACCATCATTGCCACCTAACTCTAACACAAATATGTTAAGTGGTTTTTGAAGTATCCAATCTATTCTAGCCAATCCGGCTGTAGTAGTTTCGCCACTAACTCCTGCATTAACAATTTGCCAGTTTAAATGTAAACTATCTATCTTTTGTTGAATAATAGCCGGGAATGCTTGCTCAGGGTCTAAACCATATCCTGCAGTTAAGCTATTTCCAAAAAATACAATTGTTTTACTTGAATCTTTTATGGATTGAATACTGTTTGTATTTATTTCATTTTGGTGAGATTTTGTTGAATTATTACAAGCTACGGTAAACAGTATAACACACATTGCTATATAAAAGCCCATTATTTTCATAAAGTTGCTGTTTGTAAGGTTACTGATGAAAAGATACACTTGAAATGATTTAATTTTATGTTGATGCCTTATTATTTATTTACAATTTCAGATAACATTCGGTTTGTGCAGTATTCATAAGCAATTTAAACAAAAATTATGGGAGATATATTGCAACTTCAACAGGTAAATAAAATATATACCAGTGGTGGAAAAGAACTTTCTGTTTTGGAAAATATTAATTTCTCGGTAGAAGCCGGAACAACATTAGCTATTGTGGGGCCTTCGGGTAGTGGTAAAACAACGTTATTGGGTTTGTGTGCAGGATTAGATAAACCTACCAATGGAAAAATATGGCTAAATGGCCAATCAATAGAACAATTAAGTGAAGATGGATTGGCTGCTATTCGAAATAAATACGTTGGATTTATTTTTCAAAACTTCCAATTAATGCCTACACTTACCGCTTTAGAAAATGTGATGGTTCCACTTGAGTTGAGAGGTGAGAAGCATGCCAAAACTAACGCAATGGAGTTGTTAGAAAAAGTAGGACTGGCAAACAGGCATCATCACTATCCTGCACAATTAAGCGGTGGCGAGCAGCAACGCATTGCCATTGCTCGAGCTTTTGCCAATAAACCCGCATTATTATTTGCGGATGAGCCAACGGGTAATTTAGATGCTGAAACCAGTGAAATAATAGTGCATTTAATTTTTGATTTGAACAGAGCAGCCGGCACCACATTGGTTTTGGTAACACATGATGTTGAATTAGCCGCAAAAACACAACGTATTATTCGTTTGAAAGGCGGTAAAATTGAACAAGATTCTATGGCAGTATCATTGAATAATCATGCTTAGTAAAGCTTTTTATTCTCAATACAATTACGCAATATCTTTTTTGAATGGAAACGAGTTTCAAAAATAAAGTATCAGTAGGATGGTTGTTTAAGATGGCTTGGCGAGATAGCAGACGTAGCCGAAGCAGGCTTTTTTTATTTGTCCTATCTGTTATTACCGGAATTGCCGCATTGGTTGCCATTTATTCTTTAAGCAATAATTTGAACACTGCCATAAATACACAAGCTGCTGAACTGTTGGGCGCAGATATTAGAATAACTACCAATCAACCTCCAAACAAAGCTGTACAGCATATCATTGATTCATTAAATAATGAAAGCCAACACGCCGAACAGCGCAGTTTTGCATCAATGGTGGTATTTAAAAAGAATGGTGGAAGCCGGCTTGTGCAGGTAAAGGCTTTACAAGGCAATTATCCTTTTTATGGTTCGTTGGAAACTGATCCTTTAAATGCAGCAATAAGTTTTCGTAGCCAACAGGCTGCTTTGGTTGATGCAACTTTAATGCTGCAATACAATGCCAATGTTGGCGATACCATTCAAGTTGGTAATTTAAACTTTGTAATTGCCGGAAAACTATTGAATGCTCCCGGGCAAACAGGTTTTGTTACAACTATTGCACCGGTAGTTTACATTCCACTTTCCTATTTATCAGAAACCGGATTATTACAGAAAGGCAGTCGCGTTAGTTACCAATATTATTTTAATCCTATTCAAAAGCAAACTATTGATGAGTGGGTAAAAAAACATCGTGATTTTTTTGAAAAGAATGACGCTAATATTGATTCAGTAGCAACACAAAAAGAAAGTACCAGCCGATATTTTGCCGATTTAACTCGTTTTTTATCATTAGTGGGTTTTATTGCATTGATATTAGGTTGTATGGGCGTTGCAAGCGCCGTAAATGTATATATTAAAGAAAAAGTAAACAGTATTGCAGTGTTGAGATGCTTAGGTGTTACATCTTATCAGGCATTTGCCATTTATTTTATTCAAATTATGATGGCAGCTTTGTTAGGTGCAATATTAGGTGGATTACTAGGTATTGGCATACAACAATTGCTACCTGCTGTTTTAAAAAATTTTCTACCTGTAAATGTTTCAACTGCGGTGTCTTGGAAAGCAGTAGGACAGGGTATTGTAATAGGTTTAATAATGGCCATTCTTTTCACCTTTTTACCGCTTATGGCTATTAGAAAAATTAGTCCTTTATTGGCTGTGCGTATGGATTTTGAAGCAAAGACTAAACAAAGTGGTTCAGCAAATTCAATTATTTATGTTTTAATTGCTTTGTTTATATGGGCATTTGCGCATATACAAATGAAAAATACTGTACAAGCTGTACAGTTTACTATTGGGATTGGTGTTGCTTTGTTGTTATTGAGTTGGGTTGCCCGATTATTACGTTTTTTTGTGCGCCGATTTTTCCCAACCAATAGTAGTTATGTTGTTCGGCAAGCACTTGCTAATTTGTATAGACCTAACAATCAAACTACTTTATTAATGATAAGTATTGGGTTGGGAACTGCTTTCATTAGTATTTTAATGTTATTGCAAACAGTATTGTTGCATCGAATGCAAATAACTGCTGCAACCAACCAGCCAAATATGGTTCTTTTTGATGTTCAACAAGATCAAAAATCAGGCATTGATAGTTTGGCTAAACAAGTAAATGTACCTTATAATAATTGGGTACCGATTGTAAATGTGCGTATTTCGGCATTAAATGGTTTAAGTGCCAATCGTGCGTTAAGTGATACTAATCAACAAGTTTCCAAATGGTTATTCAGAAGAGAATATCGAGTAACTTATCGTGATACACTTACCAATACAGAAAAAATTGAAAGTGGCAAATGGGAAGGTACATATAACGGTACTGGGTTGCCGCATATATCAATGGAAGGAAATTATGCCAAAAGAAATGGTGTGAAGCTTGGTGATACACTAACTTTTAATGTACAGGGTTTATTGGTGCCCACTATTGTTGGTAGTTTTAGAAAAGTTGATTGGGGAAATTTACAAACCAATTTTTTAGTGGTGTTTCCCAATCATGTATTGGAAAGTGCACCGCAATTTTGGGTGTTGCTTACACACATTCAAAACAAACATCAATCTGCTTTATTTCAGCAAAAAGTTTTGAATCAATTTCCCAATGTTTCAATAATCGATTTGGCCATGGTTTTGCAGATATTAGATAGTTTATTGCATAAAATTGCTTTTGTTATTCAGTTCATGGCAGGTTTAAGTATTTGTACGGGTATAATTGTATTTGTAGCCTCTGTTTATATAAGCAAATATCAGCGTATTCGTGAAGTGGTGTTGTTAAGAACTTTAGGTGCATCGAGCAAACAAATTTTTTTCATCAATGCTTTAGAATATTTTTTCTTAGGATTTTTAGCTGCTTTAACAGGAATTATTTTAGGCGTAATTGCTACGTGGTTACTTGCTGTTTATATTTTTGAAACCAATTTTACTATTCAATTTTTCCCGCTTGCTTTATTGATACTTATTATTTGTTTTGTCACAGTTGCCATTGGTTTGCTGAATACTAGGGGTATTTTAAAGCAATCGCCACTCGCTGTATTACGAAATGATGTGCTATGAGTTGTAATAAAATTTTCTAAATTGAAATTTTGAACTATTGCTCTGCCGATATTAAAAATCTATCCATTAATTCTTGTAAAAAAGGGAATTGTGTCGGAAGAAATTTTTCAGTTTGCTTAATAATTAAATGTTCACTTTGAACATAGCCAGTATTGGTTAATTCGTGTTTGCCATGTTGTAACATTTGTAAAAGCAAATGCATTTCAATTTCCGGATGAAATTGTAGGGCCAATACATGGTTGTTGTATATAAAACCCTGTTGTGAGCAAGCATTAGAATAGAATAGTTGTTGGGCCATATGCGGTAGGTCGAAAGTATCGCCATGCCAATGGAAAGCATGGAAATTGGGTGGCAATAGGTTAGAAAGTGGATGGTTTGTTGAAGCATAAATAGGCCACCAACCAATTTCTTGTTCAACATGTGCAAAAACCCCCGCACCTAAAACACTGGCAATTAGTTGAGCGCCTAAACAAATGCCTAAAACCCATTTTTTTTCGCGAATAGCTTCTTCAATACAATTTTTTTCAGCTGTCATCCATTTAAATTTCTTTTCCTGATGTACACCCATAGGTCCGCCCATAATGATCAATAAATCGTATGAGTTAGCAGCAGGAAAAGGTTCATCATTAAATACACGTGTAACGTGTATTTGATATTCCTTCTTCTTTACCCATTGCAAAAGGGTTCCGGGGTTTTCAAATGGAACATGTTGTATAAAATGTACCCGCATCATTTTGTTGCTATTGTTTTTGTAGTTTTACCAAAATATAGCACTGCGCTGACTAAATGGGAAAGCAGTTAATGTTGCTAAAATTATTACATTGAGTACACAATGGCAAATCCTAATTTAAATAGTAATAAAGAACAAATGAACTTGGCTGATAAAGAATTTGAAAATACGATTCGGCCAAAAGAATTAGACGATTTTTCCGGTCAGCCACAATTGGTTGAAAACCTGATTATTTTTATAAAAGCTGCAAAAATTCGAGGAGAAGCACTTGATCATATTTTGTTTCATGGCCCACCCGGTTTAGGGAAAACAACTTTAAGCAGAATTATTGCCAACGAATTAGGGGTAAATATTAAAGAAACCAGTGGTCCTGTAATTGAAAAACCGGGCGACTTGGCAGGTTTGCTTACCAATTTAGAGCCCAATGACGTTTTATTTATTGATGAAATCCATCGCTTAAGTACGGTTGTAGAAGAATATTTGTATGCTGCTATGGAGGATTTTAGGATTGATATCATGATTGATAGCGGGCCCAATGCCAGAAGTATTCAACTTAACATTAATCCTTTTACATTAGTGGGGGCAACAACACGAAGTGGCTTACTTACAGCCCCGCTTTTATCGAGGTTTGGAATCAAGTCTCGCTTGGAATATTATCCTGCAACTACGCTTCAAAAAATTATTAAACGAAGTGCCATTATTTTAAATGTGCCCATTACTGAAGAAGCAGCTTTTGAAATTGCCCGAAGAAGCAGGGGAACGCCGCGTATTGCCAATGGTTTATTGCGTCGGGTTCGCGATTTTGCACAAGTATTGAATGATGGTAAAATCGATATAGGGATTACCCAACATGCTTTAAAAGCTTTGAATGTGGATGAGTTTGGTTTGGATGAAATGGATAATCGCATTTTGCTTACCATTATTGAAAAATTTAAAGGAGGGCCTGTAGGTATTACTACCATTGCTACCGCAGTGGGTGAAGAAGCAGGAACTATTGAAGAAGTATATGAACCTTTTTTAATTCAAGAAGGTTTCTTACAGCGCACCCCAAGGGGTAGGGAAGTTACTGCCAAAGCTTACCAACATTTGGGTAAACATAGGCCTAAAGGGAAACAACCAGATTTATTTAATGAATAACAATCTTTAATAAAAACACCCTTTTAGCGCACTTACTAAATAAAAAAATGAGGCTGCAATTTGAACAGCCTCATTTTTTATTTTAAAGCATTTATTTAATTTATGGAGCAACTAATCGGAAACCGTTGCCGTGAATATTTACTATTTCAATATTGGTATCGTCTTTCAAATATTTACGCAATTTAGCAATATAAACATCCATACTTCTGCCATTGAAATAGGTATCACTGCCCCAAATTTTTTTCAATGCTCTTTCGCGGGGTAGAAGATCATTTTTATGTTCGGCCAACATTTTTAATAACTCATTTTCTTTAGGGGAAAGTGTGTGAGTTTGACCATTGTGGGAAAGCTCTCTTAATTTAGGATTGAAGTGGTAAGTACCTAAATCAAATTCCACGTTATCATTTATACGATTTTCCTCTTCATTGCGCTTTAAAATGGCTTTAATTTTCAGTAAAAGTACTTCACTGTCAAATGGCTTGGTAATATAATCATCTGCCCCTAATCGGTATCCCTGCACAACATCTTCTTTCATGGTTTTTGCGCTTAAAAAGAACAAAGGAATATCCGGATCAACGTCTCTAATTTCTTCTGCCAAAGTAAAACCATCTACATTTGGCATCATAACATCTAATAAACAAATATCAAATTTCTCTCGCTGAAAGGCGGCTAAACCCAGGCGTCCATCTCTTTCCAACACTACATCATAGTCATTCAGCTCTAAATAATTTTTTAATACCATTCCTAAGTTGGTATCATCTTCACAAAGCAAAATTTTGTATTTCTTTTTTTCTTCCATAGCCGTGCTTGTTTTTATGTTTATCAAATAAACTTCATATTAGTAATAATTCATGCTAACGGAGGCGCAATCTTTTGTTAAAAAACGTTTATTTTCCTTTAAAGATATTACTAATTTTGCGTTTTTAAAATAACAATTTTCAAATCAACCCAACTGTTACCATTTTAGCTTGTTAAGATTAGAAAACTGAGCCTATGATGATTACACAGGATAATAAATTGAAGAAACTGATTATTATTGGCGACAGGGTTTTAATTAAACCTTCCAAGCCCAATGAGCAAACTTCAAGTGGGCTTTATTTACCTCCCGGGGTTCAGGAAAAGGAAAAAGTTCAACAAGGCTATATCATTAAAACAGGACCCGGATATGCTATTCCTCTTCCGGTTGAAAATGAACCTTGGAAAACGGAGGAAGAACAAGTGAAATATATTCCTTTGCAAGCTAAAGAAGGCGATCTTGCCTTGTTTTTACTGAGTGGGGCAACAGAATTGTTGTATGAAGGTGAGAAATATTTTATTGTTCCTCAAAATGCCATTTTAATGTTAGAAAGGGAAGAAGATTTGTAAAAAACATCACACCATTAAAACTTGTAAATCTTTTGAAGGTTATTCATGTGAATTTTTTTTGCTTCAATTAATTGTTGAATCACCTCATGTACCACTGTTTGCTCTATACTTGTAAAAAGTTGAATTATGTTGCTTAATTCAATTCCATTTGCAGGAATTGAATTTAAAATTACTGTTTGAATTTTTTTGTAATCATTTGCATTGAAAATTGTTTTTTGATTTTTTAAGCAATTATCGCAAATGCCACAACGTTGTGTTTGTTTATCTGAAAAATAGCTGCCAATTAACCGGCTGCGACACTCTGTGGTATTGATTGTATAATTTAACATGGCAGCAATACGTTCTTCATAATTTTTTTTTCGTGCAAAATATTGTTCAAAGTTTATGGTTAAACTAGCTGCAGGTGCCCGATTCAGTAGCCAATAAATTTGTGGGGTTTCTTTTTGGGGTTTATAAGAAATTATTTTTAACTGATTTAATTTTTCTAGTTGTTCGCGGGCAGTATCAAAACTTATTCTTGCATTTTTGGCAACTTGTCTTTCATAAATAGTAACATAATTATTCAAGATTCCTTGATAGGTTCTTAATAATGTTTGAGTAATGGCTTCAAAGGCGGGAAGGTTCTTTTGAAATTCAAATAACACATCTTTATCTACTAAAAACATTACTTGCGAAGGTGCAAATACAGCCTCTGTGAACGACAAATGACCTTCTTGCTCTAATACTTTTAGCACATTCATTACAGTTACTGCATTTAACTTAAAATGTTGTAAAAACGTTTCTACATTAAATTCATAATAATTACCTTGGCCAACACCTACGGGTAACTGCAAATAATCTGCAATGGCTTGATATACCGTGCGAATAGTATTAATGGAAGGAAATTTTTTTTCGGGCAGTAGTTGTAATTGGTCCAAGTCGCCTGGCTGATATAATAATACTGCATTACCGCCATTGTTATCGCGACCAACTCGTCCTGCTTCCTGGTAATAATTTTCTATACAATCCGGAATATTATAATGAATTACATTGCGAACATCTGTTTTATTAATACCCATGCCAAAGGCATTGGTGCAAACCATTATGCGTATTTTGTTTTGAATCCAAGCTTGTTGCTTGTTTTGTCGTTCCTCTTTTGTTAAACCTGCATGATAAAAATCGGTATTTAGTCCTTGTAATTGCAATAGATGAGCCACTTCGCGACATTGTTTACGCGTACTGCAATAAACCAAACTACTGCCATCATTTTGTTTGAGTATATCAATGGTAGTGTTAATTTTACTGTTTGTGGGAATGACTGAATAGCTTAAACCTTTACGATAAAACGATTGACTAAAAATAGACGGATTTTTTAGTTCTAGTTGTTCAATAATGTCATCTCGTACAATACTAGTTGCAGAAGCAGTGAGGGCAATAAACGGTACTGCATTGATGTAATTTTTAATTTCAACTATATTTAAATAAGAAGGCCTAAAATCATAACCCCATTGTGAAATGCAATGCGCTTCATCTACTACAACCAGTGATAATGGCATATCGGGTAAATAATCTAAAAACTGTGGACTTTGTAATCTTTCCGGCGAAACATATAAAAAAGAAAATTTACCATCAATTGCTTTTTCTAATATTACTTTAATTTCAAAAGTACTTAAACTGCTTTCTATGGCAATGGCTGAAATGCCTAAGTTTTGTAAGTGCATTACTTGGTCTGCCATTAAAGCAATGAGCGGTGAAATAACCAATGCCATACCGCCTTTAATCAGCGTTGGTACTTGAAAACAAATGGATTTTCCACCCCCGGTAGGCAGCAAAGCCAAGGTGTCGTTACCTGCCAACACCGATTCAATAATAGGCAGTTGCAATCCTCTGAAATCATCATATCCCCAATACTGTTTTAATATTTGTTTGGGCGATTGGTGCATGATTTCCGGTATTTAGTAAAAAGATAAAAGTAAGTTGTAAAAATTTGTATAAAAATAAGTAAGAACCAATAATTTACAGCCTGATTTTTCTATGTGCTGATTCGTTCACAAAATGTAAACTAAATAATTTGTGTCAGCATGGTTGATAGGAAATAAAAAAATCATTTATGCAAAAATTACGGTATCGCCTTGTTGTATTGTTTGTTATAATGAGTTGTTACAACTTAATGGCTCAAAGTACAGTATTCAAAGTAATACCTTTGGGAGTGGAAGGCGGTTTAAATGAGAGCAACCTTTCGGCTTATTTATTAGGCGTAAAAGGGCAACCCGGCTATATTGCTTTAGATGCAGGTACTATATATTCCGGCATTGAAAAGGCAATTCAAACAAAAGTGTGGCAAAATACCAGTGTATCAGCGGTTTTGCAAGATTCTATTAAAGGTTACTGTATTAGTCATGCCCACTTAGACCACGTTGCCGGTTTAATTATTAATTCACCTAACGACAGTAAAAAAAATATTTATGCAATGCCTTATTGCTTACAAGTTTTAGAGAATAATTACTTTACTTGGCAAAGCTGGGCCAATTTTGGTGATGCCGGATCACCACCTTTATTAAATAAATACCATTATGTAAATTTACAGGCGCAACAAGAAGTAGCTTTAGCAGGAACTAATATGTTTGTAACTCCCTTTGTTTTAAGCCATGGGAACAACTATCAAAGTACCGCTTTTCTGGTTCGTTATTCCAATAATTATGTGTTGTATTTAGGTGATACCGGTGCCGATACCATTGAGCATAGTTCACATTTAAAAGAATTATGGCAATATGTTGCACCTTTGGTAAAAAATCAACAATTAAAAGCTATTTTCATTGAGGTATCATATACCAATCAACAACCTGAAACGCAGTTGTTTGGACATCTTACTCCTAAACTACTATTACGAGAAATGCAGGTATTACAAGGGTTTACCGGCAATGATGCATTGAAAAAAGTTAAAATCATAATTACACACATTAAGCCGGAAAAAAATGTGGCAACAACTATTCAAAAGGAATTGATGCAAAATAATATGCACTTGCAGTTTCAATTGGCACAGCAAGCTAAACCTATCTACTTGTAGGAAAATTTTAAATAACTTTTTTATAGTTTAAGCGAATGCTGTTTATAGCCAAAACTACATCACTTAAACCCATTGCTAATGCACCTAAAGCCGGATTTAGGTAACCAAAGGCTGCAATAGGAATGGCAATGATATTGTAAAAGAATGCCCAAAATAAATTTTCACGAATGGTTTTATAAGTATGTTTTCCCAACCCTAATGCTAATGGCAAATGTGTAAGTCCATGATTCATTAAAACCACTTGTGCACTTTGCATGGCAATATGTGATGCATCACTAAGTGAAATGCCTACAGTAGCCTTTGCTAAAGCAGGAGCATCATTAATACCATCACCCACCATGGCAGTAGGAGCTTTGGCCGAAAGTTGGGCAATGGTTTGTAATTTTTGTTCAGGAGTTTGCTCAGCATAAACGCTATCAATACCTGCTTGTGCAGCTACTCGCTCACATTTAATTTTAGAGTCGCCACTTAATAAAATAGTTTGAATATTATTTTTATGTAATTGTTTTATTACTTCAATGGCTTCAGGGCGTAATGTGTCATCCACATTCAACCAACCAATTAATTCATTGTTTTTTGTGATGTAAACATTGTGCGTATTATCGGCAGTTAATTGGCTGACTGCTTTATAAGACGCAGCCATGTATTCATTGCCTTCCTTATCAATGGCTCGCATTCCTAAACCTTTAATTTCCTCAATAGAAGCAAATTGCATGGGTTTCTCTGCTTTCCATTCTTTTACAATGGCTTTGGCAATAGGATGCGCTGCATATTTTTCCAGCGATACAACGATGCTTTGAAAGGTAACGGTATCAATGGTAGTTACATAATCAGTAATTGAAAAATGTCCGGTAGTAAGGGTTCCTGTTTTATCGAATACAACTTGCTGAATATTTCTGAAAACCTCAAGGCTGCGGGCATTTTTAAATAGAATTCCTTTTCTTGCCGCTCTTCCCAATCCAACAGCAATAGCTGCAGGTGTAGCTAAACCCATGGCACAGGGGCATGAAATAACCAATACTGCAATACCGCGTAATAAACTGCTGCCAAAACCAATGGAAGTAAATAAATAGTTGCCTATCACAGTTAGTATAGCAAGGCTAACTACAGTAGGAACAAATATGGCACTAATTCTATCTGCTAATTGTTGAATGGGCGGTTTTTCTGCCTGTGCTTCTTTTACTAATTGTAATATATTACTTAGCACTGTATCTTTTCCAACTGCTGTTACTTGTGCTTTTACGCTGCCGCTTTCCAAAGTGCTGCCACCAATTAATAAATCTTTTTGCGATTTATATATCGGTATTGATTCGCCGGTAAGCATGGCTTCGTTTACTTTTGCTTCACCCCACAAAATTTTACAATCCATTGGAACCGGTTCACCGCTCTTAATTAATATCAAATCGCCTACTCTTAAAGTTTCACTTTCTACATCAAAAATTTGTTCTTGGTGTTGGTCATCAAAAGCAATCATGTGAGCCTTCGTTTTTTGGCTCACAGCAAGGCTGTTAATGGTTTTTTGTGTGCTTTGTACGGATTTATCTTCAAGCCAATTGCCTAAAAAAACCAGGGTAATAATGGCTGCCGTAGTTTCAAAAAACATATAATCAGCAGCTTTGTTAATCATCATTCCATAAATGCTGTAAATAAAAGCAGCAGTGGCACCCAGTGTAATTAACACATTCATGTTAGGAATGCCCCCTTTTAAACTTTTAAAGGCGCTTTTTCCAAAAAAACGCATTCCTACCCAATACACCGGAATGGTAAGGACTAATTGTACATATGGGTTCATTAAAAAATGAATATGTACAAACATGTGTAACATTAACGGAATGGTAAAAATGGCACAGAATATAAATCGCTGTGCGTTGTTGCGAAAAGTGAGTTTCTTAAAAAAATTTTTAGAGGAAGAATCAGGCTCGGTATTTTCGTTTTTTACATGGTATCCCAAGCTTTCAATGCCCTTTAGTAAAATGGTTTTTTGAGAGGTATCTTTTAAATCGAAGTTTACTTCGCCCCCTATAAAATTCACTTTTACATTATCCATTCCTTTCTCTTCTAAATATTTGTGAATGGTTAGGGCGCAGTTGGTACAACTCATTCCTTCTACTTTCCACGATACATTTTCCATGTTGCAAAATTACTTTACTTTAAGAATATGGTAGAAACTTAAGCAGGAATATCTTTGTGTTATGGATGTTACCTACCAATTACACGAATTACCGCACATTCTTCCTCTTTTGGCAAAAGAAGGTGAAAGCAGTTTAACTTGGTTATTTAAGGGTGAAATGGGTGCCGGGAAAACCACTTTAATCCATGCTTTGGCACAATATTTTGGTGTAATAGAGCCGGTTAGCAGCCCTACTTATGCATTGGTAAATGAATATGAAGCAGCCAATGGTAAACTAATTTACCATATGGATTGGTATAGACTTAAAGATGAAGAGGAAGCCATTAATGCGGGAATTGATGAGTTGGTACAGGATGCCTTGTGTTGGATAGAATGGCCTGAAAAAGCATTGGGTATTTTACCTGAAACCGCTTTTGTTATTGAAATTTCAGTAATTGATGCACAAACGCGGCGATTGATTACCGAAATAATTACGAAACCTTATCTTGGTATTTAATTGTAAGAATTATTGTATTTTTATAACTCTTATTTATCTTTTTTTTAAAGTAAAATTATGTCTTCAAAACGGCCCATTATTACCACTTCTTTTAGCTATGAAACTTTAGAGGAAACATTAGACATAAAGCCGCAAGGACTTCCACTTGAAATTGGATTACCCAAAGAAACTGCATTTCAGGAAAATAGAATTTCGCTTACGCCCGAAGCGGTTAGGGTAATGGTAATGAATGGCCACAAAGTAATTGTTGAACATAAAGCCGGTGAGGGAAGTAATTATACCGATGCCGATTATGTAAATGCAGGTGCAAACATTGTTTACAATCATGAAGCGGTTTTTAAAGCACCATTACTTTTAAAAAGTGCACCTGTTGTGGTTGAAGATTTGCCTTTGTTGCAAATGCATCAAACCATTATTTCACCTATTCATCATTCTGCATTAAAAGGTGAAATTTTGGAAAAAATGATGGAGAAAAAAATTACGGCATTAAGTTTTGAAAATTTGAAAGATGAACATGGCAGCTATCCTATAGTTAGAAGTATGAGTGAAATTGCCGGAGGTGCCTTAATGTTAATTGCCGGACAATATTTGAGCAGTTTTAATAAAGGCAAAGGGGTTTTATTAGGAGGTGTGAGTGGTATACCACCAACCAAAGTAATTATAATTGGTGCCGGCACGGTGGGTGAGGTGGCTACCCGTAATGCTATGGCATTGGGTGCCAGTGTAAAAGTGTTCGATAATAATGTTTACAGACTAAAGCAACTTCAAAATAATTTGGGGCATAGGGTATGGACAAGCGTTTTAGAACCGGGTATTTTATCAAAGCAACTAAAAACCTGCGAAGTGGCAATTGGCGCTTTAAGCAGTGATTATGGCCGTGCCCCGGTGGTGGTAACTGAGGAAATGGTAGCTTCTATGCGACCGGGGAGTATTGTAATTGATGTGGCTATTGATAGGGGAGGTTGTTTTGAAACCAGTGAATTAACTACGCACGAAAAACCGGTATTTGTAAAACATAATGTTATACATTACTGTGTACCTAATATTCCGAGTGGATTTGCGCGTACCGCCAGCCAGGCCATCAGCAATGTATTGATGCCGCTTTTGCTGGAAATTAGTGATGAAGGGGGAATGGAAGAAATGGTTTGGCACAGTATTAACTTGCGTGAAGGTATTTACTTGTTTAAAGGAGCTTTAACTGATTTTTATTTGAGTCAGAAATTCAATTTAAAATACAGCGATTTGAATTTGTTAATAGCCAGCCGAAGATAATAGCCAGCTCTTATTTAAAGTCGGTAAGTTTAATTACTTCTTTACAAAAATCTATTTCTGCTGCATCATTACTGCTTACAATAATTGTTCTGTTGGCGGCATATTTTTCAATTAAGCGATGATAAAGGGCATATCCCTCTGCATCTAAATTGGTGCAAGGCTCATCAAGTAGTAGTACCGGCACATCTGAAAAAAAAGCTTGTGCTAATTTTACCCTTTGCAACATTCCACTGCTGTAATAGCGAATTTGTTTGTTAGCTGCTGCAGTTAGGCCCACTTCTTCTAATATGGCTGCAATGGAAATATTGGGTAATAAGGGTTTAAAGCGGGCATGGAATTGTAAAAATTCTGTTACCGTCATTTCTTCAATTACATCCAGGTAAGGTGCTACAATGGCTAAATATTGGTGAACCGCATCTTCATTAATGGATTTGTTGTTTTCCTGTGTCCAAAGGCACTTTCCTTCATTTACCCGAATAGACATTGCAATGGCTTGCAGCAAAGTGCTTTTGCCGCTGCCATTAGGCCCGGTTATAGCATAAGCTTTTGCCGGCGAAAAAGTAAAAGTGACGTTTCTAAAAATCCAGTCGCGATTAAATTTCTTTCCTGCCTGTTGTAATTCAATGGTCATTGGGTAAAATATGGCCGAAAAGTAAACAATTAATCTTCTTCGGGAATGCCTGAAGCATATTTTTTTATAATGCCGCGACCACTTTCTCTAATAAAAGTTACAATTTCGTCGCGTTCATCGCTGGCAGGTAACTCCTCTTCAATGTATGCAAGTGCTTGCGAGGTATTAAAACCTTTATTGAAAATAATGCGATAGATATCAATAATGTGATTGATTTTTTCTAGTTCAAATCCTCTTCTTTTTAAGCCTACGCTATTTACTCCACCGTAGCTAAGTGGGTTGCGAACAGCTTTTATGTATGGGGGAACATCTTTACTAACCAAACTGCCACCTGCAATGTAAGCATGCTGTCCAATATGTACAAATTGGTGTACGGCACTTACGCCGGCAATCCAAGCCCAATCGCCCATTACTACATGGCCGGCTATTTGAACACTATTGCTTAAAATGCAATTATTGCCAATAATACAATCGTGGGCAATATGGCTGTATGCCATAATTAGGCAATGGTTGCCTACTACTGTTTTCCATTTATCGGAAGTACCTCTGTTAATGGTTACAAATTCCCGAATAGTAGTATGATCGCCAATTTCAACAGTGGTTTTTTCGCCATTATATTTTAAATCTTGCGGAATTGCGCCAATTACAGCTCCCGGAAAAATTCTGCAATTTTTACCAATTCTGGTTCCATCCATAATGGTAACATTACTGCCAATCCAGGTACCTTCCCCAATTTGTACATCACCATGAATAACGGTAAAGGGGTCAATTTTTACATTTGCTGCTATTTTAGCATTTGGATCTATGTAAGTGTAGGGATGTGTCATCCGCTTTGTTTTAGGTATTTGTTCTATGGTTGCCTGCATGGCAACATAGACTTTAAAAAATGGGCCAACGTTTACTGACCGTTACTAAATATTAAATATTAAGGATAGTTTAAGGTTTATTTGCGTTTTACCAGTTGGGCAACCAAATTTGCCTCAGTAGCAACTTTGCCACCCACATATACTGTTCCCCGCATTTCGCATATACCTCTTCTAATGGGGCTTACAAACTCCATTTTTAAAATCATGGTATCGCCCGGTAAAACTTTTTGCTTAAACTTACAATTATCAATTTTCAAAAAATAAGTATCATAATCGCCTTCCGGTAATGAATTAATACATAAAATACCACCGGTTTGTGCTAAAGCTTCAACTTGTAAAACACCGGGCATTACAGGGTTATTGGGGAAATGACCTTGGAAAAACCATTCGTTAAAGGTTACATTTTTAATTCCAACAATATAAGTATCGGTCAGTTCAATAATTTTATCAACCAACAAGAATGGGAACCGATGCGGTAAAGTTTTTTCTATACGTTGTAAGTTAAAAATGGAAGGTGTTGCCGGATTATATACGGGAACATCTTTTACATGTTTGTTTTTCTTTATGTATTGTTTTATTTTTTTTGCAAACTCAACGTTAGTGCTGTGGCCGGGTCTGTTAGCAATAATTCTAGCTTTAATGGGGTAGCCAATCAAAGCCAAATCGCCTACAACATCTAATAATTTGTGGCGGGCAGGTTCATTCGGAAAACGCAGTTCTAAGTTGTTTAAATAACCTTCGCTTTTTACTTCAATTTTTTCGCGTTTAAAAGTTTTGGCTAAGCGGTCCATTTCTGCGTCAGTCAAAGGCTTATCAACTACAACAATAGCATTATTAATATCACCGCCTTTAATCAAGTTGTTTTCTAACAACATTTCCAGTTCGTGTAAAAACACAAATGTGCGGCAAGGCGCAATTTCATTTTTAAAATCTTTTATGGATTTTAATCCGGCATGTTGGGTACCTAATACAGGACTGTTAAAATCAATTAATGTGGTTATTTGGTAATCAATAGCCGGCATAGCAACCATTTCAACACGTTTTTTTTCATCGTACAAATAAATATTTTCATCAATGCTATACCAGGCTTTTGCTGCATCTTGTTCAATAATGCCTGCTTCTTCAATATAATTTATGAAAGGAGCAGAGCTGCCATCCATAATAGGTATTTCAGGGCCGTTAATTTCAATCAGAACATTGTCTATTCCCATTCCAACCAATGCTGCTAAAATATGTTCAACAGTACTTACTTTGGCATCGCCAACCTGCAGTGTAGTGCCTCTTGATGTATCGGTTACTAAATCGCAATCGGCTTTTATAATTGGTTGTCCGGGTAAATCTATGCGTTGAAATTGAATACCAAAACCGGGATTTGCAGGTTTTAAATTCATTTCTACTAAAATGCCGGTATGCAAACCCGTGCCATTAATGGTTACATTTTTTCCGAGAGTGTGTTGTTTATCCGGATTAAAATTTTGATCCATTCTTCATCATTTTTTTCGTTCAGCCACCAATACTTGTATAAATTTTAAGTTGGTAATGCCGTTTAATTTGTTGCAAAAATAAGTTGATTATGCTTGATGTAGATAGCTTTTTGCTAGGAAGTAACTCTTTCAGCCAGTAATTGTTGTACCAGTTTTTCCAATTCCATTACTCTTTTTTCTAAAATGGGTAACTTTCTGGATGCTGCCTGGCTACGCAGAGCTGCAGTATATTCAAAGGCCGGAGTTCCGGTAACAATACTATTGGGTTGTTTAATGGATTTACTAACTCCGCTTTGTGCGTTTATTTTGCTGCCATCGGCAATGGTTAAATGCCCAACTATGCCTGCCTGGCCCCCTACCATTACATGGTTGCCCACTTTTGTACTGCCACTAACGCCGGCTTGAGCTGCTATTACAGTATGTTGACCAATTTCTACATTATGGGCTATTTGTATTAAATTATCTAGTTTGGCACCGCAATGTATAATGGTTGAACCAATTGTTGCCCTATCAATGGTTGCATTTGATCCAATCTCAACATTGTCTTCAATGATAACATTACCCATTTGGGGTACCTTTTTGTAAGAACCATCGTTTAGTGGTGCAAAACCAAAACCATCACCCCCAATTACTGTTCCTGCATGTATGGTAACATTTTTACCAATTTGGCAGTTGTTGTAAACCTTAACACCCGCATGTAAAATGGTGTTATCGTCAATAGTTACATTATCACCAATTACAACACCGGGAAATAATTTTACCTTATTGCCAATTTTGGCATGCTTGCCAATATATACAAATGCGGCTATATAAATATTTTCGCCCAATTGAGCAGTGGGTGCAATGTATGATGGTTGTTCAATACCGGTTAGTTGTTCGCTTACCAATTGTTGATATTTGGATAATAAAGCGGCAAAAGCAGCATAGGCATCTTCTACTCTAATTAAAGTTGAATGTACGGGTTGTTTTAAAACCTGATTTTGGTTAATGATTACGATTGATGCCTGGGTTTGATAAAGAAAATCCTCATATTTTGGGTTAGCCAAAAAAGATAATTGTCCGGCTTTGGCTTCTTCAATTTTGCCAAATGAGCTTACGGCTACAGTAGCATCTCCCTCTACTTGTCCATTAATTAGCAACGCTATTTGAGCAGCAGTAAATTGCATAAAGTA
Source organism: Hydrotalea sandarakina (assembly GCF_003254115.1). Lineage (GTDB taxonomy): Bacteria > Bacteroidota > Bacteroidia > Chitinophagales > Chitinophagaceae > Hydrotalea > Hydrotalea sandarakina. The sequence continues at coordinate 122,303 of NZ_QKZV01000007.1, forward strand.
ATTCTTTTTTGGGTATACCTAAACTAGGTTAATGTGCAAATGTAAAATTTTTTAATGGGCGAGGAAATAGTTTGATGGATTAATGGGTTGTCAATGCCCGAAATATCTCTTATTTCCCCATTTTTAAATAAAATTTTAATGTTTTCATCATTGGGTTTATACATGGTATTAACAGCTTCGCCGGTAAAAACAAAATGAACGGCTTGTCGTTCATTAATGTTTAGCTGTTGTGCGGCCGCTTTTCTTTGCGCTTCTATAAATTCATTGCTAAACGGTTTGCTGTCTAATTTAATTTTGAGCAACTGCCGATTTAACAATTTATTACATAAAGTTTGTAACACAAAATCAGGATGCGATGCCCACTTTTTAATGGCAAAAGAAATGTCAACATCATCTAATTTGCAAAACTGCTGCAAGACTTCTTCACTAATTTTTGAGGGTTTTTCATAAAGAAAAAAGTCTAAAGTGCCACCGGTTTTGCATTGGGTATCACCCGTATCTATTAAATGGCGAGCCCTTTCTAATATGTGTATCAACATTTTTTCTGCGCTTAGCACTGTTTTATGTAAATAAACTTGCCAATACATTTGGCGCCTAGCTATTAAAAATTTTTCAATGCTGTAAATGCCTTTTTCTTCAACCATTAATTCACCTTGGTGAACAGTAAGCATTTTTATAATTCTGTCATAACCAATTACCCCTTCACTTACTCCTGTAAAAAAACTATCGCGTGTTAAATAATCCATTCTGTCAACATCTAATTGGCTGCTAATGAGTTGGTGTAAAAAAGGTTTGGGGTATTTGCCTGTAAATATGTCAATGGCCATTTGCAGCCTGCCATCCAGTTCTTGGTTCATCATTTGCATTAAAGCAATACCAATAGTTTCATGATGTACTGAATTAATAATATATTTTTCTAATGCATGTGAAAAAGGTCCATGGCCAATATCGTGCAATAAAATAGCCGCTTTTACTGCCACTTCTTCTTCTTCGGTAATAGGTATTTGTTTGGCTTTTAATTCTGCAATGGCATTACACATTAAATGATATGCCCCTAATGCATGATGCAAACGGGTGTGCACAGCACCTGGATATACCAAATAGGCCAATGCCATTTGATGAATTCGCCTTAGGCGTTGAAAATAGGGATGATTGATAATATCGAAAATAAGAGGATGATTTATGGTTATGAAGCCATATACCGGATCGTTAATAATTTTTTGGGTTGTTTTCATGTTTGTTGCCGGTTTGTTAAAGCAGCCTGCAAATGTACTATTTGTGGCGGTATGCAATATATTTGAAGTATTTGCACGTTTATTGCTGTGTAAAGTTGAAAACCACTTACCAATAAAGAAAATTTAAAATTTGAAAACCAATGGAACCTATTACCATATTATGGGCTGATGATGAAATAGAAAGTTTACAATCGCAAATTTTATTTTTAGAAAGTAAAGGCTATCAGGTAAAAAGTTTTGCCAGTGGTTTTGAAGCTTTACAATTTGTAGATGATAATGCAGTTGATGTAGTTTTTTTAGATGAATCAATGCCCGGCATTACCGGTTTAGAAACGCTCACAAAATTGAAAACAAGCCATCCCAATATTCCGGTGGTTTTAATTACAAAAAATGAAACCGAAAGTTTAATGGATGAAGCCATAGGCAGCCAAATAACCGATTATTTGTTAAAGCCGGTAAATCCCAATCAGGTGTTGCTTTGCTTAAAAAAAATTATCGATAACAAAAGATTGATTTCCGAAAAAACTACTACAGCCTACCAGCAGCAATTTCGAGAATTGTTTATGGCTTTTAATAATAATCCTGATTATAAGGATTGGGCTGAAATATATAAGAAATTAGTGTATTGGGAATTAGAAATGGAAAAAACCGATAGCGCTGAAATGCGCGAAATATTAGCTACACAAAAGCAGGAAGCCAATACGGAATTTTCAAAATTCGTTACCAAAAAATATGCAGAATGGGTAAAGCCGGCAGCTGCCGATACACCCATTATGAGTCACGATTTAATGCAATTTAAAGTGTTGCCGCATGTAGAAAAGGGTACACCGCTATTTTTTGTATTAGTTGATAATTTGCGATTTGACCAATGGAAAGCGATACAACCTTTATTTGCAGAAAATTTTCGCATTTTGGAAGATGAAACCTATTATTCCATCCTTCCAACCGCTACACAATATAGTCGCAATGCTATTTTTAGCGGATTACTTCCTGTTGATATTGAAAAAAAATTTCCCGAACAATGGAAGAATGATGATGAACAGGGAGGTAAAAATTTATATGAAGAAGTGTTTTTGAATGCCTTATTGAAACGATTAAAAAAAGATGATTTAAAAGTTAGCTACAACAAAATTCTAACCTATGCCGATGGGTTACAATTGGTCAACAATATTCATAATTTGTTGCAAAATGATTTGAATATCATTGTTTACAATTTTGTTGATATGCTTAGCCATGCCCGTACTGAAATGGAAGTGCTGAAAGAATTGGCTGCCGACGAAGCAAGTTACCGAAGCATTACACGCAGTTGGTTTGAACATAGTGCTTTAAACCAGGCACTAAAAAAAATTGCAGGAAAAAATATCAAACTCATTCTATCTACCGACCATGGAAGTGTACGTGTAAAAACGCCTTGTAAAGTAATTGGCGATAAACAAACTACCACCAATTTACGCTATAAACATGGTAGAAATTTAGACTATAATCCGAAAGAAGTTTTGGCGTTTAAAGATCCACGCCAGGCCGGACTGCCCGTTCCTACCGTAAATTCTGCCTTTATTTTTGCTAAGGAAGATGAGTATTTGTGTTATCCAAACAATTATAATTATTACGCCAATTATTACAAAAATACTTTTCAGCATGGTGGCATAAGTTTAGAAGAAATGATTGTCCCCATTATTAAAATGGTTAGTAAGTAGTCAGTAAGCAATTTTTTTCCTTTTTTTATAAATCAATTTTCCCGATGCGGCAGTGCTTTGCAATAGCCGCAATACAATTTTGCTGAAAAAATTGAATGTTTATGATGCGAAATTGTAATAAGTTGATCCTGCTTTTGTTCAGTTTTCTAATTGTTTGTTCCTCTGTTTTTGGCGCCGATGATGAGAATGCCGGTATTGTTGTTCATGGAACCATTTATACCACGGATAATTTGCCTGCTGAAGGAGTAGTTGTTCATTTAATGCATGAACACAAAAAACGAACTTCCATTACCAATGAAAATGGATATTTCGAGTTTAGAAATGTTGCTAAAGGTACTTATGAATTAATAATTTCATATATAGGATATGCCGATATTCATCAACAAATAAAAGTAGCTGAGGGATGGAATACGCCATTATTATTTCAATTAAAAATTTCAGAAAAGCAATTACAGGAAATTGTTGTACAGGGCAATCGTTCCCGATTGGCTGCTGCAAAACTACAAGTGCCCGATAAAGATTTACCTTTAGCAACCGGAGTTGTAACGGCTCAAGTTATGGCCGACCAGCAAGCCATTCGTTTGGGCGATGTTGTAAAAAATGTACCCGGTGTTTCATTGGTACAAACTCGTTTCGGGGTTAATGAAACTTATGGTGCCAGAGGCTATATAATCGGCATTGCCGGTGGAGCCGGCGGCGGTAGTATTTTTAAAAACGGATTACCTTATAACATTGCCGGAATGCCTGAAACTGCTGCACTAGAAAGTGTTGAAATTATTAAAGGAAGTTCCGCATTTTTATATGGGAGTTCTTCGGGGGGATTAATCATTGATATGATTACGAAGAAGCCCAAATTTCAATGGGGTGGAGAAGTATCTATGTTAATGGGTAGCTATAGTCAATACAAGCCCGTTGTTGATGTGTATGGGCCTATAGCTAAAAATTTGGCGTTTCGTTTGGTTGCAACTTATGAAAATGATAGAAGCTATCGCGATGTGGTAAAAACCATTCGTCAATATATCAATCCATCATTGTTGTATAAAATAGGGAAGCAATCATCGTTGCTTGTAAATAGCGAATATTTTAATGCGCAAATTACGCCCGATCCCGGTATTGGTGCATTAGATAGTGGACGTGTTTTAAGCAATCAAATTCCACGTTCACGTTTCCAAAATGTATTATGGGCATACAATCATGTTAAACAAGGATCCATATCTACAATGTTTAAACATAACTTCAGCAATGGGTACACGTTAACTGCAATGGGCTCTTATCAAACTACCGATGTAGATGCTTATGGAGTAGGTAATTTAAATACTGCCAGTAAAACCGGTATTATTGCACGCCCTCTTTCAAGAGCACATAGTGTTGAGAACGATTATGCTGCACAGGTGAACTTAGAGGGTAAATTTTCAATTCGAAATATTGCCAATCATTTTTTAGTGGGTGCTGATTATACTAGCATTACTACTTTAACCGATGCCTTTACCATTTATAACAATAATGGTACCCAGTTAAAAACCTATGATACCATTAACTTATTGAACCCTGCTCAGTTTGTTCAAAGAACAGATGTTCCCAATGCCATAAAGGTAGCCACAACAACTTCACCTTCATATAGAGCCGGTTTGTACGTACAAGATTTAATTACTTTAACCCAACAAATTAAAGTATTTGCAGGATTGCGATACAGTTATCAGGCAAATGTGCAAACAACAATTGACAGTGCTGCAAATAACAATCGTGGGCCAATAACTGTAAAAGGTTCTGCAGCTACAGCTACTTACAATGTTTTTTCACCTAAATTAGGATTGGTTTATCAACCTGCTGCTAATTTGTCGTTCTATGCCAGTTATGCCAATAACTTTACCGCCAATACTGGTGTTGATGTGTACGGCAATCCGCTGAAAGCATCTATCATCAATCAATATGAAGTGGGTGCCAAAAATTCTTTTGCTAACGGAAAATTAATGACCACCATTAGTGTTTATCATATTGTAAATAGTAATTTGGCACAACAAGCTATTTACTTAGCGGATGGAGTAACCCCCAATACCAATTCAAATATTAAAACCTTAAGTGGTGAAACTACCAGCGATGGGGTAGAATTGGGTTTGAATGGTAATATTTCAAAAAACTTGTATTTTATTACAGGGTTTGCCTATAATTACATTCGGTTTACGCACACATCGGGTTCTAAAGGTTCAAATATAGAGGGAGAAACTTTGGTGAATGCACCCCGCAATACTGCCAATGCAAGTGTGTTTTACACATTGAGTAAAGGTGTTTTGAAAGGATTAAAATTGGGGGCTTCTGGCTTTTATACCGGTACTCGTTATGGCGGTTATAATAATACGGTAGGCCAATCCATTACCGGAAGTAGGCTTATTCCATTGTCCGATTTTACGACAGTTGACCTTTCATTGGGTTATACTTATAAAAAAATGGCTATTCAATGCAAGTTGTCTAACATTTTTAACACATTAAATTATTTAGTACACGATAACTATAGTATTACCCCAATTGCCCCCAGGCAATTATACACCACCATTAGTTACCGGTTTTAATGTGGATAAATGGCATAGTTAGAATGGCGGTTTGACTGTATTTTTGTGACAAATGTGAACTTTTTTTGAGCTATGAAATTAACACAAGGTACACTTGATAAATTAAGCGATATTCTAGGCCAATCTGATTATATTGTTCGATATGAACGTGGAAATTTTCAGAGTGGCTGGTGTTTGCTGGAATCAAAAAAAGTAGTGGTACTGAATAAATACCTTGATTTGGAAGGGAAAATAAACACTTTGTTGGATTTAATACCTCAAGTATCAATTGATATTGACAAGCTAACGCATGAAAGTCAATTGTTATACGATGACATCATAAAAAAAGCCAACTTAATTGATCCCGCTTAAGGTTGGGTAAAGAAGGATGCAAAAATAGAATTGCATCCTTCTTCATTTGAAACTATAATTTGTTGAATTGTGCACAACAGTCATTTAAAAATAACTTTTTTAGGCACCGGCACCAGTACCGGTATACCCATGATTGGCTGCGATTGTGCTGTTTGTACTTCTCATAATTCAAAAGATAAACGATTAAGAAGCAGTGTATTAATTGAATCGTTAACAGACGGTACTAAAATAGTAATTGATACTACACCCGATTTCAGGTACCAAATGTTGCGCATACAAAATAAACGGTTAGATGCTGTGCTGTTTACGCATCCGCACAAAGACCACATAGCAGGGTTAGATGATGTTCGTGCATACAATTATTTTCAACACAGCAATCTGCCGGTATATGCCAACACTTTAACTGCTGAAGCTTTGCAGCGCGATTTTTATTATGCCTTTGCCGAAAATGCATATCCCGGTGTTCCGCGCATCGATTTGCATTTGGTAAACCATGCGCCATTTTCTATTAATAATTTATCTATTCAACCCATTTGGGTATGGCATTTAAAAATGCCTGTAGTGGGCTATAGAATTGGGGCCTTCACTTATATTACCGATGCTAATAGAATTGATGATGCAGAAAAAGAAAAAATAAAAGGTTCATCCATATTAGTATTAAATGCGCTTCGAATTGAACCGCATATTTCACATTATAGCTTGCAGGAAGCAATAGCATTGGCACAAGAATTAAACATACCCGAAGTTTATTTCACACATATCAGTCATCAGTTAGGACTTCACCATCAAGTTAGTAAACAATTGCCTTCTCATATGCACCTCGCATACGACGGATTGGAATTGGTTATTTAAAAATTATTTTATTTTTATATGGAATTTTGAAATGGACATCAAGTCCTTCTTCAAACATTTTGCTAACCTGTATTTGTATATGATGCAACCGCATAAACACTATCTTTTTTTCTCTAACCGCCAGGTGAAAGGCATATTGGTAGGGGTTTTTATTATAGTTGTATTATATTGTTTGCCCTACTTTTTTAAAAGTGCTGATGCAGCTGTTGTTATTGAAAAACTCGATGTAATGCCAGATTCAACTACTGTAAATAGTATGGCTTTTTTCGATAATAATAACATCAATCCTGCGCCATTACAGTTACAGGCATTTAACCCTAATACTGTCGATTCCATTACATTGGTAAACATGGGTTTACGGAATAAACTCATTCAGACCTTACTACATTATCGGCAAAAAGGAGGCAAGTTTTACAAACCGGATGATTTTAAAAAATTATGGGGCTTACGAACTGAAGAAGCGAATGCTATAATTCCCTTTATTCAAATTCCTGAAATAACCCTTACCAAAAACGGTTTTAAAAATTTGAGTAATAACAATACTGTATCTGTTGAGCTAAATACGGCAACAATTGAAGAGTTAAAACAAGTTCCGGGTATGCCTGCCTACCTTGCGTATGCTATTCTGCGCTATCGGGAAAAGCTTGGAGCATTTGTACTTCCGGAGCAACTAAAACAGGTACAGGGAGTAACCGATTCTTTGTATCAGCTTCTTTCATCACATGTAAGTATTAATAATTCCGATATTCCTAAACTTAACCTTAATAGTGCTTCTTCATTTGCTTTATTACATCACCCATTCATTCCTGAAAATGTAGCAAAAGCTATTCTTATCCTGCGCCAAAAAGAAGGGCCATTTCAGTCCATCAATGACTTAAAGAAAATACCTTTCTTAAGCAATGAAACTTTTGAACAAATGCACAAGTATTGCACAGTGCAATAATTTTCTTGCTGTAATAAAAAAAACTGCTACATTTGTGAACTAACATTAGTTAGCATTGTAGATATAGGATATGGAATTCAATCAGACAGAGTTAACAGCGCAAGTAGCACAGACAGCGAAAGATTTTGCCCGTCAATATATTTTACCGCATGTAATGGAGTGGGATGAACAACAACACTTCCCGGTTGAGGTATTTAAAGAAATGGGGAAATTAGGTTTAATGGGCGTTTTAGTTCCAGAACAATATGGTGGAGCAGGGTTAGGATATTTTGAGTACAGTGCTATTATACAGGAAATTGCTCAGGTATGTGGTTCAATAGGTTTAAGTGTGGCGGCACATAATTCATTGTGTACTAACCATATTTTAACCTTTGGTAATGAGGAACAAAAGCAAAAATATTTACCCAAATTAGCAGATGCCTCTTTTATTGGTGCTTGGGGTTTAACAGAACCCAATACCGGAAGCGATGCGGGTAACATGAAAACCGTTGCCGTGAAAGATGGAAATGATTGGATAATTAATGGAACGAAGTGTTGGATTACCCATGGAAAATCGGGCGATGTAGCAGTAGTAGTTTGCCGAACAGGTGAACCAAGAACAAAAAACAATGCAACGGCATTTATTGTAGAAAGAGGAACACCCGGATTTAGTGCAGGAAAAAAAGAAAATAAGTTAGGTATGCGGGCCAGCGAAACCGCCGAAATGATTTTTGATAACTGTAGAATTTCTGATGCACAACGTTTAGGAGAAGTAGGAAGCGGTTTTCATCAAGCATTAAAAATATTAGATGGTGGTCGTATTTCTATTGCGGCTCTTTCTTTAGGTATTGCCAAAGGAGCTTATAAAGCGGCAGTTCAATATGCTAAAGAGCGCCATCAGTTTAATCAGCCTATTGCTAATTTTCAAGGCATCAGTTTTAAGTTGGCTGATATGGCAACTGAAATTGCAGCTTCGGAAATGCTGATTAATAATGCCTGTCATAAAAAAATGACGAGCACCCATTATACAAGGGAAGCGGCTATGGCCAAATATTATGCCAGCGAGGTAGCGGTAAAAATTGCAAATGATGCGGTACAGATATTTGGTGGTTATGGATATACAAAAGATTTCCCTGTTGAAAAATATTATAGAGATGCCAAGCTATGTACCATTGGCGAAGGCACTTCTGAAATACAAAAAATTGTAATTGCACGAGAGATACTCAATTAAAAGAGGAACTGTTTCTACAGTTTTTATAAGAGCGTTAGGTTTGGTTGCTTGCTCATAAACTTAGCCCCCATTTTTGGGGGCTTTGCTATTGTATACATGTTTGCAAACGCATTCCATCTTTAAAATCGTCATACTTTATTCATAAAATAAATGCGCTCAAAAAATTACTTATCAAAAAATGTTCGTAATTTAAATTTTACTAGTGTAATACTAACAACCTAAACCATAGTTATGGGTACCGTTGCATTATTTATATTAACGATTGCTGCCATTGTTTTTTCTGCCGGAGGAATATTAGCCTCTCGTTTTTTCACAAAATCTGTTTATAATCCTCAAAAAGGGCAACCCTACGAATGTGGAATACCAACCAGTGGCACACCTTGGTCACAATTTCATATAGGCTATTATTTGTATGCCATTGTTTTTTTATTGTTCGAAGTGGAATTAGTGTTTATGTATCCTTGGGCAGTAATTGTACAAAAAATTGGTGTAGGTGCTTTGGTTGAAATGTTTGCTTTTATAGTTGTTCTGTTTATTGGCTTTTTATATGCACATAAAAAAGGAGCATTAAAATGGATGTAAACGAAGAAAATATAACCGGTGTATTTCCCGGTCAGGTGCATCAGGCACCGGGCGGAACCATTGTAACCAGTAAGTTAGATGATATTATTAACTGGGCAAGGGCTAACTCATTATGGCCATTAACTTTTGCTACCAGTTGCTGTGGTATTGAAATGATGGCAACTGCTTCTGCCAAATACGATTTTTCCAGATTTGGATTTGAAGTAGCTCGTGCTTCACCTCGACAAGCTGACGTAATTATAATTGCCGGAACAATTGTTAATAAAATGGCCCCGGTTTTAAAACGTTTGTACGACCAAATGGCCGAACCTAAGTATGTTATTGCTATGGGTGCTTGTGCAGTAAGTGGTGGCCCCTTTTTCTACAATACTTATTCCGTTGTAAAAGGTGCTGACCATATTATTCCGGTTGATGTTTATGTGGCCGGTTGCCCACCCAGGCCTGAGGCTTTGTTGCATGCATTAATAACATTACAGGAAAAAATTAAAAGTGGTTTAACTAAGGAACAACAATCCGGTACCGTTACCAATTAATAGCTTATGGACAATGAAGCTTTAAAAGCATCTTTATTACCCTTAAATGCTAACTTAACTTTTGAAGAAGGAGGTGAGTGGGTGAATGTTTTTGTACCCTATAACGAATTAAAACCCTTGCTTAAAACTTTGCAGGGTGAACCTGATTTGTATTTCAATTATTTGTTTTGTTTAACCTGTGTTGATTGGAAAACACATTTAACCATGGTGTACCATCTTACTTCATTAAAATGGCAACACAACCTGGTGGTGAAGGCGGTTTTAAACAGAGAAAATCCGCAAATTGAAACTGTTTGTGATATATGGAAAACTGCTGAATTTTTGGAGCGGGAAGTTTACGAATTATTTGGTGTAGAATTTTTGCATCATCCTGATTTACGAAGACTGATTTTAACCGATGATTTTAAAGGGTGGCCTTTGCGAAAAGATTTTGAAGATCCTGTAAATATGATAAAATTATAACCAAAATAAATTTAGTTGCATGCACCAAGTGTTAAGTTCAACACCCGAAGGGATTTTCACCATTAATGTAGGACCTCAGCATCCTGCAACACATGGTGTACTGCATTTGGTAATTACATTAAACGGTGAAACCATTCTAAAAATTGAACCACATTTAGGCTATATACATCGTTCTATTGAAAAAATGTGCGAAAGCCTCACTTACCGTCAATTCATATACGTTACAAGCCGTATGGATTATTTATCGGCTCATATCAACAACCATGCCTGTGCTTTATGTGTTGAAAAAGGTTTGCAGGTTGAAGTACCTATGCGAGCCCAGTACATTAGGGTAATCATGGATGAATTAACTCGTCTTGCTTCACATGAATTATGGTGGGGTGCTATGGCAATGGATGTTGGTGCATTTACCCCCTTTTTTTATGCATTTAGAGAAAGAGAAACCATTAATGAAATAATGGAAGAAACCTGTGGTGCACGTTTAACCATGAATTATATGGTGCCGGGTGGTGTAATGGCCGATATTCATCCGCAATTTCAACAAAAAGTAAAACAATTTATTGCGGGGTATAAAAATAAAATTGCTGAGTATAATGAATTGGTTACGGGTAATGTTATTTTTCAAAACAGAATGAAGGGGGTGGGTTATTTATCTACCGAAGATGCCATCTCGTATGGATGCAGTGGTCCTGTTGCCCGAGCCAGTGGTGTTGCTTGCGATGTAAGAAAACGTTATCCTTATGATGTGTATGCTCAAGTACAATTTGATGAAATTATTGAAACTACCGGCGATTCATTTGCCCGTTATTTAGTTCGTATTCGGGAAATGGAGCAATCGGTACGAATAATTGAGCAATTAATTGATAATATTCCCGAAGGTGATTATCAGGCCAAAACAAAAGCAGTTTTGAAATTACCCAAAGGAGAATTTTATCAACGGGTTGAAACAGCACGTGGTGAGTTGGGTGTGTATATTGTAAGTGAAGGGGGAACTACACCTTATAGAATTAAATTTCGTTCACCCGGTTTTTCTAATTTATCGGCATTGAATGAAATGGCTAAAGGGGGTAAAATTGGTGACTTAGTTGCAACCATGGGTACATTAGATTTAGTAATTCCTGATATTGATAGATAATTTGCTTATGTTGAATACAATCAGTTTTGAAGCCATAAAAACTGCAGTGCAACAATGGTTAAATATGCATTGGGGACCCCACTTAGCATTTATAGCCGAATGTATTTTAATAGGGTTACTGGTTATTGTTTTTTTTGCTGTATTGGGTTTATTATTGGTTTTTATGGAACGTAAAGTGTCCGCCGTTATGCAAATAAGGTTAGGTCCTAATCGTGTTGGCCCAAAAGGTTGGTTACAAACCAGTGCCGACACTTTAAAACTGATGTTGAAAGAAGGATTAACGCCCGATGGTGCCGATAAGTTTTTATTTAATTTGGCCCCATTTTTAATTATGATTGCTGCAATGCTTATAATGGTTCCCATTGCATTTGCACGCAATTTTCAAATTTGGGATATTAATATTGGTGTGCTTTACATTTCTTCTATTGCATCCATTTCAGTAATTGCTATTTTAATGGCCGGATGGTCAAGTAACAATAAGTATGCATTGTTAGGTGCTATGCGAAGTGGCGCACAAATTATTAGCTACGAGTTAAGTGCCGGCGTAGCCGTTATTACCATGGTAATGTTAACCCAAAGTTTAAGTATTCAGGATATTATTCTTTCCCAACAAAACGGTTGGTGGATTTTTAAAGGCCATATACCTGCCATTATTGCTTTTATCATTTTTATGATTGCTGCAACTGCTGAAACGAATAGGGCACCATTTGATTTAGCGGAAGCTGAATCGGAATTAACAGCAGGCTTTCATACAGAATATTCAGGAATGAAGTTCGCACTGTTTTTTTTAGCAGAGTATATCAATGTATTTATTGTTTGTGCGGTTGCTGCCATTCTTTTTTTTGGAGGATGGATGCCTTTTCATATCGGCAATTGGGAAGGCTTTAATCATATAATGGATTATATTCCATCGTCTATTTGGTTTTTGGGTAAAACTTTTTGCTTAATTTTCCTAATCATGTGGTTTCGATGGACTTTTCCCAGATTACGCATTGATCAGTTATTAAATTTAGAATGGAAATATTTGTTGCCCATAAGCCTGGCTAATTTGTTATTGATGACCATAATTGTTGTTTTAAAATGGTATTTGTAATTACATAAAAGCAAATTGATGTTGCTATGCGTACAACAGTACAAGTGTGCGACGCAACAAAAGTTGCCCATAGCTCAAATGCCCATAACAAAAAAATATGTCAATACAACAATATATAAAAAATGTTTTCAATGCTGTTAAAACGCTACTAAAAGGCATGCGCGTTACCGGTTATTATTTTTTTCATCCAAAAGAAATTATTACCCAACAATATCCGGATAATAGAGCTACTTTAAAATTGGCAGATAGGTTTAAGGGCGAAGTAGTTATGTTGCATGATGAGAATAATGAACACGCTTGCACCGGTTGTACCGCCTGCGAATTAGCTTGCCCGAATGGTACCATAAAAATTATTACTCAGTTCGATATTACACCCGATGGAAAAAAGAAAAAAGCATTAAACACATTTGTTTACCATTTGGAATTGTGTACTATGTGCAATTTATGTGTTGAAGCTTGTCCGACAGGTGCTATTACGATGGCGCAAAATTTTGAACACAGTGTGTATGATCGTAAACAACTAACTAAAATTTTAAATAAACCGGGTTCTAAAATAAGAGCCGGAGTAGAATAATTATGGACTCAATCATTTTTTATTGCATTGCATTGTTTATACTTATTAGCGGTTTGCTGGCTGTAACGGCCCGTCACATTTTTCGTGCTGCCATATGGCTTTTGTTTACGTTAATGGGTATTGCCGCTTTATATTTTTGGATGAATGTGTTTTTTGTGGCAGCGGTACAAATTATTATCTATGTAGGTGGTATTGTTGTCCTAATTATCTTTTCTATTTTCTTAACCCAGCAAGCAGGTCAAAAAATGGCTGTAACATCAGCTAAACAATCCGTTTTTAGTGTGGCTGCAGTTTTGTTTGGTATTGCATTTATTGCATCTATTATTGGTCGATTTTATTTTGTTGGTAGAAGTGAAACTTTGAATGATAGCGTAAATGCAATTGGTACTCAGTTAATGAGTTTTACCAACGGCTATGCGCTTCCGTTTGAGTTGGTGAGCTTATTACTTTTGGCTGCAATGGTAGGAAGTATTTTAATTGCCATGAAGCATAAAACAGAAAATAAAAATAATTAAATGATATGCCCGAGGTTTTACAAAAAATATTATGGTTGAGTACCGCACTGTTTTTTATTGGTGTGTATGGCATGCTTACGCGGCGTAATATGCTGGCTATTTTAATGAGCCTTGAATTAATGTTGAATAGCGTGAATATTAATTTCGTTGCATTCAATAAGTATTTACATCCGGAAAAATTGGATGGCATATTCTTTTTCTTGTTCATTGTAACTATTGCCGCTGCCGAAGCTGCCGTTGCCATTGCTATTATTATTCATTTATATCGTTATCATAAAAACATTGACGTGGGTGAAACCGAGGAGTTAAAATATTAGGTATTAAGTATGAAGCGTATGATTAGAATTTTTAGATGCTTTAAATCATTGCTATGAATGAAGGACTACTGGTTATTTTATTACTTTTTTTACCATTGGTTACGTTTGTAGTCAATCGGCTTTTTATTGGCAAAAAATGGCCCGTGTTATCAGGCTATTTGGCTACTTTAATACTGATTATTACAACTCTTCTTTCGGTTGTGCTGGCTTGGCAATATTATTTTGAATACGGAAAGATAAATGGTACTTATGCGTTGTTTATTCCTATTGATGAACCCTGGTTAAGTTTCTCAAATAGCCTATCGATTAATTTCACCATATTAGTGGATGCTTTATCTGTAATGATGGTATTAGTGGTAAATATTGTATCGTTAATGGTACATATATTCAGTTTGGCTTACATGAAGGGAGAAGATCGGTATGGATATTACTATGCTTATTTGGGTTTGTTTACGTTTGCTATGTTGGGCCTAGTGCTTTCGGGAAATATTTTTGAATTATTTATTTTTTGGGAGTTAGTTGGAATTTCTTCTTATTTATTAATTGGATTTTACTACACAAAGCCCGAAGCCGTTGCCGCAGCCAAAAAAGCATTTATTGTTACACGTTTTGCCGATTTTGGTTTTTTAATAGGCATATTATTGTTAGGCTCTTTGTCTAATCAATTTGACATTGTTCAAATGGTGGGTAGTTTAACCAGTCAACAAACACTTACGCAAGGTGCAGGTACCTCATTTATTGGTTTGTCTGCTTTAACCTGGGCATGCTTATTGTTATTTATGGGTGCTGCAGGCAAGTCGGCTATGTTTCCGCTGCACATTTGGCTACCCGATGCCATGGAAGGTCCTACGCCTGTTTCAGCATTGATACATGCGGCTACTATGGTTGTTGCAGGTGTTTTTTTAATTGCCCGATTTTTCCCCATCTTTCAGTTAGATGGAACTGTTTTAACCATTGTAGGTATAGTAGGTGCATTTACTGCTTTTTTTGCTGCTATTATTGCCTGTACCCAAACCGATATAAAAAGAGTATTAGCTTTTTCTACTATTTCGCAAATAGGGTATATGATGTTGGCACTTGGAGTAGATGATAACATTTTGAATCCTCATTTAGGATATACTGCAGCGCTTTTTCATTTATTCACTCATGCTTTTTTCAAATCGTTATTATTCTTGTGTGCGGGTGCTATAATACATGCTGTTCATACCAACAATATGCTTGAAATGGGCGGGTTACGTAAATTGTTACCCGTTACCCATATTGGTTTTTTAGTGGGTTGTTTGGCTATTGCCGGGGTTCCACCATTTTCCGGATTCTTTAGTAAAGAAGCAATATTATTTGCCGCTTATCAACAACACAAATGGTTATATGCAGTTGCATTAGTTACAGCTTTCATTACTTCATTTTATATGTTTCGTTTGTATTTCAGTATTTTTTGGAATAAGCCGGTAAAAAATGAACATACACATGAAGGTAACTGGCTTATAAAATTGCCGCTTCTTATTTTGATTGCTTTAGTAATTGTTACGGGTTTTATTCCATTTGGGAATTTTATAAGTGCTAATGGTAAACCTTTACTGTTACCTATGCATATCGGGTTTTCGGTGATACCGGTTTTACTTGCTTTATTAGGGATTGTATATGCTGCTATTTTATATTTTAAAGAAAGTAATGTGCCTGCCAGTTTGGAAAATTCGTTTGGGTTGGTGTATAGCACGGTTAAACATAAATTTTATATTGACGAATTATACCAGTTCATTACCCATAAAATAATTTTTAATGGAATTGGGAATGCTTCTGCATGGATTGATAAACAGGTTATTGATAAATTGGTGAATGTAAGTGCCGGTATAACTTTTTCGTTTTCCATAGCCATAAAAAAATTACAGTCAGGAAAAGTGCAGCAGTATTTGTTAATATTTATTGTAGGTATATTATGCTTGTTTGTTTTGTTTTTGGTTTAAACGAAGGTAAAATACATTGAACGTAATAAGAATGTTTATATGATTGTTCATTTTTTAATTATCGTGCCAATACTCACTATCCTTATAATGTTGTTTGTGCAAAAACAACAAGTTATTAGGGCAGTGGCTTTAACAGGTGCTATTATACAATTGTTAGTTGTAATTAATGTATTGTGGCAATATGTATTGAATTCGGACATGACAACGGGTAATGTAATGTTACAAACTAATGTAATGTGGTTTGCCCCTTTGAACATTCATTATTCTGTTGGAGTTGATGGCATTTCTATTGTCATGTTGTTTTTAACAGCTCTGGTAGTTATTGCAGCCATTCTAGTTTCATGGAAAGAAGAATACTTAACAAAAGAGTTTTTTGTTTTATTAACATTGTTGGCTTTAGGGGCTTATGGATTCTTTATTTCATTCGATTTGTTTTTAATGTTCTTTTTCCTTGAATTGGCGGTTATTCCCAAGTTTTTATTAATTCTTAATTGGGGTAGTGGTAACAAAACATATAGTGCTACCAAATTGGTGCTAATGTTAATAGGGGCTTCTGCCATTTTATTTATGGGAATATTGGGTATTTATTATGCTTCATCCAATGGATCGCCCAGTTTTAATATGTTAACTTTAAAAGATTCGGGCATGGTCTATCATTGGCAATTAATATTTTTTCCATTTTTATTTATAGGCTTTGGAGTATTCACTGCTTTATTTCCTTTTCATACTTGGGTGCCCGATGGACATTCTGCTGCACCCACTGCGGGTTCAATGTTTCTGGCCGGTATATCAATGAAGTTGGGGGGATATGGACTTATACGGTTGGTAACTATGTTAATGCCTGCAGCTGCACAGTTTTATTCCCCCTACATCGTTTTATTGGCTGTTATTGGAATATTATATGGGGCATTTGCTACTATGGTGCAAAAAGATTTAAAATACATGAACGCTTATTCATCGGTTAGCCATTGTGGTTTTGTTGTATTAGGTATTGGAATGTTAAACCCTGTAGCTATTACCGGTGCAGTGCTGCAAATGATTTCCCATGGATTAATGACAGCACTTTTTTTTGCTGCAATTGGTATGATTTACTGCAGAACACATACCAGAATTATTAAAGAAATGGGTGGCTTATTAACTTATTTACCTTTTATTGGCGGACTTTTTATTTTGGCAGGTTTAGCATCTTTGGGATTGCCGGGATTAAGTGGATTTGTAGCTGAAGTAACTGTATTGGTTGGCTCATGGCAATTGCCATTTTTGCCATATCGAATAGCCACAATTATAGCTGCTGCTTCAATAGTGGTTACAGCTGTGTATATATTAAGAGCTGCAGGCACTATTTTAATGGGTAATACGAAAGCAAATCATTTTGATACGCCAATAGACGCCCGTTGGTATGAAAAATGGGCAGGTGTTTTGTTGGGAATTGGTATTTTAATTGTGGGTGTGTTACCATTTTTGATTTTAAAAATAATATCACCAACCATTCATTATTGGCAAAGTTGAAATTAATTAAGGCTAACAAAATCATATGCTTCAATGATATATTACTTACTACATAATCTTTTGCCATTTAAACAGGAATTATTGTTATTGCTGGGTATATTCATTTTGTTACTTACACAAATATTTGGAGGTAAGCAGCATACAGAATGGACCTTGCAATGGGTAAATTTATTGTTGTTAATTATTGTTTTAGCCGGATTCTGGCCGGTAGGCTATAATTCAGCTTTTAGCAATATGTATCAACTAACATCCTTAAATGCTTTTGAAAAATCTGTATTAGCTTTTGCTGCATACATCATTTCTTTGCAAGGTTATAATTGGTTACAACGTTTTGAGCATACCTACGAGTTTTACGTATTGGTGTTATCTTCTTTATTAGGTATGTTTTGTATGCTTTCATCAACCAATTTTTTATTTTTTTACATTGGCCTCGAATTGTCAACACTTCCGTTGGCATTGTTGGTTAACTTCCAACTCAATAAAAAACAATCATCAGAAGCTGCTTTTAAATTTATAATGTCTGCTGCATTTGCATCTGCCATTCTATTATTAGGTATTTCATTTTTATATGGACTTTCTGGTTCATTAAATTTTAATGCAGTAGCAGCAAAACTTATATTGAATCCATTTTCTTTAGTTGCTTTTTTATTGTTTTTAGCGGGTGTTTTATTTAAAGTATCCGTAGTGCCTTTTCATTTATGGACTGCTGATGTATATGAAGGCGCACCAATATCAGTTACTGCATTTTTATCGGTAGTTTCAAAAGCATCTGTACTATTTGTTTTATTGAATTTATTATTCAAGGTATTTTACCATTTGCAATCTGTGTGGCATATTGTTATGCTAATATTATTACTGGTAACCATTGTTATTGGCAACTTATTTGCGTTACGGCAAGAAAATTTTAAGAGATTTATGGCGTTTTCTTCTATAACGCAAGTTGGTTTTATACTGGTAGCTTTTTTAGGTAATGCATACAACGCATCTACTGCTGTAGTGTATTTTTTAGTTATTTATTTATTCTCGAATCTGGCTGTTTTTGGTGTAATTACCTATGTTGAAAATGCTTTTGATAAACAGAATATTAATGAATTTAAAGGGTTGTATAAAAAGAACAAATTTTTGTCATGGGTGCTTTTAATTGGTTTGTTCTCTTTAGCCGGTATTCCACCAACAGCCGGTTTTTTTGGCAAGTTTTTTTTAATAATGTCCGGAAGTGAAAATCTTAATTATATTCCATGGATAACATTAGCTGCTGTGAATCTTATTATCTCTTTATATTATTATTTACGGGTTGCAATAGTAGTTTTCGATAACAATGTTGAATTTGATGCGCCAACGATTGCTATTCCGCAGCCAATAAAACTTAGTTTCATTATTTGTATAGTTGGCATATTGATTACGGGAGTAGGTAGTTGGATTTATCATTACATTTATTCACTTACTGCTGCTGCATTTTAAATTTTTTGAAATGGCCATTAATAAAAATCATGAATTTGAAGATTTAAACGGTATCAAATGTGCTATTGTTGAAAGAAATGTTAGTGTTGACAGGGTAACATTTTTAAAAAACTTATTGCAATACAATGGCTATACCGTTGTTGTTGTTGAAGTAAATGCAACACCTGCTAAAACAACTGAAGGGGTTACGGAAAATGAAACTTCTCAACTGCCATCATTATACACCATTGGTGTGACAGATGTAACCTTTAATGTTATTAATGCTGTGTTTGGCAGATTATTAAAAACACCGGATGGGCATACCGTAACATTAGCGTATTGGCAACAAAAAGAATCGGTAGCTCGTGATGATGTGCCTTATTTTTCTGATAATAACTGTTAAGAATTATTGATTGAAGTACATATAAAAAAAATCGGAGTATAACTCCGATTTTTTATTTCTTAAAAATGTTATTAACAGCACCGCCCAACATGGGGAATTTTTCTTTTACATATCCTGCAATGGTTTCGATGGCTTTTTGTGCTTGCTCGGGTGTTAGGCCTGCTTCTTTTACCAAACGTTCAATCAGTTCATTCATAAATGGTTATTTTAATTAAAATTATTTTTTATATTTTTTAAGCAACTTTCAACATGCCCAGTTTGCTTTTGCTAAACATTTGTTTTGCATAAGCTAAATCAACATGAAATTCCTTTTGTTTGCTGCCCGGCAATTCAAACATGGCATCAGTTAATATACTTTCGCAAATACTTCTTAATGCCCGGGCACCGAGTTTATATTCCAATGCTTTTTCAACCATAAAATCATACACTTCATCATCAATGGTAAGCGTTATATTTTCTAATTCAAATAAACGTTTGTATTGTTTTACCAAAGCATTTTTCGGTTCAGTTAAAATGTTGCGAAGCGTAGCCTTGTCCAAAGGATCTAAGTGCGTTACAACCGGTAAACGACCGAGTAGTTCAGGTATTAATCCAAAACTTTTTAAATCTTGTGCGCTAACAAATTGTAATAAGTTATTTTTCTTTTGTTCTTGGTCTAACTTATCTACATTAAAGCCGATGGCATTGGTATTAATTCTTCTGGCAATTATTTTATCAATACCATCAAATGCGCCACCACAAATGAATAAAATGTTCTTAGTATCAATTTTAATCATTTTTTGTTCAGGATGCTTTCTTCCGCCTTGTGGAGGTACCAGCACTTCTGTTCCTTCTAACATTTTTAATAAGCCTTGTTGTACCCCTTCGCCACTTACATCACGGGTAATGGAAGGGTTATCACCTTTACGGGCAATTTTATCAATTTCATCAACATATACAATTCCTTTTTCGGCAGCATTTACATCATAATTACAATTTTGTAATAATCGGGTAAGCATACTTTCAACGTCTTCACCTACATAGCCGGCTTCTGTAAATACAGTGGCATCAACAATGGCAAAAGGTACGTTTAGCATTTTAGCAATAGTTTTTGCCAGCAATGTTTTACCTGTACCGGTTTCGCCAATCATGATGATATTGCTTTTATCAATTTCAATATCATCGGCTTGTGTTTTTTGTGTAATGCGTTTATAATGATTGTAAACAGCAACACTCAAAACTTTTTTAGCCTCGTCCTGGCCAATTACATATTCATCTAAAAACTTTTTTATTTCGGTTGGTTTCTTAACGGCAATTTTATTATTGCTATTAAAAGTTTGTGGTGTGTTATTATCTTTTAATTCTTGTGCAATAATTTCTTGTGCATGTTCAATACAATTTTCACATATATGCGCTTCCTGGCCGGCAATTAAAATCTTTACCTCGGCCCTGCTTCTACCACAAAATGAACAATGTAAGTGTGATTGTTTAGCCATAATACAAAGTTTACTTGTTTTAAAGGCTTCATTTTCGCTATTAAAACAAAAATATAACCCTTTTTCAAGGGTTGTAATTGAAAAGCAAAGGTACAATATAGTTTATAGCCGTTTCGTTAAAAGTGATGAACTGCTATTTTATTCGTTAGGGATGTTCAACTATATTTTAGTAAGTACTGCATCAACAATGCCATAAGCTACTGCTTCGTTGGCATCCATCCAATAATCGCGATCAAAATCTTTCATGATTTGATCTACAGTTTTTCCACAGTTTTCAGCTAAAATTTTAGCACCCAGGTCTTTGGTTTTTTTCATTTGTTCTGCCTGAATTTCTATATCGGCTGATGTAGCTTGAAAATAACCGCTTAAGCTGGGCTGATGTATCATTACTTCGCCATGCGGATAAATAAAACGTTTTCCTTTTTTTCCTGCACTTAAAAGTATAGAGCCCATGCTTGCTGCTAAGCCCATACAAATGGTGCTGATGGGAGATTGAATTAATTGTATGGTGTCATAAATTACCATGCCGCTTGTTACAACACCACCGGGACTATTAATGTACAATTTAATTTCTTCACCCGGTTTATCTGCATCTAATAACAAAATTTTACTCACTAAATCTCTGGCACTTTTATCATCAACAGGGCCCCATAAATAAACTGCTCTTTTTTCAAAAAACAGTTTTTCCATTTTCTTCATCATTTGCGGACTCATGGGTTCCTTTTCTTCCTTGCTGTTGTCTTCGTCGCCCTCTTCGTTGTTTAAATAAGGATTGATTAAATATTTATTGTAAATCATAATTTTTTAATGTTTGTAAACTTGAAATGAAAAATGAAAAGCTTAACCTTTTTTATCTTTTTTGGGATTGCGAATTAGTACTTCATCTACCAATCCATAATCTTTTGCATCCTGAGCAGTCATCCAGAAATCACGGTCGCAATCTTTTGCCACAACATCAACTGTTTTGCCGGTATGTTCTGCAATTACTTCGTACAATTCCTGTTTTAGCTTTTTTATTTCACGGGCAGTAATTTCAATATCGGTAGCCTGGCCGCCAATTGAACCACTGGGTTGATGTAACATAATACGACTGTGTTTAAGTGCAGTACGTTTTCCTTTTACCCCTGCACATAATAATACAGCTCCCATACTTGCCGCTACGCCTGTGCAAATAGTTGAAACATCGGGTGTTACAAACTGCATGGTATCGTAAATGCCCATTCCGGCATAAACACTGCCCCCGGGGCTGTTAATATACATTTGTATATCGCGGGTACGATCGGTGCTGTCTAAAAATAACAATTGTGCGGTAACAATATTGGCCACATAATCATCAATGGGTTCACCCAAGAAAATGATTCTATCCATCATTAAACGGCTAAAAACATCCATTTGGGCAACATTCAATGAACGTTCTTCTATAATGTAAGGCGTTAATGCTGTTGGATTAAAATGATTACGAAAATTATGGAGTGTGGCACTGCTGATTTTTCGGTGCTTTATGGCATATTGCTCAAATTCTTTTTGTAAGTCCATGTGCTAATATTTTTAATGAAGATAAGGGTTTACCTAGTTCAAATACCATGCAAAACCTGTAATGCGACAAAATTACAGTTTGTTTGCTCTGTTTAAAAAAAATAAAAAAACTTTAAACAATTTTCTGAAATATTGGTTAGTAATGCATAGTAAGCTATTTTTGG
Organism: Hydrotalea sandarakina; assembly: GCF_003254115.1. Classification (GTDB taxonomy): domain Bacteria; phylum Bacteroidota; class Bacteroidia; order Chitinophagales; family Chitinophagaceae; genus Hydrotalea; species Hydrotalea sandarakina. The sequence goes on from NZ_QKZV01000007.1 coordinate 144,860, forward strand.
TGTTTGATTGAATAAATTAAACCGGCTTTCTTAATCATGAGCCACTTGGTCAGCACACTTCTGATACAGTGCTCATAAATTGATTTTCTTAAAGTGTTTTATCAATGCTAAAAGTGTTGCATACGATTGTAGTACAATCTTTTGCGTTGTGTGTTGATAGAAAATGGTATAACGAAGAAAGAATATGATGGATTTGAATAAAGTGGCCATTTACAGAAAGGAACATTTTAATGCAGCACACCGTTTGCACAATGCTAATTGGAGTGATGAAAAAAATGCTGAAATTTTTGGGTTATGTAATAACAAAAATTTCCATGGTCATAATTATGAATTAATTGTGAAAGTAACGGGCATACCCGATGCTAATACGGGTTATGTTATAGATACAAAGGTGTTAAGCACCATTATTAAAGAAGAAGTGTTAAACCGATTTGATCATAAAAATTTGAATTTAGATACGGTTTATTTTAAAGAATTAAATCCTACAGCCGAAAACATAGCAAAGGTAATTTATCAGTTGCTGCGTAATAAGCTGGACGAAAATTTAGAGTTAAAAATATTTTTATATGAAACCGAGCGAAATTATGTCGAGTATCCAGCTTAATGGCAAAAACATTGCCTTAACAGATGTTTTGGTAGATGAAATGGGCGACAACCACGTGCAAACTTCGGTAGATACACCATTGCGCAATGATGCATTTGTATTATCAGATGAAGATAAAATAAAAGCCATTGAAAAACATTTTAGGGCTATTATGGAAGTTTTGGGTTTAGATTTAAACGATGATAGTTTAAAAGGTACACCCAAACGCGTAGCAAAAATGTATGTTAAGGAAATATTCAAAGGCTTAAATCCCGAGAATATGCCCAAAGTAACGTTGTTTAACAATAGTTACCATTACAATCAAATGCTGGTTGAAAAAAATATTTCTTTTTACAGTAATTGCGAACACCATTTTGTTCCCATCATTGGTCGTGCACATGTTGCATATATTAGTAATGGGAAAGTAATTGGTTTAAGCAAGCTTAATAGAATTGTAAATTATTTTGCCAAACGTCCACAGGTGCAAGAAAGACTTACCATGCAAATTGGTACTGCACTTCAAAAAATATTAGGTACTCAGGATGTTGCTGTGGTAATTGATGCAAAACATTTATGTGTTGCCAGCAGGGGAATTGAAGACGACACCTCAACCACTGTTACTTCATTTTATGAAGGCAAGTTTAAAGAAGAAGCTACTCGTTCCGAGTTCTTAAAATATTTAGAATTACACACGAAGGTTTAAGCAAGAAAAGCCCTTATGCACTTGGCCGGTTAGTAATAACCGGCTTTTTTATGTTTGTGATAATGAATTGAAACAACTTTTCAAATCGTTAAAACAAACTTATTACATTTATTTACCTATACTTGCATTGCCATTGTGGCAATAATTGTACAATACATTCATTACGTATAATAAATCGATAAAAAAAAATAGGAATATGAAACATGCTTACGTATTTCCCGGCCAAGGCGCTCAGTTTAGTGGAATGGGTAAAAGTTTATATGAACAACATGCCATAGCAAAAGAAATGTTTGAAAATGCCAATGATATTTTGGGTTTTCGTATCAGTGACATCATGTTTACCGGAAGTGATGATGCGTTGAAGCAAACCAATGTAACGCAACCTGCTGTTTTTTTGCATGCAGTAATAGCTTATGCTACAGTTACCGATGCGCATCCCGATATGGTAGCAGGCCATTCTTTAGGCGAATTTTCAGCTTTAGTTGCTAACAAGGTTTTAAGTTTTGAAGATGCACTAAAATTGGTAGCTATTCGTGCCAATGCCATGCAAAAAGCTTGCGAACAAAAGCCATCTACTATGGCAGCCATTTTGGCATTGCCCGATGAGCAAGTAGAAGCTATTTGTGCACAGGTGCAAAATGAAACAGGAGAAGTTGTAGTGGCCGCTAATTATAATTGTCCCGGACAGTTGGTTATTAGTGGCAGTTTAAAAGGTGTGGAGGTAGCTTGTGAGCGAATGAAAGCAGCCGGTGCTAAACGTGCTTTAATATTACCGGTTGGCGGTGCTTTTCATTCACCCTTAATGGAGCCTGCCCGTCAGGAGCTGGCGCAAGCTATTCAAACAACACAATTTAATGAGCCCATTTGCCCTATTTATCAAAATGTTGTAGCACAAGCGGTAAATGATGCTAACAGCATAAAACAGAATTTAATTGCACAACTAACCGGCGCTGTTAAATGGACGCAAAGTGTTGAAGCCATGGTAGCCGACGGTGCTACTCATTTTACTGAAGTGGGACCCGGAAAGGTTTTGCAGGGATTAATTCAAAAAATTGCCAAAAATGTAACAGTTGACGGAATTAGTTAAGAAAATAACAATAAACACAAATGGGCATCCGTTATTTATTTCGGATGCCCATTTTTTTAAAAAGTTATTGAGCAATTAATCCATTCGTCATCTAAGTCGGCATTGTATTTTTTATAAAACGCAATAGCAGGTTTATTCCAGTTTAATACTTGCCATACCATGCCATGTAATTTTTTTTCTTTTGCTTCTTCAATCAGCCTGTTAAATAACAGGGTGCCAATGTTCTTACCACGCATTTTTTCTGTAACTAAAATATCTTCTAAATACATACGTTGACCTTTCCAGGTGCTATAACGAATATAGTAAAGCGCAAATGCTTCTACTACACCATCTACTTCGGCTACGAAAGCCCACCATACAGGCTTTTCCCCAAATCCGCTTTCTTCAAAATGTGATAATGTAACAGTTACTTCTTGCGGTGCTTTTTCAAATTCGGCCAACTCTTGAATAAGTTCTAATAATCTGGCACAATCTTTACGTTCCGCTTTTCTAATCAATATATTCATAATATTAACTTAAGGCTTGTTCAAAATCTTTTAAAATATCTTCTACATTTTCAACGCCAACACTTAAACGTATTAAACCATCGGTAATACCGAATTTTAATCTTTCTTCTTTACTAACACCTCTATGGCTCATACTGGCCGGATGTGAAAGCAGCGTATCTAATGTTCCCAATGAAATGGCTCTTACACACATTTGTAATTTGTCAATAAATTTTTTTCCTGCTTCTAAACCGCCTTTTACTTCAAAGCTCATTAATGCACCGGGATGTTTCATTTGTTTATTGGCAATGGAATAATCCGGATGACTGGGCAATCCTGCATAATTTACTTTTTCAATGGCAGGATGTTGGTCTAAAAATTCAGCAACTGTTTTGGCATTGCTGCAATGGCGTTGCATTCTCAGTTCTAATGTTTTTAATCCATTCATCAATAAAAATGCATCAAAAGGATTGCTATTGCCACCTAATAATACTTGCCATTTCCAAGCTTGCGTATTCATGAACTCAATATCTTTCCCAATTAATACACCACCAATGGCAGTGCCATGGCCATTTAAAAATTTAGTAGTTGAATGAAAAACAAAATCGACACCGTATTTAAATGGTTGCTGCAAATAAGGTGTTGCAAAAGTATTGTCAACTGATATTTTTTTATGGTATTGTTTGGCTATTTGTGTAACAGCGGCAATATCAACACACTGAATGGTGGGGTTAGCAGGTGTTTCAATATGAATCAGTTTAATGTGCGGATTGGTTTTTAATACTTCCTCTACTTGTTGTAAATTTCTTAAGTCAACAATAATTGTTTCAATGCCGGCATTGTGTAACACTTTCAACATTAGTTCATACGTTCCACCATATAGTGAGTAGTGCGAAAGAACAGCATCACCGGCTTTAAGTGTACTCATAAATAAGGTTGTCATGGCTGCCTGCCCACTGGCATGTAATAATGCTTTTAATTGTAACGGTGTGCCATTGCTGTTATTCAATCCAAATGCTTCCAATGCTGCAATGGTTTCCTCAGCGGCAGTAAACGTAGGATTACCCCAACGACCATATATTCTTGATTTATCATCGCCTGCAAATCTTTCCATACCTGCTTCTGCCGTGGGAAAAGTGAATGTTGAAGTGGCATAAATAGGAGTAATGTGTGCAAATTCCGCATTTTCATGTTCATTGCAATGTAAAGCTAATGAGCTGATGCCACTGTATGGGAAATTAGGTTTCATTGTAAAGTTATTTATAGGTGTATTCAACAAAAATAACCACCATTTATAACTTGTTTCTATTTTTTTGATGAATACGTGTTAATCAAACTTTTTGAAAAGTATTGTAATGTTTAATTTAGTATTCATTAAATATCTAGATTATGCAAACAATGATTGCAGATTATGCTGCATACAATCAATGGGCCAATGATGTTCTTTTGAAGGTTGTTAAAACATTAGATGCTTCTCAACAGCAAAAGGAAATTATCAGCAGTTTTCCCAGCGTATATAGTACTTTATTGCATGTATTGAGTGCTGAAACAATTTGGTGGCAACGTATGCACAATGAACCACAAACCGCATGGACGTTAAAGGATGCAGGCTTAAGCTGTGAGGCAATCTTAGATGGCATTTTGCGGCAAGATAAATTGTGGGCTGAATGGGTAACCACCCTGCAAACCGAACAATTACAATCTATGATGGGCTATAAAACTTCCAAGCAAGAATATTTTGAGCAGCCTTTATGGGAAATATTAATGCATTTGTTTAATCATAGTACTTATCATAGAGGGCAGTTAGTAACTATGTTACGACAATTGGGTATAACACAACTGCCCGGCACCGATTTTATATTGTGGTGTAGAAACAAATAGGGCAATCAATGCCCAATGATTCATTGATTACCCATTAAAATTGCTTTGAAATAAGCAGTTTTATAAAATTTTTGTCTGTATTAATATGCCCATTTTAACCAAATGGCACCCCAGGTAAAACCACCTCCGAAAGCAGATAAAATTACGTTATCGCCTTTGTGTAGTTTATGTTCCCATTCCCATAAACACAAGGGTATGGTAGCGGCAGTGGTATTGCCATAACGTTGTATATTAATCATTACTTTGTCTTTGTCTAACCCCATTCTATTGGCCGTTGCATCAATAATTCTAAGGTTGGCCTGGTGTGGAACCAGCCAAGCAATATCATTGGCAGTAAGGTTATTTCGTTCCATAATTTCGGCACTCACATCAGCCATTCCTTTAACGGCAAATTTAAAAACGACTTGTCCTTCCTGGTAGGCAAAGTGTTCTTTTGCCAATACGGTTTCAACAGTTGCAGGCTTTAGTGAGCCACCGGCTTTCATATGCAGGTATTTAGCACCTGAACCATCACTGCGCAAAATGCTATCTCTAATACCCAATTCTTCAGTAGTTGGTTCTAATAAAACGGCACCGGCGCCATCGCCAAAAATAATGCAGGTAGCACGGTCGGTATAATCAATAATAGCACTCATTTTATCAACCCCAACAACAATTACTTTTTTATAACGTCCGCTTTCAATAAAACTGGTACCGGTTGTTAAGGCATATAAAAAGCCGCTGCAGGCGGCACTTAAATCAAATCCCCATGCATTGGTGGCGCCAATTTTATCGGCAATAATATTAGCAGTTGCCGGAAAAACCATATCAGGCGTAACGGTAGCACAAATAATGCAATCAATATCCGTAGGTTGTAAATTACGTTTTTGTAAAATTTGTTGAATTGCAGGAACAGCCATATCGCTGCTGGCTTTACCGGGTTCTTTCAATATTCTGCGTTCTTCAATTCCGGTTCGGGTTCTAATCCATTCATCATTGGTATCAACCATTTTTTCTAAATCAAAATTGGTTAATTTGGTTTCCGGTACATAACCACCTACTGCGGTAATTGCGGCTGAAATCTTGCTCATATAAAAAAATGAATTCTTTATTCGGTAAAAAATAACCGCAAATATCTGGTTTTATTTTAGAATGCCATCATATTTGCCTATTTGTACCCTTCAATTTGAATGAAAACCCTATTTTTGAACCGGTTAATTATGATAGCGTATATAAAAGGAAAGTTTGTAGTGAAAACACCGGCCATAGCCATAATGGAAGCTAATGGTATTGGCTACGAAATGCAAATTAGTTTAAATACTTATTCTGCCATTAAAGATGCAGATAACGGCCTATTGTACACTTATTTACATATTACCGAAAACGGACAAACATTTTTTGGATTTGCCGATATGGCAGAAAAAGAAATGTTTTTGTTATTAATAAGTGTATCAGGAATAGGTTCTTCTACTGCAAGAATGATGTTGTCCGGGTTAAAACCTCGTGAAATCAGCGAGGCCATTACGCAAGCCAATACAGCTTTATTATCAACGGTAAAGGGAATTGGTAAAAAAACAGCGGAACGGCTTATTTTAGAATTACGTGATAAAATGGGAAAAAAAGTTTTGGAAACAGTTGGTGCAACCGGTTCACCCAAAACAGTATCTATTGAAGATGATGCCATACAGGCATTAATGGCCTTGGGAATTGCACGCCCGATAGCAGAAAATGTCGTTAAAAAACACATATTATCAAATCCTGAATTATCTTTAGAGGAAATTATTAAACAATCTTTAAAAAATCTTTAACAATAGCCTAGAAATTTACCTAATCAAGCCTGCTTTTTTTGAAGAAAGGAACCTTATTGCTTACTGTTTTATTACTAACTGCTTCGGTATGCTGGATACCGGTGCGCCAAGTTTTTGCCCAAACCGTAGATACTTTAAGAAAGGCAAACGACTCGTTGCGCTTTCCCATTCATGACCGTAGGGGAGATTTTCTATCCTGGCGAAATCGCAATCCTTTCGATTTGAATGATACCTCTTTTATTAAGCAAAAAGTGGAATATGATCCCAAAACCAATCAATATTATATTTTAGAAAAAGTAGGCAACACGTATTTTAGAAAGCCTACAGCTTTAACTTTTGAAGAATATTATAAGTTAAGAACACAGCAACAGCAAGATGATTATTTTAAACAACGAGCTGATGCTTTAACCTTGTTGAATAAGAAAGTACAACGCCCGCCCGTACGTGTTTATAACACTTTATTCGACCGCATTTTTGGTGTAGGCCCCGATGGTTTGAAAGTGGACATTAAACCTCAAGGAAGTGTTGATATACAAATGGGATATAATGGGCAAAATACTTTAAACCCTACTTTGCCCGAAGCCGCAAGACGTACCGGTGGATTTGATTTTAACTTAAACACCAACCTTAACGTTAATGCTAACATTGGTAACAAATTAAAGCTGCCTATTAATTATAATACCCTTGCCAACTTTAATTATTTAAATCAGTTAAAGTTGAACTATAAAGGAATGGATGATGAAATTATTAGAAGTATTGAAGCCGGAAATATTGCTTTTCAAACCAAAGGTGCTTTAATGTCAAGTGCCCAAAATTTATTTGGTATTAAAACACAACTACAGTTTGGAAAGTTAAGTGTTACTGCCGTATTAGCCAATCAGCAATCGCAACGCCAAACACAAGCTTTGCAAGGTGGCGCAGCCATTACCAACTTCCAAAAAAAATTAGATGATTATGATGAAAACCGTGACTTTTTATTAGCTCAATATTTCAGAAATAATTTCAATAATGCCATGAGCAATCTGCCTATTGTAAATAGTCAGGTACAAATACAACGGATAGAGATTTGGGTAACCAATAGAAGCGGAGCTACTACCGATACAAGAGCCATTGTAGGTTTAATGGATTTAGGCGAATCACAACCTTATAATTCGAATATTCAGTCACTAACGGGAAACCCTTTACCTGATAATGGTGCCAATAATTTGTATAGTAATGTTGTACAAAATAGAGACCCCTCAACCGTTGGTGCATTTTTGCAAAGTAAGGGTTTAACACAAGTAAATGATTATGAAAAAACATTTGCTCGAAAATTGGCACCCACCGAATTTTATTTCAATCCGCAAGTGGGTTTTATTTCATTGAATGCACAATTACAACCCAATGATGTATTAGCAGTAGCCTACCAATATACTTATAATGGAAGGGTATATCAAGTGGGTGAATTTTCGCAAGATGTAGCTGTTGATTCTACACAAGGTGTACAAAAAGTATTGTATTTAAAATTATTGAAAGCTACTTCTGCAAGAACTAATTTGCCTATTTGGGGATTAATGATGAAAAACGTGTACTCACTTGATTTATCAGGTGTTTCAAAAGATGGCTTTCAATTAAATGTATTATATAATCAACCCAGTGGTGGTTTGAAAAGATATTTACCGGAATCTGCACCTTCGGTGGAAGGTAAGCCACTATTAACCATATTAAATTTAGACCGGTTAAATAATCAAAACGATCCCCAGCCCGATGGAATATTCGATTACTTAGAAGGATTCACTATTCTATCACAGCAAGGTAAAATCATATTTCCGGTATTGGAACCTTTTGGAAAAGATTTGGTGAACCTTGCGTTTGCCGGTCAATCACAAGCCCTTATTCAAAAATATGCATATTATCAATTATATGATTCCATCAAAGCCATTGCCCAAACTTATGCTAACGTAGACCGCTTTGTGATGCAAGGGCAAGCAAAGGGAACAAGCGGTAGTGACATTTATTTGGGTGCATATAACATTCCACCCGGTTCAGTTAAGTTAACAGCAGGAGGGCAAACTTTAACGGAGGGTGTTGACTATACCATAGATTATAATTTAGGTTCAGTAAAAATTTTAAATCAGGCCATTATTAATTCGGGTATTCCGGTAAATGTTTCTTATGAAAACAACGCCACATTTGGTATTCAGCAACGTGGATTTTTGGGTTTAAGGTTAGACTATGCAGCCAGCAAAAAATTAGCATTAGGTGCAACCATTGAACGTTTAAATGAACGTCCCTTTTTCACTAAAATGAATTATGGTGAAGACCCAATCAGAAATACCATGTATGGGGTTGATTTTAGTTACCATTCTAACTGGCCCGGATTGACGAGAGCATTAAATAAATTGCCATTTTACTCAACTAAAACAATGAGTACTATTGCCGCATATGGTGAAGGTGCATATTTTAAACCCGGCCATCCGCCTCAAATAGGCTCAGGGAATAATGGGCTTATTTATATTGACGATTTTGAAGGAACTACTTCAAATATTGATTTGCGTTTCCCATCTACGGCATGGGCTTTAGCTTCAACTCCGGCAGGGAATCCAAATTTTCCCGAAGCCTTATTGATGGATTCAATTGATTACAATAAGAACCGTGCTAAAATTGCATGGTATAATATTGAACCTAATTTACAAGACAAGAACAGCCCCAACAATCCATTAAGAGGAAATCTGGCTGCATTGAGCGATCCGAGAGTAAGGTTAGTATATACCAATGAATTATTCCCACAGTTAACAACCAACATTGTTAATACACAAACTTCTACTTTCGATGTAGCTTATTATCCCACTGAAATTGGTCCTTACAATTATGACAGTGATCCTTCACAAGTTACTGCCGATGGAAAATTATTAAATCCGCAAAAGCGTTGGGGTGGTTTAATGCGGGCTATTGATCAAACCGATTTTGAAACCAATAATATTGAATATGTTCAGTTTTGGATTCAAGATCCTTTCATAAAAATTCCCAATAGCACTGGTGGGCAATTAATGATTGATTTTGGTAATGTAAGTGAAGATATTTTAAAAGATGGCAAACGTTTTTATGAAAACGGATTGAATACGCCCACTTCACCGGCTGCAATTGATAGTAGTACAACTTGGGGAAGGGTACCGGTTAATCCCATACAAGTAACCAATGCATTTAGTAACAATCCCGGCGACAGAGTATATCAAGATGTTGGTTTTGATGGATTAGATAATGATGGTGAAAGAAGAAAGCGCACAGATTATTTGTCCAAATTAGCTGCCAACTTTGGAACTGCTTCCGCCATTTATCAAAGAGCCATTCAAGATCCTTCGAATGATGATTACAAATGGTATCGTGACCCCAGTTTCGATGCAAGTGGCGCCGGTATTTTGGAACGCTATAAAAACTTCAATAATCCGCAAGGTAACTCACCCATTGCAACGGGTACATCGCCTTTTTCTCCTGCAGCTACCTTATACCCAGATAATGAAGATTTGAATAGGGATAATACTTTAAATGAAGATGAGGAATATTTTGAATATCAAATTAATCTTGCCCCGGGAATGGATGTGGGTGTTACAAAGTATATTTCAGACAAAAGAGTAGTACCTGTTACGTATGCCGATGGAACAACAGGAACTGAAAATTGGTATTTATTCCGCGTTCCATTAAGTGATTATGCCAGTAAAACCGGACAAATTCCCGATTTTAAATCAATTCAATTCATGCGCATGTATTTAACCGGATTTCAAGATTCGGTTGTATTGCGTTTTGCCAAATTAGAGCTGGTACGTAATCAATGGCGCCAGTTTACTTATAATTTAGATACTACAGGTTCATACACTCCAATAGATACCAGTACAATTACGTTTAATACATTGGCCGTAAATCTCGAGGAAAATAGCAGCAGAACTCCTGTAAACTATGTTATTCCTCCGGGTATTCAAAGGGTACAACAATTGAGTAATAATGGTATTAATATTTTACAAAACGAGCAATCGTTGAGTTTGCAAGTAGGTCATTTAACGCCGGGCAATGCAAGGGCTGTATTCAAAACATTGCCAAATTACGATATGCGTTTATATGGACGAATGTTAATGTTTGCGCACGTAGAAGCTGCACCGAATACTGCATTGCAAGATAATCAGTTAAACTTGGTTGTTAGAATTGGACAAGATTATTTGAATAACTACTATGAAATAAAAGTGCCTTTAAAGGTTACACCCCCCGGAAATTATTCTCCCGCCTCTGATACCATTGTTTGGCCAACTCAAAATAATCTTGACTTTGATATACAAACGCTGATTAATTTAAAACTGCAAAGAAATAATTCCGGCGCTTCGGTAAGTACCATTTACCGTCAAGTAATTGGTAACAAAACTTTTTCCGTATTGGGTAATCCAAATATAGGCGCAGTAAATGCTTTCCTAATTGGTGTTGAGAGTGCCATCACAAACACCACACCGTTAAGTGCCGAAGTTTGGGTTGATGAATTAAGATTATCAAATATTAATGAAACCGGAGCTTATGCTGCTACGGGAAGAGTAGATATTGGCTTGGCTGACTTAGGTAAAATGTCTATTTCGGGAAGTATGCATACCGCCGGCTGGGGTTCATTAGAATCACACATAGGCCAACGAGCATTAGATAATTTTACACAGTTCGATGCCTCTATGGCCATTGATGCAGGCAAACTATTGCCTTCTAATGCCCGATTATCGATTCCCGTATTTGCCAGTTTCGATAGAACCGTAAGTTCACCCAAATACGATCCATTTGATTTGGATATTACCCTTTCTCAAAAACTAAGTGTAGCTCAAACCAAAGCCAAACGCGATTCTATTAAGAATGCAGCCATTGATCAAACAACCATAAAAACCATCAACTTTACCAATGTTCGTATAATGCCTAAAGGGCGCATTCGATTATGGAGCTTGAGTAATTTTGATGTCAGTTATTCATTTACACAAACCGTGCAAAATAATCCCACTACTTTATTGAATAATTTAGTAAAATGGCGTGCGGGTTTAGGTTATACTTATAATGCACCTCCAAAATACAAAGAGCCTTTCAAAAAAATTATTAAAGGAAATAGCCAATGGACGGCATTCTTGCGCGATTTTAATATTAACCTGCGCCCTTCATTGCTTAGTTTTAGAGCTGACATTAATAGGCAGTTCGGACAGTATATTCCACGGATTATTAATACGGATCAACAACAAAGTAAGGTGTTGACAGTTGATACAACGTATAATAAATATTTTACTTTTGATAAGTATTATAATTTTCGTTGGGATGTTGCCCGTTCATTAAATCTTGATTTTTCTGCTACAAGTTTCGGACGCGTAGATGAACCTTATGGCATGATTAATACCAAAGCTAAAAAAGATTCAGTATGGCAGAATTTTATTAGCGGTGGGCGTACTACGTTGTACCAACAACGAGCTACTGCTACTTATACTTTACCTTTAGCCAAGTTCCCTTTCACGAATTGGATAGCAGCACGTTACAGTTATGCTACAACTTATAATTGGATAGCAGCCAGTTTACTGGCTATTTCATTGGGTAATACTTTAGAGAATAGTCAGCAAAATAATATTAATACGCAGTTCGACTTTACAAGACTGTATGCCAAATCAAAATGGTTACGCAATTTAGATTATCGTCCGCCACCACCACCCAAGCAATTTTTTAACAATCAAACCGGTAAACCGGTTCAAAGTCCATCAGGCGCAAAGCCTAATCCGTTAGGTATAACTTTACCAACACGCGAAGAAGCAATTACCGATACTGCCGGTAATCGTTTACATGGCAAAAAGAAAAGAATTGCTTTGCGCAAATGGCGGCAACAACGACGTGATTACCGCACTGCCATGCGATTGCAACAGGCTAATCAACCTGCGCAAATGAATGGTGCCGTAAGAGCAGCGGGTCATTTAATAACAATGGTAAAAAATGTTTCCGTAAACTATAGTGAAAATTATAATAGTCGTGTGCCCGGGTGGATGGGTACTACAACCGCTTTTGGCCAAGACATGCGAACCATGCAACCGGGTTTGGATTATGTTTTTGGAAAACAACCTGATAGTGGATGGTTAAACCGAAAAGCTGCACAGGGTTTATTAACCAGAGACAGTACTTTCAATTATTTATATCAGCAAAATTTTGAACAAAAATTAGGACTTACTGCACAGTTGGAGCCGGTAAGAGAGTTTAGGGTAGATGTAAGTTTAAATAAAGCATTTTCAAAAAATTATAGTGAGCTATTTAAAGATACAACGGGGCTTGGATTGCCGCAGCAACACTTAAATCCTTATGCAGCCGGTGGATTTAGTGTTTCTTACATTGCATTTGGTACATTGTTCCGAAAAACGAATCCTAATGAATTGTCTTCAACATTTCTGCAATTTGAAAATAATCGACAAATTATATCGAAGCGTGTCGCTAATTTAAATCCATATTGGAAGCAAAATCCTACTTTTACTTCTGATGGTTTTGCAACAGGTTATGGACGTTACTCGCAAGATGTATTGATACCTGCATTCCTTTCAGCATATACTAAAAAAGATCCAAATTCATTCCCTTTAATGAAGCAATCCGGTTCGGGAATTCGTTCTAATCCATTTAGTGGTATTTTACCTAAGCCCAACTGGCGCTTAAGTTATACGGGTTTAAGCAAAATTCCGGCATTGGCAAAAGTATTCACGGCCATTAATATTACGCATGCTTATTCTGCCACATTAAGTATGAATAGCTTTGCAAGTGCATTGTTGTATCAAGACCCTTTACGGTATGGTGCGCCCGGCTTTATTGATACTTTAAGTGGCAATTATATTCCTTATTATTTGGTTCCTAATATAACAATGCAGGAACAATTTGCACCATTATTAGGTGTTGAGGTTACAACAATTAAACAATTAAGTTTAAAATTAGAATATGCAAAGAGCAGACAGTTGAGTTTAAGTTTAATTGATTATCAGTTAAGCGAAACAAATAGTACTCAATGGACAACGGGATTCAATTGGCGTAAACGAGGATTACGTTTGCCATTTAAATTACCCGGCATGCAAAATGCTAAACTTCAAAACGATTTAACTATTAAGTTAGATTTATCTTTTAGAAATGATGCTACCAGCAATAGCAGAATTGACCAATCAACTGCTTATGGTACGGGTGGGCAGCGAGTGGTTATTATTCAACCTGCTATTGATTATGTGTATAATAATAGAATTAATTTGCGATTATTCTTTGATCAAAGAAGAGTAACGCCTTATATCTCCACTTCAGCACCTACTATTGTAACAAGAGCTGGAGTATTGGTTCGCGTTTCACTGGCTCAATAAAGTTTTTACTTTAAAATCTCATTAAAATACATCAAAATTGGCTCAGTTTTTTATGAAAAACAGGGTTATTTCTTTTTTAGCTCTACTTTTATACATCAGATGATATGATGTATGTTTACTGAGCCTATCAAAAAAAATTCATTGAGTGATGTGGTAGCCGAAAAATTGCAGAAGCTGATTGCATCAGGTAAATTTAAAATTGGCGATCAATTACCTACTGAACCTGAATTAATGGAATATTTTGGTGTAGGGCGCTCTACCATTCGGGAAGCTATTCGCATTTTATCTTACTCGGGTATATTAAAAGTGCAGCAGGGTGTAGGAACTTTTGTTGCTTTGCAAAATGGAACGCCTGTTCCCTGGTATAAACGCTTACAATCAGCACGAGGTGAGGATTTGAATGAAGTACGCCAATTGCTGGAGTTGAAAATTGCAGAGAAGGCTGCTATTCATAGAACACCCGCTCAAATAAAATGTATGCAAAAGTATTTGCATGATCGTAATTCTGCTGCACATGAAAATAATATTGTAAAAGCTGTTGAGGCTGATATTGCTTTTCATATAAAAATTGCTGAGGCTTGTAATAATAAAATTTTGAGTGACTTGTATAAAACCATTGCTGCTCAGTTAAAAACGTATTTCATTGAAGTATTTGTTGATACAAAACTTTTACTTCAAAAGCAGGAATTGCATGAACAGTTATTACAAAGTATTATTGAAAAAGATGCTAAAAAGGCATGGAAATGTGTGTCAGCAATTACTTATCATGAAAACAATGGAAATATATCCGAATAAATAGTTGATATTCATTAATTTTTTATAACATGAAGTTTGCTTTTTTTAAAAATTATTCCCTGTTTGTTTTACTGTTGCTCACATTTTATTATAGTCCATTAAATGCACAACAGCCTTTATTATTGAGTAAGGCCATACAGACCGGATTAAATAATTATCAAACAATAAAAGCAAAGCAGCATATTCTCAATGCTTCAAATTATTTGTTGCAGAATACTAAGAATGAGTATTTGCCAAATGTTGTAGCAAGTTTGCAACAAAACTATGGAAGTATCAATGGTCTTTATGGTCCCGGTGCACCATATGGGGCATTGGGAATTTCATCGTCCGGCCCTGTTTTTAACAGCCAACAATGGAATGCCGCGTTTGGATCACTATATTTAATATCTTCTAACTGGGAGGCCTTTACGTTTGGTAGAAAGCAATCAACTATTGCAGCTGCTCAAGCTCAGGTAAAAACCGACTCATCAGATGTAGAGCAAGAAAAATTTATTCTGGGTGTAAAAATAGCCGGTGCTTATTTTAATTTAATTACAGCTCGTGAACTTTTGGCAGAGGCGGAGGCTAATTTAAGCCGAGCAGATACTTTTAGAAATGCAGTATTGGTTAGAACTTTAAATGGATTAAATCCGGGCGTTGATTCTTCTATTGCCAATTCTGAGTATGCTAATGCTAAATTGGTTTTAATTGATGCTATTACTAATAAACAACAGGCCGAAAATGTATTGGCGCAACTACTAAGACAAAGTCCTGAAAGTTTTTTAGTTGATACTTTTTTTGCCACACATCTTCCTTCCAATTATACCACCTCATTAAATACTGCTGATAATCCGCAATTAAAGTTTTTCGAGAATAAAATTCATCAAAGTGAAATGCAAGCTGATGCTATTAAAAAAAGCATATTACCGGGTGTAAACCTGTTTGGAATTTTTCAAACTCGCGGCTCCGGTTTTGGAACACAATACAGTGCTGCTTTCCCAAACGATTATTCTAAAAGTTATTTTGATGGTATTACACCATTGCGGTCAAATTACGTAGCCGGCTTATCGCTTGCATTTAATATTATGAGTATTACTAAGGTAAAACAGCAAGTATTGGCTCAAAAGGAAATAACCGAAGCTTATAAGCAACAATATGATGAAACAGCTGTGCAGCTGCAAAATACTTTAGTATTAGCTGATCAACGTATTCAAAATACATTATTAAGCTACAAGGAAGTGCCGGTACAATTAAAGGCAGCCAGTGATGCTTTTTTGCAGAAAAAAGTTTTATATGAAAATGGCTTGGCTACCATAGTTGATTTGCAACAAGCTTTGTATTTGGTAAACCGTGCTGAAACTTCAGCTAAATTGGCATGCATTAATGTTTGGCAAGCTTTGTTGTTGAAAGTTGCAGCTTCAGGTGATTGGAATTTATTGATACAACAAATTAACTAAAAGAATTAATATTTAGTGTAATGAATTTAATTAGAACTGCATTAAGGAATCCAATAACAATTCTGGTTTTAGTTGCCGGCCTGTTCTTTTTTGGCATAAGAGCTGTCAATAATATTAAAATAGATATTTTTCCAAACATTGATTTGCCGGTTATTTATATCTCACATCCTTACGGCGGTTTTACTCCTGACCAAATGGAGGCATACTTTGGGAAAAACTATGTGAATTTATTATTGTATGTGTCCGGTGTAAAGAGTATTGAAACCAAAAACATTCAAAGCTTAACACTAATTAAGTTAACTTTTTATGAGGGAACCAATATGGCTCAAGCCGCAGCAGAGGTAACGGCATTTAGTAACAGAGCACAAACCATTTTTCCACCGGGTACACAACCTCCATTCATTATACGTTTTGATGCATCTACATTACCGGTAGGTCAGCTAGTATTAAGTAGTAAAACACGCAACAATAATGAATTGCAAGATTTGGCAAACGTGTACATTCGTTCCGGATTTAGTTCTATACCCGGTTTGGTATCTCCAGCACCTTTTGGTGGCAATGCCCGTACCGTTGTTATTAAAGCCGATCCTGCATTAATGCGTGCACATAATATTACCCCCGATCAATTAGTAGCTGCACTTCGTGTAAATAATCAGTCTATTCCATCGGGGAACGTTCGTATTGGCGATAAGAATTACTTTACACCCATTAATGCTACTATAAGAACTGTAAAAGACTTTGAAGATATTCCTATTTATACGGGCTCTGCAAACAATGTATATGTAAAAGATGTTGCTACCGTAGAAGATGGTGCTGATGTAACCGTAGGATATGTTTTAGTGAATGGGAAACGTTCCGTGTATTTACCCATAACAAAATCTGCCAGTGCTTCAACTTGGGAGGTTGTACAGAATTTAAAGAAAGCAATTCCTCGTTTTCAATCATTGTTACCTGAAGATGTTCATCTGTCATATGAATTCGATCAGTCAACTTATGTGATTAATGCGGTTAAAAATTTAATAAGTGAAGGCGCCATTGGTGCAATTTTAACAGGATTAATGGTGTTGATTTTTTTAGGCGATCCACGTGGTGCATTAATTGTAATTCTTACCATACCCAGCTGTATTATTTCAGGTATTTTATTCCTTTCATTATTTCATCAAACCATTAATATAATGACACTCAGTGGCCTTTCACTGGCTATTGGTATTTTGGTTGATGAATCAACGGTAACTATTGAAAATATTCACCAACATTTAAGCATGGGAAAGCCAAAAGCTTTGGCTGTATGGGATGCTTGTAGTGAAATTGCTTTTCCAAAGTTATTAATTCTATTTTGTATACTCGCAGTTTTTGCTCCGGCATTCACCATGAATGGAATACCGGGTTCTTTATTTTTACCATTGGCATTGGCCATTACTTTTTCCATGGTTACCTCTTACATCATGTCGCAAACATTGGTACCGGTGTTGGCAAATTGGTTAATGAAAAATGAATATAATCATGGAAAGGGGAAAGTTCATGCATCTTCTGATCAAGAGCAATTTTCAAAAAGTGGTATTACGGCAGATTCTGAAGAAAATACTTGGCAACAAAAAGAAATGTTGCTGAATACCAATGCCGATGATTTGAAAAATGCAGGAAGTTTTACCCGTTTTCGATATAAGTTTATTGTATTGTTGAATAAGTTGGTGCCCTACAAAAAGCCAATTACCGTTATTTATTTAGTTGGTGCAATTATTGTTGCCATTTTTTTATTTTCAATTATTGGCAGGGATGTATTACCTAAAACAAATGCCGGACAATTCCAACTGCGTATTAGAGATGCAGATGGTACCAGAATTGAAAAAACAGAACAAGATGTATTGAAAACTTTAAATGTTTTGTATGACATAGTGGGAAAGGAAAACGTAGCCATATCTTCTTCAATGATTGGTATTCATGGTTCTCAATTTTCAACCAATCCCATTTATTTATTCATGGCCGGGCCACAAGAAGCCGTTTTACAAGTAGCTTTAAAAGAAGGTTATAAAACGGATATGGATACCTTAAAAGATGCTATACGCAAACGCATGGCCGTTGTATTACCTAACATTAAGTTATCGTTTGAACCTATTGAATTAACCGATAAGATTTTAAGTCAAGGTTCACCAACACCTATTGAAGTGAAAATAATGGGAAAAAATAAGTTGCAAAATGAAATAATGGCGCAGAAGGTTATTGATAAATTAAAGCAAATACCTTATTTGCGCGATGTGCAGCTTGATGAAGCTATACATTATCCGGCTGTTAATGTAAACATTGATCGGGTAAGGGCAGCGCAATTGGGAACCAATGTAGCAGAAATTTCCCGTTCATTTGTAGCAGCTACTTCTTCCTCTCGATTTACGGAAAAAAATGTTTGGATTGATCCGAAATCACAATTAAGTTACTTGGTTCAAGTAGAAATTCCTGAAGCTAAAATGTCATCTGTTTCCGACATCAATCAGATACCGTTAGTACCCGGAACTAATCGTCCCATGTTGGGAGATGTGGCCACCATACAGGAGGATTCTGTTTATGGTCAAGATGATGATATTGGTTCAATTCCCAACTTATCTGTAACGGCTAACATTTATAAAAAAGATTTAGGCACTGCAACACACGATGTTGAAAATGCAATAAAAAGTATTGGTAAACCGCCTCGTGGTTTATTTATTGAAACCAGAGGATTAAGCCAAGTGCTTACAGAAACATTGAGTAGTTTGCAAGGTGGTTTAATTACTGCCATTGTGGTAATCTTTTTAATGTTGGCTGCTAATTTTCAATCGTTCAAGGTTTCTTTGGTGGTTTTAGCTGCGGTTCCGGCAGTATTGGTGGGTGCATTAATTATGTTAATGCTTACTCATTCCACACTTAACTTACAATCATACATGGGCATTATTATGTCGGTGGGTGTATCTATATCTAATACGGTATTGTTAATTACGAATGCTGAAGCTTTACGATTAAAAAATGGCGATGCATTACTTTCTGCAAAAGAAGCTGCTGCTATTAGGTTGCGTCCTATTTTAATGACTACAGCCGCTATGGTTATGGGTATGTTGCCCATGGCAGCCGGATTGGGTGAGGGCGGTGCGCAAGCTGCCCCTCTCGGTAGAGCAGTAATTGGTGGATTGCTTGCATCAACCATAGTAGTATTGTTAGTTTTGCCTTTGCTCTTTTCTTGGGTACAACAAAATACTACCACACAATCCGTTTCTTTAGATCCACACGATAAACATAGTAAATTTTATATACCTGAATTAGATAATACTAAACATGAAAAAGAACTTTAAACCCTGGCTTTATTTTTTGGGAGTACCACTTTTTGTAATGGTATATAGTTGTAATAATACCAAGGATACCAAAAAAGTTATAACAGATAGTGCAACTAATGTTAGTACACCGGTATTTGTGGTGCAAAAAGAAAATTTGCAAGGTAATTTAAAATTACCCGGTGAGTTAATAGCTTATCAAGAAGTGAATATTTATGCCAAAGTAAACAGTTTTGTAAAAGATGTTTTAGTAGATGTGGGTAGTCAGGTACGACAAGGGCAATTATTGGCAACTACGGAAGCACCTGAAATTAATGCGCAACTATCTGCTGCTGAATCCAAATTAAAATCGTTGGAAGCTACCTACATTGCCAGCGATGCTGCATATAAGCGACTTTTAAATACAAGTAAAACCCCGGGTACGATTTCGCCCAATGATTTAGACTTGGCATTGGCCAAACAGAAATCTGATTTTGCACAATGGCAAGCAGCTAAAGCCGCTTACAAAGAAATATTAGATACCAAAAAATATTTAACCATTCAGGCACCTTTTAGTGGAATGATTACACTTCGTAACGTCAATCCCGGTGCGTATGTTGGTCCTTCGGGAAAAGGACAAGATGTTCCTATGTTTGTTTTGCAACAACGCGATAGACTAAGATTGGTTGTTTTAATTCCCGAACAATATTCGCGTTATTTAACTCCGGAAAGTAAAATTCATTTTAAAGTGAAAGCATATCCTGATGTTGATTTTACTGCATCCATTAATAGGATGGCAGGTGCTTTAGATTCAAAATTACGTGCACAACGTATTGAAATGGATGTGTATAATACCGACAAACGATTATTGCCCGGTATGATAGCTGAAGTAAATATTCCATTGTTTACAAAAGAGCCCCATTTAGTAGTACCAAAATCCGCTGTTTTGTACTCTACTTTGGGAACTTTTGTTTTAGCACTACATAATAATAAAGTGAACTGGGTGCCAATTCAACGTGGCAATGAAGATAGCACACGAGTAGAAATATTTGGGAATATTTTACCCGGTGATACTTTAGTGCAAACGGTAAATGAAGAAATCAGAGATGGCAGCACTTTGCAGCATTTAATTTTCAATTCAAAAAATAAACAATAAAGTTATTCTTTATAAAACAGGTTTGAATTGGCCTGTGCGGTACTGGTTACAATTAATTCATTAATACAAACATGCTCGGGTAAAGTGGCACAGTAATAAGTAATATTGGCTATATCGTTGGCGTATAAAGGTGTATACCCTTCATAAACCGATTTGGCAGTGGCTTCATTTCCTTTAAACCGCACAATTGAAAATTCGGTTTCTGCCGCTCCGGGGTGTATGGCAGTAACTTTTATTTTGTGTGGTAATAAATCCATGCGCATGGCTTTGCTAAAAGCATCTACTGCATGTTTACTGGCGCAATAACCATTGCCGTTCAAATAAACTTCTTTCCCTGCAATTGAACCAATATTTATGATGTGACCTTTCTTTTGTGGAATCATATAAGGTAATACTGCTTTGGTAACATACATTAAACCTTTAACGTTTGTATTGAGCATTATTTCCCAATCTTCTAAATTGGCTTTATCAAAAGGGTCTCTGCCTAATGCTAAACCGGCATTATTTACCAGTATATCAATTTTTTTCCATTCAGCAGGTAGGTGATCTATGGCATTAAAAACTGCATTTTTATCTTGCACATCAAATACTAACGGTAGGGCTTTTGTGCCCATTTCTTCTATTTCTTTACATAATTCATCCAAACGATCTTTTCTTCTGCCTGTAATAATTAAGTTCCATTTGTTTGCTGCGAAGGTTTGTGCAATTGCCTTACCAAAACCGGAAGTAGCACCTGTTATGAGTATAATATTTTCCATAGAAGACTTAGTTGATTGTTTTGTTAACAGCAAATTTACCTGATTAAAACAATGGTTCCATTTTTTGTAATGGTATTTCCCAAATAATCAACGCCTTTGGCTGTATAAATATAAGCACCACTTGGTTGTGCAGTGCCATTTACTGTACCATCCCATCCTGCATTAGGTTGAGAGGTTGAATAAATAAGTTGCCCCCAACGATTGTATATACTAAAATAGTCTAATCTGCTAATACCCAATAAAATGGGGCGCATAATATCATTTTTACCATCTCCGTTTGGTGTAAATGCTTTAGGAACAAGAATGTCAGGACCTGTATTATATACTTTAACTACGATGCTACTTTGGCCGGTACATCCGGATGATAATTCAGTAGCTTTTACTGTGAATGTTACATCGTTTACCGGCGTATTAATAATGGCAATTGGATGAGAGATGGATGGATTATTTAAATATTCAACGGGGGTCCAACTATATGCGAAATTACTACTGTCTGCCAATATTGCTTTTAGTTGTAAAGGTTGATTAAGTACTACTGAAGTGTCCGTGCCTACGTCAATGGTAATGGGTTGTATAACTTTCACTAACACGCTATCTGATACTGCTTTTATACATCCACTATTATTTTTCCCGGTTAAAACATAGTAAGTGGTTTTATTGGGTCCGGCTGTTGGATTAAGTGTATTGGCATTTAGTAAAGTGTTGTTGGGCGACCAACTGAAATTATCTGCATTAGTAGTGCCACTCAGTTGCGTAGTATTTCCAAAGCAAATATTGGCATTTCCGCTTGCTGAAACAGATGGATAGGGAAAAACCTTTACGTTTACCGTGTCATAGGCGGGACATTTTCCCAAATTAGCCTGTACGTAGTACGTTGTATTGGTTAGTGGTGCCACCTTTGGATATTTAACCTGTGCAATGGGTATACCGTTAGATCCTTTCCACTGATAACTTAACGCATAGCTTACTGTATTAAATTGTATTGTATCGGTTTGGCATATACTAGTATCCGGCCCTGCATTAACGGTAATGAATTGCAGTACATTTACTTGTATGGAATCTTTATTTAAGCAACCATTGTTATTAACTGTAACTACATAAACTGCAGTGTCTTTAGGGTGTACCAAAGGATTAGCCGAGGTTGCATTAATAATGCTGTTAGGCGATTGTACACTGGTCCATTGAAAGGTACTTCCAGGACTGTTGGCTATTAAAGGAAGTGTGTCAATACTACAGATAAGCGTGTCGTGAAAGGGCAAGAATAAATAGGGTTTATCAGGCACGTTAATAATTTTAGAAAGTGTATCAACGCATCCTTTAGTGCTGGTTACGGTAAAAAATACCGTTTTGGTTCCCGTTGAAGCATAGGTGTAAGTGGGGTTTTGTTGTGTTGAAGTGTCAGAAGTTGTATTCGGATCACCAAAATTCCATTGCCAGCTATTTATTACTCCGTATTGTGCAACGCTTAAGTCTTTAAATTGGTATGGGTTTAAAATGCAACTGCCATTCACAGAAAAGTTTGCTTTAAAACCCGGAAAAACGGCTACTTGTGCAGTTGCAGAATCTGTACAACCGCCGGTGGCTGTAACTTTTAGCTTCATGGTATAAGTACCCGTATCTGAATAAGTGTAGGTGGGAGTTGGTTTACTGGATGTGTCATAATTTGAATTTTTAGTATCGCCAAATTTCCAGGCATAGGCTATAATATTGGGGTTGGTACTTTCATTGGAAAAGTTAAAGGTGAAATTGTTACAATTTACGTACTTGGGATTCAGGTCAGCACCATTCACAGAACAATCACCAATGGTTAATATAAAATCTTTTCGGTGTCTATCCAATAAAACTTTGTTACGCCATTCTTCCACTACAACACAAACAATGTATTTGCCGGCGGGCGGTGCAACCCCACTAATTAAGCCTGTATTTACGTTAATGGTTACACCACTTCCTAATGGTTGTAAACCGGAATAGGGTGCAATATAATTTACTGACACAGGTTGCAAAACAGGTATAAGCGATGGGTCGGGATCAGGAGTAGTTGTTCCTACATAGTTTCCGGGTGTGCCATCATAAGCAGGTGCAAATTTATAGGCCAACGAATCACCATCGGGGTCAGATGCCGAGTAGTTAAAAGTAAAACCGGTGTTTTTGCAAACAATGGTTGTATCGCTAATGGTAAAAATCGGACTGCTATTGGTACCATTCGGCAGTTGCAATGTGCCGGGAATTTCAGCTGTAAAAGTAGCACCTACGCTATTGCCGGCAACATTTTGTACTACGGCTCTTGAGTATCGCACCCATGAAAGGGTATATCCATTTGCAGTAATGGGTAAATCAATGGTACTGCTGTAAGTGCCTACCTGATAGCAGGCAATAGGGTTACCGGTTAAGCAAGGATTAATACCAGGAGTATTTTGTATTGTAGGCGGATTGCCTACAAATTGTTGAGCAAGTTTTAATTGTGAAATATAATTTCCCGTTGCTTTATCATAAATACCAATGGTAACATTTTCACCATTCAATTGTGCAGAATTTGCGGGTGCATTGCATTCTCTAAACAAACGCATTGTAATTAAATAGCGCGCCGTATTTGGCGATGCACCGGGGCCTTGGTATAAATAACTCAATTCACCTGCTGCTATATGCACTGCATAGCTTTTAAATACACATGAAATTAAAATAAATATAATGAATAAAAATTTTCGCATGCTTAGTTAATGAATATCAAATACAGGTGAATAGTAAATGTACAAAACCATTGCATTTATAGATAGTTGAAGGTTGTTATTTGCTGCTTATCGTATTAAAACAACAGTTCCTTTTTTAAAAACTTTTTTCCCCGTAAAGTCAATTCCTTCGGCTGTAAAAACATAGGCACCCGGTGGTTGCATAGTGCCATTATAGGTTCCATCCCAACCTTCACCAATTTGATGTGTAGTAAAAATAAGTTGTCCCCATCTATTGTAAATGTTAAAATAAAGCAAAGAAGTTATACCAACGGGTATGGGTTTCAGTATGTCATTTTTGTTATCATTATTGGGGGTAAATGCAGAAGGAATAAATATATCGGGACCTGTTTTGAATATTCGTACCCATACTTTATCACTACCTATACAGCCTGCGCTGGTAGTTGCAGTTACGGTATATTGTATGGAATCATTTAATCCATTAAAAGTAGCAATGGGGTTAGGAATGTTAGCACTACTTAAAAAAGAGGCAGGCGTCCACAAATATTGTACGGTTGTGCCCGTACTATCACCATCATAATTACTTGTTGCGTGTAATTGCAGAGGTTGGTTTACAACTACTGCAGTATCGTTTCCTGCTTTTACTTTTACAGGTGTGTAAACCGTTACCACAACTGTATCAATAACAGGTTTAATGCATCCGGTATCATATCTTACAGTTAACAGGTAAGGTGTGGTGTTACCTGGTGCAACAGTTGGTTGCAGCGTGTTACTATTTAGCATATTGCTGTTAGGACTCCAGGAAAAAATGGTGGCATTGGTAGATGCATTTAGTTGCGTTCTGCCCCCAAAACAAATACCCACATCGGCACCCGCATTTGCATTAGGGTAAGGATCGGCAATGATACGGGTATATGCAGTATCGCGACACTTTCCTAAGTTAGCAATTAAGCGATAATTAGTTGAGGCAGTTGGTTTAAACAATGGGCTTTTTAGTTTAGGGTTATCCATACCTGTTGCCGGTGACCATTCATAACCCAATGCTTCACTTACAGGATATAACCGAAAAGTGTCGGTTAAACAAACTGTTGTATCGGGTACTACTTTAACCGTAATTGAATCCAATACCCTTACTCTAACCGTATCTTTACTAATGCACCCATTATTATTTACCGTAACCTGATAGGTGGTAGTGGTTTTGGGAAAAACGAATGGAGTGGCTGTATTGGCATTAATGATGTTATAATTGGGAGTCCAACTATAACTACCATTACTTGTTGATTGTAATTGAAGGGTATCTATACTGCAAATAAGCGTATCGCGAAATGGAAGATTAAGTGGTGGGTTGCTGTAAATTACAACAGATTGTTTGGCAGAATCAATGCAACCTTTATCACTTTGCGAAATAAGTGTTACTGTTACCGTTCCCGGTGCCGAATAAGTGTAAGATGGATTTTGTTGTTTTGAAGTAGCTGCATTTGAATTAGGGTCACCAAAATTCCATTGCCATTTCGAAACAGTACCATATTTGGCAGTGCTTTGGTCGGTAAATTGAAATGGACGTAAATAACAATCGCCCTGCACACTAAATGCGGTTTTGTATCCGGGATAAACCATTACAATAGTGCTATCGGTACCTACACATGAATTGGGACCTGTAACTGTTAAATGTGCAACGAATCGGCCGGTATCGGGGTAAGTATATTGCAAGGTTGGCGTATTTGCTGAAAAGGTAGGATTGGCAGGATCGCCAACTGTCCATTTGTATGACAAGATGGAAGAGGACGTAGATTGATTTTCAAAATAAACTGTATAATCTTTGCAGTTTACAATGCTGGAAGGAAGATCTGCTTCAATGATGTCGCAAGATTGCACCTTTAAAATAAAATCTTTACGGTGATAACCAATTTGCTTGCCATTTCTAAATTCAGCTATGCAAACATTTACAACATATTGTCCGGCAGGTGGTGCCGTGCCACTTATAATGCCTGTAACGGGGTCAATAGTTACATCCGGGCCTAAAGGCATTGTACCGCTGTAACCACCTGCATAGGGTACAGATGTAAGTGATAGTATTTGCGGTGGCGCCTGATTTTGGCCGGTATTAGGTGCTGTATAAGCTTCACAAAACGAATAACTTAAAGAATCATTATCAGGATCAACTGCACTAAAATCTAAGTTGAATTTTTTACTGGCACACACTAAGGTTGTATCCTTAATCTTATACTCAGGACTACTGTTGTTGCCTACCGGTAATGTGTTGGTTCCGGGTAAAAAAGTTACATAATTACTGCCTACATTGTTTGAACTTAGGTTTGAAATATTGTCAATACGGCAACAACCCATACGCGACAGTGTATATCCATTTTGATTAATGGGCAAGTCAATGGTATTGGTAAATAAAGCAATCTGATAACATACACTTACATTCCCCACTAAACAGGGTATTAGGGCTGTATTGAGCTGAATGGTTGAAATACCGCCGGTTAAAGGTAGTCCCAAAGTTCTAACCAAAGTATTGCCATCATAAAAGCCTACTACTACATTTTCTGATTGTAATAAAGGGCCTGTTGAAGCGCAGTCTCTAAATAAACGTAAAGTTATATGATAGCTATTGGTGCCGGGAGTAGCACCGGGGCCTAAATATTTATAAAATAATTCGCCACCTGCAACATGCCTTGCATGGGCTGCAAATACAAACAACATAGCTAATACCACTAATGTAGTTTTTTTGTTGCATGCTATGTTGTTAAGAAAAATCATTGAATAAAAAATGTAATGTTTAGTAATAAACAGACTTTAAAAAAGCTTGAATATATTCGTTTACTTGGTTAGTTGCTTCTAACATACCCATATGCCCCACATTTTCTAAAATATGTACATAAGAACAATCAGGTAGATGCGATTGTTGTAAAACATCATTCATAGGGGCAGCAATGTCTTCCGTTCCAATAATAAATAAAACCGGGCAAGCAGCATTTTTTAAAACGTTTGTTCTATCGGGTCTTATGCGCATAGCTTCATAATACTGTTGGCAGGCTGTGGTATTGAACGTATTGGCCTGTGCAATTAGTAGATCTACTTTTTCGGGAAATGCTGCTTTAAAATTGGCCCCAAATAAATTGGGAATGGTGGTTTTAATGAATGCAAAGGCACCATAGTCTTGCATTATTCTAATGCCTTTCAATCGATTCGCTTTTTTTTCTTCGCTATCTGCAAAAGCGGTTGAATGCACTAAACCAAAACCTTTTAATAAGGAAGGGTATATTTCTGCAAATGCTAATGTAATATAGCCTCCTAAACTGTGTCCAAGCATTACTAATGAAGTAATATTTTCTGCTTCAACAATGGCATGTAAGGCAATTGCATAATCTTTTATTTCAATTGAATTATTATTTTCCGATTGCAATAAAGTTGATTTGCCCGTTCCGGGAATAAAGGGTGTGATGACAGTATAATTCGATTGTAAATATTGTACTTGATTATTCCAGATTGATGCATCTTCACCAAAACCATGGATTAACATTACCACAGGGCCATTTCCTTCCATACCATAAGCAATGGTTCCATTTTTGTACTTACAAACTTTTTCCATAACGCATTATTTTCTTAGGCGCAAAGCCAACCATCCATACAATTGATATAAAATTACTAATAAGGCAATTAAGCCGGTTATTTTGTATAACCAATCGCCCCATTTTACATACAAAGTGGTAGTTGCTTCGGTAGGAATATTGTAACGAATGACAGCGGGCTCATTATACCCTGTTGAAGTGATGATTTGCCCTGTTGGACTAATTACGGCACTAATTCCCGTGTTAGCACTTCGTGCAATAAATTTTCGGGTTTCTATGGCTCTTAAGCGAGC
Source organism: Hydrotalea sandarakina (assembly GCF_003254115.1). GTDB lineage: Bacteria > Bacteroidota > Bacteroidia > Chitinophagales > Chitinophagaceae > Hydrotalea > Hydrotalea sandarakina. The sequence continues at coordinate 172,713 of NZ_QKZV01000007.1, forward strand.
GTAATTCAAATGTTGTAAATGCCCCGGGGTATTGCCCCACCACCCGTCATTAGTAATAATGGTTAACAGGTTGGCACCTTTACGAACATAATCAGCAACATATCCTCCATAAATACTTTCGTAACAAATAATGGGTGCCATTTTGTAGGGATTATCGGGCTCGGAAAATACTACCGCACCTGTATCACGCCCATATCCGCCGGTTGTTCCCCCAAATTGCTCAAATACAGGGGCCATAAAATTTAAAAAAGTAGGCAACGATTCCACGCCGGGTACCAATTTGCTTTTGTTGTAAAATTGGTTGGGCTGCCCAACATGCAAAGCTACCGCACTATTAAATGCATCATAATAAGTGCCATTAGGCATTGCATGCGCTGTAGGTGTTGCTTTTTCATTACCATAGGTTACATAACTTTCAACACCGGTAAGTAAAGTAATAGAAGGGTGTTGTTGTAAAAATTTGAACACGGGTTGATACATTCCCACACCGGATAATTGGTTCTGCGCCACAGGTTCAGGCAATGCTGTTTCGGGCCATACTACCAAATTGGTTTCATTATTAATGGCTGAATCGCTAAGGCTTATTAATCTTTGTAGTTGCGCTTGTGTTGAAAGACTTTCAAATTTTTGGTAAGGGTCAATATTGGGTTGAACAATTACCACATTGCTACTATTATTGTTGTTAGGTATGGTTGGAATTGAAAAATAACTAATTAGAATAGGTAAAAAGATTACTATGAAAACGGGTAGTAATTTTTGTAAAGGGATTTTTTTAAATTCTAAATATTGCTGTGATAATCTAAATAAAAGCAGGTTCACTATTAAAACCCATAACGTACCCCCACTTACACCGGTAATAGCGTACCATTGTACCCAGTTGGGGTGCGTAGCAAAAACATTACCTAATGTAAGCCATGGCCAACTTAATTGCCAGTTTAAGTGAATCCACTCAAACAACATCCAATAAACAATAAAAGCTACACTGCTATAAAATTGATTTGATTTGTTTTTTAATTTAAAATATCCCCAAAGCGGAATACACATTAAAACAGCATTTGCAATCATGGCGGCAATACTACCTACATCAGTAGAATTCCAAATCCACCAGGTTGTGCCTATGTTCCAAATTAGCATGCTTAAAAATGCATAGCCTATAAAAGCTCGTACTTTCGAAACATTATGTGCTATGTGCAATAACGGAACCCACGCAAAGAAAATGCAGAAAGTAAACGGAAATGTAGGCCAGGCAATTACAAACAATAATCCACTAATGATACTCAGTAAAAATAAATGACTTCTTTTCAAGCAAAAAAATTTGCTCGAAAGTTCGGTAATTTTTTGAAAGTATTGAAAATGTTATTGTTGTCAATTCTTTTTTTCTGATTGATATATTAGATTCAATTGTTGCAATGCTTTGGGCATTAGAATGTTATTTTCAATTTGTGTATGCTCTTCAAGATTATTGTATAAATCACCTAACATGTTAAAGCATAGTTGTATGCCTTTGCAACTTTGTGGTGGTGGGGTAAAGTTTTGTGTAATGCTTTTAATTTTTTCAATTAAATCGGTTGAATGGTCATGTTCTTTTTCAATTAAATGGATCAATTTATTAATATAGTCTTTTGAAATATTTTCCGGCATTTGGTGGGTCTGCTCAATGGTTAGTATGGCCGGAAACAGTTTTGACTCTTCATAAATTAAATGGGCTGTAATTTCATCTTTCCACATTTCAAAATAAAACAGTACATCCGATAAAATTGGCAGTTGGTTGCCATGTTTTTGGGTTACTTTTTCCAGCTGTGCTAAAACAATTGGCAACTGTGTTTTTAAATATAAATGGTAATGCTGAATAATGTAATTAATTAATTCAGTGAACGATTGATTATTTAAGGTTTCCTTGTTCCATTTTTCCTGATTGACAATTTGTTGAATATCGTACGCAAGTTTTAGGGATGGAAGGTTGTGCAGAACACTAATCTCCTCAATGTTTTTTTTACTGAAGTGGCAGTAACTGATATGGTGCTTTTCTAACACTGCTAATACCGCCGGATACTTTGCTACAATAACTTGAAGCGGTGTTTGTAAAAGATTTTCCATTTTTTTAGGGCAAAGCTATAAAAATGAAATACTTATAAATATGATTAATGTCAGTGTTTTAATTTTACTGAAAGGTTTAAAAAGGTAATTCCAATTAATAAAATAAATGCTGCAAGCAACAAAAGCAAATTGATATCCGGAATAACATAATAAGCCAAATCAGCTATGCCTTGTATCATTAATAAAATTTCATTTAACAAAATGCCGACGATAAAAATGATAATTGCAGCTTTTGAAGTATAAGTTAATGGTATGATTTTTTTTGAAAATGAATATGCTAAAATAAAAAGACTAACCACCCCCAGAAATACCAAATGTAAATAACCTATTACAATTGGCCTGAATCCGTAAGTAATGTTACTTATATATGTTGATGATGATACTAATTGTAACAAAAGTTTAATGCTAAACGAAAGAGCGATTAGAAGGTATATCTTTCTTACAAATCTGTTTTCATATATAGGTTCTTTTACTGCATTATGTAATCTAATCGTTATTATCAATAATGCTGTCCAAACAATAAACTGTAGCGTTGCTGCAATAATAACAATAGAATGTATAATTATATTAGTGCTTAACCAAGGAGTTGATAATAAGTATGTGGGCAAAACAGCAAATGATAAAACCCAAAAAAATAATTTTGATAAATATGGCATAATAGTCAGTGTAGTTGTGATTGATTCTATCCATAATCCTATTATGGCGAATATAAACCAACCATTATATTGAAAATGAAGAAAAAAATAAACGGAAGCTAAATAATAATTTTGTTCAACTTGTTTGGTGGCCATCATATAAGCCAATGCAAATACGCCAGTAGAAGAAAGAACAAAAAAAATTAGGGCAGCTTTAAGATAGGAATGTGAAATATTTTTTATTGATATTAACTTCAAATCTTTCCAATACATCATTGCAAATACATAACTTACAATAATTGAAAGAGTAGAGAATATAATGGATACTGTTGCATACCCCTCAAATGGAAATGAAAATAACATGCCGTAGGAGGTTAATAAATTAAGCCATAAAACTGACTTGTATTTTTTAAAAGCATTTGAGTTTTGATTTTTTTTTAAGTAATCTACCGTTAATGTCATTAATGCCATAGTAATCCAACCGCTAAATGCAAAGTGTGAATGTGCATGAAGTAAATATTTTTGGTTAATAAATGGAAGAGAAAATACAATTTTATATCGTAAAATAGTTCCAAGTATTGCAACAATTAATAAATTCAAAAAACTTATTAATATCCAATTTTTTGCAGTGTGCTTCATCATTATGCAAAGTAAGCAGGCCTAAAATTGTTTTGTTATGATTCTAATCATAATAAAAAATGATATCTAAAATGTATTAAATATTAAATTTTAATTTTTTCAAAACATAAACCCATTAATAATAAACCTTCCCTTTTGCGATAGCTAATTTGCCATTTTCATGAAGCTGACGAATACTTCGTATAACTGTTTCTACCCTTAACCCTGTTATATCGGCTATTTGTTGTCGTGTTAATTGTACCATATTACATTTAGGGCAAAAGAATTTTTTATTGCTTTTGTAGTAGTTTAGAAGTGTACATATTTTCTCTTCAGGTTTATGATTGGCAAGTTCTTTCGACATTAAAAATTTAAATCTTAGTCTTTGTGCTAATAATTTCGAAAATAAAAAATGTATTTTAGGATCTTCTTTAAGTAACTGAATAAAATGCTGTTTTTGTAAACGAATTAGCAAACATTCCTTATTTGTTATGGCAGTTGCTGCATAAGGTTCATCATCAAATAATGGCATTTCGCCAATACTTTCGCCGGCTACAATCAAGTCATGCACATACTCCTTCCCCTCATCATTAATATTTACCCACCTTACTGTTCCTTCTATAAGTTGATAATAAAAATGACATTCCTCCCCTTCATGAAACAATACTTCATTTGTTCCTGTCTTTTTATAGGCTGCACCGTATGAGAGCAATAAATCTATATCAATCATTTGTATTTGATTTAGCACATTGATAAAATTACGCTTTTTATAAGCCTTTGAGCATGATTTTAAGCATTTCGATACATGATTTTCGTCATGTTTTTTTGAAATAATAATTCTTTTCATATGTTAAAACGCTTATGTGCAAAGGATTTAGTATAAATAAATATTAATTATTTATTATTATTTATTCTTTGAATTTTAATCATTATGATTCAACGCATAAATCAACGCTGCAGCTATTTGTAATCTTGTATTGCAAAATATATAAAGGTGTATAAACCATGCGCACTTACTTTTTCAAATTACAATAATTAAATTAAAAACAACATGAAAAAGCTAATTTTTTTAAGTCTATTTTCGGCAATACTACTTGCCTGTAGTAATTCCGGTGAAAAAAATGAAAGTACTTTTTCAAGTACAAACACTACTTCAACTGAAAGTACTAGTAGTGCCAATCCTTCTTACGATCCCAATAGAGGAGAGGGTAAATTTACACATGTAGATGTTAGCCCAACATTAGATGCTACTATGGCAGATGCCGGTAATAAAGTATATACGGTTAAATGTAGTGCATGTCACAAGCTTACCGATGAAAAATTAGTTGGACCCGGATGGAAAGGTGTTACACAAAGACATACCGCTGAATGGATAATGAACTTTGTTACTAATACGGATGATATGTTAACTAAAGATCCCAAAGCACAGGCCATGCTTGAAATATGTTTAGTTCGAATGCCCAACCAGCATTTAACTGACCAAGAGGCTAGAGATGTTTATGAGTTTATGCGTAAAAACGACGGTGTTAAATAACCCTAATATTTATTTATAAAATACAACCAATATGAGAAAAAATAATCTGCTTTATACTGCATGGGTATTAATATTAATTACTGGCAGTATGTTTTCATGTAAACCTAAAAATGCCGGTGATGCTGTAAGTGGTGATGCAGCTCAGCAAGTATATGTCGCCCCGGGTAAGTATGATGAGTTTTATAATTTTGTTTCTGGTGGATTTAATGGTCAATTAAGTGTTTATGGTCTCCCTTCAGGAAGATTATTAAAAATTGTTCCTATTTTCTCTGTCTTTCCGGAAAATGGATATGGTTACAGCGAAGAAACAAAACCTATGCTTAATACCTCACAAGGTTTTGTTCCTTGGGATGATCAACATCATCTTGAGCTATCGCAAACAAATGGTGAAATTGATGGTAGGTGGATTTTTGCGAATGCTAATAATACTCCTCGTGTTGCTCGTGTTGATTTAAGCACTTTTAAAACTGCTGAAATTATTGAATTGCCAAATAGTGCCGGTAATCACTCTTCACCTTTTATTACTGAAAATACCGAATATGTAGTTGCAGGAACACGTTTTGCTGTGCCTATGGATAATGACAATGGTGATGTACCTATTAATACTTATCGGAAAAACTTTAAAGCTTCTATTAGTTTTATAAGTGTTGATAAAAATTCCGGCAACATGAATCTTGCATTTCAATTACGAGTTCCTCCTGTTGATTTTGATTTAAGTCATGCAGGGAAAAATAAATCGCACGACTGGTTTTTCTTTTCTTGCTACAATACTGAGCAAGCCAATACCTTATTAGAAGTAAACGCATCTCAACGCGATAAGGATTTTATTTTGGCTGTTAACTGGAAAAAATTGGAAGAATATGCTAAACAAGGAAAAGGTAAAAAAGAAGCAGTGCAATATGCCCACAATGTTTATGATGAAACCAAACATATGGCTACTTCTACCATTGAAAAGCAAGTTTTAGTTTTAGATGCAAAAGATTTCAAAGATGTATGTTATTTTATACCTTGCCCAAAATCACCACATGGTTGTGATGTTGATCCTTCTGGTGAATATATTGTCGGTAGTGGTAAATTAGCAGCATTAATTCCCGTATTTAGTTTCGATAAAATTCAGCAAGCGATTGCCAATAAAAAATTTATAGGCGAATATGATGGTATTCCGGTAATAGAGTATGAAGCTGCTCTTTATGGCGAAGTGAAGAAACCCGGATTAGGACCTTTGCATACTGAATTTGACGGTAGAGGAAATGCTATTACAACCATGTTTGTTTCATCTGAAATTGTTAAATGGAATATTAAAGATTTAAAAGTAATAGATCGCCAATCTACTTACTACTCACCAGGCCACTTATGTATACCAGGTGGTGATACAAAAAAACCCAATGGCAAATATGTAATTGTTTATAATAAAATTACTAAAGACAGATATTTACCCACAGGGCCTGAATTAGAACAATCTGCTCAGCTATTTGATATTAGTGGTGATAAAATGAAATTGTTGCTCGATTTCCCCACAGTTGGAGAACCACACTATGCTCAGGCTGTAGCTGCCTCATTAATAAGAGATAAATCAGTTAAATATTTTGATATTAATAAAAATCAAAACCCTTATGTAACCAAGGGAGAGGCTGAATCGAAAGTTGTTAGAAATGGCAAGAGGGTAGATATTTATATTACACAAATTCGCTCCCATTTTTCACCCGATAATATAGAAGGTATTAAAGCAGGCGATGAAGTATACTGGCATGTAACTAATTTGGAACAAGATTGGGATATACCACACGGTTTTGCCATTAAAAGTGTACCTGAAAATGCTGAATTATTGGTAATGCCAGGTGAAACACAAACCTATAAATGGATGCCTAAGAAAGCAGGTATATATCCTTTTTATTGTACCGATTTTTGTAGTGCACTGCATCAGGAAATGCAAGGATATGTGCGGGTTTCATCTGCTGAAAGTAATGTGCCTTTAACTTTTAGTACAGGTAAAAATCTTCCTGATTCTGCAACTGCACCTCCTTTACTTGATAAATAATAAATATTCCCCCTTATCTAAAACCAACTACCGGATACCAATCTTTTAGTTCCGGTAGTTTATACCCTTAATTTATTGTCATGGAAAATTCTTTTTATATCTCTAAATTCAATCGCATGTTACTTGCTATTGCAGGCATCATTTTGTTGGTAGTAGTAAAAGTTCCGATGTGGCGTATTGATTTATCAGCACCACAGTATCCTGAAGGGTTAAGTATGTTTATTTATCCAAGCCATTTGGGGGGTAATATTGATATTGTTAATGGGTTGAATCATTACATTGGGATGAAGCATTTACGAACAGAAGATTTTTTTGAGTTTTCTATTCTTCCTGGTATTATTATTGGTTTTGCAATATTGTTTTTTTTAACAGCATTTTTCGGAAAAAAATGGATGAGTTATATATTGTTTTTATTGTTTATTTTATTTGGTATTATTGCTATGGTTGATTTTTGGCGTTGGGAATATAATTATGGTCATAACCTAAATCCGGAAGCACCTATTATTGTTCCGGGAATGGCATATCAACCTCCACTAATTGGATTTAAACAACTTCTAAATTTTGGAGCTTATTCAGTGCCAGCATTAGGTGGATGGTTGTTTATTATCGTTGGTTGTTTGTTATTGTTCGTTAATTTTAAAGAATGGAAAATTTCAAAAAAAGTTAACAAGTTTGATCAAAAACATGCTACTTTAATAATAATTACTATTGTATTCATCTTTTCATCTTGTAACACAAGTCCAACATCGCTATTAATTGGTAAAGATAAATGTAGTTATTGTAAAATGCCCTATAGCGATAATCGTTTTGGTGCAGAATTAATTACCCGAAAAGGTAAAATTTACAAGTTTGATGATATACATTGTATTGTAGCTTTTATACATGATAAGGCCAATGAAACCCAAAATGCCAAATTATATTTTGTAAACTTTGATGATGACCACAACTTAATTCCTTTAGAAAAAGTACTGTTAATAAAAAGTAACCAACTTCATAGTCCAATGAATGGAGATGTGGCTGCATTTAATACTTCAGTTGAGGCAAAGCAGGCTATAGAAAAATATGCTGCTTCAATTGTAGATTGGCATGAATTGGTTTCAACAACATACCCTTAATGCGGTTAATGCTTGTCTATTATTTCTTTCTTCAATCTTCATAAAATGAAGTTTAATCGTTGGATAGCAATTTTATTTATGTTGGCCGGTACTTATACTAACTGTGTAAATGCTGCATCATTGCTTGTGGGCAAATCACAACAATACAAATTAATTCAACAAGCTATTAATGCTGCAAAAGCAGGTGATACTATTTTGGTATCACCAGGAGTGTACAAAGAGCAAACAATTGTCATTAATAAAACCATTTTTTTAATTGGTATACAGTATCCGATTATTGATGGCGAACATACCTATCAAATAATCTCTATTAAGGCAAACAATGTGTTGGTAAAAGGTTTTAAGTTGATGCATTCCGGAACTTCAAGCTTAATTGATATTGCCGGAATAAAAGTTTATGATGCAAAAAATGTAGTAATTGAAGATAATTTTTTAGAAGACACTTTTTTTGGCATTTTTTTGCAAGGTGCTACAAATTGCACTATTAAAAATAATAACCTGAAGGCCTATGCAAAAACCGATCAGCAAAGTGCTAATGGCATTCATTGTTGGAAATGCGATAGTTTATACATTATAGGAAATACTGTAACCGGTCATAGAGATGGAATATATTTTGAGTTTGTAACCCATTCATTAATATGGCGTAACCGTTCATTTAAAAATTCGCGTTATGGGCTGCATTTTATGTTTTCGCATAATGACGCCTATATTGCTAATATTTTCCAAAAAAACAGTGCAGGCGTTTCCGTAATGTTTACACATGGAGTTAAAATGTTTAATAATGTTTTTGAAGATAATTGGGGCGATGGCTGTTACGGAATTTTTTTGAAAGAAATTACGGATAGTCATATATCCGGCAACACTTTTTTAAGGAATACCACCGGTATTTTTTTTGAAGGAGCTACCCGTATAGTGGTTGAAAAAAACACATTTATTAAGAATGGATGGGCAGCTAAAATCCAGGCGAATAGTATTCAAAATACAATATCCAATAATAATTTTTTAGCAAACAGTTTTGATATTGCTACCAATGGCTCATTGGTTGAAAATACCTTTAATAAAAATTATTGGGATAAATATGAAGGCTATGATTTGAATAAAGATGGTTTTGGCGATGTGCCTTATCATCCGGTAAGTATGTTTTCAATGATCGTTGCCGAAAATCCTACTACTATGATTTTGTTTAGAAGTTTTATGGCAACCTTATTTGATAAAACAGAAAAAATTTTACCCAGTCTTACACCTGAAAATTTAGTAGATAAACTACCATATATGAAACCTTTACGATTATGATTATTGCAACAAATGTTACCAAAAAATTCGGCCGTTTAACTGTTTTAAATAATGTTTCAGTAAACTGCAATAAAGGAGAATGTATTGCTTTAATAGGCCCCAATGGTAGTGGCAAAACTACACTTGTAAAAAGTATTTTAGGTATGGTAGTACCCGATAGTGGATTCATAACTTTTAATGGTCAAAATATTTTACATAATTGGGCTTATCGTGAACATATTGGATATATGCCTCAAATTGGGCGTTATCCGGAAAATATGACAATTGGCCATGTAATTGCTATGATGAAAGATATAAGAAAATCCAATCATAATGGGCCATTAGATGAAGAATTAATCGAACAATTTGATATACCTAATATGCTCAACAAGCGAATGCGAACTCTTTCAGGAGGTACTACTCAACGCGTAAGTGCAGCATTGGCTTTTTTATTTAATCCTGATGTTTTGATTTTGGATGAGCCCACTGCAGGACTTGATCCTGTTGCTTCCGAATTATTAAAAGAAAAAATTATAAAGGAAAAACAAAAAGGGAAACTTATTTTAATAACCTCTCACATTTTAAGTGAGTTGGATGATTTGGTTACACAGGTTATTTATATGCAAGATGGAAACTTACTGTTTCATAAATCACTAGAGCATTTACAAAATGATACCGGCGAAAAAAAATTATCTCGTGTAATTGCTTCGGTTATGCGGAACCAATCATGAAAATTAAAAATGTAACATGATAAAGATTATTAAATATGTAATGGCAGATATTCTTCGCAATAAAATTATAATTGCTTACACAATTTTTTTATTGGTAATAGGAATGAGTGTGTTTAATTTAGAAGATAATACTACAAAAGGCTTATTGAGCTTACTTAATATTGTACTAATCGTTGTACCGTTAGTGTGTATTATTTTTTCAACTATTTATGTATATAACAGTGCAGAATTTGTAGAACTATTGGTTAGTCAGCCTTTACAACGGAAGCATATTTGGCTAAGTTTATTTTGTGGTATTGCTTTGGCTTTAGTGTTAGCATTTTTTATTGGAATAGGATTACCTGTTTTATTATATTCCTTTTCAGCTACTGGAATAATACTAGTTGCTGTTGGTTTAATGCTTACTGTTATTTTTGTTGCTATTGCTATGCTGGCAGCGGTAAAAACCCGAGATAAAGCTAAAGGTATTGGTATTGCAGTTTTATTATGGTTGTATTTTTCATTATTATTCGATGGGTTGATTTTGTTTATTTTATTTCAATTTTCTGATTATCCATTAGAAAATTTCATGTTGTTTTTAAGTACATTAAATCCTGTAGATATTGGTAGAATATTTATTCTTTTGAAAATGGATGTTTCTGCATTAATGGGCTATACTGGTGCTATTTTCCAGAACTTTTTTGGGACTTTACCCGGAATGATTACGGCAACAATAGTGATGCTTCTGTGGATGGTGTTGCCACTTTATTTTTCCTTACGCATCTTTAATAGAAAAGATTTGTAAATTTTATTTTGCTGTGAAAAAAGACATTGAAAATAGGAGTGATATTGAACTATTGGTGAATACCTTTTATGCGGAAGTTAAAAAAGATATGCTGTTGCAAACCTATTTTCAACATCTTTCTGAATTACAATGGCAAAAACATTTAGAACGGATGTACTTGTTTTGGGAAAATGCCCTATTTCATTCAGGAGGATACTTTGGAAATCCTTTGAAAACACACAGGAAGATTGATTCAAAAAATAAAATTTTACACAAGCATTTTAAACGATGGTTACAACTCTTTTTTAGAGTTACCGATAATTATTTTGTAGGTGAGGTTGCAAATGCTGCCAAACAACGTGCTTACAATATTGCTGTTGTAATAGAATTAAAATTGAAAGACGAAAATTTAAGTTTGGGCTCCAAATAGTAAAAATATTGATTTAACAATGCAAAAGCCTCATTTTTTTATGAGGCTTTTGCTGAATAGTATTGTTGCGGTACAAGTGTGCGACGCAACAGAAGCATAATAGGGGTACCGTTAGCCGGTTACCAAAATATTATTTTCGGCTATAGTTGGGGGCTTCTTTAGTAATATCAATATCGTGGGCATGGCTTTCTTTCATGCCTGCATTGGTAATTTTTATAAAGGTTGCATTTTGTAATGCTTTAATGTTGGCAGCGCCACAGTAACCCATACCTGCCCGTAAACCTCCAACAAATTGATACACTACTTCGCTTAAATATCCTTTGTAGGCCACTCTTCCTTCAATACCTTCAGGAACAAATTTTTTAATATCATCTTCTACATCCTGAAAATAACGGTCGCCACTGCCTTGACTCATAGCACCTAAACTGCCCATTCCACGGTATTCTTTAAATTTACGTCCTTCATAAATAATGGTATCGCCGGGGCTTTCTTCAACACCTGCAAATACACTACCCATCATAACGGTATTGGCACCTGCGGCTAAAGCTTTTACCATATCGCCCGTATAACGAATACCGCCATCGGCTATGCACGGTATGCCCTTTGCTTTTAATGCCTGGCTAACTTCCATTATAGCAGTTAATTGCGGAACACCTGCGCCTGCTACAATACGAGTAGTACAAATTGAGCCGGGCCCTATACCCACTTTTACACAATTGGCACCGGCTTCGGCCAAAGCTTTTGCACCGGCTGCGGTACCAATGTTTCCGGCAATAATTTGTAGGTTTTTAAAATTCTTGCGTAATGTTTTTAATGCATCTATCACACCTTTACTATGCCCATGCGCACTATCTAATGTTACTACGTCAACGCCTACCTGTATTAAAGCATCGGCACGATCTAATAAATCTTTTGTAATGCCTAATGCAGCACCAACTAATAAACGGCCATAGCCATCTTTAACTGCATTGGGATTGTTCGTTAATTGTAAAATATCGCGATAAGTAATAAGGCCAACTAATTTGCCTTGCTTGTTTACAACAGGTAGCTTTTCAATTTTATAATTTCTTAAAATGCTGGCAGCTTTTTTTAAATCTGTTCCTTCGGGTGCGGTAATTAAATTTTCTTTGGTCATTACCTCGGCCACCTTCTTGTTCTTGTTGTTTTCAAAACGAAGGTCGCGATTGGTTAATATGCCTACCAGTTTTTGTTGGTCGTTTACAATAGGTATGCCGCCAATTTTGTTTTCCTTCATTAGCTTTAAGGCATCACCAATGGTGGCATCAACTAACAAGGTAACGGGGTCGATAATCATTCCGCTTTCACTTCGCTTCACTTTACGAACCTGTTCAGCTTGTTTTTCAATGCTCATGTTTTTATGTAAAATTCCTAAACCGCCTTCTCGGGCCAGTGCAATAGCCAAATTGGCTTCGGTAACTGTATCCATAGCCGCAGACAGCATGGGTACATTCAATTTTATTTCTTTGGTTAAGTAACTGGATATATCTACTTCGCGGGGTAAAACCTGACTGTATGCAGGCATTAATAATACGTCATCAAACGTAAGCCCTTCTCCAAAAAGGCGCGATGTGGGGGTGGTTTTGCCGGAATTTTTTTGTGTTGCCATGTGCAAAGATAGGGCACTAAAACATTACAATACAAATTTGTGTATTTTACCCATATTGTTTTAGTTCAACCGATACATTTTTCCGGGTAAGGCCGTTATTACATTTTGTAATTCTAAATTTAAGATAGCTGCTGCTACATTGCTGCTACTTAAACCGCTTTGTAAATAGAGGGCGTCAATAGGTAGGGTTTCCTGTTGTTGCAATATTTGTACAAGTATTTTTTCATCTTCTGTTAAGTCAATAAATAAACTGCGTTGGGCAGGTGCTTTTACGGGTTTCTGCAACCATCCCAACTCTTCTAACAATTGTTGGGTATTTGTAAAAACAATGGCCTTGTTTTGTTGAATTAATTTTAAGCAGCCACTACTTTTTGCATCGGTTAATCTGCCGGGTACAGCAAATAAATCGCGATTATAGTTAATGGCTAATTCTGCGGTAATCATGCTGCCGCCTTTGGTAGCTGTTTCAATAACAATGGTAGCATCACTCATGCCGGCTACTATGCGGTTGCGTTTGGGGAAATTGTGTTTTTCCGGACTTATATTATGTCCAAATTCAGTTAACAAACCGCCATTTAACAGCATTTCTTTGGCTAATTGTTTGTGTTGTGGCGGATATAATGTACTTAAGCCATGTGCTAACACACCAACGGTAGGCAATTGCTGTTTAATGGCTGCTTTATGTGCAATACTATCAATGCCAAAGGCTAACCCACTTATTACAAGAACATTGTAAGGAACCAACGCTTCAATAATTTGTTCGGTAATTTGTTTGCCGTAATCGGTATGTAAACGAGTACCAATAATACTAAGGGTTTTGCTATTGTTTAATGCGGCATTACCTCGATAGTATAATACGGTTGGGGCATCGTAACAATGCAATAAGCGTTGTGGGTATTGCGGATTGTTAGTAGTGAGTATTTGAATTTGGTGCTTTTCACAAAATTCAATTTCTGTTAATGCTGCATCAAAATCTTGAAACGATTTAATGGCCTTGGCTCGCACTTCTCCAATGCCTTCAATAAATGATAATTCTTTTTTGCCGGCTTTAAAAACTGCTTGGGCTGAATGAAAATGTTCTAATAAAAATTTTGCTTGAACAGGGCCTATACCCGGCACCTGGGTTAAGGCAATATCATAAAGCAGGGAATCTTCCATAGGTTCGTACAAAGGTTTTAAAGTCAATATATGTAATTTTTATATTATTGACATTAAAATTCCGTAATTACCAACACTGTTCTTCTATTTTTAATACGTCCGGCTTCGGTATTATTGTCTGCAATGGGGTTTGCCGGTCCGTAACCTTTATAACTTAATCTTTTATAATCAATGCCGTTTAAAGCTAAATAATTGGCAACAGCCCTTGCACGTTTTGTAGATAATTGAATATTTTCAACTTCACTTCCTGTATTATCGGTATAACCTTGCACTTCGATTTTAACAGTAGGATTTTCAGTCATAAATTCAATTACTTTCTTTAACTCAATGGTATCTTGCGGCAATAAATCGTATGAATTAATATTGAATTGAATGTTTTTAAAAGTAAATGATGCTTTACTGCCGATGGGTGTTAAATAAATATTTTTTTGATAGGTACTATCGGCATGGTGTTGTTGTAAATTAAATAATTCACTGTATGGTAAATAACCTTTTCTGTTAATAACGAAGGTGTAGTTGGTACCTACCGGTAGGGGAACAAAATATTTACCTATTTCATCTACCTTAATTTGCATCGTTGGCTTACCGGTTTGGTTGTTAATTAATTCAATGGCACAGGGTACACCTTTTTGGGTATTTGCATCGAGTACTGTGCCTCGTACAAACAAAGTTTTTAAAGGTTGAATGTGGGGTGGGATAATAAAAGAATAAAGATCTAATCCACCACGGCTGTCACTTCTATCGCTGGCAAAATAGCCGGTTGTTCCCAAAGAGTTGATTGTAATGCTTCCTTCATTTTCTATGGTGTTGATGGGGTAGCCTACATTTTCAGGTTGACTCCATTTTCCTAAACTGTCTTTACGCATCATAAACAAGTCGGTGCCGCCATATCCGGGTAATCCATCGCTGGTAAAATAAAGCGTTTGATTATCGGCATGTATGTATGGATAGGCTTCATCGCCCGGTGTATTCACTAACGGGCCCATATTGATGGCAGGTCCCCAACGGCCATTGGATTGACGTACACAATAATACAAATCGCGGCCTCCATATCCACCCGGTCTGTTGCTACTAAAGTATAAAATATGATTGTCGGGGCTTAAAGCAGGCGAGCTGTCCCAGTATCCTGAATTTACGTTGGGGCCCAGGTTTTCCGGCTCACTCCAACCTTCGGGTGTCCAATAAGAAATATATAAATCAAAATTGCCAAATCCATTTTTAAAATCGCCGGCAAAAATAAGCCAGTCGCCATCGGCAGAAACCGTTATGGCGCCTTTATAGGGTTGCAAATTAATATCGCCTTTAATTAATTCAGCTTTAGAAAATTTTTGCTTCCGAATAATGCTTTGGTAAAAGTTTTCTGTTGCATTTGCTTCGCGGCGGGTAAAAATAAGTAAGCTGTCATCAATAGTAAGGGTAGGGTAGTATTCCGATAAAGGTGTGTTAACACTGTCGCCCAAATTTTTAGGCGCAAAGGCACTAACGTTATTTTGCGGATGTGTTTTAGCATAATGTATAGCAAAGCGATAACATTGCTGCCGATACAAAGCACTTTTTTTGCTTACCTCATTTAAATTGGGCAAGCTTAAAAATTGTTCAATAGCATTTTCTGCATCATTAAATCTACCCATGCCAGCCAGATTAATTGAGTAGGGTAAATTATACGGCAAAAAATAACTGCTATCCATTGCTTTTACTTTTTCATAATAACGGATAGCTAAGGGATAATTTTTTAATTCACCGTAAATGCCTGCTAATGATAACCAGGCATCTAAATAGGTAGAATCTTGTTCCAATACTTTATATAACACCGGTATAGCATCTTTCACAAAACCATCATTTAAATATTGCATGGCCTTGTTATATTGCTGTTGCAAATTTTTATTGGGTGTGTTGTTGGCATTTTGAGCGGATGCCAATAGTTGTGCAAAAAGAAAAATGAGCAATAATGTGTTTTTCATTAAAATAACTACTGTGATGAATTGTTTTTGGGATAATATACCAATAATACTACAATTTATTTTGAATTGAATAAGATAACGGCATATTAACTAAGTTCGGATATTGTTTGAATAACTGTTGTTAAAAATTAAGGCACATTGATGTACTTGTGTATTTGCAGACTTAGTTCCCATTGGGGGTTTTGTTCAATATATTCAATGATGAGTGGTGTAACTGTTGCTGCTTTGTCCCATTCAGGTTGTAAGTACAATTTACAGTTGGGGTTGGTTTGTTTAGCGAATTGTTCCGCCCATTTAAAATCGTGTTGATTAAAAATAACCACTTTTAATTCATTGGCTAAGGGAACTATTTCGGGTAAAGGGGCTTTAAATTTTTTAGGGGAAAGGCAAATCCAATTCCAATGTCCGCTAAGTGGCGATGAGCCGGAAGTTTCAATATTGGTTAAAAAACCGGCTTTTTGTAAAGCTTCCGTTAATTCATCCAGCGGATGCAATAAGGGTTCACCTCCTGTAATTACACATAGTACATTTTTGGTACTGCCTGCTTTTTCAGTAACTGTTTCTATAGCTTTTTGAACAATGGCTTCAATGGTAAATAATGGATGTTTTTGTGCATCCCAACTTTCTTTTACATCGCACCAAACACAGCCTACATCGCAGCCACCTAAACGGATAAAGTAAGCAGCATGGCCTTGGTAATAACCCTCGCCTTGCAGCGTATAAAAACTTTCCATTACGGGTAGCTGTTGCATGTTGGTATAATAATTATGCTTTTTTATTATTTAAATAAGCTTGTAAAGTATTGCTTAATAAACCGGCAATAGTCATTAAGCCAACACCGCCGGGAACGGGTGTAATAGCAGCAGTTTTGGGTGCCACTTCGTTAAAAGCTACATCACCCTTAATTCTAAACCCTTTTTTTGCAGTGGCATCTTCAACTCTTGTAATACCAACATCAATAACAATGGCACCCTGTTTCACCATGTTGGCTGTTACAAATTCTGGCTTACCTAAAGCTGCAACTAATATATCGGCCTGCAAGCAAATATCTGTTAAGTTTTGCGTGTGTGAGTGCGCAATGGTAACTGTGCAATTGCCCATAGGAATATTACTGCTCAATAAAATACTCATGGGGCGGCCAACAATATTACTTCTACCTACAATTACAGCATGCTTGCCTTTTGTTTGTACGTGGTAATGTTCTAATAATAGCAAAATGCCATAAGGCGTTGCCGGAATAAAAGTTGGTAAACCCTGTACCAGCTTGCCTGCATTAATGGGGTGAAAACCGTCCACATCTTTTTCCGGATGAATGGTGGCAATTACTTTTTGTTCGCTAATATGTTTAGGTAAGGGTAGTTGTACTAAAATACCATCTACACTTTCATCATTGTTAAGCTGTTCAATGGTTTGCAGCAGTGTGCTTTCCGGCACATTTTCATCTAAACGAATTAACAAAGATTCAAAACCTGTTTCTGCGCAGTTTTTTACTTTACTGGCTACATAGGTTTCGCTGGCACCATTATTCCCCACTAAAATTGCGGCTAATTTTGGGGTTCTGTGTCCTTTAGCAGTTAATTCAGCTACTTGTGCTTTTAATTTTTCTTTTACCGCTTCGGCGGCAACTTTACCATCTAACAAAATCATCGGGCAAAGTTAATTGTAATTTTTGGTGCATAAATGCCTGAGGGTTATTTGTAGTAAAAAAGTGTGAGTAATGCAAACATCCCAACAACTGTTTGTATAATTTTTTTTACAATTTAATTTTTTTTAATGCTAAAACAAAGGCTTCTTAATGCTTTGTGAATGAGTGTTTTAAGGCATTTTATAGGTAAAGGATAAAGAAATTTTGTAGGCTGTTTCACTATTTTTAATCAAATTCTAATCTCGCTTTGCAGCTTTTCTTTATGTATTCTGTCCTTATATTTGACCATTGTTATAATTTAACAATTGCTTAATGGTAATTGATAAGGTATAACAGCTCATTAACAAATTCTAGAAAATTAAAACGAAAACACATGAGAAAATTGCTATCCTTAGCTATTGTGCTTTTGTTAGGTGTGTCGCAAATTTTTGCGCAAACACATTTGGTAAAAGGACGTATTCTTGATGGTGACGGTAAACCTGTTGAAGGTGCTACTGTTCAAGTGAAAAAAGGCACTGCAGTTACTGCTGCCGATGCCCAAGGTAATTTTAAAATTGAAGCCAAGCCCGGCGATGTACTAGTATTTTCAGCTGTAAACTTTGCTACAAAAGAAGTTAAATTAGGAAATGAAACTGATTTAGCGGTAACACTAACTCGTCAAAGTTCACAATTAGATGAAGTAGTGGTAACGGCTATGGGTATTAAGCGTAGCAGAAATGCCCTACCGTATGCTGCACAAGAAGTAGGTGGTGATGAGGTAAGTAAAACCCGTAACTCAAACTTTGTGGATGGTTTATCCGGTAAAGTTGCAGGTTTACAAATTACTCAGCCTACTGCTTTAGGTGCTTCTACCAACGTTGTATTGCGTGGTATTAAATCAATTTCTCAAACTAACCAAGCTTTGTTTGTTGTTGATGGTGTGCCTTTTGATAATACCTCAACTGCAACAGTAGGTCAGAGATCAGGTCAAGGGGGATATGATTACGGTAGCAATGCTGCTGACTTGAATCCTGATGATATTGAATCTATTTCCGTATTAAAAGGTGCCGCTGCTTCTGCCTTGTATGGTTCACGTGCTGCCAACGGTGTAATTTTAATTACTACTAAAAAAGCAAAAAGAGGCTTAGGCATTACAGTTAATGCCGGTGTAAATGTGGGTTCATACGATAAAAGCACTTTTGTTAAGTACCAACATGAATATGGTGCCAACTATGGTTCAGGTCCGGAAATTAACGGTGCCTATCCTTATGGTTATGGTTCACCCGATGGTAATTTCTTGTATGCACCTTTACCACAGTTTGGTCAGAATACACCTCAGTTAATTGTGCCAACTACAGAAGATGCTTCTTACGGTGCTAAATTTAATCCCAATTTGTTGGTTTATCAGTGGGATGCATTTGCTAATTATCCCGGTAACCCCAACTACGGAAAACCAACACCGTGGGTAGCTGCAAAAAATGATCCTTCTACTTTTTTTGTAAATCCTGTTTCTTACAATACCAGTGTATTTATTGATGGTGGCGGTGAAAACGGAACCTTTAAATTAGGTTACTTACGTACCAGTGATAATGGTATTTTACCCAATAGTAATATTACCAAAAACATGTTAAATTTTGGTGCCACACACAACCTAAGCAAAGACCTAACCGTTGGTGGTACTATTAACTATTCTGAAATTTCAGGATTGGGAAGATATGGTACAGGATATGAATCTAATAACGTAATGACTAACTTCCGCCAATGGTGGGAAATGAACGTTGATATTAAGCAACAAAAACAAGCTTACTTCAACTCCGGAGGTCAAAATGTTACTTGGAATATGACTGACCCGATTAATGGTAATACTAAACCAATTTACTGGGATAACGTGTATTTTGTACGCTATCAAAACTATGAAAATGATAGCCGTCAACGTATTTTTGGTAACGCTTATATCAACTATACTCCTTCCAAAAGCATTACTTTGTTAGGAAGGGTTTCAATGGATACCTATAATTCATTGCAGGAAGAAAGAGATGCAATTGGTTCTGTAAACGTTCCATTCTACTCTAGAAACAACATCTTCTACAAAGAAATGAACTACGATTTCTTGGCAACTTATAACAAAGACCTGTCTAAGAATTTCAACTTCAAAGCTTTGTTGGGTGCTAACTTACGTCAGGATACTTACTCCAGCATTTTCGCTTCAACCAATGGAGGTTTAAACTTGCCTAATTTCTATGCATTATCTAACTCAGTTAATCCAATCAATGCTCCTAATGAAGCCTTGTTGGAAAAAGAAGTAGGTGGTGTATTTGCAGGTGCTACTTTAACCTATAAAGACATGTTAACGTTAGATGGTACTGTACGTCGCGACCAGTCATCTACTTTGCCTGCAGGTAATAATGCGTACACATATCCTGCCATTTCCGGCAGCTGGGCATTTTATAAATTATTAGATAATGCTCCTTGGATTTCATTTGGTAAAGTACGTGTTAAC
The DNA here is from genome assembly GCF_003254115.1 of Hydrotalea sandarakina. Taxonomy (GTDB): domain Bacteria; phylum Bacteroidota; class Bacteroidia; order Chitinophagales; family Chitinophagaceae; genus Hydrotalea; species Hydrotalea sandarakina. Next base: position 192,816 of record NZ_QKZV01000007.1, read on the forward strand.
TATGCGGAAGTTGGTAATGATGCACCCTATCATAGTATTTTGAATACTTATGTTATCAATACCCCATTTGCAGGTAATGCAATGGTTACATTACCTACTACTAACAACAATCCTAATTTAAAACCTGAAAGAACCAAAAGTTTTGAAACAGGTTTGGAAATGTCTTTCTTGAAAAACAGAGTAGGATTTGACTTCACATACTTTGCTTCAAAAACCTTCGACTTAATTACACAAGTAAACGCTTCTGGTGCTACCGGTTATTTAAGTCAGTATGTTAACTTCGGTTCAATTCAAAATAACGGTATAGAATTGTCATTAAATGGTACACCTATTAAGACACGCAATTTCTCTTGGGATATTAACGTGAACTGGAGCAAAATCAATAACAAAGTATTATCCTTATTCAACAATCAGCAAAACCAAGTACTTGCCTCTTATCAAGGTGGTGTTTCTATCAATGCTACTGTTGGACAACCTTTCGGAACTATTCAGGGTAACGACTTTATCTATACCAATGGACAAAGAACTGTTGGAAGTGATGGCTACTATTTAATGGATACTAAAACAACCGATATTATTGGTAATGCAACCCCGAAATGGACAGGTGGTATTAACAACAGTTTCCGTTACAAATCATTTACTTTAAGTTTCTTAATTGATATGCGTCATGGTGGTAATGTATTCTCATTAGATACTTACTATGGCTTAGCAGATGGTATTTATGCTGAAACTGCCGGTTTAAATGATTTAGGAAATCCTTCTCGTAACTCATTGGCTAACGGTGGTGGTATTATCTTAAAAGGTGTTACTGCCGATGGTAAAACCAATACAATCAGAGTTGATAACAGCGGTCAGGGATATGGTTTATATGGCTATGTTTATAACCCGGCCAGAGCTTTTGTTTACGATGCCAGCTTTGTGAAATTAAGAGAATTGAATATCTCTTATTCACTTCCCGCTAAAACCATTGAAAGAATGAAGCCTGTTAAAGGAATTGACATCGCTATCGTAGGAAGAAACTTGTGGATTATAAGCAAAAACTTACCTTATGCCGATCCTGAAGATGGTTTAGGTGCAGGTAACGCACAAGGTTATCAAAGTGGTTCTTATCCTGCTGTTCGCAATATCGGCTTCAATGTTAAATTCAAATTCTAAAATTAGGTATTATGAAAAAAATAATATTGTATAGTATTGTATCGGTATTTGCGTTAGCATCATGTCAAAAAAACATGACCAACCTGAATATTGATACCAAAAATCCTTCAACGGCTCCGTCATATGCGCTGTTCAGTAATGCGCAGAAAAACTTGGTTGATTACATTACTACTCCTAATGTTAACTCCAATATTTTCACTTTAATTGCTCAATATTGGACTGAAGCAACTTATACTGATGAAAGTAACTACAACTTAGGTAATCGTAATATTCCTCAAAACTTTTGGAATAACCTTTATGTTGGTGCATTAAACAATTTTCAGCAAGCTAAGTTGTTAATTCCTAATGATGTTACCGATCCTGCCGTTGCTAAAAATGAGTTGGAAATGGCCGACATTATGCAAGTTTATACTTATTACTATTTAGTGAATACTTTTGGTAATATTCCTTACTCTCAGGCCAATAACATTAACAAATATCCTTTCCCGGCTTATGATGATGCCAAAACCGTTTATTACGATTTATTGAATCGCTTAGATACTTGTATTAACGGATTAAATCCCTCAGCAGGTAGCTTTGGTTCAGCCGATTTATTATACGGTGGCGATGTAAATAGCTGGATTAAATTTGCCAATTCTTTAAAATTAAAAATGGCTATGTTAATTGCCGATTCTGATCCTACTACTGCTCAGAAAAAAGTAAACGAAGCCATTAACGGAGGTGTATTTCAGTCAAATGCCGATAATGCCGTATTTAGATATACAGGTATTACACCCAATGCTAATCCGGTTTGGGTAAACTTAATTCAAAGCAATAGAAAGGATTATGTTATTACCAAAACTTTACTTAACCCAATGGTTGCATTAAATGATCCTCGTCGTTCTGCTTATTATACTAACCAATATAGCGGTAGTGATATAGGTGGTACCGTTGGTGTTACCAATACTTGGAATAACTATTCAAATCCTTATTTCAGCCCTATTACCGGTACCATAGTAGATCCTGCTGCACCTTCTATTTTATTGGATTATGCTGAAATATCTTTCTTACAAGCTGAAGCCGTTGAAAGAAACTTTATTGCAGGAAGTGCTGAAACATTCTATAACAATGGTGTAACTGCTTCTATAGAAGAATGGGGCGGTTCAGCTACCGATGCTGCTACTTATTTAGCACAGCCTTCTGTAGCTTATGCAACTGCACCCGGAGGTTTAGGGGCCGGTGCAATTGGTAGTACCGGAACTAATACCTCTACTACCCACTGGAAGCAAGCTATTGGTTTACAGCAATACATTGCTTACTATATGCGTGGTTTTGATGCCTGGACTTCTATTCGCAGATTATACTATCCTGCAATGGCTGTTCCCGGTTCACCAAAATCACCATTCCCTTGGCGCTACACTTACCCGGCTAACGAAGCAACTGCCAACGGTCCTAACTACCAGGCTGCAAAAACTGCAATGGGTGGTGATGATGTTACCATTAAATTGTGGTGGATGCAATAGTGTTTATAACACATCTTTTTATATAAGGCAACAGTTTCAAAAGCTGTTGCCTTTTTTTGTGCACGCCTATTTTTTATGTGTGGCAGTGCAGCTGTATCTTCGAGCAAAATTTATACAATGGAACAACAGCCCAATAATCAGTTAAATATTGAAATTTCAGAAGAAGTTGCCGAAGGTGTTTATGCCAACTTGGTAATCATTACCCATAGCCATGCTGAATTTGTAGTTGATTTTGTAAATGTAATGCCCGGCACTCCCAAAAGCAAAGTAAAAAGCCGCATAGTGTTAACGCCCATGCATGCAAAACGTTTTATGAAGGCATTAACCGAAAACATTCAGCGCTATGAAGCAGCCAATGGAACCATAAAAGACATGGAGCAGGTTGAAATTCCCATGCCATTTGGCGGCCCAACGGCACAAGCATAGCATTTTAAAACCTGGTAAAGATTAAAGTAATCCTTCATCGGCAAAACTAAAATAACCTTCGTGGCTTACAATTATATGGTCTAATAAAGCCATATCAACCAATGCCGCGGCTTGCTTTATTTTTTCTGTTAAAGTTTTATCCGCATTGCTGGGATTTAAGTTGCCACTGGGGTGATTGTGCGATATAATGAGCGAACATGCATTACATTCCAACCCTTTGCGCAAAATAATTTTAGGGTCGGCTATGGTGCCAGTAATGCCTCCGGTACTAATGGTTTCGTGCCGTATAATTTTATTGGCACGGTTTAAGTAAATAGCTACAAACTGTTCAACCGTTTTGTGTTGTAATTGTGCTTTTAAATATTGAGCGGCATCTTTACTACTGCTTACTGTTTGGGTTTGTAATTGGTAACTATGGGTGCGTACGCCCAATTCTAATGCAGCCACTATGGTTACTGCCTTTGCAGGTCCTAATCCTTTTATGCCTAATTGCCTAATCTCTTCTACACTCATGCCGGCTAAGCGGCTTAAATGGTTGTCAACAGCTTGCAATAATTGCTGGGCTAAAGCTAAGGCAGATGTATTAGCGGTACCATTATTAATTAAAATAGCCAGTAATTCTGCATTGCTTAATGCGTTACTGCCTTTTAATAAAAGTTTTTCACGGGGGCGGTCGTCAATAGCCCATTGTTTAATGGTGTTATATCCCATACATTCTCGTTAATAAGCAGGTAATGTATTATAAAAATAAACATTATTCACAAATTGCTGTGAATGGTTTTTTCATTTCTTATTTGAATAGTTATCTTCGCAGCACATTCTACTATTTATGAATCCATCAGTTAAAGTTTTTGCCGGTGCAGGCTCGCAAAAATTAGCCGAAAAAATTGCTCAACGATTTGGCACCCCCCTCGGAAAAGTAAATATTCAAAAGTTTAGTGATGGCGAAATGCAGCCCGTTTTTTTAGAAAGCATTCGGGGTGATTATGTTTTTTTAGTGCAAAGCACTTTTGCCCCTGCCGATAATTTGATGGAATTACTTTTAATGATTGATGCTGCCAAACGTGCCAGCGCCTATAAAATAATTGCCGTTATTCCTTATTACGGTTATGCCCGCCAAGATAGAAAAGATCGCCCCAGGGTAGCTATAGGCAGCAAATTAGTAGCCAGCTTGTTGGAAGCTGCCGGTGCTAACCGTATTATTACCATGGATTTACATGCACCGCAAATTCAAGCCTTCTTTGAAATTCCGGTTGACCACTTAGACAGCTCTGCTATTTTCATTCCCTATATTGAACAATTAAAATTACCCAACTTAACTTTTGCTTCGCCCGATGTTGGCAGCAGTAACCGTGTTCGCGAAATAGCCAGCTACTTTAATGCCGAAATGGTTATTTGCGATAAACACCGCAAACGTGCTAACGAAATTGCCAGTATGGTGGTAATTGGTGATGTTACCGGAAAAGACATTATTTTAATTGATGATATTTGTGATACGGCCAGCACCCTTACCAAAGCGGCAGCTTTATTAAAAGAAAAAGGTGCCACCAGTGTAAGAGCTTTGTGTACACATCCTGTTTTAAGCGGCAATGCCTATCAAAACATTGAAAACAGTGAATTAGAAGAGTTAGTGGTTTGTGATACCATTCCCTTAGCTAAGCCCGATACCAAAAAAATTAAGGTGCTTTCCGTTGCCGATTTATTTGCTATTGCCATTCGGAATGCCTACGAAAATAAAAGCATTACCAGCCTTTTTATTCATTCGCAATTACGGAATGCCAAAGCCTAAATGGGCGTTGAAAATACAAAATAGTAATGCCGGCCTTAAAATTTTTGAGGCCGGTTTTTTTATCAAGCTATTCCCTTACCTTTGCCGTCCAAAATTTTTTATTAACAATACCTGTTTATACAGGAAATTAAATTGAAACAACAAATGAAAACAATTACAATCGAAGGACAACTGAGGACCGAAACCGGCAAAAAAGCCACCCGGCAAATTCGCTCTCAGGAAATGGTGCCGGGTGTAATTTATGGTGGCGAAAAAGAAATTAATTTTGCTGCACCGGTTAGGGCTTTTAAAAACCTGGTTTACACCGGTGAATTCCAAATTGCTGAAGTTAAAATTGATGGCAAATCCTACCGCTGCATTTTAAAAGACCTGCAATTTGACCGTGTAAAAGATACTTTAGATCACGTTGATTTATTGGAATTACAAGACAACAAAAAAGTAATTGCTACTTTGCCTATCCATTTTACCGGAACTTCTGCCGGTGTTAAAAGTGGGGGTAAATTGGTTATTAAAATGAAAGCCTTAAAAGTTAAAACCTACCCTAAATATTTACGTGAATTTATTGAAGTAGATATTACCAACTTGGAATTAAACGGCAACATTCGAGTAGAAGATGTAAAAGCTGAGAATATGGAAATTTTAAACTCACCCCGTATTCCTATTGCTTCTGTAGTGATGACCCGTCAATTAAAACAGGAAGAAGCTGCTGCTGCTCCTGCCAAAAAATAAGGTTCAAGTTCAACCCAAATATATCCTCCGGTCTTTGCCGGGGGATTTTTTTTGCCGCGTCCTATTAACTTTACACCAATTATTCATTCATTGCCTTAACTGGCGGCTTTATAAATATAGCAGCATTGGCATCGGTATAATTTATCTATATGAAAAAATATTTAATTGTTGGACTGGGTAATATTGGTAATGAATACATGCATACCCGCCATAATATTGGATTTGATGTGGTGGATGCTTTTGTATTAAAACATGGCGGTTTTTTTATGCAAGACCGCTTGGCCTACAAAGCTGAAGTAAAATGGAAAGGACATTTATTTATTTGCATAAAGCCCACTACGTTTATGAATTTAAGCGGTAAGGCTTTTAAATACTGGCTCGATAAAACGGAAGTGCCCTTAGCACAAACCTTAACCATTGTTGACGACTTGGCATTGCCCATTGAAGTGTTGCGCCTGCGCCCCGCAGGAAGCCCGGCCGGACACAATGGATTGAAAGATATTGAACTTACCATAGGTACCAATGAATACCCAAAATTGCGTTTTGGCATTGGCAATAATTACCCCAAAGGCATGCAGGCACAATTTGTACTAAGCAAATGGTTGCCTGCCGAACAAAAAATTGTGGAACAGAAAATACAAAAATGTATTGAAATAATTGAACAGTTTGCCAGTATAGGCATTGAAAAAACCATGAATGTGGCTAACAGCTATAAGTTTATCCCCTAATCTTATCATTTTTGATGCCAATATGAAAAACTTTAGGTCAATTGAAGTAAATTCGCAATATAGAAAGGATGGGCGGCGTGGGGTTTGATTGTTAGTTACCCTAAACAACTTGGAATATGAAAATTTTTTGTGTTGGAAGAAATTATGTTGAACATGCTAAAGAATTAGGAAATGCTATTCCCGATGAACCGGTAATTTTCATGAAACCTAAATCGGCATTGTTGCAAACCAATGTTCCATTTTATTATCCTGAATTTACCAACGAATTACATTATGAAGCCGAATTGGTATTTCAAATTTGTAAGAACGGTAAATACATTAAACAAAAAGATGCGCCGCACTTTTACAATAAAATTACCGTTGGTATTGATTTTACAGCCCGCGACATTCAAAACGAATTAAAAAAGAAAGGCCTTCCCTGGGAAAAAGCCAAAGCGTGGGATCAGTCGGCCGTTGTAGGTAAATGGCTGCCCATTGAAAAAGATATGATGAAAAAACCAATTGAATTTTCATTATTTAAAAACAATGAACAAGTTCAGTTGGGCAATACCACACAAATGATTTATACGGTTGATTATTTAATTGCACATATTTCCAATTATTTTTCACTGAATATTGGCGACCTGATTTTTACCGGAACACCTGCCGGTGTGGGCGAATGTGTGGTTGGCGATGAATTAACCGGCTATTTGGGTAAAGAAAAAATGTTTGAATTAACCATAAAATAGTTATCGTTGCACCCCGTAACGATAAATGATATATGCTAACGACTGATTTGCTTTTGAATGCCTATCGCATCATGGTTACTGCCCGTTCAATGGCAGCCATTTATGAAGACAATAGAACCATTACCAAATACGTTCATTCCACTTCTGCCGGTCATGAAGCTATTCAAATTGCTGCCGGTTTACAACTAACCCCCAACGATTGGTTTAGCCCATATTACCGCGATGACAGTTTAATGATGGCAGCAGGTTTTGAGCCCCAACAATTAATGTTACAATTATTGGCTAAAGCTACCGACCCTTTTTCCGGTGGCCGTTCCTATTATTGCCATCCCAGCAGCCGCGATGCCGATAAACCTAAAATAATGCACCAAAGCAGTGCTACCGGTATGCAGGCCATTCCTGCCACCGGAATTGCACAAGCACTTCAATACCAATTACAACAAGGCTTATTACCCAACGGCCTTAACCCATTGCCCGTAGTGTTATGTTCTTTGGGCGATGGTAGTGTTACCGAAGGCGAAGTAAGTGAAGCCTGGCAATTTGCTATTTTAAAACAACTACCCATTATTTATTTGGTACAAGACAATGGATGGAGCATTAGTGCTACCACCGCCGAAGTAAGGGTAATGAATGCGTTTGAATATGCCGATGGATTTAAAGGGTTGTATAAACTGCAATGTAATGGCGCTCATTTTGAAGAAAGCTACCAAACCCTGCAGCAGGCTTTTGCTTATGCCCGAACCGAACGTAAGCCTGTACTGGTGCATGCCACCGTACCATTGTTAGGGCACCACACCAGTGGGGTACGGCGCGAGTTTTATAGAAGTAAGGAAGATTTGCAACAACATAGTTTACACGATCCCATTCCACATTTACGGCAAACCTTATTGCAAGCCGGTATTGCTGAAACGGTTTTATTAGAAACAGAAGCCACCGCTCGGCAAACCGCTGCAACTGCTTTTCAAAAGGCGGTTGAGGCACCCGATCCCAACCCCGCAACTGTAACTGAACACATTTTTGCACCTACCCCCATTACTGAAGAAAAGGGGGAACGAAGCCCTAAAAATGCCGAAAAAGTTTTAATGGTTGATGCTGCCTTGCATGCCATTGAAGAAATTTTAGCTGCCCACCCCGAAGCCCTATTATATGGGCAGGATGTAGGCCGTCGTTTAGGTGGTGTATTTAGGGAAGCTGCAACTTTAGCCGAAAAGTTTGGCGACCACCGGGTATTTAATACAGCTATTCAAGAAGCATATATTGTTGGCTCTACCGCCGGTATGTCGGCGGCCGGTTTAAAGCCCATTGTAGAAGTTCAATTTGCCGATTATATTTATCCGGGCTTTAACCAATTGGTTACTGAAATTTCCAAATCGTGTTACCTCAGTAATGGCAAATTCCCGGTACAAATGGTTTTGCGCATTCCAACAGGTGCTTATGGAGGCGGAGGTCCTTACCATAGTGGTAGTATTGAAAGCACTTTACTTTCTATAAAGGGAATAAAAGTGGTGTACCCATCCAATGCCGCCGATATGAAAGGGCTAATGAAAGCGGCATTTTATGACCCCAATCCCGTAATTATGTTAGAACATAAAGGGTTGTATTGGAGTAAAGTGCCCGGTACCGATGGTGCCAAAATGCCCGAGCCGGCTGCCGATTACATGTTGCCATTGGGTAAAGCTGCACGAGTTTTAGAAGCTTCTGCACAGCATATTAAACAAGGCACTTCCATTTGCATTATTACGTATGGCATGGGTGTATATTGGGCTAAGCAGGCAGCTCAATCATTTGCCGGGCAGGTTGAAATTATTGATTTGCGCACGCTGTTTCCATTAGATGAAACTTGCATTGCAGAAACCGTTACGCGCCATGGAAAAGTATTGGTACTTACGGAAGAACAACAAAATAATTCATTTGCAGAAGCCTTGGCTTACAGAATTACCCATTGTTGTTACCAGTTTTTAGATGCGCCGGTTGAAGTAATGGGGGCGTTAAATACCCCTGCTGTACCCATTCATTTGGCATTAGAAGCTGCCATGTTACCTTCAATTACAGCAATAGAAAAACGAATAGCGAAACTTTTAGCCTACTAAACTTTGCCAAACCATTCTATATACTATATTTGCAGCCCGAAATGGCGAGGTAGCTCAGTTGGTTAGAGCGCAGGATTCATAACCCTGAGGTGATGGGTTCAATTCCCATCCTCGCTACAAAAAAAAGGCCGGTGTTAATATAACCCGGCCTCTATGCTTTTAAGAAGGGTATTAGTATTTAATAATTTGTTGTACGGTTATTTTCTTATTGCCTTCGTATAAAATAATCAGGTAGGTACCTGCGGCCCAGTGTGTAGTATT
>NZ_QKZV01000008.1:0-59296 GCF_003254115.1 Hydrotalea sandarakina
AGAAGCCGTCTCACAACTAGAGACGGTTTTTTTATGTTTTTTTCTTGTATAAAAGAGTGATTTTTTGTATATTTATATCTGATTTACAGACGATTATATATGAATTTTAAACATTACAATCAACGACAAATCACACTTTTGCCCTATTCGTTTGACGACCTTATTTCTAAGAAACATCCTGTTCGAGTAGTTGACCAAGTTGTGGAATCTATCAACATCCAACCATTATTAAAAGCATACAGTAAAGAGGGTAATCCAGCTTACCATCCAAAAATGTTGCTCAAAGTAATGTTGTATGCTTACATGACTAATACGTATTCTTCCAGGAAAATAGAATTAGCCATTAGAGAAAACATAAATTTTATGTGGTTAACCGGAATGACCATAGTTGATCACAACACTATTAATAGATTTAGAAGCAATAAGTTAAAGGATAGTTTTAAAGAAATTTTCAAACAAGTAGTATTAATGTTGGCTTCTGAAGGATTGATTTCATTAAAACAAATTTATATCGATGGCACAAAGATAGAAGCACAAGCAGGAAGATATACCTTTGTTTGGGGTAATAGCATCAAAACAAACAAAGCTAAAATGCTTACTCAGTTAGAGGAATTATGGAATTATACTCAAAGCATCTCCAATGATGATGACCCAAATCCAGAACCACCTGAGTTTAAAGAAATCAGTAAAGAAGTTATTCAAAAAACGGTAGAACAAATCGATGCCAAGCTCTCAGGGAATGAAAAAGCTACATCAAAAGCCAAAGCAAAACTGCGTTACATCAAACAAAATTTTGAAAAAAATCTTCAAAAATACGAAGAGCAAGAAGCTAATTTGGGTGAAAGAAACTCCTACAGTAAAACTGATCCTGATGCTACTTTTATGCGAATGAAAGAAGATCACATGCAAAACGGACAACTAAAACCAGGTTACAACGCACAAATATCTACTGAAAATCAAATCATCGTTAATTACACATTACACCAAAATCCAACAGATACTAAGACCTTACAACCACATTTAGAAAACTTCAAAGAAACCTACGGCGAAGAAGTATTTAAAGAATTAGAAGACATCACCGCTGACGCTGGTTATGGAAGCGAAGAAAACTATGATTACCTTGAAAAACAACAATTAACGGCTTATGTGAAGTACAATACTTTTGACAAAGAACAAGACAAAAATTATCAAAAGGAACATAAACCCTTTAGCAAAGAAAATCTTCATTACAACCAAGAAGAAGATTATTATGTATGTCCGATGGGACAAAAAATGCACAAAACTCACGAAAGTAAAAAAACTACCGAAGCTGGATACACACAACATTTATCACATTACCAAGCCAAAAACTGCGAAGGTTGTCCACTGCGAGTTCAGTGTTTTAAAGGAAAAGGAAATAGGAGTATAGAAAGAAATCACAATCTTGAAAGACACAAACAAAAAATAAGAGAACTACTTACAAGTGAAAAAGGTTTACAAAAAAGAAAACAACGCACAGCCGATGTTGAACCTGTATTTGCACAACTCAAACACAACCATAATTTTAGACGATTTTCTTTAAAGGGAATCCAAAAAACAGAACTTGAGTTCGGTTTAATGGCTTTAGCACACAATTTAAGAAAGAAAATTGCCGCTTAAAACTAAATTTTTCATTTATATATAAAAAAATAAACTTTTATCGAAGATATTGAAAAATAAAAAAACCGTCTCAAATTTTAGTAATGAGACGGCTTCTTTTTTATTTTTATTCATTTAGCATTCACTATTTTCAATTTGTTGTATTTGCCATAAAAAATATCAGGTAATTTTACGGCACAAAAATTTGCTGCCATGCAATTCAATAGAAAGGCATTAACCAATGCACAACTGATCAATTTTTATCATGAATTATTATATCCCAGACTAATTGAAGAAAAAATGTTGGTGTTATTGCGTCAGGGAAAAATCAGTAAATGGTTTAGTGGCATTGGTCAAGAAGCCATTGCAGTTGGTGCTACCTTAGCTTTGGAAAGCGATGAATGGATAATGCCCTTACACAGAAACTTAGGAGTATTTACTTCCAGAAAAATGCCTTTGCACAAATTATTCATGCAATGGCAAGGCAATCATGAAGGGTATTCTAAAGGAAGAGAAAGAAGTTTCCATTTTGGTTCTAAAGAACATTTTATTTGTGGCATGATTTCACATTTAGGTCCACAATTGGCCGTAGCCGATGGTGCAGGATTAGCCAATCAATTACAACAAAAACATAAAGTTGCATTAGCATTCACCGGCGATGGCGGTACAAGTGAAGGCGATTTCCATGAAGCCCTAAATGTAGCTGCCGTTTGGAACTTGCCGGTTATTTTTATTATTGAAAATAACGGATACGGACTTAGCACACCTGTTAATGAACAATACCGCTGCAAAAATTTGGTTGATAAAGCCATTGGTTATGGAATGGAAGGCGTTCAAATTGATGGAAATAATATTTTAGAAGTGTATGATACAATTAGCGGCGTAAGAAAATATTGTATTGAACAACAAAAGCCCTATTTAATTGAATGCATGACTTTTAGAATGCGCGGTCATGAAGAGGCCAGTGGCACAAAATATGTTCCCAAAGAGCTATTTGACATTTGGGCGGAAAAAGATCCAATAAAAAATTATGAAGAATATTTATTGAATGAGCAAATCCTTACCCCATCAGCCATTGAAGATATAAGGCATAACATGAAATTGGCTATTGAAGAAGAATTACAAATTGCTTATCAGGCAGCACCTATGGTTGCCAATACACGGGAAGAGTTGGCGGATGTTTATGCCCCTGCCCCACCTGTTGAAGAGCCTTCCGAAAACATGCGTAATAATTCAGCAACTACTGAGAAACCACATCGTTTAATTGATGCGCTTAAGGATGGTCTTGATTTGGCCATGCAAAAACATGATAAACTCATTTTAATGGGTCAAGATATTGCAGAATATGGTGGTGCATTTAAGATTACAGAAGGCTTGCTTGAGAAATATGGCAAAAATAGAGTACGCAATACACCCTTATGCGAAAGCGCCATTATTGGTACTGCATTAGGTTTAAGTTTAGAGGGGTTTAAGAGCATGGTTGAAATGCAGTTTGCCGATTTTGTTTCTGTAGGATTCAACCAAATAGTAAACAACTTAGCGAAAATACATTACCGTTGGAATCAAAATGCCGATGTGGTTGTTCGAATGCCAACCGGTGCAGGGGTTGGTGCCGGTCCCTTTCATTCACAAAGCAATGAAGCTTGGTTTACACATGTGCCCGGTTTAAAAGTGGTTTACCCGGCAACGCCGTTCGATGCAAAAGGCTTACTGTTGGCATCATTTAATGACCCCAATCCAATTTTATTTTTTGAACACAAAGCTTTGTATAGAAGTGTAACCGGTTATGTACCTAATGAGTATTATGAGATACCAATAGGTAAAGCAAGAGTTGCGCAAAGTGGAAGCGATTTAAGCATTATAACCTATGGTGCGGGTGTACATTGGGCATTGCAATATTGTGCTGAACATACCGATTCCTCAATTGAAATTATTGATTTAAGAACATTATTACCACTGGATTATGATAGTATTCGTAACACCGTTTTAAAAACAGGCAAAGTGCTGGTGTTGCATGAAGACACACTTACCGGCGGCATTGGCGCTGAAATAAGTGCCTGGATAACAGAACATTGTTTTGAACACTTAGATGCACCCGTAATGCGCTGTGCCAGTTTAGATACGCCTGTCCCTTTTAACACAACACTTGAACAAAACTTTTTAGCACATGCCCGATTAGCAGAAACTATTGAGAGATTGCTTAATTATTAAAGCACTCAACTACTCACCGGGATGATACTGTTTTGTAACGTGTTTTAATACATCATCTTTATAAAATAAAACATCTTTAAAAACACCATTGGTGTACATAGCTGCCTGGTCGGTAAAATGAGGTGAACTAACATGGCCGCTTTCACCACCGGTTAATAATGATTTAGCTTTCACTGTTTTACCAAACTCTACTGCACAAATAAAACTATTGCCATTATAACCATAACGTTTTTTAGTTCCATTGAAAGTTTTACTTACGAAAGAAGGAATGCAACCCCATGTTGAGGCCGCAAAGCCAACAGGTAAACTAGGCTTGTTATCATCAAAAATTTCATTGACATTACCCGTTAATCGTTGGTAACGATTAATATCGCCCCAAGCAACTTGCCAGCTTCCAAAATTTTGTGTTAGTTGTTCAATAACTCTTTGCAAGGGTTGCAATAAACTAACGGAACTGGCTTGCTGTGCAAAACGAATTGTTTTTTCAACCTGATCTGCTTCATCCTCTTCATCTTTATTTTTCATAATTTCAGGCAAAAGCTTTTGCCCCCATTCAATAGCCAAAGTTGTGGCAACAGAGGTTGCTGAGGCATTCCTATTCCAATGCTGTAATAGTTCAATGGGTTGCTCTAAATTCGGATAATTATTTTTTTCAAGATCATACGCTTTAAGCAAAGCCGGAATTAAAATGTCAAAGGCTGACAAATGGGTATTATAAGCAGTTTTAATTACCTTATCAAGCGTTAGCTGCGTAGCATTTTCCCACAATTTTACGGCCAACACGCCACGAAAATTTTGACCATCAGGTGCCATGTAGTGGGGATAATTTTGTTTTAAGGGGCTACTTGAACCTGAAACTGTAAACGGTGTAGAATTACAATTTTCTATAAAACCGGTGGCCGGATTATAAACATGAATTATCTCATTCAAAGTATGTAACCCTTTCCATTCGGTTGCAGCAATAGTTCCATCTACCGGCAATGCCCAATTGTACGCAGTATCGCGTCGTGGCATAAAATTACCATGCCAATAAGCTATATTTCCTTTATCATCAGCATAAACAGTATTGTTAGATGTGTTAGAATAGAGTTCCATTGTTTTTTTAAACTCATCAAAGTTGTTGGCTTTGGTTCGCATCCATGATTGGATAAGGCTATTCATGGAACGATTCATGGCTTTTACTGCAATCCATTGATGGTTGCGTTGTGCCATAACCGGACCATGATGTGTAAAATAGGTTGTAAATGTTTTAGCAATTTTATTGCTGCCATTCGAATAATAAATGGTTATTTGCTTTTGTTGAACGGGTAGCCATTGATGATTGTAATAATACATCCATTTCCCATTTTGTTGTTGCACCTTCTCGGCATATAAATCTGCTACATCTGCATAACTGGAAGTATGCATCCAACCACAATGTTCATTAAATCCTTGATATACAAAAAACTGCCCCCAGGTTACAGCACCATATGCATTTAACCCTTCCTTGCTCACCACCTGCACTTCGGGGCGAAAATAAAAAGTTACATGTGGATTAATGTATAAAATGGCATTTCCAGAAGCTGTTTTTGAAGGCGCAAAGGCAAACCCGTTAGAACCGGAAGTAAGTTGTTCATTTTCGGAAAATATTTTTGCAGTGGGTAAATGTTCATTACCATAAAAATTTTTAAGTTCATTAGTAGTAACTCCACCAATATCAATTGCGCCAATACTTCCATCCGTCCACAATAACGGATACCAAGGCTTGAATGGATTTAATAAAACAGGTTTTACGTCGGGATGTTTGAATAAATAAAAATTGATTCCATCGGCATAAGCATCCAATAATTGCTTTAGCCATGATGGTGCCTTTGCATAATCATTCTTTGCATCAATTGAATCAATTTGTAAACGAATCAATAAGTCATCATATAGGGAAGATTCTCCTTTTACTTCCGCCATTCGCCCCAGTTTTTCAATATAATTCATTTCAACCCTTTGAAAATCATCCTCACATTGCGCATACAGTAAACCAAAAACTGCAGCAGCATCGGTATTTCCATAAACATGCGGAATTCCCCAGTTATCGCGAATAATTGTTACTTGTTTGGCCATATTTTCCCAACGTTGTATGTTGGTTGCATTATTTTGTTGCGCATTTAGTTGCAATGGAAGCAAGAACAATAGCCATAAGTATTTCATACGCTTTTAATTTTCATTTTGTTTTAGCACTCTAAGTAAGTTTCCACCCAAAATTTTTTCAATATCTTTTTTGTTGTATCCTCGTTGCATTAAACCTTTGGTTATAAGGGCATAACTGGTAACATCATCCAATTGTTGTGGGGCTGAATTAATGCCATCAAAATCAGAACCCAAACCAACATGGTCAACTCCAATTAATCGAACAATATAATCCAAATGATCGAGTAATAAAGATAAAGATGGTCGCCAACCGTTTACTTCAGTTGCATATTTTTGAAATAACCATGTTAATGCATAATCGCGTTGCATGCCCTTATGTATTAAACTATCTAACTCCATTTTATGGCTTACAGAAAACTGTTGTTGCTTTTGCATGAAGGTGCTATCTAAAAATCCGGAATAAAAATTCAACTGAATAACACCGCCATTTTTACCAATTGCTTTTATTTGCTCATCTTTTAAATTTCTAAATACCGGGCAAATATTATACACATCACTATGCGATGCAATGATGGGCTTTGTAGTGGTATGAATAACATCCCAAAAAGTTTGTTCGCCGGTGTGTGATACATCAATCAACATTCCCAATGCATTCATGTGTCTTACTACTTGTTTGCCAAAATCGGTTAAACCCTTGTGTGTTATGGTTTTTGCATTCAGGGTTTCATCCATTGCCGAAGTAGCCCAGCTGTTAGAATTATTCCAAGTTAATGTTAAATAGCGTGCACCCCGGTTATATAAACTATCCAACTTTTTCAAATCGTTTTCAATCATGTGTCCACCTTCAACGCCAAACATTGCAGCCAGTTGATGTGCTTTTACTGTTTGCAATAGTTGTTGATAGTTTTTTACAATTACAATTTTATTCGGATTTCTTTTGGCTACAGCATATAAAGTATCCATTTCTCTATTAGCAAAGTCAAATGGATTCCGTTGGTCGCCATCGCACCATACAGAAAAAAACTGAACATCTACACCACCCTTTTTAAATCTATTTAAATCGGACATTGTAATATTCGTTAAATCATTATCTAACGAAACCTTTTTTTCAATACATGCGCTTAAGATATCGTTATGTGTATCAACCAAAATGGCATTTTGAGTAATACGTTCGTAGCGTTGCGCATGCACAGATAATCCAATGCAAAAGACAAAAAACAGTAAGCCGATTTTTGTATGAATCATTATTATAAATTTTGTAATGTATTATTTTTTAAAGTCACCCCATTACGTACTCCGGTATGCTTGCCATTTTGCAATGTAACAGCTCCATTTACAATAACGTATTGCACACCTTCTGAATATTGATGTGGACTATCATAAGTTGCTTTATCTATAATGGTGTTAGGATTAAAAACAACTACATCTGCCGCATAACCCGGCAATAATAAACCCCTATTGTATAAATGAAATTTTTGTGCAGGCAAGCCGGTCATTCTTCTAATAGCTTCTTCCCAACTAAATAAATGCAATTCCCTTACATATTTACCCAAAATTTTTGCATTACTACCGTAACCTCGGGGATGGGGTACCCCTTCGCCAAACACCCGAATGCCGGCATCGCAACCAAACATACAGAAAGGGTATTGCATAATGTATTGCACATCGCCTTCACTCATACCATGAAATACCATTGCAGCACCGCCATGTTGCATCATTTCTAAAACTGTTTCAGCTTCTGCTTTAGCAGTATGTTTTCTTCCTTTTAAAACATTAATGGCTTCAATACTTTTACCATTTAAAGTTGTATCGAAGTTATAATAGGCTACCACCGGATAACTAAAATGTTTCAGTTTTCGCTTATGCAGCCTTTCCAACATATAATCAATACACTGTTTACGAATAGCAGCATTACTGAGTCGGGCATTAATAGAATCTTTCCCATCCGCTAAAACCCAATCGGGCAGCAAGGTTCCCAAATTAGTACTGCTGGCTGTGTAAGGATATTGATCAATAGTTACGTCAATGCCATTACGTCGTGCATCTTTTATTAAGGCCAAAGTTTCTTTACTTCTACCCCAGTTTTGCTGACCACTTAATTTAAAATGCGAAATCTCAACAGGCAAACCGGCTGTTTCACCAATATACAAAGCCTCTTTAATAGCCGGTACAACGCTATCGCCTTCGTTGCGCATATGAGTAGCATAAACACCATTGTAAGCTGCAGCAATTTTAGCCAATGCCACAACTTCATTGGTATTGGCATAGGCACCCGGTATATAAATCAATCCTGTTGATAGTCCAACCGCCCCATCTTGCATGGCTTTTTGCATTATTTTTTCCATTTGCTGCATTTCCTGCGGTGTAGGTGCACGGCGGGCAGTACCCATTACAGCTTTACGAATGTCATTGTGACCTATTAGCGAAGCCACATTAGTGGAAAGGTGTACACTATCTAAAAAATGAAAATAGGCACCCATATCCGTTTTAGAAAGGCCGCAATTGCCGGTAATAACGGTAGTAACCCCATCATAAATAAAGTTGTCAGCAGTAGGATTTCTGGCTTCATCGCCTTCAATATGGGTATGCACATCAATAAAACCCGGTGAAACAATTAAGCCGGAAGCATCAATGGTTTGATGCGCTTTCCAGCCCGTTAATTGACCAACAGCTAAAATTTTACCATTAGCAATAGCCACATCGCCATAAAACCAATTATTGCCCGTGCCATTCATAATTTTGCCGTTTTTAATTAAAATATCGGCAGTTTGGGCGTTCAATGTCAAGGAAAAAAGGACATAAAGGCAACAAAATAAGGTACGCATGGTTGTTTTTTTGGGGATATTGAAATTAAGGATTCTTAATGTTACTACAAAGCATTGCTGAAAACTGTACTTTTGCCAACTGAAAATTTTTTGAGGATATGCTGGATAAATTAGAAGCCATTAAGGCAAGGTTTGAACAGGTTGGTATTGCATTAACCAATCCTGAAATTATTAATAACCAAGCCGAATTTGGTAAACTTAGTAAAGAATACAGGGCTTTAGAAAAAATTGTACAACCTTTTGAAGAATATAAAAAAGTGTTGAACGACTATCAGTTTGTAAAAGACAACCTGAATAGTAATGATGAGGATATGAAAGAACTGGCCAAAATGGAATTACCCCAGTTAGAGGAAAAGAAAGAAACCTTAGAAAAAACCCTTACTCAATTACTAATACCCAAAGATCCTCAGGATGATAAAAATGCCATTTTAGAAATTAGAGCCGGTACCGGTGGCGATGAGGCTAGCCTTTTTGCAGGTGATTTATTGGGAATGTATTTACGCTATTGCGCGAAAAAAGGTTGGAAAACAGCCATTGTAAGCGAAAGTGAAGGAACTGCAGGCGGTTATAAAGAAGTTGTAGTTGAAGTTACCGGCGAAGATGTATATGGCACTTTAAAATTTGAAAGTGGAGTACACCGTGTACAACGGGTACCTGCAACTGAAACACAAGGGCGTGTACATACATCAGCAGCTACAGTAGCAGTTATACCTGAGGCCGAAGAAGTTGACTTTGAATTGAAAGAGAGTGATGTAAAAATGGAAACAGCGCGAAGTGGTGGTGCCGGTGGCCAAAACGTAAACAAGGTAGAAACAAAAGTTTTCTTAACCCACATTCCTACAGGCACTGTAGTGGTTTGCCAAACCGAACGTACACAGTTAGGTAATAGAGAAAAAGCCATGCAAATGCTTCGTACTAAATTGTATGAAGAACAAGTACGTAAACAAGAAGAAGAAATTGCCCGCCAACGTAAAACTTTGGTAAGTACCGGCGATAGAAGCGCAAAAATTAGAACCTATAACTGGCCTCAAGGAAGGGTAACAGATCACCGCATTGGATTAACTTCCTATAATTTAGATGCGGTAATGAATGGTGAAATTGATGAATTTATTGAGGCATTGCAACTAGCGGAAAACACAGCTAAAATGGCCAATCAATAAGTTAATTGTTGGCAGTTTTTACATTTACCTTAGCTTGTTTTTTGTAATACAAACAAACTGCTGTTAAACCGCAACTGTTACATTTGGGATTTCGTGCCAAACAAGTATAACGGCCATGTAAAATAAGCCAATGATGCGCCTTATGTATTAAATGCTGCGGTATGTATTGAATCAGTTGTTTCTCAGCAGCAAGAGGTGTGGTAGCTTTTGTGGTTAATCCAAGTCTGGCGCTTACCCTAAAAACATGCGTATCCACAGCCATATTGGGTTGTTCATCAATTACACTGGTAATTACGTTAGCGGTTTTGCGGCCCACACCGGGTAATTGTATTAACTCATTAACAGTCATAGGTACTTCACCCCCAAACTTTTCAATAAGCATATTAGCCATGCCAATTAAATGTTTGGTTTTATTGTTGGGGTAAGAAATACTTTTTATAAGTGGAAACAACTCATCGAAAGTTGCGTTCGCCAATGCCTGTACGTTAGAATATTTTTTAAA
Source organism: Hydrotalea sandarakina (assembly GCF_003254115.1). Lineage (GTDB taxonomy): Bacteria > Bacteroidota > Bacteroidia > Chitinophagales > Chitinophagaceae > Hydrotalea > Hydrotalea sandarakina. Next base: position 10,437 of record NZ_QKZV01000008.1, read on the forward strand.
GATGGCAGGTGTGGTTTGATTAACCCTAACATCGGTGCATTGTGCTGAAAGAATAACAGCCACTAAAAGCTGAAAGGGATTGGTATATTGTAATTCGGTTTGTGCATTTGGAATATTTTTTTCAAAATAGTCCAGCACAATTTGGTAACGTTCTTTCTTTGTCATGAGTGCAATAAATACAGCAAAAAATAAACGACCGAAATTTTACAAATGAAAACTTTGACCAATGAATTGTAAAGCATCTGTGATGCCTGAACGCCAGTATCCCCAAGTATGGGCACCATCGCGTACACGAAACTCATGTGGCACTTTTTTCGCAGTAAGTGCTAAGTGAAGCATACAGTTTCCTTTGGTTAAAAAGTCGTCATCACCGCAATCAATCCAATAGCGTACTTTTTGTAAGTTATCGGCAGGTGTATTTTCTACAATTTTTAAAACAGAATTTTGATACCAGGCATTATTCAACCGCTGTTTGCCGGGTGGAAAGTTGCCATATAGTTTAGGAAAAGAAAATTTATCCCAATGATCTTGAGGCATATTCATCATTTCATCATCAGTAAATACTGCAGCACTTAAGGGAGCTGCGGCTGAAAACAAATTGGGATATTTCATTGCATAAATTAATGCGCCATAGCCGCCCATTGAAAGCCCTGAAAGTCCTCTAAAACGTTTTTCTGCCTTAATGCGGTATTTTTTTTCAACAGAAGGCATAAATTCTTTTATAAAAAAGTCTTCATAATTTTCCTGTCCATTTAATGCATTTATATACCAGCTAGAATCAGCATTGGGCATAATAATAATCATAGGCGGTATGGTGCCTTCCGCAATAGCTTTATCGGCAAAACGATTTACTTCACCGTATTGTATCCATCCCGTTTCATTATCGGTATAGCCATGAAACAAATACACAACGGGATAATTTCTATTAAAAGTATTATAATCGAAGGGAAGATAGACTGCATATGCTACCTCTTTATGCAAAATGTTGCTTTGCATTACTTCATGCTCAAAAACAGTTCCATGCGATTGCGCATTTAGGCTTCCTACAGAAACAATAAATAGTACTGCAATCAAAAATAATTTCATACGGCTAACTTTTAATGAATCATTAAAAGTAGCATTATTTCTTTGCATGTTTCTTGGCGTAAGCTAAAATACTTTTCACTGATTCTTCGCGGGGAAGTTTGGATTGATTTTTTAAACGTTCCAATTGCTTAATACTGCGTTGTAACATTTTTAGCTTTTCCTGAAGGAAAATGTCATCTTCTAATGCAGCTTCAATTTCGCGAGTTAGTTTGGGCTCTGTTTCTTGATAAAGATATAGGATTAGGGTTTCTTCTGTGAACAAACTCATTGTTTTGAGGGGTTTTTGAATATTATGTTTGGGTAATTTTTTGGGCATTTTGCAATAGCACTAATGGCCTAAGTTAAACGCACATTTATAACAAATATTGCAGGCGTGCATTAATTGTGGATAACATCGCTTTCTACCACAAATACATCTTCATTAGGCTTCTTCATTAAATATTTTTCCCGTGCAAACTTTTCAATAGCGGCAGGATTATTTTGCAAGTTATTCAAATCGCTTTGCGCCATTTTTATTTCATTTTCGTAATATGCCTTCTTTTGTAAAAGCTCCTTTAATTGATGTTTTTGTTGCCAAACATAAAACACATCACGCTGATCGAAAAACAGCATCCAAACCACAAAAAAAGCAATGCTTAAAATGTATTTGTTATAAAAAATGGCGGGAATTTTTTTAAACTTCAGTAACATAATATTTACACAATTTACTAGGGCCTATGAAAAATAAATAATTGTTCAAACATTTAATCGCAATCATTCATTTAAGTATGAATGCCCTTTTTTCAAAAGTTGCTTTATTTTATTTGGTTCATCCTAATAACGAAACGCTTAGCAATTTATTGAGTAAATGGCTGTTAAAAAAAAGAGAGACTTTCGGGAGTCTCTCTTTTTAAGAAATTGGCTGTAAAAATTATTTCGCAAATTTAATTTTGCCGGAAGGGAATAATGCGGAAGCACCTAATTCTTCCTCAATTCTTAATAATTGATTGTATTTGGCTATACGGTCGGTACGAGATGCTGAACCGGTTTTAATTTGGCCGCAACCAAGTGCTACTGCTAAATCGGCTATGGTAACATCTTCAGTTTCACCGCTACGATGGCTCATAATAGTATTATAACCATTGTGCTGTGCCAATGTAACTGCATTAATGGTTTCAGTAAGGGAACCTATTTGGTTTACTTTTACTAACAACCCATTGGCAATTTTATCATCAATACCTTTTTGTAGACGTTGTACATTGGTAACAAACAAGTCATCGCCTACCAATTGAATTTTACTACCCAAAGTTTGGGTTAATAATTTCCAACCTTCCCAATCGTCCTCTGCCATACCATCTTCTATGGAAACAATGGGATAATTTTTTACCCAATTTGCCCAATATTCTACCATTTTCTCAATAGAGAGTTCTTTACCGTCCGATTTATGGAAATGATAAACTTTTTTATTGGCATCAAACATTTCACTTACAGCCGGATCCATTGCAATGGCAATATCAGTACCTGCTTTAAAACCTGCAGCTGCTATTGCTGCCATAACAGTATCAATAGCCTCTTCATTGCTTTGAATATTTGGTGCAAAACCTCCTTCATCGCCTACGTTAGTGCTGTATCCTTTCTTTTTAAGTACTGATTTTAAAGCATGGAATACTTCTACACCCCAACGTAAACCTTCGCTAAAGCTTTTGGCACCTATAGGCATTACCATAAATTCCTGAAAATCTATTTTATTATCGGCATGTGCACCACCATTCAAAATATTCATCATGGGAACGGGAAGTGTTTTTGCATTCACACCTCCGATATAACGATACAATGGCAAACCCGCTTCTATAGCGGCGGCTTTAGCAACTGCCAAACTAACTGCTAATATTGCATTGGCGCCTAATTTAGCTTTGTTAGGCGTACCATCTAAAGCAATCATTGCTTCATCAATGGCCACTTGTTGGTCAACTTCAAAGCCGGTTATTTTTTCTGCAATTGTTTCATTAACATTTTTTACGGCTTGCAAAACTCCTTTACCTAAATATATACTTTTATCATTATCTCTTAATTCAACCGCTTCATGAACACCGGTACTAGCGCCACTGGGTACAGCAGCACGGCCTAAAGTGCCATTATCGGTTAATACATCTACTTCAATAGTGGGATTTCCGCGACTGTCTAAAATTTGGCGGGCATGTACATCTACAATGTAGCTCATGGTTGCTTGATTTTTTGTTTTTAATGGCTGCGAAAATACAGCATCCATGCAACTTTTATCAAGTAATTTAGCTACCAATTGTTAGCTTTCTAAATACCTCTTCTAAACTTTGTTGTTCGGATTGAAGCGCAATAATGTTCAGATTTTCTTGAAGTGCAAACGCCAATAAATGTTTTCTTACCAACTGTTCTTGTCGTGTATACAATTTAAAAGTTCCTGGGGCAGTCATTTCAACCCTATCAACTTCCGGTAGTTGCAATGCTTGAGGTTGTAAATGTTGTTCGCGAAGTGAAATGGTAATAGTAGCAATGTCATTTTTTTGATGCTGCAAATTTTGCAGCGTATCATCTGCTACAATTTTCCCTTCATTTATAATAATGGCTCTGTCACAAATTGCAGTTACTTCCTGTAAAGTATGCGAAGAAAACAAAACTGTTTTTTCCGAACCTTGTTGTTTTATTACATTCCTAATTTCAACTATTTGATTGGGATCGAGGCCACTGGTAGGTTCATCTAAAATTAATACTTCAGGGCTGTTAATGAGGGCAGCAGCAAGGCCTACCCGTTGTTTATAGCCTTTTGATAATTGTGCTATTTTTTTATTTTTTTCAACCTGAAGGCCGGTTAATTCAATCACCTTTTTAATTTCTTGCCATTTGTTTTTTATACCTTTTATTCCTGCAACAAAATAAAGATATTCACACACATACATGTCATAATACAGTGCATTTGTTTCAGGCAGATAACCAATCATTTTTTTTGCGTCAATGGGATTCCGTTGTACTTCTATACCATTAACAGTTACCATACCTTCATCGGGCATTAAATAACCCGTAATCATTTTCATGGTGGTACTTTTTCCAGCACCATTCGGACCCAAAAAGCCGGTAATTTGGCCTTTTTGCAAATGAAAACTAATATTATTTACGGCATATTGTTGGCCATACTGTTTAACCAAATGCTTTACTTCAACCGACATGCATTGTGAATTTGCCCGAAAGTACAATTTTAACTGAATGTAATGCGCAACAAAAAACTTAAAATAAATGCATATTACTATTTAAACTGAAAAGCAAAAGACACAATATTAGCCAACAAGTCGGTGGTTTGTAAATAATGCCCATACCGAACTTCAATATTAGACAAGTGTGTTTTTAAAATACCATCAGGTGGCGACAATCGTAACCCCATGCCAAAAAAATTACTGCTTAAAGCTGATAAGGCATAGTTACTGGTGTAGTATTGGTCGGCTGCTGTATGCATACCATATGGTGCAAAATAACGGGCAGCCGTTTGTATATAATACCTGTAAAAAGGTGATAACGAAAAGAAAGGGGTAATTTTTACAGGTACTTCCAAATCAATTGTATGTGATTGTATGCCCCATTGATCAAAATAATAACGGTAATAAGCACGTATAATTAAATTATCGCCGGCAAAATAATTCAACCGAATACCAATAGGTATTTTATATCGTAAAGAAGGTAGATTTTCAACATGATCGGTACCGTCATTAAAATAAACCCGATGAAACGGCAAACCCAGATAGCCGCTTTGCGAAACCAAATCGAGCATTACACTGGCTTGCAAACGCTTATTAATAACTTGTGAAAAGGTAAGCGATGCATCATAGGTGTTACGAGGTGCTGATGGAATTTTAGGTTTTTCATCCGTATAACCTCCCCCACCACTTAATACTGTATTTCCACTGGCAGTAGTAATGTATGTTGCACCCGAACTGGTGGTTGGTGTACTGCTTACGGGAATAAGTTCAGAGGGATATATTAATTTAACTTGATCGAAGTAGGCCGATATTTTACCATCAAACTGGCCATTATTATTGGTTTTTTTGGAATAACTGGCATCTAACCCCAATGAATGATAGTTGTATTCAGCAGAATAATAGGCTCCCAAGCCAAATGATGTTCCTTTATTTTCATTTTCAACTAACCAATTGAAAGAAGGATAAACTCTTGTACCTCCGGTTTTTGAAGCGCCGGTTTTAGAAACATAAGCAGCCGATGCTGAAGTATGATGATCGAATCCTAGGCCTGCCGTAATAGTATGTTTATTTTTTCTTGCATCCCATCCAACAAAATTCAGTTCTAAACCATTTGCCAAATCCACTACATGCTCATTCCCAATGCCACCCAATATGGCCGAGTGGTCACCATTTTGATTATAATAGCTGGAAACCAAATTAATTTCATCTAACTTAAGTGGTTTGGGTTCATAAGCAGTATCAACGCTATTGCTGGTTTGTGCAAATGCGTGTAATAACAAAATATAAATACCAACTACAGTTAAGCAAATTTTTTTCATGAAACAATTGTTAAGGATGACTTAAGCAGGTTTAACATTGGATGATTCAACAAGATGATTGTGGAATTATAAGGATAAAAGCCATTGTTTTAATTACAACCACAACCTCCGCCTGTTTTTCCACCATTTGCGCCGGCAGAACCTTCACGATAGGTTTGAAAATTCAACTCATTTTTTTGTACTCTTCTACTGGAAAGGCTCATCTCTGCATCATTCAATCGATTTTTTTGGTATTCTTTCACCGGTGTGCAGGCCAATAAACTCATGCATGAAAACACAATTAATATTCCATAATACACTGATTTCATAATTTTAAATTTTTGTATACTTTTGTTTATTAATATGAATATTACGAGAAGTAAAAACCCTATTATCATCATCAACAATAATAGCTTCAATGTTATTCATTTGATTAATCATATTTAAACCGGCATCAACACCCATAATAGTAACAGGTGTAGCCATTGCATCGGCAATTTCAGCATGTGTGGTAATAATGGTAACACTTTTAATACCGGTAACCGGCAATCCGGTTTTAGGATTAATAGTGTGTGAATATTTTTTTCCATTTATCCATACAAACTTTTCGTAATTGCCTGAAGTTGCTACAGCCATATTGCTGATATTGAAATAAGAGAATACGGAATAAGCTGCATCGGGATGCGCAATACCAATTGTCCAAGGCTCACCATTGGGTTGAAAACCCCATGTAATTAAATCGCCGGAAGCATTTACAATACCGCTTTCAATACCACATGCTAATAATACTTGTTTGGCTTTATCGGCAGCATAGCCCTTTCCAATACCTCCAAACCCAATACGCATGCCTTTATGTTTTAACAAAACTGAAAAATCGTTTTCATTTAATTCAATATTTTTGTAATTTATCAGCCGAACCATTTTCTTTGCGGTATGTGCATCGGGTAAGGCTTGCATTTTTAAATTGAAGTTCCATAAGTTTTTATCAATAGAGCCATAAGTAATATCAAATGCACCTTGCGTTACATTTGAAATACGAATAGAACGTTGTATTAATCGAAAGGTTTCTTCACTAACTTGTACAGGATGTATTCCCGCCGCAGCATTAATTAAATTAGTTTCGCTGCAATCATTAAATGTGGTTAATAAATTTTCTATTCGTTTTATTTCTGCAACAGCCTTTGCAATGCAATCATGCGCATAGTTTTTGCTATCGGCAACCACACTAATTTCAAACTGGTTGCCCATTAATTTCATACATTCCTTGTATAATTGTAAAGGCATTTTAAAATGGGTTAGTCAAGGCTATGGCATTTTTCACTTGTTCAACAAAAGCTTCCGGCGATACATTGGGGAAACCATCCCATTCTTTCCAAACCTTTCCATTGGCATCAATCAACAAGGTTAAAGGAAATATGCCCTTTGTATTGTATAAGTCGGCTACGGCATCATTTTGTTTCTGTTGTTGGGCAGACAGCTGATTTTTTTTCATCCTGGGGAAATCGGCATTTACCATAATTAAACTGCTATCGGCAAACTTTTCGAAAACAGGCGTTTCCAATATTTCCTTATGCAGCCGAATACAAGGCCCGCACCAATCAGAACCTGAAAAATTCAATAGAATGAATTTGTGTTGCTTTTGAGCTAGAAGCTTTGCTTCATTAAAATTATTTTGCCAGTGTATGGATAGCGTCAATAAAATAATACCCGAAAGCAGAGAATTCCGAATCATATTATTTCAGTTTTACAGGTGATATAGTTTAATTATTCCTTAACAGATAAACCGCTTTTTATTTTTGATGCTCGCAGCGATCATTAAATTAAGCTTAAAGGGCAATTACTTGCAATAAAAACGAAATACATAATAACGCAAACCTTTGCTTATTCCGTTAAAAAAATCGGTAAAGCTATAGGGCAACCCAATCAATAATCTTAATTTTATTGCCTAAACATTGATTGCCATGTCTTATCCTTATCAAATTAAAACCTTTGAACAATACCAAGCCGATTACAAAAAAAGTATAGAGAATCCGGAAGCATTTTGGAGTGCCATTGCAGAAAATTTTACGTGGCGAAAAAAGTGGGATAAAACCTTAGAATGGAATTTTACAGAACCCAAAATTGAGTGGTTTAAAGGCGGAAAATTGAATATTACAGAAAATTGCTTAGACCGCCATTTAGAAAAAATGGGCAACATGCCCGCCATTATTTGGGAACCCAACGACCCCGAAGAACACCACCGTGTACTTACATACAGAAAATTATATGAAAAAGTGTGTCAGTTTGCCCACGTACTAAAAACCAATGGCGTTCAAAAAGGTGACCGTGTTTGTATTTACATGGGCATGATTCCTGAATTAGCCATTGCAGTGTTAGCCTGTGCACGAATTGGAGCCATTCACTCTGTTATTTTTGGTGGATTTTCTGCTCAAAGTATTGCCGACCGTTTAGAAGATGCAAAAGCCAGTTTCGTAATTACCTGCGATGGGGCTTTTAGAGGCGCGAAAGATATTCCTTTAAAAAGTGTAATTGATGATGCATTAATTGGCAATAAAACGGTGAAAAGAGTAATTGTTGCCACCCGCACCCGCACCCCCGTTTCCATGATAAAAGGACGCGATGTTTGGTGGGAAGATGAAATTAAAAATGTTGAAACTTTAGGACTTACCGATTGCCCCGCCGAAGAAATGGATGCGGAAGATCCCTTATTCATATTGTACACATCCGGCTCAACCGGAAAACCCAAAGGTGTTGTACACACCTGTGGGGGATATATGGTGTACACTAATTATAGTTTTGTAAATGTATTCCAATATCAACCCGGCCAAATTCATTTCTGCACGGCCGATATTGGTTGGGTTACCGGTCATAGTTATATTGTTTATGGCCCTCTTTCTGCAGGTGCCACTACCTTAATGTTTGAAGGTATTCCTACCTGGCCCGATGCGGGAAGGTTTTGGGAAATTGTTGACAAATACAAAGTGAACATTTTATACACTGCACCAACTGCTATAAGAAGTTTAATGGGATTTGGCTTGGGCCCCCTGGCCGGGAAAAATTTGTCATCATTACAAGTTTTGGGCACAGTAGGCGAACCCATTAATGAGGAAGCCTGGCATTGGTATGATGAAAATATTGGAAAAAAGAAATGCCCAATTGTTGATACTTGGTGGCAAACAGAAACGGGTGGTATTTTAATTTCAAATTTAGCCGGTGTAACCCCATCAAAACCGGGATGGGCTACGCTGCCTTTGCCGGGAGTACAAGTAACATTGGTTGATGAAAATGGGAAAGAAATTGAGCAGGGCGATGCCGATATTGTTTCCGGTAATTTATGCATTAAAGCGCCCTGGCCGGGCATTTTGCGTACTACTTATGGCGATCATGAACGATGCCGAACCAATTATTTTGCCACTTATCCCGGTATGTATTTTACAGGCGATGGTGCCATGCGTAATAAAGAAGGCATGTACCGCATTACCGGTCGGGTGGATGATGTTTTGAATGTAAGTGGACACCGAATTGGTACAGCCGAAGTTGAAAATGCTATTAACATGCACGCCGGAGTTGTGGAAAGTGCAGTAGTTGGTTATCCGCATGAAGTAAAAGGGCAAGGCATTTATGCTTTTGTAATCTATCAGGGTTCACATGGACAAGATACACATGGCACAGGCGATTTGGTAAGAAAAGATATTACCCAAACCGTTACCCGTATTATTGGCCCCATTGCCAAACCCGATAAAATTCAATTTGTGAGTGGTTTACCCAAAACAAGAAGCGGAAAAATTATGCGCAGAATTCTCAGAAAAATTGCAGAAGGCGAAACAGATAATTTAGGTGATACCACTACTTTATTGGATCCGGGAGTTGTTGAAGAAATTAAAAAAGGACGATTATAATTTTGAATTGAGCATACTTTACTTTTTTGCAGGCATTAATCCCAATGCCTGCATTTTTTTATGCACCAGGTAAAACCATATTGGCGGTATTAAACTTAAAAGCATCATACCCGGATAACCTGTTGGCATTTGTGGCGATTGTGGCTGATGCCGCAAAATTTGGTATTTACGAGATGCCAAATAATGATGGTCGCTATGACGACTTAATTCAAACAACATCAATCGCCCAATTACATGATTACTATTCCAACTATGCCAAGGCATTGTTCTTTCAAACTGCCCACTGGTTTGTAATTTGCGAAGCAGACCATAATGTTCTATATAATTTACTGTTTCCAGCAACAAGAAACCAATTATGGCGGCAGCTATGTAGTATAATGTAACAATTCCACCAACCGTTACATACAAAAATACCAGCCATAAAACTTGCAACAATTGTAACTGTAACATTTCATTTTTATAGTGTATAATGGGCAATCCTTGCTTTTTCATTTGCTTGTTTACTATTCGCCAGGCATTTATATAAGTACCTGTTACACTTCTTAACCAAAACCGGTAAACTGAAGTATGCAAAGGGGCCGTGCTGGGATCATATGGAGTAGCTACCCATTTATGATGTCCACGATTATGTTCAATAAAAAAATGGGTATATAAGCTGGTTAATAATGCAGCTTTTGCCAGCAATTGCTCATAACGATTAGAACGATGCCCCAATTCATGCGCCACATTTATACCGAACGTACCACATAATAAACCCATGGTAGCAATGCGAGCAATAATAACCTGTAAAGGCAAATCTGGCAATTGCATGCTTCGTAAAAATTGTACCAATAACAAATAATGTAAAACAACTGCTACGTACAATATTATATCGTACATATGGTCATTTTTAGCCACTTGCTCCTCTTGTTCCGTAAGATTGGTGATATCGGGCTTTAAGGTAAGTTCCACCAAAGGAATGAATACCCAAGCATACAACAAAGCACCCCAACACCAAAAATTGGTATGTGTGAATGCCATAAAGGCCAGAAAAAACAGTATAAATGAGATGGTATATTTTAGCCAATGCTTCATAACGAACGTTAATTTACGAAAATTTGGTTCGTGAATACAGAATTCCAATATCTTTAAAACCTTAAAATTGCACTATGAGTGAATTAAAAGAAACGATTGCCCCTAAACCCCGAATGCCAAAATCGGTGCCTTACATTATTGGTAATGAAGCAGCCGAACGCTTTAGTTTTTATGGCATACGATCAATTTTAGCAACTTTTCTGGTTGCCCAATTTTTTAATCCTACCCAAAATCCGGCATTAACCGCCACTGCGGAAGCACAAAGTAATGAGCTTACCCACATTTTCGTATCGCTTGCTTATGTTATGCCTTTAGTAGGCGGTATTATTGCAGATTGGTTTTTTGGCAAATACCTGGTGATTTTCTATGTATCTATTTTGTATTCTTTAGGAAATTTAACCTTAGCACTTTCCACCCATAATCTTTCCCTATTCAATATTGGATTGGTAATTATTGCAGTAGCTGCAGGAGGAATAAAATCCTGTGTTTCAGCCAATGTTGGCGACCAATTTGATAAATCGAACCAAAGCCTAATGAGTAAAGTTTATGGCTGGTTTTATTTTAGCATTAATGCGGGCTCAGTATTTTCTACTTTAATCATCCCTATTCTCTATAAATCATTTGGCCCCTCAGTAGCATTTGGCGTACCGGGCATTTTAATGGTGTTAGCTACATTTATTTTTTGGTTAGGCCGAAAAAAATATGTTCGAGTTCCTCCTGCAGGCATTAAAAAAGAAAACTATGCATTTATTATGGTGACTTACTTGGTTAAAGCCCTTAGTAATAGAAATGGCAAAACCATTTGGGAAGCAGTAGGCGAAACGTATAGCGCAGAAGCTATTGATGGTGTAAAAGCAGTAAACCGGGTATTGATGGTATTTGCCTTTGTGCCAATTTTTTGGGCAATGTGGGACCAAAGTCTTTCAGAATGGGTATTACAGGCCACAAAATTAGACCTGAATATTTTCGGCAAAACTTTCTTGCCCGAGCAAATTCAAACTGTAAACCCCTTGTTTTTATTAATCATGATTCCCATTTTTACCTATGGTGTTTATCCATTTGTTGAAAAAATTGGTATTAAGGTAACTCCGCTTAGAAAAATTGGCGCAGGCTTATTTTTAACCGGTGCATCATTCGTCATTATTGCATTAATTCAAACCAATATCGATCATGGTGGAAAGCCCAGTGTTTGGTGGCAAATCTTAGCTTATGCTGTTTTATCTGCATCTGAAGTAATGGTTTCCATTACCGGTTTAGAATATGCCTATACCAATTCACCCAAATCAATGAAAAGTACCATGAGTGCAATTTGGCTGCTAACTGTTGCCGTTGGTAATTTATTTACTGCATTTGTCAATAGTAGTATAGCTTCCGGAGGTATTTTTTCTAAATTCACCGGAGCCAGTTATTTCTGGTTATTTATAGCCATCTTAGCAGGATTTTTAATTGTGTTCATGGCGGTTGCCAAAATATTACCCGAAAAAAATTATGTATTGGAGGAAGCCAATTCAGATGTATGAACAAATTCATAAAATTATAAACCCAACCGGAAAAGCAGCTGAAAGGCTGCTTTTTTAATGCCTTGTTTTATGCCGGCTTTGAAGAATAATCTGCTACCTTTCTTAGAACGTATTAAATTCGCAACCGATAGTAATGAAGTTTAAAATTTTTTTGTTCATCCATTAGATGAAGAAAGTTTAGCAAGCAACTTATTATTAGCATTTCAAAAAACAAAACCTTACATGAACATTCTATTATTAGGCAGTGGGGGTCGCGAACACGCATTAGCACAAAAAATTGCAGAAAGTTACCACTGTCAACAATTATTTATAGCACCCGGCAATCCTGGTACCCAACAAGTGGGCACTAATGTAAACATTGGCATCAATGATTTTGAAGCAATACGAAATTTTTGCATTGAACAGAATATAGACATTTTAGTAGTTGGACCTGAAGAACCTTTGGTGAATGGCATTTACGACTTTATGCAACAAACCCATGTTGATGGCCAAAAATATTGGGATGGAATTGTTGTAGGACCTTCTAAAAAAGCTGCACAATTAGAAGGCAGTAAAGAGTTTTCAAAACAATTTATGCAGCGGCATCATATACCCACCGCTGCCTATGCCAGTTTTACTGCCGAAAATTTTGAAGCCGGCAAACAGTATATTCAACAACATAGCTTACCCATAGTATTAAAAGCGGATGGCCTTGCCGCAGGAAAAGGGGTAGTTATTTGCAATGATCATACCAGTGCTTTACAGGTATTTGAAAACATGATTCAACATGCGCAATTTGGCAATGCATCTAAAAAAGTGGTAATAGAAGAATTCCTCACAGGCATTGAACTGAGTGTGTTTGTGCTTACCAATGGGGAAGATTACCAAATAATTGGTCATGCCAAAGATTATAAGCGCATTGGAGAAGGCGATACAGGTTTAAATACCGGCGGTATGGGTTGCATTAGCCCTGTTCCATTTGTTGATGATGCATTTATGCAAAAAATTGAAACCACCATTATTCAACCAACCATTAAAGGGTTACAAGAAGAACAGTTGGTTTACAATGGCTTCATTTTTTTTGGTTTAATTAAAGTTGGCAATAATCCTTTTGTAATAGAATACAATTGCCGGATGGGCGACCCGGAAACGGAAGTAGTTATGCCGCGTCTTCAAACCGATTTGGTAGCACTTTTTGCTGCTATGCACAATGGCACTTTAGGAGATGCTAATATTAACATTGATAGCAGAACTGCAGCAACTATTGTTGCGGTGAGTGGTGGCTATCCCGAAGCTTATGCTAAAAACATTCCTATTTATGGCCTAGAAAATATTCCTAAACAAGAAAATATTAAAGTGTTTCACGCCGGCACAACCCTAAATGGCAATCAATTGGTAACCAACGGAGGAAGGGTTTTGGCTGTAACAGCATTAGCCAATCATTTACCCGAAGCTATTAATTTGAGTAAACAAACCTTACAAAACATTACATTTAAAGATATTTATTACAGAAAAGACATAGGTTACGAATTTTTATAAAACTGGCATGATTATTCGTATTTTCTGAGCCAATAAAACAACAAAATTTGCGTTAGGTAGGTTAGAATTGTCTTGCCAATCAGCATTTTAACACTTGCTGCATTTTTTGTGAAAAAAACTTTTTTCAATAAAACAAAAAATGCTGGTAATAAAAATGCAAATGGCTTTGATAGTTCACTTTTTTTCACACACCTTTGCAACTAATTTATTCAACCATAGAGAATCACTATTTACATGGGAGTTTTTAACTTTTTAACCCAGGAAATTGCCATCGATTTGGGTACTGCTAATACCCTTATTATTCATAACGATGAAATTGTTGTGAATGAGCCTAGTATTGTTGCCTTAAACCGTAATAACCCCAAGGAGGTTTTAGCGGTTGGAAAAAAGGCCTTACTAATGCACGAAAAAACCCATGAAAGTATTAGAACCGTTAGGCCGCTAAAAGATGGTGTAATTGCCGACTTTAATGCTGCCGAATTAATGATTCGGGAATTAATAAAATTAGTATATCCCAAAAAGCCACTTTTTCCACCCAGTTGGCGCATGGTAATTTGCATACCTTCATCTATTACCGAGGTTGAAAAACGTGCGGTACGCGATAGTGCTGAACAAGCCGGAGCCAAAGAAGTGTATATGATTCACGAACCGATGGCTGCTGCACTTGGTATTGGTATTGATGTTGAAGAACCCGTAGGAAACATGATTATTGATATTGGTGGTGGTACTACCGGTATAACCGTTATTGCTTTGGCGGGTATTGTTTGCGACCAATCCATACGTATTGCAGGTGATGAATTTACAGCAGATATAATGGAAGCACTTCGCCGTTACCACAGCCTGCTTATTGGTGAACGTACTGCTGAGCAAATTAAAATAAATGTGGGTGCCGCCATGAAAGACCTTGACAATCCACCGGATGATATGCCGGTAAACGGTCGCGACTTGGTAACCGGTATTCCCAAACAAATCATGGTAAGCTACCAAGAAATTGCTGAAGCATTGGATAAAAGTATTTTTAAAATTGAAGAGGCCATTTTAAAAGCATTAGAAACTACGCCACCGGAATTGGCCGGCGATATTTACCGTCGCGGGCTTTACTTAACAGGCGGCGGAGCGCTTTTACGTGGGTTAGATAAACGTTTAAGTGCAAAAATTAAATTACCCGTTCATGTAGCCGACGATCCATTAAAAAGCGTTGTACGTGGCACAGGGCTGGCACTAAAGAACTATCAGCGTTTCCCATTCATTATGCGTTAGCCGTATAACTGTACATAGTAAGCACTTTAAATTTGTGTTGATATGTAATTTTATCGGTTTTTTAAAGTAGCTTCCACATTTCGGAAAATGAAAAATATTTTTCTTTTTATACGGCGCTTCTTCGTGTTTATCTGCTTTATCATTTTACAGATAATCAGCATGGTATTTCTTTCAAAATACAGCCAAACCCATGAAGCTTTTTTTAGTGCCGTAACAGGCGATGTTACCGGGAAAATATATACAAAGTTTAATGATGTGTACAGCTATTTCTCTCTTCGCAAAATCAATCAGCAACTTGCTGAAGAAAATGCCGCTTTACGAAACCGCCTAAAATCTGATTTTCAAATACCGGATACCGGAAAATTCATTTTTACCGATACACTTAAAATTGATTCATTACAAAAAACCCGCAAATATTTATTTCTACCGGCCCGAGTTGTGGGTAATTCAGTTAGTTCTCAAACCAACTATTTAACCTTGCAAAGAGGAAGTAATGGTGGAGTAAAAAAAGGGATGGCTGTTATGGGCCCACAAGGTATTGTTGGCGTTGTGGTTGATGTAAGCCCCAACTACAGCAGGGTTATGAGTTTGTTACATCGCAACAGCCGCGTAAGTGCCATGCTAAAAAAAGATAATAGCTTTGGTAGCATTGAATGGGATGGCGATAGCCCTAATGAATTAACATTACGCAATATTTCTAAGGGTACTACCGTAAACAAAGGCGATACCGTTGTAACCAGCAGTTATTCGGCCAATTTCCCTCCCGGGTTAATGATTGGAACCGTAAGTGGTACAGAAAATGAGGCCTCATCTAACTTTTACACGTTAAAAGTAAAGCCGGCTACCAATTTCTTTACCCTTCAATATGTGTATGTAATTGCCAACAAATACTATAATGAGCAAACCAGCTTGGAAAACAATAAACTGAAAAATGAGTAACCTCATCAAAAATATTATCCGTTTTATCCTGTTCATTTTGGTGCAAGTATTTGTGCTGAATCGCATTCCGCCCATACACCAGTTTATTGTACCATACGTTTATTTTTTATTCATCCTTTGGTTGCCATTTTCAATCAATCGTCTTTTCTTACTGTTCACAGGTTTTGTTTTTGGCCTTTGCTTAGATTATTTTACCGGCACACCGGGCTTACATGCCGCTTGCTGCACTTTAATTGCTTACATACGCCCTTTTTTACTAAACATTTTAATACCCCAGGAAACCACTGAGCAAAGCTATTTAGAACCATCCATCAAAAGCATGGGATGGGCACCTTATAGTTTATACGTATTATTACTAACCATCATTCACAACACTTACCTTACATTAATTGAATGGTTGCAATTTGGAAACCTATTGTATTTTTTAGGAAAAGTAGCCGGTACTACAGCCATTAGTTTGTTACTCATTTTCATTACCGAAATGCTGTTTTTCCGAAAAGCCAAATACCGCACCAATGCTGCTTAAATTTCATTCAACACAGGTATAGTTTCAAAAGTCAATTACACCCAAAATAAATATGCTTTTAGGAAAAGATTATACAGCCATGTGTTGCTTTTGTGCATCTTTGTATTTCTTTATTTAAATTTCAAAATTTCAACAATCAATGCCGGTATTTAACCAAAGCAGAAGCAGGGTTATACAAATTTTATTTGGGGTGGTGTTTATTATCATAGCGGCACAACTGGTGAATCTGCAAGTATTTTCAAAAAAATACAAACTGCAGGCAGAAAACAATGCTATTTACCGCAAAGTAATTTACCCCGACCGCGGCATTATTTTCGATAGAAAGAAAAGAAGTCTATTGGAAAATAGCATTATGTTTGATTTGGTTGTTACCCCCTCAGAAGCAAGAGGAATTGATACTTTAGCGCTTTGTAATTTATTAGAAATAGATACCGCAGAATACAAAAAAAGAATGCGGGATATTATTTTTAAGAATACTTCCGTAAGACCAAGTGTGTTTGAACCATTGCTTTCGCAGGAATTGTATGCCCGACTAAGTGAAAACATATACAAATTCCCCGGATTTGAGCTAAGTGAACGTTCAGTTCGCAGTTATCCTTTACACATTGGTGCAAATTTTTTGGGTTATACGGCTGAAGTAAACCCTGCCTTTTTAGCAAAACATAAAGATGAAGGGTACGAAATGGGAGATTATACGGGTATGACCGGACTTGAACGTACTTATGAAAAGGTATTAATGGGTCAAAGAGGTATTAAGCGCTATATTAAAGATAACCGTAGCCGCATACAAGGTTCGTATGAAAATGGATTATTTGATACTGCTGCCATTGCCGGTAAAAACTTATATCTAAGCCTGGATGCTCAATTACAGGCATTGGGTGAAAAATTAATGACCAATAAAGTGGGAAGTATAGTAGCCATTGACCCCAAAACCGGTGGCATTTTGTGCATGGTAAGTGCCCCCAGTTATGATCCCAATTATTTAACAGGAAGTGAACGCAGCAAACATTTCAATAAATTATACAAAGACCCCCGCTTGCCCTTACTCAATCGCGCTATTTATACTACTTATTCCCCGGGTTCAACTTTTAAAACTGTTGTAGGTATTATTGGTTTATCAGAAGGCGTTATCAATGAACGATTCTCTGTAGTTTGTAATGGCGCTTTTTGGGGTTGTGGTAATGGCAGACCCAAATGTTTAGATAAGGGAACATTTAACCTTACAACAGCTATTGCCCATAGTGACAACACCTATTTTGCTACAGTGTATAAACGTATTCTTGACCAACCCCGTTATGGTGGTGCAGATAGTGCATTAAAAGTTTTTAATACCTATGCCTACACTTTTGGTCTCGGTCACAAGTTGGGAATTGACCTTCCCGGGGAGCAGCCGGGTAACTTACCTGTTTCATCATATTACCGTAAAATTTTTGGCAAAAACTGGAACTCCTGTAACGTTATTTCTAATGCCATTGGACAAGGAGAAGTAAGTACTACCGTTTTGCAGTTGGCCAATGTAATGGCCACAATTGCCAACAAAGGATGGTATTATACACCCCACATGGTTGACTCGATTGAAGGCAATGAATTTGATGACTTACTGGTACGTTTTAAAGAAAAACATTTTACTGATCGTGAAATTCCCGACTCTGTATATGATGCTGTTCAAAATGGTATGCAAGGCGTAATGGAATATGGTACAGGTGCAGCTGCACAAGTACCAGGTATTGTTGTATGTGGCAAAACAGGTACCGTGCAAAATTATTACCATGGAGTTGCACAAAAAGACCACGCCTTTTTTGGCGCTTTCGCACCGCGCAATAATCCTAAAATCGCTATTGCCGTTTTGTGTGAAAATGCCGGATTTGGTGCACAATCTGCCGCACCTATTGCCAGTTTAATGATTGAACAATATTTAAAAGATTCAATACCTGAACCCGACAGAAAACAAAAAGTTGAGGAAATTGCCAAGTTAAACTTAATACCTGCAAGAATGCGAGCTGAAATGAATAGGCTAGATTCCATTAAAATGAAAAAAGAAGAGGAAGAACAAAACAGACAAAATATTCAAGAGCAAATTTTGGATTCTACATCAGCCGAAACAACAATGGTTACACAACCTATTGTTGAACCAACTCAAAAGCCTCAATCCCCGCAAGAGCTTCCTGACAACCATCCAAAATCATGGATGGCCAATTTAATTACAACAGAACATAAAAAAAAGAAAATCACTGATATCAATGCCTAAAAGATACACCGCTACACAAACCATAACACCTGGTATTGACTGGACAGTAGTAATACTTTACCTGATATTGGTATCGATAGGTATTCTTTGCATTTTTATGGTGGAATATAAACCTAATACAGATGTATTGGCAACCTTTATTAGTGGCAAAACCAATTATAGCAAACAACTCATTTTTGCGGGTGTATGTATGGTTGCTGCTATCTTTATTCTGCTCACCGATAGTAAAATTTATACCGCCTTTGCCAATCTTTCATACACCTTTGGAATAATATTAATGCTGGCAACATTTGTTATTGGCAGAAGCATTAACGGTTCTAAAAGTTGGATTCCCATTGGTGGCGGCTTTAATTTACAACCGGCAGAATTATGCAAAATTTTTACTGCATTGGCTTTAGCCAAGTATTTATCACGACAAGAAACAGACTTTTCAAAAATTAAATCGCAATTAATTGGAGGTGCCATAGCAATGGCCCCGGCAGTACTATCTGTTTTTCAAAATGAAACCGGGTTAGCACTCGTTTACCTTTCATTCTTCATTGTAATGTATCGAGAAGGATTACCACCGGGTTTATTAATATTTGGCCTTTCATTTGGCGTGTTGGTAATTGCTACTTTAATTGTTGAGCCCAATATTTTGGCAATAGTATTAACAGCCATTGCCATTATTACTATTTACATTTTGCGAAAACAATTTAAACGCAATAGAAGACTGTTAACCATTATTATTGTTTTATGGGCATTAAGCGTAGGCATACAACGTTTTGCAGTTCCTTACATTTTCAATAACGTTTTTCAATGCTATCAGAGTACGCGCATTTACAGCATGGTTGGTAAGGATTACGATTGCAGTAAAAATCACCACCATACCAATGCTAACAAGGCCAATTATAAACCACCCCGTAAACCGGATGATTACAATGTACGACAAAGTAAAATTGCCATAGGTTCGGGTGGTATTTGGGGAAAAGGTTTTTTGAAAGGTACTCAAACCCGTGGTAAATATGTTCCCGAACAACACACCGATTTTATTTTTACTTCGTTAGGTGAAGCATTTGGCTTAGTAGGCAGTATTATTTTCTTACTGATTTATCTTTTTTTGCTGCTGAGAATTATAGTTATTGCCGAAAGGCAAAGAAGTACATTCAGTAGAGTTTATGCATATAGCGTAGCCAGCATACTATTTTTTCATATTGTGGTAAATGTGTGTATGACTATTGGTTTATTTCCAATTATAGGAATACCACTGCCTTTAATTAGCTATGGGGGTTCTTCATTACTTACCTTTACCATTTTAATTTTTATTATGCTTCGTCTTGATGCAGACCGACAAATGGTTTTACGATAATTCATTTATTAGCAGGATATTTGCGGAATAATTATTACGACTGCTTACCAACTATATAATGCCATTTTATTGAATGAAAATTTAAACACGCATGCAAATTATACCATTATCCGAAGGCAGTTTTACAATAGATAAATCAAAAATTTTTGTTCCTTTTAACCTTAATTCCGATGAGTTGCAAAGCAGACCGGTGGGAAGTTTGCTGGTAGAAGTACAACCTTTTGTTATTATTTCTGAAAATGACGTTTTACTGCTTGATACAGGATTGGGATTTAGCTATAACAATCAATTACAATTGGTTCAAAATTTAATAGCTCACAACATTCAACCCCAACAAGTTACCAAAGTATGGTTAAGTCATTTGCATAAAGATCATGCAGGAGGCATCAGCAAAAAAAATCATTTGGGTTTTTATGAATTAACTTTTCCCAATGCAAAATATTACGTGCAAAAAAAGGAATACGATTTTGCCCTTAGTACCGGCTTCCCTTCATACATGACGGAAGAAATTGAAGTATTGCAAAACAATACGCAGGTAGAATGGCTAAATGGCAATGGCAAGTTAGCTTTTACTGATTATAGTATTGAATATGAAATTACAGGTGCACATAGCCCCTATCATCAGGTATGTACCATTCAAACAGCACAGCAAACCATATTTTTTGGTGCAGATGATGCCCCGCAATTACAACAAATGAAAAGTAAGTTTATTGCCAAATATGATTTTGATGGCAAAAAAGCCATGCAATTAAGACAGCAATGGTGGGAACAAGGAAAAAATGAAAAATGGGCATTCTTGTTTTACCATGATATTAATACCCCCATTTTTCAATCTTAATAAAAATTATTCAAGTATTATTTATTGTTGTGGAGATGCAGCTCTTAGTTGCCTACGTTTTTCCAATTCATTTCTCAAAACCATTCTAAAATTTCTTTCACATAAAAACACCTTATTGGCACGTTCATTAGTACCCAAAATTTGTTTAAACTGATTATAATAGTTTTTTCGAATATTTAAAGTGGCCTCATCTAAAGCCAATGCATTGGTATTGTGCATATTATTTTTTCTAGCCTCTTTTAATTCATCTAAGTACGAATAATATACCGGCCAAAATTGCTGAGCTTCTGTAGTTGATAAATTTAATTGCTTGGTTATATATGCCACTTTTAACCCCTGAATGTTCGCATACCTATTGTTATTAGCAGGTTGCGCAATTAGTGTAAACCCGATAAATACAAACACCATGGTTAAACCTATAATAACAAACTTTTTCATCGCCGTAATTTCAATATATATTAAAAAAAAGTTAAATACCACTCTCTTTTTTTGTTTCTGCTGCCGGGGGTACATTGTTGTTCTCTTCGGTTGATTTTAAATATCCGCTTAATTCCTCATCACTAATATTTTGGAGCCCTTGTTGCACATCGGGCAAAGCTTCATCAGAATCAATGATAGAAGTATCATTAATGTAGTTGGAAGCAGTGACGTCATTATTCAAATAATTCTGAATAGCATCATCGCTAACATTGGTTATTTCTTTGTTTAAGCTGAAAACATTTGAACTATCGGTAAAGCTTGAATTATTCCATAAAGCACCGGTAATAAGCACGCCGGCAATAACAGCCGCAGCAGCGTATGAAAACCATTTTCGCGTATTACGCATGCTAATTACTTTAGCGGTACCATTGTTGTTTTTTTCTGAACCTTTAGCAATTGCAGTAAAATTGCTTTTTTCAAAATAATGAGCCGGAACACTAAAAACAGGCTTTTTTGAAATAGTTAATAAAGCAGGTGCAATTTGTTCCAATTCTTCCGAAACAGACAATGGCTTATTATCCGCTTTAATTTTATTGAGAATTTGCTGCGGTAAACTTTCAAAATAGCCCTTAGGAACAGAAAACGGTTGTTGAATAGCCGGTAATGTTACAGATTCAACAGTATTATCCGATATATTTTCTAATAATTGTTCGGCAAATTTGTCAAAATAGCCATTGGGAACCTTATATACTTGAATTCTGTAGGCTGGCAACAGTGCCGGAAAATGTTCTTTCAATTCCTCCAATATCATATCACTTCGTAACATCATGGTGTAAAGACTAATTTTAAGCTTGTTCGTTTAATTGGTTACATATTTTTAATAATTTCCTCAATTTTTTTGGCAGCATGGTGATAACTGGCTTTTAAAGCCCCCTCACTGGTATCTAATACTTTGCTCATTTCTTCATAGGGCATTTCATCAAAATAGCGCAAATTAAACACTACCCGTTGTTTTTCCGGCAGTTGTTGAATGGCCAATTGTAATTTCCACTCTAATTGATTGGCATTAAAATTTTCATCCGCTTTAATTTTATTACTTAGCCCACTTTCCATTTCATCAAAACTTAAAGCACCTTTTCGTTTTTGTTGCTCTAAATAAGTAAGGCTTTCATTTGTAGCAATGCGATATAACCAGGTGTATAGTTGGCTATCTTCTCTAAAATTTTCTAAACCGCGCCATGCTTTAATAAACACATTTTGCAATACATCATTGGCATCTTCATGGTTTATCACCATTCTTCGTACATGCCAGTAAAGTTTTTCCTGGTATTTTTTTACTATAGCGGTAAAAGCCCTTTCTTTTGTGGCAGGCTCTTTAAATTCATATAATAATAAAGCATCATCATTTTGCATGCAGGAAAATTAATAAAAATTACATTAAGTTGCTAAGACGTAACTTTATTCAAAAAGTTTATTTTTAGCTGTACACCCAACCCAATTGTAAATTTTGAAATGACATTTATATGAAAAAAAGATATTTTTTATTCATTTTGCTTCTGCTGTCCAGTACCTATTTGCCGGCACAAAATGCTAAAGCAACTAAAGCCATTACCAAAATATTACAACAGCAGGAAAATGCCTGGAACAATGGCAACTTGGATGATTTTATGTTGGGATACTGGAAAAATGATAGTCTTCAATTTATTGGCAAAAATGGCCCTGTATATGGATATGAAACTACGCTGAAAAATTATAAAGCGCATTATGCCACCAAAGCAGCAATGGGGCACTTTACCAGTACCATTTTACAAATGAAACCTCTCGGGAAAAAGTTTTACTATGTAACCGGTAAATGGCAGCTGGAAAGAACCGTAGGTAATTTGGAGGGCTATTATACCCTTCTTTTTCAAAAAATAAATGGTAAATGGGTTATTATTGCAGACCACAGCTCTTAATAGGGCAGCTTTATTTTATTGCGCCATAATCGTTTCACATAAAAAATAACTGCTATACCTGTTAAGAGGGCCCAGATATAAAACAACCAATTTATCCATGAAATATGGCTGCCAATTTCTGCCATTCTTAATTTTAAACCCAAGGCCATATTTATAAATAACCAAAGCAAAATGACTGCTATGGTGTTTACAATTCTTAAAAAGAAGGCTTTAATTTCTTTGTCCATTGCATTTTTTTTAAAACAATAACCTTTTTCTGATTAACATTAGTCTAAACTTTGGTTAGCAGTAGCCGCCAGCTTCAAGATTCTATCAAACTGAGCCGGGGTTAAATCATTATAAAAGTAATAAATGGGATCAACGGGTTTACCATTCTTATGTACTTCATAATGACAATGTGGTCCGGTACTTTTACCGGTACTACCTACATAGCCAATTACCTCGCCACGTTTAACAACCTGTCCAACATGAGCTTTAACTTTAAACATGTGCCCATATAATGTTTGATAACCATAACCGTGATTAATAACCACTTCATTTCCATAACCACCGGTATTAAAGCCAGCATTTTGCACCACCCCATCAGCAGTAGCATAAATAGGAGTGCCCATGGGTGCTGCAAAATCGAGACCTGCGTGAAACTTGGTTACTTTATATACAGGATCAATTCTATATCCAAACCCACTGGCTACTCTGTTTAAATTTTTATTACTTACAGGTTGTATGGCAGGTATTGCCAACAGCAATTTTTCCTTGTTTTTAATCATGTTATCAATATCGTTATAGCTTTTACTTTGATAAGCTACTCGCAAGGTTAAATTGTTCAATTGATTTTTAATATTATTCACCAGTTCTGTTTCCGTTTGTCCCTCAATTAATTTAATTTCATTTTTGGTTTCCATAATTTTTGTGCGGGCGCTATCGGGAATGGGGGTTGATTCGAAAATGGTACGATACACATTATTATCTCTATTCTCTAATTCCTGCATTTGCAATTCTAACTGTTTCACCCTTTCTTGAATTAAAGAATAATTTTCAGCCAAATCTTTGTTTTGTTGCCGTAATAATTTTTCTTTTGGGCTATCTACAAATTGAAATACCAGTAACATCAACAAAATACCCGTTACTAATGAAGCTGCTATAAAGCCAATTACCTGTAAAATTCTTACACGTAATGGCACCTCAAGTTTTTCAAAACGTAATGTATGTGTATTATAATAATATTTTATTTTTCGCATATTTAATTTGTTTTTAAAAACTGCATTTTAGCAGTTGGCTGGTTTACTTAAGGTACAGCACATAGAATATTCAATAAATTGGCAAATATTACCTTTCGCCTTATGAAGTGTATTGCCCAAAATGAATGCTGTATAAATTGCAATACAAATTCGAAAATGGTTCATTAAATACATTAACAAAAACATTCATTCAAACAACTGCATATACCTAAAAACTTATTCGTTAAATTTTAGCTATTGGCTACGGTAAGGGTTATGGTTTATACTTACCTTTGGCCACTGCCAAACAATTGGCAAAGGTAATTGTAAAGATTGCTAAACTTTTAGTAAAATTTAAACGCAATATGTTAACATCGGCTGAAATACGTCAACAATTTTTAGATTTTTTTGCTTCAAAAGGGCATAAAATTGTGCCTTCGGCACCCATTGTTTTAAAAAACGACCCCACCTTATTGTTTACCAATGCGGGAATGAACCAATTTAAAGATGTATTTCTGGGTATTGTCCCCCCGGCAGCCCCTCGTGTGGCCGATACGCAAAAATGCTTACGTGTAAGCGGTAAACACAACGATTTGGAAGAAGTTGGGGTTGATACTTACCACCATACCATGTTTGAAATGCTGGGCAATTGGAGCTTTGGCGATTATTTTAAAGCCGAAGCCATTGCCTGGAGCTGGGAATTATTAACTGAAGTTTATAAAATTGATAAAGACAGGCTATATGTTACTGTTTTTCAGGGCGATGAAGCAGAAGGGCTGCCGGAAGATATAGATGCCAAAGCAGAATGGAGTAAATGGATTAGCCCCGAAAGAATATTACCCGGAAATAAAAAAGACAATTTTTGGGAAATGGGCGATACCGGCCCTTGCGGTCCTTGCACAGAAATTCATATTGATTGCAGAAACAACGAAGAACGCCAAACTACCGATGGTAAATTATTAGTGAATAAAGATCATCCGCAGGTAATTGAAATATGGAATAATGTATTTATACAATACAATCGCTTAAAAAATGGGAAGCTGGAACCTTTACCGGCAAAACATGTAGATACCGGTATGGGCTTAGAAAGATTAGTGCGGGTTTTACAAAACAAAAACAGCAATTATGATACAGATTTATTTACACCCACTATTCACCTAACAGAAAAAATTACGCACCAGCAATATACCAATACACAATCTAAACAAGATATAGCTTTTAGAGTAATTGCCGACCATATTCGCGCTATTGCATTTACCATTGCTGATGGACAATTACCCTCTAATAACGGAGCCGGCTATGTTATACGTCGTATTTTGCGCAGAGCTGTTCGCTATTATTTTTCGTACTTACAATACAAACAACCCTTACTCTTCCAATTACTTCCTTCTTTAGCAAAACAGTTTGAAAATGTATTTCCTGAATTACAACAACAAATTGACTTTATAGTAAAAGTAATTAAAGAAGAAGAAGAAGCCTTTTTACGAACACTTGATAAGGGCTTGAAAAAAATGGATGAATTAATGCAGCAAGCCCAGAAAAATAATGCAGTTGTTGACGGTAAAAATGCATTTGAATTGTTTGATACCTATGGCTTCCCTATTGATTTAACTAAATTAATTGCCGCAGAAAATAATTTACAAGTTGATGATGCAGGGTTTGAAGCGGAAATGCAACAACAAAAAAATCGTTCTCGTGCAGCAGCAACTGTTGATGCAGATGATTGGGTTGTTTTACAACCACAGGCATTTACTGAATTTGTGGGATATGATACTTACAATATTGAAACACAAATTGTACAATACAGAAAAATAACAACAAAGGGCAAAAATGCTTACCAAATTGTATTAAATGCAACCCCTTTTTATGCGGAAAGTGGCGGGCAAGTTGGAGATACAGGTTGGCTTAAATCAGAAAACGAAAGCATTGCTGTAATTGATACCCGTAAAGAAAATAACCAAATTATTCAATTTACAGAAGCCTTACCTTCTAACATTCATGCGAACTTTACAGCAAAAATTGATGTTGAAAGACGAAAAGCAATAATGGCACACCATACGGCTACCCATTTGTTGCATGCTGCTTTAAGAAAAGTGTTGGGTACACATGTTGCACAAAAAGGCAGTTTGGTAAACGAACAAAATTTACGTTTCGACTTTTCGCATTTTGCTAAAGTTACCCCCGAAGAATTAAATGCAATAGCGGCTTTGGTGAATGAAAAAATTAGAAGTAATATTCCTGTAGTAATTAAAACACTTCCTAAAGAGGAAGCATTACAATTGGGTGCAATGGCTTTATTCGGTGAAAAATATGGCGATTTAGTTAGAGTAGTCATTATTGACCCCAATTACTCTATTGAATTGTGTGGTGGAACTCACGTAGCCAATACCGGTGAATTGGGATTGTTTACTATTCAGCACGAAACTGCCGTTGCTGCCGGCGTTCGCCGTATTGAAGCAGCCTGTGGTATTGCATCTGAAAAGTGGGTAATGCATCAATTAGAACAATTACAGCAGGCAAAAACATTGCTTAAAAATCCAAAAGATTTATGTAAAGCAATTGAACAGCAAATTGAAGAAAATACTTTACTAAAAAAACAACTATCCTATTTAGAACAAAAGAGTATAGACCAAATTGAAACAAGCTTGCTTCAGCAAGCCATAACCGTTAATGGCACTACATTTATTGGGCAACAAGTAGAAGTACTGCAACCCGATATGTTGAAAAAAATATGTTTTCAGTTAAAAAACAAACTAACCGATTTGTATGTAGTTGTTTTAGCTGCTAATATCTCAGGGAAGCCATTTGCAGCTATACTTGTTTCAGAGAGCTGGATACAGCAGAAACAAATGGATGCTAATCAACTAATTAAAACCCAAATTGCCCCCATTATAAAGGGAAGTGGCGGAGGTCAAAAAACTTTGGCTACTGCCGGCGGGCAAGATGCAAGTAATATTTCCAATATATTTAACGCGGTTAAGGCTCTTTTATAATTGTCTAAATGTTTTGCTTAATTAAACCGGTATGCCTAACAGGTGATTACCGGTTTTTTTATGAATATAAGCATTGTTTTTTAACATTTCCGAAACTTTTCGTAATTCAGAAATTACACTACTTTTGAACTACTAAATTTTTCGTACACATAAAATTAGCCGTTATGAATAAAAAAATTTTCATTCTACCCTTGTTATTAATGGGAACAACATTCTGTTTGCAAGCACAAACGCAACAAAATGAAGACATTATTATTCACAGAAAAGGAAATCCACAGCAAAAAACCACTATTGTTATTGACGGTAAAAACATTACCGTAAATGGCAAACCTGTTGACCAGTGGAAAGATGGTTCGGTAGAAATAATGAAAACAGATACCAGCGACAATTCCTTTGACTTAGGAAACCTGCAATCAGAATTGGAAAAAATGTTTCGCCAAACCATGCCCAAAGGCGGTGTACAATATTTTAGAAGAATGGGGCCCGGCAATAATACTATTTCAACCAACAAAGCCAAATTAGGTGTTTACACTGATAAAGCTGAAAATACAAAGGGTGTGATAATTAAAGAAGTAAGTGAAGAATCACCTGCAGCTAAAGCAGGTTTAAAACCAGGTGACATTATTGTGAAAGTAAATAATACAGACATTGAAACGAGCGAAGATTTATATAAAACTATTGGAAAATACAATGCCGGCGACACAATTAATATCACTTATTTACGCGATGGTAAAACCGGCAACACAAAGGCAGTTTTAGAAAAAAATAATTCATTTCAACTCGGCAATGAAAATCAATGGGGTATGAGAAATTTTAATTTTTCCATACCACCTATGCCGATGAACCCTGATTTTAATTTTAGGCCAAATAATAAACCAATGTTAGGCGTGCAAATTGAAGAATTAAATGATAACTCAGGAGTGAAAATAAATGATGTAAACAGCAATTCACCTGCTGAAAAGGCCGGATTAGAGAAAGGCGATATTTTAACACAAATTGACGGTAATGCCGTAAAAAGCATTGAAGATTTAAAACAAGCATTAAACAGCAAAAAGGAAGGCGATTCAGTTGACATTACTTACTTACGCAACGGCAAAAAACACAATACTACTGTAGTTTTCCCTAAACCCATTAAAAAAGCAACTTTATAACAACAGCATTCATGCACCCCCAATATAATAGCTTACAGCCATGCCTATAATAGCATGGCTGCGCTATTTTTATGAGTTAACCTGTCAATACCCGATAAAATGATACCTTTACGGCAACAATTTTGATGTGTAATTTTTAAAAAGCGAATGGATTATTCAAAATATGAACCTGTAATTGGCCTTGAAGTACATGTTCAATTACAAACAAAAAGTAAATTGTTTTCAAGCGATGCCAACCAATTTGGGCGTAAGCCTAACACCCAAGTTAATGCTATTACCTTAGCTCATCCGGGTACCTTACCGAAAATGAACAAAAAAGCTGTTGAATATGCAGTTAAAATGGGCATAGCCTGTAATTGTAGAATTGAATCACTAAACTGCTTTGCCCGAAAAAATTATTTTTATCCCGATTTGCCCAAAGGGTATCAAATTTCACAACACACCACACCAATTTGCGTGGGGGGGTATATCACCATTAGTGTTAACGGAAATGAAAAGCAAATACATTTAAACCGCATTCATTTAGAAGAAGATGCGGGCAAAAGCATTCATGATGCAGTTGATGGTTTTACTTGTTTAGATTATAACCGTGCCGGAACGCCACTTATTGAAATTGTAACAGAACCATGCATTCATTCAGCGGAAGAAGCATTTCAATACTTAACTGAAATTAGAAAATTAGTTCGATGGATAGAAATTAGTGACGGTAATATGGAGGAAGGCAGTTTAAGATGCGATGCCAATATTTCAATTCGTCCTACCGGTTCATCTGAACTAGGAACGAAAGTAGAAGTAAAAAACTTAAATTCAATTCGAAATGTAAAAAAAGCCATAGAATATGAAATAGAACGAATGATAAACCTGGTTGAGAGTGGCCAAATAATTACACAACAAACCCGTAGTTTTGACGCTACTAACGATACCACCTTTGCGATACGCGAAAAAGAAGAAGCCAACGATTATCGATATTTCCCCGATCCTGATTTAGTTCCTTTTTTCATCAATCAATCATATATAGATGATATAAAAAAAAGCATGCCGGCTCTACCCCATGCATTAAAAAGTACATTTCAAACCCATTATGGCTTAAGTGCTTACGATGCACATCAGTTATGTGAAGATAAACACACTGCATTTTACTTCATTGCTACCACTAATTACAGCCATAATTATAAAGCTATTGCTAACTTTATACTGGGACCACTGAAGCAACATGTAAATGAGCTGGGTATTGATTTTGAAAAAATATCCTTACTACCGCAAACATTAGCAGGCATTATTGCCTTAATTGATGATGGAAAGATTAATTTTTCTACCGCAGCCAATAAACTTTTACCTGCAATTATCAACAACAATGATAATCCGGCAATTACTGCAGAAAAATTAAACTTAATACAAGTTTCAAACGAGGATGCCATTAGCACTTGGGTTCAGCAAGTAATTAATGCCATGCCGGACAAAGTGAATGAATACAAAAAAGGGAAAAAAGGGTTAATAGGTTTATTTGTAGGTGAAGTTAAAAAAATTAGCAAAGGCAAAGCAGATCCAAAATTAACAACCAGTACTTTGGAAAAAATTTTAAATGAGCAATAGCATATCATTCAAATACAGCAATCAATAAACAATTATTTATGAAACAATTTTTATCCGTTGTTATTTTGGGCATGGCGTTAATAGCATGCCAACAAAAAAAATATGGTGCCTTTATTGTAAGCGGTAAAATTCAAAATTCACCTTCCAATAAAATTTTATTAGAAGCATTACCTTTTGGTGCCCAACAACCGGTGGTAGTTGATTCAACTACGCTGGCCTCAAATGGCAATTTCGAATTAAGAGGAACAGCAAGCGCAGAGGGTTTATACTTATTAGCCATTGACAATGGTCCTCAAATTTTATTTATCAATGATAGCAAGGATATTAAAGTTGAGATGGATGCTCACAATTATAAATCTTATACCACTAAAGGTTCAGCCGCATCAACAGCCTTACATCAATTTTTAGAAGCATACATTAACAAATTTGGCCCCTTAGCCGATGCCTATTTACAGGCAGATTCTTTGCAAAATACGCCGCATCCGGACAGTGCCTTACTAGCTTCTATTAATTTAAGAAAAGAAACGCTTCTAAATAACTTCAACAACTTTTTAGCACAAACCATTAAAGAATCTAACAGTGCCGCATTTACGTATTATGTAATTGGTAAGGCATTCAAAACCATGCAACCCGATGCTATTAAACAATTGGTAGATATATCTGCTACTAAATTTAAAGATAACGCAGGCATTCAAAGGTTACAGGAAATCATTAATGCACAATTGGCCTCTGATCCAAAAGTTGCTTTACTAAACAAACCTGCGCCAAACTTTACTTTAGCAGATACTTCCGGTAAAATGGTATCACTCAATAATTTTAAAGGTAAGTATGTATTAGTTGATTTTTGGGCCAGTTGGTGCAGTCCTTGCAGACACGAAAACCCTAACGTAGTTGCGGCCTATAATAAGTTTAAGGATAAAAATTTTACCATATTGGGTGTTTCGTTAGATAATGACAAATCAGCGTGGCTAAAAGCCATACACGATGACAAGTTAACCTGGACTCAGGTAAGTGATTTAAAGCAATGGCAAAGCAGTGTGGTTGATTTGTATAAAATAAGTGGTATACCTTTTAATGTGTTGGTGAATCCACAAGGAATAATAATTGGTGTTGAATTAAGAGGAGAGGAATTACAAAATAAGTTAGCAGAGGTGTTGAAATAGTATTTGATTGATTAGGCAAGTAAATTCTCAATAATTAAATCGAAATAATAATCATTAAAAGTTAAGCAAAGCAAAAAAATTTAATTAACTCATTGAAAATTAAACTTTAATAAAACCCCAAATTATTTAGGATACTCTATAAAGCGATTATGAAGCATATGCTTTAATAAAACAAAAGAAGCATTTCAATTGAAATGCTTCTTTTGTTTTAAAGTTATTAAGATTAAATTAATATCCAGGATTACCTACCATATTTTTATTAGCATCTAATTCTTGTTGTGGAATGGGGAAAAGACGTTTAAAGCTAGAATAAGGTAAAGTTAAAGCAATACCGGGATAATTATTACTTCTATTGATGTCTAATTTAAGTCTGCTTAAATCACCATATCTATCACCTTCAAAAGCTAATTCCTTTCTTCTTTCGGTTATAATGTCGTTAAATAGTTGAACACCAGTAGATGTATAACCGGGGAATGCCGGATCCCTTCTAGATACAACATAATTTAGATATGTTCTTGCCGAAGTTTCATCACTAGGAAGTGAGGCTTCTGCAGCTATTAAATAAACATCACTCATTCGCATGATTTTAGTATCGTCTGGATCTGCAGAACCAAAGACGTTTTTATATTTATTTATAAAAGTTGCAGGTAAACCACCTCTAGTACCAAATGACAACCAAGTTGTATATCTCACATCAGTTGTAGAATATAGTGCAGTTAAAGCATCAGAACAAAGTAAATCTCCATAACCTAACTGATTGTAAATATTAGCTAAGCCATCGTAACCATTATTATTAATTGCATCTGAACTAACTTCAAATAATGTTTCCAATTTATCTGTACGCACAGCACCACTACCCCAATAAGAAACAAAATTAGAGGTGTTTACAACAGTAAACCCACTATTGTTAATTACATCTAAAGCTGCGGTTTTTGCATTAGCATTATTTGCCATATACAAATATACCTTAGCTTGCAAAGCTCTTGCAGCATATTTACTAAATTGACCAGAACTAGTAAATTTAGTCATGTTATTATAAGCATTTGTAAGATCACTTATAATTTGATTATAAACATCTCCCACGGAACTTCTCGATGCTTGTTGAGTAACATCATAAGATAAGATAATAGGAACTCCCGGAGAAGTAGGATCATCTGTATAAGGCTTAGCAAAATATCGCACCAAATAAAAATAACATAAAGCTCTAATAGCATAAGCCTCTCCTTTGTATTGGTTTACATTAGCAGAACTCGCTACATTAGCATTAATAATATTATTTGCGCGTAAAATAGTATTATAAGCTGCATTCCAAAAGCCTGTAACGTTACCGTCTGAAACCACCATATTATAAGTATTAAACTGAATATAGCGTCCAGAGTTTTTTACAGATACATATACATTGTCTGGATACAAATCACCAGCAACAGGAACAGTTCTGCCAAATAAATCGGTGTTCCTCAAACCTGCATAAGCTCCCCTCAATGCAACTAACAAATCCGCTTCAGTTCCCAAAGCAAGATTTGGAGGCAGGGAGGTATAAGGATTTCTATTTAAGAAATCTTTTTTACAACTTCCTAAAAGGCCAATTAATACTAGAAGTATTAAAAGTCTATTAAATATATTTTGTTTCATAATCAATATTTTTGATTTCTCAACTTTTAATTAAAATGAAATATTTACACCTGCAGTAACTGTTTTTGGAATAAATACTTCCAAATTTGTTTGTGCTGAAACGCCTTGCTCAGGGTCAAATGGCATATTTGAATCAGCTACCCAAGTCCAAAGGTTAGTTCCTCTCACATAGAATCTCATAGTACCAATATGATACTTACCTAAAAGTGATTTCGGCATATCGTATCCTAATTCAATATCTCTTAAACGAATGAAATCACCTTTAAATAAATAGAATGTAGAAAAGCTTTGAGCACTTTTATTTCCGCCATATACATATTTGGGAATGTCTGTAATTTGACCCGGGGTAGTCCAACGCTTCATAATTCTTTGAACTTTATTGAAGCCTCCACCAAATCCAGCTCCATTATAATATGAGCCCCAAGTATCTCTTAAATAGTTACCAAAGTTGTAATAAAAATTAGCACTAAAACTAAAGTTCTTAAATCTGAAACTATTGCCGAATCCACCAAAGAATTTGGGAGATGCACTTTGGTAAAGCGCTCTTTGAGCAGCACCATAGTTATTTGTAGTAGCTTGTTTGGTTGCATCAGTATACCAAAGTGGATCACCATTTGCAGGATCAACACCCGCATATATACGAGCATAATAGGTTTGGAAGTCATAACCTACTCTACGAATAAAGACTCCAGATAAAATATCTTGATTATTTACCAACGCTGTAATCCTATTTTGGTTAGCAGCAATATTAAAATTCAAATTCCATCTAAAATCGCGAGATTGAATAGGAACAACATTTAAAGTAAATTCAACACCTTTATTTTCCATTGCTCCAATATTCTTGGTTACACTTGTAAATCCAGTACTTGGTGGAACAGGTGCAGCAAGTAACAATGATGTAGTATTTCTTTTGTAATATTCTATTGTGAAACTAACTCTATTTTTTAATATAGTTACATCTAAGCCAACATTGAATGGTTTATTTATTTCCCAAGTTAAATCTATATTACCAGCTTGAGAAGGTGCACTTCCAGGATTACCAATATAGTTGGAACCATAACCATATAATGGTAATGCATCATAGTTACCAATTCCGGCGTTACCATTTGTTCCATAGGAAGAGCGCAATACTAACTGATTAATAAATTTAATATTTTGCATAAATCTTTCCCTATCAATATTCCATCTACCACCAATTGACCAGAAATTACCATAACGACGGTTTAATCCAAAACGAGAAGATCCATCATTTCTAAAACTTCCTGTTATGATATATTTATCTTTAAAATTTAAATCAGCAGATGAGAATGCACCAACAAATGCATAATCACTTGCTGTTTGTGAAGCCGTTTTTGGTGTAGCACCAATTGCCGGAACTGTTAAGATTGTTGTGGGAGGAAAATTTGAATTTTGAACAGAAACAAAATATCCCTTACTCAACTGAGACTCGTAACCCACTTTTAAGTTCAAGTTCAAATCACCAGAACGCAATAAACTTTGTTTAAAATCTAAAGTATTCACCCAATCCCAGTTTGTATACCTAGTATAATATGCAAATGCACGACCACCACTACTTTGACCATCTCCGTAAAAAGGATTGTTGTATTGATTTTCCTCTAAAGTATTATAATCAACACCATACTGTGTTTTAAAACGAAGATTATCTAATATTTTATACTCTGCATAAACAGAACCTCTTAAACTTAACCCATGCAGATTTCTTTTATCCAATGCAGCAACTGCAACAGTATTATAAGTTGAAGCATTTGGAAAATCGCCGGTTAAATAGTTAAGTGTACCATCTGGCTTATAAGGTGATAAAGTAGGTAACAAGAAAAATGCACTAAGAACCGGATTACCGAAGGCTCCTCCATTTAATGGTGTATTTTGATCAGTAACTCCACCATTTAAAGTAAAACCTAAAGTTAACTTATTGGTTGCCCTATTCTCAATTCTTGCATTTCCATTAATCCTGGTAAAATCAGTAGCAATAGTAGTACCATCCTGTTTAAACATACCTCCGGATAAGAAAAACGTAGTTTTTTCATTACCCCCACTTGCACTTAAATTGTATTGCTGTTGCCCTCCAACTCGAGTAACGGCAGAAAGCCAATCAGTGTTTACTGGAGATGGGTAAGTGAATACTGATAAAAAGTTGGCGTTATAAATTGCATCTACATTTGATGGTGTAGCTTGACCAGCATTTATTAAACCTTCTTTAGTTATTGTACCATATTGATCGGCTGTAAGTGGCTGATAGGCACTATTTTTATAAGCAATTGAATTTTGGCCTACTTCTGCATCAAACTTAAAGCGTGTTGCTCCGGGCCTACCTTTTTTTGTAGTAACCAAAATTACACCATTAGCTGCACGGCTTCCATATATCGAAGAGGAAGCTGCATCTTTCAACACTGTGATATCCTCAATATCATCTGGATTTAAAGTAGAAAGTAAGTTAGCAGTAGTTGTTAAACGCGATACATCTCCGGAGTTTACTGGAATTCCATCAATCACCCATAAAGGATCTGCAGAAGCTGAAATTGACCCAATTCCTCTAATTCTTATTGCCTGAGATGAGCCGGGAGCACCAGAAGCAGCAGCAGATTGCAAACCAGCTACAGCCCCTTGCAAAGCTTTATCGACAGATGTAAAAGGTTTATTTTCTACAACAGCACCCTTAACAGAAACCTGAGAACCTGTTACTGTGTTTTTCTTTTGGGTTCCATAAGCAACTACAACCACTTCATCTAATTTTGAATCAAGTGGATTCATCTTTATTTCAACTTCATTCTTCCCTTCTATGAATACTTCCCGTCTTTCAAAATTTAAAGCAGTGATTACTAAATATTTTGCTGTTGGCGGAACAGTTAATTTAAAAGTTCCATTCTCTTCTGTACTGGTACCAATTTTCGTTCCTTTTACCACAACAGAAGCTCGTTCAATGGGTTTACCATTTTCATCTAACACCGTACCATGTATAGTACGATTTTGTGCCCACAATTGACCCACAGTCAACAATGCACACATGAGAAGCATTAGCAGTTTTCTCATAATTCTCTGTGTTTTAGTTTTAAAAAAGTTAAAAAGGATTTCAAATATAAGTTAACAAAACATTAAAGACATAAATTTTTATTAAAAAGTTGCAATAAAATTTATTTTTGATTAAAAAATAGATTTAAAATTGATTTTAAATAGAAAAGCTTAATTTTTTTTGAAAATTTCAAAAAAAATTAAGCTTTAACTAGAGTATTATTCAGGATATACTTAAAAAATTTTCACCCAAATTAATTATCGGTACATAAATTATTTAATGCCAATTCATTAGCTGAAATAGGCCAGATGTATCCAACATCATTAGGTCCTTTAGATTGTGCACTACCTTTAGCAGGAATAGTTTGTAACAAACGCATTAAATCGTTATTACGTAAACCTTCCCCTAAAAATTCAATTCTTCTTTCTTTCAAAATGGCATTAATTAAATCATTAGCAGAGGCAAAGCTGGCAACTGTATAAGTTGTAGCAGCATCTGATCGGTTACGAACTGCATTTAACAAGGCAACTGCTTGAGGATCAATTGTATTAGTGCTGCGTACCCTTGCTTCAGCAAGATTTAATAGCACTTCAGAATATCGAATTACAGGCACATAATCTGTATATGGGCTTGGCGCCTTATATTTAGTTAACCAATATTTTAATGATGAACCAGAACCAGTTTGAAGAATAAAACTTCTTCTTGCATCAGTAGGTAACCAAGTGGGATCGGCAATTATCCCATTGGCATTTAATGAATATTCTCCATTACCTACACCACCTAAAGAAGCAACAGGAGTATAATAATAAGCTAATTGATTTTGTGTTCCGGGATAATCACCGGCTGTAGAGGTCATGGGCATTGACAATATTGATTCAGTTGTAGTATAAGGCGTTTTAAATACTTGTGTAATATCAGCTTGTAATGCATTAGCTACACCTGAAGTGGCTGTGAAAGGTGCAGTTGCTGAAACTATTTTATTAGCTTCGGTAATAACAGCCGAATAGTTCTGCATACTCAAATACACCCTTGTCTTCAAAGCAATAGCAGTATTGCGGTGTGCACGTGTGGTGTTGTTATAAGCACTGCTGTAATTCAGCGGTAATCCGGTTTCAGCATCATTTAAATCTTTTATTACTTGCGCATATACATCAGCAACTGTACTGCGGGCCAAGTTTGACTGACCAACACCTTTAATACCTGTTAATCGAAGCGGCAAACCGGGTTTGCTGCCATTACCATCTGCATAAGGACGAGCATAATATTGTAATAATGAATAATAACAAAGTGCCCTAATTAATTTAGCCTCAGCTATGTAATTGGCTGATAGAGTTGGTCCGGCAATAGCGGATCCGCCTGCATTCATTCCATCAATAAATATATTACAACTATTAATGGTATAATAAGCTTGAGCCCATAAGTTAACAACAGCTGTAGCACTATTGGTTGGGTTTAAAGCCCACACATCGGAACCTGTAACCAGGTTACTGGTTTGGTTTATAAAATCCTCTCCACGTATGTCTCCATAAATTACATAGCGACCTCCATATAAATTACCATTTTTTAATGCACCATATAGCCCTAATACTGAAGCCTGAATACGGCTCAATGTACTAAAAGCTGATGCATCGGAAATAGAGGTTTGAGGAACAGGATTTAGTAAATTACGTTGGCAGGAAGCAAACAATAAGCTTGCTCCAAGTGCCAAAACTGATAGATATTTATATTTTTTCATTGCAAATTCAATTTTGTTGTGAATGAAATTAGAAACCAACATTTAAACCTACAGTAATAGTGCGTGCATTACCGGCTGTATTTCTGTCAACACCTTGTGCTGTAGCAGAGTTTCCATTTGAAGATACCTCTGGATCAGGACCGGGATATTTTGTAATAATGGCTAAATTCTGACCACTTACATATACTCTTAATCTACTAATTTTTGCACGAGATAATACACTCTGAGGAATATTATATCCTACAGAAAGGTTTCTCAATTTTACAAAGTTTCCTTTGAAAACATTGATATCTAATGGCATTGCTGATCCATTAGAAACATTATCGCCAAATACAGGTTTAGCATATAGTTTATTAGCGTCACCCTTGTTCTGCCATGCTTGTGTTAACATGTCAGTTGCATTATTCCAAAAGCGTTGGTCATGTAATCCGGCATTGGTTCCATAATACACGTAAAAACCAAGTTGGTAAGTAAGCATCACATTTAAATCGAAGTTTTTATAACGGAAATCGTTATTCCAACCACCATATTGCTTAGGTTGAACATTGCCATACATTACAGCATCATTAGCCTGAGAAATAGAGGTTGCACCGGTTGGCCCAATATATTTTGTGCCATCTGCATTTGAATAGTTAAACTGACCGGATGGAGCATAGTATTGATAATATACTTTATTACCCTGAGCATTTAAGAAAATTCTTCTACCAGTTTCAGGATCAACGCCGGCAGTTCTTACTACCCACAAATATCCTACTGCATAACCTGGCGCTGTTCGGTTTACTGTTTCTAGGCTAGAAGTTGAAGTTTGAATATTCGTTAAACCAGGCGCCAAAGCTGTAACCTGATTGGTATTGAAACTAATATTAAAGTTAGAATTCCAACTGAAATTTTTAGTTTCAATAATGCGAGCATTCAAATCAATCTCAACTCCTTTATTGTACATTGAACCAATGTTTTGCGGAGGATTAGAGGGCAATCCTGCAGAAGGAGCTTGAGCCACATTCAATATTAAACCATCAATATTATTGCGATAATATGCAACCTCTGCACTCAAACGCTCTCTTAACACAGAGAATGAGAAACCAACATCGGTTTTTTTACTGGTTTCCCACTGTAATGCAGGGTTTCCAACAGTATTAAAAGTTAAGGTAGAGGCTCCACCATACAAGCCTGAAGCAAAAGTAGAATATGGGGTATAATCACCTATACCGGCAATATTACCTACTTTACCATAGCTTCCTCTAATGCTAAAGCTGTTGAAAATATGATCTAATTTAGCTGAACTCCAGAAGTTTTCTTTAGAGATATCCCATCTACCGGATACACCCCAAAAGGTACCTTTTTTAACACCTAAAGCTGAGTATTCATCCTGACGTAGGTTACCACTAATAAAATACTTCTTATTATAATCGTAATTTAAACGACTGAATTTAGATAACAGGTAATTTTCACCATAACCCATTCCAGTAGCATTATTATTTATCCAACCTGCTTGAATCAAATTATAATTGGGGTCTGATAAACCTTGACGATTAATGCCATATGCTAATGATGTTCTACGGGTTTGCTCTGAACCAACCAATAAACTTACATTATGTTTTTTGGCAAAAGTATAATCGAATTGAGCAGTATTAGTCCATACCCATGTCTTGTATTTACCAAATATTGCACTTGCATAACCATTATAGCTGTAACCATCGCCTGTAACAGGTGACCAGAATAAATCGTTATCAATATTCAAGTAATCAATACCATAAGTACTGCGTAATGTAATCCAGTTTAAAGGCTTTAATTGCAAATAAGCATTAGACTGTATATGATTAACCTCATTATTAGAACGATTGAGATCTAATTGAGGAACAGGATTATAATAAGGAACTGAAGTACCTACAATATTGGCATATCCAATACTTGCACCATTAATATTATAAGAACCATCGGGGTTATAGGGCGAAATACTAGGAGGTAATACCAAAGCTAAACGACCTAAACCTGCTGTATTAAATGCTTCGCCACTCAAAGAGCCTGAAGAAGTAGCAGCCAAGTTCTTTTCGTTAGAATAAGATATTTTACCTCCAACTGTCATCACTTTATTCACCCTACTATCAACATTGAACAAAACATTTAAACGGTCGAAATTATTTTTACGAATAATACCTTGTTGAGCAGTATATCCTGCAGAAAAATAATAAGTTGTATTATCTGACCCACCGGATACACTTACATTGTGATTTTGTGAAATGCCTTGGCGATAAACATAATCATACCAATTGGTATTTACAGGTGCACCATTTGCGCCGGTGGCAATATTAAATTGTACTGCAGATTGAGTAGGGTTATTTGCTACTGCTGCATTTTTAAAATTAGTGTATTGCTGTGCATTCATCATTGAAGGTAAGCGATAAGGATTGCTAAAACCGACCCAACCATCATAAGTAACTTTTGCTTTTCCTGCTTTTCCTTTCTTAGTTGTAATAAATACAACGCCATTGGCTGCACGGCTTCCGTAAATAGCAGTAGCTGCAGCATCCTTAGCAACATCAATGCTTTCAATATCATTGGGGTTAATACTAGCTAATGGGTTTGCAGCTGCATTGGTTGAAGAGTAATCGTTTGTAAAACTGGGAACCCCATCAATTACTATTAAAGGATAAGAACTAAGTGAAATGGAGTTGGTTCCTCTAATTCTAAAAACTGGCGGTGAATTCAATACACCATTAGGTACGGTAATTTGCACTCCCGGAGCACGACCGGCAATACCTGCTTCAAAACTTTGAATAGGTTTGTCAGCTACTACTGCGCCTTTAATAACAGCAAGATTACCGGTTACCTCTTTCTTCTTTTGAACGCCATAACCAACTACAACCACTTCAGAAAGATCGCGACTGGTAGAAGAAAGTTAAACATTGATTTGTGTTTTATTCCCAAGTGGAACAAATTGTTCGTCCAAACCCACGTGGCTAAATTGTAATCCACGGGTTTTTTCGGGAACATGAATTGTAAAATGGCCGGAAGCATCAGAAACAGCAGAGGCTAAAACTTTTCTGTCGGGGCCAAGAGCATTAATAGAAACTCCGGCAATGGTAGCCCCTTTATCGTCGGTAACAGTACCGGTAATTGTGCGGGTTTGTGCCAATAATTGAAGTGAAACAATTATTGAGCACAAGAGCAACCAGAATGATTTTCTCATGTACGTTTAGTTTTGGGTTAAAAAATAAAATTTTAAATGGCAATTTAATTAAAAAGTATTAAGGGCAATATTTTTTATTAAAAAGTTGCTTTGAAATAAAAAAAAAGCCAAAATTTAATTTGGCTTTTTTAAAAAAATATAAACATTATTAATAACCATTATTTTGAGTAATGTTTGGATTTACTAGGATTTCATCTTTAGGAATTGGAAATATAATGTTTAATGTTGTTGGTGTAACTGTAATACTTTGAATTATGGCATTAGAAGCATCTTGAGCCTGTGGTTTTACAAAAGAACGTTGTAAGCGATAGAAATCCCAAAAACGATATCCTTCCCAAGCCAACTCTTTACCTCTTTCTGTTAAAATGTCTTCTAAAATTTGTGGTCCGGTTGAGGTATATCCGGAAAAAACAGGATCGCGTTGCATAGCGACCATATTCAAGTATTTCAATGCATTGATTGGGTCGTTCAAATTATAATAAGCCTCTGATAATATTAAAAGAACTTCGGCATAACGAACAATTTTCACATCATCATAATTAATAGGATCAATGGGATATTTCGTGATATAGTATGCAATACCCAATTGACCAGAACGAGTACTGGGATTATATAACTGACGCCTTACATCAGTGAGACTGTGGGAATTATAAAAGTCTTGAGTAGCTAATATATCTCCATAACTTCCAATCGGTTTGGGTACATATAAATTTGCAAGTGTGCCATCTGAAACACTATTATTTGCATCAGACGTAACCTCAAACATGGTTTCAACTCTATCAGTTCTTGGGGTAGTTCCTTTCCAATAGTTCACCAATCCAGTACTAGGAACTAGTGAAAAACCGCCATTAT
The DNA here is from genome assembly GCF_003254115.1 of Hydrotalea sandarakina. Classification (GTDB taxonomy): domain Bacteria; phylum Bacteroidota; class Bacteroidia; order Chitinophagales; family Chitinophagaceae; genus Hydrotalea; species Hydrotalea sandarakina. The sequence goes on from NZ_QKZV01000008.1 coordinate 52,126, forward strand.
TTACCACATCTAAAGCAGCATTTTTTGCATTCGCCCAATCGCCCATATGCTGATATACTTTCGCTAACAAACCAGAAATAGCATATTTAGAGCAAAAGGAAGAATTTACAGTCCGAGACTGGCCAGTACTTTGAAATGTCATTGTTGTTCCTTGATTAAACTTGGCCAATGAATAAGCTTTGTTTAAATCGGAAATTGCCTGCGCATAAACATCTTTGATAGAACTTCTTGCAGGTTTTGCATTCTGATTAAACGATAGTACAATGGGCACCCCAGGTCCATTAGGATCTTTTGCATAAGGCAAAGCATAATTTCTACATAAATCAAAATATACCATACCCCTTATGGCATAAGCTTCTGAAAACAACTGACTAATATTATCGTTAGTGATCGCTAAACCGGAATTAATAATAAGATTTGCGTTTTTAATTGCTTGATAGGCATTAAACCAAATATTGCTCGCATAACCATCTGTTACAACCATATTGTACAAATTGAAGCCGGTATAACGCCCAGAGTTCTGGCTAGAAAGAAAAGCATGATCAGCCATCAGGTCGCCTTTTACTGCAAAAGTTCTTCCATAAAAATCTGTAGCTCTTAAAGAAGCATACAAACCATTTACTGCTGCATTTAAATCAGCCTCAGACTTAATAGCATCACTTAAAACAGAGGCGTTGTAAGGTTTTAAATCCAAAAAACTTTTTTGACATGATGCGAAAAGTAAAATGCCAAACAAAAGACCAAGTTTTGAAAATTGATAATTTATGATATATTTTTTCATTGCCTAAAATTTTAAAATAAATATAATTTAGAATGTAACATTTAAACCAACTGTTACTGATTTTGAGGGTGCAACAGATTGGTTATTGAAACCTTGTACTCCCTGCTCAGGATCGCTTGTTAAATTGTTATCATATATTTTTGTCCATAGATTACTGCCTCGAACATAAAATGCTAAAGCACTTAAATGAAGCTTGGTTAACACTGTTTTGTTTGTAAGTCTATAACCCACTTGAACATTACGTAACCTTATATAATCACCTTTATAAATAATTCTATCTGATCCTGTAGCTCCATTTGTAGCATCACCATAAACATATTTAGGCACATTAGTTACATCACCTTTTTTCTGCCAACGATTCATCATAAATGCATATTTACCTCTGGTTGGGAAACTACCGTCAGTAAAGAATCGTGCATAGTTATCGATAATATAGTTACCATAATTATAATAAAAATCAATACCTAATGTAAAATTCTTATAGTTGAAAACATTTCCCAATCCTCCAAAATCGGTTGGTGATGCTGATTTCCCTACTAAGAATAATTTTGCTGATGCGAAAGAAGTTGTTGTAGTAGATTTAGTGCTATCAGTATACCAAAGAGGACTTCCTGAATTAGGATCTACACCTGCCCATGCACGTGTATAAAATGAATAAAAGGGCTGACCAACACGCATTAAGAATGCGCTGCTTTGAGGATTATATTGATCTCCAGTTGGCAAATTACTTACATAATTTTTATTCCTAGCGTAATTAAAATTGATTTGCCAGCTAAAATCTCTTGTTTGTATAGGTGTAACTGAAATGGTTAATTCAATTCCTTTATTTTCTAAACCACCTAAATTACTAATTACACCTGTAAATCCTGTTGTTCTTGAAATTTGCTGACTTAATAAAGAGCCATCTGTTTTTCTAACATAGTAATCAGCAATTACATTAATTCTATTTTTTAATAAACCTAGATCAAAGCCAACATCAAATTGTTTGTTTTTTTCCCAGGTTAAATTGATATTACCAATATTATTAAATGTTCCACCTGCTACCCCATTATAATTATACCCGAATCCATATGATGGACGCCATTGATAGTTCCCTATTTCAGCATTTCCATTAGTACCATATGATGCTCTTAATTTTAAATTATTAATCAATTCTATGCGTTTCATAAAGTTTTCGTTCATAACATTCCACGCAAAGCCTACTGAATAAAAATTTCCATATGGGTTGCTACTTCCAAATCTTGAAGATCCATCCCTCCGAAAACTTCCATATAATGAAAACCGATCATCGTAAGTAATATTGGCATTTGAATAAGCACCAGTAAAAGCATAATCAGAAGAAATTTGTATTCCCAAAGTTGAAGTAGCTGCATTTTGTGAAGAATACAAATCAAGTTTTGGCGGAAAGCTTTGTGCAGATCCTTGTTGTTGTAAATAAGCATTTCTAGTAGCTTCATACCCTACCTTCACATCTGCAGAAAATTTTTTATTTCTATTAATGTCAAAATGATAATCAAATTGATTATACCAATTCCATAAAAAATTTCGAGTATAAATGGATAAAGCATATCCGGCAGTACCTGATCCATCTCCATGAAATTGATTATTGAACTGATATTCTTCATTCCCGTTATATTGCAATCCTAAATTGCTTGTGAATTTGAGTGATTTCCAAATTTTATATTCAATATTTTCTGAACCAAGAATTGTTAAAGCTTTCAGCCATCTTTTATCATTAGCAGCAATATATAGAGGATTATAATGGGCTGGGAATCCGAGATTATTATTTGATATGTTAAGTGTTCCATCTGGATTGAATGGATTTTGCGTAGGCCTTAAGACAAGTGCTACATAACCGGGATTGCCAAAATATCCACCACCTCCAGAAATGCCACTTGATGCCAATGCAGAATTTTGAACCACATCACCAACAGTTACTTTTGTTGTGAATGTAAGTCTATCAGTTGCAGCATGTGATACTTTAATGTTACCACTATACCTTGTTAAATCAGTCCCTATTGTTGTTCCCTGCTGTTTAAAATATCCACCTGATATAAAGTATTTTGTTTTTCCATCACCACCTGAAGCACTTAGATTATATTGGTTTTGAACACCCGTTCTTGTTACTAAATCAAACCAATGAATATCAACACCATTTCCATAGCCGTACGAAGCCAAGGTATTATTAATAGTAGTTTGACTAGCGTTAGCATTCACTAGTCCTTCTTTCAATAAGGTAAACCAATCATTCGCCTGAAGTGGTCGCCCTGCAGGTGGTGGCAGTATTACATTGTTGCTTCCATATTCTGCACTAAAATTAAATTGTGTTTTACCATTTTTTCCACTTTTTGTAGTAATGATAATAACACCATTTCCACCCCTTGAACCATAAATTGAAGTTGCAGCGGCATCCTTTAAAATGGTAACACTTTCGATATCATCCGCATTTAAAGTAGCCAATACATTTGTACTAGGATTTATATTAAATCCGCCTCCATTCCCGTTTGACAAATCACCACCATTCATTACAACCCCATCAATTACATATAAAGCTGCGATGCCGCTAAGGAGAATGAACCCACACCACGAATCCTAACTTGCTGGTTAGCACCTGGCTGACCCGTGGTAGCAACGGCTTGAACACCTGCAGCTGCACCTTGTAACATTTGATCGATTGATGCAAAAGGTTTATCGGCTAATTGTTCGCCACCTACTTTTACAATAGCAGCTGTGGTATTTGATTTTTTTTGCAATCCATATCCGGTAACCACCACCTCTGACAAATCTTTACTAGAAGCAGATAAACTTAAGTTAATTACCCCTTTGTTACCAATCGGAATATATTGTTCATCCAAACCAATATGGCTAAATTGCAAACCTTTTACACTTTCGCCAACATGAATTGTGTATTCACCATTACTTCCTGAAACTGCCGTTGCAATTACTTTTTTATCAGCCCCTAATGCATTAATAGATACACCAGCCAATGGCTGTCCTTTATCATCAGTAATTTTTCCAACAATTGTGCGGTTTTGTGCAAATACTTGTATTATCAAAAAAATAGATAAAAGCAACAAAATGAATGTTTTTCTCATTGAAGCAGTGTTTAATTTTGATTAATAAAACAATATTATTAATAAAATTTTAACAATCAAAAAAAAATTTTAGTACTTTTTAGTGAAAAGAGATACAACCTTAATAAAAGATTAAGGCAAAACACTACAAAACAAAAATTAAATAGTGAAAATCAGACAAAAAACGCAATAAATTAAGAATCAAAACCTAGTACACCTTAATTTTTCAAGTGTGCTATTGGTTACTTTTAAAAATCCATGATAGGAGGCTGTAAGTTCAAATCCGCCACGAAAGTTTGAAACAGTTTTTAATTTGGATACATTAACATCATAACTCATACCAATAGTCATATGCTTAAAATCCATTTTTATTACCGGAACAAAGGCATCGCCCCAGCGCAAAAAACTGCCAAAATAAATAGTATAAGGATCATCATTGTAAAACTTTTGAAAATCAAAACCATATAAAAAGCCGCCTAAAAGTTGACGGTATCCGTTTTGAGTAAAATAATCCGCAAAAGCTATGATTCGGTTTCGATCAGTTATTGGTGTATTCAGGCCAATGTTAAAAGTAATTTTTGGATATAAAAAATTTTCAATGGTACCTGTTACACTATGAATAATAGGCTTATTAAAATGCGCATAACCGGCACCGATATAAAATCGACCTGCATCGCCATATGAACTACTATAACTGATACCTGTTGCCAAGTCCCAATAGTTATATCCATTGTTTGTAAATATTTGCGATGAAGGTGCATTTGGATTATAGCTTCCACCCTGAAATTGATCGCCGGTTCTTACCAATGTGGGATCGAACTGGCTATATACCGGCCCCCCCATAAAAGCAATGGATAAATAAGAATCTTTATCATCACTTAACGATTTGCTATAATTAACAACCGGTAGAAATTGGGTTCTTTTCAATTGAATATCACCTGCCTGATCGAGTGTCATTTGAGCACCTAAAGTTAAAACGTCATTACTTCCTTGCATAGGTCTCTTATATTCAATACTCATGGCTTCTGTTCTAAATGGAACTGTTATACTTGACCATTGGTCGCGATACACTGTTGACACTCTTAAATCACCGGTAAAAACACCGGCTAAAGCAGGATTTCTCAATAAGGGTTGTTCATAAAATTGAGAAAAAGTAAGATCTTGTGCTTTTACATTTTGTACAAGCAAAAAGATTAGCAGGCAATAAAAAATTGGTGAGTAGTATTTTTTCATACCAATTGGATTTTGGGGCTTATTGGCCCATGACACAATTTAACCAAATCCTTTCATTTTTTTATATTTTTTATTTTAATATTGCAACATTTCCTTTATAAATATTCGGTAATCCTTTTTCGCATAAAACTTCACACACATATACAAACACATCGGGTGTAGCTGGTTTGCCTCGTACTTTCCCATCCCATCCGTAAGCGGGATCGCCGGGCATGAAATTGCTTCTTTCAAATAATAATTCACCCCAGCGATTAAATATCATGAAATGTTTTACTACTTTAATGCCTTTGCCTTGCACCATTAAAATATCGTTGATTCCATCACCATCTGGAGTAAATACATTTGGAATATATACTTCAGTTGTAGGGCAAAAAGTTTTAATACAAATTGTATCTGCACTTTGACAACCATAAACATTGGTAGCAACACAACTAATACAAGCATCTTCAACAATTTTACCTTGAGGTTCGGCACAATTATAGCATGACAAATTATTTGCACCACTCCATGCCCACTGCTTAATATCTTGTTTATCAGCCACGGCCCTGAAGTTGTAAATATCGCCTGCCTGCATTATTGTGTCTTTCCCAACACTTATTGGTGTAGGATTACCCACCATAATACTTACTGTTCCTGTGTCTGTAAAGCAATTGTAATTATCTTTAGCAATTACTCGATAAGTAGTAGATGTTGATGGACTTACACTCAAAGATGAACTTGTACCCAAGCTGCTACCATCAGGTGCAATCCATTGATAATTGCTTGCACCAACTGCAATAATTTGTTTTTGCTGACCAACACAAATAGTATCATTAGGAGAAACTAATAATGTAAAAGGCTGAACTACTGTAACATTTGTAGCACTCATTTGACTACATCCAAATTCGTTGTATCCAACTACATAATATTGTGTATTTTTCTCAGGCATTACAGTTGGTGTGCTACAGTTTTCACATATAATATTGTTGTTCTGATCTTTCCAAATATATCGCTCTGCACCTGTTACATTTAGTTTAATAGAATCCCCTTTACAAATACGTTGCGGTGCCATTGCAGCTACTTTAGGCAATGCATGTACAGTAATTTGTTGTAGGGCAGAATCAGCACATCTATTGATGGTACTTACAGTATATTTAACTTTATAATCGCCGGAATTATTGTAAATTACTGCTGTTACTGAATCTTGAGATTTGGTTCCATTTCCTAAATCCCACTGACGATAAACTATGGAATCTTGAGATGAAGTTACACCTGTAAAATTTAAGAGGGCAGTTCTACATACGTCTTGAACAGATTGTATGCTTGCTTTAGGATATTCATAAATCTTAACAGTGTAAGTTGCTTGTGTAGTATCACTACAGCCGGATTTTCCTTTCACAATTAATGTAATATTTTGACTGCCTGCTGTTGTATAAATTTGAGACAAGGTAGGTTGTGTTCCTAAGATATTATTATTGGCAACCCAACTCCATTGTTGAATACCAAACATTGAGCTGCTGGAATCGATAAATTGATAAGTAGCTTTCCCACAATCAAAAATGGCATGTAAACTAAAATCAGCTCTTAGTACATCAACTTTAATTGTGTCTTTTACCGGAATTGACATGGTACAACCAGATGCTGCAATTAGTTGTACAGAAGGCACAAACGTACCCCCCCTTGTGTAAGTGTGTTGAAGTTGTTTATTAGCAGAAGTTAATACACTGCCATCACCAAAATTCCAACGTAATGAATCGCCGGGCAAAATATTAGCATTAAATACAACAGCATTATTAACACAATTATAACCACTATTGAAAGCAACTGAGCGAGAAGGCACATTCACATTTAAAGGTAAGCTATCAGCATAGGTACAACCTTGTGCTGTTTGTGCCACCAATTTTACTAAGTATTGCCCGTTGTTTTTAACTGAATAACGAATACTGTCGCCCATCTGAGTACTTCCATCACTGAAATACCAAATTGATTTTATAGCAGGAACAGTTTTGTTAATTAATGTAACAGTATAGGGTAAACAAGTACTACCGGTGTCTTTTAATAAGATAGTAGCTTTTTGTGTTCCGATTATTGTAATCGGTGCACT
>NZ_QKZV01000008.1:61457-140911 GCF_003254115.1 Hydrotalea sandarakina
CCACCCGGTGTGGCATTGCTTACAGTTAAACTGCTGCCGGCGCATACTTGACCACCATTGGTGTTAATCGGTTGTACGGTTGGTAATGCATTTACGGTGATGGTAACTGACTGACTTGCTACCCCGCATTTATTTTGTATGGTATAAGTAATAGTAGTAGTGCCCGGCTGCAACAACTTAATAGTTCCATTTAAACTATCAATCGTAGCAACATTGGTATTACTGCTTGTCCAGAATCCGCCTGTTGAAGTGGTAGAAACTGTTACAGTATTTCCTAAACATACAGAATTAGTTGAAGCATTTATAGGACTTACAATAGGTTTTGCCTGCACAACAATATTTCTACTTACTGTTTGTCCGCAACTATTCGTATAATTTAAAATTGCATTACCTGCTGCAACGGCGGTAACCAAACCTGATTGATTAATGGTTGCAACGTTGGTATTAGAAGATGACCAAGTACCTCCCGGTACAGGATTTACAAATGAAACAGTAGCACCAACACATAGAGTGTCCGCACCGCCTGTAATAGGGGCGGTTGAACGAATATAGAGTACTGTTGTTGCTGTACAAGTAATATTATTAGCTGTGAACGCAATAGTAACAGTATCAATTGAATTATTATCAAATTTTATTTGAGGATATGCACTAGTATTGGTTGTCCCTGCAACATAATTGGTATTACCTCCGGCAACTGTCCATAAATAGGTTCCTGAGTTGCTTCCATAAGCAGGAGCATTTGGCGCATCACTAAATTTTATGGTTCCATTATTACAGTCGGTAATGGCTGGAGGCAATTTTACACTATTAACAGTAAAGTTTTTGTTTACGGTTACACTACATCCATACTGATTGGTAACTGTATAACTAATAGTTGTATTACCTGCAGCTATAGCTGTTACTTTTCCGGTATTATCAATTGTTGCTACACCGGTATTACTACTGCTCCATACACCACCGGGGGTACTATTACTGAGTTGTTCAGTTGTACCTGCACAAGCACCATTATTCCCGGTAATGGGATTTACAACCGGTAAAGGATTAACAGTTGCGTTGACTTGGGCTGTATTAGAACAACCATAATTATCTGTTAGTGTAAGTTGATAATTTCCTGATGCTGCAACTGTAGCATTTGCAATTGAGGGATTCGCAGAAGATGAAGTAAACCCATTTGCACCTGTCCAACTATAAGTATAATTTCCGGTAACGCCACCATTAACTGTAGAAGTTAAATTAAGTGTATTACCTGCACAAATTGGACCATTTGATTGTATCGTTACAGTAGGCAATGGATGTACCGAAAGCTGAATGGTATTAGAGGCCGTAATACAAGAAGCACTGGTTAAACTATTGGCATTAGGACCAACTAAAACACGATACAAACCATTATCTGATACTTGAACACTATTAATGGTAAAGGAAGCATTAGCTGTTGGCGCACCCACATTTTGCCAAGTTACTCCATTATCAGTACTTTTTTGCCATTGGTACGCAGGCGCAGTGAAAGGATTATTAACTAAGTTAGCTACAATATTAGCCTTGCTTCCTACACACACTGAATTAGCAGTTGTAATATTTGCAGTAACATTAGGTGTGCATGCCGTAAACAAAATATCATCCAAAGCCAAATCATTTCCACATTGTGCACCACCGCCATAATAATCTACCATTTCCAGCACTAATGAATTCATTCCTGATGGCAACGCAAATTGAAAACCATATTGATTCCAATTTAAGGGTCCGGCAGCTGGCGATAAGGGAAGATTAGGAGTAGTTACTTTTCCCAACAGGTTGCCATTTAAATCTTTAACCTTAAAAACTACTCTTGCATAAACCAATGTTTTGCCGCAAACTGACTGTGTATTAGGCGAATTAACATTAGCTAACCAAGCAGAAAAATTAAAAATAGAGCCGTCACATAAATTTCTAACGGTGTCTCTAAAATATATAGAATCATTTCCACCTGCATTCACTAAAAACATGTTGCCATTAGGGTTGCCGGTATGGTCGCCCCCCTTGGCCCAATCACTCTTATTGGCATTTTGTACATAGGGCGTAACAATATAATTTCCATCAGTACCTACATTACCATAATTATAATTGGTTGAACCGGGCGGTGCTTTTGAAGTTGCGGTAGAAGAAGCGGCAGTTCCAAAATCTTGTTTGAACACAGGCTGAAGTGCACTGCTGTTGCACAAACCTTGCGCTTGCAATTGTTGGGTAAACCCGGCAATCGAGAATAACACCCATAGCAATATGCGAGTTGGGTTCTTCATAGAAAATTGGAATTGTGGCACTAATTTACGAACTACTTTTAACGAAAGTTTATCAGTTCTATTTTTTAATAAAAGTGTATTTGTATGGCTACATGCTATGTAAATATTATACTACAAGCTCCAGTCTGCATTTTATTTTATTTATTTGCACAACCGGAAAATTTTAAATCTGCATCATGTGGTATTCTTTAGGTAAGTTTATTATAAAAAACAGGGTTGTTTTATTAGCGGCTTTGCTATTATTTATTGGTTTTATGAGTTGGCAGGCCAGCAAAGTGCAAATGAGTTATGATTTCACCAAAGCCATACCCACTAACAATAAAAAATACCAGGAATATGAATCTTTCCTAAAAACGTTTGGAAGCGATGCCGGCGTTATGGTTATTGGCATTCAGGATAGTGCTTTTTACACAACTAAGGTTTTCAATGCAGTTGCAGCTTTGGGAAAATCACTCAAAACCATTTCCGCAGTACAAAATGTATTAAGTATTCCGGATGCTTTTAATTTAGTAAAAGATAGTGCTACAGAAGCGCTGGTTCCCCAAAAAATATTTCACTATCCCTACACCCAACAAGACAGTTTGAATGTTGCAGTTAATCAATTCAATAATTTACCTTTTTACCGAAATCTACTGTATAACCCCGATACGCATGCCTATTTAATGGCAGTTACATTAAACAATGATACCGTAAACAGCAAAGCACGTACCTTTTTAATGCAACGCATTCAGCAAAAAATTCAACAGTTCGAACAGCAATCCGGCATTCAAGCTCACATCAGTGGCTTACCCTATATTAGAACTGTAATGAGTAACCGCATTAAGCAGGAAATGAACTGGTTTATTTTCGGTTCATTTCTACTATCGGCCATTACTTTGTTTTTATTTTTTCGTTCAATAAGTACCACTATCATGAGTTTGTTGGTGGTGGGCTTTGGTGTGGTTAGTACTTTAGGAACCATGGTGCTGGTAGGCTATAAAATCACTTTACTTACTGCACTTATTCCTTCGTTGATAGTGGTAATTGGAATACCCAATTGTATCTATTTTTTAAACAAATATCACTTGGCTTACCGCGATACGGGCAACAAAGAACAAGCGCTTACACAAATGATAGGCCGTATGGGCATTGTTACCCTGTTCTGCAATTTGGCCGCCGCCATCGGGTTTGCAGTTTTTGCCCTTACCAAAAGCCAGCTACTAAAAGAGTTTGGTGTTGTATCGGGTATTAACATCATGCTACTGTTTTTTATCTCACTTATTTTTATCCCAATTGTCTTAAGTTATTTACCTGAGCCTAAAGCAAGGCATATCCGTTATTTAGACAATAAAATATTGGAAAAAATATTAGTAAACATTGAACGTTGGGCATTATATCATGCTAAATGGGTGTATGGTGTAACCATAGTAGTTACCATTATTGCTATTGCAGGTATCTTTCGATTGAAAAGTGAAAGTTATATTGTGGATGACCTTCCCAAAAACGATAAAATTTATACCGACTTAAAATGGTTTGAAAACAATTTTAAAGGCATTATGCCCTTGGAGATTATTGTAGATACAAAAAAGAAAATGGGCTTGGTGCGCTCAACGCGGCCTTTGCAAAAAATAGATGAATTTTCGCAATACATTGCACAAAATCCCAACACGGCAAAACCATTATCTATTGTACAAGGTTTAAAATTTGCTAAGCAGGCTTACTTTGATGGTGATAGTGCCAGCTATACCGTACCCTATGAAAGTGATATGATTTTTTTGGCACCTTATTTACGTGCAAAGGCAGATACTTCTAATAAATCGGGCTTTAGTAAACTAATGAATAGTTTTATGGATGCCGATAAAGAAAAAGCTCGTATTAGCGTGAATATGAAAGATGTAGGTAGCACTGAATTGCAAAAACTCATTCATCAGTTTCAACAAAAAGCAGATAAAATTTTCGATACAGCCGATTATAAAATTACTTTTACCGGAAGCAGTGTTACCTTTTTAGAAGGTTCCAGCTTTATTATTCATGGTTTAAAAGACAGTATTTTTTGGGCATTTTTATTAATTGCGCTTGCCATGTTTTTACTTTTTAAATCAATGCGCATTTTAATTTGCTCTTTAATTCCTAACCTTATTCCATTGGTTATTACTGCAGGATTAATGGGGTGGTTGAATATTCCTTTAAAACCCTCAACCGTATTGGTATTCAGCGTTGCACTGGGCATTGTAATTGATGTTACCATTCGTTTTCTGGTTAATTACAAGCAAGAACTGCCTCACTATAATGGCCAGGTTAAGCAAACTATTGTTCAAACCATTCGCTATACCGGTGTAAGTATTATTTATACCTCATTGGTGCTGATTGCCGGATTTGTTATTTTTTGTTTTAGCAACTTTGGCGGCACACAAGTTTTGGGTTGGTTAACTTCATTTACCTTGGTAATGGGTACCTTAACTAATCTTATTTTATTGCCGGTACTATTAATTAGCGTGGCTAAAAAAAGCCAAAAGAAAAATGAAGCAACACTGAGCTCAATAAAATAGACAATAACACTATCCAAACTTCCTACTTTCACACATCTTGCAATTGGTTGCATTGCTATTTCGCAGCAATGTGACAATGATCACAAAAAGTCAAAAAATATTCATCGTAAATTTGCGATGAACTATTTAATACATATGCAAAGAACAGCCGCCCCTATTGATTATTCTATTCAGGAAGAAAAAATTGCCCGGTATGCCAAGGCCCTAGCGCATCCTATTAGAATAAGAATTTTAAAGTTTCTCGATCAACAAGCTTGCTGCTTTACGGGAGAGTTTACAGAAGAAATTCCTTTAGCGCAATCAACCATATCGCAACATTTGAAAGAATTAAAAGATGCCGGTTTAATTCAAGGAAATGTAATGCCCCCTCGTATAAAATATTGCATAAATAAAGAAGCTTGGATGGAAGCAAAACAATATTTCACAAACTTTTTCTCATAATTTTTTTATTCAAACCAATCGTAAAAAAACGATAAAACAAACAGTATATGAAAACAAACATCAAAGTTTTAGGCCCCGGATGCCCAAAGTGTAAAACCACTTATAACAATGTTTTAGAAGCAATAAAACAAACCGGTATTGATGCCGAAGTGCAAAAAATAGAAGACATAGAAACCATGATGCAATACAATGTATTAACAACACCTGTATTAATGATTAATGAAGTGACAGTTGTAAAAGGTCGCGTTGCCGACATAAATGAAATTAAACAATTACTAATGCAATAACTGAAAATGGAAACACAAAATTTAGTAAAAGAAATTTGCCCAACTACCACACAAAAATGGGTAAAAGAGGGTGCTTTATTAGTAGATGTCAGAGAAAAGGAAGAAGTTGACTTATTAGCTTTTGATGTACCCAATATTGTCAACATTCCTTTATCGGAATTTGAAGATCGCTTTCAGGAATTACCGAAAAACCAAGAAATGGTGATGGTATGCAAAAGTGGAGGGCGCAGTTTACGTGCAGCCGGCTTTCTAATTAACCATGGATAAAATCCTAATCTGGTGGTAAACATGCAACACGGCATTGTACGTTGGGTACAAAAGGGATTTCCGGTAAAAGGGAACACTGCAAGCATAATCAATAATGAACAAGCAACTGGCTGTTGCGATATTATAATTGACGTTACTCAAGGTGATAGCGGATGTTGTAATAACAATAACAGCACAAACAACAATTGTTGCTAAAATTTATAAATAAGCATTTTATGTTTGATTGGCTACAGAATTTCGCAGACTGGCTAATTTATACTGTGTTTGCAATTCCGGCAAACAGCCGCTTAGGTGAATCATTGAATTTTTTTGTTTTTGATACATTGAAAATTTTCATTTTACTTTTTATCATTACCACCATTATGGGTATAGTTAATGCCTATTTTCCGGTTGAAAAAATTCGTAATTACTTAAGTAGAAATAAACTTTATGGGTTGGAATATATTTTTGCTTCAAGCTTTGGAGTAATTACACCCTTTTGTTCCTGTTCCTCGGTTCCACTATTCATTGGCTTTGTAAAAGGTGGCATTCCTTTAGGAATAACATTCACCTATTTAATTACTGCACCATTAGTAAATGAAGTAGCCATTGCCATTTTTGCCGGAGCTTTTGGCTTTAAAGTAACTGCACTATATGTAATCACAGGAATTGTTCTGGGTATAATAGGCGGATTTACTTTAGGAAAATTAAAATTAGAAAAACATTTAACACCCTGGGTTCAAAATATTATTGCAAATGCACACACTGAGGAGGTTTTAGAAGTAGAACATATTTCATTGAAGAAAAGATTTCCCGGCATACTAAAAGAAGCTTTAAACATTGTAAAAAATGTATCCATTTATATCATTATAGGCATTGGAATAGGTGGGGCTATGCATGGCTTTTTACCTACCGGTTTTTTTGAACATTATATTAATAAAGGCCAATGGTATGCAGTACCTTTAGCTGTAATAATGGGTGTTCCCATGTACAGTAATGCCGCCGGCGTAATTCCGGTTATACAAGTATTGGTTGCAAAGGGCATACCGTTAGGAACAGCCATTGCATTTATGATGGGTGTTATTGGACTATCATTGCCCGAAGCTATGTTATTGAAAAAAGTAATGAACTGGAAATTAATTGCGATTTACTTTGGCACCATTGCATTTTTCATGATTCTATCAGGATACTTGTTTAATATTATCTTATAAATCTAAAGTTATGACTACAACTGAAACTTTGTTAACAACCTGGTTAGAAGCGAGAACAAGATTCACGAATTTATTATTGAAAATTGACGAAACAACACTTTCAAAAAAACTGATAGGCACGCAAAACAGTGTAGGATTCTTAATAAGGCATATTGCAGAAGTAGAATTATTGTTTGCCAAAAATGTATTTGGTGCAACAAACATTAATGTTCATGCAAAAACAATCATTGCACAACACGATACCGGTGAATGGACGAATTTAAGTGCATTAATCCAATTTCAGGAAGAAGCATTCAACGGGTTAAAATCAGTCATTGAACAACAACCTGATACAGCCTGGGAAGAATCAATTACAACAAAAGAATTTGGCACCAAAACCAAAGCAGAGGCATTGGGCAGAATAATATCTCATACCGCCTATCATGCCGGACAACTTGCCATTATTTTAAAATACGCTTAGTAAGAAGTGTTATATAATGACATTGGTCATTTTTGAATTGTTACCAACATTTTAATTTCACTTAAAATTGAAAACAATGACCATGAATAATAAAGTTGCCGTTGTTACCGGTGCAGCATCCGGTATTGGCAAAGCCACCGCAGAATTACTTGCTAAACAAGGGGCAAAAGTAGTAATATCCGATATTCAGGAAGTTGAAGGTAAAGCCTTGGCAGATTCTATAAACAGCAACGGTGGCAAGGCCCTATTTATTAAAGCAGATGTTGGAAATGCTTCCGAAATGGAAGCATTAATAATTGAAACAGTAAAAAACTTTGGTGCTTTACATATTGCAGTGAATAATGCAGGTATTGGTGGTGAAAGTAATGCAGTAGCAGACATGAGTATTGAAGGATGGCTGAAAGTAATTAACATTAATTTAAACAGCATTTTCTTTGGCATGAAATACCAAATTCAAGCCATGCTAAATACCGGTGGAGGAAGTATTGTAAATATTTCTTCCATACTTGGCTCTGTGGGTTTTGCAAATGCAGCAGCCTACACAGCTGCAAAACATGGCATAATAGGCTTAACACAAACCGCCGCTTTGGAATATGCCGCAAAAAATATTCGTATCAATGCAGTTGGCCCAGGCTTTATTGATACACCTTTATTAAATGGCCTTGATGCCTCGTTAAAACAACAAATTATAGCATTACACCCTATTGGCCGATTAGGTAAAAGCGAAGAAGTGGCCGCTTTAATTGAATGGCTGGCCAGTGATGCGGCTTCTTTTGTTACCGGCAGTTATTATGCCATTGATGGAGGTTATTTAGCAAGATAAATACTTGCAAAAATTAAAACGAAACGCTGTTGCATAAATAAAATAATTTTAACATACAAAATAAATTACGAAATTTATGCTACGGTACTATTTGCCGGTTTTGCTAAAAAAAGTTACATGCACGACCATCATCATGAACACACACCCAGCCTTAGCAATTTAAACAGGGCATTTATTATTGGCATCATATTAAACACGGTATTTGTTATTATAGAAGTCATTTCAGGGTTTTATTACAACTCTATGGCTTTACTTTCCGATGCAGGACACAATCTAAGCGATGTGGCCAGTTTATTATTAGCCATGCTGGCATTTAAACTTTCCAAGTCAAAAGCAACTGAAAATTTCACTTATGGATATAGAAAAACCTCAGTACAAGTTTCCTTACTCAATGCCATAATACTGTTAATTGGTATTGTAGCTATTATTTGGGAAAGTATTACTCGTTTTAAAACACCCGAAAAAACCAATGGTGAAAATATGGCCATTGTTGCTGCCATTGGCATTTTTATAAACGCTGCCACCGCTTTGCTTTTTCTAAAAGATAAAGAAAAAGATTTAAACGTAAAAGGCGCTTATTTACATATGGCTGCCGATGCAATTGTTTCATTAGGTGTGGTAATTGCAGGTATTGTAATTATGTTCACGCATTGGTATTGGTTAGATGCAGCCTTAGGTATTGCCATTGCCATTGTAATTTTATTTAGCACACTCGATTTACTGAGAGATAGCTTTAATTTAAGTATTGATGCCGTACCGAAAGGCATTCACGTTGCAGACCTACAAAAGCAAATGGAAGCAGTACCCGGTGTAATCAGTGTTCATCATTTGCATGTATGGGCTATTAGTACCACTTACAATGCCCTAACAGCGCATATTGTAGTAGCAAACAATACCAACATAAATACTATTACCAATATCAAGCAAAATATTAAGCACTTGTTAGAACATGCCAACATTCAACACAGCACATTGGAATTTGAAATGGACTGTGATGAATGTGAAGAAGAAATTTAAAATTGAACGAAAAAAAGCTCAACGATTATTCGAATGTTTTTATTAACAACCATTAATACAGCAAACAACCAATTAAAAAATAAGCTGACAATCAATATGCAATCAGCAACGCCCATCTAAAGTTTCAAAACTTTATAGCAAATCATTGCATATTCAATTCAACTAAAATTTATCATCATGGAACCACATTTTTATCAAGTTGACGTAACCTGGAATTCAGAACGCAAAGGAATTATGTGTTCACCCGAATTAAATAATGCATCAGGCAGTTGTATTGAAGTAGCTACTCCACCAGACTTTCCCAAAGGAATGCCCGGCATTTGGTCGCCCGAACATTTGTTTACCGCTGCAGTAAGCAGTTGTTTAATGACTACCTTTTTGGCTATTGCCGAAAATTCCAAACTAACGTACACGCATTTTAGTTGCAGTTCAAAAGGAAAATTAGAACAAGTTGACGGCAAATTCATGATGAGTGAAGTGCTGCTGGAACCTACCCTTATTATTGAAGAAGAAAAAGACAGAGAGCGTGCAGAACGAGTTTTACAAAAGTCTGAAGCCGCTTGCTTAATTTCTAATTCCGTAAAATCAAAAATTACAATGATTCCCAAAATTATTGTTCAAGCTGCAAGCTAACAAACCTAAAATAAACCTCAGCATTAGCCTATAAAAATGATTGAACCAAAATACTAATAAAGGCCGGTTATTACATTACAAAAAAATAACCAATTAACTGGCAGGCAATACCCAATAATAACCCTGCATAAATTTCCTGATTAGTATGTTCATTCAACAATAAACGGCCGGTGCTTACCAAACCGGTAAGTATGGCTGTAATACTTATAGCCATACCCATAGGTGCATGATAATAAAACGATAATAAAATCATGGCAGCCAACAAGCTGCCCATTGCAATACCATGTAAGCTGATTTTTATAAAATTATTAATTACCAAACCTATTGATGTAGAAATAAAAATCCCGAAATAAAAATACTGCAATGCATCGGGCTGGTTACTCATGTTTTTACTTAAGTAATACATCCACCAATAAAAAAACATGGTAATCATGTAGGGCGCAATGCGTTCCTTGGCTGTTCGCAAATAAATACTTTGAATAAACTTTAATTTGTATAACAAAAACACACCAAAGGCCGGAAAAAAAGCCGTCATCCAAAATACACTAAACACCTTCAACTTAAGTTGATAAACCGTAATATCGGTAAACAAAAAAGGAAAGCGATACACCAAAAAAAGAAAAAAATAAGTGGGTATAAATAACGGATGAAACAAATACGATAAAAACTTAGCCGGCAAAACCAACCATAAATTTTTAGCGGAAGTATATTGTTGTTCACTATTTTCTGCCATCATATTATAATTGTTTACGCAAACGCGCTACCGGTATATTCAATTGTTCGCGGTATTTAGCAACAGTTCGTCGGGCTATATTATAGCCTTTTTGGTTTAATAAATCAGTTAATTGTTCATCACTTAAAGGCTTACGCTTTTCTTCCCCTTCAATTAAATCGCTCAGTATTTTTTTAACCTCACGTGTACTTACTTCTTCACCACTGTCGGTACTCAAGCTTTCACTAAAAAAGTATTTTAAACGGTAAGTACCAAATTCTGTTTGCACAAATTTGCTGTTGGCAACCCTACTTACAGTTGAAATATCTAATCCGGTTTTTTCGGCAATATCTTTTAAAATCATGGGCTTTAAATTGGTTTCATCGCCCGTTAAAAAAAACTCTTTCTGGTGGTTCATAATGGCTTCCATGGTAACCATTAAAGTTTGCTGGCGCTGTTTTATCATATCAATAAACCATTTTGCCGAATCAATTTTTTGTTTAATAAATAAAACAGCTTCTTTTTGGCGTTTATCCTTTTTACTGCCCCGCTCATATTCACGCATCATTTCGCGGTAGGTGTCGCTAATACGCAAATCGGGTGCATTTTTATTATTCAAACTTAATTCAAGTCTTCCGGCATTGTTAAAAATAAAAAAATCGGGCACTATATACGTATCCGCTTTATTGGTTTCGCCGGCATCACCACCGGGTTTCGGATTAAGTTTTATAATCTGTTGTATTACTTCCTTTAATTCCTCATCAGACAAGTTCATGCCGCGCTGAATTTTTTCGTAATGCTTCTTCGTAAACTCATCAAAATATTTTTGTAAAATTTCAATAGCCAATTCAACGGAATGTCCCTCATGTTTTTTTCTTTCCAATTGCAGTAATAAACATTCCTGCAAATTGCGTGCAGCCACACCGGGTGGATCAAACTGCTGAATTTTTTTTATTAATGCTTCTACTTCTTTTTCATTGGTATCAATATTTTGCCTAAAGGCCAAATCATCTACTACCGATGATATTTCGCGTCGCAAATAACCATCATCATCTAAACTGCCAATAATTTGTTCCGCAATTTTATATTGCCGCTCATCTAAATGCAATAAACCCAATTGTTGCACCAGTAATTCATAAAAACTGGTTTCACTTTTAATGGGAATTACTTTGGCATCATCCAATTCCGGATAATTTTCATCGCGCATTTTGTAATCAGCAATCTCCCCATCTTCATCTGCCACATATTCACTTAAATCTAAATTCTCATATTCATCCTCACTGCCATCTTTATCAAAATCTTCTTCTCCACTGCTATCAAATTCATCTATCATTTCCGGTTCCATACCCTCTTCATGTTCATGCTCCTCCATTTCAAGTGCCGGATTTTCTTCCATTTCTTCCTTAATTCTATCTTCCAAATATGCGGTAGGTACCTGCAACAACTTCATTAACTGAATTTGTTGGGGCGATAATTTTTGTAATAGCTTTTGCTGTAAACCCTGACTTAATGCCATAATTGTTGCTTCCTCAAAATTTTTTTATGTTACCGGCTGCAGCAATGCTATTTAGCACCGGTTGCGTCGCACACTGCAACGTTTTGTTCACTGTTCAGCTAAACAAATCATGCAGCCTACACAAAATCGCGGTAAATTTACAAACAATGCAGGCAACATGGTTACGAAAGTATTCGGTTTACTTCTCAATTTACTGTTAATTACTGCTGTGCATGCACATGCACAATCTTCAGAAACGAAGTACAATGCAGCTTTTGCCGATACTTTGCACACAATGCCTTACCATCTTAAACCCAATTTTTACACCCAACATTTGCCCTTTTTTTGCCGTGAAGAATGGAAGTGGGAGCAAAAAACCAAAATACCCTTGCGCTTTAGGTTGGGTAGTTATCAATATGTAAATAAATTAGAAGGCAAGTTACCCAACATTGTTAACGCCGAATAGCAACACCATTGGCTTTTGCTTGTTGCTGAACTGCTGCAAAAATTTGCTGAATTTGATGAGGTTCATACCCTAACTGTAAATCAATTGCTGCCTGCTGCCCATTTTGTAAAGTCAATAACAAAGTATTAGGTTGTATTTCAATGGCATTCATGCCCGACCAACTATAGGTTTCCGCAGCTTTAAAAAAAGGAAAATGCCAGGTAATGCCTTCCTTATCAACCAATAAATAATGTCGTGGATTTTTGGTACTCACTAATCGCAATACACAATAACCTATCAACAATAAGGCATACAACATATTGAAAATACTTCGCTTGTCGTGCCCATGAACATATACCGCAATCTGAAACGCAATAAAGGCAATATTTAATAGAATAATGGCATATAATAATTTGCGTTGCCAACCGGGCATAACACTGCCCTTATATGGATAAAGTGCCATAAATAAAATTGTTATTGTTTATGCATGAACAGCCTGTTGTTGTAAAACCTTTTCAATGGCGGCCACCATTTTAGCGCCTTTTTCCGCAATTTGCTCAGGTGTCCACAACAAACTGATTGAAGTTGAAATGCAACGACTCATCACAGCATCACTGGCCGCAAAGTTTTGTGATTGAATTTTTTGCAAAGCCACTTGCTGTGCAGTATTTAGCGCATTCAAGGCTACACCGTTTTTTAAATGATACCATTTGCGTATGTAGTGCCAATTATTATCAAACCAATAAAAATTACCCGCCAATATGCCTTGGGCCTTCATTTCAGCAACAACGGCACGAGTAATATTCTCAGTTGGCAAAAACCAACTTAAAAAAGTACAGCTATCTCCTGAAGGATCTGGTATTGATCTGAAACTTACAGCCGGAACTTTTTCTAAAATACTTTTTAGTTGCGCATGATTACTGCGTTGTATGGCTAAGAACTGCGGCAGTTTTTTAATCTGCGCTAATCCTACGGCAGCATGTAATTCACTAATGCGAAAGTTATAACCTAAAAACGGATGCTCATCTGCACCACGATCAACACCTTTGTGGTCGTGACCATGATCGGTATATCCATCACATTTTTCATAGGTTGACTCACTATTGGTCATTACCACACCTCCTTCGGCACAGGTAATGGTTTTTACAAAATCAAATGAAAATGTACCTGCATCGCCAATGGTACCTAATGCTTTTCCTTTATAAGTTCCGCCAATACTTTGGCAGGCATCTTCCAATAAAATTAAATGATGTTTTTTGCATATTTCTTTCAAAGCATCTAAATCGGCCATGCTGCCACACATATGCACCGGCATTACACATTTGGTGGCAGGTGTAATGGCAGCCTCAACAGCAGCAGGATTCAGCGTTAATGTTTCATCTACATCTACCAATACCGGAATTGCACCTACACTTAATACTGCTTCAAAACTGGCAACAAAAGTAAAAGTTGGCATAATTACCTCATCGCCTACACCTATACTTAATGCAGCCATTGCGGTAGTTAATGCAGCTGTTCCACTACTCGTTAATTGTGCATATTTACAGCCAAAAGTTTGGGTAATGGCCGTTTCTAATTCTTTTGCCTTCCAAATACCTTTACGTGCTCCATCAAAACCATAACGCATTAAGATACCGGTTTCCAGTACCTCATTCACTTGTTTTTTTTCTTCTTCGCCAAATAATTCAAAACCGGGCATATTGTTATTTTTAAAAATTAAAAAGAGTAGGTGGCAAAATTAGCAAAATATTGCGGGATGCATCATTTTGTATCATGAACCTTTTATTGCACACAAAATAGCTTCTATCCCAATCAAATTTCTGTACCTATAGAAGATTAGAGTAAATTAATTTAAAATGCTAAAAATTTATAAAGTATTTAATATGCACTTTAATACTTTTTAAGCTACATCTTTCTTTTTAAAACTACAAAACAAAAAATTTTGAACCGTATGAAACGGTGTTATATGGTCTTCTGTAATACAACGGATTTTCGCAAACCCCATTTGCAATTCATTCGTTAATTCATCCTCACTATACTTGTGTACGGGCAACCCACTGCATTTATCAGGTCCTTTATCCGAAAAAGTACCAATGGTTAAATAAT
The DNA here is from genome assembly GCF_003254115.1 of Hydrotalea sandarakina. Lineage (GTDB taxonomy): Bacteria > Bacteroidota > Bacteroidia > Chitinophagales > Chitinophagaceae > Hydrotalea > Hydrotalea sandarakina. The sequence continues at coordinate 76,138 of NZ_QKZV01000008.1, forward strand.
TACTTACTGCCTTTCGTGCTTTTTCCAAATAAGCATGCACTTGTTCAGCAGTTGTTAAAAAATGAAAAGTTGCTCTATCGTGCCAAACATCATAAGTTTCGGTAGGTTCAAAATTATTAATATCACTTACAATCCATTTCACTTTATCGGCCTTTGCACCCAACCTTTTTTTGGCTTTTTCCAAAGCAGTGGCCGAAATATCTAAAACGGTAATATTTTCAAAACCTTCTTGCAATAAATAATCAACCAGTTTACTGTCACCACCGCCAATATCAATAATTTTTGCGGTTTTGGGTAGTTGAAATGTATGTATAAACTGTAATGAGGTAGTGGGTATTTCCTGAGTCCAACTTACCTCATGTGGTTGTTTGGTACTATACACCTGTTCCCAATGTTGTTGTAAAGTATTTTCCATAGTACAAAATTGATATACTTAAGTTAGTCATTTTGTAATAAAAGTTACAATTAACATTGTAGCCCAACATGAAAAAAATTTCTTTTGGCTTTTTTAAACCATCATTACCATAGGCTCCATGCTATTTGAATGAACAATGGCATAGATTTTATCGGCAATGGTTTCGGGCAATGTCCATTTTGAAAAATCGGCATTCGGCATAGCAGCCCTGTTTTGTGGAGTGTCAATAATATTGGGTACAATTACGTGAATTTGTACCTGCGTTCCATTTGCCTCTGCTTGCATTATTTCTGCTAACCTAAATAATAGTGACTTGGACAAACCGTAAGCGGTTACCCCTTTGGCATGCTGTGTATTTAACCCCGCTTTTGAACCTGTTAAAAACAAATGTCCTTTCTTTTGCTTTAACATTTGTAAAAAAACCGGGCGGGCAATGTTGTAAGCTGTTTCAAAATTCAGCGCAAGTTGTTGTTGCATTTTGTTCAAATCAGTTTCAGCAATAGTGCCCATTACAAACCCACCCGCCGTTAGTACCGCTACATCAATATTTTGTGTTTCAGCAATAATTGCCTGAATACTGGTTTCACAATGTTGTTCATTTAACAAATCGGTTGGCAATTGCGTAACCGATAAATTTTTCCAAGCATCTATTTGAGATATTGAATGCACTAACGCATATACCTTGTATGCCTCAGTAGCAAATTTTTGTACTACTGCTTTACCCAAATTACCGGCTGCTCCGGTTACTACTATTGTTGGCTGAGACATTATAAAATGGTTTTAAAAATGAATGATAATTTTTATTAGAATTGAAAGTAGTTGCAAACATTCTCCCAAATAGCACTTATAATATTATAAAATTATGTTTATTAATAATCAAAACCAAGTGTTATAAATGCCTTTATTATTTCAGTCAAAACATTTTTGTTACATGGGCAGTGTAACCCCGGAAAGCCGCTCACAAATTTGTAAAAATTTTTCTTGCACTAATAAATCATTCGCAGCCGGCAAATATTGCGCCGGTTGTTGATGATAAAAATATTGTCCGCGCACCAATGCTGCTGCTTCATTGCTTACTGCCAGCCAAACCTGTGTTTCATAACCTTTTTGCAAATCATCCGGCGCACCGGCACCGCCCATTTTAGTAGGTACCCACCCCGGATGCAAGGCATTGGTGTAAACCTTGGGCCATAGTCGGCTAATTGCCATTGATAAAATTAAGTTATGCAATTTGGTATCGGAATAAGATATGTGATGATGTTGAATATTTTTCATTAATGCATCCATGTTGGGATTGCCCTGCAAATGCATTATGGAACTTACATAAATTAATCTTTTAGGTACATGCATTAATGCCGTTAAAATATAAGGCGCTAAACTGTTCACCAAAAATAACTCAGGTAACTCCCCTTTATAATGGTTGGTAGAATTATATATGCCTGCATTATGAATAACGGCATCAAAAACTCCTACTTCATTTGCTGCATTGGCCAATGAATGAATAGCATGTATGTCAGAAAAATCGGCTATTAAAACATTAGCAGCCTCAGGTAATTTGGCTTTTAATTGTTCAGCCCTGGTTGTATTACGTGCATGCAGTACAACGTTATGCCCTAAGTTTATCAATTGTTTTGCAGCCAAAAAACCTAATCCGTCGGCTGAGCCGGTAATGAATATGCGTGCCATATACTTGCTTTCAAATTTTAAAATTAGGCATAAAAAAAGATAAAGCGAATTACACAAATGTTATTTTGTTAAAATGTTTTCAACTTACGAAACAATAAACACAACATAGTTAATAATGAAGTAATTTGCTGCAATTTTTACTTGCAATCATATCATATGCAACCTATTCTTATTTATTGTTACGATGCCTATTGTGGATGGTGCTACGGATTCAGCCCGGTGTTAAAAAAAGTTGCTACTGAATTTTCAAATCATTTTAGTGTTGAGGTTTTAAGTGGCGGTATGATTTTACCGGAACAACCCACCCCTATTGGCGTAATGGCTCCGTACATTCAACAAGCCTACAAAACTGTTGAAAACACTACCGGAATAACTTTTGGCGAAGATTATTTGTGGCATATTTTTCATCCGGAGTTAAGCGATTGGTTCCCTAATTCCGAAAAGCCGGCTATAGCACTTTGTATTTTAAAAGAATATTTCCCCGAAAAACAATTGCAGTTTGCCGGCGATTTGCAATATGCCTTAAATTTTGAAGGGCGCGACTTAACAGATGATGAAGCCTATCGGCATTTATTACATCAATATCAAATTCCCGAAGAAGAATTTTACCGAAAACTGCATGAAGAAACTTACAAAGAAAAGGCCTACTATGAGTTTGCGCTGTGCAAACAATTAAAGGTTACAGGATATCCTGCGCTTTTATTACAAACCTCAGAAAGCAAATTATATTTGTTGGCAAAAGGATTTACCGATGAAGCAACACTTCGCCAACGCATTAAAAATGTATTAAAAGAGGTACAAATACTACCCTAATTGCTACCATTAATAAAAAACTATTAAAACAAAAGACCTTAATTCTTTAACTTTCGTTCTGATTGAATATATCAGCATATTCAATTTTTTCGGGCTACGCAAGCCCATTTAGTTTTTTCAACATGCATTATTGTTCATTAAAATAAAATCACATGAAGAAAATGTACTTATTGCCTATTTTATTAGTAGGTATGAATGTAGGCATTATTGCACAACCTACACCACCAACCCCTCCTAAACCTGCAATGGATACCACTATTGCTAAACCTGTTGTATCAGTTACACGCCATAGCATAGTAATTGCCGGAAAAACCATTAATTATACTGCCACTGCAGGTACACTTATTTTAAATAATGAAAAAGGTGAACCCATTGCCAGTTTTGGTTATGTAGCATATACAAAAGATGGTGTTACAGATTTAAGTAAACGCCCGGTTTTATTTGGATATAACGGTGGCCCCGGCTCTTCTTCATTATGGTTACATATGGGTGCATTAGGGCCTCGCCGTGTTGCGGTGAATGATTTATCCGGACCTACCCCACCCCCTTACAAAGTTGAAGACAATCAAAATTCTATATTAGATGTTACCGATATTGTAATGATAGACCCTGTTGGTACAGGTTTTAGCCATGCCATTGGCAAAGCACAAAACAAAGATTTTTGGGGTGTTGACCAAGACCTTCGCTCTATCAGCAATTTCATTAAAGAATACATTACGGAAAACGATCGTTGGAATTCGCCCAAATATTTATTAGGTGAAAGTTATGGCACCATGCGTTCAGCCGGTGTTGTGAATTATTTGCAACAACGGTTGGGCATTGCTGTGAATGGCGTTGTATTGGTTTCTTCAGTATTAGACTTGCGTCAACTTACTTTTGGTGCAGGTGATGATATATCCTACGTAATGTATTTACCTACTTATGCTGCTACAGCATACTTTCATAAAAAGTTACCCAATCAACCAGCCGACTTTAAAGCCTTTATTAATGAAGTTACAAATTATGCCAAAGGCACCTATACAACTGCATTAATGTTGGGCGATAAAATTGATGCCGCTACAAAAAATGCCGTTGCTGAAAAACTGGCAGCATATACCGGTTTAAGTAAAGAGTATATTTTAAAAGCGAATTTAAGAGTAAATGAACCTCAGTTTACACAAGAACTGCTGCGCGACCAACACCTAACCGTTGGCCGATTAGACAGTCGCTTTACCGGAATTAATCAAAATTTATTAAGCGAAAATGCCGAGTTCGATCCGCAAAGTACAGCCATTACTCCTGCCTATACAGCAGCATTCTTAAATTACTTGTATGGTGAATTGAAAGTGAATAAAAATATGTATTATCACATTTCTGCTTACAATGCGGAAGGATTTCATTGGGACTGGCAACGCAAAGGCGGCATGTGGGGCGAAGGTGTATATCCACCCACCACTGCGCCTGACTTAGCCAATGCCATGAGCAAAAATCCAAATTTAAAAGTTTTAGTGTTTAATGGTTACTATGATTTGGCTACACCATTTTATGGTACTGAATACACTATGGACCATTTAGGATTGGAACCTGCTATTCAAAAGAATATTAGTATGAAATATTTTGATGCAGGCCATATGATGTATATCCACCCAGCGTCATTGGTAACTTTTAGAAAAGATATTGTTGATTTTATAAACAGCACAAATCCTTAACAAACCCATCTTTAAAACCGGTGCCAAAAGTGCACCGGTTTTATTTTATACTAACTTAATTAGTTAAATATTAACCCATGCAAAAAATTTGGTTAGCGAATCCTGAACCACACGATTTTCCTGCTGCTACCGATTATTTAGAATTATTATATCCAATAACCAAAGCCAAACAATTAAGCGCTAAACTTAAGCAAGCAAAAACTATTTCCAAAAAAGCAAAAGACATATTAAGGGCTGCTCAATTGCCTTTGTTACCTGCCGATAATATTCATGTAAAAGAAAATATTAAAAAAGTAAAAAAAGGCGGAAAATTATCACCCATATTGTTGGTTAGAGGAAATGAAAAACTAATCATTGCTGATGGTTACCATAGGTTATGCGCCATTTATTATTTATCGGAAGACCTTGAAATACCCTGCCGACTTGTTTAAAAAATCATCTTATAAATTTGGCGGATTGTCTTTCCAATGCCATAAATGTAAACAAGCATAAGTTCTGTAAGGCTTCCAACGGTTGGCAATTTGTGTAAGTTTTTCACGCATAGCAGTTTTAGGCATTTCGGGTAGTCCATAAATAAGTTGTATGGTTTGTTGTATACCTAAATCATCAACAGGAAAAACATCTTCTCTGGCCAATGTAAACATTAACAACATCTCTACCGTCCACCTGCCTACCCCTTTTATTTGTGTTAAATACTCAATCACTTCATCATCAGTCATTTGCTTGAGTTGTCGATATTCCATTCCCTGTTCTAAAGCAAACTCAGCTACGTTATGCACGTAGTTTGCTTTAGCATGCGATAAACCTATACTTCTTAATTCTTCATACGAAGTTTGTGCAATATCAATAGGTTCCGGTATAGTAGTATATAAGTTCAAAAACCTACTCTTAATAGCAGCTGCTGCTTTCACCGATAGCTGTTGCCCAATAATAGCATTACATAATTGCAAGTAAATTCTTTTCCTTCTTTGCAACTGAAACGGTGTATGGTGGCGAATGATAGCGGCCAACTTTTTATCTTTTTGCAAACAATTCAAATAATGACTCATAAAATTCAACTATTCAATACATAAAAATTAATGCAAATAAAAAATCTTTTACCACTTAAAATACTATATTCGTAATATTATAATTTTCGAGATGCTTTATATTTCGCAATAATTCCATTTACAAATAAAAATAGGTAGGCTTTTAACAAAGAAAAGAACAAAACTATTTAAACATGAAAAAACATAACATCATCTGGTATTTCATATTGCTATTAACATCTATTAATGTTGCAAAAGCACAGGAGCAGGAGTATATTTTGTATAAAAATTCAACCGGTATTTCACATAACAATATTGATGCAAAACAAATGATGAAAGTTACGCCCGGCGAAGATTATTATCATGCTAAAACTTATTATATCAGTAATAATCGTTTGGCTACGGAAGGCAATTATTTAGATAACTTTTGCCTACAAGCTGATGGCCCTTTTAAAAATTATGATGAAAATGGAGTATTACTGGATTCAATGCTATTTAAAGAAGGTATTTTAATAGAAAGAACTGCATTTTATACCAACGGTAATAAAAAATCGCATTATGTAAAAGCACATGATAAAGTACCTGCTGTTCAATTGGGCTGGGATGAGCAAGGACAGCCTTTACCTAATTATATAGCCGTAAAAACACCTGAATTTGTGGGTGGTATTAAAGGGTGGCAAAATTTCATCAACAAAAATCTGGATATAAAAGTGGCTATGCAACCCAATATTCCTTTAGGAATTTATACAGTTAAAATGGATATATGGATAACAAAAAACGGAAAACCCACTCAATTTATAGCTATTGATCCACCAGAAAAATGCAAGCCCTGTTTGTTAGAAGCCATTCGTGTTTTAAAATTATCGCCAGTATGGCAACCGGCATTTTTTGATGGGGTGGCGGTCGATTTTCCTATGCTATTATCTATGAGTTTTAATACCACAATGGCTAATTAATTTGGCTATCATCTACCATTCCTATTTTATACAAATAGGTATCACTCGTTACGTGAAGTAGTAGCATGCCATTTTTATCATTTGTCAAATTCAGCATGTAGCATATCTCTACAAAAAAAATGTTGGTAATTTGCTGTATCATTTGTCGGAGATAAAATATTCCCGGCAGAGTTGTACCCGGTATGATTCATAATATTACTTCCTTTATTAAAACCCGTACGGCTTTAGCGGTGGGTTTTTTATTCGCCACTTCCAGTTTAATATTCGGCATTTGGGTGGCTGCCATTCCCGGTATTAAAAGTCGTATGCATTTTTCCGATGGCTCATTAGGCCTATCCCTTTTACTTTCACCTTTAGGGGCTATTACCGGCATGCTGCTATCCACCCGAGTATTTAGTAAGGTACCGGTAGGTAAATGGATGGTAGGTGGATATATTGCCATGGGTTGTATAATGATAGCCCAAATTAATTCAGCTAATAGAATCATGTTTTGGACATGCTTATACTGCTACGGACTCATTAGTTTTTTAAATGGTGTTTCAAGTAATGCCACAGTTAATTTGTTAGAAAAAAAACACAATCGTTTGTACATGAGTACCTGCCATGGCATGTATAGTTTGGGTGGTGCCGTTAGTGCAGGAATAGCCGCATTATTATTTTTAATTCATATTCCGCCCGGCATTCAAATAATATTGGTGGTATTGTTTATTGCTACCATTATTTTAATGAATAAAGCTTATTTATTAAGTAATACAGAAATTATTCATTCACGCTCACAAGTTAAATTACCCTCGTTAACCATATTGGGAATTTCATTTATTTGTATGGTAAGCTTTATGGCAGAGGGCTGTGTAGCAGACTGGAGCGCCATTTATTTTAAAGAAGTATTACACGCCCCCAAAGCCATGTTAAGCCTGGGTTATGCCGGATTTTCAGTTGCCATGACTTTCGGAAGATTAAACGGCGACACCATGATTACCAAATTGGGCAGTAAAAATATGGTAGTATATGGAGCTTTATTGGCAGCAAGCGGTTTCTTAGTAGTGGTTACTGCATATCTGCCATTCATAGCAATTATTGGTTATGTAATGATAGGATTAGGCAGCTGTACCATTGTGCCTATTGTATTCAGAGCTTCGGCCAATATACCCGGTGTAACAACAGTTGAGGGTTTTGCCATGGTTACCACCGGCGGATTGGTAGGATTTTTAACCGGCCCATCCGTAATAGGTTTTATTTCAGAACATGCCGGACTATCCAAAGGTTTATCTTTATTAATTTTAATGTGTAGCTTATCTGCTTATGTAGCTTATCGAAATCCGTTTATCACCAACAAAAAAAATATTGCAGAAGCGCCTGCTGTTGCTTATGACGAACAATTATACTAAATAAAAAATCCTATTTTGATTTTGGGTGAAACAAAATAGGAAACAAAACACTACCCCTCTCTTTTTTTAACCATGAAAACCAAACGCCAATTTTTTTATTGTGTTATTCATGACTTATTTAATATTATTCATACAATACCATAATCACTGCCCTCCACCCACAAACTCAATTACATGCGCTTGTACGTAAACTTCTTTTCGGAAATAAATCGGAAACAGTATTTGCACTAAATTTTCTTCAGTAGTAACATTTACAACTGCCCTGGCACTTCCCATTAAATTGGCTTGCTTTAACATATCGGCCTTTGCCATTGCAACCAGTGCTTTATGCGATAAACCACCAATGCCCAATACATAAGTGGCTTGTGCTTTGCCGGTTACCAAACCAACCACTTTATAATTTTTTTGAGATAAGGTTACATTTGTTACATTATTATTTAAGTTGGCAGTTAATGCCGTATTCATTCCACAACTGCTAAAAAGCATTACTATTAAAATGACAAAAAGTGCATTTTTGAGTTTCAACATAAACTTGGCTTTATAAAAAGATATTTGGTTGAATTGTGTTACAAGTAATTGAGCCTGAACACATAACAAAATTACTTTGCCAACAACCTAAAGTTGAAAATTTGGTAGATAATTACATTATTTAACCGGTTATGCCTTTTTTTTGCATAAAAGTCAAGAAAACAGTATATTTACATATTAGTTATTAACCAAATAACTTTAAAAAGTTGAACTACCCCTCTATGAAACTATTGATTAAATGGTTATGGATAATAGCTTTTTGCCATGTATTATCCATAGCTAATGCACAAAATGATACCCTGCATCACCCGGAACTAGAGGTGTTATTAAAATATCCTAAGTCCTTACAAATTACAATACCCGGTAGAAATGGACAGTTTGTCAATTTATCACATCCATGGGAAAACCAACGACAGGTACTTTTAAAATCAGATACCGCTATTTATCTTTTTATTGATGGTTCCGGTATCATTTACCAATACAAGCATCAGCATTTTGTTAGGTTAGACTCTACCATCTACAGGGGTTATAATTATGGCGCTTTCCCTTTCATCTATAAAAATGAACTATATAATTTAGGTGGCAGCGGCTATTGGCGAATTACAGGACATTTACGAAAATTTAGCAATAAGGCACATGAATGGTACATCATTCCTTTAAACGAAGAAAACCCCATACTCAATGAACCCAACGCCAGTATGATTTGGTATGATTCAAAAGCAGGAAAAATTTATTGTGCCAATTTTATTGATAAGAATGAAGGCATAAAAAAACAAACAACACAAAATTATAATCAATACAAAGTAAAAGTACTTGATCTAAATACTATGAATTGGACCAATTTGGGTACCTTAAATAGAAATTTATGGGCATTTACAAAAACTACACAAGAAGTTGTTATGACCCCTTGGGGCGCATTGTTAGACAATGACGGGAAAAAACTATTATGGGATTTTGAAAAAAACACTTTGTATCGTTTGCCATTAGAAAATGACAAAAGCCAATTTATTACAACAAATTATTTAAATGGAAACTTGTTTTGCATAGATTCTACCCTTTATTTGTGTGAAAGAGATAAAATTGATACCATTCCACTCAGTTTGGCTGAATTTGAAAATACGGGTATTCCCATATATGTTAAAGAAACAAATCAACCCAAAAACAATAACACACTTGTTGTAATTATTGCTGCATTGGTAGTAGTGAGTGGTGGATTAATATTTTGGAAATATTATAAGCCAAAAAAACATCAAACTTCAATACAACAAATCGTAAATAATAATCTGGGTGGCGAAAGCAGTTTACCGACTAAAAGTTTTCCCGAATATACCGATCAGGAATGGGAAGTAATAAAACTAATTTTACAACGCACACAAAATAATGCACCCACTACCATTGATGAATTAAACAGCATATTAGGGTTAAAAAATAAAAGCCTGGAAACACAAAAAAGCCAACGTCATAAAATTCTTACTTCCATTAATCAAAAGTACTTAGCCATAAAAGGCAGGGAACTGATTATTCGTGAACCCGATGCCATTGATAAAAGGATTAAAGTGTATCATATTCATCCTAATGCAATAGATGAATTAAAGACGAATATGAGTACAATTAATGAAGGCAATATTTAGTAATAACACTTGTACTGAGTGAATGAAATAATTTTTGATACTGAAAAACTTTTTACAAAAACGTAATAAGGGTGTAAAAGCAAAAACTTTTTTCACATAATACACCACCATACAGGTTTATGAAATGAATAGGCATAAAACATCATTGCATTAATCAGTTAATAAATGGGCACATCGGTAAAAGTTCCCTTAATATCACCTGCAAAACCCTCGGTAAAGGTTTCTGTCATAGCATCACCCTTTCGTATGGGTTTGAGGCCTTTAATCATTATTCCAAATGTAAAATAGCCGCTTGCTTTACCATTTTCAACTTTTTCAATCACAAACTTGCAAGCAGGCGAAGCCGGCGGGAAATGACGAATTAATCCGTCATCCACAAAATTGGCCAAATGCCCGTTTGCTATAATTGATGTGAACTGATGTATGTAAGGTTTTTTTTCTGTTCCATAAAATAAAACAGCTTCATTATTTTTTATTTCCGCATATTGTTTTGTACCAAATAAGGGTTGCTTTTCATTAATTTCACGGAAATTGAAAGTTTCGGGTTTTAAATTATTATTCACAGACACTAAATGAATCTTAACAAAATTTTCCTTGCTATTGCCCTCTTCCTTACTTGCAATGAATGTAAAAGTATTTTCACCTGTTCTTATAAACTGGGCAAAAGGTAATTGTGTATTTAAAATTTTACTTTGCAATTGTAAATTGGTATTAGATGCAGCACTGTTAGCCTTTGCAGTTGTTGCACCAGCAGTAGTAGTATTGGCGGAATTGGTTTTGTTTTGGGATGATGCATTGGCATTAGAGGATGTATTAATATCATTATTATTGGTATAATTATCGGCTTCCGGTTTAAATATAAATTCTACTCGCCTATTTTGGGCTTTACCTTCCGGTGTTTTATTGTCGGCTATGGGTTGTGACTCACCACGACCTTCTGTGGTAAGTTTAGATGCATCAACATTATATTGACTAACCAAAATATTTTTTACGGTTTCGGCACGTTGTTGCGAAAGCTTCAAATTCAAGGCATCATCACCGTCACTATCGGTATGCCCAACAATTTTTACCGGCGTAGTGCTTTCTTTCAATACTTTACTCACTTCTAACAACGCACCCATGCTTTCCGGTTTTAAATTAGATGTACCGCTATAGAATAATAAATTGCTGATTAATTTACCTTCTTCAACTCGAGAACGTGTATCGGGCACTTCTTTTGCCACACGTATATTGCTTACATAATAATCTGTTCCACCAACACTCCCAAAATTAAACCCGAACTGATTAGGCAAATAAGTTTCATTAACAGCCGCCAAATCATATAATTTTCTATTGTTCCACCACATTCTAAAGCGTTTCCCTTGCACACTCATGCTAATATGAACGGGCATTAAATTGTTGTAAGGCAACTCTTCAGACATATTATCAGACAGGCGCTTATCAAGATTGCTGAGAATAGCACGACTTTTATTTTCACCTGCAATGATAGATTCAAAATATATGGCAGGTTTAGCACTTTGCAAAATACCTTCATCAGTTACTAAATTACCACCGGTATTGTACAAAACGATATCAAGTCTTGGATCGGCAGAATTTCGCACAATCAATAAATCAAATTCAATGGTAAAATTATTTCCCCAACTTTGTTTTTTGTTACGCGACATATGTGTAGCATTACTGCCGGCCATTTTAACCCATTTACCTTCCAAGCCATCAATAGTTACCACTTCGGCCGATTTAGAAGTTATCCATCCTGCCGGGGCTTCACCAATATTATCATTTTCAAAATTATCAAAATACAATATGGTATTGCCCGGAACAAAATCAAACTTACTGTACACTTTTAAATCGGGTTGTCGCGATTGACCATTAGCCGTTGCATTGTCACCCCCATCAGATTTCTTTCCATCATCATTTGATTTGGGCGCATCAACATTATCTATTTTTTTTGAGATGGCTTGTTCTGCTTTCTGCTGCAATTTCTTTAATAACTGACTGTGGGTATTGTTTGCAAAAAACAATAAACCCAAAAGAAGAATGAATTTCATATATATGTTATTTATATTTATTAATTTAATACTATATAGAAGTAATCACTAACAGTTTACACAAAATGAAGCAGATAAAATGTACTTAAAAGCAAATCCGAAATCAACAAGCCACTTATACTATTATCGATATAAAAACACCAATAAAATTGATCCTATGAAGCATGAGCATCCTTAAAAATCAAGCAGCAATGAATTATGATACTAATCTTAATTCCACCGTAAAGTTGGAAAAAAAACACTGCAATGGCATCCCCTAAAAAAGGGATTCATTTTAAAAAAGAAAAAATCACCTAAAAGGGGGAATGTAATTAGTAAAATAATTGAATTAATTTGTTAGGGCACTAATTGATTAGTGAGCAAGATGAAAAGGTTATCTTTTATAATGAGCTTTTTATGTATTCAAATAGTATTGAATGCACAAAGAATGAACATTGACAGTTTAATGCAACATGTACAAAGCATGCCCAATGATACCACAAAAGTGAACAAACTAAATGAATTAATTGGGTTACTGCAATTTCAAAATCATGATAAAGCGGAAGAATTATCGTGGGAATCTATTCAACTGGCTCAAAAATTAAATTATACATTAGGGCTGCTGATTGCCAGAAGATTAAGAGGCGTATTGTACATTGACAAAGCACAATTAGATAGCGGCAAATATTTTTATGATAAAGCATTGGCTTTAATTAAGCATTCAACCCAACCGGCCTTCATAAAACAAAAGGGATTATTAACCCACAATTACGGAGTTATTTATCATCAACGTCAATTGTACGATTCAGCCACCATGCAATACTTAGAAGCCATAAAAATTTTCAAAAGCATTCATGAAGAAGGATTAACGTTTTTCCCTTGCTTAAATTTAGCTACTATTTATAGTTTTTTAAACGAGAACAACAAAGCATTGTATTATAGCAAAGAGGCCATAAAAGGAGCAGAAATACTAAACGACAAAAGCAAGTTGGTAATAGCCATTAATCAGGAAATGTCAGTTCATATAGCCTTAAAAAATTTTGACAGCGTGCATACACCTTTACGAAGAAATATTGTACTGGCTAATTCACTGCAACATTTCTATGCCGAGGGAAAAGCCTATCACTTGTTGGGCAAATTTTTTTCGGAAGGAAAAAGAATGTTCGATTCATCTATTGAAAATAAAAAAAGAGCATTGGCATTAATGCAAAAAATTCGAAATCAATATGAAATAACAAGCCTTACGGAAGATATTGGTTTTGATTATTTACAAAAAGGCGATTACAATGATGCCAAATATTATTTAACTCAATCTATTAGTCTGGCTGAACAATTTGGATTAGACCAAATTAAACAATATGGTTTAGAAAACATGGTAACAGTAGAAGAAAAATTAGGAAATATTCCGGCGGCTTATCAATACCTAAAAGCGTACACTACTTTAAAAGATTCACTGGAAATTCGTTCGAATAAAAATTATTTGTTTGAGTTAGAAGCAAAATATCAAAATGCGAATAAAGAATTACAAATTGCACAATTAGAGTCTGAAAAGAAAATTCATGAACTAGCATTGAAACAAAATAAAATTTGGAATTATATACTCATTGCAGCATCCATAACATTATTTATAATTGGTACGCTTACCTATCGCAATTACAAACATAAACAAACACTGCAACAACAACGTATTATTGAACTGGAAACACAACAACAACTGGCTGCCACAGAAGCAATTCTGAAAGGTGAAGAACAGGAAAGAACCCGCTTAGCCAAAGATTTGCATGATGGATTAGGTGGAATGTTATCGGGTATTAAATATAGTATGAGCCTTATGAAACAAAATTTAAAAATGACACCCGAAAACGAACAAGCATTTGAACGAAATTTAGACATGCTGAATTCATCCATCAATGAAATGCGCAGAATTGCGCATAACATGATGCCCGAAGTATTACTTAAATTTGGATTAGATGCTGCTTTACATGATTTATGCCAGCAAACAAATGAAACAGGTGCCATTGAATTAAAATATCAAAGTATTGGCATTAAGGATAAAGTTTTTGAACAAACAACAGCCATCCATATTTATAGAATTGTACAAGAGCTGATTAATAATATTGTAAAACATGCCCATGCACAACAAGCCATTGTACAAATTACAGACGATGACAATATTATACACATTACTGTTGAAGATAACGGCAAGGGCATGCCGGAGAATAAACAAGCACTTTCAAAAGGAATTGGATGGAATAATATATACAGCAGGGTAGAGTATTTAAAAGGGAAGGTAGATATTCAATCTGCACCGGGAAAAGGTACATCTGTTCAAATTGAACTTAATGTATGATAACAAAACTGTTCATAGTAGATGACCATTATATGGTAATTGAAGGCATTCATGCGTTACTGCAAAATGAAAAAAACATTGAGTGGATAGGGCATGCTATGAATGCAGATTCATGCCTGGCTTTTTTACAACACCAACAACCCGATATTATATTAATGGACATCAGCCTTCCTGATACCAGTGGTATTGACTTATGTAAGATGGTTAAAACAAAATATCCGGCTATTCATATAGTTGCCCTTAGCACATTTAATCAACAAAGCTTTATAAAAAAAATGATGGAAAATGGGGCTTCCGGTTATTTATTAAAAAATGCTTCCACAAAAGAAATTTTAGATTGCATTGAAACTACCATGAAAGGTAAATCTTATTTCAGCTTTGAAGCGGCACAAACATTACGGTATCATTCCGATGATGAAATAATTTTAACTCTTCGTGAAAAAGAAGTTTTAATGCTTATTGCCGAAGGATTAACGAATCCGGAAATTGGACAGCGTTTATTTATCAGCACTGCTACAGTTGATTCACATCGAAAAAACATCCTCACTAAATTCAATGTAAAAAACACGGCGGCATTAATACATGCAGCCGTAAAAAAAGGCTTCTTATAAATTGCCTTTTATTTAAAGAAATTAATCATGCCATTACTCGGTTATTTTGGTACATTTAAGTACTAAATTGTAATGTATGTCTGTTACTGCTACTATTCATCAGGAACAATACCAAACCCTTTTAGATACACCATCGGGTATATTCATAGCCGATGAACATATTGAAGTGGGCGGAACACAAAAGGGAATGAACCCACATGAGTTATTATTGGGAAGTTTAGCATCCTGCACCGCCATAACCTTACGCATGTATGCCAATAGAAAAGAATGGCCATTAGAGAGTGTTCAGGTAAACGTGAATATTACAGTTGAAGCAGATGCAACCAAGGGTACCATTATTGAAAGAACCATTCAACTAAACGGCAATCTTTCTACCGAACAAAAAGAAAGATTATTGTATATTGCCAATCGTTGCCCCATACACAAAATCTTGTCAGGAGTTTTACACATAGCAACCAATTTAAACAACGGTATATGAACAAAGAAACGCTTACAAAAAAATACACCAATGGTACCATTACCATTGTGTGGAAACCGGGTGTTTGCATACACTCAGGTATTTGTGTCAGGGGCTTACCCCAGGTTTTTAATACAAGTTTAAAACCCTGGATTAATATGCAGCAAGCTAGCACCGAACAATTAATAGCACAAGTAAGCCAATGCCCATCGGGTGCTCTATCGTTTTATCATAATGACGAACAAGATGATCTCACCATTCAGGTAGATGCAGAAACAAAATTAGAAGCAGTTCCTAACGGACCACTATTGGTGTATGGCAATGTACTGATAAAAGATGCCTATGGACATGAAACCAGAAAAAACAAGGTAACTGCTTTTTGTCGATGCGGACATTCAGGCAACAAACCCTTTTGCGATGGAACACACAAAAAGATAGGCTTTAAAGATGGAATTGAGCCATGAGCTAATTCTTACCTCGTTTTATCTTTTTAAACAAAAAATTTACTGTACTTTATCTAATTGCAAAACCGGAGCATTCTGAATGGATATTTCTTTGACCTGATGAAACACAGCCGGTTTCACACCTTTTACCAAAGGTGCGGTTAGTCCATCTATTTGCAAACCAAGTACATTGTTAGCATAGATGACAGGGCGTTCATCGGGCTTTATGGTTTGTAGCTGAATATTAGTTAAACGCATTTGTTTTACATTTCTTAAAAATAATCCATAAGCCGGCGTAACGCCTAATAAATAAGGTTCGGGATACCCTTTTCCCAATTCGGGAAATACCCTTTGTGCACTGTACTTTGAGCCGCCACCTTTATACTGAATAGTAATATTGCGCAACTCAATATTTTCAACCGGTTGATTCGGAACACCCGTAATTTGTATGCCACTAAGCGTATCGGCATTCAATATGCGAACATTGCTTATGTAAATATTTTTAATTGTACCGGTATGTGTTGTTGCTAGCGGCCCCCTGTTTCTGTTACCCAGCGTAATATAAATAGGATAATGATGCACATTATCCATAACAATATTATCTACAACAATATTATTCATTTCACCGCCATCTACTTCTTCTAAAGCTAACCCATCACAATATCTGAATATGCAATTACTGACAATGCAATTTTTAAACCCACCATTCGATTCGGTTCCAAATTTTATTCTTCCACCCGACCAACCTACCGCTGCCGGTATGCAAGTTCCATCTAATAAAGTGCCTTCTTTAAAAGCAGAAACAGTGCAGTTAGTAATGATAACATTTTCGGTGGTTACTGGTTTGTTTAATGCATAGGAAGCCTTGGGGCATATGGCATCATCATTGGGACTATTGACTTTACAGTTGTTCACGGTTACATTAGCACAAGCATCAATATCAATTCCATCACGATTGGTGTCAATCAATAAATTATCAAGTGTTACCCAGTTACAACCGGTTAATAAAATAGCAAAATGACCACCATGGTAAATGGTAACATCTCTAATAAAAACGCGTTTACAGTTTTTTAATGCAATAGCTTTATCGGCTTTTCCAATAGAGCCCTGAAGAATATTTCCTCCTGCCTCATTGTCTTCACGGGTAATAGCACCACCGTCAATCATGCCACTTCCCGTTATGCTTATATCGTGTAAATCTTCTCCCCATATTAGACTATTATGAAAATAGGTATGCCCCCCATCCTGGTATTGTGTATAAGGAAAAGCTTCAGCAGTGTCATAAACATTTAATTCAGGATTGGCGCCAACAATTACTGCACCACTTGAAAGATAAATATGTACGTTACTTTTCAAATGAATGCTTCCACACAAATACTTTCCTGCCGGAATAAATACAGTACCGCCACCTGCTGCAGCACAAGCATCAATAGCTTTATTAATGGCTATATGATCTAAATGTTCGCCATTTCCAAAAGCACCATAATGCTTAACATTAAAAATGGCATCACTAATATTATTGGATTGTGCTTTAAGTGAACATTGCATTATCAAATACAAAAATGCCAGGCAGATTAACTTCATTGATTTCATGGGAAAATGTTAGCTTAAAAGAATTTAGAGCCATTAAAGTTAATGCTTGCTGCTGATTTCATACTTATAAATCAGATTAAACTTCTGCCCAACTTCACTACTGCAATAAACCATATTTCAATTAAATGACTGAGTAGGGATGGTTGCTCAGCAATTTTTTGTCATCTGCCTTTTCTTAATTACATTCGGTAAGGGTGATGAAAAATTCATACCTCACTCATTTGCAATCATTTCATTTTTTGAGCAACAACTAAACATGCCGTATGAATAAAAAATTAGTTTTATGGTCAATTACCGTTGGCTTGGGCGGTTTGCTATTTGGTATGGATGTAGCTGTTATATCCGGTGCAGAACAAGCCATACAACAACTGTGGCAACTGAGTAACTGGATGCATGGTACGGCAATAGCTATGGCATTATATGGTACTGCATTTGGTGCAGCCTTTGGCAATATACCTGCCAATAAAATAGGCAGAAAGAAAACACTGTTTTGGATTGGTGTTTTATTTTTAATCACCTCAATCGGGGCTGCCGTCTCAACTAACGTATATGCATTTATGTTATTCCGTTTTATTAGCGGATTAAGTATTGGTGCCTCATCCGTAGTTGCGCCGGTGTATATTTCAGAAATTGCCCCACCAAAATACAGGGGTAGAATGGTAATATCATTTCAATTAAATGTGGTAGCGGGTATATTAATTGCCTATTTCTCTAATTACCTGTTACAAGGTTTTGACGGTAAAAACGATTGGCGTTGGATGCTGGGTGTTGTTGCTATTCCTTCTGCTGCATTTTCCATACTAATGATATTTACCCCTGAAACACCCCGTTGGTTGGTATTGTATAAAAAAGATGATGATGCCGCCAGAAAAGTATTGGCCCTTACGGAAGACAATACCGATCATTTAATTGAACGTATTAAACAATCGGTTAGTTCCAATACAGAACGGTTATTTCAAAAAAAGCATCTTCGACTGCTGATATTGGCGTTTCTTATTGCATTTTTTAACCAGCTTTCCGGCATCAATGCCATCATTTACTTTGCACCTAAGGTTTTTGAAATGGCAGGCATAGGCCGAAGTGCTGCATTATTTTCAACTGTAGGTATTGGTGTAGTGAATTTAATTTTTACTATTATCGGCTGGTCGTTGATTGATAAATTTGGCCGCCGAACGCTAATGTTTATCGGATCTTTCGGATATATTATTTCCCTATCATTAATTGCCATTGCTTTTAATAGTGATAACCATAGCTTGATTGTTTATTATGTATTTATGTTTATAGCAGCGCATGCTATAGGCCAAGGAGCGGTAATTTGGGTATTTTTATCTGAATTATTTCCCAATGCCATTCGTGCCAGCGGTACATCGTTCGGCTGTTTAACCCATTGGTTTTTTGCAGCATTGGTTGCACAAGTATTTCCATTTTTTGCAGCTACGGTTTCAGGCACCGCTATTTTTGGCTTCTTTGCCTTTATGATGGTATTACAACTTTTGTATGTTTGGAAAATGATGCCGGAAACAAAAGGCATTGCGTTAGAAAATATGGAAAGCACCCTTGTATTACATTAACATCAATATCAATTTTTTAAAACTATGGCAGTGCATGTATAAATGCGGTAATGGTTTTAACCAATTGGGCATTAATGGGTAAACTCGGATTATTGTAAGTAGCAATATTGGCATTCCTATCGCCATTTACATTCTTAAAAATATGATTCATCCCGGGTATCATAACCAATTGGGCGGCAGGATCAGCTTGCGCTAATAATTTTGCATCGGCTTCCGAAATTTGTATATCGGCCGTACCTTGAATAATACAAACGGGCATATCCTTCAATGCAGCAATAGCTTTTGCAGGATTGTATTGAAACCACGAAATTAAATAAGGCTGAACCGAAGGGCGAAACAAACTATACAACAAAGGATTGACATAACGTAAAGTATCCCCACGTTGTAAGGTATCTATATCAGCATAAATCATTTGTTTAAATGGTTCCGGCTGCGTAGCCAATTGAGTTTTTAAAATATCAGCCGCAGGCATCCCCGCCCCTGCTATCGACACAAAGGCATTCGCGTTATGCTTTGCAGCCAACATACCAATGAGCGATCCTTCACTATGGCCAATAACAACTATTTTATTGAATCGCTTATCTTTTTGCAATAATTGTAGCCAGCCAATGGCATCATTTACATAATCATTAAAGCGAATATCTTTTTCTGCCTTTAAGGCCGCAGCACTGGCTCCCACCCCACGTTTATCGTATCGTACACTGGCAATACCATATTTAGCCAAACTATCCGCTAACATTCGCAGGCTGCCATTGTGCATGGTAGGATTATTTCCATTTCTGTCTGTAGGACCGGAACCGGCTATAATTAAGGCTACAGGTATAGGTGTATTTTTTTCCGGAAGGGTTAAGGTACCTTCAATAGAACCGGATGCCGTTTGCAAAACAATAGGAGTTTCATGCACTGCTGCCGGTGTTTGAGCAAATGATGAAGAAAATACAGTAGTGATACCAATGATAAAAGTTATGAAAATAAATGTATGCTGTTTCATGTTAATGATTTTGTTGCAAATAATTATCTACCAAATGGGCGGTATGTTGCAGATTTTGAGGACTATAACCATCTAAATGGCCGGGAATAACGTAGGTGGCACGGGCAAAGCGTTGTATGGTTTTTTGAATTGCCAATCGCCATTCGGGCACATTAGCATCCGACAAATTACCAATATCATTGGTTGCTACACTTTTAATAAAACAGCCACCGTACAATATTTTTTCTTTTGGAAACCACACGACAATATTATCGCCACTATGGCCGGGGCCGGGATAGTAGGTTTGCAACTGTACATTACCTACGGTGAAAACAGTATCGTTGGCAAAAGTATATTGTGCTAATCCTTCCTTTTTTTTGATACACAAGTTCTGTGTTTGAAGAGAACTATAGGTTTTTATGCCTTTTGAAGCGTAATAAGGTAAGCCAATGGTTCTATCTGCATGAAAATGGGTTGCAATGCACAACACCACCTTTTGATGGTGCCGTTGCCATATGGAATCTAATAAAGGTTGCAATTGGGTAGTATCCCATGGTGTATCAAGCAATATCACCCCTTTATTAGAAACCACATACATGCCATTAGCCGGATACGGCAACCCATCTACGTTACCATAGGTTATATAAACATAAAAATTGTCGTGCAAGGGTCGAATTATAAGTGGCGCATGATTGGACTGAGTAAACGCAATTAAGGGAAAGTTGAATAAAAGAAAATACCGTATGAAAAAATGATACCAAGGTTTCATGGCAAAAACAAAATATAGGGAAAGGTAAGCAGAAGTAACGGAATGGCTATCATTCTCTGAGCCACAATTACCTTTATTGCATAGATTGACTTTTCTTAAAATCTACTTTTAACACCATACCCACCTGTAATCCAATACCATTATTTGCAACATGATTGATTTGACCTTTCACATCAAAAATTCCTAATTCAGGAATAATACCAACTACGGAATTCAAATTATGCGCCCACCCAATACTTCCACCCCAAATATTAACGTAGTTATTGGCTTTACCACCTAGAGCCGTAGGAATAATGGTTTGTAGTAGCCTTCCATTAAAAGTGATGGAAGAATTTACATTCAACTGTCGTGTAACAGACACTGCTGTACCCGGCGACCAGGCAGATTTATGATTATCTAAAATGGTTAAATAGGCATACCCGCCACCCACAATAACAGCCACTTGATAGGGTGCAGTTGTAGGTGTCAATCTTATTTTAGCATCAAAAGCACTGCCTAATGTTGGGCCTACAGATGACCAAGGCATGGTAACGGTACATAATCGATATCCAATATCCACATTTCTTGAAATTCCCAAACGTAAACCGGCATGTGCTAAAAAGGGGGTGAAATTATTGGTAGCGGGATTTTTTATAAAAGTTACCTGACCACCGGTTCCACTTATGAAAGCGAAATCTTTAGGCGCTACTGTTGCGGCTGTTCCAAAATTCAATAACCATTGCGCTTGCAATTGATGAACAAAGCCACAAAACGCCAATATGATGAGCATTTTTTTTGTCACTGCTTGATCGTTTTATTGAGTGTTGGTATTTGTATTCATAAAACTAAGCAAGCAGCGCTAATTCCATTCATAAAAAACCCCTATAAGTCAATAAGGCTAAACTATACGCACTAATGCGGTTAGAAACTCATTGAACAAACATTGATGACAAATTATACTGTTTAATTCTTAGCGGGCGTAATAATAATATTTCTAAATTCTATGGGACCATGATCGCCTTGAAAATAAATGGGCCCCGGGGCGGCTTCATCACTATCTAATGCACCACCGGTAATGCCGGGTATTTCACGGTTACAAATTACTTTAACACCATTGGCAACAACGGTAACCATTCTGCCAACCAAAGTAATATCAAACGACTGCCATTCACCGGGCGATTTGGCTACCATTTCACTGGGAGCAATAAATCCGTATATCGCACTGAATAAACCAACAGCCGGCTCTTTGCCCTTGCTATCTATAATCTGCACTTCATATCGGCCGCGCAAATACACACCACTATTGCTTTCTGCCGGATATTTGAATTCAACGTGCAATTTAAAATCTTGAAATTTTTTATCGCTTACCAGGTTAGAACCCGAATGCGGGCTTTTCAACACACCATTTTCAACCACCCATTGGTTGGGCCCCATGGCATGCCATCCGGTTAAATCTTTACCATTGAATAAACGAATAGGCTCACCCCATACCACCGGCTTATTGCGATGCAAGCGAGGAGCTCTATGTGCAGTCCAGGTAAAATTTTCGCCCTCACTGCTTATGCCGGTTCCAACCAAACTATCCCCCTGTAAGGTACCTTCAATACTCAAATATTTAGTTGCTGCTTCCCATTGGGGTGGAATAGCAAAATGCATTTTATTGTTTTCGAAAAACACTTCCGAAATAGGGCGTGCACTGCCACCGGGACCTACAAATTGCCCCACCAACGTTTTCAAGCCGGAATGATAAACGCCTAACCAGGAAGGCAATGCCTTTCCGTTTACATGCAATACCATATCCCAACTGCCTTCTAAGGGCGATGCTTCGGGTGGTTTTACTATTTCCTGCGCCTGCGCGTTAAAAATGTGCATAACTAGCATGAATAAAGGAAGGTAAACAAACTTTTTCATAAGCTTAATTGATTAAATGGCTAAGCAATACAATGGACTATCCTTCAACAAATAGTACTTGATAGGTGATTGAAATTAAAGTTTTTGAGGGAGGCGACAAAGAAAAAAAGCAATTATATAAAAGGTGATTAACATTTTTAGGGTAAAATATAGGGATCCTAACTAATACCACCAAAATTCCGCCAGCTTGTCACATCTCTTTAACCCAATCTGAGTCGAACCTGACTCGAGACTGATTCGACTCAACAGCGTTGTGCAACGCTGTTGATGGGGAGAAATATCGAATTTGCCTGCTGTCATATTTGCAGTATTCATTACCCCTTAACGGCAGGCATTAGGTAAGGTATTCTCCCGATGTAGAAACTATTGAAAAGCAGTGGTTTACACGAAAGTTCATGCATTTATAAAAAATGTTTATCATTGTTTTTGCATCTTTCCCTTTACTTTGCAGCCAATAAAAATGGAAGTATGGAATATAGAAAGTTAATTGCTATTTCGGGCATGAGTGGTCTTTATGAGCTGGTGGGCAGTAAAACCGACGGTGCCATTGTTCGCTCATTAGAAGACAATACCACCAAATTCGTCAGCAGCCGTAAACACCAATTTTCACACATTGAAAGTATTGAAATATTCACCATTCGCGAAAATGTGAACCTGGTTGATGTGTTTAAAGCAATGGATAAAAGCAGTGAAGTCATTCCTTCCGAAAAAGATCCCAAAGCCATTAAAGATTATTTTAAAAAGGTTTATCCGGAAATGGATTTTGACCGTGTTTATGCCAGCGATATGAAAAAAATGGTACGCTGGTACGGCATTATCAAACAAAACGATATTCCGTTTGAACTGCCTGACGATGCTGAAGCTACCGAAGCTTCTAACGAAGGTTAATGTTTCATCATAAATCTTTCCATAACGCTGTACCCTTTGGGTATGGCGTTTTTTTTACCACTCCTGTATATTCCTGCAAAAAAATTCGGCTTTTTGCCTGTTTTTCTTAATTTGTGCTGTACCTATTGGTTATGCATTGAATCAGCAACATGCAGCATTTAACCTAATTCAATCGTTGAACTTATGCCTAAATGTTTCAATAAAATAAATTTTGTAATGAAGTCTTTCAATCTTATTTCATTTTCCGGCAATGCACAATTCAACACACAGCACTCAAAATCACCACGCTTTGCAGGTTATTTATGTATGTTATTAAGTGCACTAATGTTTTCCACGAAAACTATTCAGGCACAAGACTTTTATAAACATTCAAAAGCGGCTGACAAATGGGTAAACCATACATTTAAAAAAATGAGCAAAGCCGACCGTATTGCCCAACTAATGATTGTACGTGCCCATAGTAATTTGGGGGAAGAACACCTACAAGCTGTTACACAATTGGTACAACAATACCATGTAGGGGGTTTATGTTTTTTTCAGGGCGGACCGGTAAGACAAGCCTTATTAACCAATTACTATCAAAGTATTGCAAAAACCCCATTAATGATTTGTATTGATGGCGAATGGGGACTGGGCATGCGCTTGGATAGTGTAATACCTTTTCCACGACAATTATTATTGGGTGCCATTAGCGATAATGCACCTTTAATGTACACAGTAGGAAGAGCTATTGGCGAACAATGCAAACGCATGGGCATTCAGGTAAATTATGCACCCGTAGTGGATATTAATAATAACCCGCAAAATCCGGTGATTAACGATAGAAGTTTTGGAGAAGATAAATACAAAGTAGCATTATACGGTACGGCCATTATGCAGGGTATGCAAAGCGAAAACATTATGGCTTGTGCCAAACATTTTCCCGGACATGGTGATGTAGCTGTTGACTCACACAAAGACCTGCCCGTTATTAATAAAAGCATGGCTCAGTTAGATTCATTAGAGCTTTACCCATTTAAAGCATTGATAAAAGCAGGTGTGGGAAGTGTTATGATGGGGCACTTATTTGTTCCTGCTATTGATACCACTGAGCACCTTGCCACCTCAATATCAAAAAATGCAGTAACAGGTTTACTGAAAAACCAACTTGGCTTCAAGGGTATTACTTTTACCGATGCATTGGAAATGCAGGGTATTGCTAAATTTTTTCCTGCCGGACAAGCTGCACTGCAATCATTAATTGCCGGCAATGATATGTTGTGCTTACCCGGCGATGTGCCCGGCAGTATTCAACTGATTTTACAAGCCATTAAAGACAAGAAACTAAGCTGGGACGATATTAATGCAAGAGTGAAAAAAGTTTTATTGGTTAAATACAACATGGGCTTAGCGAAATTTACGCCTATTGATACTACTAATCTGGTAAACGACTT
Source organism: Hydrotalea sandarakina (assembly GCF_003254115.1). GTDB lineage: Bacteria > Bacteroidota > Bacteroidia > Chitinophagales > Chitinophagaceae > Hydrotalea > Hydrotalea sandarakina. Next base: position 101,273 of record NZ_QKZV01000008.1, read on the forward strand.
AAATAGTAAGACTGCCCAACTAAACGAAACTTTAGCCCAACAAGCCCTTACCGTAGTTTCCTTAAACAACAATGCCTTAATTCCGGTACGCTCAACAAAAAAAATAGCTTACGTTTCTATTGGCGCCAATGGAATACCGTTTATTGCACAACAATTACAAAATAATTATGGCACCCGTATATTTAGTTTTGCCAATAAAGCAAAAATGGGTAATGAAGTAATGGATAATTTGAATAGTCAGGAACCTTTTGCAAAATCAGACTCTGTTACTGCCAATCGTTTATTGCAAAGCATTACAGCCAATCAGTATGATATAGTGCTGGTTGGTTTGCACAATTATAGTCGCCGCCCTGCCAATAATTTTGGCATTGATGCTCCCTCGGTTTATTTACTGCAACAATTGCAGCAATTGCCCAATGCCATCATCATTACATTTGGTAATCCTTATGCAATTAGCAATGTATGCAGTGCACCCAATTTAGTTTCTGCTAATGAAGATACCCATGATACCCAAATGGCTGTTTACAAATGGTTGACTGATAGTTTAACAGCAAAGGGAACATTACCTGTTTCGGTTTGTACAAATTTACCTTACGGTACCGGATTGCAGTACAACAGTTGGTTTCCAAAAACAAATCCGGAATTAGCAGGAATGAATGCTACAACCTTATTACAAATTGACAGTATTGCACAAGAAGGCGTAGATAAAGGTGCCTATCCCGGTTGTGAAGTATTGGCTGCACGCAATGGAAAAGTGGTATATAATAAGGCCTTTGGCTATTTAAACCCTGATCAACAAATTCCGGTAACCTTACAAACAGTTTACGATTTGGCCTCAGTCACTAAAATTTCAGCCACTACTGTAGCTGTTATGAAATTAGTAGATGAAGGAAAAATTGACATTCAAAAAACGTTAGGCGAATATTTGCCCCAGGCAAAAGGCACCAATAAAGCAGGTTTGGTATTGAAAGATATATTATTACATCAGGCCGGTCTGGTACCATTCATCAGTTTTTATAAAGAAACCATTGATTCCGTAACGGGCAGGCCTTTACCACAATACTTTGCTACACAAAAAGATGCGCAACACCAAATAAGGGTTGCAGAAAATCTCTACCTTAGAAACGATTGGGAAGACACCATTATGCAACGTATTATGAAAAGTAAGTTATTGCCGCACGGACATTATGTGTACAGTGACAATGACTTTATTCTGTTGGCTAAAGTGGTGGAAGCAGTTACCGGAAAACCCCTTAATGAATATGTGAGCGAACAGTTTTATGAACCTTTGAAAATGACATCAACTACATTTTCACCTCGCAAAAAAATTCCTTTAGACCAAATTGCTCCTACAGAAATAGAAACACATTTTCGAAACCAGCAAATGTGGGGCGATGTGCATGATGAAGGTGCTGCAATGTTGGGTGGCGTAGCAGGGCATGCCGGTTTATTCAGCAATGCATATGATTTAGCCCAATTGTACCAAATGCTGTTGAATAAAGGTACCATGAATGGGAAGCGATATTTATCGGAAAAAGTTGTGAATGAATTTACCGCCTATAACAGCAATATCAGTCGTCGTGGATTAGGATTTGACAAACCGGAAAAAAACAATGCCAATTCCAAAGATCCGTATCCTTGCAAAAGTGCCTCACCACTAACTTTTGGCCACACCGGCTTTACAGGCACCTGTGTATGGGTTGACCCACAATACAACTTGGTGTACATTTTTCTGAGTAACCATGTTGACCCTACACGAAATAATAACCTGCTGTTTAACCTGCACATACGGCCTAATATTCAGGAAGTATTGTACAAGGCCATACAGTAATAAGATAAATTGTTTACATTTATGGAAATTATGATTTAAATACTTCCATCAACCACTGCTAAAAATACTTCCATGCAACGCAAACCTTTTTATTATGGTATTTTATTGGCAGGCATTTGTATGCTCGCAGCCTGTTCCTCTAAAATGCCCAAAGAATTACGCCTCATTCCTAATGATGCATCTACCGTAATTTGTATTAATAATGATCAAATAAATACCAAACTAACTACCGCAGGTATTTCCATAGATTCTGTGATACAACAACTCATAAAAAAAGATACAGGCAATAGTGAATTAGTACATCAGTACCAGCTATTACAAAAGGCCGGTATTAATTTTACCAATAGGGTAATGATTTTTAAGACCACTAAGGTATATGCCAACAAATCATACAGCAACTTTTTAAGCATGATTATTGGCATAAATGATAGCAGTAAATTAAGTGCCTATTTAACACAAATTGATTATTTAAAGGGCCGCGATATTCATAAAGAAAAGGAATATGCCTTTATACAAATGGATGGCAAAGGCATTATTTCATGGAACAAGGAAAATGCCATCCTTACCATGCAAGATTATACCGAACAACCCAGAGGCTTATTTCCCGATAGCATTATGCGGGTAAATGAAACAGATAATATTAGCCAGGTTGATGAATTGAAAAAAGAAGTGAATCGCTATTATACGGAAAGCAATAGTGCATCAATAAGTGTAGTACCGTTAGTGAAGGATTTATTCAAACAATCGGCTGACGGATATTTTTATACAAATAGCACAAATGCACTTAGCACATTAAATATGGGCATGCTGCAGTTGCCTAAATTAGCTGAATTGTTGAACAACAATATTACTACCGGTACTTTTAATTTTGAAAAAGGTAAAGTAGCAGCTAATACCAATTTCTATCCCAACAAATTAATGAAAGCTATTTTACAAGCATACAAAAGCGGCAAGGTTAATACAAAACTCATAGAACATTATCCCTCAAAAAACATTGATTTTGCCATGCTTATGGCATTTAATCCGAAAATTATCAATGGCATTTTACAGCAATTAGATGTAGCACCGTTGGTGAATGGATTTTTAGACAAATCAGGCATTCCATCGGATGCTGTTTACAATGCCTTTTCAGGTGATATGGCATTGGTAATATCTGATATTAACCCTAAAAACTATGCACAAAACAATAATCAATGGGGTAAATATTTGTTGAACATGGCCATTGGTAATGACAGTAGCTTTCATAGCATTATGGATAAAATTGCCGAAATGGGATTCATAACAAAAGAAAAAGACACTTACCAATCGGGCAAGTTGATGCGGGATATGCATTTAATACTTTTTGCGAATAATAAAAACATGATTATTACCAACGATAGTGCATTGCTGGTTGCTTATAATAATAACAATGCGCCTGCACCTTTGAGTGACAATGTTTTGCAACAAATGCAAAATACCAATACATTCATGTACAGCGATATTGGAAAAATAATTGACGAATTTGCAACCGACAGTAGCAGTTCAAATGAATTGATTCATCATACCTTCAAAGACATCGTTATAAAATCAGAACCATTTAATGGCACAAATACTTCAAGCAATTTTGTATTACGCATGCAAAATGAATCGCAAAATAGTTTGGTAAGCATGCTGCAATTATTCCCTTACATTTCTGATCAAATGCAAAAGAACAGAGCAGCACGCAAGCAAGATGGGAAAGGTAATCCGGAATCTATTTTCAATGTTCCGTTTTCCTCACGCCTTGGTAGTTTATAATTTGAACCATTAATGCAATGCAGTTACAAATTCAGCAAGTGGTACCCATACCCCTAAAGCCCAATTTATTAAATAGGCAAAGTGATATTTGGTTGAAGGGAATTACTTTTTTACCCGGAACAAGGGTTAAGATAAAAGCAGCCAGTGGTACCGGCAAAACTACCTTCATTCATTTTTTATACCATTTACGCAATGACTATGAAGGCAACATTTTTTGGGGAGATACTGATATACAAAATTTTACACCTGCGCAGCTGGCACAACATCGCCAACAAAAAATAAGCATTGTTTTTCAGGATTTACGTTTATTTCCCAACCTAACAGCCCGGGAAAATATTGAACTAAAAAGAGTGATGCAACAGCCACTCTATCCGGAATCTACCATTAAAGAAATGGCTGAACAATTGGGCATTACGAAAATATTACACCAACGGGCAGGCATTTGCAGTTATGGGGAACAACAACGTATTGCCATTATTCGGGCATTAATGCAACCTTTTGAATGGCTGTTGATGGATGAACCCTTCAGTCATCTTGACCAAGAAAATACCCGAAAAGCAGCAGCACTGATTACGGAAGAATGCAATAAAAGAAATGCAGGTTTTATATTAACCGATTTAGATGATGATCATTATTTTACTTACCACCAAAATTTAGTGTTATAATTGCAGGCCTGGAATAACATATTGAAAAAAATTATTAAAACCGCTTCAGGAAGAATACGACTGATTTTAGCAATCATGGGACTTTCCGTTGCCTTGTTGTTAATACTTTCAGCTGTTCAATTACAGGCTAATTATCACGACTTATTGCACAGCAAAAGCAATCAAGACAGTATTGCCAATTTTTTGGTGGTAAACAAACAATTAACCAATGCCAATTATGGCAACACTACCTTATCTGCTACAGCTATTGATGATTTAAAAAAACAGCCTTTTGTAGATGCAGTAGGCATTTTAACCCCCAGCAGATTTAAAGCATCCATTGAAAGTTTCAGCAGTCAATTCCCATTTTATACCGACATCTCATTTGAAAGTGTGCCTGCTGCTTTTATTGATGTGGATAGCACACAATGGCAATGGCAACCCGGCAATGATATTGTTCCCATGATTGCGCCTAACCTATTTCTGGACTTTTATAATTTTCAGTTTTCACTATCGCAGAATTTGCCGCAACTCACACAAGAGATTGTGAAAATGATCATTTTTAAAGTGAATATACAAACGCCGAATGGGGTTGTTTCTTTAAAAGGAAAAGTAGTAGGCTTTAGCGATAGAATTACTTCATTATTGGTACCGGAATCATTCATGCAATGGGCCAACAACAACTATGGCACACTGAATAATGCGCAACCTTCAAGAGTAGTTATTCGTACCAAAGACCCGGGCAATCCCGCTTTGGTGCAATACTTAAAAGACCATCAACTTACTACTGATGCCGACAAAACACGCTTTAGCAAATACCGTCAAATTGTAAATGTTGTTGTACAAATTAGTGGCGTAACCGGCGGTATTTTATTGTTGTTTGCCTTACTCATTTTTTCCTTATTTATTCAATTAACCATTGCTTCGTGTAAAGAGGAAATACAATTGCTTGTTACTTTAGGTGCGGCCCCTAAACAGTTAAGAAAATTTTTAATGCACCGATTTTTTCCGCCCAATGTATTGATTATTATTGGTACTTTAATTATTGTAGCAATTATTCAATACCTGGTGGCTTTACGTTTGCAAAAGCTTTACATGTTTATTAACCCTATGCTTTCTATTTACACTTTTGCCACAGCGTTATTGTTTCTGCTAATTTTGTGGGTAGTGAATTATACCACAATTCAACGATACATTCAGAAAGAAAACTTATAACATTACTTAGCTTTAACGCCATGCGGCAATATTTTAAATATTTTTTGCGCTTAAGTTTCCTTGTTTACAGCTTATTTGCTATAGCTACTGCTATTACGGCACAAAGTAATTTACAACCCATTGGTTATTGGCGTGAACACTTTAACTATCAAAACACCACAACAGTTGTACAGGGAAATAAACTGTATTGCGCCACTCAAAATAATGTTTTTAGTATTGATGCAGAACAGAATGTTGAACGTTACAGCAAGGTTACAGGACTGAATGATGTAGGTGTTAGCACTATTGGGTGGGATAATACAACGCAACAATTGGTTATTGCCTATAATAACAGCAATGTAGATGTACTGAAAGGCAGTATCGTTACCAATATCAGCGATATTTTAAGAAGCAATATTAGTGGCAATAAAAGCATTAACAGTATATTCTGCAATGCAGGATTAGCCTATCTTTCCTCAGGATTGGGCATTATAGTGGCCAATTTGCAAAGCTATGATATTAAAGACACTTGGATTATTGGCAATAATGGAAATCAAGTAAACATTAACGCATGTTTATTATTCAATCAACAATTTTATGCCGCTACGGATGAAGGGTTAAAAACAGCACCGGCTATTGGGCTAAACTTAGCCAATTACAGCAATTGGAACAATATCAGCGGCACCAATGGACTTCCTGCCTTACCGGTTAATAATGTAATAGCGGCCAACAATACGTTGTACGCGCAAATTCAAAACAGTATTTATGTTTTACAAAATAACAATTGGTCATTATGGTACAATGATTCCAATTGGCCTATTACGAAAATTGAACCTGCAGGCAATAACTTATTAGTGTGTCAACGAACAGCAACCGGCAATAGCAGGGTAATAACATTAAATAATACTGCTACCATTATTAATACCATTGCTGTTCCTAACGTTATATCCTTTCCGAAAGACGCAATTATGGTAAACAATACCACCTGGATTGCAGATTATTATGGAGGACTTTCTGCATTCAACAACAATAGCTATCAACGATATATACCTAATGGGCCTTTAGGACCTGCCAGTGGCGATATGGTTTTTAATAATCAAACTTTATATGTTGCAGCCGGCAGCGTAAATGCCGCTTGGAATTACCAATACAACAGAAACGGTATTTATATTTTACAGGATGGTTCCTGGAGTGATATTGGCGCTTTTAATACACCTATTTTAGATAGTACGCTTGATTTTATTACTTTGGCTGCCGACAAAAGAGATGGCAGCATTTGGGCAGGAAGTTACGGAGGTGGCTTGGTGCATATTAATAACAACAACATTCAAATTTTTAAACAAAGTAACTCTACCCTACAACCCGCCATTGGTGACCCTACCAGTTATCGTGTTAGTGGCTTAGCTTTTGATGCCAACAATAATTTATGGATTGCCAATTACGGTGCACCGCAAAATTTACAAGTACTTCAAAATAATGGCAGCTTCAATGCCTTTGCTATCCCTTTTAGCTTAACCGAAAATGCCGTTAGCCAAATTGTAATAGATGATGCGAATCAACTTTGGATTGTTAGTCCTAAAAACAATGGACTCATTTGTTACAACTATGGCAACAGCATTACCGCTACCAATGACGACCAATGGCGAATGTTACAATCCGGCGTAGGAAAGGGAAATCTTCCCAGCAACAATGTTTACTGCTTAGCAAAAGATAAAAATGGATTTATATGGGTAGGTACCGATAATGGCATAGGCGTTGTGCAATGCGCTGCCAATTATTTCCAACAACCTTGCGATGCCGTATGGCCCGTTATTCAACAAGACCAATTTGCAGGATATTTATTTCAAGGCCAACAAGTACAATGTATTGCAGTGGATGGAGCAAATAGAAAATGGGTAGGTACCAACAATGGCGCATGGCTGGTTTCAGCGGAAGGCGATAAAATTATTCAACACTTTACCGTCAGTAACTCTCCGTTACCCGATAACAATGTGCAAAAAATTAGCATAGAACCCACTACCGGTGAAGTATTCATCAGCACATTTACCGGCATTATGAGTTACCGGGGTACTGCTACAGAAGGTAGTAGTACCAACGATAGTGTATTGGTGTTCCCCAATCCTGTTCCACCTGGTTATACAGGCACTATTGCTATTAGAGGTGTGGCAGAAAATGCCTTAGTAAAAATTGCCGACTTATCAGGGCGATTGGTTTATCAAACACAAGCCTTGGGAGGACAAGCCGTTTGGAATGGTTTAAATTATAAGGGCGAAAAAGTAGCCAGTGGCATTTATTTGGTATTGATACGTGATCAGGTTACAGGTCAGGAAAAGTTGGCTACAAAGATTGTGATCATCAGTGGCAGGTAGATGCATGAAATGCTTCAATAAAACAAATACAACACCGTTAATTACAACTGCAAGGCCATTCCGTACGCAAATCAATACAAGTTATTACTGTTAATACATCATTACATTCAGCCACTATAACACGCAAATATTGATTTTCCGCTGTTATTCCTTCTAAAGCATAGCGTTTATGGCAATCATCAGCCTGCAAATTACTTTTCCGGTAATCAATTTTCCCATGCGCAATTATTTCGGCAATTTCCTGCTCAGTAATATGTCTGCACTCCATACGGCAGCGGGCATGCCTTGAATATCGAATATATTTTGGATGAGGATTAAATTGAGAAGGTACACTGACACTTGTATTTGCAGCAGAACCGGTTACAACACCCTGTTGAGAGGGATTATTACAAGCCCATAGTAATAGCAAAATCAGCCCCCATTTCAGGTATTTTGTAAAAATATGCATGCCCAAATTTAGTGCGATTCCAAAATTTTTCATACCCTGTTAAAATTTCGCCGCCTTATTTCGGTCACTCACCGCCCAATATTTGCCGTCTGCCTAACAACCATTGTACACAGTAAAAGGCCGGCATAGTTTTGTGCCGATTAAATCAAGAAAATATGATTCCGTCACAAAACAGAAGCAATGGCAGATTATTCACCGGTTTAATTTTAATTGTCGGTGGGCTTTTATTGTTAGCTTATAAAATGGGCTATCCCATACCGGCATGGGTATTCTCCTGGCAAATGCTGCTTATTGTAATTGGCATTTTAATTGGCATAAAAAATCGGTTTCAAAATTTTGGATGGCTAATCCTTATTGCAATCGGCAGCTTTTTCTTGGTTGAACAGGAGTTTGCCTTTGCTGCCTTTCACCAATATTTTTGGCCAACATTTTTAATATTAGCAGGTATATTTTTTATTTTAAAACCCAAACGAAACCATTCAGGTTGCAAAAAAAAATGGCAACAAGATTACCAAAATATTAATGCTGTAAACAGCCCTGCCAATGTTCAAATTAATGAAGATGATGCCGTCAATATTAATTCCATTTTTAGTGGCATACAGCATACTGTAATTTCCAAAAATTTTTTAGGGGGAAAAATCAATAGTGTTTTTGGTGGTGTAGAAATAGATTGTACACAAGCTGATATTCAAACTGCTGCTTGTTTACAAATTGAAGCCGTTTTCAGTGGCGTTAAACTAATTGTTCCTCAAAACTGGAAAGTACAAAATGAAATGGACGGCGTATTTCATGGTGTAGATGATAAAAGAAAATTCAGCACAATTAACATGGATAACGACAGTAAAATACTTACACTAAAAGGATCTGCCGTGTTTGCCGGCATAGAAATTAAAAGTTATTAGTAATAACCGTTTGTTACAATTAAAACTAACCTGCATGAATCATAATAACAACCATAAACAAACTATTCTGGGCGCCGGTGGCGCTATTGGTACCGAACTTGCTAAAATACTGCCACATTACACATCAAACATTCGCTTGGTAGCTCGTAACCCCAAAAAAATAAATGCAACAGATGAGCTGATGCCGGCCAACCTGCTGAACAGAGAAGCCGTATTTAAAGCAGTGGAAGGCAGCAGTATTGTATATGTATTAATTGGCTTTGCCTATAACACAAAAGTATGGCAACAACAATGGGTGCCATTTATAAAAAATGTAATTGATGCCTGCCTTCAGTACCAATGTAAATTGGTGTTTTTTGATAATGTGTATGCGTTAGATGCCAATCAAATAGAACATATTACTGAACGTTCAGCCATTCATCCAATTAGTAAAAAAGGAAAAGTTAGAGCAGAAGTTGATAATCTGATAATCAATGCCATTGAACAGCAACAATTACAAGCCATCATTGCACGTTCGCCCGATTTTTTTGGTACTACAATTGACAAAAGTTTATTAATGACAATGGTTTACCAAAATCTATTGAAAGGGAAAAAAGCACAATGGATTTGCAATGCGAATGTAATTCATAGCATGGGTTATACACCTGATTTAGCGAAAGGCACTGCTTTATTAGGCAATACCAATAATGCGTATAACCAAATTTGGAATTTACCTGTATCAGACCAAACCCTTACCGGAAAAGAGTGGATTGAACTGTTTGCACATGCTATGCAGGTGCCGGCCAAAATGCAGGTATTACCCAAATGGGCTATTCAAACTTTGGGCATATTTATTCCTATTATAAAAGAGTTAAGTGAAATGACTTATCAGTATGATAGAGATTATTTTTTTGACAGTACCAAGTTTATCAAAACATTTGAATATGTGCCCACTACCAATTTTGCCGCGGTAAATGAGGTAGTCAATACATTAAAGGCAAATAAATAAATGGAATAATGTACTGAAAAAATACACCAATGGATATCCGTTAAAAGCAAACAAACAATTAATAAAACCGTTGAAACAACTTTTTTTATGAAATATTATATCGCTAAAATGGTGTTCAAAATACAATGCGGCAATGGTAACCATATTCCGCAATTTGATGAACAAATAAGGTTGTTTTATGCCAATAGTGCAAATATTGCCCTTCAAAAAGCAATTAATACGGGCAATGAAGAAGCACAAACGTTTATTAATAACAACCACCAGCTAGTACAATGGATATTCTTAGGCATTACCGATTTATTTGAAATTGAAAAACTTACTGACGGCATTGAATTAAGTTCATGCATTAAGGAAATTGACGAAGCAGAAAATTATGAGTATTTTACTCAAAAAAAGGCTGCCCAACTTCAAGAAAAACTTTTATTAACTCAAACGATAATTTAATCGGCAAGTGACTAAATCATTTTTCAACGGCAAAAACCGTATTATAGCCCTCGCCATTTGGTGGATGCTTTGGATAGTATGGCAATGGAATATTTTAATTATTTCAGGCCTAAACGTTTTTGTTGCAGCTTTCGACAGTTTATTGGAGAATTTGTTGTTATTCGCCAGCAGTTGGATCGTTATCAATAATATGCGTTATTATTTGCCCAAGAAAGAAAAATATGGATACACCATTATTACAAGTCTTATTTTGAGTTTAGCATCTGCTATTACAGCACAAATAATTGCACAACTATTATTTCCCAATAACATTTCCTATTTGCAACTTTTAAGAAGCACCTTATTTATACGCTGGGCATACGGGTTTTTAATGTTGAGTTCTATTACACTTGCTGGAATGATATGGTACATACAATTAGAAGCACAACAACAAGAAGCACAACAAGAAAATTTAACCAATTTGGCTAAGGAAGCTGAATTGGCAAAACTGCGCCAGCAATTACAACCCCATTTTTTATTCAATAGTTTAAATTCAATTAGTGCTTTAACATCTGTACAGCCTGAAAAAGCCAGGGTAATGATTCAACAATTATCTGAATTTTTAAGAGGCACTATTCGAAAAGAAGAACAATGGAATACATTAGAAGAAGAGCTTTCCTACATAAGCTTATACTTATCCATTGAACAAGTTCGCTTTGGCCATCGTTTATTAACCAACATCCAATCTAACGAAAATGCACTACCGTTAGTACTTCCCTCACTGTTAATTCAACCATTGGTTGAAAATGCCATCAAATTTGGACTTTACGATACTATTGGAGAAGTAACCATTAGTATTTCGGCAAAAGTTGAAAAAAATTATTTGATCATCACTGTTACTAATCCCTATGATGCAGAAACAGCTAATACCCTTAGCGGAACAGGCTTTGGTTTAAGTGCAATTAAGCGAAGATTGTGGTTATTATCTGGGCGCAACGATTTATTAGTAATTGATAAAACCAATAGCCGGTTTTCTGTAACACTGCAAATTCCGCAACCGTTAAAACCAACAAATGCATAGTATGAAATGTATTATTATTGATGATGAGCCTTTAGCACGCAGTATTATAAAAGAATATTTACAGGCATATCCTAGCATTGAAATTGTAGCTGAGTGCAGTGATGGATTTGAAGCGGCTAAAAGCATTCAGCAATACCAACCCAACTTACTGTTTTTAGATATACAAATGCCGAAAATAAACGGGTTTGAATTGTTAGAATTAGTAGAAACAAAAGCGTCGGTAATTTTTACTACTGCATTTGACGAATATGCTTTAAAAGCATTTGAACAAAATGCCATTGATTATTTGCTAAAACCTTTTAGTAAAGAACGATTTCACAAGGCCATTGAAAAAGCCTTGCACAATTCCGATTATAATAACACAACTTCTTTACCTGAAAATTTATTCAATACCACACTTCCTGCCAATCGCATTGTAGTAAAGGACGGCAGTAAAATAAAAATCATTCCATTATCACAAATACATTTTTTAGAAGCGGCCGATGATTACGTAAAAATTATTACAACAGAAGGTACATTTTTAAAGAAAAAAACCATGCAGCATTTTGAGCAAATGTTGCCCCAACAGCAGTTTGCCCGAATTCATCGATCATACATTGTAAACCTGCAATTCATTACCAAAATAGAGCTATTGGAAAAGGAAAATTATGCCGCCATATTAAATACCGGACAACAATTACAGGTAAGCAAAACAGGATATAGTAGATTAAAAACAGTATTAGGAATATAAAAACGGAATGCCATTTGTGTAAAACAGCATTCCGTTTGAAAAAAATGTTGAATTATTCTGATTTATATACTTTACCGGCTTTCATTACAAAAACCACTTTGCCCATAACTTTCACATCTTGAACGGGATCACCATCTACAGCAACCACATCGGCCATCTTGCCTTTTTCCAAACTACCTATTTTGGTATCGCCAATTAAATCGGCTGCATTAACAGTAGCTGCTTTAATACATTCTAAAACAGGCATACCGGCTTCGTGCATATAACCAAATTCCATCCAGTTTTTACCATGGTTGTACACACCTGCATCTGTACCAAAAGCAATTTTTACACCGGCTTTATACGCTTTAGCAAAAGTGCCTTGTATTACACTTCCAATTTGTAAAGCTTTGGCGCGAATAATGGGTGGAAAATATCCCGGCATTTTTGCAGCAGAGTCAGCTACTGATTTTCCGGCTATAATTGTAGGCACTAAATAAGTGCCTCTTTCTTTCATTAACTCCATTATTTCAGGTGTCATGTAAGTACCGTGTTCAATAGAGGTAACACCGGCCAATACAGCTCTTTTCATACCTTCAGGACCATGGGCATGTGCAGCTACCCGCATACCATAATCTTTAGCAGTTTCTACAATGGTTTTAATTTCATCTTCAGTAAATTGAGCACCTGCTCCATCCTTTTCAAGGCTTAATACACCTCCGGTAGCGGTAATCTTAATTAAATCTGCACCATCTTTATAATGTTGCCGAACCGCTTTGCGGCACTCATCATCACCATTTACCACATTTTCATTTAACTGTGGCAACATCATTAAATCTTCTCTTAACCCGTTGGTGGGATCACCGTGTCCGCCTGTGGTAGAAATAATAGAACCTGCCGTAAAAATACGAGGGCCAATAACTTCACCCTTATTAATAGCATTGCGCAATGAGATATTTACTCCACTGCCACCCACATCGCGTACAGTAGTAAAGCCGGCCATTAAAGTTGTTTTAGCATAAACCGCAGCCTGAAAGGCAATATCAGCGGGGTTTTGGGTTAAGCGCTTTAACATTGCATCGGGACTGGTTTGGCTTTCCAAATGCACATGCGCATCAATTAAACCGGGCATTACAGTATATTTTTTTAAATCAATTACTTTATCACCTGAAGCCGGTGCAACATAACCTTTTTGTATGTCCGCTACTGTATCGGATTGTATAATAACGGACATACCTTGCTGTACAGATAAATTTTTAACATCAATTAATTTGCCGCAATAAATGATTGTTTTTTGTGCATTTGCTGCCTGATAAAATAACAAGGCAAAGAGTAGCATTTTTTTCATAACAATTTGTTTGGTTGAAGCAGTTAAGTTAAGCAAATTAAATTGTTCAAACATTAAAAAGCACTGATAAATTAGCAATGAAAAAGCCTCTGAAAAGTCAGAGGCTCAAGCATAACAAGTAAAATGAAAACAAAAATTATTCTTTATCAGGCTGTGGTGTGTAACGTAAATAAGGTTTTACTACTTTAACGCCTTTAGGAAATTTAGCAGGTGCTTCTTCTGTGCTTACACCTAAACCAATAATCACGTCATCACCGGGATTCCAGTTGGCCGGAGTTGCAACAGGATACTTTGCACTTAATTGTAATGAATCTAATACACGCAAAACTTCATTAAAGTTGCGGCCTGTTGAAGCAGGATAAGTAATGTAAAGTTTTAATTTTTTATCAGGACCAATAATGAATAAAGAACGCACGGTATGTGTTTCAGATGCATTGGGATGAATCATATCAAACAACTGAGCAATTTTCTTGTCTTCATCAGCAATTATCGGAAAATCTACATGCGTGTGCTGGGTTTCATTAATGTCATTAATCCATTTTTTGTGGCTTTCCACATCATCTACGCTTAAAGCCAATACCTTAGTATTGCGCTTATCAAATTCAGCTTTTAATAAAGCAGTTTTACCTAATTCAGTTGTACATACCGGCGTATAATCGGCGGGGTGTGAGAATAAAATACCCCAGCTGTCGCCTAAGTACTCATAAAAATCAATGTCGCCAATTGAGGTTTTTGCTTTGAAATTGGGAACGGTGTCTCCTAAATGTAAGCTCATAAACTATAAATTTAAATGGTTCAGAAATTCAACTTTTGGGAATCAGGTGCAAAGATAATTACTCTACTAATTTGGTAGAGTATTATTTCCATTGTACTAAAAATTTAACATTACACACTCCTTCCTTTTCGCAGTGCAAAGTTACCATATTTGTTTTTTACAGCATCAATTGCTTGGTATAAGTTAGCTTTTGTGTGCGTTGCATTAAACAAATCGGGAGGCTTTCCATATTTATTCAAATTACTTAGCCTAACACCCAGTAAACGTACAGCTTGTTTACCGGAATACAATGTGTGCAACAATTGCTTAGCTACGGGTATTAATTCATCATCACAAAATGTAAGCGGAATGGTAACTTGTTTAGATTGTGTAGTAAAATCGGCATAACGTATTTTAACGGCAATACAGGCAGTAAACAATTTATCCTGTCTAAGTTCATAGGCAACTTTTTCCGTCATCTGCACCAACTTCTTTTCTAAAAATAACCGGTCAGTGGTATTTTCCGAAAAAGTTTGTTCCGTTGAAATTGATTTGGCTTCATGCGCTTCATGCAATGGCGAATCATAATGCCCATTGGCTATGGTATGCAAAGTTTGCCCCCACTTACCTAACTTTTGTTCTAAATGCGAGGGTGCAAATTGTAATATATCATGAATGGTATGAATACCCATTTGTTGTAAAATAGGCAAAGTATGTTTACCAACACCGGGAATTTTTTGTACAGGCAAGGGTGAAAGAAATTCTTTTTCGCGGCCGGGTTGCACAAATAGGTATCCGTTAGGCTTCGCTTCATCGGTAGCAATTTTAGCAATTAACTTAGTGCTGGCTAAGCCAAAAGAAATTGGCAAACCGGTTGCAGTAATAATTTTTTGGCGTAAATCTATTGTCCATTGCAAAGGATTAAAATAAGTATCCATTCCTGTTAAGTCAATATAAAACTCATCAATACTGGCTTTTTGATAAGCCGGTGCTGCATTGGCAATTATTTCCGTAACACGATTGGAAAAAAAACTGTAATCTTTGTACGACCCGAATATAACAATGGCATTGGGACAAAGCTGCAAAGCCTGCTTCATAGGCATGGCACTATGAATACCAAATTTTCGAGCGGCATAACTACAGGCAGCCACCACCCCTCTTTCACGACTTCCGCCCACTAAAACCGGTTGGTTTTGCAGTGAAGGATTTTTAAGTATTTCCACACTCACAAAAAAGGAATCTAAATCAAAATGGGCAATATAACGCTGTGGTTGATGCATATAATTACAGCAACTAAATTACTGAGATAAAGAAGAATAAATGAAACCTTTCACCAAACACCCATTTTCTGCTTAAAGCCATTTTATTATCGCAATACTTGCAGAATGGCATCATCTATCCGCCTTGGATGAAAATTAGCCCGATGTACCAAAGCCCAAATGCTGGTAGCTTTTACAATGGTTTTGTTATCGCTTAAACGAACTATGGTATAATGACGTTGCCAAGTTACGCCGGTATGTTGGCCCGGCCAGGTAGTTATTTCCAACTCATCACCCAAAAATGCACCTGCCAAATAATCTATTTCATGCCTACGTACCACCCATAATACTTCTTTATGAAGTGCTTCAGGAACTTTTTGCATCCAATGCTGATAAGCAGCATCTTGCAACCATTGCACATACACCACGTTGTTTACATGCTGTAAATGGTCTAAATGATTGGCCGATACCGTAATTTTATAGCGATAGGGCGGATATACTTCCTCTTGCATACATTATAAATAAATAGCCAATAATCCTTCAGGCAATTTTACCCAAACTTCTTTTTTCTTCCTGTCAATTTTCAATAAGGTTTCTTCATGCAAAGGCACTAATACCTCTTTTCCTTCTATGGAAATTTGCACCAATACCTGATGGGGTTGCTCAATTACTTCCTCAATTATCCCTAATACCTTATCATCTTCTACAACTTTATAACCCAACAATGCAATAGGAGCGTTGGCACTCATTAATGCCAATGCTTCGGCTTCAGGCAACCAAACATTTTTATTTAAAAAACGCTGTGCAGCCTCTTTAGTGGGCACACCTTCTAACTGCACCCAAATTTCTTGTTCATTTTTGGCTTTTACCTGCTCAATAAAATAAGGTAAATAGCTGTTTTTTTGCTGCTCAATAAAAAGTGCTTTAATGCCCTTCAGTGTAGTTTTTTTACCCAATGCATGCTGCACAAGCACCTGTCCGTTAGTACCAAAAGTAGCTACAACTTTTCCAATATGAATATAAGGTTGAATGGGATGCATGTTTAAATAATAGGCTCAAAGTTATATTTCTAAAATAAAAAAAGCCCGATTACCAAAATGGCTAACGGGCTAATTTTTTGTGCAGGGCTTACTATGCTTCTGAACCGCCTTCAGCTGGTTGTTCTTCAACCTTTTTAACTACAGGTTTGTGTTCCTGACGCTGACGCTTTTGTTGTTTGTGTGCATCGCTTCTGCGTTTTAACTGGGCTTCATGCTCATCGTGCCATGCTTGAAATTTAGCCATAGCGGTAGCATCATCAAATAATCCCAGTGAAACACCACGCAACAAATGCTTCAGATACAAAACACCTTTGAAAGAAAGAATTCTTCTTACAGTGTCGGTAGGTTGTGCTCCTTTATGTAACCAATCTAAAGCTTTCTGACGATCTAATTGAATGGTTGCCGGTACGGTTAAAGGATTGTAAGTGCCCAGTTTTTGGATGAATTTACCATCTCTGGGTGCACGGGCATCGGCCACTACTATAAAATAGAAGGGGCGTTTTTTACTGCCGTGTCTTTGTAATCTCATTTTTACTGCCATGTTAAATAGACATTTAAAGGCGTTAATAAATAGGGTTTCGTTCAATTTGGACGGCGAAAATAACAAACGATTACTTTTCCGCCAAGTTTAGCTAAAAACTTTTTATAATTTAATACAAAATTATGAGTTTCATCAAATTTTAGAGGGGTTTATCGTCTAAACCCGGGCATTCTGCCACCCATGGGCAATTTATTCATGGCTCCCATCATTTTTTTCATTTGCTCAAACTGCTTCATAAAAGCATTCACTTCCTGAATATCTTTACCGCTTCCTTTCGCAATTCTTGCTTTTCTGCGCTGATCAATTAAGTCGGGATTCGCTCTTTCTTCCGGTGTCATAGAATAAATGATGGCTTCAATTCCCTTAAATGCATCATCATTAATGTCTATATCTTTAATGGCCTTGCCTACACCGGGTATCATTCCCATTAAATCCTTTAAGTTACCCATTTTTTTAATCTGCTGCAGTTGCTCCAAGAAGTCCTGAAAATCGAACTGATTTTTTCGAATTTTCTTCTCTAATTTTTTGGCCTTTTCTTCATCAAATTGTTGTTGAGCCTTTTCAACCAATGAGGCAATATCACCCATTCCCAAAATACGCTGAGCCATACGGTCGGGATAGAATACATCGAGTGTATCCATTTTTTCGCCGCTGCTCATGAATTTAATGGGCTTTTGCACCGTATATTTAATGGAAAGGGCCGCACCACCGCGGGTATCACCATCTAATTTGGTTAAAACAACACCGGTAAAATCAAGCCTATCGTTAAAGGCCTTAGCCGTGTTCACGGCATCCTGACCGGTCATTGCATCCACAACAAATAATATTTCAGTGGGATTTACGGCTTGTTTAATATTGGCCACTTCGGTCATCATAGCCTCATCAATGGCTAAACGGCCGGCAGTATCGATAATTACTACATTTTTATTTTGGGCTCTTGCTTCCTTTATGGCATTCAGAGCAATACTAACTGCATCTTTATTATCGCGTTCTGCATAAACAGGTACTCCAATTTGCTCACCTAAAACGGTTAACTGATCAATAGCCGCAGGTCGGTAAATATCTGCCGCTACCACCATTGGCGATTTGCCTTTTTGCACTTTTAAATAATTGGCCAACTTTCCGGTGAATGTGGTTTTACCACTACCCTGCAATCCGGCAATTAAAATAATGGCAGGGTTTCCGGTAACCGAAAAATCGGCGGCAGTTCCACCCATTAATTCAGTTAATTCATCCTGAACAATTTTTACCATTAACTGTCCCGGACTAACAGAATTAATCACTTTCTCACCCAGTGCTTTTTCTTTTACCTTATCAGTAAATTCTTTGGCAATTTTAAAGTTTACATCGGCATCTATTAATGCCCTGCGAATATCTTTTACAGTGTTGGCAATATTCAGCTCTGTAATACGGGCCTGGCCTTTCAGGTTCTTAAACGCAGATTCTAATTTTTCACTCAGCGAATTAAACATAGTGCTTGCATTAAATAGTGAGTTCATTAAAAAAGTGAACCGGCAAGTTCACTTCTTTAATTTGCACTGCAAATATAATAGCATCTGAATTTTTATCCCAGATAAACCTTTAAATGCTTACTGCGGCTGGTACTTCTTAACTTATTAATAGCTTTATCTTTTATTTGTCTTACCCTTTCGCGGGTTAAATTAAAGCGGGCACCAATATCTTCAAGGCTTAATGACTCGTGGGTACCAATGCCAAAAAAATAACATACCACTTCTTTTTGCCTTTCTGTTAATGCTTTTAAGCTGCGTTGCACTTCTGCTTTCAGCGATTCATAATGCTCAACCTGCCTATCGGTATATTCAGCATTAGGGTTGTATAAAACATCTAACAGTGTATTATCTTCCCCATCACCCAAGGGTGTATCTACACTAATATGGCGGGCATTTACTTGAAGGGCAGCATTCACTTCCGAAAGGTCAGTTTCCAACAATTCAGCCAATTCCTCAACGGTAGGCTCTCTTTCATTTTCCTGTTCTAATTGTTGAATGGCGCGGCCTATGCGATTCGTGAGCCCCACTTTATTCAAAGGAAGGCGAACAATACGACTTTGTTCAGCCAGGGCTTGCAGAATACTTTGACGAATCCACCACACTGCATAAGAAATAAATTTAAAACCACGTGTTTCATCAAAGCGCAGCGCCGCTTTAATAAGGCCTAAATTGCCTTCATTAATTAAATCGGGAAGGGTTAAGCCCTGGTTTTGGTATTGTTTGGCTACCGATACAACAAAACGCAAATTGGCTTTCACCAATTTTTCTAAAGCACGCTGGTCATTTTGCTTAATGCGCAATGCCAATTGCACTTCTTCTTCCGGTGTAATTAATTCCACTTTTCCAATTTCCTGCAAATACTTCTCAAGGCTCTGACTTTCCCGGTTGGTAATGGATTTGGCGATTTTGAGTTGACGCATACTCATAGCAGTGGTTATTTAGTGTTGGTTTGAATAAGTTTTGATGAAAAGCAGGAACGAAAATTTCAGATAGCAATTTAAAATATTTTAAGCATATTTCCTAAAATTAAATTTCGGCTTTCGAAAACCCTTGAATGCAGCACAGAAGCCACTTTAAAGGAAAAGTTATAACAAAAAAGTATAAAATGTTAAAAAAACATTTGTACGGTAAGTAGAATTTAATATTATTGCAACCCACAAAGTAGTTAGTAAAGCATTTGAAATGAGCAAAAAACAGTTATTTACACTTGAATTTCCGGTAAGATGCTCTCCCGGTATTTTGTACGAATTTTTAAGTACCCCGGCAGGTTTACAGGAATGGTTTGCAGATAAAGTAGATGAATGGGACGGCGTTTATAGCTTTAGCTGGAATGGCGGAACGCCCGATAAGGCCAAGGTAATTGATAAAGAAGAAGAAAAATTTATTCGCTTTCATTGGCTGCATAGCGAAAAAAACGAATATTTTGAATTTAGAATAGAAAAGACCGAAATATCGAACCAAACAATTTTGGTAATAAAAGATTTTGCCGAGAAAAATGAAATAAAAGACCAATCCCAATTATGGGAATATCAGGTTAAAGAATTATTTCATCGCTTAGGCAGCTAGCCAAATACTATCTTAACCAAGGTTTCAAATGAAGCGGTAAAAAATGCAGGGGCCATATCCCACTGCTGCAAGGGATGTGTTTTAACTACTTTTATAAAGGGCATTTGCAATAATTGGGCCGCTTGTACACCTTGTAACGGTGTACTGTTGCTGTTACTGATAATATGATGCCATTTATCTTCATGCGTCATTAATTGCCAATCAGACTGCACCTTTGCTAACCTTACAATACCCTCTGCAAATTGTGAAATAAATTCGCCACTTACTTGTAGAGTAATACTGAAATAATTTCCCCACCAAAAATAACTTCGAATAGCCAGCTCATCTGTACGGGTAAAATAACGCGGATAATCGAGCATTACCCAAGGCAATCCTTCATAGTTTTCGCCCTTGTATATTTTAGGCGAAATGGCTTTTACATTGTCGGGTAAACCATGCGTTTTTTCAATACAACTTTGGTATGCTGTACTTAGTTCCCCAAATATTTCCTGCACGGCATTTATAATGCGGTTCTTTGTTAAAATAACCGGTATATTGGTTACCAATTCTAATTCTGCGGTTGAAAGTTTTACATTTGCCATTAACCAACAATACTAAGAAAGGAATTTGTGATAAAAAAATTAGACATTTTAGTTGTTCGATCGTTCATTGGCCCTTTTCTGGCTACTTTTTTAATTGCATTATTTGTATTGGTAATGCAATTTTTTTGGTTATATATTGATGACCTTGTGGGTAAAGGTATTGATTTTGGCACCCTAGCCTATTTAACCGGTTTAGTAGCCATTACCTGGGTTCCGCTGGCCTTACCCTTGGCACTGTTGCTTTCATCTATCATGACTTTTGGTAACTTGGGTGAAACCTTTGAAATAGTTGCCATAAAGGCAGCCGGTATTCCACTATCGCGTTTCATGCGCCCTTTACTAATTGTAACCGTAATTATTAGTGGCATTGCTTTTTTGTTTGCCAATAACATAATTCCCGTGGCACAACTTAAACTGGCTGCATTACAGTACGATATTATTGTTGCCAAACCGGCATTTGACATTAAAGAAGGTGTTTTTTACAACAAAATTGAAGGCAACATCATTAAACTGGGAAAAAAAGAAAGCGACGACAGCACCATTAAAAAAATCGTGATTTTTAAAAAAACTTATGCCCTGCAGGACAATTTGATTACTGCCGAAAGTGGTATTATGAAAGTTACCCCCGATAAAAAGTTTTTAGAATTTAAACTAAAAGATGGTAACAGTTATGAAGAAAAAGGCCCTCGCCAAACCATTCAAACCGATTTTACCCGCACCCATTTTGATACTTATACCAAGCTGTTTGACTTAAGTACTTTTCAAATGAACCGAACAAAAGATAGTGCCTTTATTTATGACCCTAAAATGCTCAGTGTTCGGCAATTGAACACTACCATCGACTCGCTTGAAAACCTGGGGCCTCATTATTTAAAGCGCGCTAAAGTGGAAATCAATACTTATTTATCTTTCGCCAAATACATGGATTCAACCTGGCCTAAAACAGATACCGGTTTTTTAAAATCAGTGGGCTCATTAAATCAACTCATTCCCGACTCAGTTAAACGCTATGTGCAGGAACGCAGTTTAAGTCAATTGGGTACCGTTACCAATAATGTAAATCTAATTTACGATGATTACAAAACGCGACAGGATTCCCTTCTGAAACATGAAATAGAATGGCATAGAAAATTTACATTGAGTGTTGCCTGTATTGTTTTATTCTTAATTGGGGCGCCTTTAGGTTCTATTATACGGAAAGGCGGATTGGGAACCCCATTGGTATTTGCCATAGTATTTTTCGTTCTGTTTCATTTATTAAACACCTTTGGAGAAAAATTTGCCAAAAGCAATGTTATGAGCCCCTTGGCGGGCATGTGGCTCTCTACCTTGGTTTTAATACCTATCGGCTTTTTCTTAACCTATAAAGCCATGCGCGACTCACAGCTGTTTAATCAGGAATTTTACTATCGAACCTTTAAGGCCATTCGCACTTTTTTTCACCACAAAAAAAAGAAGGGCAATAATTAATGCCTGCAATTCAAGGTAATACACACATAAAATATATTATTCTAAAATCAATGATATGAAAACTACTACCAAATGGGTTTCACATTTAGCATTTAACAGCAACGATGAAAACAACCACACTGTTCGTTTAGATACTAATGCAGATGATGGCAGTTTGAACAGTGGCATGAGCCCAAAAAAAATGTTATTGGGCGCATTGAATACCTGCAGTGGTATGGATGTAGTAAGCATTTTACAAAAAATGAAAGTACCCTTTTCTCAATTTGAAATAGAAGCTGAAGCAGAACAAACTACCACCCACCCCAAAGTATTTACCGGCATTCATTTAACTTATAAGGCGAATATTCCTGCCCAAGAAGAAGATAAATTTAAAAAAGCAATTGAACTTTCTTTAAATACTTACTGTGGCATTGCAGCCATGTTGAAAAAACATTGTAACATTACTTATAGCATAATTTTACTACCTTAATCATAGTTTTAAACATAGTGCTTTGCAAAAAGAAAAACAAAACTTTCAACTGCAACTTTTTATTACACTGCTAAGTGTAGTATTGTTTGCCGTAAAAATGATTGCGTTTTACTTAACCAATTCTATTGCCGTGTTAACCGATGCGTTGGAAAGTACCGTTAATATGGTGGCCGGAGGTATTGGATTGTATTCCTTATATATTGCTGCAAAGCCAAAAGATAAAGACCATCCTTATGGGCATGGTAAGGCAGAATTTATTTCTGCTGCAGTAGAAGGTTCATTAATCATTACAGCAGGTGTTTATATTGTTTACCAAACGGTACAAAGCTTTTTTATTCAGAAAACGGTAGAAGCCCTAGATACCGGAATGCTTTTAATTGCATTGACGGCTTTCATTAATTTTATTGCCGGATGGTGGTGTTTACGTATTGGAAAGAAAAACAATTCATTGGCTTTAAAAGCCAGTGGCAAACATTTGCAAATTGATACTTATTCCACTTCCGTAATCATTGCAGGACTCTTCATTATTCAGCTGACCGGCTTGTATTGGATTGATAAAGTATTGGCTTTTGCCATTAGCATTGTCATTATTTATAATGGCTACAAAATTCTTCGTTCTTCATTAGCCGGTATTATGGATGAGGCCGATATGAAACTTTTAAACTTACTTATTTTTACCCTTAACCAAAACAGAAGAAACAACTGGATTGATTTACACAATCTTCGCATTATTAAGTACGGCAATACCATTCATGTGGACAGTCATTTAACCTTACCCTGGTACCTAAATTTACATGAAGCGCAGCAAGAAGTAGACGAATTGGAAGCATTAGTAATGAAAACTTTCGGAAAAGACATTGAATTATTTATACTTACCGAAGGTTGCCAACCCTTTAGTTGCCCTGTTTGCATTAAACAGGATTGCCCCGTAAGGCAACAAGCATTTACGCATCAGGTTGCCTGGACGTTAGATAATATATTGGCCAATCAAAAACACAATGCCCCGGCCTCCACTTAACAAGGCTTTATCATTACAACCCTGTACCTTTACATATTATTTACAGGTACAATAAAAAATGCACATATGGAAACATGGAAACAGTACATCGAAAAACATCAACAACGCTTTTTAAAAGAATTGATTGAATTATTGAAAGTACCGAGCATTAGCTCAAAGTCGGAAAATAAACCCGATATGCAACGCTGCGCTGTTTTAATTGAACAGGAATTCAAAGCAGCCGGTGCTGATACAGTCACCATTTATCAAACTAACGGACACCCCATTGTGTATGCAGAAAAAATAGCAGATAAAAGCAAACCGACCGTTTTAGTGTATGGGCACTATGATGTGCAACCGGCCGATCCGTTGAACCTTTGGGATAGCCCTCCTTTTGAACCCGTGGTAAAAGACGGAAAAATTTATGCCCGTGGTGCTGCTGATGATAAAGGCCAATTTTTCATGCATACCAAAGCATTGGAAACCATGCTGCAAACCCACTCTATGCCTTGCAATATGAAATTTATTATTGAAGGGGAAGAAGAAGTGGGAAGTCCTAACCTGGCCACTTTCGTTGAATCGCACAAAGAATTACTGGCCTGTGATGTTGTGCTGGTAAGCGATACGGCAATGATTGCTTTAGACACGCCTTCTATTGACGTAGGTGTTCGTGGTCTTAGTTATATTGAAGTAGAAGTAACCGGACCTAACCGCGATTTACATAGTGGTGTATATGGTGGTGCTGTTGCTAATCCGGCTACAATACTTGCTAAATTAATTGCAGGTTGTCATGATGCCGATAACCATATTACCATTCCCGGATTTTATGATGATGTGGTAGAAATTAGCAAAGAAGAACGTGCAGAAATGGCCAAAGCACCTTTTGATGAAACAGCCTATAAAAAAGAATTGGGCATTGATGCAGTATGGGGTGAAAAAGGATATACTACCATTGAGCGAACCGGTATTCGCCCAACCTTAGAAGTAAATGGTATATGGAGCGGGTACACCGGCGAAGGCGCAAAAACAGTGTTGCCTTCCAAAGCCTATGCTAAAATTTCTGCTCGCTTAGTGCCTAATCAATCTCCTAAAAAAATTACAGAAGCTTTAATTCATTATTTTGAAAACAGTGCTCCTGCAGGCGTTAAAGTAAAAGCTACTGAACACCACGGCGGCGAACCATATTTAACTCCAATTGATTCAATTGAATACTTAGCTGCCGCTAAAGCCATGCAAAGTGCACTGGGTAAAGAACCTGTACCGGTAAGAGGCGGAGGCAGTATTCCTATTTGTGCCATTTTTGAAAAGGCATTGCACAAAAAAATTGTATTCCTTGGCTTTGGCTTAGATAATGATAATTTACATAGCCCGAACGAAAAATTCGATTTAGCTAACTTTTACAAAGGCATTGAAACCATTCCTTATTTCTGTAAATACTTTACCGAATTGTACGAGGCCAAACATTAATACTTTCTTTAACCTTCATTTCAAAAGCGCAGCCATTATGACTGCGCTTTTTTATAACCCACACTTTTAAAAATAGTACCTTCACCCTTAGTTTATAAACTTGAAGGTATGAGCGACAATAATGAAAAAGTAAGAATTGATAAATACCTGTGGAGTATTCGCATTTTTAAAACCCGATCATTGGCGGCTGAAGCTTGTGAAAAAGGAAAAGTAAAATACAAAGGCAATACCGTTAAGCCTTCCAAATCGGTAGCAGTTGGCGATGAATATGAAATTAAAACAGATGCCCGCAAATGGATTATTCAAGTAACCGCATTATTAAACAATCGTGTAGCTTATCCGGAAGCTATTCAACATTATGTGGATATTACACCGGCGGAAGCACTGGAAAAACCGGCCTTTCAGGCGCCTTCCTTCCATACAGGTAAACGATTGAGTAAAATTGGCCGCCCTACCAAAAGAGAAAGAAGAGATTTAGACAATTTTATGGAAATGGAATAGCATCTTTGCAACATGAATATTGATATTATTTCAGTGGTACCCGAATTACTGGAAAGCCCGTTGAATCATAGCATTATGAAACGGGCTCAGGAAAAAGGTTTATTACAAGTTCGTACTCATAACCTGCGCCAATGGGCTATTAACAAACACGGACAGGTAGATGATTATCAATATGGCGGTGGCGCCGGCATGGTAATGATGTGCGAACCCTTGTACAATGCCATAACGCATTTACAAAGCACCACAACATATGATGAGATTATTTATTTAACACCCGATGGTGCAACCTTCAATCAGTCAATGGCTAACCGTTTATCGTTACACCAAAACTTGTTATTTATTTGCGGACATTATAAGGGAATTGACCAACGCATTCGCGATCACTTTGTTACCAAAGAAATTTCTATTGGCGATTATGTATTGAGTGGCGGCGAATTAGCAGCTGCAGTTATAGTTGATGCCATTGGTCGTTTAATACCCGGTGTGTTGAATGATGAAACCTCAGCCTTATTCGATTCTTTTCAAGATAACTTGCTGGCACCCCCGGTATATACCCGTCCTGCCGATTTTAATGGATGGAAAGTACCGGAAGTATTGCTGCAAGGTGATCCTAAAAAAGTAGAAGCCTGGCGTTATGAAGCAGCATTGGCAATTACCAAAGCCAAACGCCCCGATTTGCTGAAAGAGGAATAAACCTTGCACATCATTCATTTTTTTTATTCATCTTCATTCACCATTATTCAATTGAACATGCAAACAGAAAAATATACCATTAGCGGACAATTAGTAGATGTTTGGCAACAAACCATTTATCCTGCCAACGTTTTTATAGAAGCCGGAAAAATTAAAGCTATTGAAGCTTTACCTGCCAACGCTTCAGTACCGCAGCAATATATTTTACCCGGATTTATTGATAGCCATGTACATGTAGAAAGCAGTATGCTGGTACCCAGTGAATTTGCCCGTTTAGCCGTAGTGCATGGCACGGTAGGCACCATTAGCGACCCCCATGAAATTGCCAATGTATGCGGAATGGAAGGTGTTGAGTTTATGTTGGCCAATGCCCGGCAAACCAATTTCTCTTTCAACTTCGGCGCTCCCAGTTGTGTACCTGCCACCACTTTTGAAACTGCAGGTGCTGCACTTCACAGTACTGACGTAGCCGCCTTGCTGCAACGCGATGATATTAAATACCTGAGTGAAATGATGAATTTCCCCGGTGTTTTGCACGGCGATGAAGAAGTAATGAAAAAAATTGCTGCTGCCAAAGCCGTTAATAAACCGGTAGATGGCCATGCACCCGGATTAATGGGCAAACCCGCACAACAATATATAGCCGCCGGAATTAGTACCGACCATGAATGTTTTACAGCCGAAGAAGCATTAAACAAATTGAACTTTGGCATGAAAATATTAATAAGAGAAGGTAGCGCTGCCAAAAACTTTGAAGCTTTAATTGATTTAATGCATACCCATTATGAAAATATGATGTTTTGCAGCGATGATAAACATCCAGATAGCTTAGCCATTGGCCATATCAATCAATTATGTGCCCGAGCAGTGGCAAAAGGAATTGATGTATTTAAGGTACTCAAAGCCGCCTGCGTTAATCCGATACAACATTACCGGTTAAATATTGGCTTACTGAGAGTTGGCGATCCGGCCGATTGCATTGTGGTAAATAATCTAACCGATTTCAAGGTACTGCAAACCTATATTAAAGGCCATTTGGTAGCAGAACATGGCCGCACATTGTTATCCTCAGTTCCGGTTACCCACATCAATCAATTTAATTGCATGCCGGTAACAGAAGATGATTTGGCCATCAAAATAACGGAGTACCCTTTACAGCAGGATAAAATACCCGTAATACAAGCATTAGACGGCCAACTAATCACCAAAAAAATTTGGATAACCCCCAAAGTAATTAACGGATATATTGTTTCAGGTATTGAAAATGATGTGTTGAAAATGGTAGTAGTAAACCGCTATCATCCCGCCCCTATTGCCAAAGCTTTCATTCAAAATTTTGGATTACAGAAAGGCGCCATAGCCTCAACCGTAGCGCATGATAGCCACAATATTGTAGCAGTAGGCACCAATGATGCCGATTTAGCACAAGCCATTAATGCGGTAATACAGGAAAAAGGGGGTATTAGTGCAGTAAATGGCAACAATACAAAAGTATTACCGTTACCAGTAGCCGGACTCATGAGTACTGATGATGGCTATACCGTAGCAGCCGCATATACAGCCATAGATGCCATGGTAAAAAATGAATTAGGCAGTACGCTTGCAGCACCCTTTATGACGCTTAGTTTTATGGCTTTACTGGTAATCCCCCATATTAAACTTAGTGATAAAGGCTTGTTTGATGGAGATCATTTTCAATTATGGCCAATTGAATAACAATGATAATGGGCGACTAATAAGAATCATAGTTAGGGAAGGAACAGGAAAGCATAATGTTTCCAATTCCATCCGGGAATAAAATTCTTCCAAAGAGCAGCAGGTATAATAACGCGTTTGGCCACCAAACGTAAGCCTGAAATAAGGGGAGCTTACATGTTAGGTTGAAATGGTGTCAAACTCAAGAAAAACTAAAATGAACAATGGGGTAGCAACTATGGTCTTCACGTAAATAAGAAATCCACATTAGGCAAGGATTTGTGAGAAAATAATAAATGAAAAACCCCACAATGGCACAAAAAATGCTCAAAGTGGGGCAGTTTAATTTTCAAACATGGCAAATTTATTATTTTCTCACCAACAACTGCTGCACGAAAAATTTTTACAAACTGATTTGGGAAAAATTTATTTGGCGATTCCTTTTGACGAGTTAGCGGCCACTCTTCCTCGTCCTGCTCATAGCAAAAGTGGATTGGGTCGCAAGCCCTGGTTTGATGTGAAAGGCGGTATTGCTTTGCAATTTCTAAAACATTATTTGCAGCTCAGTGATGAGTTGCTGATGCAGCGCATCAATACAGATTGGAGCATGCAATTGTTTTGTGGCATTCTGTTGCGTCCTGATGAAAAGATCAGCGATATGAATCTGCCCGGTTGGTGGCGCAGTTATATCGGCAGGCATTTGAATATAGATGAGATGCAAAAACAGTTTGCTGCGTATTGGAAACCTTTTATGCACGCGATCAATGTAGGCATGCAGGATGCAACCTGTTATGAGAGTCGCATCAGTTTTCCCTCTGATGTAAAACTGATCTGGAACTGTTGCCACCAAACCTATTTGATGATACAGCAGAGCAGAAAATTATTGAAGCTGCGCAAGAGCCGCATGAATTATTTGAGGCAAAAACAAATTTTTCAATCATATCAAAAAACAAAAAAGAAAACGAGACGTGCTGAAAAGAAGGTTCGTAAAAAATTGTTGAAATTTTTATTGAACCTGATTGAACATCTGAACCGTTTGCAACAAAAACATCAAACTCTGTCGCAAAAGCAAACGTCAAAGATGAGCCATATTATCAAAGTGTATGAACAGCAGCATGGAAAACTTTATGGTCAGGTTCAGGAAATAAAAAATCGTATTGTATCACTTAGCAAACCTTACATCCGTCCTATTGTCCGGGGCAAAGAAACAAAGACTGTGGAGTTTGGTGCCAAGGTAAATATATTGCAGGTGGATGGAATTAATTTTATTGAGCATCTCAGCTATGATGCATTTAATGAAAGAACTCGAATGCAAAGCGGCATTTATTTGCAGCGAAAACTTTTTGGCAAATGCTCGCATCACTCAGCCGATCAGATTTACGCTACCAATGCGAATAGAAAATATTGCAAACAAAATAATATTGTAACGAATTTTACTCCCAAGGGCAAACAAAAAATACAACACATAGAGCAGGCTGCTACTCTAAGAAAAACACTCAACATTGCAAGAGGAACTATTTTGGAAGGAAGCTTTGGCAATGAAAAAGAAAATTATTTTCTCAAAAAAATCCCTGCCCGCAATCAAACCACAGAAACCTGCTGGATCTTTTTCGGCATCTTCACCAGCAATGCAGTAAGAATGGCAGACCGTATAGCTGCCGCACAACTGCATGCAAGAGCAGCGTAAAAAAAATTTAATCAATTGCATAACTCATTGCAAAAATGAGAAGGAACTGCCATGCCCTGGTTAAAAAAAATCCGCAGTAAACCAGAAAAAAATCATCATTTGAATTACCGACAGCAACAAAGCCATTTCAATTTTACAACTCAAATGCCTTTATTATCATTTACAGGAAGACCCTAATTAAAAATACGTAAATCGGAAGATATTTTAAGTTCTTACCAATTTATCTTTATGATAAGTAATTTTTTGCACTTGCAACAAAGAAATATTTCTTTAGCGAAAGACTATTTCAATAAATCAATAGCTTTTTCTAACTGTAGGTCAGTAGCATTTTGTAAAGCGTAAAGATTAAATGCAACAAAATAATCAGGAGCAAATCCTTTTCCCTCATAAATTTTACCATCCATATATTTAAACTTTGCTGAAGATGTTTGTACATTCATAAAATCAGGTACAGTAAAACTACCATCGCTGTATAAATTATTATCACTAACAATAGGACCTGTTGCACCAAAAGTTGTCTCACCAACAAAAAAAGAATTAGGAAATGCTTTAACTGCCATTACAGTAGCTTCCGCTAAAGAAGATGAAACATTATCTGCTAAAACAATAATAGGAATATTTAAATGCTTAGTATTTTTAAAAGGATTTATATAAGCTGGTATCCATGCACTATAATCGTACTTTCCATTGCCGATTTTATATTGCGAATAACCAAACAACAAAGGTTTGTCAATGAACCTTCCCATTAAAAAATTTAAGTCACTTATATCTCCCCCATAATTACTTCTTACATCTATAATTAATCCTTTAATGCTACTATTAATCGTTGTATTTAATGCATTGAAAAATGAGTTTAAAACTGGCTGTATTTTATTATGTGTTGTTGAATAGTATGCTTTTGACAAAAAAAAATAATTACACGAAAAAAATAAAATATTATGCTGAATAGTTCCGAATAAAACAGTTAAAGGTTGTCCTCCATATGAATAAGAATGTTCAATACCTAATTGATAATTTGCATCTAAATAACCTGTATCTACTTTATAAAAAGCATATGGACTATGAAATCCATATAAATTTCTTTTCTTATCATAGGCAGGATAAATAAATGAATCTATAATAGCATTTTGCATAAATGAAATATAATAATGCCCATCCATTATGGTTTTTGTCATCTCTTTAAAATAAGAAACACTCTTTTTTATATCGGAAGTGTTATTCAAATCTAACTTTGCAAATACAGACTTATATTTTAGATACATCCTATTCCAATTTGTTGTATCAATATCCCAATAAACATAATTCATATTCATTTTATTCCAAAACTGCTCAAACACACCAATAAATGTTTTGGGGATTTCATTATTGATGGGCAAATCAACTTTTTTACATGAACAACAAATAAAAAGTAAAAATAAAACATGCATAAGTTTATGTTTCAATAGAATATTTTGCATTGCTATCTATTTTTTGCATGAAAATTAATTACACCACCTGTAGAAATTACAGAGGTTTGATTATACTGCATAACCTGGTTAACTGTATACTGTTTTTGTTGCGAGAGAAAAGATGAGTAAAATCTTGCATTGATGAAAACAGAATAACTGCTATTCAGTTGATAAACAGATGTTATACCTACTAATGGCCCCACTTCAAACCGATTATCCTTTTCAGATGAAAAGATATGTTTTTGGAAATAATCGGAAAAACGTATATAATTTGTCACTGAACCCCTTCTATCTACAGTATAATAATTATTAAAAACATTGGGTATTACTCCATTTATACTTCCATCAACCCAGTAAGAAACAAAGAACCCGGCATCGGCCCATATTACCCATTTACATTTTTGTAGTAACTTGTATTTAAAAATAACCGGCAATTGCAAATAGGTATTCCGGTATTTGGTAAAAATACCGGAATACAACCCTGTTCGTACAAATGAATAATTTTTTTGTAATAACGCTAATTCAGTTTGTAATTGAATTTTGGTTTTATATGCATAGTTAAATATTAACCCTGTACTAATACTATTGCCATTCTTATTTTCAGTAAACAAACGATTAGAAATATTGGTTCGTAAATGATTGTTAGTATAACCTGAAAATAATCCTACACTATATTGTGCATGAAGGCTTTTTATAATAAAAAAGCATAGCAAAATATATATTTGCCGCATGCTATTATATTTTTAAATGCTATTGAAAAAGTATTTCTTTACAGTTAACAGCCAATTCTATATTACAAACCAATTTAGTGTGTGGTGCCTTTGTTCTTTTAAGTATTAGATAATACCAATAACCAAACTTTTTATTTCCTTTTTTGGTTATTCTTTTTACCATCAACCTATCTCCGTAATGTAATAGCTCCTTTAATTTATCATTCTGCCTGTCAAATTCAGGATTTACCCGATTCAAATAAGTAGTTTTCATTTCTGCATCATGAAATAGCAATAAATTGGCATTGAGTTGTGTTTTAAATCTAATCTGCTGATAAATACCGTTTACACCTGAACCGCTGCCTACATTTAGGGTTAAGCCTTCATAAATTTTAAAACCCATATCAGTTATTAATGTATCATTAACTACACGATAACTGGTACTGGAATATATGGTTTCACGCTTTGTTTGAGAAAAACAAACAAAAGGATATAAAATTATCATAACCAAACAAATACGAAACATGAATATTATTTGAAGCCCGAACTTTTATTCGGGCTATGATGAAAAATTAAAAATATAAAAACCAATTGTTGCCATTGCTTAACACCACACTATAGTATTCCTTCAATAAGCTTAAGTTGTAGGTAGCATAAACAGCCTGATAGGCCACCGTAATGTAACCATCATTTGATATATTAACGAGACTCCCTTGAGCAGAGGTCCCATCAACATTATATATAAATACAATATCTCCCTTGACCATCACTTTTTGTAATTTAGTAGCCGTAATTTGCCCTTGTGTGGGTGCTGAGACTTGCTTGGTGCAAGAAGATATACTTATCCCAGATAGTAATAGCAGGAAAACTAACATTTTAATTGAAATACTTTTCATATAAATATACATTTAGTTGTTTACTATATTGGCTAAAAATGTTTTTATGATTGTTGATTTTGGAGTAATGCCATTGTTGGGTACAACGTCAAATGTTATTCGAACAGCAGCATAATTATTACGAGGCTGCACTCTTGGTACTGTATAGGTTGTACCAACGGATGTTCCAGTAATAACTGTATGTGTTCCAATGATGCCGAGATTTCCGCCAATGACGGGATTTGCAGACAAATCTGGGTCAATTAACACTACTTCAGTTTTTAAATTTTTAATTGCAGCACCAGTTGATGAAGAATTTATAACTGAAGGATTCCATAAATAGTTAATTGAAGAAGTATTAACTGTATATAAATTATCATATTGATAATATATGCCACCATTTTGGCTTACTTTAATTGAATTAGTATGTATGTTGACAATGGGTTTTGAAGATAAATTAAAAATACCTAAACTATTTGTATACAACGGAATATACCCTTGTGCAGTAATTGGGTCTATGATTGTCCCAGGTACATATACAGAAGCGGGACTTGCAGGAAAAGAACCTTTACTGGTACTAGTACCATCCAATTGTAACTTTGCATTGAGTGTTAAACTTATTGTTTGTGCATTGCTGTTTCCGCCTATTATTGCACTTAATAATCCTGCAACTGCACCTGGAATATTGCCGATTGCAGCAGAAAATGCACTATTTAGTCCACTCTGAAGTGCTGTGAAAGTTGCATTTGACAATCCTAATTTATTGTTAACTGTGGTAGGTGAGAACCCCTGTAGCGTTCCATCTGGATTTAGTATTGGGTTTACTGCAGAAAAATTGCCGCTGGCATTATTTACGGCAGAACTTCCTGCCAAAGAAAGACCTGCTGTTGTAACAACTTTTAATCCATTTAAAAGGGATGAACTAATATTAGACGTAGAAGATCCAACAGAACCATTTACACTACCTATCAATGGGCCACCCAATGATATTTTGGAAATACTATTATAATTGGTGTACCAACTCAATTGAATATTGTTATAATTTGTGTTCGTTAAATTGGGATCATAGGCCAATTCATATTGTAGCATGTACCACTTTCTGGTTCCTAATGGAGCTGAGCCATCTGGTGGACCTGGTTCTATTTGTGAATATGATAATTGATTTTGAGAAACATCGACAATATCATTACCCAAAAAATTTAATAGACTTGTAGTTCCAGATGTTGATGCTGTAAGCCCATCAACTAAATAATCTGAATTAGCAGAGACTTGGGAAGTTATAAAAAAATAAATACGCATTAATCCTCGATATCTATTATACAAAATAAAGTAAGGATCTTCCAACGGCCCTGGAGAATTTGGGTCAAAACTATTATACACCAAAACCCACCCATCAGTAGCCTTGTAATCATTTGCTACATCAATACCATAAACAGAAGTTATACTTCCCTGCCCAATCCACGGTGGATTTATTAAAGCTTGGCCTGCAACAGCTGGGGTAGGCATCCAATCAACTGTTTCCCAATTAAAGTTAAAAGGTTGTATCCCATCCTTACCTGCTGCTGCTATTGAAGCATTAAAGTGTTTTTTGCAACTTGTAAACATGAGCGCACTCAACATGAAAATAAAAATAACCATTTTAGATAATAAATCAAAACAACGTATCTTTTTCATAAACAAATAGTTTTATGTAATAATTACCCCCTGCCTAACGCTCATGGGGTCGAATGTTCAGCGGATTGTTTAAACTGCTTGTCTGCAGTGGAACATACCCTCCGTTATATGGCCATTATAATCAGCTGGTGTTCCACTTTGGTTTTACCGGCAAATGGTATTATTTGTGCACATCAAATAATATAAAACAAATATAATATCCTGTATAATAAAAAACAAGCGTATTTCTACGCAATTTTTAAAACTATAAAAATTTTAATTTCTTTTATTTACTGAAAAAGTAAAGGCATTAGTGCATTACCCTGCGTATTTAATTAGTCAAAATGCTTAAATGCAGAAAGACTACTTTAGTTTAAAAAATTTTTTGTTCAATATTGTTTTAACGTAAAGGAATAATAACCAATTGAAATAACACATACAACTGATTTTTAGAGCCTAAGATATGATAGCAATGAATTAATAAAAAAACTATTATTTAATCATATTAATTTTTGATTTTGAATCTCGCAAGAATTACAAACAATGCTAAAATTATTAAGCCAATACTTGCAATTACAAATAGTACATCTTTTGAAATGTAATCAGATAATTCTTTGCGGAATATTACACTTAAAATGGCAATGAGCAAATAGATTATTAGGGGAATAAAATTTTTACTTTTCATTTCTTTAATTTTTATTTACAATATTTATCATAACAATAAACACCTGCTGCTACTTGAGCGGTTCCACATAAAGCTACACAGGCGGGTATACCTAATCCGGCCGTAGTTGCTAAAGCTGTTGTTTCGCAACTTGCATGACAAAGAATTGCAGTAGCTGTTGCTGCTGCTACACAAAGTGAATATCTCCATCCACAGCCATAACCATCATCTAAATAACCCACCGCAACATCCTCAGTTGATGTGCTGAAAACAGTATTTCTATTCTGCATTTTCGATTCATGCAGTTTAGAAAAAACCTCCGCACATTCCGTTGTCAGAATCTCTTGCGACAATGGCTCATAACGTAATTGCAAACTTATCCAAAGTGCTTCATGAGTTTTCAAGTACTTTTCTAGTCTTTGAGACACTTGACTTTTAAAAATGTCATCAATAATTTCCATTTGTTCAGCATATGGAAGATTCCTATCTCTGAGTTCGGAAAGGTTTGATAATACCAGCGATTGTTTAAGCTTCTTTTCTTTTAATATAACTGCAATAAATTTAAGATAATTGTACGTTTCAGTAACAAGGTTAATGAATACCCGATCCTCACTTAAGGATTTTGGGTTTGCAAGTTTGGGCTTACTAAGATTTTTTGAGCACTCCAAAATAATGCCAATTGTTGCTGTAAGCTTCCCCATTTTTCGGGCCACTTAAAAGTATAATTTTTCGTTCATTTTTAGATTGTCTACTACTTTATCCACTAAATGACTCTCTTCAATATTTGAATGATTTTCGTTCGTCATTTGTGGATAAAGCTTCGGTACATTTAATGTGCTTTGGTAATGCTGTTCAGCATAATCTTTCGGTGATTTGTACCCTAATGATTTATGCGGTCTTTCATTATTGTAATCCATCATCCATTCTTCTGCTTTTTGTCTTACTTCTGTCAGTGTTGTAAATACATAAGCATTCAGTAATTCTCTTCTAATGTTTCCGTTGCATCTTTCAATATAAGCGTTTTGCATGGGTTTACCTGGTTGTATAAATACCAATGCTATATTATGTTTTTTGCACCATCCGTCTAGTTTGTGTGATATAAACTCCGGTCCATTATCAACACGTATGATTGCGGGTAATCCTCTAAACTCTTTTAAATATTCCAATACCCTGATGACCCTTAATGTAGGTAGCGACAAGTCTACTTCTACATGTAATAGCTCTCTGTTGTAATCATCCACTATGTTTAGTAGCCTATACTTTCTGCCATCCCATAAACTATCACTCATGAAATCTATGCTCCAAACTTCGTTTATGGATGCTGGCTTATACAGTGCTTGTTTGACTCTTGCAGGCAGCCGCTTTTTGCTACGCCTACGTATATTCAAGCACAGATCCGTATACACCCTGTAAACGCGTTTGTGGTTCCATTCTAAGCCTTTATTACGTATTCGGTGATAGCTTTGCCAAAAACCAATAGCAGGAAATTTGGTCACTAAATGGTTCAACTCATCTATTACAACATCGTATGTTTTTGCTTTTGGTTGGTACTGAACTGTACTTCTTTGCAGCCCTAATGTTTTACAAGCCTGCCGCTGGCTGACCCCATTTTCTTGTACCATGTAATCAACCAAGCTGCGTTTATCGTCAGGCTTTATAGCTTTTTTGCAACTGCATCTTTTAGGGCTTCATGCACTAGACTTAAGTTGGCATACATACGTTTTAAACGACTGTTCTCCTCTTCGAGTTCTTTCATCTTCTTCAAATCAGCTACCTCCATGCCGCCGTAACGTTGGAGCCACTTGTAAAAAGAAGCTGTTGTAATACTTAACTCTCTACAAATGTCTTCTGCTTTACGACCATTTTCATGCTCTTGAATAGCCTTGACAATTTGGGTTTCTGTGTACTTTGACTTTTTCATATTTACCATTTAAAGTTAACTAATTTGTCAACTTTCAAATGGCCGAACTTTAGGGAAGCTTACAATGTACTTTGTTACTTTGTAACGTCAATGCATTTGCGAAGAATGGGATTTTTTTCTATTGCTCAACATTCGCACAAATGTACAATTAATAAAAAATGAGCAGCACATATTTGTCTGCCCATTTTTTGCCAATGCAATGTTGTAAGCAGTATTTTTTACCAAACTTCTAATATATCAGAATGATAAATTTTCCAATTTGGCTTTTGTTTCTCAAAAAAATAAATTTTGATTATACCGCTTTTTATATTGTCTTTAATAATTGCTATCATAATAGCTTTGTCATTTGTTACATTAAATATAACACGAGAAAATGCTAAATGACCTATAATTTTCTTATCCTCTTTTTTTTGGACATCTAATTCTTTATTTGGTATTAAATTATATTTTCCATGGTTTGTAATCTTTTTAATATCAATATCAAAAGAAGCTGTGTCAAAATTGGTTTTATAAGAAAGTAACATTTTTTTATACTCTAAAGAACGAACAGAGTCGAAACTTTTATTAATGACCACCATGGATTCCTTTTCCCAATTTAAAGGAGATATTAATTTGTCATAAATAGTAATGTTAAAAACGGAATCCTTGTTATCCCTTTCAGGTTGATATGGAAAAGGTCTTAATGTATTATACTTATATGCGAAAGTGTCAATTATTGTTAAAAAGTTTTCATTTAAGAATCGAATATCTTTATCAATTATTTTACTGTTTTTATTTATACATGATGAAACAGTAATAACTAAATAAAAGAAATATTTAAAAATTTTCATTATATATTATTTAAAAATATTCACTAAATTTAATAACAACATTCCCTGCGTTGTCATCATCAACAATAACATTAAAAGCATCTCTCTCAAAGCGAAGCCCAAAGTCGTATTGTCCTTCACTTATATTGTTTAAACCTGTACCATAATGAACAAACTCATGTAAGATTGTTACAGCCAATAAGAAAGCTGTTGCTTGTTTTGTAGATACCAATTTAGATTGTTCTAATCCTCTTACATAAGATGCTCTTATATGTAAGATGTTTTCAGAACTTTTTTTATTATAAAAACCAAAACGCCCAATCATTTCTTCAACTTTTATTGTTGGACCATGCCCGAAAGTAAGTTTGTCTAATATCTGTTGTTTACTTAACCCCGACCACTTTTGTAAGGCATTTAAAACTTTTGGGTTATCTCGCACAAAGGTCTTCAAATTCTTAACAAGGTTTGTAAAATTGGGGTATAGGTTGTCATAATTGTCATTTGGAACAAACTGAAAATAAGGGTTAGTGCTTGGGTAACTATCATTAAATGTACTTCCATCATCATTAACATATGTCCATATGAATGGAGCAATTGCATAGTCTTGATAAATTATGGTTGGAACTATATTTACACCACTAATTGACCATGGCATATCAGAGTATGTATAGTAATTTACAAGCCAAGTAGGATCATTCCACCAAACATTGCTTTTGTCGCCAAAAATATCATGCCTAATGTTAAACTGAACATAATCTTGGCTTGAATTCAATAATTCAAAATGACTTTGAGAAAGTAATACTGCTTTATCTACATTTGGTTCATTCGAAATGTAATTATAAATCTGCGAAGCATAGTGTTGATGTTGTATAATCCAATCGCTATAAAACTCGTCTAATTGCATAGTAGATACAAGGTAATTAAATGCAGTGGGGCTTAATTCATATTGACCACTGCTGCTGCCTCCATTTAAATCACTCCAAATACTTGGACTTACCAAAGAGTAATTAGGATTAACGCCAAAAATTGCAATAAAGGAGGCAGCATCAAATGGCGGTGGGTTTGTCTGACTTCCTAAATAACTACTTCCATCAAATAGTGAAGCCCAATCAATTCCATAACATACTCTATCCCCATATTCGTCCCATCTTGGAATACCAAGTCGTAATAAACAACCCAAATCAAACCAAAATGTACCCATGGCAGTAATAGTATTAGATGAAATTGAATTCGCATTGGTGCTAAGCGAAGTTATGTTTGTATTGTGAGAATTATTATTTTGTGGAATTATCGCCTTGTATAGCGAATCGGCTTTTTTATTGTTCTTATAAGTAAGAACAGAGTAAAGTGATTTCTTTAAATCAATAAACTCAATATTTTTTAATTCACCATTATATAGGTTGGGTCTTACAAAAATTGATTGAACCTCATTATTGTATTTGTATAGATAAAACATTCCCTTACTATCTTGAAGAGGAATTCTAATCATGTAAGTATTATTAATAATAGCTTCTTGTGCTTTATCAATGATAATTTTTGGGGCATCTGAAACTGATTTGTCGTAACTATAATTCCACTTTAAAATATCAGCATAAGAAATGTTACGATGTTTTTG
>NZ_QKZV01000009.1:2500-118680 GCF_003254115.1 Hydrotalea sandarakina
TTGTTTGTTTAAAATAACTGTCGTTACATAAAAGGGCAGGTGCTGCAGCCCGGTAACCAAATAATGCATCTTCGCGTGAAGTGGTTCCGTTGCGTATGTCCTGAAAGAAATTATAAAAGTGGTCGAAATGAGCCCCCTTATACCCCTCCTCAGCTTTGTACACTATTGTATCGGGGGGTAACATTTTTTTGCGGTCGTAGCCGGAAATATTGGCTGCATTAATTTTTGTTTTCAACAAAGGGTCATCGGCAGGAGCATAACTTTTATTAGTGGTTAGGGTAACTTTATCCCATTCAACAATCATTGAACCTTCATTGCCCACCATTCTTAAATACGTATTATCAGCAGTTCCATCAACAAAATTTACCCTTAAAGAAAGATTAAAAGCGGGATGAGCTGCTGTTTCCGGATAATCAAACATCCCCAACAAAATATCGGGTACTTCTCTTCCGTCTTTCCAATAACGTAATCCGCCGGTTGCCATTACTTTGGTTGGTCCCATTGAATTGGTGATATAATGCAGGCTGGAAAATAAATGCACAAACAAATCGCCGGAAACACCTGTACCGTAATCGCGATAACAACGCCAGCGGAAAAAGCGAAGAGGATCAAAAGGCCGGTCACTATAATTGTGTAAGAAAGTTTTCCAATCAACTGTTTTAGGAGATGCATCGGCAGGTATATCATATTGCCATGCCCCGAAAGGAGAGTTACGTGCCCAAAAACCTTCCGCATAATTCAATTTTCCAATAGCACCGGCAGCCAATAATTCCTTGGCTTTTTCATTCCCTAATGAACTCATCCCTTGGCTTCCAACCTGAAATACAACTTTATTGGCATTTTGAGCCGCCACAACAGCTGCACCTTCTGTAACATCGTGTACCATTGGTTTTTCGCAATACACATGCTTTCCTTTATTCATGGCATCTACTGATATGGTTTTATGCCAATGGTCGGGTGTTGCAACAATTACGGCATCTACATCTTTTCTGTTAATAATTTCCCGATAATCGCGGGTAGTGAAAATATCATTCCCATAATGTTTTTTGGCATCAGCCAAACGACCATCATACAAATCGCAAGCAGCAATTAATTTAATGCCCGGCACTGTTATGGCTGTGTTAGCATCGGCAGTACCCATACCGCCGGCACCAATTAGTGCTATTTGAATATGATCATTAGCACTATATTTTCGTTTAGGCAAAAATGCCATGCGATTATTGGCAGCCCAACCACTTACCGAAGGTAAGAACGCAGCAGCGGCAGCCCCTTTCGTCATTTTT
Organism: Hydrotalea sandarakina; assembly: GCF_003254115.1. GTDB lineage: Bacteria > Bacteroidota > Bacteroidia > Chitinophagales > Chitinophagaceae > Hydrotalea > Hydrotalea sandarakina. The sequence continues at coordinate 3,784 of NZ_QKZV01000009.1, forward strand.
TCAATAAAAATTCTTCGCGATGACATGGTCATGTTTTTTTTCATACAGCTTTAATTATCGAATGAAGGAAATATTATAGCATTCAATTTAAAAAAAATAACCCTTAACACAAAATTTAAGTATTAACCACATTTAATGATTAATTTTGATATCCTATTTCAATTGTTCACCTATTAAATAGTTTAGTTATGTCATTTACATTACCCGCATTACCTTATGCTTACGATGCGTTAGAACCTTATTTTGATACTACTACCATGCAAATTCACCATGGTAAACACCATCAAGCTTATGTTGATAATTTGAATAAAGCCATTGCCGGCACACCTAATGAAGGCAAATCATTAGAGGCTTTGGTGGCTGTTGCCGGAAGTATTTCACCTGCTGTTCGCAATAATGGTGGCGGGCATTGGAACCATAGTTTCTTTTGGGAAATATTAGCCCCCAATGCCGGTGGTGCTCCTACCGGTGCATTAGCTGATGCCATTAATGCTACTTTTGGCTCATTTGATGCTTTTAAAGAAAAATTCAATAACGCCGGCATGACGCGCTTTGGAAGTGGTTGGGCTTGGTTAATTGTAAAGGATGGCAAATTAGAAATTACTTCAACACCGAATCAAGATAATCCTTTAATGGATGTTGCTGAAGTAAAAGGTCAGCCTATTTTGGGCGTTGATGTTTGGGAACATGCTTATTATTTAAAATACCAAAACCGCAGGGCAGAGTTTCTGTCTGCTTTTTGGAATGTTGTTAACTGGCAAAAGGTTGCTGAGCATTACAGCAAGGCAAAATAATACTTTAAAATAAAAGTATTTATAACAGAAAAGTCGGCTATTTCAGCCGACTTTTTTTATTGAAAAAAATTCTTATAAAAGCTTTTCTACAGCAATACCTTGTCGTTATATTCCTACAAGAAGTTGACAGATTATTCTATTGTTGTAAGTTGATGCATTGTTTAGTTTTACATCAGATTCAATATCCATTTTAAACCATGCAATATCCTATAACCATGTTTACCAATTATTTCATTAAGGATGTATTCGTTTGAAGGTGCGAATCATCCTTTTTTTATTACCTATGGATGCACTTGGATATTTAAAATAAAAGGGAAGCCTGTACCAAATCATTTTTTCAGGCAGGGTGAATAGTATAGAACGGCTGATATTTTTATCTGGCCGTTCCTTTTTTTATCCCTCTTCTAACCTAATATTATTGGAATTATTTCCTGTCTTCTGTATTTTTAAGCAGTTATTCACCGCAAAACCAACTTATGCTGCAACAACCCTTTTCATCTGCCTTTCCTTACCAAATACCTTACTTTTTTGCATCGTCTAAAAGTATTCGTTTCTTTTTTCGGTTATTCATAATAGCGATAGTGGTTTCTACTTGCTTTATCAACACTGCTATAGGGCAATCTTTTTCAACCGACAAGAAATTAACCGCAGAATTACAATCCTATTTAAAAAAGTTTCATGGGCAAGCCGGCATTTATGTATATAGCTTTCAACAACACAAACAAGTAGCCATAGCAGCCGACACCGTTTTCCCAACTGCCAGCATGGTAAAAGTGCCTATTTTAATTGCTTTAATGGATAAAATAAAGGCGGGGGAATTGCAGTACCATCAAACTTTTACTTATTACGATTCATTAGCTTACCCCGGGGTGGATATTTTAGCTTCCTTTAAAAATGGTGAAAAAATTGAACTGAGCAAACTAATACTTTTGATGCTTTCATTGAGTGATAATACCGCCAGTTTATGGCTGCAAGCCATTGCCGGTGGTGGCACTCGCATAAACAACCTAATGGACAGTTTAGGCTTTACTCAAACCCGTGTCAATAGCCGAACACCCGGAAGAGAGGCGATTAGATTGCAATATGGATGGGGACAAACAACCCCTTACGAAATGGCTATGATACTGAAAAGAATTGCATCGGGCACCTTATTAGGCCAACCCTACGACGATAAAATGTTAAGACTATTAAGCAGAAATTATTGGGATGAAGAAGCGCTTTCACAAATTCCGGCTAATGTATTTGTAGCCAGCAAAAATGGCGCGGTTGATGCCAGCCGCAGTGAAGTACTTTATGTAAATGGCAAAAAGGGAAGCTATGTGTTTTGCCTTTGTACCAACCATAATACCGACCAAAGTTGGGAAACAAACAATGAAGCGTGGGCGTTGTCACGCAACATATCCAAATTACTTTGGGAATATTATCATTAAAAAATATGATACACAATTAAGCTCATTACATAAGCCAATCCTGTCATATATACAAACTGAATAGCCGGCCATTTCCAACTACGGGTTTCCCGTTTTACCACTGCTAATGTACTCATACATTGCATGGCCAACACATAAAATACCATTAACGACAAACCGGTGGGTAAAGTGTATACTTTACTGCCATCGGCATATTTGGCCTGTTGCATTTTTTCACGAAGTGAAATATCTTCATTTCCCTCTTCAACAGAATACAAAGTGGCCATAGTACCCACAAATACTTCACGGGCTGCAAATGAAGTAATTAAGGCAATACCAATTTTCCAGTCAAAGCCCAATGGTTTTATTACCGGTTCAATTGTTTTACCTAAAATACCGGCATAAGAATGTTGCAGTTTTTGCGAAGCCAACTCACGTTGTAACGCTACTGATTCTGAAGGTTGCTGTTGTATTAATTGTTGGTATTTTGTTTCTATTTGTTGCATTTCTTTACCCGGACCATAGCTGCTTAAAAACCACAGCAACAAGCTAATAACCATAATTACTTTACCGGCATCACGCACAAAAATCTTTGCTTTTTCCACCATGGTAATGCCCACATTTTTCCAACGCGGTGCTCTGTAAATGGGTAATTCCAAAATGAAGAAACTTTTTTCGTTCACTTTTACAAATCGCTTCATTACCGTGCTCACAATTAAGGCCATTACCAACCCCAATAAATACAGCCCCATCATTACCAAACCCTGTAAGCTAAGAAAACCCAGGTAATAAGTATTTTTTATAACCAATGAAATAAGAATGGTGTACACCGGTAATCGTGCACTGCAACTCATTAGGGGAGTAACCATTATGGTCAATAATCGCTCTTTTTTATTTTCAATGTTGCGGGTACTCATTATAGCCGGCACAGCACAAGCAAATCCGCTAATCATGGGCATTACACTTTTGCCGTTCAACCCCACTTTACGCATTAATTTATCGCTTAAGAAGCTAATGCGTGCCATATATCCTGAATCTTCTAAAATGGTAATTAAACCAAATAAAATCATGATTTGCGGTACAAATACCATAATACCGCTCAGCCCTGCCACTAATCCATTTATGAGCAAATTACTCCACCAGGCTTCCGGTAAATTGTTACTTAAAAAATTAGAAAGTTGAGTAAATATCCATTCAATACCATCCATAGGATAACTGGCCAGCCAAAAAATACTTTGAAAAAGAATAAACAATACTGCCAACAAAATAATATACCCCCAAAAACGATGAAGTAAAATATTATCTAACTGATTGGTGAATAATTTCTGCTCCAGCGGATCGGGTTCTACCACATTTTTCTGCAATATTTGGTGTATACGTCGGTAACGATGCAGAATTTCTTCGGCCTGTGTTTTAGTAGGATTAAAATTATTTTCTATTTCTATATTTTCAATAGCAGTTTGTTGCTGCGGCGTTAAAGGAAAGTTTTCATGATTAATTAAGTAATGTATGGCAGCATAATCACTTAACTGCGGAAAAATTTGCTGAACAGATTCAATGGCTTTGGGTGCTACGCTTTTATTATCAACAAAATCGCGTAAAGGAACGGAATTTTGTTTTTTGGCCACCATGCCAATTACCTTTCGCAAATGGGCTAAGCCTTTATTTTTACGAGGATTGACCGGCACTACCGGCACACCTAAATCGGCTTCAATACCTGCCACATCTATTTTAATACCCTTTTTAATAGCCAAGTCGTTCATGGTTAAAGCCACCACTACAGGCCGCTTCAAATCGAGTATTTGTGAGCAAAACAAAAAATTGCGCTTTAAATTACTTGCATCGGCAACCAAAACAATTAAATCAGCATCCACATCTTTATCCGCATTCATCAACACTTTATAAGCTACCCATTCATCTGCTCTGCGCGGATATAATGAATACGTTCCAGGCAAATCAATCAATTCAGCCTTTAAAGTTTCATCAATAGCCAAAATACCGGTTTTTTTATCAACCGTAACGCCGGGAAAATTACCTACTTTTTGATTTAAGCCGGTTAAAGCATTAAACAAAGAGGTTTTTCCGCTATTGGGATTTCCTACTAAAGCTATGCGTAATAATTTTTTTTTGGGCTCCACGTGCATGTATATAAGTGCAAATGTACTATACCCACATTCTACTACAATTACGAGGTTGGGAAAACAATATTTATTCACTTCGGTACGATAATTGAATCGGCCATCTATTTTTGTATAATAAATAATATGATAGCGAATTTAACTATACCCGGGAGCTCTGTTTCAGTAGCCAAGTTGAAAGGGGGTTGCAATAAAACAAGCTTTACCTTACTATGCCTGTTGTTAACCGGTTTGCTATTACAAAGCCATTCAGTATTGAATGCTCAATCAAAAAGAAAAAAAGCCAAAGCCGAAAAAGCAGCCTTAGCCAAACTGAAAGGCGATATTGGTCATCATTTAACCCAACTACACGCTATTGAGCATGAAAATGTTCCTGCTTATTTTCAAATGTTTTTGCAAAAGAACAATATAAGCCCATTAGTTAATGATAGTTTTGTTGATAGTTTTGAAGTAGATGAAGGTTACGATTTTAGGAATAATAACACCAATGTTTCCCTAAACGGCATTCAACTAACTGCCGGAACAGATTTTTATCCATTTTCATTTAGCGGCAATGCCCAAATTAGTGGTGAAGCTGCCCCTGCCTTAAATGAAAAGGGCGCTCCGTGGTTTTATAATTTGGGTGATGTTTGGCATGATCATGCAAAAGACAGTTCGTTTAATTTAACCGATTACTGCTTACAAAAAGCCAAAAGAGCAGCATCCAAAGGTGCTACCGCTGTATTGTTCTATAACTTACAAAACGATATTCCTTCCGAATATATTTTTAGCCCTTTGCATAGAAAAGATAGTTGTTTAATACCCATCGTTTATGTTACCAAGGCCGGATGGAAAAAGTGCAATGCCGATGAAGTAAGCACCATGGATATAGATGTATCCATCAATATTCAGCCGAAAAAATTAAATGGCATTAACTATGCAGGCTTTATTAATCACAGGGCAGATACGACACTTGTATTGTACAGTAAGGTTCCTGTTGAAGGCTTGGCTACCTTACTAAGCATGGCACCAAACCTACATAAGCTTACTCACTTAAACTATGCCATTGTTTACCAACCTCAATCAAACTATTCACTAACACAAAGCAGCTTATTGACACAAATACAAAATATTCATCCGCAGCACTACATTTTGGGAGTTGAAATTTTAGCAGACACTACCCAACAATTGGTCAATACTGATAAGCCAATGCCCTTTCAATTTCGGTTGAATGTTGAAAGTACCAAAAGCAATAATAGCGAAAATAGTTACATACCTTTGTTTAGCACACTTCAATATGTTTTAAACAACACCTGGAGCAATGCTACCATTGAAGAACAAACGAATGCCATTGAAGCATTAATAGAACATTTACAAACTTTACTGGACAATCCTAATCATTATTTGAATACACATCCATAAAAAAGCCCCCGCTGAAATAAACATGATAAAACAAAAGTTAGATATCAGCCAAATGAGTCATGATTATTTTGATGAGACTTTCATCATGGGGATTATAGCACCTATTAAAAATTACTATTTTGTATGGATGTTGAATAATTTTTTGGATCTTGATTTTGCATTATCTACCGAATCGAATATTGTGCTGCACAAAAAAAATCGTATTTATCATTTCAACTTATACAAAGCATTACAACCTGAATTGAATTTAGTGCATTTATTGTTTCATAACCAATGCGATGGCGAACCCTTATTACCCGAATTAAAACATTTTGATTTTATTTGGCTAATGAAGGGCAACGGTATGCAGAACGAACTTGGGGTTGCTATTGCAGAAAAAATAAAACCGCTTAATCAGGTGCAATTGGTTACGGAAATTATTCCCGACCAAATAAAAAACATCAGCAATTTAATTATTTAAATTTTTTTTATGTGGGTAGAAACCAATCATCAGTTATATAAAAAATTTGTTTTTAATGATTTTTCCGAAGCATTTGCCTTTATGGTTAGAGTTGCTTTAATAGCAGAAGGCATGAATCATCATCCGAAATGGACCAATGTTTGGAATACTGTTGAAATATGGTTAAGCACACACGATGCCGGCGATGTGGTTACCGACAAAGATGTACAACTATCTCAAAAAATTGATGCACTTATTTTGCACTAACCCCTAGATTTACAATAAGCATTTATGTAACAGTATAAATTTATTTTCAAGCATAAAAAAGCCCCTTACTGTGTTAAGGGGCTTTTTGTATTGTAGTACTTACTAACCTTTTTTTCTTTGCATTACTTTTTCTACCGCTTCAAAAATATGAGGGGCATCCAAACCATATTTCTGCAACAATTCCATGGGTGTACCACTTTCACCAAAAGTATCTTTGGTTCCTACATATTCAATAGGAATGGGCAAATGCTTAGCGGCAACTTGTGCTATTGAATCGCCTAAACCACCTATAATATTGTGTTCTTCAACAGTAACGGCGCATTTTGTTTTGGAAATTGACTGTAATACAGCAGCTTCATCTAATGGCTTAATGGTGTGTATGTTAATTAATTCAACACTTATGCCTTTATCTTCCAACATTCTGCCGGCTTCAATGGCTTTCCAAACCATGTGGCCGCAAGCAAAAATGGAAACATCGGTTCCTTCACTTAATTTTTGCGCTTTTCCAATTACAAAATCACTGCCATCTACTGAAGTGAAGTTGGGCCATTTAGGACGACCAAAACGTAAATAAACAGGACCCTGGTAATTAGCAATAGCTTTTGTAGCGGCTTTGGTTTGATTAAAATCGCAGGGTACAATAACCGTCATACCGGGCAACATTTTCATTAAACCAATATCTTCTAAAATTTGGTGGGTAGCGCCATCTTCACCCAGAGTTAAACCGGCATGCGAAGCGCAAATTTTTACGTTTTTATTACTGTAAGCCACACTTTGGCGTATTTGGTCGTAAACCCTACCGGTACTAAAGTTGGCAAATGTAGTTGTATAAGGAATTTTACCACCAATGGTTAAACCTGCAGCAATACCAATCATATTCGCTTCAGCAATACCGCATTGAACAAATCGGTCGGGAAAATCTTTTATAAAAGAAGCTATTTTCATGGAACCGGCCAAATCGGCAGTTAAAACAACAATATTTTCATTGGCCTTTCCTGCTTCATAAATACCTTCTCCAAACCCAGCCCTTGTTTCCTTTTCATTCTGAACCTGAATGTCTTTCAATTTCATCGCTTCCTGATTTTGTGTAGTATAAAAATAATTTAACGCTCTCTGCTTATCCATTTTGTGCAACGCAATTTAGTACAATTGCGGGAAGCCATAAAATGAAAAATTTGTCAATATTATTTAATAAGTATAAAAACATTTGTTGCATTATGTTGCATTGGTAACAACAATATCTTTTACATTGCCTGTACGTTTAAGTACACCCCATTGTTGTAATTCGCCTTTTAGCGCTTTTTTAAACGCTCTGAATAAAATAACCAACATAATCCACCTATAAATAAGTCGTTGCGGAATAATCCATAACAGCTTAATGGGTTTTTCTTTTTCAAATGCAAATGCCATGAAGGCAATTAAGGCATCTACCACTAAGAAAATGAGATAATACACGGCAATTTTTCCTCTATTTTCTGACAACAAGCCTAATAACATAAACAAATCACCCAAAGGCGAAAAGAAAGGAACAATGTATTTAAATACCAAAATATCGGGTAATGCTATCCACCCCAACCCTTTATAGCTCACATTGAATAAAGCATCTTTGTTTTTCCAAAATGTTTGCATTACACCAAACGTCCAACGAAAGCGTTGTTTTGAAAATTCTTTCAAAGTTTCCGGGGCTTCGGTTAAAGCAACCGCATTGGCTTCATTTTCAACAATATACCCTGCTCGTAAAATACGAATGGTTAAATCGCAATCTTCGGCTAAAGTATCGGTAGTAAAACCTCCGGCATCTTCAATTGCTTTTTTTCTAAAAGCACCAATTGCACCGGGAACAACGGTTATGGCATTGACGTAGGAGAAAGCTCTTCTATCAAAGTTTTGACTGGTGATATATTCTATGCTTTGCCACTTGGTTAACAAATTAATGGTGTTACCCACTTTAACCGAACCGGCTACGGCACCTACCTTTTCATTGACAAAATGCCACATGAGTTTAGATACCGCATCAGGTAATAATTTGGTGTCCGCATCAATACATACCACAAAGTCAGCATTGGTATTTGCTATTCCAAAATTTAAAGCAGAAGCTTTACCACCATTGGGTTTGGTAAAAATCTTCAATCGTTCATTATTTTGAAATGCATCTACTACTTTTTGATAAGTGCTGTCGGCACTTCCATCATCAACAAACACAATATCAAAATTGGGATAATCGCATTGCAATAAATTTTTCAGTGAACTCACTACGTTTACTTCTTCATTGTATGCAGGAACAACTATTGATACATGGGGACAAAACTGTGTTGATGCAATGGCTCGCTTTTCTTTTTTGCGTTCTAAAATTGTTAGTATAAATAATATTAATAAACGTAAAGCGCCCAATATTAAGAATGTTAAAAACAATATATACAAAATTTGACCTATAATAAAGCCGGCCTCAGCCAAAAAGTAATTAAACTGAATAAGCCTGTAACCGCTACCTTTTGGAACACGAGGCATTAAATCGGAATGGGTTTTATGTAACAGGTCGGCAATAGTTGTAAATGTGTAGCCCCTTGCCTGAAAATAACGAATGATCATTCCAACTGCTTTTACAGTGGCACTTCTATCCCCACCCGCATCATGCAATAAAATAATATTCGAGCTGTCACCATTGGCTATGTGCTGATTGTAAATAGAAACTACCCGATTAAAAATAGTATCCGCATTAAAATGTGGTATTTCTCCCGCCTGCCAGTCTTCAGGGTCAATGCTTTCCCCAACAGTAATATAGTTACGTGTTCTGCTTAATGCCACCGGCGCCATTTCTTCGTATTTTTCGGGATCGCTATCGGCATTAAAAGGGGCTCTGAATAATATGGTACTATGCCCCGTAATACATTCTAACAATAAACGAGTGGCATCCATTTCCAAATACGCTCTTTTCTTACTAACCTCGGCAATGTTGGGATGCGTAAACGTATGGTTGCCAATTTCATGCCCCTCTCTAAATACTCTTTTCACTAAGGGTATATTATTTTCCATGTTAATGCCAATCATGAAAAATGCGGCAGGTACATGGTAATGCGCCAAAGTATCTAAAATTTCCGGCGTGTATTTTGAATCGGGGCCATCATCAAAAGTCAATACTAATTTTTTATCAGATGATTGACCATATTTTCGAACAACATAAGTAGAAGGTAATTTATCATATTGTTCTTCACTGATAAGCATTGCCGAAGAATCTATTTCCGGTGTTATATGGCCATCGGTAGGCGTTGAAACCATGTCTAAAATTTCACCATTCCCAATAAAGTCGGGGGTTGCCATAGAGGGCACATCAGACAAAGCTTTAAAGTCGAAATTTTGTAAAGCAGCCTTCGTCATGGGCTTATCATAAAATTCCCATACACGGCTATCCTCACTACCCAATCGCCAAAGGGCAGTACCGGCTAAACCATACTCCGTTGCAAAACGTAAGGAATTGAAGTTGGTGGCTGCATCGGTAAAATACACTTCATGCAATCGATTTTTTTCGTCGTAATAGCTGTAATTAAGGTTATAAGTATCATTATTATAATCAATGGTAGCATCACTTTCACGGGCAATGGCCAAGGCCTCCTGATAGGTAACGGGAATGGCTTTGCCTTTCTTAGTCCAGTCATATCCAAATGCGGCCAGGTTTAATACAATTTTGGAAGGATCTACTTTTTTTGCTAGGTCATCTACTGCCGACTCTATCCATTTTTGTGAGCAAATAGGCCCCGGTTTCGTATTATCATTGTACTCATCATAAGCCATTAAAAATATATAATCATTATAGTTGGCTAATCCGGCATAATCATAATCTTCATTAAAGGGCGAAACATTTTGTGTTACCACTAAGTTTAAATCGTGCAGCGTTGTATATAGCTTTTTTTCAAAATTGGTGAGTACTTCATTGTTTTTTTCCTTCAAATCTTCAAAGTCAACATTAATACCCGATAAATTGTATTTCACCAAAAAGCGGGCAACGTCTTGTACCAGTCGGTCAGACTTAGCGGGGTCATTTAAAATTCTATGCAAGGCATTACCGGTAAATACACCATTGTAGTTGTTCGATAACATGGGAACAACTTTTACACCCGATGCTTTTATTAGGTCTAATACCCTTGGCTCCATTACCGAAAAAAGCGTATCTGCATTGGGATCAATGAATAGCCATTCCGGCAATATGAGGTTAACTTTTGAAATATTTTTTTTCAGTGAATAGAATGATTGCGCATCCCAGTTTACGAAAAACGCTGCACGAATGCCGAGGCTATCACTAAAGTCGTTGTTTTTAGATAAGTTTAAGGTACTATCGGTTTGCCCGCAACCTCGGCCTTGCGACCACTTTACGTTAATGAGTGACCGGAATCCCTGGTATTTCTTGGCCAACTTACTTTGTTTAAAAGCGGGTGCTTCTCCGGCAAGCACTTTTTTAACAGCTCTACCCTCTAAAGGAATGGTGGGATTTTGTTTACTGATAACGTGAACAGCTATTGAAAAAATAAGGGTTAATATAATGATGATAAACAGCAATAAGCGCCCCAGCCATTTAAAGCGTTGCCAGCGGTATTTATTAGTGGTTTGAAAAACTTGTGCATTTCCTGCCATACAATGTAAATAACAATCGAAAAAAAATTGAAGTACGAAGTTCCTACTAAATCAGCAAAAAAGGTTACTTCGTTAAAAGTAACCTTGAATATATAGAAAATTTTAAGGAAATATAAACGTATTACCCTTCAAAGGTAGAATAGAAGTAGGGCGTTTTTGCTTCAAACTCAGCACTACAGGTATCCACTATTTTATAACTACGGGTAATGCCTAATGCTTTACGTTTTTCATAAACAGCATCATCGGTTGTATTACCTTGTAAAATTTTAGCAATTTGGGCATCACTAAAACCTTCTTTTTTGGCCATACGCAATAAACTTTCCGGCAAGGTTTCCAAATCATAATTGGCTATTTCCTTTTCAATTTTGCATATTTCAGCAATCTGATAAATAAACCAACGATCAATACCTGTAGCCTGTGCAATGGTTTTTACGGTTACCCCTTGCATTAAAGCATCTTTAATTCTAAAAATCCTGTCCCATTTCGGGGTTTTAATGTATTCAATAATTTCCTCGCTTTTCATTAGGCTTTTGCCGTAATAACCAAGCCCAACTGCTTCATTTTCCAAACTTTGACAAGCTTTTTGTATGGCTTCATTAAAACTACGGCCAATGCCCATTACTTCGCCCACACTTTTCATTTGCAAGCCCAATGTATCATTAGCACCTTTAAACTTATCAAAATTCCAACGAGGAATTTTTACAATTACATAGTCTAATGCCGGCTCAAAATAAGCGGAAGTAGTTTTGGTAATTTGGTTTTTTAATTCATCTAATGAGTAACCAATGGCCAACTTAGCAGCAATTTTAGCAATAGGATAACCGGTTGCTTTTGAAGCCAATGCTGAAGAGCGGCTTACCCTGGGATTGATTTCAACGGCAATGATTTCTTCATTATGCGGGTTTAATGCAAACTGCACGTTACAACCACCTGCAAAATTGCCCAAACTACGCATCATTAATATTGCCTGATTACGCATTTCTTGGAAAGCCGTATCGCTTAAAGTCATGGCCGGGGCAACTGTAATGGAATCACCGGTATGCACCCCCATTGGGTCAACGTTTTCAACCGTACAAATAATTACTACATTATCATTTTTATCGCGCAGCAATTCCAACTCATATTCTTTCCAACCCAATACTGCTTTCTCCACCAATACTTCGTGAATGGGCGATGCTTTCAACCCACGTTCCAATGCAGCATCCAATTCATCTTTCGTGTGTACAAAGCTTCCGCCGGTACCGCCTAAAGTAAATGAAGGACGAATTACCAGAGGGAACCCAATTTGTTGGGCATATTCTTTTCCTTCTAAAAAGCTATTGGCTACATGGCTGGGCGCCACTTTAATGCCAATACGACCCATCAACTGCCTGAATTTCTCCCTATCTTCAGCCGTATCAATGGCTGCAACATCCACGCCAATTAGTTTCACACCAAATTTTTCCCATACACCCAACTCATCTGCTTCTTTACACAAATTCAAAGCTGTTTGGCCACCCATGGTTGGCAGTACTGCATCAATTTTATTTTCCGATAAAATTTGCTCAATACTTTCCACAGTCAGTGGCAACAAATAAACCTTATCAGCCATCATGGGGTCAGTCATAATGGTAGCCGGGTTACTATTCACAAGTACCACTTTTATGCCCTCCTCGCGAAGGCTGCGGGCTGCTTGTGAGCCGGAATAATCGAATTCGCAGGCCTGGCCAATAATAATGGGACCAGAACCAATAATTAACACGGTTTGAATAGAGGTATCTTTTGGCATGGTAAAAACAAATTGCGCAAATGTAAGGCATTCAAACCATGCGGTAGTTTAAAATTTGTTTGAAATGAAAAAAATGAAAGCCAAACATTTTAATATTCAATTATGTGTGAATGATTATTGCCCATAAAAATTTATTGAATGCTGCAACATTTTACTGCAAATTGCATTATTGAAAGAAAAATTGATTGTAAGATGACTAAACCGACTATTGGAAAAAAAGCACCCGCATTTAGTGGTACCGACCAAAACAATGAAACAGTTGCATTAAGTGATTTTAAAGGGAAAAAAGTTGTGCTGTACTTTTACCCGAAAGATAATACACCCGGCTGTACGGCACAAGCTTGTAATTTGCGCGATAATTATACCGCATTATTGAAGAAAGGATTTGCCGTAATTGGAATTAGCCCCGATGATAGCAAAAGCCATAAAAAATTTGAAACCAAGTTTAACTTGCCCTTTCCATTAATTGCCGACACTGACCATAGCATTGCAGAAAAATATGGCGTTTGGGGATTAAAAAAATTCATGGGTCGTGAATTCCTGGGCATTCACCGCACTACTTTTTTAATTGATGAGCAAGGCGTTTTAGTACAAATTATAGATAAACCCGACACTAAAAATCATGCTGAACAAGTTTTAGCGGCCTGGAATGCCTTACAATAATCAATTTTGTATGGCATCCTGATAGTTTTAATATAGCCTTCGCAGCAATTTTGTGTATTTTGCTGTAAAAACAGGCATGAACTATATTACCATTATTGGCCTAATTGCTGCATTTGGCACAACAGCATCATTTATACCTCAAGCCATCAAAACCATACAAACCAAAAACACATCGGGTATTTCCTTAGGCATGTATGCCTTATTTACTTTTGGCACTTTGTGCTGGTTAATTTATGGCATTTTAAGCCATAGCCTGCCGGTAACCATTGCCAATGCCATTACCCTGCTGTTTTCCTCCATTATTTTAATTTATAAAATAAGGTACAAATAGGCATACTTAGCCCATACAAATACCTATCAACAGCGTTACGCAACGCTGTTGACTCGAAGCAGTCTCGAAGCAGGGTCGAATGGGTATGTGAAGAAGTAGAACGCATCATTCAATTGAGCAAAGTCAAAAATTGGCCGGTAATAGGCCTTATGTCAAGAAGCCCCGTTTGTTTGCGTAAATTTGAAACCGCTATTTACCGTCATTCCTGTAACAACCATTCAAATACCTATTTGGGCAATCATTCATCAATGCAATCATTTAAAAATTTTTCTATGAAATATGCAATGGCTTTATTACTGTTGGTGTTCCAAAGTTCCGCTTGGGCACAATCGGACAAACCGGTGCAAGATTGGCCTAATTTGCAAAAATATACCCAAGCCAATGCGGCTTTAATGCAACAACCTGTTTCCAAAAACAGGGTAGTATTTATGGGTAATTCCATTTTTGAATTTTGGTCGGTAAGAGATAGTAGTTATTTTGTACAACACCCCAATTACGTTAATCGGGGCATCAGTGGACAAACCACTCCGCAAATGCTGTTGCGCTTCAGGCAGGATGTTATTGATTTGAAACCTGCTGCCGTAGTTATTTTGGCCGGCATTAATGATATTGCCGAAAACACAGGCCCTATTCCTTTAACAACTACCATGGGCAATATTGCTTCCATGGCTGAATTGGCAGGCGTGCATCATATAAAAGTTATTTTATGTTCCGTGTTGCCTACCAACCATTTTCCCTGGCGCCCTTCCATATACCCGGCCGATAAAGTAATTGCATTGAATGCCATGATTAAAGCTTACGCACAACAGCATAGACTTACTTATGTAAATTTTTACGACCCAATGGTGGATGGTGAAAAAGGTTTACAAACGCAATACACGTTAGACGGTGTTCATCCTAACATAACCGGCTATACCTTAATGGGGCAATTGGTAGATAAAGCCATTAAGGCAACATTAGCCAACAAACCATAATTTAACCTAACGCAGATGCATTGATGTAGATAAAAAACCTACATTCCTAATAAGCTGCATAGTGCCAAGTTTATTTAAGCATAGGACGTTTGGGCTGAATAAGTTTGGCAATAAGGCCAGTCCACCCCGTTTGATGGGAAGCTCCCAAACCCTTGCCTGTATCGCCATTAAAGTATTCATGAAACCACCAATAATTTTGGAAGTGTTCATCGGTTTGCAGTTGCACATCATTTCCCAAATAAGGTTTATGTCCATTTTTATCGGGTAAAAACAAGTGCTTCAATCTGTTGGCAATTTCATCGGCCACAGCATCGAGTGAAATAAAATTGTTACTGCCTTTGGGGCATTCTACTTTAAAATCATCGCCATAATAAAAGTGGAAGCGTTGTAAACTTTCAATAATCAAAAAATTCAATGGAAACCATATTGGACCGCGCCAGTTGCTGTTGCCGCCATACAGTCCGCTGGTTGATTCTGCAGGCGAATATTTTACTTCAAAGCTTTTGCCATCTACATAAAAGGTATATGGATTTTGTTCGTGGAATTTAGATAAAGAACGCACTCCGTAAGGACTTAGAAACTCGGTTTCATCCAGCATACGCTCTAATATTTTTTTCATGCGGTGGCCACGCAGCAATGACAATAAATGTTTTTCATCAGCACTTTTATCTTGCCAACGCGAAACCAATGCAGCCAGGTCGGGACGATAATTTAAAAACCAATCTAACCGCTTACTAAAGCCCGGCAAGGCTTCTAAAGTAGCATGGTCTAACACTTCAACGGCAAACAAAGGAATGAGCCCCACAATACTGCGCACTTTTAATCTAATTAAATTGCCATCGGGCAAGTGTAGTGAATCATAAAAAAACTGATCTACTTCATCCCACAATCCATTTTTTTCATCGCCCAAATTATCAATAGCCGCGGCTATGTATAAAAAGTGTTCGAAAAACTTTGTGGCCATATCTTCATACACCGGATTATGCTGCGCCAGCTCTAAGCTAATGCGCAACATATTCAATGAATACATGGCCATCCAACTGGTGCCATCGGCTTGTTCAATAAAACCGCCGGTGGGAAGTGGCGCACTGCGGTCAAACACGCCTATGTTGTCCAATCCCAAAAATCCACCTTCAAAAATATTATTGCCCTGTGCATCTTTTCGGTTTACCCACCAGGTAAAATTCAACAACAGTTTATGAAAAACTGTTTCTAAAAAAGCAATATCGCCTTTGCCATTATTGTTGCGCTGATCAATCGTATAAACTCGCCAGGTTGCCCAAGCATGTACCGGCGGATTTACATCGCCAAAGTTCCATTCATAAGCCGGCAACTGGCCATTGGGTTTCATATACCATTCCTTGGTAAGCAGCATTAATTGTTGTTTGGCAAAGTCTGCATCAATTAATGCAAAGGCTATGGTATGAAAAGCAAGATCCCACGAAGCAAACCAAGGATATTCCCAGGTATCGGGCATGGAAATAATGTCGGCGTTATTTAAATGCTTCCAATCGCTATTTCGGCCTTTTAAACGTTCTATCGGCGGTTTGGGTTCGGCAGGATCGCCATACAACCATTGTGGAATATCGTAATAATAAAATTGTTTATCCCAAATCATTCCGGCAAGGGCTTGCCGTTGTATTAATTTTTCTGTGGGGTTATTAATGGCATGTTGTAACTCATCGTAAAACTGATTCGCTTCATCTATGCGTTGTTGAAATACAGCATCAAAATCGGCAAAAGGCTGGTGTGGGTTTTTAGCAGATAATCGAAGTTTAATCACCACAACACCATTGGCTTTAACCATTGTATTATAATGCAATGCAGCTTTAGTACCCGAGCCATTGCTATTCACTGCATTTTCATTACCCTTCACCACATATTCGTGTATGCCATCTTTGGTAAACGGAACAGTATTAGGCACATTGTATAAGCGTTGCACATTGGTTTCATTATCGCAAAAAAGAATGTCGGTTTTTTGCTGAATATATAATTGATAATTGGGCAACAAATGGTGTTGTATGCTTATTTCTTCGTTGTTGGTTGAAATTAATTGCGGCTTATCATTATTATATCCCCAACTCCAAGTGTTACGAAACCATAAGGTTGGTAATAAGTGTAAAGGCGCATCTTCATTATTTCTATTATGTGCCGTAATTTGAATGAGGATATCATTCACATCGGCTTTGGCGTATTCAATAAACACATCGAAATAGGCATTATTACTAAAAATACCGGTATCGGTTATTTCAAATTCCGGATCGAAGCGGTTACGACTTTGGTTTTGCTGAATTAGCTCCTGATAAGGAAATGCATTTTGCGGATATTTATACAGCATTTTCAGGTAACTGTGTGTAGGCATGGCATCTACATAATAATATAACTCCTTCACATCTTCACCATGGTTACCTTCCTGATTAGTGAGGCCAAAAAAACGTTCTTTTAAAATGGCGTCTTTGGTATTCCATAAAGCCAACGAAAAACAAAGCAATTGTTGGTTATCGGAAATGCCACCAATGCCCTCTTCCCCCCAACGATAAGTTTTACTTCGGGCCATATCATGGGTAATAAAATTCCAGGCATCACCATTGGGGCTATAATCTTCACGAACGGTACCCCATTGGCGGTTTGCAAGGTAAGGCCCCCATAGTTTCCATTCAGCATTCAGCAAACGTTCTTTTTCTGCACTCATAAAACAACATTTTACAGCAGTTAGCCATTGGTAGAAAAGCCGGGGTACAAGGTCATACCACCATCTACAAACAAAGAGGTTCCGGTAACATAATCGCTATCATCGCTGGCCAACCAAACAGCCGCTTTGCCAATATCATCAGGCTCGCCAATGCGTTGATAAGGAATAAGTGTCAGCAATTTTTCCAGGGCTTCCGGTGTATCCCAGGCCGATTGATTAATGGGTGTTTGAATGGCACCGGGACAAATGCTATTAATACGAATTTTCTTCGGCGCATATTCCTGTGCAATACTTTTCATAAGCATCATTATACCCCCCTTACTGGCAGCATAGTTGGCATGCCCTGCCCAGGGTATTACTTCATGTACGCTGCTCATACAAATAATTTTACCGGCCGATTTGCTTTTACCGGCATCAATCCCCCTTCGTAAAAACTCACGAATGGCTTCACGGGCACATAAAAACTGGCCTGTTAAATTAATATTCAAAACAGCATTCCATTGGGTTAATGTCATTTGTTCAAAAGGGGAATCTTTTTGAATACCGGCATTGTTCACTAAAATATCAACGGTACCAAATTGACGAATAACATCGGCAAACATTTGTTGTACCTGTTGTTCATTACTTATATCGCAGCAATAGGTAATGCCTTTGCCACCTTGTTGTTGTATATGATTTAAAACAGCTTCAGCCGCAGGCTGTAAAGCAGGTAAAGGATAATTAATAACAACCGTTGCACCTGCACCGGCTAAAGCAGCCGCTACACCTGCACCAATACCACTATTGGCCCCCGTAATAATGGCCACTTGCTTTTGTAATTTTTGTTCCATTGTACAATGCTTTCAGAAATAATGAATAAGATGTGTGTTTTAAACAAAGCAGTAAGTTAACACATTTACGCAAGGCAATAAAACAACCCGCCAACAATTATAAAAACTTAACAATACATTGTTAGCTACTGTTGGCAAAAATGCAAAATGGAATGTGACTAATTACAATAACTATGAAAACAAAACAGGTATGGCAATGCTTTAACCAATGCGTTGAATTTGGGCACCAATGCTGCGCAAACGCTCATCAATGTATTGATAACCCCTGTCAATTTGTTCAATATTTTGAATAACACTGGTACCTTCTGCACTTAAAGCAGCAATTAATAAAGCTTGTCCTGCGCGTATATCGGGGCTGCTCATGGTTATACCCCGCAATTTATTTTTACGAGCCAGGCCAATTACGGTAGCACGGTGTGGGTCGCATAAAATAATTTGTGCACCCATATCAATTAATTTATCTACGAAAAAGAGGCGGCTTTCAAACATTTTTTGGTGAATTAAAACGCTGCCTCGTGCTTGCACGGCTACTACCAATACAATACTTAATAAATCGGGCGTAAAGCCGGGCCAAGGATGGTCGTAAACAGTAAGAATACCGCCATCTAAATAAGTTTGTATTTCATATATATCCTGTTCGGGAATAATAATATCATCGCCCTTAATTTGTAATTGAATACCCAGTTGTTGAAACTTTTCAGGAATAACGCCCAGGTTTTCAACACCTGCTCCTTTAATGGTTAAAGCACTTTGTGTCATAGCAGCCAAGCCAATAAAACTGCCCACTTCAATCATGTCGGGCAATAATGTATGCTCGGTACCATACAATACATCAACCCCTTCAATTTGCAACAGATTACTGCCAATGCCGGTAATTTTTGCACCCATTCTATTCAACATTTTGCACAACTGCTGAATATAAGGTTCACAAGCAGCATTGTAAATAGTGGTAGTACCTTCAGCCATAACAGCTGCCATAACAATATTGGCAGTGCCGGTAACAGAAGGCTCATCTAACAACATGAAAGTACCTTTTAAACATTGCGTTGCTAATTCAAAGCAACCTAATTTTTCTTGGTATTGATAAGTGGCACCCAATTTTTCAAAACCAATAATATGGGTATCTAATCTTCTGCGGCCAATTTTATCGCCGCCGGGCTTAGGTAAATAAGCCTTTTTGAAACGGCCCAACATGGCACCGGCCAGCATTACACTACCACGTAACTTACCTCCCTTGTTTCTAAACGCTTCTGTAGCTAAATAATCGGTATTAACATTCGCTGCCGTAAAAGTGCAACTATGCCTACCCAAACGCTGTACCGTTACGCCCATTTCGGCTAACAAATCAATTAATACATTTACATCAATTATGTCGGGAATATTGTGAATGGTAACCGGTTCGGCAGTTAATAACGTTGCAGCCAATATTTGCAATGCCTCGTTCTTAGCACCCTGGGGAACTATTTCGCCCTTTAATTTTTTTCCGCCTATTACTTCAAAAGCGTTCATAACATTGTTTTAAAAAAGAAGTTCAAAATAAAAAGAGCCATCATTGACAGCTCTTATTCATACATTCCGTTTTATGATACAAAGCGATTAATAACGTTTTTTAAAATTTCCGTTTCGGTTATCGCGTTGGCCTGCATTGCGTTGGTTATTGTTGCGATTGCCCGATGAGCCACCATTTCTATTACCGCTGCGTTGGTTATTGTTGCGATTGCCGAAGTTTTGTTGTCTTCGATTATTATTTCCTGAACGTCCATAATCATCGCGTTCAAAATTTTGGTTGCGATGTTTAATGTAAGGCGTATTACTAAACTCTAATGCGCCACCGGTTATGCTATCTAATTCGCTGCGAATAGCGTCATCATGAACCAATTCCTTGTGCCAGTTGCTGTAAGCCAGCTTCATATAATAAGCAATGGCATTGGCAAAACCGGCTTTCTTTTCCGGATTTTCTTCTTTCATTGCCTTTTCAATTACCAATTCTATATTTCTGCCCAAGTGCGAGTACTTGGGTTTGTGTTGCGGATAAGGCAAAGGATCAGACTTGGCTTTATAAGTTTCTTTTTGGGGTATAGGGTAAGGACTATCTACGTCTAATTTAAAATCGCTGATAAAAAAGAGATGATCCCACAACATATGTCTAAAGTCTTCTACATTACGCAAGTGCGGGTTTAAAAAGCCCATTAGTTCAATTACGGCTTTGGCTTGTTCATTTCGCTTTTGGCGGTCTTCAATCGTCATTACATATTCAACCATTTTATGAATATGGCGGCCATATTCCCGCATACTTAATAAACTTCGGGTGGTGTTATATTCCATGTTTTTTACTTCAACAATGGCAAATGTAGGTATTTCAATACGTATTTTCTATTTTTTAGCCTTTTGTTCACGGAATGCAGCAGATGAATCAAGCCTTGTTTTGTGGCTTATTCTGCCAATTCTTTATCTTCGCCCAATGGAACAATTAGCAGCACAAATAGAAAATTATAAAAAAGAAGTGTTGGCTTTTACGCCGCAAAATGCCGAAGAAGTTGAGCAGTTCAGAATTAAATATTTAGGAAGCAAAGGGTTGGTTAAAAACCTAATGGCTGAAATGAAAAATGTGCCTGCCGAGCAAAAACGTGAAGCCGGACAATTACTGAATGAATTTAAAACATTGGTTGAAAACCATTTTGAATCGTTCAGCAGTTTACAACAAAACAACCATCATTCAACACAACAAATAGATATTACTTTACCCGGTAATGATATTGCCATTGGCAGTTTGCATCCACTAAGTATTGTGCGCAATAAAATTATTCAAATTTTTCAACGACTTGGATTTGCTGTTGCAGAAGGACCGGAAATTGAAGATGATTGGCACAACTTTGGCGCCATGAATTTACCGGAAGATCATCCGGCCCGCGATATGCAGGATACCTTTTATATAAATCAAAATCCTGCCTGGTTATTAAGAACACATACCAGTAGTGTACAAGCCCGTGTAATGGAACAACAAAAACCACCCATTCGCGTAATTTGTCCGGGACGGGTTTATCGCAATGAAACCATTAGTGCCCGTGCACACTGCTTTTTTCACCAGGTGGAAGGATTGTATGTTGATGAGAATGTAAGCTTCGCCGACTTAAAACAAACCTTGTATTTTTTTGTACAAGAAATGTTTGGACATGGCACTAAAATACGCTTCCGTCCTTCGTACTTTCCCTTTACAGAACCCAGTGCCGAAATGGATATTAGCTGCCTGATTTGTGGCGGAAAAGGTTGTAATGTTTGTAAACATACCGGATGGGTTGAAATTTTAGGCAGTGGAATGGTACACCCCAAAGTATTGGAAAACTTTAATATTGATTCAAACAAATACACCGGCTTTGCTTTTGGCATGGGTATGGAACGCATTTGCCAATTAAAATATCGGGTAAATGATTTACGGCTATACTCGCAAAATGATGTTCGCTTTTTACAACAATTTACGGCTGCATTATAATGTTCCATATTGAAACCAATTTAGTGCAGGGTAATTTTTAATAACATTGCGTTATGGTATTTTCAACAAAGGGCATTGTATTGAAAACTACCCGCTACGGCGATACCAGCATCATTACCCAAATTTATACGGAACTATTTGGCATACAAAGCTATTTGGTAAAAGGGGTTTATCAGGCCGGGAAACGAAAACCCGCACAGAACATATACTTTCAGCCGGCAGCTATTTTGTCGCTTGAAGTATATCATCAACCGCAAAAACAGTTGCAGTTTATTAAAGAATTTAGTTGGGCTTATGTTTATAACCAGGTATTAACCAATGTAAAGCGCCACTCCGTTACCTTGTATGTAGTTGAGCTGTTACAACATTGCTTGCAACAACCCGAAGCACATGTTGAATTGTTTTATTTAACAGAAACTGTATTACAATTAGCCGATACCGGCAGCGAAAAACTGATGGCCAATTTACCTATTTACTATACCCTGCAAACCGCCGCTATTCTGGGTTTTCAAATTCAGGGGAATTATACCGCACATACACCTTTGCTTGATTTGCAGGAAGGCTATTACACTGAAAATTATCCGCAACATGTATATGTTATGGAAACAGAAGCGGCAGAAGCTGTTAGCCAATTTTTACAAATTCCGGCAGAACATATCAATACGATTGAAAACATTAGCCTGAATCATGGTATCAGACGAAATATACTACAATCATTACAAACATTTTTACAGTTGCACATTTTCGGCTATGGAAAGCTAAAAAGCTTGGATATCTTACAAGAAATTTTATCTGCGTAAAACAACCAATTATAGTAACCGCTTTACTTGCGCATGATGCAATTGATTTTTTGGGATATTGATGCCGGTTAATTGCAATACGCCGGGTTGTTTCCCTTGTTCAAAACTTCCTAAATAAGCTTCCATACCCAGCGCTTTTGCGCCATTTAAAGTAGCCCATTGCAATAGAGTAGCAATTGGAATATCAGGGAAAAAAGTTTGTATGGTTTGTAATTCGTGCAAAATACTTAACCGAGTATTACTTGCCAAACTGTCGGTACCAATGGTGATAGGTATTCCCATTTGTAACATTGCACTAACGGAAGGCACTTGCTGTTCAATATAGCGATTGGCATTGACACAAAGTGCGGCATACAATTGCACCTTATTGCTTGCAGCCCAATGCAACAACCATTCCCAATCGTTAGCATGGGTATACGTGTTGTGCACAGCTATCAATGTTGCAGCGCCTGCTAAATGGTGTGCTACCGTTTGTATGCTGCTTTTACCGGAAGGAACAAAATCGGGATTATGAATACCCAGTTGTTGGTAAAATTGTAAAAAAAGGCCTTCCCCTTTTTGGAATAATGCATCCTCATCAGGTGTTTCCTGGTTATGCATGGTAACAATAGCATTGGCAAAATGAGGCGCTATTTTTTCCCACAAAACTTCTGAAACCGAATAGGGTGCATGGGGAACTATGCTTTTAGGTAAAGCAAAACTTTGCAATAAATGTACTGCTTGTTCATAACGTTTTTCGGCCATTGCAGGAATCCAACCGGTCGTTTCAATAAAATTGTAATAGTGTAATTTTTTTTGTTGTTTTTGAGGTATCGTATGTGCCGTATTACAAATATCACCAACGGCAACAATACCTTCCTGCAACATTTCTTTTTCGGCCAGTACAATAGCCTGCTGTATTTGTGCATCATCAGCAGCCCGTTGTGCCATTACCTGCTGTACAAAACCAACCAAACCGGTATATTGGGGTATAGTATTTTTTAAGTGGCTTAATTCTAAATGACAATGGGTATTAATAAATCCGGGGCAAATGATACCTTCTATTTTTTCTACTCCTTCACCTGCTTCATTGGCTGAAACAACTGCTTCAACCAATCCACCATCGTTTAGCAGCAATACCTCACCGTTACTTAGCAATTCCTTCCCCGTGAACAAATAATCGGCTGTTAATTTTTTAAACAAAGCATTTCAATTTGATGGCAAAGGTCAGCATTTTACAATAAATTATCATGCTACAAGCATTAAAGCGGTTTTACGTAGGCTCAAACATAAACCCTTTACCATCAGCATTAAAAAACACTTTAATCAACACCATCCATCAATTAGGCACCCATTTTTCATGCAAAAAAAGTTAAATTGCTACAAGTAATTATTTCTTCAACACACAAAACAACCAACATGAGAAAAACACTTCTGCTACTTGGCATTGGTTTATGTAGTTTACAGCATCCTGTTTTTTCACAAACCGGCACCATTACCGGCTTTACTAAAGAAAGCAGTGCCAAACAACAAGCTTTGGAGCAACAATTTGATGGCTTATTGAATGCAAAAAATGTGGGCAATACCATTCAGGAACTTTCCGCTAAACCACATGCCATTGGCTCACCGGGCAGTAAAGCAGTTGCAGATGCAATATTGGCAAAGTTTAAACAGTGGGGATGGGATGCGCAAATAGAAACATACCAGGTATTGTTTCCTACACCGGTTACACGTGTTTTAGAAATGACATCGCCAACACAGTACACCGCCATTTTAAAAGAACCTGCTTTAAAAGAAGATGGCACCAGTGCTGTAGAAGGGCAACTACCTACTTACAATGCCTGGAGTGCCGATGGCGATGTTACAGCCCCATTAGTATTTGTAAATTATGGTTTACCCAGCGATTATGAAACATTGGCTAAAATGGGTGTTGATGTAAAAGGAAAAATTGTAATTGCAAAATATGGCCGCAGCTGGCGAGGCATTAAACCTAAGGTAGCATACGAACATGGCGCAGTAGGTTGCATTATTTATTCTGATCCTAAAGATGATGGTTATAGCCGTGGTGATGTATATCCCAAAGGCCCTTTTAAAAATGAATATGGGGTGCAAAGAGGTAGTGTAATGGATATGGTTATTTATCCCGGCGATCCCTTAACACCGGGCGTTGGCGCTACTGAAAATGCGCAACGCTTAGACAGAAAAGATGCCACTACAATTTTAAAAATCCCTGTATTACCCATTAGTTATCATGATGCACAACCCTTATTAGCAGCATTAGATGGACCTGTTGCCCCTGCAGATTGGACCGGTGGATTACCCATTACTTATCATGTAGGACCGGGGAAAGCAGTTGTACATTTAAAATTAGCCTTTGATTGGAAGATACGTCCGGCTTATGATGTAATTGCTAAGATAAAAGGAAGCACTTACCCCGATGAATGGGTAATAAGAGGCAATCACCACGATGCCTGGGTATTTGGAGCTGCCGATCCAATTGCCGGCCAATCTGCTATGCTTGAAGAAGCACGCGCCATAGGCGAATTGGTAAAAAAAGGATGGCAACCGAAAAGAACATTGGTGTATTGTGCATGGGATGGTGAAGAACCCGGTTTATTAGGCAGTACCGAATGGGCAGAAGATCATGGTAAAGAGTTACAACAAAAAGCCGTGGTTTACATTAACTCTGATGGTAACGGCAGGGGCTTTTTGAATGCAGAAGGTTCACATGCACTTAATCATTTTATGTATCAAATAAGCGAAACAGTAAAAGACCCTGAAACCGGTGTAAGTATTTTTAAAAGAAGAATTGCAGAGCAAATGGTACATGCAATCTCTGATGAAAAGAAACAAGCTTTAATGAATCAGCACACTTTAGAGCTGGGTGCAATGGGCTCAGGCTCTGATTATTCTTCTTTTATTCAGCACTTAGGCGTGCCTTGTTTAGATTTAGGTTTTGGGGGTGAAGATGCTGGCGGCGAATACCACTCTATTTATGATTCATGGGATATGTACCGCCGTTTTAAAGACCCTACATTTGCTTACGGTGTGGCCTTGGCGCAAACCGCAGGAAGAGCTGCTTTACGCATGGCAGAAGCCGATGTATTGCCTTTTGATTTTAGAAGTTTACACAAAACAGTTGATGGGTACATTAACGAGTTAATGCAAAACGTGCAACAAATGCGCATGAGCACCATGGTAGAAAACAAAATGATTGCTACCCGACAATTTGAATTAGCTGCCGACCCTACAAAGAAAATGGTATTCCCTACTGAAAAACCGGCAGTACCCTACTTAGATTTTTCACCCATACAAAATGCCATTGTTGCCTTAAAAACCGGAAGTGATAGCTTGGCCAAAACCTGGGAAAAAATGTTGAATAATCCCGGTATGCAGGCTAAGTTTAATGAGGCATTATACCGGGCCGAGCAGCAATTGTTATCGTTAAACGGATTACCCCGCCGCCCCTGGTACAAACACACTTTATATGCACCGGGCTTTTATACCGGCTATGGCGTTAAAACCATGCCCGGCATACGCGAAGCCATAGAGCAACGCAACTGGCAGGAAGCACAGGAACAAATTAAAGTAGATGCCGCCGCCATTCAACAATTGGCAGCCTATTTAGCCAAAGCAGCTCAGTTATAATTATCTTATTACCAATTACATTACAACATACAAGGGTTGCCTTTCAACGGCAGCCTTTTTATTTTTATGTCGTATACTCTTATAATAAAGTTTATAAAAACACAAGTTGGCTTGGCGAACAGGTTTCAGACGAATGATGCCATCTACTTTTTTAAGGATTGAAAGAAACCATAATAATATAATTATTTTTAAGTATTTATACACTACTCATTTACATCAAATTTTACCTTTTTTGGTAATAATACACCGTAAAAACACGGTATTTTTAAAATTTAATTAAAATAATTGAATAGTTATTAATTTTATTATTTAATATTGTTGCGTTAAAATAAATTATCATGTAAAACCCTATCCTATTTCTTTTTTTACCCGTTTTCCGGTTTAATAATTAACCTATAAAAATAGTTTTTACATAATAATTTAAAATGTAATGAAAATGAATACAAAAATTATATTAGCAACACTACCGGTTCTTCTATTCATGGCCTCATGTTCTAAAGATTTCCGGGGGATAAACAATTATAACAATTTACTAATTCCAACCATCAGAATAGACAAACACTTTCCCAATGGAATTTTACAATTTGCCAACAAAGAAAGTTTTAAAGCTTTTTATGAAAAAGTAGAACAATCTCCGGAGTATGCTCACCTGGTATTACCCCACTTTAAAAGTTTTAAAACAGTTGTAAACAATTTTGAAGCTAAATCATCAGAGAATAAACATACTGCATTATTAACACAAAATTCAACTCCCAATTCAATAGTGAGTCAGGAAGAGTATTTGATAGACATGAAAATGGAAGCGCTACCCAATGAAACATTACAACAAATTGTTAATGAAGACTTAGATGTAATTATTGAAAACCAGTTATACCAATTTACGCGTATTGGACAGTTTCAGGTTAATATGGATGTTATTGATGCCTATCTGGAATTATTCCAGGATAATGTAGATAATCTATTCTATAATCCAAATTTTTTAGCTATTCCCAATGAAACACCACTAGGCAATAATCAATACGAAGTGATAACAGGTGTTATCAGAGATGAAGCTGCATTAGGCGATGATATATTAAATTTAAATAAAATTATTTATTTACAAGAAATAAACGGTGGCATGCCCGACTTTGGCGGCGGAGGTGCACCGGGTATTAATGGTGTTCCGGATTATTATGTTAATTTCATAAAACCAGATTTTAACAATGATAATTTAGCCATAATATTTAATGACTGGGATAAGAGAAGATTGAATTTTAAAACAAGAAAAATTGAATTTTTAGGCATTTACAATAAAATTGAAATGAAAGCTAAGATACAAAGAGAGAAAAAATTTTTATGGATTACATACTGGGGCGCATCTTACGCTGATGAATTATTTACTGGATTTGATAATATGAGTTTAGAAACCAATTATATAATGCCACATCCAAACTCTTATGCCGTTCCTAGTAAACCAGAAGTAGCAGGTTTTGCAGACTTTAAATTAGGGAATCACTTATTACAGGCATTACATGTAAACATAAGTGTAAGTGCATTACAATATTCACTTACAAATAGTGAAGTTGCAACTTATTTAGATAATGGATTTAATCATCTTGTTGGGAATGTATATACTAATTTATTTAATCAATTTGAGAATAAAATATTAAATCAAATCGATAGATCCTATAGTACAAGATGGGCAGAATATACAAAAGTGATGAATAATCTTGACAATCAGTATAGGTTAAAGTGGCAATTAGGTAAAGGAGAAAAAGCACAAGGATATAGCCACGAAAATACATGGATTTTAGATCAAAATATTGGAGTTACTTATAAAGTTAATGGAGGTGTACCAGGTGGTTACCCTGCTCAGTATAATTACAAATATGAATTGAAAGCTGGAAGTTTTTATGCCAGAGCAAGAGTAGGAAGTAATTGGCATGGCATAAGAGCAATTATACAGAAAAAATAAATGTAATAAAATATATAATATGAAAAAAATTATCTTGTTAACTATATTTTTTATACCTATTTATGTGTTTTGTCAAAAAGGGGGAAACAATGATTTTAATGAAAAGAAACTGAATAGTTCGGATAGTAATGCCTATTTTATACAGAAAAATATTTATAGGTTAACCATAGCAACACCCCTAAAGAATTTGAGCTACTATGTACCTGATATAATGTTACTGGGTAATTATGAACATGCGCTGGATAAAAATGTATCGGTAGCAGTGAATGCGGGGGTAAGAATGTATAATCAATCATTTGGTGTTTATGTGGCAGACCCGGTTACTAGTTATCATTTTACAGGAACTGCGGAAATAAGATATTATTATGCTTTGCAAAACAGAACAAAAAAATTAAGGCATACCAAAAATTATACAGGTGGTTATCTTTCACTCAGTCAATATCTGTTAACCAACCCATTTGCCATTCAAAGCAAATCAAAACAAGTTTCGGAAAAAGATGCAGCACCGAAACAGGCAGGTATTTACCTAAACATAGGCTATCAAAAACAATTTAAACAATTTTATTTTAATGGCTATGGTGGTATTTTGATATTAAATGAAACCAGTACAACAGTATCCGGATTTAATGGGGCGCTGCAAGCGGTTGTTTCAATTGGTTATGTTTTTAAATAAACCATTGTCCACTCGAAACGCAACAATCATTTTAAGCAACTTGTACACAACGAAAAAATAGGAATGGGGGAAATTACACATTGCCCATTCCTTACTTTGTAACCACTGCTACAACTCATAACAATACAAATGATAAGTTATTTAATTTAAAGTTGTTAAACTGCAATTAAATAAAATAATATATTATTTATAATCTACTCATTTACATCAAATTTTACCTTTTTTGGTAATAAAACACCATAAAAACACGATATTTTTAAAATTTAATTAAAATAATTGAATAGTTATTAATTTTATTATTTAATATTGTTGCGTTAAACTTTATTACCATGTATAATTATATCCTATTTCATTTTTTAGCTATATTCAAAATGTATCAATACAATAAAAAAATATTCTTATACATCATCAATTTAAAATTTGTAAGCAACCCTGTTGGACACACCCCAATAATTAAGTGATTGCAGAATAAAACACAATGGTCATGAAAATAAAAACCATCAATTATTAAGGGAGCATAGCCCACTATGCATATAAAAGACTATTTCAAAACAATTAAAAATCTCATTATGAAATTTTTCTTTTTTATTTCCGCAGTTTTGCTGACATTTTTATCGTGTCGTAAAAATTCTCCTGAATTTTTTAAAGGTAGTGTAGATCGAAATATAAACAGCTGTTCAGGTAGTACCGGGTATGTATTTATTATTAAATATATAACTAAAAACAACACAGAAGATAGTTTATCTACTCTTACACTTCCCACTCAATTTAAATTATCAGGTACAAAAATAAATTTTCAAATGAGAAATTTGAGTAACACAGATGAAGTGATGTTTTGCAACACTATGATAACACCACCAAAACAAAAAGTTATTTACAATGTAAAACCACAGTAACATGAAACAAAAGATAACATTAATTATGGGTATTTTTCTTATAAATAGTGTGGTGTTACACGCTCAAAAAAGTAAATTTTCATTAGAAGCGAATTATGGATTAAATGGAAATTTTTTTGTGAGAAGCTATGATGAGCTGGGTGGGCCTAACCCTAAAACCTATTTTTATAAAAAGAATTTTGTGGGTTCAATTGCAGGCTTAGAACTAAAATTTAAAATGGATAGTAGCTCAACATTAAGCATTGCTTACGCCCAATCAATCAATAGTAAGCGAGTTAATTTTGATGGCCCCTTCAACAGCATTTATTTACAAATTAACAATTATTCAATTCGTCACATTAATTATTTTTATCAATTTTCATATGAGGGTACATTTAACAAACGAAAAAACAACTGGAAATATCAGGCAGGTTTGTTCTATTTACGTTCTCGTCAACAAGAAATTCTTCTTGAAAACTTCAATAATTTAATCACCTTAGATGAAAGAGATTACAAACATGATGGATTAGAAGAAGGTGGCATATTTGCAGGGCTTGGATATTTTAAACCAATAGACCGCCACTTTAGTTTAGGAATCCGTTCCAGAGTTTATTTTTTAATCTCTACCGGCACATTTGAAGCAGTTACCTTAACACCAGCATTATCATATAATTTTTAAACCAATCCAATGAAACAAATACTCTTCACTATTCTAATATTAGCTTTTACATTCACCTGCTTTTCGCAAAATTCTTTTAAAAGAAATGATATTTATATAGAAGCGGGTGGTAATAGTTTGTTTGCAGGCATTAACTATGAACGACAATTAACCAAGCAACCAGGCTTAGGCGTTCGTATTGGGGTGGGTATGTATTCAGAGAATGCATTTTATTTAGCTATACCCATCGGCATCAATTATTTATTCACCACCAACAATCCTAAAGGATTTATTGATGTTGGTTTAGGTACCACCTTTGCCCGTGAAAATGCTAAATTATTTTGGGAAAAGAAAACAATTGCTGATGACCATTTTGTAAACTTTATTCCAAGTATTGGTTACAGAAGACATACCACGCAAAACATGCTATGGCGTATAAGTTTCACCCCGGTTATTAATCGTTATGGATTTGTACCCTGGTTGGGCTTTTCAGTTGGAAAACGTTTTTAATGCAAAAAGGCTAACAGCAACCACACTGTTAGCAGAAATAATATCGCAGCACTCCAAACTTCGACAGTTCAAAACAGGACATTAAGAAACCTTGACACATTAAGAACTTCACAAGAATATGTAAGAGCGTAAAAAATTTGCTACAAAATGCAGCAAGTCAAACTGCACAGGGGTATTCCCATTTGACAAAAAATTTAAAATATAACCAATGAAAAAAAATTTCCTATTGCTCGCAGTTACAATTATGTTAGGTTTTATTGCGTGCAATAAAACGACAAAAATGACAATTCCACAAAACAAAGTTTTAAATGCAAAAGACTTCCAAATTTATGGTAGTAAACATAATCAAGAGCTTTCCAATGTATACAATGGATTGCTTAATAGACAAAAAAGCAATTTGACTAACATCAACACTTTTGGAGTCGATAATGTGCTTAATGCTTCTCAAGCATTAGACATCTCACAAAATATAATTCTCAACGATTTAAATAACACTCCAAATATCTCAACACTTGAAAAAGAGTTAGGGTATTATTATGTCAATAATACATTCGCAGGCATACCAATTATGGCCAACACACATCTATTTACTGAGAGTATAGCAAATAACTTGACAACTTCTCAGATTACTTTATTAGATGAATTATATTCCGTTATAGATAATGTTAATATTGACAATGATTTGGTAGTAACAGGAAATAAAATTACTGCAATCGAGAATAAAGTTCCTAATTTAAATCTTACTGAGGTGCAACAAAGTATAATTTATATTGCTACTAACGTTGCAAGAAGTTCTATTACATACTGGAATTCCGAAGGTCCAAATTGGGTAAAATTAAATTCACCAAGTGTAGGTACAACTATTGCTACATTAAACGCACAAGTATCTACCTTTGGGTTTTGGGGTAGTGTTTGGGGCGGTATAAAACAAGCTGCAAAAGGTGATGTTGCTGGTGCAGTGGGTGGTGCAGTCGGTGCAGCTGCAGCTAATATAATTGTTGGACCTGGCACTGTTGCTTACGGTGCAGCAATAGTTTCTGCAAGTGCTGCTGGTTCAGCATATGAAGCTGTAATGTATATCTTAAAATAAAAAACATAATTTTAAATGAAAAATAAAAAATCACTTCTTTTTCTGAAATTATTTCTGATATTTTTAATTTCTTCAATTGCAGGTACATTTACATATTATATACTCTTTAAGGAATTGAAGCCAATAACCTTTATAATTAGCTCAATACCTATAGTTTTACTTGCATACAGTAACATAAAAAAACGATATTCAAATAATAACTAATAAGAAAATTAGGGTTATTGCAAAATTGATAACCCTAATTTTTTTATTAAATTTTATTATAACACCATCTTTTCATTAATAAAACTGTTATGCGACTTCTGCCAACATGGGTTTGCTGCAAGTAAGGCTGGAAGATTTTAGCAGCAGCAGTTCGCAATTTGGCTTCAGTCCGGATTGACGGAAAGCTATTGTACTTTTGGTTTTAAGCTTGCACATTTAGTTCATCAATCAGCAGCGGTTTCGGGGAGACGGAATTTTAATTCCACAACTGGAGCAAGCTTTTCCAGTTAGCCTTACCATCAACCACATTACGCTCTAACTCAACAACATTTTCCATTATTAGAGGGTACACCAAAACCATCTAATATTTTTTCTAAGGGGCAAAAACGGGTAAAGGAAGATTGTAGCAAATTAACCCCTACAAAAACAGTTAACCATATCCAGTTAATGGATACAAAGTAAATTAGTACTACACTCAATAATACGATACTGCCTGCAACGGCACGAACAATACGTTCTCTCATTTTTTTATTTTTTTTATTTTAAAAAATTAATAACTGCTTGCCTCAACCGGCACTATGAATGCACGAATGGGGAATGCACTGGGCGTTTCATTATTAAACTTCTTTACTAATTCCAGTGCCTGTTGTGCTTTATCATCATCAGTAAAACTGAAAAAGAATAGCGCACTGGTTTGCGCATCGCCACTGGCAAACCAATTATTCAACACATAATTATTGTGTTCTGATTTATGGCCAATGGTATCGGTAACACTAAATACCGGCACTTTGGCTTTTTCGAGGATATGGGTTACAGCCAGTAAATCCTCTTTAATACTTGTGATGACTAACATTTTCATATACCATTGTTTTAAAGGTGATTATTGTGTGATGGTATTTTCGCCATCATTATTAGTAGGTGTTGAAGATTCTGGATATTTTTTACGCATCATTTTATAATACAACAAAGGCACTACCAATAAAGTTAAGAAAGTTGATGTAATGGTTCCGCCCATTAATGAAATGGCCAAACCTTGGAAAATAGGATCAAACAATATAACTATAGCACCTAAAGCAACTGCACCTGCTGTTAATAAAATTGGCGTAGTACGCACAGCACCTGCTTCAATAATAGCTTGTTTTAACGGAATACCTTCGCGTAAACGAATATTAATAAAGTCAATTAACAATACCGAATTCCGCACCATTACACCCGCTAAGGCAATAAAGCCAATCATAGATGTTGCAGTAAAGAAGGCACCCATCATCCAGTGTCCAATAATAATCCCGATTAATGATAAAGGTATGGCAGCTAACATAATAATAGGCACGGTAAAGTTTTGGAACCATCCTACTATTAACATGTAAATAATGATAATTACTACTACAAATGCAATACCTAAATCGCGGAACACTTCATAGGTAATCTGCCACTCACCATCCCACTTTAGCGAGAAATGATCTTCTAACCTGGGTGCATGCGTATATTCTTCCTTCAATGTATAGCCTGCAGGCAGTTTAATGCTGTTTAGCTTATCAGAAATATCACTCATTGCATATGAAGGACTTTCTAATTTTCCCGCCATATCAGCCGTTACATAAACCACTCGCTTTTGATTTTTCCTGTAAATACTTTTTTCTTTAATACCACGTGTAATGGTTACTAAATCGCCCACAGGAATAGCCATACCTTGTTGATTGATGATTTTTAAATTTTTCAATGCATTAATATCTGACTTATCAGCATCACTTAACTGCAATGAAATATTAACAGGATCATAGCTTGCCGGAACATGTAACGTTCCCACATTGCTGTTTGACAGTGCTGCATGCATGGTAGCTACTACCTGTGCAGGCGCAATGCCATAACGCATGGCTTTTTCCTTATCAACATCAAACTTATATTCAGTTTGGTCATGCTCTACTCGCCAGTCAACATCAACTACATCGGGCGTTTGGGTAAACAGCTTTTTAATTTGACGGGCAATTTCAATTTGCTGCCTGTAATCGGGTCCATAAACTTCTGCAACCAAAGTAGATAATACCGGTGGTCCGGGTGGAACTTCAACTACTTTAACATTAGCATTGTATTGCTTAGCAATTTCCTGAATACCGGGGCGCATACTTTTGGCTATAGCATGGCTTTGCTCTTTCCTATCTTCTTTTTTAATTAAGTTCACCTGAATATCAGCCATGTTATCGCCTCTTCTAAAGTCGTAATGGCGCACTAATCCATTAAAGCTAATAGGCCCCGAAGTGCCAATGTATTCTTGATAATTCTCAACCATAGGTTGTTGGGAAACATATTCAGCTATTTCTTTAGTAACTGCTGCAGTTTTTTCCAAGGTTGAACCTTCAGGCATATCAATTACAATCTGAAATTCATTCTTATTATCAAAGGGTAACATCTTAACGGCTACTGCCTTTGTGTAGAACATCATCATAGATGCCAGCAATATTACCACTATGCTAATCATGAATGCCCAACGCTTCCAACGGCTTTGCAGCATGGGGTTAATAAAGGATTTATAAATTTTATAAATGCCTGTTTTTTCCAATACTACCGGTGGTTTTTCTTTACCATGCTTTTCTTTTTCGCGTAAGAATAAATAACCGAGGTAAGGTGTTAAGGTTAACGCTACAATTAATGAAAGCATCATGGCAATTGAAGCACCAATGGGCATGGGACTCATATACGGACCCATTAATCCTGATACGAAAGCCATTGGCAATACTGCTGCAATTACTGTAAAAGTGGCCAATATAGTTGGGTTACCTACTTCATTAATAGCATAAATAGCAGCTTGTAAAGGGGGCAGTCGCTTCATTTTAAAATGGCGGTGCATATTTTCAGCAATAATAATAGAATCATCTACTACAATACCGGTAATAAACACCAGCGCAAATAAAGTAATGCGGTTTAACGTATAATGTAAAAAGTAATAAGCAAACAGGGTTAATGCAAAAGTTACAGGTACAGATAAAAATACTACTAAACCACCTCTCCAGCCCATGGCCAGCATTACAAATAAAGTAACGACTACTATGGCAATAAACAAGTGAAACAATAATTCAGATACTTTTTCTGAAGCGGTTTCTCCATAGTTACGAGTAGTGGTAATATGCACATCGGCAGGGATTACCTCCGACTTGATGTGATTTATTTTAGAAAGAATTTCTTCTGAAATCTGCATAGCATCAGCACCCTTTTTCTTGGCAATAGAAAGTGTTACAGCAGGATAAGCTGAAGCATAACGGGCATCTTTTGACGTATCGGCTTTCCCATAACCAAAATACACATACTGACTGGGGGTTTCCGGACCATCCACAACTTTTGCTACCTGACGTAAGAAAACAGGTTGCTGTTGATTAGTACCAATAATTAAATTCGCCACATCATCAGCATTGGTTAAAAAATTACCTGTTTCAACTGCGAATGCAGTATCGCTTTTTAGAAGGTTACCGGAAGCTAATTGCGCATTATTACCCTGCATTTGTTTGGCAATGCTTAAAAAGTCAACATGGTATTCAGCCATTTTATCTTTGTTCAACAGCACTTTCACCTCACGGCTGCGTCCGCCAATAATATTAACAGCAGAAACATCAGGTATCTTTTTTATTTCATTGGTTAAAACCTCACCCATTTGTCGCAGGGCATAATCATCATATTTATTGCTCCACAAGGTTAGGCCTAACACAGGCACATCATCTATGGCACGAGTTTTTACCAACGGCAGTGTTACACCTTGCGGCAACTTGTCCATATTCTTCATTAACTCATTGTACAATTTTACTAATGAGCGCTCAACATCTTCGCCCACATAAAACTGAACAATAAGCATAGCCCTACCTTGCATGGTAGTTGAATAAACGTATTCAACACCTTTTACATTTGAAATAATTTTTTCTAAAGGGGCAGTTACTTTTGTTTCAACTTCTTTAGGTTCAGCACCGGGGAAACCCACCAATACATCGGCCATTGGCACTTCAATTTGGGGCTCTTCTTCCCGCGGAATTAAATAGGTACTGTAAGCACCTATCAATAAAAATGCAATCATTAACAGAATAGTTAGCTTACTCTGTATGAATGCTTTGGCAATATTTCCCGCAAATCCTTTTTCCATAATAATATTTAATAATTTAAAAAACTATTCAATGATTGCTCAATTGTTATTTCATTTCTTTTACCGGAACACCATCGGCTAATTTGCCGTTGGCAGATAGAATAAAGGGTTCATCTTTGCTTAAACCTGACAATACCTCAACTTCATTCCCCATTTGCTTACCCAAACGAACCCAACGCAATAAAGCAGTGTGATTGGCGGAAACAGTATATAAGCCGGTTAATTCATCTTTTGTTACAATAGCAGATACAGGCACCATAACCGCATCACTGCCGGTATTAACAACAGCAACATTACCTTTAATCGGCAACTGTGCAGTAACATACATACCGGCATATAAACCTGCTTTCTCATTTTCGGGTATTGCTACCTTAACCATATATTGACCACCGGTGTATTGCGCACTTTCACTGATTTGTGTTATTGTACCTTTAATACTTTTATTAATGGCTTGAATGTATAATGGTACTACGTTACCCATTTTTACATAATTAATTTGCGATTCGGGAACAGCAATACTAACTTGGAAACTGCCTGATTTTTCAATGGTAAGCAAAGGCATTCCGGGGTTTGCCATACTTCCGGCATCAGCCATTTTTTGAGTTACCACACCACTAAAAGGTGCAGTTAAATTGGTATAAGCCAACATGGCATTTACTTCATTACGCATTTGTTTAGCAGCATCTACTCGTGATTTTGCTGCATTGTATTGCAGGGTTACATTATCCAATTCTTTTGCAGATGCACTTTGTTGTTGGTATAAAGCAGTAAAACGATCGTAATCTTTTTGGGCATTACGCAACGCAGCTTCGGCTTCGGCAATCATAGCATCGGCTTGTGCACGTTTAGCCAATATATCCTGATTACTAATGGTAGCAAGTAATTGACCTTGTGAAACATGGTCGCCCACTTTTACACGCATGGATGTAATGTACCCCATTACCCTTGTGCTAATATTGGCACTTTGTACCGCTTCAATTTGTCCGCCTAAGCTTAATGCATTTTGTGTTGCAGCATTAGGCATAGAAAGTTTTACCTCAATAGGAGTAACAACAGTAGTTGTTTCAGCTTTTTTTTCATTGGAAGAACAGGCAGTTAATAATATACCTGTTAATGCCAACATAACGGTAGTGGTTTTTACATTTTTATTCATCTGCATAATTTTTTAGTTGTATAAAACCTGATTGTATATTTTATTCTCAGGCAGGTTAAATTGTTGATTAATATTTAGTGTTATTGGAAGTTTGGGTTAAAAATTGTAAATAAGCTTGCGTAGTTTGATAATTAAACTGTGCTTGGGCTAAGCCTAATTTTTGTTGTGCCAACTGTGTTTCGGCCATTAGCACATCGGTAGTCTTTACCAATCCTTGTTCGTAGCGATTTTGCAAAATTCGCAAAGCCTCACTTGCTTGTTGTATGGCAGATTGTTGTTGAGTAATTTGATAGCCTGCATCATGCAAATCGCGATATGTCTTATTCAACTCAAGTTGGCTTTGTTCTTTTTGTTGAGATAATTGCTGTTGCAGCTTATTACGTTCAAGCGTTTGTGTTACTATAGTATTTTTAGTTCGGTTACCATTAAATAAATTCCATGATAATTGCACACCTGCTAAATAAGCATTGGCACCAAAGCCAAACATACTTTTGTCATTAAGTTGATAATTGCCAAATGCGTTTAGTTTTGGCAGATAACTCATTTTACTGCTTTTAATCATTAAGTTACTGGCTTCAATAGCTTTTTGCATGGCCATAAAATCGGCACGTGCTTCAGGAACTTTAGTAATAGAATCACCGGATAATGTATTATCAAATACAACTTTATCAATGGTATAGGTAGTTCCGGTTGGGGCGCCCATTAAAAAACTAAGATAATCGCTGGCATTTTTAATATTGCTTTTAGCATTAGCCAATTGTGTAGTTACCATGTTTTCATGTACCTGTGCATTCAACAAATCAGATTTTTGTACCAATCCCTGATTAAAATAGTTTTGTGTTAATTGGTACATAGCATGCGCCGTTTGCTGCGCTTCTTGCAACACTTTTACGGCATCGTATGCCAATTGTAATTGCAAATAGGCTTTTTGCACTTCAAAAGCAATATATTCTTTAGTGCGCTTTGTTTTAAACTGATAAAGTTCTGTTTGCTTTTCGGCACCTTTACGCATATAAAGCATATCTAAATTCACCAATGGCTGCTGCACAGATAATTGCGTAGAAAAATCAGGTGTGCCGGAAGGATGATTCAATAAATCCGGATTAAAATCAGCTTGTGTAATAGTTTTTTGTTGTAACTTAAAACCAAAGGCATTTAAAGGATTATTGGTACTCATGGCTGTATAGGATACGCCAACCTGGGGTAAGAATATGGCCGATGTTTGCTTGTAATTACTTTGAGCAATTTGTTCGTCAATACCGGCCAGTTGTATAGCTTTATTGTTGGCTTCAGCCCGTGCAATAGCATCGGAAAGTGTTAGCTGTTGGGTACTATCCTGTGCTAATACCGTTTGCTGAAATAAAAGAAAACATAGGCCAATAAAGGCATTTAATAAGTACTTCATTCTGTTCAATCTTAGCATTGCGTTAAAATTTATTGCAAAATTATTCTGCGCAATTAGCCTGTACTGTGACATATATCACCCTTAAACGCCAATCATTATTCAACAAAAAAGTAATAGGGCTTATGTGATAAACATCACTAAAACATTCTAATAAATGAAGTAAGTTTGCATAAAATTGATACAATGGCAACAAAACACTTAACTACTCAAGAATTTAAAGATCAAATTTTTGATTATACAAAAGAGCAGGAATGGAAATACCAAGGAACATTACCTGCAATTATTGATTTTTATGCCGATTGGTGCGGTCCTTGTAAAATGGTAGCACCTGTATTGGAAGAATTATCTGATGAATATGCCGGAAAATTGAATATCTATAAAGTAGATACCGAAAAAGAACAAGAATTAGCTGCAGTATTTGGCATTCAAAGTATTCCAACTTTTTTATTCATTCCTGCACAAGGTCAACCCATGATGCAGCCTGGTGCATTACCTAAAAAAGTATTTAAACAGGTAATTGATGAAGAGTTATTACCTGTAACACAAGCAGAAAAATAGCAAGCAAAAACCCGGTTGATTAATAAGCATTGTGCCCGACATTTATTTGTATTGAAGCATTCGTTTAAACAGTTAAGCTATGATAAAAAATTTTTGGGATCAACGTTATAGTGAAAATGAAACCGTGTATGGTGATGAACCCAATTTATTTTTTAAATCATTTATCGATACAAACAAACCGGGCACAATATTATTACCCGCCGAAGGAGAAGGCAGAAATGCCATTTATGCCGCACAGAAAGGGTATACCGTTGATGCCTTTGACTATAGCGAAGTAGCGCGGAATAAAGCACTAAAAAAGGCTGAAGCATTGGGATTATCTAATATTCATTACGAAGTAAAAGATATTGCCGATTTTGAACCAACAAAACAATATGATGCAGTGGCACTTATTTACGTGCATTTACCCGAACCGCTTCGAAAAGCCTTTCACAGCAAAATAGTAAACGCCATAAAGCCGGGCGGCTACTTGGTTTTAGAAGCGTTTAGCAAAGAACAAATTCAATTTAAAAGTGGCGGCCCTGCAGACCCTGCTTTATTATATGATGCACCATCCTTATGCGCCGACTTTCAATTATTACACATTATTAGTTGCGGCCAAAAACAAATTCATTTGTCTGAAGGAAAATTTCACAATGGCACGGCTGATGTACTTAGGCTTATAGCCCAAAAGTTGTAAATTGTTTTACCGGCCCAATAACGTTATTTTATTGCCTTACTTTTGAAATAGAACTGTGGCCGGTCATTATGAGCAGTAAAAAAATATTGGTTATTTACATTTTATTATTGCTTTATTCCTGCAATAATCATTCACAACAAATCAAAGGGATTGATGCAGATACTATCATAGCCAATACCATACCTACTGATGAAGCGCAACAAGCTCAGCCATCTGTATTTGAAAGAGTAACCGCATTAAAAAAACTAACTCCCTTTTCCCCGGCACAACTAAAGAATATTTTACCCAAGCAATTATTACAATATCATCAAACAAATTTTGAGATCACTAATCAAAATGGTTACTCAACTGCTAAATATGTTTACCATAATCTCAATCAAAACAAATCATTTCAATTTACGATTATTGATTGCGCCGGCGAAACAGGTGCCAACATTTACTATTTGCAATATTTAACCCGGTTAAATATTCAATCTGAAACAAATCAAGGCTATACCAAACAAATTGACTTATTAGGCCAAAAAGCCATAGCAACCTATCAAAAAAAATTAAATCAACACGAGCTAACTTTTTTCAATAACGACAGGTTATTAATTCAAATGTCAGCAACACATCTTGACATTAATGAAATGAAGCAAATAATTGGTGCATTAGAACTTAGTTTGCCTTCTTAACCCTCTTTATATACATTTTTTTTAATCAGCACCTTAAAAAAGCATCTTGTTTTTTTCACAAAACACTCACACTAATACAATGTTGAATAAAATTCATGCATTAGTATGATTATCATTTAACAAAAAAACATAAGAGTATTTTTTTCATAACCGAAAAAAATATGTTTTCAACATAGGGTTAATAACAATTTTGTACTTCATGCAAAACCTTAATTATTTTGCTGCCCGGTTTAAGGTTTCCTTTGATATGGAATGAAAAGGGAATCAGGTGCAAATCCTGAACTATCCCCGTAGCTGTTACCCAATTATACATGCTTTGGCGTTTTAAAACCACTGTTTTAAAAAAATGGGAAGGTTGCCAATTCATGGGAAGTCAGAAGACCTGCCTTTTACCAATAAAACAAATCGCTTTCGGGCGAAAAGCGGGTGTAGCAAAGTATACTACAAAAACGTAATATACCTTACCCTCTCCAGCCCCAACTTAATATAAAATGTAAAAAAAAATTGAATACTATGGACAATAGTAATGAAGTGTTATTGAAAGAAAACAAAGACAGGTTTGTTATTTTACCTATTAATTATCCCGCTATTTGGGAAAAATACAAACAACATGAAGCCAGTTTTTGGACAGCAGAAGAAATTGACCTAAGTGCTGATTTAAAAGATTGGGACAGTTTAAATGATGGTGAAAAACATTTCATATCGCATGTACTAGCCTTTTTTGCTGCGAGTGATGGTATTGTGAATGAGAACCTGGCTGTAAATTTTATGAGCGAAGTACAATTACCCGAAGCAAGATGTTTCTATGGCTTTCAAATTATGATGGAAAATATCCATTCTGAAACCTATGCTTTGTTAATTGACACCTACATCAAAAATCCGGAAGAAAAAAACCGTTTATTTCATGCCATAGATACCGTACCTGCCGTAAAGAAAAAAGCAGAATGGGCATTACGTTGGATAACCAATGGCAGCTTTGCTGAAAGGTTAGTTGCTTTTGCAGCAGTTGAAGGGATTTTCTTTAGTGGCAGCTTCTGCTCTATTTTCTGGTTGAAAAAGCGCGGACTAATGCCGGGATTAACCTTCAGTAACGAATTAATATCACGCGATGAAGGCTTACACTGTGAATTTGCTTGTTTGTTATACAAAATGCTTACCAACAAATTAACCGAACAACAGGTTAAAAATATTATAACAGATGCCGTAAGCATTGAAAAAGAATTTATTACAGATGCCTTACCGGTTGATTTAATTGGCATGAATGCCAAACTAATGCAGCAATACATTGAATTTGTTGCCGATAGATGGTTGGTTGAATTAGGCTATTCAAAAGTTTACAATGCCACCAACCCATTCGATTTTATGGAAATGATTTCACTGCAAGGCAAAACCAACTTTTTTGAAAAAAGAGTGGGTGATTATCAAAAAGCCGGTGTTATGAGCAGCAACATCAATGCTCAAGCTTTCAAGTTAGATGAAGATTTTTAATATCCTTTTGAAAATAATTAAAATATTATATATATGCATGTAATTAAAAGAGACGGAAGAAGAGAAACCGTTAAGTTTGATAAAGTAACAGCTCGCATCCAAAAACTTTCCTATAGCCTTAGCCCTATGGTGAATGTAATTGATGTGGCCAAAAAAACCATTGAAGGCATTTATGATGGTGTAAGAACAGAAGAGTTAGATAATTTAGCTGCCGAAACAGCCGCATCGCTTACCATTACACATCCTGATTACGCAATTTTAGCCTCACGCATTGCTGTAAGTAACTTACACAAGAATACCATTAAAAGCTTTTCGGCTACAATGCGTTTATTGTACAATTACACCGATAGTCACTCCGGTAAAAGAATGCCATTAATTGCCGATGATGTGATGGAAGTAATTGAAGCCAATGCCGAATTGCTAGATAGCACTATAATATATGACAGAGATTTCGCTTTTGATTATTTTGGCTTTAAAACATTAGAAAAATCATACCTGTTAAAAATAAACGGTAAAATTGCTGAACGTCCTCAACATATGTACATGCGTGTTGCTTTGGGCATTCATAAAAATGATGTAGAAAGTGCTATTAAAACTTATCATTTATTAAGTGAACGTTGGTTTACCCATGCAACACCCACCTTATTCAATGCCGGCACACCCAAACCACAAATGAGCTCGTGCTTTTTGCTAACCATGAAAGAAGATAGCATTGATGGCATTTACGATACTTTGAAACAAACAGCAAAAATTTCACAAAGTGCCGGAGGTATTGGCTTAGCCATTCACAACATTCGCGCTACCGGAAGTTATATTGGCGGCACT
The DNA here is from genome assembly GCF_003254115.1 of Hydrotalea sandarakina. Classification (GTDB taxonomy): domain Bacteria; phylum Bacteroidota; class Bacteroidia; order Chitinophagales; family Chitinophagaceae; genus Hydrotalea; species Hydrotalea sandarakina. Next base: position 46,902 of record NZ_QKZV01000009.1, read on the forward strand.
AATGGTACCAGCAATGGCATTGTTCCCATGCTTAGGGTGTTTAATGATACAGCCCGTTATGTTGACCAGGGCGGTGGTAAAAGAAAAGGCGCGTTTGCTGTTTACCTGGAACCTTGGCATGCCGATGTGTTTGAGTTTTTAGAATTAAAGAAAAACCATGGTAAAGAAGAACTAAGAGCCCGCGATTTGTTTTATGCACTATGGATTCCTGATTTATTCATGAAACGCGTTGAAGCCAATGAAACATGGAGCTTATTCTGTCCCAATGAAGCTCCGGGCTTAAGCGATTGCTGGGGTGAAGAATTTGAAAAATTATATACGCAATATGAAGCAGAAGGGCGTGCACGTAAAACCATAAAAGCACAGGAATTATGGTTTAAAATAATGGAGTCACAAATTGAAACCGGCACCCCTTACATGTTGTATAAAGATGCTGCTAATCGTAAAAGCAATCAACAAAATTTAGGCACCATTAAAAGCAGCAACCTATGCACTGAGATTATTGAATACACAGCACCCGATGAAGTGGCCGTTTGTAATCTTGCCTCATTAGCATTACCTCGTTTTGTAGAAAATGGTCAGTTTAATCACGATAAACTATTTGAAGTTACTTATACTGCTACCGTTAACTTAAACAGAATTATTGACCATAATTATTATCCTGTTGAAGAAGCGCGCAATTCCAATTTAAAACACCGACCCATTGGTTTAGGCGTGCAAGGTTTGGCAGATGTATTTATTTTATTACGATTACCTTTTGAAAGTGAAGAAGCGAAAAAATTAAATAAGGAAATTTTTGAAACTATTTATTTTGCTGCCATGACGGCTAGCAAAGATCTGGCTATTAAAGAAGGTAGATATGCCACTTATGAAGGATCACCACTATCAAAAGGAATTTTCCAATTCGATATGTGGAATGTTACACCTTCTAACCGCTGGAATTGGGAAGAACTAAGGCAACAGGTTAAACAACATGGTGTTCGCAACTCATTATTGGTGGCACCCATGCCTACAGCATCTACTTCACAAATATTAGGAAACAATGAATGTTTTGAACCCTATACTTCTAACATTTATACCCGCAGGGTATTAAGCGGTGAATACATTATTGTAAACAAGCATTTGTTGAAGGATTTAATACAACTGGGTTTGTGGAACAACACCATGAAAAATAAAATAATTGCCAATAACGGTTCTATTCAAAACATTCCTGAAATTCCGGCGAACATTAAAGAATTGTATAAAACTGTTTGGGAAATAAAACAACGTACCATTATTGATATGGCTGCCGACCGTGGCGCTTTTATTTGCCAATCACAATCGCTTAATTTGTTTGTTGATGCACCGAATATGGCAAAACTAACATCTATGCACTTCTATGCATGGAAAAAAGGATTGAAAACAGGTATGTATTATTTGCGTTCACAAGCAGCCACACAAGCAGTACAATTTACCGTTGAAAAACAGGCCGAAGTAACTGCACAGCCCGTTATACCTGTTCAAGAAAATACAACAGAATTAGATGTTACAGCTACTGTAACAGAAGGTGCCGTTTGTACTATGCAAGAAGGTTGTATTACCTGTGGTTCATAAACCAATATTTGGCAGATAATAAAACCCGTTGTAATTACTACAGCGGGTTTTTTGTTCATACAACTTCATTTGTTCAATTATTTAAAATATTTAGCCTGTTTAGCACAAACAAAGCATACAGAATAGAAAAACATACAGCAACTTTACTTGTAACAAACTGTAAGCAATGAATTATTCTAACGCAGCGCATCCATTATTATGCTGGGATATAGTAGTAGAGGGCATGGCACGTCGCAATCAATTACACAAAGATTTACAGGCTTTGAACAAAATACACAGGCTAAACAATTGGGGGTACATTCAATTTGCTTACCACGAGGCATTGATATGGGAAAACAAAACCATTATTGTTACCAATACCCAACTTCAAATCATTTACGCTACTGAAAATTTATTGGCCATGAATGGATACCACCCATCAGAAGTTATTGGTAAACGTCCGGCCATTTTTCAAGGTCCTGAAACCTCAGTAGAAACTCGCAAATTCATTAAAAGTGCCATTCAGGCATTGCAGCCATTTAATACAAGCATTATTAATTACAAAAAAAATGGCAGTATGTACACTTGCCATATTGAAGCTTTTCCAATTTTTGATATCAATGGCAAATTGGTTAACTTCATGGCTATTGAAAAAGCAGCTTAATTCCCTAGTTGCTAACAATTAACGAAGCGCAGATTTTATTGTAATATTGTAGCATGAAAAAAGTGCACAATATCATTTTCGATTTGGGAGGTGTTTTTATTAATCTTGATTTTCAGAAAACAACGCAAGCTTTTCAACAATTAGGTATTCAAAACTTCCAACAATTTTTTTCACAAAATCATTCTAATGATTTGTTTATAGCCTTAGAAACGGGCAAAATTACGGCGAATGAATTTTTTGAATTGCTTAGAAAAACAACCGGCATTAATGCTGACAATCAAACTATAACTGACGCATGGAACGCCATGCTATTAAACTTTCCACCGGAAAGAATTGAATGGCTGAATAAAATAAACAAACAATATCCCGTTTATCTGTTTTCAAACACCAATATTATTCACTACAATTGTTTTATGCAGTTGTTTCAACGCGATGTTGGAATGCAGAACTTTAATGAGCAATTTTTAAAAGCCTATTATTCCCATGAAATGGGCATGCGAAAACCCGATGCAGATGGCTTTGAATATATTTTGCAACAAAACAATTTAAAACCCGAAGAAACTTTGTTTATTGATGATACCTTAGCCAATATTAATACCGCCAAGGCTTTAGGCTTCCAAACCATTCATTTAACGGCACCACAAACGGTACTGGATTTGCGTTTATAATTCTATAACCATTGCTTCATATGGACGTAAACTTATCTTAGGCTGTAAGGTTATCGTTTTTCCTACATCGGTATAATTAGCCAAAGCCACTTTTCCCTGTCCTTTCATATGGTTGTTATTAAACGTAGCATTCTTGGTTGAAAAATTAAGTAGTATTAAAAATTTACCGGCTGCATCTTCACGAGTGTAGGCATATACTTGGTCATTGTTTTTATCCAATAAAGTATATTTCCCATATACCAAAGTTGTATGAGTGTTTCGAAGCTGTACAAGCTTTTTAAAATAATTCAAACAACTGTTAGGGTCTTTTTCTTCAACAGCAACATTAATGGTTTTGTAATTTGGATTTACATTAATCCATGGTGTGCCGGTTGTAAAGCCGGCATTTGGCGAAGTATTCCACTGAAATGGCGTTCTGCCGTTATCGCGGGCACCAAAGGCAAAATTTTTCAGCAAATCTTGTACATTCCCTCCGGTTAAAACGGTATGCTTGTATTCATCTAAAATAACTTTATCGCGGTAATCATTTATGGAAGTAAAATTAGGATTCGTCATGCCCAGCTCATCTCCGTTGTAATAAAAGGGAGTTCCACGCATGGTTAAAATAAAGGTTGACAACATTTGCGAAGAATGCGTACGAAAAGCAGGGGCATCATTTCCAAAGCGGCTAACCATTCTTGCCTGGTCGTGGTTGGCTAAAAATATTGCTAACCATCCGCTATGTTCAAAAGCACTATCCCATTGCGAAAAAACGGTTTTGAAATGCAGCAAGCTGTATCCGTTAGGTTTTGCTATATCTACTCCATTAAAAGCATAAGCTAAATTCAATTCGTGGCGATTACTATCTACCAAATTGTGTGCATCTTCAAATGTATTACCGGCCCCTTCTGCAACACTCATTACATCATACTTGCTAAAAATTTGTTGATACATTTGTTGCAGGTATCCATGTAAGTTTCCTTGCATAGCATAGTAACGAGTAAAATCTTTTTCAAAACCCTTGGGAAACATTGGAAAGGTGGTATCTTTTGCCACAAACTGAAATGCATCTAACCGAAACCCATCAATACCTTTATCAGCCCAAAAGCGCATAATATCATAAACTTCTTCACGTACTTTCGGATTTTCCCAATTTAAGTCGGGTTGTTTATCGGAAAAGTAATGTAAATAGTAGGCATTGGTTAACGAATCATATTTCCATGCATCATGGTTAATATCAAACAAGCTAAAACGATAGGGCGGCTTTCCGTTTTCCGCATTCCACCAATGATAATAATTACGATAAGGGTTTGTTCGCGAACTGCGGCTTTGTTTAAACCACTCATGTTCACTGCTGCTATGGTTTACTACCAAATCCATCACCAATTTAATACCACGGCGATGCATACCGCTTAAAAGAGAATCAAAATCGGCCATGGTGCCATACTCCGGATCTATTTTTCGGTAATCACTAACATCATAGCCATTATCAAAATTAGGCGATTGGTATATGGGGTTTAACCATACAACATTAATACCTAAACTTTTTAAATAATCTAATTCCGAAATAATTCCTTTTAAATCGCCAATGCCATCTCCATTACTATCCTTGAAGCTGCGCGGATAAATTTGATAAACTATTGCACTCTTCCACCATTTTGGGGAATTTGATTCATTTTTATTTTCAGCTTGTGCTTTGGTTTGGTTGGCCAATAAACAGGAAAGGGAAAGTGCTATAGCGGCAATATAATTTTTCATATTAGCAGAAAAGTAAAAGTGTTAGTGAATTGTTTGAAAAAAACAATGATAAACTTTGATCTATTTTTTAACCTCTTCAAAGTCAATGTATTCGCCCTCTTCGTTAGATGTATTGTGTTTGGAGCCGGAAGCGGATTGATGGTTATTGGAACTAAATTGCTGTTGCTCTTGTTGCATGGCATTAATTTTTTGTTTCATTTCTGAGGTTGCTTTGCCAATGGGCACAACCAAATCAAAAACAAATTTGTACAGCAAATAAAGTACACAGCCCCAAATAATAATTTTAAGCATAATGGCAAAATTACACGAATGATTGTAATTTTTAAAAACAGCAGCATTTTTTAACCATTTGCATTTTAACGCTTACTTATTTGGTGAATAAACAATTTATCCATTACATTTGCATTGGAAAAAAGAACAAAAGGAAGGGAACGAGCACGTTCCCTTCTGCTTTATAGGTATGTTAACAGAATCACCCATAGAACAAATTACCGGCATTGTAAACCAGATGCTGGAATCGGAACCCGGTTTTTTTTGTGTATCGGTTAAAATAAAACCTACACAAAACATAAAAGTGTATTTAGATGGCGATAACGGATTCCCTATTGAGAAATGCGTTTATTTTAACAGAAAACTGTATCAGTTAATAACGGAAGCCGGCATTTACCCTGAAGGTGAATTTAGCCTGGAAGTTTCCTCGCCCGGCGTTGGCGAACCGCTACAGTTGCATCGGCAATATGTAAAAAATATTGGCCGAACTGTTGAAGTGGTTTTTAAAGATGATACCGTTAAAACAGGCACTTTATTGGCCGTTACGGATAATGATATTTTATTAGAACAAACCATTGGTAAAGGTAAAAAAGCCACAACGCAACAAGTTTTAATTCCATTTAATAATATAAAAACAACAACCGTTCAAATTAAATTTTAACCACCATCGGGCTTAAAGGCTTATTGCCTGAAGCAACACAAAATCATTGAATTATGGCAAGTATTAACCTCATTGACGCATTTCAGGAATTTAAAGACACTGAAAACCTTGACAGACCCACGTTAATGAAAGTGGTAGAAGATGTTTTTAAAACCTTACTTCGAAAAAAATATGGTAGCGACGAAAACTTTGACGTTATTGTAAATGCAGAAAAAGGCGACTTAGAAATTATTCGTCGCAGAATGATTGTTGAAGACGGAGAAGTAAATGACCCACTTGCCGAAATTAGCTACTCTGAAGCTGTTAAAATTGAACCCGACTTTGAAGTAGGCGAAGAATTATATGAAGAAGTTGATATGCTTGACTTTGGACGCCGTGCCATTTTAGCCGCTAAACAAACCTTAGCCAGCCGTATTAACGATTTAAAAAAGAATATTCTTGTTAAAAAATACAGCGACCGCATTGGCGAAATCATTTCTGCCGATGTACACCAGGTTTGGAAAAAAGAAGTTTTATTAATGGACGAGGAAGGTAATGAGTTAATTCTACCCAAATCAGAACAAATTCCGCAAGACTTCTTTCGCAAAGGCGAAACCGTTCGAGCCGTAGTAGCAAGAGTTGATTTAAAAAACAATTCACCTGTTATCATTCTTTCACGTACCAGTCCCTTGTTTTTGGCTAAACTGTTAGAAATAGAAGTACCGGAAATTTTTGATGGATTAATTTCTATTAAAAAAATTGTTCGTGAACCGGGTGAAAGAGCCAAAGTAGCTGTAGAATCATACGATGACAGAATTGATCCCGTTGGTGCTTGTGTGGGTATGAAAGGTAGCCGTATTCATGGCATTGTTCGCGAATTAAAAAATGAGAATATTGACGTAATTAATTACACCAACAATATTCAATTATTAATTCAACGCTCTTTAACACCTGCTAAAATCAGCTTCATGAACATTGACTCTGAAAAGAAACAAGCCGATGTTTATTTGAAGGCCGATCAGGTTTCACTGGCCATTGGGCGCAGAGGCGTGAATATTAAATTAGCATCTGAACTTACCGGTTATACCTTGGATGTATTTAGAGAAGATGAAGAGAAAACCGATGAGTTTGATATTGACTTGGAAGAATTTAGCGATGAAATTGAACCTTGGGTAATTGAAGCATTTAAAAAAGTTGGATGCGATACTGCCCGCAGTGTGCTTAACTTAAGCAATGATGAATTGGAAAGAAGAACCGATTTGGAAAAAGAAACCATTGAAGAAGTTAGGCAAATTTTACAAGCTGAATTCGATAATGAATAAAAGCATAAACAACCCCATTTATGCCAACAAACAAACTTTAAGTAAAAACAAGGGGTATTTTAAAGCAATATATTAGGCTATAAACAGTCTTATGTATACATTTGAGCGTTGCCTTTTAACAAAGGGAACAGATGGATTAAATAAAACGGAATGTCAGAACTGAAATTACCAAGATTATTAGCAGCCGCAAAAGAGTTTAATGTTGGCCAGGAAACCATTATTGAATTTTTAGGCAAGAAAGGTTTTAATAAAGATGAGTTAAAACCTACCGCCAAACTTACAGCCGAAATGTACCTGGCACTTCAGGCAGAATTTCAAAGTGATAAACAGGCTAAAAACAAAGCCGATCAGGTTGAAATTCCAAAAATTATTCCGCCTGATGCCCGTAAAAGAAAGGACAAAGAGGAAGAAGAAACAACTGCTAAAAAAGAAGATAAAAAAGCATCCAAGGAAGAAGTAAAAGAAGTAGTAGAACCGGAAATTACTGTAACAACAAATGAATCGGTTACTGCTATTGAAAAAGAAGAACCGACTATTTCAAACCAACCTAATGACATTCCCGAACCTTCTGTTGCAGAAAAATTTGTTGAACCGGAGAATACAAGCACCCCGGCAACTCCTGCAGAACCTGATTTTATTAAATTAGAAGTTCCGGAAATTGAAGGGCCGAAAATTATTGCCAAAATAGATATTGATGCAATAGAAAATTCAACTCGTCCTAAAAAACAAGTAAAGAAAAAAGAGGAGCCAACGGCACAAAAATTAGAAGAAGAAAACACTCCTTCAACAACTGCAACACCGGTACCTGAAGTAGCAGCACCTGTTGCTGAAACCTTACCGGAAGATACTTCATCCAACACAGAAACTAAGGAAGAGCCAACAGAAAGCTTAACCGAAAGCAATACCCCACAAGAAAACGGTAACCCTATTATAGAAAATATTGAAGTAGAAAAATTGACAGGGCCTAAAATATTAGGTAAAATTCAATTACCAATTGATAGTGATACAAGACCTAAACCCACTTCTCGCGATGAAAATCGCAAACAACGCAAACGCATTCCATTGAATAAGGTGGGTGGTAATCAACCCGGTGGTCAATTTAATCGCGAACCCAAGACAGGCAATCCACAACAACGCCACGGCAACAATGCACCTGGAGGTAATGCCCCGCTTACCGGTCCTAACAGACCTGTACAGCCTGCCAACAACCGCAACAACCAACAACAAAATGGGCAAAACCAACAAGGGGGCAATCGTAATAATTTACGCAATTCACCACATCCTAAACACGGAGGTCGTGATCATAGAAAAGAAGAGAAAGAAATAGACGCAAAAGATATTCAAGAAAAAATTAAGGAAACACAAGCCAAATTGGCCGGTGCCGGTGGTAGAGGTAAAAGTTTAAAAGCCAAATACCGCCGTGCTAAACGCGATGAGGCAGCCGAATCAATGGGCGAAGCCACTGAAAACAATAAGTTACAGGTTACAGAATTTATTAGCGTTAGTGAATTGGCCAACTTAATGGATGTAAGTTTTGCCGATGTTATTGCAAAATGTATGAACTTAGGCATCATGGTTTCAATTAATCAACGCCTTGATGCGGAAGTAATTGAATTAGTGGCCAGTGAGTTTGGATATGAAGTTGAATTTATTGGCATGGATGATGTAGATGAACTAAACGAGGATGAGGAAGAAGAAGATAGCCAAAACCTGGAAACCCGTCCACCCATTGTTACCATTATGGGGCATGTTGACCATGGTAAAACTTCATTGCTCGACTACATAAGAAATTCCAATGTTGTAGCCGGTGAGGCCGGAGGCATTACACAACATATTGGTGCTTATGAAGTTACCTTACCCGAAAGTGGAAAGCACATTACCTTTTTAGATACGCCTGGTCACGAAGCTTTCACAGCCATGCGTGCCCGTGGTGCAAAAGTTACCGATATTGCGGTAATTGTAATTGCTGCCGATGATGCAGTAATGCCCCAAACCAAAGAAGCAATAATCCATGCTCAAGCAGCAAATGTACCCATGATATTTGCTATTAATAAAATTGATAAAGAAGGTGCTAACCCCCAAAAAATATATGAACAACTATCGCAAATGAACATTTTGGTGGAAGAATGGGGCGGCAAATATCAAAGCCAGGAAATTAGTGCGAAAAAAGGCTTAAACGTTAATTTATTGCTGGAAAAAATATTGTTGGAAGCTGAACTACTCGACCTAAAAGCCAATCCCAAAAAAGAAGCATCAGGTTCTATTATTGAAGCTACTTTAGATAAAGGGCGTGGTTATGTTGCCACAATTTTAGTACAAAATGGAACTTTAAGACAAGGCGACATCATAGTAAGTGCCCAATACCATGGACGCGTTAAAGCCATGTTCAATGAACGTAATCAACGAATAAATGAAGCACCCCCTTCAACCCCTGCCGTAATATTGGGATTGAATGGTGCACCGCAAGCCGGCGAAAAATTTAAAGTATATTTAGATGAATCCGATGCAAAAGAAGTAGCCAATAAACGGGCTCAATTAATGCGTGAACAAGGATTAAGAACCCGTAAGCACATTACCTTAGATGAAATTGGCCGACGCCTTGCATTAGGAAATTTCAAAGAGCTTAACATTATTATTAAAGGTGACGTGGATGGTTCAATTGAGGCATTAAGTGATTCCTTACAAAAACTTTCTACCGACGAAATTGCCGTAAATGTGGTTCATAAAGCTGTAGGACAAATTTCTGAAAGTGATGTACTATTGGCTACCGCTTCCGATGCCATTTTAATTGGCTTCAATGTTCGCCCATCGGCTCAAGCAGCCAAATTGGCTCAAAATGAAGGTGTTGAAATAAAAATGTACTCTATTATTTACAATGCCATTGAAGAAGTAAAAAGCGCTATGGAAGGTATGCTGGAGCCAAAAATTCAGGAAAAAGAAGTGGCAACTGTTGAAGTACGTGAAGTATTTAAGTTCGATAAAGCAACTGTTGCAGGCTGTTTTGTTGTAGAAGGCCGCATAAAACGCGATGCCAAAATACGTTTGTTTAGAGATGGCATTCTTATTTACCCACGCCAGGAAGGTGCTTTTGCAGAATTAGGAAGTTTAAAACGGTATAAAGATGATGTAAAAGAAGTACCCTCTAACATGGAATGCGGCTTAACCATTAAAAACTATGCCGATTTGGCAGTTGGCGACACTATTGTAGCTTACGAAGAATTAGAAATTAAACGTACACTATAACTAACCCTTAATAAAAAATTTGCTTCAGAATAGGTTATTAACCCACACCCTGAAGCAAATTTTTTTGTTAAAAGCTTATTCGGCTTAAAGTTTGCAAAAGTTTAGAAGTACATTTGAAATACTTTTTTGTAAAAAGTAATTGGCCCTTTAAAAGGAATTTCCTTCGGCTTTATTGCAGATTACAAGCATATTTAACTTATGAAACATTTTTTATTTTTTAGTTTGATTGTATGCACATCCTTAACCTCATTAAACGCACAGGTTCAAAAGGTTGTGGCAGATAAAATTGTGGCGCAAGTAGGCGATAAAATTATTTTACGTTCCGATGTGATGAATGCTATTTCCGATGCTAAAAGACAAGGACAAGAGGCTTCCTTACCCCCACATCCGGAATGCGCATTTCTGGAAGCACAACTTATACAAAAAGCATTGGTTCTACAAGCCGAAAAAGACTCTCTAACTGTATCTGACGAAGATTTGGATGCTGCATTAGACAACCAAATAAGAGGCTTTATACGCGAATATGGTTCAAAAGAAGTATTGGAAGAAATTGCCGGTAAAACCATTTATCAAATTAAAGAAGACTTTAGACCCGCTTTCCGCGACCGTAAATTGGCCGACCAAATGCGCAACAAAATTTTGGATAACGTAAAAGTTACCCCTAATGAAGTAAAAGCCTATTTTGATAAAATTCCAAAAGATAGCTTACCCTTCTTTGAAAGTGAAATAGAAGTTAGTCAAATTCTAATTCAACCAAAAGCCAATAAAGAAGTGGAAGACTATGTATCGAAAGATTTATACAGTTACAAAAATCAGGTGGAAACAGGTCAAAAACGATTTGATCAATTAGCTAAATTATATTCTGACGACGTTGAAACGGAAAAACAAGGTGGCTTATTGCATTTAAACAGAAACGATAAATTCTGGGACCCTACCTTTTTATCTACCGTATTTAAACTGAAAGAAGGCCAAATTTCACCGGTTATCAAATCAAAATTTGGATTGCACATTATACAATTGGTTAGCCGTTCCGGTGATGATGCAGTGGTTCGCCATATTTTAAAAATTCCTCCCGTTACACAAACCGAAATTAATTTAGCAGTAAATAAGTTAGATTCTATCAGAAATTTAATAGAAACCAAACAAATTACTTTTGGTGAAGCTGTTAACCGCTTTAGCGATGACGAAAACAGCAAATTCACCGGAGGCCAAATTCAAGGAAGAGATGGCAGCTCATACATTACTATTGACCAATTACCGGATAAAGATTTAATTCCCTTACTCAAAAATTTAAAACCGGGCGATATTTCTAAGCCTCAGGTTTATACCGATGACAGAGGAAGAAAAATGGTACGGTTGGTTTATTTGAAAACCAGAACCGAACCCCATCGCGAAAACTTAAAAGAAGACTATAATAAAATTGCACAACAAGCCCTTGAAGACAAAAAACAACAAAAATTGGAACAATGGTTCAATGATCATTTGCCTTCATTTTATATCACCATTGATAAAGAATTCAAGGGATGCAAAACATTAAACGAATGGTGGAAATATGCCGCTAAAAATTAAATCCGTATAGTTCTTTAAGAGCCCCTCATCTAAAAATCAGGGGCTTTTTTATTGCATTATCCAAAATCTTTTACCAGCAAAATGTATGATTTCATAGGCATGGTAAAAATTAAACATACTTAATTCAGTCAACACATTACCCAGTGAAATCGTGCAATAATCCTCGTATTAACTTCAAACCAAAAAGCCTAACAAATAGGTAAAATTTTAAATAAAAAATAGGCAAATAAATATTGTTTGCCAAAACATTATAAACGCATCAGGCTGTACTTTTGTGGCTGCATAAATTATTATTTAATGCTTGTCTTTTATACATTTTTTTAAATCGTTCATCATGCAGCAGTCAATTGTATCAGGTTCGCCCGGCTTTAGGTTTAAAGAAGCCATGCAAAACGAAAAACCGCTTCAAATAGTGGGCACCATTAATGCCAACCATGCTTTACTGGCTACCCAAAGCGGATTTAAAGCTATTTATTTGTCAGGTGGTGGTGTAGCAGCCGGTTCTTTGGGCATTCCCGATTTAGGCATTACCACATTAGAAGATGTTTTAATTGATATAAACAGAATTACCAATGTTACCGATACCCCGCTATTGGTAGATGTAGATACCGGATTTGGATCATCTGCTTTTAATATAGCACGAACCGTAAAATCGCTTATCAAAGCAGGAGCCGCTGCATTGCATATTGAAGACCAGGTAGGTGCTAAACGTTGCGGACATCGCCCCGGTAAAGAAGTGGTAAGCAAGGAAGAAATGGTTGACCGTATAAAGGCGGCTGTGGACGCTAAAACCGATGAGCACTTTGTAATAGGTGCCCGTACTGATGCTTTAGCCAATGAAGGCTTAGAAAAAACTTTGGAAAGAGCTGTTGCTTATAAAGAAGCAGGGGCTGATTTTATTTTTGCCGAAGCAATAACAAACATTAGTTATTATCAGAAATTTGTAGATGCAACCGGCATTCCGGTATTGGCCAATATTACAGAGTTCGGAATGACCCCATTATATACCGTTCAGGAATTGCGCGATGCAGGGGTTGGCTTGGTATTATATCCCTTATCTGCATTTAGAGCAGCAAATAAAGCAGCTTTGAATGTGTACCAACATATTCGTACCGATGGTACACAGAAAAATGTTTTAGATACCATGCAAACCCGTGAAGAACTTTATAAAAGCATTGGCTATTATGAATATGAACAAAAAATTGATAACCTTTTTAAAAAAAATAAACAATGACAGAAAATACAACACCCACACCAAAGCCCAAAAAAAGCGTAGCGCTTTCCGGTATTGTTGCCGGTAATACGGCTCTTTGCACAGTTGGTAAAAGTGGTAACGATTTGCATTACCGCGGCTATAATATTCTTGACTTAGCCGAAAAAGCAGAATTTGAAGAAGTAGCTTATTTACTGATTCACGGCGAATTACCCAATAAAGCACAATTAGCTGCCTATAAAACTAAATTAAAGTCATTAAGAGGTTTGCCTGTAGTGGTAAAACAAGTGTTGCAACATATTCCTGCCGCCGCACACCCAATGGATGTGTTACGTACAGCCGTATCCGTTATGGGAACCATATTACCTGAAAAAGAAGACCACAATGTGGCAGGAGCGAAAGATATTGCTGATAAATTGTTGGCATCACTCAGTTCTGCATTATTATATTGGTACCACTTTTCACACAACGGTAAACAAATTGATGTAGAAACAGATGATGATAGCATAGGTGCACATTTTTTACATTTATTACATGGCAAAAAACCAAGTAAATCTTGGGAAAGAGCCATGCATACTTCATTAATTTTATATGCTGAACACGAATTCAATGCATCTACTTTTACCGGACGCGTAATTGCTGGAACTGCCTCTGATTTTTATTCGGCCATTACAGGAGCTATTGGCGCATTACGTGGACCCAAACATGGTGGTGCGAATGAAGTAGCTTATGATATTCAAAGCCGCTATACCTCGGCCGATGAAGCAGAACAAGACATTAAAAAAAGGTTGGAAAATAAAGAAGTAATCATTGGCTTTGGCCACCCTGTTTACACCATTTCCGACCCGCGTAATGTGGTAATTAAAAAAATTGCTCACGACCTTTCAAAAGAAGCCAATGACATGCAACTATATCAGGTTGCAGAACGCATTGAAACCATAATGTGGAATGAGAAAAAAATGTTCCCCAATCTCGATTGGTTTTCAGCAGTATCTTATCATTTAATGGGTGTACCTACTGCCATGTTTACCCCTTTGTTCGTTGTTGCAAGAGTTACCGGTTGGAGCGCACATATTATTGAACAAAGGCAAGATGGAAAAATCATTCGTCCAAGCGCAAACTACACAGGCCCTGAAAACAGAGATTTTGTACCCATAGAAAAACGTTAATCCTATTCGTAATAAATAAAATAATTTAAGAATGTCACAACACATTAGCAATGAACGTCCCCAACCTGATACAGTTTTAACCGACATAGTTGATTATGTATTGAATTATGAAATTAAAAATGAACTTGCTTGGAAAACTGCACATTACTGTTTGCTGGACACTTTAGGTTGTGGATTTGAAGCGCTCACTTATCCTGCCTGTACCAAATTATTAGGTCCCATTGTACATGGCACTATTGTTCCCAATGGCGCAAAGGTTCCGGGAACTCAATTTCAGTTAGATCCGGTTCAGGCAGCATTCAATATTGGCGCCATGATTCGGTGGCTTGATTTTAATGATACCTGGCTGGCTGCAGAGTGGGGACACCCATCTGATAATTTAGGAGGCATTTTGGCAACAGCCGATTGGCTTTCGCGCACTTATGTTGCAGCCGGCAAACCTGCTTTATTAATGAAAGATGTATTAGATGCCATGATCAGAGCCCATGAAATTCAGGGAGTCTTGGCATTAGAAAACTCATTTAATAAAGTGGGATTAGACCATGTCTTATTAGTGAAAGTGGCTTCAACAGCGGTAGTGGGTAAACTCATCGGTTTAACCCGTGATGAATTAATTAATGCTGTTTCCAATGCGTTTCTCGATGGTCATTCTTTACGCACCTATCGCCATGCTCCCAACACCGGAAGTCGAAAATCATGGGCAGCGGGTGATGCTACGTCAAGGGCTGTACGTTTAGCATTAATTGCTAAAACCGGCGAAATGGGATATCCTTCCGTGCTTACAGCGCCCAAATGGGGCTTTTACGATGTGCTATTCAAAGGAAACACTTTCCAATTTCAACGCGATTATGGCTCGTATGTAATGGAAAATGTTTTATTTAAAATATCATTCCCTGCTGAGTTCCACGCCCAAACTGCGGTTGAAGCTGCAATGACTATACATAAACAGTTACAAGCAATGGGCAAATCATCCAATGATATAAAACACATAACAATTCGCACGCATGAAGCTGCCATTCGCATTATTGATAAAAAAGGCCCATTGAATAATCCGGCCGATCGTGACCACTGTATTCAGTACATGGTTGCCATACCGCTTATCTTTGGTCGCCTAACAGCTGCCGATTATGAAGACAATGTGGCTGCTGATAGCCGAATTGATGCTTTGCGCGAAAAAATTACTTGTGTTGAAGACCCTCAATTTACCAGAGATTACCACGATCCGGAAAAACGCTCAATTGCAAACGCGCTTACAGTTGAATTAAATGATGGAACTCAATTAAATGAAGTTGTGGTAGAATACCCTATTGGCCATAAGCGCAGAAGAGAAGAGGGTATTCCGGAATTATTGAAAAAGTTCAAAATTAATTTGGCACGCAAATTCCCTGAGAAACAACAGCAAAACATTTTGAACATTGCATTAAACTACAACACGCTTATCAATACTCACGTAGATGAGTTTGTTGATTTAATGGTAATATAGTTTAGTACAGTAAACAAACAGCATGAATCATTTTTGCTGTATTTGTTTTCTGAAAATATAAAGAGGCTGTATGAACTAAATACAGCCTCTTTTTTTTACTTGAAATAGTTTGATTTAAACAGCACAGTAAGATGCTGAATATACAAGTGTGTTACCGTTGTTTATATTGATTAAATAAACTAAGCGGGTTCTGCCTCTTTCAATAATTGCAAATGCGCCTGAAAAAGATTGCTGAGCAGGTTTTCTGAGTTTTGCTCACTTCCAATTAAATCTTGTAAGCTCACTTTATCTAATAGTTGATCAATTGAAAACTGTACCATTTGCCATAATGAACGAACAGAACAATCAACCGAATTATTACAAAAACGCATGGCACCACTGTAATCACCGCAAAACTCTTTTGAAAACAAAGCACCACCTAACGATTTAAGTACCTGGTTTACATTAATTTCTTTAGCAGGTCGGGCTAACACATAGCCACCTACGTTACCGGGTGTACTATTTATGTAACCGGCTTTCCGTAACAAACGGGTTAGCTTTGCTATATATGCTTTCGTTAAGCCTTCTGCCTGGCTTAATGCAAGAATGCTCAGACCCTCGTTGTCTTTGCAACGTGCAATGCGTATTAATATTCTTAAACCATATTCTTCCTGTGCAGTTATTTTCATGTTGATTGATTTAATTTTTCAATTAACAGAATATTTTACGGATAAATCATTAGAATTATAGGAAACCCAATGTTAATTGGGCAGCTTCGCTCATCATACTTTTATCCCAAGGTGGATTCCAAACCACAGAAACATGTACATCATTTACCCCTTCAATTGCTCGCACTTTTTGGTCAACCTCAATAGGCAATTCCTGTGCAGCTGGGCAACTTGGTGCGGTTAATGTCATTACAATTTGAACATTATTAATCGGCAATACTTTCACCTCATAAATCAATCCCAACTCATATATATCTACCGGAATTTCCGGATCATAAATTTGATGGAGTACTTCAATTACTTTTTCCCGCAATACTTCAGGTTCCATGTGTATTCAATTTTAAGAATGTATTGATTGAAAAGCCAAAGCATAATTTTTCATTTGCTGAATCATAGCCCTTAAACCGTTTGAACGAGTTTGTGCCAAATGCGACATCATACCAATATCTTGCAAAAAGCCCAACTTAGCTTGTAAAATTTCATCAGGTGTAAGTCCCGATAATACTTTAATTAACAAGCTTACCAAACCTTTTACAATAACGGCATCACTATCCGCTTTAAAATACACTTTACCATTTTCAAAGTTGGCCACTAACCAAACAGTTGACTGACAACCTTTAATTATATTTTCTTCCAGTTTGTATTTTGCATCAAGGGGTGGCAGTTGTTTACCCAACTCAATAATATATTCATATTTTTCTTCCCAACTGTCTAACAACGAAAAAGCTTCAACAATCTCTGCTTCTCTTGCCGCTATGGTATTGGATTCACTCATACTATAAAAGCATTTTAATTGATTTTTCAATTCCTTTCACTAAAGCATCAACCTCTTCAAAAGTATTATACATGGCAAATGAAGCACGAACGGTACCGGGAATACCAAACCGATGCATTAAAGGTTGTGTACAATGATGACCGGTACGAACTGCAATTGCCTGATTATCTAATAAAACCCCCATATCTTGTGGGTGAATATTTTTTACCAGAAATGATATTACGCCGGTTTTATTTTGGGCTGTACCATAAATACGTAGATCATCTATTTGCAACATTTTATCGGTTGCATAAGCCAATAACGCATTTTCGTGCGCCTGAATTTTTTCAATACCGGTTTGCTGCATAAAATCAATAGCGGCTTTCAAAGCAACAGTGTCAGCAATATTAGGCGTACCGGCCTCATATTTGTAGGGCAGAACAGCATAAGTAGTTTTTTCAAAACTCACTTCCTTAATCATTTCCCCACCGCCCATAAAAACCGGCATGCTTTCAAGTAATGCTTTTTTGCCGTATAGTACACCCACTCCGGTTGGCCCGTAAATTTTATGGCCTGAAAAAGCATAGAAATCGCAATTTAGTTGCTGCACCTGAATATTTAAGTGAACAGTTGCTTGTGCACCATCAACTAACACCAATGCACCTACGTTATGTGCCATAGTTATAATATCGCTTATGGGATTGATAGTACCTAAGCTATTAGACACATAAGTAATTGCTACCAGTTTTGTTTTAGGCGATAACAGCTTTTCAAATTCTTCCATAATTAGTTCACCGGCATCATTTACGGGAACTACTTTTAAAACAGCTTTTTTTTCAGCACATAAAATTTGCCATGGAACAATATTAGAGTGGTGTTCCATAGCAGAAATTAAAATTTCATCACCTTCATGTATATTTTGCTTACCCCAAGTATTGGCAACCAAATTAATTGACTCAGTTGTGCCACGGGTAAAAATAATTTCCTCGGGTGCTGCTGCACCAATAAAAGATTGAACCGCCAAACGGGTAGCTTCATAAGCTGTGGTAGCTTCTTCAGCCAAAGTGTGAATGCCGCGATGTATGTTGGCATTCGTATTCACATAAAAATCGCGCAAAGCATTAATAACTGCCCAAGGCTTTTGTGTAGTTGCCGCATTATCTAAATAAACTATGGGCTTGTTGTTTATAGTACGCTGTAATAAAGGGAATTGTGAACGAATTTCACTAACAGGTAACGTATTGAATATTGCACTTGCGGTTTCCATAATCATATTAACTGGTTTGCACAGCCAGCCTGTTTACAATAATATCTTCAATGTGCTCACGTAACGATTCTATATTTATTTTATCAATTACATCATTGGCAAATGCTAACAACAACATGGCTTTCGCCTGTGCTGCATCAATTCCACGTGAACGCAAATAAAATAAAGCTTCTTCATCTAACCTTCCCACTGTACATCCGTGTGAGCATTTTACATCATCGGCAAAAATTTCTAATTGTGGCTTAGTGTTTACAGAAGCATTATCACTCAGTAAAATATTTTTATTGCTTTGGTAAGCATTGGTTTTCTGCGCTTGAGGTCTTACATAAATTTTACCGCTAAATACACCGGTGCTACTTCCGTCTAAAATTCCTTTATACAATTCGTTACTAAAACAGTTGGGCTCACGGTTATCTACCAAGGTATGATTGTCGGCATGTGTACTTCCATTTAACAAATACAAACCATACATGTGGGCTTCATTACCGGCTTTTTCCATTATTATATTGGTATTATTTCGCAACATACCACCGGTTAATGTAGCTACTACCGTGTGTACAAAGCTTTTACCAATTTGACGAATATGTGTGGTATTCACCTGATTGGCGTTTGCAACATCTGCTTGCAACTTGTAATATTCAAATTGTGCATTTTCAGCTACTACTACTTCCATTACTTCATTAATAAAACTATCGGTATTTCCTATGGTAGCATAATGTTCAACAATTTTTAATGAAGCAGACTCTGAAATATATACCAAACTACGCGGTTGCGCTAAAACCGGATTTTTTTGTGTGTTACACAAATGATAAACATAAAACGGTAAATCTATTTGTGCATTTTTAGGAACATACACAAACACACCACCGTTAATAAAGCTGGTATTTAAAGCATGTACACCATCTTTAATATACAAACTGCTTTTACCTAAATGTGCTTTTACCAACTCGGCATATGTGGAATCAGACAGTGCTTTTTCCAAAGGCAGCACCACCAACTCTTTTGAACGAATGTTTGAAAGTGAAGCATCATAAACACCATTTACAAATATCAACTCATTAGCTTCGTTACTATTAGGCAAACGTGTCTGTTGCAAAAATTGCTGTTCAATCGAAACAGTATTTTCACTTAATTCGAAGGGCTTTTTGAACAACTGGCTAACAGGTGTATAACGCCATTCTTCATTTTTATAAGAAGGAATACCATTTACCTGAAAATTTTCAAATGCCTTTAAACGAATTTCGTTTAGTACAGCATCTGCTTGCTGCGTTTGCAATGCACTAAACTTTTCCTGTATATATGCCGATTCTGAAATTGCCATATTCTTTTAAAAATTTAAAATCAATGTTATTGAGCGGTAGCACCGAATGCTTCTTTTATGTAATCGTATCCTTGGTCTTCTAAAGTAAGTGCCAAATCTTTGGTACCCGATTTCACAATGCGTCCATTATACAATACGTGTACAAAGTCAGGCTGTAAATAATCCAACAAACGCTGGTAGTGGGTAATAACAATAATGGCATTTTCGCTGCTACGTAATTTATTAACGCCGCTGGCAACAATACGTAAAGCATCAATATCCAAACCCGAATCGGTTTCATCTAATATAGTTAATTTAGGTTCGAGCATGGCCATTTGAAAAATTTCATTTTTCTTTTTTTCACCACCCGAAAAACCTTCATTCACTGAACGGGTAAGTAAGGCTTTATCTATTTCAACCAACTGCATTTTCTCTTTCATCAATTTCAAAAAAGCAACAGCATCCAAAGGTTCTAAACCATGGTATTTTCTTTTTTCATTCACTGCTGTTTTAATAAAATTGGTAGTGCTTACACCGGGAATTTCAACAGGGTATTGAAAAGCCAAAAACAAACCTTCGCGGGCTCTATCTTCGGGCGATAGTTCTAACATATTTTTTCCCAAAAAAGTAATAGAACCATCCGTTACTTCATATTCTTCCCTACCGGCTAAAACTGATGCCAAAGTACTTTTTCCGGAACCATTGGGACCCATAATAGCGTGTACTTCACCGGCTTTAACTTCCAAATTAATTCCCTTTAAAATCTCTTTTCCTTCAATAGCAGCATGAATGTTGTGAATAGATAACATATTAATAAAATATAATTAATGAAAAATTTAATTTAACCTACACTTCCTTCCAAACTAATAGCTAAAAGTTTTTGTGCTTCCACAGCAAATTCCATGGGCAACTGGTTCATTACCTCTTTGGCAAAACCGGTAACAATTAATGCAACAGCAGCTTCCGTGTCAATACCACGTTGGCGGCAATAAAACAATTGATCTTCACCGATTTTAGATGTAGTAGCTTCATGTTCAATAATTGCAGAAGGATGAGAAGCCTCTATATATGGGAAAGTGTGTGCACCACATTTATCGCCCAACAACAAGGAGTCGCATTGCGAAAAGTTACGAGCATTGATAGCATTTTTGGCCACTTTTACCAATCCACGATAACTATTTTGGCTTTTTCCTGCAGAAATCCCTTTCGATACAATTCGGCTGCGGGTATTTTTTCCAATATGAATCATTTTGGTACCGGTATCGGCTTGCTGTAAATGATTGGTAAGTGCTACTGAATAAAATTCTCCGACAGAGTAATCGCCTTTTAAAATTACACTGGGGTATTTCCAGGTAATAGCAGAACCGGTTTCTACTTGCGACCAAGAAATTTTTGAACGTTCGCCTAAACAAATACCCCTTTTGGTAACGAAATTATAAATACCTCCTTCGCCATTGGCATCGCCGGGGTACCAGTTTTGCACTGTTGAATATTTGATTTCTGCATCCTTATGTGCCACCAATTCTACTACTGCTGCGTGTAATTGATTTTCATCACGTTTGGGTGCAGTACAACCTTCCAAATAACTTACATAGGCGCCTTCTTCCGCAACAATTAAAGTACGCTCAAATTGTCCGGTATTTTCAGCATTAATACGGAAATAGGTAGATAGTTCCATTGGGCAACGTACCCCCTTGGGAATGTAACAAAATGAACCATCAGAAAAAACTGCACTATTTAAAGCAGAAAAGTAATTATCAGTCATGGGCACAACAGAACCCAAGTACTTTTGTACCAAATCTGGATGATTTTGAATAGCCTCACTCATAGAGCAGAAAATAATACCCACCTCGGCAAGCTGTTGCTTAAATGAAGTAGCTACAGAAACACTATCCATCACCACATCAACCGCTACACCTGTCAAACGTTTTTGCTCGGCAATAGAAATACCCAACTTTTCAAAGGTTTTCAAAAGTTCCGGATCAACTTCATCCAAGCTATTTAATGCCTTCTTTTTTTTGGGAGCGGCATAGTAAATAATATCCTGAAAATTAATAGGCGGATATTTAATATTGGCCCAATCAGGCGCTTCCATTTTTAACCAATGAGCATAGGCTTTCAGGCGCCAATTCAACATCCATTCAGGCTCATTTTTCTTTTGCGAAATAAGCCTTATAATGTCTTCATTTAATCCTTTGGGAACTGTTTCCGTTTCAATGTTTGTAACAAATCCATACTTGTATTCAGAACCTATGGCTTGCTCCAGCACATCAATTTCTTCTTTCATTCTGCTTATTTTTTGTGAAATGCAATTCAATTTCAGCCACAAAGGTAACTGCTTTTTTCTGTTTGTACAAAATAGTATAAACAGAAAGCTTTTTTTCCTTTTGTCGTAACAGCCTTTTCCGGCACAAGTTTTATTAAACTTTAAAAAAAATTTGGAAAATTACATGTATATACATACATTTGTGTTGTGAAATTAGAACAAGCCATAAAAAGTGAAAATTTTAAGAGTGAAGTGCACAAGGCAACATTAAACATTTTATATACCGCCTGGTGGCTTAAAACCCAAGGTGCAACTATTTTAAAACAATACGGAATTACCCACGAACAATTTAATGTTTTAAGAATTTTAAAGGGCAAACATCCGGAATCCATGTGCGTTCGCGATATAGCAGGAAGAATGATTGAAAGAAATTCAAACGTACCCAGAATTGTTGACCGCCTGGAACTGAAAAAATTGGTAGAACGCAACCAGTCACAAATTGACAAAAGGGAAACTGTTATTCATTTAACTCCCCTGGGTATTGATTTATTGGAAAGAAGCAGGCAAGCTATGGATGCATATCACGAAGCCGAAATTATACTCAGCAACGAAGAAGCCCAGCAACTCAATGCATTGCTTGAGAAAATACGACTAAAAGAAAAATAATTTTTTTAACCAAATACATGTATATACACCTAACATTATAAACAGTAATTTTATGAAAACAATCATACATACAGCAAATTCAAGAGGCATAGCCCAACATGGTTGGTTGTATAGCCGCCATACATTTAGCTTTGCTGATTATTACAACCCCGAAAGAATGCACTTTGGTGCATTAAGGGTATTGAATGATGATACAGTTGCACCCGGCATGGGGTTTTCTGCACACCCACACCGCAACATGGAAATTATTTCCATTCCGCTTTCAGGTGATTTGCACCACAAAGACAATACCGGACGCGATGCCATAATAAAAGAAAACGATGTACAAATTATGAGTGCAGGCAGCGGTATTGTACACAGTGAAACCAATGCTAACCACAACAGGCAGGTAAAGTTCTTGCAAATATGGGTTTTACCGAAAGAATTAAATATTACGCCTCGCTACCAGCAAATAACGTTGAATAGTGATAGTTTAAAAAATCAATTAGCAACTGTTGTTGCTCCCGATAACGACAAAGCTTTGTGGATTAATCAGGATGCATGGTTTAGTTTGGGTAAATTTGATGCTGCCACTAACATAAATTATCAACTTCACCAACCGGGTAATGGGGTTTATGTTTTTGTGATTGAAGGAAGCGCAACAATCAATAACACTACTTTAAATAACCGTGATGCCATGGGCATTACAGAAGCTTCTGAAATACCCATTCACATTGAAGCCGGATCGCACATTTTATTAATGGAAGTGCCCATGATAACTGAATAAAACGAAAAAAATGTCATTAAAAAAAATACAAACCATCATTGCAGGTTCGCCCACTAAAGTGGGAAGTATTGATGTACAGGAATTATTACCTTATGAGAAAGGCTTTTACGATCCATTCTTGGTTTTTCACCATGGCATAGCTAAAGCCGATCCCAATATTCCCATACATATACAAGGTGTAGGCCCTCATCCCCACCGCGGATTTTCAGCCATCAGCTTTATTTATAAAGGTGGTATTCATCATCAAGATAGCAGAGGCAATAACCATATTGTTTATGAAGGTGGAACACAATGGATTCATGCCGGAATGGGCATTATTCACAGCGAACGCGTTCCCGCCGACATTTTTGAACATGGAGGTGTACAGGAATTACTGCAAGTTTGGGTAAATACGCCGGCTGCACATAAAATGGACCAACCACATTATTATCCGGCTACAAAGGCCGATACGCCAACTATTACAACGGAAGACGGATTGGTAGAGATTTTAGTGCCTGCCGGTGAATTGGATGGTACAAAAGGAATAATTCCAACATTTACCCCTGTAAATACTTTTATGGTCAATATGAAAGCGGGTGGAAAATATACTTTCCAAATTCCGGTTACACACCAATCACTTGTTTACGTTTTAAGTGGGCGTGTTTTGTACAACAATGAAACAACTATTACAGCAAAGCACATGGCATTATTGGAAAAACAAGGCAACGAGTTTACCATAGAAGCTTTAGAAAATAGTGCATTGTTTATTGGCAGCGGCGAACCCTTAAATGAGCCTATTGCCGCACACGGACCATTTGTAATGAATAACCAAACAGAAATTTTACAAGCTTTTAGAGATTACCAAATGGGTAAAATGGGCGTATTAATTGAAGAAACAAATTAAACTAAACAAATATTCATTCAACATTAAAAAACAAAAAAATGGCAACTTACAAAATTGATGCTGCACACAGCGAAGTAACATTTAAAGTAAAACATTTAATGATTGCCAGTGTAACAGGGCAATTTAAAGAATTTGATGGATCAATGACAGCAGAAAAAGCTGATTTTACTGATGCATCTATTAATTTCGAAGCGTTGGTCAATAGCATTACTACCGGCAATGATCAAAGAGATGGACATTTAAAAAGTGATGACTTTTTTGCTGCAGAAAAATTCCCAAAGCTTACATTTAAAAGCACTGCTATTCAAAAATTAGATGAAGAAACTTACAATTTAACAGGTAACCTAACCATTAGAGATGTAACCAAACCCGTTACATTAAAAGTTACTTATGGCGGACAAATCATTGACCCATGGGGACAAACTAAATTAGGTTTTGAAATTGAAGGTAAAATCAACCGTAAAGATTTTGGTCTTACCTGGAGCGCAACTACCGAAACAGGCGGTATTGTGGTAAGTGATGACGTAAAACTTCATTTAAATATTGAATTGACTAAGCAAGCATAGTTGTATTTTCAAGCGGGATGTAGGCATTTCAACCAAAAACCATCCCGCTTTTTCCCAAATTCAACAACACTTTAGGCAACCATTTTATGCCTTTGGTGTTGTACAATGAACATATTAATAGCATGAATATTGAAATTATAGCAGGCAGCCCAAGAAAAAACAGCGTTACACAACGATTAGCTATTTTCTTAAAAAATTATTTAAGTACCCATACTGCACACCAAGTACAAATTATTGACGTTAAGGATTGGGAAATTGGTTTATTGCAACAAGTTTTTACCAGTGAAGAACACGCACCGGAACATTTAAAGCCATTAGCCAAACGAATGTTTGCTGCCGATGCTTTTATTTTGGTTACACCGGAATACAATGGCAGTTATTCTGCAGCATTGCAAAATTTATTAGATCATTTCCCTAAGCAAACACATAAGCCATTTGGTATTGTAACGGCCTCAACAGGTGCGTTGGGCGGTATGCGTAGTGCACAGCAACTATTACTTTTAGTAGCCGCATTATTTGGTATTGCTTCACCCTATTTATTAGTAACTCCTTTTGTTGATCAAAAATTTAGTGCCGAAGGAGAACTATTAGACCCTGCATTCCAGAAAAATATTGACATTTTCATTAAGGAATTCCTTTGGTTAGCAGAAAGTTTGCATCCGGAACAAGTAACTTCCTATAATTAACCTTTCAATACAGTGGCGGAGTTGTAACTTCGCCACTTCTTTTTATACGCATTACATGAGCGACGAAATAAAACATGAATGTGGCCTGGCTTTTATTCGCTTACGCAAGCCATTGCCTTATTATTTAGAAAAGTACGGTACGGCATTATATGGCCTTAACAAGTTGTACCTTTTAATGGAAAAGCAACATAACCGTGGACAAGATGGTTCCGGCATTGCTTCCGTTAAACTAAATGTACCCAATGGTTACGCATTTTTAAACCGAATGCGCAGTGCAGTTCCCCAATCAATAGCCGAAATTTTTCAAAAAATTGGTTTAGAAGTTAAAGAACTTGAAAAATACCAGAAAGACATTAGTCAGCACCCCGAATTATTAAAAGGTCATTTGCCTATGTTGGGCGAATTAATGTTGGGACATTTACGCTATGGCACACAGGGGAAAAACAATGTTGAATTTTGTCATCCGTTTATAAAACGCGATTTAATTCCAGCTCGTAACCTGGCTTTGGCCGGCAACTTTAATTTGGTCAATACAGATGAATTATACCAACTACTAAACATTGAGCCCGGCGAATTTCAAAAGCAAAGCGATTTAGCGGCCATGATGGAAGTAGTGCATCATTTTTTAGTAAAAGAAGATGAACTAAACCCCAACAATGCATCTATTGTGCATGTGCTGCAGAAAGCCACACCTTTATTTGATGGCGGCTACACCATTGGCGGCTTAACCGGTAATGGCAATAGTTTCGTAATGCGCGATGCACATGGCATAAGACCGGCTTATTATTTTGCCAATGATGAGTTTATTGTTGCTGCCAGTGAAAGAGCAGCCATTCGAACTACATTTAATGTCGGTGAAAATGAAGTAAAAGAATTAATGCCCGGTTGTGCTTTAATTGTAAACGAAGAGGGTGCATTTCAAATTCACCAAATTTTACCGCCAAAAGAACGCAGAGCATGTTCGTTTGAACGTATTTATTTTTCTCGCGGCAGCGATGAAAAAATTTACAGAGAAAGAATTGCTTTGGGGCATCATTTAAGTAAAACCGTTTTAGAAGCTATTGATTACAACTTAAAACAAACCATTTTTTCTTACATACCCAATACCGCCGAAGTGGCCTTTTATGGTTTAGTAAAAGGTATGGAGGAATATTTAAACCAAATTAAAATTCAACGCATTTTAAGCTGGGGAAACGACATTACGGAAGAGAAGTTGCAAGAAATGATTAACCGTAAAATTCGACAGGAAAAAATAGCCATTAAAGATGTTAAGTTGCGCACTTTTATTACGGAAGACAATAACCGGAATGAAATGGTGCAACACGTTTACGATATTACTTATGGCACCGTTAAAAAAAATGAAGACACCCTGGTTGTTATTGATGATAGCATTGTTAGAGGTACCACTTTAAAAGAAAGCATCATCCGAATGTTAGCCAGGTTGGAGCCTAAAAAAATTATTGTTGTTTCTTCAGCACCGCAAATTCGTTACCCAGATTGCTATGGTATTGATATGAGCAAAATGGGCGATTTCATTGCGTTTAAAGCAGCGCTTTCTTTACACAAAAAAAGAGGTATGGAAGGCAATTTAATAGAGTTGTTTAATACCTGCAAAGAAATGGAACGCAACAACCAGTTGCATACTGAAAATATAGTTAGGCAAGTATATAAACCTTTCACTACAGAAGAAATATCAGCTGAAATTGCGCAATTAATTACACCGCCTGAATTAAACCTTTCGGTTGAAGTTATTTTTCAAACCATTGAAGATTTACATGATTCATGCCCAACCAATACCGGCGACTGGTATTTTACCGGTAATTATCCAACTCCCGGTGGCAATAGAGTTTGTAACAGGGCATTTATGAATTACATGGAAGGTAAAAACATTCGAGGATACTAAACTATACCAATACTATGAAACAACTCATCATTGTAAGGCATGCAAAAACCAACATTGATGCCCCAACAGATTTTGAAAGAACCTTAACAGAAAAAGGGCACAACGAAGCGGATGAAATGGCGCAAAAATTATTGCATGAAAATATTAAGCTCGATGCTATAATATCCAGTAATGCAGTAAGGGCTTTAAGTACTGCAAAGCATTTTTTAAAGGCATATCAACACAATGGAATGTTGTTAAATCAATCCATCATTGAAGCACCGGAGTTGTATAATGCAGATGTATC
Source organism: Hydrotalea sandarakina (assembly GCF_003254115.1). Lineage (GTDB taxonomy): Bacteria > Bacteroidota > Bacteroidia > Chitinophagales > Chitinophagaceae > Hydrotalea > Hydrotalea sandarakina. The sequence goes on from NZ_QKZV01000009.1 coordinate 74,502, forward strand.
TACATTTTTTGAAGTAGTAGAAGGGTTAGATGACAGCATACAATCCATTGCGCTTTTTTCACACAATAACGGTATATCAGAGTTTGCATACAAATGCTCGAACTATAGAAATGACATTGTACCGTTACCAACATGTGGTATGGTAGGCATTCAAGTGAATACGGAAAGTTGGCAGCAATTTGGAACGGCAACTAAGCAATTTTTGTTTTTTTACGCCCCCCAAAAAAATTAAATATATTTTTTTTAACATTCACCAAAAACACGCCGGCAAAAATGCAAATTCCGGCAAACAATTTTACTAAGGTAAATTGTTCACCCAAAAGCCATACAGCAATAATAGCGGCAAATACAGGTTGCGTATATATATAACTGCCGGTAGCCGATGCACCTATTTTCGAAATGCCATACACATTAAACAAGTAGGCCACAAAAGTTGCTCCTACACAAATCAATGCCAGCATTAACCATTCAAAAGCACCAAACAATTGCCAATTGGTTTTAAAAAAATCGTTCCAACAAAAGGGTATTAAAAAAATTGCACCAAACGTAAATACCCAGCGCATTACATGCAATGGTGAATAATTTTGCATTAATGGTCTTACCCAAACCATATAAAAAGCATACGAAATTGCATTGATGAGAATATACATATCACCTAACAAACTATCTTGCTTGTTAGGTGTATTTTGTTTTAACACTATCAGCATGGCTGCGCCACCAACCCCTAAAATCAATCCTAAAATTTTAACAAGCGTTAACCGTTCTTGCAAAATCCAGGCAGCAATGAATGTAATAAAGATAGGTGTTGCCAGTGCTAATAAAGAAGCATGAATAGAAGAAGTTAGTGATAAACCTTTTATAAAAAACAACTGATTAATAGTTACCCCGGTCAGTCCGCATAACATAAACAAAGGCACATGCTTGCTTTGAATACCGGCATTTCCAACAGGTTTAATAATGTACAACAACCAAAACAATAGCAATGCAGTAACTACCCTTGCAAAATTCAATCCAAAAGGTAAAATATATTGTGGCGTTATGTGTTTAACAGCCGCATAATTTACACCAAATAATAAATTGGTAATAATTACCGCAACGTGCGCTTTCCATTTGTTGTTCACAAACATATTGCAAATATAACGGTATGGGTATTGCTTATTCCATTAATTAGGCAACAGGTCAATTAATTTTTGCGGGGTAAAGACTTCGGGTTGAATGGCAGCAAAATCATATTGCTCTAACATGGGCAAATGTTTGCTTAAATTAAGGGAGTGTTGTGGCACCATTAAACCCATTTTTAATGCATGTAATCTCTCAGCCAAATACACTTGTTCTGTTTGTCCGGGTGTTGGAATAAATAAACATTTTTTTTGAAGACATAGTAATTCCATTACCGAAGTGTAACCACTTCGTGCAATTACAAAACGACTTGATTGTATAATCTGTTGCAAGTCATTTTGTGATGCATGGTTTAAAATGTGGTGCTTTGAACGAATTAATGTACTTGACATTTCGGGCTGCCCTAATAAAATAATAATTTGTGCATGAATGTTTTCTGTTTGCTCAATTATCATTTTCTGCAACAAACTGCGTTGCGGTTCGGGCCCTGATAATAAAAAACAATAATCATATTGATATTTCGGTTGCTGTGGTACTGCCAAATTAAACCTGCATAACAAACCCAAATAACTAACAGGCACTTTAGGAAATTGATTTGGATGTGATAAGATACCCGCAATGCCACCATTCAAACCCATATCGGGCACCCAACATTCATTAAACCTTTGAATATAATTGTAATTAATACGCTGTAACAAAGAGCGCATCCAATTGTATGGCGCCATAATGGTTAACTGATGCGTGATGAATGTACAATGTATTTGTGGATGATACATTCCAAAACGGTTATCACTAATTACCCAATGAATTTGGTATTGTTTTACCAGTTTTTTAAGTATTTGGTTTTCATGTCGAATAGCCCTTAATATTTTAGGCACTTGCAACATTAATTTAAAGGGAAGTGCAAAACCACTTTTAGCGTATTGTACGGAATAACCGGGAATAGGCACTATTGTAATTTCAGGAAATTCGGTTTTTAATAATTGTATTGATTTTCCTGAAGCTGCCACAGTTACATCATATCCATTGATTATCAATGCTTTAATAATCGGAATACAACGGGTTGCATGCCCCAACCCCCAATCGAGGGGGGTTACCAGCACATTTTTTCCATAAATTTTCACCGAATAATTGTTAAGGCTGTTTTTTTTTCCCAATTTATACCGTATTTTTATTTTTTCACACCTAGATGTTAACTTATGTTTCAACAGCGCAACAAAATACAACTTGTTCTGTTAATACTTATGATGATGGCTTTAGCATCGTGTGGAATTTTAGGAAAATCAAATTATAAAAAGCACTGTATGTGTCCGGTTTATAAACCCGTATAAATATTTCTTTTAACCCCCCAAACGAATGAAATAAATATGAAAAACGGTAGTAGAGATCTTTTAGTACTTTCTAAAAGTGAATTTATTGGCCCCGATGACTTTGCCAATGAAGTTGCACAGTTAAACCTATTGTTACATCGTGCCGAAAATTTTAGAAATTATTGTATAGCCAACGAATTAATTGATCTTAACCGATCGAAAATTATTCGTTCGCAACATTTAATGCAACAAGCTATTAAAGATCGTTTGCACAAACCTTTTGTATTTATTTGCAATAAAAACTAGTTTCGCTTCATTCATTTCTGCAACTTAATTATATTTTCCTAACATAATACATTTTAAAAAGGCTGCATTGATTGCAGCCTTTTAATTGGTTTTAAATTTTTCATTTATTGAAGAGAAGCCAAAGCTTTTTCTAACCCGGAAAGCATTGGTTCAATATCAGCTTCACGACAAGTTCCTACACTTAATCTATACCAATTACTATTTACATCGGCTCCAAATGCATAAAAAGGAACAATGGCAATTTTAGCCTCCGACAAAATGTAATGAGTAACTGCTTCCTGATTATTTAACACTTCACCGTTAGGTGTTTTTTTGCCAACTAAATTTATTTGAACCGTTAAATAAATGGCAGCCTGTGGCGCAATTGCATCAACGGCATACCCCTTGCGTTGCAGAGATTTTACACCTTCATATATTCGGTTTAACCTTAATGCCAGGGCTTGCTTGTATTGGCGCAAATATTTTTCAATAGCTTCATGTTGAAGTAAGTACTTGGCAACAGCTTGTTGCTCAGCCATGGGTGCCCATGCACCCAAGTGACTTAAAATAGCTTTCATTTTAGCTATGATGGCAGCAGGACCAAATGCCCAACCAACTCTAACACCTGTAGCGGCAAATGCTTTTGAAATACCATCAATAAATATGGTATAGTTTCGCATTTCAGGTCTTAATGTAACGGGGTTATGATGATGTATGGAACCATAAGTAAGTGTCCAATACATTTGATCGAACATTACATATAATTTTTTTGCATCATCAGGTCTGCTGTTATTCTCAGCTATTACCAAATCACATATTTTTTCAAGTTCTTCCTTTGATAATGTTGTACCTGTGGGGTTTTGAGGTGTACACAAACAAAGTAACGTAGCCCCCTTTATGTGTTTAGCAATATCCTCGGCCGTAGGCATAAAATTATTTTCAGGAGTACAATAAATTGTACAATGCTGGCCGCCGGTTAAATGCACATAATGATTATTATTCCATGATGGCACACCATAAATTACCTTATCACCTGCATCAACCAATGTTTGAAACAAAGCATAAATTAAAGGGCGTCCTCCCGATGCAATTTGTATTTCGTTATCATTATAGTTTAACCCCTCATACTTAGCAATAAAAGCAGCAACCGCTTTCCTTAAAGAAACTATACCATCGGCAGGCGGGTAGTTGGTATATTTTTGTTGATAACTTTCTATAATCAGTTGTTCCAATTCAATCGGAATAGGAAATACAGAAGAATCAAAATCGCCTATAGTAAAATTGTATATTTTTTCGCCTTGCTTAATTCTTTGGCTAATGGCATTTCCCAACTTAACTATTTCGCTTCCAATAAGGCTTTCAGCCAGTTTACTCACTCTTGTCATTACTATTGTTTTATTGATAAAAACTTACAATTGTTAGTAAAATTAAGGTTTTAGCCCCGGTTAGCCATAAAAAAAGGCTCCGATAATGGGAGCCTTCATACTAATTTTCCGTTCAATCAATGATTGGCATTGTATTTTTTTTCTGCCTCTTGTGCTTTTTTAAAATCAAGTACAACACCATTAATGCAGTAGCGCAAACCGGTGGGCGGCGGACCATCTTCAAAAACATGTCCTAAATGCGACTTACAACGCCCACATTCCACTTCAGTTCGTTTCATGCCATAACTGTTATCGGGTAAATAAATCACCGATGTTTTACTGATTGGCTCATAAAAACTAGGCCACCCGCAACCACTGTCAAATTTAGTATCACTTCTAAATAAGGGGTTACCGCAAACAGCACAATAATAAGTGCCCACTTCATGAAAGTTTTCAAACTTACTTGTAAAAGGCCGCTCCGTTCCTTTTTGGCGAGCAATATAATACAGTTCAGGCGAAAGAATTTTTTTCCATTCAGCATCGGTTTTTATGTAATTATTAGTACCACCACCTTGCTGCGATTGGTTTGTTACGCTATCCATATGATTAATTTTTGTTTTTGGTTGCCCTGAACAACTCAGCATGCTTGATAAAAGCAGCAACAACACTGCAAACGATAAAAAGGGCTTCATTCGATAAATTTTTTAAAAAACATTCAATTCCAAACAAATGACATATAAAGTTACGAAAAGCTGCTGGTATTGGATTTTGTATAATACTTAGCAAATTTTAATAACAGCTATTCAATATCATTGTTCAATTGTTAAGGAAATGTAAAGTGCAACACTTATATTTGTTCCTCACAATAAATTGAGTGCGAGGCTATGTTTAATATTATTCTGTTTGGCCCTCCCGGTAGTGGAAAAGGTACACAAAGTGAAAAGTTAGTGGCGCAATACCAATTAAAACATTTAAGCACCGGCGATTTACTGCGAAGTGAAATTGCAGCCCAAACCCCCTTAGGTTTAGAAGCGAAAAGTTTAATGGATAAGGGCCAATTGGTACCGGATGAAGTAGTGGTTGGAATGATTAGTTCCGCTTTAGAGCAAAATCCCAATGCCAAAGGTTTTTTATTTGATGGTTTTCCCCGAACCAAAGCACAATGTGAAGCATTAGATGCTTTATTGCAACTAAAACACACACAAATAAACGTTGTATTAGCCTTAGAAGTAAGTGAAGGCGAATTGATAAAACGCCTGTTAAACCGTGGTTTAACCAGTGGCAGAAGCGATGATACCAATGAGGCTGTTATTAAAGCACGTATTGAAGAATACAATAAAAAAACGGCTGCTGTAAAAGACTACTATGCCAGATTTAAAAAAGTAGTAGACGTGAAGGGTGAAGGAACTGTTGAAGAAATTTTTAACAGTTTGTGCAGCGAAATTAACAAACGCTTGTCTTAATACTACGATATTAGCTACCAAAACCAACTGCTAACCCGCTTGAGTATAATAATCTTAAGCGGGTTTTTTTATCTTTCTTACAAAAACTAACATCCATTAGTATTAAAACTGCTTTTTACTTATTTTTGAAGCACTCATTTCATTACATTTCACAATTGTTCACATGATAATAGAAAGTTATGTTTTAGGCCGTTGGATGACAGGCAAAGGGGAAGGTCAACCTTTGTACCATGCAGTTACAGGAGAATATATTGGATCAGCCAGTACCGAAGGGTTGAATATGGGTGAAGTGCTTGACTTTGCTCGCCAAAAAGGAAATAAAGCATTACGCAAAATGACCTTTCAACAACGTGGCTTAATGTTAAAAGCACTGGCTTTACATTTACAGCAACACTTACCTGAATTATATAGTTTAAGTTATAAAACAGGGGCAACCAAAGCCGATAGTTGGGTTGATATTGAAGGGGGTATTGGCAATCTTTTTTCGTATGCCTCATTACGCCGAAAGTTACCCGATTTACCCTATTGGCCTGAAGGCGAAGCACATCTATTAGGTAAAGCCAAAACTTTTATGGGCCACCATTTGCTGCTGCCTAAAGAAGGAGCTGCCATACACATTAATGCCTATAACTTTCCTGTTTGGGGAATGCTGGAAAAAATTGCGGTTAATTTTATGGCGGGTGTACCTGCTATTGTAAAACCTGCTACAGTGGGCTGCTATTTAACTCAGGCTGTTGTAAAGCATATGGTGAATTCAGGAATACTACCCGAAGGGGCTTTACAATTATTATGCGGTAGTACAGGCAATTTATTAAATGAAGTAAATGCACAGGATACCATTACGTTTACCGGTAGTGCACACACAGGTCTTCAGTTAAAAAGTAATCCTACCATTTTGCAAAACAATGTTTCTTTTACAATGGAAGCCGATTCACTCAATGCCATTGTTTTAGCTGAAGATGTTGAACCCGGTATGCCGGAATGGGATTTATTTATTAAAGAAGTTAGACGAGAAATGACTTTAAAATGTGGGCAACGTTGCACGGGTGTTCGCCGTATTTTAGTTCCTGAAAATAAAATAGATTTAGTACAAAATGATTTATCCAAAGCATTATCACAAACTGTTATCGGCAATCCGCTGAATGAAAAAGTGAGAATGGGTAGTTTAGCCGGAAAAACACAAAAAGCAGAAGTACTAAAACAAGTTAGCCTATTATTGAAAACAAGTGAATTGGTATATGGCAATTTAGAAACAGTTGAGGTAGTAGATGCAAATGCGCAAGCCGGCGCATTTATCAGCCCTTTATTATTGCGTAATAACCAACCTTTACATACTTCAGAAGTACATAATATTGAAGCTTTTGGCCCTGTTTCCACTTTAATGCCTTACCGAAATTTAGAAGAAGCAATTACCATTACTAAATTAGGCAAAGGCTCATTGGTATCTACCATTGTAACTGCTTCCCGAAATACGGCAAGAGAATATGTATTAGAAGCCGGTACTTACCATGGAAGAATTTTAATATTGAACCAACAATGCGGAAAAGAAAATACCGGACATGGATCACCATTACCAATGCTGGTACATGGCGGACCCGGCCGTGCAGGTGGTGGCGAAGAGATGGGTGGTTTAAGAGGTATTCACCACTACATGCAACGTGTTGCACTACAGGGCTCACCCGACATGCTAACCGCTGTATTACAGCAATATCAACCCAATGCTACCGGAATTCCGGCTACCATTCATCCTTTTAAAAAACATTTCGAAGAACTGGAAATAGGATATCAACTCATTACCAAAAGCATTACCATGACTTCGGAATTAATTGATGCTTTTGCCAATCTTTCCGGCGATCATTTTTATGCCCACTTACGAAATACCGATTTTGAAGGAACCATGTTTACACAGCAAGTTGCACATGGTTATTTACTATTAAGTTTATCGGCTGGTTTATTTGTAGATAGTTACGAGAAAAATCCGGTATTGTTGAATTATGGAATTGACGAACTTCGTTTTACTAAACCGGTATATCCGGGCATGAGTTTTCATGTTCGCTTTACTTGTAAAGAAAAAATTAGTCAGGATAAGAAAGAACCTACTGACATTGCACGTGGCATTGTGAAATGGCTGGTTGAAATGATTGATGATGAAAATGATGAACTTATTGGCATTGCTACAATACTTACTATGGTAAAAAAATTAGAACAATAAAACAGGTTATATGAATAACGAGCAAGGATATGTACATGTACATCACAGCAATGGCATTAGCATGATTGAATTTTTTCATCCACAAAGCAATGCAATGCCCGGTCATCTTTTAAATGAGTTAGCCGAAGCCATTCATAACGAAAGTATTAATGCAGATATTAAAGTTATTGTACTCCGTTCAGGCGGTGAAAAAGCCTTTTGCGCCGGGGCTTCATTTGAAGAATTAGCAGCCATTCAAAATGAAACAGCCGGCCATCGTTTCTTCAGTGGCTTTGCACATGTTATTAATGCCATGCGTAAAGCACCGCAATTAATTATTGCCCGCATTCAAGGTAAATGTGTAGGTGGAGGAGTAGGCATTGCAGCCGCTGCCGATTATGCCATTGCCACTTCGGGTGCTGATGTTAAATTAAGTGAATTAGCAGTTGGCATTGGACCTTTTGTAGTTGGGCCGGCTGTTGAAAGAAAAATTGGATTATCAGCCTTTTCACAATTAGCCATTGATGCCACCAACTGGCGTCCGGCAGAATGGGCCAAACAAAAAGGGCTTTATGCTGAATTACATGCCGATAAAGAAGGTATGGATGAAAGTATTCATCGCTTAGCTAATTTTTTGGCTCACAGTAATTTTGATGCTATTAAAGAATTAAAACATATTTTTTGGCAAGGCACTTCACATTGGGATGAACTATTGCACCAACGCGCTGCCGTTAGTGGGAAATTAGTATTAAGCGAACATACCAAACAATTCATTCAACATTTTAAAAACAACAAAAAATAATAGCATTATTGAATAATACCGGCTGCCCACTCAGTTTCATATTTTGAGGTAATTAACTTGGTTTGAAGTTCAATTAATTTTTGTTTGGTTTCCAATAATTTGGACTCACGAGCATTGATTAAAAACAAGGAACTTTCACCGTTATTAAACTTCAATAATTCATTACGAAGTAATATTTCAAAACTATTTACCAAACTATTTATTTGCTGCAATTGCGCGGCATATAAATGGTTTTGGTTATAGTACATGCTTATTTTGTTTTGCAATTGCCATTTTTTAGCAGTTACATTTAGTTGCGTTTGTTCAATTTTTATTTGTGTTTTTTTGTAATCACCACGGGCATTCCGTAAAAATAAGGGTACTTTAAAATCAATTCCAAACTTATAGTTGTTTTCCAAAAAAGCCACATCATTCACTTTGTATAATGCATTATAACCTTTATTCAACAAGTTAGCTTTTAAGTTAAGTGTAGGCAAAAAATTCTGCCATTTTAATTTTCGTTCAACTTCCAAGCCATCTAACTTAAATGCATATGCTCTAATTTCCGGATGGTTATTAATAGCGTTAGTAATGAGCTCAGGTAAATTTACAGTAACATTATAATCAAGTAATGCAGTGGTATCGGGCACATAATTTTGCGGCAGTACATAAGGCATTTCGTTTTCATCCCATAAATAATCGGTTAGCTGCAATATGGCTTTATTCAGTTTTACATCTGCATCATTTAGCAAAGCAATATAATTGAGCACTTGTGCATTCGCTTCAATTGTATCAGCCAAGGCTTTATCGCCTTGCTGGTAAGCAATGACCATTAAATGCAATCGGTTTTGAGCAATGTTCAAAAATTTTTCATACAATTTTTTTTGTGCAAACGCCGAATACCATTGCCAATATTGTTTTACAGCATCCAACAACAAATCATTGATGGCAGCATTGCGTTGTTGTTGTGTTTGTTTAGCGGCAATTTTAGCTTGCTGTAAAGCGGCTCGGCGCTTATCCATCAACATTCCTTTTAGTACAGCTACCTCTACACCTAAATAACTGGTTTGGCCGGTAGTAACTTCACGGGTAATGTAATTACCGCCATTATCTTCAGCACCTGCTTTTATGTCCATACCTATAGGCAGGGGCACTTTTAATTCAGCATTGTTATAATAATAATAGTTGGTATTATTAAATGTTTTTTGATGGTTGTTGTATTGAATAACAGGATCAAACTCACCTCTGGCACTTGTAATTTCTGCTTCTGCTCCGGTTACCGAAAGTGAAGCAACCTTTGCCAAAGGATGATTCTTTTTTACTGATTGTAAATAATCGTTTATAGAAAACACAGTTTCGTTTTGCGCCATAAGACTCAATGGCGAAACTATGATACAACACACCCAAAATAAATATGATTTCATACGCATGGGGCTACCTTTACATTCTACTCTTTTTATTTTTTATAATTATCGGTATTGTTTTCAGCGGTATAATATTCCGGTGGAAATCCATTAATCGTCCGCCACAATTCATAATAAACGGGTACATTTTTAAGCAATGCAATACACTTGGCTCCGCCTCCCAATTTTAATTGGGCCGGCCACTTTCGCTTAGTAGTATCGGGGGCAATGAGCACCCTGAAATTGCCATTTGTATTAATGTTGTTTTCAATAGCAGCAACTTTACCTGTAAAAGTACCATAGGATGATTGCGGCCAACCACTGAAAACAATGGCCGGGAAACCGTCAAAAATGAGTGCAACTTCTTGCCCTTTAGAAATTAGTGGAATATCGGTTGGTGAAACAAACATTTCTACTGCATAATTTCGAATAGCCGGAACTATTTCAACAATCATATCGCCTTCTTTTACCACTTCATCAATACCTGCTTTTTTAGCTTTGGTAATTTGCCCTGATTGTGGAGCAGTAATATAATACAACTTATTTCTTATATCATAATTTGCATAAATATTTTCTAACTTACTAACATCGGCTTGTGTTGATGCCGCTTGCGAAAGTGCGCTAAATTTATCACCTTCAGCCTTTGAAATTTTATCGGTATAATCTTGAACCGTACTGTTTTTCTCAATTTTAAGATTCAACAACTCCTGTTTACTTTGCAGAAATTTATTTTCAGCACTGGTTTTTTTGGCAAGTGCGGTTTGATAGTTGGCTTTACGTTTTTCAAATTCTGTTAAGGCAATAACGCCGCTGTCTAACATTATTTTAGCAGCTTCAATTTGACGCTTATAAATGTTTAAGTCGTTAATAGCAGCCAACACATCCATACTATCACTAACAATTTTTAGTTGTTGCTGATTTATTTTATTATCCAGCGAAGCCAACTTTAGTTGCATGCCCTCACGTAAAGCATTCGCCTGCGTAGTAGCGGTAGCCGCTTTTTCATTATACGCATCAATACTTTGTTTTTTAGCAATAATTTGTTGCTGGGTTCGTTCCAACAATTGAGGATCGAAGTATTCAGATTTTACCTCACCTAATTGCAAAATAGTATCGCCCTGCTGAACCATATCACCTTCTTTTACATACCACTTTACAATTTTACCGGATATAATGGTATTCAGTTGTTGTGGCCTTGCTTCCTGGCGAAGCGTAGTGATTTTGCCTTTGGTACGAATGTTTTGTGTCCACGGTAAAAAAAGCACAATTATGCAAAAGGCTAAAATACCTAAAATCCATTTTTTTATATATTTCCTTTTGTGAATTTTATAAATGGCATTAAACGCCTCAAAGGGATGTTGTGCTAATTCACGTTCTATCTCAATATTTAAGTAGGTTGATTTTTGATTGTTCATTTCACTTCGTTTAAAACAATTTCACCATTTTGTAAAACAATAAACATGTCGAATAAATGCTTCATCACTTCATGTTCCGTAGTAATGATAATGGTTGCATTTTGTTTTTTATTTCGTAAAAATTCAATTAACATTTGTATTTCTTTTTCAGAGCGGTGCGAACAGGGCCCTTCCAATAACAACAAACGAGAATTACCAATTAACGAACGCATTAATAAAATGTCTTTTCTTACTTTTTGCGAAAAACGTTTACCGATTGGATCAATTTGTGTGTACAAACCATTAGACAATTCATTAATATATGTATGGAATCCAATTTGTTCAGCTAACTGTAAAACACTTTGTGGTGTAATACTATCATCACCCATTGTTATGTTTTCAAGTAATGTACCCTTAAATACTTCTTGTCGGCCGAATAATATGCCCGTTTGTCCACGCAAATCAGCCAGCAAATAATTGTGAATGGGCATATCATCTACCAAAACATTTCCCGAATAGTTATTAAAAGCACCTGTTAATAAGCGCAAAAAAGATGATTTACCGGAACCCGATGCACCTGAAAGTTGCACCAATGCCCCTGCAGGTATATGCAGATTAATATTTTTCAAAGCCAATTTACCATCAACATAATGGAAATTAACCTGCTTCATATCTATTTGCATACCCTTATTGGTATTGGGTAAATGCACAGATCCGTCGGTTTCAATGGGTGCATTTACAACTTTACTTAATTTTTCAACCGATGTAAGCGTGTCATACACTTTATCGAATGATTGAATCAATTTTTCTATTGAATTAATAATTAAGATGATTACAATATCCGATGCAATGAACTGCCCAATATTGATTTGTTGGTTCACCAACAAAATAGAACCCACAATTAACATGGTAGCAATAATGATAATTTTAAAGGATATAAAACTCCAATATTGCATTACTAAAATTTTAAAATGATTTGTACGAGCAACAAGATAACCGGTTACATCTTCATCCGTTTTATGAATATGAATATTGGTTTTTCTGGCATACTTAAAAGTTTTTATTTCTGCAGCTATTTCCTGCAACCATGCAGCAATACTATACTTGTGATCGCTGGCAGTTAAACTGGTTTCAAAACCACGTGGCGATGTATATTTAATTATAATAGCCAATACAATTACCAATAAAGCACCAAATGCAATAAACACCGGATGATAAAACGACAATAACACCAGCCCAAAAAATATTTGAATAATGGCTGCGGGAATGTCTAATAAAATTTTTTCGATACTTTTTATTAATGCGGTACTATCAAAAAATCTGTTTACCAATTCGGGTAAATGGTATTGGTCTAATTGCTCCACATCAAACTTGGGAATGCGGTCAGCAAATTCAAAGGCATAACGAACAAAAATTTTTTGTTCAATTTTTTCAATAATTTCCATTTGTCGTATTTGTAATAAACCATTTACAAATACGCCAATCAATACAATTGAAATTAATACAACTATTGAAACAGAAATACTGTTTGCCTGTACAAAGGTGATAATGTATTGTATGCCTAATGGCAATGAAAGCGCAATTAAACCGCCCAAAATGGCAAAAAAGTAAATTGCGGAAATATCTTTTCTATCAAATTTTAAAATTTCAAAAAATTTTTTTACTGCACTTAATATTGAAATGTTTACGTTGCTTGCCATGCTTTTTTAATTTATTTACAAATCGTCATATTCATATAGTGGATCAATATGTGTTCCGGCGGGCATTTCAAAAATGGGATGTATAATACCATCTGCTAATCCATAAACCCATCCATGCAAATGAGGCTTTTGTTCATACTTCCAAGCTTTTTGGATAATTGAAGTTTTAGCCAGATTCATTACCTGTTCACGTACGTTTAATTCGGTAAGTCGGTTTGCACGTTCATCTTCACTAGTTATAGCATCCAACTCTTCTCTATGAAACCGATACACGTCTTTAATATTACGCAACCATTTATTAATTATGCCCAGGCTATGATTAGTCATGGCTGCTCTTACACCACCGCAACCATAATGGCCGCACACAATAACATGTTTTACCTTTAATTGGTTTACCGCATATTCCAATACACTTAGTAAGTTTACATCGGTATGTATTACCATATTGGCAATATTCCGATGTACAAATATTTCGCCGGGTTGCGTGCCGGTAATCATATCAGCAGGCACACGGCTGTCGCTGCAACCAATCCATAAAAACTCCGGTTTTTGTATATGAGCCAAACGGGAAAAAAACTCAGGATCATCTTCTACTCTTTTTTTTGCCCAGGTTTCATTATTATTCAGTAGTTGTTGATAAGCTTGCATATACTTATGTTTTTAAGGGTTGAAATAATGATTTTGTTAAAGATATATATTGATTGTTACAACACATAATTGTTTTCAATACCTATTCGTATTAAAATTACCTATAAAATAACTCATAAATTATTTTTTCAACTATTTGTTACACAACTGATAACTGTGAGCTGTTAGGCGTTTTAAATAGTTGGTGCATACTTTTGTGTTTACTTTTCTTCACTTCAACCTTTACTTGTTTAAGATGTGCATGTTGCATAAAATGATTGATTTCTTCAATAACATCCTTATCAATGAAATCAGCACGTGTCACATCAATTAATACATAAGCATTTTCAGGTATTTCTTCCAACTTACGTTTAATTATAGGTTTGTTTAAATAAGACACATCTTTTCGTAAACGTATTAAATAATTATTGGTATCATTCACTACCATAACTGCAGAGCGAAAGTTGCTGCTGATTAAAGAGAATAGAGCTACTACACAACCAATTAATATTCCCACCAATAAATCGGTTAACAATATTGCAAGAATGGTTACTACAAAGGGTATCAGTTGATCCCATCCTTTTTTATAAAATTGTTTAAACACACCGATACTAGCCAATTTATAGCCTGTAAAAATTAGAATGGCAGCCAAAGCACTTAAAGGAATTCGATTAATTATTGCGGGGATAAACAATACAAATAATAATAACATACAACCATGCAAAATGGTTGAGGCTTTAGTTTTAGCACCTGCATAAACATTAGCCGAACTGCGCACAATTACCGAGGTTACGGGTATTCCACCTATTAATCCGGAAATAAAATTTCCAACACCTTGTGCTTTCAGTTCACGATTGGTAGGTGTTGCTCTTTTTAGGGGATCTAAATTATCAACAGCTTCAATACTCAATAAGGTTTCTAATGACGCTACAATAGCCAATGTAACGGCAGCTATCCAAACTTGTTTATTTCCAATAAACGTAAAATCGGGAAAGGTGAAAAATGTAAGGAAGCCTTTTTCTTCAGTGCTGATAGGCAATGATACCAAATGGTTGGGTTGTAAAGCAATACTCGGTAATGCTGTTTTAAAATATTCGTTTAAAAATGTAGCCACCACAACAGCAATTAATGCCCCCGGCAGTAATTGAATTTGTTTAATTTTTTTGGTAACCCATCCATCCCAAACAATTAAAATGGTTAATGAAATTAAACCTATAAATAATGCCCCTTCATTAATTTTAGCAGCAAAATGTTCAAATGCAGTAAAAGTATTTTCTGCATTTTTTTCTTTGAATGATTCATTGCCCATGAAGTTGGCATCATAACCTACTAAGTGTGGTAGTTGTTTTAAAATAAGTAACAAGCCAATTGCTGAAAGCATTCCTTTGATGACCGCATTTGGTACATAGTCGCCTAAAATTCCCGCTTTTAAAAAACCAAATAACAATTGCAACAAGCCTGCTATTACTACTGCCAGTAAAAAACCTTCATACGATTGAATTTTAGCAATTGATGCAGCAACTATTACTGTTAATCCGGCGGCCGGACCACTTACACTTAAATGCGAGCCACTTAATGCGCCCACTACAATTCCACCAACAATACCGGCAATAATGCCGGAAAATAAAGGCGCACCGGAAGCCAAAGCTATGCCTAAGCATAACGGCAAAGCAATTAGTACTACTACAATAGCAGCAGGGAAATCTTTCCCTAAGGAATGAAATAATGTTTTCATACTGAAAACTTTTAATGTTTTAAAAGCGTTTATAATGGTTGTTGCGAAATATTATGTGCACACATCAAAATGATGCACCCAATTGGTTATAATTGGAAAATGGTATTAAGAAAAGAATGGTATGCTTATTAAGCATTGGGGGGAGGCACTAATATATCAGCCTTAAAACGAATGGGTAATTTTTCTGAACGGGCAATGTAAACGTTTAAAGCATTAAACGATAAAATAGAAATATGTTGATTGGGATTGCATAAAAGATTATAAGGCGAATTGAACTTTTTTATGGTATCCTTTTCAACTCCATGCCCATGTGCCAACTCTTCAGTGATTACATTATTAAACAAAAGCGCACCCACCTGCTTAATAGGTAATATTTGCAGGGATATGGTAAATAATAAAAAAGCAGCGATGAGTGATTTTAACATCGCTGCGAAAATAGTGTTTATTAAAAAGAAATTAAAAAAAGAATGTGTTGAAAAATTCCTAAAGTTTTAAATAGTCGGTTGCAAATGAGAGAATTATATATTCAACCCACCACAAACACTAATTACCTGCCCGGTAATATAGCTACTTAAATCGCTGGCCAAAAATAAAGTAGTATTGGCAATTTCTTCGGCTTTACCAAAACGACCTAAAGGTATTTTGCTTAAAAAAGCATTACCGGCATCGCCTTCTTTTAAATAAGCGGTCATATCGGTTTCAATAAAACCGGGTGCTATAGCATTGCAGCGAATATTTCTGCTACCTAACTCGGCAGCAATTGATTTTGTAAACCCAATAATACCGGCTTTACTGGCAGCATAACTGCTTTGTCCGGCATTGCCGCGAATGCCAATGATTGAACTCATATTAATAATGCTTCCGGCTTTCGCTTTCATCATGGGCTTTATGACTTGCTTGGTTACATTGTAAACGCTGTTTAAATTGGTATTAATTACATCATTCCATTGTTCAGCACTCATGCGTAACAACAAATTATCTTTAGAAATACCGGCATTATTAACACATACATCAATATTGCCAAAGTCACTTAACACACTATTGATGAATGCTTCTGTTGCAGCATAATCAGCCGCATTGGTTTGGTAAGCTTTAGCTTGCACACCCATTGCCTGTATTTGTTGAACTAACAAGTTAGCTTTATCAGTGCTACTATCGCTAACATAAGTAAAAGCAATATTACTGCCTTGCTCGGCCAATTTTAAAGCTATGGCTGCACCAATGCCACGAGCCGCACCAGTAACAACAGTTGTTTTCCCTGCTAATAATTTCATTGTATTTTATGGTTTAAAATTTAAAGATACCATACCCAAGTGGTACTGTATGTTTTAATAAAGATGTTGGGGTAAAAATAAGGTTATTGTACAAATGAATACTGCATAAATTTTAATAACTCATCTACATACATTCTATTATTTGCCAGGCGAGGCACTTTGTGCTGCCCGCCTAATTTTCCTTTTTGCCTTAACCAATTATTGAATATGTTTTTTTGAACTATACGAATAATAGGCATTCGCAGTGCAATATCTTTCTGGCGTTTTGCTTCATAATCGCTATTGAGCGATTTTAAAGCACAATCTAATTCAAAGGCAAAATAATCGAGATTGGCCGGGGGTTTCTCAAATTCAATTAACCATTCATGTGCACCATTTTGTGCATCACTAAAATAAACCGGTGCGGCTGTATATTCATTAATAATACTTTGTGTTTTTTGTGCGGCAATTGCAATGGCTTTATCCGTATTATCAACGATTAGTTCTTCACCAAAAGCATTAATGAAATGTTTTAAGCGACCGCTTACCTTAATTTTAAATGGATTTAAGGAAGTGAACTGTATGGTATCGCCGGTAAGGTAACGCCATAAGCCTCCGTTCGTTGATATAACAGGTGCATAATTTTTGCCTATTTGAACTTGCTGCAAACCTATGGTTCTGGGTTGATTTGTGCCATATTCTTCCACCGGCATAAATTCATAGAAAATACCATGATTCAAAAACAGCAGCATTCCTTCATCATTGGCATCATTTTGTGCGGCAAAAAAACCTTCGCTGGCATTATATAAATCAAAGTAATAAATATCCTTCCCAATCAATTTTCGGAATTGTTCCTGATAGGGAATAAAAGAAACACCACCATGAAAATACAATTCTAAATTCGGCCAAACCTCACTCAAACTATTTTTACCGGTTATTTCTAATATTCGCTTTATAAGAATCAAAGTCCAGGTTGGTACTCCGGAAATAGAAGTTACATTTTCTTGTATTGTTGACTGAGCCAACTGTTCTATTTTTTGTTCCCATTCATCCATTAAGGCAATAGAGAGCTCGGGTGTACGAATAAAAGAAGCCCAAAAGGGTGTGTTTTGTAAAAGCACGGCACTTAAATCGCCATATTGTGCTTCATCATTTATTGGGCTAATTTGATGACTTCCGCCTATAACCAATCCCTTGCCGGTTAGTAAATCGCTATCAGGATTGAATTTATAATAAAGGCTTAAAACATCTTTAGCAGATTGATAATGACAATTTTGTAAACTTTCCTCGGTAATGGGAATGAATTTACTTTTATCGCTGGTAGTGCCACTGCTTTTGGCAAACCAAGTAACAGGTGTATTCCACAACAAATTTTGTTCGCCCTGCATTAAGCGTTCAATGTAGGGTTTTAAATCATCATATTCGTTAACCGGAATTCGATTTTTGAATTCTTTAATGGTGAATAGATTATTCATTCCATATTTACGCCCAAATTCAGTAAACTGCCCGTGGGTAACCAAATCTTGTAAAACATCGCGCTGAGTAGCAATGGGGTTTTGCATCCATTGTTCAATACGCCAATTGCGTAATCGGGCAAATCGTGATATGGCAGGACTAAGTAACTTCATTGAAATTGGGGTGATAGCAATTTAAACAAAAAATTACATATACAAAAGATTATTCTTCCACCCCATTTGTGTACCCTTCATTGGTATTTTGTTTCAGTGCATTTTCTCTTTCCATTTCAATAATCCAATCTTTACGGCGCAATTCGAAATTGGTACCCAGGTATAAGCGCCTTACTTTTTCATCTTGTGCCAGCTCTTCCGCAGTACCATGCTTAAATATTTTGCCTTCTATAAGCAAGTAAGCTCGGTCGCAAATAGAAAGGGTTTCATTCACATTATGATCGGTAATTAAAATGCCAATATTTTTATATTTTAATTTGGCTACTACAGTTTGAATATCTTCTACTGCTATGGGATCAACCCCTGCAAAGGGTTCATCCAACAAAATAAATTTCGGATCTACAGCCAATGCCCGGGCAATTTCTGTTCTTCTGCGTTCACCACCACTTAAACTATCGCCATTGTTATGGCGCACATGGTGTAAATTAAACTCGTTTAACAGTTGCTCTAATTTTTCCTGACGTTGCGCTTTTGTAAGCTTAGTCATTTCCAGCACTGCCATAATATTATCTTGCACACTTAATTTTCTGAACACACTGGCTTCCTGAGGCAAATAACCGATACCCATTTGTGCACGCTTATACATGGGTAATTTAGTAATATCAATCGTATCAAGAAATACCTTTCCTTCATCGGGTTTTATTAACCCAACCACCATGTAAAAGGTTGTGGTTTTTCCGGCGCCATTCGGACCTAATAAACCAACAATTTCGCCCTGTTGTACATTCACACTTACATTACTAACAACGGTACGCCCCTTGTAGCTTTTAACTAATTGTTCGGTATGTATGGTTAAACTCAATATGAAAGATTTTACGCAAAAATAGCGGCTGTATGATAAACTAACATATAAATTAGAGATTTAGTGAAAGATTATGATTCAGCTTTACATAAAAAAATTCCCGAACAACTTGTCGGGAATGAAGAAACAGAAACAAAGCACCTTATTCATTATGCGAGCCAATATAAAATGCACCAGCAGCTAAACCAAGGTCTTTTAGAAACATGGTCATTGACATTCCTTGCATTTGCGCATCGGTAGCATGAAGCATGCCGGGCAAATGCAATAGCAGTGCAAATAATACCAGCATTAATCCCAGCAAATAACAAGCTAATCGGGTTACTTTATTAATTATTATGGCAATTGCAGCCAATATTAATGCAACACCCACTAAATAAACCCAAAATATAGGTGCAGGAAAATAGGAAGGTATATAACCTTTCATAGCTTCGCCCATACGAAAATGGTTAATACCAAATATGGCCATGATGATGGCATACCCTATGCTGGAAATGCGGGAAACAAAGTTTTTGTTCATATAGATAACGATTTTGGTGAAGTAGAAAAGGTACAATAATTTTTAGATATATTGTATAATAAGCACAAAAAAACACTTCTCCCTAAACAGAAGTGTTTCCTTTACAATGGTTTTAAACTAGCTGTTTTTTTCAGGCCGCATTTGCGGAAACAACAATACATCTTGTATAGAAGGTTGGTTGGTCATTAACATACAAAGCCTGTCAATACCAATACCAATACCTGAAGTAGGTGGCATACCATATTCCAATGCTCTTAAAAAATCATAATCAATATACATGGCTTCCTCATCGCCGCGCTGCATTAACTTCAGTTGCTCTTCAAAGCGTTCACGCTGATCGATGGGATCATTTAGTTCACTATAAGCATTGGCTATTTCTTTTCCATTTACCATTAATTCAAAACGCTCTACCAAACCTGCTTTGCTGCGGTGCTTTTTAGTTAGTGGGCTCATTTCAACCGGATAATCAATAATAAATGTGGGTTGCACATATTTGTGTTCACTTGTTGCACCAAAAATTTCATCAATTAATTTACCTTTTCCCATATTATCAGCCACCTCAATATGTAATTGTTTACATACATTACGTAAACCGGCTTCATCTAAATGACTTATATCAATGCCGGTATTTTCCTGAATGGCATCAAAAATACTAATGCGTTTATAGGGTGCTTTAAAATTAATGGTTGTGTTGCCAACCTGAACTTCGGTAGTACCATGCAATGCCAGCGCAATTTTTTCCATAAGCTGCTCCGTAATTTCCATCATCCAGAAATAATCTTTAAAAGCAGTGTACCATTCCAATACCGTAAATTCCGGATTATGGGTTCTATCCATACCCTCGTTTCTAAAGTTGCGGCTAAACTCATATACCCAATCAAACCCACCTACAATTAAGCGTTTTAAATACAATTCGTTGGCTATACGTAAATACAAAGGAATATCCAAAGCATTGTGATGCGTAATAAAAGGTTTGGCAGCAGCACCGCCCGGTATAGGTTGCAACACAGGCGTATCTACTTCTAACGCTCCACGTTCATTTAAAAATGCACGAATGGTGTTAATTAGTTTTGTTCGCTGCTCAAAAGTTTCTTTAACTGATGGGTTTATAATTAAATCAACATAACGCTGGCGATATCTAAATTCCGGATCAGTTACTTCATCATATACATTTCCCGCTTCATCACGTTTAACAACCGGTAAAGGTTTCAATGATTTTGTTAGTAGGGTAATGGTTTGTGCATGCAGTGAAATTTCACCGGTTTTTGTTATGAATACAAAACCGGTAGCGCCAATAATATCTCCTAAATCAATACCATGTTTAATTACATGGTCCCAAAAACTTTTATCATCGCCCGGGCAAATATCATCGCGCTTTACGTACAATTGAAAAAGTCCTTTACTATCCTGAATTTTAATAAAGAAAACTTTTCCTTTATCGTTAATGCTCATGATTCTTCCGGCAACGCAAACTTGTTCGAATGCTGATTTATTTTCTTCGGTAAAGTTGGCTTTTATATCGGCTGAATAATGGGTAACAGGATACAATGCTGCAGGGTAAGGCTCAATACCTGCTGCTTTTAATTTGGCTAATTTTTCGCGTCGAATAATTTCTTGTTCACTCAGGTGTGTATTCATTTTATATACAATTAATGGTTGCAAAGATAAGTGCTAAGTACAAAGCTGCTATGCATTTTACGCTTATTGCAAATGTTAGGATATTTTGAATGACACTGCATAAAAATCATAAGCACAAAAGGGGTACTTTTTGGTAAACATATAAACGGTTTTAAAAATCCGGAATCAATTGATTTAATAACAATAGATATTGTTTATTTAAACCTGAATATTGCACTGTTTATTGTAAAAGTTGAGTTACTTCCGCATGGGTTAATTCACGCATATCACCCGGCAAAAGTTTATTTAAAGTTATAGTGCCTATTCTGTAACGCAATAACCGCAATGTTGGAAAACCAACCGCAGCAGTCATTTTACGAACCTGTCTATTTTTCCCTTCAGATATAATTAATGACAACCATGAAGTTGGAATGTTTTTTCGAAATCGAATTGGCGGTATGCGTTCAGGTATGTCAGGAACCTGCTGCATTAATTTTGCTTTGCATGGTTGGGTTGTATATTTAGAACCATCCACACTAATAGAAACCCCCTTTTGCAATTGTTGAATAGCTGCTAAGGTGATGGCGCCATCAACTTGTACCCAATATTCTTTTTCTAATTTTGATTTTGGGTTTAAAATTTTTTTATTCAAACTTGCATCATTGGTTAACAATAATAAACCTTCGCTATCATAATCTAACCTACCTACCGGATATACATTTTGAGGAACCGAAAAAAAATCTTTCAAACACAACTTCCCTTCGGTTGAAGTAAATTGACATAATACCTGAAAAGGTTTATACACAATGAAATATTGATGAACAGTAGGTTTCATGAGTTTTAAAAAATGAATTTTACATTACTAACAATAACAGTTTATACAATTTATATTATGGCAAACAATACAATAAAAAAAATCCCGCTGAAGCGGGACTTTATATATGGATGGGTTAGTAAGTACGGGAATACAAAATTCCCACCACAATATTATAAAGAGTTTTTTCCAATACAAAAAAAAATGCAAACTATTTTATTCACATTTTTTTAAAAATTGTGAATAGTGAAATGCTTAAACAAGATGTTTTAATGCATGATAACAATTTTCAGTTTCGCAACTATTTCACAATTAATATTTATTGATGCGCTGAAACATTGATAAACAGTGTATTTTAAAGCATTTAGATTTTTAGTAATTGAAAATTTTACAAATTAAAAAAAAGAATTTTAGACCTTTGATTGCAGATTGCAGCAGCATTTTTTGCAATAAAATTTTTTTTTAAGAAACGGAAACTACCTTTGCTTTTTACCCAAATTACAGTAATTATGAAATTTCCTACGCCTGTTACGTTACAATGGATGGCTAATTTAATTGAAGCAGAAATTGTTGGCGATACTTCAATTACACCAACCGGTATTAATGAAATACACAAAGTTGAAGCGGGCGATATTGTATTTGTTGATCATCCAAAATATTATAACACCTGTTTACAAAGTGCTGCCAGTGTCATTATTATTAATAG
Source organism: Hydrotalea sandarakina (assembly GCF_003254115.1). Lineage (GTDB taxonomy): Bacteria > Bacteroidota > Bacteroidia > Chitinophagales > Chitinophagaceae > Hydrotalea > Hydrotalea sandarakina. The sequence goes on from NZ_QKZV01000009.1 coordinate 97,271, forward strand.
CAAAGACGTTACCATTCCCGAAGGAAAGGCTTTACTTTTCACTGAACAACCATTTGAAGCATATTTAAAAATTGTAGATTACTTTAAACCTTTTACACCTTCTGCAAAACCCATTAGCGACTCTGCAAAAATTGGTGAAGGTTCAATTGTTATGCCTAATTGCTATATTGGTAATAATGTTGTAATTGGCAACAACACAATTATTCATCCTAACGTTACCATTGGCGATGATTGTATAATCGGTAATAATGTTGTTATTCAGGCAGGCACTGTAATTGGCAGTGATGCATTTTATTACAATACCAAAAAGAACAGACCAGCTTGGTTTAAACGAATGAAAAGTTGTGGAAACGTTGTTATTGAAGATTATGTTGAAATAGGCGCAGGGTGTACCATTGACAGAGGCGTAACCGGCGAAACACGTATTGGCATGGGTACCATTATTGACAACCAAGTGCATATTGGACATGATACAACTGTTGGTAAAAACTGTTTATTTGCTGCGCAAGTTGGTATTGCCGGTGCTGTTGTTATTGAAGATGGAGTAACCTTATGGGGACAAGTAGGTGTAAGCAAAACATTAACCATTGGTCAGAATGCAGTAGTGCTGGCACAAGGTGGTGTACCGAGCGATTTAGAAGGCAACAAAGTATATTGGGGAACGCCAACACAAGAAGCATCTGTTAAACGTAGAGAATTGGTATGGATTAAACGCATACCGGAATTATGGAAAAAAGTAATGGAAAGCTAATTATGCTAAATTGTATTTTTCTTTTAGCTCAGCGCAAATACGTTCAATAGTTTTATCAATTGGTGTGTACTCAAAATTTACTGCATAGGTTAAAAAGCGAAAATTATCGAAACGAACTTTCGTTAAAGCCGTTTTTGCTGTTTCTTTTGTAATCATAGGTTCTTTTCTGGTAAACAAAGCTTTCAAAGCTTCAACCCGCCAAACTACTTCTGCAATAAAAGGGGTTACCTTTAAATGTGGTGGCTTTTTGCCAAAGCAATGGGCAATAGTGGTAAATACTTCTTTATAACTTTTATTTTCACTGCTGATAATAAACCTTTCTTTGTTGCAGGTTCCGCGCATACAAATCAACATTGCTTTTACAACATCTTTCACATCAACAAAACCACTGGTGCCATCGGTGTACCAAGGATACCCCTCGTATATTTTTTTGAAAAAAGCAGTAGTGCCAGTATTCCAATCGCCTGCACCCAATATCATAGAAGGATTTATAATAACTGCATTCAAGCCTTCACCAATACCACGCCACACTTCCATTTCACCCAAATATTTTGTTTTGCCATATTCGCTGTTACTAGTGGCCATGCTCCATTTCATTCTTTCAGAAATCAATTTACCTTCGCGCAATCTGCCTAAAGCAGCAACAGAACTAACATGTACTAACTTTTGCACTTTCTTCTCAATACATACATTTACCACATTGGCTGTTCCTTCAACATTTACCTTGTGCAACATTTTTTTCATAGCAGGATTAAATGAAACCAAGCCGGCACAATGATAAACCTGATCAACATTTTCCATAGCAGCTTCTAAAGCGGGCACATCTAAAATATCGGCTTTTACCCATTCTAATTTATTGGCTAAATGTGGTGGTATATTTTTATGATAAATAGCTTTTACAGAAAAATCTCTGCGCAGTAACTCTTCAATTAAATGCGAGCCTAACAGGCCCGAACCTCCGGTTACTAAAATCATAGCAGCTTTTATTAATTAGAAAAAATTACATTTTATTGAAAAGGAAAAGTACAAAAATTTTTTTTCCCCGAACAAATTTTAGAAAGAATAATTGAGAATTAGATTAAGCAGCGACATGTTTACTTTGTTAATGACATATTTGGGATTGTTGTAGGTATTACCATAACCCTTTTTATAAACATACAGGAACTCTGCATTAAAACCTGAAAGCTGTTTGGTAAAATGATATTTCACATCAATATTCAGTTGTGCATAAGAAGGCATACCATATTTGTTATCCGCCACATTTTTTACATCGGGTAAGGAAAAATATCCCAGTTGCGTTTCTACTTTTAAAGGTTGTTTTTTCATTTGCCACTGCATATTCCACATAACCGCATTTACATTGGCATTGCCTTCATTCCTTTCGCGATACATGAAGGTATAAAAAGGTTCTATTCCCCACTCTCGCGGATTTAAATACCGGCCATTATTGGTAACACGCGTATAGTTGAGTGCAGTGTACCATTGTGCATTTTTCATTCCTAGCCTTGCAGAAATTACATAAGCCTTATTGTCCTTTTGCATATAAGTATAATGGGGATTAGCATTTCCGCCATCATGAACAGCTTGTTGTGCTATCAACCGCAATCCTGCTAAGGGAATAAATGATGTATTTGTAGTATGAGTTGTGTTATTATAATTCAACTCAAGCATAGATGAATTAAATATATTTTCTACAAACATATTCCAACCTTTTATGGAAAATGCAGTATTGAATTGATGTGTATATCCCAATAATCCAATGCCGGCAGAAGATAAATTACCATGATAGTTAGCCGCTGTTCCATCGGTATTTACACCTTGTGCATACCAACCCATTGAGTTGGCTACCGTAAACCATTCAATGGTGCTGCGTGGCGACATATTGTAAAGCCAACCACCCTCCCATTTATTTTTTGGTGTGCTCCATTCAACATACAAACCATCCTCAAAGCTCGGTCGCATACGACCATCCTGTGGATTAATGAAGGGGGTTTGTAATAATTGTTTGCCCAGCACAGCGGTAAAATTTTTGTATTGATAGCTGAGATTAAAGTATTCCAGCTTATACAAATTATTTGTTTTGGAAGGGTTTTGAATATTAAACAAACCTATTTCATAACGGTTAGGTGAGCCGGTTATTGAATCGGGTTTGGCTAAATTAGAAGAGCCTAAATTAAAAGTATAAAACCCGCCCAATGCCATTTGAAAATGATGGAATGGGGCTGTTTGGTATTTAATACCACCGCCAAAAGCATTGGCATAATAATCTGTTAATTGGCCTTCATTTAAGGCCGACATAAAAAAATATCGAAACCTGCCTTCAACTGTACCCTTTTTAAAAGCCTGCAATAGATTAGATGTATCTTTTTTATCAACAGCTAAGCCGGTTGTATCATCATCAGCCCACAATAAACTTGCATCTGCAGTTGGCACAGCTGCAGTTGCCATTACTAATTGCGAGAAACAAAATCCGACAATAGCATATAATTTTTTAAACATATTATTATTGAATCATCAGCCGATGAATGCTTTCACTAAAATCCGGCTTTAATATACGCCCATCCTTCGTGCTGGCGCTTTACTAACTCAGCAATTCCTGCAGGAACAATGTTAATTTGCGGAATGATTTGCTGTGGATTTATGCCATTAGCGTGCAGCATATTTTGGCATACTTTTATTTGTACACCTTTTTGTATTAATGCAAGTATTTGCGGCACAAACGAATTATTTTCCTGAACACAAAAACTACTGCTACGCCCATGGCAAACCACTTCTACAGCCACATCATTGGGCATAGCATTTAGTAAATTATTAATTTGAGAAATCAAACTTTTATATACATCAACCTCATTCGAGGTTAATTGAAAAACTACTTTATAGGTTTGCATGAGGGCATTTAAACATTAGAAAAGATATCAAATAATGCTTTACTTCGGTAAAGCATTTAACTGTTGTTGCATTTTTTGCAACTGCTCTTCAATTTGCATTAACTTATTAATGATAAGAATATGCGTATGTACGGCATCAATACCTACCACACTATCTTTACTGGTAATAGCAGCTTTAATTTGTTGGTAGGTAGTAGTATCTATTTGATTAATATTCATTTCCATAATAATGCGTTTTATTGTTTAAATGCACATTGAATGCTGGTCTTCAATTTTTTAAATAAATTATTTTCTTCTTCAGGCGGATAGCCTAATGCAGCTAATTTTTCTTTTAATTCCTTTGGGTTTAATCCTACACCTGTTATAGATACCATGCCGGTTGCCTGACTCACTGAAACATGCTGTACACCCGGCATAGCACCTATGTTTTTTTCAATAGTGTTAACACAACCACTGCATTTAATATTTTGTACTCGAGTATCAAAAGAGGTTAACATACTACAAAAAATAAAAGTTAAAAAAATTACCGATTGGCTTATGCTTTTGTGGTTTTAGCTGTTGGCTTTTTAAACATACCAAAAACAAGTGCCCCCATCATTGCAAAATACAAGGTACTATTTATGGGTTTAGAAGTAATTAGGCAAGTGCCTGAAGCACAACCAATAAAATAATAATACAAATAGCCAGCAACACCACCTACAATAGCACCGACAATGTGAAGCTTATTTTTGCGCATCCAATTCTTCATAAATCACCTCCTCGGTTTTATTTTGTGCAATAGGTTTGCGTTGCGTAAAATTGGTATTACAGCCACCAACTCCACAACAGCCAATATTAGCCAAAGCCATATAAGCCACAACACCGCCAAAAATGCCTAATAACCAATCGTGCGATATAAACGCTTGTACTATTGCAAAACCTGCAATAACCAAGCGAATAATGCGCATGAAATTCCAACCGTATTTTAATTGTTCTAGCATGACAAAAAGTTAAAGAGCACTATAATTTTTTTTCTAACATAAACCAAGCACCACCATTATACACTTCAACACCTGCAGCAGCTAAAACAGATTTAGCCATACCGCTGCGGGCACCACTGCGGCAACAAGTAATAATCGGTTTATTTTTCTTTTTTAATTCAGCAGCCTTTTGTTTAATCTGATCAACCGGAATATTAATAGCACCTTTTATGTGGCCTGTTTTAAATTCCGCGGGTGTTCTTACATCTACAATAATTGCACCTTTGCTTTGCAACTCCCGAAAATCAACTTTTTTTCCTGAAAAAATTTTCTTTAAGAATGATAACATAATTTCAATTTTAGTTTAATAGCATTTGCATATCAGCCAATCCACCACCGTTATATACTTCATTAATACCTGATTGTTTTAAAATAGACATAGCCATTCCGCTACGTGCACCACTGCGGCAATAAACCACTATGGGTTTAGGCATTTTTTCAAATTCGCTAATTCTGCTTTGCACTTCGTCTAATGGAATATTAACTGCTCCATCTATATGTCCGCTTTGGTATTCCATTACGGTACGCACATCTACTATACTGGTTTGTGCTTGATTAACGATTTCTTTTAAAGACGACATAATTGTTGTTGTTATTTTATGTTTTATAATAAAGTACTTGGACAAACGTAATCTGTAATTGGGAATAAGCCGGTGGCTTTGATAGCAGAAAATCCTCCTTTTACGTCAATTAAATTATCAAATCCGCGAGCTCTTAGTATAGAATTAAAAATCATGGAACGATATCCGCCTGCACAATGTACATAGTAGGTTTTATTTTTATCAATTAAGCTCATGCTGTCGTTAATAAAATCGAGTGGTGCATTTTCTGCATTAATAATATGTTCACTTAAATATTCGCTGTTTTTGCGAACATCTAAAATATTTACCTCTTCCTGTTTCATTTTCTCAGCCAATTCTTCGGGAGTAACAGATACAATTGTATCAATTTCTTTACCGGCAGCTTTCCAGGCATTAAATCCACCTTTCAAATAACCAATGGTATAATCATATCCTACACGGGCTAAGCGAGTTATAACTTCTTCTTCTCGTCCTTCATCGGTTACCAATAATATTTCTTGTTTAATATCTGGAATCATAGCACCCACCCATGGCGCGAAGTTACCATCAATACCAATGTTAATAGAATTCGGGATAAATCCTTTTGCAAAATCTTGTGCATTACGGGTATCTAACACAATAGCGCCGGTTTCATTCGCTGCAGTTTCAAAAGCCTCCGGTGAAAGTGCATGTTGACCACGTTCCAACACTTTATCAATGCTTTCATAGCCTTGAATGTTCAACATTACATTTAAAGGGAAATAAGCAGGGGGCGCTACTAAGCCATTTGTTACTTCTTTTATAAATTCGGCCTCGGTCATATCAGCACGCAAAGCATAATTGGTTTTCTTTTGATTACCTAACGTATCGGTAGTTTCCTTGCTCATGTTTTTTCCACAAGCACTGCCGGCTCCATGTGCGGGATATACCACTACATCATCGGGTAAAGGCATAATTTTATTACGCAATGAATGAAATAAATGAGATGCCAGTTTATCTTGTGTTAAATCGGCTTTTACTTTTTGAGCTAAATCGGGGCGGCCTACATCACCAATGAATAAGGTATCACCACTGAATAACGCGGTAGGCTTTCCGTTTTCATCTTTTAACAAATAACAAGTGCTTTCCATAGTATGCCCCGGTGTATGCAACACTTGTATGGTTACTTTACCTACTTTTAATTCCTCGCCATCTTTGGCACTGTAAAAGTCAAAAGCAGGTTGCGCATTTGGGCCATAAACAATAGGGGCACCGGTTTTTTTAGAAAGATCTAAATGCCCAGAAACAAAATCGGCATGAAAGTGGGTTTCCAAAACATATTTAATTTTGGCACCATTTCTTTCTGCTTTTTGAATATAGGGTTCTACTTCGCGAAGCGGATCAATTATTACCGCTTCACCATCACTTTCAATATAGTAAGCACCTTGTGCTAAGCAACCGGTATAAATTTGTTCAACTATCATAAGCGCATTTTTTAGAATGATAAAATTAGTAAATTGATTTTATGCTATTGGTGATACAAATCACACACATCAGTTAATTTTTTAGTGTAACCACAATTCTTTAACAATGATATAAATACCCATAATTAAAACAAACCAACCAAAGCCCTTTTTTAATTTATCGCCATGAATTTTTTTCCCTAACCATCCGCCAATAAAAATGCCAATTATGGCAATGAGGGTTACGACAATTAAAAATTTCCAATCTATTTCAAAGTGTCCCAAGTCGCCGGTAAATCCTATTAATGAATTCAATGCAATGATGAATAATGATGTTCCTACAGCTTCTTTCATGGGCAATCCTACCAACAATACCAGTGTAGGTATTAACAGAAATCCACCGCCGGCACCTAACAAGCCGGTAATAAATCCAATGCCAATTCCGTAAACCAATAATTTGGGAATATTTATTTTTTTGTCAGAAACAACATCAGAGGTTTCTTTCTTTTTTCCGCTGCGCATCATTGACAAAGAAGCCATTACCATTAAAATGGCAAACAATACCATTGTCATAATATTTTCAGTAATGACAAATGAGCCAATGGTGGCAATTTTTTTAGGTATGGCCGGAATGAAATATTTGCGGGTTAGGTAAACGGTTGCGATAGATGAAATGCCAAACAATAAGCCTGTTTTAATGCTTACCAAACCGCGTCTGTAATTATTGTAAGCACCTACTAAACTGGTTGAGCCAACCACAAACAACGAATAAGATGTGGCCAATAAAGGATTAACACTAAACAAATATACCATAACCGGTACCGTTAGTATAGAACCGCCACCACCAATTAAACCTAGTGATATGCCTATTAATGCTGAAGCTAAATAACCAAAAACAGGATGCATTGATAAAAAATTTATGGTAAAATTGCTTATTAGGCGGCTTATATACAGTGACATGTATCACACTTATCCGCAATTGGAATAAAATAAAAATATTTTTAACTTGTTGTTTTGATTAAAACCAGGAGCCTACAAAAAATACAATGAGGCTCCTAGTTAAAAACGTGAATAATTATGCTGTACCGGGTAAAATTTTATGCCAGTACATCCAAGGAAGAATTTTTGTTTTTAAAATCCACATTGTCCACCTTTCTTTACTTTGGTCAAACGGAAAAGTTTCCATGGGTTGATTATTGTAATCAAATTCAGCTAATACCAATTTGCCGTAACCGGTTACCAACGGGCATGAAGTGTAACCGTTATAAGATGCTGTCATCGGTTGTGCATTAATCAACGACAACAAATTCTGCACCAATACGGGTGCCTGCTTCCGAATGGCTGCACCGGTTCGTGAAGTGGGTAAACTGGATGCATCACCTAATGAAAAGATATTGGCATACTTTACATGCTGTAATGTGTTTTTATCTACATCAACCCATCCGGCAGCATTGGCTAAAGGACTATTACGCACAAAATCAGGAGCGCTTTGCGGAGGCGTAACATGTATCATATCAAAATTTACCCAATATTCCTGATCTTTATTTTGCTCACCAAAGCCTATGAATTTTGCTTTTTTTGCAGGGCCATCAATCTCATCTAATCTAACAAAAAACTGAGTTTTAATGTTGCCGCGAGCAGCCACTTTTTTTAAAGTATTTTCATATTTTTCTACTCCAAATAAACGGGTTCCACCACTCCAGTACTCTACTTGAGTTTTATCCAGTAAGCCATGTTTTCTAAAATAATCGGTAGCTAAAAACATAATTTTCATGGGTGCGCCACCGCATTTCACCGGTGTGTTTGGATTAGTAAAGATGGCACGTCCGCCTTTGAAGTTTTTAATGCACTCCCAGGTATAATTAACGGTTTGAAAACTGTAATTAGAACAAACACCATTTTTTCCCAGCGTTTCGGGCAAGCCTTTAATAGCACTCCAGTTTAATTGAATACCCGGTGCCACTACTAAATATTCATATTCCACTTCCGATCCATCGGCTAACGATACCTTATTGACGTCGGGTAAAAAACCACTCACTCTTTGTTGAATCCAATGCACTTGCTTGGGCATTACCGAAGCTTCAGACCTAACCGTATCGTTAATATTAAATGCACCACCGCCTACCAGTGTCCATGCGGGCTGGTAATAATGTTTTTCAGCGGGGTCAATAATAGCAATATCTAATTGCTTATTTTTTAGCAATAATTTACTGGCAACAGAAATGCCCGCATTTCCGCCGCCAACAATTACAATTTGATGTTTTACTGGCATAGCAATGTTATTTTAAGTGGAAAATAATACAATACAAGATAACAATATGTGACTAAAATCACATAAAATATTTTTTTTATTAGTCTATTTACTCTATAGGGTTTAAATACAACCACCCAAATGGATTAGTAGCTATTTTCATCAAGTTTAACCTTACCCTTAAATGTCCAAAACACAAAGCTGGTATATACTGCAATAATAGGCACCCCTATAGCTGCAATGATGAGCATAATGGTGAGAGAACGTGATGATGAAGCTGCATTATGTACGGTTAAAGAATAAAGCGGATTGATGTTGGAACGTACAATATGCGGATATAAGTTCATGGCAAAAGTAATGAGCAACAATGCCACTGTAAGTGCCGATGAAAAAAAGGCAGCCAGGTATTTTCCCAACTCTAACAAACGCCTTGTGTTAATGGTATTAAACACCGTAATAACCGGAACAGCTATTAAAAAAGGATAGCGTTTGATGGTGTTGGCCATATGAGGATAATAAACCAAAGTAACTATGGTTAGCAACATATAAAAAACAACAAACACCCTACTGGTATCATGCACCATTAATGATAATTTGGTGTACAATCGTTTTTCTGTTTTCATAACCAAATAAATGGAACCGTGCATGGCAAATAATGATAAAGTAGTAGCACCCGTTAACAGTGCGTAGGGATTTAACAACTGCAAAAAGTGCCCGGTATATTCATAATGTGAATCAATAGGCAGGCCGATTATTAAGTTGCCTAAAACAACACCCAATAAAAAGCCAATTAAAGCACTGGAAACGGAATACAACACATCCCACATTTGTCGCCACCAACGCATTGGCTCCTTACTGCGAAATTCAATAGAAATTGCCCGCAGAATTAACAACACTAAAAACAACATAAATGGAATATAGAATGCCGAAAAAATGGTTGCATACACATCGGGAAAGCCTGCAAATAAAGCACCGCCCCCAATTACCAGCCAAACTTCATTCCCATCCCAAACCGGGCCAATGGCATTAAGCGCAATGCGGCGACTTTCTTCTTTTTTAAATAACAGGTGAATAGCACCGGCGCCTAAATCAAAACCATCTAATATGGCATAACCGGTAAAAACGGCGCCAACAATGGCAAACCACCAGGTTGAAAGTTCTATTCCTAAAAAAGTTTCCATATTATGAATGCATTATAGGGTTATCGCGTTTAGTTGTGGGATTTTCGTCTGCAACAATTGCAAAATCATCCAAGCCATGTTTAATTTTTTTGTTCAACATATAAATGAACAAGGTAAACAACAGCACATACAATACCGTAAATAATATTAAGGAAAACAATACTTCATTCTGTTTCACTGCTTTTGATAAGGCATCGCTGGTGCGCAATAAACCATATACTACCCAAGGTTGGCGTCCTACTTCTGCAGAATACCAACCCAATTGGTTGGCCAGTTCAGGTAACAAAACCGCAAATGCAAATACCAGCATTAACCATTTTTGCTGAAACAATTTTTTTCGCCACAACAAATAACTTGCATATAGGGTTAAGGCAATTAGCAGCAATCCAATAGCTACCATAAAATGGTAGGTTTGAAAAACAAAGTTTACAGCGGTAGGGCGGTCTTCCGGTTTAAAATAACGCAGTCCTTTTATTGGACTTGAGAAATTACCATCTACTAAAAAAGATAAACCACCCGGAATTTTAATACCCGAAACTTGCTCGGTTTTATTGTTCACATAACCCACCAAATACATATCGGCAGCAGCCAAGCTATCATAGTGCCCTTCAAAAGCAGCCAATTTAGCCGGTTGATTAACGGCCACCCCTTTAGCAGAATGATGCCCCAACAATAACTGCAGCAAAGCCGATACCGTTGCCACGGCTAAAGCTACTTTAAAAGCTTTTTTAGAAATTTCAACATACTTGTTTTTATATATGTAATAAGCATGCACACTTAACACTAAAAATGAACCGGCTAAAAATGCACCCACCCAAACATGTAATAGCCTATCAACAGAAGATGGGTTAAATACCATAGCCCAGAAATCGGTTATTTCGGCACGAACAGCTAAATCGTGGCCTACTAAATGATAACCTGCCGGTGTTTGTTGCCAAGAGTTTGCTACTACTATCCAAACTGCAGAAAACATGGAACCCAAGGTTACCAACAAAGCAGAAATAAAATGCATGGTAGGCGATACTTTGTTCCATCCAAACAAAAGAACACCAAGGAAACCGGATTCCAGTGCAAAAGCAAAAATACCTTCAGCGGCCAATGCACTTCCAAATATATCGCCCACAAAACGCGAATAAGTAGCCCAATTGGTACCAAATTCAAATTCCATTACAATACCGGTTGCAACACCAATTCCGAAAATAAGCGCAAATATTTTTATCCAAAACCGGGCAAGTTGGGCATACTGCGGATTTTTTGTTTTTAAATACAATCCTTCAAAACCTACCAACACAACACCCAAGCCAATGCTTAATGGCGGATAGATATAATGAAAGGCAACCGTAAAGGCAAACTGTATTCGGGAAAGCAATTCTAAATCCATATTATTAAAATAATTTATGAAATTAACTGAATGCAAAACCCTTTCACAAACGCAGGGTATAACAATATAGCAAAGTTATTGAACACGAACAACAGGAATGTGATTTTAATTACATTTCAAATTTTATTCGTTTAAAACACTGTAGTGTTATTCCGTTTATCAAATCATAAATTTCAGTACCTATTGAATAAACAAAACCTAATTTCAATGATGCCATGTCAATAATTAAAAAAAAGCATCTATAATAATGAAGTTGAATATATTAAATTGAATGTTAATCCAATATTTTATTTAAATATTGCACAGCTTATGATTAAAATCATATGCACCACTAACAACTATCATAATCCGGCCCAATTGGCGTAAGTAATTTTACATCGTCAAAGCAAAGCATATGAAACACATTGTAATATTAGGTGCCGGCACTGCAGGCACTATGATGGCCAACCACCTGAAACACGAACTAAATTTGCATGAATGGGATATTAGTATTATTGATGAACGAAAAGAACATCACTACCAACCCGGTTATTTATTTTTACCATTTGACATTTACAGTCCTGAAGATATAATAAAATCTATCACTGAATTTATACCCAAAGGTGTAAACTTTATTAACGAAAGTATTGATAAGGTAGTTGCCGAAAAAAATACCGTGCTTTTAACTAACGGTACCGCCATTCCGTATGATATATTAATTATTGCTACCGGCGCAAAAATAGCACCGGAAGAAACAACCGGTATGAAAGGTCCGGAATGGCATCGTTCAGTATTTGACTTTTACACATTTGAAGGGGCATTAGCACTCCGCAATAAATTAAGAGACTGGACAGGTGGAAACCTGGTAGTACATATTACCGAAATGCCCATTAAATGTCCGGTGGCACCTTTGGAATTTGCTTTCCTGGCCGATTCTTATTTTAAACATAAAAACATGCGTGACAAGGTAAATATCACCTTTGTTACACCTTTAAGCGGTGCTTTTACCAAACCCAAAAGTACTGAAGCATTACAGCATTTATTAGATGAAAAACATATTAGCATTGTAAGCGACTTTGCCATTCAGGAAGTTGACAACGAAAACAAAAAAATAATTGATTACAGTGGTAAAGAAGTACCCTTTGATGTATTAGTTACCGTACCCACTAACAAAGGCGATGCAGTAATGGAACGTTCCGGTTTGGGCGATGAGTTGAACTATGTACCAACCAACCGTGCCACATTACAATCAAAAGAACACGAAAACATTTTTGTAATTGGCGATGCTTCCAATATTCCCGCTTCAAAAGCAGGTTCTGTGGCACACTTTGAAGCAGAAATTTTAACTGAAAATATTTTGCATTACATAAAAGGCGAACCCTTAAAAGAAGAGTTTGACGGCCACGCCAACTGCTTTATTGAAACAGGTAACGGTAAAGCATTGCTGATAGACTTTAACTACACGCATGAACCTGTTGAAGGCACGTTCCCATTCCCCGGCGTTGGTCCGCTAAGGCTTTTAAAAGAAAGCCGTATGAACCATATGGGCAAATTAGCTTTTAGATGGATTTATTGGAACATGCTTTTGAAAGGAACGCATATACCCTTTGTTTCAGCTACCATGCAGGAAGCAGGTAAACACTTTGATTAAACAACATTTTTCACCATAAAATAAAACACAATGGAAACACAATTAGCCAACACCACTGTTGATGTAAACGAAGAAGGTTACTTAACCAATTTTGCACAATGGACTCCTGCCGTTGCAGAAGCTATTGCCAATAGTTTGAATATTACTTTAACACCAAGACATTGGGAAGTAATTAAATACTTACAAAACGAGTACAAAAATGATAGCCCGTTAAGTATTAGAAAAATAGGTAAAAGCGGTGTAGTGGATATAAAAGAATTTTATCAGTTATTTCCAAATGCCCCTTTGAAAGCCGCCACAAAAATTGCCGGCATACCTAAACCTGCCAGTTGTATTTAACTTTTAAAAAAAATGATATGAGCGAATTTAATGGCGAAATAAGAAAGATGATGATCATACTTTCGAAAGCCTCACTTGAAAATGTTTATGCCGCCTTTGTTTTAGCCAATGGTGCCCGTATGGAGGGCATTGAAGCGGAAATATTTTTTACCTTTTTTGGTTTAGAAGCTGTACATAAAGGTAAACTAGAACATTTACATACTGCCACCGTTGGTAACCCTGCTTTAAATATTCCTACCCTGTTAGGTGGTTTACCCGGAGTAGAAGCACTAGCTACCAGCATGATGAAAAAAGAAATGGAAAGAATTGACATGCCCGATGTGCTGGAATTTTTAGATATTTTAAAAGCTTCGGGTGTTAAACTTTGGGCCTGCAAGTTAGCCATGGATATGTTTCACTACAAGAAGGAAGACATTTACGATGATTTAGATGGCATTATAACTGTAGGCGATTTTTACAAACAAGGTTCCGGATTAGGAACACATATGCTTTTCGTTTAAATTGGTTGGCAAACCATTGATTGTGGTACTATACGGGTTATTTCCATAACCCGTATTTTTTTATATGTTATAATTCTTACCACAACATAAACCTATCACAAGGCCTGTCAACCCTTCCATTTACTTGCGCTACATCACGAAATTATCCGGTAATGCTATTCAATGCCTGCTGTAAATCGTAAATAATATCTTCATAGTATTCCACTCCAATAGAAAGGCGAATCATTTTTTCGGTAATACCTAATTCCTTTCTCAAATTGGCATCCACATCCACATGCGTCATCGTAGCCGGATGTTCGGCCAAGCTTTCTGTACCGCCTAAGCTCACTGCCAGTTTAATGAGCTTTAAAGCATTCAAAAACTGAAAAGCTTCTTTTTCACCCCCTTTAACATCGAAGGAAATCATACCTCCGTTGCTTAAACATTGCTTTTGTTTAATAGCATATTGTTCGCCATTTGCTTCGGTAAGGTTACCAATAAAATAAACTTTTTCAACTTTGGGATGGGTGTTTAAAAACGCTGCCACTTTATTGGCATTCAACGCTTGTACATCCATTCTGGGTTTTAATGTTTCCAAACTGCGCAACAATAACCAACCGGTATTAGGGCTAGCCATATTACCCAAAAAAGTGCGTAAGCCTTTTACCCGTTTCATTAAAGCTTTTGAGCCCAAACAAGCACCGGCAATTACATCACTGTGTCCACCAATGTATTTGGTGGCAGAATACAAAACCAAATCGGCGCCATGCTTTAACGGATGTTGCCATATTGGACCCATGTAAGTATTATCAACTGCTAAATACACTTGTTTATCGGGCGTTGAAAAATGTTGCGCAATGGCTTTGCTGCCGGCAATTTCAATCAAGTCGTTAGTAGGATTGGCAGGTGTTTCAATATAAATCAGTGCCAACTTATGGGCTAAGCCGGTTTTTTCAACAATAGCAATAATTTCTTCCCTGCTTTGCCCTACTCTGAATTCGGCTACCTGAATGCCAAACTTGGGAAGAATTTTTTTAATGAAATGATCACTACCTCCATACAAAGGATTGCTCATCAGCAATAAATCACCCGGCTGCAAAAATTCTAACAATACTGTTGTTATAGCCGACATACCACTTTCAAACACAGCACAGTCTTCTGCACCATCCCAAAGCGTGAGCCGATTCTCTAAAATTTCTAAATCGGGGTTATTAATGCGGCTATAAATCAACCCTAACTCCTCACCTTCGTTTTGTGCCCTGTGGCCATAGGCAATTTCAAAAAAGGCTTTGCCTTCTTCTGCACTTTTAAAAACGAAAGTAGAGGTTTGAAAAATAGGGCATTTTACTGCACCCTCAGACAATTCGGGTTTGTAACCATACGACATCATGAGGCTTTCCGGCCGCATGTGTTTCAACATTTCGGAATCCATATAGCAAGTTTTATCAATAAAAAAAATAGGGTTTACAATATTGTTCCGCCAAAGTCAATGCCTATGCGTTAGCAATATTTACCACTACAAATATCCGCCTTTCTTTAAAAAGGCAATCCATTTTTCATAGCCGCCACCGGTTTGTGTCAGGTGTAGTCCATCGGCTGTGTATTTCGCATTTAATCTGCCTTGGGCATCGGTAAATAAATCGTGAATATTAATAAATGGCACTTGCAATGGCTGCATGGCTGCCTTAATTAATTTATTGGCATTTAAAATATATCCCTGTTTATCATAGTGTTGCGGAAAATTAGGTACATCGGGATTAACGGGCATAATACTTTCAACGTAAATTTTGGTATGAGGACTACCTTCTTTCAATTGTTTTACGATGGTTGCAATGTTGTGGGCAATAACAGTACCGGGAATATCTTTTCCAATATCATTAATACCAATCAGTAAAAATACTTTTGCCGGTTGCATGGCAATAATTTCCGGTAAGCGATGCAACACACCATAGGTATTGTCGCCACCAATACCGCGATTCACCACGTTAGAATCGTTTAATAATTTTTGCCAATTGCCCATTTCTGTTATGCTGTTTCCAAGAAAAACAATGGGATTTTTTGGCAGTTTTTGCGTAGCAAACAAAGCCATGCGCTGGGCATAATGTTCAGGCATAAAATTGGCCGTATCAAACAAACGTTGATTGGTTACCTGTGCTTTTGTGATAGCAGGTAATGTAAAAGCAACGAATAAAAACACTAATAATTTTTTCATATTTTATAATTTTGAATTACCCACATGCTTTATTAATGCATAGTACAAACACCCTGTTTAAAACAAAGTTTTACTAGGAACTGTAATGCATACCCAACAAAGCAAGGAGGAAAAATGTGAACGAGATTGGCGTAATTCGCTTTAATAATTTTACTAAAAATACAACCACAAAAAGGCGAAAACAAATATTTTTAAAACATATATTTACAATTAGTTCCCTGCCTATCATACAATTAAAAAAAATATATGTCCATATTGAAGTATTCCATTTTTTGGCGCCAAAGGATGAAAGTAATAGCATGATCATTACTTTCATAACGAGTTAAGTACAAAAAAATAGCAGGCTCAACACCTGCTATATCAGCAAAAATTGATGATAAAAAATCTAATTAACCTTAGCAAATTCGCCATCGGCTTTAATGGTTACCTCATCGCTTATCATAGCAGACGGATATTTACTACCAATATTAAAATCTGTACGATTAATAGTACCTGTTAATTTAAAACCGGCATCGTCTTTTTTCGTCATAGGGTTAACAATGGTACCACGATACAACAAATTCATGGTTACCGGTTTAGTAATTCCATGCATGGTTAAATTACCGATTAATTTGTATTGGTTGTTACCCAATGGCTGAATAGCAGTGCTTTTGAAAGTAATCAACGGAAATTTTGCTACATCAAAAAAGTTGGGACTTCTCAAATCATTATCACGCATTTCTACCTCGGTATTAATTGATGCAGCCTCGGCTGTTAAGGTAAATACGGCATCACTAAAATCGGGTTTAGCAGCCTGAATAGTTACATCAAAATTTTTCAACAATCCATCTACATCAGATACCATTAAGTGTGTAACGGTAAAAGTTAACTTAGAATGTGCTTTGTCGTTTTTCCAGGTGGTTTGCGCAAAGGCAGCCGATTGAATGAAAAGCAAGGCTGCTACAAACATTTTTTTCATTGTTGAATTGGTTTGGTTTTATAAAAATACTTGTATGAATGTATTGTTGTTGCTACGCTGATACCAAAAATATAAACGTAGTTGTTACCATTAAAATACCGCAAAATTACCCCCAATCAAGATTTTGGCACAATGACAAAAAGCAAAAAAAAACGTTGATTTGAATCAATAAAAACAATAAGGCAGGTGCATTTATTTAGGTTGTTGTAAACGCTTACGTACCCTGCTTAATGTTTCGGGGGTAATGCCCAAATAAGCAGCAATCATACGTTGAGGCACTCTTTTAGGTAATGTAGGATATTGTTGTAATATATTTTGGTACCGCTCATCAACGGTTAAATGCGGAATAGCGTTGAAGCGTTTTTGTAGGGCTATATAGGCATTGGTAATTACTTGCAGCATAAAAGTTTGATAGTTGGGGCATTGCTGCAACAGCAAATCGTTAGCAGGTTTTGAGATTAATACAAGTTCTGAATCTTCAATCGCTTCAATATTATACACAGCAGGTTCGCCTGATAAAAAACTATATAAATCGGCTATAAACCATCCTTCCATTGCAAATTGAATAATGTGTTCATTGCCATTATTATGAAGGGTGTATGAACGTAACAATCCTTTTTCAACAAAAGCAGTGTATTTACAAACATCACCTTCTTGCAAAAAATAGTGCTTTTTTCGAATTTTTTTATGCACTATATGTTTTTGAATTAATACCACTTCAGCTTTGCTAAGTTTTACTTTAGAGTTGATGTGCTGAATGTAGGTACTGTTCATAATAATGTTGAGTATTACAATGTGCCGATTTTAAAATAGGAAACCCAATTTTAATTGTTGCAAATTAATTCAATTGAACGAATCAACTCGTTCCATTATTCGAAACGCATGTAGATACTAAAAGCACATACACTTCGCAAAGCATCATTCAATTATTGTATATCTACACCAATAAAAAAAATTCCGGATGGGTATTTTAAAATACTCCATCCGGAAATTATTGTGTAAAATAACTAAGCTAATTATTCTGCTTTCCAGGTATTATTAGCCGGGTTGAAATCGGGTATTTTGTTGTTTGGATCAAGTACTATTTTGGTAATTTTATCGGTTGATGGATAACGGAATTTCCAGGTAGCACCATGTTGCCAAACTTCAACCGGTAAATGAACGGTACCTACTTTACCATTGGCTTCGGTAATTTGTACGGTAACCGGCATAGGTAATTGTCCTAAATTTTCAATCGTAATGATACTTCCATCAGCAGGATTATTATCGTTATAAGTAACGCCTTTCACTGCCTGATCAATGCGCCAGTTATACATGAACCAACCGCGCCAGAACCAATCGAGGGTTTCACCTGTATAGTTTTCAATACAATGGAAGAAGTCCCATGGAGTTGGATGTTTGAATGCCCATTGGTGAACATAATAACTAAAGGCACTATCAAAACGACCGGGGCCTAAAATTTCTTCACGCAATAATTGCAAGCCCATTCCGGGTTTATAGTATGCATATATGCCTAAGTTTTGGGGTTGAATAACATCAGGAATCGTGAAAATACTTTCGGTGCTATCTCTAAAGACATAACGGGCAGCCATATGGCGATTTTCCATACGATGATCTAAAAATTCGCCATTATTAAAGTGGGCATCGGCCATGGTATTAATAAAGGTATTAAAGCCTTCGTCCATCCATGGGAATTTGCGTTCATTGCTACCCACAATCATGGGGAACCAGTTATGACCAAATTCGTGTGAAGTAACATTCCACAAAGCGGGCCCGCTTGAACGATAGCTACAGAACACAATACCGGGATATTCCATACCCCCTACAATACCGGCTACGTTAGTGGCAGTAGGGTAAGTAAACTCGTACAAATATTTTGAATAATATTCAATAGCACCTTTTACAAATTCGGTAGAACGTTTCCAACTACTATCGCCATTGCTTTCAACCGGATAAACACTCATAGCCAGCGATTTTTTACCACTGGGCAAATTAATACGGGCAGCATCCCAAATAAAAGCACGTGAAGCAGCCCAAGCCACATCGCGGGTATTAAGGCATTTGAATTTCCAGGTTAACATTTTTGTAAAGGGGCGACTGGCGGGGTCGGTTACTTCAGCAGCAGTGCGCAACATAACTGTTTTATCACTTTGTGAAGCTTCTTTCCAACGCTTTAATTCCGTAGCGGTTAAAACTTCTTGCGGGTTCATTAATTCACCGGAACCAACTACAATTAAATTACCGGGTACCGTAACGTTATAATCAATGTTACCATATTCCAAATAAAATTCACCCTGGCCTAAGTAAGGCAAAGTATTCCAACCATATACGTTATCATACACGCACATACGGGGATACCATTGTGCTATTTCATAAATCCAACCGTTTTTAGTATTCAATCTACCCAAACGGTCGGTACCATATTCAGGAATTTTAAAGCTGTAATTAATTTTCAACTGAATTTTTCCGCCTTGCGATTTCAATAATTTGGCCAATTTAATTTGCATGCGGGTATCATTAATTAAGTAGTTGGCTTTTTCGGCTTTGCCTTCAACTATTACTTCAACCGATTCAATATTATAACCTCCATTAAAATTGTTACGATTAGCCCAACGCCCACCTGTAACTGCGGTAGTAGCCACACCGCGAGAAGATTGGTTATAAATATTTTGATCTAACTGCAACCACAAAAACGACAAGTTTTGCGGGCTGTTATTGGTATAATTAATAACAACGGACCCTTTAATGCTTTGATTCAGGGTATCTAATGTGGCATTAATAGAATAGTCGGCGCGATTTTGCCAATATTCCGGACCGGGGGTACCATCAGCAGCCCTTACTTTATCGCCAAAAGCGGGATAAAACATAGGCGCAAATGCCTCGTGTTGATTGTAATTACCGGTAGTTTGTGCCTGAGCACCCATGGCCATAGCCAGCACCAGTAAAAGAGAACTCCATTTCTTCATGTGCTAAAATTTGAATGAATAATTAAAGATGCTAAAAAAGAGCATCTAAGGTAAGCAAGGTAGGCATGTATTAAAAAAAATATTGGATGATTGGTGGCCATTTTAGGTAAAAATTAATTCCCCTGGAAAAAAATGCAGCAATGGTGGGCATTTGAGAAGATTTGTTCGACAGGTGTTCGACTCATTTTATGCAAACCCCATATTTTTTCGGCATTTGCCGAAACTGTATCGAACTTGTATCGAATCAGTCTCGAAGGAGGTAGGGAGCCCAGCGTATGCATGGAAATTTTAGCCAGCATTTTGCAAGAAAATACATTAAACAAAATAACTATTCCAATACGTAGAAATACGTTTTTGCAGATAATTCGAATTCCCTATTTTAGCGTCCCCTTAAAAAAAGATTAAACTGCTTGCTGATGGGAAAACAACCCGTGAGTGAAGTTGGCGAAGCTTTAAATAAAGTGATTTGTTTAAAGTTATTTGTTTGTTTTTCAATGAAATTAAACATAGTTGTTTAAAAAATTTTCAAGTATTCAGCAAATACAGTTTGGAAAACTTATAAACCTGCCGGATGATTTGATGAACCTATTTAGTAAAGCAGGATAATATTATGCAAAGAGAGAGGTAATTGAATATTTATAATGGAAAAACATTGATTATGAGCTTTTTTATGAGTAAGGATAATTTAACCGCATATTTTAAGGAAGCTAGAAATGATTTGGGTTGATTGTCCTAATGAATATTGAGCTGGAATAGTTAATTAATTGATTATCAAAGTATTGTTTTTAAAAATATTGGGTTATAGCGTATATTAATGAATTAACAGTAAGCCTATTTGACAACACAGCAACATTGACACAGACGACTAAAACATAAACGAATTAACAAAGACAAACCATTTTGACAGTTGGACAACATACCGACCATATTTTAAACGGACAGCGAGTAAGCCGACACTCATTGCCAACCCTGTGTTTTTTATTTTTTTCCCACCATTACTTGTCTTGTCCTAAAATAGGTTGACGAATAATCGTCACTTAAATTTGGACAAAATATGTTAGAAAAAGCAATTAAAAAAGAGGCTATTATAGCCGAGTATTTAACAGGCGATTACAGTTATCGCCAATTAGGAGTAAAACATGGCATTGATTTTCGTAAAATTCATAGTTGGGTGAGTAAGTATAAAGGAAAAATAAAGCCTGTTAAGCAAGCTTCTAAGAGGAAAGAGGAAGCAGCGGCATTACCAGCCGAGGTAAAACAACTGCAAGCCGAACTGCGTAAAGCTAAGCTACATAATGAAGTGCTGGAAGAAATGCTAAAGCTATCAGAGCAACTCACCGGAATAGAGCTTAG
>NZ_QKZV01000010.1 GCF_003254115.1 Hydrotalea sandarakina
AGAAGCCGTCTCACAACTAGAGACGGTTTTTTTATGTTTTTTTCTTGTATAAAAGAGTGATTTTTTGTATATTTATATCTGATTTACAGACGATTATATATGAATTTTAAACATTACAATCAACGACAAATCACACTTTTGCCCTATTCGTTTGACGACCTTATTTCTAAGAAACATCCTGTTCGAGTAGTTGACCAAGTTGTGGAATCTATCAACATCCAACCATTATTAAAAGCATACAGTAAAGAGGGTAATCCAGCTTACCATCCAAAAATGTTGCTCAAAGTAATGTTGTATGCTTACATGACTAATACGTATTCTTCCAGGAAAATAGAATTAGCCATTAGAGAAAACATAAATTTTATGTGGTTAACCGGAATGACCATAGTTGATCACAACACTATTAATAGATTTAGAAGCAATAAGTTAAAGGATAGTTTTAAAGAAATTTTCAAACAAGTAGTATTAATGTTGGCTTCTGAAGGATTGATTTCATTAAAACAAATTTATATCGATGGCACAAAGATAGAAGCACAAGCAGGAAGATATACCTTTGTTTGGGGTAATAGCATCAAAACAAACAAAGCTAAAATGCTTACTCAGTTAGAGGAATTATGGAATTATACTCAAAGCATCTCCAATGATGATGACCCAAATCCAGAACCACCTGAGTTTAAAGAAATCAGTAAAGAAGTTATTCAAAAAACGGTAGAACAAATCGATGCCAAGCTCTCAGGGAATGAAAAAGCTACATCAAAAGCCAAAGCAAAACTGCGTTACATCAAACAAAATTTTGAAAAAAATCTTCAAAAATACGAAGAGCAAGAAGCTAATTTGGGTGAAAGAAACTCCTACAGTAAAACTGATCCTGATGCTACTTTTATGCGAATGAAAGAAGATCACATGCAAAACGGACAACTAAAACCAGGTTACAACGCACAAATATCTACTGAAAATCAAATCATCGTTAATTACACATTACACCAAAATCCAACAGATACTAAGACCTTACAACCACATTTAGAAAACTTCAAAGAAACCTACGGCGAAGAAGTATTTAAAGAATTAGAAGACATCACCGCTGACGCTGGTTATGGAAGCGAAGAAAACTATGATTACCTTGAAAAACAACAATTAACGGCTTATGTGAAGTACAATACTTTTGACAAAGAACAAGACAAAAATTATCAAAAGGAACATAAACCCTTTAGCAAAGAAAATCTTCATTACAACCAAGAAGAAGATTATTATGTATGTCCGATGGGACAAAAAATGCACAAAACTCACGAAAGTAAAAAAACTACCGAAGCTGGATACACACAACATTTATCACATTACCAAGCCAAAAACTGCGAAGGTTGTCCACTGCGAGTTCAGTGTTTTAAAGGAAAAGGAAATAGGAGTATAGAAAGAAATCACAATCTTGAAAGACACAAACAAAAAATAAGAGAACTACTTACAAGTGAAAAAGGTTTACAAAAAAGAAAACAACGCACAGCCGATGTTGAACCTGTATTTGCACAACTCAAACACAACCATAATTTTAGACGATTTTCTTTAAAGGGAATCCAAAAAACAGAACTTGAGTTCGGTTTAATGGCTTTAGCACACAATTTAAGAAAGAAAATTGCCGCTTAAAACTAAATTTTTCATTTATATATAAAAAAATAAACTTTTATCGAAGATATTGAAAAATAAAAAAACCGTCTCAAATTTTAGTAATGAGACGGCTTCTTGTTGCATATAGCAAAATAAAACTAATTAACGGGCATTGGGCATATTCAGAGGTTTGTCGCGTAACAACATATTGTTACGATTGGCCATTTCCCATGCGGTATAAAATATCATTTGTGCTCTTTTGCTCATCAAATCAAAATTAATTTTATCAACAGTATCGGTTGGCTTATGATAATCGGCTAACAACATACCATCGTAAAAGAATAAAATAGGCACTCCTTTTTTTGCAAAATTATAGTGGTCGCTACGGTAGTAAATACGATTAGGATCCCGCGGATCATCGTACTTATAATCTAAATTCAGACCTACATATTTTTTATTGGCAGCTTCATTAATAATGGGTAATTCACTGCTTAATTTATCGTGGCCTATTACATAAACATAATTCAGGGTGTCATCGCTTTTGCGTTCAGTATCTATCCGCCCAATCATATCGGTGTTTAAGTCAACGGAAGTTTTATCCAAAGGAAAGATGGGATGTTCAGAATAATATTCACTGCCCCATAAGCCTTTTTCTTCCCCACTCACCGTCATGAAAACAATGGTACGGTGGGGTTTATACCCTTTTTTGGCAGCAGCACTAAAGGCTTCAGCCATTTGTAATACTGCAGTTGTGCCTGAGCCATCATCATCGGCACCATAATATATTTTACCGTCGTGCTTACCTAAGTGGTCGTAGTGCGCAGTTAAAAATACATATTCATCTTTTTTATCGGTACCGGGTAAAATAGCAATTACATTGCTGCTTTGTAACTCATTGGTTTTTTTGTGCATGGCTATTTGTACATCGGCTGTATAGGTACCCGGATTAATGGCAGCTAAATCATTCCAATTTAATGGGGCTGTTCTTCCTAATAAAGCAGAGGCCATTGCTGTAGAAATAGTAGCATTGATAAATGGTTTTCCTTCATTGGCTTTTAAGTACATATTACCCATTTTTGAAACAGGCTTTTCTCGTGGGTATTCTTTTGATACCAACAAAATTCCTGCTGCCCCTAAGCGGCGAGCAGCCATTACTTTTGCATACATACCAAAAGGACTAAAGCGGTTATTGGGGGCATTAATTTTTTCCATTAAATCTTTGGGTGCACCTTCCAATACTACTACCAATTTACCGGCAACATCTAAACCTTTATATTGATTAATGCCAGCTTTTTCATCAACAATACCATAGCAGGCAAATACTATTTGTTGATAATTAAATTGGCCATCTTGCAGCGCATTGATAGAAAAATTATAATCTTTATCCCAGCTATAGCTTACACCATTAATGCGGAATTGTTCACCGGTTAATTCATCTTGATAAACGGGGTAGTATTGCTGATAGCTGTTGCCATTGCCCGGCTTTAAGCCGAATTTTTTAAATTCACTTTCAATGTAAGCGGCGGCTTTTTTTTGACCGGGCATAGCGGTTTCGCGGCCTTCCATTTCATCACTGGCTAAAATGGTTAATTTTTCTTTTAAAGCTGCAGGCGTAATAAGCTGTGCAAATTTTTGGGCAGCATCATCGCCGGTCTGCGCCTGTAATTGCCAGGTGGCAAACAACGCAGCCACGAGTAACATTTTCTTCATCATGTGTAATTGGTTTTAGTAATACAAATTAAAACATTCATGTACGTGAAAGTTGGCAGACTAATGTATGATCAACTTCACTATAAAGGATCCGAAATTACGAAGCGATTAACTGAAATTAGAAAAGAATTACACTAATGGTAGAACAGTCATTATCTATCCCCATTCTTCTTTTTCGCGTTTCTGTTCTTCCTTATAAACTTTGGCAGCTACCAGAATACTGAATTCATACAATGCCATTAAGGGAACAAAAACAATCATCATACTCATCCAGTCGGGGCTGGGGGTTATGAATGCGGCTATGGTTAATAAAATAACGATGGCATATCGCCTGCTGCGACGCATAAACATGGGTGTTAACAAGCCAATACGGGTTAATACATGTGTTGCTACCGGTAACTCAAATGCTAAACCACAACCTAATATTATGTTGGTAAGGTTCTCTAAATAATCGGTAAGTGTTGGCCTTGATTCCAGCATGGATAAAGTACCCAATTTAAAATTGGCTAAAAAATTGAAGGTGTAGGGGCCTAATAAAAAGAAGCCAAATGCCGCACCCAAGAAGAAGAAAAAGGATACCCAAAAAATGGCGAAGCGGGTATTTTTTAATTCATGTTCTGTTAAAGCCGGTTTTATGAAGCGCCATAATTCCCAAAACACATAAGGCGCCGAAACAATGGCACCCATTGTAAAAGAAAGGGTAATACTGCCCAAAAATTGCCCGCCAAAGCTGGTGGTTTGCATATTTACTTTTACGGGGGGTAATGCCAATCCATCGCCCAAGCCCAACCAATGGCTTATTTTATACAATACCCTGTAAGTAATGAAATTAGGATTAATGGGGCCGGTAATAATATTGTCGAATACCCAGTTACGATATATAAAAATTACAATACTGCTGATGAATATAACCAATACGCTGCGGATAATATGCATTCTTAAAGCATCCAAATGATCTATAAAGGTCATTTCTGCAGTATCCGTATTTTCTTTTTTTCTCCGAAATTTTGCCATTGCTGGTGTTTATACAATTCAATTTGCGCAAAGTTAAAGGGATGAAGGCAGCAAAAACGCAAAATTATCTATTTAACAATTTATAGCCGGTGAAGGCGTTCATTTTCGGCTCAATTTATTCTAATATTTTTAATTTTACCATGTCAATGCGGGTTTCACTCACATTCAGCACATCAAATTGGTAGGGGCCTATAATAATTCTTTCCTTGGGTTTGGGAATGGTGCTATGTTTATTGATAATAAAACCACTTAAGGTTTCAGACTCTTCATCATTAAATTCTAAATGATATTTTTCATTTAAATAATCTAATTCCAAACGACCACTTAATAAATATTCTTTTTCCGCTATTTGTTTTTCAACCAGTTCTTCTGTGTCGTATTCATCTTTTATTTCTCCAAAAATTTCTTCTAATACATCTTCTAATGTTACTATTCCTGCTGTGCCGCCAAATTCGTCAACCACCCAGGCAATGGTTTTGCGTTCTTTAGAAAATTTACTAATAAGGTCAGTAGCACTCATGGTTTCCGGTACCGTAGGTATGGGCAACAAAATATCTTTAATGGATGCAGGTTTTTTAAATAAGTCTAACTGGTGTATGTAGCCTAAAATATTGTCAATGGTATCTTCATACACAATTAATTTACTCAATTTGGTTTGAATGTATTTTTCTCTCACTTCTTCCAGCGGGGTATTTATTTCAACTGCTTCAATTTCAGTTCTGGGCACTAAGCACTGGCGAATTTTTACCATGGGTAAGCTTAATGCATTTTCAAATAATTCATTATTCACTTCTGCATTTTCTTCATCGTTGTCTTTATTTTGTTGATATAGATGTTCTAAATCTACTTTACTAAAAACTTCACTTTTGTCTTTTATTGGAACATTAAAAATGTATTTTAAAATCCATTGTGAAATACCAACAAAGAATAATGCCAATGGCTGAAAAATGTTATGAAAGAATTTGGCCAATGGGGCAAATACAATTAATAAGCTATCATTTCGTGCCCTGAAAATGGCTTTAGGAATAAACTCGCCAAATATTAATACTATTAAAGTAGAAAGGAAGGTATTGAAAACCAGTTTTAAATAACTGTTCTCAATATCGAAGAAGCGTTTAAAAAAATTCCAGATACTAGAGTTTAGCAATTCATCGAATAACAAACCATAGGCAACTAAAAACAAATTGGTGCCAATTAGGCAAGTGCCAATAAATTGTGTGGGCTTTTCTAAAAATTTACTTACTATAATTCCCCCGTTCCGTCCTTGCTTCTTTTTTAATTCAATGCTTAAGCGATTGGCGCTTAAAAAGGCAATTTCATAACCTGCAAAATAGCCAATGAATAAAAGCGTAACAATTAACCAAATAAACGTGTACAATTCATTCATACCCAACGAAAATAATAAATATTGGGCATATTTGTTTCGTTAAAACTGCAATACACTTTCCTTTTTAAGGGTAAGTTTAGGTTTACTTTTTTATTTTAATGTTGAATACCCAATAGTTCAACTGTAAAGACAAGTGTAGCACCGGGCCCAATTTTATCACCTGCACCGCGGTTGCCATAGGCTAGGTCAGAAGGTAAATAAATTTTCCATTTACTGCCTACCGTCATTAATTGTAAAGCTTCTTGCCAACCTTTTATAACCCCATTTAACGGGAAGGTTGCAGGCTCACCTCTATCAACTGAACTATCAAATACAGTTCCATCAATAAGGGTTCCATGATAATGGCAAGTAACTTTATCGTTTAAAGTGGGTTTAGTAGTATCGGTACCTGTTTTTAAAACTTCATATTGTAAACCATCCGGTAAAGTAACTACACCGGGGCGTTTGCCATTGGCTTCTAAAAATTTTTTTCCTGCAGCAATATTTTCCTGTGTTTTCAATTCCTGCATTTTGGCTGCATAAGCGGTAATGATATTCATTACTTGTGCATCCGTTAATGCTACTTTTTGCTTTTGGGTAATTTCTTTTAATCCTTTTACAAACAATTCCGTGTTGATGTTTGAAAGATTTTGCGCTACTAATGATTGGCCAACACTAATACCCAACGCATAGCTTGCAGAATCTTTTTCGGTTTTCAATAATTGTGGTGCATGTGTTTGTGTTGGTTTAGCAGTAGTGTGTGTAGTAGTAGTTTTTTTTGTTTGTGCTTGTAAGCTAATAACTGCTAACAGTAGAGTTAAAGAAAGAAATAATTTATTCATATACAGCAAAATGGTTAATAGTAGAAAATGATTATTTAATTGTTTAATGTTTTTATTTGTTGCACAATGATAAGTAAGAAATTTGAATTAGGCTTTAAAATAGGTGTCTGTATTGTTAAAAATTCTCTGTAATTATTCATTTTTAGCCGATGCCAATAATTGTTCAATGGCAGTGGCAGCTTTATTAAACTCAAACCCTTTTAAAGTTGATTGCATTTGTTGTTGTATTTGTTGATTGCATAAATTCCCAATACTGCCTTCGTGCGTGTGATGCAAGTCGGTACTATAGGTAAAATTACCTGATTCTATTTGTAAGCCAATTTGTTTGTATGCATCGCGAAAGGGAATACCTTGCAATACCAATTTATTCACTTCTTCTACGCTAAACAGATAACGGTATTTTTCATCTTGAATAATATTTTCTTTTATTTCAATGTTTTCTAACATTAAACCTGCCATTTCTAAACACTGGCGAAGTGTGGTAAATGCAGGAAATAAATGCTCTTTTAATAATTGTAAATCGCGGTGATAGCCTGATGGTAAATTGGTGGTTTGTAACATTATTTCATTGGGTAACGCTTTTATGCGATTGCAATGTGAACGAATTAATTCAAATACATCAGGATTTTTTTTGTGCGGCATAATACTGCTGCCGGTTGTTAATTGCGCAGGGAAAGAAACAAAGCCAAAATTTTGATTTAGGTATAAGCACATATCCATACTCAACTTTGCTAAAGTATCGGCAAAATTGGCCAATGCTTGTGCAGTAATACGTTCTGCCTTACCCCGCCCCATTTGTGCATATACTACATTATAATTTAAATCATCAAAACCCAATAACTGTGTGGTAAGTGTTCTATTAATAGGGAAAGATGAGCCATAACCGGCAGCACTGCCTAATGGGTTTTTATTGACAACTTTATAAGCTGCTTGTAAGGTAATACAATCGTCAACCAAACTTTCGGCATAAGCACCAAACCAAAGACCAAACGAAGAAGGCATGGCTAATTGCAAATGGGTATAGCCGGGTAATAAATAATTTTTGTATTGTTCACTTAGTTGCTGTAACAGGTTGAAAAACTTTTCAATGGCATAGGTGGTTTGCGTTATTTCGTGGCGCAAAAAAAGTTTAATATCAACCAATACCTGATCGTTTCTGCTTCTGGCACTGTGAATTTTTTTACCTATATCGCCCAATTGCTCAGTTAATAATAATTCTATTTGTGAATGAATATCCTCAACATCATCGGCCAAATGAAATTGTCCGTTACTGATTTTATGATAAATATGGTATAATTCTTTTTTCAATAACACAGCTTCGTTATGTTCCAAAAGGTTTACTGAAGCCAACATAGTAATATGTGCCAATGAACCTAACACATCAAATGGGGCTAAGTACAGGTCCATTTGGCGGTCGTTGCCAACAGTAAACTGTTCAACTTCCTTTAATGCATCGCTATTTTTTTGCCAAAGTTTCATAGTTTAAATATTAGGAAGGTGATGAATGATTTTTAGGAAGGGTTGGGTAATAAAATTTTATTGAGTAATTCAATGTATAATGCTATGCCGTTAGTAATTTCATCAATATATACAAATTCATCTGCACTATGGCTTCTGGCACTATCACCCGGTCCCATTTTTAAAGCAGGGAAGGGCATTAATGCTTTATCGCTGGTAGTAGGTGAGCCGTAGCTTTTTCTACCCAAACTAGTTCCGGCTTGTATTAATGGATGGTTGGTGGCAATACCGGTAGAACGCAAACGACAACTGCGTGGTTGAAATTGACTTTGAATATTTTGCTGAATAGTAGATAAAATTTCTTCGAACGTGTATAATTCATTTACTCGAATATCAACCACATAATGGCATTGTGCCGGAACAACATTGTGTTGTTTATTATCGGTATGTATAACGGTAACACTCATTTTAACTGGCCCCAGTAAGTTGCTGACTTTAGGGAATTGGTATTGCGAAAACCAGGCAATATCTTTCATTGCTTTTAAAATGGCATTGTCACCTTCTTCTCTGGCTGCGTGGCCCGGTTTCCCCTGGGCTGTACAATCAATTACCAACAATCCTTTTTCTGCAATAGCCATATCCATTAAAGTAGGTTCTCCCACTATGGCGCAATCTATTTTTGGTAATCGGGGTAATAAAATTTCAACACCATTACTGCCTGATATTTCCTCTTCGGCGGTGGCGGCAATTATTAAATTGTAAGCCAAGTTGGGTTGTTCGTAAAAATGCAGGAAGGTAGCTATTAATGAAACCAGGCATCCACCGGCATCATTGCTCCCTAATCCGTATAATTTTCCATCTTTAACTATGGGTTCAAATGGTGGTAATGTATAAGCTTTATTGGGCTTTACTGTATCGTGGTGCGAGTTGAGTAGAATGGTGGGTTTCTCCGGATTGAAATATTTATTTTTTGCCCACACATTATTTAAATATTGATGCGTGCTAACACCTTTACTGTCCAGAAATGTTTGAATAATTTCTGCCGTTTCTTCTTCCTCTTTACTAAAGGAAGGTGTAGCAATTAGCTTTTTTAATAAGTTAATGGCATCGTTTGATAAATGTGTTACCGTTGTTTCCTTTTGGTTGGTGTGCATAAAGAATTTTTTTAGTTGCCCGAAACCAGGGTTGTACCTGCCTTCCCTTGTAACAAATCGGGTAAAACGTTTGCTTGGCCAATAATTACACGCTGTACACCTTTTTGTAATGCAGCAAATGCATTTTCCAGTTTAGGCAGCATGCCATCTGCAATAATTCTCTGTGCTTTTAATTGTGCAAATTGTTGTAAAGTAATAGTATTAATTACCGATGCTTCATCATTTACATCCATTAATACTCCGGCTTTTTCAAATGAATACAACAAAGTTACTGCATAATGTGCAGCTAATGAAGTTGCTAATACCGAAGCAATAGTATCGGCATTGGTATTTAATAATTGTCCTTTTAAGTTATGTGTTATGGGGGCAATAACGAGTGTGTAGTTATTATTCAATAACTGCTGAATCAATGAAATATTTACACCATCCACATCACCTACATAACCATAGTTAATGGTAGGGTGTACGCGTTGGTGCGCTTGTATTAAATTGCCGTCTGCACCGGAAAATCCAACGGCATTGCATTGCTGTTGTTGTAATAAAGCAACAATATTTTTATTAATGTAACCGGCATATACCATGGTTACAATTTTTAAAGTTTCTGCATCGGTAATTCTTCGGCCATCTACCAATTGTTGTGGTATTTGTAGTTCTGTTGCCATTTTAGTGGCCAGTTTCCCACCTCCATGTACCAATATTTTTTTGCCCGGAATTGTTGCAAACAGATGCAAGAATTGCTGCAATTGACTATCATCATCAATAATATTGCCACCCACTTTTACTATGGTTAAATTTTCCATTAGCCTTTCTTCATAGTTTTAATAATATTAGCCAGTACAGCCTGTGCAGCCCAAACGCGGTTACCTGCCTCGGTAGTTATGAGGCTATTGGGCCCATCTAAAATTTCATCACTCAATTCTACATTTCTTCTAACAGGTAAGCAATGCAATACTTTTGCATTGTTGGTTAATGCCAGCGTTTCATTGGTCAACATCCAGGCCGGATCATTTTCATATACCTTTCCATAATCGTTGTAAGTACTCCAGTTTTTTACATACACATAATCGGCATCTTTTAATGCTTCTGCCTGATTATGTGTAATGGTGGCACCCTTTGTAAATTGCTCATCTAATGCATAATCTTCCGGATGCGTAATTACAAAATCGGCTTCGCCCCAGGCATTAACCCATTGAGCAAAACTATTGGCTACACATTGCGGTAAAGCTTTTACATGTGGTGCCCATGTTAATACCACTTTAGGCTTTTTATGTACGGTAGCTGCTTTGTGTAACCGATTTTCCTGAATAGTTATAATGTCGGTAAGCGATTGTAAAGGATGTAACGTAGCACTTTCTAAACTAATTACCGGTACACCTGCATATTTTATGAATTGCTGTATATACAATTCACTGTAATCATCTGCTCTGTTTTTTAATGAGGGGAATGTACGTATTGCCAAAATATCAAAATAGCTTCCTAAAATTGGAGCTGCATCTTTTATGTGTTCTACGGTATTACCACTCATAATAGCACCTTCTTCAAACTCCAATGCCCAACCTTCTTTGTCAACATTAAACACAATGGTTTCCATACCTAAGTTGGCAGCAGCTACCTGGGTACTAAGCCTCGTACGAAGGCTGGGGTTCAAAAATAGCATACCTAAGCGCAAATGATTGCCTAATGTATTATCTTTTAAAGGATTGGATTTATAGGTTAATGCTTCATTCACCAATTGGTTAATGGCGTTGTTTATATTACCGTTATTGGAGGTTATAACATCATAAACACTAATAAACTGTTTCATGTTGTAGTATTAAGGTAGTGATGAACATTTTATTATTTTACAGATACTTGATTAACCGCTTCTGCTTTAACAGCGTCAATTGCCTCACGTAAGGTTTCCAGAAACTCATCGGCTTGTTTGCGTGTTAATGCTAACGACGGTAATAAACGAATGGTGTTAGGCTTTGCCTCTCCCGTAAATATTTTATAATCGAAAATGAGTGTTTTGCGCAATGATTTTAAGTTTTCAGGAACATCAAAGCCAATCATTAATCCGCGACCTCGTACATTACTTAGCTCCGGAAATTCTTTCAACTTATTCATTAAATACATACCCCGTTGCTTAGCCATTTCAATTAAATTATCTTGTTCTATCACTTCCAAAACGGCTAATGCTGCGGCACAGGCTAAAGGATTTCCACCGAATGTAGTTCCTAACATACCATGCTTAGCAGGTATATGCGGAGCAATCAATATGCCGGCAACGGGAAAACCGTTACCCATACCTTTGGCCATGGTATAAATATCTGCCTGAACATTGGCATAATCATGTGAAAAGAATTTACCACTGCGGCCATATCCGCATTGTACACTATCGGCAATAAACAAGGCATTGTATTGGTTGCATTGTTGGCGAATAGATTGTAAAAAAGCTTCTGAAGCAATATGAATACCACCCACGCCTTGAATACCTTCCACAATTACTGCAGCAATAGTGTGTCCGTTAGCTGCAAAATATTGTTCTAATGCTGCTACATCATTGAAGGGAAGAAAAGCCACATTGTTTGTTTCATTAACAGGCGCAACAATGGCCGGATTATCAGTTGCCGCTACCGCAAGGGATGTACGTCCGTGAAAGGATTTAGAGAAGGCCACAATTTTTTTTCTACCGGTATGAAAAGATGCCAGCTTCAACGCATTTTCGTTGGCTTCGGCGCCACTGTTGCATAGAAATAACTGATAGTCGTTCTTGCCGCTAACAGCACCTAATTTGTCGGCTAGTTGCTGTTGTATGGGTAAGTGAACAGAGTTGGAATAAAATGCAATTTTTTCTAACTGGTCTTCAATTCGTTTTACCCAATGTGGATGTGTATGGCCAATGCTAATTACTGCATGTCCGCCATACATGTCTAAATATTGTACTCCATTATCATCCCACACATAAGCACCCGAAGCCCGGGTGATAGCAATATCGTATAAGGGATATACATCAAAAAGTTTCATGGTTAGTTGCTTTAGTGGTGAAAATTCATATTTAAAAAGCGCTTGCTTTTAATTGCAGACCGGCTGTTTCGGGTAGTCCAAACATTAAATTCATGTTTTGTACTGCTTGTCCCGATGCACCTTTCAGCAAATTATCTAATGCGCTATGTATTACCAGTTTGTTTCCTTGTTTTTCTAAATGCAGTAAACATTTATTGGTGTTTACTACCTGCTTTAAGTCAATCATGCTATCGCAAACATGCGTAAAAGCAGCATCCTTGTAATACTGTTGGTACATTTCTTTCAGCTCATTCAATGGAAAAGCACAATCAATCATAGAACTTACAAAAATGCCTCTGGTAAAATCACCTCGCCAGGGTATAAAGTGAATGGCTATGCCATCATTTTCCTGTAACTGTTCAAGGGTTTGTCCAATTTCGTGCAGGTGTTGATGCTGTAAGGTTTTGTAAGCAGAAATATTATTCGCCCGCCAGCTAAAATGCGTTGTGGCTGAAGGTGCTTGTCCTGCGCCGGTAGAACCTGTGATACCTGTAGTAAAAACATCGCCTAAAATACCTGCATTGGCTAAGGGTAATAACCCTAATTCAATAGTGGTAGCAAAGCAGCCGGGGTTAGCAATATTGTTTGCGGTTTGAATAGCCGTTTTATTTAACTCCGGTAAACCGTAAATAAATGTACGGTTGCCCATTGACGCGGTTTGTTTTAAACGAAAATCTTGTGAAAGGTCAACAATTTTAATGTGGCTTTCAATAGTATTTTCCTCTAAAAATTTTTTAGCCGCTCCATGCCCTACGCATAAAAAATAAACATCAGCATCTGTAAGTAAAGTGTTGGTAAACAGCAGGTCCGTATCGCCAATTAAATCGGTATGTACGGTACTTACCTTTTGTTGTGCATGGCTGTTACTATGCACAAAATGAATGTGTGCATAAGGATGTTGCAACAGTAGTCGTATTAATTCGCCACCGGTATAGCCGGCACCACCAATAATACCTACTTTTATTTTACTGTGCATGTTGTTGCTCTTTTACTTTATGAAAAATAGCTACTTGATTCCCGAATATTTTACTAAAGCCTCTTACATCTTCACCGGTAAATCCGGTATTCATTTCGCCGTATTTACCAAACTTGCTGTTCATTAAATCATAAGGCGATTCTATGCCAATTATTTGGAAGCGATAGGGGAGCAATTGCACAAATACTTTGCCCGTTACCTGTTGTTGGCTATCGGTTAAAAATGCTTCTATATTCCGCATTACAGGATCTAAAATTTGACCCTCATGCAGCCAGTTACCATAAAATGCTGCCAGTTGATCTTTCCAACTCAGCTGCCATTTGGTTAACACATGTTTTTCTAAAGCATGGTGTGCTTTTAAAATTATCATGGGTGCTGCGGCTTCAAAGCCCACTCGGCCTTTAATGCCAATAATGGTATCGCCAACATGTATATCGCGACCAATACCAAATGGTGCAGCAATAAGTTGTAAATGCTTAATAGCATCAGTAGGGTGCGTAAAGGTAGTTCCGTTAACCGTGTATAATTCGCCTTTTACAAATCCAAGTTCTACTTCTTCGGGTTGTGTTTTAGTAACTTGTGTAGGCCAGGCTTCTTCCGGTAAAATGCCTTTACTGTTTAATGTTTCTTTACCACCTACACTGGTTCCCCAAAGCCCTTTGTTAATAGAATACATGCTTTTTTCAAAATTCATTTGTACATGCTTTTGCTTCAGGTAGTCTATTTCGGCTTCGCGGCTTAATTGTAAATCACGGATAGGAGTAATAATTTCTATGCCGGGAATCATAATATGAAATATCATATCAAAACGCACCTGATCGTTTCCTGCACCAGTACTTCCATGGGCAACGGCATCGGCTTGCAGTTGTTGTGCATGTTTTGCAATGTGTAAAGCCTGGCTTAATCGCTCAGCGCTAACGCTTAACGGATAAGTATTGTTTTTTAAAACATTCCCAAAAATCAGGTATTTAATAATGGTATCGTAATAACTGTGTACAGCATTTACAGTGGTATGTGTTTTTACGCCCAGGTTATAAGCATGCGCTTCAATTCGTTTTAATTCATCTTCTGTAAATCCGCCGGTATCTACAATTATACTGTGTACTTCATAGCCTTTGTCTTCGCTAAGATACTTCACACAAAACGAGGTGTCTAAACCACCACTAAATCCTAAAACAACTTTTTTGGTCTTCATGTTTTACAGTGTTGAAAGGGTTAAAAGGGGAAAAAATCATGAAACAGGCTTTTGCTTTTAGTTGGTTGCCCGTTGTTTTCTTTTCTTTTAAATATTTTGCTGAAACTAATTTGTTTTAAACGCAACAGGCGTTCATACACTTTACGTTTCTTTTCAAAGTTGGCTGTTGTTTCTTTAGGTGAATGTTTGTCTTTAGGATCGAATAGCATGGCTGTACACATGCAATTTTTTCTTTCCTTGCTCATTAAAATATCATAATTCACACAGCTTTTGCAACCTGCCCAAAATTCTTCATCATCGGTTAATTCACTATAAGTAACAGGTTCATACCCTAGTTCACTATTAATTTTCATTACAGCAAGGCCGGTAGTTAAACCAAAAATTTTTGAGTCAGGATATTTTTCCCGCGAAAGCTGAAAAATTCTTTGTTTAATATTTCTAGCCACCCCTGTTTTTCTAAATTCGGGTGATACAATTAAACCGCTATTGGCTACAAACTTTCCATGGCTCCACTCTTCAATATAACAAAAGCCAACCCATTGTCCGGTTTTTGTAACGGCAATAACAGCTTTGCCTTCCAACATTTTGTTGGCCACATATTCCGGGGAACGTTTGGCAATGCCGGTTCCACGAGCTTTAGCCGAAGCCTCCATTTCGGTTGTAATGCGCAATGCATAGTGTGTGTCTAAATGATTGGCAATGCGTACAATAATTTCTTGTTGATTTTCCACTTCAGGTTCAAAATTTTAATGCAAGTTTTGAAAATAGCAATCAGGCCTGTAGTAGGCCATTATACCCAAAAGGGTTAGGTATTTGAGGGAATATTAGATACGAGGTCGTCGTAATAAAAAACGGAAGTTGTTGTTAACCCATGCAGCGGCCCTGCTCATTTGTAAAGAGCGGTTGATGTTGCTGTGCATATATGTTGCCTGCTGTTTCAATGTTAAATGGTATAAATTTGGTCAACTTTAATTTCAGGTCGTAAAAGTAATATAGTTTCTAAATAAAAAACATTTTTCGGCAAAAATTTATCGTTAATTCCCCAAAATTATTTTTCGTATTAAAAATGCCGCTTATAAAAAAAAGCGGCATTAGCAATGTTATTGTCTTAAATGTAGTGATAACAGGGGTTTTGCGTAATGTTAAAACTAACAACTATTCGTTTCTAAAGTTCCGCATTCCGCCGCCAAAACCACCGGGACCCATTCCACGGAACATGCCCTGGAACATGCCCGGCATTCTTTGTTGTTGCCCTGCAAAATTGCGTAGGTTGTAAGTAAAGGTTAACATTACATATCGTGTTAATACATTACTGCGTACATCTTGAATGGTGTTGGCAGTAATGTTACGTGTTACGTTGGTATTTTGATTCAATAAATCAAATATGGATAATCTAAATTCTCCCGATTTGTTTTTGAAAACTTGCTTGGCAACACTGGGCGACCATAATGGTACACTGGTGTTATATCCGGCAGCACGATTGCCATTATAGGTGTAATCGAAGTTAGAAGCTACAATCCAGCCTGATTTGCTGT
Source organism: Hydrotalea sandarakina (assembly GCF_003254115.1). GTDB lineage: Bacteria > Bacteroidota > Bacteroidia > Chitinophagales > Chitinophagaceae > Hydrotalea > Hydrotalea sandarakina. Next base: position 15,895 of record NZ_QKZV01000010.1, read on the forward strand.
ACCAGGTTATTTCTGCTGAAAGTGTTTCTGTGTAGAAGTTAGCATTTTGATTGGCTTGCAATGTATAACGTGCAATGTTATAAGTTGTAGTTGAACTAAAGTTCATATCAAATATCTTCTTCAAATTAGTGGTCCATTTAATGGTTTGCCCTAAGGTAGTGTTATAGGTAAAATTGCTAACATTATTAACCAGGGTTTGGCTTTGACTATAATTAACATTGGTAGTGAAATTTAAATTGGATTTGGGTTTATTCAAAGCAAAACCATAATTGAAGTAACCTGAAAGATTATAGGTGCCATTTAAGTTAGCATAAGTAGTGGTTTTGCCACCATTCGGATTTTGGGTAATGGAGCTTTGAATATCATTCACCGTTGCCGATGCATTAATAGTAGCAAATATTACACGTTGTGTAGTTGGGTCGAATGAAGTATATAAGGCCCTTAAACTATGCGTAAACTGAGGTTTTAAATCGGGGTTCCCAATTTGAAAATTAATAGAATCAGAAGTTGTTTTTAAAGGCTGTAATTGTGTAACAGAGGGTTGCCCTGTTCTTCCCATATAAAAAATTCGTAAATTTTGTGTACGCGAAAAACTATACATGAAGTTGGCAGTGGGTGTTACATTAATAAAATGCGTATTCACCAAAATGCTTTTTGTGGTGTTTAAGCTATTTTGATCAAGCCATTGAACACCCGAACCTACACTAAAGCGGATTTTTTCTTTTTGCATTCTATAGTTTAAGGTTAAACGGTTGGAGTGTGAGGTGAACTTGTACGAGTTACTAAATAAACTATCGAACTGTAAAAATTCGTGGGCATTATTATCGTAGTTATAAGTTTTGTTTACACTGTTGTTACTACTATAGCTATAGTTGTAATTAATTTCAATAATTTGATTTTTGCCAATAGGCTCTGTGTACGATAAAGTTGGGCTAATGGTGAAATTGTTGCTTGAGTCAATATAACGTTGGTTAATCGTATCTGTTTTTACAAATGGCACATAAAAGTTGTTTACAGCGTACGTATAGCCAATACCGTTATTGGCACCTGCGCTTACATTAATGTTGGCGGAGAAGGTGCGCGACTTTTTGGCAAACTTGTGTCGGAAAATAAAATTGGCGTTATTGATATTAAAACCGGTGTTGGTGCTACTGCCTGTACTTACGGATTGGTTAATTTGTTTGCCGCCAAGTCCGCCTGTTGTTAAGGTAGTAGATGAACTATTGGGTGAACTATTTTGAAAAACGATGTTGGGACGAAAAACTATTGAATTACTGGTATCTAAAGTACTTTCAATATTCATATTAATTTGATGGTCGCGGTTGCGGGATATACTGTAGTTGTTTTGATTATTGAAAGTAGAAGAATCGCCCGGTAACAAGTTCTGTGTTAAACTTTGTTGGTCGTTAGTAGTGTGTAACTGGTTGTAAAAATAGCTGGCAGTAATGTCGGTATTTTTACCCCAGGTATCTTTATAATTACCTCCACCGGCCCAGGTAGTTGTTATACCGGTTGCATTCACTCCTGCAGTTCCTCCACGTGGTGGCCCACCGCCTCTTCTTCCGCCGGTATTGCCACCCAATATATCTTGTGGTGTAAAATTTTGTTTATTAATATCATTGGCTTGGCCAAGTAATGAAATTTGCTGGTCACCATCAAACCGGTGCATATTAAAGCTTTCATCATAATTTTCATCCGTGCCAATGCCACCTACCGCTCTGCCAAAATAGCCTTTGCGGGTATTTTTTTTCGTTGTAATGTTAATGGTTTTCACTCTGTTGCCATCATCAAAACCGGTGAATTTGCTTTGGTCGCTCAAATCGTCGAACACTTGAATTTTATCAATTATGTCGGGTGGTAAATTTTTGGTAGCCATTTTAGGGTCATCGCCAAAAAAACGTTTGCCATCAACCAATACACGTTGAACGGTTTCGCCTTGTGCTTTTATGGCTCCGGTATTATCTACATCCACACCGGGTAATTTTTTCAATAAATCTTCTGCAGTTGCATTGGGTTTAACACTATAGCTGCCGGCATTAAATTCCACAGTATCTTTTTTAACGGCAATAGGGGGTTGTTTAACTGTAACATTGCCCAAATCTTTCGCCTGTACGGCCATAAAAATGGTATCTAAATTAACACTTGGCCTATTTGCACTTAGGGTAATAGTTTTAAAATAAGGTGCATAGCCTTGAAAGCTAATTTGTAATATAACAGTTGTAAGGGGAACATTCCTTAAAGCAAAAGTTCCACCGGCACCTGAAAGGGTAGATACTTCTACAGAAGAGTCTTTGCTATTCAACGCCATTACCGATGCATCGCGCAATACCTGTTGCCCGGTTGAATCTTTCAAAATACCGCGTATTGTTCCGGTATTTTGTGCAAAGCCATCATTATACGCAATTATTAAAATAAATAAAATGGGTAATATTTTCTTCATACTCTTTTGTTCTCAGGTTAACTAATGCAAGATAGCTTGTTAAAAAATGGATGGACAGGTGTAATCGGTAGAGGCACATAAAAAAAAGGCCAACCAAAAATGTCCCATAATGCATGGCACTGAATACGGCTTATTCAGCCAAATTGTTTATATGTAAAAATTAATGTATTTAACTTTTCTTAACAAATGTTGTTTGGCAACTTCAGTTTTGCTTCATAATTGGGTTAAAGTTTTGTGTTGTATTATTCATTCACTAAAATGTAATCGTATGAAAAAAATGTTGGGATTATTAGCCGGTATTGTGGTTATTGCCGGAACCATTACCGCACAAAAATTAAAAGAAACAGCAGTACCGGCTGCCGTAAAAGCTTCATTTGCCAAGCATTTTCCGGGCATTAGTGCCAAATGGGAAAAAGAAGATACCCATTACGAAGCAGGCTTTCGCCAAAATGGTAAAGAAATGAGTGCTTTATTTGATGCCAATGGTAATTTAACCGAAACAGAGGTGGCCATTAAAATATCGGATTTGCCGGCTGCAGTGCTGCAATACATTCAAAAAAATCATTCAGGCGCAAAAATTAAGGAAGCCTCAAAAATTACATTAGCTGATGGTACTTTACATTATGAGGCTGAAGTAAATGGTCGTGATTTAATTTTTGATGCCAACGGCAATTTTATTAAGGCTGTAAAAGCGTAAACATTACCCCCCTGCATATACAATCCAATACAAAGGATGCCCATTCTTATAATGTCGGCATCCTTTTGTTTGATGCTATTGATGTGCTTTTGTCAACCAACAAAAAAATATTTTTTTACTGCATTTTTTGAGCTACGCTCATTTTTTAAATTAGATAGGATTTACCCGCTTGGGATTTTTTTTGCTATTTGCTCCGTACATGCTCCCATGCAACTACCTATCAACAGCGTTGCGTAACGCTGTTGACCCGAAGCAGTCTCGAAGAAGCTTCGAATGAGGACAACCTGCAATAGGTTATTTCATACTTTATAGTGATTTATTTTCTCAACAAAAAGAACAGGCAACAAAGCGCTTACATCCCGGCTCTTTATGTAAAATTGACATGATGAAAAAATGGGTATTTGTTATTGGTGCATTGTTCATAATTGCGATAGCATGCAAAAAAAGCAACAACACATCTCCTGCTTTTATCGGCGCCTGGCAATGGCAATATTCTGTTGGGGGTATTAATGTTCAAACAATTAGTGCGGGCTCTGCCACAGTGGTTATTCAATTTAAAAGCGACTCAACTTACCGTATACTCCGGAATGATACTTTAATGGATAGTGGCGTATTTCAGGTAAGTGTCAATTCGAATGGACAACAAATTTTGAAATTATCGGGAATAGTGCATACACCTATTTTTTCCATGCCTAACGGACTGGCATTTGTTATTCAGCAAAATCAACTGATAGCAGAAGATTATTTGGTAGCTGATGGATTTAAGCACTATTTTAAATACTATCCCTATTATGTTTTATAATTAAACACTTTCTGTTTACTGATACATCTCATAGTTTTATTTTGCTTCAACCTGAAAAAAGAGTTGGCTAATCAGGTATAACTATAGCTGCACTAATAAACTTAACAGTGCAGTTAATGAACCCACTTATATGTTTAAATAATTGCATTTATTTACTGCTGCTTATTCGTTTTTATTCCGTTATTTTTTATTATGTAAACGCCTACAATACTGTGCGGATTTGGGTAGGTCATAATAATTATTTATTTTTCTTATTAAAAACTTAAATAAAATATTATGATTGAACTGCTTCATTTTTGCACCGCAAATAACTAAACATAACCACTATGACAAGAATTACAGTTGCAAAGGGCGATGGCATTGGCCCGGAAATTATGGATGCCACTTTAAAAATTATTTTGGCAGCCGGTGCAAAAATTGAAATGGATTTTATTGAAGTTGGTGAGAAGGTTTACCTGGCAGGTAACACTGCCGGTATTGCCCCTGAAGCATGGGATATTATTCGCCGGAACAAAGTTTTTTTAAAAGCCCCTATTACAACACCACAAGGTGGTGGTTACAAAAGCTTGAATGTAACTACCCGTAAATTTTTAGGATTATACGCCAACGTACGTCCTTGTGTAAGCTTGCATCCTTTTGTAAGTACAAAGCATCCGCAAATGGATGTGGTAATTGTACGTGAAAATGAAGAAGACTTATACGCCGGCATTGAACACCAGCAAACCAATGAAGTGGTGCAGTGTTTAAAATTAATCAGCAGACCCGGCTGCGAAAAAATTGTTCGCTATGCTTTTGAATATGCCAAACAACAAGGCAGAAAAAAAGTTACTTGTTTTACCAAGGATAACATTATGAAACAAACCGATGGTTTATTCCATCAGGTATTTGATGAAATTGCGAAGGAATATCCCAATATTGAAAACGAGCATTGGATTATTGATATTGGTGCTGCTAAAATGGCCGATACACCTGAAGCCTTCGATGTAATTGTAATGCCCAACTTATATGGCGATGTATTAAGCGATGTGGCAGCACAAATTGCAGGTTCCGTAGGTTTAGCAGGCTCTGCAAATATTGGCGAAGAGTGTGCCATGTTTGAGGCTATACATGGCTCAGCACCCAGAAGAGCCGGTCAAAATTTAGCTAACCCATCGGGCTTGCTGCAAGGTGCTATTATGATGTTGAATCACATTGGCCAAACCGATGTAGCTGAAAAAGTTCAAAATGCCTGGTTAACCACCATTGAAGAAGGAATACATACTTACGATATTTACAAAGAAGGAGTAAGCAAACAAAAAGTAGGCACCAGCCAGTTTGCCGATGCCGTAATTGCTAACCTGGGTAAAACACCTAAAATTTTAAAAGCAGTAAGTTACGCCAATAGTGCTACGTTACATCTTCCTGCTTACCAACGTAAAGCACCTGCAGAAAAAACTTTGGTAGGTGTAGATGTTTTTGTTGACTGGCAGGGAACTGACCCCAATACATTAGCGGAAATGCTGAAAAAAATTCAGTTGAACGGAGTGGAATTAACCATGATTACCAATAGGGGTATTAAAGTATGGCCCAATGGTTTTAAAGAAACATTTTGCACCGACCACTGGCGTTGTCGTTTCAAACCCACTGCCGGCAATAGCTTCAATAAAGAAAACATTATTCAATTGTTGCAAAATGCCGTACAGCAAAAAATTGATGTTATTAAAACCGAAAACCTGTACGCATTTAACGGTAAAGATGCTTATTCATTAGGTCAGGGACAATAATTCCATCACTCATTAAATGTCATACCATGCAAATACAATTAATACAAGGTGAATTCAATAGCCGAGAGGCACTTGAATTGATAAGCAAAATGATTCAAACTAAAATTGCTTATCATGAAAATAAAATCAGCAGCCATTTAAATGAAGAGGATATTAAATACCGCGAAACAAAAATTAAGTTTCTTCAAAATGAATTAATGCAGGTGCGTAGTGCCCTCATTAATGCCAATAAAAATGTAGTACTGAATGCCAATTTACAAATTGCATAATGTTTTTACAGAATAATATATTGGCTGTTCTATACTTATTACTTGCCGGAATAAGTGTTTATTTGGCTTTTGTTACTAACGATGTGTTATACACTGCATGTTATAAAGCATTAGCCTTACTGACTCTTATTTCGGCTATTAAAATATTAACGAATAAAATTACCGGCAATGGAAAATACTTTTAAGTTAATTGATGGTACATTTAAAGCAGAAGAAGCCAAAGAGTTATTAACCAATTTGTATTCCGATAAAATTCAATTTCACAGTAGAAAAAGTTTTAGCATGCAGGAACGATTTGGCCACCCGGACGAGGCTTCATTAAAACGTATTCCTGAGTTAAAAAACACATTGAATGATATATGTACTATGCTGAATCAATTACAGAACAGCACAGCTACTTTACATATTCAAGCCAATATTGTTATTAAAGCAAATGAAGAAAGTAAATAATTATTTTATTGGAAGGGATTTGTTAATTGCCACCAAACATGCGAAGGAAAAAGTAATAGCGCCTGTTATTACATCGGCATTGCAAGTAAAATGTTTTACATTACCGAACCTTGATACTGATTTGTTTGGCACATTTACCGGCGAGGTAGAACGTAAAGATGATCCATTAACCACCGCCCGAAAAAAATGTTTATATGCCATGGAACAGGCCAATTGCGATTTGGCTATTGCAAGTGAAGGTTCATTTGGCCCTCATCCTTCTTTGTATTTTGTTCCTGCCAATGAAGAATGGTTAATACTCATTGATAAAAAAAATAATTTCGAAATTGTCGTTCGCGAACTTTCTACACAAACCAATTTTTCCAGCAAAACCATTTCCGATAGAAATGATTTAATTGAATTTGCAGGGAATATTGGTTTTCCGGGTCACGGCATTATTTTAAAGCATACACTGCATAATACCCTTACGGTTCAAAAAAACTTTTCCTCTTTACATCATTTGTTGGTTCAATACCATCAAATGATGAATAATGGGGGAATTGTTACTGCTGAAACGGATATGCGTGCCGTGCATAATCCAACCCGTATGCAGGTTATTGAAAAGGCAGCGCAGCAGTTGGTTAAGAAAATTCAATCGGCTTGCCCATCGTGCGGTGCACCCGGGTATGGTATTGTTGAGGCAAAGGAAGGATTGCCTTGTGCCTGGTGTTCAACACCTACACATGTTACAATGAGTTATGTGTATGCCTGCCATCAGTGTCATTTTCAGGAAGAAAAACTTTATCCGCACGGAAAACCTTTGGCCGAACCAATGTATTGCGATATTTGCAATCCATAAGCGGTTTATATGATAACAACCAATATTGCCCAGGCAAAAGAGGCATTAATGCAAAATGATGTGGTGGCTATACCAACTGAAACGGTATATGGATTAGCGGGAAATGCCTTTAGTGAAACAGCAGTAAAAAAAATATTTGCTTTAAAAAAGCGCCCCTTTTATAATCCCTTAATTGTGCATATTGGTTCGGCTGAGCAATTACAGGAAATAGCGCTTGATATACCACCAATGGCTATGCAACTGGCTAAAGCTTTTTGGCCCGGTCCGCTTACTTTGTTGTTAAAAAAACAGAGCAGCATTCCTGATTTGGTTACTGCCGGCAGTACTATGGTGGCTGTACGCATGCCTAATCATCCATTAACATTGCAGCTATTGCAAGCATTGCCTTTTCCTTTGGTGGCACCCAGTGCTAATCCGTTCACTAGTATTAGTCCTACCAATGCTTTACATGTATATCAATATTTTAAAGAAGAAGTGCCCGTTATATTAGATGGTGGTGCTTGCAGCAAAGGTGTTGAGTCAACTATTGTAGGGTTTGATGAAAAGGGTCCTGTTCTGTACCGTTTGGGTGCTTTAGCATTGGAAGATATTGAGGCAGTAACGCATATGCCTTTGCGAATTATGAACAACGCCCAACACAATCGTCCCGATGCGCCGGGCATGTTAGGCCGTCATTATGCACCGCGTACCGTTACTTATTTAACGGATAATGTTGAAGAATTACTGCAACAATTTCAGGGCAAAAAAATTGGGTTGTTATTATGGAAAGCAAAAATTAATCCCAATAACCATTACAGTATTTATTATTTATCGGCCAACCAAAATATGGAGGAAGCAACCAGTAATTTATATGCTTTATTGCACGATTTAGATAAGCAAGAATTAGATGTAATTATTGCCGAGCGTTTGCCCAATGAAGGGTTGGGCAGAACGATTAATGACAGGTTACAACGCGCAACCCGGCAAGCAGAATAATATATTATGGAAACAGCTTTTCCAATTTTGCAGCTATCTTGTTCCAATAACTAAAAAATGACGGATAAAAACCATTGATGTCGGGTATCATAAAAGCGGCAGCCTCAGCAGTTCCCTTATAATGATGGTTAAGCGGATGTTGTTTATAAATAATGCGATTATTGTTGCATTGCGCATACAATTCATTAAAACTGCCAACAAAAATTTGAAGGTTCGGAATATTTTGTGTTAGCTGCAATGCAAACTGTAAACATTGCTCACTAACAGGATATTGTTGAAATATTGCAGGCTCTAATAAAAATACACGATTGGCTTTAGTGCTGCTGTGCCATAAAGGATCAATGTTGTAGTAATTATAAACAAGGGTTGGTAATTCCGCATTTATTTGCAAATCAGGTAAGTTGTTGGGTAAAGGCGTTTTTAGTTGTAATGCTTCACGTTGGAGTAATGTATTGGGAATTTCTTTCAAGGGTAACGCATCATAGCTGACATCTAAATAAGTATTGGTTTGGTATGTGCCTGTGTATTTATTGATGTTTTCCTGATTGGCAACATATTGTTTTTTACTAAAAGTACCGGCTACCCATTGCCAGCTCAGGGCATTACTTGCCCAATCACCATCCAATAAATAATAATACATCCATTGTGCGGGTTTTAACCAGTGTGTTTGTGCAATGTTACAGGCTAATGCTGCTGTGTACATGCGGCAATGGTTATGCATATAGCCGGTGTTGTATAATTGTTGAATGCAATCGTCAATGGCAGTTATGCCGGTTTGGGCATTCACAATAGCTTTAGGAATATCAACGTCAATAAATGCATGTACAGGGGTGTATATATTTTCATTAATACTTTCGCCTTTCGCCAACCAAACTTGCTGATAGTAATCGCGCCAGGCCAGTTCTTGTAACAATACTTTACATTGTTGAAAGCTGTAGTTACTTTGTATCAGTTGTTGTAAAACAAATTGTGTGCTAATAACTCCTCTGGAAATGTAGGGTGATAAATAGGTAACATTGCCATTGAGGTAATTGCGCGTAGAAGCATACGCAACAGGGTTAATGGCTTTTACTTTTTTTTCAATTGCTTCAAATTGAGTGCTGAATAACATTATCGTTTGCTGATTTTATTCAAGGTAATTTGGCGTTGTAAATTACTTTTAAACCGTAGCATGCCATCGGCTCTTTTCTTTATGTGTTTGTGGCTAATGCCGCTGTTCACTCTTTTACGCCATAACTCAAAACTGCTTCTTTTCAATTCCCTCCGCATTAATTGTATCACAGCTTTTTCATCTAAGCCAAATTGATATTTGATGGCTTCAAAGGGTGTACGGTCTTCCCAAGCCATTTCAATAATTCTATCAATGGTAGCTGCATTCATATGGTAATAATCTTTTTTTGTGCTAATAGTTCGGTAGTTAAAATATTGCGCGAACATGATTTGGCATGTAGTACTCTAAATAGGAATAAAGTATGGTCGCCCGGTGTGGTAATGGTATTTACTTTTTGTAAATGCACATAAGCAGCGGCTTCTTTCAATACGGTTAAATTATTCCATTCTGCCAGCAAGTATTTTTTTTGTAACCATTGCTGCTTATTAAAAGTGCTACCACTTTTTTTTCCCAATGTGCGTACCAAAAAATGCTGCCTGGCTTCCAAAAGGTGTAGTACGGCTTCGTTGGTTTGCAGCATTCTTTGCAAGGTTTCAGTATGGTGGTATATGGCAATCATATACAATTTTGGCTGCATGCTTACAGCCGAAACATAAGTGCAAATATTCAGGTTAACAGTCCCTTCCCAATAGGTTGCCAAACTATAAACCGGCAAATTGGGTAAATTCCATGGTCTTTGCATAAGCTGATAAACCGGTTACATTTCAATTAAAAAAAGCATGATGCATTAACCCCAATTCCTTAAAAATGTTCACATTTTAAAAATTTAATTTATAAAAATGCCTTGTTTTGAGGGGGTAATTTCATTTTTGAGTATCCCTTTTTAAAAAAGAAATAAAAGGTTTAAGGGCTAATTTTTTGAATGCAATGCAATAAACCACAATGTTTACCGGTAGTGTATATATTTTTTTTACTGCTTATTTGTTTTTTGCTAAATTGGGGCTGTAACGATTATTATGTTGAAATATGCACGAATAGGGTGCAATCCAATCCTATAAGAAAAGATTATGCAGGAGATATATCATCAAACCATATTAAATGCCCCCTTAGCCGTTTTTTTATCTACAGAAGATGGTACGGTGATAGAAGCGAATTATGCCGCTGCTAAATTATTTGGTTACGAGTTAGAGGAATTAAAAGGCATGCATAGAAGTAGTTTTATTGATCAAACCATGCCGGGTTTTGCTGAAATGTATCAAGAAAGGGCTCGTACCGGTGCCATTCATGGAAAGTTTATTGGAATAAGAAAGAATGGCGAGCGTTTTCCTATTCAAATGTCATCTCAACTTTTTACTACTAATACCGGAGAAAAAAGAGCATCCGCCATCATTGCTGATATTTCTGAAAGTGAAAGTCAAGTTGAGAAGAACCGGCAATTAATGGATGAAATGCAGTTGATATTATCTAATACGGATGAGTCTTTTATTATTGTTGATGATCAATTAAACATAGTGGCCTTAAATACTTCCGCTTCTATTCGTAGTGAAGAAATTTTAGGCAGGAATATAGAAGTGGGTACTCCTGTTTTAAGTTATGCTTCTCCCGAAAGATTGCCTGCTTTAAAGCAATTGTATGCCGATGTATTAGCTGGACACCCTCATAAAACGGTTATTGCAATTCCTTATAATGGTCAAAATATATATTATCAAATTTCTTATAAGCCCATTAAAAACGATGCAGGTGCCGTTAAACATATTATGATTAATACTGTTGACATAACCTTGCAAAAAAACATTGAAAACCAATTGCAGGAATTGCTCAACAATTCTGAACAACTGAAAAATGCATTTGAAAAAGAAAGAAACTATTTTGTAAATAGTTTAGAACAATTGTTAGATGGGTTTGCTACCATTAATGCAGAAGGTAATGCTACTTTCATTAATGCCAATGCTAAACGATTACTGCATATATCTGAAAATCTGCAACATCCCAATGTTATTGATGCCATTCCGGAAACGGAAAGGGCTTTGTTTGCACAGGTTGTACAGAATGCTATTGAATTAAAGCAATCCAATGTATTGGAAATATATCATGCTAAATGGAATGAGTGGATGCGCTACCGCATATATCCTAACCTGGGTGAGATTACTATTTTTTTTAGAAGCATTACGCAAGATGTTAAAAACAGACAGGCCATTGAAAATTCTGAAAAAACATATAAATACTTGTTTCAGTATAACCCACAGCCCATGTGGATTATTGATTTTGAAACCAAGCGTTTTTTGGAGGTAAATGAAACCGCCATTCAAAAATATGGATATAGCAGAGAAGAATTTATGAATATGACGGTGTACGATTTGCGTACCCAGTCTGAAGCTGAAAAATTGCAATTAGAGTGGAAATGGACGAGAAATGTAGACGTTTATTTTGGACAATGGCAACATGTAACCAAATCCGGGAATGTTATTGATGTTGAAATTACCTCACATAAAATTACCTATAATCAGCAGCCGGCTTCATTAATATTAATTAATGATATCACCGAAAGAATACGAACCAGAAAATTATTAGAGCAAAGTAACCAAAGGTTTGAGTATGTATCAGAAGTATCATTCAATGCTATTTGGGATTGGGATCTTGTTTCAGGTAATATGTATTGGGGTAATGGTTACACGGAATTGTTTGGGTATGCATTAGATGATAATAAAGGAAGCATTAGCCAATGGGAAAATCGCATACATAAAAAAGATGCTAAACGCGTAACCGAAAGTTTAAAAAAAGCCATAGCCGATGGTGCCAATTTTTGGCAAGAATCGTATTACTATCTAAAGGCAGATGGTACATGGGCATATGTGTTGGACAGAGGTAAAATTTTAAAAGATGAAAATGGCAAACCCTACCGTATGGTTGGGGCAATGCAAGATGAAACCTTCAATAAGTACAACCAGTCTATTCAGGAAATAGAAAATATTATTTACAACTTAAATTTACAACAGCAGGTTTCATTTAAAGATGTAATTGATGTTTTATTAATTGAATTAGAAAAGTTACACCCCAATATGTTGGCTTCGGTGCTAACCTTACAAGCCGACAATACGGTGCAACATTTATCGGCCCCCCATTTACCCGAAGGTTATTTGAAAGCCATAGATGGGGCACCCATCGGTCCTGCTGCGGGGTCATGTGGTACGGCCATGTACAATAAAGAATTGGTAGTAGTTGAAAATATTGAAGAAGATCCCCGTTGGAAATTATATAAACATGTTGCATTACAATATCAATTAAAAAGTTGTTGGAGCATTCCTATTTTCAATAAGCACAATGCTGTATTAGGTAGCTTGGCCTTTTATTACAATGAACCTAAAAAGCCCTCTCAATTGCAATTACAAACCTTGGAGCGCATGAGTAGGCTAATAGGTATTGTAATGGAAAATCATTACAACTATTTATTATTAGCCACCAATAAACTTCGGTATGAATTAATAGCGCAAGCCACCAGTGATGCATTGTGGGATTGGAATCTTGAAAATAATACGGTAGAATTATTGGGAGATGGTTTTGAAAAATTATTCGGCTATCCATCAGAGGTTTTACAACGTGATAGAGATTTTTGGACCGGTCACATTCATCCCGAAGATTTGCCCGAGCTACTAGAGCGAGAAAAAGCTGCGTTTAAAAATACCAAGCAAACTATATGGGAAGCAGAATATCGGTTTAAAAAAAGTAATGGACAATATGCATATGTGCGGGATAAAGGTTTCATAATACGTGAAGAAGATGGCAGGGTGTCGAGAATGATTGGTGCAACAGAAGATATTTCGTTGCGCAAATTGAATGAAGAGGAATTAAAGCGGCTTTCAATGGTAGCAAAAGGAACTACCAATGCCGTAATTATTACCGATGCACAAGAAAATATTACTTATGTAAATGAAGCTTTTACTAAAATAACCGGTTATACCTTAAAAGAAAGTTTAGGTAATAATCCTCGTTTTTTACAAGGTCCACAATCCGATGCAGCAGCTATTGCTTACATGCGGCAACAAATTAATGCACAACAACCTTTTGAGTGTGAAATACTGAATTATACAAAACAAGGAACCCCTATTTGGTTGCATATACAAGCACAACCTATTTTTAATGAGCATAAACAATTGATTCAATATTTTGCCATTGAAACGGATATAACCGAAGCCAAAAAAACACAGGAAGCCCTTCGATTAGAAGAAGAAAAATATAAACAATTATTCAACACCAACCCGGCATCAATTTTTATATGGGATATAAATACCCTGCAAATTTTAGATATGAATGAAACCGGTATTAGTGAATATGGCTATTCGCGTAAGGAGTTATTGAAAATGACTATACTTGATTTAAGACCTTCAACAGAATATAATACTTTGCGACAATTTATTGATGAATTTAAACATTCCGATAAAAAGAAGCATGTTCAAGTATGGCAGCATGTTAAAAAAAATGGGGAACTGATGCAAATGGAAATTGCTTCACACAAAATTATATATGAAGGTAAAGAATGTGTAATGGGCATTGGTACAAATATTACGGAACGATTAGCCTTGGAAGCTAAATTAGCGGAAGAACAAGCGCAAAGACGTAATCAAGTAATTGAAGCAGAAATAGCCGCCCAAGAAAAAGAAAGACAAGAAATTGGTCGCGAGTTACACGATAATGTTAACCAAATACTTACCGCCAGTCGTATTTATGTTGAAATGGCCAGAAAGGCACACCCGGAAGATGATGAGTTGTTGCAACAATCATCCTGGTATATTATTCAGGCCATTAAAGAGATTCGGAAACTTTCGAAGGCTTTAATTAATCCCGTTGATAAAGATGTTAGTTTAAAAGAAGCCATTCGGAAATTGGTGGCCGATATGTCTTTGTTGTTGAATGAGGGCGTAGAAATTGATTTATCGCATTTCAATGAAAAAGACTTGGAAGAAAAGTTTCGTTTAAACTTATACCGGATTGTACAAGAACAATTAACCAATATTAGTAAGCATGCAGAAGCCACTCAGGTAAAAATTCAATTAAAGCGCACCGCAAAACTGATTGCTTTGCGTATTGAAGATAACGGTAAGGGCTTTAATGTTAATCAGGTAAAATCAGGCATCGGGTTAAATAATATTCGTAAAAGAACGGAGATGTATAAAGGCCGGTTTGAAATAGAAAGTGAACCGGGAAAAGGTACTGTTTTAAAAGTTGATTTTTTAAACGTATAAGTTGTTTAGGGCTATTTACAAGAATAGGGTTTCAATGGTTGTGGTTAACCAAAAATTCCTTTTATTAACCCCCCGTCTACAGCAATGGTTTGGCCGGTAATATAACCTGCTTCTTTACTTAACAGCCATAGTGCTAATTGCGCAAATTCGGTTGCGTTACCCAAACGTTTAACGGGTATTTTGTCGTTTTCCTGTTGCTGAATGATATGAATGTCTGCACCTGTTTGCGCTTGCTTCTTTTTAAAAACACGTTCAATGGCAGGGGTATTATGTGGTCCTGGGGCAAGAATATTACAGGTAATTCCTTTGTGGGCATATTCGTTGGAAACTGTTTTGGCAAACCCTGTAACAGCCAACCTAAAAGCGGTACTTAACACTAAATTATCCATTGGTTCTTTAACGGTAGCACTTTCTATAAAAACTATACGACCATAACCTTGCTGTTCTAAATGGGGTAAAATAGCTTTCATAAATTTCACTTTCCATCTTAGTAATAATTGATAGGCCATATCCCATTGTTCCATGGTAGTTTCTGCAATAGTTGCAGCAGGTGGGCCGCCGGCATTCATACATATACCCGATATGTAGGCCGATTGGGCTAATTGAATAAATGCATTAAGTGTTGCTTCGTCGCTAATATCACCAACTACAAATTGAACTTGGTTGGGGAATTGGCTTTGTAGTGCTTGTAATTTTTCCACACTTCTTCCAACGGTAATAACGGATTCGCCTTGTTGTAATAATTGTAATGCAATGGCTTGCCCTAATCCTGATCCGGCACCGCCTACTATATAATGTCTTTTGGTGTTGTTGTTATTCATGTGACATTATTAAAATACAAAGTAAAAATACTTCCTTTGCCCGAAATAGAATGCACTTGAATATCGCCTTTATGTAATAGCATAATTTGCTTGCAAAGACTTAGGCCAATGCCGTTGCCATTTTTTTTGGTAGTAAAAAATGGAATAAAAATTTTGTCCTTTATTTCCTCATCAATACCCTGTCCATTGTCAATTACTTTAATGGTTGTTCCATCCTCATGTTGTTCAGCCTTTATATGCAATAGGGGTTCCTGCGTACATTTTAATGCCTCCAAAGCATTGGTAATTAAGTTAATGAATACTTGTTCCAATAAATCGTTATCGCCCAATACTATTAAATCAATCGGGTGAACAGAGATTTGCCAATCTATGTTTTTGGCATTTAGTGTAGGGCGCATTAACAAGTCAATATGTTCTAAAATCCGTTGAACAGAAATTGGCCCTTTTTTCAATTGTTGTATGGCATTTAAATTTCTATACACTTGTGCAAATCTCAGTAAGCCATCACTACGTCTTTTTATTGTTTCAATGCCGGTTATAACATCAATGTCTTTTTCATTGTTAAAAGTTTGTTGCTCATGGTAGTTTTGTAGTAATGTATCTGCTAATGAAGAAATGGGAGCAACAGAGTTCATTATTTCATGTGTCATTACATTTAATAAACTATTCCAAGCTTTTGCTTCTGTTTCTTCCACCACATGGTTAATATTCTGAAATACCAATAGCTTTTGCGTACTATCAGCTGTTTTAAAAGTTGTGGCCGTTATTAATATTTTTGTTTTGGTATTTTGTTGTTGCGTTTCTATTAGTTTGCTTTCACCCGGTAATAGGGTTGTAATATTATCATAAAGAATAGGGTCTCTTTTTGAAATGCCTTTTAAATTTTTTATGTAAGGTATTTGTATTATTTTTTTGAGTGCTTCATTCATCCATTGTACTTCTTCAGTTGCTGTATTATAGGCTAATATGCCGGTATTAATCAGCGCCAACATTTTTTCAAGGTATTGTGCATGTAGCTCTTTTTCGCGGCTTAGTTGCTTAAATACTTGATTAATATTATTAAAGCTTTGCCTTAATGGTTTTAAATGAGACGGAGTTGCTGCTAAATTAAAGTAACGGGTAAAGTCTTTATAGTGAATGGCTTCCGAAAATTCTGCAATTTCTTTATCAATTTTTTTATAAAAGAAAATGATTTTGACGGCAATGAATAATATAAGTAAAAAGCATCCAATTGAAAATAGGTAGTGTTTTTGTAGGAATAGCCATGTACCTGCACCGGCAGCTAATACTAATAGCAAACAGCTTAAAGCAATATAAGTGGTAATTTTAGTCAATATCGTATTTGTTTAATCTTCTGTATAGTGCAGTGCGGGTGATGCCAAGTTCTTTTGCGGCTTTTGAAATGTTGCCATTATTATTTTCAATGGCTTTTAAAATAGCCTTTTTTTCTACGTTACTTAAAGTGTCGTTTTTTTCCAGTTCAACCGTTTTTTCAATAGGTGAGTATATAATATCTTGTTCTGTTATCATGTTACTATCGGCCATAATTACAGCACGCTCAATTATATACTGTAATTCCCTAACATTTCCGGGAAATGCATACTGTTGTAGTTTTTTAATTGCCGATTGATGTAATTGAGTAGGTGGCTTTAAATATTTTTGGCTATACACCTCTAAAAAATAATTGGCTAAAGGCACAACATCTTCTTTTCTATTGCGCAATGGTGGAATAATAATTTCAACCGTATTAATTCTGTATATTAAATCTTTCCTGAACTTACTTTCATTTGATAGGTCCTGAATGCTGATATTCGTTGCACAAATTAAACGGATATCTATTGCCGTAGGTTCATTACTGCCTAATTTAGTTACCTGCCTGTTTTGAAGTACCGTTAAAAGTTTAGCTTGTTGTTGTAAGCTAATGTTTCCTATTTCATCTAAGAATAGCGTACCCCCATTAGCGGCTTCAAACCTGCCTAATCTGTCCTCTTTCGCATCGGTGAATGCACCCTTTTTATATCCAAACAATTCACTTTCAAATAATGATTCCGTTAATGCACCAACATCAACTTTTATAAAAGGCGACTTATTTCGTAGTGATTGTTCATGTATGGCTTTGGCAATTAAATCCTTACCGGTACCATTTTCACCCAGTATTAAAATATTGGCATCGGTAGGTGCTACTTTTTCAATTTTTAAAAAAACTTCTTGCAACACTTCACTTTGCCCAATAATAGTAGTATTGCTGGAATGTTTTGTGTTTTGCTTCTTTGTTTTTTCGGTTGTAGGTATTGAATGATAAATGGTCTGTAATAATTTTTCATTGTTCCAGGGCTTAACAATAAAATCGGTAGCGCCTTCTTTCAACGAGCGTATGGCTAAATCAATGGCACCATAAGCTGTTATCATAATTACACTAGTATCAGGATATTTTGATTTTATTTTTTGTAACCAATAAATGCCTTCATTGCCGGAATGAATAACACTTTTAAAATTCATATCAAGTAAAATGACATCAAACTTTTTTGTTGCCAGTAAGGAAGGTATTTGTTCCGGATTTTTTTCTGTTGTTACAGTTGCTCCGGTTGATCGCAATAAATAACTCACGGCTGTTAAAACATCCGTATCATCATCTATTACTAAAATTTGAATGGGCGGTAATTTCATTCCCTTTAACCTATATTTAATTCAATCAAAAATAACAGCTTTGTGGCAATGTTTACAGTAATAGCCACTACATTCTTACTGCTTGAATAAAGTGTAACAAAAGCGAACAGTGTTTGTATCAAAAGCGGACACTGTTGGTAAGTAAGTTACAAACTATCTATTGAAAATCAATGCATTATAATTCTGGCATTCTTTTGCTTTATAGTTTTCAGACCTAAAAATTATGGATACAATAATTGAAAAGAAGCCACTGGGCAGAAAAGCCATTCAACGCATTGTTATAGCACTTATCATAATTATTGCTATAGTTAGTGCTTCGTTGTACACAATGCATAGTGCACAAACAAAAGTGAGTGCTGATAGAGTAACAATTAGCGAAGTGGTACAAGGCACCTTTCAGGAATATATTCCACTTACAGGTATTGTAATGCCGGTAACTACTATTTATTTAGATGCCTTAGAAGGCGGAAGGGTTGAACAAAAATTTGTAGAAGATGGTGCAATGGTAAAAAAAGGGCAACCATTATTACGTTTGTCGAATACAGATTTGGCTTTGAGTTTGGTAAATCAGGAAACCTCTGTGTACAATTTATTAACTCAGATGCAAATTTCGCGGAATGCTGCTGTACAAAATACGGTGAATAAATTGAATCAATTGGCTGATGTAGAAAGTCAGTTAAAAGAAGCAAAACGTATTTATGATTTAGATAAGCATTTATATCAGGAAAAAGCCATTGGCCTACAAGAATTTAAACAAGCGGAAAACAACTATTTATACTATAACGAAAAAATGAAACTGAGTAAGCAAATATTAGAACAAGACTCAGTTTTTAATCAACAGCAATTGCAACAATCCAGGCAATCGTATGAGGGATCACAAAATGCGTTGAATGTAATGCGCAAAAAAGTAGGCGATTTAATTGTACGCGCCCCCATTGACGGACAATTAACTGCTTTGGATGTTGAAATTGGACAAAATAAACGACAAGGGGAACGATTAGGACAAGTAGATGCGGTTAATGGTTTTAAAGTACGCGCCGATGTTGATGAACATTATATTTCCAGGGTGTACAATGGATTAAAGGCAATTTGTACTGTTGCGGGTAAAAATTATACATTAAACATTACTAAAGTATTTGCACAGGTGGTAAGCGGAAAGTTTCAGGTGGATATGCAATTTAAAGATTCGATTCCTGATGGTATTAAACGAGGGCAGACCTTACAGATACAATTAATTTTAGGTGATGCTATTCCCTCGGTATTGCTTCCCAAAGGTTCTTTTTCACAACAAACCGGTGGTAACTGGGTATATGTGCTCAATAAAAATGGCAATCAGGCTTATAAAAAAGAAGTACAACTTGGCATGCAAAATCCGGATTACTATCAGGTAATAAAAGGGTTGCAGCCCGGCGAAAAAGTGATTACATCCAGCTATGAAAGTTTCAATAATGCATCAACAATAGATATCATTAACTAAATTATTCAATATGAAATTCTTTATATTATTTTATTTTTTATCCTTATTCGAGGGCGCATCAAAGTTGCACTTCAACAAAACTAACTGTACAATATCAGTAATGAAAGAAGCTAAAAATGAGTTAAAAGTAATAACCGATGATTTATTAATAACGCCTGCTGATGCACTTTTTTATAAAATACAATAATTACTAACACCCAAATAAAAATGTATGATACAAATAAAACAGTTAAAAAAAGTTTACCGAACAGATGAAGTAGAAACGGTTGCTTTAAATGCTATTAATCTTATGGTTGAGAAGGGCGAATTTGTTGCCATTATGGGTCCATCGGGCTGCGGTAAAACAACCTTAATGAATATTCTAGGATTATTAGATGAGCCGGATAGTGGTAGTTTTATTTTTAATGGTATAGAAATAGCCCATTTTAGCGAAAGCCAACGTGTGCAACTCAGGAAACAAAATATAGGCTTCGTTTTCCAAAACTTTAATTTAATAGATGAATTAACCGTTTACGAAAATGTTGAATTGCCATTAATCTATACCGGACATAAATCTTCCGAAAGAAAAAAAATGGTAACGGAAGTATTGGAAAGAATGCAATTAATGCATAGACGATCACATTATCCTCAACAATTATCAGGTGGGCAACAGCAACGGGTTGCCGTTGCAAGAGCAGTAGTGAATAAACCTGCTTTAATATTAGCCGATGAGCCTACGGGAAATCTTGATTCGAAAAATGGAAATGAGGTAATGCAACTTCTGACTGAATTAAATGAACAAGGCACTACCATTGTAATGGTAACGCATAGTGAACATGATGCTAAATACAGCCACCGAATTATTAGGATGCTTGATGGACAAACGATAATGGAAAATATTTTAGTATAATCCAATTTAAAAATTATGATTATCAATTATTTAAAAATTGCCTTTAGGAATTTATTGCGTCAAAAGGCATTTTCTTTCACTAATATTTTAGGCCTTTCTATTGGGTTGGCTTGTGCTTTGTTTATTGTAATGTGGATATTAGATGAGTTCTCTTATGACCGCTTTTTTAAGAACTATGATACCATTTACAGTATAAAAGTTACTCGCACTTTCGATAACACTAAAAATACTGATGGCGCAGTAGCTTACCCTTTAACCAATGCTATTGCTGAAAAAATACCACAAGTAAAATATGCGGTCGAATCTACCTACCCCTCAAGTCATGTATTAGCATTTAATGAAAATAAAATAAAGAAAACGGGTTACCAGGTTAGTGCTAACTTTTTTAAACTTTTTACTTTTCCTTTTTTGCAGGGCAATGCTGCTACTGCAGTAACCGATCCTAATTCTGTGGTATTAACAGCCGCTACGGCACAAGCTTTATTTGGTAATCATTCTCCCTTAGGAAAATTAGTAACACTTGATAATCAGCAAACCTATAAAGTAACAGGTGTAATTGCTGATATACCTCATAATTCAACCCTTCAATTTGATTTTGTTATTCCTTATAGTTTTTCACCGGAGGATTATCAGCATGTTGCGAATGACTGGGTAAACGCATTTAATCTTGGATATATAGAAGTTTTGCCGGGAACAAATATTGCTGCATTGGAAAAGCAAATCAATCAATTGTATAAACAGAATAATCCCAATGATGATGCGAAGACCTCCTATCTTTTACAACCTATGTCTGAATGGCGTTTGTATAGCGATTTTAAAGATGGTAAAAATGTAGGGGGAATGATTGATTATGTGCATTTATTCAGCATTATTGCTGTGGTAATATTATTAATTGCTTGTATCAACTTCATGAATCTGTCAACAGCGCAAGCAGAGAAAAGAGCTAAAGAAGTTGGTGTTAGAAAAACTTTAGGTTCAGATAGAGCATCATTAGTGTTTCAATTTTTTATGGAATCATTCTTAATGGTATGTATAGCATTTGTTATTGCTTTGTTGTTGGTGTATTTGTTATTGCCTTCTTTTAATTTAATGGTTGATAAACAAATTAAATTACCATTTGCAAATGCAAAATTCTGGTTATATGCGGTGCTTATGATTGTATTTACTGCTATTGTTGCAGGCATTTATCCGGCAGTATATTTATCCTCGTTTAATGCTGCAACGGTTTTAAAAGGCACTTTTAAAGCTTCTAATAAATTATTGGCACCGAGAAAGTTATTGGTGATTGGCCAATTTGCAGCTTCTTTTGTATTAATAGTTGCTACCATTATTGTTTATCAACAAATACAACATGCACGACATCGTGATTTGGGCTATAATCCTAACGACTTGATCATTGTTAGCTCTTCACCTGAATTAGACAATAATTATGAAGTTTTGAAACAGCAGTTGTTGAATACGGGAGTAGTTGATGCAGTTACCAGAACTACTTCACCTATGACAGAAATTTGGAATTATTCACCTGCACCTGATTGGCCCGGCAGACCACAAAACAACAATTTTATTGTAAGTGCTATGGCTGTTGGTTCCGATTTTGCAAAAACTACAGGTGCCAGAATGATTGCAGGTAGAGATTTTAAAGAAGGTTCAATAGCCGATTCTACAGGCATTATATACAACAAAGCAGCAATGGACAAAATGAATTTACCCGATCCAATTGGAAAACAGGTTAAATTTTTCGGAAAAACATTTACCATTATTGGTGTAATGGATAATATAGTTATGGCATCACCTTACAAACAGGTTGATCCAATGATTATGCTTTTTTATGATAATAAAAGACCGGGGTTCGTGGATATCCGTTTAAAAAATGGTGTACAGCCTCAGAATGCTATTCCTAAAATTGCAGCTATTTATAAAACATTAAATCCGGCTTATCCTTTTGAATACAAATTTGCAGATGATGAGTTCAATAAGAAGTTTGCCACAGAGGAATTAATTGGTAAGCTTACAAATATATTTGCTTCAATATCCATCTTCATTTGTTGTATTGGTTTGGCCGGTTTAGTTTCTTTTTCTATCCAAAAGCGATTTAAAGAAATAGCCATCCGAAAAATATTGGGTGCATCTGTTTGGCAAATTATTGAATTAATTGCTGCCGATTTTTTAAAGCTGGTTGCTATTGCCATTGTTATTGCTATTCCTATAACCTGGTGGTTAATGAACGGGTGGTTAAATAATTATACTTATCATGTAACTATTCAGCCCATGGTGTTTGCATTGGTGGCTATAGTTATGTTGCTAATTACATTAATAATAGTGGGTTTAAATGCACGAAATGCTGCTACAACCAATCCTGCAACGGTTATTAAAAGCGAATAAATGGAATTAACAAAAATGAATATGAAACATATTCTTGTAATAGTGCTTGTATTTTTTTGTACTGCTCAATTAGCAATGGCACAAAAAACAAATCATCAGGTCTTCACATTAGAGGGTTGTATAACAACTGCCATTGCAGCCAATCAACAATTAGTGTTGGCGCAAAATCAGGCTGCTATTGATAATACGAATTACCAACAAGCAAAGAGTAATTTGTTACCTTATGTAGGCGCTAATATTTCACATGGATTAAATGAAGGAAGAAGTATTAATCCTTATACTAATGCTTACTCTGACCAAAAAATTGATTTTGCTCAATACAATGTATCTGCTTCTTTTTTGTTATGGAACGGAAATGCACTTCAGCAAAATATTCAACAAAATAGGTTAAATGCTAAGGCTAGTAATATGGATGCTCAACAGGCACGTGATAATTTAGTAATTCAAGTAATACTTAGTTATTTACAAGTGTTAAGCCTGCAAGAACAAATTAAAGCGGCACAACAGCAGGCACAAGTATCTGAAGCGCAGGTACAACGTTTAACGTTATTGAATAATGATGGTGCTATAGCTCCGGCCACATTGTTTGACATGAAAGGGCAGTATGGCAATGACCAGTTGAATGTTATTAATTTACAAAATCAATTAACGAATGCTAAGCTATCATTGTTTGCATTGATGAATACCAATTTTGTAGAAAATGCTTTTTTTGAACCTATAGTCAATGAAATGCAAAAACAAGATAGTAGTGTTACTGCTAACAGCGCCTATCAATTGGCACTTAACAACATGCCTATGGTAAAAGCATATCAATATCGCTGGGAAAGTAATCTTAAAAAAGTAAAAGTGGCAAAGGCACAATTATTACCATCGTTAAGTTTTAATGTTGGGTTAGGCACCAATTATTCCAGTTTAGCCAACACATTGCAATATGTAAATACTACTGAAGTAGCCACAGGTGGATATGTAAATTACAATGGCTCAAAATTGCCTGTTTACATGCAGCAGAATAATTATGTAAACCAGAATATTTCTTATGGGCAACAGTGGAAGAATAATTTCAATGCTTCATTAAGTTTAGTTTTGCAAATTCCCATTTTAAATGGTTTACAAGCTCGAACTAAAGTTAGGCAGGCACAAATACAAGTTAAACAATCTGCTTTTTTATTAAACAGTACCAAAACACAATTGCAGCAGTCTGTTTACAGTACATACATCAATATGTTACAAGCAGAAAAAACTGAAAAAGTTTCAATAGCTCAGTTGTCTGATTTTACACAATCCTTTCACGCAGCAACAGTGAAATTTGAAGCTGGCGTGGGCACCTCTGTAGATTATATTATTGCCAAAACAAATATGGATAAAGCAAGTATCAATGCTATTGTTGCCAGATACAATGTGTTGTTGCTGCAAAAGGTATTAGATTATTATCAAGGAGTATTAAAGTTTTAAGTTTTCGTTAGTGTTGTTTTCTAGGTTTTATTTATTACAAAGTAGTAGTGAATAGTAGCTGCCATTCTTGGCAGCTTTTTTATTGTTTTTTCCTTTTCAATGTTAACAAATTGTTACCTGTAATACTAATGTATGAATGTTTACAATTTGATAATACAGTTTGTTATGCAAATAGTATAGCGCCCCAATAGTTTTGCACATCATTTTATTTCATGCATTACAAACTGCTTTATTTTCTTTTTATACTGGCATTTGCATATATGCAAAATCCGGCCTATGGGGCGGGTGCTATGAAAGGGAAACATATTGCTTTTAAAGCAAAAAAGCAATTGTGCTATGAAATGAATATTGGTGCTAGTTGGAAAAATGAAAGCAAAACTAATTCCAATGCATTCCTGTACTCCATTAATGATGCTTCTATTTTAGAGGATGATGAATGCTTTGATACATTCACTGTTTTTGAAAAACCGGCTTATCAATTCCCTGCATTAGTTGTACCAACTTCATTCAATTGCCTAAATACTTTTAATTTTTTCAATGCGCATTTTGCATTAAAAGCATTGTATCATAACACCATACTGGTTCGTATAAGTACTTTCCGCATATAGAATTTATTATTCTTTATTCTGTTTTATCCAGCCATTTTTTTACAATTTTTCATTTACAAATATTTTTTATGCGTAGTAAATTTTTACTGCTTTCGTTTTACTTTATAGCTTTATTTACCTTCACTTATTCAGTGCCTTTACTGGCGCAAAATAATGTAGTTATTCAAGGAAAAGTGTTAGATGCACAAGACCAAAAGCCTATTGATGGTGCAAGTATTACCATCAGTACCAGCGGAAAAGGAACTGCAACAAATGCTCAAGGTGCTTTTAAATTAGAGGCAAGTCCAAATGCTGTTTTAGTTGTATCTTATGTGGGTTATTCTAGTGAAAAAATTTCACTTCATGGTCGCAAAGATGTTACTATTTTATTGCAGAAAGAAGTAA
This sequence comes from Hydrotalea sandarakina, assembly GCF_003254115.1. GTDB lineage: Bacteria > Bacteroidota > Bacteroidia > Chitinophagales > Chitinophagaceae > Hydrotalea > Hydrotalea sandarakina. The sequence goes on from NZ_QKZV01000010.1 coordinate 41,160, forward strand.
AGTCGTTAAATGAGGTGGTAGTAACTGCTTTAGGTATCAGCAAACAATCTAAAGCATTGGGATATGCTGTTCAATCGGTGAATACCCGCCAAATTACGCAGGCTCAAGATCCTAACTTGATTAATAATTTAAGTGGTAAAATAGCCGGTGTTTATATTACAAATGGGGGTGCAGGTGTAGGTTCAACATCAAGAATAGTAATTAGAGGTGAAAACTCATTTACCGGAACTAATCAACCTTTGTTTGTTGTTGACGGTGTACCCATTAACAACGAAACCTATTTTAATAGTGCAATTGAAAATTCAGCCAATCAAGGAACATGGGCTGAAGTAGATTATGGTAATGGTGCAGCAGAAATTAATCCAAACGATATTGCAAAAATTACGGTACTAAAAGGTTCAACTGCGGCTGCGTTATATGGTTCAAGAGCAGCAAATGGTGCAGTAGTGTTGACTACAAAAAAGGGTACAGCTGAAAAAGGAATGCAGGGGGTTAGCTTTAATACTACTACCACATTTGAAACTCCATTAAAGTTACCTCGTTTGCAAAACGAATATGGTGCAGGCATTGATGCTTATCCACTTTCCGGTGCTCCAAGTACTTATACCTACCAAAATGGAGGTGCATCTAATGAAAATAATATTCCTAATTGGGGTTTAAAGTTCGACCCAAATTTAAAAGTAGTTCAGTTTGATAGCCCTATACCTGGCACACCCTATCAAGCAGCCGATTTGATAGCTAGAAGTATTGATCCAACCCTAACACCTCAAGCAACACCGTGGATTGGTCATGCCGATCATTTTAAGAACTTTTTGCAAACCGGCATAACCACTCAAAATAATCTATCTTTTGGTGGTGTTAGCGATCATGGAAGTTATCACTTTTCAATAAGTAACTTATATAACAGAGGTATATTACCTAATACGGATTTACGCAGAAATGGTATTGCTTTGCGCACTGAGCATAAATTTAATGATAAGCTTACCTCTAATGTTTTTATTGATTTCATTAATAGTAATAGCAGTAATAGGCCTAATATTGGATATGGTTCAGAAAGTGTTATGTACACATATTTTGGTGTATATGGTATGCCAATTAATATCGACTTGAATTCACTTAAAAAACAATGGCAAACGGGTCGTGATCAACAAAACCAATTCCGTTATTGGAATAATCATGATAACCCATATGTTACCATGTATGATAACGTAAATAGTTTTAATAAAAATCGTTTAATTGGTAATGCCTCTTTAAAATATGCGTTTAATAAAGCATGGACTGCCATGGTTAGAACTGGAACGGATTACTATTCTGATCATAGGGAAGGACATAGAGCTTTTACTACTGTGCGTTTTCCCAGTGGTGGATTTAGAACGGATGATATTAATTATTTTGAAAACAATACAGATTTCTTGGTTAGTTATAATAAGCCTCATAGCAATTTATGGAACTTTGATGCTTCTGTGGGCGGTAACAGATTTATGCAAAACATTTCTTACAATAGAAATATTGCAAATGCATTAATTACCCCTGGTTTGTACAATTTTTCAAATGCTCAAAGCCAACTGCCTACACTATATGAACAATTCAATAAAATTGTATACAGTGCCTACGCTTTTGCCGATGCCGATTATAAAGGAATGTTGTTTTTGAATGTAACCGGCAGGAATGATGTTTCTAGTACATTGCCGGTTCAACACAATTCATTCTTCTATCCTTCTGCTTCAGTAAGTGCAATATTGTCTGAAATGCTACATTTACCAAGTGCCATATCTTACTTAAAAGTTCGTGGCTCTGTTGCTAAAGTAGGTAGAGATGCTGATCCTTATTCTATTAATAACACCTATATTACTAATACCCCATTCAATAGTTATCCTTTAACAACTGGTAATAATGTTCTGGCTAATAAAAATTTATTGCCTTCTTCTACTAGTACAACTGAATTTGGGGTTGAAGCACATTTATTTAATAATGCCATTGGTATCGATGCAACTATTTATAATTCAAACACTAAAAATGAAGTGGTTCAGTTGCCAATACCTGTATCGTCAGGCTATACTAACGCTTATGTAAATGGGGCATCTATTAATAATAAGGGTGTTGAAATTATGGTTACAGCAACACCTATTCGTTCAAAAACAATTAATGGCTTGCATTGGGATTTGAACTTGAATTTTAGTCATAATGTATCAGTTGTTACAGCTTTACCTGATGGAATTAATACTTATGTTTATGCGCAAGTTACCCAGTACGACCGTTACTACAGAGCTATACAGTACGATGCAATTGTTGGTCAAAGAATTGGAAATATGTATGGAAATAAATTTATACGCGATCCCCAGGGTAATATTGTGTATAAAAATGGGGTGCCTCAATTTACTTCATCTCAAAATGGTTTGTTAGGAAACTATAACCCGGATTTTGTTTTAGGTTGGACAAACAACTTTACATATAAAAACTTTAATATGAGTTTTGTAGTAGATTGGCATCAAGGTGGTAAATTTTATTCTTATACAGAGTTAGGCGTATTGGCTGGTGGTATGTCGGTTGAAACATTACCAGGAAGAGAAACAGGAATTATTGGTAAAGGAGTTATGTTAGATGGATCGGGAAAATATGTACCTAATAATGTTAAGGTAGATGCAGCAACTTATTATAATGGCTATTATAATGCCTCTAATAATGAAGCATTTATGTACAATGCAACTTATGTAAAGCTTCGTGAATTTAGGTTGGGATATACATTTAAAAATTTGTTTGGAAACAACTCTAAGGCAAATATGAATGTTTCTTTTATTGCACGTAATGTACTAGAGTTTACACAAAATAAAGACGTTGATCCTGAGACACTTGCTTTACGTGGTCAGCAAATTTTACCAGGTACTGAGTTTTTGAGTATCCCTGCTACCAAAAGCCTGGGAATATCATTGGGGTTAAACTTTTAATTTTTTAAACTTTTATTTATGAAAAAAACATTGCATAAAATTGTCTTTTCAATAATCAGTATTATATTTTTCAGTTCTTGTTCTAAAGAGTTGCAAACCATTAATATTAATCCCAACAATTTAGAAAAACCTGATGCTACAACTTTATTATCAAATACTATTGTATCATTATTTTACAATAATGCGAATATTGTATGGACATTGGGAAATGGATATAATCAATACATGACTTATAGCCAATCCTATTATGACCAACCTACCAGGTATCAGCCTATTACTAATGAACCCTACTGGATTCCTTTGTATGAAACAGCACGCGATGCAAATACGCTTTATAACTTAGCAGTTACTCAAAATAATACGCTTTTACAGGCATCAGCATTAACACTTCGCTCTTATGCTTTTGCACAATTAACGGAATTATGGGGTGATATTCCTTTCAAGCAAGCTTTGCAAGGTGCAAATGGTATTTACACACCTGTTTATGATAATCAGCAAACGGTATATTTAGATGCGGCTCAAGGTATAATTCCATCGCTAAGGAGAGCCGATAGTTTACTAAAAGCAAATCCTTCAGGGTTAATTAGTGGTGATGTTTTGTATAATTCGAATGTAATGTCTTGGCGTCGGTTTATTAATGCATTGCGGTTACGTTATTTGTTGAGAATATCTTCAAAGGTAAATGTGTCTGCCGAAATGCAGGCTATTGTAAATGATGGTGCCATAATGCAAAATGCCTCACAAAGCGCAACATTAACCCTGCCTACAGTTACCCCTTATAATTTTGTGAGCCTTACCGAGCGTACCGGTGATTTTCAGGTAAAATATATGAATCAATTATTGTATAATACTTTTGTGAATACCGCCGATACAGCAAGGATATCAACTTATTTTAACGTAAACGCTAATACACCTGCAGGCACTACCTTTAGTTTCAATAATTATGGTGGTTTGCCATTAGTTGTTGATGCAACAAATACTCAAACTGCTCAGGCATCTAACTTTAATAATAGTTTTACTAGCGGCTCAAATCCTAACTTAATCAAAGCGCGTATTATTAGTTTTGCAGAACAACAATTTATTTTATCAGAAGCAGCTCTAAAAGGTTTTATTGCAGGAAGTGCTCAAACTTATTACAATAGCGGAGTACTAGGCGCTTATGCAGAAATTGGGTTAGATGCTAATACGGCTAATAATTATTTATTACATGCAAATGTTGCTTTCGATAACTCTAGTTTAAATAATTCTTTACAGCAAATTATTACACAGAAATGGATGGCAAACATAAATAATGGGTTTGAAGGATGGATAGAATACAGAAGAACAGGTTTCCCTGCATTGAATGCAGGCGGTTCAGTTAATTTAAATAATGGTGTAATTCCATCAAGGTTTCTTTATCCCACTTCTGAAAAAAATATTAATGCTAAAAATTATAATGCCGAAATACAATTAATGGGAGGTACTGAAAGCACGAATTATAAAGCTTGGTGGGAAAAATAAAATGTAGCATAAAATAGACTTTATTTAACCTGTTGCCTTTGCAGCAGGTTTTTTTATGTTTAGTTGGTTGGTTTCAAATTCAATTTTCCTTCAGAATTCAATCCGTATTTTGTATTTTGAAAAAGCTGATATAAGCCAGTAAAAGTATGAAACTGCTAATTATTGAAGATGAAGTGAATTTGAATACAACCATTGCTAGTTTTCTAACGGCGGCAGGTTATTTATGTGAAACTGTTTCAAATTTTAAAGATGCTATTGAAAAAATAGATTTATACGAATATGATTGTATCATTCTGGATATCATGTTGCCCGATGGGTCGGGATTGGAACTATTGCGGTATTTGAAATTGAATAAAAAAAATGATGGTGTTATTATCATTTCTGCAAAAGATTCTTTAGATGATAAACTAACAGGTTTACAATTAGGCGCTGATGATTACTTAACAAAACCTTTTCATTTACCCGAATTAGCTATGCGTGTTGCGGCTATTATCCGTAGAAAAAAAATGGATGGGCACAATGTTATAAACATAGATGAATGGTTGTATATAGATACCATAGCGCAACGCGTTACTATTCACAATGCAGCAATAGAGCTAACGCAAAAAGAATATCAGTTACTACTTTTTTTTGTTGTTAATAAAAATAGGATACTTTCTAAAAGCGCCATTGCCCAGCATTTATGGGGTGACGATATGGATTTGGCCGATCATTATGATTTTATTTATACGCACATTAAAAATCTTAGAAAGAAAATCTTATCAGCCGGTGGTGAAGATTGTATTCGTTCAATATATGGTGCCGGCTATAAATTCCAAGTAAACTAGTAGCTTTTTTTTGAATGAAATCATTACCATGAAATCTTTTGCAACATATCAACGCTTAAATACGTATATAGCTATTTTAATTTTTTTATTGGGCAGCATTGCTTTTTACGGAGTGTTGCAGTATGTTTTGTTACGCCAATTAGATGATAGCCTGAAAGCTGAAAAACAGGAAATTTCTGATTATGTTCAAAAATACCATCAGCTACCTGTTATTCAAAATACAAAAAATCAATGGGTTATAATTGATAGCAATGCGCACACATTCGCTAATCAAAAATTTAGAACTATAAAATTATACAATACCATTGAACAAGAAATGCAAGAAGTGCGTCAATTAAGCTTCGCATTAGCAATAAACAATCAACAATATTTTGTTCAGGTAAATAAGTCGCAGGCAGAAACAGAAGATTTGTTGCAATTGATTGCCATATTGGCTTTTAGCATGATTGCTTTGCTTTTGGTATTAAATTATTTTGTGAATAGAAAATTGGTTAACAAATTATTCAAGCCTTTTCAAAAAACAATATCAGCCATTCAGGCATATAAAATAGGTCAAAAAGCCCCTTTGCAATTACCCGAAAGTTCGTTGGCTGAAATGCATTTACTCAATACCAGCTTAAATGAAATGTCGCAAAGAATATATGTAGAATATCGGTCTTTAAAATCGTTTACTGAAAATGCAGCCCATGAAATGCAAACCCCGCTTGCTGTTATGCGCTCATTAATTGAAAGCATTATACAGCAAAACAATTTAAATGAACAAGGCTTAAATCAACTAACTACCATTGACGATAATATTCAAAAATTAATTAAACTGCATCAATCGCTTTTGCTGTTAGCTAAAATTGAAAATAATCAATTTCAACTCAATGAAACGGTGGCTATTAATGAAATAATTATTGCTAAATGTGAAGAAAAAAACTCATTTATTGAAACAAAAAATTTACTGCTAAAGTTGGAATTAAATGAAGTACAACTGCTTTTTCACAGGCAATTAACCGATATGTTAGTGAATAACATGATTAATAATGCCATTCGGTACACACCAGTAAATGGTGAGATAACCATTCAGCTCAATAAAAATGAACTAATAATATGTAATACCGCATCTGCGGGTAGTTTAGATGCCGAGCAAGTTTTTAAACGTTTTTATAAACCGCAGCAACAACAAGAAGGTACCGGCCTGGGGCTTGCTATCGTTAATGAAATTTGCAGGTTAGCTAATTGGCCCATTCGCTATGAATTTCAGAATAATAAACATTGTTTCATAGTTCAATTTTTTCAAAAAGTATCATAGCCATGAAAAAAATAGTTTTTCTTTTATTCTTGTTTGCTACTCAACTAAATACGCTTTTTGCACAACAAAAGAATCTTGATTTTTTTGTGCAGTCAGCTATACAAAATAGTCCTCTTTTAAAAGATTATCAAAACCAGCAACTCAGTAATTTAATTGATAGTTTAAGAATACATGCATTGTATAAGCCACAAATTAATGCCGTAAGTGTCAATACTTATGCGCCTTCTTACCAAGGTTGGGGATATGATGGTGCTATAACCAATGGTGCAAATTTCGGACAGCAAATAACGTTTAATCAGTTGTTGATTGGGAAAGCAAACATGAATAATCAACAACAAGCTATACAGTTGTTAAATCAAAGCTTGCAAGTTGCAGGAAAAATTACTGAACAAGATATTACTAAAGCCATCACTGCACAATATATTACGGCTTATGGTACTCAACAACAAATTCAATTTAATCAGGAGTTAGTTAATCTGTTAAAAAAAGAACAGGTAATTCTTACAAAACTAACAGAATCGGGTATTTATAAACAAACGGATTACTTAAGCTTTTTAGTTACTATTCAACAACAAGATTTATTAGTGCATCAGCTGCAATTACAATTTAAAAATGATTATGGGGTATTGAATTATTTGTGCGGGTTAACTGATACTTCCGGTGTAGTACTGGAAAATCCAAATATTCATTTGGTAGTTACGCCGGAAATAGAGCAAACTGTGTTTTATCAAAATTTTTTTCTAGATAGCTTAAAACTAAAAAACAGTGATGCTCAAATTGATTTCAGCTATCGCCCAAAAGTTAGTTTGTATGCAGATGCGGGATATTTGTCTTCCTTTTCTTATCAGGCATATAAAAACTTTGGTAACAGTTTTGGTTTGTCGGTAGTATGGCCTATTTATGATGGAAAGCAAAGAAAAATGAAGCACGATAAAATTGCTATAGCCGAACAAACACGGCAACAATATCGTAACTATTTTAAGTCACAGTTTCAACAACAAATTGCCTTATTAACACAACAATTACATTCTGTTGAACAACTTATTCAGGAGTATAATACGCAAATAAAATACAGTCAAACACTTATTGAAGCCAATAGGAAACTGCTGCAAACCGGTGATGTTATTATGCCAACTTATATTTTGGCTATTAGCAACTATTTGAATGCAAAAAACCTAATTACTCAGAATACCATTAGTAAAATGCAAATCATTAACCAAATTAATTATTGGAATAGAAACTAACATATTATGGTCCAAAAAAAATATTTTTCTTTAGTTTGTTTTTTGCTCACTTCGTTTTTATATGCTTGTAATAACAAGGCAGGAAATGCGAATGCCAATAATGCATCCGATCTGGTTGCAACAGGTACACCCGTAACAATTACCCATCCGGTAAAAGGTTTAATGCAGGAAGCAGTTACTTTAAATGCTGTTTCTGCTTTTTTATTAAAAAGTTTTGTGAAAGCAAATGCCAATGGCTATTTATACAAAGTGAATATTCATTTAGGGCAATATGTGCAACGTGGTGAACCTTTATTTGTGATTACTACGAAAGAAGCAAAAGCAATAGGCAATACCATTAATCAATTAGATACAACTTTAAACTTTTCCGGTAATATTATTATTCATGCGCCGGCTAATGGTTATATAACACAATTAAATTATCATGCAGGCGATTATGTGTTAGATGGAGAACCATTGGCAGCAATAACTGACAATCGAAGTTTCGTTTTCTTATTAGATCTTCCCTATGAACTAAAACCCTATTTGCCACAAAACCAATATGTAAACTTATTATTACCCGATGGTACTCAATTAAACGGTACAGTCGGTGCACCGTTACCAACAGTTGATCCTGCTTCACAAACGCAGAGCTATATTATTCATGTAAACACCAGTAAGCAAATACCCGAAAATCTTATTGCCAAACTACATTGGATTAAAGTGCAAAAAACCAATTCCATATCATTACCTAAAGCTGCTGTTTTGAGTGATGAGGTGCAAAGTAATTTTTGGGTAATGAAAATGATTGATAGTGTAACCGCAGTCAAAGTGCCCATTCAACGGGGTATTGAAAATAATGAGGCAGTTGAAATTATAACCCCTGTTTTTAAAATTACTGATACCATTTTATTAACGGGAAACTATGGATTACCCGATACGGCTAAGGTTGCAATCAATAATTCACCCCTTAAGCAGTGAAATAATGGGTAATGATTTTTTATCCGGTTTGTCAACTACTTTTTTTCGATTTTATGAATGCTAAACTTGAAATGTTTGAATGAAAAATTTTTTTGTTAAATATAAAAGTCCACTTGCTGTTTTAATGGCCATCATTATAATGGGCGGGCTGTTTGCCTACAGCAAATTGCAATCATCATTGTTTCCGGAAATAACATTCCCAAAAATTAAAATTATTGCTGATGCAGGACAACAACCGGTGAATAAAATGATGATTACAGTTACCCGTCAGCTTGAAAATGCCGTTAAGCGTGTACCTGATTTACACATGATTAGAAGTACAACCAGCAGGGGGAGTTGTGAAATATCAGCTTTTTTGAATTGGGATGCCAATATTGACATTAGTAAACAGAGAATTGAATCGCGTATTGCTGAGGTAATGAATACTTTACCGCCGGGTATTCAAATTACTGTTGAAAGAATGAATCCTTCAATTCTGCCGGTAATCGGTTATTCCTTAGAAAGCAAACAGCGTTCACCCATTGACATGAAATTAATGGCATTGTATACTATCAAACCTTTTCTTTCGCAAGTGGATGGTGTTTCTGAAGTACGTGTTATAGGTGGTAAAACAAAGGAATATTGGCTGATTGTGAATACTGATAAAATGTCTTCACTTGGATTAACGCCCGATTCCGTGAATTATGCCTTAAGCCAAACTAACTTCATTAAATCAAACGGCTATTTAGCCGATTATCATTTATTGTATTTATCCCTAACCGATGCTTCTGTTATATCGAAAGATCAATTAAAACATATTGTAATTAGTAACAATAGTAAACGCATCGTGCAATTACAAGATATTGCTGATGTAGAAATAAGGGAAGCGAAGGAATATATAAAAATCAATGCCAATGGTCGTGAAGGTATTTTACTCGCTGTTATTAAACAGCCCAACGCCAATTTAATACAGGTAAGTAATGATATGGATGCTAAGCTGAAAGCATTAAGAAAAATTCTTCCTGCTGATGTTACCATACAACCTTATTATGAACAAGCCAATTTTGTGAAAGATGCTATTAAAAGTGTAAGTGATAGTTTATGGATTGGATTATTACTCGCTATTATCGTGGCCATTATTTTTCTTCGCTCACTTAAAGCCAGTACCGTTATCTTATTTACGATACCCGTAACAATTCTGTTAACCATTATATGTTTATATGCCATTGGGCAAACCTTGAATATTATGACATTAGGCGCATTAGCCGCTGCTATTGGTTTAATTATTGATGATGCCATTGTTGTAGTTGAACAAATTCACCGTACCCATGAAGAACATCCCAATGAACCAACGAATTCGTTGTTGCAAAAAGCAATTCATTATTTATTCCCCGCTATGTTAGGCTCTTCATTAAGTACGATTGTAATATTTCTACCTTTCGTGTTAATGAGTGGTGTTGCCGGAGCTTACTTTAAAGTAATGACCAATACCATGATTATTACTTTGGTGTGTTCATTTTTTGTAACCTGGTTGTTGTTACCGGTTTTGTATTTGTTGTTTACACGGAATGCTGCTGTAAATGTTGTAGGTAAAAAATTAAAACAGGGGCATGAAGTAAAGCAGCAAAAATGGGTGGGTTTCTTCATTCGTAAACCTTACATCAGTATTTTATTTATTTTAATTTTAGGTGCTTCTATATATATCGTATTCCCAAAACTGGAAACCGGTTTTTTACCTGAGATGGATGAAGGGAGCATTGTTTTAGATTACAGTTCACCCCCCGGTACATCATTAGAAGAAACCGACCGAATGCTAAGGCAAGTTGAAAAAATTATTGTTCAGGTACCTGAAGTGGAGGCTTATAGCCGAAGAACCGGTACGCAAATGGGTTTTTTTATTACTGAACCTAACAGGGGTGATTATTTAATACAATTAAAGAAAAATAGGCATAGAACAACCGATGAGGTAATTAATGACATCCGTTTAAAAATTGAAGCAACGCAACCGGCTTTGCGTATAGATTTTGGGCAGGTAATTACTGATATGCTGGGTGATTTAATGACTTCTGTACAACCCATTGAAGTGAAAATTTTTGGAAATGATCAATCAAAATTGCAAGAATTATCGCGTAATGTTGCGGCGGTATTAAATACGGTTAAAGGCACTGCCGATGTTTTTGATGGTATTGTAATTGCCGGCCCCTCAGTAATTGTTACACCCAACTATACTGCATTGGCGCAATATGGCATTACGCCTGCAAGTTTTCAGTTTCAGTTGCAAAGTGCTTTAGAAGGAAATATAGTGGGCAGTGTGTATGATAAGGAACAACTAAGCAATATCCGATTTATATACCCAAACAGTGCTAAACTTTCAATAGCACAGGTAAAGCAAACATTGGTTTTCCTTCCCAATGGCAAAAGAATTCCCATAACACAGTTGGCCACGGTTTCTTTAAGTAGTGGTGATGCAGAAATACAAAGGGAAAACTTGCAAAATATGGGCGTTGTTACTGCACGGTTAGATAACCGTGATTTGGGTAGTACCATGCAAGAAATTCAGCAAAAGGTAGCTGCTCAAGTTGCTTTGCCACAAGGATATTTTATTAGTTATGGCGGTGCCTATGCCGAACAGCAGCAATCGTTTAAAGAACTATTGGTTATACTAATCACAGCCAGCTTGTTGGTATTTGGAGTAATTTTATTCTTATTCAGAGATGTAAGAATTGCACTAATCATCATTCTGGTAGCAGTACTTGGAATTAGTGGAAGTTACTTGGCTTTATATTTTACACACACACCTTTGAATGTAGGTAGTTATACCGGGTTGATTATGATTGTGGGTATTATTGGTGAGAATGCTATTTTCACTTATCTGCAATTTCGCGATTCATTAAAAGGAAATAGCAGTACTAATAGAGTAGATGAAGCTATTATCTATTCTATATCTACACGGTTACGTCCCAAATTAATGACTGCATTGGGCGCTATTATTGCATTAACACCATTAGCCATGGGAATTGGTACCGGGGCACAAATGCATCAACCCTTAGCCATTGCAGTAATAGGTGGGTTTATTGTAGCATTACCTTTATTATTAATTGTATTGCCTAGTTTGCTGCACCTTTTATATAAAAACAGTAAAATCACTGATAGTCTGAGTGCAGCAGATAAAACTGCAGAGGGTTAAGTAAAAATACACATTGCAATTAAATAAATAAGCCTGCAGTTTATTGCAGGCTTATTTGAGTTTTATTGTATTAAAAAGATGGGTTAATCTACTTCAGCACCCATTCTTTTACTTACTTTTTTTCTTTCTTCTTCATCTAAAATAACCTTACGCATTCTAATGTGTTTGGGTGTTACTTCAATACATTCATCTTGTTGAATATATTCCATGCATTCTTCTAAGGTCATTTCAATTTTAGGGGTAATGCGAACGCTATCATCACTTCCGCTGGCACGGTGATTCGTTAATTTTTTTGCTTCTATGGCATTCACATTCAAATCGCCGGGTTTAATATGTTCAGCAATAATTTGTCCTGCATAAACCTCTTCTCCCGGATCAATAAAAAAGCGGCCTCTGTCTTGTAATTTATCAATTGAGTAAGCGGTTGTTGTTCCACCAAATTTTGCAATTAATACGCCATTATTGCGGCCGGGTATTGTTCCTTTCCAGGGTTTGTATTCGCTAAAGCGATGGGCCATTACAGCTTCACCTGCTGTGCCTGTTAGCATTTGTGAACGTAAACCAATCAAGCCTCTTGACGGTATTTCAAATTCAAGGTGCTGCATTTCACCTTTACTTTCCATCACCAACATTTCACCTTTACGTTGTGTTACAAGGTCAATAACTTTTCCGCTAAACTCTGATGGAACATCTACTACTAAAATTTCATAGGGCTCATGTTTTTTGCCATCAATGGTTTTTACCAATACTTGCGGATTACCCACTGTTAACTCATAACCTTCACGACGCATGGTTTCAATAAGTACACCTAAATGCAGAATACCACGACCGTAAACCAAAAAGCTATCGGCACTATCGGTATCTTCTACTTTTAATGCCAGGTTTTTCTCGGTTTCTTTCATTAAGCGATCGCGTAAATGGCGTGAGGTTACAAATTTTCCATCCTTTCCAAAAAAAGGTGAGTTGTTAATGCTGAATAACATGCTCATGGTAGGCTCATCTACACTAATAATAGGCAGTGCTTCAGGATTTTCAGCATCGGCAATGGTATCACCAATATTAAAATCTTCTAAGCCAACTACAGCACATAAATCGCCACATACCACTTCACTTACTTTGCGCTTACCCATTCCCTCAAAAACATACAGTTCTTTTACTTTATTTTTTTTGATGGAACCATCGGCTTGTACTAAAGCAATTTGTTGGTTTTCTTTAATACTGCCGCGAGTTACTTTTCCAATAGCTATACGGCCAAGGAATGAAGAGTAATCTAATGAAGTTATTTGCAGTTGTAAAGGACCTTCTTGTACTGTTGGCGGAGGAACAAATTTTAAAATACCATCCATTAATGGGGTAATATCTTCACTGGGTGTTAAGCTATCATTAAACCACCCGTTTTTTCCACTGCCATAAAAAGTGGGGAAGTTGAGTTGTTCTTCTGTAGCATCCAAATTAAAAAACAGCTCAAAAACTGCATCATGTACCTCATCGGGGCGGCAGTTGGGTTTATCTACTTTATTAATTACTACAATGGGATGCAAGTTTAATTGTAATGCTTTTTGCAAAACAAAGCGGGTTTGCGGCATGGGGCCTTCAAAGGCATCTACCAGCAAAATAACACCGTCGGCCATTTTTAATACCCTTTCTACTTCACCACCAAAATCACTGTGTCCGGGGGTATCAATTACATTAATTTTTACATCTTTATAGGTAACAGCTGCATTTTTGCTAAAAATGGTAATACCTCTTTCACGTTCTAAATCATTGCTGTCCATAATCAGTTCTCCGGTTTCCTGATTATCTCTAAATACCTTGGTAGCATGTAAAATACGGTCCACTAAGGTCGTTTTTCCATGGTCAACGTGGGCAATGATGGCAATATTCCTAATATCCATAAAAAAATTTAAGGCTGCAAAGGTAAGGTTTTACTGTGGCTTTATTGCTATGAATGTTTTTTGTTAACCTGTTGTTAATGCGGAAATCCTTAACTTTATAAAAAATTGTTATTAATGCGTTGGATAGTTGTATTACTTTTTTGTACGGTAGGTTTTGCTTTTATTACTCAAAAAAACAGTGGAAATGGCAATAAATTAACTACACCCCCCGGTACAGTTTTAATAAAACCCGGTTTGTATATAGATGCCTATGAAATAAGTGTAGGCAATTGGAAGGATTATACCGAGGGATGGTTACTGGCACACGAAAATGATACCGCCACTTATCAATCCATGCTCCCCGATTCATTGGTTTGGGTTTCTTATAGGCAGCATAGTGAAGAATTTATTGAAACCTATTACAGAGGTAATAGTTACAATAGTTATCCCATAGTAGGCATTAGTTACGAACAGGCACAGGCATTTTGCAATTGGCGTACAGAAAGAGTAAATGAATTATTGGCGCGTATGCCCAATGCCCCTTTTAGAAGTGTTACCTACCGATTGCCAACTGAGGCTGAATGGGAAATGGCAGCCAGTGGTAAATTAGATTCCATTAAATTTCCGTATGGCTATCCGGGCGTTTACACCGCTCACAAAAATGATTCTGTAAAAAACTTTAATTGTCGCTATCCCGACGATGATTCCTTGCATGTAGGGCAACGTGATATTATGCCTGTTAATTTTTCTATTCCCAATCAATATGGTGTATATAACATGATTGGTAATGTTGGTGAAATGATTGCAGAAAAAGGTGTTGCCAAAGGCGGACATTATGATTTGCCCTTAGCTTATTGTACCATTAAAGAACGCATGTCATACAAAAACCCCAACCGCTGGCTGGGGTTTCGTTGTGTTTGCGAAGTAGAAACTGCAGCACCTTTTAAAGGGAAAAATACGAAGCCTAAAAAAGGTAAATCAGTAAAAGGGTTTGAACAAGCAAACCAGGAAAAAGAGTAAGGTTTTAAACCCTTACGTAGATTTTCTTTTTATCTAAATAATAACCCACTACCCAGCATAGCAGCATGTAGGATATGGCGAATAGGAATGAGCCTAAATAAGCGCCGGCATGAATATAAATATTCAAGTATAACCATTGAATAAGCCCATGATAGCCTTCCAATGGAATCATGTAAAACACGGTAACCAACAGCTCAGACAATAAATAAATGAACAATGGATTTTTCCCGAATACCTGGAAGAAATAGCTGATTTTCCCTTCGCCCCAATTTTTAAAAGTTACAAAATACATTACGGCTGCAATAATCATACAATCTAACCCAACCGTATGCAATACAAATGCACTGGTCCACAATTTTTTATTAATAGGGAAAGATAAATTCCAGAAATAGGATAATACGAACAAACCAAAACCGGCCAGTAACAAATGGGTCAAGGTTTCATAGGTGTTCCCTTTTTTTTGTATGTAAGCACCCGCAACATAGCCTGCTACAACATTAGCTATGGCGGGCATTGTGCTTAACCATCCTTCGGGGTCAAAAGCTACACCTTCCCCATGGTACATATGGTTGGGGCCCATTAACCAAACATCTAAATAATATCCGGCATTGGTTGTCATACCATAAGGGTCAGCCGGATCGCCCCAATAGTACATAATTCCCCAATAAATAAACAGCAAAGCAATGGCAATATATAATGTGGTTTTAGGTTTTAAAAACCAAATTAATAAGGAAGCAATACCATAGCAAAGGGCTATCCGTTGTAATACACCCATTATGCGTGTATTAGCAAAAGGTGCCGAAATAATGTTATGTTGTGCATCTAATCTAAAAAAAGGGAACCAATACATCAGGTAACCCAATAAAAATATAAGTACTGTACGCTTTACAATTTTACCTACAACCCAGCTGTTGGCTTTGCCAGCCCATTTTGGCATTACAAAACTCATGGCATTACCTACTGCAAATAGAAACGATGGGAACACTAAATCTGTAGGTGTAAAGCCATTCCAATGAGCATGTTGAAGCGGGGCATAACTTTCAGGGCCACCGGGTGTATTTACAATAATCATGAAACAAATGGTCATGCCTCTGAATATATCTAAGGCAGTAAAACGTTGTGTGGGGGCGTTCATGGCAAGCGTTGGTTGTGTTGGTTAGGGATTTTTAAAATTACATAATAAAAGCAAAAAATGAAATTAGCCACTATTAAATTATGCGCTTTTTGTTACACAAACGCTTGCATATAAATAAAAAAACCGGTTTTTGACAAACATCAAAAACCGGTTGAGTGGGTTTATTAAAGAAACTAATTACCAAATTTTAATACGTTCATTTTCCGGCAAATACATTTTTTCACCCGGCACAACGTTAAATGCTTTGTAAAACGGTGTAAAGTTCATTAAAGGGCCGTTTACTCGGTACATGGCAGGTGAGTGGGGGTCCGTATTAATCAATCTTAAAGCATATGCATCTTTTTCTTTTGAACGCCAAATTTGCGCCAACGATAAAAAGAAGCGTTGATCAGGTGTATAGCCATCAATTTTTTGAGTAGTGTCTTGGCCTTCTTTAGTCATTTTAAATGCATCATAAGCAATGGCTATGCCCCCAATATCGGCAATGTTTTCACCGGTAGTTAAGGCACCATTTACATGTACTGTATCTAAAATGGTAAAGCCATTGTATAACTGAATAACTTGCTGCGATTTTTTTCTGAATAAATCATAATCACTTGTACTCCACCAATTTTTTAAGTTGCCATCTTTATCATATTGTGCACCCTGGTCATCAAAACCATGTGTCATTTCATGGCCAATTACCATACCAATGCCGCCATAGTTAATGGCATCATCGGCCTGAGGGTCAAAGAATGGGAATTGTAAAATACCTGCGGGGAAAACAATTTCATTGTACAATGGATTGTAGTAAGCATTAATGGTAGGCGGGGTCATTTCCCATTCTGTTCTATCTACCGGTTTGCCTAACTTACTAATCATGTATTGGTAGTTATTGGCTTCGGCAGCCATTATATTGTTGAAGTATTGGTTACGTTGAATGTTTACTTTGCTGTAATCTCTCCACTTGTCGGGGTATCCAATTTTTTTAATGAATGCTTGTAGTTTATCTTTTGCTTTTTGTTTGGTAGAATCGCTCATCCAATCTAAATTATTAATACGATTTGCAAATGCTTTTTGCAAATTATTCACCAATTCATCCATGCGTTGCTTGGCTTCTTTTGTAAAATATTTTTCTACATACAATTGCCCCAATGCTTCGCCAATTTGTGCATCAATGGTACGATAAACATTTTCCCAACGGGGCTTCATTTGTGTTTGTCCGTTTAAGGCTTTGCCATAATAGTTAAATGAAGCTTGTACAAATGGGGTACTCAAATAACGAGCTACACCATTTAAAGTGTGTAACCGTAAATACAATTGCCAGGTAGCAATTGGCTGTGTGGTAATGAGTTGATTAAGTTTAGCATAAAATTCAGGTTGTTGCACATTGATTGAATCTACCTGTATGTTCAATGTTTTTAACAGCATTGGCCATTGCAGATTAGGCATGGTTTTGCTAAGTTGTGCAACGGCCATTTTGTGGTAGTTGCTTTGCGGATCGCGAAGGGCTACATTGGTTTTATGACTTTCAGCCATTTGTTTTTCCAATGCATATACTTGCTCAACTTGTTGTGTAGCAGTAAGGCTGTCTGTTCCGGTTAGTATTAATAGTTTTTGTAAGTAGTTTTTATAAGCTTGCACTACGGCTTGTGTAGCAGCATCGGTTTTAAAATAATAATCGCGATCGGGTAAACCTAAACCGCCCTGGCTGAATACAGCAATGGTAGCCATACTGTTTTTATCGTCGGGATACACACCAAAGTCAAACAACATGCCACTTCCACGGGTATGCGCTTGTGCTGCGTAATGAATAATGTCGGCAGCATTTTTTAATGTATTAATTTCATTCAATTCCGGCTGAATAGGCGTATAACCCAGTTTTTCAATGGTAGTTGAATCCATGCCCGAAGCAAAAAAATCACCTACTTTTTGTTGAATACTGCCGGCAGGTGCAGCATTTTTTTCAGCATCTAACAAAATGGTATGAATATTATTTTTGGTGCGATTATATAAATCGAGAAAAGCACCTGCACCTACTTCAGAAGCAGGAATGGTAGTTTTTTTCAGCCAATTGCCATTAGCGTAAAGAAAAAAATTATCTCCGGGTTTTACGGAAGTGTCAATGGCACTAAGGTCAATAAAAGCAGAAGGTGCATTCTGTTTTTGTTGACAGCCGGTGCAGGCAAGCATTGCCAATGCTGTGCTTGTTACAAATGTTTGTACAAATTTCATGTGCTTGGTTTTAATGAATAATAAAAGTAACCGACAAAACTACTTGTGGCACTTAAAAATAAATGGAAAAATATTGCAAATTATTATTAATGGAATAAAATGTTGATGAACGGATTGTATGCTTGGCAATTGCTTTTCAACAGTTATAAAGAACCGGAATAAAAAAAGGATTGGATAGGTTTTTCAGAAAAAAGCCGACCTGATAACAGGGCGGCTTTTTAAGAAGTTACGATGCTTTAACAGCAAGTTTTTTTACTTGTTTTTTGTGTGGTCTTGTTTTGCCAAATGAGCCTTTAAAACGCTTGCCTTTGGCTGTTTTTTTGTCACCTCTACCCATAATAATTTTTGATTTTAATATTTGTTTACGAGCAAAAATAAAAAAAAATCCTGCTGATGCAGCAGGATTTAAATTTTGTGTTGCAGAAAATTACAATTTGCTGCTTAACTCTTTACCGGCTTTAAAGCGGGCAACTTTTTTAGCTTTAATTTTAATAGGCGCGCCGGTTTGAGGGTTACGACCGGTACGGGCAGCACGCTTTGAAACTGAGAAAGTTCCAAAACCTACTAATGTAACTTTTCCACCACCTTTTAAAGTTTTAGTAACTGCTTCTACAAATGAATCTAAAGCAGCATTTGCTTGTGTTTTAGTAATTTCAGCGTCTTCTGCAATTTTTGCAATTAATTCAGCCTTGTTCATAGATGATTGTTTAATTAGTTAAATAACAAAAACAAATGTATAGGCTTTTACCAATTAACAAAATATTTTTTCATTTTTTTTGAGCACATGTTTTGCCCCAAAATACTGTAAGCATAAGGCTTTCCCCAAAACGGGCATTGTTTCGATATTCAGTAATGCATGGTATTAATTCGCTGAAATGCACTGTGGGCAAGGGTTTGGCTTGATTAGTGATAGAAAATGAGATGCAGCAAGGGTTTTCGGGAAATATAGGGAAGTTTGTTCAATGAAAAAATAGTAGTAAAAAAGCTTTCCACATTCAATGCACAACCTGCATAACAGTGCTGAAACTAAGCATTTGCTGCCCCCATTTTTGCTGAATTTCTTCATGCAACAACCTTTCAAACTCATTTCTAAAGCGTTTTACTTGTGCAATGGAAGGGGCATAAAACTGTATGGCATAGGTTTTTCCTTCACTTTCATCGGTCTCTAATAATTCAACCCATTGGTATTGTTCAAAACAGCCGGTTTGCATAATGGCAGGTATGTGTTCGGCTTTCATCCATTGTAACCAATCGGAAATAATAGGTGTGGCAATATGCGATGTTATGTTATAAATTATCATACACTTAATTTAAGGCTTGCAAAAACAGGGCAATGATCGCTGTGTTTTACATCAGGAAAAATAGCTGCTTCAGTAAGTGCTTCTTTTAAATTGTTACTGATACATATATAGTCTATTCGCCATCCTTTATTTTGTAAACGTACAGATGGGAATCGTTGACTCCACCATGAATAAGCCCCTGTTTGTGTTGGATGTAAGGCCCTGAAAGTATCAATAAATCCTGCTGCTAAAAATTTTTCCATCCAGGCTCTTTCTTCCGGTAAAAATCCTGATGAGTTTTTATTGCCTTTGGGGTCGTTTATGTCTATTTCCGTATGCGCAATATTGTAATCGCCTGTAATAATTAGCTGTGGCCGAGTTTTGCGCAGTGTTGTTAAATATGCTAAAAATTCATCAAGCCATTGGTATTTATAAGTTTGTCGTTCATCGCCGCTGGTGCCTGATGGGAAATATGCATTAATCAAGGTTGTTGCTCCAAAGTCTAATCTTATCACTCTTCCTTCAAAATCACTTTGTTCTTTTTCATGCCCATAAAATACTGCATCAGGTTTTATTTTAGTAAATACAGCTACGCCGCTATATCCTTTTTTTTGCGCCGAAAACCAATAGGTTGAATAGCCTAATTGCTCAATGGCTGCTATATCAACATCGCTATTAGCGGCTTTTGTTTCCTGCAAACAAATAATATCAGCAGGATTGGTTTGCAACCATTCTAACAAACCCTTTTTAATTGCTGCTCTAATGCCATTTACATTGTACGATATAATGCGAATTTTTTTTTGCATAGTGAAGCATTTTTGCTTTTAATAAAAAAGTTATTAGAAACACCTAATCGTTTGTTTGTATCACCTTTCCTGTAGGAAATGTAACACCAATACTAAGTATTAATTCGTAAGTGCCAAATGCTTGTTTGGCGCGTCCTTCATAAACTTTTAAATGGCTGTAACGGGCATAATCTACCTTATTCGAAAATTCTAAGTAGGCATATTTAAAAAAGGTAGCTCGTAAAGCACCCTCAAAACCCATATTCCATCCACCCAACTGAAAGCCTGCATCGTTATTTTGTCCAAATAGCATATTTTGTACATGCGGAATTACAGGCCCAATACCTCCTTTGCCTAAGGCATCTATTTTTAAATTGCCATCTCCGGTTTGGTATAAATGCCAACGTTTTACTAAATTAAACAATAAAAAATTGGCTCCATTATTTAAATAGTAGGCAAAGCCATTAGGTTCATTAAAAGCAACCGTAGTATCTACCTCTCTGTTATTTAACTTCCCAACAATATGGGCATTTTGGTCGGCAAAAATATATTTCGTGTGATCAAAATTTATTTCAAAAAACAGGCCTTTCTTGCGGTTAATTAAAAATCCTAATCGGTAATTGTACTGCGGAATGGAGATAGGTATGCGCATTATTCCTTCATCCCAGCCAATATGATCGTGTGCTTTTACTGCTTTAAATGTGTAATCGTTCCCTAAGCTAGGTTGTACTACTTTAATGTTGCTGTGTGTATACCACTCTTTGTTATATCCCCAAGAAAAATAAAACGCTCCTTTCCGTTCTTTTTTGTGCTTAATGTTAGTCTGTGTTTGCGCTGCTAAAAATTGTATACTGCCTGCCATGCCTATTAGTATTATGGCTACTACTCTAAAATGCTGCTTCATATATTGTTTTGTGTTTTGCTCAATAAACCCTTGCCAATCTTTCTTATTATCCACTCAACAGCATTTTATATCAATAATGAACCAGCTATTGTTACGGATTTGGAAATTGGTTGCAAAAGTATTGTGTAAACGTTAACGAGCAATTTTTTGATTACAATTCAGTTATTTCCGTAATTTGAAAAAGGATTATGGAAGTATTGTTTTGTGGAAGCACCATTTCAATACACCCAAGCATTAGGAAGTATTTAAAGCAATTCATTATGAAGACAAGTGAAAGAATTTTACCCGCTACACAAAATTATTATTTAGAAGGTCCCAAGCCCCGTGTCAATGAACTAAAATTTGCCTGGCGAGTATTCATTGAATTTTTAAAGAGTTTTCGCGTATTGCATTTTGTGGGTCCCTGTATTACTGTATTTGGTAGTGCTCGCTTTAAGCCCGACCATCCTTTTTATAAAGCTTCTGAAGAATTTGGTAAGCGCATTGCTAAGATGGGCTTTACCACAGTAACGGGTGGCGGTCCCGGTACCATGGAGGCTGCTAATAAAGGTGCTTTTGAAAATGGCGGTAAATCTATAGGATTGAACATAAAACTACCTTTCGAACAAAAGTTGAATCCTTACGTGCATAAGTCGCTCACCTTTTCACACTTCTTTTCCCGTAAAGTGATGTTGGTGAAATATTCTTATGCATTCATTATTATGCCCGGTGGATTTGGTACGATGGACGAATTTTTTGAAACCCTAACATTGGTGCAAACCAAAACAATTACTCAATTCCCTATCGTAGTTTTTGGAAAAGAATTTTATCAACCCTTGATACAATTAATTGAAAAAATGGCCGTTGAAGGTACCATTAGTAAAACGGATATGGATTTGGTGTTATTTACCGATGATTTTGATGAGGCAATGAATCACATCAAAACCTACATCCGTCAAAATTATGTACTGAAGCCACGGAAGCGTGTTTGGTGGTTATTTGAACCCAAGCCGGTATCATTAGTTTTATGAATATCTTTATGTATATTTAGTTTATCCTAATGCTCCCGTCATGCCTGAATTTTCATTCATCAAAAAAATACGCAATGTTGTAAAAGTAATTATCATTGTTATTGTTGTTTTTTTTGGTTTATTGTTTGCTTTGCCATTACTCTTTCCTACAGCAGTATCCAATAAAATTCAAAGTTTTGCGAATAGTCATATTAATGGGCAGTTGGCATTTTCTAAAGTGCGCCTTTCTTTTTTTAACCACTTCCCTTCATTAACCTTAACCCTTTACGATTGCAGTTTAAAAGGATCTGCGCCTTTTCAAAATGACACGCTACTTTCTGCCAAAGAATTGGCATTTGGTATTAATGTAGCTTCACTACTCTCCCGCCAAATTAAAGTTGATGAAGTATACTTAACACAGGGAAATGTGTGGGTACAAGTAGATACTGCCGGACATGCCAATTATAATATTTGGCAATCTTCATCCGATACTACTCAATCTAACAATGATAGCTCGGGTACCGCATTGAAAATTGAACGTATTCAAATTAGTAAAACCAATGTTACTTATAACGATCAGTCATTGCCGATGTTAATTCGTGCAAAGCAACTGAATTATTTGGGTAAAGGCGATTTAAGTAAAGCTGTTTTTGATTTACATTCTTCTTTACTCATCGATTCGTTGGATATTGATTATGCCAATAACCACTATGTGGGCTCTAAAAAATTTAAAGCACAACTCATTACTAAAGTCAATACCCATTCCTTAAGTCTGTTGTTTGAAAAAAATGAAGTGGTATTAAATCAACTGCCTTTCCGATTTCAAGGGCGCTTCGATTTTTTGAAAGACGGATATTACATGAACTTTAACCTTCAAACCAAAAATGCCGATTTGTATGATGTGTTAAGTGCTATTCCACCCGAATACAATGAGTGGTTCAGTAAAATGGATGCAAAAGGCGCTACCCAAATTAGTGCTGTGCTAAAAGGTATATACCGGGCTTCAACTAACACTATGCCTACCTTTACTATGCATGCTGCTATTAAAGATGGTTATCTTGATCATGAAAAAGCACCTGCACCTATCCATCATTTAAACACTGCTATTAACTTT
Source organism: Hydrotalea sandarakina (assembly GCF_003254115.1). Classification (GTDB taxonomy): domain Bacteria; phylum Bacteroidota; class Bacteroidia; order Chitinophagales; family Chitinophagaceae; genus Hydrotalea; species Hydrotalea sandarakina. The sequence continues at coordinate 64,414 of NZ_QKZV01000010.1, forward strand.
CAATTCCCACAGTTTAATACCGATAGCCTGCAGTTGAATATAGATACCCTGTACTTTTCAATGGATAAAAGTTTTTTCCATGCTTCGGCACATATTACGGGCGTAAATACACCATTCATTCAAACACATATTCAGGCCAACTTAAACCTGCAACAACTGCAACAAGCTTTAGGGATAGCCTCACTTAAAATGCGTGGACATTATATTTTGCAAGCACATGCCAGGGGTACTTATGCTACTAAAATTGTTCCCAATGGTTTACGTAAAGTTGATACCGCTATAAGCAGTATTCCTGTTTTCAGCCTTCATTCTTCTTTAGAAAACGGATTTGTACAATTGGCTGATTTGCCAAAAGCAATTGATACTTTACAGTTTCAACTCAATGCCCATTGTGCTGACGGGCAATACCGGCATATTATGCTTGAACTAAAAGATGCATATGTAAAGGCAATGGATAATTACGTAAAAGCCAATGGTTCTTTTACTGCTTCTATTCCCAGCAGCGTTGCTGCTAACATAATGGCATTGGTGCATTTAAATGAAATAAAAGATTTTTTCCCAATTGGCAATTATGTTTTCAATGGATTGCTTACCCTGCAAACCAATATAAATGGCAGCATTAATCCGGAAAAGAAACGATTGCCCATTCTTTCGGCGAATGTGCAATTGGCCAATGGCAGCATATTAACACCTTATTATCCTAAGCCAATTGAGGCCATTGATGTGCAAGCCAATGTTTCCAATAGCAACGGCAACTATCAAACCATGAAAGTAAATATTTTGCCTATTCGTTTATCTATTGAGGGGCAGCCATTTTTACTTCGTTTAAATGTTCAGAATTTTAATAATTTATATTATAACTTATATAGCACCGGTACGCTCGATTTAAATAAATTGTATCAGGTATTTCACTTGTCCAACTATCGCTTTGCCGGATTAATTAAAACCAATATTACCATGCAAGGCCATCAAAATGATGCATTGGCCGGCAGGTACCAATTGCTATACAATAAAGGCACTTTGCAATTCAATAATGTTCAGTTGTATTCCGACTTGTATACTTTGCCTTTCATTATTCATTCCGGTAAATTCCATTTTGATCAGGGTAATATGGTGTTCGATGATTGTAAGGCCGGCTTCGGGCAATCAGATTTTACTTTAAATGGTTCATTAGAAAATGTAATTAATTATGTGTTGAGCAATCAACCTTTGAAAGGACAATTCCAACTGAATAGTAACAAAGTAAATGTAGATGAATTCATGGCCTTTAAACCCGGCGCTTCCAACACTAACACAACTGTTAGTACACCCACATATGGTGTTGTAATGATACCTGATAACTTATCATTAACGCTGAATACCAACTTAAAAAAAGTGTTGTATAATGGTATACCGTTAGATAGTTTGCATGGCTCCATCATCATAGACAGCGGTAGTATTCAATTGCAAAACTGTGGCGTGAATGTAATTGGTACGCAGGTGCAAATGCAGGCAAAATATAAAAACAAAGGCACACAGTCGGCTGATTTTTATTATCAGGTGAATGCGAAAGATTTTGATATTCAAAGGGCTTATCGGGAAATTCCAATTTTTAGAACGTTGGCAAGTTCGGCTGCTTATACCAAGGGTATTGTAGCCTTACAATACCAATTAAGTGGCCGCTTAAATAATGCCATGATGCCCATTTATCCTTCCTTAACCGGTGGTGGTGTGTTGAATTTAAAAAAGGTATCGGTAAAAGGCTTTCGTTTATTCGAAGCATTAAGTAAAGCTTCGGGCCGTGATAGTTTAAATAATCCTGCACTGGCCGGAATTAATATTCACAGCAAAATTGCCAAAAATATTATTACCATTGAACGTACCCGTTTAAAGATATTTGGCTTTCGTCCTCGTTTTCAAGGGCAGATAAGTTTTGATGGTCAACTAAATTTAAGTGGCCGGTTGGGCTTACCGCCACTGGGTATTATTGGTATTCCTTTTACCGTAACCGGAACAGAAGAAAAGCCCATAATAAAAATGCGCCGCGAAACAGCCGCAGATGAATTGAAGGAAACCGATGATGAATAATTTTCAAACAAACTTAGAGCAATTAAATAGCACTTGTATAAGTTGAATAATGCTTAAAATAGCTTCATTGCTGGTTTGAGGATTACTTATGCCGACTTGATATTCATCAAAAAATACTTACATAATACTTTGATTATTGTGCGGTGGCCATTCGGCTGCGGTACAAGCTTCATCAACATTGTAAGCTAATTGGTGCCATCTAACCATTGAAAAGGTTTACCATTATATAATCTTTCCTTTCGTCCATTTCATTTTTTCAATTCTGCATTTATCAGTACATTCAATGCGTATTTTATAAAGCTGTTTCCATTAGCATTATGAAATGCACAATGATTCATTGATACCTTATTTCAATAATCCATATCAACACATTTGCCACATGAAAAAGAAATTAAACAATGCAGCCGACAATTCTCGCCGCAATTTTTTACGCAATGCTGCTTTAGCCGCTACGGGTTTCTATATTGTGCCTCGTCATGTACTCGGTAAGGGATTTATTGCTCCAAGCGATAAACTGAATGTTGCCGGTGTTGGCATTGGAGGAAAAGGAGAAAGCGATTTGTGGAATTTTTATCAAAGTGGCAAAGCCAATATTGTTGGTTTGTGCGATGTGGATGATCGTATGGCAAAGACAAGCCGGTCACGTTACCCCAAAGCCGCTTACTTTCACGACTATCGGGAAATGTTAGATAAAATGGGTAAAAGTATTGATGCTGTTTCTGTTTCAACACCCGATCATATGCACGCCGTAATTGCTATGGCCGCCATGCAAATGGGTAAGCACGTATATGTGCAAAAACCCATGGCGCACGATATTTATGAAGCCCGTGTAATGACTAAAGCTGCGCATCAATACAAAGTAGTTACACAAATGGGTAACCAGGGTGCTTCAGGCGATGGGGTAAGGCAGTTGCGCGAATGGTATAATGCCGGCGTAATTGGTGAAGTAGATACTGTATATTGTTTTACGGATAGACCCGTTTGGCCGCAAGGAATTGCATGGCCCAACCCTGATCCCAATATTCCTGCCGGCTTAGATTGGAAGTTGTGGCAAGGCAACACCGCTTTGCGCGATTATGTGGATGGTTTACTGCCTTTCAATTGGCGCGGTTGGTGGGAGTATGGAACCGGTGCTTTGGGCGATATGGGCTGTCATTTAATGGAAGCACCATTTAGGGTATTAGGATTAGGATATCCTACCGCGGCTGAATGCAGTGTGGCAACCCAATACACCAAACCATGGACAAGGTCTTTCCATCCTGAAAGCGGTCCCATAGCTTCGCACATTACATTAACTTTTAACGTCAATGGGCGTACCGTTAAATTACATTGGATGGATGGTGGCATACAACCCGATAGGCCGGAAGAATTAGGATCAAATGAATTGTTCGGGGATGGTGGTAATGCTATTTTATTTGTTGGCAGCAAAGGAAAAATGATGGCCTCTACCTATGCCGAGAACCCAAGATTATTGCCATTATCGCGCAATCAGGAAGTGCATGTACCACAAACATTGGCTCGGGTGCCGGGTAGTGCTAATGGGCATTATGCCGCTTGGGTAGAAGCTTGCATTGCCGGTTATGGCAGTAAAGAACAAAAAGAATTAAGCTCCAACTTCGACCTGGCAGGCCCTTTAACTGAAATTGTGTTAATGGGTAATTTGGCCATTAGAAGTTATAATGTGCAAGAGCCGAATCCAAAAAATCCAAAAAGCTTTATTTATCCGGGGCGTAATATTCAACTGCAGTGGGATGGAGCCAATATGCGCATTACGAATTTTGAACCTGCCAATGCATTTGTAAAACGTACGTATCAAAACGGATATAGCTTATAAGCTATCATCCCTTACATTCTCTAACGGTTGGTGTCCCCACCAACCGAAACGAAATTATCTTTATCTCTCTATCGGTTGGTGTCCCCACCAACCGAAACAAAGATCCCTAAAAGGAATTGGTCAATAAAGCCTTAAGGCAAAGGAAAGATGTAGATGTGGTGGGTGAGGACACCCACCACTAAAGAAAATAGATGTGGTGGATAAGGCCACCATCCATTAGTGGAAAGTTAGAGACACTAAACACCAGAAATAAACAGATAGTGCTTTGTTATTAGAATTATTTCTTTTCTTTGATTTAAAAGTTTTTAATTTCTGCTTCAAATTGGTCTTTCGAGATTCCGAGGGTTTTAAGATTTGTATGAATATGTAAAATTGGAATTTCCTTGTATTTTGTTCGAACAGTAACAGTTCTTGTAAGTCGTTTTGGGTGTCCTTTAGGGTAATTATAATGGTCGTGTGAAGCCTTTGTTCGTTCATATCTTAATCCAAGGCTTTCTAACCATGCGATAAATTTGTATGTAGGGATTTGCTTAACTCCCATTTTTCAGCAAATTGGAACGCTCCAGTTTTCGTTGAATTGTTGTCTTAATGAACCGGCAGGTATATTAAGTTCAACCATTGCCGGAGGTTCAGCTTTTTTGTGGTTTTGAATATTAATATTCCATCCATTTCTAATCAAATCCTCATGAAGTGAACCGTTTTCTTTGCAATCTTCAAGATAAGCTTCCATTACTTCGTCAAAACCAATTTTAGCTTCCTCAATGGTATCGCCATAAGAAGAAAGATTAAGGGAAGGGCAGTATGCAACATAGTAGTCTCCTTGTTGAAATACAAGTACATTCAACTGAAGTTCAAGTACATTATCAAGACCATCTGTTTTAATGTAATTTTTCATTTTTTTATCTTACTTCCAATATTAGAAACATAAAATGTGCCTAAATGTTGAATTATAATCTAAAGAATTCAAAATTAAAAATAGGGATTTGTCTTGTATTAGCCAATCCGCTTAAATAAAAGTCGAAAACCAATGACTTATTGTTGGTGAGCAAAATTATAGCTCTTATTCTATCGGTTGGTGTCCCCACCAACCGAAACGAAGATCCTCAAAAGGAATTGGCCATTAAAGCCCCTAAGGCAAAGGAAAGATGTAGATGTGGTGGGTGGGGACACCCACCACTAGGAAAAACATCTCTCTAACGGTTGGTGTCCCCACCAACCGAAACGAAAATCCTCAAAAAGAATTGGCCATTAAAGCCCCTAAGGCAAAGGAAAGATGTAGATGTGGTGGGTGGGGACACCCACCACTAGGAAAAACATCTCTCTAACGGTTGGTGTCCCCACCAACCGAAATAGGAAACTGAATACCCTTTACGCAGTTTTCTAAACTGCTCTCTAACACTGCTTACACAGTTATTTTAACACTCTCCACAGTTATTTTAACACTCTCTTAAACACTCTCCACAGTTATTTTAACACTCTCCAACCATTACCCATCCTTCTCCCATACATTTACCTATCAACAGCGTTACGCAACGCTGTTGACTCGAAGCAGTCTCGAAGCAATATCGAATCCATTGCATAACCAATAGCGTCCACTTTTCAAATGATATAGCTATTGATGGGTATTCTAACAGTACATCCATTATGCTTTCTAATGTCCTTATGTTCATTTTTCTAATTAAAACCTGTAGTATGCATTGAAACTAACCCATGTTTGTTTTTGTTGATGGCCTATCCCTTTACGTTTTAACAAAATCATAATTCTTTTACCCTCAATTATTCTGTTTTACTTTAATACAAACAGACTTATATTTGCGGCTATTATAAACATCCTTTTAACACAGCCCGCATGGTGCATTCATACAAACAGTATTTCTTTCGTGTTTGCTTACTATTGGGTTTCGCCCTCTTATCATTTTATACACAGGCGCAATTACCGGTTGACATTAATCAGCTTTCCGACCAGCAGCTTATTCAATATGTACAACAAGCCAACTTGGCGGGTTTAACACAAGATCAACTGATTGCTAAAGCCCGTGAAAAGGGTTTAAGTGATGCCCAAATTGCGGCATTGCAACAACGTATTCAGGCTTTGAATTTGGGGGCAAGTACCGGAGGAGCTTCGTCTAATACAACCGGAACCAATAGTAAAAGAAATGCAATACCTACTTATGGTCCGGGTTATCGCGATTCTATTAAAGGCTTACAGGTATTTGGTACCGATTTGTTTTCACAAGATAACCTCACCTTCGAGCCTAATTTAAATATTCCTACACCGGCCAATTATATCTTAGGTGCCGGCGATGAATTGGTGGTGGATGTGTATGGCTATTCAGAAACCACCAAAAAATTACAGGTTACACCCGATGGTTATGTGCGTTATCCGAATGTGGGTCCCTTGAAAGTAATGGGATTAACTATTGAAGAAGCCAGACAAAAAATTAAAGCAGCTTTGCTGAAAATATACCCCGGCATTAGCGCAGGCAATACGTTTGTACAAGTTACCTTAGGTCAAATTCGTAGTATTAAAGTAACCATGGTAGGTGAAATTAAACGCCCCGGTACTTATTCACTCCCCTCATTAGCTACCATTGCCAATGCATTGTATGTTTCCGGAGGCCCTTCTAAAATTGGAAGTTTACGACACATTAGCCTAATGCGCAATGGCAAACAAGTGGTTGATTTTGATTTTTACGACTTTTTATTAAAAGGCGACCTATCTAAAAATGCGTTGTTGCAAGATGGCGATGTAATTAGTGTAGCACCTTATGCGCTTAGGGTGGCTATAAAAGGAGCCGTTAAAAAGCCGGCTATTTATGAATTAGGTAATACCAATAATATAGCCGCCTTATTGCAATATTGTGGGGGATTTGCCGATATTGCTTACAAGGCCAGAGTGCGTATTCAGCGTTTTGGTGAGGCCAATCGCGAAATGCTAACCATTCCCACAGCGCAGTTTCAACAATTTGCTTTAGCATCCGGCGATACGGTTTTGGTGGATAGCGTAGCTAATTTATATGCCAACCGTGTTTTGGTGGGCGGTGCTGTATATCATCCCGGGAATTATGGGCTGAATGATATGCCCACGTTGCAGCAATTGGTAAAAGCCGTTCAACCTCGTGAAGATGCCTATTTAACCCGTGCTATTATTCGCCGTTTGGATAAAGACTTTCAACCCAGTTTGCTGAGTTTCAATGTACAGGCGGTATTAGATGGACAATATAATCTGCCTTTGCAGCGGGAGGATTCTATTTATATCTATCCTATTTCCGAGATACGGGAAAAATATATGGTTACCATTACGGGTGAAGTGAATAAGCCCACTCAATATCTTTTTGCTGAAAATATGAAGGTGGAGGATTTGATTCTAATGGCCGGCGGATTAAAGGATGGGGCTAGTTTAAAACAAATTGAAGTTTCCCGCCGTATTCGTAACGCCAATAATGGTACCGATTCTAATGCCTACGCCATTATTAAAGAAATAAACCTGACTACTGATAATTTGGCCAACGACACAGCGAATAATATTAGCCTGCAGCCATTTGATATTGTATCCGTACGTCGTTCACCCATGTATAAAGACCAAATTACCGTTGATGTGCAGGGTGAGGTACTGTATCCGGGACAATATACCGTTTCTGCCAATTCAGAGCGGTTAAGTGATGTGATAAAGCGGGCAGGGGGATTAAAAGATGATGCTTATCCTGCCGGTGCCATATTAATCCGCAATACCTATCAACAACGTTCAGAAGCTGATAGTACTTTAATCAACAACAAACTCAATGCTTTGGAAGTGCAAAGCAGTAATGCATTGATGGCTACGGATGCATCCGGTAATCCAATTACCGCTGATACCACTAAAAAAAGTCGTTTGGAAGCTTCCATTACTGAAGCGAAAAAGCAGGTAGGGATTCGGTTAGACGAAGCTTTGGCCAACCATGCTTCTGTGTATAATTTATTATTAGAAGAAGGCGATGTGATTAAAATACCAAAACAATTGCAAACCGTGCAATCTTTTGGCGGGGTATATGTATCGCAGAAAGTGGTATATACCAAGGGTTTAACATTTAAGAAAGTCATTGACCAATCGGGGGGCTTTCAGCAATATGCTTCCCGTAAACGGAGCTATGTTATTTATCCCAATGGGGAAATAAGAAGTACCAAACACTTTTTGTTCTTTAAAACCTATCCGGAAATAAAACCCGGTACAGAAGTGTACGTGCCTATTAAAAAGCGTACACCGGCTAATGAAATAGCCAGTACCGGTGCAGCCTTTGCTTCTATAGCAGGATTAATTGTTTCATTGGTATATTTAATTAAAAAATAAGCAAGCCGTACAGGTGTATGACACAAACAACCGAACCACAAGAAGAATATTATAGCCTGGCCGATATATGGCAGCAGGTAAAAGGCTTTTTGCGTTATTTGCGGCAGCAGTGGGCTTGGCTGTTAATAGCGGCTATTATGGGCATAGGGGGGGGTATTCTGTATTATTACCTGCAAAAACCGGCTTATCAGGCGGAAGAAACCTTTATTTTGGAAGAAAAAACCCCCGGTGGTGGAGGATTAGCAGGATTGGCTTCTCAATTTGGATTTGATATAAGTAGTTTAACCGGCAGCAGCAACATTTTTTCAGGCGATAATATTTTAGATATTTTAACCTCACGCCGCATAGTTGAACATGTTTTGTTGAGTAAAGTAGACAGCAACCAAACCAATGGTCCAACATTGGCAGATGTGTTTTTAGATTTCAGTAAACTGAAAAAAGCCTGGCGCCACAAACCCGGGTTGGATACCATCAATTTTTATCGTGTCAGCGGCCGTAATAGCCTTAGTTTGTTGCAGGATAGTGTATTGCATGAAGTATATAAACGGGTAACGCAAAAATATGTGTCTGTAAGCCGGTTAAATAAAAAAGGAACCATTATTACCGTAACGGCTACATCTATCAATCCCGATTTTTCTTTGTTATTGGCCCGCCGAATGGTAAAAGAAGCCAGTGATTTGTACATTGACATCAAAACCTCGGTATCTGCTTCCAATGTCAATCGTTTACAGCAAAAGGCAGATTCGTTATTGGCCTTATTAAATAACAAAAGTTATCAGGTAGCCGGCATGCAAATCAACGATGCCAATCCGGCTTTAAAATCAGTATTGGTACCCACCGAACTGGCTTCCCGCGATAGAACCGTATTAGCAACACTATATACGGAAGTAGTGAAGAATTTGGAAACCGTGCGTACTACTTTAATGCTGCAAACGCCGGTGATTGAAGTGTTGGATATGCCGCATGCACCGTTGGAAGATGGGAAGATGAAGTTGAGTTTGGTTATCATCATTGGTTTTTTCATAGGATTGGTAGTAGGTGTAGGATATGTATTTATTCGCTATTTACAACAGCATTGGGCAATGAATGCAGCAAAAAATATTCCTCCATTGTCTTAGTGCGCAAAAAGTGAAATGGAATTTGTGTGTAGGAAAAATAAATTTATTGAATACTGCACAACCTACTTGGGAGTGAGGTTAGCGAAGCTTTGTGTGGTTTATTGAATATAAGCGTGTATTAAAGTAAATTATTAATTACTATGTAACTTTATTATTCCATAATTATAGTATTTAGTAATTCAAAATTGTGGAATAAAAGTTAGGAAAATAAATTATGTAAATACAATGCGAATTACCCAACAACAGGCAAAAGCCATTGTACAGCAGGTGAAAGCCATTGATGCGGAAGCTGCCGTTTATTTATACGGCAGTCGGGTAAATGATGCATTGAAAGGGGGGGATATAGACATTGCTATTGTGAGTAATAACATCGCCATAAAAGATAAAGTAGCGATACAGATGAACCTATATGATGTATTGGAAGGTTTAAAATTAGATATATTGGTGGTAGAAGATACTGAGATGCCTTTTTGGCAAGTGGTGCAGTCAAGTGCCATTAATTTAAAAGCATATGTTGAATAAGCAGTTAGCGTTGTTAAGAGCAGATTTTGCTTTGCTGGAAGAGGCCATGTTGCAAATGGAATATTCTATACAGAAGTGTAAGCATTTAATTGAAATGCCTGTTGAAGCATATACCCCTGAAGCATTGGAGCATATTGAAGCGTATACAGCACGGTTTGCCAGGCTATCAGATATGTATTTAAAAAAAATTATACGGAATATTGCAGTAATGGAAGGCTATGCCACCAACTCATTTAGGGAAACTTTAGAGTTAGGATCAAAATTAGGTTTTATAGCCAATGCCAACATATTGTTAGAAATAAGGGTATTTAGGAATGAAATAGCACATGATTATATTCCCTTATTGCAAAGTAAAATTTTTGTGGAAGTAAACAGGGTATTGCCTTATTTACTGGAAAACATTCAAACCAGTAAAAAATATATGGTTCTGAATGGCTGGTTGTAATATTTTTTAGCAGCTAAAAAAAAATTGGATTGACAGTTATAACAAGGTTACTCAAAAAAAATATTTTTAAAGATTTTTTATCGGTTTCTTTTATACAAGGGTTAAACTATTTAGTACCCTTGTTATTAATGCCCTATGTAGTAAGGAGATTGGGACCCGAATATTTTGGGTTAGCATCTTTTTCTCAATCTTTTGTTCTGTATTTTACTTTGATTGTTAATTATGGGTTTGATTTATCCGCCACCCGTGAAGTGGCTAAAGCAACAGGTAACGTGAAACGACAAGGGCAAATTTTTAATGAAATTTTGCAGGTAAAAACTTTCTTATTTGTAATTAGCTCAATTTTATTTTTAATTGTTATGGCACTAACGCCTAAATTAAAAGAGCACGCTCAATTACACATCGTCAGCTATTTAATAAATATTGGTGCTGTTTTATTCCCCATGTGGTTTTTTCAGGGAATCAATCAATTAAAGATGGCCACTATTTTTAATTTCTCGGCTAAAGTGCTTATGGCATTATTAGTTATTTTATTTGTACACAATGCTAGCGATTATGTTAATTATAATGGAGCTTTAAGTCTGGCACAAATTCTACTCGGTATTAGCAGTTTTATATATGTATATAAAAAATATACTATTAAATTGTATTGGATAGGTTGGTTAAAAATAAGGGTAATTTTAAAGCAAGGATTCTCCCTATTTCTATCCATGATTGTAATTAATTTTTATACAACTACTAATATCGTTTTGTTAGGATTTTTATCAAATAATACGGCTACCGGTTATTTTGCCGGAACAGCAAAAGTAATAGCTGTTGTAATGACGGTGATGTTAATGCCATTAAGTTATATTTTGTACCCTAAAATAGCACATACGCTGCACCATGATAAAGAGGCTGGTATTGAGCTATTGCAGAAGACTATTTGGATAGCATTCGGTATAGGATTAATAATGAGTTTGGGAGTATTGATTTTTTCTAAATGGATAATCATAATACTTTTTGGACAATCTTTTTTACCTGCACAAACAACACTAATCATAATGAGTGCTTTACCCTTTTTAATTGCTTTGAGTAATGCTTTTGGAATTCAGGGTATGTTGAATTTTAAAATGGACAAAGCATTTTTAAAAATAACCAGCTTGGGAGCAATTTTGTGTGTTGTAGTAAACTTATTTGTAATACCTATTTATAATCAAAATGGCGCTGCATTTGCTTGGCTTTTTACTGAATGTTTTATTACGGGAGCAGCTATTTTTTATATTAAAAAAGTTCTTCCAACGATATTTGATTTTAAGATATTAAAAAACTTAATCCATGTTTGATTTTTTAATTGTAGGGGCTGGTTTTTCCGGAGCTGTTCTAGCGGAACGGATCGCATCACAATTAGGCAAGAAGGTTTTAGTTGTTGATAAACGTAACCACATAGGAGGCAATGCCTATGATTATTATAATGAAGCCGGTATATTAATACATAAGTATGGGCCTCATTGGTTTCATACGAACGATAAGGGAGTTTTTAATTATTTATCTCAATTTACTAAATGGCGATATCATTTCCATGTTGTAAAAACATACGTTGATGGACGTTTGTTACCTATTCCCATTAATATGGACACTTTAAATAGTTTATATGGATTAAATCTTCAGTCACCCGAAGAGGTTCAAGCATATTTCGATAAAGTAAAATTACCTATTTCCAATCCTAAAAATAGTGAAGAGGTAGTTGTAAGTCAGGTGGGCGAGGATCTTTATAATAAATTCTTTAAGGGATATACATTAAAACAATGGGAAATTCATCCTAAAGATTTGGCTGCAAGTGTTACTGCAAGAATTCCGACAAGAACCAATAGAGATGAAAGATATTTTACAGATACTTACCAATGTATGCCAAAAGATGGATACACTGTTCTATTTCAAAATATGCTTAATCATCCTAACATATCAATATTGTTAAATACTGATTATAAGGATATTCAAACTTTTATCCCTTTCAATAAAATGATTTATACTGGTCCAATTGACAGTTTCTTTGATTATAAATTTGGTAAACTGCCCTATCGAAGTTTAAAATTTGAGCATGAAACGCATAACAAAGAATATTTTCAATCGGTGCAACAAGTGAATTATCCGAATGACTATGATTTTACCAGGATAGTTGAATGGAAACACGCTACCGGACAGCAATCTTCTGTAACAACCATTACACGTGAATATTCTATTTTGGCCAATGATGAAACTGATAAATATTATCCTATTCCTATGGAAGAAAACCATCAATTATTTAATTTATACAAAAAAGAAGCTGATAAGTTGGGTAATGTAATATTTTGTGGTAGGTTGGCAGATTATAAATATTATAATATGGATCAGGTAATTGCTCGGGCATTAATGATATTTGAAAAACAAATAAATACAAAGTAATGAAGATTGCTGCAGTTGTTGTAACATATAATCGGTTAAGTTTATTGAAAGAATGTATACAGGCACTAAGAGCGCAAACTTATCCTTTGGATAAGATTATTGTTGTTAATAACTCAAGTACGGATGGCACTTTGGAATGGTTATTACAACAACCCGATTTAGATGTCGTAACACAGGAGAATAGTGGAAGTGCAGGTGGACAATATACCGGAATTAAAAAAGCTTATGATGAGGCATTTGATTGGATATGGTGTATGGATGATGATACAATACCTTCATCTGATGCATTATTAAAACTTATTGATAAAATTCCTCCAATTGAAAAGCATGTTGAATTTGAGATAGGCTTTTTATGTAGCAAAGTGATTTGGATTGATTCAACCCCTCATCAAATGAATATTCCTGCGATGCGATCTTCAATTGGGTCTCTGCCGTTTAATTTCTTAAATGTAGATAACGTTTTATTGTGCGAAAGTGCATCTTTTGTTTCAATTATTTTCAATAGGAAAGCAATTTCAAAACTTGGATTCCCAAACAAAGATTATGTAATTTGGGGTGACGATGTCGAATATTCAAATAGAATGACTCAGAATAGATATTTAGGTGTTTATGTAAATGATTCAATAGTTTTACACAAAACAACGAAGAATAAAAATGCAGAAATTATTTTGGAAGATGAAGTTAATTATGTAAAGTTTTATTATGGCGTAAGAAACACTATATCTAATTTTAGAAAATATAGAAAAAAATTCTATTTTTTGATGATTTTAAAAACATTATTTTACAATCCCTACCTGATTCTTTTCAAAAGGAAAAATAAAAGGTTGAAGCTTTTATTTTTAAATATGAAAGCACTTTTTGCTTCCATAAATGTTTGATAGGATTTTAATATAGTTTGATTGTTTTTTAAATAGTATTATGCTAACATTTAAATTTAAAAGGCACGATTTTTTTATATTTTTCATCTTGATTTTGACATTTTATGTATTTAATATTTTTAATTTATATTTAAATATTGGTTTTTTAAAAGTATCTTACATTTTTGTTTTTGTCATTTCATTATTTCAAATAATAAAAAATGGTAAACAAAGTAAATCGCTGTTTGTTCTTCTTCTTTTTATTTTCTCTTATTATATGAAGATTAAAGAATATTTATTTGATAATATTCAAATTTTTAATCCAAGTAGTTTTGATGAGAAAATATATACGTTTCGATCTATATTTTTATATGAAGTTTTTTTTCTAATTTTCTTTCTTTTTCTTGATATTAAAAATTTTACTTCATTTAATTTAAGATTTAGCCAATGCAAAAAAAATAGTTTAATTTTTTTCATTTGTATAATAATATCTCTTTTAATTACAATTTTAGCCAAGAACGGTACAAATTTATTTTCTTCAAATAATTCTATTGGTTATGGGGAAAATGAAATAAATGCTACTGGAATAATTGAGTATAATGTGTTTTTTTTCTTGATCGCTTACTTATTCATGCCCAAAAATAAATTTTATTTTATCATTCTTTTATTCTCTATTTTATTTTATTGTATAAAAAATATTTTATTAGGTGGGCGAATTGAAACATTTCAGGTTTTTTTAGTTTTTTTATTTTTGAGATTAGAAAATAAAATAAATTGGTTTTTTTTATTATTTATTATATTTATTTTTTATTATCTATCTAAACTATATGAGTCAGTTAGACTGAATCCACTAGAATTATTCTATACCCCCTTAAATGAAATTCTATTAGGTCCATTTTATCAGAAAAAAGATGTTTCAATAACTAATCAAGGTGAAATTTTTTCTGCAACTAATCGATTGTTCTCCCTGGTAGATGTCGGTGTACTTGATTTAAAGATGAGAATACTTAGTTTTTTCTCTTTTTTACTTTCAATAATTGTACCATATTCTTTTTTGCCGGATTATGCTGTTTTAAGTAAATTTTTGAGTGATAAATATTTTACATTGGGCGGCAGCTTGATTCCTGGTTACTTATATGTTTGGTTTGGTTTTTTGGGATTATTGATTTCATCCTTTTTACTTTCTTATCTATTTAATTACTTCGCAAACTCTATGAACAAGTATCACAACTTTTATGCTTTACTTTTTTTTGCTACAACTCCGAGATGGTTTGCTTATAATCCCTTGTCATTAATAAAACTTAATTTCTATGGTTTAATTATATTTTTTCTTTTTATTCAATTAAATAAATATTTGATTTCTATTAAAATATCTAAAACTAATTTTCTTGAAAGTAGATAATAAAATAAAAATTATTTTTGCAGCGCAGTTTTCTGATCCAATAAATGGAATGATCTTAATTAATAGATTATTTTTCCATCATATTGCAAGCACAAACTCTTATGAAATAATTAAATTTGATTTGGGAAATGGAAGCCCTGCCAGTATTAAAAAATTGGTCCTTCGTTTAAAACCAATTTTTAAGCTTTGTTATTATTTAGTTTCTAATTACAAAAGAAAAAACTGTACAATTTTTTACTTATCTGTTTCACATGCTGCTGGAATGTATTTTGAATTCATTCCATGGGTTATTTCAAGTAAGTTTGTCAATTTAAGAATAATGCACCATCATACATATAAATATATTAATAAAAAATCATGCCTGATGCAGGTAATGCAAAAAAATAAAAATACTAAAAATATTTTCTTGTGCGAACACCAACAAATACATTTTAATAATTTGTATAAAAAATCTAATTCTTATTTGAACGATTATATTCTTTCAAATTTTTTTTATTTTCAATTTTTGAATAAAAATTCTCTTAGCCATCATTTAAAGCCTTGCGGACCTCAAATTCAGATTGGTTTTTTGTCAAATCTTCAAATCGAAAAAGGTATTTTTGAGTTGTTTGAAATTGTACGAATTTTCAAAAATGATACTCGAGTCAATTTTAGTATTGTTGGGCCTGTTCATGATAAAAAGATTTTTAAATTGCTTAAAGAATTTGATGGTTATAGTAATTTTTCTTACTCCGGTCCATTATATGGCCACGATAAATCTAAATGGTTTGAAAAGATTGATATTTTCTTATTTCCATCGCATTTTGATTCATTCCCTTTGGTGCTAATGGAAGCTATGTTTTATGGTTCAATTGCATTATCTACAAATGTTGGTTGTATTCCAAATCTAAATCTTCAAGAGTTTATATTTAATAAAGAAAATTATGTAGAATCCGTAATTAATTTCATTAATTCATTTTTGGTTTCTAATGAATTTAGAGATTTGGCAAAATCAAAGAATCGAAATTACTTTAATGAAATCTTTAATAATTCATTAAACATAGATTCTGATATTATTGAGATATTTAAAATTTAATTTTTTATATAAAAAAATAATTTTGGGTTTTGTTGTTTGACTTATAATGGAATGAAATATTTATCCAATTTTATTTGTAAGCCTCCCCAAATGTTGACTGTTTGAAGTTAAAGTTGATAAAAAAGGTAGTTAACTTTAAATTTTGAAACAGATGAAAAAAGGAAGATTTACCGAAACGCAGATAGTATCTGCTATTAGAAAACAGGAATCAGGGTTTGCTGTTAAAGACATTGCCCGGGAAATGGGTATAAGTGAAGCGACATTTTACAACTGGAAAGCGAAGTATGGCGGCATGGAGGTAAGTGAGGTTGTAAAGATGAAGCAGATGGAAGCAGAGCTCAGTGAGTACAAAAAGATTGTAGCAGAACTGAGTCTTGAGAATCGAGATATGAAAAACCTGATTGCAAAAAAGTTTTAACGCCTGAAGCGAAACGGGAAGCTGTTCATCATTTGCTAGAAGAAGAACAGTTAAGTAACGGTAAGGCGTGTGAGCTGATAGGTATATCCCGCAGCACCTACCAGTATCAATCAAAGCCCAAGGACGATGGAGCAATTCAGGATGCACTGATGGCACTTACTACAAAGCATGTTGCCATTGGGTTTTAGCAATGTTGTTATCGTCTTTGGAATAAAGGACACAAGTGGAATCATAAAAG
>NZ_QKZV01000011.1 GCF_003254115.1 Hydrotalea sandarakina
GGTAGTGTTTAGAAAACTGTGTAAAGGGGTGAGGCAGTCAAAGGCTAAAAGATGAGTAGAGATGAGTAGTTTGGGTTGACTGCCGATTAATTACCTTTAAAACACAGTAAATTATATGACAAACAAAGAACTTTTAAAGCAACTGCTGAAAGAACAAGTAAAACAGCAGAAGAGTACTACCGGTGTAAGCAATCTGTTGCAGGAAGTATTCAAAGAAGCTATTCAAGAGATGTTGGAGGCAGAGATGGACAACCACCTTGGGTATGAAAAGCATTCGGCAGAAGCCTCCTCCTTCCCCAATAGTCGCAACGGTAAAACAAGCAAGAAGATCAAAACAAAACTAGGTCAAATCAGTATTGAAGTTCCAAGGGACAGGGATAGCAGTTTTGAACCTCTAATTGTTCCTAAACGAAAAAGGATTATGGAAGAGATTGAAGATCATGTTCTCACCCTATATACGCATGGAATGAGTACTCGCGATATTGAAAGTGCCATTAAAGACCTCTATGGTGTATCTATGAGCGAAGCACACATTTCTCATGTCACAGATCGCCTTATTGAACATATTGACCAATGGAAACAAAGGCCATTGAATAAGGTATATATGATTGTATGGATGGATGCCATCATTTTCAAGGTACGTCAGGAAGGAAAAGTGAAAGACAAGTCGGTACAGATAGCTATAGGGCTTAACAACACAGGATATAAAGAAGTATTAGGCATGTGGCTATGTAACAATGAAAGTGCCGCTTTTTGGATGAATGTTTTGGCCGACTTAAAAAGTCGTGGAGTGGAAGATATACTGCTGAGCAGTACGGACAATCTTAAAGGTTTTACAGAAGCTATCAATACAGTTTATCCGTTGACAAAAACACAAATATGCATTGTTCATCAACTAAGAAACTCTTTGAAATTTGTAGTATGGAAAGATAGAAGAGCTGTAGCTGCAGCTCTTAAGAAAGTCTATGATGCCTGCGATGAAAGCACGGCATTACACTATCTGGAAAATTTTGAAACTGAATGGGGTAAAAAGTATCCCTACATAGCCAAATCATGGAAAACCAATTGGGTTAATCTCGCTACTTTCTTTGAATTTCCTGCCTGCATCAGAAAAATCGTTTATACAACAAATATCATTGAAAACATTAATCGTATCATCCGCAAATACACAAAAAACAAGACCATGTTACCGAATGACCAGTCGCTGGAAAAGGTTGTTTACCTGGCTCTGATGCAAATACAGAAAAAATGGACGCAGCCTCAAGATGCTTGGCCAATGATGTTACTTAATTTTATTGATATCTTTGGTGAACAAAGGTGTGATGTAAAAACTTAATACCCTTTACGCAGTTTTCTAAACTACTCTCTATCTCTGCTTACACAGTTATTTTAACATTCTCCAAGCAATAAAACTTCTCTCAATTCATATTTAAAAAAGTATTGCACCTAAATGATTATTTGAAAGCTGATTAGCATTTGAAATTTTCAATTTTTCACCCATAATTGGTTGGATAAGTTGATTGAAATTTTATTCCCACAAAATCATCATCAATAAAAAATAGGGATAAATGAAATTCTATTCAATTTTATCAAATTTATTTTAGTTGATATATTTTATTTCTTATTTGTGATATTGTGCCTACAATTAAGTAATAGTCGTATTCAAAAACAGTATTCTTGTTTAGAATTACATTAAGAGTAGGTGCTATGTAAGCGGTAGATGCATCAAGACTCTCTCCATTGGGTTTGCCGGAAATACCTGCTAAAAATGAGGTACAATTTGGATTATAAACACCTATACCCCAGTTTGTACTATCAACAAAAGCCATCCAATTCTCTGTTACATTTGAATAACGTCCCCAAAAGCCACTTGATAGATTTATTACCGTTGGTGTACTTAAGGTATCATTTGTAAACGGACTATTACCTAAATAGGTAACTAACTTATTGAGTGAAGCTATCGGATAAACAGCCGGCAACTCTTGAGCATTTGAAATGTTTTCTGCATATAAGTTATCGGTTCTTTGACATGTAAGTTTACAATGCACCTTAATTACATTTCCATTTAAAATATTCCATTGTTCCATAATTGCCTGGGCAGGTTTGTTATTCATGTCCCATAACATGGGAATACATTTTACATATAGCGTATTGCCCGTTGTTTTACTATCCAATATTTGTGCACGATTGCCATAACTATCACCCACTTGAATTGGATTCCAACGCCAAGGCGACCAGGCAGGATTTTGCCCTTCCGCAATACGATTCAAAGGCTTGCCCGCATAATAAGATTGTTGAATGTACCTGCCTTCATCGTGTATATTAACTAAATTACGATCACTTCCAGACAAAGAAATATAACTAATTGCCCCACCCCTTGTTAAATCTAATTTGATTTGTATAATACCATCATCACTCAAAAGCTCTGAATTTTGCTGCACGTTAGAGGGTCTTTGTGCAGGCACTTTTGAACAACTATAGCAAAAAATTGCTATAAAAAAGGGAAGTCTGAATATAAGTTGGGCTTTCACAAAGCGGTTTATTTTTAAATTCAATTATTCATTGCAATTTTTAGAACAAAAGCTCAAAATGCTCATATAGACATTTTTCTATTGCAAAGAGGTAAACACAAAAATTTAAATAAACTGAAGTAAAAAGGTTTTTTTCAAAACAGAAAAAAATTGCTAAGCAAGCAAAAGCACTGCTTAGGAATTTATTCAAATCTTGCTTCCTTTTCTATAATGCGATAGGGTGTTTTGAAAAACAAATCAACCTGCCGATTAAAATCATCTTTATAAACAATGGGGGTTGAATGCCCTGAATTAGGCAGTATCCATAAATAGGATTTAGGAATACTTTCGGCAATTAACAAAGTATGTATGGGTTTAATTACATCGTGATCGCCCCCAATTACCAATGTTGGACATTGAATGGTGTGCAATTGTGCCAGTGAAATATGGGGCTCATAAGATAATAAATGAGCCAACTTACGTTCCCGCTTTACTTCTGGTGTGGGTTTCATTTTTGCCAAAGAATCATTTAGGTCTAATGTTGTTTGTACCACCCATGCATCAACAGCTGAAGTATCGGGCCATAAATTAGCACCGGTAACTGCTAATTTTTTCACTTTTTCAGGATGCCGAATGGCCAACAGCAAACCATTAATGCCACCATCGCTCCAGCCAATTACATAACAAGAGTCTTTGTGTAATGAATCGAGTAATGCATTTAAATCATCGGCCATCATTTCATAACTCAATGAATCGCCGGTGTCGGCAGTTTTACCTTGCGCCCGGCTATCAGCCACAATTACCTGATAGTTTTTTGAGAAATAGGGAATTTGGTATAAAAAATTATTGATAGAACCACCATTACCATGAATAATCAGCAAGGGGGCACCGTTACCATATGTTTCATAATACATATTCATACCACGGGTATGTACGTAATGCCCTGCTTTTTCATTACGGCCATACATAGTTGTATCAAAGGGTGAAGGTGTGCCATTCTGTGCTAATAATGGTTGTGCAAGCAGCAGCAATGCAGCACAAAAAAGCAATAGCTTAAATTTTTGCATATTGTAAATATTTGAAACAACCCTGCTATGGAAGACACTTTAGGTTGCAATTGAATAAGTAAAATACAACAAGCAATTTATATTTTGCCTTAAAAAACAATTATTGTTTTGGGGTTCGTTTTACTTGCATCAAATTATCAATTTGCTCAATGGTTAATTGTTTGGCAATAATGTGTTTATCCGCATCTAACAAATACAAGGTGGGTGTTTTAAACACATCATACAATTGCCGATAATTGGGTTCATTGGCAATTTGTTCGGCCTGGCGAGCCGCTTTGGTTTGATAAGTTAAAATCCAATCGGGGCTAAAATGGTGGTCGTTTACAAATTGCTTTAAGTCATCCATCCTGGCTTCATTTACGTTTACGCTGTATAATTTTACCCCCATTGCTTTCCATTTAGCTTTGTAAATAGAGTCAATACGAGGCAATTCTTCTTTGCAATGACCACAGGTAGGATCCCAGAATACTACCACAGTAAAGGGTGCTTTAAGGCTGTATAGTGAAATATTTTTTCCGGCAGTATCGGTTAAATTCAATTCAGGTGCAGCTGCACCAATTTGATTAGCCATCATACTATAAGCCCTATCCGTTATCATTTTTTTAGATTCGGCATTTAAAATAACGGTATCGCCTTTTGCATAAAAATTTTCATACAAGAATAAGAAAACTTTATCCTGCCCCATATATTCCGGATTCAAATACTTGTTAGTGAATTTGGTAAGCAAATAAGGATAAATTTCCTTACCGGTACGGGCTGAAAGCAAGATATAATTCACTTCATTAATAATAGAATCGGGTTCGGGTGAAACATAATATTTAAAATAATCATCTAGTTTGGGTTCAAAAAAAGGTGTATGTAAAAGGCGGTCGTCATTAAATAAAACATCATCCCAATAATGTTCTTTTACATAACGAAATGGGTATAATGAATCGGGCTTGCCATTTACTACCGGAATAGCAGGTATTTCAGGCCTTTGCATGGCTTGTAGTAAGAAAGCCAATAACGACTGTGGATGTTGATGAATAATGTTTTCGCGGGCCTGATGTAATTTCTGACTTGCCGTTTTTATTTCACTTTCAATTTTTACAGAATCGGTATGGTTGTGTTGTTGGGCCAACTGTTTTTGTAAAGCATCAATATCACTGCCCAACTTATAACTTTCTTGCGAATATTGAAGAAACAGGGTATTATCAGGTGAGCCGGTAATAACCGGTTGAAGTTTATTAGCCGAATCGGCTACAATACTAAAATGTTGTTGTTTACCCACCAATACTTCAAACTGAATGGTGTATTGTGGTGATACTACAAAATAAATACCTTCTGTTAATGGCTTTGTACCTTTAAATGCACCTTCACTATTACTATTTAAATAAGCTGAATCGGCCAATGTTTTCCCTTTGCCATAATAAGTGCCTAAATAAATGGTAGTATTTTTATAGGGCTTTAGTTGAATGTGAATATTGTGACCGGTTGTATTGATATTATTGGATTTATTTGTCTGTGCACAAACATTAACTAATGTTACTAGACTAATACAAAATGCAAGGTATAGGTTCTTCATAATATTCATTATACTGTGTAAAAATAAGCATTGCATTAAAGAATTCCGTTAATCCTTCCATAAAAACCCCAATAATTCCGGCTAAACTGCTAAACTAAGCCTGTGAATGTTATTTTTGCGGCTGTGAGAAAAAAGAAAGAACGCATAATTCTGGAAAATGTATTGGTAGAAGACTATGCTGCCGAAGGCAAATCAATTGCCCGTGTAAATGGCAAAGTAATTTTTGTGGAGAAAGCCGTGCCGGGTGACATTGCCAATGTTTTATTACACAAGAATAAAAAAGACTGGGCAGAAGGTGAAGCCCTTTCATTCACAAAACTTTCGCCACAACGCGAACAACCTTTTTGCAGCCATTTTGGTACCTGCGGAGGTTGCTCATGGCAAATGTTACCCTATCATTTGCAATTGCAGTATAAAGCACAACAAGTGTATGATCATTTAACCCGTATTGCCAAAATTCCTTTGCCAACATTTGAACCCATTGTGGGGGCAGATACCACACGGGGATATCGAAATAAAATTGAATTTACTTTTTCTAATAAAAAATATATTCCCAAGTCCGACTTTAAACAACTGCCTGCAGAAGCAATACCTGCCGATACCCTTGCAGGCTACGGTGGTTTTCATGCCAAAGGAATTTTTGATAAAGTAGTTGAAATAGATACCTGTTATTTACAAAATGAACCTTCCAATGCTATTCGCAAAGCCATAGTAAACTTTGGACGTGAAAATGGCATTCCATTTTACGATGCTCGCCAACATACCGGCTGGTTACGCAATGTAATGATACGCTTAACCCGAACGGGACAATTAATGGTGAATATTGTTTTAGCGTATGATGAGCCTACACTTCGCGAAGCTTTATTGCAAACCATTGACCAACAATTTCCTGAAATAACCACTTTACTGTACACCATTAACCCTAAATGGAATGATAGTATTTACGATTTAAACGTAAACACTTATAAAGGGCCCGGTTATATTTTGGAGACATTAGAGGATTATCAATTTAAAATTGGCCCTAAATCATTTTTCCAAACCAACACTGCACAAGCAGAAAAACTATACCAATATACCCGGCAAATGGCCGAATTAACAGGCAACGAAACTGTTTACGATTTATATTGCGGAACTGGAAGTATTGGTATTTTTGTTAGTAAACAGGCAAAAAAAATTGTGGGCGTTGAAACCATTGCAGAAGCCATTGCCGATGCCAAAGAAAATGCGGCACTGAATAATATTAAAGATGCTGCTTTTTATGCCGGTGATGTTATAAAAATTTGCAATGATTCATTTTTTGCCAAAAATGGTAAACCCGATGTAATTATTACCGACCCTCCAAGGGCCGGTATGCATGAAAAGTTAATTGAAAAATTGCTGGAAATTGCTGCACCACGCATCGTTTATGTCAGTTGCAATCCGGCTACACAGGCTCGCGATTTAGCTTTACTGTCAGAAAAATATAATGTAACCAAAGTGCAGCCGGTTGATATGTTTCCGCATACTTTTCATATAGAAAACATTGTGCAATTAACGTTAAAATCAATATAGTTGTAAACCATAAAATTGTAGCATGACTGAATTTAGGCCGGGACGATTTCAAATTTTACCCCTTGTTATAAAAAACCTGATTATTATTAATGGCTTGGTTTTTCTGGCTCAAATGACCATTGGCCGTCAGGGTTTTGTTAATATGGATAATTTATTTGCCCTACATGCTTTTCAAAGCCCCTTATTTCGCCCTTGGCAGCTAATTACCCATATGTTTATGCATGGCAGTTTTGAACATATTTTCTTCAATATGTTCGCTTTATGGATGTTTGGTTCAGTTTTAGAAAACTTATGGGGGCCAAAACGTTTTTTAACTTTTTATATTGTATGTGGTTTAGGAGCAGCATTCAGCCATTTAATTGTACTGTATTTTCAAACTCAACACTTAATTGAAGCATTTAACAGTTTAGATCCCGCCACACAAGATTTATACAGAAATAATTTTTTAGCTAAACTAAATGAAGCTACCATTGGCGCATCAGGGGCAGTGTTTGGCTGTTTGGCAGCTTTTGGTTATTTATTTCCTAACACCCGAATTTACCTTTACTTTTTTGTTCCCATTAAAGCCAAATGGTTTGTAATTATGTATGCTGCATTCGAATTGTATTTGGGTATTAAAAACTCAGCAGGTGATGATGTGGCCCATTTTGCCCATTTGGGTGGAGCTTTGGTAGGCATTATTTTGGTTTATTTTTGGAACAAAAACAACCGAAAAACGTTTTATTAACACCGTACAACGGCGGTAATAATTGAATATTGTAACTTTATATTATGAACTTAAGTGAAATACGTAATACCCGCCATAGACCATTATTGGGCGATGATAAAAATGCTCTGGTATTTTTAATCATTGTAAATGCAATATTCTTTGTTTCCCTTACTTTCATTAAAATTATTTATTTCATTTCCTACGATAGCAATAATACTGCTGCCCTTTTTTTTCAAAAACAAATTATTGATTGGTTAGCACTTCCCGCCGATACTGATGTTTTCTTTCCCCGTGCGTGGACGCTGCTTACTTATATGTTTACAACCCACAGCATTTGGGGTATTATTAGCACGGTATTTTGGATTTGGGCCTTTGGCTACATATTGCAAGACTTAGCCGGCAATAAAAATATTATTCCAATTTATTTATATGGGGGCTTTTTCGGGGGTATTGCATTTATATTAAGCATGAATTTAATTCCTGCTTTGTACCAAAATATGGCATTTACACCCGCTTTAATGGGCGGTGGTGCTGCTGTTATGGCCATAGCCATTGCAACTACTACCCTGGCACCCGATTATCGAATCTTCCCTTTAATTAATGGCGGAATTCCCATTTGGGTATTAACCCTTGTATTTGTTGCTATTGATTATGCCACCATTGCTACCCAAAATGGCGGCAATGCCATTGCACACCTTACAGGTGGTGTAGTTGGATTTTTATACATACAACAATTAAAGCGTGGTCGCGACTGGGGAGCATGGATGCACCGATTAGTAAGTTGGGTTGATGATTTATTTAATCCGGAAAAAAAACATACTCCTTCCGGTACTAAAGAAAAGTTATTTTATCAATCTACCGTTAAGCCTTATAACAAAACCCCTAACGTTACCCAACAAAGATTAGACGATATTTTGGATAAGATTAATCAACAGGGTTACCATATGCTTACCGACGAAGAAAAAGAATTTTTAAAGAAAGCCAGTAAAGATTTATAATCCCATTATGGCTTCACGGAAAGCATCATTTATAAAAACAACCTTAGGCGTTCTTTGTATTGGCTTAAGTATTCCTTACATTATTGCAATAGCAACTCCCTACATTAATCCCGTTCATTTTTGGCCATTAACTTTTTTAGCATTGGCATACCCATTGGTATTAGCTGCAATGCTATTGGCGTGTGGCTTATCTATTCCCATCTTTAAAAAATACAGTTTCTTTTTTTGGATTGTTTTGTGCCTTGGCTACAAAAATATACTGGCTATTTGGGGATTTCATCCTAACAATAAGTTCACAATGGAAAAGCCGGCGGGTAGTGTTCGCATTCTATCATGGAATGTAAACGAATTTTTGAATGCAGCCATCAAGAATGATACACCCGGTAATCCGCGCAGACAAATGTTGGCTTTTATTCGTCAATCCAATGCCGATGTGCTTTGCTTTCAGGATTTTGCAACGGATTCAGGGCGGCATTTTCGAAGCACTCTTCCCTATATTCGCGATTCATTGCATTACCCTTACAGTTCCTTTGTCAATAACTTTTCATTTGGCATTGAAGGCTATGGTATTCAACGAAATGGCATAATTATTTTTTCACGATTACCCATTATTGATTCTGCTGTAATTTCCCTTCCCAATGCGGAACACTTTAAAGAAGAATTTCAATGGGTAACCTTACAATATGGGCAACAAAATTTTAAAATCATCAATGCACACTTGCGTTCCATGAATTTACATGGCAATCAGGCTTTACCCATGGAATCGCAATTTTATAAACCCGATACCACTTTGTTCTTACAAAAATCAACTTTTTACAAACTACGCTATTTCGACAAAGTGCATGTAAACCAAGCTAAAACCATTCGCTCGGTAATGGATACAACGGACCAACCCTTTGTGTTTTGCGGCGATTTAAATTCGGTACCTTCATCGTATGTGTATCACTACTTAAGCAAAGGACTGCAAGATGCTTTTTTAAAAACCGGATGGGGCTTAGGCGGCACTTATGATAGTATTTCACCCACTTTACGCATTGATGTAATGTTAATGCGAAAGCCCATACAAATATTGCAACACAAAACATTTCCACTTCATTTATCTGACCATTACCCCAGCATTACAGATATTAAATTGCAATAGTTATTTAATCTATAATACATTTCCCCACTAATTTACCATTCAACCAAAGCCACTTTGCCTTTACACGAACAATTCCTATTTTTATGCAATGGCATTGGCATTCATCAGGCCTTTTATTAAGCGTGTTGTAATTGGTATTAACCTGCTGATTATTTTTATTTACCTGCTGGGCTGTTTAAGTCCGTGGATAGACCCCACTTATTTTACACCCATTAGCTTCATTGCTATTTTAATGCCTTATTTAGCGCTCATCCATATTTTCTTCATTATTTTTTGGATAATTGTAAAACCCAAATACTTGCTTTTATCACTCATTGCTTTATTACTGAGCTACCAACAACTGCAAGTAATGTTTGCCGGTAATATAAAAGAAGGATTTACTAAAACAAAACCCCCTAATAGTTTACGTATTATTAGCTGGAACGTACAAAGTTTTAATGGGCTATCTAAAAGCAAAGCCGCCAAACAGCAAGTACCTTCAGATTTATTGCTAACCATTCAAAAGCTAAACCCTGATGTAGTATGCCTGCAAGAATTTAATAACGCCGAAAATGGCAATGCGTCAGCCAATCATATTGCATTGTTCAACGACAGTTTCCCTTATCATTTTTTTTCGAAGGATTATAGAAGAAAAAATAATTATCAGTCGGGATGTATTATTTTTTCAAAGTACCCCATTATTCGTACCGAGCGTATCCCTTTTAAAACAGCAGAAAGTCTGATATATGCAGACATTGTAAAAGCCAATGATACCATAAGAGTATTTACTACGCATTTACAATCGTACAAGTTTAATCAAGATGATTATGAAGGCATGGAAAAAATTAAGCAAAATGAAGAAGCATTGGCTGCATCAAAAGGCATTATACAAAAAATGTTATTGGCTTTTAGAAGAAGAACGGCTCAAGCTATTTTGGTAAAAACCCATTTAAACAAAAGTCCTTACCCCTATTTAATTTGTGGCGATTTTAACGATGTACCCAACAGCTTCACCTATTTTCATATTCGGCAAAATCTTCAAGATGCCTTTTTGGCCAAAGGTTTTGGTATTGGCCGCAGTTTCATCAGTTTAGCACCCACTTTACGTATTGATTATATTCTTACCAACCCACAATTTCAAATTCTTCAATTTGATATGGTAGATGAAGATTTAAGCGACCATATTATGTTGGTAAGCGATGTAGTATTGAAACCTAATATTTAATTGGTACTTACTGCGTTAGTAAATCACTGCAAAATTTAATATTTAAAAATAATTTTACATTGTGGTTTTTTTTTATATTTTGCTTGAAAATGCCATTTTAATGTTTTTAACCAAAATTTAAGAAAATGAAAAAGATTTATTTATTTTTGATTGCAATCATTTGTATGGCAAAAGTCCATGCAACAACAACGTCAAAAAATAATGATTTTATAAAGAAAAAACATCACAATGAGAGTAAAATTAAGATTAAAGAAAAACCTTTCTTTATTCCTGCATTACAAATAATGGCAAGTTACAAGGAATGCTGCGATGGCAGCAAAATAATAGTATCTGTTTTGTTTATTCAGTTTGATACCGAAACGAAAGAAATAGAAAATGTTCAATTCATTAACACAGGTAATACCTGCTTAGTAAACTGTATTTAAAAAACCGCAAACTTAAAATGGCATTTTTTAATAATTTAAATTGAAAGATATGCAGAATACGTTACTTATATTTTTTTTATTAATATCAAGCACATTTAGCCTTGCGCAGCAAAATAAACAAACTGCTTATGTGGAATTTGCATACAATAATGGAAACTCCATGAACCAAACCATTGTATTAAAGTTTAATGCAAAAGAATGTTTAGAAACGGTGTACCCACCCAGTGCCCGCAACTGGAATAATTTTAAAACAAAACAATATAATTCCCTATCAGACTCATTACATGATGCTGAAATGATTAAATTGTTAGACAGCTTTTTTATTAAAACTGATACGCGTACTATTTATAAAAACATAGAAGATGCCTATTTCATTCGCTCTTCAACAATTGATGAGAAGAAATATTGTTATTATGATACCATACCACCACGTGATTGGGAACTAACTTCAGACACATTAACTATTGCAGGATACAAATGTTTAAAAGCCAACTTTGAATTTAAAAGCGGGCAAAAAGGGTTTGTATGGTATTGCCCTGACATTCCCGTACCCTTTGGTCCTGAAACACTTTATGGCTTACCCGGATTTATTTTAGAAGTGGGAAGTTATAACAGCAATTTTAGCATTAAGCTGAAAAAAATTCAAATTCCTTTTAATGACAACAGTAATTTACAACCTTGCAATAACGCAAAACTTGTAACAAAAGCACAGTATCAAAAATTGATAAATGAGAATAACAACAATTTTGAAAAAATGATGCTGCAATTGCAAAAAAGCAATTAGTTTTTAATTATACCCGCACAGAAATGAAGCTTTATTTAGTGGTGTTACTTATAACATTTGTTGAAATTTCATTTGCTCAAACAAATGTTATAAAAATTAGCGGAATTATTCGTGACTCTTCCAAAACTCCCATTTCAGGTGCCATTGTAAAAATTAAGAAAGATACTTCGCAACAAGCTATTGTAGCTTATAACTTAACCAATAAACAGGGATATTATGAACTTACATTCAAAAATCAAATGGATAGTTTATGGTTAGAAGTGTCAGCTATAGGTTTTAATACTTATTACAAGCATTTCTCAAGTTCCCAGATTGAGCACAAAAATATTGATGTGATATTACAACACAATTATCGTTTTCTTCCTCCTGTTGATGTTAAAACAATTCCACCTATTACTCAAAATAAAGACACTATTTCATTTAATGTAAACGCTTTCAATAAAAACAATGCTTCAAACCTAGAATCACTTTTAAAAACCATGCCGGGCTTTCAAATTGCCGATAATGGCAGTTTACTATTTAATGGCAAAATCATCGACAAAGTTTTAATAGAAAAAGATGATTTATTTGGCAACGATTATACACCCTTAACGCAAAATATAAATCCGGATAATCTTGAACAAATTCAAATAATTAATAATTATAAAGATGAAGCAGATTTATCGCAGACTGGAAGTAAAGGCAATAAGCAAGTATTAAATTTAAAGTTCAAAAAAAATAAATTGGCAAAAGTATTTGGTGATGCCACTGTAAGTGTTCCTGTTAATAGATATGAAGAAAAATTGAATGCCATTTCCTTAATACCGAAAGCAAAATTCGTTTTATTAAGTAATGCTAATTCTATTGGAAATTTAACGTTACCCCTACTCAATGCAAAATATGATATAAAAAATATTACAGCATCTAACAATAAAGCCACTACACTTCAACCGGCTATTAACATACCGGACATAAACATTGCTAATAATTTTGATAAAAGCAGGGTAATGGATAATAAGTCTTGGTTAAATCAATTCAATAGTCAGTTCAATATTTCTAAACGCTTTAAGTTAAAATCTAAAATCCAATTGAACAACGATGCATTTTCTCAATATTATAGCCAAACACAAAATTATTTCAATGCAACCAACCCAATTACCATAACAGAGGAAAATAATATTAACAAAGAAATATTCGGAACTCAGTTAGAAGTAAATCCTACCTACACTTTAGGCAGTAAATTTCAGGCAACTTACAATGGTTTATTTCATTATAACAAAGCAAACAATCAAGTAAACGGATATATATACAATACACCTTTAATGCAACTTTTAAACCAAAAGTTGGTTTATGGTATGCATAGTTTGAAACTTATTTTTATTCTATTTAAAAAAGAGGTGATTACGGTAGATTTTAATTATGAAAACGGAAAGCTACCTCAACAGTTTAGCTTCAATCCCTTCATTGCAGATAGTTTGTTCCAATTAAATAAACCTTATAATTCTGCTTATGAAAACACAAACAATAATCAGGAAAATTTTAGCATTAAAGCCAATTATCACACAACATTAAAAAAAGGACAAAGCATTGGATTTAATTCCGGCTTTACTTATAACAATGAACGTTTTAATAGTAACCTTTACGCATTCAATCATTTTGATTCACTGTATTTACTGAATAGTAGTTTTCAAAATACTAGCCATTATAATAATCACAGTTTTTTTGTTGAGCCGTTCTTTACCGCCAATATCAACAAATATTTTACTTATACCTTCAGCACATCGCTCTTATACCAACAACTAAAGCAAAATTCAAACACCACTACTAATTTTAGTAAAATGTATTTTCTTCCTAATGTTGAAATTGCTTATCAACCCAATACTAAAAACATTTTTTCAATTAGTTACTCAAGTAATAACAATTTACCTTCCATAAAAAATTTATTGTATGGATTTTCTTTTACACAATTCTTAAGTTTAAAAAATGGCTCTACTAATTTAAATATTGGCAGAACAAATACTTTTCTTTTATCCTACACTTATTTAGATTTATTGCGTAACGGTATTTTACTTTCTATTGGTTCATTTTATAACCAAATTTATGAGCCTTACATAACAGCAAGCAGCAGCAGCGGGCCTTATTTAATACAAAAAGAATTAATCAATGAAGATAAATTGTTAGGCAATAACATTGCATTTTACGGTTATGCAGAAAAATTAATCAAACCCATAAAATCGCAAATAAAATTAAATACCAGCTATTATACAGGTGAATCATACGCCATTTATAATGCCAGCTTACAGCAAAACAGTACTAAAGGCTTTAAGCTTAAAATACAATATAATTCCGTTTTTGAAAAAGGATTCAATTTTTCAATTATATCAATTTATCAAAGAAACAGTTTCAAAAATCAATTATTTAATAATAATGAATCATCTACTTTGTTTGGACAGCTGGAATTACATTATAAGTTTGCGAAAAAATTTCAAATAAATTATAATTTGAATTACAATTCCTTAAACAGCAATGTAGGCACGTCTAACAACATTTTTTTAAATGATGCCGGTATTTTATGGAAGCCGGAAAACAAAAAATATGCTATGTATTGTACTGTCAAAAACATTTTTAATCAGTCCAATTTTTCAAATAACAGCATTACGCCTTATTTTTTTTCTTCATCTCAGTATCAACTACTACGACGTTTTGTTTTGTTTTCGTTGCAATATAAATTTTAGTATTTCCATACTTTTTTTAATGATTCATAAACTTTAATAAAACCCAGCACATTTTCCTTTTGTTGCTACTGTACACATTGGCTACTTTTGCAGCTTGTAAGTACCATACAGCCTTATAAATTTTATTATGCCATTACAATTATATAATACCCTTTCGCGTAAAAAAGAAGTATTTACACCTATTACCCCCGGATTAGTGGGATTGTATGTATGCGGCCCCACCGTAAGTGGTGAAAGTCACTTGGGCCATGCACGCCCTTATATTACTTTCGATATTTTGTATCGCTACTTTTTACACCTGGGTTATAAGGTGCGTTATGTACGCAATATTACCGATGCCGGACATTTTGAAGAAGAAGGTCGTGTTGCTGAAGATAAAATTAGCAGTAAAGCCATTTTAGAAAAATTAGAACCCATGGAACTGGTACAAAAATATACCAACCTGTTTCATTGGGCCATGCAACAATTTAATACCCTACCGCCTAGTATTGAACCTACCGCAACCGGGCATATTGTAGAACAGATTAACATGATTCAACAAATTATTGCCGATGGATATGCTTACGTGGTAAATGGCTCTGTTTATTTTGATGTAGAAAAATATAACAACGACTTTTCTAAAATTGGTCAACCGTACGGCATTTTAAGTGGAAGAAATATAGAAGAACAATTAGAAACCACCCGACAATTAGAAAATCAGGACGAAAAAAGAAATAAAAACGATTTTGCGCTTTGGAAGAATGCCCCACCTGAACACATTATGCGGTGGACCAGCCCCTGGGGCGAAGGTTTTCCCGGTTGGCACATTGAATGCTCTGCTATGAGTACAAAATACCTGGGAAAACAATTCGATATACATGGCGGCGGAATGGACTTGCAATTTCCACATCACGAATGTGAAATTGCACAAAGCACCGTTTGCAACCACCAACCCCCGGCCCGTTATTGGGTGCACAATAACATGATTACTATTAACGGGAAAAAAATGGGAAAAAGCTATAACAATGTTATTAAACTAACGGAATTATTTAGTGGCACACATCCTATTTTAGCCCAAGCTTACCACCCCATGACCATTCGCTTCTTCATACTGCAATCGCATTACCGTTCTACGCTCGATTTTAGTAATGAAGCTTTACAAGCGGCTGAAAAAGCGTTGAAGCGCCTTTGGGAAGCTTATACCAACTTACAAAGCTTAACCATTCCCGACAATACGGAGCCGGCTGACGCTGCATTAGATAATAAGGTAAAAGAATGGGTAAACCAATTTACCGAGTTTATGGATGATGATTTAAGTACTGCAAAAGTGTTGGCCAATATGTTTGAATTGGCACCGGTTATTAATAGTTTGAAAAACAAACAAATTCCCGAAAACAGTTTGTCGAGCCATACCGTACAACTATTGCAACAACAAATGAAGCTGTTTATTGAAGATATATTTGGTCTTCAAAATCCTTCAACGGAACAAAACGATTTGTTGCAAAAAGTAATGCAAGTTTTATTAAATATTAGAAAACAAGCCAAAGCCAAAAAAGACTTTGTTACCAGCGATACTATTCGCAATGAATTACTGGCAGTAGGCATTCAAATTAAAGATGAAAAGGACGGAAGCATGAGCTATACGCTGTTATAAACTCTTGCTTTCTCTTACCTTTAATTAAATTATAACACCAGTAACTTATTTTTATAAGTAGGTTTGTTACAGGCAAATAATTTTTTTAATTTATATTGCTATTGGTGCAAAGGGCGAATAATGGTGTGGCTGAATAAACACATTAGAAAGTTAAAACCAAACCTATATCATCAACCTAAATTATACCACATGAACAAATTGCTTGCTATGGTATGCCTGGGGTTTTTATTAACCTTTCAATCAACTACAAAGGCTCAGGTATTAGATTCAATGATGGAAGTGTACGCCAACCGTTATCCACAAGAAAAAGTGCATTTGCAATTTGATAAAGGAGCTTATAACAAAGGTGAAACTATTTGGTACAAAGCTTATTTAATGACGGGTATTGACTTATCATATATCAGCAAAAATTTTTATGTTGATTGGTATGATGGTTCGGGGAATTTATTAATGCATACTGTTGCACCTTTATTTCAGGCAACCGCATCCGGTTCATTCGATGTTCCTGCTAATTACAGCGGCAACAAATTAGAAGTAAGAGCTTATACGCGCTGGATGTTGAATTTTGATACCGCATTTTTATATCATCGCAATATTACCGTTATTCAACCGCAGGTTAAAACCAGTATTGCCATTCCGAAAACCCAGGTATATTTATTTCCTGAAGGCGGAAACTTAGTAAACGGATTAAACTGCAGGGTAGCATTCAAGGCAACCAATCAATTTGGCAATCCGGTATTTATAAAAGGGGCCATTAAAAATAATAAACAAGAACTGATTGATTCATTTATGGCCGAACATGACGGTATGGGCAGTTTTTCAGTTGAACCTAAAGCAGGTGAAACCTATCAAATTTATTGGATGGATGAAAATGGGCAATCCGGTACCACGGCATTACCCACAGCGTTACCTAACGGTGCTACCCTTTCTGTACAACCCGCACCCGATAAAGCTATATTATTTGTTGAACGTTCTGCCAATGATGATCCATTGTATAAAACCATGTACCTAATGGCACAAATGAATCAGCAATTGGTGTACAAATCAAGAATTAATTTCTCAGCCAAAACCAGTGTAGTGGCTGACTTGCCGACTACAGAATTACCAACCGGTATTCTTCAGGTTACTTTGTTTAATGCAAATTGGATACCCGTTGCCGAAAGAATAGTGTTTGTAAACAATGATAACTATAGCTTTCAACCCAGGGTTAGTTTTCCCACAGTAAATCTTTCCAAGCGCGGTAAAAACACCATTGAATTTTTTGTATCTGATACAGCATTCGCCAACATGTCGGTTGCTGTAACCGATGCCGATGTTCCGGTAGATGATAAACATTCAATATACACTGATTTTTTATTAAGTGATGACATTAAAGGAAAAGTGTACAATCCTGCCTACTATTTTAGCAGTAATGCTGATAGTGTTGTACACCATTTAGATTTAGTAATGATGACCAATGGGTGGCGTCGTTATAATTGGGCTGATTTAGCGGCATTAAAAACTCCGGCAATAAAATATCCGCCTGAAACCAATTTTTTGAAAATAGAGGGCAAAGTATATGGAAGCAATAATTTGGGAGGCGAGTCCTCATTTTTAAATGTAATTGTTCAAGGAAAAGATAGTAGTAAGCAATTTTTGGTTTTACCGATTCACAGAGATGGAACTTTTGAACAGGATGGTGTTTTCTTTTATGATACTGTAAAGTTGTTTTATATGCTAAATGGAAAACGCAGCAGCAATAGTGGAGCTGTTGTAAGTTTTACCAATGGTTTATACAATTTACAACCTAGGCATGTTTCCATTAATTCTACTTTAACCAACTGGAGCGATAGTATGGCATTGCGCCGTATGCAATATTTTATGGATGAACAAGAACGGTTACGCAAACTAATGGCTTCTGCTACTTTAAAAGAAGTAACTGTTAGAGCCAAAGTAAAAAGTGCGTTACAGGTGTTAGATGAAAAATACGCCACCGGCTTATTTTCCGGAGGAGATAGTTACGGATTTGATGTAATGGATGATCCACGAGCCAATAGCGCATTAGATATATTTACTTATTTACAAGGGCAGGTAGCAGGTTTGCAAATTAACATGAGTGGTGGCACACCCTCATTAACCTGGCGCGGCAGCACACCCGATTTGTATTTAGATGAAAGCCCGGCACAACCCGACATGATACAAAGCCTACCTATTACAGACGTGGCTTATATTAAAGTATTTCGCCCACCGTTTTTTGGGTCTGTAGGTGGTGGAAGTGGCGGTGCCATAGCTATTTACACCAAGCGTGGCAATGATGGTAAAAAGAATTACAATGCCAACACACCCGGGCTCGACAATACGATATTGGGTGGCTATACACGCTTTAAACAATTCTTTAATCCGGATTATGAAAAATCAACCGATGCTTTTGGTGATGATGTAAGAAGCACCCTATACTGGAACCCATTTGTGTTAACCAATAAAAAAAGTCCACAGGTTAAATTAGACTTCTTTAATAATGACATTAGTAAAAAACTAAAGGTAATTATAGAAGGCTTTAATGCAGATGGCAAATTAACACACATAGAAAAAGTGCTGGAGTAATTAATCATAATCATAAAAAAATGGTCCTAAATAGGACCATTTTTTTATGTAAGAAAAATTTACCCTACTTAGTTAAATTAATTTTCATTCGTTTTTTAGGGTATTGACTTGAAGATTTAGAGATCAAAAAGGTTTTCAGATATATTAAAGTTTTGTATGCTTCATCATCAACCATTCCTATTATCACAAAAGGAAAAAGCCGAGCATATAATATTGTGTTAGCGGCAATGCAGTACATGTAATTTGTTTTAATTCATTGGTCGAATGAAATATTTTAATAAATGTAAAAGATGCATTAATAACAGAAGTTATAGCACTAAAACAAATTAGTACTTAGAAACAGTAATCAACCATATTTTATTCCCTTAAATAGGGAATAAACATAAATACGCATATTAACAAAATTGCTACCGGTATAATATTTACAATATCATTGAATAAAAAACTACAAATCGGAACAGGCAAATTTGTTAATAACCTAATATTTTACCCATTAACAACAATCTACTCCATTTCCCATTTTCCTTTTTATACAAATATGTCCACTGAGAAGCAAAATCAGGGTCATATGGAGTTGCAAATGAAAAAGCACACAATAAATAATTTCTTAAAAAAATAGGTTTTGAAAGTCGCCATCCATCTTTCTGATTTTGGGGAACGAACTGAACATTTTTCATCCAATGTCTATTAAAATAATATTTGGCTGTATCGGACTGTATTTCTTTAATTAAGTATGTTTTTTCTTCATTTGAAAGCCCATATACACCAGTTCCAAATAAAGAAATCATAAACAAATTTTTATTGGATAAATATGGATAAATTTTTAAAGTATCATATTGTTTAAACTCAGTATTTCTAATAAATTTCATGAATTTTTTTAATTCATGTTTGTATTTACTGCTAACTTGTTGTGCAAAAACATTTTGGGTAAATAGGACATTACTTATCAAAATGACAGTGAGCAAAAATGTATATCCATGTTTTATTGTAACCATATTTATTTTAATTTTATTTATTTACAACTTGTTCCAGATGTGCCATATTCATAAAGTTTTGAATAAAACGCAAAATAATCTCTACTATTCATATTGGTTGTAAATCCATATTTAGTTAACACATCAGCGAAAGCTTGTGTACCGGTTATATCATCCCCTAACCCACCTAAGGCTAAGCTGGCTGCTTGTTGCGAAGTTAAAGAGGGAAAGAAAGTTTGCAAAGACCCAATAATGCCATCAATATAGTTCTGTAACATATAAGCATGTTGCGTTAACCCATTTAATACTTCAGGATTTGTGAATATATAAGCATGTACAATTTCATGAATTAGCAAAAGAGCTTTATAACACTGACTGTCTGTATTGTTAAATAGATATGAGTAAATTCATCTTATAATATAGCATATTTAATTAATAATTTTATATTTATTAAATGCTTTGTTAGAATGTTCATTTAGTTCTTAATCCAAACCCAGTGTTTATTTCTTTTTTGAAGAATGTAAAGATTTGTAATTGTAGTTCACGTTTCTTCGTCATTATATACTGCACTAATTTGTATTGCACAATATTTATCATTAAAGAAAATTGGAATGTGAAAAATCCAAGATAAACCTGGGTAAAACCAGTTTTTACCATCAAAAACGCACTCACTTTCAGTTATAAAATGGACGTTTCTAATTTTATATTTTAAAACAACATAAGAGGATGATGACCAAATACCATATTTAGATTGAATATCTGTTTGCAAAAATTTACCCTTATAATTTAAAAATTTTTTTACTGAATCTATAACAATGCCCATATGGACATTTTTAATAAAATTGGGAAAGGCAGCAATACTATTAATGTTCATAAATGGTTTAAACAAAGTATCTCTAATGTATTTTTTATTAGAATCGGTAATGATGCCCGGCTTAGTGAAATTTTGAATTATTTTTTCTCCATGAAGCAAATTTTTACTTAAAAATTGTTCGATTTCAAGATTATGTAATGAGTCTATTTGGCTAATACAGGATATTGGAAATACCAGAGCAATAATGAATAAAAATTTTATTTTTTGTATATAACGCATTAACATAAAAAAGATGTTTGATTTAATTGCATTTAGTGCCAGCTGAGCCGTTTTGTAATGGTTGAATAAAAAAGCCAATATTCCTTGTGCTAGACGGATCTGTATTAAAACCGACGTATACTTTGTGCAGGATGCAAATAACAAACTAACGAATAATATAGTAATCGCTAGTTTGCTTATAAATAGATTGGTACATTTTATACTATGATTTTTTATTGTACTAGTTAACTGCGGGGAGGTAAGTCATAAAATAATATTTTTTCGAATTTAATAAAATGGAAACAAATGTTAAATTTTTTTTATTGTTTCCATCGCCAACCATAATAAAGCTACCACTACCACCCACCCAGCCACTTGTAACCAAAGTGCATGTTTATAATTGGGTGTAAGCCTATGTTGTAAGGCTGCAATCAAAATAATAAATAAAGCTAATGGTAAAATAAACCCATTCACGGTACCGGCCCATACCAACACATTAACAGGTTGGCCTATCCATTCAAATATTCCGGTAGATAGTAGTATGAAACCCGTTACCCATATTTTTTGTTGTGCTTCAATTGCCGGATGAAATGTTTTAATGAATGAAATGGCTGTGAAAGATGCACCAATAATGGAGGTGACAGCAGCAGCCCACATCACCATTCCAAAAAAGAAATATCCTAATTGGCCGGCAGATAATTTAAAAACAGCTGCCGCAGGATTAGCTGCATCTAAATTTTTCCCTTGCATTACCACACCCAATGCTGCCAAAAACAAAACAAAACGCATAATGCCTGTTAATACAATTCCTGAAATAGCACCTTTGTTTACCTTGTTAAGTTGTGATGCACCAACTATTCCCGCTTCTAACAAACGGTGCGCCCCTGCAAACGAAATATAACCCCCTACTGTTCCACCAACAATGGTAACAATTGCCATAGTACTGGTAGTATGTGGCCAAAATATTTGTTGTACCACACTTATCATAGGTGGATGCGCTATCCATGCAACGTAACAAGTTAGTACAATCATTAATAACCCCATGTATTTGGTAAATACATCCATGGCATGGCCGGCATCTTTTTGCCAAAAAATAATAATAGCCACCAATGCGCTTACTGCTGCACCAATGGGGGTGGGTAACCCTGTACATACTTGCACACCCAAACCTGCACCTGCAACATTTCCAGTATTAAATGCCACAGCACCAAAAACAATCATACCGGCTAACACATAGCCTAGGCCCGGTAATACCTTATTAGCCAAATCCTGTGCCCGTAAATTACTCATGCTAATCATTCGCCAAATATTGAGCTGTACGGCTATATCAATTAAAATGGTTACTACTATTACAAAAGCAAAAGCAGCGCCCAGTTTATTGGTGAAAACAGTAGTTTGAGTTAAAAAACCCGGCCCAATGGCAGAAGTTGCCATTAAAAATGCAGCGCCTATAATAGCGGAACGTGTGTTAGAGGGTTTGTATGCCAATACCTTGTTGTTGAAGCGTTTCATGAATAGTTTTTGCAAAAGCAACTGCATGCGCACCATCACCATGCAAACAAATGGTATCAGCAGCAATGGCAATTTTTTTACCTGAGGTAGTAATTACAGCCTTTTCTTGTATAAAACGCAATACTTGTTGCAACGATTCTGATGTAGTGTGTATTAAAGCATTGGGTTGTGTACGTGGTGTTAATTGCCCTGCATTGGTATAAGTTCTATCGGCAAAAACTTCGGCAGCAACCGGCAACTGCTTTTGCAAGCAAGCTTGCATAAAATGGCTTCCACTTAATGCATACACCATAATGTTTGGATACAGTTTATATAAAATATCCGCAACTTGTTTGGCTAAGGCAGCATCGGCAGATACCATATTATACAGTGCTCCATGAAGTTTTATGTGATGCAAAGGCACGTTCATTTGTGTACAAATATGTTGTAATGCATCCACTTGTTGTTGCAATAAAACTTCAATTTCATGAGCAGATAACGGTATTGGCTTTCTACCAAAATTTTCTTTATCATTAAATCCCGGATGTGCACCTACAGCAAGGCCATAATTTTTGCATAATGCAACCGTGTGTTGCATTATTTGGGCATCACCGGCATGAAAACCGCAAGCAATATTGGCACTTGAAATATAGGGCATTAGTTGGGCATCCGTTTCCATTCCCTCGCCCATATCGCAGTTCAAATCAATGGATAGCATAAGCTGAAAACAATTCATTTAATTTGGCAATGGCAGCATATTGTAATTGCTGCAAATATTGTTGTTGTTGTTGCATCAGTTCGTGTGCATATCGCAAAGTTACAGGCGTAAATTTCACATATTCATGTGGCCGAACTTGTGCCAATGTAGATAGTGCTGCACTACAAACAGTAGCTAATATAGGATAACCGCCTGTGGTTTGGTGTCCCGACATTAACACAATGCACTGTCCGTTAGGTAACAACTGTATGGTACCATTGGTAACAGCAGTTGAAACAACTGTTACAGGATGGTCGGGTTTAATGGCATTACTTTGTAAGTAATAACCCATGCGGTTACTGTTGGGCTGTACCTGAAACTCATTGTCTTGAAATTGTTTCTGTGCTTCTTTATTTAGCAAATGCCAATCTTTACTCAAAATAGCGGGGATGGCATTGGTGTTTAAATACCATTGTAAAGCATCGGCTTGAACATGAAAAACATATACATCTTTATTCTCTAATACAGGGCTGTAATCAGTAGTATCAACCAACGGAAGTTCATCTTGTTTTTTCAAGAAGCGACCTTTAAAACCGCCGGTACCGGCAATAGTATTGGTGCTATAGCTTCCCATCCAGGTAGGAATACCAAATCCTTTTTTTACAGATAAATAACACCAAGCACCTCGCTTTACCTGTTTAAATTGCAGCACACAGTTTTTTTGAATAATAAATGGTGTGTTTACGGGTACAGGAATATCATTTACCCATGCCGTAAAATTAGCGCCGCTTACTGCCACCAATGCCTGTTGCTGAAACAACAGAACCGGAGAGGGAAAACTCATTTCTAATACCGGACAATCCAAAGTGTTATTCACCAAAATATTAGCAACTGCTGCCGCAGTTTTATCCATAGCACCATCGGGATTAATACCCACATGTTGCCATCCATAACGACCATTATCTTGAATAGAATCGGCAATGCCCGGTTTTATAACAACAACTGACACTAGTTTTTATTTTGAAGTAATGAATTAAAAGTATTTAAATCTATAGGCACAAATTGAACCCGATTACCCGGCTGTAATAAAGCCGGTTGCATTCGGTTTTGTTGAAACATTGCTTCGGGTGTTTGCCCTATAATATGCCACCCGCCCGGTGAATTGAAGGGATATACACCCGTTTGTCTTCCCGCAATTCCTACACTACCCGCCGCCACTTGTTGAGCGGGCAAAGCTTTTCGCGGCATTTCCAATATTTCGGGAACAGTTCCCATATAAGCAAAACCCGGTAAAAAGCCCAACATGAATACGCGATAAATTGTTTGGCTATGCAACTCAATCAATTTTTCAACCGTAATATTTTTCGCTTCGCAAAATGCCAATAAATCGGGTGCCACTTGTGGATGATAACACACCGGCACTTGAATAAGCGGCTGTTGCTGCATGACCTCTTCACTGCAATGACCCATTACCGTTTCAATAAAATTGCGCAAATAAGCTTCCATATTTTCAATGCCTTGTTTCCAAAGCATTACCGGATTGTACACTATAGTTAAAGTACTGTAAGCAGGAATTACATCGCGAACAAAAGGTTTATTTTCTTGCTTAATACAATGAAAAAGGGTAAGTACTGTGTGGTTAATATCGTCATTAATTAAGTTACCCCAATCAATAACCATAGCTGTATCGCTTAAAGCATATATACGATAGTCAGCATTCATGCGCATTCATTTATTAAGCTGTTAAGTTACGAATAAATGTGTTGAAGCAAGGTGTTGAAATATTAATTGTGCATTAATAGCAATTTCCAGAGGGGGTTACACATGGATTTTTCAATAAATTTATGAAAGCAAAATCTAATTGACTCCGTAGCTCAGTTGGTAGAGCTACTGACTCTTAATCAGTAGGTCCAGGGTTCGAGTCCCTGCGGGGTCACTACCGCTTTTCAAAATAAATTCTTGGCCTTAGTACTTTATGCATATAATTAAGATTGGATGATGGAAATCTGACAGAACTAAAATTTAATTGCACATCAGTTCAATTGTTTTCAATATTTTTATCTGGCGGTTATTACAACACGCATTTATAAATTAGCATGACTTTACCTAAAAACAAAACCCCCAATTGCAATGTACCTGCTATATGGCAGGAATACAAAGAAGCTTTATACCGCTATATTGTTAAGCGGGTGAAGGATAATACTATTGCAGAAGATATTTTGCAAGAAGTATTATTAAAAGTTTATGGATTTTGTCTTTCCAAATCAGGAGTTCAAAATCTGAAAAGTTGGCTATTTCAAATTGCACAAAATACCATTGCCGATTATTACCGTAAAAATAAAAACACCATTTCAGAAGAATATATTGAGGAACAAGTTGTAGAGCAAGAAGACAATGCTGCATTTTTAGAAGCACAACAATACATTTTACCCATGTTAGCATTTCTGCCTGAAGAATATGCAACGCCATTAAAAATGTACGATATTGACAATAAAAAACAAGCCGATATTGCTCGTGAACTTAACCTAACATTATCGGCTACCAAAAGCAGAATACAACGAGCCAGGCAATTATTAAAGGCCGAGTTTATTACTTGTTGCCGTTTTGAAACCGACAAACAAGGAAATCTTATATCCTTCCAAATTAAAGCATCTTGTGAGCCATTACAAAACTTAAAAAAGCAAATTGAAAAATAATTTGCGTCTTTTTTAGCACTGCTTCGTCTTGTTATCGTTATCAAAAAACATTAAACTTATGAAACGATTCCATGTACACGTTCGTGTAAAAAACTTACAAGAAAGCATTGCTTTTTATTCCGCTTTATTCAACACAGAACCTACTGTTGTAAAGCCCGATTATGCCAAATGGATGTTAGAAGATCCACGCATTAATTATGCCATATCAACCGGACACAGTGAAAACGGTATTGAACACCTGGGATTACAAGTTGAATCTGAAACAGATTTACATGAAGCTTATGAGCATATGCAAAAGGCAAAAGGCACGGTTAGAGAAGAAGGTGAATGCACTTGTTGCTATGCAAAATCGCAAAAAAGCTGGATTACCGACCCACAAGGCGTTGATTGGGAAGTGTTTTATACACATGGCACAGCAACTGTTTATGGCGAAGGCATTAATGCCAAACCCGCACCCGAAGTAATGGAACAATGGGCTGGCAATGATGGCCAAAAAGCTAACATACCACAAACCGAAGCTTTAACCTCAAAAAATACCGGCAGTTATGGAAACATTTATCATCATGCCGCTTTTACCAAGTAATTGGCAGCAAGTAAAATCTATTTACGAAAGTGGTATAGCCACAGGTATGGCCACTTTTGAAACCAAAGCACCTGAATGGGAGCAATGGAATAACAGCCACTTACCCTTTGCAAGATTGGTAGCCGTGGAAAATAACAAGGTAA
The DNA here is from genome assembly GCF_003254115.1 of Hydrotalea sandarakina. Lineage (GTDB taxonomy): Bacteria > Bacteroidota > Bacteroidia > Chitinophagales > Chitinophagaceae > Hydrotalea > Hydrotalea sandarakina. The sequence goes on from NZ_QKZV01000011.1 coordinate 26,540, forward strand.
TTGGTTGGGCCGCACTTAGCCCTGTATCAAACCGATGTGTATATGGAGGTGTAGCAGAGGTAAGTGTTTACATTGCGCCTGAACAAAGAGGTAAAGGTGTAGGCAAAAAGCTATTACAACAATTAATTACAGAAAGTGAAGCCAATGGAATTTGGACCTTACAAGCCGGCATTTTTGCTGAAAATACCGCCAGTGCAAAACTGCACGAGTCTGTAGGATTTAGATTAGTGGGCTATCGCGAAAAAATTGGCCAATTGGGTAGTGAATGGAAAAACACCATTCTAATGGAACGAAGAAGTACCAAAGTAGGCATATAAGTATTCATTGAAGGGAGCCTTTATTGAATGACTTAATCACATATTCATTATAATATTATATAATCAATACAAAGAGGTTGTTATAAAACGCAGCCTCTCTTTTTTTATATTAGTTGAATTGGTTTTTAAAATTGAAGATAAATGGGTAAAACCTGATCGCTAGATTTGAAATACCCATAGGTAAGAACCAATAACAAAAAAATAATGGCATAACCAACAAGGCCTATCCGTTGTAAACCCAATGTAAAGCGATGATTATAACGAGCCGGTATAAAATGCAAGCCTAAACCAAAGGCAATCATTATAATAACACTATGATAGTTTTCCCAAAATCTATTCCAGACAGAAAAATTTAGATGATAGCATATTTGGTTAATCATGGTTACAGCCTCGGTTAATGAACTGGCCTTAAAAAATATCCAACAAAAGCAAACGAAATTGAAGGTAAGCAGCAATGAGAAAAATTGGTAAATACCGAATTTTTGCCAATGATTGGTAATTTTTTTCGTAGCCTGATGCCACAATTTATGTATGGATAAAGCAATACCATGTAACCCACCCCATATTATAAAATTAAAACTTGCACCATGCCATAAACCCCCTAGTAACATTGTGGCAGCCAAGTTTAGGTATTGCCTTAATTTACCTTTTCGGTTACCACCCAATGGTATATACAAATAATCTCTTAGCCAATTTGAAAGCGAAATATGCCACCTGCGCCAAAAATCAGTGATATCTAAACTTTGATAGGGATATAAAAAATTAGGGGGAATTTTAAAGCCTAACCATTGTGCAATACCTATGGCAATGTTGCTGTACCCGCTAAAGTCGCAATAAATAACTACCGCATAGCCATAAACAGCAAACAAACATTCTAAGCCGCTATATCGCTCAGGAGCATCAAAAATATAGTTTACGTAGTTTAAAGTAATGTAATCTGAAATAATCAGTTTTTTAAATAAGCCCGAAACAATTAATACAAAACCATTTGCAAAATCTTCTTTTGTTATGTGAAAAGGAAGGGTTATCTGAGGAATAAAATCTTTTGCACGTACAATAGGCCCCATTACCAGTTTAGGAAAAAAAGATAGAAACAATAGATATTCATTAAATTTTTTTACCGGAACAAATTCACCACGATACACATCTACCGTATAACTAATGTTTTCAAAAGTGTAAAATGAAATACCAACGGGTAATAAAATATTTAACGGATGAACTTGAAATAAAAATATGTCATTGAGTATTTGAATAGCAAAATTGCTGTACTTAAAATAGAATAATAAGCCTAAATTAAGGGTAATACTAAATATTAGTAACGCTTTCTTTTTAATGAGAGATTTAGATTTGTATATGGCATTCGATATAAGAAAGTCGGCAATAGCTGAAATAATTACCAACACCACAAAATAGCCACTTGCTTTATAAAAGAAATAAAGAGAGGTTAGGCAAAACAAATTGGTTCGTGCCGTTAAATTATTTCGAAGCAAATAGTACAGTATAATGAAGATAAAGAAGAGGTATACAAAAAAACCATTATTAAACAATAAGGGATTGTTTTCATCATATACTAATTGGTGCAAGAATTTATCAAGGTCGAATGTTGGGAACATATATTGGGTTAATTAGAACTATTTTGTACAGCTTTATTATATTCAAATAAAATGGCATCATAAATGCTTTTACCAATTATATCGGCGCCTTTGGGTGTTAAATGCGTATAATCCTTATAAGCCAATGGCGGATTACTATTCACCCAACGCACCATACTACCCTCACCACCCATACTGGCGTAAGTATTATAAAATGCCGAACCGGTTGAATAAGCAACTCTTTGTTGAAAGGTTAGCAGGTTACGCAAACCTATAGCCGTTTTATAGCTATCATCATAACGAAATGCTTTATCAGCAGAACTAACCAATAAAACATCGGCATCTTTAAATGCCGCTTTTAACTTATAAATAGATTTTGTGAAAGGGCCAAAAAACCAATTAAACTCGCTATCGGTAGGTTTTACAAACATATTTACGCCATACTGCATAACAATTAAATCGTAGGAGTGAGTTTTTGCAATAGCGGAAAGAAATGCAGTATCCATTCTTCCATATTCATGGCCACTAATTCCACGAAATGAAAAATTATCGAGAATGATACCAAAAGGCGATTCTAAGGAAAAGCCGTATAAATTATTCGCATTTACAACTTCAAAACGAAGGGCATTGCCCGCACTGCTTTCCAAAATGGTATCATTCATAATATTGGCAGATTGAATGGTGACAGGTTTACCATTCACAGTAACAGTAGTTGTTCCTAAAGTATTACCAAACAATAAATGTTTTTCTAATATACTGGTTGAAGGTGCAGTTTTATCTTTTATTTGTGTATAAGCATAACCATTTGCTTCAAAGCAACGACCTGACAAGAACAATTTTTTTCCGTTTTTATTTGCAATAAAATTTGATTCCTGCCAGTTGGAATAACTTGTATTAGCATAGTTTCTATCAGCACCATATAAACTGCTCATGGGCATAAAGCCAATACCGTAACCCCCAAAAGTTTGTTGCAATAATTTTCTAAGCGTTTGTGTTATTAAGTCGCCTTCAATCATACTATCGCCTAAATATGCAATTCGAATTTTTTTTCTTTGCCCATTTTTCAGTTCAATTAATTTATTTATGAATCGTTTTAATACGATGCCAGATGGATCTTGCTGAAAATCAGTTATCCTGTTAGGTTCACTAAAATTTTGAAATACAGTATGTACTACTTCTGTCCTTAATGTATCATTATTTGTTTTATTCTGCAGTGTATCATTTACTTGAATAGAATCAACTACTACAGCGGGAGTATTAAACTTAGATGTTGTGTCAACAGATGTTTCAGCCAATACTAATGTTGGTGTATCGGCTTTAATTACATCAGCTATAATGTTAATGCTATTTACCGGTTTCCATTTAAATTTTGAATAACTGCTAATAATAGAAATGGCAAACAGTAAAAAAGTAATTAGTATAACAAAACGAATAAGGTTTTTAGTATAATCCATTGATCAAAAATTATAATTGTTCTAATTTATATTTTTTGATTACTGAGGTAACTTCTTTTTTCCATATATCCGGTTTACTTGAATAACCAGACTTTGCCATAGCATTCAACCATAAATCATATTGCATATTACCGCGCAATTTGGGGTAATATGATTGCTTAGAAACTTTTTCGCAAAAATCAACGAATGAAGCCTTTGCCGAGTTATACTGCTTATACCTTGTTTTAATGCCATGTGTTTTCATCAAATTATTTTTACCAACAAAACCAAAATAATTGTTTAATAATTTTGCATTTCTGTCTCTACCAAGCCCCGATTCTATAATTGATACTCCCATAATAACAGAAAAAGGAATTTCATAAACAGTAGAAAGCGAATCAACCAATGGTTTAAATTTTTTTATGTATTTGTGTTGGGAAATAGCATTGGTGCATATAGTTAATAAAACCAATGCCATTAAAATATTTTTCATGGGTATATTGTTAATGATGAATGAATGGCGTTTCAAATTAATTTTTACAAATATATATTAGAGAATTATAAAAATCATATTATTCATTGTTATGTTTCTAAATATCCAAAATACCATTACAATTACTATAATGACGATTATTGCTCGCTGTCCAAACAACCTTTTCCTCCATTTCAACATTTTATCGCTAGGCAACAATAATGATTCAAAAACTATCCCTGCTAATAGGTATGGTATAGAAAGCACCAGCAAAACATTTTCATTTATTGCTTTTAAAATATCAAAATTTAACAAATAATGTATTGCACGTTGCGAACCACAACCGGGACATTTTAAACCGGTTAATAATAGAAATGGGCATTTTGGAAAAAACACACTATGAATAGGATTAAAAATTCTATACACCATTGCCATCATTACAATGAAAATAATTGCAATAGCCCATTTAAAAATATTAAGTGTACGCATTTGCAGCACCGGCAATTTTAAAAGCACTGGCTACACCGGCTATTACTAAAATAAAATAGATAATAGCGATAGCAATACCAATAAAGAAACTTACCATAGTCCATTTTTTTGCTTCTGCAGAGGCTCTATTCGCACCCTCTATATCACCGGCATAGAACCTTGATTCTACTCTTGAAGCATTTACAATTCCGGCAATGCCAAATGGTAAACAGCAAAATAACGTTACCAAAATTGATTCAACCAGCCATGATTTTGGCGGTTTTTGATTGTTGAAATTTTCCATACAATTGTGGTTTAAGATTGATTTTGTAATTGTTATTTTTTAATTAAAGAGTCGCTATTCAAAACAATGTAAACAACTAAATTATTTTTCTTTATCAGCTCTTTAATGAAGCAACATTGTATTTATGTATTATCAATAAAAATTAACGTTTAAATATTATTCGTTCAGCAATGTCAAAATGTTTATTCGTTTAAGTATCAATCTGTTCATAGTTAATACATTAAATATGCTTTGTTTTTATTTCTCCACCCTGCTTGTGCTTCATACTTTACAAAATAAATTTTAAGGTCGGCCTGTGTTTCGTAATTAACAAAGTAAATTTTTTTGTCTGCCTCTGATGCATAGTTTACAAAAAACCATTTTCCATTGTTATTTCCTGCTTCTGATTGGTACTTTACTTTATATACTTTTAAATCGGCCTGCGACTCATAGTTTACAATAAAAACTTTAACATCGGCTTGGCTGGCATAATTTACCACAAAAACTTTTTGCGAAAAGCCACTACCGTATATGAAAAATGCAATTATCAATAACACTCCTTTCATTTTAAACAATGATTGAACGTTTATTTAATATTCTATCGCTCATGGTATTTCCCCATGCCACACCTGAGGCGGGGAGAGCTCGTTCTCTTCCCCAAGTTCGAATAGCTTCAATTTTTTCCGGTGCGGTTTTGCTTAAGGGAACAATATTTTTAAAACATTTTTCATATAAGGTATCATCTACAAAATTATCACCGTGTATTACAGCTTGAATGGCAACATCTCTTACTGCACCTTCTATATCAGAACCGGCAAAGCCCTCTGATATATTAATAAGCTGTTGCAGCATTTGATCTGAGGGTTTTGATAAGAGATTACGTTGTATATAAAGTTGAATAATATCTTTTCTTTCTTCTTCGCCGGGTAAATCAACAAAAAAAAGTTCATCAAACCTTCCTTTGCGCAATAGTTCTGGTGGTAATTTAGACACATCATTAGCTGTTGCAACTATGAAAACTTTTGCTGTGCTTTCCTGTAACCAGAATAAAAATTGGCCTACCATTCTTACTGAAGTTCCACCATCACTTGAAGCAGTTGCACCCGATAAGCCTTTTTCTATTTCATCAATCCATAAAATGCAGGGTGCTGCATTGTCAGCAGAAGCTAATGCGTCTTTTAATCTGTTTTCCGATTGACCGAGATATTGCCCCTGAATTGCTGCAAGATCCAACCTATATAAAGGTAAATTCCAATTTGCTGCAATGTATTTAGCGGAAAGAGATTTTCCACATCCCGGCACACCAACCAATAATACTCCACGAGGTGGTCTTAATTTTCTTGATTTTAAATCTGCAGTTAATAATTTTTTTTGATGTTCTAACCAATGTTGCAAACCAGACAATCCGGCCACAGAAAGTAATGAAGGTTCAATTTTTACTTTTTCAAGACCTGAAATATCACTAAATAACTTATCTTTCGCATTAACTAGTTCTTTAAGGTCATCTTTTGTTAAATTACCCTTTGCCATTTGTGTAGCCAAAACATTTTCAGCTTCAATTTTGGTCATATTTGCCAAAATGGATGCAGCCATTTTATAATCTGATTCATCCCATTCAATCGTAATGGAATTTTTATATGGAAGCACACAATCTTTTACAACTTCTAACATTTCTTCTTCATTCGGTGTATCCAAAGTAATTGTCATTCCCAATCTTTGTAATTGTGGCCAAATGCTTTTTGTTGTAATTAAACAGATACTTCCACCATGTTCTATTGCTTGTACAACACCATCATAAATGTGTCGAGAAACTATGTTATCATCTTCAATATCACTGACTTCAGTAAAAACGAAGGTCAAATTAAGTCTTTGTGCAATGTTTTGAACAGCAAAATCTAATCCGCCCGCAACAGTCCGATCATCATTCACATTTTTTTTGGTTCTAACATCAAACGTACCATGTGATAAACTGTGTACATAAATGGGAATATTAATTTCTTCTGCCAATTGCTGAATAACTTCTAATACCCTTGTCCTTTCAATACTTCTAATTGAAATAAATGGTATACGAGCTCTTAGCATTCGTTGCAGTGATGTTTTGAATTCTTTTTTATTTGACATGTTAGAATATGATTTGCCGTCCTAATGGCGGTTGTTTATCATTTGAATTAGATTTCTCTTTTTTATTACCCGTATTAACTGCTGTGAAATTTTCTAAAATATTACTCAATGTAAATGCATTTATCAGCATTAGCATATGATCGCTTTTATTAGAATACGGGGAAATATTTTTCCTTAAAGTTTTTTTGATCTCTTCTATAAAGCTTTCAAGATCCTTTTTTAAAGCTTCACTTACTTCTTTCGGTAAGTCTTTCAAAGCAATAAATTTGGCAAGCGGTATAAAATTTTGAAAAGCATTATGCAATGTAATTTCAAATTCATTAATAGATTTATAGGTTTGAACTTGAAAAGAACGATGAAATTTATCAAGCCAGCTAAGTTTTCGCTCCTTATATGCCGATTCTACTTTCAGGCAGTAGCGGTAAGCACTGCCTTTATCAATTTTGAAATCTGATTCCATCAATTGATTCAATACAGTATCATCACCCTTACTAAATTTTTCCAAAAGATTTACAAATTCTGAATATGTTTTTAAAGACATTATGATTGTTTTTTAATTCGAGGATTAATAAACTCATATGGCGGAAAGATATCCCAATCAGGAAATATGGAATTTTTATTTTCATTAATGCTTTGTAAATATTCTTTATTATTTACATCTTGCATATTTGCAATATTTTTTTCGGTTGAAATTTGATTTTTTTCAGATTGATTTTCAGATTGATTAAACAAAATATTGGCCATAAAAAAAATATTTTAATTTATATAATATTTCTAGCAGTTTCTCTTGATATACCGGTAAAGTTTTCAGGAACAATAGATGCCAGCAGTTCTGAAAGTTTCTCCGATTTGGCATCTTCAAGTGTTAGTTCTTTTCTATAATCTACAATTTCAGTAATACAGCCATTTAAAATAATACTGGACTTTTCTTTTCTTTCATTAATTCTTTGATTAACGGCTTTCTTGGCTTTATTGTATTTATTTAATAAATAAATAAAAAATCCTATACCAAATATTAAAATGACAGCACTAAAAAAGTATAAACTACTGTAGTTGTAAAAAATAAAAATACTTATCAATATAAAGAAAAGTGCCATTAAATAACCAGCAGTATTTTGAGGTATTTTTTCTGTTTCTTTTAATAAAATTTGTTGAAAATATGCATCATGCTTTTCGAACAATTCGTTTTGGTTGCTACCATCTATAGTAGTTGCTTTAAACCCGTCAATGTCTAACTCTACTGTTGCTGGAATTTTATTTCTACATTGCGCCGTAAATGTTTCATAGGCAGGTATTATCCACGGCAAACAAATTGAAACAGCTAATGCTTGTGTTACTTTATTAGCACCTGATATATCAGGATTGAATGTGGCATTTGCAAGTAGTTGTAAAAAATTTACTTTTTCTTTATAAATATTTTTTTCCGCATCCATTACCGCCTGAGCAGCAGCTTTATCACCTTCCATTTGAATGATGAGTTGATTTAATCTAACCTCTTTTTGCAATGGTAATTCTTCGTCATCAAAATTTGTTACCAATAAATTAAGTATTTCGTCTAGTTGTTCTACCACATTTTTCGAAAAATCTCTGGAAGGGTTAATTATATCTTTAAAATAATTGCTCAAAACTTCATGAGTTCTTGCCTCTTTTAATGAATTTTCTAACTCATTCCAATTAGTTGAAAATTTTTCTAATAATACATATTCATTCTCTTTAATTGGTGCTTTTGAGGCAAAGAAATTAACCCATTGTAATTTTTGTTCCTCTATAAAGTTTTCCTTTTGAGAAATTATTTCTAGCCAATTTTTTATATGAGACATCATTATTTGGCGAGCAGAAGGCAAAAATAAGCCCATAGTAACTGCCTCTAGTATTATTATGAACTCTCTTTCAAGATTAAATGGATCTTGGTGCATAAAACAGCGCTCTAACCACTTTGTACTGGCTTGCATCCTTTTTAATCTGCGCATTATTAGCATTAAAAATAGGGAAGTCCTGTAATCATCACGCCTTAGTGCTTCTTTTAATGCTTTTTCGCAAGTTGATTTATCATTTCTAATCCATGATGCTATTGTTACCAAGGCAGGGGCTAACCAATATCCCGGCGCCTTTAACATCATTTCTTCAGTAGCCATTCTTATTGCCCCATCACTTACAATTCCAGCATCAACGCCTTGCAGTATTCCCGTAGCCAATCTTCTCACTTCTGCATAATATCCGTATTTAATGTGCAAATCCTGCTTTAAATTTCCTTGTCTAGTTTCAGCAAGTTGTAAGGCTTTATGCTTGGCATCCTCTTTTAAAAATTGGTAAAACTTGCTGGCTAATATTGTTAATTCGGCTTGAATTGACTGATGACTGAGTTTCAATAAACTGATTTCAGAGTTAATTTCCGATACATCAGAACTGATTGCTCTTAAAGCGCTATTGATGTAAGAAAGGTCGGCATAGGATATTACATGATTTGCCATATTAATGTTTTTATGTTGTTTTTTTATAATTGTACTGTAGAACCATCTTTGCGAATCAACACGATTTTATTTGTATAAATTTCTATCATCTTATAAGCATCATGCCTGGCCAAATTGCGTCCCCTCTCAAATTGCTCATCTAAAAATTCGCTGATTTTGTAATGACGTATAATTTGTTTGCCACTTAAATCAATTAAATGCACGTCGTACGGATGACCTAAAGCACACTTCGATAAAATTCCTAATGGCAGGTCAACCAAATCATCTTTCGAAAATTCTGATTTAATTGTTTGAATTACTTCTTCTATACTCTTTGTGTTATTCGCTAAATTTCCTGCATCAAGTTTTTCAATGCAATTCATATAGGCAAGTGATCGCTTCTTTAAATTGAGAAATTGATGCGAACTTGAAGAACGCCCGTCCGTTTTTTCTTTTTGTTCTATATCTGATTTATATTGAAAATCTTCCTGATTTTGTAGCATTATTTTAGGCATATAGCTTAATTTTTTATAATAAATTTGAAAATGCAGTTTATTTAATTTTTAAAACTCAAATACTGAACTGAGCCAGAAGAGGTTAAATCTTAAATAGTTGTTCTTTTTATTACTTTACAAATTTTATTGAACTATACTAAAAAATTTAAAGAATAGTTAAAAAAACAGTTGTGAACCAAGATTCTAAATAAAACATTCAAAATAATTGATTTTCAATATTTAACATAGTTGGTTATTAACCAATGTATTGTAAATGCATTATTTGGCTTAAGCTAATAATAGCACAAGCATATTATTTGCTTCAATTAATGGAAAATAAAAAAGCGGCAGTAACTACGCTTGTTACTACCGCTTAGTGTGTGTGTTAATTTTCTATTCTATCTATTCTTCTTTAGGATAATCGGCGCCTTCCGTAACAGTGGCCCAAGTTTCAAAATCGTGTTGCAGCTCTGCCAACTTGGCTTTTGCACCTCGTAAAGCAGCTGCTCCCAACAATAATCGTAAAGGCGGATTTTCAGATTCAACTATTTGAATCATTGCTTTTGCTGCTTTTACCGGATCGCCGGGTTGTTTGCCACTATACCCTCTTATATCGTTAATGTTTTTGTGGGCAGTAGTAGCATAATCGGCAATTTGTATAGATGAATTGTTGGCTGAACGACCTGCCCAATCGGTTCTAAAACCACTTGGCGCAACGATGGTTACTTTAATGCCTAATGGGGCAACCTCCTTATACAATGCTTCGCTTAACCCATCAACCGCATACTTTGTGGCATTATAAAAACCAACCCCGGGGAAAGATCGCAAACCGCCAATAGAAGCAATGTTTAGAATATGCCCGCTTCGGCGTTGGCGCATGTAGGGCAATACTTCTTTGGTAACATTAGCCAATCCAAACACATTAATTTCAAACATTTTCCTTACCTCGGCATCCTCACTTTCTTCTACTGCAGCAAAATAACCAATACCGGCATTGTTTACCAACACATCAATTTGTCCAAAATGTTCTATAGCCCTAGTTACTGCATTTTTAATAGCTGTAGTGCTTGTTACATCTAAAGACAATACCAATGCGGTGTTAGGATAGCGTGAAGCTATATCTGCAATATCGGCTGTATTACGCGCTGTAACAACAGCATTATAGCCTTGCGCCAATACTTCATTGGCTAGGGCACGACCAAATCCGGTGGAACATCCGGTTATAAACCATACTTTCTTCATGTAATAAACTTTCTTAATAAAAATTAGGGGTTTGTTGACCAAATAGAAGCATCTTTTACAAATACCCTTCTATTCAATTTTAATTGAGCAATTACCAATTCGGCAAAATCTTCCGGATGCATTAATTTTTCTTCATTATTATTAATGAGATTGGATTGTATAGCCAAATCTGTTACTACCGTACTAGGTGCCATTGCAGTTACGCGAATATTGTGTTTACGCACTTCTTGCATTAAAGATTCTGTTAATCCCATTACACCAAATTTTGAAGCGCTGTAGGCACTGGTTAAAGCTGCCCCTCTTAAACCCGCTGTTGAGGAAACATTTACAATATCGCCGGTTTTGCGTTCTATCATTTCCGGCAACACGGCTCTGGTTACATGGTAAACACCAAATAGGTTCACACGCACCTGGTATTCCCATTCTTCGGGGGTTAATTCTAAGAATTTACCAAATTTACCGGTACCGGCATTATTAATTAAAATATCAATAGGGCCTAATTTTTTTTGGATGTGCTGTACTGCTGTTTCTACTTCATGACGATTACTAACATCGGCATGGTGATAAGTAGCTTTCACACCCATTGCCCTAATTTCATTGGCTACTTGTTCCAAATCTTTTTCGCTACGGGCAATTAATCCTACATGAACACCTTCTTTGGCTAAAGCAAGTGCCAACGCTTTACCAATGCCTTTACCTGCACCGGTTACAATGGCTGTTTTTCCGTTTAATGATTCCATAGTCTTAATTAATTGATGGTTATAAAAATTGTTTAAACTGTTGTTGTGGATAGAGTTGGATAATCTGTATATCCTTTTGCACCGGGGGTATAAAAAGTACTTTGATCCGGTGCATTTAATGGTGCATCTTGCTTAAATCTTTCCACCAAATCCGGATTCGCTAAATAGGGCACACCGAAAGATACCAGATCTGCTTCGCCGGCAGCCAATACTGCATTGGCAGTTGTTTTATTAAACCCTTTGTTAATCATCAAAGTTCCTTTATACAAAGGTCTAAAATGTTTTGCAACATGTGTAACCGCATAAGGCAAATGATCAACAGACACAAATGGCTCTGTTAAATGTAAATAAGCTAACGGATAGTCGTTTAATTTTTTTACTATGTATTCAAAGGTAGGAATGGTATTTTCATCCATGGTAATTCCAAATAATCCATTTAACGAAGGACTTAACCGAACCCCAACTTTTTGCAAACTAACCGCTTGTTGTATAGCCTCTAAAATATCGAACAATATACGGGCATGATTTTCAATGCTGCCGCCATAAGCATCGGTACGCTTATTAGAAGTTCCATTAAAAAACTGGTGCAATAAGTATCCGTTTGCGCCATGTATTTCAACGCCATCAAAACCTGCAGCCATAGCATTTATTGCTGCTTGCTTAAAATCTTGAATAGTTTGTTGAATATCGGCCAAAGTCATTTCTTTTGGGGTCACGGTATCTACAAATCCATTAACGGTATATGATTTTTCGTTAGGATTAATGGCTGAAGGCGCCAGAGGTAATTCTCCGTTATGAAAATCAGGATGCGATATGCGTCCAACATGCCAAAGTTGAGCAAAAATTTTACCGCCTTTATCGTGTACTGCTTTGGTTACCAGTTTCCAGCCTTCTACTTGTTCTTGTGTATATATGCCGGGAACATTAATATAACCTACTCCTTTTGTACTAACAGGCACGCCTTCCGTAATAATTAATCCCGCACTGGCTCTTTGAGCATAATACTCAGCCATTAACGTTGTAGGTACATGGCCTGGGTTATCTGCACGGCTTCTAGTCATTGGTGCCATAACCATTCTATTACTTAAAGTTAATCCTGCTAAATTGTAAGGTGTAAATAAAAGTTCTTGCTGCATGTTTTTTTATTTTATATAAATTGTAAAAAATATCAATAATAAATTTATGTTAATTTGTTTTTTCAATTATAGTCCAATTAGTAAATGATAACAATTGCAGTGCTGATTGTATGGCTTCCCTATTTTTTCCCTCAAACATAGCAATTGAATCATTGATTGTTACTTTGATAACATGAGAGTGGGGTAGAATGTTCTGGATTGAGACCAACTCATCATTTGCATTTGAAATTTGCAGTATAGTTTTACAGGTAGTTACTTCTGCAATTTTTTTTGCAATTAAAGCATGTGTAACTGTTGGAGAAGCCAATACAATAATATCTGCCTCCCAAGAAGCATCTTTACTGCAAGAAAGCACTTCTACAGCACCAGGTAATTGTGTTATATGTTTGATTTTAGCAGCTAATAATGACGTTTGCATTTCGTCACTATCAATTAACAACAAACGATATGCTTTAGCTATTGCCATTGCAAATTGTGCGCCCATATTACTGTTTGCACCAATTATTGCTACACTATTATTATAGCCTATGCTTTTCATACTGCAAAGCTACTCCGTTAGTAATTTTAGAAACTTGAGCCAGCACAAGAAATTCAATTGATTTACATCAACCCGTTAATTAAGATTGAATTAATTTTTTGCGAATTCGACTGAGGGTTTCAGGTGTTAATCCAAGATAAGAGGCTATGAGGTTTTGCGGAATTCTTTGAATCATTTCAGGATGAGCAGCAACCAAACGTTTATATCTTTCTTCTGCCGAATAACTGATAGTATTAATCAATCTTCTTTCCTTGGAAATAATATTATTTTGAAAAAGTATGCGAAAATATCTTTCCATTACAGGAAGTTGAAGTAACATGGCTTCAAAATTGGGAAGAGTAATCATCAATAATTCAGCATCTTCAATAGCGTCAATATTATATTGAGATATATCGCCGGATAAAAAGCTGTATGTATCCGCCATCCACCAGCCTTCCCAAGCAAATTGTATCATATGCTCGGCACCTTTATCGTCCACATGATACATGCGTAACAACCCTTTTTCTACAAACATTAAATATTTGCAAACATCACCTTCCTGTAAAATGTATTGGCGCTTTCTTAGCTTCTTAGGAATGAAGAATGATTTTAGTAAATCTACATCACCCACTGAAAGGGTTACCTTTTCCTGAATATGTGCCAATAAAACATTAAACATTAGTACAAAAATAGCTATAAATTGAAGCAATTGAAATTAACATACAATTACATCAATACTTGTTTATTCACCTTCCACAACAATTACCCTATCCGGCTCGTTGGGTTGCTGCTGAATAGCCGATATGCTTAAAACATGATTTTGCATTTTTACCGGAACCTGTTGTTGATTCATTAACCAATACACTTTTTTTATTTGCTGAAAAGGAAAATTAGTTAACTGTAAATTAGTAACACTATCTGCCAATACATGCACAAATACCTTACCGTTAGTTTGTGTAATGGCACCCCATGGTTGAGGACGTATATATCCTCCCCTGGTTGCGTAAATACTAGTCCCGTATGTTTTTAACCATTTGCCCATAAAAGCTAAACGTTCCTGAAATTCAGGCTGCACAGCACCATTGGGCATTGGACCAATATTTAATAAGAAGTTGGCGCCAAAACCGGCAGCACGTACTAAATAATGAATTAAATCCGTAGTTGATTTGTAACTGGTGTCAGTTATATTAAACCCCCATGAATTGTTAATGGTTTCGCAGGTTTCCAATGGCAAACCGGAAATAGAAGCTCCACCAAAACCGGTTGTATTACCACCGGGCAAATCTTTTTCAAACATTTGAAAATCCTCACCGGAAAGAGGTTGCAAATGATGATTGTTGCCAATTAAACAGGCCGGCTGTAATTGATGAATAAGCTTGTATATTTCATTTAAATGCCAATTTACTAAAGGTGCATTAACACTATTCTCACCCTTTGGCAGCTGATCCCAATAACCATCAAACCAAATGCCCGCAACAGGTCCATATTGAGTTAATAATTCTGTAAGTTGGTTTTTCATGAATTGTATATAATGATTCCAATCTTCTTGATGGGTTCGTCCAGTTCCCTTACCAGTTCTACCTGTAGTCCACGAATAATCTTCCCTTCGCCAATCTAACAAGGAATAATAAAAAAACAGCTTTATCCCTTGTCGGTGGCAGGCATCTGCCATCATTTTTACTACATCTTTATGATAGGGGGTATTCATTATGTTGAAGTCGGACTGCTTAGTGTCCCACATACTAAATCCATCATGGTGTCGGGTTATTAACGTAATATATTGCATGCCCGCATCTTTGGCCATTTTAACCCATGCATCGGCATCAAAGGCAATAGGATTAAAGAAGTCCATTAAGCGCGTATAATTTTTTACCGTAATATTTCTATTATTCATTACCCATTCCCCTTCACCGGGAATACTAAAAGGCCCCCAATGAATGAACAAACCAAATTTGGCATTCTGAAACCATTGGCGTGCTTTGAGGTTTTCTGAACTTGGTTGATATGAACTATCATCTTGTGCACTTGTTGTTCCCCATATCATAAGGCAACCAAGCACTATAATTATTTTACGCATATATCTTGTTGATGTTTTATCTTAACATGTTTAGCAAGTAGTTAATTCCATTTACTTGGTTTTAAAGTTAAGATGAAACTCACGAATAACTGCGTAAAAAAGCCTTCATTATAAAATGAAAAATCAGATGAGGTTAATTACACCTCCGGAAAGAAAAAAATTGAGGCGTAAAAATATTTCTTTCCAATACGTTTAAAACACTTCCTTCACCACATTACGTATTACTTTAGGTTTTCCCAAAGTATAGTAATGCAACACAGGAACACCGTGCGATTTTAATTCTTTAGATTGTTGAATTAACCATTCTGTTCCTATAGCTTCAACCTCGGCATCTGTTTTACATTTTAGGATAGCATTCGATAAATCGGTTGGAATATCTACATGAAAAATACGAGGTAATACGGTTAATTGTTTCTTAGTAGTTATTGGCTTTAGGCCTGGAATAATAGGAACTTGAATACCTAAATCGCGACAAGCTTTTTCAAAAGCAAAGAACTTTTGATTATCAAAAAACATTTGCGTCATAATATAATCGGCACCGGCATCTACTTTTTCTTTTAAAAACTGCAAATCAATTTCTAAATTAGGCGCTTCAAAATGTTTTTCAGGATAGCCCGCTGTTCCAATACAAAAATTGGTTTTGCCGCCGTCGCGAATATCTTCATCAATATAAATTCCGTGATTCAGGTTTACTACTTGTTTTTGTAAATCAATGGCATGTGCGTGTCCGTTAGGTTCGGGTTCAAAGCCGGCTTCATTTTTTGCAGCATCGCCTCGTAAAACCAAAACATTATCAATGCCCAAAAAATTCAAATCAATAAGTGCATCTTCACTTTCACGTTTCGTAAAGCCACCACAAATTAAGTGTGGAACAGTATCAATTTGATAATGGTTCATTAAAGCAGCACAAATGCCAACCGTACCGGGTCTTTTACGCACTTCAACCTTTTCAAACGAACCATCTGCCTTTTTCTTAAACATGGTTTCACTGCGGTGGTAAGTTACATTTATCCAAGAAGGTTTAAACTCCATTAAGGGGTCTAAATGGTCGTAAATAGAAGTGATGGTTTTTCCTTTAAGCGGGGGTAAAACTTCAAAAGATAATAAAGTGCTTTTAGCTTGTTGAATGTGTTCGGTTACTTTCATTGCTTTGTATAAATGGTTGCGATGCTTTTAATTGCCAAAATTAGGGCACTACTGTTAACAATTTTGAAGAAAAACAAGAAGTAATAAAATTTTTTGTAAACAAATTTGCCAATACATGAAAAAACCGCTTCCTTTCCGGAAAGCGGTTTCTATTAAATGAGTCTTATTAGTTTAATCGCGGTAATTTAATGCGGGCTTTCTATCGCCTAACAATGCCTTGTATTGATAATTCCCTTTGGCTTGTACAAATTCTTTTTTTGCGGCTTCTATCACCGATGGATTTTGGTATAAATCAATTGCCGTTAATGCTAAGGTTTTGGCTGCCACCATCATACCTTTAGCGCCAATATCAGTGCCTCCACAAGCTGTTGCCTGCCAACTATGGGCCGGGGTTCCGGGAATCCAGGTTGCAGCTCTTAAACCAACAGTTGGCACTGCATAACTAACATCACCCACATCGGTTGAACCACCTCCGGCATCTTGTTCTTCTTTCAATGGCTTAATAGTAGCTGCAGATTCAATAGGTGGCGGTGTGAAGTTGAATGTGGATTGCAATTTTTTTCCAAATGCAATTTCATCGGCAGTATAGCTAACTCCACCTACTTGTTCCAGATTGGTTTGCATAACCTGTGCTAAGGTTTTATTCAACAATAAATCGTGCGTGCCACCAATAATTTCATAATCCATTGTGGTGCCGGTACCCAATGCAGCCCCTTCACCGGCTTTTACCAATCGATCAAAGATTGATTTTACTTGTTCTTTATTGGGGTGACGTACATAATAATATACCTCTGCAAAATCGGGCACAACGTTGGGTGCTTTACCTCCATTCGTAATAATATAATGAATGCGGGTTTCTTGTGGCACGTGTTCACGCATCATATTGGCCATATAATCCATTGCTTCTACTGCATCTAATGCAGAACGACCTTTATCGGGTGAAGCGGCTGCATGTGCAGCAATACCATGAAAGCGGAATTTGGCAGATATGTTTGCCAACGCACTGGTCATGGTTACGCCATTCTCTGCACCGGGATGCCAATGCAAAACAACATCTACATCGTTAAATAATCCGGCACGTACCATATATACTTTTCCGCTTCCTCCTTCTTCAGCCGGGCACCCATAAACTTTAATAGTTCCTTTTAATTGACCTGAAGCAATTAGTTTTTGAATTTCAATTCCTGCTGCTACTGATGCAGTACCAAATAAATGGTGTCCACATCCATGTCCTGCTATTTGCCCGTTTATGGGTTGTTTCTCCGGAACCGCTTGTTGTGATAAACCGGGCAATGCATCAAACTCGGCTAAAATACCAATAACGGGCTTTCCATTGCCGTACGTTGCAACAAAAGCAGTAGGAATACCGGCAACACCGGCATCTACAGTAAATCCGGCATCTTTTAATTGCTGCTGTAATAATGCAGAACTTTTTACTTCCTTATACCCTACTTCAGCAAAGTTCCAAATTTGCAATTCCACATTTTTATAGTGGTTGTATTGCCCTTGCAAATCGGTTAAAGCAGTTTGTTTTAATGGGCTATTTTGCGCCATTGTAACCATTGGCCAAATAAATGTACCGGCCAATAGTATTAATTTCCATTTTCGCATAAGTGTTTAGTTTTGGTAATATAGTAATAGGAAAATTATGTAACCATGAATTTACACAAATAAATCATTAAACAAAGTAGCACCCGGAACAACGGAATAAACATCAAAATCAGTAATCCCTTCATTCGTTAATACCTGTTCATCAATAAAAGTATTGCCGGTACATTCTGTTGATTTTTTTTGTAAAATATAGGAAGCTGCATCCGCTAAAATTTGTGGTGTTCTACTCTGATTGGCCAAAGCAACACCACCCAACAAATTGCGCACCGCAGCAGTATCAATAGTAGTTCTGGGCCATAAGGCATTTGAGGCTATACCATCACCTTTTAATTCATGTGCCCAAGCAATGGCCATCATACTCATATTGTATTTGGTTAAAGTATAAGCTATATGTGGTGCCAACCATTTAGGTTGCAAATTAATAGGGGGTGAAAGGGTTAAAATATGGGGATTCTTTCCTTTTTTTAAATGTGGAATGCAAGCCTGCGTTACTAAAAAAGTGCCTCTTACATTTATACTATGCATTAAATCGAATCGTTTGGCCTCGGTTGAAAGTGTATCGGTAAGTTGAATGGCTGAAGCATTATTAATTAAAATATCAATTCCACCAAAAGTGGCTACTGCTTTATCAACTGCTGCATGTATTTGTTCCTCAAAACGAATATCGGTTTGAACAGCTAATGCTTTTGCACCTAACGCTTTTACTTCATCAGCAGCAGAAAAAATAGTACCCCCCAATTTGGGATTTTCTTCAGTACTTTTTGCTGCAATAACAATATTAGCCCCTTGCTTAGCCAAAGCTAACGCTATAGCCTTGCCGATACCTCTGCTGGCACCGGTAATGAAAACGGTTTTATTTTGAAACAACATAAGCTACTTGTTTGGAAACAAGATAAGCTATTTGTTTTTATAAAAATTGCGGTGTTAAAAATTTATTGTAATTACACAATTGTTACCAGCCTAAAAAATTGCAAATGGCTGTTTCTGCCTGATGGCAGGCCTCTTGTAGATTGTTATTAATTATCTCAATATTGAAATGATGCTTAAATGAAATTTCATAACTGGCTTTATTTAATCGGGTAGCCAAACTTTCAGGGGTTTCCGTTCCTCTGCTTTCTAACCGTTTTTTCAACTCCTCTAAACTGGGGGCTTCAATGAATATGGAAAGCGTTTGATTAGGAAATTGCTGTTGCACATGTATAGCACCTTTTACATCTATGTCTAAAACAGGCACTTTACCATTCGCCCAAATACGCTCTAACTCAGCATGCAAGGTGCCATAATATTTTCCTTCATATACCATCTCCCATTCAATAAAAGCATTTTCTTTTATTTTTTGTTGGAATTCATCGGTACTAATAAAGTAATAATCTTTCCCATCTTGCTCATTATTGCGCGGTTTACGAGTAGTTGCTGAAATAGAAAATGCTAATTTGGGATATTTGGCTAATAAATAATGCGTAATTGATGTTTTACCTGCACCGGATGGGGCTGTAATAATGATAATTTTATTTGCAACTTTTTCCATTTGCAAATAAAAGAAAAAAAACAATGTAGGAATATATTGCTTTCACAAAACACCCCCTGGCAATTCAAGGCTTTGCGGCAACACATTCCTACATTGTATCTTTCATTAAATCCCGGCTTTTATAGCAACATTACTTTGTGTGCAAATGGCGCCACGATGTAAAATTATTCGTTCATTATCAGTATCAACGGTTAGCTCAATCCAACCGGTATAAGGTCTGGCATTTACTACCAATTGAAAGGGTAAATATTTTTTGGTGGCATGCATCCAGTGGCCCTCCCAATAATCAGGCCTATCGAAGCTAATTACCTTTTGAACCATCATAATGCTGGATGCACCATACCAGAAATATCCGGAAAAAGTATTGGTAGGAATGAGCGTGTTTGCTTCCATTACCGGCATTTCTTCATTTAAATTTACCGCTAAAAGTGTATATAAATCCGATGTAACCATAAACTCCCATTTGTCTTGTTTTAATATAGGATCACCCACCATCATTACTCCAAAAAACAAATCCTTCCTGCCATCGGTATTTACATCAATAGAAATAGCATTCTGATTGGGTTTAACAACCCTGTCATTCAAATTAAAATATACCATATTGGATGAAGGTTCCGGCGGAGGTATTGGACAAACCGGTTTTTTTGTGCAGGAAAAAAATGCTGCTGCACTCAATAACACGACAAATATTTTTTTAAAAGTAAACATAAATTTATTTTTTAAAGTTTATTGATGATGGACAACATGACTACCAGATGGGTAATATTGTTTGTTTTGCTGTGATGTAATGGATAAAGTATTTTTAATTTGAATGAAATGGCGTTCTTGATGGGCAATTAAAAAACGAAACGTATCACCCAGATTTAGAGTTACCCATTTGTTTAAAGAGGTAGGAATACGAATTGTCTGTAAATTGGCATTAGTAGCAACTTGAAGCAATTGTAATAATTGATGTTGATTTTGAATAAAGGCACTGATTTCCTTTGCTGCATTGGGCTGTTGTTGTGGAATAGCACTTTTCATTGCCTTCATTTTTTTGCCAATATTATTACCTGATTTAGGTTCCATTAAATGAGTAAAGTAATTACCTAACCAACCTGATGTGAATTTTGGCAATGGCTTAGTATTATGCAGATGTAACTTGTTTTCTATAGTAGGAATATAGTACTCGTTATAAATATTTAAGTGCTGAATAACCTGTGCCACACTCCATGATTGCCGGTTTGGTTGCAGAGATAAAACCGTTGTGTTGAAATGGCTTAACTGTTGCACTTCAAAAATCGTGGAACGTACTTTTTCTATTAATGATTCAATGAATAAATGGGTATCAACTTTTTTCATACAGTAATTTTTATTTTACATATACCTATCAAATATGAATACGCAATGCAAAAATGTACAATGGCATTAATCTAAATGTTGGCATTTACCATGATTTGTAATTTTTTGGTGATTAAGCAGTTTACTAAAATTGGTAGCATCCATACCCAAATAAGAAGCAATGTATTTATGCGGCACTTTATTTAGCAAGTGGGCATTGCGCTGCATTAAAGCATGAAATTTTTGTTCATTACTGTAAGTCTGTAACTCAATTTGCCTTTGAATAGTACCTTGTAAAGCCGCTGCGGTTGCACTTAATAAAAAATATTGAATGAAAGGGTATTGCTGAACGAATTGTTGTAATCGATCATAATGCAAGCGTAAAAAATGGCTTGCCGTTAGTGTTTCAAAAAAATAAGCTGCGGGCTTTTGTAATAAAAAGCTATCTGCATTTCCAAAAAATGAACCCGAATAACCAAACAATAAAGTAATGTCTTTCCCTTCATCGGTTACATAAAATATTCTTTGCACACCTTCATTTACGAAATATAAGTATCGCTCTGTTTCCCCGGCTACTGTTAATAAAGTTTTTCGTTTTACACGCAAAGGTGTAAATGCATCTGCAAAATGATGCAAAGCTTTTTCATCGTTCCACTTCCAATTATTTAAATAAGCAAGAAAAGTTTGCATGCAGGGTTTATTTACACAACAAATTTCTTAAGCATTATTTCGCGTAACAATTGAAAAAGGGTAAATGGTATTTTTAATATGATATAAGGAAAGTTTATTTGTTCAATTTTTTACATATATATTTTTATTTTATTTTTATTAACTAAACTTCATGCTTTTGCATGATGGGTGGCACACCAAACTGTATCATTTTCGTACAGTAGTATAAAATAATTGATAGATGAAAAAGATAGAAGATTTGCTAATGTGGTTCGTTGTTGCGAATACTCAATGCATGCAATACTGCAGGAAATAAAGCATCCATATATTCCGTGGCTCCGCCTGTTGAGCCCGGAAAGGTTAATACCAATGTGTTTTGAATAAATCCTGCTACACTCCGCGATAACATAGCATATGGCATCCGCTCCTGACCATAACTGCGGGCTTGCTCCATAATGCCGGGCAATTCAACTTCTAATAAAGGTTTTACCACATCGGGTGTAACATCACGCTTAGACACTCCGGTTCCCCCAACAAAAATCAATAGCTGAATATTTTTGTTCACAAATTCATGAATAGTATTTTGTATTGTTGTTACTTCATCGGGAATAATAGTATAATGCAAGGTATTAATTTGCCATTGCTTCAATTTATCAACCACAGCCAAGCCGGCTTTATCAGTCGCTTTTTGTTGTGAAATAGAATCGGAACAAACCACTACTGCCGCATTGATGGCTTCCGTATTTTTTCTGTCACTTTTGCCGCCAGATTTTGATAATAATTTTATTTGTTGTATTTCAATATGCGGGTCAATTGGTTTTAACATGTCATACAAGGTAAGTGCTGCAACAGCTGCCCCATGCATGGCTTCCACTTCAACGCCTGTTTTATAAATGGTGTGCACCTCTACTTCCAAAGTAATGCATAAATCATGCACGGAAAATCGAACATCAGTAAACTCAACCGGTAAAGGATGACAATCGGGTATAACAGTATCTGTTTTTTTTACGGCAAACAGTGCTGCCACTTTAGCAAATGAAAAAACATCGCCTTTAGGAACTCGCTTTTCATTGATTGCCCGAATGGTTTCTTGCAAAGAAACCATTACGTTTGCAACGGCAACAGCTTTGCGTAAAGTGTTTGATTTATGGGTGATGTTGACCATATTAATGATTTTCTTTCCAAATGGTTTGCTGATTATCTAATAATTCTTTGCCCCAAACCGGCAGCTGAAATTTAATGGCTTCTACCAATTCTTCACAAGCATCTATAGCGGCTTTCCGATGCTGCGATGATACAAATACAAATAAACTTAACTCGCCGGCAGGTACTACTCCTAAACTATGATATACATGCATACAGGTGAGTGCATATTTTTGAAATATAGCTTCGCGAATGGTATGCATTTGTTCCAATGCCATATCAACATATGCCGTATATTCAATAGCAGTAACTATGCCTTCGGGTTTTTCATCGGCCCGTACTTGTCCTAAAAATATGCTATGTGCTCCAATATTTTTTTTACTGGCATGTTGTGCAATACTCTCTGCTATTTTTTGTGGGGAAATAGGCCCTTCTACAAAAATGTTTTTTATTTTTTTTTCACTCATACATTTAACTGTTGAAATATGCATTTAACCCGCCTTGCAAATGAAATATTTTTTGCAAAGTTTTGCTTTGAAAAATAGTAGCAGCATTTCTGCTACGAATACCTTGTTGACAAATTATACAAATGTTTTTATTCGTTACGGGAATATGCAAATTATTTTTCGCTTGTATTATTTGTGAATAAGGTATTTGATGATCTACAAAATTTACATGCGGCAATTCGCCCATCTCTCTAACATCTACAACAAACAATAATTGCTGTTGCAGCATTTGCTTAAACTGATCAACACTTAACGACTCTTCCGTTGACGCTGCATTACAGATGTGCTGATAATCTGTTTGCTGAAACTCGGTTACATTTATGTTTACAGTATTAGCATTTTTAGTAAGTTCAATTTCATAAAATTGAGTTTCTAAGCTTCTATAAGTTAATAAACGACCATCCAACAACTGTCCCATACCCGTAATGAATTTAATCACTTCAGTTGCCTGTAATGTGCCGATTATTCCCGGCAATACGCCTAACACTCCCGCTTGTTCGCAGGATTGAATATTTGCAGTAGCCGCAGGGTCTGGAAATACATCTCGATATTGTATATTTTTTCCGCCATTCAAATTATTATTAAAAATAGATACTTGACCTTCATATTGCGAAACAGCTCCATACACCAATGGCTTTTGCAATATTGCACAAGCATCATTTAATAAATATTTTGTTGGAAAATTGTCGGTTGCATCAATAACTATATCGTATTCGCTGAGTATTTGTAATGCATTTTTCGGATGAATATGGAAAGGATAGTCCGTTATGTTTACCAACGGATTGAGTTGCTGCATTTTTTGTTTTGCCACCATTACTTTTAATGCGCCAACTTCATTAGAAAAAAAAAGCGGTTGACGATGTAAGTTGTGTAATTGAACTACATCCCCATCAATAATACCCATATTGACAACACCTGCAGCCGTTAAATATTGTAATGCAGGACATCCTAAAGCGCCCATACCTACAATACATACTTTGGCTTGCTGTAGTTTTTGCTGGGCAGCTTCTCCAAAACCCGGTAATATGATTTGACGGCTATACCGTTCATTTATGCTTTTTAACATGCACTATCCTCCTGAAAATGGCGGCATTAAGGCTACCGTATCTGTTGGTTGTAATGAAGTATTTTCACGTACCATTTTCCCATTCACAGCTATAAAATAGGTAGTTGTTTTTATAGCCGGATATTTTGCTTCCAGCAAGCCAATCAATTGTTCTGTATTATCACAGATTATATCGTTAGGCAAAGGCGCAACAATATCTGTAAGACTTCCAAAAACCAATACTTGCATACGTACAAATTAAACCAATAATAATTTAATGGATGCCATGATTAGTACAATGGCCAACATGTATTTCATGCCTTTTTCGTTTAATTTTTTTGAACCAATGTACGCACCCAACCATCCGCCTGCTAAAACAATAATTATAATGCTAATAATTTGGGCACTGAGTGGGAACCCGGTGTTTAGTTGCCCTACCATACCCGAAATTGAATTTAAGAAAATAAAGATAGCACAAATAGCGGCTGTTTGCTTTTGTGTAGCCCAACTCATCAGTAATAAAACCGGTGCCAATAATATACCTCCGCCCATACCAATCATACCCGACACTAAACCAATTAATGCACCAATGATAAACAATACATACCACTTCGGATTTTTTACCACGGGCTTTTCTGCATTTTGATACAACAAGCGTAAAATAGAAATAAGCAATACCACACCCAATAATTTCTTATATATCAATTCAGATACAGGTAAAATGCTGCCTAAAAAAGCAAAGGGTATGGAAGCTGCAATTAGCGGCCACAATAATTTTGATTTAAAATGTCCGGCTCTGTAAAATGATACAAATGCAATGAATGAAACCAAAGTATTCAACAGCAAAGAAGTTGGTTTCATTACTGCCGGTGTAAAATTTAAAAGCGCCATTACAGCTAAGTAACCACTGGCGCCTCCATGTCCAATACTGGAATAGAAAAAAGCCACCAAAAAGAATAACAAATAAATCCAAATTTCATGCATACAGTTACATTATAAAAACAAATAAACTCTTTTTTCTGTCCCTGATTCAATTTGTGTATCTGATTCTTCTAATTCTATCCAACAATTGGCATTGGTTAAAGCACTTAATTGATAGGAAGCCTGAGCAGGAAGAATTTTAACCGTGTTTCCTTCCAAATATCCTTTTAAAAATTGGGTTAATGGAATGTTTTTTTGAAATGCTGTACTTACTTTAGCTGTTGTGGATTGAATAGTATGTGTACCACATATTTGATCAATAGCAGGAATAACATATTGGTATAAGCAGGAAATTACCGCGGCCGGATTTCCAGGCAGACCAAATACCAGCTTATTTTTTTGTGTGCCGAAAAACAAAGGTTTGCCCGGGCGTTGTTTTACTTTATGAAAATGTTGTTGCACGCCGGCATTGATACAAGCTTGTGGAACATAATCATAATCACCGGCACTAACGCCACCGGTAATAATTACGATATCGTGATGCAGTAGTAACTCTTTTATAGAATTTTCCGTTTCCTGCAAATTATCGGAAACATAACGCACTTGCATTTGTGTTATGCCAACCTTTTTTAAATGTGCTTGAATGGTAAAAGCATTTGAATCGTACACTTTACCAAATGATAATGTATTACCGGGCTGTACCAACTCGTTACCGGTAATTAAAATACCAACAGAAGGCTTTTGTAAAACTTTTACGGTTGTAATACCGGCACTAGCCATTAAAGCAATATGCGATGGTTGTATAACTGTATGCTTTTGCAGCAATAAAGTATTTTTTTGCAGGTCACTGCCAATATTGCGAATATGATCACCCAATTGAATGTTGTTATTGAGTTGAATTTCAATGGTTGAATTGTTGACGGTAACCCATTCTTTTTGAACCACACAATTGGCACCATCCGGTATAGGACCTCCGGTAAATACCTGAATGGCTTTTCCTTTCTGTAACAGCAAGGGTTGTTCTGTACCTGCCGGCATGGCTGCCTGAATGAATAAGGGGTTGGCTTTTTCTTCCCAATAAATTGCATAGCCATCCATTGATGATTGACGAAATGCCGGAAATTGAATAGGACTAAATATGTCTTCTGCTAATGCATAATTCAGGGCATTGAGTAAATCAACCTGCACAACAGGCAGTTGCACACATTGTTCAGCAATTATTTTTTTTGCGGTATTTACTGCAACCATAATTTTATTATTCACATTATCCGCCAATAGCAATCATGCTTCTATTGTGCAAGCTATTGGCATCAATTAAATTAAATTGATTAGAAAATTGACCGCCCAAAGCTTTATGTTTGGCCAATATATTTTGTTGAATTAATGGCAATACATCTTGTTGATTCCTTAAAGGTGTTAGCAAATCTGTTTCTTCGGCACCAAATAAGCAGTTTTTCATTTTACCATCTGCCGTTAATCGAACACGATTACAACCTTCACAAAAAGGTGCGCTCATGGTAGTTATCATTGCAAAAGTTCCTACAAAATTATGCACCTTGAATTGCTTGCTTGTGTCGTGTATATCACCCGGAATGGACACAATATCATACACTGATGCAATTCTATCCAACATTTGTTGATAGGTTACCAATTTATCGCTTTTCCACTGATTTCCTTCAAAAGGCATAAATTCAATAAAACGTACGTCAATGGGGGTATGTTGAGTCCATTGCACAAAATCTAACAACTCATCTTCATTCACACCCTTCACCACTACTGCATTCACCTTTACTTTAAAATTATGTTGAAGCAACAAGTCAATATTATTTTTTACCCGTTCAAACTCATCGCGGCGGGTTAGTTGTTTGAATTTATCTTTTTGTAAGGTATCTAAACTAACATTGATTGATGTTATGCCCGCTGCTTTGAATACATCAATAAATCGGTGAACCCTTATTCCATTGGTTGTTAAGGTTAATGATACCGGTAAGCTTGCCAGCAAATGAATAATTTCAGCAATATCTTTTCTTACCAAAGGTTCACCACCGGTTAAACGAATTTTAGTAACACCCTGTGCAACAAATATCTTGGCCAACTGAAAAATTTCAGAAGGCTGCATTAAATGTGCTGTAGGCATAAAACTATATTGTTCAGCCGGCATACAATAAAAACATCGCAGGTTGCAATTATCGGTTAGAGATATACGTAGATAAGTATGTATGCGCTGATGCGAATCAATTAACATGGTTTAGTTATTGTGGAGGCAAAATTGTTCATAATCCTCCGGTGTATCAATATCATATTTTCCCGCTTCAAAAGAAATGGCAGCTACATCTTCAGAAAATGCTTTTAAAATATTTCCGGCACCTTTATCACCCATCAATTGAAGTAGTTGGGGAAAATATGGGCGCGTAAACAAAACAGGGGTTCCTGTTATTCCATCATAAGTGGCCGCTATGATTCCCTTTTGTGTTTGTTGCTGTTGCTGTAATAGTTTATTTAAAATATCAGCATTTAAATAAGGTTGATCACTCACTAAAATCATTATTTGTGTTAAAGCATTATTCTGTTCAAGCCACCACTGTAATCCCAATTTTATAGAAGAAGCCATTCCTTCCTTCCATTGTTCATTGTAAACCAAGTTTATTGGATAATTGTTGAATGCTTGTTTTATCATGGCATCATAATAACCGGTAACAATTAATATGCCTTCAGATGGTATTTGTTGTGCTTGTTGAACAATGTGTTGCAATAGATTTTTTTCGCCATATGGCAATAACATTTTAGGTTTACCCATTCTTGTTGCAGCGCCTGCAGCTAATATAATAATGCCTGTTTTCATAAATGATTTGCATGAATGGCCGCTGATTTATCACGTAAGTGATACGGATTTTTTTTATTTAATACGCTCATAATTTCTGCTACAATTGAAACGGCAATTTCTTCTGCAGTTTCTGCACCAAGGTTTAAGCCGGTAGGACCATAAATATTCTTTTTTTGATCATCAGAGAACTCAATTCCCTGTTCAGCCAAATCATTCAATAATCTATCTCTTTTAGAAGCGGGGCCTAATAAGCCGATGTATGGCAATGGAGGTAATTTTTGCAATTCCGCTAACACAGCTAAATCATAATTATAGTTGTGGGTCATTAATACAATAGCGGTATTTGTATCTATCGGCCATTGCGGAACCACTTCATGCGGTTTTCCCACCTGTATTTGTTCCGCTTGAGGAAAACGTTGAGCCGTTGCATGTGTTTTTCTGCCATCGGCCAATATTATTTGCCAGCCGGCTATTGCAGCCATTTTGGCTAAAGGAATGGCATCATTTCCCGCACCAACAATTATTAATTGTATGGAAGGTTGAACCTGTTGTATAAACAATTGCTGTTGGGAACCCTCCCATTCTTGCGTAATATGACCATTATTAATCTTTTCTGTTTGTAAAATATCGGTAATGGCTTTCTGTATGGAAGATGGGAGTAAGTTCAATTCTGTGGTTCCTAAGTGTTTTTGTGAGGCGGAATCAAAGCCACATATCACAATACCAGTGTTTCCTCTATCGGCAATGGCATTCCGTAAGGTATTTATCGGATTGTTGGGCACTTCAACTTCTAATGGTAATGGCTCAAATAAAATGGATACAATTCCGTTACATCCTAACTGAATGCCCAATTTAGCATCATCTTCATCGGTAGTATCGTAAACTACAATTTTCTTTTTATTTTGATGTATGGCCAACAGTGCCTTTTTCAATGCATCACCTTCTAAACATCCGCCACTTATGGCACCTGTAAGTTCACCCGTTTCGTTTACCAACATTCTGGCACCCGGCCTTCTGTATGAGGAACCTTCAACTTTTACCACTGTTGCCAAAGCCGTATGTTGTTGTAAAGCACAGGCTTTGGTGTAAGCAACAATAATATCTTTTATTTCTTTCATGCCTCATTTTAAAACTACTTAATTACGCAAACCATTTACTTTGTCGGGTGTAACCATGCCTTTTAATTTATTACCCCAACTGTTTCGTGTATAATTAATAATGTCTGCAATTTGTTCGTTGGTTAAATAATCCTGAGCAGGCATAACGTTATTGTACTGTACGCCATTAACGGTTATGGTACCTTGTTGACCCTTTAAAATTACGTTTATAAATGCCTCAACAGGCTTTTGCATAAAATCGGTTTTAACCAAAGGCGGAAACATGCCTTCTTGCCCTTTTCCATTTTCCATATGGCAGTTTTGACAATACAAAGCATAGGCTTCTTTGCCTCTTGCTATACTTTCCTTTAATGCTTTATCTTGTTGAAATGAAACCGCCAAAAAGCCAATCGTTAATAAAGCCATGCTGCTAATAATTTTTTTCATATTTAAGTGTGCGTATAGTTAGGTTAAACAATATTGTTTATATCAAATGGAAGTTTTCTTATTCTTTTTCCGGTTGCGGCATAAATAGCATTGCACAATGCAGGGGCAAAGGGTGGTAATCCGGGTTCGCCCACGCCTTTAATAACAGGACCTCCATTAGCAATTATATGTACCTCTACCGGCGGCATTTCATTGATGCGAATAATAGGATTATTGTTATAGTTACTTTGAACAGTTTGTCCGTTATTAAAAGTAATACCATTTTTTATGGCGGCACCTAATGCCATTACCGCAGCACCTTGCACTTGCGCTTCTACTGTATCGGGATTTACCACTGTTCCTAAGTCAATAACAGCATATGCTTTTTCTATTTTAATGCCATTTCCTTTTTTAGAAACTTCAATTACATATCCTGCTAATCCGGCAAAAAACTCCCATTGTGCTACGCCTCTACCCCAACCTTTGGGCAAAGGTGTGTCCCATTTTGATACTTCGCGTAATTTTTGCATCAATGTTTTGGTATCACTTGGCTTGGTAAGCATGGCCATTCTAAAATCCATAGGATCTTTTTTGGCAGCAACCGCCATTTCATCCAAAAAACATTCATGTGCAAACGCTAAAGTGGTACTGGTAACTGCTCGCCAAGCAGCCAATGGTACAGGCATATAATGGAATACGAACAGATTTTTCATATTAGGAATTTCGTATTTCTGTTCGCTAATTCCCTCAGTCATAGTTTTGTTCGTCTTTGTTTTATCATAATTTTTATTTCCATCTAAAGTTGGGGCAATTACTTTATGTTGAAAGGCAACGGGATTACCATTTGCGTCTAAAGCCCCTTTGAATGCAGAGAAAGTCATGGGACGGAAAGGACCCATTTTTGTATCATCTTCCCTTGTCCAAATAGATTTAACGGGTTTGCCCACTTTTTTACTTAATTCCAATGCTTCTTCCACATAATCGGGATATAATCTTCTTCCAAAACCACCGCCACTGAATAAAACATGTATGGTAATATTTTCTTCAGGCACATTGTATTTTTTCGTGAATTGATCCATGATACGACCGGGTACTTGCGTAGATGCCCATATTTCAATTTTATTATTATCGTACCAACTGCAGATACAATTCATAGGCTCGATAGCAGAATGCGATACAACAGGCGTTTCATAAAATGCCTCTAATTTTACAGGGGCATCGGCAAAAGCCTTATCGAAATTCCCTTGTTCATGATCAATGGCCCCTTCTTCTTTTGCTGCCTGTCGTAAACTTTCGGCAAAGCTGTTGGAGTTGAATGATTCATGCCCATCATAATCCCATGTTACCTTCAATGCTTTTCTTCCCTGCAAAGCCGCCCAGTAGTTTTCTGCTAAAACAGCCACTCCAACCGAATGATGCCCGTTAATGTCGCGCTCACAAGTTTCTACCCCAATTACACCTTTCACTTTTTTAGCGGCGGTATCATCATACTTCACCAGTTTGCCACCAAAAACAGGGCAACGTTCTATAGAAGCATATACCATTCCCGGCACTTTTACATCAATTCCAAAAATGGCTTTGCCGGTTGATTTTAAAGGAACATCGGGCCTTGGATAGCGCTTTCCCAATATTTTAAAATCTTTGGGATCTTTCAATGCGGGGTTTTTGGGTACTTCTAATTTTGATGCAGCTTCAGCAACAGCTCCATATCCAACTGTTTTCCCCGAAGGTTTATGAATTATTTTGGCATTATCTGCATAACATTCGGCAACCGGAACACCCCATTGTTGCGCTGCTGCAGCAATTAACATGTCTTTTGCTGCTGCACCAATTTGGCGCATTTGTATATAACTGGTTCTAACAGATGAACTGCCGCCGGCAAATTGCCCATTTCCATATTTTTTCTGGCCACCGGTTTGCAAAATGGTAACGCCATCTAAAGGCACTTCCAACTCTTCAGCTATTAATGATGGAACCGATTGAAAAACTCCTTGTCCAATTTCTGGGCGAGGATTCATAATAGTAATTGTACCTGAAGGTTCAATAATAACAAAAGGAGTAAGGTTATAAGCATCGGCATTTGCGGCTATTGTTTCTAACCTTTCTTTATCTAAATAAGAGCGGGTTATTTTTTCTATAACTGATTCGCCATTGGCTTTTAAAGAAAGACCCAGCATAAGGCCGGTACCGGTAAATCCTGATAACTTCAAGAATTGGCGGCGATGTAGCTTAGTGGTAGTTGACTCAGACA
The DNA here is from genome assembly GCF_003254115.1 of Hydrotalea sandarakina. Classification (GTDB taxonomy): domain Bacteria; phylum Bacteroidota; class Bacteroidia; order Chitinophagales; family Chitinophagaceae; genus Hydrotalea; species Hydrotalea sandarakina. Next base: position 58,369 of record NZ_QKZV01000011.1, read on the forward strand.
TATGTAAATATTTTTAAACATTAAGCATTGATGATTTCAGCAGCCCTATGAATAGCTGAGCGAATACGTTGATAAGTACCACAGCGGCATAAATTTCCCATCATAGCGGCATCAATATCTGCATCGGTTGGCTTGGGTTTATTTTTCAACAAAGCTGTTGCACTCATAATTTGGCCTGATTGGCAATATCCACATTGTGGCACTTGCAATTCTATCCATGCTTTTTCCACTGCCTGCCCAATTTTATTATCGGCCAAGCCTTCAATGGTAGTAATATTTTTTCCAACCGCAGCAGCAACGGGAAAACTGCACGACCTAACGGGGCTGCCATTTACATGAACCGTACATGCACCACATTGTGCAATACCGCAGCCAAATTTGGTACCTGTTAAATCCACATAATCCCGAATAGCCCATAACAGTGGCATATCCGGTGCCACATCTAAATTGTAGGTCTTGTTATTGACATTTAACGTTATCATGACAATCGTTTTAATATGATAAATGGAGTGAGTTCTTATGTAGTTGCATATAATTTAAGCGTGTAAATTAAAACAGCCGGAATAGCAAGCCTAAATCGAGGTTTAAATTTACACAAAACATAAGCCTCAACAAAACAAAAGTTCGCTTGTTTAAAAAATGGGATTTTTTTAAAAGCAGATGAAAGATTAACCGCTAACTCCTGAAACGATTGCTAGCTCATTTTGTTACAGTTATTTTACATTTAATTGATGATTATTTAACCAATTGCCTAACTTAATATGCCGATTGGGTACTTACTTTGTAAATGTAAAAATATTGCAGAATAAATATTAAAATAAAAAATAGGTGTTTGTATTTTCTATTCCGGCATCAAAAAAATGAATTTTTTAGAGAAAAAATGATATAAAAATCAAAATAAATAAATTATATTTTTACATATTTGTTTTGGACATAACATTAAAAAGCTTATAAAACATTGATTTATAGGTTTTTGTAATTGAAAAAACAATTTGGGCATCATAAATACAAAGAAATAATATTTCTTTTGAAAGACAAATTTTTGCATTTTTACAGTGCATAGAGAAGACAAGAGAGAAAATATTGATGACAAGTTTTCATATGGCAAGCAATCGTTAGCGGCTGTTCTGTTTCTACAGGATGGCCTTTTTTTTAAAAAATTAAAAAGCTCCATGGCAGGAGCTTTTTTAACTTTTATAATAAAAATGGAATTAAAACTGGTATGCCAATGTTAAACTGAAGCAACGGTTTTTGGCAGTCTCACCGGGAAAAGCATCAATATTTGAAATACTAAAACCATATCGGGCACCTACAATAAAATTATCGGATAATTTAAAGCCGGCCCCACCTGCTAATTGCAAATCAGTTGATTTGAACATACTTTTTATGTCTGTTCCGGCTTCTTTAGCAGATAGCAGCAAGCCGAATTGAGGGCCTGCCTCCACATAAAATTTTTCACCTAAATAATATTGAGCCATTATGGGCAATGCTACATAGTTAACATTAATTTTTTCTCCGGTAAATGCAGTACCGCCTATTCCCATAAATAGTAATTCGGGCTGCAATTTGAATTGTTCATTTAGTTCGTAGTTCGCAAAAGCACCCAATTGAAATGAAGTAATACCGTTCGTTGAAATTGTAACACCTGAGCCGGAAGCTTTAATGGAGGCAAAATTTACTCCCCCTTTAACCCCAAAATTAAGTTGCGCATGTGCAACATACCCTAAAAAGGTAAATACCAAAATAATTAGCGTTTTTCTCATATGCATTGTTTTTTATTGTTCAGTTAATTAAGCAAATAGGCGACAGATGCAATAAATAATACCCCCGTTTTACTGGTTGATTGATTAACCAATTTTCCATCTACAAATATTTTCATGGTGATTACATCTTTGTCAATATTAAAATTACTGGCATCAACCACTATAGCAGATAGCCCTCGGGCAAAACTTAAACCGGGATCTTTTGAAAATTGGGCACTATAACTGAAAGGTACAGGTTGATAAGTAGTACTATCCATTAAAGTTCCAAACATCCTTTGATTGCCGGTTTCATCATTTAAAATTACTTGAACTCTGGTTTTTGGGTTAGTACTGGTTACTTCATATTTAACTGACCAGTATGCTGGATTTCCGTTACCGGGTGAAGAACCTTCTTTTTTACATCCTATGGCCAACATTAAGCTTAGAATAATGGCCATGAAAAAGGCTTGCTTAAACATTGTGTTGAATTTAGGATTTTAAGACTAAGTGTTACAACTTAGAAATTAAAAAAAATGATTAAGTTAAAAAATTTTTTATTTATTTTTTTTTAACAATTTTAATCCATGTATCATCGGTATGGAATGGGGCTTAAAAATCCAACTTTAGAAGGGTTTACTGATATGGTATGAATATGAGAAGAGCACAAGATTTTAATTTGAGATAAAAATGTGGCTTATCTAAAACCAAAGAAAGCAGGCTAATACTTGGGAAATGAATAATTGATTGACTAACATTATCAATAGGGAAGCTATATAAAACAGCTTTTTATTTTCAATTGGTTAGAATTTAGATTTTACAGTTAATTGTTTAAACCATCCCGGCTCGTGCAACTAAACATACTATTAACCTTAACACACACCAACAAAAAAGGTAGCCGTTTGGACTACCTTTCATTTTCGCTCCCGAAACTGGACTTGAACCAGTGACCCTCTGATTAACAGTCAGATGCTCTAACCAGCTGAGCTATTCGGGAATACCTTCCGCAATTGCGGAGCGCAAAAATAGGGAAAAATGTTTTTCTGCAAAATATCACACAAAAAAATGCCAAAATATTTTAGTTCAATCTTTTATTTACTTTATCACAAGGCAATCCACCAATCACCAGCTTCAATTTTTACAGCATATGTTTTTAAATAATAACCTTCGCCCGATACATTACGACCGTTTTCCATATTAAATTTATAATGATGTAAAGGACAAGTAATACAACCCTGCGCATCTATATACCCATTTGCCAATATGCCTCCGGCATGGGGACATTTTTTGGCAAAAGCAAATTGACGACCATTCCATTGTGCCAAAGTAATAGTCTTGCCCGCTATTTCTGCTAATTTTAACCCCTGTTCGCCCGGCTGAAACCATTGTAATAACGGACCGGCATTTACCCACTCCTCAGCTTGTTTCTTCCACCACATGGTTAAAAGTGTACTGTTTTATAAGGATAACGTACCTGATACATTTTCCGAACTTTTTCCAATATTTCTTTCCTTAATTGCTCAATGTTTCTTTTTTCCGCCGCTGCAATGAATACACAATTGCCATCGGTAAGGTGTTGCCATTTACTATACAAATCGTTCAAAATATCTGTTTTTACCTCATCAGAAAGCCACTCGTCGAAATATTTAGCTTCATACAAATCCATTTTATTGAAAACGGTGAGTATAGGTTTATCAAAGGCTTTAATATCTTGTAGGGTTTTTTGCACGGTTCCCATTTGCTCCTCAAATTTTGGGTGCGAAATATCAACCACATGCAATAAAATATCCGCTTCGCGCACTTCATCTAAAGTACTTTTAAAACTTTCTACTAAATGATGCGGCAGTTTTCTTATAAATCCAACAGTGTCACTTAATAAGAAAGGCGTGTTTTCAAATACTACTTTGCGGGTAGTGGTATCTAATGTTGCAAAGAGTTTATTTTCTGCAAACACTTCGCTTTTACTTAAAAGATTCATGATGGTGCTTTTACCCACATTAGTATATCCTACCAATGCAACACGAATAAATTCACCCCTTTCCTTACGTTGTGTAAAGGCTTGTTTATCTATTTCCTGTAAACGCTTGCGCAGTAAAGCAATTTTGTCTTTTACAATTCGGCGGTCAGTTTCTATTTCAGTTTCACCGGGTCCACGTGTACCAATACCTCCACCCTGGCGCTCTAAGTGTTTCCACATACCTTTTAAGCGAGGTAATAAATATTGGTATTGCGCTAATTCAACCTGCACTTTTGCCTGTGCAGTGCGTGCACGACGCGCAAAAATGTCTAAAATTAAATCGCTCCGATCAATGGTTCTAATACCAATGGCATCTTGAATATTTGAAATTTGCGAACCGCTTAATTCATCATCTACAATGGCCAATGCTACACCTTTGTTTTGGACATAGGCTTTTATTTCTTCCAATTTTCCTTTTCCAATAAAGGTGCGACTATCGGGGTGCGGTAATTTTTGTACAAACCGCTTTAGTGTTATGGCGCCGGCTGTTTCAGCTAAAAAGGCCAATTCATCTAAGTATTCCTCTATTTGTTCAGGGGTATCCTCTTTAGTTACTAAACCAATTAAAATGGCTTTTTCTTCCGCTGCTATTTGTTGTTTATCTATCAAAAGGCAATATTTTATACAAAGGTATTGCATAAATGCGGGCCAATAAAATGCCCCTTTAGCCAATAGCTAAAAGGGCAAAAGCTTTTGTTATCAGTATTAATACTTACAATCCACTAATGGTAAGACCTATGGAAAGCGTATTCATTACAGGCCCGGCATTTTGTTTCAACACTCCCAGTACCGAGTAATCTATATTCAGGGAAACATTTCCGTACCCCGCTCGGGCAGTCGCCGCCAAAAATGTTCCATTAAAGAATTTTTTATTGCTTTCTTTTAGCACATATTGTGTACCGTATAAGCTGTTGTTGTTAATATCTAATAAGTTCTTTCCTTTAAAATAAGCTTTCAATAAAGTACCCACTTTGGCACCAACAGCAAATTTCCAGGAATGTTGCGGATCAACCGGATTAGAGAAATAGCGTAGTTCAACAGGTGCTTGCAGATAAATAGTTGTAACCTTCGATTTTTTGAAGCGTGTAGTACTATCAAAAGGAAGTGTTTGGCTGGGTGCCCACACTTTTACATACCGATGGTCGAAGAAAATATTGCTGGAGCCTATGCCCAAACCATACGCTACACTAAAGCGTTTATCAGATTTAAAAGGTCGGTTAAGCATAGCATAAAAATTAAAATGCCTGCTAAAGCCCTTGGTACCAATGGTATCCGGATTGGGTTTACCTACCCAAGTATCGCTACCAAACTGCACTAAAAAGTGATCGGAAGGTACTTTGCTTACATCAACCTTACTCCAGTCGGTTTTAATTTTGGGAATAACAGGCTTGGGCTCTTTACGTGTTTTATGTTGTGCAGTTGAATCGGTTTTGCCTTTTTTATGGAACAAATTAGAAATTTGTGCGTGAGCCATTGTTAAGGTTCCTACACTAAGCAGCAGTAATAGTATCGTTTTTTTCATTCGGTATAAATACGAGTGGTTTAACATTTTTTTAGAATAGGACAAAAATAACAGAATTGCAGCCATTGAAAGGGTTAAAAATAAGCAAAAGCTAATATTGGGTATAATTAATTGAAGGTGTAGCAATTTTCAACCTAAGCATTTACTAATTTTTGAACTGAATACAGCAAGATGTATGAATTCAATTGGTTAATGGAAAAGCGATTTGGAAAATAGCGCATTTTAGTTATTTTTGCGCCTCTTTGAGCCAAAAGCTCAGGGCCTATAGCTCAGCTGGTTAGAGCACCTGACTCATAATCAGGGGGTCCCTGGTTCAAGCCCAGGTGGGCCCACCCCTTATAAAAAAAGCCTGTTACCATTTGGTGAACAGGTTTTTTGTTTTAATGAGTGTTTAAGTAACGAATTGTGCTTTACGCAGTGTTGGCTTTAATTGCATATTTTGCCATCGGCCTTCTTCTATATTTCCCTTCCCCTTTGCCTAATAATCATCCAATACCAACTTAAGAGCTGGTTGTTGTATTTGTTTTACAATGAGCGGGCTCAAATTCAAAAATTATGGCTTTAAAGAAACGTTTTGTATTTTTCTGACAAAGCCAATGGATAACACCAATTGTTTCTATAAGTTAAAATATACCCTGTATGCCAACCAATATAGCCACACACCAAAGCCACTTACTCCTGTTTTGGGGATTATTGCTTTTTGTATTAGGATTGTTGATTGGGTTGTTTATACCCTTGTTACCTAACCCCCGAATGGGATTATCTGCGCATTTAGAAGGACTGATGAATGGGATATTGTTAATGGTACTTGGACTAATTTGGCCAAAGCTGGTATTGCCGAAACACCTATTAACCATTAGTTTTTGGTTGATGATCTATGCTTGTTTTGCCAATATTACTGCAGTTTCATTAGCCGCTATTTTTAATGCCGGCAAAATGTTGCCTCTTGCTGCAGGACAAGTAGGCGCAGCATGGGCAGAATTGATCATCAGTGTTTTATTAGTCACTTTATCACTGGGCATTTTGGTGGCATTAGTAATTGTGCTGGTGGGGTATTATCAGCACATAAAAAAAACACAGTTTGCTTTTGAAAATCAATAACAATACTTTATTCCTCCTGCGCCATTTGTGATGTAATAAAAGGTATTTTAGGTGCCAGAAAATAGCCGGTTAAACTGGCAAAAAATATGGGAATGAATTGTCCAAAGCCGGTTAACGTTGCCAATAGAATAGTAGTACTCATGGGTGTGCGCGTTACACAGGCATTTACTGCGGCCATACAACTTACCATAGCCAATAATAAATTAGTGCCCGGAAATAATTGGTGAATAATTAATCCCAATGTAGCACCAACAAAAAACAAAGGAATAATAAAACCACCCCGCCAACCCGATGTTACACTAATAGCAATGGCAATAATTTTAAAAATCAATATCGCCATCAATAACTGTAATGTAAACTTTTCGGAAATCAACTCATTAATTTCATGGTGACCGAAATAACGCGTTAAGGGTAAGTAATAAGCTATAATACCCAATAATAACCCGCCAATGCCTGTTTTGATATAAATAGGAATGGGCTTTTTCTCAAAATTGTTTTTTAAAAATTTGGTGACCAGAATAAACACCCATCCTATGGCTGCACCAACAATGGCAAACAATTCAGCATAACCAAAATCGAATATGCCTGAAAAAGTATAGGCCGAAAAATTCCAAATAGGACCAACGCCTAAATGCATAATCAATGCAAAAATGAGGTAGCTAAAGCAACTGGCTACAAAAGCAGGAATAATGGCTTTATAATACAAAGCAGCATATTCATAATGCAACACTTCTAAAGCAAATAAACTGCCGCCTAATGGTGCACCAAACAAAGCGGTAAATCCCGACGCCATACCGGCAATACTTAATGAACGTAATTCTTCACCTTTTAATCGAAATAATTTTCCAATCCAACTACCTGTTGAGCCGGTTACTTGTACCAATGGTGCTTCCGGACCTAAGCTTCCACCCGAAGCAACACACAATAAGGAAGACACAATCATTGAAGGATTGTTCTTAGGATCTAACTTCCCTTTGTTAAAACGAATATTGTTGACAATTAAATTTAACTCACCGGGATCTCCAATAAAATGAATGACCAACCCTGCCAATAAACCGGTGGTTGCCATTAAAGGAATAACCTGCCATCCTTTAAAATAACCAAAAAAGTGCATCAAAAAATCAAGACCAATCCAATACAAGCCGGCTATTATGCCACCCACTAAACCAACCAATGCCCACAATAAAAAAGTTCTACTAAATACCAGTGGACTTGGTTGAATAGGTTTATCCAAAATATTTAAGTAGCGAACTATTTTTCTTCTTTGCCTTAATTTCAATTTTATGGACGATTGATGGATGAGCGATTGATAAGTTGAATGAGCCGCAAAAGTAAACATTTTTGCCGCTTACTTCAAGTGTAATCGTGTACTGTAAGAAGCCTGCCATTCCTCATAAAATATTAAGATTGGCTTAAAACGGTTAACCGAATTTTGTAGTATAAACAACCCACTTTACACAAGTGCATAACCGTTGCAATAGCCGTCATTGAAAATACAGGTGTTACTTAAGCTGTGGTGTCTTAATGATTTGCCTCTGTTTGATGCTTTAACGAATTAGTTTGTTTTTTAAACGAGGAACAAAATAGAAATACATTTACTCTTCCTTTATGGTGCCATTTTCTTCCACCCTTAAAGTAACCCACTCATAATTTCCTTTTTCAATTACTTTTTGAATGCTTTGTTGCAACCGTTTATCAGTTTGTTTTTGCACTTTATCTAGAAACAAAACATTTTTCAATTGCCCCGACTTCATGCCATTGAACACTACAAAATCAACCGGATGAAAAATAACTTTTGAATCATCCGGATTCAATTTAAGTGGTTGAAAAATAGTATCAATTTTTTTAATCATTTTCTCAGCTTCTTTTCTGCCGGCATCACGCGCTTTTTCTCTAATTTCTGCTTCTTTCTCATCTAATTTTTCTTCTGCACGATTTATGCGTTGCTGTGCTGCTTCAATTTGCTGTAACCAATCGGGTTCCGGTTTTTTCTTTACATAAATCTGGCAATCGCTTAAGCGAAAAATTTTTCCGGTATGCGGACAAACGCCAAAAATTTGGCGTTGCAATTGAAAAAATTGCAGCAGTTGATTATTAGTGAGGTTATTCATATATCTGAAACTTTACATTTTTGCTTTCAATTAATGCCTTAATGGCCTTTTGATTATTTTTTAATTTAGCAGCACCGGTTTTTATATCCGTGAAAATAATTTTGTTAACGATACCGCTTTTGTGTAACCCTTCAAAAATGATATAATCAATGGGGTCGAATAAGGAACGACAATCATTGTGTTGAAAAGGGAAATGCGGGAAAGCCGGGGCAATTCTTTCTAGTATAAAACCAATATTCACTGCTTTTGCTGTTAGCTGTGGACGTTTGGTCATATTCGCTGCTCGTTCTTTTAATTCCTTACGTTGTTGCTTCAAATCTTCCAACATTTCTTGTTGTGCAACTTTGCCTGATGCAGAAAAATTATTCAAGTAAAACAAATCGGCATCTTTTAACCGGATTTCTTCGCCACACCCACACGGGCATTCACAGTAAAAATTGCCGGAATTAAGTGTGCTAATAATTTCTTTGGCCGCTTTTTCGTTGTTGGTTGGCATATACATGAATGGTTAGCATTGTGAATAAATGAATACGAGTAAAGTGATTTTAAAGTTAAATAAAAAAGAAATGTGAATTTTTATTTAAATATATTTTCGCTAAGTATATCAGGCCAACAAAATTTAATGAAGCCTTTGCTGAAGATATATTCATTATGTTTTGCGACTGTATTTTCGTTTGGCTTTAATAATACCATATTTCCAATAATCGAAAGTAGCACCTATTAACAACACGGCACCTGCAACAATCAATACTTTTAGTTTCAGTGATGAATAGAGCAAACCGGCACCCGTACCGCCTATAAAAAAGAAGGCAATGATTGTAAATCTTAAACGAATAGATGATAGTAACTTTTTTTTCTGTTCCGGTTCATGGTAAAAAAACAGCTGTGAAAGTTCAATACCCAAATCGGTGAATAAACCGGTAAGGTGTGTGGTTCTAACGGTTGCTTTTGAAATGTTGGTTACCAATGAATTTTGTAAACCCATGGTAAACAATAGTAAAAAAGCCAATGTATCGGGTGCTGTATGTATCAGCTTTCCCAAAAAAGCAACAAAAAATAATAAAGCACTTTCCAATATTGCAGGTATAATGTAAACGTAAGCTTTATTCCACCTGAAAATAGATTCCACCAAAAAGCCAGATATAAAAGAGCCCAATAAAAAGAATACGATGTACAACAAAAAAATGAGTCCGTGCCAAAAGTTCAGTTTAAATACATCATCAATAAAAAAAGCAAAGTGTCCGGTTACATTGGTTGTTAATCGCTGCACCGATAAAAATCCAACTACATTCACAATACCTGCTACAAAGGATAAAAGTGATGCAATACGTATGTTATGTGAATAAGTTCTTGCATCACCAATGTGTCTGAACATTTTCTAATTTCCCTTTTAATAGAGCATTGATTAAACTAATGGGTTTGCTAAGTTTGTTTTATTATTTTCCATAAAAATAAAAGTTAGTGCTGCAATTTCACTCGTTTATATTTACGGACCACAATTGTTTCAGCAATTTTATCGTGCAAAGTCATTCTGTTCGTATTCCATAAAGATTGAAAAAAACCAAGCCCTAACTCCAATGAGGATGCGACATAACCTAAACTTCTCTCTAGGCAATGCCATAAACCTAAGTGTTTATGATAAAGTGCAATTACTTTTATACCTGTTATTTTTTTCCCTAAAGTTTGACCATTTGTAAAATAAGTAATTAAAGTAAAATAAATAGTAGGAAGACAAACTAAAATAGCTTTTATAATAAATTTTTCAGTTGGATTCATCCCATATCCTTCTATGTCAATATGAGTAAATCCTTCAATTTTAATGTGCTTTAATTGAATACCGGATAATTGAATAATTTTCTGGAATAAATATATTATTATTCCCAGAAACAAAAAATCTAATATAATGGAAAGAGCACGCATACCAAATGATGCCAATACCCATTTCCCATCCTCTAATATTTCACAACGTTTTTTGTATTCCATGATTTAGAATTTCATGACAATAAATATATTGATTCATTCATTCATTTTCACTAAAAACATGAATTAATTAGAATCTTACCTTAACTTATTTCTTTTCCTTAAATGATACGTTAATGAACTCCTGTATTGACTTATTTCATCATCAGGGTTGTAAGCATTTCTTAATTGTTCGTTGGTAAATGTGTTGTATTCATCCAACTTGTACCAATAATAGTCATCAAAATAAAATTTAAACAAAGCAATGTATTTGAAATCGGCTGTGCTAATTTTTAATCCGCCGGTGGTAAAATAAGCTTTCGCTTCGGGGTGTTCAAGGTCTATTTCATCATATAAAAACCCAATGAAATGATCACCTAAAGGTTCATAAGTGGTAAGCCAATGCAATAACTGTTGTTCATTCTGCACATCAATTTCAGCATAAGCCTCTAATGCCTGTTGCGCTTCTACACTATACGGTAAAAATTCATTCAATGAGCTGATAGAACCATATAATTGATTGAACCGATGAAAGCCCGAATACATAATTTGAAGCTTAACCATTTCATACAACGAGGCATATTTGCTTATCCAGGGAAGATAGATGCTTTTATCAATAATGTCATCACGGTATTGTATTAGTGTTTCATAAGCTTTTTCCGCTTGTTGCAGCAAAATTAAAAAATCAACACTCGGTTCAAAGGCCGCCATTTCATCGGCCCACACTTCTAGCCTAATTTTTTGATTGGTACGAACGAATGGATCATCTGTTTTAAATTCACCGCAATGAAAAATATCTTCTATCTCTTGCGCAGAATCTTTAAAAATAAGACTAATATGATTGTTGGTGGCATTGCCTACAAAAGCATAACCTCGGCAACCTGCATTAGGACAGCTATCCGAATAGCAAGTGCCGGCATGAGCCGTTAAACAGGTATCGCCATTTTGTTGGAATGTTTCAAAAACCGCTTCAAGTTTTTGTACAAACAGTTCTTTAGGTACATCCTGATACGTTTTGTCGTCATCTAACAAAACCGAAAGCATGGAAACATTCATTTTTTCAAAGCTTTCAATCAGCATTTGTTTTTTCTGCTCAAGCATGGGTATATAATTATTGATTTTATTCCGTTATGTAACGAAACGATGAAATGTGTTTTAAATATTTGTGCAACAAAAGGCATCCTTCGTTGGGCAAGCAAAAGGAGCAGTTAGAGAATAATTGCTGAAGCTATTTATTCTTCTCTTATTTCGCCCTCTTCATTTAAGCGCAGTGATGTCCATACATTTTCCCGGTGCATTATTTTGAAAGCTTTTAGTTGATATTGGTGTTGAATAGACTGTCTATGATGATATGCTTTTAAAATACCACTGAGTTGTTTTTGCTCTAAGATAGATTCAAAATCTTTATCGATTGATTGTAGAAATTTTTTAAAGTTTTGGGGATATAGTAACAAAAAACGAATGATGGTATCTTTTTTTATAGGTTGTTTTTTTTCTTCCTGCTCTGTATTATATGAATTCATTTCTTCTTCAATTTCCCAGAGTTTGTCCAATAATCGGTATTCTCTCTCAAATTCATACTCTGAATTTTGAGGTGGCTGGGGAACAACCGGTTTTTCCTTTTTATAAATCAGTTTATGATCTATGCAAATAATCCGTTTTGTATTATTGCATAAACCAAAAAGCTTACCCTTTTCTTCAAAAAATTGAAAATGCAAATTATTTTTCATGGCAACAGCGTTAGGTGTAAAATTTTAATTGATTCGAGATCTTTTTTATCCGTTTACTATTATTAGTAAATTTTTATTTCATTTTCATCCTGTTGCTGTATACAATACAACACCACAACAAGATGTTTAAAAAAAACGAATTGATAAAATTAAACAAAAAAATGCTGTGTTCGGGCTTAAAATTTAGGGCGGCCCGCAAACAATATAATCAGATGATTAGCATTCAATGAAAAATGATACTTTTTATGCGTACTCAAAATGGGAAGCACTCTATCCCTTTCTTTCTTCATTCTTCCTATTAAACTGCATTTATTTTTTTAAAGTAATTTTTATTACTAAAAAGATTAAGAATATTAAACCAATACCTAAAATTGTTGATATCACATAACTAATTACGGAACCCCACATAATCAAATAATATATTCCTATACAAATTCCGATTAATATAATTGCAAGAATTGAAATAACAATATTTCTTTTTTTCTTTTTATTATTTGATTCTTTTGTAAGAGACAGTCTTTTAATAAGACGATCTTGATATTCTTCTTTATTATCAACTTCATATTGATTAATCAATATTCCATTCTCAAATACAAGGAATAAATCTCTTTCATATAAGGAAGCATAACCCCTATGTACGTATTCTAACATTTTCCCTTGTGGTATTCTTATTTCACCATTGAACCAATTTGCAAAAACTTCTTTTTGACCCGGAAATAAATAGTTTAATCCCACCTTAGTCTCAGTGTCTCCAATTATATATGCTTCAAGTCCAATTAGAAACAACTTATTTTCCTCAATCTTCCATTGTCCATAGTATCCACGCCAACAAGTTGAAGATTGTGGACTAAAGGTGATATCATTTCTATTTTGCAGGTATTGGTTTAATGGCTCTGCTGCCATTGATGTTTCATAACCATTTAAAAAAAGTATTTCATGAGCTTGTGCTGTCATATTATATTTTTTATATCTATTTGTGATTGTTTATATGCTTGCAGCCAACGGTTTGGCACTTGGCAAATTAGTGAATTTAGCAGCACTGCACTGTCAACATAGCACAAAATTTGATTTGAAAAACTGAATTTAAATTTAAGCACTTCACCCCGCATGACGCCAAACGCATGTTGGCAGCTGGTGTGCTGTCAGTCCGTCCTTGCAAACCATTGTCAATATTGAATTTCTCTGTCTTTGTCGTGTCTGGTTGTGAGGTTGCGTATTTTTTATTTTCAGAAGGGTGGGAGATTTTTTTTAATTACTCACTTCATAATTGTTTTTTAATGGTGTTCGTGAACCGTGAACGGTTTCAATTTTTCTTTGGGTCGGCTTTGCAAGCTCTTTGACAAAGCTTTACCTTGCGGGTCGGCTTGCGGGGCTTTGGCAATATGCTTGCAAATGCAGAGCATTCACGAACACCTTTGAAAATAAACACTCCGTGAGTAAAATGCGTTGGCTCATACGATTTTGTTTATTGGTTTCTCAATTCCTTTTAGAAGTTCTTCCAACTGTCCGCCAGGGCTTGCATAACCAATGGTGATTTGGTCGGCAAGTGTTGTCATAAGTTGGTTTCGTATCTGTGCGTTTTGACTGCTTACTCGTTTTACCGATTTGTCAAACGGGGTGATGATGAGCAGTCTGCCTTGTTCCAATGGCTTTACAAATTCGGGTTCTACTTTTTCTTTTAGCCCTCTTGCCAATGCCAAAATGATGGGCTGTTTGCCTTTGAGCAGGTAATGCAAAACATCTTTCTCTATTTGGCTGTGAAAACCACTGATAACACAATGTATCGTCCTAAAAATAGTTGACAGTTTTTTTGATTTAATCCTACGACAGGTTTACGATTTGTTTTTAGTCCTGCCATTGGTTTACTATTCAAAGTTAAGGTTGCAGATGAAAAAAATATTTTATAGCCCATCTCAGCTATAGAAATATTTTTTTCATCGGTATGTTTCCTCAGCAACTCCAACTTTTAATAGTTCCTTTTTTACATAATAGTTCTTCCATTTCCTTTCAACCGGTTCATTATGATTATGTAATTCTATAGGTGTTTTGTAACTAATACTACCATGTGGACGTAAATGATTATACACACTTATTGCTTTAGCTACACCCTGTTGTGCTG
>NZ_QKZV01000012.1 GCF_003254115.1 Hydrotalea sandarakina
GGTGCTCAGGGTGTAACTGGTGCAACCGGTGCTCAGGGTGTAACTGGTGCAACCGGTGCACAAGGTGTAACGGGTGCCACTGGTGCTACCGGAGCGACCGGTCCTCAAGGTCCCGCTGGTGTAAATGGAACTAATGGTATAAATGGTGCTACCGGTGCAACAGGTGCCACTGGTGCGACAGGTGCAACAGGACCAACTGGTGCAACTAATGGCTGGCTTTTAGTTGGTAATGCTGGTACTAGCCCAGCTTCGAATTTTATTGGGACCACAAATGCAGTTGATTTTGTTGCTAGAACCAACAATTTGGAGAGATTGAGAATTTTAAGTACTGGTAATGTAGGTATAGGAACCTCAACACCTAATTTCCCCTTAAAAGTAATTGGTACCGTTGCAAGTATAGGTTTATATGACTCTTCAGATGCTAGTGGTAATTCAAAAATCACTTTAGCATATCCTTCTGGTGGTACTGCTCAAATTGTTCCTCTTAATAGTTCTGACTTTGTATGGCAAGGTGGATGGACTAAAGCATTGCAAATGGCGGCCTATCATGAAATTATTTTTAATGGTGGCAGACAAAGTACTACTGTACCTGGCTTTATCACCGGTACAGGTTCTAACTATAATGTTAGAATTCAAAATTCAAATACTAATTCTATAGGACTATCTATAGAAGGACTGACTGGTCAAACTGGGAATTTACAACAATGGACAAAGGGTACTACAGTGCAGAGTGTAGTGAATAATAACGGTTATTTCGGTATATTGAATACTACCCCCGCATCACCATTAACTATTGGTAATACTGGGCAATTCCAAGTAAATAGTTCTGGTAATATTATTAGTTTAAATAATGTTACTACTAATTTCCCTGCTGCGCAGGGTGCCGCTAACTCAGTATTAACCAATGATGGTTCTGGTAACTTGACATGGGCTTTACCAACTTCACCCTTTGCTTGGAATTTAACCGGTAATGCAGGTACAACTCCGGGTACTAACTATATAGGAACTTCAGACTCTGCCTCACTAGTAATTAAAACAGGCGGTACAGAACAAATGCGAATAGTGGGTAGTGGTGTAAATGCGGGTAATGTAGGTATAGGGACAACTGCACCTCAAGCGAATTTAGATGTTAATGGTACTGCTAAAATAGGCACTTTAGGAACAGTCCTAAATGGTATTATAAGAACTACTATTACTATAAGCAGTAATACCCAAATTGATTATACGCAAACATTAACTATTAATGTAAGTATTCCAAATTATATAAATACTAATGCAAGTGTTATTATTAATCCAAGATTTGCATTACCAACTGGTATGGGTATTGCTTGGTCTAGGGTTGCTGCAAATGGTACTTTGACTATAGCTTTCACTAATACCGATGCAACGGCGAGAGCCATCGGAAATAATAGAACATTCGATGTTACTATTATTCAATAAAATACATCTAGTATAATTAATTTAATCAACCTGTTGAATTATTATCAGCAGGTTTTTTTATTTAGTTCATATCATTGCATAATGAAAAAATTATCCAATCTCACTTCCCAACAAACTATAATTTCAATGCTTTGCCCATCCGGCTATTTCCCTTTACAAAAAGCTGAAACTTGTATTCAAACGCTACAGCAATGGGGCTACGTGGTGCAGGTGGGGAAAACCATAGGTTTGCAAAACCATTATTTTGCCGGAACGGATGAAGAACGATTGCATGATTTGCAACAGGCATTGAATGACCCCCATATACAGGCTATATTTTGTGCCCGTGGCGGTTATGGCTTAAGTAGAATTATTGATCAGTTAGATTTTACTGCTTTTATACAACACCCTAAATGGGTAATAGGGTTCAGTGATATTACAATTTTACATGCACGCTTGCAACGGCTGGGTTTCCCTTCCTTACATGCCCCTATGGCCAATGCTTTTAATGATGGTGGGGTAGAAGGCGCCTCTGTACAATCCCTAAAAGCTGTTTTATCCGGTCAACCTATTCATTATTGCCTTGCGCCGCATGCTTTCAATCGCTTAGGTAATGTTACTGCGCCGTTGGTAGGGGGTAACTTAACCATTATTGCGCACTTAATTGGTAGTGCGGATAGTATAGATACTACGAATAAAATTTTAGTGATGGAAGATGTGGGCGAGTATTTGTACAATGTTGATCGTATGCTGATTCAATTAAAACGGGCTGGAATGCTGCAAAACCTGGCCGGCCTTTTAGTGGGTGGCTTTACCGATATGAAAGATACCACTATTCCTTTCGGGAAAACGGTTGAAGAAATTGTAAGGGAACATGTGGCTGAATATAATTATCCGGTGGCCTTTCATTTTCCAGTGAGTCATGGCGAGCCTAATTTGGCGGTTAAACTGGGAGTTTCCTATCATTTATCGGTTTGCGAAAATGAAGTAGTATTAAAAGAAATAACGGAATCAATGTAAGTTTTACTTTTTCATAAGGGCATTGCTATTCATTTCACTTTCTCACCAATGCTAAGGCATTCTTATTTTATCTAAATTTTGCCGCTAAAAATTTTCTATTAAAAATAATGGCAATCCAACTATTCCGACTGCGCTTTTAATATTGCTTTGTTTACATTTAATTATGAGGAACATCATATAGGAAATCCGTTACATTTCAATAGCTTTGTAAGTATATTTATACCATATGCGGATAACATTTGCCATTTTAATATTGTTCGGTATTTTGGTTGGTTGTCGTTCTAATAAAAACACTATTCATCCTACGCAACAAAACATTGTTGAAGCAGTATATGCTTCGGGAATCGTAAAGTCAAATAATCAATACCAGGCATTTGCAACGGTGACGGGATTAATAGATACTATTTATGTAACCGAAGGGCAACGTGTTAAAAAAGGGCAACCTATTTTACATATTAAAAATACCGCCCCTCGCTTAAGTACGGAAAATGCTGCTATTGCTGCTGAAAATGCATCAGTAGCAGCTAATGCGGCTCGCTTAAATGAAGCTAAAATTAATATTGCTACTACTAAAGCGCAGTTAGACAATGCTACTACGTTATTACAACGTCAACGCAATTTGTGGGCACAACAAATTGGTACTAAAAATGATTTAGATGCTCGTGAATTGGCTTATACCAATGCACTGCATGCCTGGCAAGCAGCACAATTGCAATACGATGATTTGAAAAAGCAAATTGATTTTGGCGCACAGCAAGCGAAAAAAAATTTGGCTATTGCGGGCACCAACGCCGGTGATTTTATTGTAAGAAGCGATGTAGATGGTATGGTTTATCAATTAAACAAAAAGAAAGGGGAGTTGGTAAGTCCTCAATCGGCTGTGGCATTGGTAGGTGAAGCAGGTGTTTTTTTGTTAGAATTACAAGTAGATGAACATGATATTGCCCGCATACAAAATGGTATGCAGGTATTGTACACCATGGATAGTTATAAAGACAAAGTGTTTGAAGCGAAAGTGGTTAAAATTTACCCTTCTATGGATGCACAAACCCGTACTTTTAAAGTTGATGCTATTTTAGTGCAATCACCGCCGGTATTGTATCCTAATTTAACCTTAGAGGCTAATATTGTTATTCGTCAACACAATAACGTTATAACCATACCTGCCAATTATTTGCTTCCCGGCGATTCTGTTTTGTTAGCCAATGGCAAAAAACAAAAAGTAGTAGTAGGAATACGTGATTATCAAAAAGTAGAAATTGTTTCCGGTATTTCTGCACAAGATGAATTAATGGAATAGCAGGTGTTTGTTACTTTCTTGATTAATTGTTGCATCATTCATGAAACCAAAATTACTTTTCAATATTGCCCAATCTTTACTCATGGCGCGCTGGCGGCAAACGTTAATTGCAGCAGTTGGAGTAACTTTTGGTATCACCATGTTTATTGCTTTATTAAGTTTTATGAGTGGGCTGAATGATTTACTTGATGGTTTAGTAGTGAATAGAACACCACATATTCGTTTATACAATGATATTCGTCCTCGTCAACACCAGGCCGTTACAAAATGGCCTGCCTATAAAAATGATTATCCCATTATCAGTTCCTTAAAATCAGGTAATGTTCGTCAAGAAATATACAATAGTGGCCCAATCATTCAAGCCTTGGAACAAAATAAGCAGGTATTGGGGGTGGCGCCTACCATTACTGCACAAGTTTTTTTTAATGATGGAACAGTAGCTATAAATGGAGTAATTAATGGTATTGATGTGGCTGCCGAGCGTAAACTTTTTTTCTTTGATGATTATATTGTTGCCGGGAAATCATCTGACTTAAATACCATACCCAATAGCATTATTTTAGGAAAAGCATTGGCAGAAAAATTAGTAGCCAATGTGGGCGATGTGGTACAAATAACGACCAGCACAGGAACCATATTTCAATTAAAAGTAGTAGGCTATTTTCAATCGGGTTTAAATGATTTTGATAAAGCACAGAGTTATGCATCTATTCAAACTACGCAGAAAATATTGGGTAAGTCCTCTTTGTATATCACAGATATACGCATCAAGTTGCATAATATTAATGAGGCGCCTGCTTTGGCTAAAACGTTTGGGCGCATTTACGGAGTGGATGCTGAAGATATTCAAACGGCTAACTCTCAATTTGAAACGGGCAGTTTTGTTCGAAGTTTAATTTCTTATGCGGTTGGTATTACTTTGTTAATTGTAGCAGGTTTTGGTATTTACAACATTTTAAATATGATGATTTATGAAAAAATGGATACGATTGCTATTATGAAAGCCATGGGCTTTTCCGGTCGCGATGTTAAAACCATTTTTTTAGTAATTGCAATAGGGATTGGTTTGTTTGGTGGCGGAACAGGTTTATTGGCCGGGTATGGTTTATCGGTTGTTATTAATCATATTCCTTTTCATACTGCTGCATTACCCACGGTAAAAACTTATCCTATTAATTACAATCCGTTGTTTTATATAATCGGTATTAGTTTTTCACTAATTACAACTTATTTGGCCGGATGGTTACCGGCACGTAAAGCCAGTAAAATTGACCCTGTTGTAATTATAAGAGGAAAATAATTTATGGAAACAATTTTAGAAGCAGTCAATATTGTAAAATATTTTTATGATCCGGTAAAAGTGAAAGTACTGGATGGCGTGAACTTTTCCATTGCAAAAGGCGACTTTGTTTCTATTGTGGGTAAATCGGGTTGCGGTAAGTCATCTTTAATGTATGTGCTTTCTACCATGGATACCGATTATGAAGGCGAAGTGAAAATTGATGGTGTTTCCATGCAGCGAAAAAAAGAAAAATATTTAGCCAAAATTCGGAATGAAAAAATAGGCTTTGTTTTTCAGTTTCATTATTTGCTGAATGAATTTACGGTGTTGCGCAATGTAATGTTACCCGGTTTAAAATTGAATCGATATTCTGAAAAAGAAGTTGAGGCCCGTGCTTATGAAAAATTGCAAACGCTGGGCATTGGTGAACTGGCACTGAAAAATGCCGCTCGATTATCGGGCGGTGAAAAACAACGGGTAGCCATTGCCCGTGCTTTAATTAATGACCCTGATATAATTATGGGTGATGAACCTACCGGAAATTTAGATAAAAAAAATAGTGAGTTGGTGTTTGATATATTTAAACAATTATCGCAGCAATTGAACCAAACCATGCTTATTGTAACACATGACCCTGATTTTGCCGCTAAAACCAATAGAATTATACGAATGGAAGATGGCAAAATTGTAGATGAACAACGCTAATGCATTGCTGTTATTAGTATATCTGTTCAATCTTATTTTTATTGAAATGATATAACAACTTCCCGCTTGACCATTCAATTGTTAAGCAGGCAAAACTTTAGAAAATTCCCGTAACCAGTTTTTGTAAAAAATATTTTCTACATCATTAGCAGAATATCCTCTTGCTACTAACAAATGTTTCAGTTGTTGTAAATCGGCAATGGTATTCAAATCATAAGGCGATTGTTCTGTACCGAATGCTCCATCTAAATCACTGCCAATACCCACATGTAAACTATTGCCCGATAATTGGCAAATATGATCAATGTGCGGAATGATAGCAGCTAAGTTGCATTGCATTGTTTTGGGATTGCTTTTTCCGCGTTCCCAACCGGGCACCATCATCCATGCATCGAAAGCCATACCAATTACACTATTTCGTTCAATTACTGATTGTATAACCTCATCGCTGATTTGTCGGTTGTGGGGTACTAATTTTCTACAGTTGTGATGTGAAGCCCAAATATTCCCTTTAAATAGTTGTAATGCATCGCCCATAGCATCATCACATAAATGGGTAATATCCAATGCTAATCCATGTTGTTGCATTATTTGCAGCAAGGCAATACCGTTGTGGTTTAAATGTCCGGTGGCATCGGTTCCGTTAGCATAACGCCCCGGACCATAATGCGCAGGACCTATTGCTCTTAAACCTTGTTGTTGTAAAATAATGGCATGTTCGGGTGTTATTAAGCTATCGGCACCCTCTAAACTTAGTATAACGCCAATTGGTTTATGCTCATTCAAAATACTATTATCATTCCAAATATCTATTTGCTGTTGCAATTGCAATTGTGTTTCTATTATGCGAATTTCACCTGCAGCTTCCATAGCTTTATACCAAGCCAATTGCCCCTGAATTTGCGCCCACGCCTGTTCAGCTGAAGACCAACCCGATAATATTTGGCCGGGAAGTTTTACCCTCGCAATTAAAGTAGCTACTACAATTCCTATATTTCCTGCACGTAATGCAGGAAAAGAAACAGTGCCATTGCCTCTATCAGGCTTATCCGTTAAGCCGGCTTCATTGCTTCGGATGGTAGCAACCGGAAGTCGTAAATCTCTGTTCCATTCCATGGCATTCATGCTCAGGTCTAAATGGGCGTCAATGAGTAACATAGCTTCGGTATTAAATATGAATGAATCTATCACGAGCAACTACTTTCCATGAGCCAACTACTTTATGGTTTTCTACCACTTGCAAAGTATTGTATAAGGCAACGGTAGGGCATATATGTATGGGTATAGCATACAATAGTGTGCCCGGTTGATAATGACTACTATCCGGAACTTTTACTACCATATGTTCTTCGCTTTGTCCTATGGGTTCTGCATTTGGGGCGTTTAAAAACTTTACCCGTGGCTGAGGATTTTCTGCAGCAACGGATTTATGTCCTAAATCGGTGGTAATAGTGGTATCATTAATAACAGAAATCACTCTGGTTATCAATACAGCAGCCCATTCAAATGGTTCTTCCGGCATGAGTTGTTGATAGCCGGCATCCCAAAAAATAAAAGTACCCGGACTGCATATAACGTTTTTCCTTTGTGCATGCGCTGCAAAAGTAGTAGAGCCACCGGCAATAATGCGAAATGTACGCTGGTATTGTTGCTGCAACACTTTTTGTAATTGTTCAACCGGCTCAAATGCCGCATCACTGGCTGCTTTCCTTTCGTCGGCTGATGGTTTTCTAATATGCCCATCATATACATGTAATCCAATAATTGAAAGGTTCGGTAGTTGCATGAGTTGATTGACCAATGCAGCAACTTTATTTACCTCAATTCCTGATCGATTCATGCCATTATTTACATCAATATAAACCTTAGCAGTTAAGTTGGCTGCTGCATGTGCATCGGCTAAAGCTTTTGCCGTAAGTTTATTATCGGTTAAGCAGGCAAATACAGCATTGGGATACCGTTGTTGAAGTGCTATCCAACGATTAATTTTAGGACCTACAGGCTGGTAGGCCAATAAAATATCTTTGGCACATACCTGTGCCAGCATTTCAGCTTCTGCAATAGTAGCACATTTAAATTGTGTAACACCTGCTTGCATTAGTGCTTGACAAACTTCAGGGGTTTTGTTGGTTTTGATGTGAGGCCTAAATCTTGACACATCACCCTCTAATCTGTTTATTGCAGTTTGAATGTTTTGTTCCATTCTGTCTTTAAAAATTAGTAAAGCCGGTGAATCAACCGTTTCTGCATTCGTAATCTCGAACCAACTCATATTATTTAATTAATAGGTAATGCCAATTTAAACATTGCTTCAATTTCAACAGGTATATTATCAGGTAGATTCGCCATACCCACAGCGCTTCGTACGCCAATGCCCGCATCGTTACCCCAAATTTCAGCAAACAATTCACTGCAACCATTAATGATATAAGGGTGTTGATGAAATTGGTTTGTTGCATTGACCATGCCCAGTATTTTAATTACACGTTCAATTTTATTTAATGAACCTAAATTGGCTCTTAAAGTAGCCAGTATAGCCAAACCCACCTGTCGGGCTGCGGCTTTACCTTCTTCAGCAGTTAATTGTTCCCCAATTCTGCCAATAATAAAATTCCCTTTACTGATTAATGGGCCATGACCTGAAACATATACATAATTACCATCTACTAAAAAAGGTTTATACACTCCTAAGGGTTCCGGTGGGGGTGGTAATGTTAATTGTAAGCGTGCAAAGTTTTCTTCGGGTGTCATACTTTTTTCTTTTAAAGGTAATGGGTTTATGTATTTTTTTGAAAGCAGTGTACATGTTTTTTTATTTGGTATATGAATGAAAGGAGCATAAAGAATAGGGCAAGAATAAAATTGAAAACCTACGTTAAAATATCATAGATTGAAACAATTTTTTGTATTTTTCCATCAATAAAATTGATGAACGATATGACTTTAGTACAGTTAGAGTATATAGTTGCTTTAGATACTTTTCGTCATTTTTCCTCAGCTGCAGCTGCATGTTTTGTAACGCAACCCACTTTGAGTATGCAAATTCAAAAATTAGAAGAGGAATTAGGCATAAAAATTTTTGATAGGAGTAAACAACCTGTTTTGCCTACGGAATATGGGGTGAATATTATAGAACAAGCCAGAAAAATATTGGCGCAACGTGATTTGTTGTTAGAAATGGTAGATGAAAAAAAAGGTATTATACACGGCGAATTGAAAATAGGAATTATTCCAACCTTAGCACCTTATTTATTGCCTTTATTCATTCATGCTTTTACAAAAAAATATCCTGATGTTCGGTTGCAAATTAGTGAGTTTACCACAGATCAAATAGTGCAAAAATTAAAAGAAGGCAGTTTAGATGCCGGTATTTTAGTGACACCTTTAAACGATGCCGGTATTAAAGAGGAGCCTTTGTTTTATGAAGAGATGCTTGCTTATGTATCTAAAAACAATGAAGTGTTTAAAAAAACATATGTTTTACCAAAAGATATTGATCCGTGTAAGCTTTGGTTGCTGGAAGAAGGGCATTGCTTTCGTTCACAAATTTTAAATCTTTGTGAATTACGTAAAGCAACTTCAGAAGGAGGTCATTTTGAATATGAGGCCGGTAGTTTGGAAACCTTACGCCGTATGGTTGATTTATATGATGGAATTACTATATTACCCGAATTGGCTACATTAGATATGACCGCTAAACAGCAAGCCTGTTTAAGGTATTTTAAAAGTCCGGCACCTGTTAGAGAAGTTAGTTTAGTAACACACCGAAATTTTGTAAAAAGGCGTTTGATAGAAGTGCTGAAACAACAAATAGAATTAGCCATTCCGGATAAAATAAAGCAAAACAAAAAAACAAAAGTGGTGCCCATTTAACTTAATCTGTAAAAACTTACCGTATTATTGCGGAATTAAAATGGTCGGTTCATTCCACTTAAATATACTATCATGAAGTTGTTTTTTATACGTTACACGAAATTGTTATTTATTTGGTTGCAATTGCATCGCATACTGGGTTGGTTAAGTGGATTTTTTGCCAATATGTATTATCTCACTTTGTTTTCAAAATGGGCCTATGAAAACAGGAAAGTACTTTATAATGATTTTCCTTGTAAATGGGATTATCAACGCAGATTAAAAATGTATGAATGGGTGATACAACAGGAGAGGCTTGACGTAAACCCAATTAATTATTTGGAATTTGGTGTGGCTTGGGGCGAATCATTTAAATGGTGGTTACAAAAAAACAATCATGCTGAAAGTACATTTTATGGATTTGACACCTTTGACGGGTTGCCTGAAGATTGGGGCCCTTTCAAAAAAGGTGCATTCAGCAGCAACCAGGCTTTGCCTGATATTGGTAATGATAATCGGGCACAATTTTTAAAAGGATTGTTTCAACAAACACTTCCCGGATTTGTAAAAGAGTTTAATAACAATAAACGCAATGTAATTATGATGGATGCTGATTTGTTTTCAGCAACTTTATATACATTAACCACATTGGCCCCTTATTTAAAAAAAGGTGACATTATTTTCTTTGATGAATTTGTTGTGCCTACCCATGAGTTTAAAGCTTATCAGGATTTCATTCAATCGTACTATTGCAATTTACAATTAATTGCAGCCGCTAATAATTATTACTTTGTTGCGTTCAAAGTAATATAATTAATGTTTGCCGGTAAGCATGAAACTTAATATAATTATTGTACTCGTTTTAAGTTTAAACTAGAGTAGGGCGCAACTATTAGCGGAAATTTTTCAACAGTTACAAAACCGGGATCCAAACCAAAGCCGCGTTCTTCACTCAATGAAATTTCTTTCAACCAAAAATACATTTTCATAATAATGCGTTCTATAAAAGGCAATTCATTGTCAGAGCTAAGGTATTTTTCCAATACAATGAATTGAAAGTCACCTGCTATATTATTTTTCTCCAAACTTGCATAACGGCTGGTAATATCTACTTCTTTATTAGCAACCAAATCTTGCACTACTTTTTTAAACATTACATGTATGCGTTGTTCTACTCTAAAACCTAATCTGAATTCTACTCTAATAATATCATCGGCCATTATGTGTTCAACACTATATTCTGAGGTATAAGGGTCATCCAATACATCAACATGTATTAACCAATAGGTATCGGCACGTTTGGGTTTTTTGTTTAAAATGGAGTAAATGATTTTATGCTCAATTTCTTTTGGGTTATTGGCACTTGTCATATACACCAAATGAGAAGCATATTTGGGTATGGATTCATCTTGGCTCAATTCTTTCAATAAAGGAATGTAATGTTGTAAGCGAACAAATTCAACATAACGGTTTTTAATCTTTCTACTTCTAAACCAAATGTACATTACTGAAAATAATCCGCCTCCTACTAACAAGGTAATGTAACCGCCATGTGGAAATTTTTCTAAGTTGGCAATTAAAAAAGATATTTCAATGGTAAGATAAACGACAAGGTATAAATATATCCATAACGGGAATACCCTATGACTCACCAAGTAGTTTGCAAATAAAATGGATGTGCTAATCATGCACATGGTAATGGCCAATCCATAAGCCGCTTCCATGTTCGACGATTTCTGAAAAATAAGCACAATGCCGGTGCAACCAATAAACAGTAATAGGTTAACACCGGGTATATATAATTGTCCTTTTTCTTCAGAAGGATAATTAATTTTCATTTTGGGCCATAAATTCAGGCGTAATGCTTCACTAATCAAGGTGAATGAACCTGATATTAGCGCCTGGCTGGCAATAATGGCAGCAACAGTGGCAATGATAATGCCTGCTAATTTAAACCATTGCGGCATTACACCATAAAATGGATTAAAACCACCGTCAATCATTTCAGATGTAATTAAACCATGATTGTGTTTAGCTAACAACCACGCTCCCTGACCTAAGTAATTAAGAATTAAACAAATTTTTACGAAAATCCAAGATATATGAATATTCTTCTTGCCACAATGTCCTAAATCACTGTACAAGGCTTCGGCACCGGTTGTACACAGGAAGATGGCACCCAATATCCAAAAACCCTTAGGATAAATTGTTAATAGTTCTATGGCATAATGCGGACTGAAAGCACGAAAAATTGAAATGTCATCGAGCAAATGGCTTGATCCAATTACAGCCAACATACTGAACCAAATAAACATAATCGGCCCAAAAAATCGGCCAATAAAATTGGTGCCGAACTGTTGAACAAAAAACAATAATGTAAGAATTGCAAGAACTATATAAACGATAATCGGATCGCCTTCCTGAATACTAAGTCCCGGCAATTGTCGCAAACCCTCAATAGCTGAAGTAATGGAAATAGGCGGCGTAATTATTCCATCGGCTAATAAAGCTGCCCCACCCACCATTGCCGGAAATACCAACCATTTTCTTCTGCGACGTACCAAAGCAAACAAACTGAATATTCCACCTTCGCCTTTATTATCGGCTTGTAAGGTTAAGATTACATATTTTACAGTGGTTTGCAAGGTTAATGTCCATATAATACAGGATAGACTTCCTATAATTAATAGGTCATTAATAGGTCGGTCTCTAATTACCGAATTCAATACGTACAATGGTGAGGTACCTATGTCGCCGTAAATTATACCTAAAGCAATTAACAAACTGGCCGGCGTTACTTTACTAAGGGATTTGTTCACAGTAAATAATTGCGTAAAAAAATATTAACAAATGTATAGTAAAATTATTTTGCCAAAAGGTATCTGTATAAGAAAACCTGAAATCTTTTTCACTATTTCTTTACAGGGTTCGCTTAATTTTGTAAAGACTGCAAATTTGTATTAACATTATTCTTATTAAACGAACGTATAGTTGTATAAAACAATAAGTATGAAATTAAAGCATTGTTTATTTCTTGGAATTACTTTGTTTATATGTGTGGCAGTAAATGCACAATCCATTACCTACTCAGCACCCGATAGGGATGATGCTCGCAATATGAATTTTGAAGTGCTGGGAAAACTACAAGGCAATTTTTTAATCTATAAAAATTATCGGAATATACATACCATTAGCGTATATGATGATAACATGAAGTTGATTGAAAAAAATAGAATAGAGGGGTTGCCGGATAAATTGTTCAATGCCGATTTTATTACCTATCCCAATTATGCCTACATGTTTTATCAATACCAAAAAAAGAATATTGTGTATTGTATGGCGCAAAAAATTGATGCAAGGGGCAAACAAGTAGGGCAACCTTTAGAATTAGATACTACTGTATTAGCTTTTAATGCCAGCAATAAAATTTATTCATCAGCATACAGTGAAAATAAGCAGCGTATTACATTTTTTAAAATAAACACTAAAAGCGACAAACAATATGTAGTTACAACTTTATTGTATAACCCTGATTTAACATTATTACACAAAAGTGTTTTAAATATTGATATGCCTGAAAAAAACGATTATCTAACAGGCTTTGAGTTAGATAATGATGGTAATTTGGCTTTTTTACGGGCATGGGGTTCTTCTCAAAACGATAATATTACCGGTCTTGAATTTTATTTTAAACCTGCGCTTGAAAATTCTGTTGTTACCACACCGCTAAATACCAAAAGCTTGTTTTTAGATGATATGCATGTGAAATTTGACAATGAAAATCATCACTGCTTAATTACAGGTTTTTTTGCTAAACAAAGGCGGGGTAATGTTGAAGGACTTTATAATTGTATTTGGGATGAAATACAACAAAAAATTATGCACAACAGCATTCTTACCTTCCCCGATGAGCTAAGAGCGGATGCCAGAGGTGAAAGTGGTATGCGAACTGCATTTAACAACTATTATATTCACAACATTATTATGCGTAAAGATGGCGGGTATATTTTAGCTGCAGAATCGGCTTACTCTTCTTCACGAGGAAATCCTTATAACCGTTGGGATTATATGTACGGTTCACCGTTTTTTAATCCTTACAACTATTATTATGGCTACGGTTATGGAATGGGCTTAATGGGTTCCTATTTTTATCCTTGGTCGTTCGGCAATCCCATGTATAATATGAATCGTTTTTATGCGGATAATATTATGGTGTTGTCTTTTAATCCCGGCGACTCATTAGAATGGAGCAATGTTATTCATAAATCGCAGTTTGATGATAACACGGATGCCTTTATTGGATATGGTTTAATGAATTCAGGCGATCAATTGCATTTTTTATTTAATTCGGTAGAAAGAAGGCAGCTATTATTAACTGATCAGAGCATAACACCCGATGGCCAAATCATTCGCAATCCATTGTTTAAAAATTTAGATAGAGGCTACCAGTTTATGCCTCGTCAGGGAAAGCAAACAGGTTTGCGGCAAATGATTATACCTTGTCAATATCGCGGATACATTACTTTTGCTAAAGTTGTGATATAACTTTAAAGCAAGTAATGTGGTTCAATTATTCCGAAATAAATCATATAGTGGCATTGTATTATTAGCATTATTGTTTTTGGTAGTGCATGCTAATTTTTTTGTGCATGCGCCCGAAATAACTAAACCAACACACAGTGGTTTTTTTGAAGTAATCATTCAACAATATATTCAACCCTTACCTGATATTGCTTTATTCTTAATATATGCATTATTGGTACTTTTTCAAGCTATTCGTTTTAATATAGCTTTGAATAATGCGCACATGTTTCAACAACAGGGCTATACTACCGGAATGGCTTATATACTTTTAACCGGTTTATTGCCACAATGGAATTATATAAGTGCTGCTTTACTGGTAAATAGTTTTATTATTTGGATTTTTGTTAAGCTAATTCGTTTGTACAATAATCCATCACCCAAAACTTTGTTGTTTAATATTGGATTTATTACCGGTGCAGTAATTTTATGTTACCATCCAACCGTAATTTTCATATTGGTAATATTTTTTGCTTTGTTGGTGGTACGTCCATTTCGATTGGCAGAATGGTTGGTATTATTACTTGGTGTTATTTTGCCATATTATTTTACTGCAGCAATTTTGTTTATTACCAATCAAACCAATTTAATTAAAGGGATTTTACCGCATTTTCAAATTGCCTGGCCATTGCCTTTTCCCACTTATTGGTTCAGTATTACTATTGCCTATGCCGTTCTTTTGTTGCTTTTATCATTTTATTATTGGCAGTTGCATGTAAACCGAATGGTCATTCAAATTAGAAAAAATTGGATGATAGTACTGGTTTTTTTGCTGGTAATTTTAATTAGTCCCTTTGTATTTGCTTATGCAGGTCTCACCGCTGCATTTATTTGGATTATTCCTTTGTCAGCATTTTTCGCCAATTATTTTTTGTATCCAAGTAAAACATTTTTGCCCAATTTGTTTTTTTGGGCAGCATTGGCACTTGTTTTTTACAATAATTGGTTCATTAGCAAAATTTAGCGTGGTTTTAGCTATGGCATTTGTAAATTTGCATTAATTGGAAATTGTGTAACATTTGTTAATGTGTGTTGTGTAAAAAAAATAATTAATTATATAAATATATTATATGAAGTTTGGTGTTGTAGTATTTCCGGGATCGAATTGTGATAGAGATATGCAAGACGCATTACAGAATGACCTAAACAAGGAAGTAATAATGCTATGGCATAAAGACAGGGATTTAAGCATGTTTACAACAGATGATTGCATTGTTTTACCGGGTGGTTTCTCCTATGGTGATTATTTGCGTTGTGGTGCTATTGCTCGATTTAGTAATATGATGGAAAGTGTTATTGAATTTGCGCAAAGGGGTGGAAAGGTACTGGGGGTATGTAATGGTTTTCAAATTTTGTGTGAAAGCGGTTTGCTGCCCGGTGTTTTATTGCAGAATATCCATCAGAAGTACGTTTGCAAAAATGTAAATATTACAAATGGAAAAGAAGTTTTTACCATTCCCATTGCGCATGGCGACGGGCGATATTACGCCTCTAATGAGGTTTTAGAGGAATTACAAGCAAATAATCAAATTCTTTTTCAGTATTGTGATGAAGCAGGAAATATAGTTGCAGATGCTAACCCGAATGGTGCATTGCAGAATATTGCCGGTATTAAGAACAAAGCCGGTAACGTATTTGGTATGATGCCTCACCCCGAAAGGGCAAGTTCGCCGCTTTTGGGCAATGAAGATGGAAAAAAAATATTTGCTTTATTAGGCCTCACTGCCTAACAAATTAATATCTAAAGTGTTAATAAATTCAAATTTTAAAAAGAAGCTATGAAAAAAATTGTTTTTGCATTTGCTTTAATGTTCTTTTTTTCTTACATACATGCACAAATAAAAGATCCTGTAAGTTGGAAATATGAGGCTGTTAAGAAAAGTGGTGATACTTATGAGTTAGTAATAACTGCCACTGTTGAAAAACCTTGGCACATTTATTCGCAAAACACAGGTGCCGGTGGACCCGTTCCTACCAACTTTACATTTAAGAAAAATCCATTGGTTGATTTTAGCGGGAAGACACAAGAAGTGGGAAAGCTTCAAAAAACCTACGACAATAATTTTAAAACCAATGTATTGTATTATTCCGGTCAAGTAGTTTTTAAACAACTGGTAAAAGTAAAAGGTAATGTAAAAACCAATGTTTCCGGTGTTGTAGAATACATGGTATGTGATGATCAACAATGTTTGCCACCCACCAAAAAAAGTTTTGAGATAAAACTCTAATGTCTCAAAAGTTTTCACTTAAGATTTCATCTAAATTGATATCATCATACATTAAAAATTTATTTCCTGCTTTTGTACCATTAAAATTAATTGCATGAAGTTTCTTTTTACAACGCTAATAACTATATTATTGGGTGTGTCTTCACTTCATGCACAGAACTCGGTTAGTGTGCAAATTCAAGCTGAGCGATTAACCGATACTTCCGGTATTTTAAAAATACAATTGAAAAGTACAGACAGCACAGCTTTTTTTGCTGCTGAGCAAACAGCCAATAATAATCCATTTACGGCACAATTACATTTAAGCGGAATTGATTCGCAAATGGTTGTTTTGAATAAAGTAAAAACATTGGGTACACCCATTTTTCAAAAAGATGCAACGGGCAACTCATTGACGCTGTATATGGATAGTGTTACTTTTATTTATCCATTGCATCTTACAAAAGACAGTACAACATTAAAAGGCAGTTTTGTATGGCTGGGCAAAAAGGGCGATGATTATCCCAGTAATGAGGAAAAAGTAAAAGTCATTATACCTGCAGCAAACGGTAACACTTTAACTGATAATGGAAGTGATGGAAAATCACAATCATTATGGTCAATTTTTTTATTAACTTTTGGTGCCGGCTTATTAGCTATCATTACCCCATGCGTATTTCCTTTAATACCGGTAACGGTTAGTTTCTTCCTAAAGCGCAGTAAATCGAGAGCGGAAGGGGTTCGTAATGCCGTGTGGTATTCTATTTCAATTATCGCCATTTATACCATACCTACTTTATTGTTAACCCTAATTTTTGGCGATACTATTTTATATACTATTTCCACAGCTGCCATTACTAACTTATTCTTCTTTGCTATATTCATTGTATTTGCTATATCTTTTTTTGGCGCTTTTGAACTGAATTTACCCAGCAGTTGGGCCAATAAAGCCGACCAAAAAGCAGGCAAAGGCGGCTTAATCGGAATATTTTTTATGGCATTAACCTTGGTAATTGTCTCTTTTTCTTGCACCGGACCAATTGTAGGTACCTTATTGGGGCAAACCAGTACAAAAGGTGTAGGTATTGCGCCGGTATTGGGTATGTTGGGTTTTGGGGTAGGGTTGGCATTACCTTTTTCATTGTTTGCTTTTTTCCCTTCTATGTTGTCTGCATTACCCAAAAGTGGCGGATGGTTAAACTCGGTAAAAGTAGTATTTGGTTTTATTGAATTAGCATTAGCATTAAAGTTTTTATCAAATGTTGATTTAATTTATCACTGGCATTTATTGAACAGGGACGTTTTTTTGGTACTTTGGATTGTTGTTTTCTTTTTAATGGGGATGTATTTATTGGGTAAATTGAAATTTTCCCACGATAGCGACCTGCCATACCTAACGGTACCCCGTTTGTTTTTTGCCATCATTACATTCTCATTTGCGTTATACTTGGTACCCGGTTTATGGGGTGCATCTTTGCAACCCTTAAGTGGTTTTATTCCACCGGCTACTACGCAGGACTTTAATTTAGACAATCTGAAATATAAAATTGATGACTTGAAAGGCGCTTCCTTTCATTCGTCTAATTCGGATGGAGCTAAAGCATTACCGCCTCAAAAATATACTGATCGTTTAGAAGTACCTTTTGGGTTAACAGCTTATTTTGATTTAGATGAAGGAATGGCTGCTGCTAAAATTTTGAAAAAACCCATCATGCTCGATTTCACAGGCCATTCTTGCCCCAATTGCAGAAAAATGGAAGAGCAGGTTTGGAAGAATCCTGAAGTGTTAGATAGAA
The DNA here is from genome assembly GCF_003254115.1 of Hydrotalea sandarakina. Taxonomy (GTDB): domain Bacteria; phylum Bacteroidota; class Bacteroidia; order Chitinophagales; family Chitinophagaceae; genus Hydrotalea; species Hydrotalea sandarakina. The sequence continues at coordinate 18,163 of NZ_QKZV01000012.1, forward strand.
TTAAAAACAATTTTGTGTTGGTGAGTCTTTATGTTGATGAAAGCACTGAGTTGCCTTTAAACGAACAGGTTACTTTGCCCAATGGCGCTAAACTTACTACGGTAGGTGAGAAAAATCTAAACTATGAGGTTACCAAATTTGGGTTAAATGCTCAACCATTATATATGTTTTTAGATTTAAATGGCGAGCCGCTAAGTAATATCAAATATGGATATGACCCTGATGTTACTAAATTTATTCAACACTTAGATGCCGTAAAAGAAGCATTCGAAAAAAAGATGCAATAATCAATCAGCTATAATACAATTTGGTTTTCTACCATCATTTTCCTCAAATTAATTAAGCCATAACGCATCCTTCCAAGTGAAGTGTTAATGCTGGTATTGGTAATTTTGGCAATTTCTTTAAAGCTCATATCAGCAAAATGCCTAAGCACAATTACTTCCCTTTGTTCATCGGGAAGACAGCTTAACATTAAATGCAGTTTTTGCCGGGTTTGTTGTTGTACTATACGGGTATCGGCACTTTCGTTGGTAAGATTTAATAAATCAAATACATCTTTATCATCACTGCTAATGATTGAGTTGCGTTTAATTTTTCTAAAATAGTCAACACATAAGTTATGGGCTATACGCAAAGCCCATTGAATAAATTTACCCTCTTCATTGTATCGATTACTGCGCAGTGTATCAATTATTTTAATAAACACTTCCTGAAAAAGATCTTCCGTTAAATATTTATCTTTCACCATAAACAATATGGAAGTAAATATCTTCTCTTTATGCCGGTTTATCAATAGTTCTAAAGCTGCTTGATTCCCCGCCTGAAACGAGTGTATTAAATCATTGTCGGGCAAATGTTGTAACGATTTCATAAGAGGTTTGTTAAAGGTTTTATTTAAAAAATAATCATTGGATTTTTATGGTTAAAAATGTATTATTTTTTAAATATATTTTGGTTTTAGGGTGTTTTATTTCTTTACATTTATTAAATGCCAATTTAGTTTTGATGTTTGCAAAAGGCTATTCAATTATGCTTAATAATTTGAAATTAAATAACCTATTTTTTTTTACAAACATTTATGGTTAATGTTGAAAACTATTTTAATGTATTCTACAATATGCACATTTTAAAATGGGCCTTGCAACATAAAAGCTATAATTGTGTTTATTTGTATTAGTATGCGTAGTAAGGAAAGCAAAAAAATGACAATTGTTGATGAAACACCGGTTTCAACAAATGATATTTTGGTACATGGTGCCCGTGTTCATAATTTAAAAAACATAACCGTAACTTTTCCCCGCAACCAACTAATTGTTGTAACGGGAGTGAGCGGAAGCGGAAAATCGTCATTAACTATTGATACGCTGTTTGCAGAAGGACAACGTCGTTATGCGGAAAGTTTAAGTGCCTATGCAAGACAATTTATGTCGCGCATGGAAAAGCCTGATGTGGATTACATTAAAGGGTTATGCCCGGCAATTGCAATAGAGCAAAAGGTAATTACCCGTACTCCAAGAAGCACTGTGGGTAGCATGACAGAAATTTATGATTACTTGCGTTTGTTATTTGCCAGAGTGGGTGAAACAATTTCACCAATAAGCGGAAGGGTGGTTAAGAAAGATGATGTTAATGATGTGATTGATGCTATACAACAGTTAAAACACGGTAGTAAATGTTATCTTTTGTTTCAGTTTAAGCAACATGCGCATCGTTCCGTTATTGAGGAATTAAATATTTTAGTACAAAAGGGTTTCTCAAGAATTTATTTGACAGAAAATGCAGCATCTGCCAACAATGCGCGATTATTGGATATTGAAGAATTATTGGAAGATGAAGGTGCTTTAGCAAAAACCGTTTTTGCAAATATTGCCAAGGCCTATGTGTTAGTTGATCGAATTATTGTAAAAGCATTTGAAGAAGAAGATATTCATCGGTTAACCGACTCTATTACAACCGCATTTTATGAAGGTGAAGGGGAAATGTTTCTGGAAGTAAATGAAACAACCGTTATGCATTTCAGTAACAAGTTTGAGTTAGATGGTATTTTGTTTGAAGAGCCGGTGCCTAACTTGTTTTCATTCAATAATCCTTACGGTGCCTGTCCTACCTGTGAAGGCTTTAGTCAAGTGTTGGGAATTGATGAAGATTTGGTAATACCCGATAAAAGTTTAAGTGTTTACGATGGGGCGGTAGCACCATGGAAAGGGGAAAAATTAAGTTGGTGGAAAGAGCAGTTTATACAACACGCAAAAGGTTTTCCTATACACAAACCCATTGCCGACTTAACAACCGAGCAATATAATAAGTTGTGGAATGGAACCGGTAATGCTTTAGGAATACACGCATTTTTTAAAGAGGTTGAAGACAATTTATATAAAATACAATATCGGGTTTTGCTAAGTAGGTATCGTGGCCGTACTACCTGTCCCGATTGTAATGGCTATCGGTTGCGTAAAGAGGCATTGTATGTAAAAATTAATAACAAGCATATTGGTGAGTTGTGTACCATGCCCATTAAAGATTTGTTGCAATGGTTCACCAATATTCAATTAACAGAATACCAACAGCAAGTAGCCAAGCGCGTACTGCTTGAAATTAATCAGCGATTACAAACCATGATAGATGTTGGATTAGGTTATTTAACCTTGCACCGATTAGCCAATAGCTTAAGCGGTGGTGAAAGTCAACGCATACAATTGGCGCGGAGTTTAGGCAGTAATCTTACCAATTCTTTGTACATATTAGACGAGCCTTCTATTGGGTTACATTCACGCGATACGGAAAAACTCATCAAAGTGCTTAAAAACCTTCGCGATTTAGGAAATACCGTTGTTGTTGTTGAACATGATGAGTTGATGATGCGGGAAGCCGACTATATTATTGATATGGGGCCATTGGCGGCACATCTGGGGGGTGAAGTAATTGCTGCCGGAAATTATACATCCATTATACAAAATAAAAATAGCCTAACGGGGAAATATTTAACCGGTGAACTTCGTATTGAACCACCTGCACATACCAAGAAACCCGGAAATTTTATTACGGTTGAAGGGGCACGACAAAACAACTTAAAAAACATAACCGTTCATTTCCCCTTAAATGTATTTTGTGTAGTAAGTGGTGTTAGTGGCAGTGGTAAAACCACTTTGGTGAAACAAATATTGTACCCGGGCCTTTTAAAGCTTAAAGGTCAGCCGGCCGATAAAACAGGCTTACACAAAACCATTTCAGGTAATGTGCAGGACATTGATCATATAGAAATGATTGACCAAAATCCCATTGGCAAATCATCTCGCAGTAATCCTGTAACCTATATTAAAGCCTATGATGCCATTCGTGATTTGTTTTCGCGTCAACCTTTATCCAAAATAAGGGGCTATCAGCCCAAACATTTTTCTTTTAATGTAGATGGTGGCCGATGCGATGCATGTAAAGGTGAAGGCGAACAATTAGTGGAAATGCAGTTTTTAGCTGACATTCATTTAACCTGTGAAGTTTGTAATGGAAAAAAATTCAAGGAGGAGGTGCTGGAAGTAAACTATAAAGGCAAGTCTGTTTTTGATGTATTAGAAATGAGTGTAGATGAGGCTTTAGAATTTTTTAAAGAAGAAAAAAACATATTTCAAGCATTACTACCCTTACAGCAGGTGGGTTTGGGATATGTAAAACTGGGGCAGTCATCAAGTACCCTTTCCGGTGGTGAGGCGCAGAGGGTTAAGTTAGCCAGCTTTTTGGGTAAAGGCAAAGGGCACGGACACATTTTATTTATATTTGATGAACCCACAACCGGCTTACATTTTCATGATATTAATAAATTGTTGCTATCATTTAAAGCCTTAATTGATCAAGGGCATTCTATACTAGTAATTGAGCACAATACTGATGTAATTAAGTGTGCTGATTGGGTAATAGATTTAGGACCTGAAGCTGGGGATGCAGGGGGGTATTTGGTTTATGCCGGTACACCCGCCGGATTAAAAGATATTAAAGATAGTTATACCGGAAAGTTCCTCTAAAAACCCTAATTTTGCACATTTTAAAGGGGTAATCCCATAAAAAACATAAAAAAAGAACATTTTTTTTATTAAAATTTTCATATTTCGGTTGTATAAGTATATCTTTGCAGCCCCAAAATTTGTATGTCGAAACAACCTTTGATTAAACAAGATGGAGTTATCATTGAAGCATTGAGTAACGCAATGTTTCGAGTTAGATTGGAAAATGGCCACGAAATTTTGGCTACTATTTCAGGAAAAATGCGTATGCACTATATCCGAATATTGCCAGGAGATAAAGTGGGTGTGGAAATGAGTCCATATGATTTATCAAGAGGTAGAATTATATTCAGATACAAATAAAATGATAGGGAATTCAATTTAAGCGAATAGCAAAACACCTTTTTATGAAAGTAAGAGCTTCAATTAAAAAACGCAGTGCCGATTGCAAAATCGTAAAACGCAAAGGCAAGCTGTATGTTATTAACAAAAAAAATCCTCGTTATAAACAACGTCAGGGATAATTATTGAACGTATAAAATTAAAATTTAGATATGGCTCGTATTGCCGGTATAGATTTACCCAAAAACAAAAGAGGCGAAATAGGTTTAACCTACATTTATGGTATTGGCCCCTCAACTGCCCGCTATATTTTAGACAAATGTGGCATTGATTACAATAAAAAAGTAAGTGAGTGGAATGATGATGAGTTAGCAGCCATCAGAAATACCATTACTAATGAGTTTAAGGTAGAAGGTCAGTTACGTAGTGAAGTGCAAATGAGTATTAAACGCTTGTTGGATATTGCTTGCTACAGAGGCTTGCGCCATCGTAAAGGCTTACCTGTTCGTGGCCAGCGTACTAAAACCAATAGCCGCACTCGTAAAGGTAAACGTAAAACAGTTGCCGGTAAGAAAAAAGCAGCTAAGAAATAAATAATTGGAATTTCCCTGTTGTTCAGGGAAGTTTCTTTTTTTATAGGATGTAGTATTGGATACCTGAAACACAGGAGGAGAATTACATCCGAACTTCTTGAATGAAGTTTTTAAACATGAATTTTTAACGATCACCTACAAAAAAGTTATGGCAAAAACACAAAAAGCACAAAACAGCGCTAAAGCTGCAGCCAAAAAAAGAATTGTAAAAGTAGATGCTGCCGGCGACGTTCATATCAGCGCTACCTTCAACAACATTATTATTTCTTTTACCAATAAGCAAGGTCAGGTTATAAGCTGGTCATCTGCTGGTAAAATGGGTTTCCGTGGTTCAAAAAAGAATACACCTTATGCTGCACAAATGGCTGCTGCCGATGCTGCAAAAGTTGCTTCAGAAGCCGGTTTGAAAAGAGTGGATGTTTATGTTAAAGGACCCGGTGCCGGTAGGGAAGGTGCCATTCGTTCTATTGCTCAAAATGGTATTGAGGTTACATCTATAAAAGATATTACGCCTATACCCCACAACGGATGTCGTCCGCCCAAACAACGTAGAGTTTAATTTTTTATTTCATAAACAAGGGGCAGGTATTGATTTTAGATTTTTAATGATACCTGTTCGTCACTAAAAAATCACAAATTTTATTATTTATGGCAAGGTACACAGGTCCAAAAACCAAAATTTGCAGAAAGTTTGGCGAACCTATTTTAGGAAATGCCAAATATTTAGACAAAAACAGCAATCCTCCCGGACAGCATGGTGCTTCTAAGAAGCGTAAAACTTTAGGCGAATATGCTTTACAGTTAAAAGAAAAGCAAAAAGCCAAGTACACTTATGGTGTTTTAGAACGTCAGTTCCGCAAACACTTCGAAGAGGCTTCACGAATGAAAGGTGTAAAAGGTGAAAACTTAATTAAATTATTAGAAGCTCGTTTAGACAATACCGTATATCGTTTAGGATTAGCCGCTTCTCGTCCTGAAGCTCGTCAGTTGGTTTCCCATAAACATATTACCGTAAACGGTGAAACCATGAATATTCCTTCATATATATGTAAACCAGGCGATATTATTGGCTATAAACCCAAAAGTGCTGCAAACTCTTCTATAACCAGTAAAGTTCGCGGAAAAAATGCTAAGATAAGCTGGTTAGATTGGAATGAAAGCGAGAAAAAAGGTACTTTCATTACCTACCCCGAAAGAGAAGCAGTTCCTGAAAATATCAAAGAACAATTAATCGTGGAATTGTATTCTAAATAATTCTTTCAGCACATTCTTACAAACCAAATTTTTCAATCTTGTATTAAGATTGATGAAAAATAAAAAACCAAGTTTTAATATGGCCATATTAAACTTTCAAAAGCCCGATAAAATTGTTTTACAAAAAGCAACTGATTTCGAAGGCTTATTTGAATTTCGCCCACTTGAACCAGGTTATGGTTTAACGGTTGGTAACGCTTTGCGTCGTGTATTATTAAGTAGCTTAGAAGGTTTTGCCATTGTAGGTATTAAAATTGATGGTGTAGATCATGAGTTTGCTACCATTAAAGGCATTACTGAAGATGTTACGGAAATGATTCTTAACCTAAAACAAGTTAGAATTAAACGTACAACCGATCAAGATGTTACTTCTGAAAAAGTTACCTTGTCTGTAAAAGGTGTAACTGAATTTACCGCAGGTATGATTGGTGCTGCAACTGCCAGTTTCCAGGTAATGAACCCTGATTTGGTTATTTGCACCATGGATACTACCGCTAAATTAGACATTGAATTAACCATAGCCAAAGGTCGTGGTTATGTACCTGCTGAAGAAAACAAACCTAAGGATGCTCCATTTGGGTACATTGCCATAGATTCAATTCACACTCCTATTAAGAATGTTCGCTATTCAATCGAAAACTATCGTGTAGAACAAAGAACTGACTTCGAAAAATTAATTTTGGAAGTAGCTACCGATGGCACCATACATCCTGAAGAAGCTGTTAAGCAAGCATCTCGCATCTTAATTCAGCACTTAATGATTATTACCGATGAAAATATAACATTCGATAATAAAGAAGATAAGAAAGAGGATGTGGTTGATGAACAAGTTTTACAGTTACGCAAAGTATTGAAAACACCTTTAGAAGATTTAGATCTTTCTGTACGTGCTTTCAACTGCTTGAAGGCTGCTAAAATTAATTCATTAAGTGAATTGGTTCAATACGAACAAGAAGACTTAATGAAGTTTAGAAACTTCGGTCAAAAATCTTTATCTGAAATTGAGCAGGTTTTACACGAAAGAGGCTTGCATTTCGGAATGGATTTACAAAAATTAGGATTAGATAATCTTGATAACTAATACAGAAGTGTTCGAATAAACATTTCTATTTATTCACAGCTTATAATTCCTGACACGGTATAAGCTTCAAAATTAAAAAGTCATGCGTCACGGAGACAAAATTAAAAACCTAGGCCGCAAAAAAGCTCACAGAGATGCGCTTTTGGCCAACTTAGCCACCGCTTTAATTACACATAAGCGTATTGTTACTACTTTAGCTAAAGCCAAGGCTTTACGTACTTATGTTGAACCTTTATTAACTAAAACTAAAAAAGGTGAAACAAAAGAACAAATTAGTCATCAACACAGAATTGTGTTTAGCTATTTAAAAAATAAAGCAGCCGTAAAAGAATTATTTACAGTTGTAGCTCCTAAAATAGTTTCTCGCCCCGGTGGTTATACCCGTATTATTAAATTAGGTATTCGTCCCGGTGATAACGGTGAAATGGCAATGATTGAATTGGTTGACTTCAACGAAATTTACGGTAAAGCTGTTAAAACCGCTGCTGAACCTGCTAAGAAAACAAGAAGAGGTCGTCCTAAAAAATCTGCAGAAACTGCCACTGAAAATTCAGCAGCAGCTACTGAAACCACTTCTACTGAAGCAGCCGCACCGGAAACAACTTCAACCGAAAATAAAGCAGCTGAATAAGTGAATACTTTAATAACATATCAAAGCAAGACTTTACCGTCTTGCTTTTTTTATGTGTGTGCGTATTTGAGGAAAACTTTTTCAGTAAAACACCAATAAAAACAATTTTATTTGCACAACAATTTCCATACAACATGAACCAGGAACAACGCCCCGCCATTTTATTATTAGCCGATGGTACTGTATTATATGGTTTTGCTTTTGGCAAAATTGGTACCACTGCCGGCGAAATTTGTTTTAATACCGGTATGACAGGCTATCAGGAAGTATTTACCGATCCCAGTTATGCAGGGCAAATTATTATTATGAATAATGTGCATATTGGTAATTATGGGGTAAAAAGTTCTGATACAGAAAGTAATAGTATAAAAATTAAAGGTTTAATTGGAAGGAATTTAGAAGAACAATACAGCCGTTATTTGGCGGAAGCTTCCTTGCAACAATACTTGGAGCAAAATGGAATAGTTGCTATTGAGGGTGTTGACACCAGGGCATTGGTAACACATATTCGCACAAAAGGCGCCATGAATTGTGTTATTTCATCAGAAATAACCGATTTGAATGAATTAAAGAAGGTGTTAGATGCTTGTGTTGATATGAATGGTTTGGAATTAGCCAGTACTGTTAGTACCACCGAAATTTATGAAATGGGAAATCCAGAAACAGCCAGTTGTAAAATTGCTGTTATTGATTATGGTGTTAAACACCATATTTTAAAAAACTTAGAACAACGTGGTGCTTATTTAAAAGTATTTCCCGCTAAAACACCCATTGCCACAATTCAGGAAATGAAACCCGATGGTTATTTCCTATCCAATGGCCCAGGTGACCCTGCAGCTATGCCTTACGCTGTAGAAACCGTAAAAGCCTTATTAGCTGAAAACAAACCTTTGTTTGGCATTTGTTTGGGCCATCAATTATTGGCATTAGCCAATGGCATACCTACTTTTAAAATGCACCATGGCCATAGAGGTTTAAATCATCCGGTTAAAAACGTAATCACCGGCAAATCGGAAATTACAACTCAAAATCATGGATTTGGAGTAGAACCCAATGCAGTTAAAGCACATCCTGATATTGAAATCACGCATATTAATTTGAATGATGAAAGTATTGAAGGTATTCGGTTGAAAAATAAACCTGCATTTAGTGTGCAATACCATCCCGAATCAACACCGGGTCCACATGACTCTCGTTATTTGTTCGACGATTTTATTGCACTGGTGCAACAGCATAAAAACTAAGTAAATTAGTTGCTTTACCACTATTAACCCATATTGTAAACTATTTCAGCAATATGGGTTTTATTTTGTAATATTTGCAAAGACCATTTTAAAAAAATAAATTTTTGCATAATATGAAAATTGCCATTATTAATGGACCTAACTTAAATTTATTGGGAAAGCGAGAACCTGATGTGTATGGTAGCCAAACTTTTGAAGATTATTTGAAACAGTTAAAAGGTAATTTTCCTAACATTACGTTTACCTATTTTCAAAGCAATGTGGAAGGCGAATTAATTAATGCGTTACAAGAATATGGATTTACCTATGATGGCATCATATTAAACCCGGGTGGATATACGCACACTTCCGTAGCCATTGGCGATGCAATTGCCGCCATTAAAGCCCCCGTTATTGAAGTGCATATTTCCAATGTACATGCAAGAGAAGATTTTCGAAAAATTTCTCATGTAAGTGCTAAAGCAAAAGGCAGCATTATTGGCTTGGGCTTAAAGGGATATGATTTGGCTGTTCGGTTTTTAAGTGAACAATAAACCTTTCTTTATTTTAAATCAACCAACTTCTACTAATTTTTGTTGCTGTAAAAAATTGTGCAAATAACCCCATACCATTTGTGTAGGAATTCCGGTGATGCAGGGGCGGGTAATACACGTTGTTTTTCTGTGGTTAGTGGCACTTACACAGGGCGAACAAGGTAAACCTAAATAAATAGGCGTGGCATTTCCACCCAATGGTAAATATAAATGCGGGGTTTCCGGGCCAAAAATTACAAACACTTTTAAATTAGTAACAGCGGCAAAATGGGCAGGGCCTGAATCATTGGTTAGCATGAATTGTGCAATTGAATACAGGGGGACCAATTCTTCAAATTTAAAGGTGCCTGCTGAGTTTACAAAACGTTCATCCTTTACCATATTCACAACATTGGCTACATACTCATACTCCGCTGCGGCGCCTGTTGCCAGTACAATACAAGTTTTGTCGGCCTGTAATAACAATTCAGCAATTTCTGCAAAGCGTTCGGGTAGCCATTTGCGTTGAGGTAATAAGTCAGATGCATTTACATTTAACAGGTAAATCGGTTGATTGGTATAAGCAGGATAAAGCTGTTTTATTTTAGCTTTTACTTGTTGCACTGCTTGTTCATCTATTGCTGCTTTTTGTAATTGAATGTCATTAAAATGAACCGGAGTAGTGGCATAGAATGTGTCATGATAGCCCAATGCCGTATTAATTAATGAATAGAAATTTACGGCTATGTGTACATGCGGATTATAACGCACCGGGTAATTGATGAGGTTCCCCCTATACAAGCCTTCATCGTGCGGACTGGCAAACCCTACTCTTGATAGTGCGCCTGAAAAAAAAGTAAGTATGGCAGTAAATCGGGAAAATAATTCTAAATCAATCACAGTTGTTATTTTTTTCTTTCTGCACCAACCTATAAACCGAAAAACATCAACTGTTAAAACAAAAATATTTTCCGAACGCATTTTGAAAATTTGATCAGCAGGAACTGTATTCAATATTTCCAAACTTTTACTATTCGATTTAAAAATGGCAAAAAATATTTCTGCTTGTGCTTCTTGTTGTAATTTCCGCATGGCAGGGTCAACAATGATGGCACTACCCATTTCCGATAATTCGATAAAAAGGGTGCGCTGTAAGTTAGGTTTCGCTGGAATTTTTCTAAAAATTCGGGCTATAGAAGCAACAATAGACAATAGAAAAGTAAGGGGGACGCCCGCATACCTATCTATTTCACGCATGGTATCTACTTTCATGTAAATTTTATTTTTGCCGAGCTGTTTGTTTTATCTTTTTCATCCGTTATCGCATTAAAAAATGTGTTTATATTCCCGGTATTGGAATATAAGTCATGCTCAATGCAATTGCATGTAAAAGCTATTGCAACAAACAGTTGGGGCTACTTTCTTTAAAATTAATCAAAAAAATACGGTGAATTGAAAGTGCAAAAGTAAGAAAATTGTAATGCTACCCATGTGAACCTTTTTTCCAGATAGAATAAACCCATTTCTTCTAAGATAGAGGGTTAATGCTACATCAATTATTTTTGCTGAATTAAATGAATTTCATGCAGGCAATTTCATACAACAAATTAGTTTACCGGCTCATCTTCATTACAATCGCCATTAAAATCATCCTTTCTTTATTTGTAGAATTGGGAATTGATGAGTCGTACTACTGGATGTATGCTATTCAGCCCGATTGGAATCATTTTGATCATCCGCCCATGGTAGGCTTTTTAATTGAATTATCTACCTTTCATATGCACTGGGTAAACGATGTAAGTATGCGGTTAGGGGCTATTATATCCGGTGCAGTTGCCACATTATTCATTTTTAAAACAGGGAAATTATTAAAGAATGAAGTGGTGGGCTGGTATGCAGCACTTATTTACAATTGCGCCATTTATACCGCTATCATTGCCGGAATGTTTATAATGCCCGATAGTCCGCAAATGGTATTTTGGACGGCGGCACTATATATCATGGCGGTGCTTATTGTGAATAATAAAGAAAAATCGCTTGGGTTGTGGCTTTTGTTGGGATTAATGATTGGGATGGCTTTATACAGCAAAGTACATGGTTTGTATTTGTGGGCTGGTTTTGGATTATTTATTTTAATTAAAAGACCTAAATGGCTGTTGAATTATCGTTTATATGCAGGTGTAATAATCAGCTTGTTGTTTGTAATACCCATTGTTTGGTGGAATGTTCAAAATAATTTTATTACCTATCGTTACCATTCTGAAAGGGTAACCCACACTTCCTTACATATTGATGATTTTTTCCGTGAAGTACTAGGTGAATTTGCTTATCAAAATCCTGTGGTATTTGTACTTATTGTAGTGGCTTTAATTTATGCTATTAAAAATAGAAAAGCTATTTTCAACAATGCCATTAACACTTGGTTAGTGTGTATGAGTATCCCTATGATTGCGTTGTTTTGGGGTATTTCCTTATTTAATGCAACGCTGCCGCATTGGAGTGGTCCCGGTTATATTCCTTTGTATTTTTTTGCTGCCGTTTATTTGCAAGAAAAATCGGTAAAAGTGGTGCCTGCATTTTTAAAAACGGCTTATGGCTTATTGCTGGGTGTTTTAATATTAGGTGTATTTATAGTTCAGTTAGCGCCTTTTAACTTAGGTAGTCAGGATAAGGCCAACTTTGGGGAATATTGTCCAACATTAGATGTAAGTGGTTGGAACCATTTTAGCCATGAGTTAGATACTTTAATGCAACATGATATTGCAAAAGGCATTATGCAACCTGATGCACCTATTATAGTGGGAAAAATGTTTCCGGGTGGACATTTAGAGTATTACACGCATAGAATAACAGGACACAGAGTGTTAGCCATTGGACCCTTAGATGAAATTCACAAATTTGCATGGTTGAATAAAGATAGAAAGCCCTTGAAAATTGGTGATGATGCCTATTGTGTTGTGCCCTCAAACTTGCCTTTCAATCCTAATGAAGCTTTTGCGCAATATTTTTCTGTTATTGAGCAACCGGAAATAATACCGCAAATACGGGGCGGAAAAATAGTTCGTTATTTTTATATATATAGAATGAAAAACTGTAAAGCATTACCACAACCCATAGCTTTATAGTTTATCTTGTTTAGTTGTGCAAAGTACTGTCGGAAGTGGGGGGCTGTAAGGTTTTGTTTTTCTCGCGGTTACCGAATATTTTTTCAAAATCTTTTTTGTAAGAAATACCGGCACCTTGTCTGCTGGTGCGCCCTAATGCACCTGCATTAATATCAAGACTGTTTTTACTAAATATAATGGCACGTAATTGTCTGTCTTTGGTTAAAACAATTTCCAGGTTAAAATCGGGAAGCCATTGAAAGTTGCCACTTTGCGCTGCAGCACTGATACCAAAATCAAAATCACCACCAAAGCTTACAATAACATTATCGTTAAAGAAGCTTTTGCCCACTTTAAAATTAATGCGACTTCTATCTAATGCGTTAGATCCGCTACTAATACCTGATCCGGTTGCACTTGACAAAATATCGCTGCTGCTATATACAGATGTACCTAAATCTACTTTCAGGCTTTTGTCTTTTGTTATTTTATATACAATATTCGATACTGCTTTATTCAATTCTTTGGTAATGATTTGAGAAATAGTATTTACGCCAAGGTTAGTAAAAGTTGTATTGGCACCACCAATATCACCATAAGGTGCAAAACGCTCTAATACAATTAGGTACGTAACCTGCTTTAGCATTTCGTTTTGGTTGTTTTCAATACGATTGATGAATTCACTGAAAGTTGGATCAGTTTTAAGTGGGCTTCCCTGTGGAAAATCTAGTTTAAATGAAATATCCGGATGACTGAGTCGGTTGCGTAATTCCGCAATTACGTAAACGGTACCCCGATAGGCACGACTAGTTCCACTAAATTGTCCGGATTGGTTACTAATTAAATCATTCACGCTAATGTTTTCTGCAGTGTATTGTGCATCAATGTGCACGTCGGCATTGAAAGGATCTCCATTCCATTCAATGAAATTACCGGCGTCAGGCTTTAAAATAAAGGGTTTTCGAATGAATGATTGAAAGTTAAAATCGTAACTACCTTCTTCAATATTGTATCTTCCTCTTATCGTTAAAGGATCGCGAGTACCTACTCTAATTCTAAGCCGGCCATTACCTTTCGCTTTAATTACGTCACCGCTAAGGGGATCTAAAATAACATCTACATTTAATTTGTTGTTGGCCGATAAATCTAAATCAACCAATAAATTAAAGTTGCTGTTTTTGTTTTCATTCACCATTTCTGTACCATAGGTTTTAAAAACAATAAAATCAGCATCACCACTTTCTTTACTAACGGTATTGGGTATATATATGTGCGAGGGTTCATTAATATCGCCGATAATGGTTAATCGTGCATTTTGTTCAGGCCCTTTAAAGCTAAGTGTTGCTTTACCCGTAGCGTTTCCATAAAACTGGCTATTATCAACGGCTTTTGTGTTTAGCATAATTAATTTGTTGGTAAACAAATCAAAGTCAAATGCCAAATCGGTAAATCCTTTTTCATAAAGCTTACCCTTTACCAAACCGGTGTTATTTAAACTATCTTTTATATAAAATTCATTGAAGTTTATGCCATCATTTTCAAATACAATGTTAGCAGAATCAATAGTGTAGTAAACTTGTGTGTATAATACATTCAATGCTGCTTTCTTTAAAACAATATTGCCGCTCAGTTCCGGCTCTGAGGGATTGCCCTGAATAATTAAATTACCTGTTCCATAGCCCTTAATTCTATTAAAAATGTCGCCGATAAATTGTTCTACATAATTAATTTTTGTGTGTTGCAGTTGAATGTCTACATACAAAGGCCTGTTGGTCGAATCTTTTATTTTATAGTATCCGGTGGCGCTTATGTTATACTCTTTATTTGGAGCTATTACTTTAAAATCTAACTTGCCTGACTTGCTGGCAAATACTGATTCAATATTAACAACGCCAACTGAATCATCATTCAATCTAAATTGGCGTGAGTTAAGTTTGGCTTCGGCAGTAAAAGGGCCGTAAAAATCGCGTAAGTATATTTCACCATTGGTGATGCCTTCCAGTTTGGGGTTCTTTAAAAACAGTGCAGTAATATCACCCAAGTAAATATTTTTAAGTTTTACAATTAGGTTATTGGTGTTACCGCCTTCTTCTTCATCGGTTTCTACGGTAATTTCCTGAAAGCCTTGAATAAATTTTACATTGTTAGCCGATACAAAATTTTTCCGCATTACTATTTCCCCTTCTTTATCAAGGTTCCATCTTTTTTCGTTTAATATAAAGGAAGAAGGATTAAAGTGTAATCTAACGCCATCATTTAGGGTAAACACATCTGCATTTAAATACACATTTTTTAAAACATTGTTGGTGCTGGTATATAAATGCACCACGGAATGGTCGTTAGCCGATTTTACTAATATTTGTGTGTTTGGAAATGAAAGACTATCTTTTATTTGAATGGCACTGATATTACCATTTAACAGCAAACTATCATAGTTACCCACACATTGCATGTTGATGCCCGAAACAGTATAAATATCATATTTGGCGTAGGGTATAGAAGCAGATAGTTGAAACAAACTATGGGCAGTATTTACACGACCGGAAATATTCATGTCATTTAATCCGGCAATTTTTTTATCGTAAATTTTTAACAAGGGTTCTATGTAATCTGTTTTAAGACTAACCGTAAAATCTTGATTAGGTGCAACATTAGAAGGTAATTCAAAATAAGCAGGATAATAACGATGTAAAAATGATTGGAAACTATTCGGTAAATCAAGTATGGTAAATTTACCGGTAATCATTCCATTAAAATTATTACTGCCTACTCTTAGGAATTTAATTGAATCAGCAGTGTATCCGGAAGTTACATTCAGTGAATCGAAGCTTAATTGCGAGTCGGCGGATGTAATGGTGGCATTTAAAAATTTAGCACTACCCAAAAATTGGTCAATTGTTTTACCGGTAAAATAAATATCTAACAAACCGGTTAACTGCAAACTGTCTTTATAAAAATTCAACACTTTTAAATTGGCATTTACCAGGTCGCCCAAAATATTAAAGCTGGGATCCGGTTTACTTAAATCAACTTCAACATTACTGTTAAAGTTCATATTGGGATCATCAATTTTTACTTCACCATTAAAATATTTTTTTTGGAAGGTACCGTTGGTAGTAATGTTTGAATAAGTGTAACTATTAAAATCGAGTGAAGCAATTTTACCTTCAATTTGTGTTTTTAATTTATCAATATCGAAGTTGCTGCCTGAAATTTTTCCCGTAAAATCAACATAGCCTAATTGATTGATGCGTAAAAATTCTCCTATATTAAAATGATTTGTAGTAATATTACCGGAATAGGTAATATCTTTTTTCGGGGGAATTTTCATAGTAACATTTGCAGCTACACCACCTAAGCCCGAAGTAATAGTGCCCATTGCTGTAAAGTTGTAAATAGTACCATTAAAGTTTCCTTTAAACATTGCATCGCCCAAGGTAGTTAGGTCGGGAACATTGATGTTTTTTACAACGGGTGCAAATAACGTAATATCATTATAGTTGGTTTTAATAACGCCATTGTTAAAATGAATGGTGGTTTTATTCAGGTCGGGCAAACCTTTCATGGCTAAACTACCACTAATATAGCTGTTACTACCAACTCTGCTAAATAAGTCATTCACCGAAAAATTAGCTACTGTTCCATCGAAATGACCATTTAGTACAATTTGTTTTTTCCAGTCTTTCAATTCGGGAGCAAAGTAGGCTATATCATCGGTGTTCACTGAAGCATCATTAAAACGAGCTACCATGGTTACTGAAGTAATGTATTCACTAAAATCATCATTAAAGTGTTTAAACTTCATGGCATAGTAATTCGTTAATCTGCTTCTGTTGGTTAATAAATCTAAATCGGCTAATTCAATAATATGAGGATTGATGGTTAATTTGGTTTTTAATTTTTTAATTTCTATGCCACTGCGTTCATGCGCAGCAAGGGTTAGATTGCATTTCAACGTATCTTTAATTAAACTAATGTTATTAAAGTCGCCTGTAAGGCCTTGAATGTATATATGGCTTCCATCGAAATATGGTAATGGCTTATCTTTATTGCCTTGAATAGAAAGTGTTCCATTTTTTAGATGCAATTTTTTTAAGTGCACTAGCAAGTTACCTGTATTCAATTGTAAACCTGTATCGGGTGAATTGCTTTGTTGGTCTCTTATTCTGATAGAATCAGGCCTTAAAGCCGGCATATCAATAATTTCGAAGAAAGGTTTATCAAGGTTTAATTGGTTTATAGAAAAAATGCCTTTGTTTAAATTTATATTGTCGGCATCTAGCAATAAAGAATTTAATTGGGCAATCATTTTTTCCCCTCGCCATTCATCGTTTTTAATAAAGCGAATATTATTAAGTTCTAATTTTTTTAAATTTAACGTAATGCCATTTTTGTTGCCGGATGATTTGGGTGAAGCAAAGTGATCAATGATGTATTGAAAATTCCAGGTACTGTCTTTTCGGTTTATATTCACATAGGCATCATCTAAGCCTATATACTTCAAATCGGCAGAGTCTTTTAGAAAAAACCAGTCGGTAATTCTTAGTTTCAATGCACCTGCATATAGTAGGGTATCTTTTTGTTTGTCGCGAACTAAAGTGCCATCTAAATTTACTTTATTAAGAAGTGTAAAATTTACTTTTTGTATGCGCACTTCAGTGCCTAATGCTTTTGATAATTTTTTGGTAGCAATGCCTACCAACCAATTTTGTACAAAAGTGGTTTGTATGGCAATGAAGGCCAATAATAGAAGTGCAATTATAATGAAAACAGTGCGCCTTAATATGGTTAATGTTCTTTTCAGAGCAATGGGTTATTAATACAAAAAAAGTTGGTTTAAAAATAGGTCAAATTCAATACCAAAACTAAGGTTTCTCTGTGCTTAATAAAAAGTAATTCCGAATGAAAGTAAACATTTTGTTATATATGCACTAGTTGCTGAAGTTGTAAAAATGTTATTTCTGAAAAGTCAGTAATAATTTTATCGGCTATTGCCAATTCATTTACAGCGTGAGTAGTGGTTAGTGCAATGGTTTTTAAACCGGCTGATTTTGCCGATTGAATACCCGCAACTGCATCTTCAAATGCTATGCATTGATAAGGGGGTAAACCTAAAGCCCGGGCTGCTTTTTCATAAATTTCAGGATGTGGCTTGCCATGCGTAATATGTACTGAATAAAGAATGGTTTTAAAAAAGTGTGCTATAGGTATGTGTTGCAACATAAAATCAATGTTGTCTTTAATACCCGAAGTAGCTATTACCATGGGAATGTTCTTTTCTGCAAGGGTGTTCAATAATGGTATTAATCCCTTTACAGGCTGAATATCAGGCGCATAAATTTCCCTGTAAATGGCCTCTTTTTCATCAGTAAGGCTTTTAATGGATGCTGCATCTATATCAGGCCCAAAAATATATTTTAAAACATCTGCATTTGTTTTGCCATTGAACTGCTTTAAATATTCCTCTTTGGTAAGCGTGGGTAAATTTCTTTTTTTGTAAAATTCCTGCCATGCTTTTATGTGGTAATCGTTATTGTTAATAATAGTGCCATCTAAATCAAATGCCACGCCGAAAGGAGGTATTGCCATAAAAAAGTATCAATGTATTAATCATAATAAAGTTAGTAACCGGCCACTGCATCATCGCCACGAATATCTGCAGCAGTTTCTTTGTTACCATTGGTAAGTACCTTAATAATTTCAGTACGGCCAATGGGGCCGCGTTGTTGAATTTTGTATCCCATTGCTTCTAACTGCTGAATGGTGTTTTTAGGAAAATTAGGTTCTACAAAAATTACATCGGGTAACCATTGGTGGTGAAACTTGGGTGCTGCAATGGCTTGTTCCGCACTCATGTTAAATATTAAAACATCTACCAAAGTTTGGAAAACTGAGGTGGGAATGGTAGTTCCACCCGGAGTTCCGCAAACCATAAAAGGTTGATTGTTTTTCAGCACCAGGGTAGGTGCCATTGAGCTTAGCATGCGTTTGCGGGGCTGTATGGCATTGGCTTCGCCACCTACGGCACCAAACATATTCGGCACACCCGGCTTTACACTAAAATCATCCATTTCATTATTCAAGAAAAAGCCGGCACCGCCTACTACGGTTCTGCTGCCATACCAACCATTTAATGTGGTGGTAATGCTTACCATGTTGCCTTCAGCATCCATAATGCTGATGTGTGTGGTTTCATCATGTTCCGGAATTTGCCCTTCTTTAATCATTGAACTAGGGGTTGGTTTGGTACTATCATAATTCGCCATACGTTGTGCTAAGTAGGCGTTACTGGTTAACGTTTTAACCGGTACTTTCCAAAAATCAGGATCACCCATGTAAGCAGCTCTATCTGCAAAGGCTCTACGCTCGGCTTCTACCATTAATTGTACCATTTTAGCCGATTCAAAACCATAACTAAACAAAGGCCGATTCGCAATCATTTTCATTAATTGTTCAACAATAATACCGCCACTGCTTGGTGGTGGCATACCAACTATGGTATATTCATTAAATTGAAAAGAAAGCGGCGTTCTGTCAATGGCTTTGTATTGTTTTAAATCTTCTAAGCTAATAATGCCTTTACCTCTTTGCATTTCAGCAACAATTAGTTTTGCCGTTTCGCCTTCATAAAATCCTTTTGCCCCAAATTGACTAATACGCATCAAAGTTTTGGCCAAATCTTTTTGTACCAAAGTATCACCGGCTTTCCATGGTGTTGGTTTTACAAATGCATTGGGTTTTGTATTGTATTTAATAAAATCGGCACGTGTAGCATTTAATAAATGGGCTTCTTTTTCGCTAATTACAAAACCTTTATCAGCTAAAATAATGGCAGGTGTAATTAATTGTTCAAAGGGTAATTTGGCATATTTATACATGGCAAAAATTCCGGCAACACTTCCGGGAACACCACTGGCCAAATGCCCGTCTTGCGAAAGATGCATATTAGGATTACCATCCTTATCTAAATACATATTCCGTGAAGCTTTTTCAGGTGCCATTTCCCGATAATCAAGTGCCAAGGTTTGTCCTTTAGCAGTTCGGGCCACCATAAATCCACCGCCGCCAATGTTGCCGGCTTCCGGGAAAACCACAGCTAATGCCAATTGTGTAGCAATGGCAGCATCAAACGCATTGCCGCCTTTTTGCATAACTGCAGCGCCAATCATGCTGGCTAAAGGATGCGCACAAGCTACAGATGCATGCTGAAAAGTTGCATCTTTTGGAATGGTGTAATGATAGGGATCAATTTGTTTACCGGCACCTATTAATTCACTCTGACTGAAAGAAGTTTGGTAAGAACAACTTACAATTAAAACAGCAACGAAAAACTTATTCCATTGAATGGCTTTAAAGCAATTGGGGACGAACATGGTAATTTTTTTATGAATAGCAGTAATCAATTTATTACAGCAATTTACAGAAATATTCTCAGGCTAATGAATAGCCAATGCACCATCTTGCTTAAAAAAGAATTAAGCCTGCAAGCGGTGTTGTTGATTTATTCAAATAAAATGTGCGCTTATTAAATTAAAACTTGAAACCTATAGTTGCTACTATGTTACCCAAATTGCCGGTTTGAATGGCATAAGTATTGGGCTTATCATTTAAGTAGTAAGGGAAATTAGCATCCTTAACAAAGGTGTACACATAAGTTAAGTCGATGAATATTCCATGGTTTCTATATCCAATACCACCACTGGTAACAATTCTATCGGCTTTAATGTCGGAACCTGCATAGGGGCTACCGTAATAAGCAGCACCTAAGCGAAACATCCAGGGATCAAATTTTAATTCACCGCCAATTCTGGCATTAATGTTTCCTTTGTAATAACTCTTAACGGTGCTATTCAATTGGCTGTAATAATCAATGCTCGACTGGTCGGCATTGGCTGCAGCACGAAAGCGTGCACCTCTGTAATTTACATATTCCAAATCGGCACTTATAAATGCACGTTGTTGGTGTGTATTGGCTACTTCCCTAAATACATAGCTGGCACTGGCAATGGCACGCCATGGTGTAACGATACTGTATTGACGTGTGCCGGGATTGCCACTGTTTAGTTCATCACTGGTAACTGTTCTAATGCCGGCATAAGATTCCGTATTGGCTGTTATGGACGAGCGTATTTGATCGTTAAAAGAAATGAGTTGCGGAGTATGCAAAGCAAATCCTATCCGCCAAAACTCTTTAGGTTTGTATAGCATTCCTAATTTAAGCCCAACGCCAACACCTTGCGATTTAAAGTTTTCCTGATAAGTAAAACTCGAAAAGTTGTTATTAGGATTATTGGTAGGGTCAGTTTCTGAGTAAGTCAAATTCCGTTCATAATAAACCACCGGAACAGTTAAACTACCGCCAATGTATAGTCTATCGGCCATATTACCGGCTAAGCCCAATGCAATTTCATTGTAACCGCCACGCGTAATGGCATCGTATGATTGTATAACACCGGTTGAAATGGGCACTAAACTTTGGTAACCGGCAACAGTTCCACCGGGTCCGCTAATGGTATCAATTAAAAAAGCACGAAATGCCAATGATGAACCAAAAATATAATTGCTTAAAGCGGCGTTGGTGTCAGCCCTGTCGCGGGTAAGCTCTTCCAAATATTGCTCGGTGAATGAACTGACATTATTAAAACCTGTGTATTGAATATGGTTATTATAATTAGCCAGTTGATTCACGGAAATAGAAAAAGCTGTACTGGTAAATTTGCTGTCGCTGTAACGGCTGGGTGAGCCAATCACTAATCCACTGGCGCCGTACATAAATGCATTTTTTTTAGCAGTAGTGTCGGTGCCGCGATAATTTAATTTATTGTTGTTCATTAAAAAGCCGGGCGATAATACCAATTCTCTAGTTTTATATAAACCTAAACCTGCCGGATTAATATTGGCTGCTGCAATATCGCCACCCAATGAGGCCATTACGCCACCGGCCGCCATGCTTCGTGCAGATCCATTTTGGGTAAACCAAGCGGTTCTTAAAGCATCTTCAGGTGTTTGCGCAATTGCCCATTGACTCAATAGCAGGCATAAAAAGGGTAGTACTTTCTTCATAGATTGGCTTTGGTGCTGAATCTTAAATAATTAAAAGTGTTTCTTAAATCAGGGTATCTTAATTTCTTGGCCCTCGGCTTCCGGAAGCACTGCTTCCCACACTGTTAAAGCCACCACTTCTTCCGCCGGCATTACTGCTAGGCGTAAAGGTGTTACCGTTAGTATTGAATGTTCTGGCTGGTCTGTACCAACTGTTATTATTACTGGGCAAGTTGCCATTAGTAGATGGTGATGATGAAAATACCCTTCTTACCAAGCTGCCAAAATTATTACCCGGTGCGTAAATATTGTCACTCTTCAATTGGCGTTGGTAATTATTGTTGCTGTAATTTCTGTTTAAATAAGCAGAAAGATAGCTGCCTGAAGTAGAGCGGCTGATGATGGAAGGACTTTTATAGCCAATTAATACCGAAGCCGGGTTATACCAACTATTCCATCCATAACCTAAACCATAACCATAACCGTAACCATAAAATGGCATCATACCAAAGCCAGTTGTATAGTAAGGGCTCCACATATTCCAATAAGGATTATAATATGGGCTCCAATTACTCATGTATGCCCAATTATTATAAATGGGAAAATCATAACGGCTATCATTCCAATAACTATAGTCATCTAATGGTGCCCACAAATAATAGTTGCGCGCTTTCATGCTTAAATAGCGGTCATCGTTATAATTTTGAAATTCCTGATAACGATTTTCCGAACGAGTTTCTGCTACCATGGCATTGCCGGTGGTAGGCGAATAATATAAATCGTCAGGTGTTTGCGTTGATTTGTAAGCTGTAGTACAACTGCTTAAAACAACAACCCAACTTATTATGCTTAAAAAACTTGTTTTCATATTCATGCGTTTTACAAAGTTCGTAATACTAAGTTACATACATTTGCTGCACTTTATTTACGAATTAAAATTACATCAAAAATATTGCCTGTATTAAGCATTAATTAATTTTTATGTTAATAATATGCCAAATGCTGCAATACTATAACAAAAAACTATAGAAAAAGTTATGGCAAAAGAATTAACCGCTCGTGCTGAAGATTATGCGCAATGGTATAATGATTTGGTAATTAAAGCCAATTTGGCCGATTACAGTGCCGTAAGGGGCTGTATGGTGATTAAACCTTACGGCTATGCATTATGGGAAAATATGCGTGATGCCTTAGACAGGATGTTTAAAGCTACCGGACACGTAAATGCTTATTTCCCGCTTTTTGTTCCTAAAAGTTTGTTCGAAGCAGAAGAAAAAAATGCTGAGGGCTTTGCCAAAGAATGTGCGGTGGTTACACATTACCGGCTAAAAACCGATACCGAAAAACCCGGAAAATTAATGGTTGATCCCGATGCTAAATTGGAAGAAGAGTTGGTGGTTAGGCCAACCAGTGAAGCCATTATTTGGAATACTTATAAAAATTGGATACAATCATACCGCGATTTACCCTTATTAATTAATCAGTGGGCGAATGTGGTACGTTGGGAAATGCGTACCCGTTTGTTTTTACGTACCGCTGAATTTTTATGGCAAGAAGGGCATACAGCGCATGCAACCAAAGAAGAAGCATTGGAGGAAACAGTAAAAATGCTGAATGTATATGCTGATTTTGTAGAAAATTGGATGGCAGTTCCGGTAATAAAAGGAGTTAAAACCCCTAATGAACGTTTTGCCGGTGCTGAGGATACTTATTGTATTGAAGCTTTAATGCAAGATGGGAAAGCTTTGCAAGCAGGTACTTCACACTTTTTAGGACAAAATTTTGCCAAAGCTTTTGATGTGAAATTTAGTGATAAAGAAAACAAATTAAGTTATGTATGGGCTACCAGTTGGGGTGTTAGTACCCGGTTAATTGGGGCATTGGTAATGGCGCATAGCGATGATGACGGACTGATTTTACCACCCAAAATTGCTCCTTTACAGGTAGTAATAGTGCCTATTTATAAGGGTGATGAACAGAAAGCACTTATTGCTGAAAAAGCTTTGCAAATTGTGCATCAACTGCAACAAAAAGGCATATCTGTTAAATTTGATGATAGCGAAAATGCTCGCCCGGGTTGGAAATTTGCACAGTATGAAATGCAGGGTGTACCCGTTAGATTGGCCTTAGGTGTACGCGATATTGAAAACAATGTGGTTGAAGTTGCCCGCCGTGATACTAAAACCAAAGAAACAGTTTCATTAAACGGAATTGATGTGCATGTTGAGAAATTGTTGGCCAACATTCAAAGCAGTATTTATGAAAAAGCTTTAGCCTACAGAAATGCACACATTACACCTGTAAACACTTGGAATGAATTTATGGATGTTTTGGAAAATAAAGGCGGCTTTATTTCAGCACATTGGGATGGAACCTCAGAAACTGAGGAAAAAATAAAAGAATTATCAAAAGCTACCATACGTTGTATTCCTTTAAACAATCCAAAGGAGGCAGGGCAATGTATATTAACCGGCAAACCCTCTACCCAAAGGGTATTATTTGCTCGTGCTTATTAGTGGTACAATGATTGTTTTTGCTTTGTAGCGTTAAGTAAATTAATGTTCATTTAAATTAAAATAGTTGAAACAAAAGCCTGTAAGTGCTGCATTACAGCCATTCTTAGATGGCAAGTTGTTGCTGTTGAATAAGCCATTGCATTGGACATCGTTTGACGTGGTGAAAAAAGTGAGAATTGCTACCGGCATTTCTAAAGTTGGGCATGCCGGCACTTTAGATCCGCTGGCAACAGGTTTGCTTATTGTATGTACCGGTGGGTTTACAAAAAAAATAAATGATTTTATGGGGTTAGATAAGGTATATACCGGCACCATTACATTAGGCGCTGTAACTCCATCATACGATTTAGAAACGGAACCGGAGCCTGTAGCTGATGCCCTCAATGTATCTGAACAGGCTATTTATGCAGCCACACAGCAATTTGTTGGTAATATATTGCAAATGCCACCACAGCATTCTGCCATTAAAAAAGATGGTAAACCTTTATACCTTTCTGCACGCAAAGGCATTACCGTTGAAGTACAACCCCGGCCTATTACCATTCATGCTTTTGAAATTACCAATATACAACTACCAATTGTTCATTTTAGGGTGCATTGTTCAACCGGTACTTATATTAGAAGTTTGGCTAACGATTTTGGCGCTGCATTAGGTGTAGGTGGCTATTTAAGCAGCTTGTGCAGAACTGCTATTGGTGAATACACATTGGACAATGCCATGGAAATTGCAGCTTTTGAAGCACAAATAGCTATGCTAAAAAATACTTCTAATACATAATTTTTTTCAGTACAAATGGTTGCCCAGTGTGCGGAACGATGAAGTGATTGCGACGCAACAGGCGATGCTATGAAAAACAACAGCCGGTATAACATTCATTAAAATGGTAAGCCAATACCAAATTGTATGGCATAGTTATTCACTACTGCATTGCCTCTGTTTTCGGTCCAGGTTAGTTTATTTAGCTCAGCCCATCCATTGTTGTATTGGCGAGCAGGGTCTTTTAATTTGTAGCCAAAATCAAGGCGAAGCAAGAAGTAAGAAAAATCAAAACGCAAACCGGTACCTACACCAATGGCCAAATCTTTGCCTAAGCGGTGTAACTGAAAAACAGAATTCGGATCGGCGGGGTTGGGCGTCAAGCTCCATACGTTACCCATATCGGTAAACAAAGCACTGCTTAATTTAAAGGCACTGAAGGTAAACAAGGGAAAACGGAATTCTATGTTTCCTTCTAATGCCATATCGCCAAAACGTTCTTTGTAGTTAGTGTAAGAAATAGTATCAACTAAAATGGAAGAACCTAAACCCAATTCCCTTAAACTCCATGCACGCATGCTATTGGGTCCCCCTTCAAAATATTGTTTAAAAACAGGGATACTTTGACCTGCTTTAGGAAAGGCAGCACCAATAAAAAAACGAGTGGCCAATTCGGTTTTTCGGTATTTTTTTAAATAGCGGTATTCACCCTCTGTTTTAATGTATTTAAAAATGCGATCGGTATATATGTTTAATAAAGAAGTAAGTGTGCCTGACTCTTCCAAGCCTAAACGAATGTAATGACTTTTAGATGGATCTCTGTTACTGTTAAAGGTTCTAATAGCTGAAATGGCCGACCCTGCAACATTTCCATCGCGGAAAGAATTGCGTAAGAAGGGGTTGTTTTTAAATAATGTATCTAAACCGGGAAGGGTATCAATTTTATACAATTCTACATTTAAAGGTTTGAATGATATACTGGTAACGGCATTGGATTTGCGTGCATTTTTTGAAAACTCGTATCCCCAGCTGGTAGTTAGGGAACGAAGTTGATAATAATCGCGGCGGTCGGTATAGGAACCTGCCATGGATAATAAGGTACGTTTGTTATCGGCCGATCTGAAAAACTTAGAATCAATAACTCTGGGTATAATTAACTTGGGAAAGTTGTATGCGTGACTAAGACTTATTTGAAAAGTTTGTAACAAGGGGGCACCTGTAACACCCGGATTTTGGGCTTGTCCAATATTTAATTCTGTTCCTAAACGCAGGTTGGTTAACGATTGAATAGAGCGTTTCCAAATATTGCGATTAGTATAGGAAAAGTTGGTGGCAATACCAAATAAGTTACCAATGGTGATGTCGCCGGTATTACGGCTGCCTTCCAAATTTACACTATAGCTTTGTTTGGGTGCAGGCGTTAAAAAAAGGTATAAGTCTAATGAGTCCTTTGTATACGGTATCACCTTTCCGTCAACCTGTTGCCATGCCGGTAAATGGCTAAGGTCGTTAATGGTTTTATAGTATTTTGTTTCACTGTACAGTTGGTTGTAGCGCAGGTAGGTATGTTCAATTAAAGGTTTGTAAACAAACTTACCTTCTTTATAGCGCATGGTTAAATGCTTGTAATTGAATTGTTTTAAATTTTTTTGCAGCATTACGCTATCGGGTTGGTCGGTAATTTTTAATTCGGGATAGTAATAAATGTGGTGAATATAGTATTGCTCAAGTATAGAGCTGTCTTTTGTTTGCCTTTGCTTAATTTCAACATTCCATTTGGGGTTTTCATATCGGGCTCTATTGGCTTCTTCAATTAATTTGGCTTGTGTAAGCGGATCGAATGCCAATTGTAAAAGTTGCGTGTTAGTAGTGTCTATTTCTGCATAAAAGTTGTCTTTGGTTATTTTATAATAACCACTATCTCTAAACAAAAGTGTAAGCCGGTCTAACTCATTGCTTATAACTTGTTTGGTGTAAGGCGTTCCCTTTTTTAACAGCGTTTTATTGCTGTTGGCCAAAGCCATTTTTTGTAAGCTGGAATCAATTGGTTTAATGGCCGTATCAATTAAATGATAACTTACAGAATCAATAGTAATGTTTTTTCCCAAATTGATTTGCATGATAATGGTTGCCCTAATTTGGTTTTTAACGGTATCGAATTTGGGTACTGAATCTTTAAACTGTGCATAATAATAACCTTGCGAGTTTAAATAGGCATTCATGAAACGGATGGTTCGGCTAATATTGGCTGTATCGAAAACCGGGGGATTTTTTAAAACCTTGCTAATAAGGGGTTGTTTAAAGGAAAGTTTTATTTCGTTAATATACCTGGCTTGCAAGCTATCATCCCAATAATTACTTAGTTCATTTTTTAAACGTTTTTTCTCATCTTTGGAAACCTTACCATTTAATTCAATTTTGTTATCAAAAACAAAGGGTTTATTAATGGGGTAATTTTTTACAATAGAACAAGCAGCTAAATATATCAATAGCAGCAAAAGGAAAACATATAAAAATAATTGCTTTAGTTTAAAATACATATCAATGCTTAGTCGGAATGAGGTCAAATATATTCAATCTTTGTGCCACAAAAAACAACGTACCGAAGATGGGGTATTTTTAGCAGAAGGGGTAAAAATTGCCGATGAAATTTTGGCATCAGATTATACCATTAAAAAAATATATGCAACTGAGGGATGGTATAGCCGACACAAGGCAATGAATGTGCCTGTTCAAGTTATTACGGAAGCTGAATTAAAACGCATTAGTCAGCTGCAAACTCCCAATGAAGTGCTTTTAGTGGTACAACAAAAGCCTGCGAGCATTTTAAGCAAGCAAATTAATGGTTGGGTATTGGTGTTAGACGGTATTCAAGATCCGGGCAATTTGGGTACTATTATTCGCATTGCCGACTGGTTTGGTATTCAGCAAATTGTATGCAGCAATGATACCGTGGAATGGTATAATCCTAAAGTTATTCAAAGCAGCATGGGCAGTTTTTTGCGTGTAAAACATTGGTACACCTCATTACCCACCTGGTTACAGCAACTAAATGTGCCAATATTAGGGGCCGTTTTAAATGGTAAACCCGTACAACAAATTCAAAAATATAATAATGCTGTTTTGGTAATTGGCAGTGAAGGAAAAGGTATTCGCCCCGAATTATTTCCTTACTTAACTGAGCCGGTAACCATTGTAAAAAAGGGTGGTGCAGAATCATTAAATGCAGCAGTGGCAAGCGGTATTTTAATTTCACATCTTACCGGAATGTAATTGCCTTAACAGGTTGTATTTTCTTTACCAAGGCAGTAGGAATCATTAAAGCCAATAAGCAAACTATTGCGGTACCCACACATACCATTACTACCTGCCAGGCTATTAAATGTACCGGAGCAACCGATACATAATAGTTGCTTTCGTCTAAATGAATAAAGCCCGTGTATTGTTGCAGCAAACAAATGCCTACCCCTGCAATTAACCCAATGCCGATACCAAAAACGGAAATAAACCATGCATACAACAAAAAAATATTTTGTATTAGTTTGTCGGGGGCGCCTATTGCTTTTAAAACGCCAATCATTCGGGTACGTTCCAATACCAGAATAAGCAGGCAGGTAACCAAATTTATAATGGCAACAATGGCCATTACAATAAATATTACGTTGCGATTGACGTCTTGAATATTAAGCCAATCAAAAATATTCGGATATACATCTGCTATTGTTTTGCTGCCCCAAACATTTGGAAGTTCATTTAATAAATCATTATTAATGGCATTCATGTTTTTGTAGTTGTTCACAAAAACTTCATAACCGCCAATAGCATTCGCCGGCCAATTATTAATCAATTGAATCAGTTTAATATCGCCAATGGCAAAAAGTTTATCGTATTCTTCAATACCGGTTTTATAAAGACCTACTACTTTAAGTTTGCGATAGGTATTGCTACTGCCGTCGGTAGCTATAAAAAAAATGCGCAACGTATCGCCAACTTTAATGTTCAATTTATTGGCAATGTTATTGGAAAGAATAATTTGTTTTAAATAACTGCTGTCATTCCATTTAAGCCAATGCCCCTGCGTTAAGTAGGGTTTTAGGCGAGCACTGTCATAACCCGCATCAATGCCTTTGAATAAAATTCCTTCAATTTCACCTTGGTGTGCCAATACCGCACTTTTAGTGGCAAATACCTGAAAATGGCTAATGCCCGGTTGATGTTTTAAAATATATTCAACGGTATCATTTCGTTCAATAGGACTTTCTTCAGCTACCAAAGCTTTATCGGTTTCAAAATGTTGTACCCGAATGTTTCCCCAAAAGCTAAATACTTTTTGTGAGATGGTTTGTTGAAATCCGTTTACAAAAGCCAATGTAACAATCATAGCCATTACACTTACCGCTGTAGCAGCAATGGCCAAACGAATAATAAACCGTGAAAAGGTTTTTTGATGATTAAAAGTAATTTTTCGGGCTATGTGGAAAGCAACATTCAAGCTAATGTATTTTGAATGGTCAAAACTAAGGGGTAGGTGCCAATCGGCAAAACGCAATTAAATTATGACATTCAAACATAGTACTGTATTTTTATTTAAAAGTTTGAAACATGAAATGGCTATCACTGCTGTTGTTCACCTGTTGTATGTCGGTATTAAAAGCACAGGTATATGTTGATTCGGTTTATATGCCCACCATTGGCAATGTTTCTTTTTTTATTCAAAACAATCAGCAAAGCATGCCCGTTATTCACTTAAACTCGGGCGAACAGTTGGAATTGCATTTTGATGATATGGTTAGTTATCCCCGTAATTATTACTATACATTTGTCTTATGCAATGCCGACTGGCAACCTGCCGATGTTAGTATTTTCGATTACTTAAAAGGATTTCAACAGCAAACCATTAATCAATACCGCATTTCATCCATTACACCCGAAAGGTATGTGGCTTACCAATTATTATTACCTGATGCCAATGCTATGCCTGCAGTAAGCGGAAATTATATTTTAAAAGTTTTTTTAGATGGCGATACTTCCAAATTGGCATTTACCCGCCGCTTTTTTGTGGTGCACAACAGGGTTGATATTGCTGCGAATATTGCTCAGCCATTCAATAGCCAGTTGTTTTTAACCCATCAAAAAGTGCAATTAAGCATTAACATAAAAGATTTAAATATATTAAATCCGCAGCAGCAGCTAAAGGTAATGATTATGCAAAATTATCGATGGGATAATGCCATTACGGGTATTCAACCTGTATTTATTAATAACAATATTTATCAATACAATGCTGAGCAAGATTGCGTATTCCCGGGTGGAAAAGAATACCGTTGGGCTAATTTAGAAAGCTTCCGTTATCAAAGTGAAAGAGTGGCTGCGGTTGATAAATCAACCTTTCCATATCAGGTATATTTGAAGAATGATTATGACTTATCGGGGCAACCCTACTTGTTAATGAACGATATTAATGGTTGGTACACCATTAGTACCACTGAAATGGTGAATCCCTGGTGGCAAACCGACTATGCTTATGTGCATTTCACTTTTGTACCTCCCGGCAATCATGCATTTACCGGGCAGAATGTTTATATTTTAGGAGCACTTACCAACAATCAATTAACAGAAAAGAATAAAATGCATTTTAATGCAGATAAAGGTGTTTATGAGAAAACTTTGTTTTTGAAACAGGGATATTACAATTATACTTATGTTACACGTCCTGCCGATGAAACTTCGGGACCGGGATTTTTGAAACTTACCGATGGTAATAGTTGGGAAACGGAAAATGATTATACCATTTTTGTATATTATCGTTCATTAAACGACAGATATGATGAATTAGTGGGCATGCTTACCATTAACTCCCGATTCAATCGGCAGCGATAATTAGTGCGTATTCTCTTCATCTACAATTTCAACGGTTGAAATGTTGCTATTCAAAGTTTGTCCCAAATTATTACCCGCCCAAATAGCCATTTTGTAAGCCCCCTTATTTAAAGAAGGTAAGGCAATTTTCAACGTATCAACAATATAGTGGTTAGCTGCAATATGCCGGTATTCCGGATAATGTAAGCTTTTAATGATTTTGTTTTGTCCTTTATGCATCAATACAATGCCAACATCGGTTTTAAAATCGTTGGTGTGTAAGTAATAAGGTTTAGGCAGTGTGTTTTTAACTATAATGGGAACATGAATGGTGTCGCCGCTGTGTAAAGTTTTATCGGGTAAAGTATAATGGATTTGTAAAAATTGTGTTGAAAAAAAAGCATTGGTACTCCATTCTTTTTCTTGTGAATAGGGTATGGGGCTAGCGGCAATCGTATCGGGTAAATTTCCAACAATGAGTACCGGTTTCCCAATCCAGTTTTTTTGTTCATTCCAAATATCAAATTGCGAATTTCTGTTATCAATGGTGGCAATAGACACGGCAGGTTTTCCGGTAAAATAATAATACAAGGCAGGTTCTATATGATTGTCTATAAAAACAACGGGTTTATTTTTGGCCATTTTTGCAATGGCCTCATATTTCAGTGCATTGCCCGAAAAGCCCATTTGTTTTGGCAAAATATTTAATATTAATGCTGTTCGTAAACCTAAAATCAGTATTACAGAAGCTACTATTAGTTTTCTGCTCAAATTTAAAAATGAAGTACTATCTGTTAAGTATTCATTAACAACAATTAACATGGGTACTGCCGCAGCAATGGTCCAATGCGGTTCTGCATGCCCTCTGAATGTAGTTAACCAAAATAATACAACAAATCCTACAATATTGTAATAAAGTGCCCTATGATATAAATCGGATTTGTGATATTTTATTATCATAAAAATGGCAGTAATGAAAATTATGGGGTTAAACGATAATAATTGGTTAGGAATGTATTCCCAGAAATAGGCCCATTTAAACGTTACAGCTCTTTCAACTACATGAAATTTTACAGAAGGGAACCCATTGTTAAACTGCCAAATAATATGAGGTAAAAAAAGCAGTAAGGTTGCACTTGCAATAGCATACATTACCGGTTTTTTAAACAAGGCAGGGTTAGAAAATAAGGTAAGTGCTATCACTAAAAAACCCTGGTATTTGCTGTACAAAAGGCCTGTACTGCTTAAAATAAGTAATACCACATTCCATACATTTATTTTATACAGGAATTGTTGGTAAGCATACAGGAAAAGTGCCGTAAAAAAAAGCAGCGGTGCATCGGGGGTACTTAAAAAACCATATACCGTGAACATTACCACAGAAAAGGCTGAAAGAAAAAAGAAATTAATTTGTTGGTTGGTGGGTTTGTTTTTTAAATTTAATTGTTGCCAAATAAGCCATAAAACAATGGGTTGTAAAACAACACTAAAAAAACGCACTTTCAAAATATTATGAAAAATAAGGCTGCTGAGATGAATTAATAATGCAACAAATGGCGGATGATCAAAATAACCCCACGCTAAATGCCGGCTGTATAAAAAATAGTAAGCCTCATCTTCTTGAATATTGGTATATATGGCTTGTATCAGATTGATGAAGAACCAAACTGCCAGAAATATGTAAAATTTTTTATTACCCTTCATTGCCAAACTTTTTTTATAAAGAATTTGTTTAGCGGGTAATGGTGAAAAAGCGGGTGAACTAAAGCAAGGTGATATTGCTTTTTATTACCGTTGCAAAATTAATTACTCTTTTTCGGCTTCAAAAGAACAAAAGTCACACAACTTGTAAAAAAAATACATAAAGCATTACTTTTTTTACTGCGGATGGTTTACAAATAATGGCACTCGTTAAAAAAACGATACCATCAATTCGTAATAATTTAATTACTTGTCTTAC
Source organism: Hydrotalea sandarakina (assembly GCF_003254115.1). Classification (GTDB taxonomy): domain Bacteria; phylum Bacteroidota; class Bacteroidia; order Chitinophagales; family Chitinophagaceae; genus Hydrotalea; species Hydrotalea sandarakina. The sequence goes on from NZ_QKZV01000012.1 coordinate 51,056, forward strand.
ATTTGCACCCGGCAGGTCTTACACGACCAGCTCCTGCTGAACCTCCCCAGGGCAGGAATGCAGCAAGGATAGGCGGTTGTAGCGGTGCGATGTGAGTAGCCTGCCATTTTTCTTTTCACTTCGTGAAATGATATTACAGCTTCAGTCTATTATTCACGGTTTAAATAGTTTATCATGAAATTTTTTATTGATACCGCTAATTTGGCTCAAATAAAAGAAGCCAACGATTTAGGTATTTTAGATGGTGTTACCACCAACCCCTCACTAATGGCAAAAGAAGGTGTTAAAGGAACAGACGCAATTATGAATCATTATAAAACCATTTGTGAAATGGTGAATGGTGATATCAGTGCAGAAGTATTTTCTACAGACTTTGATGGCATTATTGCTGAAGGTAAAAAGTTAGCAGCCATTCATCCAAACATTGTGGTTAAGGTGCCCATGATTAAAGATGGTGTAAAGGCCATAAAATGGTTTACGGACAATGGTATTAAAACCAATTGTACTTTAGTGTTTTCAGCCGGTCAGGCAATTTTAGCTGCTAAAGCAGGTGCAAAATATGTATCTCCCTTTTTGGGTCGTATTGATGACAGCAATTGGGATGGGGTTGATTTAATTGCTCAAATTGCGCACATTTACTCCGTACAAGGTTTTGAAACAGAAATTTTAGCTGCTTCAATTCGCAGCTCATTACATATAGTAAAGTGTGCAGAAGCCGGTGCCGATGTTTGCACTTGCCCCCTCGATTCAATTTTAGGTTTATTGAAACATCCTTTAACTGACATTGGTTTAGCCAAGTTTTTAGAAGATGCTAAAAAAATGTAATGTTTAGTTTCATAGTTATATCAGAAAATCTACATACACTGTATGTAGATTTTTTTTAATAGAAAATCTTTCTTTATGCTTGCTTGGGTACTTATTGCTGCAACAATTATCATAATTGCCATCATTATTTTTTGGCCACGCCATAAAAAGGTTAAACCCATGCCCAATAATTGGCGGCAATTGTTGCAACAAAATGTTCAATTTTACAGGGCTTTAAGCGCATCTGAAAAAGCAATATTTGAGCAAAGGGTAATGCAATTTTTGAGTAATGTAGCTATTCATCCGGTGAAAACTACTTTAACGGATTTAGATACGGTGTTGATTGGCAGCAGTGCCATTATTCCTATTTGGGGTTTTCCTAAATGGCAATATTTTAATTTAAAACATATTCTATTGTATCCCAACGCATTTGAGGCACAAACTTTTGATATACAAGGTGAAAACCGCGATGTATTGGGTATGGTAGGAACGGGAGTCATGAATCAGATGATGATATTATCGCAAGATGCACTTAGGGAAGGTTTTTTGAACAATTATTCAAAAAGCAATACAGCCATTCATGAATTTGTGCATTTGTTAGACAAGTCGGATGGTGCTACCGATGGTATTCCCGAAAATTTATTATCCAAACCTTATGTAATGCCTTGGGTAAAGTTGATGCATGAAACCATTCAACAAATGCAGCAACAACATTCAGACATTAACATTTATGGGGCAACCAATCCTGCAGAATTTTTGGCAGTTGTAAGTGAATATTTTTTTTCACAACCCCATTTATTGGCGGAACATCATCCGCAATTGTATGAGCTGTTAGAAAAAATATTTCATCAAAATCCGGCATCATTCAACACACAGCCGGCTACATAAAATTAAGTTAATAATACTTTGCGGCCTAATCGATTACTTTCAAATGCTTTTTCAATAATATCAATCACTTCAGTGCTCTCATCAATGGTAACGGGTAAGGGCTTGCCATGAACCAGCGCCTGAAATAAATCTTCAAAATAGCCCATATAATCGCCTTTTTCAGTGGGTACATGCTCTTTTACCACTTTGCCGTTGATTACGGTATGCAGTAAGCCTTCTTCTTCTTTCGGTTCAATACCCCAATTTGGCATAGTGGGTTTCATACCTTCAATTAAATGTTTCTCCTGCACATCTGCTTTCGATTTTAAAAAAGTGCCTAAAGTGCCAAATACAATATATCCTGGTAAAGGTTCCCGAATAAAATAGCCGCTTTTTAAACGAACCCTGGTTTTAGGATAATACAACAATACTTCAAAATAATCGTCAATTACACTTCCGGGGCGGGTATAAGCAATATCGGCAAATAATGCCTCGGGTTTGCCAAACAGTTGCAATGCCTGATCAATTAAATGCGATCCTAAATCGTATAAAACACCGGTACCGGGTTTACCGGTTTCTTTGTGGGCTTTTGAACTTAATTGAGGCGCATAGCGATCAAACCTTAACTCCGCTTCTACAATATTGCCCAATACCCCCGATGTAATAATGCGTTTAGTGGTTAAATAATCGCTATTGTAGCGCCTGTTTTGGTAAGGGCATATTATTTTATTTTTTTCAATGGCCAATTGTTTTAGTTGCTTTGCCTCTTGTACTGTAACGGTTATCGGCTTTTCTAAAACAACGTTTTTTCCGGCTAACAATGCCTTTTGGGTGTACTCAAAGTGGGTATCGTTAGGGGTATTCACAATTACTAAATCAATATCATCTTCCAACAATTCATCAATACTATCATACGATTTTACATGCGGATAAATTTGTTGTATTTGTTTTCTGCTTCTTTCCCAGGCTCCTTTTAGCTGGTAACCCGGATGTGCATCAATAAAAGGCGCATGAAATACTTTACCACTCATTCCAAATGAAAGTAGCGCTGTTTTAATGGGTGCATTCATGATTAAGAAAAATTTGTAATAATTGAATGGAATCTATCTTATAATTCGGTTGCCCGAAGCTACAATATTTTGAAGTAGTTTCTTATCATTTTTTTCTATTAATCAACTGCCAAACAGTATTTATTTTTATAATGTAATTGGTTAAAACAGCATTTTGTTGATCAATAGGCAAAAATTCACAACAACCCAATACTATTTTTGTTGATAAAGTGAAATGCAGGTAAAAGACTTGAAAGTTTTTTATCGCTTTTGAGTAAGGCATTATTATACGCGGAAAAATGTTTAAGTATGCATGATGTAATTATAGTGGGTAGCGGGTTAAGTGGATTGGTGGCTGCGCAGCAGTTGCAGCAATTCGGTAAAAAAATATTGGTGCTGGAAGCTCAGTCAATTATTGGGGGTAGAATTCAAACTTATACCGGTATCAACGGTACACCTATGGAAATGGGTGCTACCTGGTTGGGTAACAAGCATACTTTTTTACGGCAATTATTAAAGCAATCCGGTATAACCTTGTTTGAACAATGGCAAGGTGGTAATGCCATTATTGAAGCACAAGGTGTAATGGAACAATATGCCATGCCGGCGGCAGAGCCTTATTATAGAATAGCCGGTGGCAGTTCTTCCATTATACAATACCTTGCTAAAACCATAGGCCCTGCAACCATTCATACGAATGCGGCAGTAACCGCTATTGAATTGAAGGATAATTATGTGCAAGTAATGTGTAGCAATGGAAATTCATACACTTCTACTTCCGTTATTATTGCTATTCCCCCACAAGTGGCTGCTAAAACTATCACATTTCAACCTTCATTACCCAATCAATTATTACAAGTAATGCAGCAAACCCAAACCTGGATGGCCGGTTCCATTAAATTTGCCTTAGCCTATACAGCCCCATTTTGGAAACAAGCATTCAATATAAGCACTATATATAGCGATAAAGGTCCGGCTACAGAAATGTACGACCATACCGATGCAACGGAGCAGCATTTTGCTTTAAAAGGATTTTTATTGCCCCAATTGAGTAAAGCAATGCCATTACAAAGAAAAGAGTGGGTGGCACAACAAGTTCAGCGCTATTTTGGTACTATGGCTAATACATTTATTCAATATACGGATTATGTATGGTGTAATATTTGGGTAGGCTGTGGCGAAGAACAAAACCACTTGTTGCCACACCAAAATAACGGTCATTATTTATATACCAACAGTTATATGAATGAACGGTTATTTTGGGCGGGCACTGAAACAGCACAGCAATTCGGCGGCTATATGGATGGAGCAGTTGAAGCCGGTTTACGTGCTGCAAGGGCCATACTACAAATGCCCATACATTAAAAAGGTATTAATGTGGCGTTGTGTGTATGCAGCCATTCATCCTGATGCCTTGTTAAGTTTTAAAAGGTTCAGTTATCTTCGTACACATTTTAAATAAGGGTTGCCACCCAATATCTGTTTTTTTCTGTTGGCTTTCAGAAATTAATTATTAAATTATTTTATGCGAAAAATTAATTTATTATTGGCAAGCATTTTTATTTTTCTGTGCAATGGGTCACTGTGGGCACAATTGCCTCCTATAGAAAACAGTGCTACCATTTACTTGCAAATGAAAAAATTGAATGTATTGGGTAGTGTTTTATATGTTGCTGCGCATCCCGATGATGAAAACAATACTTTATTGCCATATTTAGCGAAGGGCGCATTGTATAAAACTGCTTATTTAAGTTTAACCCGTGGTGATGGGGGACAAAATTTAATTGGTGATGAACAGGGTTTTGAATTGGGCTTAATAAGAACAGAAGAATTGCTGGCTGCCCGCCGCATTGACGGCAGTGGCCAATATTTTAGCCGTGCTTACGAATTTGGATTTAGTAAAAGTGCCGACGAGGCTTTACACACTTGGGATAAAGACAAAGTATTGGCAGATATTGTATGGGTTATACGCAAATACCAGCCCGACATTATTATTACCCGATTTCCACGCGATAAGCGTGCAGGCCATGGCCACCATTGGGCTTCGGCTATTTTAGCCAATGAAGCCTTTAAAGCTGCCGCCGACCCAACACAATTTCCCGAACAATTTCAATACGGCGTGAAGCCCTGGCAAGCCAAGCGTATTTTGTGGAACACATACAACTTTGGAAGTGTGAATACAACTGCTAATGATCAGTTGAAAATTGAGGTAGGCGGATACAATGCTTTGTTAGGCGAGAGCTATGGAGAAATTGGCGGTGAAGCAAGAAGTATGCACAAAAGCCAAGGCGAAGGCAGGCCAAGAAGAGCAGGCAATATTACGGAATATTTTACCACTACCGGGGGTACACCACCCGATAGTACTTTGATGGATGGGATTAATATTACCTGGACAAGAATTAAAGGTGGCGCTGCCATTATACCAAAAGTTGATGCATTGTTGAAACAATATGATATTCAACATCCCGAACAATCAATTCCTGCATTGGTAGAAATCTATCATGCCATAGAACAACTGCCTGAACAAAATAACTGGACAAAAGAGAAGTTGAAAGAAGTGAAAGATTTAATAGTTGCCTGCAGTGGTTTAATGGCAGAAGTTGCCAGTAACAATGAATATGCCGTACAGGGCCAACACATGCAATTACAATTTTTTGTAAACAAACGGTTACCCGCTGCTGTACAGTTACAGCAAATTAGCTTAGCCAGCGAACAAACTACCTTATTTGATACAACCTTACGCACCAACTTATCAACCAACAATAATATTGCCTTCGATAAACAATTCCCCGTGGCATTGCAACAGCCCATTTCTCAACCTTATTGGTTGGCCAAACCCATGGAGAATGAGGGTATGTTTACGGTAACGGACCAAACCTTAATTGGCAGACCTGAAAGTAAGCCTGCTTATACTGCAACTTTTACTTTTATGGTAGATGATATTGCTTTTACTATTCAAAAGCCTGTGCAATACAAGTATGTTGATCCTGTTAGGGGAGAAGTGTATGATCCCTTTGTTGTTACGCCGCCCGTTATTGTTGGCTTGCAACCCAATGTAGCATTGAATAATGTTATTCGTAATGGGAAGCCTATACGCACGCCCGACATGCATTTGCAATTACAGGCCAATTACAATGCCGCTTCTGTACCGGTAACATTTCAATTACGACAAGGGACTAACGTTATTTATTCAAAAGATACGGTATTGCAATTTGAAAACGGGAAAAACTATGCATGGACTGTTCCTTTAAATACAGTATTTCAAACCAATCAGCCACAAATAATTCAACCTTCGGTAACCTTGCCCGTACTGGGTCAAAAAGAAACCTATCATTACAATTTAAAACGTATAGCCTACAATCATATTCCTACCATACATTATTTTTATACCGACAGTGTAAAAGTAATTACCGAGCCTATAAAGGTGGTGGGTACGAAAGTTGGATATGTAGCCGGTGCAGGCGATAAACTACCCGAAGCCATTCAGCAATTAGGTTATTCCGTGCAAATGTTGCAGGAGCAAGATATAACGGATGAAAAGTTACGTCAATTTGATGCCGTTATTATTGGCATTCGTGCCTATAATATTCATGAGTTTTTAACCACTAAAAACGATATTCTCAATCGCTACATTTACAATGGGGGTAACCTGATTATTCAATATTTCAAAAGCAACTATATTAATAACAAACCTGTAAAAGCAGGGCCTTATTCTTTTTTGGTAAATGGAAGTCCACGGGTTACAGAAGAAAATTCACCCGTAGAATTCGTATTACCCAAACATAGTGTATTGAATTATCCGAACACCATTACTGAAAAAGATTTTGAAGGATGGGTACAAGAGCGAAGCACTTATCAGGCACAAACCAACGATACACATTTTGAAATGCCGCTTCAAATGCACGATAGCGGTGAAGCACCCTCAAAAGGTAGTTTGCTGATTGCCCCTTATGGTAAAGGCAATGTGGCTTATGTTAGTTTGGTATTGTTTAGGCAATTACCTGCAGGTGTGCCCGGTGCTTATAAATTAATGGCCAATTTAATTGCATTACCTAAACACAATTAATTACATGCATCCACGAAAAAAAATAGGTTTTGTTACTTTATTAATTATTGGAATTGCGTTGGGGTTTTTAATTAAAAATGTGAAAATAGGTTTGATAATTGGCTTGGCCATAGGCTTGTTTGCCGGAAGTTTGGTGAATAGTAAATAAGTATGCTGCGGCAAATTGGTTAAACTTTTTAAAAAATGACTTCAAAAGGAGTAATTACTTTCCGGTTTGCCAATTATTCCGTAAAATGCAATATCAAAGCAACTGTTTATGCTTAGAAGTTTGCATAAAGTGCTATTTTAAAAAAAGTGCAGTGTAAAGAAAAATCAATGCAACCATGTCATCTAATAAAAATATATCTTTTTGGTCGGGATGGAACAAATGGTATATACTGATTGTAGTTGTATTGGTTGTTGAAATTTTATTTTTTTCCTGGTTTACTCATTATTTTTCATGAACCGAATAGACTGGCTGGTACTTATACTTATACTATCGGGCATTATAGCTTACGGATTGTATAAAAGCAGAACAGAAAAAAATCTGGATGGCTATTTTTTGTCCAATCGGTCTATGCCCTGGTATTTAATTTTACTCAGTGTAATGGGTACTCAGGCAAGTGCCATTACTTTTCTTTCCGCCCCCGGGCAGGCATTTACTGACGGTATGCGCTTTGTGCAATACTATTTTGGTTTGCCCTTAGCAATGATTGTTATTTGCATCAGCTTCGTGCCTTTGTTCAGTAAATTAAAAGTATATACGGCTTATGAATTTTTAGAGCAACGGTTTAATTTACATACAAGGGTATTTACTTCATTTTTATTTCTGTTATCCCGTGGGCTTTCTACCGGTATTAGTATTTATGCACCTGCCATTATTCTTTCCTCTTTGTTTGGCTGGAACATTTATCTCACCAATATTTTAATGGGGGGCTTATTAATTATTTATACGGTTAGTGGCGGTGCCAAAGCAGTAGCCTATACCCAACAATTACAGTTGGCGATTATTTTTATTGGAATGATAGTGGCAGCTTATATGATAGTGCATCTTTTACCTAACGGTGTAGGGTTTACGGATGCTTTAAAAATTAGTGGCAGCAGTGGTAAGTTAAATGTCATTACCACCGGAATATCATCAAAAGGGTTTAACTGGAATGATAAATACAATTTATTCAGTGGCATTATTGGAGGCTTTTTTCTAGCCTTATCTTATTTCGGTACCGATCAAAGCCAGGTGGGGCGTTACTTAACAGCCAAAAATGATAAAGAAAGTAAAGTTGGTTTATTAATGAATGGATTGGTAAAAGTGCCCATGCAATTCGGTATATTATTAATTGGCGCATTGTTATTTACGTTTTATCAATTTACCCGTCAACCTATTTTTTTCAATCAGGTAGTACACGAGCAGCTATTGCAAAGCAGTGAAAAAAACAATGCCCTTCAGTTAGAAGCTGCCTACAATCAAATCAATCAGCAAAAGCAACAAGTGTTGGCACATTGGAATGATAATACCTTATTAGCCAAACAGCAGTTACAACAGTTAAACAATCAGGCTGCGGATGTAAAAAACAACTATCAACAATTATTACAAAAGGCAGGTATTACTGGCGATACTAATGATACTAACTATATTTTTTTACGGTTTGTTATTGATTATTTACCGCATGGTTTGGTAGGTTTATTAATTGCTATCATTTTTTTAGCCTCGTGGGGATCTATTGCAGCAGCTTTAAATTCATTGGCAGCTACATCGGTCATTGATTTTCATTTGCGATTTAAGAAATCAGCTACCGATATGCCTGCCAATTTTGATGATGCACTGAGCAAGTATCATATTTCAAAATATTACACATTAGCCTGGGGCATTTTTTGCATTGTAATAGCCGAGTTTGTAATAGGCATGGGCAGTTTAATAGAAGCCGTAAATGTGTTGGGCTCATTGTTTTATGGGGTAATACTCGGTATTTTTTTAGTGGCCTTTTACATGAAACAAATAAAAGGCAACGCCGTATTTTGGGCGGCTATATTCAGTGAACTGGTAGTGATTTTAATATTTGTGTTGAACAAATACAACATTATTGGTATTAGCTTTTTATGGCTAAATGTAATTGGTGCATTATTGGTTATGCTGTTGGGCCTGTTGTTTCAATATGTTTTCTCCATCCGCCAACCTGTTTGAAAATGGCCATTCTTTATTGCTTTTGGCTTTTAAAAAATAAGCCAAGGTACCTAAGGCCGTTACCGTTATTCCTCCCAGCATCATAGTAGTACCTGTTGATATAAAAATATACAGCCATATTAAAATAGCCAGTACAGCCGGTATAGGATACAAAGGCATTCGCCATGCAAAGTATTGTTTCCCTTTACGTTTTACCAATAAAATTAAACCAACCGACTGTCCGATAAATTGTATTAAAATACGCATGGCTAAAATAGCATCAATTACATCGCGCAGCCGGAATAATAAGCTGAATACAAAGGCTGTTGCCCCCAACACCAAAAGCGATACATAAGGAAAATGTTTGGTAGGATGCAGTTTTGCAAACACTTTAAAAAAAGCCCCATCTGCCGCTGCGGCATAGGGAATACGGCTATAGCCCAAAGTAGCGGAAAACACAGATGCAAATGCTACCCATAAAATTAATAAGGTTGCTACTTTGGCGGCTGAATTACCTGCTATTTGTTCAATAAAACTGCTCACCACAAATTTGCTTTGTTGAATAACCGGTAAGGGTAATACTCCTGCAATACTGATATTCATTAATAAATACAATACTGCAATGCCCGCAATGGAAATAAACATACTACGCGGAATATTTTTGCGGGGATGTTTAATTTCGCCACCTAAGTGGCAAACATTATAATAACCCAAATAGCTGTACACCGTTTTAACGCTGGCAAATCCCAATGAAGCTGCAAAGGCATGATTAATGGTTAATCCATCATTCATGTGTAAAATAGGTTGCATAAAATGGCCATGCAATAAGCCGCCGCTAATTATCCAAACCATGGTAAACAATACACCGCTCCATAAAAACACACTAATTTTTCCAATAGCATCAATTTTTCTATACAATAAAAAAACAATGGCAATAACAACGGTTCCGCTAATGCATTTTGACACGAAATTGCTGTAAGGAAATAAAAAAGAGGCATACTGTGCAAAGCCAATAGCCGCAGAGGCTATTACCAATGGGGCTTGAATCATGGTTTGCCATACAAATAAAAAGCTCATTAACTTCCCCCACTTGGGGCCATAGCCTTCTTTTAAAAAGTTATAACTACCCCCCGCTAAAGGAAAAGTAGCACCCAATTGACTCCATACATTTGCATCAATTACCGACAGCAAAGCGCCGGCTATCCAGGCATACAAATACCAAGGGCCATTCATACTTTCGGCTACCACACTCAACACCACAAAAGGGCCAATACCCACCATATCCGTCATGTTAATGGCAGTAGCTTGTAATAAACTAATCTTTCTGTCTAGTTTTGGTTTATTCATCTTCAGTTTACAAAATAAGGCTTTTCTTTGTTGTAAACATTGTGTTGTTATGGCCAATCATTTTCCCATGGTGAACTGGGCTAACGGAGCCGGTATTTATGAAGTAAATATTCGGCAATACACCCCCGAGGGTACCTTTCAGGCATTTGCTAAACATTTACCCCGTTTACAACAAATGGGGGTACGTATATTGTGGTTCATGCCCATTACACCCATTAGTCATGAAAAGCGGTTAGGGGTATTGGGCAGCTATTATGCTTGCAGTACCTATACGGATATTAATCCTGAGTTTGGAACTATTGCTGATTTTCAACATGTGGTACAACAAGCACAGGCGTTGGGTATGAAAGTGATTATTGATTGGGTGGCCAATCATACCGGATGGGATCATGAATGGACGAAAGCGCATCCCGATTGGTATATCAAAGATGCCCACGGTGGGTTTACCGAACAGAATGGTTGGACTGATGTAATAGATTTAGATTATACCAATGCAGCTATGCGCAAAGCCATGATAGCGGCCATGCAATTCTGGATAAAAACCGCCCATATTGATGGGTTTAGGTGCGATATGGCCCACTTGGTGCCTTTAGATTTTTGGGTAGAAGCCCGCAGGCAATGTGATGCCGTTAAGCCCTTGTTTTGGTTAGCTGAAACTGAAAATGTAGCATATCATGATGCCTTTGATGTTAGTTATGCCTGGGAATGGATGCATCAAACAGAAGCCTATGCCAAAGGAAATGCGCCATTAAGTGCATTATATAATGTATTGCATCATTACACACAATATCCCCCCAATAGTTTTAAATTATTTTTCACGGCTAACCACGATGAAAATAGTTGGAACGGTACCGAGTATGAAAAATATGGAGGGGCAGCATTGCCATTGGCTGTACATAGTTTTTTATGGAAAGGCTTCCCGCTCATTTACAGCGGTCAGGAAAATCCCAATAAAAAACGTCTTTCTTTTTTCAATAAAGATTTGATTGAATGGCAGCCTGCACCTGCTTTAGCTTCATTTTATAGTACTTTATCTAAATTACGTCAATCACCCATCGTTATGGAAGGTGATACCTTTATTTTACCTGTTGATGGTAACAATATTATGGCCTTCATACGCCATTGGCAAAACGAAGTACTATTGGTATTATTGAATTTAAGCGGCGAACCGCGCCAAAAATTGGTTGTGCAACATGCATTATTAAATGGTGCATTTACCAATGTTTTTTCCGGTATTACCCACACTTTAACGGCACCTGCTTCATTTGAATTGCAGGCATTTGAGTATTTGGTGTACCATAAGCAAGGGTAAGTAAAGGTAATAGAGTTGAATTGTGCAGTTGCATAATTTGTTCGACAGCTTCCACAATTGTGGGACTTCTGAGTACTTCGATGACAACCAATCACAAATTTTGATACAAGCACTGTACTTGATATAACCATGTTAGACCCCTTAGTGGCAAACAGCTGTAATAAACCTTTTCTCTATTTTTCATTTGTATCAATTCGTTCAAAAATCAATTCTGTTAAAGTATTTACGTCACTTTCAATTGTACCTTTCATATATCGTTCGTAAACACTTTTGTTGTCAGGGGGTGTAAGATTTAGTGTAAAGCCTTTCTCTAATGCAAGTAATCTTAAAAATTCTCGTTGTGTTCGTCCGTTTCCTTCTCTGAAGGGGTGCAAATAATTGATGTTATCTAAAATTTCTGCCAATTTCTCGGATATCATTTTTTTGTTATTTTTTGGAATTTTTTTAAAGTCGGCAATTAATTGGTTAATGTACCTAAAAGCGTTGTCAAAGTATGATGTAGGGAAGAATTGTTTACCCTCTTTGCTAATTTCAACTTTGCGCTTTTTGCCTGCCCAAACATAAATGTCTTGAAATAAATGTCTGTGAATTTCAAAAAGGGAGTTAATGTCCTTTATTTTTATTGGCTTTTCGTAAAGTTCTTGTAGACGTTTTGTTACCGCACCACTTTCAACAAAGAGTAATACCTCAGGGTCTGTGATTTCTTGTAAATTCCTTAATAGCCCTGTTTTTGGGTTTGTGTAGGTTTAGTCAGGGTCTATGTATTTGTAGGAATTATTAGACATAAGCTTTTTGTTTGGCAAATGCTACAAATTCTTTAAGCGCAATTTTTCCTGTCACATAGTCCCTAATGATTTCAATTCCTTTTGGTGTTGGTTTAAATCCTTCAAACATATTACTTCCCAAAGCGTTCGCGGTGCTTTCAAGTGTTTTCAAGTCTGAAAATTTTACACCCATTATTGTCAGATTTTTTCTGTCTATTTCGATTGTGTTGAACATGTTTTCCATTATTCAATTATATTCAAATTTACGGAATATTCAGGTCAAGTCGCTTGTTACTGTTGCTTTAAAATGGTTATTTACAACTTAATTTCCAATGTGTTGCTACCACAAGGGCTGTATTTCCATCCATTAGGTTATGTTGCGTAAGTACATCTTTATTTTTAAACGCAATTTGCAAATGCAGGGGCAGAACTTGCAGTCCAAGTAATGCTGCCAGCTGTTGTGCAGCTTCCTGCAAAGACAATCCTTGTTTTAATAGTTGAATTAAGTGGCCTGTAATGCGTTGTTGCAAACCCTTTTGTGGGGTTAGTTGCCGATAAATGGCACTGGCAACGGGTGAAGCTATTTTCAGCCATTCACTGTATTGGCGTTGTTTGGCAAAAGCCGGATCGGCGAAAAAGCGTTGTTGATTGATAGAAGTTTTGGAACGCACCAATTGTCGGCCGTTCACCACATAAAAAGTAAACCCGTTAATAGTACCCGAAATAAAAGTGTAGGGAATGGTAGCCATATGATATTGATTTTTTATTATACAATATACAACATTGCATAGGCCGTTTCCAAATTTTTTTGATGGTTTTTTGGGCGTTTATCATGGTTGAATTTAGCTGATTGAATAAATGTATAGGGCAGCTACACAGGTTCGAAGCCCCTTCGATACATGGCCCACTCAACAGCGTTGCGCAACGCTGTTGACCCGAAGCAGGGTGGGAGAAGGGTGGAAGGAATGTGGATAAAGGATGGGCAAATGATATATAAAAAATTTGGATGGTGACGTCAAAATGTATATTTTTATTTCGATATAGATAATCGTTCAACTTAGTCATTTGAACGTGTGACTGAGCGTAGCGAAGCTGTGTAATGAATGGTAAAATAAACATTCAAAAAGCGTTATAAAAGGCAAGCGGGTTTCATTGTATTTTATTAATGTAAGTAAGGTAATGCAGCACATTGTTTTAAAAGCAATACAGCATCAAGGTACTGAATGTATAGGCATTTATTTTAATTATGATATACAGCTTAATGCATTGATAAAACAAATAGCAGGCATTAGGTGGAGTAAAACACATTCCTGTTGGTACTTGCCCTATAATGATAGTAATCATGAATTAATTATCAGCACCTTAAGTCCTTTTGCTTTTACCAATGAACTACCCATAAAACCTGCGAACAAAGCGGAGGGTGCGTTGCTTAAACAACCGGTTAAGCCCATGCTTAAAGCAGGGATTAACCAAACGGGTATAATTAGCGAAGAAAATAATAAAGCACTAAGCATGCTGGTGCAGCACCTGAAATTAAAAGCCTATAGCCCTTCTACCATCAAAACTTACAAAAATGAATTTAGTCAGTTGCTGAAAACAATAAAGCAAAAAGATGTTAATACGTTGACTTTGGATGATTTACGACGCTATATGGTATATGTATTGGATAAAGAGGGGATAAGTGAAAATACAGCGCACAGCAGGCTGAATGCCTTAAAATTCTATTTTGAACAAGTGTTGGGGAGAGAAAAGTTTTTGTTTGAAATACCAAGGCCTAAAAAGCCCCTGCTACTACCGAAATTATTGAATGAAAAAGAATTAGGGCGTTTGTTTAATGCCTTAACGAATAAAAAGCATAAAGCCATGTTATTTACCGCGTATAGTGCGGGATTAAGGGTAAGTGAAATTGTAGCATTAAAGTTATCGGATATAGACAGTTGTCGTATGCAAATATTGGTAAGACAAGCAAAAGGGAAAAAAGACAGGTATGTCAATTTAAGTCCTGTGTTATTAGATATATTAAGAAAATATATAAGTACGTACCGCCCCAAGCCAAGAGAGTATTTATTTGAATCAGAACAAACGCATACCTGTTATCCTACCAGAACGGTACAACAAATTTTCATGAATGCAAAAAGAAAGGCAGGCATTACAAAAGATGTAGGCGTGCATAGTTTACGACATAGTTTTGCAACGCACTTGTTAGATAAAGGAACGGATATAAGATATATAAAGGAATTATTAGGACATTTTGATATAAAGACAACGGAAAGGTATTTGCATGTCAGCAAACGAAATTTGGTAAACATTATAAGTCCATTAGATGATTTGATGAAGCAAGAAAGCATAGAATGGTAAGCATAGCAAAAGGGAAGGGACAATCTACAATTAATAATAGCAAAGTATTGATTGTGAACAATTTGCAAGAAATGAGTAATACAATGAAGAAAATGCAAGTAAGAAAAAAATACCCGGGCAAATTGTCCTAATGAAAATTAGGATTGTATAATACTAATGCGCTGGTTATCAGACGCTTATTTTTTAAGGAAAGATTATTTTATAACGTATATTTACGTGTTGCAAGCAATACGGCAATCAGCTTTCAATTAATAGGGTTAGACAGAAAGCATTTATCTACTTATAGGTTGACTTGAATAAAAGCCCACATTGGCTTGACATTCTTTGTTTTGATTATATACATATTTTATTCTATAGTATTTCAATTTGACATAAGTTTCGGGTGGACTTTTATCCAAGTCAATAAGGGTAGGACAGGAAATGCATTTTTATGTCATACGCTACTAACAGACAAAAACGAGTTGCCGCATATTTTGCAACGACCCACAGCAGTTCATTGGTTTTGGGGAAAGTCTTTGGTGGACACATTTGATTTCATTTTGACACAATTTTTATTTTCAAATAGCTTTCAAAATTGTTTTTGTTTTTTATGCAGTGTTAGGTAGACAAAATTTGCTTGCTTTGTTAGACACAAGTGTTTATTAAAAAGACAATTTGAAGCGGCATTGGTTCTTTGCAATTTCATAAGCATGCCACAAGACATTTTTTGGTTGACAATTGAGCGAAAGTAATATTGCAAAGTTTTAAATGGAATGTACTGCTTGCAACATGGGCTTTGTGCAAGTGGGGCAGGACGGAATAACAATCTGCTTTTGTAAAGCTACTGAGCATTTGTCGGGTCTTGACGAAAAAATATCAACTTTAGTTTTTAAATTCGATTTTATATTTTTAATAGGCATCGGTTGTGGGCAGACGGAATACTAATTCCCCACCTGCACAAAGCCCGAACGTTACCGGCAAGCTTAGAACGACCATGAAAATTATTTCTACACTTATTTTGACACTGACCTTAGCGACAGGTTTTGCTCAATTTGCAGACAATACAGATAGACACAACGAGAGAAATGTTTATCTGCAAGCCTTGAAGCAATATCTTGACTTTAGAGCGACAGACTCATTCTATTCTAAGCTTAAACATATTGACACACTCTACGTTTACAAAGACACAAAGACGACGGACAGTTTACTCAATAAAATTGGGACAACAACTATTATTATGATTGACGACCCATATACATTTATTAAAGCCAGAGGCGGACAAGGAATAACACTTTACAGCATTTTTCCTTTGGACTTTGAAAATGGTGAGTTTTGGGTTTCATTTGTTCCTTTTATCGTGACAATTGACAAAAAGCGAAAACGTGGACTTATGTTTTCAAATCCTGGAAGCTATAAAATTGTTTATAAGTTTGACAACGGACATTTTGTTTTTGTGCGACTTGAAGACCATGGAATATGACAAGCCAGCCGGTAACATGGGGTTTGCTGCTATGCTGGTGGACGAATAAATTCTCATCTTTTTGTTCGCTATCAGCAGCGGTTCGGTCAGACGTAATTCTATTCAGCTTTATTTCCTAATTTCATCATCGGTAATTCTTTTGGGCTGCAGTTCCGGGCTGGATGTTATAAAATACCAGCACAGCAGCAAGCCCTGTACGTTAGCGGCAACCTTATGACGACTGTACAACTTTCAAGCGACAAAGAAAAAACCGAAGTGAGTAACAAGGTAAATCTCGACATACTGACAGCATTTGAAATATACAAGGACGCAGTTTTTAGTGTAGATGCAGACTTGCGTTTCTGGCAGTCATTTTTGAAACTTTCAATTGACGAATACAAAAACAAAGGTTCACGACCAGACGAAGTTTTTTCGGCAATTTTCCTTGCTTACAATATCAATCCATCGACAAACGCTGGACTTCTAAAGACACACGAGAAAGTTCTTTCAATAAAAAATTTGGACTTAGACAAACACAGTCAGGACTTTTTTGCCTGGGTGACAAATCTTTCAATTCTTAAAACTTATAATGCTTTAGAGGTTTTCCTTTTGCAAGCCATTCATTTAAGATACTTTCCCAATCAAAAAAATCCGATTGAGGGTAAAAAGGCGGTTGAGCAAATCAATAGAGAAATCAAGGCATACTTGACAACTCAAAACATCAATTCAGACACAAAGAATAACAGACACATCATTGAGTTTCTCAAACAACAGTCAATGGACATAACCTCATTTTTGAAATTGCCGATACGAATTGACTTGACAACAAATTGGGAAAGTTTCTTTGAGCTTATTTCAATTCTACGAAATGTAATTGCTCACCAAGGAACAATCGTGAGTGCAGACACACACAACGAAATTAAATCAAAAGCTAAAGACATTTTCCAAAGACACTTTGCTTTACCTAAAGACGACAATGACTACATGAAACTTCACCCACTTGCTGACCAATTTTTGAACTTCACCTCTCTCTATAATGACTTTGCGGTTAATACTGTAAAGTTGATGTATAATGAGAACGACCTGACAATGTTTAAGATGACATGAGAAAATTTACTCGGACAAACAGTAAGGCAGCCGCTAACAGCCGTTTTGCAAAAGCGGGGTTTTCATGCTTCTATGACAGTGAAGTGCTAAACTCAAGTTTTGTACATCTAACAAAGTTTAGTGCTGAAAATTCCCGCCTTCGCAAAGCGGCAAACCGTTGGGCGTAATGCTATAGTGACAGTTAATATTGAAAATTACGGTTCGACAAACGAACTTTTTGATTAAATTTGAAGATTGACTTTTAATAATATGGCGACAGCTAAAAAATATAAAATCAAGGACGAGAAACCTTCAATAGTTGAAGACCTTTTCAATCCTTACAATGTGGGTGCAAGACCATTTTTAAAATGGGCAGGCGGCAAAGGACAATTGCTCGATAAATTTCGAGAACTCTATCCCAAACAGCTAAAACAAAAAAAAATTAAAACTTTTTACGAGCCGTTTTTAGGTAGTGGCGCAGTTTTCTTTGACATTGCACAAAATTACGACATAGAAAGTGCATATCTATACGACATTAATGAAGAACTAATTTTAACTTACCAAGTTATTCAAAAAGACGTTTCAAAACTGCTTGAATTTCTGTATCGTTACCAAAAAAACTATCTGAAACTCGACAAAAAACAAAGGCAGGAGTTTTATTACGAACAGAGGACTAACTACAATTTACAACGCTTCAACATTGACTACAACAAGTATTCAGAACAATGGTTTCCGAGAGCAGCCCAACTTATTTTCTTAAACCGGACTTGCTATAACGGACTTTATAGAGTTAATTCAAAAGGAGAATTTAATTCACCGGCAGGCGACTACGAAAACCCAACAATTTGCGATGAACAAAACTTAATGGCAGTTCACCAAGTTTTGCAAATTGCGGAGATTAAAAAAGCTGACTTTAGACAAGTTGTTGCAGACTTGAAGGAGAAATCATTTGTGTATTTCGATCCGCCATACAGACCTATTAGCAAGACAGCAAACTTCAAATCATACAGCAAACACGATTTTACCGACAACGAACAAATCGAACTTGCAAAGTTATTCAGAGAACTTGACAAGGAAGGAATAAAAGTAATGTTGAGCAATTCCGATCCCAAAAACAATGACACTACTGACAATTTTTTTGATAAATTATACAGCGACTACAATATATTGAGAATTCCTGCAAGAAGAATGATAAACTCCGACCCAGCAAAACGTGGTGCAATTAATGAAATCGTTGTTACAAACTATTCAATCGCATAAATGGAAAAGGGAACTAAAAGCAATATTACAGGTAATCAACTTGAAGTAACAATAAAGACAGTTTTGACAGGAAAAGGATTTGAGCTATTAAATTATCGAGTTTGGGAAAAAAACAAAGAGAAATACGGAGAAGAACTACTTCTCGAAAATGTTCCATTTACAACAATTTACGAGCATAAAGGTAACACAGAATTTCTGCTCATATCCAAAAAATATGACTTAAGAATAAGAATAGAATGTAAGTGGCAACAAGTCGCAGGTTCAGTTGACGAGAAACTACCCTATTTGTATTTAAACACCATAGAAGCAATGCCTGAAAATTCAATTATGATTTTAATTGACGGAGCAGGTTGGAAAGCGGGAGCAATTAAATGGTTAAAGGACGCTGTTAAACAAAAGAAATACACCACAGAAGATACAAAGAACAAAGAAATTTTTGTGTTCAGTTTGACAGAATTTTTCACTTGGGCAAACAAGACATTCAACAAGTGACGAAAGAAGAAGCACATACGCCCAACACGGGTTTTGCGTCAGGCGGGGTGACGTGCAAACTTGGAGCTTTGTGCTTCTATTCAAGTTCAGTGCAGGTTGACAGTTTTGTGCTCCGAAACCCGCCCGAACGCAAAGCCCGAAACCGTTGGCTGTAACCTAGCAGCGACCTTTAACAACATTGTAAGACATAAATAACTATTTTACTTACTCATCAAATTATATGTTATGAAAAAAATAATGACACTACTGACTTTAGCCACATTCTTTGGCTTGACACAAACCGCTTCTGCACAAACAAAATCAGGAGACGACATTACAATTAGTTCTGACAAAGTAGTTTTTGACAAAGACCCACAGTTTATATGTAAACAACTTATTTACAATGACAAGACACATGTAATGACATTGACAGACAATGTTTCACTCAAGACAGACAAATTTGAATTTGCAGACGCAGGCAAAGTTGTTTATAATGAGAAAACAAAAAAACTTATAATCTACGACTGCAAAGGTTTTACTATTGACGGTAAAATAGTAGTAAAAGACAATGTTTCCGAAGTAAAGACAGTTGAATATACTTTGGGAGACGACACAGTATATCTACTATAAAATCGGCTACAGCCAACAGTGGGTTTGCTGCTATGCTGGCAGACGAATAAATCCTCATCTTTTTGTTCGCTATCAGCAGCGGTTCGGGCTCGACGTTCAATGTTCAGCTTTTTGTTGTTAACTTCAACTTCAGTTTTTCAATCAGCAGCGGTTCCGGGCT
The DNA here is from genome assembly GCF_003254115.1 of Hydrotalea sandarakina. Lineage (GTDB taxonomy): Bacteria > Bacteroidota > Bacteroidia > Chitinophagales > Chitinophagaceae > Hydrotalea > Hydrotalea sandarakina. The sequence goes on from NZ_QKZV01000012.1 coordinate 70,808, forward strand.
GGACATTATAAAATACCAGCACAGCAGCAAGCCCTGCTCGTTGTACACCATTATATTTGACCTCTCTAAATTTTTAATTACAAATATTTACCAGCAACTAAATATTTAGTTTACTTTGACTAATCTTTTTTGTTATTAAATCTAATATGAAAAGTTTTTCTCTTTTTTTCATTACTTACTTTTTTTTGCAACACACGTTCGGACAAAACATTCTTGATTTTAAAATCAGTAAATCTTATTGCATTTTTAATTTTTTGGAAACTGCTGGCAGTAACAATCGTGAAATTTCTTGGACTTACAAGAAATATATTGATGATAATATTCCAAAAGATGATACAGTTTTTAAAACAATTATTTCTCAATTTAAAAATTTGCAACTTGACTATTCTTATCAATTAAAAGATATTCCTGAAAACAGGCATCAATATCGTTCAACATACGACCTTATAATTGCTGCAGCAGTTAGGGCGAATAGTTTAAAAGATTTTAAAGAAAGAATTATCGGCATTCTTCCTAATAGCTCACAGCAAAAACTACTTAAATTACTTAATTTATGCGAACCATATTATGACAAGTACATTTGGAATAAATATCAAAAGACAGCGTCCAGACAATTAAATAATTTGAAAAAATATCAAGCTCAAACAAACTTCATCTTTAATAACTTCAAACACTTTTATAATTCTGTATGGTTAAGTAATGTTCCATTTATTGTATCCGTTTTTCCAATACCTGGCACAACAGGAAATACATTTGCAACTCCACACTTCAATACTTTATGTGTTGGTTTGCTGACTGGCGACACTAATTACATATCCGCAGTAAGTATTGCATTGCATGAAATGTGTCATTCTCTTTATGATGAACAATCACCAGAGTTTCAACAACAGCTTAGCAGTTATTTTTCTAATGATACTTCCATGTATAAGACGGTTGCTTATGCTTATTTTAATGAAGCATTGGCAACTGCTTGTGGAAACGGATGGTCGTATAAATATTTAAGCTCCAAGCTTGACACTAGTGAATGGTATCATCATGATTACATTAATGGCTTTGCACATTCACTGTATCCATTGGTTGACAATTATATAAAACAAAAAAAGAATATTGACAGCAGTTTTATTACAGAATCAATTAACCTTTTTGCAAAGCAGTTTCCAAAATCAATTTATGACTATGGACTAATGTTTAGAAAATTGATGATTTACACAGATGGCTCACAAGAAAGTAGTAGCATGGTCAGTAATATTGGAAAATATTATTGGATGGGTTATGCCAACTTACTCTCACCAATTAATGACTCAAGCAACCTTGACAATTTAAATAAAAGCACTGGCACACAATTAGTAGTTTTAAATCAAAACGACACTTTAAGTATTAAAAGTTTGCAGCAAATATTTCCTCAATTAGGAAGTAACATTAATTCAATAAACAAAAGTTTTTATTTAAGTTTCTATGACCATAAACAAAGACCAATCATTATTATTAAAGCAAATTCAACAGATGACTTTGAAAAAATCCTGCAACAAATCAAAAGCGAGAAGTACATGAATATAACACAATTGTTACACGTGACAGAATAACGGTGTACAACAAAAGTATTGCTGCAAGCGAGGCAGACACAACGCAGCCTCAGCAGCAAATCGCTATTCATCTGCAGTTCCTGCGTGACGAAACGCAGGTGAGCATTTGTAGTAAACATCAACAATAAACATTAATTTAGCTTCGGTTATCGGATGACACAGTTCTATTGCCCCGCCTGCAAGCAATACCTGTTCGTT
>NZ_QKZV01000013.1 GCF_003254115.1 Hydrotalea sandarakina
AAGAAGCCGTCTCATTACTAAAATTTGAGACGGTTTTTTTATTTTTCAATATCTTCGATAAAAGTTTATTTTTTTATATATAAATGAAAAATTTAGTTTTAAGCGGCAATTTTCTTTCTTAAATTGTGTGCTAAAGCCATTAAACCGAACTCAAGTTCTGTTTTTTGGATTCCCTTTAAAGAAAATCGTCTAAAATTATGGTTGTGTTTGAGTTGTGCAAATACAGGTTCAACATCGGCTGTGCGTTGTTTTCTTTTTTGTAAACCTTTTTCACTTGTAAGTAGTTCTCTTATTTTTTGTTTGTGTCTTTCAAGATTGTGATTTCTTTCTATACTCCTATTTCCTTTTCCTTTAAAACACTGAACTCGCAGTGGACAACCTTCGCAGTTTTTGGCTTGGTAATGTGATAAATGTTGTGTGTATCCAGCTTCGGTAGTTTTTTTACTTTCGTGAGTTTTGTGCATTTTTTGTCCCATCGGACATACATAATAATCTTCTTCTTGGTTGTAATGAAGATTTTCTTTGCTAAAGGGTTTATGTTCCTTTTGATAATTTTTGTCTTGTTCTTTGTCAAAAGTATTGTACTTCACATAAGCCGTTAATTGTTGTTTTTCAAGGTAATCATAGTTTTCTTCGCTTCCATAACCAGCGTCAGCGGTGATGTCTTCTAATTCTTTAAATACTTCTTCGCCGTAGGTTTCTTTGAAGTTTTCTAAATGTGGTTGTAAGGTCTTAGTATCTGTTGGATTTTGGTGTAATGTGTAATTAACGATGATTTGATTTTCAGTAGATATTTGTGCGTTGTAACCTGGTTTTAGTTGTCCGTTTTGCATGTGATCTTCTTTCATTCGCATAAAAGTAGCATCAGGATCAGTTTTACTGTAGGAGTTTCTTTCACCCAAATTAGCTTCTTGCTCTTCGTATTTTTGAAGATTTTTTTCAAAATTTTGTTTGATGTAACGCAGTTTTGCTTTGGCTTTTGATGTAGCTTTTTCATTCCCTGAGAGCTTGGCATCGATTTGTTCTACCGTTTTTTGAATAACTTCTTTACTGATTTCTTTAAACTCAGGTGGTTCTGGATTTGGGTCATCATCATTGGAGATGCTTTGAGTATAATTCCATAATTCCTCTAACTGAGTAAGCATTTTAGCTTTGTTTGTTTTGATGCTATTACCCCAAACAAAGGTATATCTTCCTGCTTGTGCTTCTATCTTTGTGCCATCGATATAAATTTGTTTTAATGAAATCAATCCTTCAGAAGCCAACATTAATACTACTTGTTTGAAAATTTCTTTAAAACTATCCTTTAACTTATTGCTTCTAAATCTATTAATAGTGTTGTGATCAACTATGGTCATTCCGGTTAACCACATAAAATTTATGTTTTCTCTAATGGCTAATTCTATTTTCCTGGAAGAATACGTATTAGTCATGTAAGCATACAACATTACTTTGAGCAACATTTTTGGATGGTAAGCTGGATTACCCTCTTTACTGTATGCTTTTAATAATGGTTGGATGTTGATAGATTCCACAACTTGGTCAACTACTCGAACAGGATGTTTCTTAGAAATAAGGTCGTCAAACGAATAGGGCAAAAGTGTGATTTGTCGTTGATTGTAATGTTTAAAATTCATATATAATCGTCTGTAAATCAGATATAAATATACAAAAAATCACTCTTTTATACAAGAAAAAAACATAAAAAAACCGTCTCTAGTTGTGAGACGGCTTCTTTGTTATTTAGGGAATATGGATTATAAAATTGAATTGTAGTAATAGCAATATTTAATCCCCAAAAATATCATGTAGCTGCTGTTTTAATGCAGGAATATAAGCGGTGGGCGAAGTATAGTAACCACCATATTTCGCTACAATACGACCTTGTTTGTCTAATAGCAGCATAGATGGAATTGTTACTATTTGATAGGCATCCCCAATTTTTTGTAATTGCCCTCCAACTTTTTTTATCACCGGCTGATCAAATATTTGAATCCAGGGCAGGTTGGCATGTTCTACCCAACGGTGCCAGTCTGCAGCACTTTCTTCAGTAGAAATACTAATAATGGTTACATGATTCCGATACAGTGAATCTACTTTTTTAAGATATGGTTCAATTTGCCGGCAGGGCAGGCAATAAGAGGCACCAAATTCTAATAAAACATATTGCTGTTGTTGATACGCTGCCAAATGTATGGTATTACCTTTTACATCTGTTATAGTAAAATCGGGCACAGTATTTCCTACTGCAAATTTTTTTTCATTGGCAATATTTTGTGCAATAATCTTACCATTCTTACTATTTTTTAATGCATCAGGATAAGCTGCATACATTTTTTCCAGTGTGGTTAGTGGTATCCAATCATTATTGGAAGATGCTAACCAACTTAATGTAAAATAAGAAAATGGATTTTGTAAAATAAACAATGAATCTGCACTTTTTTGCTTACTGTTATATAGATTCATTTTTTCCTGAATTGCTTGCTGCAATGACTTACATGCAGCAACTTGTATAGTATTGTTTTCCTGAAAAGCCTTTTGAATGGTCTTCTGATAATAAAGCATACTGTCACGTAATGGTTTTTGCAATGCGCTATAATAAGCATTCATTACCTTGAACGCAGAAAGAATACTATCTTCTGTAGAACCGGTTAAGTGGGCATGGTTATATATATTGTTAAGTGGAATTGTTAAGTGCATGGAAGCAGGTGATAAGAAAATATCACAATATTCATTACTAGCTACAGCATTCATTACTGGTCCAATAGAACAAGTAGCCATAACCGGTTCTGCAATGCAGCCCTTAAAATAAAAACTATGATTAACCACTTTACAACTGTCTGTTACAAATTTTGTAAGAGTTGCCGCATATTGCAGGTAAATTATTGTACCATTTGGCCATTCTGTAGTACCTTGTATGGTAAAAGGTTTACAGGCATTCTGTTGGGCGAATAGGCAAGGAAAAGAGAATAAAAGAAGGATGGAAAAGAAAAAAATTGAATTTCGCATATTTTTTTGAATAAAATAAAAATATAAAAAAATTTAAGCACCTATTTAATAGGTGCTTAAATTTTAGGAACATGCATAATAATAATAAGGTAGCGATTGCGTATTACATAAAGTTCTTGTGCATGTACCTGAAGTGCCCGCAATAGTTGTGCAAGTTGTACCCGGCCACTTCCTGCAGGGCATTCCTGATTACAACTATCACTACCCCCCTTAATTTGTTTCATTTCTTCTTTAGTTAGTTGCTTCATTTTTAAAAATTTAAAAAGTTAAAAAATAACTGTACACCTGCACAGGCAACACTTGTACTTAGGCAACCCTAAAATATAAACAATTTTTGAATAGTATGTGTAGGGGAAGCCCCACAATTTTTAAATTAACAGTAAGTTAAATCTATATTAGTTTTAAAGAGATGTATCCCCAATTCGAATGAACTTTCTACTAATACAATAAATCAACAATCCCATCCTACCTCCTTCTATGTTTAGCTTTTTACATATGCGTTGTATATATACTTCTATAGTTTTTTCTTCTTTGTTTAAAATAAGGCCTATTTCTTTATAGCTTAACGTGCCGGGTAATAAGCTAATAATTGAACGTTCGGTGGCCGTTAAACGAAGGCTTTTCATATTCAATTGCTCTGCCCACCGTTCTTCTCTAAGCAACTTACGTACATCGGCAGTAATACCCGTTTGTTCAGAAAAATAAGGTTGATGATTCAATATAGCTGCTATGGCTTTCGGTAATTCTTGTGGTATACTATTTAACATTACCACACTGCTAACACCGAGGGCTACCGCATCTTTCACCTGTTTTACGCCCAGTTCAGGTACTAGTAGCAAAACGGTTAAGTCCGAATAATGTGTACAAATAAATTCTATTAATGTTAATAATTCTATTTTTTTGGAAGGCAAACCCAACACAATGAAACGGGGCAACGGTTTGGCAAAATGAAGTTGCTGTAAAAAATGTACCGCGTCGTTAAACAAAACAATTGATAAGGATGAGAAGCAACTTTGTATTTGATGACTTACCACATTTGCCATATCAGTTTGACTGAGGTAAATAAAAATTTTCATTCAAAATATTTTTGTAAATATAGTATATATATATATATATACTATATAAGTTTATTTTTTTAAGTAGGAAGTTCCCTACCAAATTCAATTTTTAGTAAATTGTAGGGATTCCCCTACATCGTACATATTAATATAGTTATTAAATTTACAAAAAACTTATATGGTATATAGTTTTAACACATCCTTAGATGCGGTAGCTATAAAATACGCTAAATTGAAAAGGATACCAATAACAGCATCGCAAATAAAACAATCACTTTTAGAACATCCATTTTATCCCAGCTTATTAAGCCTAAGCGATACCTTTTCAAAATTTAACCTAAACAACGCGGCTTTTAAATTAAAAGCAACACAAGTAGAAAGCTTAGAAACACCATTTATTGCCTTTCATCAGGTAGAAAATGTGGGTAAAGATTTTATTTTAGTACAAGACATCAACAAAAATGACGTTACTTTTTATCATAACCGGGTTAATCAAAAAACCATATCGAAAGAACAGTTTTTACAATCATTTCAACAAATTGTTTGGGTAACAGAAAATGCTACTCAAAAAAATAATCAGCAATATAAGGAATATAAAAAAGAAGAAATGTACGCAAGGTTAAAGCAGTGGATAGCCATTGTTGCAGGCATTGCAGCCATTGCAGGATTAATGGTACTTAACCTATCAATACCTTTCAATAGCTATATTCCATATATAGCCATTGTATGTATTAAGCTAATTGGAATTCTAGCAACCAGCCTACTGTTGGTATATGAAATTGACCAAAATAATCCATTTATAAAAAATTTATGCGGTATTGGTAAGAAAACAAATTGTGGCGCTATTCTACATAGTAAAGCTTCAAAAATTGCCGGAATATCCTGGAGTGAATTAGGCTTTATTTATTTTTCAGCCACATGTATTTTTTTACTGCTACCCGGCTTAAATTTAGATAATAAATTTTCTATTATAGCCTTATTGAGTGTCTGTGTAAGTCCTTATATTATTTTTAGTATTTATTATCAATGGAAAGTGATGAAACAATGGTGCCCTTTGTGTTTAATAGTTCAATCAGCACTTTTACTGGAACTGCTTTGGTCGGTTATTTATGTTGGCATATTTACAAAAATATCTGATTTAACAATTTTCAACTTAAATATACTGGCTTCATTTTTTATTGCAATCGTTTTACCAACAAATTACTTATTCTTTTTAAAACCAGTATTTCAAGATGCCAAAAAATATCAGTTATATTATCAGGCTTATAGAAGAACTCATTTTAATCCCGACGTATTCAATGGTTTGTTAGTACTTCAGCCAACTGCACCTGATGGTTGGCAAAATATTGGCATAACAATCGGCAATCCGGAAGGTAAAATCATCATCATCAAAGTTTGCAATCCTTATTGTAACCCCTGCTCAAAAGCACATCCCGTTTTGGAAGAACTCATCCATTCAAATAAGGATATTCAGGTTAAAATCGTTTTTTTATCCAGTTCTAAAGGAGAAATTGTTGTAAACCATTTAATGGGTATATATGCAGAAGGTGATGAGTTAAAGACAAAAAATGCATTAGATGCCTGGTACTTATCACCGGAAAAAGATTATGAACAATTTGCCTCCAAATTTCCTGTAAAAGTGTCTTTAAAAGACCAGCAGGAAAAAGTAAATGCGATGAATCAATGGGTTCGTGAGGCAGCCATTGCATTTACACCCACACTATTTATCAATGGTTACAGATTGCCGGAAGATTATTCCATTGAAGATTTAAAAAATATCATCAATTAAATAAAGTTATGAAAGCTTTTCTTTTGGTTACGTTCCCTAAAAGAAAATATCCGGTGGAACGCCTGCTGCGCAATACAAGCAGCATACCGGATAAGCCAATGCCGGGTGATGCTTTAAGCTCACGGCAAACATTCAATCACTTTAAAATTTAAAAAAATGCAAACAAAAAAAATGAGCCTAGCCGACTTACAACAGCAATTGAGCAGGGCAGAAATGAAAAAGATTAAAGCGGGTGGTAACTTAGATCAGGGCTTATCTGGCACACAGGGATATATGTGTTGCTGGACCGGCACTTCCAACTGTAGTATTTGCCAACCTGCTGCACGTCCGGATTGTGTCTCTGGCGCAACTGCAGTTGAATGTTAAATAATACTAACAGTTGAAGCTTTTATTTTTTACCAGAGGGAAATATAGATTTCCTTCTGGTTTATACACCTAAACTTAAGTTTATGAAATATACATTCGTATGGTTACTTATTTATTTTTTTTATGGATGTACGTCACCCAATAAAAATGCTATTGCTATTGTGAATGCCCCAGAAATTGAAAAAAATATCATGAGTTGGTTGTATTATGAACGTGATTACATGAATTGGTCAGCAGATTGTATAGCCTACAATGAGCAAGACATTCTAATTACTAAAAAAGATTTTTTAAAACAATTAACAACCGGAAAATATATACCTGTGAGATTACAAAGTAAAGACAGTATAATTCAATATCAATTATCCATAGCCCATAATGCGGAAGTGGGGAATCTGATTCGCAACAAAGCTATTGTTGAATCACATTACGATTCTATGCGCGGTATGCCACTACCTAACTTTAATTTCAAAACGATAAACGGAGCCATCGTTGGTAACAATAGTACACCACGGAAAACCTATGTATTAAATTGCTGGTTTATTCATTGTAAATCCTGTGTTGCTGAATTTTCTCAATTGAATGAATTGGTAGATGCATACAAGAACAGACCTGATATTGGTTTTTTAGGTCTGGCATTTGATAGTACAGATAGCATCAAAGCATTTTTACCCAATCATACGTTTAAATACACCATCATCCCCAATAAAGAAAAATATTTAATGGATACCTTACAAATTATTGGTTTTCCAACGCAGTTAATAGTAGATAGTACAGGCCATATCATGAATGTATATTCTAATTTAAATGAAATGAAAGCGGCACTAAAACATTTGTAGGCTATTAAAATGTATAAAATTGAAATTTTATGAGTAGGCATACATACTATCTTCGTTTGGTTACGTTCTCTAAAAGAAAATATCCGGTGGAACACCTGCTGCGCAATACAAGCAGCATACCGGATAAGCTAACGCCGGTTGATGCGCTAAGCTCCCCGCAAACATTCAATCACTTTAAAATTTAAAAAAAATGCAAACAAAAAAATTAAGCCTTGCCGGCTTACAACAGCAATTGAGCAGGGCAGAAATGAAACAAATTAAAGCGGGTGACGGACAAACATTATTGAATGGAGATGGTTGCAATTGCGATAATAGTGACTGTGGCCCGGGAAAAGGTTCTAGCGATAGTTGCACAATATATGGCACACCTGGCAAATGTGTGTACGCTGCGTGTACCGGGTGTGGGTATTCTTACTATCAATGCACGAATTAAGATTCCATTTATTTAAATGACGATGATTAAAATACTAACCCATTAATAACACTACCGATGAAATGGCTACTCCTATTAGGGTTTATAGTATGTGTACATAACGCTGAAGGGCAACAAAACATCCACAATAATTTTTCTATATCGGGTTATATAAAAGGATTAGACAGTGGATGGTTGTATTTAAACTACATACCCATACCCAATGAAAAAGGGATTTTAGACAGTTGCAAAATTAAAAATGGACACTTTCAATTCAAGGGTAAAATACAAGAACCAATGTTATCAAACCTAACCACATTTAACTTTCAGGAAAAAGTTGACCCATTAAATATTGCACAGTTCTATCTGGAAGCCTCCAAAATGCAGATTCAAGTTGAATATAATCATTTTAAAAAAATTTTAGTTTCGGGTTCGTTTACAGATAAAGATTATAGAGATTACATAAGATTAAAAAGTGATAATTTTAAATTATTGAATTTAATAACAGATAGCATTATTTCCTATCGTGAAAAAATACGTTCAGCAGAAAAAAGTAAGATCAGTGAAAATATTTTTGATAGTATGCATAAAAAAATAAATCAATTAGAAGCAAAGAGAAATCTTGAATTTAATAATGGCATTAATATAGATAAGACATTTATAACCTTTCACAAAAATTCAATACTATCAGCTATTTTATTATATAATTTTAAAAATGAATGGATTTCATTAACAGAAATCAGGCATTTATTCAACCAGCTTTCTAATAAAATTAAATTAACATCAGTTGGTAAAAAAATTGAAAAAAAAATCACAATGGCATTGAATGACCAACTTATCCCTGCTAAATTATTTACGGCCATTCAGAGAAATGGAGATACTATACATTTATCAGATTTTAAATATAAATATATATTGTTAGACTTCAATGCCTCATGGTGTATCCCCTGCAGGCAAATAATACCTAAACTCAAAAAATTGTATGAAAAATATAATGACAAACTGGTAATACTGAGCATATCAAATCAAACAGATAAAAAAGATTGGATAAAAGCAATTCAAGAAGATAAGATAAGCTGGCCCTGCATATTGGAGAATGATGAAAATCCAATCCTATCTCCCATTGGCCAAAGCATCACAAAAATGTATGGAATACAAACGTTTCCATCGTTGATTTTAATTAATGATGATTTAAAGGTTGTTGGTTGGTATGGTAATTTTTATCAGTCAAAACAAGACTTTTTATTAGAGCTTAAAAATAAATTAAGGTACAGTTTTGGTTATTAGCATAACACTAATTATTGTATGTCATAATATTGAATAATTGAAGGTAACGATGGTGAAAAAAGATATAAGATAACTATTTGGGATCTAGTAAAAAATTTAAAAGCCAAAAAAAAATGTAGCATATAATGATAATATTAATAAAATAAAAGTTGCATGTAAAAAAGTTATAAATAATTAAGATGGTATCAATACAAATTATCTTAATAATATTATTTTCTTTTGGTTACGTTCCCTAAAAGAAAATATCCGGTGGAACGCCTGCTGCACAATACAAGCAGCATACCGGATAAGCCAACGCCGGGTGATGCTTTAAGCTCACGGCAAACATTCAATTACTTTAAAATTTAAAAAAATGCAAACAAAAAAATGAGCCTTGCCGACTTACAACAGCAATTGAGCAGGGCAGAAATGAAACAAATTAAAGCAGGTAGCTATGCAGGGTTAAATACCTGTGCACCAGCCGGAGAAAAATGCCCTAATCATGATGGAACTCCAGATGGTTGCTGCGGAAGCTGTAAACCAAATTCTACGGGAATAAAATTATGTTACTAATAATTAAATTATTAAATATGATAACACAATTAGAAAAATTATCAAAACAGGAAATGAAATTGATAAAAGCAGGTTCAGGAGAAATGGGATTAGGTTGCGCTACTGCAGGACAACTCTGTCCTGCCCCAGGTGCAAAATATGATGGCTGTTGTGGCACTTGTGATATGACTTACAATCCCAGTGGTAAAAACTACTGTTCCTAATTGTTAAACATTGTCGTGATATAATGAATTATATCACGACAATGTTGCTAATATAAAATCACAAATATGAAATTGAAAAAAATAATTCATTCACCGATACTAATTTTTTGTTTACTGTTTTCTATAGAACTTACAGCACAAGAAAACAATTTTAAATTAACAGGTACATTAAATGGATTTCCAAATGATACTAAAGTGATATTTACTTATCCGAATTTAGACGATTTCGTTTTAGATACAAATGTTTTAAATATTCATAATAATACTTTTCATTTTACGGGATTAATTAAAACACCTCAACTATTTCAATTAGAATTTTCAAATAGTGAATTTGATGTAATTACGAATTATATGTTTTTAGATACAGGTGAACAAAAAATTTCAATTGACAAAAAAAATTTAAAATTTAATTCATATTTTATTAATGGTTCAGCTGTTAATCAGCATTATTTAAATGATTTCTTGCCATTGTTGAAAGAATATGACAGCCTACATTATAATTGGGAAAAACAAATGCAAAAATTATATGACCAGAATGAAGGTTTAACACTTGAAAAGAAAAGAGGAATATTAAGAACAGAATATATAAATAATATACGACCATTAAAAGACAGCGCATTATTACATTTTACCTTAAAAGAAACTGATCCATTTATCAGTCTTTGGTTGTTAAATGAATATATTAAAGCAAATGGATACAGTGAAATTTATAAAACCATCTTAAATCTCATTCCTGATAAATATCTACAATCAAATATTGGGAAACTCGTTAAAGAAAATTGTAAAGATTTAAGCAAAACAGCCATCGGAGAAACACTACCTACGTTAAAGTTAATTGATATGAATCATCAACCACTTAAAATAAGTTACACAAAAAATAGTAGCAAATATATATTAATTGATTTTTGGTTTGCACATTGCGGTGCATGTATAAGGCAATTCCCTTTCTTAAAAGACATTTATCAACAATTTAGCAGAAAATATTTTACCATTTACAGTATTTCAATTGATAATGAAAAAAATATTCCTTTAGCTAAACAGATAGTTTCAAATCAAAAAATAAAGTGGCCAATTTTTTTCGATGTAAATGGATTAAATATTTTAAAAATAATTGGAAATACATTCCCATCTAATGTACTAATAAATTCAAGCGGGAAAATAATTGCTAAAAATATTGAGCCAGTTATGTTATTAGATTTTTTAAAAAGAAAAAAGACTGAAGACTTATAGTCATAGTACAGCAATTGAGCAGGGTTGAAATGAAACAAATTAAAGCAGGAGAAGATTTTGGCTGTGGAACCGGTATTTCTTGTGCCGGAAAAGCGTCAGGTGATCCATGCGGCACCAAGTCTTGTATCTGCGAAAATCATTCTGGTGGTCTTTTTTGTACATCACAAGCAGCAAATCTTACCTAAAATAAACATTTGCTGAATTTACAGTTTGTCAGCATACAATAAGAAGTTGTATGCTGACTTTTAAAACGATCTATTTATGATAAGATTAATTTTTCAGCTCCTATTGATTTGTTCTTTAAGCATAGCATCCGCTCAAACCAATTGCCACATTAGTGGAACCATCAATAAAATAGAAAAAGGATATTTAAAATTAGTGAAAAATATAGAAAATAATGAGTTGGCTACATCTGTACTATATCAGGGTAATCAGTTTCCCGATACCATACAAGTAAACAAACATCATTTTACCATTAGCGGGTATATTCTGCAACCGGCTTTGTACAGATTAATCAATGTTGAAAATGATTTTATTACTGAACCGTTTTTTATTGACACAGGATACCAAAATATTACTTTTCAACAAGCCGCCAACCACAATCCTTTTGATGTAGGTTGGGGTGTTGAGATAAGTAATAATTCAATTCAAGATACTTTCATACATTATTTGAGTTTGTTTGATATTGTAAATAAAAAGATTTTAACACTTTACGATACCACCAATTGCAATGTCATAGAAAATAGAGCAGATAGAAAAGTATGTACTATGCATTTTGAATTACAAAGAAACACTTACAGAAACCAACGGGATAGTATTTTAGTAGATTATATAAAAGCGCATCCAAATGCTGCTATTAACCCATGGATATTGTATTGGAATATGAACAAAATAGGCTATCGAGTTGCTTATGCAAAATTATTACAACAACAAAATGGACTATTTCCAAAGCCAATTCAGCAGATATTAATCATCTTCTTAAAGCAATTGCGCACAAAAACCATTGGAGAACCATTTCCCTTATTGCATTTTATTCAGGCTAAAATGCCTGGATGGAAGCGCGACACACTTGCATACACATTAGTTGATTTTTGGTACAGCAGTTGCAGCCCGTGTATTGGGCAATTTGAATTATTGAAACCTATTTACAAACAATACCATACCAAAGGATTTGAAATAATAGCGATTACAACCGATGGAGCTTCTACATTACAACAATATAAAGCAGTTTTAGCACAACAACAATATCCCTGGAGGCAATGTATTGATACTGCCGGCAAACAGGCACAATCCATTTATATTCAGAGTTATCCCAGTAACTTTTTAATTAACCAACAGGGAAAAATTGTAGCAATAAATATTACACCTGAACGTTTAGCTACTTTTTTAAAAAACGAATTGTTGTAAAAAATTTAGGTAAAACCAGTATGCTAATTTCAATTCCATCAAAAAGGTAAATACAGACATTGGATCCCATGTTAATTTTCACTAATTGAGAAAATTGTAGGGATTCCCCTACTACAGTTTTCAAAATAAAACATATATTTTTATGCTGCATTTGCCGGTTATCATCCGGAAAATAAATATTGATGCTTTCAATGGCCATTGAATAGGTGTAATCTTCTCCTTACCAGAATAAATAGGAATAATTAATCACTTTTAAATCTAAAAAAATGCAAACAAAAAAAATGAGCCTTGCCGACTTAAAACAGCAATTGAGCAGGGCTGAAATGAAACAAATTAAAGCTGGGAGTACAGTCGGATTAAATGACAAATGTCCGGCTACCTGCAACAGTAATTGCAATGCCCCCTATTGCAAATGTGACACCAATGGAAGTAATGTTTGCGATAAAAACTATTGATATCATTAATATTTCTTGAATGCATAGTATATATAGGTATTGAATAATATTCAATGCCTATACTTAAACTGCGCAATATGAAAAAATTAATTTGTTTTTTAGGATTTATAACTGTTGGCCTTTTACATGCACAAAGCGTTGAAAACCCCTTCACATTAAATGGTTACATAAATAGTGATACCGGGACTGTTCGGTTAATATTGACCGGCGATAGTTCCAATTATCCTCCAATTCATTTTTTAACCATTGGTAAGGTAAAAAATGGCCAATTTTCATTCAATGGTGTCTTATCATACCCATTATCATTCCGCCTTTTATTTTTGGGAAATAAGGAGTATGTTTCAGACCTGTTTTATATTGATGCCGGGGTACAAACCATAAGATGCCATGTTGATTCCATACGTGAAATTCCTGACATGAATAATGCAACGATGCAGGAATTGTACCAATTTAAGCAACATCATTATACACCCCAAACTATTCAAGCATATACTAAAAAGCATCCGGATTCTTACATGGCTATGTGGCAATTGGTAAGAATGCTTTCTTTCAATTACAATCCCAATTTAGATACAGCATACGCTTATTTGTCTGATGCCGTTAAAATGAGTTATACAGGTGCCCGTTTAGTTGAAAAATTAAAAGCTGCCAGTGTTTTAAGCCTGCATCATGTTTTCCCAAATTTAACATTATTAGACAGGTCTAATTATCCTACAAAACTTTTTACTGATGAAAAATCGAAACACTATACCCTCATTGATTTTTGGTTCAGTCATTGTAACCCCTGTATTGGACAGTTTCCACAATTCAAACAAATATATCAAAAATACAAAAATGTTAATTTTGATATGATTGGTATATCCATTGATGACAACGAAAATATAATAAACTGGCAAAAGGTGATTGATGAACATCAACTTCCATGGAAACAATTATTAGATAAAAACGGCGTGCAAGCTTATAAGTTAGCCATAGCTACTTATCCCAGAAATTTTCTCTTAGATAATAATCATGTTATTATTCAGAAAGATATAACACCGGAAGCTTTAAATAGTTTCTTAGCAGAAAAAATGCATGAACAAAAATCTTCTTTTAGTAACGTTCCCTAAAAGAAGATATCCGGTGGAACACCTGCTGCGCAATACAAGCAGCAAACCGGATAAACCAACGCCGGGTGATGCTTTAAGCTCCAGCCAAATATTTAATCGCTTTTAAATGTAAAAAAATGACAACAAAAAAATTTAGTCTTGCCGATTTGCAGCAGCAATTGAGCAGGGCAGAAATGAAACAAATTAAAGCGGGTTCAGGTTATGGCAACAAGTGTAATGTTTATTGTAAATCAAATAACGATTGTGACACCGCAGGTAAACCATGTCCTTATTGCAAAGATGGTGGGAATGCAGGTGGAAAAATATGTCAGGGCTTATAATTTGTAAAATAAACGTGCACTATTATGAATGGTGCACGTTTTAAAAAAGAATAAAAATGAAGGCATTTATTAGCTATTGTTTATTTTATTTTCCAATTATTGTTTTCGCACAAAAAACGAATACTAGTGCAGGTAAATTTACAATAGATGGAACCATAACAGACAGAGATACAGGATACATTTATTTGAATTATATGGATGCAAATGAAGGCTATAGAAAGAAAAGTTGTTCATTAAAAAAAGGACATTTTAATTTTCAAGGAATGGTCTCATCGCCTTGTATGGCAACATTGTATTTAGATAAGAACCATAAATCTATCGACGATAGTCTGGTAACTGAATTTTTCATTCAACCCGGTAACATCAAGGTAAAAGCAAGTTATCATGCATTAAAGAAAGTAATCGTTTGGGGTTCTTCCGCACAATCGGAATATGAAGAATATTTAAAAAAATCGTCCATACTCAGTCAGAAAGAGGATAAAATTTATAAAGAATTAAAAAAATTATATAAAGAAAATATACAAGACCCCATTGCAATACAAAAATTATTAAGCGAAAGAGAAAGTATTCGGAATCAAAAAACACGGTTTGATTTGGATTATATTTCACATTTCCCAAATTCATTCATCAGTGCCTATTTATTAATGTATAAAATTAATTGGGTTCCTGTTGATACGATTCAAAAATATTTTATAAGACTAAGTCCAAGTACTCAGCGTTCTATAAATGGAAACATTATATACAACTACTTGTTGCGACAAAACGGTAATATGGCACCCTATTTTGAGGGTTATGATATAAATGGAAAAATAATCAACTTAAATCAATACAAAAATAAAAAAATTCTATTACTCGATTTCTGGGCCAGTTATTGTATTCCTTGCAGGACTTTAACCCCTTATTTAAAAAAATTGTACCAGCAATACCAACCATTTGGTTTAGAAATTATTGGCATTGCAGATGATGACAAAAGAATTGATGCCTGGAAAAAAGTAATTTATGATGAACAGCTTTTCCAATGGCCGCAAGTATTACAACAAGCAGGTACAAAAAAAGATATTGGCAAATTATTTGGCGTAAGCGCCATTCCCTGTGTATTTATTATTGATAAAAAAGGAGTTATTGTTTTAAGAATAGAAGGAACAGAAGAAAAAGAAAAAATTGACACCGTTTTGAGGAAGATCATTTCTGAATAAAGTTTTAAAAATAGCTTCATTGTTTTAATAAATTAAAATGAATAAGGCAATATTAATTTTACTATGTTATAATTTTGTGAGTTATTGTGCAGTTGCACAAAAAGATGTAGAAATTGCACAAACATTTCACTTATATGGTAAAATAATTGGAAGAGATACCGGGAATATTGTATTACTATATCCAACCACAAATAACCAATGGAAGCGTGATACCTGCCAAATAAGCAATGGCCAATTCCTGTTTACCGGAATGGTGAATCAACCCACCTTTTGTCATTTAATACGACCGAATATTGCTAATAACTATGCAGATATTTATATAGATAAAGGAACACAATCAATAGAATTAAATGACACCAATTTTAATAATTACAGTTTAACCGGTAGCAACATTGCAAAAGAATTACAACAATGGAATCAAAAAAAAAGAAGCTATTCTATTAAAATATCCGGTTGTAAAAAAATATGAAACAATGTTGAAATTATACAATACTGGAAAAAATGATTCATTAAAATTACAACTGAATCAACAACTACAAAATATGCGTGATAGTATTGAAAATTATAACCGTGCATTAAAGCTTGCAACCATTCAATGGATAGAAACAATGCCTCATTCCTATATCAGTGCAACAGAGTTATACAGTTTAATGATAAATCAACAATTAGGCACAATAGAAGCCAACCGTTTATTTCATCATTTAACTGATCCGGTTCAACAAAGCAGGGTTGGCCAATTAATTGCAGCAACACTTCAAAAAAGTATGGTAAACATACAGGCACAAGATTTTACGGAAAAGGATTTCGATCAGGAAAATATTAAACTTAAAAGTGGAAAGTTTTTAAACCTTGTGGTTCAAGAAATAGATAATAATATCATTTCATTATATGATATAGATGAAATTGAATACAGGATTTATAAATTATTGAAAACAAAAAAATCAATTAATTATATTCTTTATAAATGTATGAAATACTTTAATGAACAAGTAGTAAATGAATATTATAAATTATACGAAGAACTAATTATAACAAACATCAAACAGCTGATTATAAAAAAGGCAATTAGGCCATTTTAACCGAATATGAAAAAAAGTTTTCCATTTTACAAACAATTAGATGCTATGGATTGTGGGCCTACCTGCCTTAGAATGATTGCAAAATATTACGGAAAAAACATCAGCTTAGATTACTTTAGAAAGAAAACACAATATGGCAAAGAGGGCGTTTCTTTATTGGGCTTAGCAGAGGCAGCAGAATCTATCGGATTCAGAGCCGTTGGTGCAAAATTAAGCTTTCAACAAATAATGGAAGAGATTACTTTACCGGCAATACTGTATTGGGAGCAGGTCCATTTTGTAGTGTTAATACCAAAACCCAAAAAAAACAAAATATATATTGCCGACCCGGCTAAAGGTATTATTAGTTTAAAAAAACAAGAGTTTTTAAATGCCTGGTTGTCAACAAATGAAGCAGGAAATGAAAGAGGAATTGCACTCATTTTAACACCTACAGCGCAATGGGATAATATATCAGAAAATGAAAATGAAAAATCAAATGAGAAAATAATTAGTTGGTTTACACTTTTACAATATACAAAAAAACATCAAGCATCCTTAATTCAGTTATTCATTGGATTATTCATGGGAAGTCTGATACAACTGATATTCCCATACTTAACCCAAAGCATTGTAGATACTGGCATCAATACAAGAAATCTTAATTTTATTCAAATTGTTTTAGGTGCACAACTTATGTTGCTCTTTTCACAAACAATTGTTGAATTTATTAGAAATAAAATTTTATTACACATTAGTACAAATATAAATGTAATTTTACTTTCTGCCTATTGGGCTAAATTATTGAAATTACCAATGTCATTTTTTGACAGCAAACATCCGGGCGATATTTTACAAAGAATTAATGACCATCATAGAATTGAAAGCTTTTTAACAGGAACTGCATTAAATACGCTTTTTAGTATTATTAATTTATTTATATTTTCAATTGTTTTACTCACATACAATACAAGTGTATTTGTGGTGTTTGGTTTGAGTAGTGTATTGTATTTGCTATGGATCAAGCTTTTCTTAAAAATCAGAAGATCATTAGATTACAAAAGGTTTGCCATTGCAGCTAAAGAAAACAATGCAACTATGCAATTGGTATATGGTATGCAGGAAATAAAACTTAACAATGCAGAACATAATTTTAGATGGGCATGGGAAGGTTTACAAGCCGGTTTATTTAAAATTAATTTTAAATCACTATCGCTAAACCAAACACAGCAAATAGGTGCATTTTTAATTAATCAGGGTAAAAACATCATTATAACATTTTTAGTTGCAAAATTAGTTATTGAAGGCAATTTAACATTGGGTGCTATGTTGGCAATACAATATATTCTTGGCCAGCTAAACAGTCCTGTTGAACAATTAATAGGATTTACACAACAGGCTCAGGATGCCAAAATTTCACTAGAAAGATTGAATGATATCCATCAATTGGAAGATGAAGAACCAATATACAAAGATTATAATTATTACTTACCTGAAAACCATGATATAATTATAAAAAATCTATCTTTTACATATCCTGGTACCGGAAATGAACCTGTACTAAAAAATATTACATTAACCATTCCAAAAGGAAAAATTACAGCTATTGTGGGAATGAGTGGCAGCGGAAAAACCACCTTAATAAAATTATTACTTAAATTTTATGAGAATTATAATGGGGATATATATCTGGGGGATATGAATTTTAAAAATATTAGTGCTAAATTGTGGAGGAGGAATTGTGGTGCAGTAATGCAAGAAAATTTTTTATTTAATGATACTATCAGAAAAAACATAACTATCACCGATGAAAATATACAATTCAATCAATTAACGCAAGCCTGTAAATCGGCCAATATTCTCTCTTTTATAGAATCTCTTCCATTAGGATTTTATACGAAATTAGGGGCAGAAGGTACTAATATTAGTGGAGGACAAAGACAAAGAATTGCTATAGCCCGGGTTATATATAAAGATCCAAAAATTATTTTTTTTGATGAAGCGACTAATGCCTTAGATGCCAATAACGAAAAAGAAATTTTAGAAAACCTGCAAAGATTTTTTAAAAACAAAACTGTAATCATTGTTGCACATAGGCTAAGCACAGTTAAAAATGCAGATAAAATTATCGTATTAAATAAAGGTGAAATTGTTGAAGAAGGGAATCACGAAGCATTATCAGCTTTGAAAGGCTACTATTTTGAACTTGTAAAAAATCAGTTAGAACTTGGAAAATAATCAATCAAATTCTTTCCAAAATAACGGAAACAAAATTGAAGCTTACAACAATAAGCTTTGGGCTATTGAAGAAAATAATTCATTAATCGATGAAATTATATCAGAAAAACCATCATTTTTAGTTAGATGGGGAACACTTTTATTTCTTTTCATATTGATCATATTTTTTATTATTTGTTGGTTTATAAAATATCCAGATATTATAACAACATCTGCAAAGCTCACTTCAATCAATACACCTAAACCAATAGTTAGTGTAAGCAATGGGAAATTGATTAAATTATTAAAAAAAGAGGGGGACTATTTTAAACAGGGAGATATGATTGCTTATATTGAAGCTATAGGGAATCATGAGGAAGTTTTGTATGTTAAAAAACAAATTGACAATGCACTTTCAGCAATTTCTTCAAATCAATTTACTAAAGCAGTTCAATCATTTAAAAATAACATTGAAAATCTTGGTGAATTACAAAGCAGCTATCAAAATTTTATGCAAGCCAATTTGAGTTTTAAAGCATATTTACCTAATGGGTTTTATACAAAAAAATATGAAATGTTGGAAAAAGACCTGATTAATATAAAACGTTTACATAATATCTTATTAGACCAAAAAAAATTAATGGAACAAGATTTACAGCTTTCTGAAAAAACATTTCATGCAAATGAATCCCTGAAAAAAGAAAAAGTAATTTCTGATTTTGATTATCGCACTGAAGCCAGTAAGTTGATTAATAAGCAGTTAACCATACCACAAATAAGTGCAGCAATTGTTTCAAATGAGTCTTTAAAAATTGATAAACAAAAAGAGTTAGCAGAATTAAGCAATACAATTCAGCAACAAAAAATTTTATACCTACAAACATTAAATACGCTTAAAAGCCAAGTTGATGATTGGATAAAGAAATATATTTTAGTTGCTTCTGAAAATGGTATCTTATCTTTTGCATCATTGACTGAAGAAAATCAACAAATTCAAGCCGGACAAGTTATTTGTTATATTAACCCAAATAATAGTAAGTATTATGTCATCATTAATGTTCCTCAAACAAATTTTGGGAAAGTAAAAACCCGGCAAAAAGTTTTATTGAAGTTAAATGCTTATCCCTATCAGGAATTTGGCTATATAGAGGGTAGAATCTCTTTTATTTCAGCCATTCCAACCGATAGTGGCTATATGGCGAAAGTAAATTTAGTAAATGGCTTAAAAACGAATTTTAATAAAGCTTTACAATACAGAGAAGGTTTAACTGCACAAGCTTCTATCATAACAGCTGAAAAACGCTTATTACAACGTTTTTATGAAAATTTTTTAAAAATTATCAATAGAAATTAAAATTGTAGGGCTTACCCTATACATACTATTCAAAAATTGTTTATATTTTTAAGTTACCTATTGCGCAAAAGTTGTCTGAAGAACTTACAGATATATTGTTAACTTCAAAAATTTTAAAATTATGAAAAATTTGAGTCTCACAGATCTCAGAGGTAAACTCTCAAAAAATGAAATGAAACAAATTAAAGCGGGTGACGTACAAACTTTATTGAATGGAGATGGTTGCAATTGCGATAATAGCGACTGTGGCCCAGGAAAAGGACCTGGAGAAAGTTGCACTTTATACGGAACGATAGGAAAATGTGTTTATAGTGCCTGTTCCGGATGTGGTTATTCTTATTATCAATGCGTTGTGTAAATGATACATCATTTCCGCTATTTATGAATTAACCCATCTAATATAATAAAAATGAAATGGTTTATAATATTAGTTATAATTACAATTGCAAGTAGTAGCGTAGGCCAAAAGAAAAATAATTTTATTGTATCCGGGTACATACAAGGAAAAGATACCGGGTGGGTTTATCTAAATTATATACCAATACCAAATGGTAAAGGTATTTTAGACAGTTGCAAGATTAGAGATGGAAATTTTCAATTCAAAGGATATGTAGAAGAACCTACTTTAGCCAACTTAACCACTTTCGGTTTTCATGAAAAAATTGAGCCATTAAATGTTGGAAATTTTTATTTAGAAAACACTGAAATTCATGTTTCACTTATCAATCATCAATTTAACAATATTCAAGTAAGCGGCTCAAGAAATGACAGTCTTTATAGAAAATATATACAGTTAAAAAAGCCTATTAATGAAACATTAAATTCTATATCTGATAGTTTATTTGCTTATAGAAAAAAAATGAAGGATGCTAATGAGAAAAAGGATGCTAATGAAGTATTAGATCATTTAAATAAACAAATTCATAACTTAACAACAATTGAAAACACAACAATTCAACATGGAATTAGCATCGATAAAACATTCATTAAAGAATATCCCAATGATCAGTTTTCTGCAGTAATATTAAATTATCTTAGAACCGAATGGGTCTCTATAAATGAAATAACTAATCTATATGATAACCTAAGCACTGCTATCAAAAATTCATATTTGGGCAAAAAAATTCATGAAAAAATAATGATTGCTTCTAATACCAATATGACCAACGCTAAGCAATTTATAGCAAAAGATAATAAAGGGGATACTATCAATTTATATAATTTAATGGGGAAATATATTTTATTAGAGTTTAGTGCATCTTGGTGCTTACCATGCAAACAATTACTACCTATAATAAAGCAAATACAGAAAAAATATTCAGATAAACTTTTAATAATTAGCATATCTAATCAGGAAAACGAAAAGGAATGGACAAAGGATATACATGATAATGAAATAACTTGGCCATGTATTATAGAAAATGAAGGCAATCCAATAATATCGCCTGTAGAAAAGCGAATTACTGACATGTATGGTGTGCAAAGTATTCCTTCATTGATTTTGATTAACAATCATTTACAAATTATTGGTTGGTATGGTGGATTTTATCAATCAAAGCAGGATTTTGTCACCGATTTAAAACAAAAATTGGAAGCAATATTCGAGCAGTGACTTTAACCAATCAACAATTTGAATTGATATAATGAATAAAATTGAAACTTAATAAGCATCAATTTACATAAGATTGTAAATATGTTCACATAATAAACATCCAAATTATAGATTAATAACGAAACTTAAAATTGTAGGGATTTCCCCATTTCCAATTCAAAAAAAATAATATATTATTGTATTGTATTTTTTCAATTATTTTCCGGAAAATAATTGAAAAATACATGAATGGCCATTCAAACGGTGAAACTTTCCTACCGGTAAAAATGGGGAGTATTTAACTTTTAAAATTGAAACAAATGAAACCTTTAACTAAAGATGAAATGAAACAAATCAAAGCTGGCAGTAATGTTGAATTAGATAATAATAGCTGCCCTGCAACATGTAATACCAATTGTAATGCACCTTACTGTAAATGTGATACAAATGGAAGTAATGTTTGTGATAAAAATTACTAATTGAATCAACTATTCAAAGTTATTAATAAAACAATGAGATTAATAGATTCTATCATGTAATTATTTTAAATTCAATGTGAAAAAAATAATTCTTTGTTTAGCATACATCAGTATTGGCTTTATACAAGCACAAACAATTGATAAACATTTTACCTTAAATGGCTACATTAATTGTGATACTGGCACTATTCGATTGATATTAACCGGTGATAGTTCCAATTATCCCCCTATCCATTCTTCAACGATAGAAAAAATTCAAAATGGTCAGTTTTCATTTAGTGGCACTTTATCATACCCATTAGCATTTCGTCTTTTATTCATAGGAGCAAAAGAGTATATTTCAGACCAGTTTTATATTGATGCCGGGACACAAACCATCACATGCCATGTTGATTCCCTCCGTGAAATTCCTGACATAAATAATAAAACAATGCAGGAATTGCGCCAATTTAAGCAACATCATTATACAGTAGAGACCATACAACAATATACTAAAAAAAATCCCGATTCTTACATGGCATTGTGGCAATTGGCAAGAATGCTTTCTTTCAATTACAATCCCCATTTAGATACAGCATTTGCTTATTTGTCTGATGCGGTTAAAATGAGCTATACGGGTACCAGTTTAGCTAAAAAATTAAAAGCTGCCTCTAGATTAAGCCTGCATCGTGTTTTTCCAAATTTAACATTATTAGACAGGTCTAATCATCCTACAAAACTTTTTACTCACCGACAATCGAACAAGTATATACTGATTGATTTTTGGTTCAGCCATTGTAACCCTTGTATTGGGCAGTTTTCACAATTCAAACAAATATATCAGCAATTCAAAAATGTTAATTTTGATATGATTGGGATATCTATTGATGACAATCAAAATATAGTAAACTGGCAAAAGATAATTGATGAACAACAACTACCATGGAAACAATTATTAGATAAAAACGGCGAGCAGGCCTACAAGTTAGCCATTGATACTTACCCTAGAAACTTTCTTTTAGATAGTAATTATGTTATTATCCGAAAAGATATAACACCTGAAGTTTTAAATAATTTTTTAGCTGAAAAAAATAAATAAACATGAATCTTCTTTTCATAAAGTTCCTTAAAAGAAAATATTACTAAATCAAATTCTGGGCTATACAAGCAGCAAACCGTAAAAGTCAATGCAAATGAACGCTCTAAGATCCTTTCAAAAAATCAATCACTTAAAACATTTTAATAATACAAAAAAATACTTAAACTTTCCAATTTACAGCAGTAATGAGCAAGAATGAAGTTAAAAAATTAAAGCAGGCACATAAATAAACGCCGGATGTACCTTTTCATTAACAGCGACAATGGGTGTGGTGGTTGAAGCAACTTTGTTCATTGTAATGGTTCCACAAGTGATTGTCAAACAGTTGCAGATCAAATTTGCGCAGCATCTAATTGTTGTGATGATGTTGTATGCGGATCGACAAATTAGGTATAATAAAACGGAAACACATCTATTATACATTAATTAACGACATTAATTAATCAAAACAAAACAAGTGAAAAAATTTTTTGTTACACTTATATTGATAATTTTAAAAATAAATGCTTTTTCGCAGGTGACTATCCATTTCATAGATTCAGAAAAAGTACATCCGGATAGTTTTTATTTTAAAATATATGCACCCATTAATACACAAGGAACGCTGTTTGCGAATCCATATTATTTAGACACAATAAAGGCGTATGATATAACAAATAATAGATCTAAAACAACAGTAGAATACCAAATAAAAGATACTTCTATAGGTTTTTTTGCTGATTTGTTCGGAAAAGAAACAATTCTTATACCGAATGATCAAGTCAATATTCAAATACATAGAAGAGGCGTAAGAGATGATAGCATTAAAATAAATAATAAATTTTATGCATATTGGGCCTATGATTATATCTATCAGGGAAAAAACAAGTATTTATATACTATACTTGACACGCTTACCTATTACACAGGATATGTTTATAAATATTTTATAAAATTTGAACCTGACAAATATTCGTTAAATGATTATTACGATTCTGTAAGCAAAATTTATTCATCAAGATTAAAGATAATTCATCAATATACCTCAAAATATAACATTCCGAAAAGTATAGCCGAACTTGTAAACGCAGAATGTTATGCAGCTTATATAATAAATTTGTTAATACCATTACAGGGTAATGACATTTTACCTGAAAAGTATGCCCGTACACTAAAAAACATTGATTTTAATTATCGCTATTTATTTAAAACGCCCTTATACGCTGATGCTTATTTAGATTATGTTGAAAAGTATTTGGTTAAATATTTGCAACAAACTACCAATCCTGAAAATACTTTTCAAGCAACTTATTTGGCCATAAAAAATGCATTCCCCAATTCAAATACTGGTGCCATTTTATTGTCGAGATACATCATGAATAATGAAAAAAAACATTTCGCTTGTTTTGATAGTTTATGTAACAATTTTAAGTTCAACTATCCTACGGCCTCACAAATTCATATCCTTGATTCACTGGTGGAAAGGCATAGAGAAAAAAATAAAATAACTAAAAACGATGCCTTTAGTGCTTTACTTTTATCGGCTACTATGCAATTTTTCAATATTCAAAAATGTTTAAATAAAAAACCAATCATCATTAATTGTTGGGCATCTTGGTGTAGCCCATGTATTAAGGAAATACCGATACTGGAAGCAAAAATGAAAGAATATAATGACAATATTGATATCATTTATATTTCATTTGATAACAATAAAAGTGATTGGTTAAAAAAACAAAATGAATTAGGTATTAATCAACAGCAATCTTATTTACTTATCAATAATTTTAAATCTGCCATGGCTAACTATTTTGATATCACTGCTATTCCTCGCTTAATTTTAGTAGATGCAGATGGGAATATAGTTAATGAACATTTGCCATCGCCCAATAATGATGCATTTAAAAACAACATTGATGCATTATTAAAGAAAAGTAAATTATATTGAAGATGATTAATAGCTTTATGTTAAATGATATATGTAATTTGGAAAAGTGCAAAAAGCTATAATAAAAAATTGCACTTATTTCTTGAAGTTAATAGTTTAAACAGATACGAAAGCATACATTTTCTTGTTACATTTTATATAATATTCCAATTGCTTGGATATTACAAAGGCCGGTAACTTTAAATAGTGCCCGGCCTTTGTTGAATAGTATTGTTGCAGTACAAGTGTGCGACGCAACGAAAGTGTAATAGTAGCAATATTGCCGACTACCTAAAAAATTACCAGCCCAATATCCATGCAAACATTAATGGCGCTACAATGGTAGCATCACTTTCAACAATAAACTTGGGCGTATGTATATCTAATTTTCCCCATGTAATTTTTTCGTTGGGAACGGCTCCGGAATAAGATCCGTATGAAGTTGTTGAATCGCTGATTTGGCAGAAGTAACTCCAGAATGGAACATCGTGCCACTCTAAATCTTGGTACATCATGGGTACAACGCAAATGGGGAAATCGCCGGCTATACCACCGCCAATTTGGAAGAACCCTACCCCCTTGCCGCTACTGTTTTCGCGGTACCATTGGCTTAATTCTACCATGTATTCAATTCCGGATTTCATGGTTGAAGCTTTTAGCTCGCCTTTAATCACATAGCTGGCAAAAATGTTGCCCATGGTGCTATCTTCCCAACCGGGTACTACAATAGGAATATTTTTTTGTGCAGCAGCCAACATCCAACTGTTTTTGGGATCAATTTCATAGTACTGCTCTAACACCCCGCTGAGCAACATTTTATACATATACTCGTGCGGGAAATAGCGCTCGCCTTTATTATCGGCATCTTTCCAAATTTTGAAAATATGTTGTTGCAAACGACGAAATGCTTCTTCTTCAGGAATGCAAGTGTCGGTAACACGGTTGTAATGGTTTTCAAGTAAATCCCACTCTTCTTGTGGACTTAAATCGCGGTAATTTGGTACACGTTTGTAATGACTGTGTGCCACCAGGTTCATGATATCTTCCTCCAAATTAGCACCGGTGCAGCTAATAATTTGCACTTTATCCTGCCGAATCATTTCGGCCAATGAAATACCTAATTCAGCTGTACTCATGGCTCCGGCCAGTGTAATCATCATTTTGCCCCCTTCCAGCATGTGGGCTTCATAAGCTTTTGCAGCATCCATTAAAGCGGCAGCATTAAAGTGACGGTAATGATGCTGTATAAATTGAGAAACAGGACCTTTTTGCATACTTTGCTATTTTAAGGGGGCAAAAATAAAT
Organism: Hydrotalea sandarakina; assembly: GCF_003254115.1. Taxonomy (GTDB): domain Bacteria; phylum Bacteroidota; class Bacteroidia; order Chitinophagales; family Chitinophagaceae; genus Hydrotalea; species Hydrotalea sandarakina. The sequence goes on from NZ_QKZV01000013.1 coordinate 26,218, forward strand.
TTTTTGAACGGTTTTAACGGTTAATATTTAGCTTGTTTTGTAAGGTGTTATAAAAACTTATACATTTGGTTGCCTTTACCCTACATGAATATGCTGATAAGCGTTGTAATCCCTGTTTTTAATGAGGAATGGAATATTCCCATTATTAGCAATAGCATTGCTAGCCTTTTTAATGCCATACCCTATGACTATGAAATACTATTTGTAAACGATGGCAGTACCGATAATAGTTTACAAGCTTTAAAAACAGTAGCTTCCGAAAATAAACACATTAAATACATTTCATTTTCAAGAAACTTTGGGAAAGACAATGCCTTGTTGGCGGGATTTGATTTTGCCAAAGGCGATGCGGTAATAACAATGGATGCTGACATGCAACATCCGCCTGAATTAATTCCAAAGCTAATTGATTTATGGCAGCAAGGCAATGCCGTTGTGTACACGTACAGAGAAGACAAGAATGAGCATGCGGCAAAAATGAATCAACTTTCCTCTACATTTTTTTATAGGCTCATCAATCATTTATCGGATGTTGAATTGGAAGATGGTATTGCCGATTACCGATTGCTTGATAAAAAAGTAGTGGCTATTTTAAATAATTTGCATGAAGACCGACCTTTTTTCAGAGGTTTAGTAAAATGGGTAGGCTTTCAACAAACCGGCATTCCTTATAAACCGCATGCCCGAGCTACCGGCGAAACAAAATACGACCATAAAGCATTAGTACGTTTAGCCTTACAAGGACTTACTTCATTTAGTGTAAAGCCGCTAAATATTGCCATTTATTTAGGTTTCAGTTTTTCGGCACTTTCCGTTTGTTACTTACCTTATGTATTATACAGCTTATTGTATGGTAAAGCTATTTCAGGTTGGGCATCAACCATTGTTACCATTGTTTTTTTTGGAGGATTGCAATTAATGATTTTAGGTATTATGGGTATTTATTTGGGCAAATTATTTATGCAAAGTAAACAAAGGCCTAAATATATTATTGATGAAACAAATATTCAGTAGCAATGGAAAGCACCTTGCAAAAACCACAGCAACCATTCGTATATCAATTATATAACCAACTTAAAAGCAACAGAGTAGCCATTATTATTTGGTTTGGATTATCATTAGCTACTATAATTATACAAATTATTGGTCACGACAGGTTTAATAACTTCCAAATTTTTCGATATGTATTTTTCCATACACTTCAACAAGCCAATTTATATTTAGAATATCCGCAAACCTATGGTGATGTAAATTTATATGGACCATTTTTTAGTATTGTAATAGCGCCATTTGCAGTATTACCTAAAGACATAGGAGCCATTGCATGGGTATTATTTAATACAGCTATGTTGTATTGGGCTATAAGAAAATTACCCATACAAAAAGAGGGACAAAATTTTATTTTGGTATTTGCATCTGTTGAAATGATGAATGCTTCCTCATGGGTACAAAGCAATGCGTTTATTGCAGCTTGTATTATTTTAGGGTTTTGTTACATATGGGAAGGCAAAGATAAATGGGGTCTTTTTTTCATATTAGTAGCCACTTTTATTAAACTATATGGCGTTGTAGGGTTTGCCTTTTTCTTTTTTAGCAGGCGAAAAATTCATTTTATAAAATGGACGATAATTTGGTCAATTTTATTTTTTATTGCACCTGCTTTAATTGCGCCCTTTAAGTTTATTGCTCAAAGCTATATGGATTGGTTTTACGCATTATCAGCTAAATCGGCTAAAAATATTCGTTTAGACATTCAAAATGATTATCAGGATATTTCTGCGATGGGAATATTGAGAAGGATTTTTAAAATTAATTACTTAAAAGACGTATGGGTATTAATTCCGGCGGTATTATTATTCGTATCGCAATATTTGCAATTTAAAAATTTTAGCAACTTACGATTTGCATTGTATCTTTTATGTTCAGTACTATTATTTACGGTTATATTTAGTACCGGCTCCGAATCGCCCACTTACATTATTGCATTTCCGGCGGTTTGTTTATGGTACTGGCTACAACCTAAACAATTAAGTACTACTATTTTTTTTGTGTTTGCTTTTGTAATTACCAGTTTTTCTTATTCGGATTTATTAACACCTTGGTTTCGTGAAAGTATTGCAAGGCCTTATGCCATAAAAGCTTTGCCGAATGTTATTGTTTGGATAATACTGATTGTGCAAATTTGGCGACAACAATTTTTGAAGATTTCAGAACAAAAACTAAATACCCATTTATCTAAAGAATGAGAAAAGGGAATTACATATTACTCAGTTTTGATGTAGAAGAGTTTGATTTGCCATTAGAATATGGGCATAACATGAGTATGGAAGAACAAATGCAGGTGGGTAATAGTGGCACCACTATTATGCAAAATGTTTTACAACAACACAATATAGCTTGCACGTTATTTACTACTGCCAACTATGCCATTCACCATAAAGCACAAATTAGCACATTGGCACAAAAGCACGAAATAGCATCGCACACCTATTATCATAGCCAATTTGAAGAAGCCGATTTGCTCAATTCAAAAAACACCCTTGAAGCCATAAGTAAGCAACGAGTTACCGGTTTACGTATGCCCAGAATGCAACAAGTGAATATTCAAGCAGTAAAAGCAGCAGGATACGAATATGATGCATCCATCAACCCTACCTGGATACCCGGCAGATACAATAACCGACATTTACCTCGTACGCTTTATGAGGAAGAATGTATTGTGCGAATACCTGCATCGGTAACACCACACTTTCGTATTCCTTTGTTTTGGTTGGCATTTAAAAATATGCCACTATGGTTATTTACCCAATTTACTTTGCAAACACTACGCAAAGATGGGTACGTAAGTTTATACTTACATCCGTGGGAGTTTACAGATATTTCAAGCTATCCCATTCCTGCTTATACCAAAAGGCAAGCAGGTAAAAAATTAGAAGATAAATTGCATGCGCTTATCAGAACGCTTCAAAAACATGGCGATTTTATAACCATGCAACAATTTAAAAATATTCAGTCAAGCAATATTTCATAAATACTGTTGACTGAATATTCTTTCGTTTTCTGTATTAATTACTCATACGTTTAAATTCACTCACATTACCTGCAGGTGAAATTTGCAATACAATAGTTTCCTGCTCAGTTAATAAGGATACATAGTATGAAACTTCATTTTCAGCACTCCTGTACTCTATACAATCTATTAGTTGATAAGGAGGAAAAGGATACTTTAAACTAATAGCCTTAATAGCACGTTCTGGTAATTTGCTGTAATCCATTTTAGAAGTTACAGCAGTTAAATCACCATAACTGTCGTAGAAGGCATTCATTTCTTTTCCATTTAAAGTGAAACTGGCCCTAATGAATTGAGGCGTAACTTTCCAATCAACATTTTCAGCTTTTAAAAATTTTGCTGTAAAGTTGTTTAATACAGTAAAGCTTACATCAGAAGCAGGATCGGTGGCGGCAGTAGCTGCAATAGAAACTGTAATTAACGCCAGAAATAAAATTTTTTTCATTGTAAATAAATTGAAGGTTTTAAAATGTTTTTCTCACAAGGCAAAACTATTTTACCTTTTAAATGAAACGAAGTTGTTTGTGATTGGTTACAGAAATGTTTATTCGTTTTGTATGAACGGTAGAAAAACATTTTCTAATTTTTTTAAAAAGATTAGATGAAATGCAATACAGACAAGTATTATAGAAAATATTTTTTTGAATAACTAGCATCACGAATGTGTGATGAAAGTGTAAATAAAATGATAACAAGTTGGATGAATGGAAAATAAAATTTTAAAAACCAGCAGTTATCATCCTTTATGAGTATACACTTATGAAAAAGTTAACATTGAAAAGAAATATCATGTAAAAACGCGTTTTATTTTTCATGATAATCTTCTTCCGTATTAACTGCCCAAATATTTTCCTTAGAAGTAATGCCGTGTATAATATTATTAACAGCTGCAATGGCTGTTAACATAGAATGATCTTGATTATTGTATTTATGCATACCATTGCGGCCAATTAAAAATAAATTGGCAAAGCTATCGGTGAACTGACGAATGACGTTAAATTGATGATAAGTGCCGAAATAAGCAGGATAAGTTTTGGGCATTCGAATAAGTGTACTATCAATTACATCCTGCTTATCAATAATACCAATACTATGAAGTTCATCAATAGCAAATTGAATAAAAGTTTTATCATCCATTTGCCATAAAGCATCACCTTCATTACAAAAATACTCTAAGCCTATCCAAACCTTGCTTGGGTCGGCAACAAGATAAGGCGACCAGTTGTTGAATATTTGCAACCTTCCGATTTTCACATCACGCTCCTGAATATAAATCCAATTATCGGGAACGAGATTATTGTGTAATGTGCTGTTTGAAGTATTTGCGATTGATAATTTATTTAAGAGTAAGCCCACAGTTATAAAATCGCGATACTGCAACCCGTTACTAATATTTTGAATATTAATGGGAACTATATTACCCATTGCTGCAATCAGTTCCTTTACCGGCATGGTTGAAAAAAAATAATTACCGGATACTGAATGGGTATTACCATTCAAGGTGTTGATGTATGAAACCGATTGAATAGCATTATTTTGAACATTTACGGAATTTACTTTGGCATTTGTAATAATGATTCCACCTTTTTCGCGAATAATTGATGCAACAGTTTCCCACATTTGTCCCGGCCCCAACTTAGGGTACATAAATTGTTCAATTAAGGAAGTAACTACTTCTTTTTGTTGAATAGAATTTGACTTTTTAAATACTGATTTAATGGCATGCATTATTGCTTTAGAAACGGATAATTCTTTTATGCGTTGCGCTCCCCAATCGGCAGCAATAGCATTGCAAGGCATACCCCAAACTTTTTCAGTATAATCTTTAAAAAAAGTTTTATACAATTCACGCCCAAAACGATTGATAAAAAATTCCTCTAACGTTGTTACTTTTTTTAGAGGGAACAATCGAATAGCAACATAACTAATACCAATTTTAATTACCCGAACAACACCTAAATTTTGAAGCGTATGAAAGCTAAGAGAAATGGGATAATCGAAAAATTTTCTTAGATAAAAAATTCTAGAAACCCTTTTTCTAATTAACATTACCCTGTCTGTGTGATCAGGGTTGGGACCGTTGGGCGAAAGAGCAACCGTTGTTTTTTTTCGGTGATAAGTAATTTCATTGGGAATAACTTCATTTGCCCCCACACCTTGAAGGGGTAAAATTTGCTGCCACCATTGCATTACAACATCTGACTTGGAAAAAAACCGATGGCCACCAATATCTATTCTATTGCCTTTATATACAACTGTTTTTGAGATACCACCCATATCGGCCGATTGTTCTAAAATAATAGGCTGAATGTTGGTTTTGGTAACCAATTCATAGGCAGCAGTTAAACCTGCCGGACCGGCACCAATAATAACAGCTGTTTCAGGCATATAAAATTGAAAATATTATTTAGAGCAATGCGAATATCCGATTTTGACAATTCCGCTGTATTAATTCAACATTAATTTATGCTTTTGATTTAAAATCACATTCAAACAATTATTTTTTTGAATATCAAAATAAATATTATATTGAAAAAAAATCCTGCTTCTATGCGTGTTCAAACAATATTTTTATTGATTCTTTTAAGTTTTTGCTCATCATTAGCCTATAACCAACAAAGCAATACGTTTAAAACAATTTTAACAAAAGCCGGCAATGAAAATAAAAATATTTGGATGTATGTTCAATCCAACAACTGCCAATTATGTAATGCATTAGCAAAAACCGCTTTAAATAGCGATGAGAGCATTCAATATATTTTGAAAAACGAATACGTTTTTTATACAACGGCTACCATACCTTCCGAAATTCAGCCGGATACCAGTGTTTACTACTTCCCGGAAACATTTTTTGGAATGATTATAACAGATACAAAAGGGAATATTTTAGCAGTTGATGCCAATGCGAGAAATTACCCTAACTATTACACCAACTTTAGTTATAGCATTAAGAATAAAGAGATGCATGGTGGCTCATTATTGCAACAACAACTACAAGCTTATAACTTAAACAATAAAGATTTTTATAACGCATATAACTTATTAAAAACTTTATTAGATTATAATATAGAGCCGGGTAATTCCTTATTGAATAGGATTGCTGAAACTATTCCTGCTGATTCTATTCATTCTACCACATTCATACAAACCTTAGCCAAAGCGGCACCTACTGTATCATCAACATTATTTAAATACTTAAGAAAAGATACTCGATTGTTTAGTGAAAGCTGGTACCAACTACCATTGTCATTAAGAATGACCATTAATAGCAGAATTTTAACAAAGTCGTTGAACAGGGCAATTGCCGATACCAATTTTGTTTATGCCATAGAAGCAGCACAGTTTATTGCGAATACTTATAACAACAAGGATGAGGGGAATCAGCAATTTGATGCCGCTTTGCTTCAATATTACTATGGCATTGGCGATACTACACAATTCATCCAAAAAGCATTGCGCTATTATGATAGATATTTCCCTACAACACTAATTGATTCCATTCATACAGCGGATTCAATTTATGCAGCACATAATAATGATGCATTCATGAAACAATTAAAAAAAATGAATATCCAAAATCCAACTGAAAATGGAAATTATTTCATAAAACGAACTACCATTATTTCACCCAACGGAACACGCATTGCCGGTGAATTACATAAAGGTGCTAAACAGTTGTATGAAATGACAAATGAGGTTACCTACCTTAACAAGGCATTAGAATGGAATTCAAAATCAATACGAGCGAATTTAAATGCCGACAATGCCAATACACAAGCCAGAATTTTATATAAATTAGGTAACTATAAAGAGGCCATTCAGTGGCAAAAAACAGCCATTAATGAAGTGAAAAAGAAAAATTTGGATACCGAGTGGTTTGAACAAAATCCGGAAAAACTACAATCATCCAAATCATAACATCTAACATTTTCAATATATATATTTCGCAAAGCCAAATACTGTATCTTTATTAGAATGAATTTTTTGGCACATGCATATTTATCATTTGGCCATAACGACATATTGGCCGGCAATATGATGAGCGATTTTGTGAAGGGTAACAATAAAAATAAATTTCCACCCCTTATACAAAAAGGGATTGTATTGCATAGGCTGATAGATCAATATACCGATGAACATCCGGCCACTATTGCAGCCAAACAATTACTTAAGCCCAAAGTGGGATTATATGCCGGCGCATTTTTAGATGTGGTATATGATTACTTTTTAGCCAACGATAAACAAATCTTTCCTGCCGAAGAAGCATTACAGCAATTTAGTTTTTCGGTATATGATACCTTACAATTATATCAACCTTATTTTCCGGAAAAATTTAACATAGCCTTTCAGCATATGCAAACCCAAAACTGGCTATTGCAATACCGCTATTCGCAGGGTATTGCCAGAACTTTTGAAGGAATGATTCATAGGGCTCAATATTTATCAGCAGATATTACACTATTACCGGTGGTTGAAGAAAATTATTATTTTTTCGAAGATGCTTATCGGCTCTTCTTTCCGGATGTTATTCAATTTGCTTCCAAACAAATGGCCATTCTTTTACAGGAAACTTAATTCAATTTATATTTGTAAGGCTTTATTGGCAATATGCCATAATTACTTCAAAATTAATTTGAACCAACCCTGCATATCTGCGTTAATAAGGCATTATTCAACCACATATCAAAAACAAATAAGTATGAACAAGCTACTTGTTGTATGTACCTGTTTATTATTATCGCTGCCAATTATGGCACAACAAAAACCTACAGAATTAGATAAAAGTCCAATGGACATGAGCTATTGGCCCGACAATTACCCGCTGCTTAAAATGAATGGTAAAGTAAAAGATTTACCGATTGCCAGAATTATCTATAGTCGTCCACAAAAAAATAATCGTACTATTTTTAATGGCATTGTAAAATATGGTGAAATGTGGCGCTTAGGTGCTAATGAGGCTACTGAGGTGGAGTTTTTTAAAAATGTAAAAATAGGCGGAAAGGTGGTACCAAAAGGAAGGTATACCCTGTATTGCATACCTGAAGCGGATAAATGGACCTTAATTTTAAATAAAGACAATTATACCTGGGGCAATTATACCTATGATATCAAAAAGGATGTTTTGCGCACCACTATACCGGTTGAAAAACTAACCAGCCCCATTGAAAACTTTACTATTTATTTTGAAGATGCCAAAGGAGGCAATGCTAATTTAATTGTAGAATGGGACGATGTAAAAGCCACGATGCCCATTAGTATTGTACCTTAAGCAATAATTTTAAAAAAATTTTGCTATTGCCTTAGCGACCTATCGTTAAGGCTTTTTTATTGATTTTTGGTAAGGCATTCCTTAAACTTTTGCATCTTTGTTGAATAGCTAATTATTTAGCATCTATTTTTCAACAACAAATGCATTTTTATGGAATTAGCAACTTTAATGATACATGCGGGAGCAGAACCCGATCCTTCAACCGGTGCAATAATGACACCGATTTATCAAACCTCTACCTTCGTTCAACAAGCACCCGGTGTACACAAAGGTTATGAATATGCACGTAGCCAAAACCCTACCCGTTTTGCATTAGAAAGTGCGTTAGCCGCCATTGAGCAAGGTAAATATGCATTGGCTTTCAGCAGTGGTGTAGCTGCTACCGATGCTGTATTAAAATTGTTACAACCCGGTGATGAAGTAATTGCAGCAAATGATATGTATGGAGGCACTTATCGTTTATTTACTAAAGTGTATGAAAAATTTGGCATACACTTTAAATTCACGGACACAACACTTCCACAAAATGTGCAAAACGCCATTTCACCAAAAACGAAACTTATTTGGATTGAAACACCTACCAATCCATTAATGAATATTACAGATATTGCAGCCATTGCAGCCATTGCCAAAAAAGCAAATGTGTTGTTGTGTGTAGATAACACCTTCGCTTCGCCTTTTTTACAAAATCCATTGTTGTTAGGTGCAGATATTGTTATGCATTCTGCCACTAAATATTTAAGCGGTCATAGCGATGTTATACAAGGTTGTTTGGTAATGAATGATGATGCATTACGTGATCAATTGTATTTTATACAAAAGTCTTGTGGAGCAGTTCCCGGCCCCATGGATTGCTTTTTGGTATTACGTGGCATTAAAACGTTACATGTGCGCATGGAACGCCATTGTGAAAACGGCGCTACCGTTGCACATTTTTTACGTAATCACCCCAAAGTTGCCCATGTATATTGGTGCGGATTTGAAGACCATCCCGGTTATGCAGTTGCTCAAAAGCAAATGCGCGGCTATGGTGGCATGATGAGTTTTACATTGAAAGATGATAGCGTAGAAAACGCCAAGAGGGTACTTTCTTCAACCCACTTATTTTCATTAGCCGAAAGTTTAGGTGGTGTTGAAAGTTTAATCAATCATCCTGCTTCTATGACGCATGCTTCCATTCCAAGAGAAGAACGTTTGAAAAACGGATTAACCGATTCTTTAATTCGTTTAAGCGTGGGTATAGAAGATGAAAAAGATTTAATTGATGATCTTAACAAGGCAATAGGATAACCTTATTAAATCAAGAAAAATAATATGCAAATTTTAGTAGAAATAATTGGTTGGATAGGTGCTTTACTATTACTGGGTTCCTATTATTTAAATATGAGTGGAAAGCTTTCAGCCAAAGCACCACTTTATATTTGGAGCAATTTAATTGGCGGCCTTTGCTTTATTATCAATTCATCTTACCACCATGCCTTTCCATCCGTAATGGTTAATATTATATGGATAGGTATTGCCATCGGTGCATTAATAAAATCGCAGCAACAAAAAAGGGGCACCGTTAGTAAATAGTGCCCCTTCTCAAAATATTATTGATTGTAACTATTGAAGTGTAAAATCTTTTTCTAACACATCACGTGAGTTGCCCCCGACAAACACTTTAAAAGCACCGGGTTCAATATGCACATTACCTTCTCCGTCATAAAAAGCTAAATCATTATCGGTAATGGTAAAGCTCAATACTTTTTTCTCGCCAGGTTGTAAGTATACACGCTGAAAAGCTTTTAAGGCTTTTACCGGCTGAACGATAGATGCAGTCATTTGACGAATGTACAATTGTGCTACTTCATAACCTGCTTTACTGCCGGTATTGGTTAATTCAACTTTTACTTGTAAAGGTGAGCCTTTTTTCATACTGGCTGAACTAAGCTGCAAGTTGCCATAATGAAAAGTGGTATAGCTTAAACCAAAACCAAATGGATATAATGGTTCATTGGGAATATCGCGGTAGCGGCTTTTCCAGTTTAAGTCGCCTGAATCGGGTAAAGGTCTGCCGGTATTAAAATGATCATAGTAAACAGGAATTTGGCCAACCGCATAAGGAAAACTCATAACTGTTTTTCCGGAAGGGTTGTAATCACCACTCAAAACATCGGCAACTGCATGGCCGGTTTCTGTACCTAAAATCCAAGTATAAACAATGGCATTAACATAAGGCTGAATAGCAGTTAATACCAAAGGCCTTCCGGCTGAAACTAATGCAACAATAGGCTTTCCGGTTGCATGCAAAGCTTTTAGTAAAGCTACTTGACCTTCACTAATAGCAGGATTAGCCAATGAACGATCTTCACCCGCTAACTTGCCGGTAAGGCCAACATTAACAATTACCACATTGGCATTTTTTGCAGTAGCCACAGCATTGTCAATTAATGCTTCATTCGAACTGCCATCCGGTAAATATCCATCGCTGTATGTTATGTTACTATTGGCAAATTTTTCTTTCATGCCCTCCAACACACTTACAGCATCTTCAGCTTTTCCATTCGCAATCCAAAAGTCAAACATATCAGCTTTGCTTTTGGCATAATAACCTATTAAAGCAATAGCTGTATTACTTTTTGCGTCAATGGGTAATACGTTATCTTCATTTTTTAACAATACGATGGAAGCGTCTGCAGCTTTTCGTGCTTCCATTCTATGTGCTGCGGTGAATTCTGTAGCTTTTTCACGAGCTACATCTGAAAATTTGTAGGGATCATCAAACAAACCCAGTTTAAATTTATAATAGAGTACCCTGCGCACATCATCATCAACCTGTTGCATGGTAATCTTCCCTTCTTTCAATAATTGCGGTAAATAATCCACAACCACTTTCGATTCCATGTCCATCATACTGCCTGCTGCTAATGCTTTATAAGCAGCATCTTTCCTATTGGCCGCATAACCATGTGTAATCATTTCATCAAATGAATTCCAGTCGCTCACTACAAAACCTTTAAAGCCCCATTTTTTTTCTAAAATATCATGCACCAAATATTTATTACCACTGGCGGGAACGCCATCTACAATATTAAACGCATTCATAACAGTGGCGGCACCGGCCTTTACACCGGCATAATAAGGCGGAAGATATTTATTCCATAAAGCCACTCTTGAAACATCTACTGTATTATATTCTCTTCCCCCTTGCACTGCACCATAAGCTGCAAAATGTTTTACACAAGCCATTACATGCGCTGCATCGTTTAAATTACCTTGCAAACCTTTTACTCTGGCTGCTGCAACCACACTACCATAATAAGGATCTTCGCCTGCACCTTCCATTACACGGCCCCAACGGGGGTCATTACTAATATCGCACATGGGTGAAAATACCCAATGTAAACCCGCTGCGGCAGCTTCTTTTGCAGCAATGGAAGCATCTTTTTCAATTTGAGCAACATCCCAACTACAGGCTTCTGCTAAAGGAATAGGAAAAATTGTTTTATAACCATGAATTACATCAAAAGCAAATAAAAGCGGAATACCTAAACGACTTTCTTCAACCGCAACTTTTTGCATTGCCCTGGTTTCTTCAGCACCGGTTACATTTAAAAATGAACCCACTTTCCCTTGGCGAGTCATGGCAATTTTGGCTTGCTGGCCGGGATCATTGGCTGCGGGACCGGTAAAAATACCACCATTCAATTGGTTTAACTGACCGGCTTTTTCTTCAGGGGTCATTCGCTTCAACAAATCGTTAATACGCGCCTCAATAGGGGCTTTCGCATTTTTATACAATGGCTGTTGTGCCCGAATAAATCCTGCAGTTGCAAGCAGGCCGAACAAAATAACTGTTTTTTTCATGTATCTATATTTTAGAATAAAAGCATATATGTACAATATTCGCGCAATAAACACTTGGTGAACTTTGGCGTTTAACATAGGTTTGTGCCATAAAGTTAAGCTGCATTGTAAGCATCTGTATTAAGAAGTTAGGAAATAGATAAAATAATACCAGAATTATGTTGAAAAAGTCAAATTTAGCTTTAAAAGATTTTTTAGACAGCAAGGTATTATTATACAACACACCACATTTTATTTCGGGCGATCCTATTTCGGTGCCACATCGCTTCTCATTGCAACAAGACATAGAAATTGCAGGACTGTTTGCGGCATTATTTTCATGGGGTAATCGAACTGCAATCATCCAAAAATCAAACACCTTAATGCATTTGATGGATAATGCCCCTTATGATTTTATTAAGCATCACCAAATTTCCGATTTAAAAAAATTAATGCAGTTTCAGTATCGTACATTTAATACAACCGACTTATTATACACTATTCATTTTTTGCAGCACCATTATTTACAACACAACAGTTTAGAAACTGCCTTCTGCCAATGGGGTAACACCATAGAAGCTATGCTAAATGGCTTTCATCATTACTTTTTTTCATTGGAAGATGCCCCATTACGAACCCGAAAACACATTGCAGCACCGGAAAATAAATCAGCCTGTAAACGTTTAAATATGTATTTAAGATGGATGGTACGAAATGATAAAACCGGCGTTGATTTTGGCATTTGGAAAAATATTAGCCCGGCACAACTTATTTGCCCATTAGACCTGCATGTTGCACGTGTTGCCAAACGTTTAGGTATGATAAAACGAAAACCTGCCGATTGGTTAGCAGCCATTGAATTAACGAATTTTTTACGCCTATTAGACAAGAATGATCCCGTAAAATACGATTTTGCTCTTTTTGGTTTAGGCATCATTGAAAAATATTAATGTACTTTGCCTATATAATATTATGCAGGAATTGCCTTTAGATATTATTCAAAACTTTTTACAAAAAACGGATGCAGCAATTGTGCCCCAAAGCCCGCAATACACACAACTGCGAAATGCCATTGAATATTTAATAGAAACCGATTTTCATGCACTGATTCAATTGTTGTATAGAATAGATGTAAACGAAGCACAATTAAAAAAAGCACTCAACGAGAATTTACCTGAGCATGCTGCTGATGTTATTACCCAATTTATTATTCGCCGGCAGGCAGAAAAAATAGCTTTCCGAAAAAACATGCAAAAGAATAATAACATTAATGAAGAAGATAAATGGTAGATGCCTGTAATTTTACACTATTAACGAATTTAAATTAGTAGCACATGAAACTTGTATCATATTTAAGAGAGGGTCAAGATCAATTAGCTTTTTTAGTCAATAATTTCTTGTACGATTGTGATGCTGTACATCCCGAATTAGCAGGAAATATGAATATGTTTTTAAACTATTGGGATGACATGTTTCCGATTGCCCAAAAAGTAAACGCGGCACTAGTAAACGGAACGATGGGTGTTAACAAGGGACTTTCGCTAGATGGTATTCAATTATTAGCACCTGTTCCTTTTCCAACCAGTTGCCGCGATGGTTATGCATTTAGGCAACATGTTGCAGCAGCAAGGCGTAACCGTGGTGTACCTATGATACCCGAGTTTGATGAATATCCCATTTTTTATTTCACCAATCACCATAGCATACAAGGTCCGGGACCTGTTTACTGCATGCCTGACCACTTTGAACAATTAGATTTTGAGTTAGAAGCTGCAATAGTTATTTGCAGAAACGGAAGAAACATTGCCGCCGAAACTGCCGATGAATACATTGGTGGTTTAATGATTATGAATGATATGAGTGCCCGCAAATTGCAAATGGAAGAAATGTTATTGAATTTAGGTCCTGCCAAGGGAAAAGATTTTTCAACCGTTATTGGACCCTGTTTGGTAACATTAGATGAATTGGCCCCTTATGAAATTCCAGCAAAACCCGGCCATACCGGTAAAAGTTGGAATTTAACCATGAAATGCCGCGTAAATGGCATTGAAGTTAGCCATGGCAACTTAGGTGACATGGATTGGACTTTTGCTGAAATTATTGAAAGAGCCAGTTATGGTGCTACATTATATCCCGGCGATGTAATTGGTTCAGGCACTGTTGGTACCGGTTGTTTTTTAGAATTGAATGGAACCGGCAAAATGAATAACCCCAACTATGTACCGCAATGGTTAAAAGAAGGTGATATTGTTGAAATGGAAATTGAACACATTGGCAGTATTAGCAATACAATAGTAAAAGAAGACAGTAGCTTTAGTATTTTGGCTCAAAAGAAAAAAGGCACAAGCATTGCTTAATACAAAAATTACTTTAGTACCATGCTTATTCATATTCAAGAATTAAAAGGAACAGAACGACAAGGTTGGTTACAACATGCCATAGCCCCTAGGCCTATTGCTTTTGCAAGTACTATTGATAAGCAAGGCAATGTAAACCTTAGCCCTTTTAGTTTTTTCAATTTATTTTCAACTAATCCGGCCATTGTTATTTTTTCACCCACACGCAGTGTACGCGAAAATGCAGTAAAACATACTTTGCTTAATGTAATGGAGGTACCCGAAGTGGGTATTCATATTTGCACTACTGAAATGGTGCAACAAGTAAGCTTAAGTAGTTGCAATTATCCCAAAGGGGTTGATGAATTTGTGAAAGCCGGATTTACAAAACAGAAAGCAACTTACATTCAACCGCCTTTGGTAAAAGAATCGCCGGTTCAAATGGAATGTAAAGTATTAGAAATAAAAAGTTTGGGCGACGGCCCGGGAGCCGGACAATTAGTAATTGCCGAAGTTATTTGTATGCATGTTGCAGAAAGTATTTTAAACGAAGCCCGCACAATGATTGACCAACGTAAATTACACCACGTTAGTCGTTTAGGCGGCGATTGGTATGCATCCATCAATGAACAAAATTTATTTACGGTTGCTAAACCCAATGCACATTTGGGCATTGGTATTGATGCCTTACCTATAAGCATCCGCAACAGTAAAATATTAACCGGTAATCATTTAGCACAGTTGGCCAACGTTAGTGCCTTGCCCGAAATTGACGCGAATTTTAATGACGACAAGGTAAAAAATATTATACAATATTATGCCGGTAGCCCTACCGAAATGGAAGAAGAATTGCACCAGTATGCAAAACAATTTATTGACAAAAATGAAATTGACAAAGCTTGGCAAATATTGCTAACCGGCACAGATGTTCTTTAGTAAATTGCCAAAACCGATCAAATTAAAATAAGTCATTAGCTCAATGCCAGCATATCTTCCTCGGTAAGTAAATTATTAAAATTATTGGCCGGTTGCTGCTTTACTGTTTGTGCAGTTAATATGGCCTGGTGAACAATTGCATGCGTATCATGCGATAAATGCAAAGGTTTTTGAGGGGCAACATTTAACCAATTAGCAATATGATGATGCAAATGCTCATCAATTTTATCAATAATAGGCACATTAAAATCAGCCAAAGCAGCGGCATTGCACAATTGTTCATATTGTCCGCGAATGGGTAAACACAACAGTCTTTTTTGCAAAAACAAAGCTTCAGCAGGTGTTTCAAAACCGGCACCGGTAATAATACCATGAGCATGAATCATGCTATGATTAAATGCTTCATTGCTAATAGGTATAAACGTGATATTGCCTTGTTTTACCCTTTGTTTTACTTTTTTTGAAAACACTTCAAATGGAACATCCGGCAATTTATTTAATGCTGCAGCCACTACTTCATCACTGTAATGCGATAAATAAACAGTAATATATCCTTTATTGCTTGGGTTTGCCTGCTTTATTTGTTGTTTAATAACAGGAGGAAAAATAAATGAATCGTATTGATTAAAATGCAAACCTACATAGGCAGTGGCAGGCGCATATTTTTTTAATACCAGTTCACCTACTATATTTTTTTTATCTGGACGAGGAGTTTTTGGAGAAATAAATGCTGCCTGATGACCGAAATTAACACTGGGTACGTTCTGCAGAAAGCAAGCTAATGCAGTAATACTTTCAAAATCATTCAATACAATGTCATAGTCTTGTAACGGTAATGCCTTTGCTTCTTTTAAAGCCCTTACAGGCGAACAATAACGCAGCATTTTAACGTAATCTAAACCACCTTTATTTCCGTAAAATAAGCTTAATCCTTTACTGGTGAATTTTACCGGCAAATTAGGATTAAGATTACTGTTGCTTCCGCTTAAAAATACATCAACGGTGCCGTATTGCTGCAAGTAAGGCAACAATTCCATTGCTCTGCTAATGTGTCCATTTCCTGTAGCTTGTACTGCATAAAATATTTTCATAATTGCTTCTTTTAAAAGGGTGGGGTAAAAGCAGCTTGCCCGGGAACTGCATGAAATGAGGGAGCAAAAGCATGCACAAATAATGCAATTTCATCTGTAACTACATCCGGACTTTGTACTTTCTTATTCATATCAACCACCTTCGCACTTTCAAATGCTTTATCATCGTATTGATACATATGCCAGGCGTTACCATAAAATTCCAATGCAGTTAAATGTTCCACCCAATCGCCACTGTTTAAATAGGTAACTTTTCCATTTTCATTTTCAACAACCCGCATTTGTGGTTCATGAATATGGCCACAAATCACATAATCGTAATGTTTTGAAATAGCAATTTCGGCAGCCGTTTGTTCAAAATTGTTAATTTTAATAACCGCTTTATTCACCCTATTCATTACTGATTTTGATAAACTCATTTTTTCACGCCCCAGCAATTGCAAAAAATAATTCAACAACCTATTAAAGCGAATTAATAAGTTATAACCATGACTTCCCCATTTGGCTAAAAGCTTGGCACTTCCTTTTGTTGTATTATCAAATACATCACCATGAAAAATCCAACATAAATGCCCGTTTATTTCCATTACCATTTTGTCAACCAATTGAATATTGCCAACATCAAAATGCGTATAACGGCGCAAAGCTTCATCATGATTTCCGGTAATATAAATAACCCGGGTACCTTTGGTAGCCAGGCTCAAAATTTCTTTAATTACCTGCATGTGGGTTAAGGGAAAGAAATGTTTACGGAATTGCCACACATCAATAATATCGCCATTCAGAATTAGGATTTTGGGCGATATACTTTTTAAATAATTTACCAGCTCACGGGCATGGCAGCCGGTAGTTCCTAAATGCAAATCACTCATCACAACAACGTCAACTGGCCTTCTGTTCATAACTAATGGTTTACCAAAATTCAAACCATAGTATTACCTGAATGTGAATTGAATATGAATTAATTGTTACATCTGCCTAAAACAGAAGAATCAACCCTTTAGAATTGTTAAAAGAATAGCCTTTTAAAGCCACTATTTGGGTAACAGGCCTTCCGTAAGTTGAATTTTAAACTATCTTTGCTAAACAATATACAGGTATGAAAAAGTGGGTAAGTAAGTTAGCAATCACTGTATTTTTCGCTTTAGTTACAGTTGGCAGCCATGCACAATGCTCTATATGCACCAAAACAGCTTCACAACTGGGTGAAGGACCTGCAAAAGGCTTAAATGCCGGCATATTATATTTAGCCGCAACTCCTTTTTTAATTATCGGATATTTGGGTTATCGCTGGTTTCAGGCTGAAAAAGAAAAACAGCGTTTAGATGCACAGCCTAACGATCAGGATACTATTTAAGTAAGCAATTACTTTCTGAATTGTTCATGTGTACCATCGCAAAATGGTGGTGTTTTGGTGTGTTTACAGTTGCACAGCCAAACTTCTTCACTTTTTTCGGCAGTAAATCGTAGGGGTTTAAATGGCATCCCTTCAATGGTTTTATGATGGCCATCGCAAAATGGATTTTTTTGACTTAACCCACAAGTACACCAGGCATAAGTTTTTCCTGCTTCTAACATTACAGCTGTAGGTTCAGCTTTAAAAACATGAGGTTCTTGCATAATCCAAAATTGAGGATGCAATTTAATCAAAAATAAATGCTAACTGTTCCTGAAATGTGCATTTATTGAAAAAAACCTTATTTACCAATCATTTGGCTTTGTGCATTAGATTTGTGCAGTTTAACTTACCGTATGAATCATTCAGCAGAAATACTTTTCTTACCCAAAAATACCCATCAAAAAAACAACACTTTTTCAATTGTTATACCCAGCTGGAATAATTTACCCTATTTAAAACTTTGTGTTGAAAGCATTAGAAAAAACTCAACATTATCACATCAGATTATTGTATTTGTAAATGATGGTAAAGATGGCACTTTTGAATGGGCACAAAGCCAAACAGATATTGATGTTGTTTATAGTTCGGTAAACGTTGGGGTTTGTTATGCACTTAACGCATGCAGAAAATTACTGCAAACTGATTATTTGTTGTACATGAATGATGACATGTATGTTTGCCCGAAATGGGATACTTATTTATGGGAAGAAATTCAATTAATAGGTCATAAATATTTTTTTATATCTGCAACAGCTATTGAGCCTGTTGCTTCCAGTAACTGTGCTATTGAATATAATTTTGGTACCGACATAACAAATTTTAATGAAACTGCATTACTTGAACAATTTGCACAGCTTCCTATGAATGATTGGCAAGGTGCTACCTGGCCACCCAATATTGTACACATAGATGTTTGGGATTTGGTAGGCGGATATAGTATAGAATTTTCTCCTGGCATGTATTCAGATCCGGACTTTTCTATGAAACTATGGCAAATGGGTATCCGTTATTTTAAGGGGATTAGCAAAAGTAGAGTGTATCATTTTGGTTCAAGATCGGTAAAGCGAGTAAAGAAAAACAGAGGTTATTATAAGTTTATACAAAAATGGGGAATCACATCCAGTACTGTTTCAAAGTTTTACTTAAGACGAGGAAAAGTTTTTAACGGTGAATTAAGCGAACCTTCAATACCTAAATTGATTCAAATTAAAAATAACTTCAAGCGCTTTGTGGCGACGTTTTACTAAAAAAATGATACTTGATTGTAACAACACCATTACATATTTAAGACATATCCAGTTCATTTATCCACTTATACAAATTAAACTCCGGCTTCAACATCTCAGTTACCAGCATGGCTTTCAATGCTGAATAATTAAACCTTTTCATGCATTTTTCTTGCAATAAACTGTAAGCTTTATTTGCAAGCATTACAACATTATACTCGGGTTTAAGTGTTAAAGCCGTATGCGTTTCAATTGCCTGCAGCATTGCTTCAATGCCCTTATTTTGAGTGGCTACAGTTGCAATAATAGGCACTTCCCAAACATTATTGTGCATTAGCTGCCGTAACATTTGTTGTAAATTATTAATACATTGTTCTGCCCCCGGCATATCACTTTTGTTGACCACAAAAACATGTGCTATTTCCATTAACCCCGCTTTCATGTACTGAATGGAATCACCTATTTCAGGAGCTAATACAACAATGGTTGTTGCAGCTATTGTTGCTATGTCAATTTCATTTTGCCCAACACCAACGGTTTCAATAATAATATCCGTAAAACCTGCAGCTTTTAGCACATCGGTAATTTCATAAGTTTTGGGATGCAAACCACCCATATGCCCTCGTGTGGCTAAGGAACGAATAAAAACATTTTTGTGGGTGTACCATTGGCTCATCCGTATTCTATCGCCCAACAATGCCCCATTATGAAATGGCGATGAAGGATCAACACATAAAACGGCTACTTTCCTTTCTGTGGCTAATAATGCGCCTATCAATGCATCTGTCAGTGTGCTTTTGCCTACGCCTGGTGGACCGGTAATACCTATTATGCGGGCGCTTGTATCGTAAGCCATCATTTGCATGAACAACTCATAGCCTGAAATTTCATTTTCTATCAGTGTTATTGCACGGGCAAGTGACTTTGTATTTCCGCTTTGTATATCTTTCAGCAAATTTTGCCACATAACCATTCATTATTCTACCTAAAATTAAACCATAAGGGTAATGACATGACCAAAAACAAAGAAAAATATCATTTACCACAAGTGTTCAGTTTTTCAGGCAACAAACTGATTGTTTTGTTGATGGTAATGCTTTTAGGCTTGCTATTCAGCAGGGCATTACTATCTATTAGTACGCTTGTATGGCTTATAGTGATATTGATTTCATGGCGTAAATACAATTTTTTTAGAAATGACAATCATTTGTTGTATTGGTCAATTGTACCGCTAATACTATTTCTAACAGGTGCCTGGCAATTACCCTTTCAAAAAGACACATATGATTTTTTGCTAACATTGTGCAGCTACCCTATTGCTTTTTTTTCAGTAACAATGCTCAAAAACCAAAAAAATATTTCTATAATAAATCAAATATGGGTTATTGTTGCAATAGCCGGCTGCATATATCCCATTAGTTGGTTTATTACACATATACAAGCAAGCATTACCAGATATGGCAGCGGACAAACATTACCAGTGTTGATGGATAATGACCATATTCGTTACAGCATATTTTTATGCAGCGCTCTTGTAATGCTATTATTCCATAACCCATTTTCTTTAAGGTTTCGATGGATTTTGATTGGCTTATTACTTTTACTCATTCTATTTTTATCAGTTCGTACTGCCTGGATTATACTTATTATTTGTTTGCTGTTTATTCCTTTTACAAAATCAATACCTCAGCGAAAATGGATTACCGTTGGTATAATACTTTTAGGTTTTTGCAGTTATATTTTTTTCCCTACCGTACAAAAAAAAATTGCTTATAGTTTTTATGAATGGCAGCAATTTAATCCGTTGGTTTTTAACAGTAATTATTCAGATGGTGCAAGACGCAATATGAATACCATTGCTTTAGAAGCTATTCAAGAAAAACAATACAATGTAGGTTGGGCGGGTGTTGCACCAACCATGCAACAAATTGGCCGAACTTATTTTTCGCAACAAAATTTAAAGTTCGGGTGGCCATTCAACCAATGGTTATTTTGGTTAATAGGCAGTGGATGGATAGGCGTAATTGCTTGGAGTATTTGGTTATTGTATCCCATTTTTTGGGCTTGGCAACAAAAACAAACAGGTGTTGCTGTTTGGAGTATTGCCATTACCGCATCGTGCCTGGTTGAATGTAATTTAAATTACCAGTTTGGCGTTTTTTTACATGCGTGGCCATTGGCATTAATGTCGATTTTGCCTCAGCGCAGCAGTTTATAATTTCTAAAATCAAAAGGACGAATGCCGGTTAATTTTTCAAAATAATACAGCAATCGGTCTTTAAATGAAAATCTTTTTTTGTTTACATCTAACTCTATCTGCCAATTTTTTGCAGCAATGCGTTTTTGCATTACAGCAGGATGGGTTCCGGTAAATTTTTGAACAGAATCGTATTCATCAAAATTATACACCTGCTCCGGCGAATTGGCTATGGCTTGAATAGCAGCATGGTTCCAATAAGCGGCCATATTTTTATTTTTACGCATCATTTGTTCCGGACTTTTCACCCATCCATAATGATATATAAAGGCATTTGCAGGCTTTACCCATAATTTTCTATTGCCTACTCTAAACCCTTGTGCATCTTTGTAAGCAGCAATTTTTTTATCATTTCGAATAATGCGCACTTCATGGTCGTACCAAGTTCTACTATCACCCACATAATCATAAGTGGCATAAAAATGTAGGTATTGAAACAATAAACCTTCTACTTTAATATTGTA
Source organism: Hydrotalea sandarakina (assembly GCF_003254115.1). Lineage (GTDB taxonomy): Bacteria > Bacteroidota > Bacteroidia > Chitinophagales > Chitinophagaceae > Hydrotalea > Hydrotalea sandarakina. The sequence continues at coordinate 48,094 of NZ_QKZV01000013.1, forward strand.
TTGATGTTCTTTACAAGCTGCTAGTATAGCTGCATGGTATTTTTCATGAACGCATTCATCGGCTTGTATATAAAAAGCCCAAGTACTTTCCGGATCAATTAACTGAAATGCTTTATTGGTTTCGTCGGCTAAAACTACCCCACCCGATTGCAAAGTTTTATCCCAAACGGAACGATGAATTTTTATTTTAGCATCACCAATTGATTCTACCAGTTCCAATGTTCCATCATCACAATCGCCCACCAATACAATCATTTCATCTACCACAGGCAATATAGAAGTAATTGCCTCTACAATGGGATAATCGTTAATCACTGCATTTTTGATAATCGTAAATCCGGAAATTTTCATGTATATAAGAATATAAATTTGTTTTATTCAAACAGGTGGCTGTTGATTGCACTTAAAATTATTAACACAAAGAAACTGAAAAAAAACCGTAAGCCTTACTTTTACATAGAATTGATAAAATACTGCACATTAGAATTACTTACAAATGACCAATTTTATACCCATATTTCCATTAAGTTTAATTGTTTACCCCGATGAAGTGGTAAACCTGCATATTTTTGAGCCTCGCTATAAACAACTTATCACTACTTGTTATGCAGAAAGCAAGCCATTTGGCATACCTGCTGTTTTACAAAACAAATTAACAGATTTTGGCACATTGGTAGAAATTAAAGAAATAGTGCGCATACATGACAATGGCAATATGGATATAGTTGTGAAAGGAACTTCGGTATTTAAAATATTGGAAGTAATTAATGAACTACCTGATAAATTATATAGTGGCGCCATTGTGAATTATCCTGCCAATGAAATGCAACCAATGTATGCATACTTAAAGCCAATATTACAACAAATTAGAGATTTGTTTCACCTTCTAAAAGTAGAAAAACAATTCAAAAAGCCGGACGAAACACTGTTAAGTTATGATGTTGCCCACCATGTAGGATTAAATCAGGAACAAGAATTAAGCTTACTGGGCTTTTATAAAGAACTAGAACGAATAGAATTTTTAAGAAGGCATTTAGCCCAGGTATTACCTTTATTACACAGCATGGATGAATTAAAAGAAAAAATAAAATTAAACGGTCATTTTAAATCTTTGAAAGGCTTTAATTTATAACTACAAAAAAATACAAATGCCCACAACACTTTGTTTAGACTTTGGAAATACTCGTTTAAAAGGTGTCATTTTTAGTAATACAGACATTGTTGAGGTTTTTACCTTAACCAATGACAGCCCATCAACTATTGAACCCATTCTTAATCAATTTAAGCCTACACACTGCATTCTATCATCAGTTATACACCACAATGAAGCGTTACCAGAATTTTTAAGCAAGCATACACGCTTTCATTTGCTTAGTCATGAAAGCAAATTACCTATTTCCACGCCTATTGGTAAGCCTTCAACTATTGGCGCTGACAGATTGGCTATTTGCAGTGCTGCGGTAAGTTTATTCCCAACACAACACAATTTGGCCATAGGCCTGGGTTCATGCATTACTTACAATTATGTTAATCCTTTTCACGAATTTTTAGGCGGCGCTATTTCGCCCGGCATGAATATGCGCTTTAGAGCCATGCATGAACATACTGCCAAACTTCCTTTAGTACAAGCCGATACAAACTTTCCCCTAATTGGCTATGATACCAAAACAAATTTGCAAAGTGGTGTATTAGTAGGTATGGCCAAAGAAATTGATGGCATTATAGAAGCGTATAAAGAAAAATTTTCAGATTTAAAAGTAAGTATAACCGGTGGCGATATGCATTTTTTTAAAACCTACCTAAAAAATGAAATTTATACTGATGAACATTTATTATTTAAAGGTTTGTTATACATTAACCAATTAAACAACCCCTAGTTGTCATTGCCAAATTGTAATTTTGCAATAGCAATAGACAGAAAAATAACATGCTATCAATAAGAAAAATATTATTCATTTTGTTAATGGGCTTAATTGCTGTTGGCTGTGAAAACGATATTCATGAAGTACAAAATTTAGGGAAAAGAAAAATGGGAGTTGAAGAAGGTACGGGTATTGTTAGCCAATTCAGCCAAGGCGGGCACATCAAAGCCATATTAAGAGCACCTTATATGTTACGCTATCAATTAGACACGGTAAAAATTGAATTCCCTAAAACTTTACATGTTGACTTTTATGACAGCACCCCTAAAATTGACAGCCGCTTATTTGCTCGTTATGGCTCTTATTTAGAAAATGAAAATAAAGTATTATTACGCGATAGTGTAATTGTTTTCAACATAAAGGGTGATACGTTATTTACGAACGAATTGTATTGGGACCAAGCAAAAGGCACTTATTATACCGATAAGCCGGTTGTTATTAGCCAAACCAATCCTATTCGTCAAAAATTATATGGAACAGGGTTTTCCTCCAATCAGGATCTTACCAACATTAAAGTGTTTAAAGTAGGTTTCGGCAATGGGGGTCAGTCAAGTTTTTTAAATGTTCCTGATAGTTCATTATAACATTTTTGTTTAACCATAAAACCTTTTTGTATGGAATACAGGAAAATGGGTCGTACCGGCTTACAACTCAGTGCTCTCAGCTTTGGAAGTTGGGTAACCTTCCATAAACAAATTAATGATGGCATTGCTGATGAATTAATGGGCATTGCTTATGATAATGGCATTAATTTTTTTGACAATGCTGAAGCTTACGCTTTAGGCGAAAGTGAAAAAATGATGGGACGTGTTTTGAAATCCAAAGGTTGGGACCGTACCTCTTATGTATTGTCATCTAAAGCCTATTTTGGATGGCGGGGTAAAAACAATAAACCCAATCAAACCGGTTTAAGCAGAAAACATTTAACGGAAGCATGCCATGAAGCACTACAGCGATTACAAACAGATTATTTAGATCTTTATTTTTGCCATCGCCCTGACAAATCTACTCCCATTGAAGAAGTTGTTCTTACCATGAACACTTTAATCAATCAAGGCAAAATTTTATATTGGGGTACCAGTGAATGGAGTGGTGTTGAAATAATGGAAGCTCATCGAATTGCCCGTGATTACAGAATAATTGGTCCTTCTGTTGAACAGCCACAATACAATCTTTTTGAAAGAAACAAATTAGAAAACGAATACTTAGAAATATTTAAAAATGTTGGAATGGGTACCACAATATGGAGCCCGTTAGCTTCCGGTTTATTAACCGGAAAATACAATAATGGCATACCCGAAGATAGCCGTTTAAGCATTGAAGGCTTTGAATGGTTAAAAGACAGAATACTGGTATCAGACAAAATTGAAAAAGCAAAACAGCTTACCGCATTAGCGCAAACTTTAGGCATATCTGTTGCCGCTTTAAGTATTGCATGGGTGTTAAAAAATCCAAATGTTACAACCGCCATATTAGGGGCTACAAAAACTCAGCAACTAAATGATAATTTAAAAGCACTGGATGTTTTGCCCATGCTTAACCACGAAATAATGGATAAGATTGAAGGCATAGTAAACAATAAACCACACTTAGCTGAATTTTAAAATTCTATGAATATTTATTTAAATAGACAGAGGCTGCGTCATATAGCGATGCAGCCTCTTTTTATTAACAGATTGTTCCTTCCATAAACAATCCAATATACTTAACTCATATGCATATCTTCTGTCATTTTATGATACGACTTTTTGCTGGCTTCTACCAACTTTAAAATTCTTTCCCGAACATCATCGCGCATACCACCGGTTTCATTTTCAATAATGGTTTTCAATTCATCTAATTCACTGTTAGCCTGGCCACGCATTGCTCGTATTTTTCGTTTAATATCTTCTGCCGTATCAGCAATTTTTTTTCTTGTTTCACTACCTTTTGCAGGAGCGGTTAATAAACCTATGACTACGCCTGCAGCTACTCCTGACAATATGCCGATTAATAATTTTTGTGTACTCATAGCTTTGTATTTTTAGTTGTGAATAATCATTTTTTAAAGCAAGTACAAGGTAAATACATATTGTTTTAAAGCAATGTTAAGCCCATTAGAAACGATATTTTTTAACAATACAAACGGGTAGTATTTAACAGAATTTCATACCTGAGAATGATTTGCCATAATATTAAAAAATCAACAGAAATTATATTTTGAAGCAAGAGTAAGTAATTGAACGTATTTTTGAAAATATGTTACCCATAACGCAAAAAAATAGTACAACTATCTCCCTTTTATCATTTTCCGTTTGGAAGTATGCACTTATTTTTTTGGGATGGTTTATTGTTTTTTACTGGGGTACAAAAATTATATGGGGTTTAACCACACCCTATCACTTATATGTTCCATTCATTGACCATTATTTCAATTACATAGCTTTTAACAGAGATATTGTACTTGCCGGAAGCAGAAAAATATTGGAATCATACGGCTATTACATATACAGTCCGCAGCCTGATATACTAACCATTAGCGGCGAATATGGTATTATTTTAAATTATTCTTGTTTAGGATTTGCCGTAATGAGTTTTTGGTTGGCTTTTGTTATTACACACCATGGCAAATGGTGGTTTAAAGCAGTTTGGGCTGTTTTAGGCATAGCCATTATTATAGCTTGCAACATAGCACGTGTATGCCTTGTACTTATTTCAGGATTAGAAAAATGGCAACTGCCCTTTGGCCTTGATCACCATACCTGGTTTAACATTGTAACTTATTTAGCAATTTTACTTTTGGCGTTATTGTATAATAACATAGTTAATCGGAAATTTCAATCTTAATCTTAAATATTTACAAAAAAAAGCGGAGATGCTTGTAACACCTCCGCTAAAAAAATATTCAATAATAAATTAAGCAAATTTAAACGCTTTCATATATGCAGCATCTGCTTTAGCACTTTCCAAAGGAGTGGTTCCGGTAAATGCTTCTTGCTCTACAATATAATACTTCATGCCATTATCTTTTGCTGTTTTTAAAATGGCGGGATAATCAATAATACCTTTTCCTAATATGCATGATTCATGTCCGCCATTTGCCGTTTTAGTTAAATCTTTTACATGGCAAAGTTTAAATCTGTGACTATATTTTCTTAACCATTCTTGCGGGTTTTCACCGGCTGCTACTACCCAGTAAATATCCATTTCAAAATCAACCAAATTAGGATCAGTATCATTCATCATCACAACCTGTGGAACTTGACCATCAATAGGTTTAAAAGAATAATCGTGATTGTGATACGCAAAGCGGATACCGTTCTTTTTACAAATTTCACCGCATTTATTAAACTGTTCTGCAAATTTCTTAAACGCATCAATATCTTTTTGAGGACCTTTGTAAGGACATATTAAATAGTCCATCCCAATCTCGGCAGCCTGTGCAGCCTTTTGTTCAAAATTGGTATTAATGTCGCAATGCGATGAAATAATTTTAGTACCAATACTATCACAATATTTTTTAAATTCCTTATTGGTCATTCCCCAAAACATACCCATCTTTCCTTCAAAGCTTTCTAACTGCTTATATCCGAAGGAAGCAACTGCCTTCAAGGTTTGCTTAGGGTCTTTGGCCATATCTTCCTTAACTGTCCATAATTGTAAGCCGAATTTTTGTAAATCGCCTGCAGCATTATTTTCAGCCATTTCATTTAAAATATTTGTGGCCATTTTTTTCACAGGTGCAGCCATTGCCAAGGCAGATAAGCCACCCATTTTTAAAAAAGTTCTACGATTAGTTGACATGATGAGGTTGTATTTTAAAATGAATGAAGGTATTTATATACATTAACAACATAAAAACGGACTATTAAGTAGCCCATGCTTTATCACCTTTTTTATAAGGCATACAACCATCATAATGGCCGGGTACTGCCACATAACGCAATGCTTGTGTAGCACCGGGTTTAGAAGTAAAATAACCCAATAAGGTTAATTGTTTCATCATGGTAAAATAATGGTTGGGCGATAATGCAATGGTTTTATTGCGTTCTTTTGCTGCTTCAGCTTGTAATTTGGCTTCTTTTTCGTTTTTTTCTTTCTGATAGGCTTTGGCCTCTGCATCAATTTTTTCTAACAGTTCAGTGCGCTGTTGAGGTGTTGCTTGCATAAAGCCTATACCGTAAGCTTTTTTACTGGCTTCATTCAATTCTTTAATACCTTTCATAAAAGCCTGCTGATCGGGCTCGGTATAACAATCGGTAACCATTATTTTCATAAAGTTACCAATGCCGGCAGCTTTAGCACCCGGCGATGAAGTAGTAGGTATAATGGTTTCACCTACTTCGTCTAAAAATGCAATATCATCGGGTGTAAAAGCCACAGTACCCGATTTTTCATTTTTACAACCGGTTAGTAAAAACTCGCCTCCAATAAGCACACCGCCGGTAGCCAGTGCAACCATTTTTAAAAGCTCTCTTCTATCCATAGTTTGTATTTTAAGTATTTAAATGTTATTTTTTTTCAATTGTTCAACTGCATAGTTAGCTGCTCGGGCTGTAATAGCCATATAAGTTAACGATGGATTTTGTGTACTGGTACTAACCATACAAGCACCATCGGTAACAAACACGTTTTTGCAGTGATGCATTTGGTTCCACTCGTTCAACAATGCTTTCTTAGCATCTTTCCCCATTCTTACACCACCCATTTCATGAATATCTAAACCGGGTGCTTGATGAGAATCATGTGTTTGAATGTTTGTACAACCGGCAGCTGCCAACATTTCACTGCCTTGTGTTAAAAAGTCTTTTAATAATTTTTCATCATTCTCATCGTAATCAACGGCAGTAATTAATTGCGGTATACCCCACTCATCTTTTTCTGTAGTACTCAAACGCACATGATTGGTTTCTTTGGGAATGGTTTCACCTTGCATCATCATACTTACATACCAATTTCCGGGTTCAGTCATGGCTTCTTTAAATTCAGCACCAATACCATTAGCAGCAGCCCTTCCTCTTCCGGCACTATAGTGTACCATATACCCCCTTAAAAAATCTGTTTCTTGTTTATAAACATTTCTAAAATTCGGCATCATAGCTTGTGTTGGTCTTCGGCCATAATAATATTTGTCAAGTGGTCCATCAAAAGCCGCCGAAACATGCCCGCGATAATTATGAAAAGCAATGTATTTTCCCAACAAGCCACTATCGTTACCCAACCCATTGGGAAACCGATTAGAAACAGAATTCAATAAAATTAAATTGGTATTTAAAGTTGATGCATTCACAAAAATTATTTTGGCGTAGTACTCAACAGTTTCTTTTGTTATAGCATTAATTACCCTAACGCCGGTAGCTTTCTGTAGCTTATCATCATAAATAATTGAATGTACCACACTGTTGGGCATTAAGGTAAGGTTACCGGTTTTCTCTGCCCACGGTAAGGTACTTGCGTTTGAACTGAAGTAGCCGCCAAAAGGACATCCACGTTCACAAAGGCTACGAGCCTGACACTGATTTCTACCTTGTTCAATATGTATAGGATTTGGTTTGGTAAGATGCGCACATCGCCCTTGTACCACAAATCGGTCTTTATATTTTTGCATTATGCGTTGCTGAATTGTTTTTTCAGCACAATTCAATTCCCATGGTGGTAAAAACTCACCATCGGGTAAAGTTTCCAAGCCATCTTTATTTCCACTAATACCCACAAATTTTTCAACATGCGAATACCATGGCGCCAACTCATTGTAGGTGAATGGCCAAGGTATAGCAAATCCATCGCGCTCAGGGCCCTCAAAATCAAAACGGCTCCAACGCTGTGTTTGCCTTGCCCATAACAAACTTTTACCGCCTACCTGGTAACCTCTTATCCAATCAAAAGGTTTTTCCTGCACATAAGGGTGTTCAACATCTTTCACAAAAAAATGATTAGTGGCCTCACCAAATGCATAACAACGAGCCACTACAGGATTCTCGGTTACTACTTTCAAAGGCATTCTTCCACGATGTGGAAAATCCCATGGATTTAACGTTGCAGTTGGATAATCTTTAATGTGTACAACATCTCTACCGCGTTCCAACAAAAGCGTTTTTAATCCCTTTTCGGTTAATTCTTTCGCAGCCCATCCGCCACTAATACCCGAGCCAATTACAATAGCATCGTAAGTGTTTTGCACTTTGGCTTTAGTATTTAAATGTATGTTAGTATTATCCTGTGGCATATTTATTTTTTTACTAACGTACAGTACTTTGTGCAACTTCTGTTGTGTCACTCACTTGTACGTTCATATCATTATTCAACAATAAGGTTATTAAATATTATTCTTCTTCAATTCACTTACAGCATAATCTGCAGCCCTTGCAGTAAACGCCATATAGGTTAATGATGGGTTTACGCAGGAAGATGACACCATAAAGGAACCATCTGTAACAAATACATTTTTAGCATCCCAAACCTGATTGTATTTGTTTAATACAGAGGTTTTAGGATCATTACCCATGCGTGCAGTGCCCATTTCATGAATACCATGCCCCATTGCATGACCGCTATCCCAAGTGGTTACATTTGTAGCGCCAACAGCAGTTAACATGGCAGCCATTTCCTGAACCATATCTTTACGCATGGCTTTTTCATTTTCCTTAATTTCTGCATCCATTGCTAAAACAGGTAAACCCCATTTGTCTTTCACTTGCTTATCAAGCGTAATTTTATTTTCATGATAAGGCAATATTTCACCAAAACCGGTAGCGCCTATTGTCCATTGTCCGGGTTCAGTCAATGCTTCCTTAAAGGCTGCGCCAATATGTAATTCTGCTATATTTCTACTCCAACCTTCTCTGCTTGCACTGCCCTGATAGCCAAATCCACGTAAGTAATTCCGCTTGTCATTGTACAAGTTAGCAAATCTGGGAATATAAAATCCGGTGGGGCGGCGACCGCCATCATAATAAATATCTTCAAAGCCCGGTATTACCCCTGATGCACCACAATTGTAATGATGATCCATAATATTATGCCCCAATTCGCCACTGCTGCTTCCCAAGCCATCGGGCCAAATATCAGTAGCAGAATTCATTAGCACCCAAGCTGAGTTTAGGGCTGAGGCATTTAAAAAAATTATTTTTGCCTGATAAGTATAGGTTTGATTATTCTCTGCATCTAATACTTCTACACCGGTTGCTCTTTGTTTGTCTTTATCGTATAAAATTTTAGTAACAATACTAAAAGGCCTAACCGTTAGTTTGCCGGTTGCCATTGCTGCAGGTAAAGTACTGGACTGGGTACTAAAATAACCGCCAAATGGACAACCTTCCCAACACCTGTTTCTAAATTGGCAATTGGTACGGCTTTGAATAGGCTTTGTAATATTTGCTACCCTACCAATAAACAAATGACGTTGATTGTTATACTGCTTTTTTATACGAGCAGCTACTTCTTTTTCAACACAATTTAAAGGGATAGGCGGTAAATACTGGCCATCGGGCAAATGGGGTAAGCCTTCCAACGATCCACTAATACCCGCAAACTTTTCAACATAATCATACCAGGGTGCAATTTCTTTGTATCGTACCGGCCAGTCAATGGCAATACCATCTTTGGCATTGGCTTCAAAATCAAAATCGCTCCAACGATAGCTTTGACGTCCCCATAGCAATGAGCGCCCGCCTACTTGATAAGAACGCCACCAAGTAAAAGGCTTTATTTCAACATAAGGACAATCTTGTTCATTTGTCCAATAATCCATTACGGCTTCATTAGCTGCCCATCCACGATGTATAACGGGATAGGCCTTACGTTGTGCTTCTGTTGTTTTGCCCCGATGCGGAAAATCCCAGGGATTCCATTGGGCTGTTTTATAATCCTTAATATGCTCAATATTTCGGCCACGTTCCAACATCAGTGTTTTTAACCCCTTTTCGGTTAATTCTTTTGCAGCCCATCCGCCACTAATACCCGAGCCAATTACAATTGCATCGTAAGTATTGGCAGCAGTAGCTTTGTTATTAATATTGGGTTCGTTGCCGGGCATATTAATTTTGCAATTAAAGCTGGTTTAAATATTTCCTTTTTTCAATTCATCTACCGCATAATTTGCAGCTCGTGCTGTAAAGGCCATATATGTTAATGAAGGATTTACACATGAAGCTGAAACCATGAATGAACCATCTGTTACAAATACATTTTTAGCATCCCAAACTTGGTTGTATTTATTTAAAACTGAAGTTTTGGGGTCGTTACCCATGCGTGCAGTACCCATTTCATGAATACCACGGCCGGGAGTGCCATCACCGTCCCATCCTTGCACATTTTTAACTCCGGCAGCTTCCAACATTTCAACAGCATCATTTAGCATATCTTTTCGCATCTTTAATTCATTTTCTTTCAATTCACAGTCGATAGCTAAAACAGGTAATCCCCACTTGTCTTTACGATTTTTATCAAGGGTAACTTTATTTTCATGGTAAGGCAAAATTTCGCCAAATCCACCTATACCCATAGTCCATGTTCCGGGTTCAGTTAAAGCTTCTTTAAATGCTGCACCAATACTTAATTCCGGAATATTGCGGCTCCAGCCTTCACGGCTTCCGCCACCTTGATAACCAAAGCCACGAAGATAGTCGCGCTTATCGCCAAATAAATTTCGGTAACGCGGTATATAAATGCCATTGGCCCTTCTGCCATAAATGTATTTATCTTCATAGCCATCTACAATACCTGAAGCACCTACCCCTAAGTGATGGTCCATTAAATTATGTCCCAATTCTCCGCTGCTACTGCCTAATCCATCGGGCCATATATCAGTAGCCGAGTTCATTAATACCCAGGCACTATTTAAAGTAGAAGCGTTTAAGAATATAATTTTGGATTTGTATTCATATGTTTGATTGTTTTGCGCATCAAGCACTTCAACACCTGTTGCCTTTTTAGTATCCTTATCGTACAAAATTTTAGTAACAATACTCCATGGCCTTAAAGTTAAATTACCTGTTTTTTGAGCGGCAGGTAATGTAGCAGATTGCGTACTGAAGTAAGCGCCAAATGGGCATCCCAACCAACATTTATTTCTGTATTGGCAATTGGTACGTCCTTCGTGCGGTACGGTAATATTGGCTGTACGTCCAATAATCATGTTACGGGCACCTTTGTAATGGTCTTTAATTCGTGCTGCCACATCTTTTTCTACACAAGTCATTTCCATAGGTGGCATAAATTGGCCATCGGGTAGTTGCGGCAAGCCATCACGGTTACCACTAATGCCGGCAAACTTTTCTACATAATCATACCAAGGTGCAATTTCTTTGTATCGTACCGGCCAGTCAATGGCAATACCATCTTTAGCGTTCGCTTCAAAATCAAAATCGCTCCAACGATAACTTTGGCGACCCCATAACAAAGAGCGTCCACCAACGTGGTAGCCCCTAAACCAATCAAAACGTTTAATTTCAGTGTATGGCGATTCTTGTTCATTCACCCACCAATCAACATTAAATTCATTCAATACATAATCGCGCTTTAAAACAGGATGATCTTTGATCATTTGTTGGGTAGGTCTGCCTCTATGAGGAAATTCCCAAGGATCTTTATTGGCATTTACGTAATCTTTAATGTGCTCAATGTTTTGGCCACGCTCTAACATTAACACTTTTAAACCTTTTTCGGTTAACTCTTTCGCAGCCCATCCGCCGCTAATTCCCGAACCAATTACAATTGCATCAAAATAATTATCTGCCATAATCGCTGTTCAATTAAAATGTTATAAATTTATATTATTCGTTTTTTATTTTTTTCTTTTCCTACTCAAAAAATTAAACATCACAAATAGCAATTGCTTTTTTAAGTGATTCAATTTTATTGTTACCGGTGGGTATAAATTCCTGAGCAACGAAATCATTAAATCCGGTGGCTACAATTGCTTTCATAATAGCCGGATAATACAGTTCCTGAGTTTCATCAATTTCATGACGCCCGGGAACACCACCGGTATGGTAATGACCAATGTAGGGATGGTATTGTTGTATGGTTCTTATAACATCACCTTCGTCAATTTGCATATGATAAATATCATATAATAATTTAAAATTAGGCGACCCCAGTCGTTTACAAAGTTCAACACCCCAAGCCGTATGGTCACACATATAATCTTTATGATCCACTTTGCTATTCAGCAATTCCATTACCAGTGTAACATTATTTTTTTCAGCAAGCCCAATAATTTGTTGCAATCCTTTTACACAATTATTCCAGCCGGTTTCATTATCCATGCCTCTTCGGCTGCCACTAAAACAAATTAAATTTTTGTAACCGGCTTTGGCTACTAATTCAATATGTTCCTTATAACGTGGAATGAGTGCGGCATGAAAACGGGCATCAGCCCATCCATCGGTTAGGTTTAATTCAGCACCATTACACATGGATGAAGTGAGGCCATATTTTTTTAATGTTGCCCAATCGGCAGGGCCTACCAAATCAATGCCTTTTATACCAATTTGTTGTGCAGTATGGCACAACTCATCTAATGGTAAGTATTGATAAGTCCACCTGCAAACCGCATGATTAATATTGCCCTTTAAAGCAGAGGACATAATAACGTCCGGTTTTTCATATTTCAAATGAAGCAATAAGGGCGCCGCAGCAACTGTTGCTGTTCCGGTAAATAAAGTTTGAATGGCTTTTCGTCTGTTATACATCATCATTCATTAATCAATACATCAACATTATGCCATTGATACCATACGTTTTTTTTGGCTTCTTTTATAAAAGAATAAAGCTGCAAATGCTACAATTAAAATAACGGGAATGGTAAAAGTGGCATTGATAATTTCGGGGCCGGCTAATTTTTTGGCTTCATTTAATTGATTAGCCAAATCACTGCCGGGTGAGGCCTCCATGAAAGCCTTAATATCAATTTTTGAAGGTAAATGTGTAGCCAATAAATTATCGTAATAGCTACCCATAAACATCATGTAAACAGAAACGGCAAACATACCTGCACCACCCATTAAATTAAGGCCAACAGCACCGGTTTCTGGCAAATTTTCAGAAACAAAACCTAACATAGTAGGCCAGAAATAACATACACCTAATCCAAATATTAATGCCCCGAAAAACAATAAATTACCTGTTGTATGACCTAGTATATATAAACCGATTGCAGAAAAAACTGCAGAGAAAAACAACACACCGGCAGGTGATAAACGATGCACCACCGGGCCCGCAAAACCTCGGCCCACAACCATTACACCGGTTTCAATAGTTAGTAAAAGAAGCGCATTATCACTTACGTTTTTCAACAACACATCAATCCATTGTCCGGTAAATAATTCTGTAATGGCAGTTCCGAACATTAAAATAATCATAATAATAAATAATGGATTGAGCAATGAACGATACATTTTGGCTGTGCTTACACCTTTGGCCACACGTTCAGTTACAGGAAAAGATAATTTGCTAAAAAGATAACCGTACAACAAGGTAGGTATAATCATTAAGCCCACCTGAATTTGCCAACCTATGCCAATTTTATCTAACAAAAACACCAATAAAGTGCCTATTACAATACCGCCGGGAAACCACAAGTGGAAGTGATTAAGCTTGGTGGTTTTATTTTCGGGATATAATGAGGTAATAAGTGGATTACAGGCAGCTTCAACGGTACCATTGGCTAATCCGATTAATAAAGTTGAAATGAATAAAGCCAGGTATGGACTACTAAACTTACCGGCATATATGGTTAAAATAATTCCCGCCAAATGAAATACAAACGCAATAATTAAAAGCCGCTTCATGCCAATGATATCCACTACAAACCCACCAAAAATAATAGCCAGGGGGAAACCCCAAAATGCAGTAGCAGCAATGGCTCCCAGCTCTGCCTTATTCAGCTGAAACTGCGTGCCCAATGCATCTAAAATTCCGGCACGGATACCAAAAGAAAGTGAAGTAACCAATAAGGCCAAACAACTGGCAACAAATAATTTGTTTTTTTGAATGTTTGCTTGCATAATCAATCGTTAGAAAATAGGTTTGAAACTTAAATGTAGAAGTTATTTTCAAAACAGCCACAATTAGTAAGAATTTTGATAAAAATCAATTCCTTTTTTAACGCTTTGTAAACCTGCAGAATTATACTGCACAAAGCTTACATTTGATGACATGGTTTTATACAAACTCATTCAAATAATTTGTAAGCATGGCGAATGAAACAACTACACTTTGTTTAAAAAAACTATTTATTAGCCGCTTTCAAATTTTTTGAGGCTTTGGTTTGATTACTAAAAATTGTTTTAATTATGAAAAGAAAACTACGCATGGGTATGATTGGCGGTGGGAAAGATGCTTTTATAGGAGCTATACATCGCATAGCCGCTAACATGGATGGTTTAATTGAATTAAGTTGCGGTGCATTAAGCATACACCCTGAAACAGCAAAAATTTCAGGTGAAATGTTATTTTTACCAAAAGACAGAACCTACTTTAGTTACGAAGAAATGCTGAAGGCTGAAAGCCAATTGCCTGCCGATAAACGAATTGATTTTGTTACCATAGTTACACCCAATTTTGCGCACTTTGCACCTGCTATGATGGCACTTGATTTGGGTTTTCATGTTGTTGTTGAAAAACCCATGACTTTTTCATTAGAAGAAGCGAAACTATTACGAGAAAAAGTAAAACTAACGGGTAAGCATTTGTGTTTAACACATACTTATTCAGGCTATCCAATGGTTAAGCAAGCACGTGCATTAATTAAAGCACAGGCTTTGGGAAAAATCAGAAAAGTTTGGGTTGAATATCCTCAGGGTTGGTTAAGTAAATTATCGGAGCGTGAAGGGAATGCTCAGGCTGCATGGCGCACTGATCCTAAAAAAAGTGGCAAAAGCGGTGCCATGGGCGATATTGGTACCCATGCTGCACACTTGGCTGAATATATTTCCGGGTTAAAAATAACCCATTTGTGTGCCGATTTAAATATTATGGTAGAAGGCAGAGCGTTGGATGATGACGGCAATGTATTATTGAAATTCGACAATGGCGCTACCGGTGTTTTAATGGCATCGCAAGTGGCGGCCGGTGAAGAAAATGCATTAAAAATTAGAATTTATGGTGAAAAGGGCGGTATTGAATGGGCACAGCAAGAACCGAATACGCTACTTTTAAAATGGTTAGATGCGCCCACACAAATTTTGAGAGCCGGAAGCAATTATGGCCAGTTGCTTTCAACATTTGCTACCCATAATTGCCGTACACCCGGTGGCCATCCGGAAGGTTATTTGGAAGCCTTTGGCAACATTTACCGAAATTTTGCACAAACACTTATGGCCGAAATGAATGGCGAACAACCTACCGAAGAAATGCTCGATTTTCCATCGGTAGATGAAGGCGTGAGGGGAATGGCTTTTATTGACAGTGTTGTTGCTTCGGCACATACAACAGAAAAATGGACGCCATTTACGGCATAGCATTGACGAATAGTATTACAGAACGTACAAGTGTGCGACGCAACCACAGCCTTATGCTTGTACTTTTGCTGATTTCATAAATTAATTACCATGCAAACAATTAAAGGTCCCGGCATATTTTTAGCGCAATTCATGGGTAATGAAGCGCCATTTAACAGCCTTTCAAGCATATGTGAATGGGCTGCATCACTGGGTTATAAAGGCATTCAAATACCAACTTGGGATAGCCGATGTATTAATTTGCAACTGGCAGCAGAAAGTAAAACATATGCCGATGAAATAAAAGGGCTGGTGAATAGTTTTGGTTTGGCAATCACCGAATTATCAACCCATTTACAAGGGCAACTAATGGCGGTGCATCCGGCCTATGATGCGTTGTTTGATAGTTTTGCACCTAAAGAAGTGCATGGAAATGCAACAGCCCGCACAGCTTGGGCAGCACAGCAATTACGTTATGCAGCTAAAGCTTCACAAAACTTGGGTTTAAATGCGCATGCTACTTTTAGCGGCGCCTTGGCTTGGCCAATGATGTATCCTTGGCCGCAACGACCGACCGGATTAGTGGAAACCGCATTTACAGAAATGGCTAACCGTTGGTTACCTATTTTACGATATTTTGACGAGTGTGATGTAGATGTTTGTTATGAAATTCATCCGGGAGAAGATTTGCACGATGGCGTTAGCTATGAAATGTTTTTAGATGCGGTAGAGCAACATCGTCGCGCTTGTTTATTGTACGATCCCTCACACTTACTTTTACAATGTTTAGATTACCTTACTTACATTGATTATTACCATGAGCGCATTAAAGCATTTCATGTAAAAGATGCAGAATTTAATCCCACCGGTAAACAAGGCGTATATGGAGGTTTTCAAAGTTGGGTAAATCGTGCCGGACGTTTCCGTTCTTTGGGCGATGGCCAGGTAGATTTTAAATCGATATTCAGCAAATTGGCTACTTACGATTACAAAGGTTGGGCTGTTTTGGAATGGGAGTGTTGCATTAAAAGTGCCGAACAGGGCGCTAAAGAAGGTGCCCCCTTTATACAACAACATATTATTCCGGTAACACAGAAAGCTTTCGATGACTTTGCAGGTACCGGTGCTTCAGAAGATTTTAACCGGGCAATACTGGGATTAAAATAACTTTGTAAAATTATTTCAACAAACTTGTTTTTTTATGAAAAAAATTTCTATTGTGTTAAGCATGGCATTATTGGCATATGCCTGCGGCAACAGTAACCAAAGCAGTAATGATCAAAATGCCGCAGCAGCAAATTCCGGCTCTACTACCGAAGCAGCAGCTCCTGCACCTGCAACCGCTTCAAATGATTTATCGGACAATCCTGATTATAAAAAAGGTTTGGCTTTAATAGCCAAAAACGATTGCTTAACCTGCCATAAGGTTGACGAAAAATTAATTGGTCCCGCATACCGTGATGTTGCTAACAAATACACTGACAAGGATATACCAATGTTAGCAGCTAAAATTATTAAAGGCGGTTCAGGCGTTTGGGGACAAGTACCCATGACACCTCACCCCAATTTATCGGTAGCCGATGCTGAACAAATGGTGAAGTACATTTTGCTACTGAAAAAATCATAATATAACACCTTAAGCTGCGGAAAAGGAAATGTGCAGGAAAAATTAGCTTTTTCAAACTAAAAACAATAACCATGGTTCGTAAAAAAATTTTCATTACAACATTGGGAATATTGGCACTGTATATTTCCTTTTCATTTACCTACATTACACCTGCTTCCATTGCAAATATTAAAGCCCAACAAAAAGGATGGATATCGTTATTTGATGGTAAAACCTTTAATGGGTGGCATAGTTACGGAAAAACAACGGTTGGAAAAGCCTGGACAATTCAGGATGGCGCTATTTATTTACATGCTGCCAACAAAAAAAATTATCAAACCGATGGTGGCGGTGATATCATTACCAATGAATCATTTAAAAATTTCCATTTCAAAGTTGATTGGAAAATTTCAAAAGGTGGTAACAGTGGTATTTTGTTTTTTGTACAAGACAATCCCACACAATACCATGAAACCTGGAATACCGGTATGGAAATGCAAGTTTTAGATAATGATGGGCATCCTGATGGTAAAATTCATAAACACCGTGCCGGCGATTTGTACGACTTAATTGCCTGCAGCAAAGAAACCGTAAAGCCTGTTGGCGAATGGAATACAGCCGAAATTATTGCCGACCATGGCAAGCTGGAATTTATTTTAAATGGAACGGTGGTAGTAAAAACAACTATGTGGGATGATAACTGGAAAAATATGATTGCCCACAGTAAATTTAAGGATATGCCCGGTTTTGGCATGTTTCAGGAAGGGCACATAGCTTTACAAGATCATGGGAATGATGTTTGGTATAAAAATATTCAAATAAAATTGTTACCCTAAAATCATTGGGGTTAGATAAATTTTATGGGGGGGATTCTTGTCTAAGAATCCTTTTTTATTTTCACCGCACCTTTTTCAATTTTATAGTATGGATGTTTTAAAAGATGATACCTATTTTATGCGCAAGGCCTTAGAACAGGCCGAATTGGCTTTTGAGGCAGATGAAGTGCCTGTGGGAGCCATTATTGTACAAAACGATGAAATTATTGCTCGTGCCTATAATCAAGTAGAATTATTGAAAGATGCCACAGCCCACGCAGAAATTATAGCCTTAACCACCGCATTTGCAGCAATGGGTGCCAAATATTTACCCGATGCTACTTTATATGTAACCCTAGAACCCTGTTTAATGTGTGCGGGTGCTTTATATTGGAGCAAGATTGGGCGAATTGTATATGGTGCCTCGGATGAAAAGAATGGTTACAGCCGATATGGGTTAGAACAATATCCATTTCACCCTAAAACTATACTTACCAAAGGAGTTTTAGCAGATGAAGCTGCTTTTTTAATGAAGTCATTTTTTAAAAGTAAACGATAAGAGGAAGGATGTAGGGCAGCCAAAAATACCCTGTGTTCGAAGAAAAGCTGGGACAGTAAGGGTTTAATGAATATTCCATTAAATAAAAAAGCCTTCTTGCAGAACAAGAAGGCTGGATAAATACGGCAGCTACCTACTCTCCCAGGGACAAGGCCCAAGTACCATCGGCCATGAGGGGCTTAACTTCTCTGTTCGGAATGGGAAGAGGTGAACACCCTCGGTATAACCACCATAAATTCTTCAATAAGGTAACATATTGGGAAGTGGTTTGTAATAAATAAAAAATAAAGCTTACGGGTAATTAGTACTACTCGACTTTGCTGTTACCAGCTTTACATCTGTAGCCTATCAACGTCATCGTCTCTGACGACCCTTAAAAGTAAACTCATCTTGTGGAAGGTTTCACGCTTAGATGCTTT
>NZ_QKZV01000014.1 GCF_003254115.1 Hydrotalea sandarakina
GGTAGTGTTTAGAAAACTGTGTAAAGGGGTGAGGCAGTCAAAGGCTAAAAGATGAGTAGAGATGAGTAGTTTGGGTTGACTGCCGATTAATTACCTTTAAAACACAGTAAATTATATGACAAACAAAGAACTTTTAAAGCAACTGCTGAAAGAACAAGTAAAACAGCAGAAGAGTACTACCGGTGTAAGCAATCTGTTGCAGGAAGTATTCAAAGAAGCTATTCAAGAGATGTTGGAGGCAGAGATGGACAACCACCTTGGGTATGAAAAGCATTCGGCAGAAGCCTCCTCCTTCCCCAATAGTCGCAACGGTAAAACAAGCAAGAAGATCAAAACAAAACTAGGTCAAATCAGTATTGAAGTTCCAAGGGACAGGGATAGCAGTTTTGAACCTCTAATTGTTCCTAAACGAAAAAGGATTATGGAAGAGATTGAAGATCATGTTCTCACCCTATATACGCATGGAATGAGTACTCGCGATATTGAAAGTGCCATTAAAGACCTCTATGGTGTATCTATGAGCGAAGCACACATTTCTCATGTCACAGATCGCCTTATTGAACATATTGACCAATGGAAACAAAGGCCATTGAATAAGGTATATATGATTGTATGGATGGATGCCATCATTTTCAAGGTACGTCAGGAAGGAAAAGTGAAAGACAAGTCGGTACAGATAGCTATAGGGCTTAACAACACAGGATATAAAGAAGTATTAGGCATGTGGCTATGTAACAATGAAAGTGCCGCTTTTTGGATGAATGTTTTGGCCGACTTAAAAAGTCGTGGAGTGGAAGATATACTGCTGAGCAGTACGGACAATCTTAAAGGTTTTACAGAAGCTATCAATACAGTTTATCCGTTGACAAAAACACAAATATGCATTGTTCATCAACTAAGAAACTCTTTGAAATTTGTAGTATGGAAAGATAGAAGAGCTGTAGCTGCAGCTCTTAAGAAAGTCTATGATGCCTGCGATGAAAGCACGGCATTACACTATCTGGAAAATTTTGAAACTGAATGGGGTAAAAAGTATCCCTACATAGCCAAATCATGGAAAACCAATTGGGTTAATCTCGCTACTTTCTTTGAATTTCCTGCCTGCATCAGAAAAATCGTTTATACAACAAATATCATTGAAAACATTAATCGTATCATCCGCAAATACACAAAAAACAAGACCATGTTACCGAATGACCAGTCGCTGGAAAAGGTTGTTTACCTGGCTCTGATGCAAATACAGAAAAAATGGACGCAGCCTCAAGATGCTTGGCCAATGATGTTACTTAATTTTATTGATATCTTTGGTGAACAAAGGTGTGATGTAAAAACTTAATACCCTTTACGCAGTTTTCTAAACTACTCTCTATCTCTGCTTACACAGTTATTTTAACATTCTCGTTTTAAGTAAGCTATTGCTTCGACCCTGCTTCGATACTGCTTCGGGTCAACAGCGTTGCGTAACGCTGTTGATAGCCATATGGATGGGCAATGGGTTGTATAATGACCAAATTGGCAGGCTTTACCTTATCTTTATGCCTATAACTTGTATAGTACAGAATTATATACCCAAACCCTGATTGTTTATGCGGAAAAAAATATTTTTTGCCTTTTTATTGTTCCCTTTTTTAACCCGGGCACAACAAGCCACTGATAGTACTTTTTTAAAACAGTTAGCCGATAATGTGTTAACCCAAGGGCAAGCCTATACCTTATTGCACCAGTTAACCAAACAAATTGGCGGCCGTTTGGCGGGCTCGCCGCAATTTATGCAGGCCGTTTTGTGGGGCGAAAAAGTAATGAAAGCTGCCGGTGCCGATTCTGTGTATTTGCAGCCCTGCATGGTACCCCATTGGGTAAGAGGTGGAAAAGATAAAGCGGTAATAACGCAAATGGGTAACCGTAAAGTACAAAAAAGTTTATCGGTTACTGCCTTGGGTAATTCATTAGGAACCCCCAAAGGCGGTATAACGGCATCGGTATTAGCCGTTAAAAATTTTGAGGAATTAGAGGCTCGTAAAAATGAGGCCAAGGGTAAAATTGTATTTTTTAATTATCCTTTCAATCCTACGTACATAGTACCCGGCAGGGCTTATGGCGAAACGGGTGTCTATCGCCGAAATGGGGCATCCATAGCCGCTAAATACGGTGCAGTGGGTGTGGTGATTCGTTCGTTAAGCGGCTCAACCGATAACAATGCACATACTGGCGTAATGGCTTATAATGATTCTTTTCCTAAAATTCCGGCTGCTGCTTTGGGTTTAATAGATGCCGATAGTTTATATGCCTGGTGTCAACGCATGCCCGTACAATTACACTTAGAAACCTATGGACATTTTTTGCCTGATACCGTTGGGTATAATGTAGTAGGGGTTTTAAGGGGTACGGAATTGCCACATCAATACATTACCGTTGGTGGCCACTTAGATAGTTGGGACGAAGGTGAAGGCGCCCACGATGATGGTGCCGGTATAGTACAAACCATTGAAATATTGCGAGCATTTAAAGCATTGGGTTATCGCCCCAAACATAGTATGCATTTTGTATTATTTGCCAATGAAGAAAATGGCATGCGTGGAGGTAATGAGTATGCCCGTGTTGCTGCTCAGCAAAGCGATGA
The DNA here is from genome assembly GCF_003254115.1 of Hydrotalea sandarakina. Lineage (GTDB taxonomy): Bacteria > Bacteroidota > Bacteroidia > Chitinophagales > Chitinophagaceae > Hydrotalea > Hydrotalea sandarakina. The sequence continues at coordinate 2,621 of NZ_QKZV01000014.1, forward strand.
ACCTATTTTTGCTTTAGAAAGTGATGAAGGTGGCTTTACACCGCGTGGCTTTGGATGCAGTACCAATGCCGAAAAATTAGCATTAATCAGAAGCTGGATTCCGTTACTGCAACCCTATGGTACCGATGTTATTAATGCCAATGGTGGCGGTGCCGATATTGGCCCATTGGTTCGCCATTTTCATATTCCCGCCTGTGGCTTAATGCCCGATAACCAACGCTATTTTGATATTCACCATACCAAAGCCGATGTGTTTGAAGCGGTGAATAAAAGAGAATTGTTATTAGGCGCCATTAATATGGCAGGACTGGTGTATCTTGTAGACAAATATTTTTAATATGAAAGCAAGAAAATGGCTGCGTAATACCATTATTATTCTCATAATTATTGCTGCCGGCTGGTTTTACTGGCAATTTTATTTTGTATTTGCAACGGGCACCAAAGCCGGTGTGTTGAATACATTTCAGCACAAGGGGGTTATTTTTAAAACCTGGGAAGGAAAAATTATACAAAGTGGTTTTAAAGCCAATGTGCAAAGCAATGAGTTTTCATTTAGTGTAACCAATCCTAAAGTAGCAGCTATATTAGAACAAAATTCGGGGCGTGATATGAATTTGCATTATAAACTGTACATGGGTGCATTGCCCTGGCGCGGTATGCAGAAATTTATTGTAGATAGTGTAATTGAAATACGCGGCAATGGGGGTGTTGGCACCATTGAACCTCAATAATCATTCACTCAATACACAAATATTATTTTTTCATTATTTTTATTTCCCTGCATGTTTTTGTTCATACAAATGCATGATTTGCTATTATTTTATCTTGCATCTTTGCGCATGCATCAACTAAATGCACAATTATTTGTTGTAATCACTACAAAAAATGAAGGGTATTATGCAGAAAACCGGCTTTGAGCGTATTTTCCTATGGTTATTATTCGTGGTAGCGGCATTCACTGCGCAGGCACAAAACAAGTTTACATTAAATGGAGTGGTTCGCGATAAAACATCGGGTGAATTATTAATTGGTGCTGTTATTCAATTAAAAGAAATACCGGGTATTGGTGTTACTACCAATGCTTATGGGTTTTATTCCATTACTGTTAAACCGGGTACCTATACCGTTATGGTGAGTTATGCGGGTTATGCAACCATTAATGAAAAAATTAATTTCAATAGTAACCGTGAACAAAATTTTAATATGGTTCCATTAACCAATACTTTGCAAGAAGTAGTGGTTTCTTCTAAAAAGAAAAACGAAAATGTAGCCAAGCCTTTAATGGGGGTTGATAAACTGAATATGCGTGAAGTGAATCAGTTGCCGGTTTTATTAGGGGAACGCGATGTGTTAAAATCCATACAATTATTACCGGGTATTAAATCGGCCGGTGATGGTAACAGCGGCTTTTTTGTAAGAGGAGGTGGTGCCGATCAAAACTTAATTTTATTGGATGAAGCCCCGGTGTATAATGCCTCACACCTATTAGGATTTTTTTCCACTTTTAATTCCGATGCCATTAAAGATGTTACCGTTTATAAAGGAGGTATGCCGGCGCAATATGGTGGCAGATTAAGTAGTGTGGTTGATATAAAAATGAAGGATGGTAACGACAAGGAATACCATGTAGATGGCGGTGTTGGCTTAATTGCATCACGATTAACCGTGGAAGGGCCTATTGTAAAAAATAAAGGTTCATTTATTATTAGTGGGCGTAGAACCTATGCCGACTTGTTTTTAAAACTTTCACCCGATTCAGCCATTAATACCAACACACTATATTTTTACGACTTGAATTTAAAAGCCAACTATACCCTAAATAATAAAAATCATTTGTATTTATCCGGTTATTTTGGTCGCGATGTATTGGGCTTTGGCGAAACTTTTGGCAGCGATTGGGGTAATGCTACCGGCACCTTACGTTGGAACCATATTGTTAGTAATAAGCTGTTTTCAAACACTTCATTAATCTTCAGTAATTACAATTATGTTATTCGCATTAAATCTGGTACCGACCAGTTTAAAATAACTTCTAAAATTCAAGACTGGAATTTGAAGCAGGATTTTGATTATTTCATCAACAACAACAACAAAATAAAATTCGGCGGAAACATTATACACCATACTGTTTCGCCGGGTGCTATTACTGCCAGTGCTACTTCAAATTTAAAAAGTGCTACCATACAAAATCGCTATTCGTATGAAAGTGCATTGTATGTATCGCATGAATTAAGCTTTAATGATAAACTGAATATTGTATATGGATTGCGCCTTTCTAATTTATCGGCAGTAGGTCCCGGTAATTATTATCAGTACGATAGTAATGGCAATACCATTGATACCCTGCATGTACCTAAAGGGAAGGCCGTTGTCAGCTACTGGAATTTAGAACCTCGTTTTAGTGCCAGCTATTTGTTGAATACTTATGCTTCTTTAAAATTTTCATACAATCGCAATGTGCAAAACTTGCATTTGCTCAGCAATTCAACCGTAGGGGCACCTACCGATTTATGGTTGCCCAGTACCAATAATGTAAAACCTGAAATAGCCGATCAGGTGGCCATAGGGTACTATAAAAATTCAAAAAATCAGGTATATGAATTTTCAGTAGAAACCTACTATAAATGGTTGCAAAATCAAATTGATTATAGAAATGGGGCTGACCTGCAAGCCAATGACAATGTAGAAAGTGAATTGATTTATGGTATTGGACGTGCTTATGGTATTGAGTTTTTTGCCAAGAAAAAAGTAGGAAAATTAACGGGTTGGATAGGTTACACTTTATCAAGAACGGAAAGGAAGTTTCCGGGTATTAACAACAACCAATATTTTCCGGCTCGGCAAGATCAAACACATGCTATTACCGTGGTAGGTATTTACCAGGTAAACCAACGGTGGAGCCTTTCTGCAAACTGGGTGTACAATACCGGGAATGCCGTAACTTATCCCAGTGGTAAATACAGGGTAAACGACCAAACTGTGTTTTTGTACACAGAGCGGAATGGCTACCGTATGCCTGCTTACCATCGGTTAGATATTGCTGCTACCGTTCAAAATAAACATAACCCTTACCGTAAATACCAAAGCAGTTTAACTTTTGGCGTGTATAATGTGTATGGGAGAGAAAATCCCTATTTCATAACGTTTATTGATGATCCGAATAATCCGAATAAAACGGTAGCACAGCAAACCTCATTATTCCGTTTTATTCCCAGTATTACTTGGAATTTTAAATTTTAACCTATGCGTGTAGTTGTATATATAGCATTGCTTTTTTTAACCGGGCTTTTTTCCTGCAAAAAAATCATCAATATTGATTTGAAAAATGTAGCCCCACAGTTGGTAATAGAAGGTACGGTAACCAATAGTTCGCCCGCCAAAGTATTGTTATCGAAAACAGTGAATTTTAGTGCCGATAATGTGTTCCCGCCGGTTACCGATGCAACAGTTACTATCAGCGATTTATATGGTAACGTATATCCATTGCTGCAAACTTCCCCGGGTACCTATACCAATAATAATTTAATAGGAACACCGGGTGCTACTTATCGTTTACAGGTAGTGCAGGGTGGAAATACTTATACTGCTTCATCAACCATGCCGCAGCAGGTTAACTTAGATGCATTGCTGACGGATAATATTGTATTTGCCGGAAAAATAATTCCTATTATTCAACCGCAATACACCGACCCTGTCAATGTTGCCAACTACTATTGGTTTATTGAATACATTAATGGTGTTGAAAACAAGCGCATTTTTGTTTGGGATGATAATTTAACCAATGGCGGTGTTTCAACACGCCCTTTAATTGAGCCCGACAGTACCATTAACGCCGGCGATACCATTATGGTAGAAATGCGTTGTATTGATAAACCGATTTATCAGTATGTAAGAGGGTTGCAAGATTTACAAAATAATGCTGCTACACCGGCCAATCCTACCAGCAATATTAGCGGTGGCGTTTTGGGCTATTTTAGTGCACATACGCGGCAACGTAAATCGGTGGTTATTCCACAATAAAGGGTATTAAGCTTGCAGTAAAAAAATAGCGGGGCGTTTATGCAAAGGCAACTGGGTTTGTTTCCATTCGGCAATTGTTTGGGTAATAATTTGTTCGGTAGGGGCCGTAACATCAACTGCTACACAAAGCAATGTATTGGCTTTGCAAACCTGCAGTATGTCTTGTAACAAAGCCTGATTGCGATAAGGGGTTTCAATAAATATTTGTGTGCTGTTGTGTTGTTTAGATAATTGCTCTAATGTTTTCAATTTTTGTTTTCGTTCAATAGTATCAATCGGTAAATATCCTTCAAACGCAAATTGTTGTCCGTTCATGCCGCTTGCCATCAATGCCAAAATAATGGAATTAGGTCCTACCAAAGGGTGTACCGTTGCCTTCAATTGTTGTGCAGTAGCTACTAAAATTTGTCCGGGATCGGCTATGCCGGGGCAACCTGCTTCACTAACAATACCAATATTTTTTCCTTGCAGCAACAGTTGTTTAAAATGGGCAAGCACATCCCCCTCGGCTTTATGAATGGTAAACCAGGCATAATCATCAATCACCATTTCTTTCCATAGCAATTTAAAATAGCGTCTGGTGGTTTTTTCATTCTCTACAAAAAAAGCCTGGCATTGCTGAATAGCAGGTAAAAGATACAGGGGTAATGCAGTTAATGCGTTATCGTATAAAGGAGCCGGAATTAAAAAAACTTTGCCTGGTTTCATGCCAAAGAAATAAAGTAAATGGTTTAATTTTTTTTGTTGGTTACGGAAGGTTTTCCGGGCACATAAATTTTAGGGGGTTCATCTTCATGTAATGGATACAATGCCAGCGTTGCTGCCACTACTGCATAAGCCGGAGCCAATACCCACCCTATAAAAGGTAAAAAATGCATTAAGTAAAACACTAAACCATTGCCTATGGCAATACCCTTGTGCGTACCAATGTAATAGGTGCTTTCACTCATGGTTTTTTGGTGGCGTTCCATGCTATAGTCCAGCATAGAAAATCCGTAGTAATATGCTTCAATAAATAGGGCAATAATAGGCGTAATTAATCCGAATAAAGGAATAATACTTAAAAACATCAAAGCAATTACATAAATACTTTGCCATACCGCATTGCGAATGGCCAACCGAACACCCCGCCACATATCGGAACCTAATTGACGAAAGCTGAAGGGGTAGTCCTGATGATTAATAATGGCTTCTGTTTTTTCGCTTAAATAGGCAAATACCGGTGAGCCCACAATCAGGTAAAAATATTTGAAGAAGGAGAAATAAAACAGCATTTGCAAAAGCAGTAAGCCTAAGCTGGATAATGTAAATAAAAATCCCAGCCAGGTACTCTGCATTTTATCTAACCAGGTTTTTAAACCTGTTCTTAAACTCAACCATTCAATAACACCACTGGTAGTATGTAAGAAGAAACCCATGCTAAACACAAACAGCAGAGCATATAAAATACCCGGTATAATAATCCACTTCCACAATTGGTGTTGTTTAATAAACCGATGCGCTTTAAAATAGGCCTGTACTGCTATAATAATTTCCTTCAGCAATGGGGGGTTTTTGTTACGAAAATAGCGGTTTCATTTTATTTATGCCATAAATGAATGCTAAAACATGGACTAAAAGGTTCAATGCCCTTAATACACTAAATTGTCAATGAATTGATTATTATGGATATGCAAGTACTGCCACTTTCATTTTATTGGGATATGCATGTTACCGATGTGGCTAAAAGTTTATTGGGAAAGTTGTTGATTACTAATTTTCACCAACAACTTACTATTGGCCGTATTGTGGAAACAGAGGCCTATAATGGGGTGGAAGATAGGGCTTCACATGCCTTTGGAGGGCGCTATACGCCACGCACAAAAACCATGTATGCACAGGGCGGTTGTGCATATGTGTATTTGTGTTATGGCATTCATGAAATGTTTAATGTAGTTACCGGAAGTGAAAATACCCCACATGCTATTCTTATAAGGGCTATTGAGCCGGTTACGGGAATAGCCATTATGCAGCAACGAATGGGAAAAAATAAGGCTGATTATTCCATAGGGCGTGGGCCGGGGAATGTTACCAAAGCCTTGGGTATTCATCGGCAACACAACGGACGCTTATTAACGGAAACGGATTTGTACATAGCCGATGATGGGTTTAAAGTATTGCCCACAGATATAGTGATTACACAACGGATAGGGGTTGACTATGCAGGAGAAGATGCCCTGCTGCCCTATCGGTTTTTCCTGAAAAATAATCCTTATGTAAGTGGAAAGAAACGATGAGCCGGTGAACTGCTGAATGTTTTAAAACTTGGGGCAGCTAATAGGTTTGGCATCGCTGCGTTTTTGAATATAAATCAGCGATACTTCAATGCCACCTACACCTTGTGAAGCGGTTTTTAAGGAAGAAGTATTTACATCGTAGGAAGCACCCAATCGAAAGCTGCCATATTCTACGCCTACATACGGAATAATAGCATCTTTTAAACGCATCCATGCACCGGCATATACGCTAACATCTTGTTCTAAATTAAGGGTAGGGGTAAATTGAAAAGCCCCGCCGATGACTGTTTCCGAAGCCCCGCCCTGAAAGCTTTGTAAAGCACTTAGGTGCAAAGTAGTATTATCACTAATGGGAAAATAGGTACCTGCATGAATGGTAGCCCTTGGGTTTAATGAATAGGTGGCACCGGTAAATGATTGCTGCGGACGTGTTATATGGTACAAGCTAACGCCTACATAATAATTATTTCTTTCGCCGGTACTGCCATTGTATAATATACCGGCATTTACATCCATGTAATTCGATTTTAGGGTAGCACCGTTAAATACTTCGCTGGTAACACCGGTAAAGCCATTGCTGGTAAGCTGGTCTTCAAAAGTTAATCCTGCGGTATTAATCATCATGTTAGCATACGTTAATTGCACACCCAAGCCAATGGTATTGTTGCCATCTTCATCTAATCCTTTATGGTAAGCAGTGGAAACGGTAGCATAATTAAATTTTACGGCACCGTTGGCACTGTTATCATTATAAGCCATAAAACCCAGTCCCCAAACATCATTACTGGCAATTTTATTTTGCATAATATGAAAATCAATAGAAGCAGTGCCTGTTGTAAAGGCATTATTAATGGTAGGCCATTGGTTACGGTAATTACCGGCTATGCGCATATTACCATCAAACTTGCCGGTAAAGGCAGGGCTAAGGGTAAGGGGTGAAGAAAAAAATTGCGAAAAATGCGGGTCTTGTGCCCACAATTGCAGACATCCCAACAGCAGTAAGGTAAATAGTACAATTTTTTTCATGGGTACAGCGGCCAACGGTTGTGCAAATGCAACACACTGTGTTGTAATTTGTAATAACCCATCCTTGCCATTTATAGGTGATGAAAAACAGATATACAAATTACAAGAAATGCTGTATATCTTTTTAGTTTGTTGAACGATTTAACAAAAAAAAGTTAGGATTGGTCCTTAGCCCCATAAGCCAAATCGCCGGCATCACCCAGTCCCGGCACTATATATCCTTTTGCCGTTAATTCGTCATCAATATCGGCACACCATAAATGAATGTTGGTACCACATTCTCTTTGTACAAATTCAATACCCACGGTGCAGGCAATGGCAGCCACTACATGTATGGCAGCCGGCGTATATTCCTGTTGAATGAATTGAATGGTTTTCACCAATGAGGCCCCTGTAGCCAGCATAGGGTCGGTAATAATAATGGTTTTATTGTCTAACGATGGGCAACTCATGTATTCCAAACTAATTTCAAAACTGCCATCGTGGTGGTGTTTACGATAGGCTGAAACAAAAGCATTATCCGCTTTGTCAAAATAATTCAGCATGCCTTGGTGCATGGGTAAACCGGCCCTTAAAATGGTAGCCAAAACAGGTTGTTCTATTAAAACTTTACTGGTATGTATGCCTAACGGAGTAGGTATTTCCACTTCATGCCAGGGCAATTGTTTACTAATTTCATAAGCAGCAATTTCGCCAATGCGCTCTAAGTTGCGACGAAAGCGCATACGGTCGGTTTGAACATGAATGTTTCTTATTTCCGCCGTAAAATTACTTACCAAACTATGGGTATCACTTAAATTAACAATCATAGGTAACAGTGCATTTAGGGTACTAAAACGCTGTAAAATAAAGGTAAAAAATGGAAATGGCGGCATTTACCTGCTTCATGCACTATTACAGGTGAAAAATTAAGTTAGCCAATGGGCTGTTGAAAAGATGGATGATTTGCATAAAGGGAAGAAAAATAAAGCGAAAAAATAATAAAAAGAATAGGTTAGCCCCTAAATAAATGCACTAAATAATGCTTTAGGCCATAGGCTATTAGTTTCGATTTTTTACTGTTGTCGGGTGTTTTTTCCGAAATTTTTTGAACATATCCTTCTACGGTACGTTTTGAAACATTTAAAAATTCTGCAATTTTTTCATAGTCGGGATGTGTGACTAATAATTGTAAAATTTTTAATTCGTGTTGGGAGAAATGGGGTGTTTTTAATTCTTCTTTTTTCTTTTGCGTTTGTTTGCGCATTTTTTGTATCAGTGATTGATTCCAAAACGGATCAATAAACACTTTGTTTTGCTGAATAGCATCAATGGCTAAGGGAAGGCTTTGATTGTTCAATATTTGTAAAGACCCTTTGGCAATTACGGCATTGGCACCAATGTCTATCAGTTCAGCCACATCCGATTCAACCAATAAGCCGGAAACAACAATTATTTGAATGGAAGGGAAAAACAGTTTCATTAAACGCGTTAATGCCATGCCATCAATTTCGGGCATTTGGCAATCGGTAATAACAATATCGGGTAAATGACGGGTGGTATTTAAATGTTCAAAAAAATGATAAGGGTTGGTATGGGTGCAAAGAATGGAACAATTTTTAATTTTTTGGAGATTGGTTTTCACTAATTCCAAATCACGCAAACGGTCATCAACAATGGCTGCGGAAAAAGGGGTAGCCATACAGGAATACATTTAATATTCCAATATTATGTAAAACAAAACGAATTACAAAATTTTGTTTAGGGTTTTTAAAAAATTGCGTAGAAATACGCTTGTTTTTTGGGGGGCGGTTATAGTATATTTATATGCAATTATCTGAAGTACACCAATAATAGCATTTACCGGCAAAAAAGGGATGCCTGCTTGTTATAATGGCCATATAATGGGTTGCTGTATTCCGCTGCAGATAAGCAGATTAAAAAATCCGCTGAACATCTGACCCATGAGTGTTAGGCAGGGGAGGGTAAAATAAACATTAGCAAAATTTAAAAAAGAACTTTATTATCAATAGCACTGCCAACTTTACTAGCAGTAATATTTGTGTTGTAAGCAATAGTAATTTGACACACCTAAAACCAAATTAACATGAAAAAGTATTTTCAACAACGTTCTTATAAAAGACACTTTCAAATTTTTGTTGCAGCAATTTTATTGACCGCAGCAATTTATTCCTGCACAAAGACAGACAGGAATTTTAGCAAGGTAAATTATGTCCAAACTATCCAAAAACATCGTAACATTTCTTATGCTGATATTTTAAAGTGGAATTATAGTTACGACAAATCAGTTTCAGATGCCCCAAAAATTATCATTGATAAAGCACAAGAAGCCATTATTAATAATACTTACATGATTAGAATTCCTCTTCAAGATAGTAAGGGAATGTTTTATCTATACAAATACAATAATGAGGTTCAATCAATTTTTGTAAGACCCAACCTATACAATGGTGAATTAAAAAATATTGAGTTTATTGATTTAAAGAAATCACTTTACTCTGTTCTTACTTATAAGAACAATAAAAAAGCCGATTCGCTATACAAGGCGATAATTCCACAAAAT
>NZ_QKZV01000015.1 GCF_003254115.1 Hydrotalea sandarakina
CCAACGTTTTGCGGCTTGGCGAAGGTGGCGATTTAACCACAAATGTTCATACGAAGCACACACTTCAAATTTACGAAAAACTGTCATACGAAGCACTGAACCGCCACTTTTGCCAAACCGCTGTTAGTGGCTGGGCTTCTTTGTTTTCCGTCTGTCAGCAACATTTTTTGTCCTGCTGAATTGGTGGACAAGCAACACTTCCGTAGCTACAATAAACACAGCAGTCGCCTTGTTTTGGTTTTAGAACTTGTTTGCATTTTTCACATTCGTAAAAATATTGGCAAGCGTCTGTCGGCATTGTTTCTTCTTTCTTATGTCCGCAGTTGGGGCAAGTTATTGTTGATTGTAATTTGATTTCCATTTTAATTTTCTTTTTTGTCGGTTACAGAATATCCTGTTGAGTTTATTGCTTTTTCGATTTCAGAAATATTTGTTTTTGAGTTGTCAAATTCTATGATTGCATTTCCATTTTCATATGAAGCGTTTGAACTTATTATTCCTGTCAATTTATTTACTTCGTGATTTACGTGTTCTTCGCAACTCGCACAAGTCATTCCGCTAATCGTAAATTTTACTTTTTGAATATTGGATTTGTCCACTACTATGATTTGCTTTTCTTTCTTTGGGTAGAAAATGCTTGAATAGTATGGAAAGGCAAGCATAACGATTGCAAATGCTGTTACAATTCCTAAAAACATTTTTGACTGAATGAATTTTGGTTTTTCTTCTGTCTCACAGTTGCAGTCAATTTGCTTTTTAGGTTTCAACTTTTGATACCAAGCAAAACCAAGAACCAAAATTGTCAAACCGATAAAATACGGTCTGAAAGGTTCGAGCCAAGAAAAAGTAGAAGCAAGTCCGCTTGTTCCTGCTACTAAAGCCAAGACTGGAGTAATACAACACAATGAAGCTGCAATTGCTGTTAAAAGTCCAGCTCCGATTAGTTTTTTGTCTGTTTTCATAATGTTTCTAAAATTTTGTTTTCGTCAAGTATTTTAAAAAACGGTTTCAGCATTTTTTCATACTCTTTTGTCAATGAGTAAAAAATGGTTTGTGCTTCTCGTTCGGTTTCAATTAGTTTTCGGTCTTTGAGTTTTCGCAAGTGTTGTGAAATTGCCGAAATTGTCATACCAAGAATGTCGCTCATATCACAAACACAGAGTCGTTTTTCTTCATATAATAGAAAGAGAATTTTCAGTCTTACGTTGTTTCCCGCTAATTCAAGTCCGTTCGATAAATAGTCAAACGAGCCGTTGAGTTCTGAAACTCGGTTTTTACAGCGATTTATTTGTTTAATGTCCGCTTGTTGTCGTATGCAAGAATTGTTGTCCATATTGCAAAGATAGTTAATTTGTTTATTTAAGCAATTACTAAAATACAAAATATCAAAAAGAACCCGATTTGTCTGTCGGGTTGTGTCGTCATAGCCTTGCCACTAACGGACAGGTATTGCCGAAGTGCAGGGAATAGAATTCCGTCAACCCCGGCATACTGAAGCCGAATTTATAGATTAATGTTGATGGTTTTTTCCATAGCTAAATTTATAACGTCAAGCTGGATATGCAGCCAAATTGAAAAACAAAAGCTGAAACACGGCTTCCGTCAGCCTGCATTTTGGCAATACCCATGTTGTACGTTCGCCCTTCTTTCGGGTGTGACACTTTAAACAATATGTCTAACAAGAGCAGGATGTGTCCACTGGAAGCATCGGAACAAGGCAGGCTCTTTTGCAAGGTTGGCTTTAGTGCATCGGCTTTGTGTGCCTTGCAAATGTGCCTGACTTGGTGCGTTGGATTATCTCGGTCCCATGAAACGGTCGCCATTAAAATGTATCATGTGTTCAGGAAAATCAACTACCCAAACTTCTGTCTCCCAAGCGATGTTTGTTGAATGCTTTTTGAATTCTGCAAAATCTGGGAATGCAGAAACGTAAACTTTTCCTACTTTGCAGTCTTTCAACAGTTCTTCCAATTCAATAACACGTTTCGGTGAAACTGGTCCGTGTGAAGTAACTGCTTCAATTAGGAAAAGCCAATTCTTTTTCTCGTCGTAAAGAACAACGTCAGGAAGTTTGCTGTGTTCATCTATCGGAATACCTAATTCTTTAAGCTTCTTCTTGTCAATGTACAAGTCCTTGTTTGCAGTATCACCCAAATACAGGACTTCGCTTCCCTGTGCAAAACGTGCTGCAAAATCCTGAACGATTGCAGCTTGTACGACGTTGTGCTTTCCTGCTGATAGCTTTAAAGTTTTGCCGTTGCTCAACTTTACAGGAATAAGCGTTTGCTTTCGTTCTTTCAAGTATTTCTTTGAAAGCTCTCCAACTTCCGATTTGAAACGTTCAACTTCTTCCTTCCATGCCTTTGTTCCAAAAGTTTTTATTGCTTCAAGTGCTTCGCTGGTTATAGCGTAATGAGCATTGGGGCTGTTTACTGGTAAACTGGGATTATCAGGATTGTAATCTGCAATTCTGGCTTGCACGAATTGATGTAAAACTTGTCTTCGGAAAGTTTCTCTGGTATTGGGGGCATATTCTTTTTTGTAAACGTCTTTGCAAAAAGCCATGATGCCTTTTGAAACTTTCAAGCTTGCTCTTGTTGCTTTGCTCCAACCGTCTCTGGGCTTGATACCGCAAAGAGCCAACAAAGTGTAAGCAGAGATTTCGTTTTGCTGTGCTGCGGGAAGTCCTAACTCTTTAAGTATTTTCTGTGCGTCATCAATTTTGCTCATAAGCGAAAATGTGTTCCAAATCAAAGTAGTCGTTTACAAGTTCGTCAACTACGGATTGAGAGAAGTTGTTAGTTAATATTATTTGGTTGCCGATTTCTTTAATGTCTTCCAACGGCGGTAAAGGCATTTCCCGAAGTTCTGTCGCACTCACATTTATGTTGCCGTTGAAGGTTCTGAAATAAGTGTCAAACAATTTGCTGTTCAAAAGTGCAGCAAGTCCCAAAATCTCATTTCTTGCCAAATGTCCTTTTGGTCTGTAGATATAATTCAAATGATTTTCTACGCCGATAAATTCAGCTTGTGAAATGTCAACAAAGTATGGGGCTGCAACCAATCTGCTTTTATCGTCTTTTGCGCTAAAACGGCGAAGGAAAATATAATTTTTGTTCGGCAGCAAAAGCGGTTTGGTTTCTTCACAAAATTGAATGTATTGCGGCTTGCCTTTTTTGAATACAGGATACTCAAAGGTCATTTTTCCTGTATTGATTAGTTGGTATAGTGGAACTAAAACCTTTGTGCCATTTTCATATTGCTCATAGAGGTACTCAGTTGCTCTGAATGAAACCACTGGACCTGTCGATATTTGCATATCATACTTATGCAAACTGCCACTCCATGATTTGAAAAGCTTAATGACTTTATCTTCAGTTTCGTTGCTTGGAAGATGCAGGATTTTTTCCTTTGTATTGAAGTCAATTAATTCATTTGCCTGATATTCTTTTTCAGTTGGTTTGTCAAGGTCACTAACTCCATTGGAATGAGTTAACAGGATGTTAGGCAGGTGACCATTTAGTTTTTGTTTCTTGCCTTTCAAGATTAATGTCTCTTGTAAGACGTTATCTCTGTTGAAGGTGTCAGTTCTTGAGTTAAAAAGATGTACCTGCTCAATTTCAACTTCTGAAAAGAATGCTTCCCGAAATGCTCTGAAGTAATTACCTGCAGCAAAACTTCGTGGAATAATGAAAACAAGTTCACCGCCATTTTTCAAAAGCTTTGCGGCTGTCATTAAGAAGATTGAGTAAATGTTTGGTTGTCCCCAAACGATTGACTTTGCAACAACGGCTCTTTTATCGTCTTTGCCGATTTTAAAGTATGGTGGGTTTGAAATGACAATATCGTAAATGGCATTCTTTGGTTCATAGAAAAGTGTGCTTGTTTGTTCAAAGCAATCTTTGTTTTCTAACACGAAATCATTTGTGTCAAGCGTTGCCTTGAAACCAACTTTCTTGCCTTGTAGCCATTTTTCCAAATAATCAAGTGTCGCCTGTGTATAAGGTAGAATGTCTATGTCAGTTTCGTAAACTACAAGCTCAATTTCTTTTATTGCGTCACCACGAAGAATAATTGTTTCAATAAGTGAGCTTGATAATATTGCTGTTCCGCAACCTGGGTCAAGAATTTTCAACTTGCCTTTGGTCGGTCTGACAAGCCTTGCCATGAAATGAGCAATTTCGGTCGGTGTGAAAAACTGTCCATTGTCTTTCTTGTGCTGCGTCGTTACGGTCTTGGCATATAAAACGCCCAACCTGTCAGCAAAGTGACTTGGCAGTTCATTGTCAAGTGGTTGAAGGTTTACAGCCTGTATCATGCGAACAAATTTAGCAAAATCGGATGGGTCTTGTTGAGGAATGTCTGTGCTGTGGGAAAATTTTGGCTCTTTTGCAAGGTTGGCATTTGTGCGTCGGCTTTGTGTGCCTTGCAAATGTGCCAAAATGTGCGTAGACTGTTGAAGTTTTTGTGTCAGCCGAACAGCGAACTACGGCAAATAGGGTGACGTACAACGGGCGGGGCTTGCCGAAGTACGGGTATTAGTATTTCGTCCGCCCACAACCGCTGATGATTGAAAACTAAAGTTGAAGATAACAACAAAAAGCTAAATAGATAATGTCCAGTCCGATATGAAGCACAATAGAATTACAAAAAGCTGAAGATAACTTGCGTCAGCCCGTATTTTGGCAAGCCCCATGTTGGCAGAAGTATAAGTCTTTAGCCAAATATACAATAAGCCGCCCGTTATTGATAAGGGCGGCTTATCACTTTACAAGAAACGTAGTTATCTCTTGTAAATTGTATCAATTAGAAGCAAGGCGACAATTAAACCTAAGAATGAAATTTTTAAATGCTTCCATACAATTCTTTTGTCCTTTTTGATTTGTTTGTAGGCGTCAAAAATTAAAAAAAACAAAAGAAAGGCGACAAGAGTCAGTGAAACATATTTCATTAGTAATAACAGTCTATGAAGTCTGCAACTGCCCAAGCTGCGCCTACCCAGCCTAAACTTCTTGTAGCAACCTTACCAATTGCCTTGAGTAACATTTTTTTGCCAGCATATGTGCTTAATGCCCTTACACGCCATAGCTCGAAAAGAGCTTCAATGCCCAGAGCAGTTTTAACACAGTTATAGAAATCACCAGCATAGGCAGTGTTAAACAAAAACAGAGATTGCTTAACTTGTGCTAATCCATGTTCGTGGTCAAGAGCTTCGTATGCCGCAATAGATAATGCTAACTCCACCACAAGTTCTTGGTCATAGTTATAACCCCATTCTTCAACCATATCTTGCTCTGTAATACCATAAGCAGAAATTACCGATAGGCTTTGATTGTACACTGGACGGACTTCTACTTCACATTGAAGTTCATACTCCGGCGTAATTACAAAATTTGGGTCTCTTCCAGCTGTCGACATTGTTTCCATTGAGGAAGGCCTTGAGGTTTCACTTCGCTTTCTATTTTCATTTAAAGCAATGAAATTAGAAGTCTTGGCTTTGAGCAAAGCGTTTAATGTGTTGACTTCTTGCTTTTGAAGTTCTCTGTCACCAGAAAAGTGAGACTTCTTACAAGATTGAAAAGTAAGAGCAACAACAAATACAATTACTTGAATAGTCAAAATTGCAATGATACCTTTTAGTGGTAAAAATAGAACCCTTTTAAATGTGCTCATAGTTATGAGTGTTTTTAAGATTACTCCTACCTTCAGTATTGGTGCTGTGTCGGAATGTTCCACCTGTTAGCAGTAATGCAGTGTCGTTCAAATTCTCTGTTATCATCTGGCAAGGCTCTTGAATGTCCTATATTGAGTAACAGTAGTGAGTCGGTGTCACCATATTTCTGCCAACGGAACGGGTATTTATGCAGTGGTGGCATTTCCTGTTCCGTCAGTTTTGGTTAAAGATATAAAGCTGATTTGAAAGTTAAGGCTGGTAACATGCACGTCACCCACCATTGCATGAATACCATGTTAGCGGCTGCTTTCGTCCACAAACTTTTCCAATTCTGAAAAGAAAAGGTCGAGTGCAGCTTGGTCATCGTTATTAGACATTTCCAAAAATGGCATAGTCCAACTGGACGAACGTTCAAACGAGTGTCGAGTCTCAACCCAATCATGAAATTGAGAAAACCTGTCCATTCCAGTTTTTGATTCATCATAAAAGCTACAAGCGACCATAAATCCTGCAACAAAAGTTGGCAGTTTAGATAAACTGTAATCGCCCAAATACATGCCAGGTCTTTTGCGAAACTCCGAAAGCAAAAAGTCAACTAAGTCTCTTTTCATAAATAGGAATGTCGTTAGTATGGTTCAACATACTGCTTGAAATTATCAATGATTTCGGCTTGTGCTTCATCTCGCCATTGAAGTCTATAAACAACAGCTTTGTTGTCTACCAATACGTGAAGTGTAAGTCCATCGTCGTAAGGAAGAAAGTTAGTTCCTTGATAAGTCCATATCTCCCCAACTCCATGAACAATGCCGTCATAATCAACAAACGGCTTTATAACTAAGTAATCTTGTCCAGGTATGAGATGAAGGCTGTTGTCCATAAGTAGCCGCTAACGTTTTGCGGCTTGGCGTAGTGGCGGATTTTTACCACAAAAGTTCAATCGAAGAACTGCACTTTGGTTAAGCACTAAACTGTCATAGAAGCACGTCACCCGCCATTTCGCCAAACTGCTGTTATCGGCTGCCCTTCTGTCCTTCGTTTTGTTACTCACCATATATTTCTTTTAATATTTCGTCTAATCTTGTGTTTAAGTCTCCGTTTAAGTCACTATTTGGAACATTTAAGGCATTTAGAACTTCTTGAAAACGCTTGTAACCACCTTTATTACGAAGCTCTATCCATTGCACATTAAGCATTTCTGCTTGCTTTTTATTTTTGTCAGAGAGTTTGTCGGCTAAAAAAATTGCTGGCTGTCTGGCAAAAATTGCATCTGCACTTTCTGGATTGCCTTTACCCATCAACTTCACTTCTGTCCTAAGTTTTTTGCCATCTTTTGAAAGTACATAAAAATCAACTTCTCTAAAACTGTCGGGATTGCCATCTTGAGCGTGATACTCAAACGGAACATTGAAAAGCATACAAAGTGTTGTCATTAGCGGCTTCTCAACTTGTTTACCTACGGCACTCCACATACCACCACGAATTTCTGCACGTTTAACGGCAATAGTATTTATTACAATTAAACTCTCTGCTACTGTCAAATCAACTGCAACGTCCTTAAATTTTATTGAAAGTTTTATTTCAAAATTGTTGCCGTTGGAAACTAAATCGTTAATTGTCTTTTGCAACCTGTTGTAGTTGTCGTAAGATGCTTGAATTACAACTTCTTTTTTTGATGAATTGAAAGCATTTGTAATTGATTTCATATTCAACCCCGAATTGATTGCAATTTGCTCTTTTGGTAAATCAGGATTTAGAAACACTTTCTTATACCAGTCAGATTTTTCTCCGAGTGCATCAATTTTTGCGTAAACAACTTGCTTGAAAAAGCTAATGCAGTAGTCTAAAAATATCTCGTCAATTATAACTAAAACTTCATCTCTGTAATCTTGATTTGAAATTACTTTTTTGATGATGTTTTTCTTTGCATCAGTATTTAATGGCATAACTATTTTATTGTTTCTTTGAACTCGTCAAGGGTTAAGAACTTTGTTTCTATGGTGTCAAACATTTCCTTTGATTTTTTTGATTTCATATAGTCAAAGTATGTTTTATCTTTCTCTGTAAGAAAAAAATATCTTCCTAATTTTTTTGCAGTTTTACCCACCGTTCCGCTTCCGGCAAATGGGTCAAAAACCAAGTCGCCTTTGTAAGAGTAATATTGAATAACTCGTTTGCAAAGCTCAACTGGGAAAACTGCTGAATGAACTTTGTCAAAACAAGGGTCAATTTTCCAAACATTTGTCGTTTCATACCCTTCGGGAACTTTGCTGTCTTGAACTGTTTGCCAATCATATTGACGAATGTTCCAATCTAAAAGTTTATCAGTTGATTTTCTATAAACCATTAAATACTCTGTAACTGAATTTGGTTTGTAAGCAAGTGGCTTTCTGTGTTGCTGAAAACCGCCAATGCGATTTTTTACACTTGCTTCGGGTTTCATCCAAACAATGTCGTCAATAAACTCCCATCCCATTTCCATTAAATAAGGGTGAATGTCAAAAGGAATTGGATAGCGTTTGCTGCTGTGTGCTCTGCTAATTCTTGGAATTATTATGGGGGATGTGTTTACAATTAAAAATCTACCTTCTTTAGTAATACGATGAACTTCTCTAAATACGTTAGCAAGAAATTCTAAGTATGCTTTGTAGCTTGGGTAAATTGAATAATCTCTAGCATTGTAGTATGGTGGCGATGTAAATGTCAAATGAATACTCTCGTCTTTGAGTAATCTCATTGTTTCAATCGTATCGGCATTAACTACAACATTTTTCAGGTAGTCATAACTCTCGGTATGTGGTTGTGAGTTTTTGTCTTTCTTTTCTGCGAAATATTCTTTGTATATAACAGTCCGAACCATTTCGTTTTCGTGATTGAGCAATTGTTTTAAACTGTTATCAACTTCATTGTCTCCTTTGAAAACAAGCAGCCCACGAATGGCTTGGCATACAATTTTGGGGTCGTTGTCTTGCAAGATTTCTGTTAAAATAGTCTGACCTTTTTTTGTTCTCATTCGTCCGATTGACGATACGGCTTCTCGTCTTACGTTTGTGTCATTGTCGTTTAGGGCAGTCTGTTTAAGAAGTGGTAAATATTCTTCGTTTCCCAATTTTCCTATTGTCTTGACTGCCCAAAGTCTTACTGTCGAGTTTTTATGACCAAGTAAGTCAAGAAGGAAACTTCCGTCAAAGTCTTTCGGTAATTGTCCTAAGTTTTCAAGAATGAAAGTCAAAGAACTGCTGTCCCGATATTCTTTCACAAGGTCTCCAATAGCACCGTTGCCGTTGTTTTTCAGTTCTTTGATATATTCTTTTGTTAGCATTGTTCTTTTGTTAATTAATGGTCTTCAAAGTTACTTTTTAGATGTCAAAACTTACTACAAATCGCTTCAAATTTTAAACAGTTTTTCAATTTTAGTCAGTCAAATTTTATGTTACACTGTCTCAAATAGGGTTGCCGATAACGTTTGGCGGCTTGCCGCAGGCGGGGCTTTTCAGCACTACCGTTCATTTGGAAAACCGCACTTCAATTATACGAAAAAACTGTCAACCGAAGCACTGAACCCCCGCTTGCGGCAAACCGCTGTTACCGGCTGCCGTTCTTGTCATTTGTTATCATTTAGTTTAAGTTTCATCATTATGTCAGTCTGTTCGTCATTGCCTAACTTGAAAATGTGTTTGTCAAACTCTACAAAACCATTTTTCTTGTAAAAGTTTATTGCTCTCGGATTTTCTTCCCACACACCAAGCCAAACATAGTCAGCGTTTTTCTGTCTTGCGATTTTAATTGCTTGGTCGTAAAGTAGTTGTCCAACGCTTTTTCCGTGATATTCTTTCAGCACATAAATTCTTTCAATTTCAACGGCTTTGTTGTCTTGCAACTCTGTCTGTGATTGTCCGAAATTCAGTTTTAAATAACCGATTACTTTGTTGTCAATTGTTGCGAAATAAAACTCAGCGTTATTGTCGCTAAGTTCTGTTGTCAGTTTAGTAAACGAAAAACCTTCGTCAAGATATTTGTTCATATTTTCTTCGGTGTTGCCCGAAGCGAATGTTTCGTAAAATGTCAGTCTGCCGATTTTTTGTAATTCTTCAAGGTCGTTAGTTGTTACTTTTCTTATCTCAATGTTGCTCATACTTGTCGCTAAATATTTTTGTCTGCCGAAGCGTTACTGTCAGTCGTCCGAAATTGCCTGTTTAGTTGTATCGTCCTAAAAATAGTTGACAGTTTTTTTGATTTAATCCTACGACAGGTTTACGATTTGTTTTTAGTCCTGCCATTGGTTTACTATTCAAAGTTAAGGTTGCAGATGAAAAAAATATTTTATAGCCCATCTCAGCTATAGAAATATTTTTTTCATCGGTATGTTTCCTCAGCAACTCCAACTTTTAATAGTTCCTTTTTTACATAATAGTTCTTCCATTTCCTTTCAACCGGTTCATTATGATTATGTAATTCTATAGGTGTTTTGTAACTAATACTACCATGTGGACG
>NZ_QKZV01000016.1 GCF_003254115.1 Hydrotalea sandarakina
CGTTAGCGGTCATTGTAGAACGAAAATTCCAACATTCAAAGACTGACAAAAAATATAAATTATTACACATTGTAAAATGGCAAAACAAACGACTAATCTAAACAGTGAGGTGACTATCTTTTTAGACGAATTAAGTCACCCATTCAGAAATGAAATTGAGCAGTTACGCAATTGTATATTAACAGCGAATAACGAATTGACTGAAAATATAAAATGGAATGGGCCAAACTATTGTTTTAACAATGAGGACAGAATTACGATGAGAATTCAGCCACCTACAAAACAAGTCCAACTAATTTTTCATAGAGGAGCAAGCAAGCAGCCCCAACCCAAAGACAAAATAATTTCAAACAAAAGTAAAATGTTAATTTGGAAAGAAAATGACCGAGCAATAGTAACCTTCAAAAGCCTGCAAGAAATCGAAAGAGGAAAGACAGAACTGACAAGCATAGTAACAGAATGGATAATTGCCGCAAAATAAAACAACGAACTGCTAACAGCGTGTTTCCTAAATTTGAGGTCGTTGTATTAATGCGACTCAGTCAAATAAACAAATAAATAAAACGGTAGAAAGAAAATTACTAAACTAATCAACAGACAAAAACTGAAATATTAACAAATAAAAAGCAGAAAAAAATATGGAGAAAAGCAAATTGCCGACTGTAGAATGTCAAATGATGATAAGAAAATCTATATCAGAAGTTTTTCAATCTTTTATTGACCCAGCTATTACAACGAAATTTTGGTTTACTAAATCAAGCGGACAATTAGAAGTTGGCAAGACAGTCACTTGGGAATGGGAAATGTATTATGTTTCAAGTGGAATACAGGTAAAGGAAATTATACCAAATAAAAAAATTACAATTGAATGGGATGACCCAACAACAACGGTTGACTTTGAGTTTACAGCATTAACAGATAACTCAACTTATGTCGTTATTAAAAACTACGGTTTTAGCCAAACAGGTGACGACTTAATCGAGATAATTAAAAACAATACGGGTGGCTTTACTACCGTTTTAGATGGACTAAAAGCTTATCTAGAATTTGGGATTGAACTTAACTTAATAGGAGATAAATTTCCTCATTTAGGTCAGAAATAATAACATTAAAAACAATCCATTAAAAAATAAAATTATTATGCGTACAAATCATCAATCAAAATATCAGACATTAATTAAAGCCCCAATAGAAAAAGTTTGGGAAGCATTAATAAATCCTGAATTAGTAAAACAGTACTTTTTTGGCTCAAATCAAGAAACAGATTGGAGTGTTGGTAGTAAAATTTTATGGACAGGGGAATATGAAGGCTCTAAGTATGTTGACAAAGGCGTAGTTATGGAATTTTTACCCAACAAGAAACTTTCTTATTCTTATTTGAGTAGTTGGAGTGGATTGGATGATAAACCCGAAAATTACCTATTAGTTTCTTATGAAGTAACTCAAACAAAAGGAGGAACAGAATTGATTATCACGCAGTCAAACTATGATGAAGAAAAAGCAAAACATTCTTCTGAAAATTGGGCAGTAGTAATTGACGGATTAAGGAAACTTGTAGAAAAATAAACAACGACCCGCTAACACGGGTTTTGCGTCAGGCGGGGTGACGTACAAACTTGGAGCTTTTTGCTTCTATTCAAGTTCAGTGTTGGTTAACAGTTTTGTGCTCCGAAACCCGCCCGAACGCAAAGCCCGAAAACGTTAGCACCAATTTTAGGACGACCGAGCAAACCGACAATTCCGACCGACTTTTCAATCATCTGACAAAAATTTGAAAATAAATTTGCGAAACCGAAAAGTTGCACATATATTTGCAACCGATTAGTTTCACAAATAAAACAATAAGACAATGAGACGAGACATTTTTCAGGCAATTTCAGACCCGACAAGACGAGCTATCATCGCCTTAATTGCATTACAGGCAATGACACCAAATGCTATTGCCGAGAACTTTAACACGACTCGACAAGCCGTTTCAAAACATCTTCGCATTTTGACAGAGTGTGAACTTGTAAAACAGGAACAACAAGGAAGAGAAATATACTACTCTCTTGAAATCAACAAAATGAAAGAAATAGACAAATGGCTAGAGCAGTTCCGAAAAATTTGGGAAACCCGTTTCAACCAACTTGACAAAGTATTATCAACAATTAAAAAACAGAAAAAATGAATAATCTATTATTTGACTTCACAGTTGACAAATCAACAAAGACGGTATTCATAACAAGAGAATTTGAAGCCGAACAATCATTGGTATGGGACGCCTTTACCAAAAAAGAAATTCTCGACCAATGGTGGGCTCCTAAACCCTTTGAATCAAGAACAAAAGTTTTGGACTTTAAAGTAGGCGGACGAAGATTTTATGCAATGGTGAGTGCAGAAGGACAGGAATTAAATTATTCCATTCAAACTTATACATCTATTTCACCAAAAACTAATTTCAAGTTTGAAAGTGTGTTTGCTGATAAAGACGAAAATCCATTTCCTCCAGGTTCATCTTGGGATTTAACTTTTAGCGAAGAAAATGGAATAACAAAAGTGAGTATTTCAATTTATAACGAATCGCTTGAAAGAATGGAAAAGATGATAGAAATGGGCTTCAAGGAAGGGTTTACAGCTACCTTGAATGAATTAGGGAATTTATTACAAACACTTAAAAAATAACACTATGAAAAATACACTTAAATTATTGACAGCCGTATCAATAGCGACTTTAATGGGTTGTGGAAATTTTCAACAGAATGCACACGAAAACAGTAATACGGATACAACTACAACAAAGAAGACAGAAATGATTTCACAAAAAATTACACCCTCAATTTGGGTAGAGACAACAGACGCAAAAGCAGTAGCAGATTATTACCTTTCCATTTTTAAAGATGGTAAAATGAAAGAGCATCATAAATATACAAATCCACCAGAAGCAGGTGGTGGTAATTTTGAAACTGCAATTGTAGAAATTGCTGGAATGGAATTAAATATTTTAGCAGCAGGACCATTTCAGAAATTTAATGAATCTGTTTCGTTTGTCATTAACTGCAAAGACCAAGCAGAAGTTGATTATTATTGGAATGCATTGACTACAAATGGCGGACAAGAAAGTTCTTGTGGCTGGTGTAAAGACAAATATGGTTTATCGTGGCAAGTTGTGCCGGTTGAATACTTTGACCTTATAAACAGCGATGACCCAAAAGTTAGAGACAAGGCAATGAAAAACACACTTAATCAAAAGAAAATTATTTTATCAGAACTCAAATAATAACAATCAAAACAAATAAAAAAATGGCACAAATTAATCCACACATCAACTTTAATGGAAATGCAGAAGAAGCATTTACCTTTTACAAATCAGTATTTGGCGGTGAGTTTTCAAAGGTTGTTCGCTTTAAAGAAATTTCAAGCCCTGAATATCCAATTCCTGCAAACGAAGAAAACAAACTAATGTATATTTCTTTGCCTATTGGCGGTAGTGTTCTAATGGCTAACGACATTTTAGAAGTAATGGGTAAAGTAAGTGAAGAAGAAAACAGAAGCAAAATTACAATCAGTGCAGAAAGCAAAGAAGAAGCCTACAAAATATTTAATGGACTTTCAGCAGGCGGACAAGTTGAAATGCCTCTGGACGAAAATCCTGATGGGACTTATTTTGCTATGTTTCGAGACAAATACGGAATTGAATGGATGGTAAAATTTGACCCCAAAGAATAACGAATAAATCATCTGTGTTCACCGACAGACAAAGAAAAACTGGTGCTAACAGCGGTTTGGCAAAAGTGGCGGTTTCGTGCTTCGTATGACAGTTTTTCGTAAATTTGAAGTGCGTGCTTCGTATGAACATTTGTGGTAAAAATCGCCACCTTCGCCAAGCCGCAAAACGTTGGTGTGCAATGGAAAAAAGACACCGAAAATGCAAGTAACCCGACAAATAAGAGTAAATTTGAACCCTAAAAATAACATAAGTAAGAATAGAAGATGACACTTTGGAACAACGACACTGAGATACAATTTTTTACAGAAGCATTAAAGAATTTTGCTTCCCCAGAACAGCTATTTTACAACTTACAAGGTGGTTATTTTGCCTATGTTCCAAAAGGCTCAGACGCAGAAGGACAAACCTTGCAAAGTAGAAATTCGCTTATAGGACAGTTTACTGAAAAATGGAGCAAAACACTTTTTGAACCAATCGCCAAAGAATTAGGGTTACACGCAGTAAATAGTGTAGTTTGTGACGAACTTGGTTTGTCAAGACAATCAAGTGCAGACCTTGCGTTTTGCACAACAAACAATACTGTTCAAAAACCTGAAAACATAAAACTTCTGTTTGAAATTAAAATGAGTGTGGTTTCAAATTATAAATTCACACACCCAAACAATGTTGAATATGTAGGCGACTACAAACAACATAAAGGAAATCCTTCATTGTTACGTTCTGACTCAATGCTTAAAGCAATTGGCAAATCAATCAATATTCGTGTTTCAGGTATAGCTTCAACAAAAATACCAATGGTTGTTTTAGGCAACAGTCCTATAACTGACAGCTATATTAAGAAGGTAGATTTTTTAAAAACATCAGGAGTTATTCAAGGTTTTTGGTCTTTGAACCCAAATCCTACAAACTCTGATTATGTAAAGAACACACCAAAATTAGGGTTTCAAACAATTTTAGATAGAGAACAACTCTTCAATAATTGCAAAGAACTTGTAACCAATGATATGAATTACTTTTCTTCAATGATTTCAAAATTGAAACTTGGAGAAATTATAAGAATTGCAAGTCAAGAAAACACAGACATTGCAAAAGCAGAGAAATTTTTAACTTTAATCCGAAGCTAAAATGAAAAGACCAAAAGGAACAGAAACAAGTGCTTTCGGAACAAATGGAAGAATTAACCACGACAGCTCAAAGTTTTATAATTCTAAACTTTACACAAAGCTTGGCGACAAAAAAATTCTTGATAAGAATGAAAATGACTTTCCTGTCGAGTTAGAAAATAAATTTATTCTTGGCTCAGCAGAGAATATGAAAGAGTTGCCTGACAACTCAGTTCATTTAATGATTACTTCACCGCCTTACAATGTTTCAAAGGAGTATGATAAAGATTTATCACTAAATGAGTATTTACAATTTTTAGAAAACTCATTTAAAGAAACTTATAGAGTATTAGTTAATGGTGGACGTGCTTGTATAAATGTTGCCAATCTTGGCAGAAAACCATACATACCACTTTCTGACTATGTTTCTAAAATGATGATAGACATTGGCTTTAATATGCGTGGTGAAGTCATTTGGAACAAGGCAGCAAGTGCAAGTCCTTCAACAGCTTGGGGCAGTTGGCAAAGTGCAGCCAATCCAATTTTAAGAGACATTCACGAGTACATTTTAATTTTTTCAAAAGGAGATTACAAAAGAGAAAAAGGGAAAAAAGAAAATTCTATAAATAAGGAGCAGTTTATGGAATGGACAAAATCTATTTGGACAATGAATGCAGAAAGTGCAAGAAGAATTGGACACCCTGCACCTTTTCCAGAAGAACTACCTTATAGACTAATTCAACTTTATTCATTTAAAGGAGACATAATTCTTGACCCTTTTATGGGTAGTGGAACAACAGCAGTTGCAGCTATAAAGTCGGAAAGAAAATTTGTTGGTTACGATATTTCACAAGAGTACATTGACTTGGCAGAGAAAAGACTAAAACCATTTTTAGAACAGACAACTATAAAATTTGCGACAGTTGGAAATGACGAAGAATAGAA
This sequence comes from Hydrotalea sandarakina, assembly GCF_003254115.1. Classification (GTDB taxonomy): domain Bacteria; phylum Bacteroidota; class Bacteroidia; order Chitinophagales; family Chitinophagaceae; genus Hydrotalea; species Hydrotalea sandarakina. Next base: position 5,758 of record NZ_QKZV01000016.1, read on the forward strand.
CCACAGCACACAACAGCAGTTTGGCGAAATGGCGGGTTCAGTGGTTAATTGAACATTCTACCTCACATCAAATTTTGTGGTGTAATGACAGTTTTGTGCTCCGAATTCCGCCACTTCGCCAAGCTGCCAAACCGTTAGCGGTCATGCTATGACACCAGCGCTAACTTGAAACTGACAGACGAAAAACAAAAAAACTGGACAACAAAAACGACATTAAATTATGACAGAAATTAGAAACGCAATTTTAGCTGGACTGGCATTTGGACTTTTACTCGGACTTTTTTTTGCAGTTCGGTTTGACACTCATTACGCTTTAATTGCTGGACCAGTTTCTGGACTTGCTTTCGGGACAGCGTTATATTTCTTCGTGACTTCCAAGACAGTTAAGAAACAAACACAAATTGCAAATCTTGACGGCAAACCCATTATTCGTTCAGGAGGAGCTAATCACTTTATTAATGGTGAAGCAGTTGGCGGAAAACTTTACCTACTGACAGACAAACTTCAATTTCAATCTCACTGTCTTGTCCTAAAATAGGTTGACGAATAATCGTCACTTAAATTTGGACAAAATATGTTAGAAAAAGCAATTAAAAAAGAGGCTATTATAGCCGAGTATTTAACAGGCGATTACAGTTATCGCCAATTAGGAGTAAAACATGGCATTGATTTTCGTAAAATTCATAGTTGGGTGAGTAAGTATAAAGGAAAAATAAAGCCTGTTAAGCAAGCTTCTAAGAGGAAAGAGGAAGCAGCGGCATTACCAGCCGAGGTAAAACAACTGCAAGCCGAACTGCGTAAAGCTAAGCTACATAATGAAGTGCTGGAAGAAATGCTAAAGCTATCAGAGCAACTCACCGGAATAGAG
>NZ_QKZV01000017.1 GCF_003254115.1 Hydrotalea sandarakina
GAGAATGTTAAAATAACTGTGTAAGCAGAGATAGAGAGTAGTTTAGAAAACTGCGTAAAGGGTATTAAGTTTTTACATCACACCTTTGTTCACCAAAGATATCAATAAAATTAAGTAACATCATTGGCCAAGCATCTTGAGGCTGCGTCCATTTTTTCTGTATTTGCATCAGAGCCAGGTAAACAACCTTTTCCAGCGACTGGTCATTCGGTAACATGGTCTTGTTTTTTGTGTATTTGCGGATGATACGATTAATGTTTTCAATGATATTTGTTGTATAAACGATTTTTCTGATGCAGGCAGGAAATTCAAAGAAAGTAGCGAGATTAACCCAATTGGTTTTCCATGATTTGGCTATGTAGGGATACTTTTTACCCCATTCAGTTTCAAAATTTTCCAGATAGTGTAATGCCGTGCTTTCATCGCAGGCATCATAGACTTTCTTAAGAGCTGCAGCTACAGCTCTTCTATCTTTCCATACTACAAATTTCAAAGAGTTTCTTAGTTGATGAACAATGCATATTTGTGTTTTTGTCAACGGATAAACTGTATTGATAGCTTCTGTAAAACCTTTAAGATTGTCCGTACTGCTCAGCAGTATATCTTCCACTCCACGACTTTTTAAGTCGGCCAAAACATTCATCCAAAAAGCGGCACTTTCATTGTTACATAGCCACATGCCTAATACTTCTTTATATCCTGTGTTGTTAAGCCCTATAGCTATCTGTACCGACTTGTCTTTCACTTTTCCTTCCTGACGTACCTTGAAAATGATGGCATCCATCCATACAATCATATATACCTTATTCAATGGCCTTTGTTTCCATTGGTCAATATGTTCAATAAGGCGATCTGTGACATGAGAAATGTGTGCTTCGCTCATAGATACACCATAGAGGTCTTTAATGGCACTTTCAATATCGCGAGTACTCATTCCATGCGTATATAGGGTGAGAACATGATCTTCAATCTCTTCCATAATCCTTTTTCGTTTAGGAACAATTAGAGGTTCAAAACTGCTATCCCTGTCCCTTGGAACTTCAATACTGATTTGACCTAGTTTTGTTTTGATCTTCTTGCTTGTTTTACCGTTGCGACTATTGGGGAAGGAGGAGGCTTCTGCCGAATGCTTTTCATACCCAAGGTGGTTGTCCATCTCTGCCTCCAACATCTCTTGAATAGCTTCTTTGAATACTTCCTGCAACAGATTGCTTACACCGGTAGTACTCTTCTGCTGTTTTACTTGTTCTTTCAGCAGTTGCTTTAAAAGTTCTTTGTTTGTCATATAATTTACTGTGTTTTAAAGGTAATTAATCGGCAGTCAACCCAAACTACTCATCTCTACTCATCTTTTAGCCTTTGACTGCCTCACCCCTTTACACAGTTTTCTAAACACTACCCTTAAAACCCCTTTTGTGTATCCTCAACCATTCATATAATGCCAAAAAGACAGTAAATAGCTTTATAAGTGCGTTCAGCAGCATTTGTTCCATAAAATCTTGCCGGTTAACCATTTTCATTGAACAGAAAGCCCAAATAGTTGTTACTTAGCAGAAAGAATTAGCTATGCGTATTGGTATTGTATGTTATCCCACCTTTGGTGGAAGCGGTGTTTTGGCTACAGAACTGGGAAAAGCTTTAGCCGATGAAGGTCATCAGGTACATTTTATAACTTATCAGCAACCCGTTCGGTTAAATGTGTTCAATACCAATATTTTTTACCATGAAGTAAGGGTGCCTACCTACCCCTTGTTTGATTATCCTCCTTACGAAGTAGCATTGGCCAGTACCATGGTTGATGTGATAATGAACCACGATTTAGATTTACTGCATGTGCATTACGCCATTCCGCATGCATCGGCAGCTTATATGGCCAAACAAATTGTAAAAAGTAAAAATGGTCGCAATATTCCCGTTATTACCACCTTACATGGAACGGATATTACTTTGGTAGGCCGCGATAAAACCTATGAGCCGGTAGTAACTTTTTCCATTAATGAAAGCGATGCTATTACTGCTGTATCGCAAAACTTGAAAGAAGAAACCTATAAAAACTTTGCCATTACCAAAAACATTGAAGTAATTACCAACTTTGTTGATGTGCAACGTTTCGATAAAAAACCCTTCGATGCATTTAAAAAAGTAATTGCCCCTGCCGGCGAAAAAATTTTAGTGCATGCTTCTAACTTCAGAAAAGTAAAAAGAGTGCAGGATGTTATTAAAGTATTTGCCGAGGTTAGAAAATATATTCCCGCCAAACTACTCATGGTGGGCGATGGCCCGGAAAGGCCTGCAATGGAAGATTTGGTGCGGGTTTTAGGCTTATTGGATGATGTACGTTTTGTGGGTAAGCAAGAACAGATAGAAGAAATTTTAGCGGTGAGTGATGTGTTTTTATTACCCAGTGAATATGAAAGTTTTGGTTTAGCCGCATTAGAAGCTATGGCAGCAAAAAATGTAGTTATCAGCACTAACGCAGGTGGCTTGCCTGAGATAAATATACAAGGCAAAACAGGCTTTATGGCCAATGTGGGTGATGTGGCTGCAATGAGTGAATTTGCCATAACCATATTGAAAGACGAACACAAACTAAAGCAAATGAAGTTGGCTGCTTATGAACAGGCCAAGCATTTTGATATAGCCAATATTATTCCGCAATACGAAAAATTGTACAGCCGCTTTTGCAGAATGAAAATTAAAGAACCGGAACCAAAACAGGCGGTACAGGAATAAAGCAATAATCTACCTTTTTTCTTACCTATTTTTTATTGGAATAATTTGTACTCATCAATTATTACCGCTTTGGTGTTGCCCCGTTTGTGTGCAGGGCATGCTAACCGAGCATTTGAATAATTAGGCATGAATGCCGGCATCGGCAATGCTTTGCAAAATAATGTTGGCCATTTTCTTTAATTCCTTTTTTTGAATGCACAGTGGGGGTGCAATACGCATGGCTTGCGGCCTGAATAAAAACCAGTCGGTAATTAATCCTTGTTGAATACAATGATGAATAACTTTTTGATTGGTTTCAAAACTATCAAATTCAATAGCCATCCACAAACCGGCACTGCGAATGGCTTTAATGGCTTTATGTTGCAGTTGTTCTTTTAAAAATGTTTCTTTTTCTTTTACTTCTTTCATCCAATGTTGATCGAGTAATACTTCCAAAGCGGCTTTACCTGCAGCACAGGAAACCGGATGCCCGCCAAAAGTAGTAATATGCCCCAATACCGGATGATGGGTAAGTGCATGCATATTTTTTCGCGAAGCAATAAAAGCACCCAATGGCATACCACCGCCTAAAGCTTTACCCAACAACAATACATCGGGTACAATGCCGGTTTGTTCAAAAGCCCATAGGGTACCGGTTCGCCCAAAACCTGATTGTATTTCATCGGCAATTAATAAAACACCTTTTGCCGTACATTGCTCACGAAGTGCATGTAACCATTCATTCGATGTTTTTACAATACCTGCTTCTGCTTGCACCATTTCAACCATAACACAAGCCGTTTGTGCATCAATGGCCTGCAATGCTTCTGCACTGCCATATTCATAATGATACACTTCAGGCAACAATGGGCGGTAAGCATTGCGCCAATATTCATTTCCCATAATGCTTAATGCACCTTGTGTACTGCCATGGTAAGCATTATGAAAGGCTATAATTTTTGTACGCCCCGTTATGCGCTTGGCTAATTTCATGGCACCTTCAGCGGCTTCGGCACCGCTATTGGTAAAATATACGCAGTTTAAAGTAGCAGGTAAATGGTCGGTTAATAATTTAGCATACGCCACTTGTGGTTGTTGAATAAATTCACCATACACAATTAAATGCATATATTCTGAAGCCTGCTGCTGAACGGCATTCACCACTTTAGGATGACTATGGCCGATATTGGCAACACTGAAACCCGAAATACCATCAATGTATTCTTTGCCATTTACATCGAACAAATAAATACCATGCGCCCTTTGCATGTGCAATCCTATAGGTGTAGGCGATGTTTGCGCAATATGTTGCAAAAAAAGTTGTCTGTAATTCATACGGGGTTTTCAATAGCTTTGAAAATAGAAAACGAAGTTATACATTCGGCTAATGAAATAATGTATAAAAAAAAGTTATCTAACAAAATATTATGGCCATTATTCTTCCGGTTGAAAATATACATCCGCAATTTGGGCAAAATTGCTTTGTTGCACCCAATGCCACTATAGTAGGTAAGGTAAAGATGGGCAATGATTGCAGTGTTTGGTTTAATGCGGTTATTCGCGGCGATGTGAACAACATTACCATGGGAAATAGGGTGAATGTGCAAGATGGTGCCGTTATTCATTGCACTTATCAAAAAAACGCTACCGTAATTGGCAATAATGTGTCGATAGGACACAATGCTATTGTTCATGGCTGCACCGTACATGATAATGTGTTGATTGGCATGGGTGCTATTGTGATGGATAGATGTATCGTGCATAGCAATTCAATTATTGCTGCCGGTGCCGTGGTATTAGAAGGAACTGTGGTAGAAGCCGGTTGTGTATATGCCGGTGTGCCTGCCAAAAAAGTAAAAGAAGTATCACAGGAATTGTTAGAAGGCGAAATTAATCGCATTGCCAATAATTATACTTTTTATGCCGGATGGTTTGCCAATGCCAATGAATGCCCTAAGCAATAATGTAATACCTAAAAACGTTGTAATAAGCACATGAAACACAGCAAATCTATTTTAGTATTAACAGGCATTTGTATTGCTTTGGCATCTTGCAGTTTATTTAACCATGCCAACCGCAATGGCTGCCCATCGAACGGGAAGAATGTAGATGCCGGCAAATTAGCTGCCGGTGACCCTAAGGCCATGAAAGAAGCCAGTAAAGCACCCAAATTCAAAGCCGATAAAAATGTAGGGGGTAATTAATTTAAGCCCAGGTATTTTCGTCAATTTCTTCTAATAATTTTAAATAACTAAAATAGCGTTCTTCAGCAATTTCGCCGGCATCAACTGCTTGCTTAACAGCGCATCCCGGCTCATACATATGCAAACAATTATTAAACTGGCATTGCGTTATACGTTCCCGCATTTCGGGAAAATAATGCGATAATTCCTGTTTACTTATATCCACCAATGCCAATTCTCTAATACCGGGTGTATCAATTAGTTTACCACCATCGGGCAAATCGAACATTTCGGCAAAAGTAGTGCTGTGCATACCTTTGCCACTCCATTCACTTACGGCCAATGTTTTAAGCGACAGATCGGGAAAAAGCTGTTGAATAAAAGTAGATTTACCCACCCCACTATGCCCACTAATTAAACTTATTTTTTGCTGCAGTAATGCTTTTAACTCGGCTATATTTTGTTGGGTTACCATACTGCACAACAACACACGGTACCCTATTTGCGTATATAAATCATGCAACTGCTCATATTGCTGCATTTCTTTTTCACGATAAATATCCGCTTTATTAAAAACTAAAATGGCCGGAACATGGTACATTTCGCAAGCAACTAAAAACCGATCAATGAATCCTTGTGAGGTGCGCGGTTGTTTTAGGGTAATAAATAAAATGCTTTGATCAATATTAGCGGCAATAATATGATGGTGTTTGCGGTGATGCGGACTTTGACGAATAACATAATTGTGGCGAGGCTCAATGGCTTCAATAACGGCATGTTGCTCAGGGCCGGGCTCAATGCTGATGTTTACCACATCGCCAACTGCAATGGGATTGGTGGAAGTAAATCCCTCAATTTTGAACACCCCTTTTATACGGGCAGCATAAAACCGTCCATCATCTGCTTTTACCTGGTACCAGCTACCGGTTGATTTATATACAGTTGCCTTCATGCAATACAATAAGGCTGTAAGATAAAGAGAACTGAGAAATTTTCTGCGTTGAATGTGTGGACGCTAAAAGAATAGATTACAATGTGATTATTAGATTGGATGTATGGATTAAAGGGAAAAGAGGAGAAGTTTTGAAGAAAGCAATGCAATTCAACTATTTTTTCTTTCACTACTGCAAATAATCAATTATTAAAAAAACTGCATGGGTTTGAATATGAAGCAGTTAATTGCTCTTTCAATATTATAATCCCTATTTTAATACAGCATTGAGTTAGTGATGACTGCTAACATATCCCTTATAGATTTTTACCCATCTGTTTTTAATGGCCAATAACACTAAGGCCGATTTAGAACTTGTATCGGTCTTCTTGCGCAAATTACCGGCATAATATTGTACTGTTTTCACGGAAATATGCATGCATGTCGCTATTTCTTCTTCATTCTCCATTGTTACTAACAATTGTAAATACAGTAGTTCTTTGTTGGTTAATTGTTGCGTAATATTTTTT
>NZ_QKZV01000018.1 GCF_003254115.1 Hydrotalea sandarakina
TATGAATTAAGCCCCACTGCATTTAATTACCTTGTATCTACTATGCAATTAGACGAGTTTTATAGCGATTGGATTATACAACATCAACACTATGCCTATCAGATTTATAATTATCTCTCTAATGAACCAGATATAACAAATGCTATTTTAAACTCTCAAATGCATTTTGAATTATTGAATTCAAGCCAAGATTATGTTCAGTTTAACATTAGGCATGATATTTTTGGCGACAAAAGCAACGTTTGGTGGAATGATGATACATGGCTTGTGAATTATTTTTCAATTAACATTGATGATGAGGGCATATATGGAGGGAATCACTTAACAGCTGCTGAAAAACAGTTCATAAGAAATCATCCAATTTATGCTTTACGTTATAAAGATAACGCCGAAAAAGCAAAATCAGAAACTGCGGCTCGATTTCCTTTCATACAGACTCCACAAAATCCAAATCCATATTTAAATACTAAAGCTGATGCATTTCGGCATGCGTATTGGATGGCATTAAATACATTGTCTTCAAACCCTGATAAGGCAAGAGAGTATGGAATTGCTCACGAATCAGAAACACCCGCAGCATTATACCAAGAAAAAGATATGGACTTGTATAATAACGATAAAGGTATAGCAATAGCTAACGGCTTAACAGCTCACTCTCAATTGATTGACATTATTTATAATGCTCTTATTAATGGTGTTTTAAAATATTTAAGTCCATTAGATTATACTCAGTCTCCTAAATATAACCCGAATTGTGCTTCATGCAGAAATGGTTTTGTACCAGGTACAACTCAATTAATACCTACTAATCAATAAAACATCGTATTTATGCTTTTAAAAAAAATACATAGTTCAATAGTAATTATAATTTCAATTGCTTCAATGTCTTGTAATCAATCAAATATAATTTCAATATCAGTACAAAATGTAGATAGTATCTTTTATAATTTAAAATTAGGAAATGGAGAAACCACGGCCTTTCAGTTAAAAATTTTAAGCAATACAACAGATGATACAACTCAGCTGGATACTTATAAAATTCCCCCAAACTATACAGGCAATTTAATATATATACATGATTATTATAATAAAAATATTAATTTAACTTTCAAATCATATAAAGCAAAAAAAGGACAAATTAAATTAGAGTACAATTACTAATACTGCTTACAACTGTACATTTGCAAAAAAATGAGCAGACAAATATCTGCTGCTCATTTTTTATTAATTGTACATTTGTGCGAATGTTGAGCAATAGAAAAAATATCCCATTCTTCGCAAATGCATTGACGTTACAAAGTAACAAAGTACATGCACAATCCGCAAGTTGTGGTCCTGCTAAACAAACATGTTATAAAGTAATATCAGGTGGGGTAACAGTTAAAACTGTTAGCGACTTATTAACAGTAAAGCTTTTAACAATTTTCATACGTATATATTAATTTATTAAAGTATACATATTTATTTAATAATTAGCTTATTTAATAATTACCATTTTTTTTGTATTATTTTTTAAAAATTGCGTAGAAATACGCTTGTTTTTTATTATGTGGAATATTAAGTTTGTTTTATATTATTTGATGTACACCAATAATAGCATTTACCGGTAAAAAACAGGGAATACTGTTTGTTACAAAGGCCATGCAATAAACAGCTATTACCCCTTGCAGACAAGCAATTAAAAAATCCGCTGAACATCTGACCCCATGAGTGTTAGGCAGGGGAGGGTAAAAATTAAACTTTTATTTATGAAAAAATTACTAATGTCATTTTTATTATTGAGTAGTTGTGTTTTCATGAATGTTTCTGCTAAAAGCTCTAATTCTTTTCCACCTAATTCAATCAAGGTTTCAGTAACTGATGGTTGTGGGCAAGTTTTAACTTTCACTGTAAGTTGTAACGGGTGTAGCTATCAAGATTTAGCTCAAGCCGGAGCAAATTATATTTATAGCAGAACTGGCTCAAATGGTTGTTTTCGTTAATCAATAAACTTGGCGGGGAATATGTAGTTGTACCCTGCCAAGTATTTTTAAAATCATCAAAATATAAGTTATGAAATTCATTTATTTTCTATGGTTTCTATGCTTAGGTGTTTATGCGGATTGCCAAACTGCCAATACAGCCATTGGAAGGGTAACGTATGAGTTTGTGCATAAAACTAATTTACAAACGGGTTACCTGCACAAAGAACAAATGGTATTGGAATATGGCAATAATATAAGCAAATATTATAGTCTTACTGCTAAATTGCAAGACTCGATGATGCAACAAAAATTTGAAAATGCCATGCGCAATGGTTCAACTAATATTGACTTGGGAATGGTAGTGGCTGCTAATAAGGAAACCATTTTTTTTAATCGAATAACCAAGCAATTACAATTGGTAGAGAATTACCGCAATACCTATTATTTAATAACCGATAAAGGAACATTACCTAAATGGGAAATTCAAAAAAATACCAAGAAAATTGATGCATATGATTGCCAAAGTGCTATAACTAACTTTAGAGGACGTACTTATACTGCATGGTTTACTACGCAAATACCTCTTTCCTTTGGCCCATGGAAGTTGAATGGTTTGCCCGGTTTAATATTAGAAGCTTATGATGCAAACAAAGAAGTGCAATTTAATTTTAGGTGGTTAGTACAGGCCAATAATTTGGGAAATATACAATTGCCCGCCAATGCGATTGTTACCACTGAAAAAGATTTTGATAAAATGAAATTGGCTTATGAGCAAGGTGCTCAAAACAATAGTGTAGCAATGAGCGGTATGCAAATTCAAATTTCGAATGTACAATTGAATGGCCGAAAATTAAACGACACAACATTCATGCAGCAAAATGGTAATCCAATTGAATTAAAAAAGAATAATTAAATCATCATATTCAGTGTATGCATATAGCGAAGCACATAATGTATAGTGTTTTGTGCTTCTTTTTGTATTCAGCACTGCAGGCACAAACAACCATACAAGGAAAAGTTGTAGATGCTGCTCATCAAAAACCAATAGTGGGTGCTAATGTTTTATTGTTAGAAAAGAATACTAAAATTATTCTACAATTCGCTATTACCGATACTGCAGGTTCTTTTAATATTAGTGATACCTCTATGGGAAGGAATGATAGTCTGCTTGTTGAAATAACTGCACTGCATTTTCAGCAACAAGTTGTACCAGTAAATTATTTCCAAATGCATAAAGCATTTGCTCTGCAACCTGTTGATGCGGAGTTGCCACCGGTTACTGTAAAAAATCGTTTTCCATTTATTATACAAAATAATGATACACTTACCTATCGGATAAAAGATTTTCAACAAAAAGATGATAGAACCATTGGTGATGTTATAAAAAAACTACCTGGTATGGAAGTAAATGCAAACGGAAAAATTTTTTATAATGGGAAGGCAATTACCAATTTTTATATTGATGGGGATAATTTACTAGACGATCGGTATAATGTAGCTACAAACAATATTGCCGCTGATATGGTTGAAAAATTACAGGTAATTGAACACGATGAACCTATTAAAGTGTTGCAAAAAAATAAGTTAAGTAATCGTGTTTCATTAAATGTGGCTTTGAAAGATAAAGCCAAAATAAAACCTATTCAACAAGCTGAAATAGGTGCAGGCTATCGGAATATTTATGACTTAAAATTCAGTCGGTTAAACTTGTCTAACCGCAATAAAGCCATACAAACTTTTGCAGCGAATAATTCGGGTAACAATATTTCCACCGATATTGTTGCACACAACAATTTTAGTTGGATAAATGATATTAATGATGTTAACACGTATTTTTTACTGGATCAAAATTATGTTACACCGCCATTAGAAGAAAGAAGGTATTTACTGAATAATGGAATGATGCTTAATACCAATCATTTATGGAAAACAAAAAACAATATTCAAATTCGATGCAATGGGTATTATTGGAATCAACAACAAACGCAGCAATATACCAACGCATCTGCTTATTTTTTGCGTGCTGATACCATTCAATACATTACCAATCAATACAATGTAGTAAATACGGCCGGGCAATGGCTGAACTTGCAATGGGTAAACAATAATCAAAAGTTTTATGCATCTGATCAACTCTTTCTTTCAGGAGAACAAAATACCATTCAAACGCAACTTTCTATTAATAAAATAGCTTCGGCGCAGTTGTTGCAGCAAAATAATTTCAGTTTAACGAATCGCTTGTATGTTATTAAGCCAATGTTGAAGAAGGGAATAATTGAATTTACAGCCATACAAACATACCGTCAAAAGCCTGAAAGTTTGCAATTGAATCCGGCAGTGCAGGATAGTATTTTTCCGGTAAATGGCAGTTCGGTTTATAATGCTTTACAAACCATAAAAAACCCTTCTTTTCTTAGTTATCAAACATTACTATATCGGTTAACAGGTAGGCATATATTACAAAGCTTTCAATTAACGGCAGCAGGTTTTTGGCAACAGTTAAATAGTGCCATTGCCATAATGCCTTATAATAATATGCCGTTTGTGTATGATAGTAGTGTTAACCAAATTCATTGGAATCAATACCAATTTTTTGGAAGTTATCAAGTGAATTGGATACGCAACAGGTATTCCGTTAGTTTTTCGTTGCCTTTCAATTATCAAATATTACAATTCAAAAATTCCATAGTTTACACAAGTGATACCTTAAACAGAAATTTATATTTTAATCCTTATGCACAATTTACATTGAAAGTTGGGCAAGAAGGTGATGTGAAATTAAGCTTGCGAAATAATACTCAGTCGGCTCAGTTGTCCGATTTGTTTCCAGGAATTATTATTCGGAATTATTTTACTTTACAGAACAATACTATTCCTTTTGGGGAAAAGCAACAGCAAAGTATTAGTGTACAATTCAATAACAAACGAAGCATTAAAATATTGTTTTATCATGTTGGTATAGATTATTCTCGACAAGAAAATAATTTCATAGTAAACACAACCTTATTGCAAAATTTTCAAAAAGTAAGTCATTTGCCATATGTCAATACCATTCGGCAGTTTCAAATGAATGCCGGGATTAGCCAATATATATTCCCTATAAAAACTACTTTGTCGTTATCAGGTTCTTGGCAAAATGGAAATTGGTTACAATTAGTAAATGATAGTTTGAATGCTTATCAAAATCATTCCTGGCAGGTAAAACTTACGGCCTATAAAAAGCTGAAACAAGCTTGGGCTTTTGATTATACTTGTAACTTGAATGGTTCAATTAGTAAAGGGTTAGCAGCTTTATCAGCATATCGATTATCACAATTTAGTTGGCAACAAAATGGCAGTATTCATTGCTTTATATTGAAAAAAACAGATTGTACGGTAAAAGCAGAAAGTTATTTTTTCCATAATAACAATAGTGCAGACACACACAGTTTATTTTTAGATTTTATAATTCAGAAAAATGTGGTTGCTTTAAAAGCACAGTTATCACTGGCGGTATATAATTTACTTAACAATGCCAATTTTGGGGTTTATTCGGTAAACGGTAATATGCTGGCGAATAGTTTTTATGCCCTTCGACAACGCATGCTATTGCTGAAAGTTACTTTTGGCTTGTAATAATACATGCTTCAGTTTTGGTAGATTGGTTAATTTGTTAGGTTGATTATAAGGAATATTTTGTCATAAAAATTGCGTAGAAATACGCTTGTTTTTTATTATGCGGAATATTATGTTTGTTATTTATTATTTGAGGTACACCAATAATAGTAGTGTTTATCGGTAAAGCTAAAAATGGACTGCCTGCTTGTTATAATGGCCATATAATGATGGGATATTCCGCTGCATACTAGTAATTCCAATAACCAGCTGAACATCTGACCCCATGAGTGTTAGGCATGGGAGGGTAAAATAAACATTAGCAAAATTATAAAAGAACTTTATTATCAATAGCACTGCCAACTTTACTAGCAGTAATATTTGTGTTGTAATCAATAGTAATTTGACACACCTAAAACCAAATTAACATGAAAAAGAATTTTCAACAACGTTCTTATAAAAGACACTTGCAAATTTTTGTTGCAGCAATTTTATTGACCGCAGCAATTTATTCCTGCACAAAGACAGACAGGAATTTTAGCAAGGTAAATTACATCCAAATTATTCAAAAACATCGTAACATTTCTTATGCTGATATTTTAAAGTGGAATTATAGTTACGACAAATCAGTTTCAGATGCCCCAAAAATTATCATTGATAA
>NZ_QKZV01000019.1 GCF_003254115.1 Hydrotalea sandarakina
ACTGTTTTCACGGAAATATGCATGCATTTCGCTATTTCTTCTTCATTCTCCATTGTTACTAACAATTGTAAATACAGTAGTTCTTTGTTGGTTAATTGTTGCGTAATATTTTTTTCATAGGGCAGTTTGTTAAAATGGTCAACAGCTTTATGAACCTGAGCTATATCAAAAGCAGTTGTATCAATGAAATCCTTTCGATAACTTACTGCATCAATAGCCTGCTCTAAAACAGCATGAGATAACTTTTTTTTACTCAAGAAGCCCTTTACACCAATATCCATTAACTCGGCAATTTCGAATTCAGAAAGCAAATCAGACAAAACTATAATAGGTAATGCGGGGCGAGCATAATGCAAAATGGCGGCAAGCCCCATGCCATCCATTTCGGGCATAAGTAAGTCGGTTATAATTACATCAGGTTCTGTTTTAACCTGCTGTAATTTTTGTAAACAATCAACACCATGATTAGCTGTAAACAGAATATTGAGATAAGGTATAGTATTTACCATGTGTTGAAGTTTTAATAGGTATGCCGGCTTGGCATCTACCAATACCAAATTCAAAGCAGAAGACATAATAAAAACATTTTGTATAAAATTAAATGATACCGGGTACAATTGGATAGGAAGATGCTATTTTTTAAAAAATTGCGTAGAAATACGTATAAGATTTAGGAAAATTACTAAAGATATATTAAATAATGTATTAGTTTCGGTTGTTCTTTATGTTTAACGAAAAGGCATATAAATAAAAATCATATAGTAGAATAATAAAAATAAAGAAACTAAGCAATGGAAAATATGAAAGATTAAAACATATTGTAAAAGTATTTTGGTAATCTACCAAATTTACAAGTTAAGAGTATAAAATAAATTTATAATAAATCAGTAGAATTGAATTAATATAAAATTATGGTGAAATTAAATATTTTAAAAAAGTTATTACGACTAGATTGGGTTTTGAAAATAAATTAACTTAAAAAAATATTAATAGCATTTTTAAAAGGCAGAAAAAATAAAACTGCAAGACAAACTTTATGAAAGATTTACAACTTAAAAATAAAAACCTTTAAGCCAAATGTAAACTTTAGTAATAATAAAAAGACTATACAAAATGAAGAAATAATTTGGGAGAATAATATTAAATACTATTAAAACTGCGATAATTATAATAAAAAATTACAGATGGAGTGTTTTATAAATATAATTTGGTTCTGCTTCAAAAAATTAAACCATAATCCTTCCAAATATCAATATATTTTTATTATAATATGTTTTATAATTGTATTTGTATTATTCAATTTAAACAATGTATTTGGACAAAGCCTGAAAGGAAAAATTGTAACTGCTAATAATACACCGATAGAATTTGTTACTGTTTCATTATTAAAAGATACTATTAATCTTGAAAACACAATAACAGACAGTAATGGTGTTTATCGTTTCACAAGACTTAAAATTGGACATTATAAATTATCGGTTTCACATATAAATTATGAAAATAAAGAAACAGCTTTTAATATGTTAAACGACACTATAATAAATGTTATGCTATTTCTTAAATCAAAAGAGCTTAAAGAAATAGCGGTATCAGGAAAAAAGCCGCTTATACAAAGAAAAGTTGACAGAATAATATTTAATGTAGAAAATAGTTTAACTGCAATTGGCTCAAATGCTTTAGAAGCAATAAGTAAAGCGCCGGGAGTTCGTGTTATTAACAATACAATTTCATTAGTTGGCAAAAGTAAGTTAGCGATTATGTTTAATGGACGACTATCTCAACTGACAGGAGACGATTTAATAAACTATTTAAAATCCACTTCAGCAAATGATATTTCTACAATAGAAGTTATTACAAATCCTCCAGCAAAATATGATGCAGAAGGAAATAGTGGCTTAATCAATATTATAACAAAAAAAAATACACAACTCGGATATAACTGCTCTGTACAATTAGGTGATGCACAATCTACTTATAATACGCTGTTAGGTGGAGTGAATTTAAATTATAATAAGGAAAAAAATAAACTGTACACTTTATTCAATGCAGGTAACGGATCAACCGCACCAATAGAGAAAAACATAATTTTTTATCCAACCCAAACATGGAAGAAAACCAATAATCGAAGAGACTACAACAGATATATTACAGGCACAATCGGTTATGATTATCAACCCAATGCTAAAACTGCAGCAGGATTTAATTATTCATTTGGCGCTCTTTCCCCTAACATGAAAGAAGCAATAAGTACACCAATATATAATTTATTCAATACCATTGATTCATCAATAAATACAAATGCCAATTCAACTAGAAATATTAACTATCAATCAGTAAATATTCATTTTGAAAATAAAATAGATAGTGTTGGAAAAAAAATAACGATTGATGGAGATTGGTACTTTTATCAGGATAACAATGAAAGAAAATTTACCAATGAAAATTATAATGCAAATGGGGAACTAATGCCAAATACATTAACTCAATATTTGTCGGGCAGCAAACAAAATATAAATTTATATACTTTAAATATTGTTGCAGATCTTCCATTTAAAGCATATAAAATTTCAGTTGGTGGAAAATTATCTTTTATTAATAACAAAAGTGATGTTTCATTTTATCAACGGATCAATAATAGATATGCATTTGACAATTCTAATTCAAATAATTTTATATATAATGAAAATACACAGGCAATTTTTGCTAATTTTAGTAAAACAATAAAGAAATTTGACTTTCAAGTGGGTTTACGGTCTGAAAATACAGGCACAACAGGAATTTCACAAAACAATAATCAGACTACAAAAAATTCATATTTTAAATTTTTTCCAACAGCCTATATAACATACAATTTAAATGATATGAATTCATTTTCTTTAAGTTATGGCAAAAGAATAAACAGACCCAGCTACTATAAATTAAATCCATTCAAATGGTATACTAATAGTTACTCATATTCAGAGGGAAATCCTTTTTTGCAACCATCATTTAATAATAATTTTGAAATATCACATACTTATAATAATTTTTTAACAACAGCTCTTTCTGTGAGCAATGAAAATAACAGATTTGACCAAATAACAATTGTACAAAATAATACAAATCTACAAATTACAAAGTATCTTAATTTTTTAAAAACTTATACCTATCAATTAAGTTCATCAGTGTTTATTAATAAAATAAATTGGCTTGAAACTAATAATCAGTTTCAAATATTTTATTCCGTTTCAAAGTCCAGCCTACCCGAAACTAAGCCGATAATTAAAGGTTGGGGGGGGTATGTCTCATCAGATAATCAAATCGTATTCAATAAAGTTAGAACAATACTAGGGGAATTAAATTTTTGGTACCAATTTCCATATATAGATGGACTAGATAAATCATCTGGCTATTATAACATTGATGCCGCTATTAAATTTTTAGTCCATAAAAAGAAACTACAGGTTACAATAAGTGGAAATGATATTTTAAAATCAAACAAACCAATTTATTATAGTCTTTTTAACAATATAAAACAACAGAACAATAACTACTATGATAATCAACAAATAAATATTTCTATATTATACAAATTTGGTAACCAGAAAATAAAGAAAAATTATAGACAAATAAACAATTCAGAAGAAACCAAAAGAATAAATTAAAATTTTCCGGAAAATGCGAGTATGAAGCATTAAAATTCATATCATGTTCAACAAATACCTAATAACATTAAACTTTGGTAATTTTTTAAAACTAAATTTTTTAAAATGAAGAATTCAAATTTGGAAAGTGCTCTCAAAAAATTAAATGAACATCAAGCTGGAATACCAAAAAATGAGAAAGGTGTTTCATTTTTGAGTAAGGACGATGCTAACAAAGTAAAGGGCGGAGTAGCTGCACCATCAGGATGCAATAAAGGTGGTTTTTCTTGTCCAATGTTTACGTCATGTGGCAAATTTTAGCTTGCCCACTTGTGGGGTTAATTTTTTAACCCCACAATTTTATTAATCATTAAATTTTTAAAAATGAATTTTAAACTATCACATTATGTTATTTTTTCAGATATAATCGATAAAAAAAACAATAGATTAATTTATACAACTAGAACTGGCTCTTTATTAAAAATTTCTGACAAAGTCTATTCACATTTGTTAAATAATGATTTTACAAACATCTCTAATGATGATATTATGCCATTAATTTTAAATGAGGCAATAGTAGATAATAATGAAGACGAATTTAAAGAAGTATTACAGAGAAACAGATTGGCTATTAAAGACAAGAGATTAGTAGCTTTTACCATACAACCAACAGGAAATTGTCAGTTAGGATGTAACTATTGCGGTCAAGTACACTCAAAGAAAACTATGAACGATTTAATAAAAAATAAAGTTGTTGAAAGAATTATTAAAAAAGTATCTGCTAAGCACATCACAGGACTTACTGTGGAATGGTATGGCGGTGAGCCTCTAATGGGTTTTGCAAAAATTATGGAGATAAGTAAAGATTTAATAGATTATGCTGAAAGAAATAACAAAACATATTTTGCAAGTATAATTACAAATGGACTTAGCCTAAAACTCCCAATTTTCAAAAAATTGGTTAAGGATTGTCAAATTAAACTTTTTCAAATTACGTTAGATGGCTTAGCTGAGACACATGATAAGCGACGTATTACAAAACAGGGTGAAAAAACATTTGATATTATTTTTGATAATATCAAAGCAGTGATTAATAGCAAGGAGTATGATGATAGTGATTGCGGAATTCTAATCCGTATTAATATTGATAAGACTAATGGTGACAATGTTACTAGGTTAATTGATTTACTTGCTCAATATGGATTTCATGAAAAAGGTGTAGCTTTTGAATTTAGCCCTGTAGTAAATTGGGGCGGCAATAATGCAGCCAAGAATAGTTACTCTCCAAAAGATTTCGGAAACTTAGAAATAGATTGGATACTTCATGCAATAAAAAAAGGATTTAAATATAAAACAGTTCTTCCATCCTTAAATCCAATAGTTTGCCAAGTTGTAGATAAAGAATCAGAGGTTTTTGACGCTGATGGAAATATTTATCCTTGCTACGAATTTCCATATACTCCAAAATATGAAAATGATAACTATAAAATAGGCAATATAATGTTTCCTGAAGAATCTTTTAACAATAATGCAATAACTAGAAATTGGAATACTGATATAGAAAAAGGTATCTCATTTTGTCCGACATGCAATTTATTTCCTGTATGTGGTGGAGGGTGTCCTAAAATTTGGTATAACAATGAAGTCGCATGTCCCTCTTTCAAAACAAATATTGTATCGTCCTAAAAATAGTTGACAGTTTTTTTGATTTAATCCTACGACAGGTTTACGATTTGTTTTTAGTCCTGCCATTGGTTTACTATTCAAAGTTAAGGTTGCAGATGAAAAAAATATTTTATAGCCCATCTCAGCTATAGAAATATTTTTTTCATCGGTATGTTTCCTCAGCAACTCCAACTTTTAATAGTTCCTTTTTTACATAATAGTTCTTCCATTTCCTTTCAACCGGTTCATTATGATTATGTAATTCTATAGGTGTTTTGTAACTAATACTACCATGTGGACGTAAATGATTATACACACTTATTGCTT
>NZ_QKZV01000020.1 GCF_003254115.1 Hydrotalea sandarakina
TCCACACATTCAACGCAGAAAATTTCTCAGTTCTCTTTATCTTACAGCCTTATTGTATTGCATGAAGGCAACTGTATATAAATCAACGGGTAGCTGGTACCAGGTAAAAGCAGAGGATGGACGGTTTTATGCTGCCCGTATAAAAGGGGTGTTCAAAATTGAGGGATTTACTTCTACCAATCCCATTGCAGTTGGTGATGTGGTGAACATTAGCATTGAGCCCGGCCCTGAGCAGCATGCCGTTATTGAAGCCATTGAGCCTCGCCACAATTATGTTATTCGTCAAAGTCCGCATCACCGCAAACATCACCATATTATTGCCGCTAATATGACCATATTGAATGCTATACAAACTCTGAATATAAAACTAATAATAACACTCATTTAAATTCTAATTTTCAAACATATTGAATGAATCTAGGAACTTTAATTATAAAATTTAAATAAACACAATATATAAAAAAATCATTAATTTATATATTAAGATAAACTACAATCATTCAACTATCAATAATGTTGGTAAGCAACTCCATTATCTGTTGACCAACTTACGAATGTTATAATAGAACCGATCTAACAATCGCATTTTTTCTGTTATAATTTCTGCCTGAGCAAATAAACCGAACTGATATTGAAGTGATTTGCCATAGTTCGTCATTAAGCCATTTGGAAGGATTACTTTGGATAGATAGCCACTGTCTGTAGGTGTTTGACTAATATATTCTATTTTTCCTGTTACACTACCAAACTGTTCATAGGGATAAGCCTGAAATTTTAATAGTACATCTTGCTGGGTATTTACTTTACCAAAATTATATTGTGGTATAAACATTTCGGCAAAATATTGAGTGCTTTTTTCATGTATATAAAACAATAATTGTCCGTATTTTATAAACTGGTTTTGCTGATAAAATCCTGCCATTTGTACACGTCCGTCAATTGGTGATTTCAGTACATATTTAAATTCCCATTGTTCAACCTGACTGATTAATGATTGTAAAGCCTGTATGAAAGTATTTTTTTGAACACTGATTTGGTTCTCTAATTCGGCAATTTCTTTTCTTTTGTCATTTTGCTGGCTTTCATTGCTGACAATAGCAGATTTTATCTGCGGTAGGCTTAGTTGTTTAGAAATAAGCTTGCTTTCTTCATTACGATAATCTAGTGCTGAAATAACTTTACTTTGTGCAAGTGATTTGTTTGCCTCAAATGTTTGTTTAGATAAAGCCACATCTCTTTCTAAAAGTAATTTTTGCTCTATTAGAATGGAATGTAAGCGGGTAACGTTGTTCAGGTCGGTTTGCAGCATGGAGCGTTTACGTAAATAAAAACCCTTACTGATAAAATCCTTAAAGCTAATAAAGCTTTGCATAAATATTTGAAAGGGTTGCTGTATTTCTCCCAGATCACTCAAATAATTCTGACTGGAGTAATTTGGAAAGAATTTGATAATTTGATCAGATTTATTCTGGCGTATGTATGCTAAGATGGAATCCAGATTTGCTTTAATAAGTGTTATTGATTTAGGATTAGCAATACTTTCCATATATGCTAATGCATCCCCTTGTTTTACGCTGTCGCCATTGTTTACGAGTAGTTGTTGTAATTTTCCTTCTGTTCTGGTAACTACCTCTTTCGGAGCATTCAGACTACTCAAACGTGCTTTACAGATTACTGTATCTGGGTATTGAATATACCTGCAAACAATTACCATTATTATTATAATAATAAAGAATAAAACAGTACCCCAACGGATAAAAAAAATTGGTTTTCGACTGATGAATTCCTGAACCTCATCACTTCTTAAATGAAATGATTCAGATAAACCGCTAATGTCTCCATTCTCATTTACAACTATCGGCATAATGTAAAAACTTTAGTTTCCTAATTCTAACTGGTTTTTCACTAATTCGTAATAGTATCCTTTTTCTAAGGCAAGCTCTTCATGTGTTCCTTCTTCTACTATTCTGCCCTCATGCAACACTACTATTTTATCAGCGTTTTTTACAGTACTTAAACGATGTGCTACTACAACTACTGTTTTGTTCTTGAAAAATGATTGTAGGCTTTCCAATATCCTTTTTTCATTGTTTGCATCTAAGGCATTGGTTGCTTCATCAAAAAAAATATACTCGGGGTTTTTGTAAACCGCTCTGGCAATTAATATTCTTTGCTTTTGTCCTTGGCTGATGCCTATTCCTTCTGCCCCGATTTTTGTATTAAAACCTAAAGGCAGACTTTCAATATAAGAAAGAATATTAGCTACCTTACAGGCATGTATCAATTGCTGTTGATTGATTTGCTCATCATGTAAGGCTATATTTTTGGCTATGGTATCATTAAAGATATAGCCATCTTGTAACACACTACTGCATTGGCTCCGCCAAAATCTATGGCTGATGTATTTGATATTTGTTTCGCCAATCCTGATATCTCCCTTATAGTTTTCGTAAAACTTTAAAAGTAGTTTCAATAAAGTGGTTTTGCCACTACCACTCATACCTACGATGGCTGTTACTTTGTTCTCCAGTATCATTAAATTAATGTTTTGTAATACTGGCTCGTTGCCTGCACCTGTATAGGTAAAAGAAACATTTGATATATGGATGGATTTATCAGAGGGTAAACTTTGTTGCAAGTTACTTTCTTTATATTCCTCATTCGCTAAACTATGTATTTCATTAAGGCGTTCTAATGATAGTTTGGCATCTTGTGCCTGCTGTATAAACCCAATCAGTTGCTCAACAGGACTGTTTAACTGACCGATGATGTATTGAATCGCCAACATGGCACCCAGTGTTAACTGACCCTCAATTACAGCTTTAGCAACAAAAAAAGTGATAATTATATTTTTACCTTCATTAATCAAAAATGCTCCTGCATACTGATATTGGCTTATTTGTAAAGTTTTAAAACTGAGTTTAAATAAAGCAGTCTGTAATCGTTCCCACTCCCAGCGTTTGGATTTTTCGCAATTGTTTAGGCGTATTTCCTGCATACTATGTACCATTTGCATAGTAGCTGTATTTTCTTTGCTTGCCAGTTTAAAACGTTCTATATCTAATTTTCGGCGATATTTTAGAAAAAATCGAATCCAAAAGAAATATAAAACACTGCCGGTAACGAATACTAAAAAAACGGGTGCATTATACAAAAGCAAGACTATTGAAAAAATAAGTAAACTGATTATTGAGAAAAGAACATTTAAAGAACCTGTTGTTAAAATCTGCTGTACTCTACTGTGGTCGCCAATTCTTTGTAGTGTATCTCCTGTTTTTTTTGCGTCAAAATAAGATAAAGGCAATTGCATCAACTTTATCCAGAAATCAGAGAGAATGGCGATGTTAATACCTGTACCAATATGTAAAAGCAAATGACTGCGTATAAATTCTGTAACGACACGACCGATAAATAGAAAAAGTTGCGCAAAGAGTATGATATAAATGTACTGAAGGTTACGGGTGTTGATGCCAATATCTACAATACTTTGCGTAAGAAAAGGAAATACCAATTGCAAAGCAGATGCTATTACTAAGCCTAAAGTTAATTGAAAAAAATACCTTTTGTATTGATTCACATAACTTAACAAAAAGCTCCAGCTTATTCCAAGGGCTTTGGTCTCTTTTTGTTGATAAAATTCCGGAGTTGGTTCTAAAAGTAAAGCAATTCCCGGAACATCATCAGTTGTTTGCAGCCAGTTTTTACAAAATTCTTCTTTAGTATATTTAATTATATTATATGCAGGGTCGGCTATCTCAATTTTCTTTAGATTTGAATTAGGTGTAACAATTACAAAATGGTTTTGGTTCCAGTAAACAATACATGGAAGAGGTGCTTCTTTTAAAAGTTTTTCAAAATGTATTGTAATGCTCAGGGTTTTTAAGCCTAATTCTTCTGCAGTATTAGCAATCCCCAGAAAATTAACCCCTTCTTTGTTTAATTGTGTTTTGGTTCTAACTTCATTTACATCTAAATTTCTGCCATAATATTTTGCAATCATAGCTAAACAAGCTGGTCCGCAAT
>NZ_QKZV01000021.1 GCF_003254115.1 Hydrotalea sandarakina
TAAGAGAGCAAATAGAGCAATGGAGGATTGATTACAATACAGACAGACCACACAAATCTCTAGGATACTCATCTCCCATAAAATTTGCTGAAGAAAATTACAAAAGATAAAGTGTAGATATATCCCTTTATCCAAAAAAGGCGAACGCAAATCATTCATTAATTGAAGAGAGCCGTTTAGTGGATAAAGTGATTGAAAAACAAAAGATCAGTACCTTAGAAATCTCTAATTAACAATGGCATTAAAAAAAGGGGAGCTTACACAATTACAACAGACTAAAATAACAAAGTGAAATTACTTATCTTTTATCTTTTGTTTTTATTTTGGAGAATAATGAATTTTTAATTGTGGAAAGAAAATTTTTTTTGTCAATTTGTGTTACTAAATTACCTAATAAAAAAGGTTTTAATGTTACTCTGAATGATAAATTATTTTTTGATTGTTCATTTTGTAATTTAAAGAATATTATTTTTTTATTTTGAAAGGAAATAATTGTGTCTATTTCTGTCTGGATAGTTCCATAAATATTTGAAGGGTATTTTTCAAAATTAATATTAATTGGTTGGTGTTGGTATATGTGTGAAGTATATTCTGAATCTATCTGCAAAGCAAATACTTCTTCAGAGTTATATGGCTTTTTAGTTTGTATTAGTTGAAATGGTATAGTTATTTTTTGCGGTATAGTTATATTATCAAGTAAATAAAATCCTGCTATTAAAATTATTCCAATAAAAGTATTTCCCCACATTATTAATAAGTGAGGAGATTTTTGAAATACTTCCTGCACTTCATTACTTCTTAATTCAAACTTATTTGATATCATGGTTTTATTTTTTAATTGCCTAGCTCTAATTGATTTTTTACCAATTCAAAATATTTACCTTTGATTCTTACAAGTTTTTCATGATTCCCAACTTCCACAATTTTACCCTTTTCTAAAACTATTATTTGATCAGCATTTTTTACTGTACTTAAGCGATGTGCAATAATTAAAACAGTCTTCCCTTTAAAAAAATCATTTAGGTTATCCATTATTTGTCTTTCGTTATTGGCATCCAAATTACTCGTAGCTTCATCAAAAAAAAGATAATTAGGATTTTTATATACAGAACGAGCAATTAATATTCTTTGTTTTTGCCCACCACTTAAAATTACTCCTGAACTTCCAATTTTGGTTGTATAACCTAGTGGAAGTTCATTAATAAACTCTTGCAAATTGGTTATTCTAATAGCATTTTCCATTGCGTTATAATCTAATTCTTTTCCATCTAATGCAATGTTTTTTGTTATTGTATCATAAAAAATAAAGCCTTCTTGCATTACTATTCCACATTGTTTTCGCCAAAATTTTGGTGATAATGATTGTAAGTTATCATTACCAATTAATATGTTACCCTTGACTGGTTGATAAAAATTTAATAATAATTTTAATAATGTTGTTTTTCCACTACCACTTGTGCCAACTATTGCTGTAATTTTACCTTTGGGAATAGTTAAATTAATATCTTTTAAAACAAATGGAGAGTTAGGTCCCTCATATTGAAAGGATAGATCTTGAAGTTTAATATCTTGATGTAATATATTAGTTATTTGTTGTTGGAATTTATTTGTTTTGTTATTTTCTTCATCGGTTTTATTATGAATTTCTTGCAATCTGTCCATGCTTAAATGTGCATCTTGTGCTGATTTTATGAAACTTACTAATTGTTCTAATGGACTATTAGTTTGTCCAATTATGTAGGAAATACTTAACAATACACCAATTGTCATATTTCCTTTTATAGCTTCGGTTGCTGCAATATATGAAATAATAATATTTTTCAAATGAGAAAAAAAAATAAATCCCGATTGCTGGTATTGCTCTAAAGCAAGACTCTTAATATTCAATTTAAAATATTTTACTTGTAATTGCTCCCACTCCCATCGCTTGGAAGTTTCACTACCATACAATTTTATTTCCTGCATACCAGTTATCATTTCAAATAACTTGTCTTGATTCTCTTTATTTCTAGCAAATCGTTTATAGTCTAATTGTTTACGTTTTTTTTGGAATAAAAAAATCCAAGTTATAGCTAATATACTAAAAACTATAAATACAAAGAGTATTTTAATGTTGTAAAATGATAATACAAGTGAAAAAATGACAATGTTAATTATTGAAAACAATGTGCTAAGTGTCGAGTTTGTCAAAAAATTTTCAATACGATGATGGTCACTAATGCGTTGAGAAATGTCCCCTATTGCTTTTGTATCAAAATATTTAATTGGTAGTTTTAATAGTTTAATTAAAAAATCGGAAATGATATTGAGGGTTACTCTTGCATTGATGTGTAACAAAAGCCAACTTCGTATAATTTCAATAATAGTATTACCTGTAAATAAAAATAGTTGTGATAATAAAATTAAATATAGAATTGATAAGTTTTTATCTGTAACACCAATGTCAATTAAAACTTGTGTAAGAAATGGAAATGTTAGTGAAATCAGGCTGGTGATGAACATTCCAATTAATAGTTGAACAATATATTTTTTGTAAGGTTTAAGGTAGCGAAATAAAAAAGTATAACCTTTATTCTTTTCCTTTACTTCATTTTTTTTTAAAAATTCAGGTGTTGGTTCTAATAATAATGATGTTCCCTTTTCATCAACCGTACTAATCCATGTGTCTTGTCCTAAAATAGGTTGACGAATAATCGTCACTTAAATTTGGACAAAATATGTTAGAAAAAGCAATTAAAAAAGAGGCTATTATAGCCG
>NZ_QKZV01000022.1 GCF_003254115.1 Hydrotalea sandarakina
TTTGAATAGTAAACCAATGGCAGGACTAAAAACAAATCGTAAACCTGTCGTAGGATTAAATCAAAAAAACTGTCAACTATTTTTAGGACGATACAGGCTTTGTTATTAAGAAGTATTTTGAACTTGACAAATAGCAATACTGCTGGTAACAAAAGGTTTTGTGCAATTGGGGCAGGACGTTGAAACAATCATCGGCAGTGCATATCCAAGCTTTATATTCGGCGGACGTAATTCTGTTGGGCAGTAGTTCTAAACTTCGACTTTTAGTTATAAATTTAGCTTCAGTTCCGGGCGGACAGTTGGTCAATTCCCCAACTGCACAAAGCCTCGAACGTTGGCGGTCATTGTAACAGACACCCTGCTCAAAGACAATACCTTTCTTCATTAGAATCATCCAGACAAAAAAATCAAAGAAATATTTGAGCAATTAAATAATTGCACATATATTTGCAACCACTTAGTAGCATATAATTATACAATGGAAACAAGACGAGATGCTTTTCAAGCAATAGCAGACCCAACAAGACGAGCAATTATTTTACTTTTAACTGTTGGTGCAATGACTCCAAATGCAATTGCTAAATATTTTAATTCAAGCAGGCAAGCGGTTTCAAAGCATTTGCAAATTCTCACAGAATGCGAAATATTAAAACAGGAGCAACAAGGTAGAGAAATTCACTACCATTTAAATGCCGACAAAATGAAAGACATAGAAAAATGGTTGGAACAGTTTAAGCAAATGCTTGTCAAACGTTTTGACCAATTGGATACCGTTTTAGAACAATTAAAATCAAAAAGAAAATGAAACCAAACTTAAAATTTGACTTCATAGTAAACAAGGAGAATAACACCGTAAACGTGAAACGAGAGTTTGCTGCAAACCTTGAATTGGTTTGGGAATCGTGGACAAATCCTAAAATTCTTGACCAATGGTGGGCACCTAAACCCTATCAGACAAGAACAAAGTCAATGGATTTTAGAGAAGGTGGAATGTGGCTTTACGAAATGTATAATACCGAAATTAAAAACCAGCAAGAATGTCATTGGTGTAAAATTGATTACATCAAAATTGTTCATCAGTCTATGTTTTCAGGTTTAGACGCTTTTTGTGACGAAAACGGAATTGTAAATCAAGAAATGCCGAGAACTCAATGGACAAATGAGTTCAATGAAAATGGAGAAAAAACCCTAGTAACCATAACAGCCAAGTACAACAGTTTGGCTGACTTAGAAAAGATCATTGAAATGGGTTTTAAAGAAGGCTTTACAGTGGCAATGGAAAACCTTGACCAATACATTGAAACACAATTTAAACTTCGTAAACAAAATAAAACAAACAATATGGCAAGAGTATCAACTTATGTAAATTTTCAGGGTAACACTGAAGAAGCATTCAATTTCTACAAATCCGTTTTTAAAACAGATTTTATAAATGGAATCAAACGCTTTGGAGACCTTCCTGCTGACCCAAATCATCCACCAATTGCAGAACCGGTAAAAAAAATGGTCTTGCATATTGAACTTCCAATTCTTGGCGGACACATTTTAATGGGGACTGACGCACCCAAAGAAATGGGATTTACTCTGACACAAGGAAATAATATGCACATCCAACTTGAACCTGCTTCAAGGGAAGAAGCCGAAAGATTGTTTAATGAACTATCTATTGATGGTAAAGTAGAAATGCCAATCCAAGATATGTTTTGGGGTGCGTATTACGGAAGTTTTACAGACAAATTTGGAATCAATTGGATGATAAACTATCAAGAGAAATAAGCAATGAAACGATTAAATATTTTCTATTGGGTTTTTACAGGTTTGTTAATCCCAAGTTTGGGTTACGGCTCAATAATGGAACTGATGGGAAACCCACAATCAATTGAAATAATTACTTCTCTTGGCTATCCTGCTTACCTTTCGCCCTTTTTAGGTGTTGCACGAATTTTAGCATTAATAGCAATCTTTACTCCTAATTTTCCAAGACTAAAAGAATGGGCATATGCAGGACTTGTGTTTGATGTTATTGGTGCAACTTACTCACAAATTGCTGTTGGAAATCCATTGACATATACCATATTTCCAACAATCATTTTAGGAGTAATTTTAGGGTCATATTACTTCCATCACAAACGGTTGACAGTAAACTCTTAGACTTTGAAAACCAATATGAAAGAACAACGAACCGCCAACACGGGTTTTGCGTCAGGCGGGCTGACGTGCAAACTTGGAGCTTTGTGCTTCTATTAAACTTTAGTAATAAATTGAAGTTTTGTGCTCCGAAACCCGCCCGAACGCAAAGCCCGAAACCGTTAGCGGTCATTGTAGAACGAAAATTCCAACATTCAAAGACTGACAAAAAATATAAATTATTACACATTGTAAAATGGCAAAACAAACGACTA
>NZ_QKZV01000023.1 GCF_003254115.1 Hydrotalea sandarakina
AAAAAAACCAATAACAATAATTTTTTATACCATTTTTATTTCGTTAAATTAGCGGTGGCTTTAGTGTGGTAGGCAGTAGTGGAGTAGTAATAGACCACCATAACGATGCCAGTATGCAGGGTATACAAATACCCCAAAACGGGTATATTTATAT
The DNA here is from genome assembly GCF_003254115.1 of Hydrotalea sandarakina. Classification (GTDB taxonomy): domain Bacteria; phylum Bacteroidota; class Bacteroidia; order Chitinophagales; family Chitinophagaceae; genus Hydrotalea; species Hydrotalea sandarakina. The sequence goes on from NZ_QKZV01000023.1 coordinate 155, forward strand.
TTATTGCAGCAATGAAAGTCCGGTAGATGTGTTCTTTGATAATTTGCAGGTAGTTCATACCCGAGGGCCTTTGTTGGAGGAGACGCATTATTATCCGTTCGGACTCACCATGGCGGGAATAAGCAGCAAAGCAGCAGGCGGTACAGAAAATAAATACAAATACAATAAAGGTTCTGAATTGCAAAGCAAAGAGTTCTCCGATGGTTCGGGGTTAGAACTGTATGCAACCAACTTTAGAAGCTTAGACCCACAGCTTGGCAGATGGTGGCAAATAGACCCGAAACCGGATTATGCACAGAGTCTATACTCTGCAATGAATGATAATCCTATATTATTTAATGATCAACTTGGTGATTCAATTATTGGTAAAGCAAACAATGCTGTGGCAAATCGAATTGCAAACAATGCAAATAATAGAATCAATGCAAATAATGCCAAAATAGCAAAAAACAATCGCATTATAAGTAATAAGCAAGCTCAAATTGCGTCAAGAAAACTTAGTGATAAAGAACTTAAAGCTGCAAATAACACTATTAATCATTTAACAAAATCCAATACCGAATTAGGTAAAAGAAACGATAATTTGAGAACAGGAATTGCAGCTATAGACGCTATGAGGGCAGATGTTAATCATAACTATTCATTTCAATCTCCTGCCAACGACAATGGAACTCACCATGTTGTTCAAGGAGATGGAAAAACTGTAATAGTTGAAGGAAGTAATGATGGTTTATTTTTTCATGAAGTAGTTCATGTACTTCAAAATTTAAACTCTGGTGGGTTAAGATTTTCTACTAAAGAAAGCACTAAGGGTTATTTGTTGAATGTTGGTGCTACGGGTAGTAATATCGGAGACGAGGTTCAGGCATATCAAGTACAATTTTCATTCGATGGAACATTTTCTACAAGTAGTGCAAGAAATTTATCAGATATAAACTCTGGAACAGTTAGAGATTTACATGGTACCTTACCTAATGGTGATATTTACTATCCTTATGCAAATTTAAAATAACTGATAAATGAAAAGATTACTTTTGTTAATTTACACATCGATACTTTTTTTTAAAGGAAATGCTTCTGATTCAACAATACTAAAAACTTTAAAAAATATAAGTGGGGTATATAAATGTGCCGGAGAAACTTTAAGTGTTAATGGGAGAACAAATACTTTTTTTTTAAAAAGGCCTTTGTCTAAACTTGAAGATGTAGTAACTCCAATCTGTTATGATACACTTGCAAAGGGTAATTTTAAAGTATTAACCAACAATACAATTGTACTATCAAATGATAGAAATTTTTTTAAGTTATACTTTGATTTTAAACATGAAAAAAATCTTTCACAAGACACTCTTTATATTCATGTTTTACTACCAGAGGATGATGCTTTTTTTTCAAATAGATTTAGATATCTATTCAATTTTGGTTGTTTGATGCGACAATTAAAATCAGATAGTACATTCATTAAAATACCTAAGGCTATGATACCATATTGTCAAAGCCCCTCTTTAAGTTTTTTAATACAAGATTTATATCCTCAATGTATAGAAGAAGGAAAATGTTACCAGCGAATTTATTTTAGGGTCTTTAACTCGTTGGATTTTAAAAACGGTGAGAATTATTTTACAATTACACTTAAAAATTTTACTGAATGCTTTGTTGAGAAAATGGATGTTGAAAATGATATAATATACTTTGATGGAAAAGATGATATTTTATGGAGAGGCAAAAATTACAAAAGGGCTAAATCTTGAATTACTTTATTTTTAACTGACATGATAAATAAATTATCAGATAACAAAAGCCGCATCACTGCGGCTTTTGTTATCTGAAGTAGTGGATAATTTTACAAGAGTTAAGGAAGAAGTTTCTTTTGTAAGAATGCTAATGGTTAGCTTTGCTCACAATTTTCTGAATCCAATATAAACTTTTCCCTCTGTTTATGGTTATACCTATACTGTAATTTTTTGCTTTTCAATACCTTTTCAAATCAGCAATCTCCTTCAATCAAAATGCCAATATTGTGGTTAAACTCTCTAAAAAGTTAGAACTGTTGGTAGGCAAGCCGACAAACGCATATATTCAAAAAAGCAATCTTGTAAAAGGTTGCTTTTTTATTGTTATTATGAGCAAAAATTTTTTTCAAAAACCAATAACAATAATTTTTTATACCATTTTTATTTCGTTAAATTAGCGGTGGCTTTAGTGTGGTAGGCAGTAG
>NZ_QKZV01000024.1 GCF_003254115.1 Hydrotalea sandarakina
CCTTCGGTTCATGGTTATCCTTATGCAGTAATTTTTTGCTCTTCAATACCTTTTCAAATCAGTAATCCCCTTCAATCAAAATGCCAATATTGTGGATAAACTCTCTAAAAAGTTCGAACTGTTGGTAGGCAAGCCGACAAACACATATTTTAAAAAAAGCAATCTTGCAAAGGGTTGCTTTTTTGTTGTTATAGAGAGTCAAGAATTTCTTTCAAAAAAACCAATAACAATAATTTTTTATACCATTTTTATTTCGTTAAATTAGCTGTGGCTTTAGTGTGGTAGGCAGTAGTGGAGTAGTAAAAGACCACCACAATGATGCCGGTATACAGGGTATACAAATACCCAAAAACGGATATATTTATATTTACTGCAGCAATGAAAGTCCGGTAGATGTGTTCTTTGATAATTTGCAGGTAGTGCATACACGAGGGCCGCTTTTGGAGGAGACGCATTATTATCCGTTTGGCTTAACAATGGCGGGAATAAGCAGTAAAGCAGCAGGAGAGTTATCTAGTCGATATAAATTTAATGGAGGTAATGAATTACAAACTTCTGAATTTACTGATGGCTCGGGCTTAGAATGGTATGATGCAAAAAAAAGAATGTATGATCCGCAAATTGGTCGCTTTATTTCCATTGACCCAATTGGTGGTTTTTCTGTTTCTATTTCAATATATGCCTTTGCTAGTAATAATCCAATACTAAATAATGATCCTTTGGGTTTAAAGGATACTGCTGTGAATGAAAGTCATCCTCATGATTTAGGAAATGTAACGGTTTTTGGTAAAAGAAAAAGTAGTTACACCATCTTATATTGGTGGCCGGGTACAACTGAGATGAACAATGCTAGGAACAACTATCAGTTATATTTCAGCCGAAAATTAAAAGGATTACCACTTTCAGAACTAGGCGATCCTGAATCTTATCTTTCAAAATTAAATTGGTACAAGCATTTAAGTGATGAGGAAGATAATTACAGGGCTATGCAGGCATGGGTTGTGGGCATAATAGCAACACCTGCCTTACTATTTGCAACGCCAGCAATTACTGAAACATCAATTATTCTTTCAGATAAATTTTATTATTACACTATTCGTGGACTAATATCTATAAACAATCTTAAAAGTTCAATATATAGAAACATAGCTGGACTAATTTTGAAATATAATATACCTATAATATCTAAATTCTCATTCTTAAAGAAGATTTTAAAAACAGGAAATGAATTTGAAGGGGTAAACGAGATATTTAATAAAGGGAAAGAGGTATATGAAAAAATTGAAACAATCATTAAATTTATTAAAAAAGATTATTAAATATGGATTTCACGGAAGTACTTAATGAAATTGATGAAAATACGAGTAATGAAATGAAAAAGAAAATTCATTTTTATTCCTTAAGAAATTTTTTATTATATTATCCACATGTAAAGAAAGAGAAAAATAAAATTACTTCATTAATTAACGAGTACTTAGAATTTATTAAAATTAACAACTATGACATTTCAAACGAGGTAAGTAAAGAATTATATTTTAGGTATATAAATAGATTAGGAATTTACTATGTGAGATATTATGGGTTTTCTGCAATTTTGCCAACCTTTATGATTTTCATTTTTATGATTGTGCCCAATATTTTAGTTTGGTATTTTTTAAATTCTATATACCTTACAACAATTCTAGTTTTTTTATGTTTTTATTTTATTATCAAAAATTACATTAAAGGTTATAGAAAAAAAGTTTATGGTTATCAATACTAATTTAGTCTAAGTTCAAGTCATAAGTGCAATTTTTTTGTAGCAATTGTTTAGTTGTTTTGTAATTAAATAATCTTTCATTATTTTCAAATCAATATCTACCCTATAGCAAAAATAGTTTTTGATTGCTATTCAAATATCAGTCCTATTAGTTTTTTCAATTTAATATCGAACAACTTTCCGGATATCTGGTAAAAAGTTCGAACTGTTGGCATGCAAGCCGACAAACGCATATATTCAAAAAGCAATCTTGCAAAAGGTTGCTTTTTTATTGTTATGGAGAGCTAAGAATTTTCTTTCAAAATAACCAATAAAAATATTTTTTTATACCATTTTTATTTCGTTAAATTAGTGGTGGCTTTAGTGTGGTAGGCAGTAGTGGAGTAGTAAAAGACCACCACAATGATGCCGGTATGCAGGGTATACAAATACCAAAAAACGGGTATATTTATATTTACTGCAGCAATGAAAGTCCGGTAGATGTGTTCTTTGATAATGTA
>NZ_QKZV01000025.1 GCF_003254115.1 Hydrotalea sandarakina
TGATAGGCAGATGCTATTTTTTAAAAAATTGCGTAGAAATACGTATAGGATTTAGGGAAATTACTAAAGATATATCATAAATAATGTATTAGTTTTGGTTGTTCTTTAAGTTTACAATAGAGAATATATAAATGTAAGTTATGTGGCAGAATGATAGAAATCACCAAACTAAGAAATAGAAAATGTAATTAGTTGAAAATTTCAAATTAAGATTAACAGGTGGTGCAAAACATTCTGAAATAGAAAATAATATTTTAATTGTAAGCAAACTTATGGCAACATTCACAAATTTTGATTTAAAAATTAAATCCAGACTTATTGTTAAACAACTTATAGACCTTGCCACTAAAGACTATGGAAGAAAACACAGTTAACATAATTTACAAGTGGTTAAAGCAAAGCCACTATGATGTAAGTATTGAAAAAATACAATTACAATTTCTTTCACATCCTGATATTGGCACACTTAGTTCTATTACTGATACACTCAATACATTCAAAATTGAAAACCAGGCAGCTCAAATTGACATTGACAATATACCAAATCTGAAAGAATCATTTCTCGCATTGATAAGAAATAACAAGATTGATCAATTTGTATTAACAAGGGTTATCTCAACAGTTTCCATCGAAATTTACACTGGACAGGAGAAATCATTTTCAATCACTTTTGATAATTTTAAAAAAATATTCACTGGCATTATCGTTGTAATTGAAAAGAAAGAACCTACACTAGGTGTTAAAATTTATGATTGGTTAAGACCTTTATTCATCAACCTTTTGGCTTTTACAGTTTTTTTCTTATTCTGGTTACAATCCACTCAAACATTCAATATCTATGCTTACCTCTTACTAACAATAGTAGGGTTAACATGCTCAATACTGCTTTTTGTTCATAGTTTAGGTTTTAACAACCATTTTCTGCAGCGATTCTGCACATTATCAAAAAACTCTGATTGTGGTCAAGTTTTACATTCAAAAGCAGCTAATCTCTGGAAAAACATAAACCTTACCGATGCAGGAATTGTATATTTTTCTTTGCAATTGATTTACTTGTTGCTTTTACCAAATGCTATTTCAATACTCTTAGCTCTAAGTATTGTTGGAATATTATTTCCGATTTATTCTATCTATCAGCAGGCCTATATTATAAAAAAATGGTGCCCTTTATGCCTTACCATAGCAGCCATATTACTGCTACAAGGAATTGTGGCAATTATTTCCATTTCGCAAATTTTCCTTCAAACTCGATTTATAGCTGCAGTATTATGCATAACTGCACTTGTTTATTTAGTATGGTATTATCTAAAGCAATTATTTGAAAACAGCGCCAAACTGCATAATACTGAAATTGAATGCTTAAGTTTTAAGCGCAACTATCACCTGTTTATTGCTTATTACAAGCTTACAAATTCTATTGAAGACAGTCATTTAAAAAAAGAAAAGGAAATTATCATAGGTTCAGAACAAGCCCCAATACAAATTACACTTATTTCCAATCCACTATGCCGAGCATGTCAAAAAGCTCATGGTGAATTAAAATCTTTGTTACAAAAATTCCCTGCCAATATTTCTTTAAGAATTGTATTCTTTGTCCCCTATGAATACACGATCGACTTAGGAACTAAGATTGCAAGCTGGCTAGTACACACATACTTTAACAACAAAGAAAAGGGCATTGAAACTATTGAAAACTGGTATAACAACCCCAATTTTAAGGAATTTGATAAGCTAAAACAACTCAGTGATATTGTAAAACAGCAACAACCTTTTTTACAAAACCAGGCAGAATGGTGTGTACAACAACAGTTAACCCTAACGCCACTGCTACTCATTAACAACAAACAATTTCCACTTATTTATAGAATAAATGACCTGGGTTTTCATATAGAAGCAATTATTGAATTTGAGCATGAGCAAGAAAATAGAAAAAGAGCCCAGTCAAATCAAAACATGTGTTAGCTAGCAAAACATAAACAATCATTTTTAAACATTTTAAAACAAAACGTATGTTAAAAACAATTGCAGCGTTACAAGGTGTAACCATTTTGAGCAAAGATGCCCAAAAGAAAATTTCT
>NZ_QKZV01000026.1 GCF_003254115.1 Hydrotalea sandarakina
TGCTTCGTATGACAGTTTTTCGTAAATTTGAAGTGTGTGCTTCGTATGAACATTTGTGGTTAAATCGCCACCTTCGCCAAGCCGCAAAACGTTGGCTGCCATAATCTTTGCAACGTTTCGGTGGACACAACTGTCATCTTTAAAAAGACAGATTATGAAATCTTACTTCACTTTTTTCTTGCTGCTTTTCATCGCATCATGCAACAAAGAAAATAATGCACCTTCAAACACTCCTTCAAATCAAGTGTTCCCTAATGAAGTAGGTAATCATTGGGCTTATAAGTACAATGACGGCTCTAATAGCGAACGATATATTTTTGTTGACATTGTTGGAACTGGGACACTTCCAGATGGACAAAGTGCAACAATTTGGACAAGCACTTTGCAAAATGCAACAAATCAAAAATATTTACTGGATAGTTCTTTCGTAGTTATTGATGAACAAAAAGCAGTTTTCTATGGAGTACCATGTTTAACTTGTACAACTCAAATGCCAGAGGAAAAACGCAGATATATATTTCCATTACAAGTAAATAACAAATGGTTTACAGACAAATTTTTCGGTGACACAACAAAAGTTTTAAATGAAAGCAGCTTAACAGTTCCAGCCGGTACATTTGAAAATACTTTCCAATTATCAAAAACAGTTGGTTACGTTGTTAATTCATTCACCAAAGACACTATTTGGTTAACCCCAAATATTGGAATGACAAAGTTCTATCAAAACGAATACAGTTTAGGACCACTGCCAGGAAACGGCATTTGGGAATTATCAAGCTATAAATTGAAATAGAAATACGGCAGCCAACAAAAGTATTTGCAAAAGCAGGGCTGGACAATGTAACATCAGCTATATGCTACTATCAGCAGCAGTTCGGGCTCGACGTTCAATGTTCAGCTTTAGTTCTTAACTTCAACAACATATTTTCAATTGGGCATTTGTACCGGGCTGGACAATCAATTAATTCCCTGCCTTCGCAAATACTCGAACGTTGCCTGTAATTTTTCAGACCCACTACAAATGACTGCATACCTTGACAACAACATAATAGTTTCTATTGAGAATGGCGACTACAATTTGAACGAAGTAAGAGCTTTGCTTCCTGACAACAAGACAAAATTTTTCTATTCCTCTGCTCACATTTTTGAGGTAGAAAGTTTTCAAGGGAATTCTAAAATTTCAAAGGCAGACTTACTTAATAAACGGTTCGATACTATACGCAATATTTTTAAGAATAACTATTTGTATTTGGACTTAAAAGAGAATCGCCTTACTCATATTATGGAAGACCCACAAGAGGTTTACGACACAATAGCTCTTGTTTTATTCGGTATTGACGCAATGAAAGGTTTTATGAACCTGTTTTCCAAAGAGCAAAAAGAAGAAGTAAGACAGCATTTGGGAATTGAAATGCAAAAAATAAATAATTATAGTGCGACAGAAGTTATTGAGCATTTAAATACTAAACTTACAAATTGGGGGACAAACCAATCTTTTTTAGAAATGATTGAGTACGGAATTCAGCAACATCTAGATGGGAAAAACTTTGGACTTCACAACAGAATTGCTGGCGTATTTGAACTTCTAGATATGTTTGGTTATTGGAAGGACAAAGAAACTGACACTTCAAACTATGCAAGACTTTGGGATGCTGACCATAGTTTCTTTGCTTCCTATTGTGACTATTTTGTTTCAGACGACAAGAGAACACGAAATAAAGCAAAAGTTGTTTATAGCATTTATAACAAGGACACTAAAATAATTTCGGTACGTGACGAAAAATAAAACTACAGGCAACATTGGGTTTTATGCAAGTTGGGCATGACCAGCAAACATCAGCCAATTGCAAATCCAGGCTGTGGTTCGGGCTGGACAAACAATTTTCAACTTTAGTTCTTAAATTCAACTTTATATTTTCAATCAGCAGCGGTTATCGGCAGTCGGAATTCTAATTCCCAACCTGCATAAAGCCCTGCTCGTTGTACACCATTATATTTGACCTCTCTAAATTTTTAATTACAAATATTTACCAGCAACTAAATATTTAGTTTACTTTGACTAA
>NZ_QKZV01000027.1 GCF_003254115.1 Hydrotalea sandarakina
AATAGAATTAACAATTAACTTTTGTAAATTTATTTAGCATTTGTACCAAGCTGACGGATTTCAAATTCCGCCACAAACACAAATGCTTCAACGTTGCAAGCAATACGGCAATCAGCTTTCAATTAATAGGGTTAGGCAGAAAGCATTTATCTACTTATAGGTTGACTTGAATAAAAGCCCACATCGACTTGACATTCTTTGTTCGGTTTTTGTACATATTATTTTCTTTGTTTTTCAATTTGACATTTTTTTCGGGTGGACTTTTATCCAAGTCAATAAGGGTAGGACAGAAAATGCATTTTTAGGTCATACGCTACTAATAGACAAAAACGAGTTGCCGCATAGTTTGCAACGACCCACAGCAGTTCATTGGTTTTGGGGAAAGTTTTTGGTGGACACCTTTGATTTCATTTTGACACAATTTTTATTTTCAAATAGCTTGCAAAATTGTTTTTTTTTCATGCAGTGTTAGGTAGACAAAATTTACTTGCTTTGTTAGACACAAGTGTTTATAAAAAAGACAATTTGAAGCGGCATTGGTTATTGGCAATTTCATAAGCATGCCACAAGACATTTTTTGGTTGACAATTGAGCGAAAGTAATATTGCAAAGTTTTAAATGGAAAGTACTGCTTGCAACATGGGCTTTGTGCAAGTGGGGCAGGACGAAATAACAATCTGCTTTTGTAAAGCTGCTGAGCATTTGTCCGAGCTTGACGAATAAATTTCAAGTTTAGTTCTTAAATTGAACTTTTTATTTTTAATCGGTATCGGTTGTGGGCAGACGGAATACTAATTCCCCACCTGCACAAAGCCCGAACGTTACCAGCAATATTAAATGGACACATTTCACGATATAATGAAAACTTTACAAAAGCAAAACGAGATAAGACAAAGTGCTTTAGGTTTAGCTTCTATACAAAATTTAGCTGCGGCTGTTGCGAAACAAAAACAGCTTTATGATTTTGCAGGCATAAGTGGCTTGACAGAAATTGCAAAAGCATATTCAAAACAAATAAAGCCTTTTAGTGTTACAAAAAACCTAATTGACGAAAGTGTTTTAGCTAAACTATCTGCAATCCAAAAAGCTACTGAGACTTCACCATTGGCTAATCTATCATCTACTCTTGCAGAATTAGCCAGGAAAAATCAAATCGCTTCTAATAACCTGTCAGCATTTGCTACAAGCCAGATTTATTCATCGAATAATTTGACACAAATTGCCAAAGCTTTAAGTCAAACTCATTTAAGTAAATTCAATAGCATAGACGTTGCAATTAAGGGTCTTTCTACAGCATTTCTCAAAGACATTTCCTATTCTCACAATTGGGAGGATATTAAAGTAGCCGAAAATGCTAACGAGGCAGTAAAGACAGTAACAGACGAATTATTAGACAGTAATAAACCAATTACAGTAAATGACCTTGACAATTTAAAACAATCAATCGTAAGTGAACTTTTCGGTTTACTTAAAAAAACTAAAACAGAAAAAGGAAGGCAGTTTCTATTTGATTTAATCACTGTTATCGCCTTCCTTTTAACACTATACGGAACTTATGTTCAAAACACCGACAAGAGTAATAAAGAAGTCATTCAGGAAACTAAAAAAGAGATTGAGAAAATAAACAAGGAATTTTCTGATAAAATTGAATATGAAATAAGAAAGCTTAATAGAACAAGAACGTCAAGGGTAAAGACAAGCCTTTTCTTTTCGGGACACAAAGGGAGCAAAATCATTGGAAAAGTTAAAACTGGACAACAAGTAACTGTCATTGAAGTTTTACATAAATATTTGCTTGTTTCATATCTTGACAAAGAAACCAATGAATCAAAATCAGGCTGTCTTGTCCTAAAATAGGTTGACGAATAATCGTCACTTAAATTTGGACAAAATATGTTAGAAAAAGCAATTAAAAAAGAGGCTATTATAGCCG
>NZ_QKZV01000028.1 GCF_003254115.1 Hydrotalea sandarakina
CTGTTACCAATACCCCTACCATACCCAGAAGCCCACCCGTGGTTATTTATTAATTGATTGCCTTTACTTAATAATATATTTCAACAACATTTATTGTTTAACTAAAACATTTTTTATGAAATTTTACCTTAGTTGTTTATTGCTATTACTTTCTTCCTCATTGGCCCACGCCCAATTAGAACAAGGCACCTGGCTGGTTGGGGGTGCCTTTAGCTTTAGTACTGATGAAAGTAGAACCCCGTATCCCAATTCTACAATAATTAGTGTTTATCGAAATACAAATTTTAAAATAAATCCAAGTATTGGCTACTTTCTTTTTGATAAATTAGCTGCCGGTATTAAACCTCAATTTACCTGGTACAAAGCCACTCCAATTGAAAATAGTTCTGGCACAGCAAATTATACACGCTTTTGGATAGGCCCATTTATACGATATTATTTACTTAAGCCGGACAGGCAATGGAACTTTTTAACCGAAGCAAACTATCAGTATGAAATTACTTTTAATAAACCGGATAAAGTAGGTTCGAATAATTATTCTTTTAATGCAGGGCCTGTTATTTATTTAAATTCATCAGTAGGTATAGAATTTTTAATGGGATATTATTATTTAACCTATGGAGCGGGGAAACAATTTAATGAGTTCAGAGGCATTCAATTAAATATTGGTTTACAAATTCATTTAACTAAATAAAAATATTTATATGAAAAAAATTATCTTTCTATTTTGCAGTTTAATAATTACAGCAACAACGATAAAAGCACAGGCAACATACACAATCATGCCAGATATTAATCAGGAATATTGCCCAAATCAAAATATCAATTTCACTATTACAATTACAGGAGCTACGAATGTTAGACTTTCATCCAAGGCAAATATCATTCCACCCACAATTGTAACCCCGCTTGCACAAGATCAATCAAATCCTTCAGTTTATACTTTTACAGGTAGTTTTCAAGATTATAATGAGCAACAAACTTTTACTTTATATTACGATGATGTTACTTTGGGGCCTGGAAAATCATATGATTTCACATTTACTAAAATTAAGTCACTCAATATTCCTTCCCCTCTGTATTCGCAGGTTAAACCAAATCCTGCTAGCATAACTGCACCTCGTTGCCAGAGCCAGAATTTTAATATTTATTTTAATAATGTACAATTTTCCAATTCTGCCTTATCTACTCCTATTGCCTATGGAACCATTACCGATTATGAATATCTTTTACCAAAGGGATGGAAGCTGAATGGACAAACTGCTACAGGTACAAACTGGTTACCCGGTAAAAATAATGTATCTGTTACCAGTGATTCATCGAATGGAGATAATACTTATATCCAAATAAGAGCAGTAAATCCCTGTGGTTCTAATCTGATTAAAGGGCATAATTCCGATATAGGTTTAATAAAGGTTTCCCGACCTGCACCTACTTTAAGCATAACAAGTAATTCATTTAACTTATGTAGTGCTACTACTGGTGCATTTACCATTAATGGAATACCCACC
>NZ_QKZV01000029.1 GCF_003254115.1 Hydrotalea sandarakina
TGTATCGTCCTAAAAATAGTTGACAGTTTTTTTGATTTAATCCTACGACAGGTTTACGATTTGTTTTTAGTCCTGCCATTGGTTTACTATTCAAAGTTAAGGTTGCAGATGAAAAAAATATTTTATAGCCCATCTCAGCTATAGAAATATTTTTTTCATCGGTATGTTTCCTCAGCAACTCCAACTTTTAATAGTTCCTTTTTTACATAATAGTTCTTCCATTTCCTTTCAACCGGTTCATTATGATTATGTAATTCTATAGGTGTTTTGTAACTAATACTACCATGTGGACGTAAATGATTATACACACTTATTGCTTTAGCTACACCCTGTTGTGCTGCTTCAAAATTGTTGTACTCATCTTCTAATAATTCATCCTTTAATATCCCATTCACTCTTTCAGCTATCGCATTTTCTAATGGGTCCCCATTCTCCGTCATCGATATTTTCATCTGCTTGTTTTTAAGTATGGTTACATAAGCATTACAACAATATTGAACACCTCTATCGCTATGGTGAATTAGTTTATTAGATGGTACTGCATTATGTTGCAGAGCCATCTTCAATGCTCTAATACTTCCATTTGCTTCTAATGTTTTGGATAAGTAGAAGCCTGTAATTTTCCTGCTATAAGCATCTGTTATTAAACTCAAATAGGCAAACCCATTTTTTAAGTGGATGTATGTAATATCACTTACCCATAATTGGTTAGAACCCACTGGAACAAACTCTTTGATTAAATTTTTATACTTTTTGTATCTGTGAAAACTATCGGTTGTAACCGGCTTTTTTCGCTTCCTTCTTCTTACCAATAAGCCATTGTTTAGTAATAGCTTAAAAAATGAATCTCTACCCATTTTGAAATGATGTTGTTGCATAAAGGGTTGCAACATATGATGCAATCTTCTACCACCAATTCTTGGTTGATCTACTCTAATTTTTTGTACTTGCTGCACCAGCAGTTCTTCTTCAAAACATTGTTGCTGATGCTGTTGTTGGGCTTTATACAACCCTTGCCGACTATAACCAAGCAATGAACAAAGCGAAGTAATGCTTCTCGGCTTTCTTTGTTCTACATTCATGATTGCTTGGTACCAAACTTTTTTCTAAGCTCTATTCCGGTGAGTTGCTCTGATAGCTTTAGCATTTCTTCCAGCACTTCATTATGTAGCTTAGCTTTACGCAGTTCGGCTTGCAGTTGTTTTACCTCGGCTGGTAATGCCGCTGCTTCCTCTTTCCTCTTAGAAGCTTGCTTAACAGGCTTTATTTTTCCTTTATACTTACTCACCCAACTATGAATTTTACGAAAATCAATGCCATGTTTTACTCCTAATTGGCGATAACTGTAATCGCCTGTTAAATACTCGGCTATAATAGCCTCTTTTTTAATTGCTTTTTCTAACATATTTTGTCCAAATTTAAGTGACGATTATTCGTCAACCTATTTTAGGACAAGACA
>NZ_QKZV01000030.1 GCF_003254115.1 Hydrotalea sandarakina
AATTAGCGCCTTATTTAGTAGATAATATTGTGCTCCAATTTTATTAATCATTGCTTGTGTAGGCGTTTTGCCGTCAAAATTTATACTTGACCCGGAAGCTGATTAATTACAAAATAACAAAACGATTAATAAAAGAAAAAAATTGCTTTTATTATTTATTTGAACTTCGAAAATTTAAAGTTAGCTAGCTTTTGGGTTAAAGCTAAGTTCAAATGTAAAACTTTGGGGGGAGCTTACTGCATCACTGAAGCTTTTTTTTAATATTAATTTATCCTTTCCAGCCAAGAATAATAATTATTAATAAAGGGACAAATATTAGTATAGCTACAATCCAACCACCAAACTTTATATAAGCACTATTGCTGTTTTTATATTTTCTTTCAATCCTTGCAATTCTGTATTTATTGTAGTATAGATAAACGCAAAGAATACACAATAAGAATACAACAATTAAAATTGTACTATTAAAGTTTATAATTCTTAATCCAGATTTGCTACCAACAATTTTTTTTATTATTTGTATAAAAAAAGCTATATGTATAAAAATTGCAAAAAAAACTACTCCACTTGCATTGTTTCTACTTAACCATTCACCTTTATTTCGGTTAATATTTCGACTGTATAATATCCAAAAAATATAATCGTACATATAAATTTAATATTTCCCTGAGTCAAATAAGTTTTCTGTAATGCTATGCCCTGTTTTTGATTCCACTATAATATTCGTTATAAAATATGCCCCTCCGACAATCCAACCTGCAACTGGAATTGATCCACACAGAAAATAAATACCACCTGAAATTGCTAAGTCCACAACATGATGAGCTTTAAACCCATGCTGTATGCCATCAACTACAGTAATGCCTGCACTTGCAATTGCAAGATCTCTGCTTGCAACTTCAACAATTTTACCACCGTTTAAAACTTCAGAAGCAGTTCCAGACATGCTGTTTGCAAGCTTTTGTGCACCTATTGTAGCCTGCTTAGTAGCTTCCAATGCTTGTGCTGTTGTTTCTACTAATTTGCCTGCAATGTTTGTTGCTGTTTTACTTTCTTGTTTTGTCTCATTTGTTGTTTGTGAAACTGGAGTAATAAAATCATTAAAAGATGGCACATGCTTTAAATCCGGCTTTTGATAATTATTTTTGGGGGGTATAGGACCATCTTTCTTCTTTTTCTTTTTATCCCCTCCATCAGACTCTTTTGAGCTACCGCCCCCACTAATATCACCATCTACTGTTGTTACTGTTAAACCTCCTTCAAATGTTGAGGAATGGTTATAAATAGAACCGGCAATATCATCCGGCCAATTGGCACTTTGTGCTTCCATCCCATC